>CAVZLU010000008.1:1067500-2077134 GCA_963776355.1 uncultured Chloroflexia bacterium | reverse complement strand
CGCGAAGCCGCCCCTGGCATTCGAGCTCTTCGATCAGCATGAGAGGACGACCCGTGGCCGACGTCGATCGCAGCATCCCCTTCATCGAGACCCACCACCACCTCTGGGAGCTCGACCGGTTCCACTACGACTGGCTGACCGACCCGGGCTGGCCCGGCCACAACGCCCTCCTCGGCGACTACAAGATGATCCGCTCGACGATCGGCGCGCCGTGGCGGTTCTTCAAGGAGTTCTACGGCGCGAACGTCATCAAGAGCGTCCACGTGGAGGCGGCCTACGCCGGCCCCGACCCGGTCGAGGAGACGGCCTGGCTCGACGCGGTGGCCAAGGAGCACGGCTTCCCCCACGCCCTGGTGGTCTTCTGCGACATCGAGCAGGACGACGGCGAGGCCCAGCTCGTGCGCCACCTGGCGGCCTCGAGCCTGACCCGCGGGGTCCGCATCCGGGCCCATCCGGACGACGCCGACAGCCCGGCCTTCCGCAGGAGCTACGCGGCCCTCGGCCGGCACGGCCTCAGCTACGAGCTCAACGCCTCGCCGGGCAAGCTCCTCTCGGGCCGGGACGTCGCCCTGGCCTTCCCGGACATCCAGGTGATCCTCGGCCACGCCGGCTTCCCGGTCCAGCGCGACCCGGCCTACTTCGAGCTGTGGCGGTCCGAGATGACCGCCCTCGCCGCGGCCCCCAACGTCGCCTGCAAGGTCTCGGGCTTCGGGATGGCCGACAACCACTGGACGATCGCCTCGATCCGCCCCTGGGTCCTCCACTGCGTCGAGGCCTTCGGGCCGGACCGGATCATGATCGGCAGCAACTGGCCGGTGGACATCCTCTACGCCACCTACCTCGAGCAGATCGACGCCTACCGGACGATCCTCGCCGAGGCCGGGTTCAGCCGCGACGAGCAGGAGAAGATGCTCTATCGCAACGCGGAGCGCTTCTACCGGATCTAGGGTCCGCGCCCGAGGCGGGCGTCCGCTGACCCACTGCGGTCGCGCTCGTTTCGGCTATCGTCGGCCCGATGATTCCCGCCGCGGTCCGGCCGCCCACTCGAACGGCATGACTGCCCCGGTCGACGCCGCGCCACCCCTGTCCCCGGGCGCGATTCCCCTGCGCCTGCTCCTCGACTTCGACGGCACCATCTGCCGCACGAGCGTCAGCGACATGGTGATGGTCGAGAATTCCGTGCGGCCGGGATGGCTCGAGCTCGACGAGGCGTACGAGCAGGGCCGGCTCGGGTCCCGGGAGGAGCTCGCGCGGTTCATGGACCTGCTGCCCGACGGGCCCGAGGCGACCCGTGGCGACGGCCGAGCGCCAGCCGCTGGACCCGACGTTCCCGGCGGCGATGGAGGCTGCCCGGCGACACGGCGTCGAGGTCGAGGTCGTGAGCGACGGGTTCGGCTTCTACGTCTCCCCGGCCCTGGACCGCCTCGGCGCGGGCGACCTCGCCGTGGCGACCGCCGAGATGCGCTGGGGCCCCGACGGCCGCCCGGAGATCCGCTTCCCCTACGGCCATCCGGCGTGCTTCGTGTGCGGCACCTGCAAGCGCCAGCGCGTCCTCGCCCACCAGGCGCGGGGCGCCCACGTTGCCTTCGTCGGCGACGGCGTGAGCGACCGCTACGCGGCCGAGCATGCCGACACCGTCTTCGCCAAGGACCTCCTCGTGGGCGCCTGCGAGGCGGCCGGGATTCCCTATCGGCCGTGGTCCGACTTCGCCGACATCGCCGCCTGGCTCGACGAGGTGGCGGCCAACCCGGCCCGGCTGGCCCCGCCGCGCCCGCGACCGTTCATCTGCGGCCCGGAGGCGTGGGGCCCGGGTCGAACGGCGCCGCCGTCCGGCTAGGCGCGGTCACTCCCCGACGATCTGGACCCGGACCGTGCGCTCGCGCGCGCGGACCTGATCGAAGTCGGCGAAGTAGATCCGCCCGAAGTCCCCGAGCATCATCGTCCCGTCCACCACGGGGATCGCCTGCGAGCGGCCGAGGATCACCGAGCGCAAGTGGGCGTCGGTGTTCAGGGACCAGGCCGGGAGCTCGTCCCGGCCGGTCGCGGCGACGATGTGCCTGGGCCCGGGATGGTGATACTGGCCCTCGGTCCGGCAGGTTGGCGCGAGACCTTCGAGGATCGTGACGAGGTCCTGCATCAGCAGCTCGGTGCCCCAGTAGTCGGTGTCGTCCGAGGCCTCCTGGATGAGGACGCTGCAGGTGGTGTGCTGCGAGTACACCAGCAGGATCCCGTTCGCGATCCCGGATGTCGCGAGCGAGTCCTCGACCTGCGCCGTGACGTCGTGGAACGTCGGGCGGCGGTCGGACTGGACCGTGAACGAACGATGGCTGACTGGCATGGACTTCCTCTCAGTGCGTCCGGTCCCATGCGTCGCGCACGGACCTGATCATGGCCTCGAGCATCGCCAGGGGATCGTCGGCCGTGAAGATGGCGCTGCTCGAGCCGGTTCCCTGGGCGCCGGCGGCGATGACGTCGTAGACGTCGCGCGCGCCGACGATCCCCGCGCCATGGAGGACGCGGATGGCGGGATTCACGCTCCAGATCGCCTCGTTGGCGGCCGCGATCGCCCGGCGGCCGCGGTCGTCGCGGCGGCCCCCCGCGATCATGACCGGAGCCTCGACGATGATCACGTTCGGTGCGAGCAACGCGATCGAGGCCGCGTCCCGGGCGTCGTCCGCGCAGGCCATCGTGGCCAGGCCCACCTCGTCGGCCCGCGAGATCGTGCGGGCCAGCTCGTCCCGCGAGAGGCGCCGCTCGACGTGGTTCAGGAGCACGCCGGCCGCCCCGGCCGCCCGGACGGCCTCGGGCAGGACCGCGCCGATGCCGCGGCCGGGCGGCAGGGAATCCATGTGCTGGGCAAAGACGAGCGCCGTCTCGACCGCCCGGGCGACGCGCTCGAGGTCCACCGCCTGGGGCGTGATGATCAGCTGGACGTCGTGCGCCCGGCCGAGGGCGTCGGCCCTCCGGGCGAGGGCGACCAGCTCCTCGCCGAACATGTAGGCCTTCGGGCCGATCTCGAAGAACGGCGGCGTGATCGCCAGTCCCGGGAACACGGGCGTCCTCGCGCGGTCGGGCCTCGGCCCGTCAGACGACGACCGCCTCGATGCCGAGCATCCGGGCGAGCACGAGGAGCTGGCTGGTCCAGCTGCCCCGGGCCGCGGCC
The DNA here is from genome assembly GCA_963776355.1 of uncultured Chloroflexia bacterium. Lineage (GTDB taxonomy): Bacteria > Chloroflexota > Limnocylindria > Limnocylindrales > CSP1-4 > CTSoil-043. The sequence continues at coordinate 2,073,971 of CAVZLU010000008.1, read as the reverse complement.
ATGTGGTGAGGGGCGCCCGCCTGGCACCAGGCGTCGCACCAGTCCGCGATCTCGAGCTCGTGGTGCCGGAACAGCGTCTGCGGGGCCGAGATCGGCCGCGGCGGGAACGGCAGGAACTCGCCCTCCGAGATCACGAACCGCCACACGTTCTCGCCCATCGTGACCAGGGCGAGGTTGGTGACCGGGCCGGGCTCGTAGGCGAACTCGAAGCCGGCACCGAACCCGTGGACGCCCGAGTAGTAGATCGAGTGCTTGACCCTGGTCTCGCCGGGGGTGCCGAGGGCCGGGTTGCCATGGCCGTCGTGGCTGAACATGACGGCGTTGTTGTCGAAGTCGATGACGTAGTTCTCGACCGTCGTCGCCTGGCCGGCCAGCTCCTGCATCACGAGCTGGGCGACGGCGCAGTTCACGTCGCCCTCGGGCGACGCCGGGATCCCGAGCTCGCACAGGCGTCCGGTGCCGAACGACGGGATGATCCCCACCCGCGGGTCGGTGAGCCACACCTGGTCGAACGCCGTGAAGGCGTCGAAGCCATGCTCCCGCACGATCGACTCGAGGGCGAGCGCCAGGCGCACCGAGCGCTCGAAGAGGGCGGGCTCCATCTCGACCGCGTGCTTGGCCTTCTCGGCGGTCACGGCCGCGTCGACGTCGGCCTGGGCGATCTCTCCGAAGCGGACCGCGATCTTCTCCGGCTCCAGCGGCCAGACGACCGGGCCCACGTCCTGGCGCAGGGAGAGACCATCGAACATGAGGTCGGTCATGCCCTCGAAGGGGTGACCGACGAGGCCGATGCGGGCGCTGCGGAGGCGGCGCCGGACGGCGGCCGCGGTGATGATCTCGCGGACCCTGCGCCGGCCGTCGGGATCGTCCCACTGGGAGGTGACCATCTCGAAGTCGCGGCCGGTCCGGAGGAGGACGGCCGTCAGCTCGGGCATGCCGGCCATCCCCGAGTTGAGCATCACGACATCGAAGCCGTCGTCCTCGCCGAGTCGGCGGATCATCTGCGTGTTCCAGACGAGCACCGGCGCGGTCGTGTCGATGAAGCAGCGGGCCGGCACGAGGCCCTTGGTGTAGGCCAGCTCGAAGGCAACGATGATGTCGACGTCCTCGGCATTGAAGAGCCGCGCCGCCGCCGCCGCCTGGTGCTCCTCCTCGACCAGCCCGGCGTGGATGACGTCGCCGTACGCGGCCAGGCCGTCGGCGAGCTCCTGCGCCGCCGCCGTGGCCGCCGGGCGCATGTGCCCCGTCTTGTTGTAGTCGTCCTCGAGCAACGCCATGACAAGGACGCCGATCTTCGCGCGCACCGCCACCGCTCTCACCTCCTGCTGAACTCGTGCCGTCCTGGTCCCCGGCTGCCCGGTCATCCGGCGCCCGCGTCCGCGAACAGCGGGCGCAGCGCCTCGAAGAGCTCGATGTAGCGGGCGTAGCCCCGCTCGTAGATGGCCATCGTCGCCGGTTCGGGCACGTACCGCCGCCGGTCCGCGACCATCGCCCGCCCGGCGGCATCCAGGTCGGGAAAGAGGCCGGCGGCCACGCCCGCCAGCATCGCGTCGCCGCGGATCGCGGCCTCGCCGCCGTCCATGGTCACGACGGGCCGTCCGCAGACGTCCGCCTTGACCTGGTTCCACAGCTCGCTGCGGGCGCCGCCGCCGTGGGACCGGATCTCGTCCGCAACGGCGCCCGCCGTCTCCAGCAGCTCGAGGTTGCGACGGAGCATGTAGGCGACGGCCTCGAGGATGGCCCGCACGAAGTGGCCCCGTTCGTGGCGGAGCGTGAAGCCATAGAAGGCGCCGCGGGCCTCGGGCTCGTACTCGGGGCTGAAGGCGCCCATGAGGTGGGGCAGCATGAGCAGGCCCTCCGACCCCGGCGGCACCTCGGCCGCGAGCGCCGTCAGCAGGTCGAAGGCGCTCCCGCCCTCGAGCTCGGCCCGTGCCACCTCCGCGGCGCCGAACCGGTCGCGAAACCAGGTGAGCGCCATCCCGCCGGTGGGGCAGACGGGGCAGTACAGGTACATGCCGGGGGCCGAGTGGACGTAGACCGGCGTCTGGCGGCTGGTGTCTCCGCCGTGCCGCGCCACCGAAGCCTGCACGGTGAGGGCACCGCCGGTGCTCTCCGAGACCATGCCGGCGCGGACATTGCCGACCCCGACCGCGCCCGCGCCCTGGTCCATGCCACCCGCCACCACCCGAGCCCGTGCCGAGAGCCCGAGCGCCTCGGCGGCAGCGGGCGCGAGCGTGCCCACCACCTCGCCCGGGCGGGTGAGCTCGGGCAGGCGCGAGTCGTCGATGCCGACCGTCGCCAGCATCTCGTCCCACCAGCGCCCATCCCGGATGTCATAGAGGAGGGAGGTGCAGTGGACGCCACCCTCGGTGACGAAGCGCCCGGTCAGGCGATGCAGGAGCACGTCCTCGACGAGGAGGAAGCGCCGGGCCGCGGCGAAGACCGCAGGCTCGTGCCGGCGCCACCACAGGATCTTGCAGGCGGGCCAGGTGGGCACGACCGCCGGCACGCCGGTCACGTCGTAGACGCGGGCCTGCCCGAACGCCGCGGCGATCTCACGGGCTTCCGCCAGGGCGCGATTGTCCAGCCAGACGATGGCGGGGGCGAGTGGACGTCCGGCGCCGTCCACCGGCACGATCGTCTCGCCCTGGCTGGAGACGGCGAGGGCCGCGACATCGTCGGGTCCGGCCCCGGCGGCCGCCACCGCCCGGCGCACCGCCGCCCGGGAGGCGGTCCAGTACACGTCCGCGTCGATCTCCGCCCGATCGGGGGCGGGATGCTGGAGGCGGTACTCCTCGCCGGCCGCGGCCAGGCAGGTGCCGCTGGCGTCGAACAGGCCCGCCTTGACCGAGGTGGTCCCGACGTCGAGGCCGAGGAGGAGGTCCATCCGTCCCGCGCGGCCGCTAGTCGAGGCCGTGCTTCGCGGCCGCGGCGGCGGGCTCGGCGCCGAGCTTCACGACCTCCTGGAGCGCCTCCAGGAAGCGCTCCGGGCTGCGGGCGCCGATGACGTTGCGCCCGAAGACCACGCCCCGCGCTCCGTCGCGGATCGCGGTGGCGGCGAGCTCGAGCGCGTCCACCTCCCGGGGAAGCTTCTGGGCGCCCAGGGCCAGGATCGGCACCGGCGTGGAGCGGACGATCTCGGCGAACCGCTCGCCCGTGTGGAACGTCTTCACCAGGTCGGCGCCAAGCTCGGCCGCGATGCGGCAGCCGATGGAGATCTGCTCGTGGCGCTCCTCGGGGGCGATGTCCTCGTGGCCGGCGGGGTACACCTCGCCCACGATCGGCACGCCGACATCTCGCTTCTCGGCGACGCAGCGGGCCACCTGGGCCACGTTCTCGGCGTCCACCGCCTCGGACCCCGTCTTGATCGACATGCCGACCAGCACGATATCGGCCCCCAGGGCCACGGCCTGCGCGGCCGAGATCATGGGCACGCTCCGGCTCTCGCGGTAGGCCCACTGGGTGGCGTACTGCGTGCCCCAGTTGAGGCGCACCATCATGGCCGGAGCGCCGCGATGCTCGAAGACGGAGCTCAGGTGGGCGACCATGCCCGGGCTGAGCAGGATCGCGTCCGCGCCCCTGAGCCGATCTACCACGGGCGCCAGGTCCTCGAACCCGGGCCGTGGCCCGTTGTACAGGCCATGGTCGATCGCCACCACGACAGCGTTCCTGCCCTCGTCGAAGAGGCGTCGCAGGCGGATCGCCTCGCCCGTGCTCACGATGGCACCTCACCTTGTTGCCGGACACCTGCCCCGGTCGCGCGGCTGGCGGCGGAATGATGTTCGTTTGTCGTGCCAATAGTTGCGAATCGACGGGGTTGTGTCAACCAATCGATGACCGATCCACCGCCCGGGCCCTCGGTCGTGCTCCTGGGGCGGCTGGAGCGCATCCGAACGACGATCGTTTCTCTTTGGATTGACGACTCTTCCGGGACTGGCGTAGTGTGGCGCGCGTGAGCGCTCCTGAGCCGATCGCAGCCGTGCCCGAGCGGGCCGGAGCGGGCCGCCTGCCCGCGTGCCCTTGCCGTCATCGCGGGGCGCTCGCCTCTCCGCACGTCCGCGCACCGGGCGCGGGCGGGCCGTGCCCCATCACGAGGATGCCTATGGGGCCGGACTGAGCGAACGATCCTCCGCGGCCCACCGGAACACTCCGGCGGGCCGATCGGGTGGGCCGACCCTCGATGCGCCGGCGCGTCTCGAGGCCGCCGTCGAGCATCCCGGCGTGGCCCGCCGAGCACGGAGCGATCTCTCGTTGGATCTGCCCCCCTGCACACCGGAAAGGAGAGAGCCGGTGCCGGATCGCAAGCTGGCCCTGATGGCAGCATCGCTTCTGCTCGTCGGCCTCATCGCCCAGGCCTGTGGCGCGAGTGCCACGACCTCGCCGAGCGCAACCGCGGCCCCGTCCGCGGCCCCGTCCCAGCCCGCGTCGTCCGCGTCGGCCGCCCCGTCGGCCGCGCCCACGCTGGCGCCCGCGTCGCTGACGCTGTGGCACAACTACGGCACCGAGGCCAACGCCAAGGCCACCGAGGCCCTGGTCAAGGCCTTCGAGGCCAAGAACCCGGGCGTCACGATCAAGGTCGTCAGCCAGCCGGCCGACAACTACTTCGACCTGCTCCAGTCGGCCGCGATCAGCAAGCAGGGCCCGGACCTGGCGACCCAGTGGACCGGCCTGTTCGACCTCAAGTACAAGGATTACCTCGAGCCGCTCAACCAGTACATCCCGCTGGATGAGCTCAAGAAGATGAAGGGGATCGCGTACAGCTCGCTCAACTTCAACCCCGACGACGGCGTCCTCGTCGTCCCCCTGGACCTGCAGTTCTACAACGGGTTCTACAACAAGGACCTGTTCACGAAGGCGGGCATCGCCACCTTCCCGAAGACGTGGGACGAGCTCTTCGCAGCCTGCGACAAGCTCAAGGCGGCCGGCATCACGCCGTTCACCTACGGCACCGGCGGCCAGGCGCTCGGCGGCGGCTTCTATCCCTGGTACGACGTCAGCTACCTGATGATGTACCTGCCGCCCGCCGACTGGACGAAGCTGTACAACGGCCAGATCCCGTGGACGGACCCGGCGGTCCAGGCGCAGTTCGACAAGTGGGGCTCCCTGTTCACGAAGGGCTGCACGAACAAGGACGTCCTGACCAACCAGGACTCCATCGCCCAGTTCGAGGCCGGCCAGGCCGCGATGACGATGGAGGGGACCTGGCAGATCGCCGAGTTCCAGGAGAAGCTCGGCGACAAGGTGGACGTCTTCGTGCCGCCGTTCTCGGACACCCCGGTCAAGGGCGTCGTCGAGTTCGCGGGCGACGGCTTCTCGATGACGAACTACTCGAAGAACAAGCCGCAGGCGGCCGCGTTCCTCGCCTTCATGGCCTCGGACGAGGGCCAGAAGATCGTCGCGGACAACGGGATCATCCCGCCCAAGGAGGGGTTCAGCAGCGACCAGCGGATGGCGAAGAACCTCCTCGACTTCGCCGCGAACCAGGGCTTCACCCGCTACCCGATGATCGACAACGCCATCCAGCCGGAGGTCAGCGACGTCGGGACGAAGACCCTCAACGCCGCCTTCGGCGGGGCGCAGTCGATGAAGGACGCGCTGACGAGCATGCAGCAGACGCTCGACCAGCTCCCGGCCGACCAGAAGAGCCAGATCAAGTAGCGACGCAACCGCGGGCCGGGACGTCGACGCGACGGTCCCGGCCCGTTCGTGCCGTCGGAGCACCCGGCGTGAGAGACGCAGCCGCATTCGAGCGGGCCGTCGCGGACGCGGAGCGACATGTCGCCGCCGCGGAGCACAGGCCGCCTCCGCCGCTCGGAACGGCGGGCCGGGATCATCTTCGTGATCCCCGCCATCGTCCTCTACATGCTGCTGCTCGCCCTCCCGATCATCCAGACCTTCTACTACAGCCTCACCCGCTGGAACGGCATCAACGCCACCTTCATCGGCCTGGCGCAACTACCAGCGGCTGTTCTCCGATCCGACGTTCTGGCGGGTGGTCGCCAACAACGTCGTCCTGCTCGCGGCGATCCCGATCGCGATCCTCATCCCGCTCGCGGTCGCGTTCCTCCTCAACGAGCGCGTGTTCGGCTGGCGGTTCTTCCGGTCGTCCTACTTCCTGCCGACGGCGATCTCGTGGGTGGTCATCGGGATCGTCGCCGTCCGCTTCTTCGCCCAGCGCGGGATCCTCAACAGCCTGCTGGCCGCGCTCGGGATCCCGGTCCAGACGGACATGCTCGCCTCCGAGTGGACGGCGATGATCGCGGTGGCGATCACCTTCATCTGGTCCGTCTTCGGCACCAACACGATCATCTTCATCACGGGGATGGCGACCCTCGACCGCGACGTCTACGAGGCGGCCCGCGTCGACGGCGCCGGCGGGCTGGCCACCTTCCGCCACATCACCATCCCCCTGCTGATGCGGTTCATCCAGTTCGCGTTCGTCCTCACGCTCATCACCGGGTTCACCGCCCTCTTCAGCCTCATCTTCGTGATGACGACCGGCGGACCCGGCTTCGGGACGACGACGCTTGAGTTCTACGTCTACCAGACGGCGTTCGCCCAGGGCGAGTTCGGCTACGCCGCCGCGGTGGGCGTGGTCCTGTTCGTCATCGTCTTCGGGATCAGCCTCATCCAGCTCCGGCTCCTGCGGGACCGGAGCAGCTAGGGGAGCCGCCGTGGCGCGCGCCGGCCGCAGGCTGACGGCGCATGACGATCTTCGCGATCCTCTGCGTCGTCGTCGTGGTCATGCTCTTCCCGTTCGTGTACATGATCGTGACCTCGTTCCGCTCGCACGACCAGTTCCTGACCGGGTCGGGGTTCTCGCTCGACAGCTGGCAGGGCCTCTTCGACGAGCTCCCGGTCGTCCAGCAGATGGTCAACTCGGCGATCGTCACGCTCTCGGCGGTGGCCCTGATCCTGTTCGTGAGCACGACCGCCGGCTACGCGTTCGCGAAGCTGCGCTTCCCCGTCGCGCCGCTCCTGTTCGTCGGGATCCTCGCGGGCATGATGATCCCGGTCCAGTCGATCATCATCCCCGAGTTCGTGAACATCGCGAACGTCGGGCTCATCAACCAGTACCCCGGCCCGATCCTGGTCTATGCGGCGCTCGGCATCCCGTTCGGGACGTATCTCATGACGACGTACTTCCGGGGCGTGCCCACCGAGCTCGTCGAGGCCTCGCTCATGGACGGCGCCTCGTACCGCCAGATCTTCACCCGCGTCATGCTGCCGCTCGCGCTCCCGGCGATCGTCACCGTGGCCGTTCTCCAGTTCATCCAGATCTGGGGCGACCTGCTGATCGGCCTGCTCTTCCTCAACTCGCCCGACGTCCGGACGATCACGGTCGGCCTGGCCACCCTCCAGAGCTCGCGGATCATCCCTGTCCCCATGATCATGGCGGGGTCGATCCTGAGCGCGCTCCCGGCGGTCATCGTCTACCTGTTCTTCCAGCGCCAGCTCATCGCGGGCCTGACGATGGGGATGGGCAAGTGACGACGAGGCCGGCCGCCGACCACGCGGGCAACGGTGCGGCCCGCGCCCGGCCGGCGCCATCCGACGAGCCGACCGCGGTCTCGGTGCTGGAGCGCCGCGAGCAGATCGCGAGCCTGCTCGACGACGTCCCCCGCGTCTCGGTCGCCGAGCTGGCGGAGCAGTTCGGGGTGACCGACGTCTCGATCCGGCGCGACCTGACCATCCTCGAGGAGGAAGGGCCTCCTGCGGCGCGTCCACGGCGGGGCCGTCGCCGCCACCCGCGAGCACGGGCGCAACGCGTACGCGCTGCGGGCGCGCTCCGCGCGCGAAGAGAAGAAGCGGATCGGCGCGGCCGCCGCGTCGCTGGTGAGCGCCGGCGACGTCGTCGTGTTCGATTCCGGCTCCACGGTCGCCCAGGTCGCCGCCCACATCAGCCGCCCCCTCCGCCGCTCGAATGCCCTGACGGTGGTGACGAACTCGCTCCCGGTCCTCGACGAGGTGGGACGCTGGGAGAGCCCCCACCTCGTCTGCCTCGGCGGGCTCTACCTGCCCGACCACCAGGCGCTCGTCGGGCCGCAGACGGTGGCCGACATGCGCGACCTGTCGGCGGACATCGTCTTCCTCGGCTGCGACGGCCTGACGGTCGAGACCGGCCTCACCACGCCCCACATCCTCGTGGCCGAGGTGGGCGCCGTGATCGCCGCCCGGGGGCGGCGCGTCGTCGTGGTCGCCGATTCCACGAAGGTCGGACGCCACGGGTTTACGCCGATCGTCCCGCTGACGTCGGTCCATGTCCTGGTCACCGACGCCGACGCCGACGATGAGAACGTGCGCCGGGCGCGGGAGGTCGGTGTCGAGGTGATCCTCGCGTGAGCGGAGCCTCGTCGACGAGTCGCAGCGGTGCCGTGGCGCGACCGAAGGCGAGCGCGCCGCTGGACGGGCGGCTCGCCGGTCGCGTCGCCCTCGTCACCGGCACGTCGCGGGGAATCGGCTCGGCGATCGCCCGGGTGTTCGCGCACGAGGGCGCGACCGTGGTCGGGGTGGACGTCCTCGAGGAGCTCGGGCGCGAGGTCGCGGCCGAGGTGGCCGCCGGCGGCGGCTCGATGCGCTTCGTCCGCGGTGACGTCTCGAGCGAGGCGGACGTCCGGGCCGTCGTGGACGGCGTCCTGGCGGAGCACGGCCGGGTGGACGTCCTCGTGAACAACGCGGCCGTGCAGAAGGAGGCCCGCCTGGTCGACGTGACCGTGGCCGACTTCCACCGGGTGGTCGACGTCAACCTTCTCGGCTGCCTCCTGTTCTGCCGGGCCGTGGTTCCCTCGATGGTCGCCCGACACGCCGGCGTGATCGTCAACCTCTCGTCGCTCAACGCCCTGGTGGCGGACCCGCTGCTGCCGGTCTACGGGGCGACGAAGGCGGGCATCATCGCCCTGACCCAGAACGTCGCCATCACCTACGGGCCGGACGGCATCCGGGCCAACGCCATCTGCCCGGGGGACGTGGACACCGAGCTCAACCAGGCCTTCTTCCGGGCCCATCCCGATCCCGCGGAGTTCCGCCGCCGGCTCGAGCGGGAATACCCGCTGCGGCGGATCGCCTCGCCCGAGGAGATCGCCCGGGTCGCCCTCTTCCTCGCCTCCGACGACGCCTCGTTCATCAGCGGCTCGCAGGTCGTCGTGGACGGGGCGCTGATGGCCCGCATCTACGAGCTGTGACGCACCGAGCGGTGACGCGCCGGCCGCGAACGCGCCGAAACCTGGACAGGAGCTGATGGTGCACGACGAGGTCCGCCGGACGATGGTCGACTTCATGCAGATGAAGTCGTTCGCGGAGGACCCGCTCGTCCTGACCGAGGGCGAGGGGATCCATGTCATCGACACCGAGGGCCGCCGCTACATCGACGGCCTGTCGGGCACGTTCTGCGCCTCGCTCGGCCACGGGAACGCCGCCCTCGCCGACGCGGGGGCGGCCCAGCTCCGGCGCCTGGCGATGGCGGCCCCGACCATGGCCACGAACGACCGCGCCCTCGAGCTGATCGACCGCCTGCTGCGCCTCCTGCCCGGATCGCTACTCGGTCGTGAAGCTGCTCTCGGGCGGCAGCGAGGCCACCGAGTCCGCGATGAAGATGGCCCGCCAGTATCACAAGCAGACGGGCAACGCCGGCAAGTACAAGATCCTCTCCCATTACCGGTCCTACCATGGCGCCACCGGCCATGCCGTGGCGGCCAGCGGCTGGCCGGCGTGGCGAGCCCCCTACGAGCCGCTCGCCGGCGGCTTCATCCACCTCCACACCCCCGACCCGTTCCGGCCGCCGTTCGACGTTGCGCCGGAGCGGATCGCGGCCACGTACCTGCGGCTGGTCGAGGAGACGATCGAGCTCGAGGACCCGCGGACGATCGCGGCCCTCATCACGGAGCCGGTGCTGATGTCGGCCGGCGTGGTGGTGCCGCCCGAGGGTTACCTGCCGGGGTTGCGCGCGCTGTGCGACCGGCACGGGATCCTCCTGGTCTTCGACGAGATCATCACGGCGTTCGGCCGGGTCGGATCCATGTTCGCGGCCGAGCTCCTCGCGACCTGGCCCGACATCATGTGCCTGGGCAAGGGCCTCAGCGGCGGGTACGCCCCGCTGTCGGCGGTCGTCCTGTCCCGGGACATCGCGGACGCCTTCTGGGGCGAGCCCCGCGACCTCGTCCAGTTCCACAGCGGCCACACGTACGGCGCGAATCCGGTCGCCTGCGCCATCGGCATCGCCGCCGTCGAGCAGATCGTGCGCGACGGGATCCCGGCCAACGCCGTCATCCAGGGGAACCGCCTGCAGGCCGGCCTGCGCGGACTCCAGGAGCGCCACCCGTGGATCGGCGACGTGCGGGGCCAGGGCCTCCTGGTCGGCGTCGAGTTCATCGCCGACCGAGCCTCGCGCGCTCGCTTCCCGGCGGAGGCCGGCATCGGCACCCGGGTCCGCGACGCGGCCCGCCGGCGAGGGCTGCTGCTGCGGGCAAGCCACTGGATGCTCGTCCTGGCGCCGCCGCTGACGATCACCGGGCCGGAGATCGACGAGATCGTGCGACTCCTGGGGGCCGCCCTCGACGACGTCGTGGCCGAGGGAGCGGTGCCCGGGTTCGAATCGCCGGCGGTCGTCGGCGGATGACCGCGCGGGTCACCGACGACTGGTCCTATCGCGGCCTGGCCGCGGTGGTGCTGGAGAATGCGGCCCTGCGGGTGACGGTGCTCCCCGAGCTCGGCGGGCACGTCCTCGAGCTGGTCGACAAGGCGCTCGACCGCAACCTCCTGTGGGCCAACCCGCGGACCGCTCCGCGCCGCGCCCCGTACGGGGCCCACTTCGACGACTGGTGGTCGGGCGGCTGGGACGAGATCTTCCCGACCGGCGACCGCGCCGTCCTCCACGGCGAGCTGCTGCCCTACATGGGCGAGACCTGGTCCGTGCCCTGGACCGCGCTCGCCGGGGCCGACGACGAGGGGGCCTGGGTGGCGACCGTCGGCCACGCCACCATCGCGCCCGCGCGGCTGGAGCGAAGCCTGCGCCTCGATGGCGACGCGCCCGTGCTGCGGGCTCGCTACCGGATCACCAACCTCGACGTCCGCTCGCTGCCGTTCCTGTGGGGAATCCACCCCTGCTTCGCGGTCACGGCGGCCCACCGGATCGACCATCCCGCCCGGACGATGCTCGTGGGTGCCTCCTCGGGACCGACGATGGGGGAGGTCGGCCTCACCTATCCCTGGCCGTCACAGCCCGTCGCCGGCTCGGCAGGGGAGGCGCGCGACGCCCGTGCCGTGCTCGCGCCCGAGGCGGCCGTCTTCGGTGGGCACTGGGCGACCGACCTCGGCGCCGGCTGGCTCGCCCTCACCGACACCGCCTCGCGGCGCGGAATCGCGCTTGCCTTCCCGCTCGAGGTGTTTCCGCACGCCTGGCTCTGGCAGGTCTACGGCGGCTGGCGCGGGCACCACCACCTCTGCCTCGAGCCCTGGACCGGCTACCCGATGCAGCTCGAGGAGGCGGCGGCGGCCGGCCGCGCGCGAGTGCTCGAGCCGGGCGCGTCCCTCGAGGCGGAGGTCGCCTTCGTGCTGTACGAGGGGCTCGACGCCGTCCGCGCGGTCGAGGCCGACGGGGCGGGCTTCAAGGTCCGCTGAGATCGGCGATCGCGAGGTCGGACGAAGCGCGTCCCCCCCGAGCTCGCCAGCCGCAAGGGTCAGGCGGTTGGATCCGGCCGCTCGATCGACCACTCCAGCTCGATCGTCTCGTCCGCCGCGTCCTCGTTCGGCGCCACCGCGATCGAGCATGAGGAAGGGTCCTGCGTCGACCCGGATCGCGTGCGCGACCCCGCGCGGAGCCACCAGCACCGAGCCCGGCCCGATGGTCCGCTCCGGCTCGCCAGCCAGGGCGATCGTCGCCCGGCCGGCGAGGACATGGAAGAGCTCCTCCGCCCGGGGATGCCGATGGGCCACCGTCGCGTGCCCCGCGGGCCATCCCAAGAGGACGACGCGGATCGCCGGCGTGGCGGCCAGCGGAACGCGGAAGGGCGGCGGCCCGTAGAGGGCCGCGAGCTCCTCCAGCGTCGCCCCGGCCGGAACCGAGACCTCGTTGGCGGCGACGTACGGCATCGTGATCCTCGTCCGGTGGAGTCCCGCCCGATTACATCACGACTCGTGGCTCCAGCGCTCGAAGCGGGCGAACTCCTCGAACGGAACCCAGCCCCGCTTGAGCGACGGCGAGCGGACGTCGGGCAGGGGACGGCCCACGGGCATCACCCCGATCGGGACGAACTCGTCGGGGATCGCGAGCTCGGCCCGCAGCGCGGCCGGGTCGAAGGCACCGGCGAAGCCCGAGGCCAACCCGGCGTCCACGGCCGCCAGCATGATCACCATCGTGGTGGCCCCGATGTCGACCCACCAGTAGGGGACCGGCCACTCGATCTCCCGGCCCTCGTCGTCGACCTTGTCGGCCTCGCGGTAGCGGCGGTGGTAGATGTCCTCGGAGACGCAGGGCACGAACTGGGCAGCGCACTCGGAGATCCAGGGCCCCAACCCGAGCGCGGCGTAGTCATCCTCGCCGCAGATCCGGGCGATCCGCCGGCGGGCCCCGGGGTCGGTGACGACGACCAGCCGCTGGCCCTGCGAGAAGCCGGCCGAGGGCGCCCGCTGGGCCAGCCGGGCGATGCCCTCGATGACGGCGGGATCAACGCCGCCTTCCACGAAGCGGCGAACGGCCCGCCGCTTCATCACGACGTCGCGGAACTCCACCGGGCGACTCCTTTCCCAAATGGCCACACCTGTGGTCACGCTTGCCAGGCCTGTCGATCGTGCTCCGTGGCACCCGGCCCGCCGTCGGGCTCAGAACCGGGCCCGGCGACACTCGCCGAGCCTCGCCGCGCCTCGATCAGGCGTCCTTCGTGGGCGAGCGCCTCGCGCCCGACGCGGCCCTCGCGGCGGCCAGCACCTCGTCCTGGTTGGCCTTGTACTCGTCGTAGCGGGCGACCGCCTCGGAGACGTACGCGCCGACGCCCGCCGGGTCGACCACCTCGTCGAGGCCGAAGTCCCACGTCATGAGGACCGAGGTGCCGGCCCGCAGCACGCCCCGCGGATCGTCGAGCAGCACCCCGTAGAGGAACCGCAGGTGGACGCCCTTCCGGGAGGCGTCGATGGCGCAGACCCAGGTTCGCCAGTCGCGGCGAATCGCGTACATCAGGATCCGATACTTGACCGCCACGTCGAAGTCCGGGTAGGCGGCCCGGATTGCTCCGTCGAGGGCCGCGACCAGCGGAGCTGCCCGCGGGTCGACCCCGGCGATGTAGGCCTCGACGGCAGAGCTGTCCATGTGCGCCTCCCGGGGTCATCGACCGTCATGCGCTCGACGCCGCCGGCGCCGGCCGGGTTCGTCCACGGTGGTGCTCGCGGGGCAGGACGCATCGCATCCGGCATGGTAGCCGGGGCTCTGCAGGGGCGAGCCTGCCCCGAGCCTGGCCGACGCGTGGGCCACCGCCACGTCATGCCTCGCGCGGCGGCGTTCCCCGCTGCCGTGACCCACCGGGCCCGGCGATCGAATCCAAAGCGCAACCGTCGCGACGGCCCGTTGGGGTGGCACGGCGGCCTCGAATCCGATAGCATCGGAAAAACCCCGGAGGACAGTGCCCGTGGCGAAGTATGTCTTTGTGACCGGAGGCGTCACCTCCTCGCTCGGCAAAGGCATCACCGCCGCCAGCATCGGGCGCATCCTCAAGTCCCGGGGCCTGTCCGTCTCCGTCCTCAAGCTCGACCCCTACATCAACGTCGACCCGGGGACGATGTCGCCGTATCAGCACGGCGAGGTCTTCGTCACCGACGACGGAGCCGAGACGGACCTCGATCTCGGGCACTACGAGCGGTTCATCGACGAGAACCTGTCCCAGCTCTCCAACGTCACGACCGGCCGCATCTACCAGGCCGTCATCGGCAAGGAGCGCCGCGGCGACTACCTGGGCGGCACGGTCCAGGTCATCCCCCACATCACGAACGAGATCAAGGAGCGGATCCAGCGCGTCAGCCGCGGCGGAGCGGACGTGGTGATCATCGAGGTCGGCGGGACGGTGGGCGACATCGAGAGCCTGCCGTTCCTCGAGGCGATCCGCCAGATGCGCAAGGACGTGGGTCGCCAGAACGTGGTTTACGTCCACGTGACCCTGTTGCCGGCGCTGCAGGCAACGGGCGAGCTGAAGACGAAGCCGACCCAGCACTCGGTCAAGGAGCTGCGAGGCATCGGCATCCAGCCCGACGTGATCATCCTGCGCTCCGACCACCCGGTCTCGGCCGAGATCCGGGAGAAGATCGCCCTCTTCACCGACGTGGCCTCGGACGCGGTCATCCCGGCAGAGACGGCGGAGACCATCTACGAGGTGCCGCTGCTGTTCGAGGAGGCCGGCCTTGGCGACCTGCTTGTTCGCGACCTCGGGCTCGCCGGGTCCACGACGGCGCCTGACCTCTCGGCCTGGCACGACCTGGTGGAGAGGATCAAGCGCCCCAAGCCGGAGCTGGAGTTCGCCCTCGTCGGCAAGTACATCGAGCTGCCGGACGCGTATCTCTCGGTGACCGAGTCGCTCAAGCACGCGGGCTGGGCGAACAACGTCGACGTGAAGGTTCGCTGGGTCAGCTCGGAGACGCTCACGGAGGAGAACGTCGAGACCGAGCTCGGCGGCGCGGCCGGGGTCCTCGTGCCCGGCGGCTTCGGCCACCGCGGCATCGAGGGAAAGGTCCTCGCCGCCCGCTGGGCCCGGGAGGCGCGCGTTCCCTACCTCGGGCTGTGCCTGGGCCTCCAGTGCGCCGTGATCGAGTTCGCCCGTCACGTCACCGGCTCGCGGGACGTGAACTCGACCGAGTTCGACATGTTCACCGAGCACCCCGTGATCGACTTCATGCCGGACCAGCGAGATCTCGAGGACAAGGGCGGCACGATGCGGCTCGGGCTCTACCCGGCTCGCCTCACGCCGGGCTCGAAGGCCCACGCGGTCTACGGCGACGAGGTCGTCTACGAGCGGCACCGCCACCGCTTCGAGGTGAACAACCGTTACCGCTCGCTGCTCGAGGGCGCGGGCATGATCCTGTCCGGCCAATCCCCGGACGGGCGCCTGGTGGAGATCGTGGAGCTCCGCGACCACCCGTGGTTCGTCGCCAGCCAGTTCCACCCGGAGTTCAAGAGCCGTCCGGAGCGCCCACACCCGCTCTTCGACGGGTTCGTGGCCTCGGCGGTCGCGCTCCGCGCCGGTCGCGAGCCGGTGCTGCGGGCGCGCCCGGGCCGGGTGAGGCCGCCGGATGCCGTTGTGGCGGGGGTCGCGGCCGTTGCGCTCGGGCCAGCCCCCGTCGCGATCGGCCCCGCGTCGGTGGCGCTGGAGGCCGACGTCGAACCTTCCTGACGGACGGGCCGGGCGTGGCCCGCCACGGGCGCGTCGGAGCTGCGAGATCGCGAGCGTGCCTGCGTCCCAGCGCCCCTGGTCCTGGGGCTCGCCGCGACGCGCGTCGCGTAGCCGGCCGAGCGCTGCCCAGGCCCGGGCGACCGCCACGCGTACAATCGCCGGGCACCCTGCTCCTGTCCGGAGGCCTCCATGAAGCTGTTCCTCGACACCGCCGAGATCGACGACATCCGCACCGGCGTCCGTTGGGGCGTGATCGACGGCGTGACCACGAACCCCACCCTCTACGCGAAGGTCGGCGGCAGCTACGACGACGTGCTCCGCCAGATCTGCAAGCTCACCTCGGGCCCGGTGAGCGCCGAGGTCATCGCCGACGACGTCGAGGGGATGCTGACCGAGGGCCGCCACTTCGCGGCCCTGGCCCCCAACATCGTGGTCAAGATCCCGATGTGCGAGAACGGCCTCGAGGCCATGAGTCGCCTCGCCGACGAGGGCATCAGGACGAACTGCACGCTGATCTTCACGGCCAACCAGGGCCTGCTCGCCGCGAAGGCCGGCGCCTCCCTGCTGTCGCCGTTCGTCGGCCGGCTTGACGACATCAACGAGGACGGCATGACGGTGATCCGCGAGCTCGCCGACATCCTCACGCTCCACGAGTTCGACGCGGAGATCATCACCGCCTCGGTGCGCCATCCCCGCCACGTGACCGACGCCGCCCTCGCCGGTGCCCACATCGCGACGGTGCCCTTCAAGATCCTCCAGCAGATGGTCCACCACCCACTGACGGACCGCGGCATCGAGGTCTTCAAGGCCGACTGGGCCAAGGCCAGGAAGACGGCCTCCGCGAAGGGGTAGCCGACCGCGTTCCCAGGGCTCCCCCTGCTGACACGGCCGACCAGCCGCGGGCAGCCCAGCCTCGCGACCGTTCGGCGGCGAGCGCGCCCCTGCCCCTCTCGAAGACCCGGGCCTCCGTGGCGAGGCCCCCGTGGTGACGGAGGCTCCGTGGTGACGATTGACGGCGCCCGCGCGGCGCGCGTATGCTCCGTGCATCCCAGACGCACCGCCGCCGCGGATCTGATTCCGCGCCGGTGCGCCCATCCGACGGCCCGCCTGGCCGTTCGTCCACGCAGGTGACCCCTACCCACATGCCGAACGGACCCGATCCGCAGCGCATCCGCAACCGGCGCCCGCGTCGCCGCCCCCAGGGCGGGCGCCAGGCCGGCTTCCCCGACGTCGACGAGCTCAACGGCAGCGGCGACGACGGCCCCGAGATCGGGGTTGCCGAGCTGGGCGAGATGAGCGCCGCGGAGCTGCGCGCCACCGCGGAGGAGCTCGAGGTCGAGACGGGCGACGTCGAGCGTCGCGACGATCTCGTCGATGCCATCCTCCAGCGCCAGTCGGAGCGCCTCGGACAGGCCTACGCCAACGGGATCCTCGACGTCGTCGATGAGGGCTACGGCTTCCTCCGGCGCCATGGCCTCATGCCCGGACCGGACGACGTCTATGTCAGCTCGAGCCAGGTCCGGCGCTTCGGGCTCCGCATCGGCGACCGCGTGGGGGGCACCGTCCGAGCTCCGCGCGAGGGCGAGAAGTACTGGGGGATGCTTCGCGTCGACACCGTCAACGGCGTCGATCCCGACACGGCGCGACGGCGACCGCACTTCGCCGACCTCACGCCCATCCACCCGATCGAGCTTCTCAACCTCGAATCCGATCCCAAGAACCTGAGCCAGCGCCTCGTCAACATCGTCAACCCGATCGGCAAGGGCCAGCGGGCGCTCATCGTGAGTCCGCCCAAGGCCGGCAAGACGATGCTCCTGAAGAACATCGCCAACGGCATCACGGCCAACTATCCGGACATCCTCCTCATGGTCGCCCTGATCGGCGAGCGGCCGGAAGAGGTCACCGACATGCGGCGGTCGGTCAAGGGCGAGGTCATCTCCTCGACCTTCGACGAGCCCACCGAGAACCACACGCATGTCGCCGAGATGGCCCTCGAGATCGCCAAGCGCCAGGTCGAGACGGGCCGCGACGTCGTGATCCTCCTCGATTCGGTCACCCGGCTTGCCCGCGCCTACAACCTCGCCCTGCCGCCCTCCGGGCGCACCCTGTCGGGTGGCATCGACCCGATCGCGCTGTACCCGCCGAAGCGCTTCTTCGGGGCCGCCCGGAAGATCGAGGAGGGCGGCTCGCTGACGATCATCGCGACCTGCCTCGTCGACACCGGCTCCCGGATGGACGACGTGATCTACGAGGAGTTCAAGGGGACCGGCAACAGCGAGCTGATCCTCGATCGCAAGCTGGCCGAGAAGCGGATCTTCCCCGCGATCGACGTCCAGCGCTCGGGCACGAGGCGCGAGGAGCTTCTCCTCGAGGAGCCGGTCCTCAGGATGGTCTGGACGATGCGCCGGATGCTGTCCGCGGTGGGGACCAACGAGGGCATCGAGCTGCTGCTCAATCGGCTCGCCAAGACCGACAACAACGCGATGTTCCTGGCGTCCCTCCAGAAGAGCTCGGACGCGACTGCCGGTTGACGGCCGTTGGACGGGCCATTCGGCCTGTTCCGAAGTGACATCTGGCCGGGCATCCTTGCCCGCCGGTCACGTTGCCCGCTGGGCACCCCTCTGGTAAGGTCGGCCTGACACCCGGCCCGGAGGCGGGTGCAACGCCGTATCGAGAGACCCAGCTCCATACCGCGTCCACGGGTGACGGCAGGTCCCGAGCGTGACAGCCACGCTCTCGCCGTCATCCTCTCCAGGAGAACGTATTGCTGAAGGCGACGGTCGCCGCGCGTCGACTGAGGTCGATCGTCCGCGGCGACGGCACCGACCCTGCGCCCCGGGTCGAACCCTCCCGCCACCCCGGCCTGGACCTGGCCCGCCGCGCCGACGCGCGGCTGCGCGCCGTCTCCCCGCACCGGGCGCCGTCCGCGCCCACGACGCCGGCCGCCAGGCCCGCCCGCACGCCGGCCGCCCTCCTGCGCCGGTTCGAATCCCCCGAACGCCTCGTTCCGATCCTCGTTGCCGGCTTCCTGCTGGTCGCCTCCGTCACCGCGGTCCCGGGCCTTGCCCGCGGCGCGACCGGAGCCACCGAGGGATCCGGCGCCGCCCCGCGACTCGTCATCGGCGGCGACGACGGACCCAACTCGGGTGCCGACGTCAGTGGCCCCGGTGACGTCATTGGCCCCAATGATGGCGCGGGTGTCGGCGTCGACCAGGGACTCGGCACGGACGAGGGAGCCGGTCGCGTCGTCTCCGGCCAGGAGGAGGCCGGGAACGTCCCCGACGCGACCGGCCAGTTCCTCGCCGACGGCACGCTGCTCAAGCCCGTCGTGGTCGACACGACGGTCGAGGACGGCAGCAGCCAGCTGCGGACCTACAAGGTTCGGTCGGGCGACACGCTCACCGGCATCGCCAACCGCACGGGCGTGTCGATGATGACCATCTGGTGGGCGAACAAGCTGAAGTCGAAGGACGATCTCAAGGTCGGCCAGGTGCTGGTGATCCCACCGGTCGACGGGCTCGTCGTCACCGTCCAGGTCGGCGACACCCTGGCCTCGATCGCGACCGCGCGGCACGTCGAGGCCAACGAGATCATGAGCACCAACGGGCTGACGGACAGCACCCTGGTCATCGGCCAGGTCCTCATCGTTCCGGGCGCCCACGGCGCGGCGATCCCCACCCCGAAGCCGACGAAGCGCCCCACCGTCAGGGTCGCCACGGTGAGCCGGCCATCGACGTCGGCGCGCAGCGGCGGCGGCCACGCGGCGGCGCACCCGCCCACCCACTACTCGGGCGGCCGCTTCGCCTGGCCCGTGGCCGGTGGCTACATCAGCCAGTACTTCAGCGGGTACCACCCGGCGCTCGACATCGCGGCCGACTACGGCACGCCGGTGAAGGCCGCCGCGACGGGTACCGTGATCTACGCCGGCTGGAAGAACAACGGCGGTGGCTACCAGGTCTGGATCGCCCACGGCGGCGACCTCTACACGACGTACAACCACATGTCGTCGGTCGCCGTCTCCTCCGGTCAGGGCGTGGGGCGCGGACAGTTCATCGGTCGCGTCGGGGCCACCGGCCGGGCCACGGGTCCCCACCTCCACTTCGAGGTGTGGCGCGGCCCGGTCTGGTCGGGCGGCTATCGAGTCAACCCGCAGGGTTACCTCTAGGCGGGCGCGACCCAACCCGGGATCCCGGGCCGGTCGCCCGCGGGCAAGCATCCCCGGCGCCGGGCCGCGAACCGTGCTCGTGCGACAATCGGCGCGATGTTCCTGGACCACGTCAAGATCTGGGTCCGCGCCGGCGATGGCGGTGACGGGGCCGCGACGTTCCGACGTGAGGCCCACGTCCCGCGGGGCGGGCCCGACGGGGGTGACGGCGGCCGCGGCGGGAGCATCGTCGTCCGCGTCGATCCGGGCCTGACCACCCTCCTGGACTTTCGCTACAGGCACCACTTCCGGGCAGAGGCAGGCGGCGCGGGAACGGGAGCCAAGCGCCACGGCAAGGCGGGTGAGGATCTCGTGCTCCCGGTGCCCCCCGGCACGGGCGTCCTCGACGACGCGACGGGTGAGCTGCTCGCGGACCTCGTCGCGACGGGACAGGTCACGACCATTGCCCGTGGGGGACGGGGCGGTCTCGGCAACGTCCATTTCGCGACCGCGACGCATCGGACCCCGAAGCACGCCCAGAAGGGCGAACCGGGCGAAGAGCGATGGCTGCGCCTGGAGCTCCGGCTGATCGCCGACGTCGGGCTGGTCGGGCTGCCGAACGCCGGCAAGTCGACCCTGCTGGCCGCCCTCACGGCGGCCCGGCCGAAGATCGCGCCGTATCCGTTCACCACCCTGGAGCCCAACCTCGGGGTCATGGACCTCGGCGACGCCGAGGATCGTCGTCCCACGATCGCGGACGTCCCCGGCCTCATCGAAGGCGCCTCGTCCGGGGCGGGGCTGGGCCACGCGTTCCTGCGCCACGTCGAGCGGACGCGGATCCTGGTCCACCTCGTGGACGGGGCGTCGCGTGACCCCGACTGGGACCACGGGGTGATCCGCGAGGAGCTTCGCCTGCACGACCCTGCCCTGCTCGACAAGCCCCTCGTCGTGGTCTTCAACAAGATCGACCTTCCCGAATCGCGCGCGGCCTGGCCGTCCTTCCAGGCGGCCCGCCGCCGCGAGAAGCTCGCCTGCGTCGCGGTCTCGGCGGAGACCGGAGACGGCCTCGATGCCCTTCGCGGCCTCCTCGCCGACGTGCTGCCCGACGCGGCCGGCCTGGCCGCGGAGCCGGAGCCCTCGGGTGTGGTCGTCCATCGCCTCGAAGCGGCGGGCGACGGGTTCACCCTGCAGCGGGAGACCGACGCGTTCCGGGTCCGCGGTCGCCGGATCGAGCGGATCGCCGTCCAGACGAACTTCGACGTGGAGGAATCGGCCGAGCGCTTCCAGCGTGATCTCGTTCGCCTCGGGATCGACGGTGCGCTGCGCCGCGCCGGCGTGGAGCCGGGCGACACCGTGCGGATCGGACGCGTCGAGTTCGAATGGGGCCCCGAGGCGTGGGAGGAGGCCGGGCGGTGACGCCGGCCCGCGACGGTGCCGCGCTGGGGGTCCTCGGCGGCACGTTCGACCCGCCCCACCTCGCCCATCTCGCGATCGCCGAGGAGGCGCGCGAGGTCCTCGGGCTGGCCCAGGTCCGCTTCGTGCCGGCCGGACGCCCGTGGCAGAAGACGGACCGCACGGTGACGCCGGGCCGCCTTCGTCTCGGCTCGTGGAACGGGCGATCGCCGGCAACCCGGCCTTCGTTCTCGACAGCCGCGAGGTGGACCGGCCCGGCCCGAGCTACACGGTCGACACGCTGGCATCGCTGGCGGCCGAAGGCGCCCCTCCCGATCCCTGGTTCATCCTCTCCTCGGAGGCCCTGGCGGGCATCTCCACCTGGCGCGACCCGCAGCGGATCCTCGCCCTCGCTCGCCTCTGCGTGGTGCCCCGGGGTCCGGTCCCCGAAGCGGCCGTCGCGGGCTTCCTCGAGCGGTTCCCGGCAGCAGCCCCGCGGATCGCGGTCCTCGACAGCCCGCGCCTCGCCATCTCCTCCTCCGCGATCCGGGCCCGAGTCCGGGCCGGGCGCTCGATCCGCTACCTCGTGCCGGACGCGGTCGCCGACCTGATCCGGGAGTACGCTCTCTACCGTGCCGAGCCGGCGTCCCTTCCCGCGCCGGCAGAGGTGTAAGGAGGCCCATGTCCAGCGATCCCGTCTTCGATCCGAGCGAAGCTACCGCCGACCCGACCGACGCCCCCGACGCCCCCGGGGAGCCCGCCAGCGGGCAGGCCGCGGGGCTCGTCACGGCGCCTGCGCCACGGGCAGGCCTGCCGGCCCGGACGACGCCGCCGCCGGCCAGCGACCGGGCGCCGCTGGACCTGGCCCGCCGGATCGTCGAGCTCGCCGCGGACAAGAAGGCGGCCGACATCATCCTCCTCGAGATCGCGCCGCTGACGACCGTCGCCGACTACCTCGTCCTCTGCTCCGGCGGCTCGGAGCGCCAGCTCGACGCGATCGCGGACGGGATCGCCGAAGGGTCTCAAGGCCGAGGGGACGCGCATCCTCGCCCGCGAGGGCGTGGCGCTCTCCCACTGGGTCCTCCTCGACGTGGGTGCGGTCGTGGTCCACGTCTTCGCGCCTCCGGAGCGCGAGTTCTATGCGCTCGAGCGCCTCTGGGTGGAGGCGAAGACGATCCTGCGGGTGCAGTAGCCCGGTCGGGTGACGGGGTGGGGGACGACCGCCGCCGCGCGAACGGTACGAGCGGCCCATCGCCCGCCAGCCCGGCCGGCACCGACAATCGCCCCTGGCGGCCGGGTGGATCGGCCCCGAGTCGAGGGTTGGTGGACAGCCGATGGCGAGCCTGCGCGATCGTTGCCCCGAATGCACGCGCCGCCTCGTCGTCTCGAGGTTCGACGCCACGTTCCGGACCCCGGACCGATCCGAGCGCCTCTGCTTCGCGATCCCGGGTGGCCTCTGCGAGGAGTGCCTCCAGCTGTACATCGATCCCGAGCTGATCGAGGCCCTCCACCTCGGCCGGGCGCGCTGCGTCTTCGCGATCGAGTCCGACCTCGTGCTCCAGGAGCAGGCCTGGTCGAGCGCCGACTGAGCGGCGGACGGCACGCCGCCCTCAGTCCCGGGCGACGGACTCCGCGATCCACAGCGAGAACGCCAATCGCCGTCGTCCCACGTCCGCTCCGCGCTCGCCCTTGAGCGTCGCGTCCAGCTCGAGAAGGCCCTCGAGTGCGCCCACGAGCTCGTCCCTTCGCCAGGCGATGCCCTGCTCCCACAGCTTGCGCGCCGGGAACTCCTTGAGCTTGAGGGCTCGTGCGGTCGCCTGGATCGTCTCCCCGCGCTCGCGGTGGTCGGCCACGAGGAGCAGCTCGCGGATGCGGCGGTGGAGGAAGGCGACAAGCACGGGCTCCGGGGTGACCTCGAGCAGGCGATCGAGGAGCCCGGCCGCCTCGCGGACCTTCCGCGCGCCGACGGCGTCGAGGAACGCCCATGCCGAGCCCGGGATCGCGTCGGCGACGAGGGCATCGACGTCGCCCGCCCGGATCGGGGCGTCGAGGCGGTAGACGGCGAGCTTCTCCAGCTCGGCGACCGCGAGCCGGCCCTGGCGTCGGCGATCGACATCGCCCTCCCGGACGAACGCCCCCACCTTGCGGGCCAGGGCCTCGGCGGCGCCGCGATCCAGGCCCACGCCCCGTTCGGACGCCCGGTCCTCGATCCAGCGGGCCATCATGCCCTCGCGGGGCGCGAGGACCTGGCGGACGTCGCCGCCGGCCTCCGCGACCGCAGCCGCGAGGTCCTCGAGGGCCTTGCTGCGGCGGCCCGAGCCCTCGATCGGCTCGACGAACGCCAGGGCGTTGCCCGGCGCGACCGACGCGATCGCGGCCAGCAGCGCCTCCCGCTCGGCCTTCGTCCGGACGAGGGGCCCCGGATCCTCCACGATCACGAGCGTGCCCCCGCCGAACAACGTGGCCGTGGCCACCCGCTCCGCGATGTCGGCCGCGCGAGTTCCGGCACCGCTCCTTCGCCAGGTCGCCGGCGCCTCGCCGTCCATCCCCACGGCCCGCCGCCCGAGGCCCACGGCCGCAACCTCGAGGCCGTACTCGTCGTCGCCCCAGTAGTAGCCGAGCGCCGGAGCGTTCATGCGGCATCCTCCCCGGCGGCGCGGCGGGCGGCGGCGAGCGCGCGCCGCGTCCATGCGAGGCGGCGCACGTCCCCCGGCGCGACTCCCGCCCGGGCGCAGATCACCCGCTCCAGGGCCCCGGCGCGCGCCCGCGCGAGGGCCCCGGCGGCGGGGCTCCATCCCTCCGGGTAGCGACGCTGCCAGGAGGCGAAACGGGCGTCCATCGACTCGAGGCGCTGGCCCGCGCGCTTGTCGGCGTAGGCGACGACGAGCACCTCGAGGGACGCGGTCGCCAGCCATGCCTTGGCGTCGGGCTCGAGGAGCCGGGTCACGGGGTGCGCGGCGGCCGCCGGCCCGAGCTCGCGATGGCCGTGGGCGCTGAGCCACGCGGCCGACCCTTCGCCGTGGGGCAGCGCGGCCGCGGGATCCGACCTCGGGATCGCCTTGTCGACGTCGTGGAGGAGCGCGGCCGCCTCGACGAGCCGGCGGTCGATCGTCTCGCCGCGGGCGGCGCAGCGCGCGGCGAGCCAGGCCGCGGTCTCCGCGACGGCGCGCGCGTGCCGGACCTGCCACCCGGGCGGGTCGAGGGAGCCGAGGAGGGCGGCGGCGGCCGCGCGCGAGGGGACCGACATCGGGCCGATGATACGGGAGCCCGGGCGCGCGGCCGGACCCGTCGTCGAGCGCCGCCCGCGGCGCCGCCCTCCGGAACGCCGCCCTCGCGGGGAGGAACGGGGCCGCCCATCCGGTGCGGACGGCGCGGTCGGTCCGGACCTCCACGCCGGCCGTCCCCAGGGCAACGTCGATCGTCCCCACCTCGTCGGTCCGGAGGACCGCCGCGCCGGCCGCCTCGAGCCGCGAGATCACCGTGGGCGATGGGTGCCCATAGTCGTTGTTCGCGCCGACCGAGATCGCGGCCACCCTTGGCCGTGTCGCGGCCACGAGGACCTCGCTGCTCGACGTCGGGCTGCCGTGATGGCCGGCCTTGAGCAGGTCGACCGAAGGGAGACCCCGCGCCGCGAGCTGCGTCTCGACGTCCGCCTGGGCGTCGCCCGTGAGGAGGAAGCGGCGTCCCTCGAACGAGCCCAGCAGGACGATCGACGTGTCGTTGACCTCGCTCCCGTCGTCGGACGGCTCGACGGGAACACCCGCCGCGTCGGGCCAGAGCACCTCGAAGGCGATCCCGTCGAGCGCGAACGCCGCCCCGCTCGCGAGCCGACCGGAAGGAATCCCGCGAGCGGCGATGGTCGCCTCGAAGGCGGCATAGCCGGGGCTCCGCCCCGGCATGCCCGGCTCGTCGACGTGCCGCACACCGTAGCGTTCCAGGACGAGCGCGAGGCCGCCCACGTGATCCTCGTGGGGATGCGTCAGCACGACGAGGTCGAGGCGGCGATCCCATGGCGGCACCCGGGCATCGAGCGCGACCAGCAGGCGGTCCGGGTCCGGCCCGCCGTCGACGAGCATTCGTCCTCCCGTCGGGCCCGTGACGAGGATGGCGTCGCCCTGGCCCACGTCGAGGACGGTGACGTGGACGCGGCCGTCCGGCCGGGTCGCCGCGGCCGCCACCAGCACCGCGCCGGCCAGCGCCGCGAGCAGGAGCGCGGCCCGAAGGAGCCGCGTGGGACGGCGATCAGGCGCTTCTTGATGATGAACGGTCGCCGCCGAGGTACCCGGGGCCCCCTGGTGGCGCCGGGGCGCCGCTGTGGGATCCTGGGTCCCGGCCCCGGGCTTGCGCTCCCGGCTGAGTCGGCCGTTGATCCGGGCACGAACAACGAAGGCAGCCAGCATCGCCGTGCCAAGGGCGGCGAGCAGGCCGGCGAGTGCCGGCGGCAGGGTCATGTTCGCGAAAGGGAGGGTCGCCGCGAGCCGGACGATCGCGACCAGGAGCCCCAGCGAGAGGGCGCCCGGAAGGCCCGCGATCACGGCCACGATCGGCGGACCGCCGAGCGCGGCCACCGCCCCGCCCGCAAGGGCCACCGCGCCGGTGGCCATCGCCAGCGGAACCAGGGGCACGACAACCAGGTTCAGCACGGGTGAGAGGGGGGCCACGCGCCCGAACGCGACGAGGACGATCGGCAGCGTGGCGGCCTGCGCCGCGAGCGAAACGCCGAGCCCCTCGCGGATCCACCCAGGCAGGCCCGGGGCTCGGCGCCCGATGTAGGCGGCGATCGGCGAGGACCAGGCGATCAGGCCAGCGGTGGCGGCCGCGGAGAGCTGGAGCCCGACATCGCTGGCATTCGCCGGGCTCGCGACCACGAGCAACGCAACCGCCCAGCCGAGGGCCGCAGCCGCCGTCCCGGGGCGGCCGGTCTCCCGGGCGAGCAGGGCCACACCCGCCATGGCCGCCGCGCGGACGACCGATGCGGAGGCACCGGCGAGCACGGTGTAGACAACGATCGCGACGATGATCGCGCCGGAACGGGTGCGTCGCGCCCGCCCGGCGGCGAGCGCACCGACCAGCGCCGCCACGAGGGCGATGTTCCAGCCCGAGATCGCGACGACGTGGGACAGCCCGGTGGCAGTGAACGCGGCCGCGAGGTCGCGGTCGACTCGGTCGCGAAGGCCCAGGAGGATCCCGGCCGCGAGGCCGGCGGCGGGCTCGGGCAGCGCCGCGGAAAGGGCGTCCCCGGCGCCTCGCCGGACGCGCTCGAGGATGCTCGCCGGGCCGGGGTCGCGGCCGATCACGGCAAGGGACCTCGAGCGGAGCGTCCCGGCGACACCCGTCCGGCGCAGGAAGTCGCCGTACCCGCCCGCGGGGGGCGCGGCCGGACGCCCGTCGACCTCCACCCGGTCGCCCGGCTCGACCACCGGATACCGTGGTGCGGTCGCGGCCAGGATCAGGTCGAGCTGTCCGTCGACACGAACCGTCAATCGTTGCTCACCATCTCTGGGCGTGCCAACGGCGACGACGAGCGCCGTCCAGGGGCCGTCGCCAGCGGGCAGCGCGGGCGGCGTGTCCGGGCCGGCCCCGCCCAGCACGAGGCGGCCGACGACGAGCCAGCATCCGGCCAGGAACCCGCCGACCATCCGCGCGGCCGGGGTGCCGCCCCGCCGGCGAGCGCCCGCGAGCGCGGCCACGGAACCGCCGAGGGTGATGCCCAAGAGGGCTCCGGCCGGCAGGCCGGTCGCGCTCGCGGCCAGCGCGATCGTGATGGCCCCGATGCCGGCCCGCGCGCCGAGGGGGATCACCGGCCGACGGTCACGAGGTCCCGGATCTTGCCAAACGTCGCCTCGCCCACCACGCCGCGACTGCGGAGCTCGTCGACAGACGTGAAGGGCGACTGCTCGCGAGCGGCGATGATCTTGGCGGCTGTCGCCGGCCCGATGCCGGGGAGGGCATCGAGGGCGTCCGCGGTCGCGGTGTTCACGTCGACCGGCCCGGCGGCTGCCGGTGCGTGGCCGGCGGGAGGTGCGCCGGTCGCGCCCGAGCCCGAGGATGGGGCGGGGTCGTCGCGCGACGGGACCCGGACCTGCATGCCGTCGTCGAGCTCGGCGGCGAGGTTGAGGCGACTGGCGGCGGCCGCGTCGACGCGGGGCCCGTACCCTCCAGCGGCCTCGACGGCATCGACGACCCGCGAGCCGGGGGGCAGCCGGTAGACGCCCGGCCGGCGAACGGCACCGGCGACGTCGACGACGATGAGCGGCGACCCGGGTGACCCGCTCGCACCCGGCATGCCGCGGGTGGCCGGCCGCGCATCGCTCAGGGGAAGGTGGCTCGCGGCAAGCGGCGCGAGGGCATCGTCGTGCAGCGAGAGCGTCGTCGTGGAGCCGCCGCCGACGACGAGCACGACGACGACCAGGGCGACCAGGGCGGCCAGCGCGGCGAGCCCGGCGGCGCCCGCCGCCACGGCGAGCCGACGGGGAACGAGGAGCCGCGCCGCCTCGGTGGCAACCGGTGGATCCTGCGCGGCGAGCCTCGTCGGCCCGGCCGCGGGGCCGTCATCTCGGTCCGCGCTGCCCGGTTGATGCTCGAGGACACGCCACGGGTACGAGGGTTCCACGCTCGACTCCCCGGCGGGCACAGGCGGGGCTGGCGGCGCAGGCGCAGGCGGGCGCCAGGACGCCCGCTGCATAGGGGGCACAACCGATGCGGCGGGCGTCGCGGCGGAGACTATTGGGCCGCGCTTATCACCTGCTTATACGACGGCGGCCAGCGGCGCGATCGTCGCGATGCGCGCCCGCGATCGACGCCGCGCCCGAGTCGAGGGCGCGCTACCCTGTCGACCTCGCGCGGGGGGCGGAGCATGCCCGAACCTTCCCGGAACGTCCCGGTCGTCAGCCTCGGCGGGCGTGGCCCGTGGCCCACCAGGATCCTGGTTGCCGTGGCCGTCTTCCTCGCGGTTGCCATCGTCAAGCCCTGGCAGGGGCCGCCGCCGGCGCCGGCCGCGGTCCCGAGCCCGGCCCCACGCTCCACGCTCCCGCCCGCGACACCCACCGCGACCGCAGCCGCAGCCGCGGCCGAGTCGTTCGAGGCGTCGTGCTTCGCCGGGCGCGACTGGACGGTGACGACCCTCGAGGGTCCCGCCCGGAACGAGGCCCGGACCTGGTACGGCATGCAGCCAGCGCGAGCGACCGGGCCCCTCGACCCCGCCATCCCGGTAACCCGCGTCTACAGCCTCGATGTCCGAACCCTCGGCTACTGTGTCGCGAGGCCGTCGGCGGCCCTGCCCGTGATCGGCGCGACCAGCGCCTGGCAGGTCACGGGGACGCTGGCCACGGAGGTCCCGCTGCTACGGGTGGCGGCCGAGTCGCCCGCGGACGCCAATCGGGGCTCGAGCTTCGTCCCCGCGAGCCCGCCGCCGGGAGCCCCGGCGACACCGGCCGCCTCGCCGCCGCCGACTATCCCGGTCCGGACGCCCACGGCGGAGCGCCCTCCCTGGCCGCCCGGCAGGTTCGTGTTCCGGGTCGACTACCAGGGCGGCCTGGTCGGCGACGACTGGTTCGCGGTCGACATCATCCCCGTCCCCAACATGGTGAGCGGGACGCCGACACCCCCGCCCGATCCCCGGCGCCCTGATGGGCCCTGACGATGGGGGGGTTGCCCGACCCGCGATCAGCGCGACCATCGCCGCCCCGGTGCTCGGACCGCCGCCTCCGGCAAGGGAGCCGCCTCGTCGTCGGGAAGGCAGGGGCTCGCGACAAGGCATAGACTCGACCCGGCCCCGGCGTTTCCCGTCGGGGCCGCCTGCTCGTGGCCGGAGGTAGCCTGGGCGAATGCGGATGACGGACCTGCAGCCCGGCTGGGCCGTGATCGGGAATGACGGGCGCCGTCTCGGCACCGTCAAGGCGGTGGGCCAGTACTACGTGCTCACCTCTCGGGGCAGCCGCGGCGGCGACCTCTATGTGCCTGCGTCCGCGATCGCCAACGTGCGCGACGACTCTCTCATCCTCAACATCGCCCGGCACGAGGCCGAGGGGATGGGCTGGGAGCAGGCGCCGCGCGACGCCGAGGCCCAGGAGGCGAGCTCCCCGGACGACCTCCACCGCCACGTCTGAGGCACCTCGGCGGCAATGCCGGAGGCGCGATCAGACGTCGCGGAGCGCGAGACCGGCCTCCAGGGCACTGGCGCCGAGTGCGCGATCAGGCGTCGCGGAACAGGCGTTCGGCCCCGAGGTCGACGATGACGCGCTGGTCCAGCCGTCGCGCGACCCGGGCGGTCGCCCGGCTGACCGTGGCGACGGCGCGGGCGGCCGCGGCGCGGACGGCTCCCGGTGCCGGTGGGGCGAAGTGCCGCTGACGGTCGAGGTCGTCCAGGCGCCAGCGCCGCTCCTGCTCGGCCTCGGCGCGGAGCTGGTCCATCTTCATCATGTGGATGACGTAGTGATGCTGCCACATCGATCGGTTCCTCCAGGTGCTCAGCGACGGTGGTCGTCGGAGGCGCCGTCGCGGCTGTCGGCGCCGCCAAGGCCGGCGGCGAGGGCCAGGAGCGCGAGGCACGAGACGAAGGCGGAGAGCCAAGCGAACGCGATATCCATCAGTCGAATCCCCCCTGTCGAACGTCTCGCCTCTAACCGGTGAAGCGTTCTTTACTGGTTACGCGCATCGTACCCTCTTGCGCGTAACCCGTCAAGCCCTTAAAGTGGTTAGCAGATGACTGACACGACCTTCACGCCCTCCCACCCCGAGCATCGCCACGGCGTGTCCCTGGAGGACACCTTCGACTTCCTCAACACCGATGAGCTCGACGGATTCGGGCGCCCGGTGGAGCACCTGGTCGTGCTCGCCGACGCCACCGCGTGGCTCGAGGAGCGGGGCCTGCTGCATCCGTCGAAGCGTCGACCCATCGACGAGTCGCCGCCCGCCCGGGCGGCGACCGTCCTGGGCCGCGTCCGCTCCCTGCGGGCGGCGCTGCGCGAGATCGTCGAGGCGCTGGTGGCGGAGCGCGAGGTCGACCCACGGGCCCTGGCGACCGTGAACGACGTCCTCCGCGCCCGCAGCGTCGTGCAGCTCGTCCCCAGTGAGGATTGCGTCGCCCTCGCCCACCAGCACGTCGGCGACCCGCTCGATGATGCCCTCGCGGCCGTCTCCGAGCCGCTCGTGTCGATGATCGCGTCCGACGAAACGGACCGGCTGCGGATCTGCGCCAACGACGGCTGCGCCTGGGTCTTTCACGACACGTCCCGCACCGGACGCAAGCGATGGTGCAGCATGGCCAGCTGCGGGAACCGGGCCAAGGCCGCCCGTCACCGGGCGCGCAAGAGGACCGCTGACACGGGCGCGACCGCGCCCGACCCGGCAGGAGCCGGAGCGGCGCCCGCGCCGACGGGGAACGTCCCGCCCGGCTGATCGTCAGGCCGGCAGGCGCTCCCACTCGACCCAGCGCGACCCGTCCCACCAGCGATGCCAGGTGGAACCGTCGCGCCCGCGGCCGAAGACGTCGAGGCGCTCCGGTCCCCAGGACGAGCAGGCGGGCACGCCCGCCGGGTCGAGGTCGCCGCCGAGCGACTCCCAGGCGTGCCAGTTCGACCCGTCCCAGTAGCGGTTCCAGAGCCCGCCGTCGGCGAAGACGGCGAACACCTCGGCCTGGTCGACGGCCCAGGCGACCGCCGTCGGGGCGGAGGCGAGCGCCCCGCCCAGGTCCTCGTCGATCGCGAGCTCGCCGCCCTCCCACGCGCGGTGTCGCAGCGTGCTCGCCGACGTCCGCTCGAACAGGTCGTACCGGCCGGCGCCCCACGAGTACGCCGCCGCTCCCCAATCGCCCATCAGCTCATCGCCTCCAGCATCGGCTTCACGTCGGTGACGAGGCGTGTCATCGACTCCTCGTCGTAGGTGGCGGGGATCCCTGCGACCAGGTGGCGATAGCCGATCTCCAGGTACGGCGCCAGCATCTCGGCGACGTCCTCCGGCGTCCCGACCGGCTGATCGGTCCACCGCCGCCCGATTCGGTTGCGCTCGAACGCCTCCCTGAAGAGTCGCTCGGCCTCCGCCCGGTCGTCGCGGATGAAGACCGTGCCGATCCCGGTCGTCCGCTCGATCCCGGCCGGGTCGCGCCCCACGGCCGCACAGTGCTCGAGAAGGATCGCCTCCTTGCGCCTCACCATGGCGACGCCGCCGCCGACGTTGTTCATGTCGGCGTGCTGCGCCACGAGCCTGAGGGTCACCCGCTCGCCGCCGCCGCCGATGCAGATCGGGAGGTGGTGCTGGAGCGGTGGGGGCAGGTTGCGCGTCGCCCGCGACCGGTAGCGCGGGCCGCCCGCGGTCGGCTCGGTGCCGTCGAGCATGCCGCGCATGATCGGGAGTGCCTCTCCCAGCCAGCGAAGGCGCTCGGGAAAGCCTGACCCGAACTCCACGCCGAACGCCTCGTGCTCGCCTTCGAACCAGGCGCCGCCGATGCCGAGAATGGCCCGCCCGCCGCTGACGTGGTCGAGCGTCGTCGCCATCTTGGCCACGAGCGCCGGGTTGCGGAGCGTGTTCGCCCCGACCATGAGCCCGATGCGGACCCGTTCGGTCGCCTGGGCCCAGGCCGCCAGCGTGACCCAGCCCTCGAAGATCGGCCCGTGCGGGTCGCCGATGATCGGGTAGAGGTGGTCCCAGGTCCACAGGCTTGTGTATCCAAGCTCGTCCGCGCGGATGCCCGCCTGGAGGAGGGACGGCCAGTCCGTGTACTGGTTCCAGCAGAGGGCGCCGATCTTGACTTCGCTCAACTCACGCTCCGTTTGATCAGGAAGGTAGACCGTGATCGATCTGGCGGGTCACCGTGACACTCTTCGGCAGCACTGCCTCGACTCACTCTTGCCCGACGACATCGACCGAGATCTCCACCGCCGGAATCGTTCCTCTGTTCTCGAGCCAGTGGGTCGTGTTCCGATCCTCGGGCCAGCCCACTCCCGGCCCATAGTCCGTAGCGACACCGTTTCGATGGTCAGTGATCGTTCCCTGCAAGATGTATACGGTGCCTGGTCTGCCTTTGTGGTCGTGGATCGGGCCGAAGACGCCTCCGGGCTCGATGGTCACCAAGCGCATTCGAAGGTGGCGCCGTTCCATGCCCTCGATCTCGCGGGCAAGGTCAACCGTCGCAAGTACCTCCACCGCGACACCCTTCGTCTCAGGTGCCACCTGTTCGTTGCTCATGGAGCCCTCCTCACTGTACGTCCAGGTCTATCGCAGGTTGGACGGCCCTTCAGACGGGGCAGGCGTAGAGACCGAGGCAGTACGCGGCCATCCCGGATTGGCTTCCGCGTCGTCGAACACGCGTCGCGCAGCCTCAGCCGCGTAGCCGCGACCTCACGTCCAGGGGGAGTCATCGCCGAGCCGATCCGCCCGGCCGCCGGCCTCGAGCAGGGCCGCCCATTCCGTGTGCTGGTTCCAGCAGCGCGCGCGGAGCCTGACCCGGGACATGCGACCCTTTCGTGGCGACGTGTGGCCCCGAGAGTACCGGCAACAGCCCGTTCTCGCGATCGGGCCGCTGAGGGCTGCGGCGGCTTCGGTCGGGACGGACATCCGGTCGAGCCACGTTCCCGCGCCCGGCGACCGGCGTCGTGTTCCGGGCGGGCCGGCCCCCCAGCGCGGGATGGTCGGCCCTCCGCGTGGCGTCGCCGCCATGGCACCCTTGACGGGAAGATCCGCCACCGAGTGCCGAGCGCCCGCCCGGCGTGACCCATGCCAGCCCTGGAGCCCGATCCGTGCCCGATTTCGCCCCCGTCGCCCTGCCGATGACCGCGCCCGCCAACGCCATGGCCACCCGCGACCGCACGGCGGATGTCCTCGGCGTGACCCGCAATCCCCTGGAGAGCTTCTTCGCCCCGGCCTCGGTGGCCGTGATCGGAGCCACGGAGAAGGAGGGGAGCGTCGGGCGGACCGTCTTCTGGAATCTCATCAGCAGCCCGTTCGGCGGCACCGTCTACCCGGTCAACAAGTCGCGCCCGAGCATTCTCGGCGTGCGCGCCTACCCGAATCTCTCTGCGCTGCCGGAGGTCCCCGAGCTCGTCGTGATCGTGACCCCGGCGACGACGATCCCGGGCACGGTGGAGGAGTGCGCCGCGGCCGGCGTCAAGTCCGTCGTCATCATCTCCGCCGGCTTCAAGGAGGTGGGCGCCGAGGGAGCCGAGCTCGAGCGCCGGATCCTGCGCCACGGCCCGCGCGAACGGGATGCGGATCGTCGGCCCGAACTGCCTGGGCGTCATGCGCCCCACGACGGGCCTGAACGCGACCTTCGCAGCCGGCATCTCCGCTCCGGGCAGCGTGGGCTTCGTGAGCCAGAGTGGCGCGCTGCTGACAGCGGTCCTCGACTGGAGCGCCAAGGAGAAGGTTGGCTTCAGCGCCGTGGTGTCCCTCGGCTCGATGCTCGACGTCGGCTGGGGTGACGTCATCACCTACTTCGGCAACGATGCCGCGACCCAGAGCATCGTCATCTACATGGAGACGATCGGCGACGCCCGCGCCTTCCTCTCGGCGGCCCGGGAGGTCGCCCTGACGAAGCCGATCATCATCATCAAGCCCGGGCGAACGGCCCAGGCCGCCAAGGCCGCCGCCTCGCACACCGGCTCGCTCACCGGCTCGGACGAGGTCCTGGCCGCTGCCTTCCGCCGGGTCGGCGTCCTCCGCGTCGACGAGATCTCCGAGATCTTCGACGTCCTCGAGGTCCTGGCCAAGCAGCCGCGGCCGAGCGGCAACCGCCTCACCATCGTCACCAACGCCGGCGGGCCGGGCGTGCTCGCGACCGACGCGCTCATCACCGGCGGCGGCGAGGTCAGCGAGATCTCGCCGGCGACCATGGACGAGCTGAACGAGTTCCTCCCGGGGCCCTGGAGCCACAACAACCCGATCGACATCATCGGCGACGCGACCCCGCAGCGATACGCGCAGGCCCTCGAGGTGGCCGCCCGGGACGAGGGCAGCGACGGGCTGCTCGTGATCCTCACGCCGCAGGCCATGACCGACCCGACGGCGACGGCCCGCGAGCTCATCCGCTTCGCCCAGATCGACGGCAAGCCGGTGCTCGCGAGCTGGATGGGCGGCACGGACGTGGCCGAGGGGGCCGCGATCCTGCGCGAGGCCGGCATTCCCACGTTCGACTACCCCGACGAGGCGGTGAAGGTCTTCAACTTCACCTGGCAGCTGGCCGACAACCTGCGCCAGATCTACGAGACCCCGACCCTCCCATCGGACGAGGAGCATCCTGTCGACCGGGCTCGCGCGGAGGCGCTCATCACGCGTGCCCGGGAGGAGGGCCGCACGCTCCTCACCGAGGACGAGTCGAAGGAGCTCCTCGCCGCCTACGGCATTCCGATCACCGAGACGGTCGTCGCGCCGACGGCCGACGAGGCGGTGGCGGCCGCCGACCGGATCGGCTACCCGGTGGTCGTCAAGCTCTACTCCCACACGATCACCCACAAGACGGACGTCGGGGGCGTCCAGCTCAACCTCAAGAACGCCGACGCGGTTCGCAACGCGTACGAGGCGATCCAGGAATCGGTCACGGCCAAGAAGGGCGCTGAGCATTTCGAGGGCGTCACGGTGCAGCCGATGGTCAACTGGACCGGCTACGAGCTGATTCTCGGGAGCTCGATCGACCCCCAGTTCGGGCCGGTCCTCCTCTTCGGGATGGGCGGCCAGCTCGTCGAGGTCTTCAAGGACCGTGCGCTGGGCCTGCCCCCGCTGACCACGACGCTGGCGCGGCGGATGATGGAGAGCACGAAGATCTACACGGCGCTCATGGGGGTTCGAGGGCGCCGCGGGGTCGACCTCGACGAGCTCGAGCAGCTCCTGGTCCGCTTCAGCCAGCTCGTGGTCGAGCAGCGCTGGATCAGCGAGCTCGACATCAACCCGCTCCTGGCGTCGCCTGAGCGAATGATCGCGCTCGACGCCCGGGTCGTCCTCCATGACCCGGCGACCGACCCGAAGGACCTGCCTCGCCTGGCGATCCGTCCGTACCCGCGGAAGTACGTGAGCACGTGGACCTGTCCCGACGGGCACGAGCTGACGATCCGCCCCATCCGCCCCGAGGACGAGCCGCTGATGGTGGAGTTCCACCGCTCGCTCTCCGAGGAGACCGTCTTCCAGCGCTACCTGAAGCGCCTCGGCTTCGACGAGCGGACCGCCCACGAGCGGCTCGTCCGGATCTGTTTCGTCGACTATGACCGCGAGCTGGCTCTCGTGGCGGAGTGCGAGCACCCCGAGCCCGACCTCCCGCGGATCGTCGCCGTCGGGCGGCTGTCACGCATCTTCGGCACCGACGACGCGCTCTTCGCGGTGCTCGTCACCGATCAGCGCCAGGGGATGGGCGTCGGGACGGAGCTCTTGCGGCGCCTCGTGGAGGTGGCGCGAGCCGAGGGTGTCGCCACCTTGTGGGCCGAGCTGCGGGCCGACAACGAGGGCATGCGCCGGGCCGCCGAGAAGGTCGGCTTCACCTTCGTCCCCGGCTCCACGGACGAGGTGATCCGCGCCGAGATGCGCCTGGCCTGAGCGTCAGTCGCAGGGCGGTCGGCCGGCGCCGGCTGCCGGCGGCGCGAGCGAGAGCCCCGGGTCCGGCGCGCCGACGGCCATCGTGATCGTTCCGCACGCGGTCACAGCCGCCGTCATCAGGCCGGTCCGCTCGCCGTTCAGAGCGGCAGGCGCGCGACCACCTCGCCGTGGTCGATCTCGCCGGTCGGCTCGAAGCCGAGGCGGAGGTAGAAGGCGTCGGGGCTGCCCGGCCCGGGTACCCAGCTGACCTTGAGCTCGGTCGCACCCGGCCGCGACCGAACGCGCTCCAGCAGGAGGGCGAGCGCGGCGGCTCCGTACCCCTTTCGCTGTTGGCGGGCGTCGATCATGAAGCGCCACAGGTAGTAGACGGGCGTGGCGGGGTCGTCGTAGAGCATGACGAACCCGACCGCAACCCCGTCGGCGTGAATCGCCCGGTACCAGGCCCTCGGCTCGAAGAGCGCCTCCGCGAAGGAGATCGCGTTCGGGGCGACGAACGCGCGCTGATCCGCGGCGACGCCCAGCCGGCAGATGGCCCGCACCGTGTCGCCGGTCACCTCGACCAGCTCGACGACCGCGCCCTCGTCGACCGACCGGGGTGGCGCCGACGGCGGCGCGTCTTCACGAGCGCCGGTCGCGGTGGCCCACTCGGCGATCGCGTCGTCGGCGCTGGTGGAGTCGCGGTCCCGGGCGTCGGGTGCGCTCGCGTCGATCCCGTCCGGCGTGCCCGCGACCGGCGGCCGGTCGCTCATCCCCGCAGGACGATATTCACCAGCCGGCCCCCGCCGGCGTGGATGATCCGCTCGGGAGCCTTCCCGCCGAGCGCGGCGATGACCTTGGGGCGGGCCAGCACGAGCGCCTCGACGTCGGCCTCGGACAGGCCGACGGCCACCTCGACCCGGTCGCGGACCTTCCCGTTGACCTGCACCGGCAGCTCCCGCGTCGCGACGGCCGCCGCGGCCGCGTCGACCTCCGGCCAGGCCTCGCCATGGATCGGGCGCCACTCCGTGCCCGCCGCGGCCAGGCGCCGCGACCAGAGCTCCTCGGTGACGTGCGGCGCGGCCGGCGCGAGCATCAGCAGCAGCAGGCGGATGGCCTCATCCCATGCCGCCCCGCCGGCGATCTCCGTGCCGCGGTAGCGGAAGAGCAGGTTCGCCAGCTCCATCAGCTTGGCCACCATCGTGTTGAAGCGGAAGCCCTCGTAGTCGACCGTGACCGCGGCCAGCGTCCGGTGCGCCGTCCCGCGGATCGCCTTCTCGGCCGCGGCGCGGTCCTCGCCTGCCGGCAGCTGCCCGGCGGTCGGATCGCCGGGCTCCGTCCCGTGCGGGTCCAGGGCCAGCGTCCAGACGCGGTTCAGGAAGCGGGCCACGCCGCCGATGCCCGACGGGCTCCATGGGCCGCCCTGGTCCCAGGGGCCCATGAACATCAGGAAGAGGCGCACCGTGTCGGCCCCGTACTGGGCCACGAGCGCGTCCGGGTCCTCGACGTTGCCCCGCGACTTGCTCATCCGCTCGCCGTCGGCGCCCAGGACCTGGCCCTGGTTGAACAGCCGGGTGAAGGGCTCGCGGTGGCCGATGAGGCCGCAGTCGGCCATCGCCTTGGTGAAGAAGCGGGCGTAGAGGAGGTGCATCACCGCGTGCTCGGCGCCTCCCGTGTACTGGTCGACGGGCGTCCAGAGGTCGGCCCGGGCGCGGTCGACCGGCCCGTCCTCCTTGCCGGGAGACAGGTAGCGGAACCAGTACCAGGACGAGTCCATGAACGTGTCCATGGTGTCGGTCTCGCGGCGCGCGGCGCCGCCGCAGCGCGGGCAGGCGGTCTCCAGGAAGGCCGGATCGTGGCGCAGCGGGTTGTCACCCGAGCCGGCGTAGTTGACCGTCTCCGGGAGGCGCACGGGAAGGTCGACGTCGGGGACCGGAACGATCCCGCAGCGGTCACAGTAAACGACCGGGATCGGCGTCCCCCAGTAGCGCTGGCGGCTGACGAGCCAGTCGCGGATCCGGTAGATGACCGCGGCCTTGCCCTCGCCCCGAGCCTCGAGGTCGGCGGTGATCGCACGGATCGCTTCGGGGGCGGTCATGCCGTCGTAGTCGCCCGAGTTGACCAGGACGTCGTCGGGCGTCTTCGAGACGTAGGCGGCCTCGAGCCGGCGCTCGCCAGCGTCCGCCGTGACCGGCCGGATCACCTCGCGGATCTCCAGCCCGAAGCGGCGGGCGAAGGCGAAGTCGCGCTCGTCATGGGCAGGCACGGCCATGATCGCCCCGGTTCCGTACCCGGCGAGGACATAGTCGGCGATCCAGATCGGGATCCGCTCGCCGTTGACGGGGTTGAGCGCGTCGGCGCCGAGGGGAACACCGGTCTTGTCGCGTTCCGTGCTCAGCCGCTCGATCTCAGTCTGCCGGCCGGCCTGCTCGACATAGGCCGCCACCGTCGGGCGCTGGTCCGGCGCGGTGAGCTTCTCGACCAGCGGGTGCTCGGGAGCGAGGACCATGAACGTCGCCCCGAACAGCGTATCGGGCCGGGTCGTGAACACCCGGATCTCGTCGCCGCCGGCGAGGTGACCGCCGGGTGCGCTGCGGAAGACCACCTCGGCCCCCTCGCTGCGCCCGATCCAGTTCGTCTGCATGACCCGGACCGGCTCCGGCCAGTCGATCCCGGTGAAGTCGAGCAGCTCGTCGGCGTACTTCGTGGTCCGCAGGAACCACTGGGCCAGGTCGCGCTTCTCGACCTTCGCCCCGCAACGCCAGCAGTGGCGATCGACGCCCTCCACCTGCTCCCGGGCCAGGGTGCCGTCGTTGGGACACCAGTCGACGGGAGCGACGGTGCGGTAGGCCAGCCCCGCCTCGAGGAAGCGCAGGAAGAGCCACTGGTTCCAGCGGTAGTACGACGGGTCGCAGGTGACGACCTCGGCGTCCCAGTCGTACGCGGCGCCCATGCTCCGCAGCTGGGAGCGCATCTTCTCGATGTTGCGGTACGTCCACTCGGCAGGGTGGATCCGGTTCTTGATGGCCGCGTTCTCGGCGGGCAGCCCGAACGCGTCGAAGCCGACCGGGAAGAAGACGTTGTCGCCGTGCATGCGGCGGTAGCGGCCCAGGGCGTCCGTCGGCGTCTTCACGTACCAGTGCCCGACGTGGAGGTCGCCCGACGGGTAGTCGTACATCGTCAGCAGGTAGAACGGCGGGCGCGACGTGTCATCGAGGTCGGTCCGGTGGAGGCCGAGCTCGGCCCACCGCTGCTGCCAGCGCCGCTCGATGGCGGTGGGGTCGTAGCGCTCGATCCGGGTCCGTTCAGTCGTCACGGGTGGGCCTCAGGTACGCGATGACCCCTCGCCGCTGGGCGAGGGGTCGGGTTCGGCGGCGTCGATCAGGGGCTGGTGGAGCTACGGGGACTCGAACCCCGGACCTTCTGAATGCCATTCAGACGCTCTTCCAGCTGAGCTATAGCCCCATTCGTCCGAGGGCGGAGTATACCGGAACTCGGTCGCGGGTCGAGCACGACGGGGAGTGCCGTCGCGGCTCAGCGGGCCGCCGTAGACGCGAGCGGGGCGAGCGTCGCGAGCTCGCCCGCGTGATAGCCCGTGTGGGCGACCAGCGAGAGGACGACGGCCAGGGGTGCTTCCCCGAACCGAGGCTCAACCTCCAGCAGCCGCTCGTCGGGCATGCCTGCGATGACCGCCCGGAGCGCCGCCTCCTCCCTGATGGTCGCCACGAGGAGGTCAGCCCACGCCGCCGGCGACGGGTCAGACATGACGTTCCACTCCGCACCGGCTCCGAAGTCGGCCGGGTCGGCCGCCTCGCCCGCCAGCCAGCGGGCCCACAGCGCGAAGCCCGTTCGAAGGTGCAACAGCACCTGCCAGGGGGCGTTGAGCCCAGAGAACGGCGACGAGGCGGCCGTCGTCGCATCGAGGGATTCGATCGTGGCCAGGGCCGGCGTGAACCACTCGGGCCCGGGATCCTCCCAGGCGATCCGG
Source organism: uncultured Chloroflexia bacterium (assembly GCA_963776355.1). Taxonomy (GTDB): domain Bacteria; phylum Chloroflexota; class Limnocylindria; order Limnocylindrales; family CSP1-4; genus CTSoil-043. The sequence goes on along the minus strand of CAVZLU010000008.1, from coordinate 2,034,586 downwards.
TGGGCCTCCGCGAGCGATTCGCCGAGCCTCGCCATTGCGCACCTCCATCCCTTCGGGGTGCCGACCAGCGTACGTCGCGTGTGGCAGCATCCGCGCATGGCGATCGATCTCCTGGTCCGCGGCGGCACGCTCATCGACGGCACCGGCGCGGCAGGCCGGCGTGCCGACGTCGCGGTTCTCGGGGACCGGATCCTCGCCGTCGGCGATCTCGCCGCCGTGGACGGGCGCGAAGTCGGGATGGTGATCGAGGCGACGGATCGCGTCGTCGCACCCGGCTTCATCGACCCGCACGGCCATTCGGACGCGTCCGTGCTCGTGGACGGCGCGTTCGCCAGCCACCTGCGCCAGGGCTACACGACCCAGCTCTCGGGCAATTGTGGCGACGGGGTGGCACCCGTCACCGAGAGCGGGCGGGAGGCCGTCGAGCTCTCGCTCGCAACGGTCGGCCTGCGTCCTTCCTGGACCACGTTCGCCGACTACCTGGCGGCGGTGGATCGGATCGAGCTGGGGCCGAATGTCGCCTTCCTCGCCGGCCACGGATCGTTGAGGAGCGCCGTCCTCGGACCTTCGTCGGCCGCCCCGACGGCGGACCAGGCCGCGGAGATGGCGCGCCTGCTCGAGGAGGCACTCGACGCGGGGGCGTTCGGCCTCTCCTCGGGCCTGATCTATGCGCCGGGGATCCACGCCGCGCGGGGGGAGATCGAGGCGCTGGTCGCGATCGCGGCCCGGCGGGGAGCGCTCTACGCGACCCACGTCCGCAACGAGTCGGCGGGGCTCTTCGAGGCCCTCGGCGAGGCGCTCGACACGGCGCGCGCAGCCGGCCCCGGGGCGCGCCTCCAGGTCAGCCACCTGAAGGCCGGCGCGAGGGCGGTCTGGGGCCGGGCCGGCGAGGCCGTCGCGCTCCTCGAGCGGGCGCGGGCCGAGGGTCTCGACGTCGGGGCCGACCAATACCCGTACACCGCCGCGGCCACGACCCTCCAGTGCATCCTTCCGCCGGCCCTGCTGGCCCTGCCGCTGGCCGACACGGTGGCCGCCCTCGGCGTCTGGGAAGTCCGAAGGCGCATCCGCGAAGAGATCGCGCGCGGCATCTCGGGTTGGGAGAACGTCGCCGCCGATCCTGGCTGGGATTCGATCGTTGTAGCCGAGTCCCGATCTCATCCGGGCTGGGCCGGGCGCTCCCTGGCCGACCTCGGGCGGGAGCGGGAGCGCGATCCCGCCGACGTCGCCTGCGAGATCCTGGCCGCCGACCGCCTCAACACGTGGGTCACGATCCACTGCATGGACGAGTCCGACGTCGAGACCATCATGGCCGTGCCCTGGATCGCCGTCTGCACCGACGCCGAGGGGCGGCGGCCGGGACATCCGGTCCTGGGCTCGGGCCGGCCCCACCCGCGGACGTACGGGAGCGCTCCGCGCGTGCTCGGCGAGCACGTGCGCGAGCGAGGAACCCTGGCCCTCGAGGTCGCGATCGCGAAGCTGACGGCCGTTCCGGCAGCGCGGCTCGGCCTGCGTGATCGAGGGACCGTGCGCGAGGGTGCGTACGCCGACCTCGTGGTGTTCGACCCGGCGACCGTCGCCGACCGGGCCACCTACGCCCTCCCGGCCGTCTTCCCGGCCGGCATCGAGGCGGTGATCGTGAATGGCGTGATCGCCGTGAGCGACGGCGTCGAGACGGGGGCCCGACCGGGTCGCCTCCTCCGGCGCGGCTGATCGCCGCGTGGCAGGTCGCCCGGCGTTCGTGGAGAGCCCGGCCGTCGTGCGCCTGGGGGGCGGCGACCTGCCCTACACGCTGCGCCGCTCGTCGCGGGCGCGCCGACTGCGGGTCACGATCGACCCCCGCCGGGGCGTCATCGCGACCGTGCCGGGAGTGCGCACGGGCGAGGCGACAGCCCGGCGCCTCGTCGAGCCGTTCCTCGCAGAGCGCGAGGCGTGGATCCGGCGCCACGTCGCCCACCAGGCGGTCGTCGCCGAGCGGCTGGCGGCCGCCGCGCACCTCCGCGACGGGTCGATCCTGGCCTATCGCGGCGATCCCCACCGGGTGCGGGTCGTGGCGGGCTCGCCCGGCAGCCGCCGCTCCCGGGTGGAGCGCGTCGGCGCCGACGACGAGGACCAGCTCGTGGTGACGCTCGCCGGCGCCGAGCGGCGGCCGCTCGCCGCCGTCCTCGAGGCGTGGATGCGCGTCCGGGCTCGCGACGCGGTCGAAGCGGCCATTGGTCGCCACGCCGGCCCGTTGGGCGTTCGCCCGACCGCGGTCGCCGTCCGCGACACGCGGAGCCGCTGGGGGAGCGCGTCGCGCGCCGGGCGGGTCATGCTGGCCTGGCGTCTCGTCCTCGCCCCGCCGCCGGTGCTCGAGACGGTCGTCGTCCACGAGCTCTGCCACCTCCGGGTCTTCGGCCATGGCCCGCGCTTCTGGGACCTGGTCGCGACCCGCATCCCCGAACACGCCGTCCACCGCCGCTGGCTGCGGACGCATGCCGCCGAGCTCCACGCCGCCCTGGGGTAAGGAGCTCGCGGCCATCCCGCCAGGAAGGATCGCAGCGTGATCGGGTGGTCCGGGAGGACATGACGCGGCGCCGGGCGTCGCGCTGCGGACCTACGGGGCCGGCTCCGCCAGCGCGGCTGCGATCTCGGTGGCCCAGGCGCGGATCCGATCCCAGCTGCGGAAGTCGCCAATTCGGTGCGTCTCCAGGAGCCCCTCCTCCGCTGCCGTCACCTCGAGGAGGCGGCCCCCGAACGTGCGATGGCCGCGGATCCCGATCGGGGCGACGTCGGTCGCCACCTGCCGGGTCAGGGGGATGTCGTCGAAATCGGCCGACCGATCGAGCGGGCCGCTGGAGAAGAGCCAGACGGGCCGCTCCTGGAGGTGGGCCAGGTGGCGCTTGACGAAGCGGTTCGCGTCTCGAAGCCAGTGGGCGGAGTACAGGCCGCTCCCGAGCACGACGGCGTCGTAGTCGGCGAGGCGCTGGACGTCGCGGGCAAGCCGGACCTCGACCTGGTGGTCGGCCCGGCGCAGGACCTCGCCGATGGTCGCCGCGACCTCGGCCGTGGAACCGTGCTTCGTGGCGTAGGCGACGAGGACTCTCATCGGCATGGTGTGCTGTGTCGGGTCGCCATGGCGGGGTGGTGGAGATGAGGGGACTCGAACCCCTGACCCCCGCGATGCGAACGCGGTGCTCTTCCGGCTGAGCTACATCCCCACGGCGGGCCGGGCTCCCGCGCTGTGGCGGGAGGGCCGGCCGAAGTGTAGCACGGGGTCCACGCTCGCCCGGGGAGTCGGGTTGGGCCGGCGGGCGGGGGGTCGCGGCCCGTACGCTCATTCGATGCACGATCTCGCCGGCGTGGTCCTTGGCCTCACGGCGGCAGTCATGTGGGGCACGACCGACGTCACGGCGATGATGGGCAGCCGCCGGGTCGGAAGCCTGGTGGCGGTGGCCGGGGCCCAGCTGGTGTCGGTCGTCGTGCTGGCCCTCCTGGCCGTCGCGACGGGCAGCCGCCTGCCGTCGGACCCGGCGATCGTTGCCCGGTCCATGGCCTGCGGCATGATCTCGGCGGTCGCCTACCTCGCCTTCTTCACGGCCCTCCGCCGCGGCCCGATCACCGTGGTCAGCCCGGTGGTCTCGACCTACGGCGGGCTCACCGTTGTCCTCTCGATCCTGCTCCTGGGCGAAACGCTCGCTCCGGGCCAGGTGCTCGGAGTCGTGGTTGCCACCGCCGGGGTCGTCCTGGCCTCCGTCGTCTTCGACGGTGGCCTGCGCGGGGCGCGGCCGGTCGGATCCGGCGTCGCCTACGCGATCGTGGCGCTGATCGCCTTCGCCACCGCCACGATCGGCATGTCCGGCCCGATCCGGGCCGTGGGCTGGCTGCCCGTCGTCCTGCTGGCGCGGATCGCGAACGCGAGCACGGTCTGGCTCGTGCTGGGCGTGTCGCGGCGAGGACGGCGGGGCGATCAGGTGGCCGCGACGCGACCCCTGGATCGTCGTGCGGTGGGGCTCGTCCTCGCGGTGGGGCTGCTCGATGTCATCGGCCTCATGGCCTTCGCCCTGGGCCTCCAGGTCTCTGAGACGTGGCTGGTGGGCATCACCAGCTCCTTCGGCCCGGTGGTCGCGGTGGCGGCGGGCGTCCTCGCCTTCGGAGAGCGGCCGCGGGCCCTGCAGTGGATGGGGCTCGGGTTCGTGCTGGCCAGCGTGTTCCTGATCGCCCTGGGGTAGGGGAGTCGAGCTGGCGCGTCGCAGCCGAGCTCGATCGGCCGCCTCATGGTGGGTCGGTCGGGGGTCCGGTTCCGGGTCCGCCCACGGATTGGCCGGACCCGCGCGGGTCGCATTTCGCCACAGGGCCTTCCCATCATCGAACAGATGTTCTATTATTGGCCGTCCGATGGACCGCCACGCCAACCGCGCCGCCGCCCTCGCCGGCCTCCGGGCTCGCTGGGGAACGGCCGCGCCGCGGCCCGCGGTGGAGGTCTTCGGAGCGCTCGCGGCCGCCCCGTTGCCGGCGGAGGCCGGGGCGGCCCACGCGCTTCCCGGGTCGCCGGGGGAGCTCCCACAGCCTGGCCGAACCGGGGAGATCCCGCAGCCGGGTCGTCCGGCACTGGTCCCCCTGCCGGGCGGCGCCTCCACGGGCGCCACCGCCGCCTTCCCTGTCGTCGCGCCCGGCCGGCCCGGGGCCTGGCCACTCCCCGGGGTCCGGCCGCTACCTGCCGGGTCGCCACGGGACGCGGACCGGGTGATCTCCACGGGCTTCCCGGAGCTCGACGCGCTGCTCGCGGCCGGCGGCCTCCCGCGAGCCGGCACGGTCGCCCTCCGCGGGGCGGGCTCCAGCGGGGCGACCACGCTCGCCCTTCGGGTTGCCGCCGAGGCCCAGGCCGGGGGCGCGCTCGTGGCCTGGGTCGACCTCGCCCGGAGCCTCGATCCCGTCGAGGCGGTCGCGCGGGGCGTGCGCCTGGAGTGGCTCGCCGTCCTCGCCCCGGAATCCACGGGTGAGGCGTTGGCGATGGCCGGGGCGCTGCTCCAGGCACGGGCGGTCGACCTCCTCGTCCTCGACCTCGCGGGCGCGCGGGAGCGGCCGGCCGGGGACCGCCTGCCAACCGAGGGGCCGGCCGATGCCCGCGGGCAGCACGCCGGCAGCGGCGCCACCCAGGGCGCCAGGCGTGGCGCCACCCAGGGCGCCGGCCGCGGCACTCAGCGCGCCGGCCGCGGCACTCCCCGTCCGCCTCGCCCCGCCGATCAGCTGGCTCGCCTCGTGGCGTTCGCCCGGCACACCGGGGCGCTCCTCCTCGTTCTCGAGCCGGCCGATACGCCCGTCCCGCTGCGGACTGCCCTCGAGGAGGGCGCCGGGCTTCGCCTGGAGCTCCGGAGGCGCGGCTGGATCCGCCTCGGGCGGGAGGTCGTCGGGCAGCGGACAGAGGTTCGCGTCGCGAAGGACCACCACGGGGCGCCGGACCGGCGGGCGGCCATCCGCCTCCTCTACGCGGAGGGCGGGCCGCGCGACCGTTGCCTGGCCCGCGACGACCTCCTCGCCGAGGCCGTCGCCACGACCGTCGCGCCGGGAGCCCGGACCGCGGTCCCCGCGCCTGACCCGACCCCTGCAACCTCGCCCCCACTCGTCCCACCCACCTTGCCGAAGCCCCAGGAATCGACCGATGCGCCTCCTCCACCTCGCCTGGCCTCATCTCGCCCTCCGGCTCGCGCGGCAGCGCGATCCCGGCATCCCGGCCGTCGGGCCGCTGATCCTCGGCGGGCGGCCGTGGGATGACGGCGTCGTCCTCGACGCCAGCCCCGCCGCGGTCGCCCTCGGAGTTCGTCGGGGGATCCCGCTCGGACAGGCTCACCGGCTCGCCCCCGAGGCCGTCTTCCTCCCGCCCGACCCGGCCGCCGATGCCGCGGCCGTCGAGGCCGCCCTCGATGCCCTGGCCGCGTTCAGCCCGGGGATCGCCGGCCCGACCGATCCGGCGGACCGGGCCTTCGGTTCGCTCGAGGTCCAGGTCGACGGCCTCGAGGCACTCTGGGGGCAGGAGCCGGACCTCGTCGGAAAGGCCCGGGTCGCGCTCGGTCCGCTCCTCCCGGGGACGCCGCGGGCGGGGATCGCCGGCACGCGCTTCGCGGCCGCGCTCGCCGCGGCCACCGGCCCGGGCCCCGCGGCCGTGCCCGCCGTCCTCGTTCCGCGGGGGGAGGATGCCGTCTTCCTCGCCCCCTTCCCTGCCTCGGCCCTCGCCCGCGACCCCGAGGTCCGCGGCCGACTCGCCCGGTTCGGCCTCGTCACGATCGGCGCGGTGGCCGCCCTGCCGCGCTCGGCGCTCGTCGCCCGCTTCGGGATCGAGGAGGGAGGCCGGCTCCACGATCGCGCCAACGGCCGCGAGACCGACCCGTTCCGCCCTCGCCGCACCCCCGAGCGCCTCGCCCTCGGCCTCGCCCTCGACGAGCCCGTGGCCGACCTCGACGCCCTCCGCTTCGTCCTGCGCCGCCTGGCGGCGGCGCTCGCCGCACAGCTCCAGGGCCGGGGCGAGGCCGCCGGTCGGGCACGGCTCACGGCGACGCTCGACCCCACCTTCGCTCCCGGCCGCCTCCCGCTCCGTGGCGCCGACCTCCCGACCCTGGTCGTCACCCAGCGCCTCCCCGAGCCGACCGCCGACCCCGAGGCCCTGGAGCGGCTCCTCCTCGAACGGCTGGAGCGGGAGCCGCCGGCGGCGCCGGTTGCCCGCCTGGAGCTGGAGCTGCTCGATGTCGTCCCGGCGGCCGGCCACCAGCTCGCCCTCTTCGTCCCCCAGGCCAACGCCGCCTCGCGCCTCGGCTGGCAGCTGGCCCGGCTCGCCGTCCGCTTCGGGGAGGACCGCGTCGGACGGGTCGCGCTGGCCGATCCCGAGGCGCCGCTCCCCGAGACGCGCTGGACCTGGCACCCGGTCGCCGCCGACGGGACGGCCGGGCCCGGGTCGGGGATCCCCGGGAGCATCCCGTGAGCGAAGCCGCGGCGCGGGAATCCGCCGAGGCGCGAAGGCTCGCCCGCGGCGCGGGAATCCGCCGAGGCGCGCAGGCTCGCCCCGGCGCGGGGGACTGCCCCGTGACCCGCCTCCTCCGCGAGCATCCGTCGATCGAGCCCGAGCTCGACGCCGCCGGCCGCCTCATCGCCTTCACCTGGGCCGGCCGCCGCGAGCCAGTCGAAGTCTGCACCCGCTGGCGGGTCGAGGACGCCTGGTGGGGCCGCCCCATCGCCCGCGACTACTTCAAGGTGGTCGGCGCCCGCTGGCTGGCCCTCGTCTACCTCGACCGGATCGACGGCAGCTGGCACCTGGAGCGCCTGTACGACTGACCTTGGTGCGGTCCTGGCTGACTACCGGAGCGCGCCTCCGGGGCCGCGGGCACGGCCCGCCGCAGACAGGCACGATCGACGCGTCGGCGTGCGCCGGGGCCTGGGCGCTGCGAGGTCGATCGGACGGCGGGCGTCAGGAGGGAAGCGGTGTCCGGGCCCGAACGATGCGCACCGCCTCGGCCATGCCGCCGGTCCACGGCTCACCATGCCCGGGCAGGGCGAGCCGCGCGTCGAGGCCGGAGAGGCGGTCCAGCGAGGCCAGCGCCTGCCGCGTGTCGCCGTTGAACTGGGGGACGGTGAGCGGGCCGCGAGCGCCCGTCAGAGTGTTGAGGGTCACGAACGCGTCGCCGACGAAGACGGCTGCACGGTGGGGCACGTGGAGGGCGGCGCTCCCGGGGGTGTGGCCGGGGACGAGGATGACCCGGGGTGCACCGGGGACGTCGAGCGTTGCCCCGTCGCCGAACGTGGACACCTCCCCGACATGGGTGACCCGGAGCATCCCCTTTCGGGCCGCGTAGGCGAGGAAGGAAAGGAGTGGGATCAGCCGCGGTCGCGGGCCGTGGACCTCGCGATCGCGAGGGGCAGGCGCTTCGCCCCGCGCCAGCGCGCCGTCCGCCTCGTGGACCTGGATCTGCAGATGCCGCTCGCGGCGGATCCGCTCGGCGAACCCGATGTGGTCGGAGTGGCCGTGGGTGAGGACCACGGCCCGAACGTCGTCGAGGGTCCGGCCGATCGTCGCCAGCTCGGCCAGCAGGTCGCGCCACTGCCCGGGCGCCCCGGTATCGACGATCGTGATCTCGCCCGCCTCCTGCAGCAGGTAGGGGTTGATCCGGCCGTCGCCGAGGCGCCGGATGCCGGGCGCGATCTCCACCGGACGGCGGTCAGCCGCCGGCGAGCGTGCGGACCAGGGACCCGCTCGCGGTTCCGGGCAGGGCGGCGAGCACGAGGACCAGCAGCAGGAGCACGAGCACGAGCGCAAGGAGGCCGGCTCCGAGCCATTCGCGCGCCGTCGGTCGCATCGTCGTCCCTCCTGTGCGCCGTGTTCGTGTCGTCAGCCCCAGGGGCAGGCAGCCCCGAAGAGGACGGTGACCATCGTCGTGCCGCTCAGGCCGCGGATCCGGGTCTGCACCCGGCACGCGGGATCCAGGCCGACGGAATCGACGACAACGCTCCCGTCCTCGAGCGGCCCACTGATCGCCTCCGTACTGTAGCCAGCGGCCCCGAGCCTGCTCTGCATGAGCTTCACGACGTCGTCGCGGGCGCGGCCGACGACGAATGCCGCGGACACCGGGCCGTCGGCGGGGTCGCCGGGGTCCGCGAGGATGGCATCCGAGGGAACCGGGAAGCCCGGGGGCAGCGCGTCCCAGGCCGTGCCCCAGGCGGTGTCGAAGGTGCCGGGGCCAGGTGCCGCGATGGGGCTGCCGCCACCCGGGACGCTGGCCGTGGTCGGGGCGGGCGCCGCGGGCGCGTCCGACGGCGCCGCGGTCGTGGCGCGGGGGATGGTCGGCTGGGAAGTGGCGGTCCCGGCGGCGCCGACGCAGGCGGCCACGGTGAGCGTCGAGGGCAACGGCTGCGAGCAGGGCCGCACGGGGTCGCATGGCCCGATGGTAGCCGGGAATCCTGCGGGCCCCGTCGCGGCGCTCGCGACGGGGCCCGGGGAGGTCGCCGTCCCAGGTCCCCAGTACCGGGGCGGCGCGGATCGTTCGGATCAGGTGGCCGTCCCTCCGGCGGCCTCGAGGACCGCCGGGAGGACGACGAGGACGAGCACGCCGACGACCATGACGAGAAGGAGCGTCGGGAGGAGTGATCGCGTGCCGTTCGCGAGCGTGCTCATCGTCCCCCTGTGACGATGATCGCGGTCGATTTGTTGCACGGCGCGCGCCGGGATTTTCGGGGCTGCCGGCGGTTGACAGTCATCGAACAGGTGTTCTATTCTGAACACGCCCCGCCGCCGCGACGGCCGCGCTGCCGTCCTTCCCGCCTCGGGGTCGTGTCATGCCCGCGCCGGCCTATGCCGAGCTCCACGCGCACACGAGCTTCTCGTTCCTCGACGGGGCATCCGCCCCGGCTGACCTCGTGGCCCGGGCTCGCGAGCTGGGCCTCTCGGGCCTCGCGGTCACCGATCGCGGCGGGCTGTACGGCGTCGTCCGCTTCGCGTCGGCCGCCGAGGAGGCCGGGCTCCACCCGGTCGTCGGAATCGAGGTGGAGCTGGTCGACGCGCTCGTCCCGGACCCCCACGGCCTGGTGATCCCGGCGCGCCGTCCGGCCGCCCGGAGCCGGGGGAACCGGGTCGGCCAGGGCGCATGGGCGATCGCCGCCGGCGCGCCGCCGGTCCCCGCAGTCCCCGCCGGTCCCGTCCGGCCCGCGCGGCGGGCTTCCGGCCCGTCCGCAGCCGGAGCGGGCACGCTTGCCCGGGCATCGTGCGCCGGTCAAGGAGGACCACCGCGGCGTGGGAGCGGGGGAGCGCGGGCCCCACCTCGTCCTGCTGGCTCGGGACGACACCGGTTACCGGAGCCTGTGCCGGCTCGTCTCGCGGGCGAACCTCGCGGGCACCAAGGCGACTCCTCGCGTGACGCAGGCGCTGCTCGCCGCCAACGCGGAGGGGCTGGTCGCGCTCTCGGGCTGCCGCCACGGCGAGCTGGCCCGGCGACTGCTGGCCGGCGATCGCGAGGGGGCGCGGGCGGTCGCGGAGGGCTATGCGCGGATCTTCGGGGGGGCGGGCTGCGCGGGCGAGCGAGGGGCCGCGGGTCCGGGCGCGGGCGCACGGGGGATCGCGGGCGCCGGGTTCGTCCTGGAGCTGTCCCACCATCTCCTGCCCGGTGACGACTGGCTCGTCGCCGAGACCGCGCGGCTGGCCGGCGAGATCGGCCTCCCGGTCGTGGTGACGAACGACGTCCGCTACGCGCTCCCGGAGGACCGCGAGCTGCACGACGTCCTGGCCGCGATCCGCCACGGGCGCTCGGTCGAGACGCTCGCCGAGCTGCGCACCCCGAGCGGCGAGCACTACCTGAAGTCGGGAGCCGAGCTCGCCGCCCTGCCGCCGGGCGACGAGGCCGCGGACCCCGCCACCGCCGCCGCCTGGCGCGGGGGCCTCGCCAACGCCGGGGAGCTGGCGGCCACCTGCCGCGTGGACCTCGGCTTCGAGCAGTACCGCTTTCCTGGCTTCGCCGTGCCCGCCGGCGAGACCGCGTTCTCGTACCTCGCCGAGCTTTGCCACGGCGGGATTCGGCGGCGCTATCACCCCGTGACGCCATCCGTGGTGAAGCAGCTGGCCCACGAGCTCGACGTGATCGAGCGGACCGGGCTCGCCGAGTTCTTCCTGATCTGCTGGGATCTCATGAGCTTCGCAAAGAAGCACCGGATCCCCGCCCAGGGTCGCGGCAGCGCCGCCGACTCGATCGTTGCCTACGTGCTGGGGATCACCCGGGTCGACCCGATCCGCCACAACCTCCTCTTCGAGCGTTTCATCAACGAGGGCCGCACCACCTACCCGGACGTGGACATCGACTTCAGCTCGGAGCGCCGCGAGGAGGTGATCCAGTACGTCTACGACCGCTACGGCCTGGAGCACACGGGGATGGTCTGCAACCTCGTTACGTACCGCGCCCGAAGCGCGGTCCGCGAGGTCGGCTACGCCCTCGGCTTCCCGCGGCCGCTCGTGGATCGGGTGGCGAAGGCGCTCGAGACGTACGACTCGGTGATGGTCCGGCGTGATCTCGAGGCTGATGGCGGCTTTGCCGAGTTCTTCCACCGGCCCGGCGAGCCGCGGGCGGGGGGGTCAACGGCGACGCGCGCGGCCAACGCTTCGGCCGGCCCGGCCATCGACGCCTCGGCCGCGCTCGCCGAGCGTCGGGGGCTCGTTGACCGGATGGGCCAGCTCGACCACGGGCGAGGCGGCCGGATCCGGACCGGGGGGGCCGGCGAGGCCGGCAACGGACGTCTGCCCCGCCCCGAGGACGCCGCGCGCCTCAGCGAGGAGGCTGGGGGTGCCGCGCCTCCCCCCGCCCCGAGGACGCCGCGCTCCTCACCGGGATCCTGCCGGGGACGGGCTCGGCCCCCGCGATCCGGGCCGGTGGGCCTTCCGACGACAAGGGCGGCCCCGGGGACTCGCCGGCCAGCGTCGCCTGGCTCGTCCGGGGCGGGTCGCCGGGGGCGACGACCCCGATGACGACATTCGCCACCGGGCCAGCATCGACCGCCCCCGGCCACACGTTCGGGCCCGGAGCAGGGTCTCCGAGGACGCCCGCCGGCTCGCCCGGCACCGTGGACGGCCGCCCGCTCGACCCCGAATCCGGCGTCCTCGCCCCGCCCGCCCGGAGCGTCGACCGGCTCGGGCGGCCGCGCCACTGGGATCCCCCGCCCGCGCGGACCGCGGCGACCCCGGGGGAGCCGGCCGGGACCGCGGCCCGCCCCGTCTCGTCGGTGGCCCGGCTTGCGCCGGAGCCTCCTCCCGCGCCGCGCGGGGGTACCACCGTCGGGCTGTCCCCCTGGGAGCGCTGGCTGGAGCTGTGCGCCCGGATCGACGGCTTTCCGCGCCACCTGAGCATCCACAGTGGAGGGATGCTGGTGACCGCCGCCCCGCTCATCGACATCGCCCCGCTGGAGCGGGCGACCATGCCGGGCCGGGTCGTCGTCCAGTTCGACAAGCGCGACGTGGAGACCCTCAAGCTCATCAAGCTCGACCTGCTGGGACTCGGGATGCTGGCCGCGATCGACGAGACGATCCAGCTCATCGAGCACGACTGCGCCGCGTGCGTTGACCTCGACCGGATCCCCGAGGAGATCCCCGAGGTGTTCGCCATGCTCCAGGCGGCCGACACGGTGGGCGTCTTCCAGGTCGAGAGCCGGGCCCAGATGCAGACGCTTCCGAAGTCGCGGCCGGCCTCCCTCGACGACCTCGTCGTGGAGGTGGCGATCATCCGGCCCGGGCCGATCCAGGGGAACGCCGTCCACCCCTACCTGCGCCGCAAGCAGGGCCTGGAGCCGGTGACGTACCTCCATCCTTCCCTGGAGCCGATCCTCCGGGATTCGCTCGGCGTGATCCTTTACCAGGAGCAGGTGATGCGGATCGCGATCGAGGTCGCGGGCTTCACGCCGGCCGGATCGGACGGCTTCCGTCGGGCGATGGGGACCTGGCGCTCGCCGGCAGAGATGGAGAAGCTCCACGCCCGGTTCGTGGAGGGGTGCGTCACCGTCCAGGGCATGCCGCCCACGGATGCCGAGGAGCTCTACCGGCGGGTCGCCGGGTTCGCCAGCTTCGGCTTCGCCAAGAGCCACGCCGCCGCGTTCGCCCGGACCGCGTACGAATCGTCGTTCCTCAAGCTCTTCTACCCGGCCCAGTTCCTCGTCGGCCTCGTCAACGCCCAGCCGATGGGCTTCTACCCCGTGGAAGTGCTCGTCAACGACACCAAGCGCCATGGGGTGGCCGTCCTGCCGGTCGACGTCAACGCCTCCTCCTACCGGACCACCACCGAGTGGGCGGGTCGGCCGGGCTGGGCCCTCGCCGGTCCTGCCGGTGACGACGGGAGCCACGACCGGGATCCGGGCGAGCCACTACCTCCGGGCCTGGGCGTGCCCGCGCGCCCCCGGCCGGTCCGCTCATCGGCCTGCGTGATCCCGACGCATGCTGCCCGCGAGCGCTGGGTCCCGGAGAGCACGGTCGGCTGGGGGGTTCGCCTGGGACTCCACCTCGTGAAGGGGATCGGCGGCGAGCATGCGGCGCACCTCGACGCCGAGCGGGCCCGCGGCCCCTACGCGTCACTCGCCGACGTCGTGGAGCGGACCGGCCTTCCCGAGGAGGTCATCGAGCGCCTGGTCCGGGCCGGCGCTCTCGATTCGCTCGGGCGTCCCCGGCGCGAGCTCCTGTGGCAGCTCCGCGAGACGGCCCGCCCGGCCAAGGGGGCGCCGAAGGGCGGCGGGCGGGTGGCGGGCAGGCCCCTCGACCTGCGCCTCCCGGCCACGCCCGCGCCCGAGCTGCCGCCGCTCTCCGAGCTCGAGCGGCTCGGCGACGCCTACGCGATCCTCTCGCTCGACGCGCGGCGCCAGGTGGTGACGCTCTTCCGGCCGGCTCTCGAGGAGATGGGAGCGGTGACCAACGCGGTCCTCGCCGAGCGGCGCCCGGGACCGGTCCGCATCGGAGGCCTTGTCGTCACGCGGCAGCACCCGATGACCGCGAAAGGCACGGTCTTCCTGGCCATGGAGGACGAGACCGGGATGGCCAACGTCACGCTGTGGCCCGACGCCTGGGCCCGGCTGCGCGGCGTGGTCCGAAGGAACGCGCTGCTCGTGGTCGACGGGACCCTCCAGCGGGAATCGAACGTCGTGAACGTGGTGGCGCGGGAGGTTCGCCCACTCGTCGACGAGGCGCGCCGGGTCGGAGGGCCGGGCCGGCCCGACGGCGTCCGCCAGCTCGGCTACGCCGGTATGCGACGGATCGGCTGAGCCCGAGGCCGCCAGGCGGGCGCGATCGACGAGCCGGGACTGGCCGACCTGCAGCGCAGGGCGGGCCACGATCGGCCGAGCTGCGGTTTCGGCCGGCCGGCAAGGCGATGGCGGCGCGAGCCGCGCCGGGTCAGCGGCGGCGCGACGCCTGGCGCTGTGGCGCCGACATGTTCAGGAAGCGGCGGTAGAAGCCGGCGAATGCGCCGACCGCGATGCCGAAGACCGGGGCGGTGATGAGCACGTTCTGGGCGTACGCCACCTTCTGCGCGGTCGAGACCACGTACGTGAATCCGAGCTGCGTCACGAGCACGTCGGTGCTGATCGACACGACGAGCACGTAGGCGAGACCGGCTGCCAGGCTGAGCAGGCCTCCCATCAGCCACGCTCCGCGCGGCGCGAGCATCCCCGCCAGGAAGGCGATGATCATCGGGGGCGGTTGCAGGACGACATTCCCCGCCAGCACCACGACCTGGTTGGACGCGAGCGAAGGGATCAGCAGCGCGGCCGATGTGCCGAGGATCAGCAAGCCGGGTACCCAGGCGGACCGCGACCGAAGGACGATGTCCGGGAGGGCCCGCAGGTCCCCGCGGACGTCGGGGGGGCCGGCGGCGGCGCGCAGCGAGGCGACGAACCCGCGCGACGGCGGTGCGGCGGCCGGACCCGCGGCGGTGGCCGGGCGACGGTCCCGCGCGCTCCGGGGAAGCGCGGCGGGGGCGACCTCGGGGGTGTCGAGGGCAATGTCGCCGTTCTCCCCGACGCCGGCCGTGGCCGCCCGATGGCGGCGCCGAGCGTCGGCGCGTTCGGTCCTCTTGGCGCGGGCCACGGATCCTCCTCGGGGTGCCTTGTGATCTGGCTCGCCGCGGGTACGGCGACGACGGCGGCGGTGCGGGGGGCGGTGCGGGTGCGGCGACGACGGCGGCGGTGCGGGGGGCGGTGCGGGGGAATGCTACCGCGCGCGTCTCGCGCCCGCCGGCGCGAGTGACAGGCGCCGGCAGGGTCCGGGCCCCGGCCGACGCGTGCGTGGTTCCGCCGGGGGCACGATCGGGGGTCCGGCAGGCGCGGCGGAGCGTGAGCCGGCGGTGAGCGGCCGATACGCCCGCGGTGATCGGCGCGTGGTACACCCGCGGCGTCTCGCCCGCCGGCCGCGCCCGCCCCCGGAGGTCCTCCATGCGCGCGCCACGGAGCGCCCTGATCGGCGTGTTCGTCGCCCTGCTCGCCGCGTCCGTCGTTCCCGGCCTGAGCGCCGCCCCCGACGAGATTCTCGCCGTGGCGCCGGCGGCCGCGGTAGGTTGGCCACCATCGGCGGGCCTGGTGGTCGCCGAGGTCGTCACCGGGGGCGCCTCCGCGTCGGACGAGTACGTCGAGATCGCCAACTCCGCAGCGGCGCCGATCGATCTCTCCGGCCAGGAGATCGCCTACGTCACCTCCTCCGGGGCAACGGTCACGCGAAAGGCGACCTGGACCGCGTCCCTGATCGTGCCACCCGGGAGCCACGTGCTGGTCGCGAACGCACTCGGGATCTATGCCGCCCTCGCGGACGCGACGTACAGCGGAGGACTGGCCGCGACCGGGGGCGCTGTGGTGCTTCGCCGCACCGATGGCCAGGTGATCGACGCGGCTGCATGGGGCGACGCGACCGGCTCGTTCGTGGAGGGTCTCGCCGCGTCGGCCCCACCCGCCCGAAGCTCGATCGAGCGGCGGCCTGGCGGCCCCGGCGGCAACATCGTCGACACGAACGACAACGCGGCCGACTTCGTAACCACGGCGGAGCCGATCCCGCAGCCACTCACATCGGGTCCGTTCCCCTCGCCGACGGCGGAGCCGACGCCGCAGCCCACGCCGACGCCGGGACCGAGCGCGACCATTCCGCCGACGCCGGAGCCAAGCGAATCGCCGGCAGTCAGCCCAACCCCGACACTCACCCCGACGCCTGGACCGACGACGACGCCCGAGCCGACTGCGAGCGCAACGGTCACCCCTGCGCCCACGCCCGCGCCCACGCCGGCACCGTCGCCCAGCCCGACCCCTGCGCCGACCCCGCCGCCCACGCCGTCGGCGACACCGTCCGGCCGACCCCGCCGCCCACGCCGGCACCGTCGCCCAGCCCGACCCCTGCGCCGACCCCGCCGCCCACGCCGTCGGCGACACCGCCGCCGACTGCGTCGCCCTCCCCTCCACCGACCGCCGCCCCGGCCACCGACGTCCGCACGGCCCGCGCAGCCGCGGACGGCGCGCGCGTCGTGGTCGAAGGCGTCCTGACGACGCCACTCGGAGCCCTGGAGGACGGCCGTGGCGGCTTCCTGGCGGACGAATCGGCGGGCATCGCCCTCCTCCTGCCGGCCGATCCCGACCTCGTCCTGCCGACCGGGACCCTCGTCCGGGCGACGGGCACCGTCGACGATCGCTATGCCCAGCGCACCATCCGGCTCGACGGCGCGCCCGAGAGCATCGGGATTGGCCCGTTGCCGACCGCCATCGAGGTCGCGACCGGATCTGCCGCCGAGGCGTCCGAGGGCCGCCTGGTCGAGGCCCAGGGGGCGGTCGTCGAGGCGCCGACCATGCTCTCGAGCGGGCTCTCGGTCCTCATCGACGACGGGTCGGGGCCGCTCCGCGTGATCCTCGCATTCGACGGGGCCACGGCCCCCGCGCGGGGCGACGTCCTCCGCGTAGCGGGGCCGCTCGGCCAGCGGGACACGAGCGGCTCCGGCCTCGCAGGCTACCGCGTCCTGGTCACGGCGGCGTCCGGTGTCGCGGTGCTCCCGCCCGTGCCGGATCCGACGCCGACGCCGATGCCGACCCCCACGGCGACCCCGACGCCCACGTCGATGCCGACACCATCCGCGCCTCCCAGCTCCAGCCCGAGCCCCGAAGCGTCCCCGACCCCACCCCCCATCCCGTCCCCAACGCCGATCTGGACGCCCACTCCCACGCCCGCGCCGTCGACGCCGCCGGCACCGATCACCATCGCCAGCGCTCGCACCGCAGCCATTGGTGCGCGCGTGCTCGTGGAGGGCGTCGTGACCGCCGAAGCCGGGCGGATCGGCCTGCCGCCACAGATGGCCATCCAGGATGGCACGGCCGCGATCGTGGTCCGCCTTGCCGATGGAGCCCCCCGGCCGGCGCGCGGCACGCGGATCCGGGTCGCCGGGCGGCTTGCCGACCCGTACGGCCAGCTCGAGCTGCGGCCGGCGGTGGCCGATGTGGCACTGCTCGGCACGAGCACCCTGCCCGATCCACTGCCGGGTGTGGCGGCGGTGATCGGGGAGGGGACCGAGGCGCGACTCGTGGTCGTCGAGGGCGTTCTCGACGCATCCGCCGTGCGCGAATCGGGCGGGGACGTCGCCCTGCGCCTCGTCGACGCGGACGGGCTCCCGTTCCGGGCACGCGCGACGCGGGCCAGCGGCCTGCAGCCAGCCTTCCTGGCCAAGGGCGCGCGGGTCCGCCTGGTCGGAATCGTCGGCCAGCGGGCCACCCGGAAGGGCGCCCTCGATGGCTACCGGCTCTGGCTGCGCGACACGTCCGACGTCGCGTTCGTCGCCCAGCCACCGCGAGCGACACCCTCACCGAGCCCGTCGCCACCGCCCTCGCCAGGATCGTCGCCGTCTCCCGGATCGTCGGCCTCGCCCGCGGGCCGTCTGCGTTCGATCGCCGAGGCCCTCAGGGCCGGGACGGGCGCCGTCCTGGTCGAGGGCGTGGTCACGGTGCCCGCGACGCTCCTCGATGCCTCGGGGCGCCGGATCGTCCTCCAGGACTCGACGGCGGGGATCGAGATCCTGCTCCCGGTCGGGTTCGCAGCTCCAAGGCCGGGGACACGAGCGCGGATCGAGGGCGACCTCGGCACCGCGTACGGCGTTCCGAGGATTCGCGCTACGGCCGTGCTGGCGCTGGGGCCCGCGACGATTCCGCTGCCGAGAGCCCTGACCCGGGCGCCCGGAACGGCAGAGGAGGACCAGCTGGCCCGCGTCGCCGGCCGCGTGACGAGCGCGAGGCGGCTCGGCGATCGCTGGCGGGCCGAGGTGCGAACGGCCGCGGCGACGATCGTCGTCGCCGGGCTCGCCGGCGCTGGCATCCCGGCCTCGGCCATCGCCGAAGGCGTGGACGATCGTCGTCGTCGGCCTCGTGCGTCGCCCCCATCCCGCCTCGGCGGATCGGCGATTCGCGCTCGTGCCCCGCGGATCCGACGACCTCTCGATCGCGAACTACCGGCGTCGATCCGGGCGCAAGCCGGGGCCCGTCGCGGAATCCGGACCTCGACCGCTCGGCGGGTGTCGGGTCGTCGACCGGCATCCCGACATCCGGCGGCGGCGGAACGGCGGTCGACGCGGACCTCGCGGCCCTCGCCGGGCTCGAGGGAACGATCGTGCGGGTCGGCGGGTTGGTCTCGGCTGTCGACGGCGACCACCTGCTTCTCGATGACGGAACGGCAACTGGCGAGCTCGTGCTCGTCGGCGAGGCCGCCCCGCTGGCCGACCTGCTCGAGACGGGTGACGCGATCGGGGCAACCGGTCGCGTCGTGTCCGGGGCGTCCGGCCCGACGATCGAGGTCGGCACGGCCGCCGACCTGGTCCGGCTCGGCGATCTCGGCGAGGCCCTCCCCATCGCTGCGGCTCCTGCCGCGGTCGGATCGCCGGCCGACGGTGGCACGAGCCCGCCGCCGCTCGCGTCGACCGCGGGATCACTCCTGGCCGTGCCTGCGGGCACCGGCGGGGCACCGGAGCCCGCACCCGGGCCGCTCGCCGCGGGCATCGGCCTCACCCTGGTCGTCTCCGGTGGCTGGGCCGTTGCCGCTGCGGTCCGTCGCCGCCGCGAGCGAAGCCGGCTCACGGCGCGGATCGCGGCTCGCCTGGCGGCCGTGGGGTCGGTCGCAGGCGCCGACGCCGCAGCGCCGGGGAGCCTCCCCGTCGACGGCTCGTGCGCGCCGCCGCCGCCAACCCCGTACGACGAGCGTGGGCCGAGCGTGCGCGGTCTCGCTTGACGCTCCTCTTCGACCGTGCCTATGCTCCGGCGAGTTTCGAGCCGTTGAGCGTGGGACCGCGGGGTGCGGACCCGGTTCGTCCGGCGCGAAGCCGGACTTGTTCGACAGGATGAGCGCCGGGCGGCGGGCCCGTCGACGTCCACGCTGGTGAAAAGGAGGCTCCACGGGTGGCTGAGGCCTACTGCGTCAAGTGCAAGGCGAAGCGCGAAGTCAAGGATCCGCAGCACATCACGATGAAGAACGGCAAGCCGGCGCTGTCGGGCCTGTGCCCGGTGTGCGGCACCAAGGTCTTCAAGATCGGCGGCTGACCGCCCCCAGACGCGACGCAGGCTCGGGCCCTCGCCGGCGACGGCGGGGGCTCGATGCATTTCCGGCCTCCATCCTGCCGGGACGTTCGGACCACGACCGGGTGTCGCTCGGCCCGCCGGGTCACGCCGAGCTGCTTGGTAGAATGGCCCGGTTCCCGCCGCATCGATGAGGTCCAGTGCCCGCACGGCCCCTTCTCGCCCCTGGACGCGGCGGACCGCCGGCAACGGTCGACGCGGTCCGCCATGACGGGATCACCATCTCCGCGGGCGCCGCGGCAACCGCCGCCCCCACCTCGTCCGGCCTCAACACTCGATCGCCCCGTCCCTACCCGGTCGTCGGCCCGACGATCGATGTCCCTCGACCTGTCTAACCGCACAGCGGAGGTTCGGTTCCATGTCCGTTCGCGTCGGCATCAACGGGTTCGGCCGCATCGGTCGGCAGTCCCTCAAGGCGCTCATCGAGCGCGCTCCGGACGTCGAAGTTGTCGCCGTCAACGACATCGTCGACGTGCCAACGAACGCGCTGCTGTTCAAGCACGACTCGACGTACGGCTCCTACCAGGGTGAGGTCTCCCATACCGCCGACGCGATCGTCGTCGACGGCCGCGAGATCAAGGTCCTGCAGGTCGCCGACCCGGCCCAGCTGCCGTGGAAGGACCTCGGCGTCGAGATCGTCATCGAGTCGACTGGTCGCTTCACCGATGCCGACAAGGCCCGCGTCCACCTCGACGCGGGCGCCAAGAAGGTCCTCATCAGCGCCCCCGCGAAGAAAGAAGACGTCACGATCGTCCTCGGCGTGAACGACGACGCCTACGACCCGGCGAAGCACCACGTGATCAGCAACGCCAGCTGCACGACGAACTGCCTGGCGCCGGCGGCCAAGGTGGTCCACGACGGCTGGACGATCAGGCGCGGGCTCATGAACACGATCCATTCCTACACCAATGACCAGCGGATCCTCGACGTCGCCCACAAGGATCCTCGTCGGGCCCGCGCCGCCGGGCTGAACATCATTCCGACGACGACCGGTGCGGCCAAGGCGCTCGCCCTCGTCATCCCGGACCTCAAGGGCAAGTTCGACGGGTTCAGCCTCCGCGTCCCGACCCCGACCGTCTCGGTCGTCGACTTCACCGCCGAGCTCGAGAAGGACGCCTCGACCGAGGAGCTCAACGCGGCCTTCCGCGCCGCCGCGGCCGGCCCGATGAAGGGCATCCTCGGCGTCTCCGACGACCCGCTGGTGTCATCCGACTTCCGGGGTGACGACCGCAGCTCGATCATCGACGCCGCCTGCACGATGTCGCTCGGGGGCAACTTCGTGAAGGTGATCGCGTGGTACGACAACGAGTGGGGCTACAGCTGCCGCGTCGCCGACCTCGTCACGTTCATGATCGAGAAGGGCCTGTAGGCTCGACGATCACCGGACAGGGGCACCACCATGGACAAGCGCTCCATCCGCGACCTCGACGCGTCCGGCAGGCGCGTCTTCGTGCGCGTCGACTTCAACGTTCCGCTCAAGGACGGCCAGATCAAGGACGACACCCGCATCCGGGCGGCCATCCCCACGATCAGGTACCTCCTCGACCAGGGCGCGCGGCTGATCCTTGCCAGCCACCTCGGCCGTCCCGATGGCAAGGTCCAGGACGGTCTCCGCCTCCGTCCCGTCGCCGAGCGGCTGTCCGCCCTGCTTCGCCTCAACGTCCCCTGCACCGGCGACGCCCTGGGCCTCGGGACCGAGGACGCCGTCCGCCGCCTCCGGCCGGGCGAGGCGCTGCTGCTCGAGAATCTCCGCTTCCATCCCGAGGAGGAGAGGAACGATCCGGGCTTCGCGAAGGCGTTGGCCGCGTACGCCGACGTCTACGTGAACGATGCGTTCGGGACGGCCCACCGCGCGCACGCCTCGACCTACGGCATCGCCGAGCTCCTGCCGGCCTACGCCGGCTTCCTCATGGAACGCGAGATCAAGTACCTGAGCCAGCTGGTCGAGGATCCGGCCCGGCCGTATGCCGCGATCATCGGCGGGGCCAAGGTCTCGGACAAGATCAAGGTCCTCGAGAACCTGACGAGCAAGGTCAACGTCCTCATCGTCGGCGGCGGCATGGCCAACACCTTCCTCCTCGCCCTCGGCAAGAGCGTGGGCAAGAGCCTGGCCGAGCCTGACCGCGTCGATGATGCGCGGCGGATCATGGCCGCGGCCGAGGAGCGGGGCGTCACGCTGATCCTTCCGACCGACGTGGTCATCGCCAAGGAGGTCACCCAGGGCGCCGAGTACAAGACGCTCTCGGTGGACAAGCTGCCGGCGTCCTGGCACATCGTCGATGTCGGGAAGCAGTCGCTTACGGATATGGAGGCCGCCCTCGCGGACGCGAAGACGGTCTTCTGGAATGGACCGCTCGGCGTCTTCGAGATGCCGGCGTTCGGCGCCGCCACGCGGCAGATGGCGCGCTTCCTGGCCGACCTTGCCGACGCGGGCGCGATCGTGGTCGTCGGCGGCGGCGACTCCGTGGCCGCGGTGACCCAGCAGGGCCTCGCGCCCAAGATGACCCACATCAGCACCGGCGGCGGCGCCTCGCTCGAGCTCATCGAGGGGCGGACGCTGCCGGGCATCGAGATCATCCCCGATGCGGAGCCGACCGCCGGGGCCCCCGGAGGCATGGCGTGAACACCGAGATCGAGTACATCGACGCCCGCGAGATCCTGGACTCGCGGGGCAACCCGACGGTCGAGGTCGACGTCATCCTGGCCGACGGCTCCGTCGGCCGGGCGGCGGTTCCCTCGGGCGCCTCGACCGGCGTCCACGAGGCGGTGGAGCTCCGCGACGGTGACAAGGAGCGCTTCGGGGGCAAGGGCGTCCTCAAGGCCGTCGAGAACGTTCGCGAGACGATCGCCCCGGCCCTGATGGGCGCCGATGCGGCCGACCAACCGGACGTAGACGCCGCCCTTCTCGAGCTCGACGGCACGCCCAACAAGGGCAACCTCGGGGCCAACGCGATCCTCGGCGTCAGCCTGGCCTGCGCCCACGCCGCGTCCGCGGCCCATGACCTGCCGCTCTACCGCTATCTCGGCGGAGCGGGGGCGCGGATCCTTCCCGTCCCGTTCTTCAACATCCTCAACGGCGGAAAGCACGCCGTGAACTCCACGGACTTCCAGGAGTTCATGATCGCGCCGGTCGGTCGCCCAACCTTCGCCGAGGCCTTCCGAGCCGGCGCCGAGGTCTTCCACGCCCTCAAGGGGCTCCTCAACGACGGCGGCTACTCGGTCGGCCAGGGCGACGAGGGCGGGTTCGCCCCGTCGCTGCCCTCGAACGAGGCCGCCGTCGAGGTGATCCTGCGGGCGATCGAGAAGGCCGGCTACCGGCCGGGCGAAGACATCGCGATCGCCCTCGACCCGGCGGCAAGCTCCGTGCTGGCCGAGGGGACGGGCACTGGCGACGTGCCGGGCCGCTACGTCCTCGAGCGTGAAGGGCGGACCCTCGACTCCGGCGCGATGGTCGATCTCTGGGAGAGCTGGGTCGCGAAGTACCCGATCATCTCGCTCGAGGACGGGCTCGCCGAGGACGACTGGGCCGGCTGGAAGGAGCTCACGGCGCGCATCGGCGACCGGGTCCAGCTCGTCGGCGACGACATCCTCGTGACCAACCCGTCGTTCATCGCGCGGGGCATCGCCGAGAAGGCGATGAACTCGGTCCTCATCAAGCTCAACCAGATCGGCACCGTCACCGAGACGATGGCCGCGATCGAGATGGCGCGACGCGCGGGCTGGACGGCGATGGTCAGCCACCGCTCCGGCGAGACGGAGGACACGACGATCGCCGACTTCGTCGTGGCGATGGGCACCGGCCAGATCAAGACCGGCGCCCCCTCCCGCTCAGAGCGCGTCGCCAAGTACAACCGGCTCCTCCGGATCGAGGAGGAGCTGGGGGCCGGCGCGGTCTACCTCGGCCGGGCCGCCCTCGCCGGCGCCGCGCCGTACCTGCCCGGGTGACGGTCGGGGTCGGCGCGCCGGCTGACGGCGCTGCGGCCGGCGCCGCTCCGTCCCCGGCCCAGGTCCCCGCCGGCCCGTACCCATTCCCGGGCGGCTGCCGCCGATGAGGCGCTGGATCGACGGCGGCGCGATCTACGCCGGCTGGGTCGGCGTCGGGATGGCCGTGACGATCGCGGTCAGCTTCCTGCTCGTCATCCCGATCGAGCCGGTCGTGTGGCTGCTGGCCCTGCCGGCGGGGCTCCTCATCGGCTACTACGCCAACGCCCGCTCCAACCGCCAGGGCGGTCCGTGGTCGCGCATCCTGGCCAACGGGGCGTACGCCGGGCTCCTGACCGCAGTGACCCTGGCCGCCTGCTTCATGCTCACCAAGTGGATCTTCTTCAGCGCGGACAACGGCTACCGCGGCGCCTCCGACGGCGGCCCGATCGCCGGCTGTCAGGCGGGAGCGGACTGCGTCTACCAGCGCTACCTGGCCGAAGGCAAGGGCCCGGACTTCGAGGCGGCGGGGATCCACGACCTCGTCGACTTCACCTCGTTCTACTGGCGCGAGCAGCTGGGAACGGCCGGAACGATCCTCATCCTCGCCTTCCTCGGCGGGTTGGGAGGGGCCGCGGTCTACGGGATTGCCCGCCCGCGCCGGGCCGGCGCTGACCGGCTGGCCGGAACCTAGCCTCCCGGGGCCGGGGCGGGACGCACCGCGGGCGCGGCGTCGGCAACCGCGGGGTCCGGCGGCGCTGTCGCCGACCCGGGCGTGTCGCCGGGGATCGCCGACGGGGCAGGGTCGAGCACCCGCAGCGCGCTGCGCCACGTCACGGCCACGATTCCGATGACGGGCACGGCCAGGAACATGCCGAGCACGCCGCCGAGGGCCATCCCCGCCGGGATGGCGACCAGCACCACCGCCGGGTGGATGCTGGCCACGCGCCCGTACACGATCGGGGCGATGAAGCTGCCCTGCACGATGTTGAAGGCGACCGTGAAGAGCGCCATCACGATGATGTCCGTCGTCGAGCCGAAGGCGACCGCGACCAGGAAGGCCGCGCCCGTGGCCAGGAAGCTGCCGATGTAGGGGATGAACCCGGCGAAGAAGGCAAAGACGGCGAGGGGAAGGGCCAGGGGGAGCCCGAGGATCACCATGATGAGGAACTGGCTCGCGGCGCCGACGGCGGAGATCACGCCTGTCCCCACGATGTAGCCGCCCAGCACGCCGACGGCACGATTGCCGGCCTCGCCGAACTCCGCCCGCCGGTCGGCCGGCAGGCGCTCCGCGGCCCTGCGCCAGGCCACCCCGCCGTCGCGCAGGAGGAAGAAGGCGAGGAGGACGCCGATCATGGCCACGACCGCGATGCCGGCCGCGGCGGCCGTGATCACCGCCGCCAGCGCCACGATCAGCCCGCTGAAGTCGGTCACGACGTCCGCGAGCCAGGCGCCGGTGGCGCCGAGAGAGTCGGCGATCTTGCCCCCTCCTCCGTCGGCGGCCGAGGCCAGATCGCGCATCCCGCCGACCAGGCCCAGGACCGTCACGAGCACGATCGCGGCCACGGCCAGAAACCCTCCGGCCGTGGAGATCAGGGCCGCGGTGCCCGGTGATCGGCCGCGTTGGACCAGGTAGTTCGTGAGCGGCACGAGGCAGGCCGCCAGCACCGCGGCGATCACGAGCGACAGGATCAGCCCGGGCAGCTGGCTCACGATCGCGACGCCGGCCGCCGCCAGCCCGAATGCGACCAGCAGCCTCCAGCTCCACTGGGCCGCGCGATCGAGCCAGAACGGAACGCCGGGCATGACCTGGGGCCGCGGCCCCGGGCCGGCGACGGCGCCGAGCACGGCGACGACGGCCCGACCCACGATCGTGACGAAGGCGGTCACCGGGACCACGAGCACGAGGCCGGCCAGGCCGGCAACTGCCGCCCCGGCCGGCAGGGCGACGAGGATGGCCGCAGGGTGAAGTTCGGCACTGCGGCCAGGAAGGCGCGGGGTGACGAAGGCCTGCTCCAGGATCGCGCCGACGAGGAGCGCGAGCAGAATGCCGGTGGCGGTGCCACCCCCAACGACGGCCAGCGCGACAAGCGCGATCCCGAAGGCGGCGATCACCCGGCCGACGTACGGCACGAAGCCCGCGATGAGCATGAGCGCGGCGAGCGCTCCCGCCTGTGGGATTCCGAGCACCGTCAGGAGCACGACGACGACCGCCGCATCCAGGGCGGAGCGGGCGGCGATGCGACGGAGGTGGCCACCTGCGCGGTCCATTGC
The DNA here is from genome assembly GCA_963776355.1 of uncultured Chloroflexia bacterium. GTDB lineage: Bacteria > Chloroflexota > Limnocylindria > Limnocylindrales > CSP1-4 > CTSoil-043. The sequence continues at coordinate 2,009,329 of CAVZLU010000008.1, read as the reverse complement.
GTCGCTGCCGGCGGCATCCAGGCGGTCCCGCTCGGCACCCCTGGCCGCCTGGATCGCCCACGACCACGCGTGGTCACCGTCGAGCAGGAAGAAGAACGTGAGGAAGGCGGCGAGGATCCCCACCGTCGCCCAGAACGATGCGGCGGACACGGCGGTCAGGAGACCCTGCTTGAGCCAATCCTGGACCGACGTGCTCAGCGACGTGATCGCCGCCGTGGCCGCCGGTGACAGGCCGGCGCTGGCCGTCTGGTCGGCCAGCGTGTTCAGCCCGTCCTGGATGTTGGCGAGGACGGCGGCGACCTGGGGAACCAGCGCCACCGCGATGGCGAGGAGGCCCACCAGGATCACGCCGATCGACACGAGACTGCCGGCGGCCGCCGCTGCCGTCCGCGACCGGCCGCCGGCGCGGAGCCGAGCCACCATGGGCGCGGCGGCCGCCGAGATCAGGATCGCGATGATGATCGAGAGCGTGCAGGTCCACAGCAGCGTGGCCACGCTGATCAGAACGAGGCCGAGGCCGACCACGGCGAGCACGCGCCAGCCGAATGCGGCGAGGTACTCGAGCCAGCCGGGGACTTCGGTGCGTGGCGACGGGAGATCCACCATGGCTGCCGATGGTACTGGACCGCGCTCGGGCGAGACACCCCCGACCGGGGAAGGCCTCATGACAGTCGAGCGTGAACGGCGCCGCTTGCGAGCTCAGGCGCCGATCGCGAGCAGGATGGCCCCGGCCGCGACGGCGACCGCCCCGCTCACGCGCCACGCCGCGTGATCCCGCTCGCCGAGGGCCACCACGCCCCATGCGGCCGCGAGGACAGTGCCGGACTCGCGCAGGGGGCTGACCCCGGAGAGGGGCGCGATCTGGAGCGCGAGGAGCACCAGGAAGTAGGTCGCGATCATGAAGATCCCGGCGGCGAGCGAACGTCCCAGGCCGGCAGGCCGCGGGCCTCGCCGGGCCGGGGTCCCCGTGCCGGCCGTCGTGCCCTGATCCACCGCGATCGGCGTGTCCGCCGCGGTCGCGGAGCGAGCCGCCCCATCGGAGGGGTCGACGACCGTTGCGGCGCTCGTCGTCCCCCGGGTCACCGCCACGAAGGCGACCAGCCCAACGGACGCGACGCCCCAGATGAGGGCGGCGTAGAGCCAGACCGGCCCCATCCGCACGCCCACCCGGTCCAGCGCGGAATAGCCGGCGATCGCGCAGCCCGTGAGGAGCGCGGGAACGAGGATCGATCGACGTGCGCCCGGCAACGCGGTCGCCGCGATTCCCCCGAGCAGGAGGCCGACGCCGACGATGCCGAGGGGCGCGAGGCGTTCCCCGAGCACGATCACCCCGATGGCGACGCCGAGCACGGCACTGCTGCCCCGGGCGACGGGGTAGACCGAGGACATCGCGCCGTGGCGGTACGCCGCGGACAGCTGGACGAAGTAGGCGACCTCCACGGCCCCGGAGAGGGCGCCTATGGCCCAGCCCGCGGGCTCGAGCGTCGGGCGCCCGGTCGCGAGCCAGGCGATCGCGGCCGCCGGGATCAGGAGCAGCGTCCCGAGGGCCACGGCCCAGGTCGACGTCTCGAGCGGGTCGCCGGACGTCTTGACGAGGGCGTTCCAGCCCACGTGGAACGCCGCCGCGGTGAAGACGAGGGCGATCGCGACGAGCGGCACGCGGGTGAGTCTACGGACGCCCGGGGCAGGCCGGCTCCGCGACCCGGCGGCCGCCGCGCAAGAAGCGACCCCGGATCACGGATCCGGGGTCGGCGGGGGAGTCGCGGGCGGCCGGGTTGAGCCGGCGAGCCTGCGCGCGGCCTACTCGGCTTTCTTGGCGGGCGTCTTCCCGGCGGGAGACTTGGGCGTCGCGGCCTTGGCCGTCGCGGCCTTGGCCGTCGACTCCCCGGTGGGCGCGGCCTTCGCCGCCGACGCCCTCTCGGTCGACGCCTTCGCCGGAGCCTTCTTCGCCGGGGCCTTCTTCGCCGGGGCCTTCGGCGGGGCCTTGGCTGCCGGCTTTTCGGCCGTGGCCTCGGCGGGTGCCTTTGCGCGCGTGGCGCGGGCCTTCGGTGCCGGTGCTTCGGACGCGGCCGGGCCGGCCTTGGCCTTCGTCGCCTCGGTCTCCGTGCGCCCGGCTCGGGCGAGCGCGGCACGAGCCTTGCCCGCCGCGGTCTGAGCGCCCTTCGCCTTCTCGGCCTTGCCGGCGGCGATGCGGGCCTTGGCGGCCTTCGCCGCGGCGGCGGTGCCGGTCGTCTTCGTCGCCTTGGCGCCGGTCTGGACCGCGACGCCGCCCAGGGCGGCCGCGACCTTGAGGGCGAGACGCGACTTGCGGCGCGCGGCCGCGTTCGGGTGGATGGCCCCGATCTTGGCCGCCCGGTCGAGCGCGGCGTACGCCTCGGCGAGGGAGGCGGTGGCGTCGCCCTCGACCTGGCCGGCAGCGATCTTCACGGTCTTCGAGACCAGGGTCTTGGCCCTGGAGACGCGGGGGCCGTTGATGGCGGCACGCCGCTCCGCCTGGCGAACCCGCTTCTTCCCGGACGGCGTGCGCGCACCGGTCCAGCTGCGGGGAGAGTGAGCCACGGTCAGTCGGTCCTCTAGATTGGGTCGGTGGGATGGATGATTCGCTGGTGGGCGGCGCGCGGGAGAGGACACCGCGGCGGCGCGACGGCGAATGGTAGCAGATCGAGCGGGCCGGACCGCGCGCGCTGGGGCGCCACGTGCCAGGCGATGCTGACGTTCGCGGGCGCGAGGCCCCCGTCAACTAGACTCTCGTCTCGTGGCCATACCGCAGGAGCGCCTTCGCAACTTCTCCATCATCGCCCACATCGACCACGGGAAGTCGACCCTCGCCGACCGCCTCCTCGAGCTCACGCACACGATCGATCCGCGGCAGATGACCAGCCAGGTCCTCGATTCCATGGACCTGGAGCGGGAGAAGGGGATCACCATCAAGGCCCGGGCCGTGCGCCTCGAGCACACGGCGGCTGACGGCCTCCTGTACGGCCTGAACCTCATCGATACCCCCGGCCACGTGGACTTCAGCTACGAGGTCAGCCACAGCCTCCAGGCCTGCGAGGGGGCGATCCTCGTCGTCGACGCAGCCCAGGGGATCGAGGCCCAGACGCTCGCGAATGTCCACCTCGCGCTGCGCCAGGACCTCGTCATCATCCCGGTCCTCAACAAGATCGACCTGCCGTCCGCCCAGCCCGACGTCGTGATCGAGGAGCTGGAGAACGTCCTCGCGATCCCCCGCGAAGAGGTCATCCTCGCCTCCGCGAAAGAGGGGACGGGCGTCGCCGAGATCCTGGAGGCGATCGTCCAGCGGGTTCCTTCGCCGAAGGGCAGCCGGACGGCTCCCCTGCGGGCCCTCGTCTTCGACTCCCACTACGACCAGTACAAGGGAGTCGTCACCTACGTCCGGCTGGCCGAGGGCACGATCCATGAGCACGAACGGATCCGCCTCATGGGCTCGGGAGCGGAAGCGGAGATCCTCGAGCTCGGCTTCTTCCGCCCCCAGCTTGTCCCGGTCACCGTGCTCACCGCGGGCGAGGTCGGCTACATCGCCACCGGCCTCAAGAGCGTGCGCGACGCGCAGGTCGGCGACACGGTCACCAATGCCGCCGCACCGGCAGCCGCCCCGCTCCCCGGGTACCAGGCCGCCAAGAGCCTCGTCTTCGCCGGCATCTATCCGATCTCGGGCGAGGACTACCCGCTCCTCCGCGATGCGATGGAGAAGCTGCACCTCAACGACGCCAGCTTCACCTTCGAGCCCGAGAGCTCGATCGCCCTCGGCTTCGGGTTCCGCTGCGGGTTCCTGGGCCTGCTCCACATGGAGATCGTCCAGGAGCGCCTGGAGCGCGAGTTCGACCTCGACCTCATCGCCTCGGCGCCCTCGGTCGAGTACCGGGTGACGTCCCTGCACGGCGGGACTGCGACCGCGGTGGACAACCCGGCCCTGATGCCGCCGGCCGGCGAGATCGAGATGATCGAGGAGCCCTGGGTGACCCTCTCGGTCATCACGCCCAGCGGCTACATCGGCTCCCTGATGGAGCTCTCCACCTCGCGCCGCGGCTCGTTCCTGACGATGGAGTATCTCGATCCCCAGCGCGTCCTGCTCTCGTTCGAGATGCCGTTGGCCGAGCTGATCGTCGACTACTTCGACCAGCTGAAGAGCCGCAGCCAGGGCTACGCGTCGATGGACTACGAGGAGGCCGGGTACCGCCAGGCCCCCCTCGTGAAGCTCGACGTGCTCGTCAACGGGGAGCCCGTCGACGCCCTCTCGATGATCGTCCACCGCGACAAGGCCCAGGCGGTCGGCCGGGCGCTTGCCGCAAAGCTCAAGCAGCTGATCCCCCGCCAGATGTTCGAGGTCCCGATCCAGGCCGCGATCGGCTCGAACGTCGTCGCCCGGGAGACCGTCCGGGCCATGCGCAAGAACGTCCTCGCCAAGTGCTACGGTGGCGACATCACGCGCAAGAAGAAGCTGCTCGAGAAGCAGAAGGAAGGCAAGCAGCGGATGAAGCGCGTCGGCTCGGTCGAGATCCCCCAGGACGCGTTCCTCGCGGTGCTGAAGATGGGCGAGGACGCCTGACATGGAGGAGTGGATCGACCCGATCCGCGTCCTCGTCGCCCTCGCGATCACGTTCTTCCTCGTCATCCTCCGCTTCGAGGCCGAGAAGTTCGGGGCGGCCGAATATGACGAGCCAACGCGGGACGGTGGGCGCGGCTCGTTCCTGCGGCGCCTGAGCTGGATCCTGCTCGGGCTCGGGCTGATCGGAGCCCTCCTGCTCGTCCACCCGGACCCGGCGGGCGACCTCGGGATCGCCCTCGGCGACCGGGGGGAGGCCCTGCTGCTCGGGTTCGGCTTCGGTGCCCTGGGCGTGCTCCAGGCCGTCGCCTATGCCTACTACCGCTACGGGAGGCTGCGCTTTCCGCCCGCGTGGACCTATCCCGGGGCGGTGCTCAACGCGATCGGCACAGCCTTCATCGACGAGGTCACGTTCCGCGGCGCCATCCTCGGCCTGCTGATCGCGATCGGCGTGAACCCCGTCACCGCGGTCATCACGCAGGCCTTCCTGTACACGCTCGCGACCCGCACCGGGGCACCGGGCCGCGGCCGCTACATGTTCCTGCTCACGCTCATCGGGGGGATGGTGGCCGGGTGGCTCACCATCGCCACCGGTGCGGTCGGGGCCGCCTTCCTTGCCCACTCGGTGACCCGGATCGCGGTCTTCGTGTGCACGGGTCACGCCGGCCAGCCCGCGCCCCGGGGACAGGAGATCGAGGAGTCCTGGGAGTACCGGCGACCGCCCCAGGGATGGCGCCAGCTCGACCGACCCGACGACGGCGGGCCGACGCCGGGGTGACCGCCGGCGTGTCGGGCTCCGTCGCTCGGTCGCTCGACGGCGGCGGCGCGCGGGGCCCGCCGCCGAACGCGAGGCGCGCTCGATCGACGCGCCGGCGGCCGTACGCCCCAGCTCGACGCGGCCGGTACCGCACCGCCCTCGCCCCGCTCCGCTCACGTCCACGTGCCCTTCTGCCGCGCGCTGTGCCCCTATTGCGACTTCGTCGTCCTGGCGGGCCGGGAGGCGGTCGGCCCACGCAGCCGCGTGACGTCGTTCGTCGGCGCGCTGCACCGCGAGCTCGACCTGCGCGCCGACCGCCTCGACGCCGCCTTCGGGGCGGTGGGCGCCGGGGGCAGGCCGCCGCTCGCCACGCTCTACATCGGCGGGGGGACGCCGTCCCTCCTGCCCGCCGACGCTGTCGCCGAGCTTGTCGCACGGGTGGCCGAGCGCTACGGGCTGGCCCCCGGCGCGGAGGTCACGCTCGAGGCCAACCCGGGCCCGGACGACCGGGGCGACCTCGGGGGGTTTGCGCGCGCCGGCGTCACGCGCCTCTCCCTCGGCGCCCAGAGCTTCGATGACGCCGACCTCCGGGCCCTCGGCCGCCGGCATCGGGTCGCCGACGTCGCCGACGCGGTCGCTGCGGCCCGGGCGGCCGGGATCGCCCAGGTGAGCCTGGACCTCCTCTACGACGTCCCGGGCCAGCGCCTGGCCTCGTGGGCCGCCACGGTGGAAGGAGCGCTGGCCCTCGGCCCGGACCACGTCTCCTGCTATGCCCTGACCCTCGACGACCCCGATTCCGAGGGGCTCACCGGGCCCGACGGCGACCACCTGCCCACGACGCCCGGGGCCCGCCGCTGGCGTGAGCGGGCCCGCGGGGCGCAGGACGAGGATCGCGCCGCCGCTGCCTATGCCCTCGCCGACGCGGCCCTCGAAGGCGCCGGGATGCCGTGGTACGAGATCTCCAACTGGGCGCGGCCGGGAGCCGAGAGCCGCCACAACCTGGCCTACTGGCAGCGCCTGCCCTACGAAGCGGTTGGGCCCGGAGCGCACGCCTTCGACGGGGCCCGCCGGCGCTGGAACGCGGCCCGTCTCGAGGGCTGGCTGGGTGCGCTGGCCCCCGCGGCCGGCGGGCCGCCTCGGCTGCCTCCCGGCGGCGAGGAGGTGATCGACGCCGCGGCCGCGCAGGCCGAGGAGCTGATCCTGGGGCTGCGCACCGCGCGCGGGATCGGTCGCGAACGGGCGCTCGCACGACTGGACGTCTTCTCCTGGGCCCTCGACGCCGGCCTGGTCGAGGAGGCGCCGCCCGACAGGGTGCGGCTCACCCTCCGCGGCCGGCTCCTCTCGAACGAGCTGTTCAGCCGCCTCGTGTAAGGGGTCGTGACGGGGCGGCCGCACGGTCGGGGGCGCCGGGAGCCGCTCCGCTCGCGCCGCCAAGTCGTTGACACTCACACCTCGAGACTGCTAGGATTTGCCCGATTCTGTTAGCACTCCTAGTGCATGAGTGCTAACCACCATGGAGGCGGATCCGGTACGCCGGACGCCAAGGAGCCGAGCCGTGGCGCGAGGAGCTCGCCGCAGCAGCGGCCCGCTCGACGCCCGGGCACAGGCGATCCTGCGGGCCGTCATCGAGGAATACGTCACGACGGCGGTGCCGGTCGGCTCCGAGACGCTGCTCGCCCGGTATCCGTTCGGGGTCAGCTCGGCCACGGTCCGCAACGTGCTCGCCGAGCTCGAGACGGAGGGGTTCCTGGGTCACCCGCACACGTCGGCCGGCCGCGTCCCGACCGACCACGGCTACCGCTTCTACGTGGAATCGCTGGGCGGCGAGATGCCGCTGCCGGCGATCACGCAGCTGACGATCCGCCACCAGTTCGGCCAGATCGAGTTCGCGACCGACCAGTGGTTCCGCCTCGCCGCCTCCACCCTCGCCTCGGCCACGAGATCGGCCGGCCTCGCGACGCCGGCCAAGCCACGGGCTGCCCGCATCCGGCGCCTCGAGCTCGTGGCCATCGGGGAGCGGATGGCCAGCCTGATCGTCATCCTCAACGAGGGCTCGCTCAAGCAGGCGCTCCTCACGATCGAGGCGGGCACGTCGGGCGAGGAGCTGGCCGAGGCCGCCGCTCGCCTGAACCGCAGCTGCATGAATCTCACCGCGCCGGACCTCGCCGAGCGGCTCCGGTGGTTCGAGGAGGCTCCCGCGGACGACCCCGTCTTCATGCTCGTCCGGCGGGCCGGTGAACGGGCCCTGCGCGTCCTCCGCGACTTCGACGGGGCGACCGCCGAGCAGCTCTTCAGCGACGGCCTGCTCCACGTGATGGCCGAGCCCGAGTTCGCCGCCTCGGAGAAGCTGCGCCGCGTCTTCTCCGTGCTCGAGAACCGCCAGTACCTGGGCGAGCTCATCGACCATGTCACCCGCGCCGGCGAGCTGCGGATCTTCATCGGCCGCGAGAACCGGCCCGAGGAGATGGCCGACGTCGCCCTCGTCCTTGCGCCCTACGGCCGCCCCGGCGCGGCCGTCGGCGTGGTCGGGATCCTCGGGCCCACGCGCCTCCGCTACCCGCAGGCGATCGGCAGCGTCCGCTTCGTCTCCGGCCTCATGAACGACCTCGTCGACCACCTCTACGCCTGACGCACGAGGGACACCGCATGCCGAACCAGACCGGAAAGCCCGCCAATCCCGACCAGCCGGCCGGGCCCGACCAGCCCGACCACGCGTCCCCGCCGAGACGGACGCGGGCGGAGGAGCGCATGGCCGAGCTCGACACGAGCCCGACGACACTCCTCGCGCAGATCGAGGCGCTCACGGCCGAGCGCGACGCCGCACAGGCGCTGGCCATCGAGCACCTGGCGCTCGCCCAGCGCGCCCAGGCCGACTACGCGAACCTCAAGCGCCGCACGGCAGAGGAACGGGAGCAGATGCTCGGCCTCGCCAACGAGGTCCTGCTGGCCAAGGTGGTCACGCTGGCCGACGACTTCGACCTCGCCATTGAGCATGTTCCCTCCGAGGCTCGCGAGACTGCCTGGCTGGAGGGGATCGCCGCGATCGACCGCAAGCTCCGGGCGCTCCTCGACAGCGAGGGCGTGACCCCGATCGAGGCCCTGGGCCGGCCGTTCGACCCGCGCGAGCACGAAGCGCTGAGCCACGTTCCCGGGACCGGACGGCCGGAGAACGAGGTCGTGGCCGAGATCCGACGCGGCTACCGCATCCGGGACCGCGTCCTGCGGCCGTCGCTCGTGGCCGTGAGCGACGGCTCCGCTCCGGCCGGCCGCGCCAACTAGACACCGAATCCACCACCCCCCAAAGAACCGAAACCACCCCGAGAGGAGCATCCCGGACCATGGGCAAGATCATCGGCATCGACCTCGGCACGACGAACTCGGTCGTCGCCGTGATGGAGGGCGGCGAGCCAACCGTCATCGCCTCGGCCGAAGGCGGGCGCACCATTCCCTCCGTCGTCGCCTTCACCAAGACCGGCGAGCGGCTGGTCGGCCAGCTGGCCAAGCGGCAGGCCGTCACCAACCCGGCGAACACCGTCTACTCGATCAAGCGCTTCATGGGCCGCCGCTGGGACGACCCCGAGGTCAAGCACAGCCGGTCGCTCGTGCCCTACAAGGTCGAGAAGGACCCCAAGTCGGACGGGATCAAGGTGGTGCTCGGCGAGGGCCGCAGCTATACCCCGCCCGAGATCAGCGCGATGATCCTCCAGAAGCTCAAGGCCGACGCCGAGGCGTACCTCGGCGAGAAGGTGACCGACGCCGTCATCACCGTCCCGGCCTACTTCGACGACACCCAGCGCCAGGCCACCAAGGACGCGGGCCGCATCGCCGGCCTCGACGTCAAGCGGATCATCAACGAGCCGACCGCCTCGTCGCTCGCCTACGGCCTGGACAAGAAGCACGACGAGAAGATCGCGGTCTACGACCTCGGCGGCGGCACGTTCGACATCTCGATCCTCGAGCTCGGCGAGGGCGTCTTCGAGGTCAAGTCGACGAATGGCGACACGCATCTCGGCGGCGACGACTTCGACGTCCGGGTGATGGACTGGCTCCTGGCCGAGTTCAAGAAGGACCAGGGCCTCGACCTCCGGAGCGACCCGCAGGCGCTCTCGCGGGTGAAGGAGGCGGCCGAGAAGGCGAAGATCGAGCTGTCGTCGTCGATGTCGACCGAGATCAACCTGCCCTACATCACCGCCGACGCGTCCGGGCCCGCGCCACCTCGTGATGACGATCAACCGGGCCAAGCTCGAGGACCTCGTCGGCGACCTGATCCAGAAGACCGCCGGGCCGGTCGGGCAGGCGCTCAAGGACGCCGGCCTGTCCGCGTCCGAGATCGACGAAGTGGTCCTCGTCGGGGGCATGACGCGCATGCCGGCCGTCATCGAGGCGGTCAAGGCGATGTTCGGCGGCAAGGAGCCGAATCGCGGCGTGAACCCGGACGAGGTGGTGGCCGTGGGTGCCGCCATCCAGGCCGGCGTCCTCGCCGGCGACGTCAAGGACGTGCTCCTGCTCGACGTCACGCCGCTCTCGCTCGGCATCGAGACGCTCGGCGGCGTGATGACCCGCCTGATCGAGCGCAACACCACGATCCCGACCAGCAAGTCCCAGGTCTTCTCGACCGCATCCGACAACCAGCCCCAGGTGGAGATCCACGTCCTCCAGGGCGAGCGCGAGTTCGCCTCCGACAACAAGACGCTGGGCAAGTTCATCCTCGACGGGATCCCGTCCGCGCCGCGTGGCGTCCCCCAGATCGAGGTGGCCTTCGACATCGACGCGAACGGCATCGTCGAGGTCAGGGCCAAGGATCGCGCCACCGGCAAGGAGCAGAAGGTCACGATCACCGCGTCCTCGATGCTCGACAAGAAGGACGTCGACCGGATGGTCCGCGAGGCCGGCGAGCACGCCGACGAGGATCGCCGCCGGCGGGAGGAGGTCGAGGCTCGCAACCAGGCGGAGGCCCTCACCTTCCAGGCCGAGCGGACGCTCAAGGATCTCGGCGACAAGGTGTCGTCGGAGGACCGGGCCGCGGTCGAGGGCAAGGTCTCCGACGTGCGCAACGCGCTCAAGACGGAGCCGGTCGACGTGGTCAAGGCACGGGCCACCGAGCTCGGCGAGATCCTCCAGCGGGTCGGCGCGGCGGCCTATGCCGCGGCGGCGGCCGCCGGGGAGGCGGCCGATGGCGACGGGACGGGCGAGCGACGGAGACGGGCGCTGCCAGCGGCGACGACGCAGCGACGGCGGGCGACGGCACGGCCGACGACGAGACCGTCGAAGGAGAGTTCAAGGAGGTCTGACCGGGGGTCCGGCGAGCGCCGCCGGCGGCAGGGGGCGCGGACCTCTCGGGCTCCGGCTCCCGGCCAACGGTGTACAACTCAGGGATGGTGGCTGACAGGCGGGCCGGCAGTCCCGAGATCGTCGAGGTGACGACCGGTCGATCCGGCGGGCCGGGCGGGCGACGGCCGCCCGGGCTTCAGCGTTGGCTTCCCCTGCTGGCCGTCGGCGCCGTCGCCATCGCGATCGTGGGCGTGGGCCTGCTGGGGCCGAAGCGCGCGGATGCGCCGATCGCCGTGGCCTCCCCGGCGCCCGCACGGACCGGCGCGCCGGCGATCGCCGACGTGCAGCCGCCCACCCTGCGCACGGGAGGGCCGCCGCTCGACGACTCCTGGGTCCTCCTTGCCGGGGACTGGATCGACCTCGCCACGTCCACCCGGGGGCCACGGAGTGGCTGTGGGCTCGAGCGCCCGACGACGCTCGAGGGCGGACGGGTCGTGTGCGTCGTCGACGACGTCACCCGGGCCCCGGACCTCGTGCGGACCACGCACCACCTCTCGGTGATCACGATCTGTCGCGTGGGGCCGCGGGCGACCGCGGGCTCGCCGGCGGATCCCCCCGCGGCGGCGCTGGCGCCCGTGTCGCTCGCCACGCTCAGCGGCCGGAACGACCTCGCCACGGGCGATCCCGTCGCCATCGCCGTCGCGGCCGGCGGACAGCCCGACATCCTGCTGCTGGCATGGGCCGTCCTCGACGCCGACGGCTACCGGATCGGCCTCGACCGCTACCGCGTCGAGGACGGGCGTGCGGTCCTGACCGGGTCGCGGGAGGTGGCGACGCTCCCCGTCCCGGCGACGAGCGCGGGCCTCTCCCTCGGCGACCTCTCGGTGGCCGAGGCTCCCGACGGCCGGGCCGCGCTCGTCGGATTCACCGTCGCCGGCCCCGAAGCCGCCACGTGGCGCCAGCTGGAGCTCGTGCCGGTGACCCCGGGGCGGGCCACCCGGACGCTCGGGCCGGCGCTCGACCTGCCGGCGTCGGCCACGGCCCACCAGGCCCCCGGGGCACAGGGCGATGACGGCTGTCGTCGCGCCCTGCGGCGGGGTGCTCGGCGAGGGCTGGGCCACCGAGTCGACGATCTTCCTCGTCTGTGCCGGGCAGCCCTCGGTGCTCCGCCGGGTGGCGCTCGGCCGCGGCGACGGCGGGAGGGGTGGCCGGTGACCGGCGGGGACCTCGGCGCCCACACGATCGACGAGATCCCCCTGCCCCCGCTGACGAGCTGGGACCCCATCTTCCTTGCCGGGAACGGGGTGGCGATCGACCGCTCGGTCGGCAGGTACTTCCGCTGGTCACCCCTGACGCGCACGCTCTGGTCGATCGACCTCGCGGCGCCCGCCGGCCGCCAGGCTGCGGCCGACTTCATCGTGCTCGACGCGGATGGTGCCGGGTCGGGGCCGGGGACCGTCGACCCGCTGCGGGATGGCCCCGGCGCGCGGCCGATCCTGGCCCTCGACGCGAGCCGCGACCGGCTGTACATGCTGGCCCCGAGGCCCGGGGGGGCCGGAACCTCGATCAAGGTCGTCCGCGCCGACGAGCTTCGCCCGGTCACCTCGTGGACGGTGAGCCCCGAACCGTTCTCCACCCTGACGCTCAGCCCCGACGGGCGGCTCGTCTACGTGGCCACGGGCCCGCGCGGCTTCGCCGGCGCCCCGTCGCCGCTCGTGGCCGTGGAGGCGGTCGACGCGACGACGGGGCGCGAGCGGCTGTACGCGGGCTGGCTGCCGCCGGGCGGCGACCCGCCGGATGCCCCGATCGTGCGCTGAGCCGGCGCCGGTCCTCCCGGGCGGGGCGCGGTCTCGCAGGTCGCCGCTGGGGCCCCCGCGACGGCGGCCCGCTACACTCCCTCTCCCATGGCGCCGTCCCCGAATCCGTCCCTGATCCACGCTCGCAGCCTGACCAAGAGGTTCGGCGGCTTCACCGCCGTCGACGCGATCGACTTCGACGTGGCAGCCGGCGAGTCGTTCGGGTTCCTCGGCCCGAATGGGGCCGGGAAGACGAGCACGATGCGGATGATCGCCTGTGTCTCCCCGCTGACCGGCGGCACGCTCCGCGTGCTCGACATGGACCCGGTTGCGGACGGGCCGAAGATCCGCGCCCGGATCGGCGTCGTCCCCCAGCAGGACACGCTCGACATGGAGCTGACGGTCCGCGAGAACCTCTCGATCTATGCCCGCTACTTCGACCTCCCGCGCCCGGTGATCCGGCAGCGCGTGGACGAGCTCCTGGACTTCGTCCAGCTGACGGAGCGCGCGGACGACCAGGTCGAGCCCCTCTCGGGCGGCATGAAGCGGCGCCTGACGATCGCCCGCAGCCTGGTCAACGAGCCCGACCTCCTCCTCCTCGATGAGCCCACTACCGGCCTGGACCCGCAGGCCCGCCATCTCCTGTGGGACCGCCTCTACCGGCTCAAGCAGCGAGGCGTGACGCTGGTCCTGACGACCCACTACATGGACGAGGCCGAGCAGCTCTGCGATCGGCTCGTGGTCATGGACAAGGCCAAGATCGTGGCCGAAGGCTCGCCCCGTGAGCTGATCGACCGCTGGTCCACCCGCGAGGTCCTCGAGATGCGGTTCCCGGTGGGCGTGCAGGAGACCCTTGACGGTCAGCTCGAAGGGCTCGGCGAGCGGGTCGAGCGGTTGCCGGACCGCGTTCTCATCTACACGGGCGACGGCGACGCGGCATCAGCCACGGCCCACGAGCGGGGACTTCGTCCGGAGATGGTCCTCGTGCGGCGGTCCACGCTGGAGGACGTGTTCCTCCGCCTCACGGGCCGCAGCCTGGTCGACTGAAGGGATCGGGGGCATGGCGGCACCCGCGGCCCGGGTCCTCGAGCACGAGCTGCTCCTGTACCGCCGGGTCTGGCGGGGGAGCATCTTCAGCTCGTTCCTCTCGCCGGTGCTGTTCCTCGCCGCGATGGGCGTGGGCCTGGGCAGCTTCGTGAACACCGCCCAGGCCCAGGGCGGCAGCAGCGCCGCCCTGGCGGGTGTCTCCTACCTCGCGTTCCTCGCCCCGGGGCTCCTGGCCGCTGCGGCGATGCAGACGGCCGCCGGCGAATCGACCTTTCCCATCATGGGCGGCCTCGTCTGGATCCGTTCGTTCCACGGGATGGTGACGACGCCCATCCGCCCCGTCGACGTGGTCCTGGGCAAGGTCGTCTATGTCGGCTTGCGCCTCGTCCTCGTGACCAGCGTCTTCTTCGCGGTCACGGTGCTGTTCGGCGCCGTCACCGGGCCCGAGGCATTGCTCGCCGTCCCGGCGGCCGTCCTGACCGGCCTCGCCTTCGCCACCCCGATCATGGCCTACTCGGCCACCCAGCGGGACGCCAACGGCTTCAACGCCCTCTTCCGGTTCGGCGTGATCCCCCTGTTCCTCTTCTCGGGGACGTTCTTCCCGATCACCCAGCTGCCGGTCCCCCTCCAGGTCGTGGCGGTGCTCACGCCGCTGTGGCAGGGCGTCGACCTGTGCCGGTCGCTGGCCCTCGGCACCGCGACCGTGCCCGGCGTCCTTGTCCACGTGACGTACCTGGGGACGTTGGCCGGGGTCGGCCTCGCCGCGGCCGCCGTGACGTTCCGCCGGCGGCTGGTGAAGTGAGGGCCGGCCGATGACCCTGCTGACCCGGGTCGCCCCGCCGGTCCTGTTCGGGGGCCGCCGCGCGGGCCTCCTGATCGAGCGCAACCTGGTCGTCTATCGGCGCGGCTGGCTGGTCATCGTGTCGGGCTTCTTCGAGCCGCTCTTCTACCTGCTCTCGATCGGGATCGGCCTCGGGGCCCTCGTCGGCTCGGTCACGGTCGACGGCCAGCAGATCCCGTACACGGCATTCGTCGCGCCCGCGCTCATGGCCAGCTCGGCGATGAACGGGGCGATCTACGACTCGACGTTCAACGTCTTCTTCAAGCTGAAGTACGCCAAGACCTACGACGCGATCCTCTCGACGCCCATCGGGGTGGGGGACGTCGCCCTCGGCGAGATCGGCTGGGCCCTCATCCGGGGCGGGATCTACGCGGCGTTCTTCCTCCTCGTCATGGTCGTCCTGGGGATGGTCCTCTCGCCATGGGCCGTGCTCGCGTTCCCGGCCGCGCTCCTCATCGGCTTCGCCTTCGGGGCGGTCGGGATGGCGGCCACGTCGTTCATGCGGACGTGGCAGGACTTCGACCTCGTCCAGCTCGTCATCCTGCCCCTGTTCCTCTTCTCGGCGACGTTCTACCCGATCACGGTCTACCCGGAGCCGATCCGGTCGATCGTGGAGCTCACGCCGCTCTACCAGGGCGTCGCCCTGATCCGCGGCCTGACCACGGGCATGGTCGACGCCGGGCTCCTGGTCCACGTGGCCTACCTGGCGGTGATGGGGCTCATCGGCCTCGCGATCTCCTCGCGCCGCCTGGAGCGGCTCCTGCTGAAGTAGGCGAGCGCGGGATCGCAACCGCCCTGCCGCATCGCGCGACACGGGCCGGCTCCGCCCGGGCCTCGAGACAGTGCCGGATCTCGCCGATTCGTCGTCCGGTTGCGAGCGCCTCGACACGCGTTCGCGGCGCGCTATCCTGCCGCCCATGAGCGAGCGCGATCAGGCCCGCGGTGCCCATCCAGGCGGGGCCAACCCCGGGGCGGCGGCTGCTGAGGGCGCCGCGCCATCCCCCGCGGATGCCTCGGGCGCCAGTCCGACCCAGGCCCGGCCGCGGGCCCGGCCGATGCCACCGCGCCGGCCCCGCGGGTCCACCCCCGCGCGATCGGGATCGACGTGGGCGGGACCGGGGTCAAGGCCGCCGTCGTCGACCTGGTCAGCGGTGAGCTCGTCTCGCCCCGGATTCGCGAGAAGACGCCGGTGCCAGCCACGCCGTCCGCGGTCATCGACTCCGTCGGCCGCATCGTCGACCGCCTCGCTGACGGAGGCCACCTTGCGGCGGGCATGCGGGCGGGAGCCGGCCTTCCCGGCGTCGTGAAGCACGGCCGCCTGGTGACGGCGGCCAACATCGACCGGAGCTGGATCGGCGTATCCGGCCCGCGAGGCGCTCGAGGATCGCCTGGCGCGCCCGGTCCGCCTCATCAACGATGCCGATGCCGCCGGCCTCGCGGAGGTGGCGTTCGGGGCCGCGAAGGGCGTGTCCGGCACCGTCCTGCTGCTCACGATCGGGACCGGGATCGGCAGCGCGCTGCTCGTCGACGGGCAGCTGCTCGACTCCACCGAGTTCGGGCACGTCACGTTTCGCCGGAAGGACGCCGAGACGTGGGTGTCGGGGGCGGCGAGGGAGCGTCGCGGGGTCAGCTGGCGCCGGTGGGCCAGCGAGTTCAGCGCCTACCTCGCCCTCCTCGAGGCCTGGTTCTGGCCCGACCTGATCCTCCTCGGCGGCGGCGTCAGCAAGGAGTACGCGCGCTACTCGAAGTGGCTGAAATCGCGGGCGCCGATCCAGACGGCGCATTTCCTGAACACGTCCGGGATCATCGGGGCGGCACTCGCGGCCGGCGGGCAACAGGAGGCACGCACCGACTGATCGGACGAGAGGCGCGGCACCGAGGGCTGGCGTACCCAGGGCGACTGGATCCGCCGCGTCTGCCACGTCACCGCTCGTCACCGCCGACACAGAGCGCCATTCCAGGGCCGTCGTCACGCGCCGGCGCCACGGCGTCCGCCCGTGCGTCGACCGGCGGCCGCGCCCGCGGTCCGCCCGCCGGACCACTGCCGTCGCGGACCGGTACGACCGTACGAGTTGCGTTCGGGCGTGCGGGCGGCCACCGTGGCCCCGACTCTAGGGGTGTGAATCGATGGCCCTGCTGAAGGCGCGCCTGCACCTGCCGTTCCGGGCACCGGACGAGTCGCGCCCGGTGCCTGCCCCGATCGACCGTGCCGATCGGCCCCCACTCGTGGCGATCGCCGGCGAAGAAGACCGCCGACCGTCGTCCGGCGTGGAGCCGGTCGCCGCAGCGGCCCGCGAGCCCACCGCGGTCGACGAGCGGTCCGGGATCGAGGCTCCGGCGCACCCGGCTCCCCTGCGCCCGGAACCCGTGCGGCGCACCCATGCCGCCCCGCGCTCGCCCCGCCGCCAGGCCGCGCCCCCGGATCCCGCCCAGCTCGAGCAGAGCGTCCTCGCGGACGAGCCGTCCCAAGCCGCAGAGGTCGAGCCGGAGCGCCCCCTCCGCCTGGTGCTCGTCGAGGAGGTCCCCGAGGTGGCGGCCCACGTGCGGGAGATGCTGCGCGCGCAACCGTCGCTGCGGATCGTCGAGATCCTGCGCGACGGGCGCGGCGCGACGCGGGAGGTTCGCGACCTGCGGGCCGACGTGGTCCTGGTGGACGTCCTGCTCCAGGGCCGCGTCCCGGGCACCGACGTCATCGAGCGGATCCGGGCCGAGATGCCGGGGATGCCGATCGTCGCCCTCGCCACGCCGGGCGCCGCCGACCTGGTGGAGCGCGTGCGCAGCCACGTCGACAGCGTGGTCACCATGCCCTTCGGGACCGTGGACCTGGCCCGCGGCATCCACGATGCACACGACGGCCGGGCCTCCCGCGATCCCGCCGGCGGCACTCGCGTGGTGGCCGTCTACGCGGCCAAGGGCGGGGTGGGCAAGACGACGCTTGCCCTCAACCTCGCCGTGGCCCTGGCGGCGTCGGGGACGCGGACGGCCCTGGTCGACGGCAGCCTCCAGTACGGCGACCTGCGGCGCCTCCTCCACGTCGACCCATCCGAGCCGTCGATCTGCGATCTCCCGACCGACTGCGTGCGCGCCTCCGACCTCGTCGGGGCGATGCGCGCGGGTCCCGCCGGGGTCGACATCCTGTTCGCGCCCCCACGCCTCGAGATGGCGGACATGGTCACCGCCCGGGACCTCGACAAGATCCTGGACCTGCTGCGACGGAGCTACAGGGCGGTCGTCGTCGACACGCCGAGCGCCCTCAACGACACGACCCTCGCGGTGCTCGACATCGCCGACATCATCCTGCAGGTCCTCACGCCGGAGCCGGCCGCCCTCGACAGCACGCGGGCGGCGGCCGCCGCCTTCGCCGCGATCGGCTATCCAGCGGCGAAGGTCCGCACGGTCATCAACCGCGTGGACGCGCAGGGTGGGCTGCGCCCGGACCAGCTCCGCCGCGCCCTGGGCCACGAGCCGGACCACACGATCGCCTCCGACTGGCAGCTCGTCGCGAGCTCCAACCAGGAGGGCGTCCCGTTCGTCGTCGCCCGCCCCGACGCCCGGGTGAGCTGCGACGTGGCCGCGCTCGCGGCGTCGGTCGTCGCCGTCGTCGGCGATGTACCTCCCCGGCTCCCGACCCGGGCACGTTCCCGGGCGGTTCGGGCCACCCGGCTGGCGACCCGCTAGCCCGAACAGGCCCGGGGCCCCGGAGCGGCTCTGCGCGTCGTCGGCGGCTCTCCCGCGCCCGCCTGACCCGCGAGGCCGCTCCCCGTAGACTTCGGGTCGCAGATGACCACCCAGCGCGACTACTACGACATCCTCGGCCTCGAGCGCGGCGCGTCCGACGCCGACATCAAGAGGGCGTTCCGCAGGCTTGCCCAGCAGTGGCATCCGGACGTCAACCGGGACAGCGGCGCCGACGAGCAGTTCAAGGAGATCAACGAGGCCTACCAGGTCCTCTCCGACCCGCAGCGCCGCCAGGCGTACGACATGTTCGGGCACGCCGGCGTGGGCGGGTCCGGGGCCGGCGGCTTCGACCCGGCGGGCCAGGCCGGGTACGGGGCGTTCTCGGATCTCTTCGACGCCTTCTTCGGCGGCAGCGCGTCCGGCGGCGTGCGCCGTGGCCGGCCGGCGGTCGGCTCCGACCTTCGCTACGACCTGCGGGTGACGTTCGAGGAGTCGATCCGCGGGACCGAGAAGGAGATCGAGTTCGGGGTCCTCGACCGGTGCAGCACCTGCTCGGGGACCGGCGCGAAGAGCGGCACGGCCGCCCAGACCTGCCCCCAGTGCGGCGGCCGCGGCGAGATCCGCCACGTCCGCCAGACGATGCTCGGCCAGATGGTCAACGTCGTCACCTGCCCGCGCTGCCGGGGCGAGGGGAAGGTCGTGGATTCCCCGTGCGTCGACTGCGGCGGCGACGGGCGCAGGCAGCGCACCAGGCGCCTGCGCGTCTCCGTCCCGGCGGGAATCGACGACGGCCACCAGATCCGCCTCTCGTCCGAGGGCGAGGTCGGCCCCCGCGGCGGTCCACCGGGCAGCCTGTACGTCGCCATCCATGTGTCCGCCCACCCGGGTCTCCGGCGGGAGGGGACCGAGCTCTATCACGAGCTGGACCTGTCGATCGCCCAGGCCGCCCTCGGCACGACGGTCCGCGTGCCGACCGCCGACGGCGACGAGGAGCTCGAGATCAAGCCGGGCACCCAGCCCGGAACCGAGATCCGGCTCCGCGGCCGGGGCGTGCCGCACCTGCGCCGCGCAGGCGCGCGTGGCGACCTGCACGTCCTCGTCGACGTCACGGTGCCCACGAAGCTGACCAGGGAGCAGCGGGAGGCGCTCGAGGCCTACGCCGTCGCCTCGGGGGAGACGAACGTCGGCAGCGGCAGGGGCGGCGTCCTCGACCGGATCAAGGACGCCCTGGGGTGAGCGCCGGGTCGGACCCGGCGGCCGACGGGCTCGTCGGGGACGACGCCTGGCTCGAGATGGCCGTCACCTGTGACCCGGAGGCCGTAGAAGCCGTCGCCGAGATCATGGCCCGCGTCGCCGCGGGCGGTGTCAGCGTCGAGCCGGGGTTCCACCTCGTTGACGAGGGCCTTGGAGCGGAGGTCGACCCGGCCGCCCCGGCCACCGTGCGGGCCTACCTGCCTGCCCGCGACGCCGGGGCGACCCGGCGCGCCACGGCCGAGGTCGATCGGGCGCTGGGGCACTTGCGCCCGTTCGGTCTGCGCGAGATCGGGGAGCTGCGAACCCAGGTGATCCACGAGTCCGACTGGGCCACGGCCTGGAAGCGCCACGTCGGCGTCCTGCGCATCGGGCGCCGCATCGTCATCCGGCCCACCTGGCGCCGTCACCGTCGCCGCCCGGAAGACGTCGTGATCGCGATGGACCCGGGCATGGCATTCGGGACCGGGCTCCACCCGACCACCCGCCTCTGCCTTGCCGGCATCGAGCGCTGGGCGGACGAGGGGCTCCTCGGGCCAGCCGCTGGGCAGCGCCGGCCCGGTGGCGCGCGGCTCCTCGACGTGGGCTGCGGCTCGGGGATCCTCGCCATCGCCGCCGGCCTCCTCGGGGCGGACGTCCTCGTGGGGCTGGACACGGATCCGATCGCGGTCGAGGCGACCCTCGCGAACGCCCGGCGCAACCGCCTCGCGCGGCGGCTCCACGCGCGCCACGGCTCCCTCCCATCCGGGGCCGCGCCGTTCGACCTCGTCACCGCCAACCTCGTCGCGTCGCTCATCGTCGCCCTCGCGGGAAACCTGTCCGCGGAGCTCCGCCCCGGCGGCCGCCTGCTCGCGTCGGGCATCTTCGTGGACCGCGAGCCGGAGGTGCGGGACGCGCTCCAGGCGGCCGGGCTGCGCGTCCTCCGGCGGGATGCCGAGGGCGACTGGGTGGCGCTCGAGGCTGAACGAGCGCCGACGCCGGTCCGCCGACCGCGATGAGGCCGAGCTCCAGCCTGACCACGGCGCGGCGGCATCGGTCTGCGCTACGATCTTCGACCGGGTCCCAGCCGCGGTGCTCTTCCGCGCGACGGCCTCGATCACGGGACGTTATGCCGAACCTGACCGCCCTCATCGCGCGCAGCCCGGCGGGCCACGTGTTCACCACGCCAGCGCCCTGGTGAGGACGTGATGGCGCGCGGATCGGGGCCCGTGCAGCCGGGCCGCGATCGCGAACCTCGGCTGCAAGGTCAACCAGGCCGAGATGGACGCGGTGGAGCGCCTCCTGCGGGCCCGCGGCGTGGAGATCGTCGATGCGGCGGGCGACGCCGATCTCCACCTGGTGAACACGTGCACCGTCACGGCCGTGGCCGACGACAAGTCCCGCAAGGCGGTCCGGCGGGCACGACGCGCGAGCCCGGACGGCACCGTGATCGTCACCGGGTGCTCGGTCCAGGTCAGCCGGGCCGCGATGGCCGCCGCCGACCCGGCCGCTCGCCTGGTGGCGAACGACGACAAGGACGGCCTCCTGGCCGAGGTCGAGCGCCTCCTCGGGACCCCCGGGGTGGCGGGGGACGAGGCACCTCACGGCCCGATCGACGCCGCCCTCCCGACGCTGGCGGGCGTGGAGATCGAGGGGATCTCCGACGGGCGCACCCGCATCGACCGGACGCGCGCCTACGTGAAGGTCCAGGACGGCTGCAGCTTCTTCTGCACGTTCTGCATCATCCCCCGGGCGCGTGGCGCCGAGCGCTCCCTCCGCCCGGAGGCCGTGCTCGACGATGTTCGCCGCGCGCTCGCCGCCGGCCACCGCGAGATCGTGCTGACCGGGATCAACATCGGCACGTACGACGGTGGCTGGTCCGAGCGCGGCTTCCGCGGCGCCCACGAGCGGGCCGCCCTCAGCCTGGCCGGGCTCGTCCGGCGGATCCTCGCCGAGACGGCTGTCGAGCGGATCCGCCTCTCCTCGATCGAGCCTCAGCACGTTGACGACGATCTGCTGGCGGCCTGGACCGAAGAAGGCGCGGGCCGCTGCCTCCCGCATCTGCACCTGCCGCTGCAGTCCGGCGATGACGGCGTCCTCCGACGGATGGGCCGTCGCTACGACGCGGCCGGGTACGCCCGAACGGTGGAGCGCGTGCGCGCCGCCGTCCCCGGGGTCGCCATCCACGCCGACGTCATCGCCGGCTTCCCGACGGAGGACGACGAGGCGTTCGCCCGATCGCTCGCCTTCATCCGGGGCCTCGACCCGGCCGGCCTGCACGTCTTCCGCTACTCGCCGCGCCCCGGCACGCCGGCCACCCGGATGGCCGGCCAGGTGCCCGGGCCCGTGCGCCGCGAACGGGCCGCGCTCCTCCTCGCCGAGGCCGCGGCCGCCAGGGCCCGGTTTGCGGCCCGGGCCGTGGGTGGCCGCCGCACCGTGCTGTTCGAGGAACCCGCCGTGGCCGGCGAACCCGGCGCCGGCTGGCTGGGCCATGCGGAGGACTACGTCGTCGTCCGGGCGGCGTCCCCGGGCGGGACGGCCCTCGCGAACGAGATCGCGATCGTCGCGATCGCAGGGACGGACCCCGCCGATCCCGAGCGCGCCGTCGGCCGGGTCGAGCTGGGCATCGCGGGCCGCTCCGGCCATGGACCGTGCCCTGCCGGTCGCACCCTTCGGACTGGCCCGCGAGGATCGATCCACGCGACTGCCCGCCATCGCCCCGGGAGCGCGCCAGTGAGCGCCGATTGCCTGTTCTGCCGGATCGCCGGCGGCGAGATCCCCGCCACCACCGTGTACGACGACGACCTCGTGCTGGCCATCCGTGACATCGCCCCGCGGGCGCCGACGCACATCCTCCTCATGCCGCGGGCGCACGTGGGCTCGGCGGCCGAGCTGACCGAGGCGGACGGGCCGCTCCTGGGACGGCTGTTCGCCGTGGCGGCCGACCTCGCGCGCCGAGAGGGGATCGCGGGCCAGGGCTACCGCGTCACGACGAACGTCGGGGCCTGGGGCGGCCAGTCCGTGCCGCATCTCCACCTGCACCTCATGGGCGGCCGGCCGTTCGACTGGCCCCCCGGATGACCCGCATCGCTCGACGCGTCGGCCGCGCGACGAGCATGGTGGCCGCGGTGGGTCTCGTGCTGGTCCTTGGTGCTGGCTGTGCGGCGCCGCCGGCGCCCACGAGCGCCCCCGCGACCACGCCCCGGCCCACGATCTCGCCCGCGGTCGCCGCCACAGAGGTCCAGCTCGAGGGCGCGCTGCGAGCGCGGGGCCTCGGCGTGGTGGCGACCGACCTCGTCGTCCGCCCGGGCGAGCCCACCTCGTTCGCCGCGGTTCCCCGGACGGCCCTGCGGGCGGTCCTGCCGCAGGACCCGGAGGGAGGTCTCGTCGTCCTCTACGAGTTTCCGGACATGGCGGCGGCGGCGCTCGGGGCGACCGAGCTCGCGGCCTGGGTGACGAGCGGACCCGGACGGGTCCAGTACCCACCGGACGTCCGCCACGTGCTCCGCCAGGTCGGCTCGACCCTCGTCTTCTTCCCCTGGTCGCCGGCGTCGGCGACGGATCCGAAGACCGCGGACCTGGCGGCCGCCGTGGCGACCGTCGGCACCGAGGTCCCGATTCCGCGCGGGTAGGGCTGGCGGCGCGTCCGGGCGCCCTGGTCAGCCCCCGCCGACCGGCCGGGGCGCCGCGACCCTGGCCCACGTGCGGACCTGGTCCCGCTTCACCTTCAGCGTGTGCGTCCGCGG
This sequence comes from uncultured Chloroflexia bacterium, assembly GCA_963776355.1. Classification (GTDB taxonomy): domain Bacteria; phylum Chloroflexota; class Limnocylindria; order Limnocylindrales; family CSP1-4; genus CTSoil-043. The sequence goes on along the minus strand of CAVZLU010000008.1, from coordinate 1,986,396 downwards.
GAAGTCGACGTCGGGCCACAGGCGCCACGCGGAGATCCTCGAGTGGACCGCGAGCGAAGCGTTCGCCGCCCGGACGGCCGCGTCGACCTCGGCTCGCACGTGCTCGGGGTCGGTCCCGTCGACGAACGAGGCGCCCGGCGCGGTCCCGCCGTCCGCGACCCGGGCGATGGACGCGGGGGCCAGCACGATCGCCTCGATCCGGCCCGGCTCCGTCTCGAGGGCCACCGAATCGCGGATCCCGGCGATCCGGAGCGCGTTCTCGATGTCCTCGGGAAAGACGTTGAGGCCATTCGGCAGCACGATCATGTCCCGCTTGCGGCCATGGAGCAGCAACCGACCCTGGCGGTCGAGGTGACCCAGGTCTCCCGAGCGATAGAAGCCGTCCGCGGTGAACGCGGCCGCCGTCGCCGGCGGATCCTCCCAGTAGCCGCGGGTGACCGTTGGCCCCCGGAACTGGACCTCGCCGTCCGGGGCGATCCGCATCTCGACCCCGGGGAGCGGTCGGCCCACGGTGCCCAACGGGTGATCGTGCCAGGTGGTGCACGCACCCGACCCCGTCTCGGTCGCGCCGTAGCCCTGCAGGACGACGACGCCGAGGTCCTCCCAGCCCTGTTGGACGGCCGGCGGCAGGAATGCCCCGGCGGACACGAAGAGCCGCAGCCCCCCGCCGATCCGGGCGTGGATGCTGTCCCGGAAGATGAGCCGGCGGACAGCCATCGGGAGCCGCCGGGCCAGGCCCCGGGCGCGCTCGAACGACGCGGTCTTGCCCTGCTTCTCGATCTCTCGCAGGAGACCCGCCCAGAAGAGATCGAGCACCTGCGGCACGACGATCATCGCGGTGACGCGGTGCTCGCGGAAGGCCTCGAAGATGACGCGCGGGTTGCGGCTGCGGACGTAGAGGATGTCGGCGCCGAGGTCGAGGGTCAGGTAGAGCCCGATCGCCTGCTCGAAGAGGTGGGACATGGGGAGCAGCGAGACGATCCGGTACTCCATCTCCGGGACGACGTGGTGGAAGCCGTCCACGCCGGCGACCGTGTTGCGGTGGGTCAGGACCACGCCCTTCGGGGTGCCCGTCGTGCCGGACGTGTAGATCAGCAGGTAGACGTCCTCGGGCGTCGGCCTGGGCCAGGCGGCGACCTCGGCCTCCCACGCCTCGGGGAACCCCGCCCCGGGCTCGGTGCACAGGTCGTCGGTCGTCGTCACCGGCAGGTGGTCGAGGTCGGCGTCGCCGGGGTCCGGCGCGTCGCGACCGGTGCCGATCACGAGCTGGCGCGCCGCCGACCGCTCCGCGATCCGCGCGATCGCGTCGGGCGCCATGTGGAGGTCCAGGGGCACGAGGATGAGGCCCGCCCGCATCGCCCCGAAGTAGACGGCGGCGAGCTCGGGTGCCGAGGGCGACCATGTCAGCAGCCGGTCGCCGGGCTGGAGACCGCGAGAGCGCAGGCGCCAGGCGGCGAGCCGGCTTCGCCGTGCGAGCTCGTGGTAGCTCCACGCGTGGATCTTCCCGTCCTCGCGGCGCAGGCCCAGGGCCGTGCGGTCGCCGTAGCGGGCCGCGGCCCCGTCGAGGAGGTCGACCAGCGTGCGCGCCGTATCGCTCATGGCGGCATCGTGCCCGGCCGTCGCCCGGACTGCAACGCGAATGCGAACACCGCTCGCGGCTCGAGTGACGTGCCGGCGGCGGCCGCGTCTGACCGCGGTCGGACGCCGGGGCGTGACCGGCGGCCCCGCGGCCCGCGCCACCGCTGGCGTACGCTGATCGCGGAGGTGCCCCCATGGCGGAACCGGCGTGGACGTTCTTCCCCGACCTCGCCGCCGAGGCGCCGGACGTGCCGCGCGGCATCCACAGCCAGACGCTGTACGACGGCCCCGACCTGCGGCTCGTCCTCTTCGCCTTCGCTGCGGGCGAGGAGCTCTCCGAGCACACGGCCGCTCGTCCGGCGGTGCTCCACGTGCTCGCGGGCGAGGCCGACGGCGTGATCGGTGGTCGAGTCCTGCTCCCTCGGGGCCGGCGCCTGGGTTCGGATGCCGGCCCGGATGCCGCACTCGATCCGGGCCCGGGGCCCTCTCCGGATGGCCCTCTACCTGCTGCCGCCCGGCGGCTGACCCGGCGGCCCGGGAGGCCGATCTCGGGACCTTCGGCACGTTTGACCGCGTCGGGTCGCCGGTCTATGCTCCGCCGGGCTCGCCGGCGCGTGACGGAACCGCGCGTCGGTGGGCGTTCGCGCCCGCCGATCTCGCCCCTCGGCGGCGCTGGCACGTCAACTCAGGGCGGAGGAGGTGATCCCGGCATTGGCAGAGATCCGCGTTGGTGAGAACGAGACCTTCGAGAGCGCCCTGCGCCGCTTCAACAAGAAGATCCAGCAGTCCGGCATCCTCGCCGAGGCTCGCCGTCGCGAGCACTACGAGAAGCCGAGCGTGAAGCGCAAGCGCAAGGAAGCCAAGCGCAAGAAGGCCACCCGCCAGCAGGGTTAGCCGCCGGGACCGGCGGCGCGGGACGCAGGATCGCCCCGCATCGTTGCCGGCCCACCTGCTTCCCCGGCCCGTTTCCGGGCCCCGGAGGTCCATCGCAGCCGGTGCGTCCATCCCCGGATGCCGCACCCCCAGCGGAGGAGCCACCCCGGTGTCCCTACGAGATCGCCTCCACGACGAGATGACGGCCGCGATGCGGTCGGGTGATGCCCTGCGCCGCGACACCCTGCGCATGGTGTGGGCCAGCATCTATGCCGCCGAGAAGCGCGACCACACGACCCTGACCGACGACCAGGCGCTTGCGGTCCTGGGCCGCGAGGTCAGGACGCGCCGCGAGTCGGTCGAGGCCTACCGGGCGGGCGGCCGGGAAGACCTCGCCACGAAGGAGGAGGCGGAGATCGCGATCATCGCCGGCTTCCTGCCGCCGGCCCTGGGCGAGCGCGAGGTCGCGGCCCTCGTCGACGAGGGGATCGCCGCGACCGGCGCGACATCCGCCCGTGATCTTGGCCGGGTGATGAGCTGGCTCGCGCCCCGAACCCGGGGCCGGGCGGACGGCAAAGTCGTCGCCGGCCTCGTGGCCGCCGCGCTCGCCCGGGCGGACGTCGCCGCCCACGACATGGGCGGGCATGGAGGCGGCGGCCGGGGCTGACGCCCCGTCGCCGAGCCCATGCTCTCCCGACGCCTCGACCGGGTCGCGGCCTTCACCCGGCGGGATGCGGTTCGCCTGGTCGTGGCGGCCGCGCTCATCGTCACGGCGCTGACGGCGATCCTCTCGATCGACGACCTCCCCCGGGCGGTCAACCTGCACGTCGGCGACCTCGCGACCGCCGACGTCCGCGCGCCGCGCACGACGCTCTTCATCAGCGAGATCGAGACCGCCGAGGCCCGCGCGGCCAAGCGCGACGAAGTCCCGCCGCAGTACGACTACAAGGCCGAGACCGCGGCCGCCGTGACGCACCGCCAGCTCGATGCGCTGGCCGCGGAGCTTGCGCCCGTGGACGCGGCGTTCAACCCCGCCGTCAAGCCGGTCGCGCGCCAGCTTGCCCTTGCGGTGGCAGTGCCCGGCCTCACGCTCACCGGGCGCAAGACGCTCGAGGCGCTGGCCCCGGAGCGATGGGCTCTGACCGGGGCCGAGGCCGCCCGCGTGCTGGGTCTCGTCCAGCGCGATCCCCTGCGCGATGCCGAGCTGGAATCCGTCCGCCGCAACCTCGGCGAGCGCTTCGCGCCCTCCCTGACCGACGACGAGCGCCGCCTGGCGACGGAGATCGTGTCGCCCCTCCTCGTTCCGAACGCGACCTACAGCGAGACGCTGACGAACGCCGCCCGCGATGCGGCGGCGGCGGCAGTCGCGACGATCTCGTACACGATCCGCCAGAACGAGGTCATCGTGGAGGGCGGCAAGCAGGTCACGCCCCTCGAGATCGCGAAGCTCCAGGCCTACGGCCTCACCGAGGCGCGGCTCGACGTTGCCCGCCTTGCCGGCTGGTTCCTGATGGCCATCCTGGTCGTCGTGCTGCTCCTGGCCTGGACCTGGCGCTACCGGCAGGAGCTGTGGCACCGGGCCCGGGCGCTGGCCCTGCTCGGGGTCGTCCTGCTGCTCACGGCCCTCGCCTACAAGCTCACCGCGGGCCGCTCGATCCTGCCGTTCTTCGTGCCCGGGATGGGGGCCTCGATGCTCGTCGCCATCCTCCTCGGGGCCGGGCCGGCGACGATGATCACGGCGATGCTGGCGATCCTCGCCGGGGCGGCGAACGGCGTCTCGCTGGAGCTCGCAACGTATGTCATGGTCGGCGGGGTGACCGGGATCATCGCCGTTCGCCGCGGCGACCGGGTGGGGATCTTCCTGCAGGCCGGGCTGGCGATCGTCGTCGCCAACGTCGTTGTCGTCTCGATCTTCTCGCTCCTCGGCGCCCGCGACCTGACCGGCATCCTCCAGCTGTGGGGGGCCTCGCTGGCGGCCGGCTTCGGCTCGGCGATCTTCACGGTGGGGACGTTCCAGGTGGTCGGCAACCTCTTCGGGATCCTCACCGTCTTCCAGCTTCTCGAGCTGGCCAACCCCTCGCAGCCGCTGCTCCGACGCCTTCTTCTCGAGACGCCGGGGACCTACCACCACTCCCTCATGGTGGGCAACCTGGCGGAGCGAGCGGCGGAGTCCATCGGGGCCGATCCACTGCTGGCGCGCGTGGCCGCCTACTACCACGACGTGGGCAAGCTCGCCGATCCCGGCGCCTTCATCGAGAACCAGGCGGGCGCCGGCAACCCCCACGACGAGCTGCCGCCGGAGGTCAGCGCCCAGGTGCTGAAGGCACACGTCGCCGATGGCATCGACATCGCCTACAAGGCCAAGCTGCCGAAGCCGCTCATCGCCTTCATCCCGCAGCACCATGGGACGACGCGGATCGCCTACTTCTGGGCGAAGGCCCGGGAGCAGGCAGCCGCCCCGTTCGGTGGCCTGGAGACCGCCGCGGGCCGGTCCGCGGCCGACGCGCTCGACGAGCGCCGCTTCCGCCACAGCGGTCCGCGGCCGCAGTCGAAGGAGGCGGCGATCCTCATGGTTGCCGACGGGGTGGAGGCGTCCGTCCGCTCCCTCTCCAACCAGGACGAGACCTCGATCAGGGTGATGGTGAGCCGGCTCATCGGCGAGCGCCTTGTCGACGGGCAGTTCGACGAGTGCGACCTGACGCTCCGCGACCTGGAGCGGATCCGCGAAGCCTTCGTGGCCCAGCTCCTGGGCATGTACCACCAGCGGATCGCCTATCCCGACAACAAGGTCGTGGAGCTCGAAGCGCGGCGCAATGCCGTCGGCCCGGGTGCCTGATCCCGCGTGTCACCTCCGGCGTTCAGGTCGCTCTACCTCCCGCCATTCCGGATCGACATCACGTCCCGGGCGGGCCTCCGCCGAGTCGTCCCGGGCGCGGCGCTGGGTCGCACGCTGCGGGCCGCCCTGCTGGCCTGCGGGGCACCGGAGCCGGCCTCCCTCGGCCTCATCCTCGCCGACGACGCGGAGCTGGCGGACCTCAACGCGACCCACATGCGCGCGGCCGGCCCCACCGACGTCCTGTCGTTCCCCCTCCTGCCGCGCGAGGCCTTCCCGCCCCACGAGGGCGCCTGGGCGCTCGAGGGCGAACCCGTCTCGCGATCGGAGGCGACCCGGGGCCGCGCCTTCCTGCTGCCGCCCGCCACGCGACTGCACCTCGGGGACATCGTCGTCTCGGTGGAGCGAGCGGTCGAGCAGGCCGACGTCGGCCGAGGGGGCCAGACCGGCGACGTCCGATGGTCGGCGGCCGACGAGCTGAAGCTCCTCGTCGTCCATGGCGCGCTCCACCTCTGTGGCTGGGACCATGCCGAGCCCGGGGAAGAGGCCGCGATGCGGGCGCAGGAGCGGGCGATCCTCGCCGGCCTGGCCGACGCGTCACCCACGGGGGCCTGACCGGGGTCGCGACGACCGGAAGGCGTGGCCGCCGCAGTCGGCCCGGCCGGAGCTGCCGTGAGCGCAGCGCGTCGCCGATCGCGCCGCGTGGAGGGAATCGTGCGCCGCGAACCTGCCCCGCCGGGTACCATCGGGAGGCAGGCCCGATCCGAGCGGGAATCGGGCCCTTCGGCGTGCCGCCGCCGGCGCGTCCGTTCCGGGAGGGCAGGTGAAGGTCGTCGTCGGGCTCGGGAACCCGGGAGAGCAGTACGCGCGGACGCGCCACAACATCGGCTGGATGACCCTCGACCGCCTGGCGGATCGGGCTGGCTGGTCCGGGCGCGGCCGCACGCGCGATGCGAGCTCCGTTGTCCAGGGCCGCTATCACGGCCTCGACCTCGTGCTCGCCAAGCCCCTCACCTTCATGAACGACTCCGGCATCGCCGTGCGCAAGCTGGTCGCCCGTGAGCGGGCCCCACTGCACGAGGTCCTCATCGTGACCGACGACTTCAGCCTGCCGTTCGGGAAGATGCGCTTCCGGGAGGGAGGGAGCCACGGCGGCCACAATGGCCTCCGTTCGATCATCGAGGAGCTCCACACGGAGGCCTTCCCGCGCCTTCGCGTCGGGATCGGGGAGCCGAACCGGGATGCCGTCGACCACGTCCTGTCCGTCTTCGCCCCCGCGGAGCGCCAGCGGCTCGACGAGCTGCTCGACGCCGCCGCCGACGCGGCCGAGGCCTGGGCGCGCGAGGGCGTCTCGAAGGCGGCCAACCGCTTCAACGCCTTCCAGCTGCGGCCGGCGGACGACACGCGCACGGCACCGCCCGGCGCGGTGGACGGGCCGCCGGGACCCGACGGGGTGCGTCGCACGCGGACCGGGTGGCGCCGCCTCCGTCCGAGCGACGAGGAGCGATGACCGGTCCGGCCCGGGCGGGGAGGAGGGCGCCGGCCGCCCCGGTGGCCGGCGATCGCGCCGCCGCCCGACGAATCCCCGACCTGTCGCTGCTGCCGCCGCTCCTCCGCGCCACCGAGCCGTTCCGTCGCGTCGCGGCGACCCTCGCGGGCGGCGGGGGCGCGATCGGCGCCGGCGCGATCGGCCCGGCCGGCCGCCACGCGGCCGTGACGGCCGTTCCCCACGGCGCCAAGTCATACCTCGTGGCCGCCCTCGCGGGTTCCGATGGGGAGCGCGCCTGCTGGATCGCCCGCGACGCCGAGATCGGCGACCGCGTCGCGGACGAGCTCGTGGCGTGGCTTGGCGATCCGGGCGCCGTCGCGGTGCTGGAGCCACGGAGCGCGCTCGCCTTCGAGCGCAGCGAGCTGATCCGCGACGAATCCGCGGCCCGGGTGGCGACGCTGGCACGATGGCGGAGTGGGTCCGTCCGCGTCCTGGTGGCCTCGGTCCAGGCCCTTCTCCAGCCCACGATCCTCCCCGAGGACCTGCCGCCGCGGCCGCGCATCCTGCGCCGAGGCGACCGCGTCAGCCAGCGCGACCTGCTCGCCGAGCTCCTTCGCCTCGGCTACGAGCCCGTTCTCGAGGTTGCCGGCCGGGGGGAGATGGCCCGTCGCGGCGGGCTTGTCGACGTCTTCCCCGCCGGCGCGGAGCTCCCGGTCCGGATCGAGCTGTTCGGCGACGAGGTCGACGAGGTCCGGGTGTTCGACCCGACCGACCAGCGGACGATCCGCGCGGCCGATGCGGTGGAGCTGCTGCCGGCCACCGAGTTTCTCGTCCCGTCCGGGGGTCCCGGCGTGCTCCGCACCCGCCTGGGGAGACACGCGGGCCCGCTGCCCGACCGGCTGGCGGCCGACCTCGTCCGGCTCGAGGGCGGCGAGGCCGGGGCCGGAGCGGCGACCGACGCCGACGGAGCGCGGGCCCTCGACGTGGGTGATGCGGCCGAGATCTGGGCGGCCGTCGTCTGCCCGGCCAGCGCGCTCGACCACCTCGCGCCCGCCACGCTGCTCGTGGTCGACGAGCCGGGGGAGATCGCGGCGGCAGCGGAATTCCTGTGGGACCAGGCGGCCGAGCGGCGTCGCGACCTCGTGGCCGGCCGGCGAGCTGCCGCCCGAGTGGCCGGATGCCTACGTCCCGCCGCGGGAGTGGGCGTCGCGGCTGGCGGCCGCGCGAACCCTCGAGCTGACGTGGGAGCCCGGTCCGGCCCCGGCGATCGGCGGGGCCGCCGCGACCGAGGATCCCTTCGGCTGGCGCGAGCCCGTCCTGCCGCCGGGCCGCAGCGCGGGGCTGGCCCGGGCCATCGAGCGCTGGCGCGCGGGGCGGCCGGCCTCGGTGCCCCTCGCCGAGGAGGAGGCGGAGGGGACGCGGCCCGTCCTGCCGCCCGGGGCGGTGGCGTCGCGGCATGCCCCCGGCGCGGAGCGGAGCCCGGTGCCCAGGATCGTCATCGCCTCGGACCAGGCGGCGCGGCTCTCCGAGGTGCTCGGCGACGCGGGCATTCCGGCCGGGGTCACGATGCGGCCCGGCGTCCCGCCGCCCGGCGCGGTCGCCCTCGTCGGCCGCAGCCTGAATGCCGGGTTCGGAGGCGGTCCCGACGGCCTCGTCGTCATCACCGACCGCGAGCTGTTCGGCGCCGTGCGCGTCCGCCGGCCGAAGGCGCTGCGGCGGGTCGTCCCCCGCGACATGCTCGAACGCCTCACGCCGGGCGACCTGGTGGTTCACGTCGATCACGGCATCGCCCGCTACGAGCAGATGCTGCGGCGCGGTGGAGCCGGCGACGAGCGTGACTATCTCGAGCTCTCGTTCGCCGCCGGTGACCGGATCTACGTGCCGGTCGAGCAGATCGCGCGGGTGACCCGCTACGCCGGAGCCGAGCGGCCCGCGCTCTCGCGCCTCGGGGGCGGCGAGTGGGCGCGCACGAAGGCGCGCGTCCGGCGGGCCGTCGCCGATCTCGCCGACGAGCTGCTGCGCCTGTACGCGGCCCGGGCGGCCGCCGAGGGTCACGCCTTCGCCCCCGACACGCCGTGGCAGCAGGAGCTCGAGGCGTCGTTCCCGTACGAGGAGACGGTGGACCAGCTGCGCGCGATCGACGAGGTGAAGGCCGACATGGAGACGGCCCGGCCGATGGACCGGATCGTGGTCGGGGACGTCGGCTACGGCAAGACCGAGGTCGCCCTGCGGGCCGCGTTCAAGGCGCTCCAGGAGGGCCGCCAGGTCGCCGTCCTCGTGCCCACGACGGTCCTCGCCGACCAGCACCTGCGGACGTTCGAGCGGCGCTATGCGGCCTATCCCGCGACTGTCCGCCTCCTCTCGCGGGCGGTGCCGGCCCGGGAGCAGGCGGCCACGCTCGCCGGCCTTGCCGCCGGCTCGGTCGACGTGGTGGTCGGGACCCATCGCCTCCTCTCGAAGGACGTCCGGTTCCGCGACCTGGGACTCCTCGTGGTCGACGAGGAGCAGCGCTTCGGGGTCGCCGCCAAGGAGCGCCTCAAGCAGCTCCGGACCGAGGTCGACGTGCTGACCATGTCCGCAACGCCGATCCCGCGGACGCTCAACCTCGCCCTCGTCGGCGTCCGCGACATGTCCGTGATCGAGACGCCGCCGGAGGATCGCCTGCCGATCCAGACGCGGGTGGCCGAGGCGTCGGCCGGGCTCGTGAAGGACGCGATCCTGCGCGAGCTCGACCGCGGCGGCCAGGTCTTCTTCGTCCACAACCGCGTCGAGACCATCGAGGCCCAGGCCGACCAGCTGCGGCGCCTCATGCCCGCGGCCCGGATCGTCGTCGGCCACGGCCAGATGACGGAGGGCGCGCTGGAGCGCGTGATGCGGGCGTTCGCGGACGGCGAGGCCGACGTCCTCGTGTGCACGACGATCATCGAGTCCGGGCTCGACATCCCGAACGCCAACACGATCGTCATCGACCGGGCCGACGCCCTGGGCCTGGCCCAGCTGTACCAGCTCCGCGGTCGGGTGGGGCGCAGCAACCGGCGCGCCTACGCCTACCTCCTCTACCGCCGCCGCGAGCGGCTGTCAGACGAGGCCCGCAAGCGGCTGCAGGCCATCTTCAACGCGTCAGAGCTGGGCGCCGGCTTCCAGATCGCGCTCGCCGACCTGGAGATCCGCGGTGCCGGGAACATCCTCGGCGGCGAGCAGTCGGGCCACATGGCGGACGTCGGCTTCGACCTCTACACGCGGCTGCTGGCCGAGGCGGTGGAGGATCGGAAGGCGATCTTCCAGGGCCGGGAGGCGGTCCACGCTCCGGTCGGGGCGACGGTCGACCTCCCGGTCGACGCCCACCTGCCCGATGCCTACGTCCCGGACGAGGCCCAGAAGCTCGAGCTCTACCGGCGCCTCGCCCGGGCGCGCGCGGCGGGGGACCTCGCGGCATTTCGGCAGGAGGTGACCGACCGCTTCGGGCCGATGCCGCCGCCGGTCGTCCGCCTGGTCGAGGTGGCGGAGCTGCGGCTGGCCGCCGAGGCCGCGGGCATCGCCTCGCTGACGCGGGAGGAGGGCCTCATCGTCGTCCGCTTCGGGAACGGGCTGTCACGGGGCGAGGCGATGCGCCTCGTCGCCGGATCGCCGCTGCCCGGCGTGCGCCCGGGCGACATCACGTTCGCGGCCAGCCAGGTCCGGATCCGCGTCTCGCCCGACCCGGCGCGCGCCTGGGCGCTCACCCAGGCCCTCGTGGCCCGCGTCGCGGCCGCCCGCGGGGGAGATCAGGGATCGCCGGGGCCGGGGCCGGCGGACAGCCGGTAGCCGAGGCCGTACTCGGTCTCGATGAAGCGCCGTTCCGGGGCTGCCCGGGCGAGCTTCGCCCGCAGGTTCCGGATCGCGACCCGCAGGAGGTGGTGATCGTGGCGGTAGCCCGACCCCCAGACGCGGACCAGCAGCTCCTCGTGCGTGGCCAGCACGCCGGGTCGCTCCGCGAGATGGCGGAGGAGGCGGTACTCGGTGGGGGTGAGATGGACCGGCGTGTCGAGAACGTCGACGCGATGGCTGCGGCCGTCCATCCGGATTCCCGGCAGCTCGATCGTGGCCGACGAGCCCCCCGGGCCGGGAAGCCCGTTGGACCGGCGGAGGGCCGCCGCGATGCGAGCGACGAGCTCGGCGAAGCTCAGGGGCTTGGTCACGTAGTCGTCGGCGCCGATCGCGAGGCCGCGCACCTTGTCCGCCTCCGACCCCCGCGCCGTGACGACGATGATGGGCACCCGGCTCGTCTCGCGGACGCGCTCGATCACCTGCCAGCCGTCGAGCCGGGGGAGGCTGATGTCCAGCACGATCAGGTCCGGCGGCTGCTCCTCCACCGCGCGCAGCGCATGGGCACCATCGGGGGCGACCTGCGTGTGCCAGCCGTGGCGCTCCAGCCAGAAGGTCATCAGCTCCGCGAACGCCGGTTCGTCCTCGACGACGAGGATCCGCTCGCCGTGGCCGGCGATCGGACCGGACGCCCGCGTCGTCATCGCCGCGGCCCGTCGCCGGGGCCGCGGGCGCCCGTCACCGGCGCGACCGGCAGACCGACCGAGATCGACGTCCCGCGCGTGGTCGCGTCGAGGCGGATCCAGCCCCCGTGGGCCTCGACGATCCGCCGGCAGAGATAGAGCCCGAGGCCGCTCCCCGGGACGCGCGACTCGCGGACCCGGCGGCCGCGATAGAAGCGCTCGAAGACGTGGTCGCGGTCCTCCGGCGCGATCCCCCGGCCGCCGTCGGCCACGGTGACCACCACGATCCCCGGGTCGGGGCGGCGGGCGCTGATCTCGATCGGCGCGGTGCGGCCGGCGTGACGCTCGGCGTTCTGGACGAGGTTGGCGACGACCTGCCGGATCCGCGTGGCGTCGACGTCCACGCGCGGGAGCGACTTGGGGAGCGCCAGCGCGACCGCTTGCGCCTCGGGAGTCTCCGCCCGCTCGGCCAGGAAGGAGCGCAGGAGACCGTCGATCGAGACCGGCGTGCGGCGCAGGACGAGGGCGTCGCTCTCCACCTCGCTGACGTCGATGATCTCGTCGACCAGCGCCGCCAGCCGCTGGGCCGCGTCGGCGATTCGCTCCACGTGGCGGCGCGCCGTCGGCGCGTCCAGGTCGAGGTGCAGCAGGCTCTGCGTGTACCCGTCGATCAGCGCGAGCGGCGTCCGCAGCTCGTGGGAGACCGCGGCCACGAAGCTCGTCTTGGCGTCGTCCAGCGAGCGCGCCGCACGCAGGTCGCGAAGGACGCCCACCGCACCGCCGTCCGGGGTGGGCATGCGCGAGACGCTGGCGGCGACCGGGATCGCGGCACCGTCGCGGTGGCGGACCGCGATCTCCCGGCCGACGATCGCACCCCCCGTCTCGATGACCTCGGCGAACGGGCAGCGCGACCCGCACAGGAGCTCGGCCTGTCCGCGCTCGCCCGTCCGCCCTCGAGGCGATCCGCCCGCTGCCGGCCAGCCCTCGGCCGGGCGCTCGCAGCCAAGGTACTCGGAGCAGCGCATGCCCGTGCCGACGCGCGCGGGCGTCCCCACGAGACCGGCGGCCGCCGCGTTGAGGCGGACCACGCGCCGGCTCGAGTCGACGGCCATGATCGCGTCGGTGGCGCCCTCGAGGATCGCGGCCAGGGTCGCCTGCTCGCGCGCCAGCGAGGACCGGAGCTGGGCAGCCCGGAGCGTCACCGCCAGCTCGAGGCGCACCGAGGCGAGGTAATGGGCGTGGCCGGCCTCCAGCGTGCTCCCCGGTCCCGCCCGGAGGGCAAGGAAGCCGACCGCGTCCGGTCGGACCGGCGGGCAGGTCGCCACCCCGGAGCGATCGTCCCTCGGGGAGCGCGAGCCCGCTCCAGCCGCCGGCCCGGGCCCAGGCAGCGGCCGCCTCGGCGTCGCGAAAGCGGCCTGGCGGTGACGGGCCCAGGGAGCCGTCGGCCCAGCCGGCGGCGTCGGGGAGGGACGCCACCAGCTCGAGGACGGGCAGGGACGGCCGGCCGAGCCAGATGGCCGCTGCCGCGGCGCCCGCCGCGCGCGCTACCTCCGCCAGCACGGCGGCCGCGATCTCGTCCGTGCTGCCGCCGGCCGCCAGCAGCTGGCTGAGCTGGTACTGGGCGAAGACGGTGTCCGCCTCCCGCTGGGTGTCCTCGAACACGCGTCGGCGTTCGGTCTCGAGCCGGCGGATCCGGGCCTCGAAGACCGCGACCCGGGCCGCGCCCTCGTCGCTCACGGGACAGGCCTGCCGACCACCCGGGCCATCGCCACGAGCAGGAGGAAGCAGGACGTCGCCCCGGGATCGCGATGGCCGCGCGAGCGTTCACCGAGCCGCAGGGCCAGTCCGCGCCGGGCCACCAGCGGGATCGTGGCCCGCATGCCCGCGGCCGACGCCGTCGCCGCGGCCTCCGCGCAGTCGCCGAGTGACAGCCCCGCGTCGGCCCCGGCGCGGAGCGCCCGCACCGCCGGGTCGAGCGCGTCGAGGATCGTCTTGTCACCCACGGCGCAGCGGCCACGGCGCATGAGGCCCGCCTGGCCCTGCTCGAGGGCCGTCGCCAGGTCGGCCGGTCCAGCCCAGGCGCGACCGGCGAGGGCGAACCCGGCCTCGATGAAGGCCGTCCCGTAGAGCGGGCCGCTGGCCCCGCCGACGCTTGCCACCAGGGTATGGCCGAGAAGGCGGAGCAGCTCTCCCACGTCGTCCGGGTGCTCGACGAGGGCCGCCCGCGCCACCGGGATCGCGGCCGCGAACCCCATGGTCATGTTCGTGCCGTGGTCGCCATCGCCCAGGGCGGCGTCGAGCCGATCGAGAAGGGCCTCGTGCCGGGCGAGGGCAGCCCGGCTCAGCTCCACGAACTCCACGACGTCGTCCGCGGACAGCCCGGCGTGCCGGGCGCCGGCGGCCTCGGCGGGCGCGGGGAACCCCGGGGACCCTATGCTCTTCATCGGCCGCCAGAGTCTACGGCGGCGGAGGGCGGCCGCGCGAGGCCGTTTGTCCCCGGGAGCGGGGCGCAGGGAGCGACGATGATCGCCCTGGTGCTGGTGGGCCACAGCCCGGAGCTTCTTCAGGCGCTGCGGGCGATGGTGGCCCAGGCCGCCCCGGCCGTGCCGGTCACGGTCGCGGGCGGGACGGCCGTGGGATCGCTTGGAACGAGCGGACCCGTGATCGAGGATGCCGTCCGAGCCGGGCTGGCGGCGTCGGGCGGCGCCGGCGCCGTGATCCTCTTCGATCTCGGCAGCGCGGCGCTGGCCCTGGAGATGGCCCTGGAGGAGATCGCCGCCCCGGACCGGGCACGCATCCGGGTCAGCCGGGGGCCCCTGGTCGAGGGCGCGGTCCGGGCCGCCGTCGAGGCGGCCGGGGGGTCCAGCCTGGAGCGCGTGCTGGCCGTCGCCGACGCGGAGCGCCACGTGGACAAGCTGCCGCCCGACTGGCTGGTCGGCGCCCGGCCTTGATGGAGGCCCTGCTCCACCGCTGGCTCCGGCTGACGGCCGAGCGAGTCGCCGCCGAGAGATCCCGCCTGACGGAGCTCGACGCGGCCATCGGCGACGCGGACCACGGGATCAACCTCGATCGCGGCTTCCGCGAGGTCGTCCGCCGGCTCGATTCCGGCGAGATCGCCGCCTCGCCTCCGGCCGCGGTGCTCGAGGCGGTCGGTCGCACGCTCCTGGGGACGGTGGAGGCGCCAGCGGCGCCCTCTACGGGCGCGGCTTCCAGCGCGCCGGGGCGGGGGTGGCAGCCGCCGACACGGGGAGTGACGGCATGCCCGGCCGGCGACGGTCGGCTGGCCGCGAGGTGCGAGCCGCACGTGGATTCGCGGCGGCAGTCGATGCGATCGGCGCACTCGGTCGGGCCACGATCGGCGAGAAGACCATGCTCGACGCCCTGCTGCCCGCGCGCGACGCCTTCCAGGCGGCCGTGGACGCGGGCTCCGATCTCGCCGAGGCCTCCGGTCACGCGGCCGCGGCCGCGGAGGCGGGCGCGGCGCGGACGATCCCGCTCGTGGCCACCAAGGGTCGCGCCAGCTACCTCGGCGAGCGCTCCATCGGCCACCTGGACCCAGGAGCTGTCTCCAGCGCGATCCTGCTGCGGGCGCTGGCCGACGTCGCCCTGGCCACCTGACCGGCTCCTCGAGCCCGGAGCCTTCCAGCCCGCCGGGCCCGCGAATCTGGACAATCTCTTGACGTTTCCGGCGCGTCCCCGGTCGTAACCTTTCCGCAACGGTGCCGGCGGGCACCGTGCGCCGACCGCGCCCAGACGGTCGCGCGGCCAGAGGCCGTGGCCGCGACAGGACGGGAGGGACGCACCCGAGCAGATCGTGCTGTGCCCTGCCCGGCGAGCCCGATACCGGGTGCTCGCTCGCCGGATCCTCAGTCGATCGGCGACGCTGCGTCGCCCTCCGCGCGAATGGCGCGTACCCCATACCAGAGGGAGAGAGCATGAATTCAGAAATCCTGTTGGCCGAGATCTTCGGGACGATGCTCCTGATCCTCCTCGGCGACGGCGTGGTCGCTGGCGTGCTCCTGGCCAAGTCCAAGGCCAACGCGAGCGGCTGGATCGTCATCACCTGGGCATGGGCCATTGCGGTCTTCGTCGGCGTCGTGGTGGCCGGTCCGTTCAGCGGCGCCCACCTCAACCCGGCGGTGACCGTCGGCGTCTTCCTGAACAACGCGATCAACGGCACGGCGTTCGATGCCGGCCTGTTCGTGACCTACATCCTCGGCGAGATGATCGGGGCGATGATCGGGGCGTTCCTGGTCTGGCTCCACTACTACCCGCACTGGGCCGAGACCGAGGACCCGGGCCTCAAGCTCGCGGTCTTCTCCACCGGGCCGGCCATCCGGAACGTGACCTTCAACTTCATCTCCGAGGTGATCGGCACGTTCGTGCTGCTGTTCGCGATCTTCGCCATCGGCAACAACGGTGACGCCAAGGGCCTCGCCTCCCTGGGCGCCCTGCCCGTCGCCCTCGTCGTCCTCGTGATCGGCCTGTCCCTCGGCGGGACGACCGGTTACGCCATCAACCCGGCCCGCGACCTCGGGCCGCGCATCATGCACGCGATCCTGCCGATCCCGGGCAAGGGCAGCTCCGACTGGGAGTACTCCTGGATCCCGGTGGTCGGGCCGGTGGTCGGCGCCATCGTCGCCGTGCTGCGTCTACCACTACATCTTCGTGGAGTACGTGGTCAAGGCGGCCACCACGTAGCTGCGGCTCCCTGATCGCACGCACCGCGCGCCGGCGGCCTCACGGCCTCGCCGCCGGCGCGCACCTTTCTCTCGGCACGTTCCCGAGCACCCGGCGACAGCGCGGCTAATTGGAGGAACGGATGAAGAAGCTCATCAACTCTCCGGATACCGTCGTCGACGACGCCCTCATCGGCGTGGTCGCGGCGCACGGCGACCTCGTGCGGGTCATCGAGCCCAACGTGGTCGTGCGCGCCGATGCCCCGAAGTCGGGCAAGGTGGGAGTGCTCTCGGGCGGCGGCAGCGGCCACGAGCCGATGCACGGCGGCTTCGTCGGGATGGGCATGCTCGACGCGGCCTGCCCCGGCGCCGTCTTCACCTCCCCGGTGCCGGACCAGATGCTCGCCGCGACCAAGGCGGTCGACGGCGGCGCGGGTGTCCTGCACATCGTCAAGAACTACACGGGCGACATCATGAACTTCGAGCTTGCGGCCGAGATGGCCCGGGCCGAGGGGATCGAGGTCACCAGCGTCGTCATCGCGGACGATGTCGCGGTCAAGGATTCGCTCTACACCGCGGGTCGCCGCGGAGTGGGCGGCACCGTCCTCGCCGAGAAGATCGTCGGCGCGGCCGCCGAGGCGGGCGCCGACCTGGCGACGGTCACGGCGCTCTGTCAGAAGGTCCAGGACAACGTCCGCTCGATGGGCATGGCCCTCACGAGCTGCACCGTCCCCGCCGCCGGCAAGCCGACCTTCGAGCTTGGCGACGACGAGATGGAGATCGGCATCGGCATCCACGGCGAGCCGGGCCGGACGCGGATGAAGGTTGTCTCCGCGGCCGAGATCACCGCGATGCTCGCCACCCCGATCATCGAGGACCTTCCGTTCGTCGCGGGCGACAAGGTGCTGGCCTTCGTCAACGGCATGGGCGGCACGCCCCTCATCGAGCTCTACATCGTGTTCGCGGAGCTCAAGAAGATCCTCGACGCACGCGGGATCACCATCGCCCGCAACCTCGTCGGCAGCTACATCACCTCGCTCGAGATGGCCGGCTGCTCGATCACCCTGCTCCGCCTCGATGACGAGCTCACGAAGTACTGGGATGCGCCGGTCCACACGCCGGCCCTCCGCTGGGGCCGCTGAGCGGGCTGTCACGTCGAGCCATTCCGTAGCGCGGGAACGGAGCCGCCGATGATCTCGTACGACGACATCCTTGCCTGGGTCCGCCGGTTCGCCGCCGCGGTGACGGAGAACAAGTCGTATCTGACGGATCTCGACTCGGCGATCGGCGATGCCGATCACGGGATCAACATGGACCGCGGCTTCAGCGCCGTGGTCGGCAAGCTGGACGGCCTCGCCGCCCCGGACATCGGGGCGGCCCTCAAGACCGTCGGCACCACCCTCGTCTCGACCGTCGGGGGCGCCAGCGGCCCGCTCTACGGGATGTTCTTCATGCAGATGGGAGGCGCCGTTCTCGGAAAGGAGGCCCTCACGCTCGAGGAGTTCGCGGGGGCCTTCGAGACGGGCCTCGGCGGGGTCCTCCGGATCGGCAAGGCCGAGCCGGGCGACAAGACGATGGTCGACGCCCTCATCCCGGCGCGGGACGCGCTCCGGGCCGCGATCGCCGACGGCCTTCCCGACGGCGAGGCATTGGCCCGGATGGCGGACGGTGCCGAGCAGGGAATGCTGGCCACGGTGCCGCTCGTTGCCCGCAAGGGCCGGGCGAGCTACCTGGGCGAGCGGTCGGCCGGCCACCAGGATCCCGGCGCGACGTCCACGCATCTCCTCCTGCGGTCGGCCGCAGAGACCATGGCCGGGCGCTAGCCCGGCCCAGCAAGTCACGCGTCTATTGGGAGACACACATGCCGAAGAACTTCGTGGGAGCCCTCGACCAGGGGACTACGAGCACCCGCTTCATGATCTTCAACCACGCCGGCGAGGTCGTGGGCATCGATCAGATGGAGCACGAGCAGATCTATCCGAAGCCCGGCTGGGTCGAGCACGACCCGATGGAGATCTGGGCGCGCAGCCAGGACGTCATCAAGGGCGCCCTGTCCAAGTCTCATCTCAAGCCCGAGGACCTCGCCGCCGTCGGCGTCACCAACCAGCGCGAGACGACCGTCGTCTGGAACAAGAAGACCGGCAAGCCGGTCTACAACGCGATCGTCTGGCAGGACACCCGGACGAAGGACATCTGCGACGAGCTCGAGAAGGACGGCGGCCCTGATCGCCTCCGCCCCCAGACCGGGCTGCCGCTGGCCACCTACTTCTCCGGCCCCAAGGTCAAGTGGATCCTTGACAACGTCGACGGCGCGCGCGCCGCGGCCGAGGCCGGCGACCTCCTGTTCGGCAACATCGACACCTGGTGCATCTGGAACCTGACCGGCGGCGTCACCGGCGGCGTCCACGTGACCGACGTCTCCAACGCCAGCCGCACGCTCATGTTCAACTACACCACCCTCGACTGGGATCCCGCGATCACCGCCCTGCTCGGCGTCCCGCGGGCGATGCTCCCCGCCGTCAAGGCCTCGTCCGAGGTCTACGGCCTGGCCGCCGGCGGCCTCCAGGGCGTCCCCGTCGCGGGCGACCTCGGCGACCAGCAGGCCGCCCTCTTCGGCCAGACGTGCTTCTCGCCCGGCGAGGCGAAGAACACCTACGGCACGGGCTGCTTCATGCTCCTCAACACGGGCACGAAGGCGGTCCCCAGCAAGAGCGGCCTCCTGACCACGCTCGCCTACAAGATCGGCAACCAGCCGGCCGTGTACGCCCTCGAGGGGTCGATCGCCATCACCGGCGCCCTCGTGCAGTGGCTCCGCGACAACATCGGCCTGATCGCGAAGTCGCCGGACATCGAGGCGCTCGCGGCGTCCGTCGAGGACAACGGCGGCGTCTACTTCGTCCCGGCCTTCTCGGGCCTGTTCGCGCCGTACTGGAAGAATGACGCCCGGGGCGTCATCGCCGGCCTCACCCGCTACGTCACCAAGGCCCACATCGCCCGGGCCGTCCTCGAGGCGACCGCCTGGCAGACCCGCGAGGTCCTGGACGCGATGAACGCCGACTCCGGCGTTCCGCTGACGGCCCTCAAGGTCGACGGCGGCATGGTCTACAACAACCTCCTCATGCAGTTCCAGTCCGACGTCCTGAAGGTCCCGGTCATCCGGCCGAAGGTCGCCGAGACGACGGCCCTGGGCGCGGCCTACGCGGCCGGCCTGGCCGTCGGTTACTGGGCCGAGGTCGAGGACCTCCGCGCCAACTGGGCGAAGGACCACGAGTGGCATCCGGCGATGGATGCGGCGAAGGTCGACGCCGAGTACGCGCAGTGGAAGAAGGCCGTCACCAAGTCGTTCGGCTGGGTCGACTAGACCTCCCCGTGCCCGGGCCCCGCACGCGGGGCCCGGGCACGCACTCTCCCCGCGCGGAGCGCAACGACATGACCATCACCCGACTTCCCCGCCAGCCGTTCCACGTCGTCATCGTGGGCGGCGGCGGCACCGGCGGCGCGCTCGCCCACGACCTGGTCCTCCGCGGCTTCCAGGTCACGCTCGTGGAGCGCGGCGAGGTCACCTCCGGTACCACCGGCCGCCACCACGGCCTCCTCCACTCGGGTGCCCGCTACGCGGTCAAGGATCGCGAATCGGCCGTGGAGTGCATCGAGGAGCGCCAGATCCTCGGTCGCGTCTGCCCCGACACGTTCGAGGAGAACGACGGCCTGTTCGTCGCCATCACCGACGAGGACGTGGCCTACGAGCCGCTCTTCTTCGAGTCCTGCCTCGCCAGCGGCATCCCCGCCCGCCGGGTGACCCGCGAGGAGGCGCTGCGGCTCGAGCCGCACCTCAACCCGGAGCTCCGGATGGCCGTCCAGGTCCCCGACGCGACGATGGACGCCATGCGGATGCCCCTCCGCTTCTTCGCGACCGCCAAGGCCGGCGGCGCGGTCATCCGCCCCTGGACCCAGGTGACCGAGCTGGTCATCGCCGACCGCCTCGTGTCGGGCGTCCGCATCCGCGACCTGACGAACGGACGCGAGGAGGCGATCCGCGCCGACCTCGTCGTCAACGCGACCGGGCCGTGGGCCGAGCAGCTCGCCGTCATGGCCGGCTGCGACGTCCCCATCCGGCCCTCGCCGGGCGTGCTCCTGGCCGTCCGCGGCCGCTGGTGCAACATGGTCGTGAACCGCCTGCACCCGTCCGGCGACGGCGATATCGTCGTCCCCCAGCGCGGGCTGTCGGTCGTCGGCACCAGCTCGTGGGTCGTCGACGACCCGGACGATCTCGGAGTTCCCGAGGACCACGTGGAACGGATGTATGCGGAGGGGGCGAAGATGATCCCCGCCATCCGGACCGCGGAGCGGCGCGCGGCCTGGTCGGCGGCGCGACCGCTGATCGGGTCGAAGGACGCCGAGTCCGGGCGCGAGCTGAGCCGGACGTTCAAGTGCTTCGACCACCGCGAGAGCGACGGGGTCGAGGGCTTCGTGACCATCTCCGGCGGCAAGGGGACCACCCTGCGGGCGATGGCCGAGACGACGGCCGACGTGATCTGCCGCAAGGTCGGCGTCGAGGCGCCGTGCCAGACCCGCGAGGTCGTGACCCTCCCGCACACCGCGTACTACGCGGCGTAGGAGCGAGCGATGACCGAGACCGCGACCGCGCCGCGCACCACGCGCCTTGTCGTCTCCCGTCGCAAGGAGGGAGACGATCCGGCGGAGCTGCGCTACGACACCTTCGACGTGGCCGTTGGGCCACGGACGACGATCCTCGACGCGCTGGTTGCCGTCCGCCGGGAGCTCGACCCCAGCCTCACCTTCCGCCACTCGTGCTTCCACGCGTCGTGCGGCACCTGCGCGATGCGGGTCGACGGCCGGGAGGGCCTCGCCTGCGTGACCCCGGTGCCCGATGCCGCCGAGGTCACCGTGGAGCCGCTGGGCAACCTGCCCGTGGTCTCCGACCTCGTCGTGGAGATGGGCGTGTTCTACGACACGTTCGACGAGGCGGGCCGGCCGCTCCTGCGGACCTCGGAGAAGATCCCCGGGGCGGCCACGGCCGAGGGCATCGACGCGCTGGAGCGGTTCGAGGACTGCATCGAGTGCGGCATCTGCCTCTCCGCCTGCCCGATCGCCGGCAGCGATCCGCGCTACGTCGGTCCGGCGGCCCTGGCCGCGGCCTGGCGCGTCGTCGAGGAGCCGCGCGGGCTGCCGCCCGGCCCCGTGGTCCGGCTCATGGACGACGACCAGGCGGCCTGGCGCTGTCACCTGACGTGGGAGTGCTCCGAGGCCTGCCCGTCCGGCGTCGATCCCGCGGCCGCGATCATGCGGCTGCGTCGCTCCGCGACCGCCGCCCGGGCGCGCCGCCTCTTCTCCTTCGGAGGAACCCGTTGATGGCGAGCACGACCATCGAGCGGCGGCGACCCGCGGCCGGCCCGGCGCGTCGCCGTGGCATCGCCGGCTGGTTCGACCCGCGCGGACGGCGGCTGGGCGGGTTCGCCTTCATCCTCAACCGGGTGACCGGGCTCGGCCTGGTCCTCTACCTGTACCTCCACCTCGTGATCCTCTCGATGCTCGCCCAGGGGCCCAACGCCTGGGACCAGTTCGTCGGCATCGCCACCAGCGCCCCATTCCTGGCCCTGGACGTGCTCCTGCTGACCGGCATGCTCATCCACGGCCTGAACGGGATCCGGGTCGGGCTCGTGGGGCTCGGGCTCGTGGCGAGCCGGCAGAAGGCGCTCTTCATCGCCTTGATGGTCATCGCGGGCTTCGTCGCGCTCGTCGGGGCGCTGCGGATCTTCGTCCACTAGGGGGAGGGAGCGATGACCACGGACCCGCGCCCGGCCGATCGCCCCGACGCCGGACCGCGCCATGCGCCGGTCTTCGTCGGGCAGGTGGTCAGCGGGGCGGCCCTGATCGTGCTCCTGACCATCCACATGATCGCCCAGCACTTCATCGTCCCAACCGGGCTCCGCTATTACGCCGACGTGATCGCCTGGCTGGGCAACCCGGTGATGGTCGTGATCGAGGTGCTCTTCCTCCTCTTCGTCACCTACCACGCCCTCGTCGGCGTCCGGGCGATCCTCTTCGACTTCGGGTTCTCGGAGCGGGCCGAGCGGCGCATCACGAACGTGCTGTGGGTCGTCGGGATCGGGACCGTGGTGTACGGGGTCGTCCTGTTCGCAGCGATTCTGAACGCGGCCTAGGATTCGCCCATGGAGCCACTCGTCGGGATCGTGGTCGTCAGCCATTCCGCGCAGATCGCCGCCGGGACCGTCGAGCTGGCCCGCCAGATGGCGGGCGACGAGCTGCGCATCGAGGCCGCGGGCGGCCTGGCGGACGGGTCGCTCGGGACCGATGCCGCGGCGATCATGGCCGCGATCGCGACGGCCGACGCCGGGGCCGGCGTGCTCGTCCTCGTCGACCTCGGGAGCGCCGTCCTCGCGACCCAGACGGCGCTCGAGCTCATGGGCGGGGAGGCCGCGGCCCGCGTGCGCCTGTCGCGCGGGCCACTCGTCGAGGGTGCCGTTGTCGCGGCCGTCCAGGCCAGCGTCGGCGACGACCTCGCGGCGGTCCTTGCCGCTGCGGAGGAGGCCGCCAGCCTGCCCAAGATCCCGGGGTGAGCGGCTCCGCGACGGCGGATGCACCCGGGGCGCCACGGCAGGTGGCGGTCCTCGGGGCCGGCGCCGTCGGGACCCTCCTCGGCGGGCTCCTCGCCGCGGCCGGCGCGGACGTGCTCCTCGTGGACCCCCGCGTCCCCGTCGACGCCGGGAGCGAGATCGTGATCCACCAGCCGGACGACCGCCGGATCGTGGCCCGGGTGCGCCGCGCCACGGCGCCCGCCGAGGTTGCCGCGCCCCCGGATCTCGCCGTCCTGGCCGTCAAGACATTCGATCTCGCCGGCGCGCTCGACGACCTGCGGGCGTGGCCGTCGACACCGGTCCTCACGATCCAGAACGGTGTCGGAGCCGAGGACCTGGTCGCGCGCGGTCGTCCCGGGACGGGCCACGTCGCCGGTTCGTTGACTGCCCCGGTGGAGCGGTCCGGGCTGCACGAGGTGCAATGGCGTGGCCGCGGCGGGATCGGTCTCGCGCCGGTGACCGGCCCCGTGGACGAGCTCATCACGGGACTCGTCGGGATGTTCGTCGCCGCGGGCCTGCCCGCCCGCCGGCTCGCCGACGCGCGGGCGATGAAGTGGTCGAAGCTCCTCGCCAACCTGGTCGGGAACGCGCTCTCGGCGCTGGCGGATCGCGATCCGGCCGAGATCTACGCCGACCCGGCCCTCTTCGACCTCGACCGCCGCCAGATGCTCGAGGCCCTTGCCGTGATGCGGGCCCAGGGGATCCGGGTTGTCGCCCTGCCGGGAGCCAACGTGCCCCTGCTCGCCCTCGGGGTGCGGCTGCCGGCACCGCTCTCGCGTCCCATCCTGCAACGCGTGGTGGCGGGTGCCCGGTCCGGCAAGTCGCCGTCGCTGCGCCTTCACCTCCGGGGCGGCGCGGAGGGTGTCTCGGAAGTCGCCTGGCTGAACGGAGCCGTGGCCCGCGCCGGCGCCGCCCACGGCGTGCCCACGCCCGTCAACGGCGCCCTGGCGGCCCTGGTCGACGCGGCGACCGTCGATCCCGACCTCGCGGCCAGCCTTGCTGCCGACCCAGGCCGGATCCCCGGCCTCGTCGCCGCTGGAGGGACGTCGTCCGGTCCCGGCGACGAGCGGGACGACCAGCCGACCCGCCGGATCGCGCCCTGAGGCCGCGGAGGAGGTCACCGTGCAGACGCTCGAGATCGAGATCCGCAACCCGAACGGCCTCCACCTGCGACCGCTCGGCCAGTTCGTGCGGACCTGTGGACGTACCCGCTCCGAGGTGACGATCCAGAACCTCTCCACCGGGGCCGGCCCGGCGAACGCCAAGCAGATGCTCCGGGTCCAGCCCCTCGGCGTCCGCCGGGGTCACCTGGTCCGGATCACCGCCGAGGGCGAGGACGAGGTCGAGGCGATCGAGGCGATTCGGGCGGCGATCGTGGCCGGCCTCGGGGAGGAGATCCTCGAGGAGACGACGGGCGCGGCGCCATCCCGCCCAACGCCCGCCGCCGCTCCCGACAAGGGCCCGGCGCCGTCCGCCACGGCTCCCGCCGCTCCGGCATCCGCCCCGGTCACGCCACCGCTCCAGCCCGTGCCCGCCGACCCCGGACGCCCGTTCGATCCGGCGGTGCGGCGGATCATGGGCGAGGGTGCCGTGGCCGGGATCGCGATCGCCCCGGCGTGGCGCTACCGAGAGCACGAGGCGCGCGCGGCCGACCCGGCGGTCGGCGACGCGCCTGCGGCGATCCGCGAGGCGGCCCGGACAGCCGAGGCTCAGCTCGAGTCGCTGGCCGCGCGCATCCGCGATGCCGGCCGGCCCGACGACGCCGGGATCTTCGAGGCCCAGGCGGTTCTCGCCACGGACCCCACGATCGTGGAGACGGCCGTCGAGCGGGCGCAGGCGGGCATGCAGCCGGCGGCTGCGGTCGCCGACGCGACGGCCGAAGCGGCCCTTGCCATCGCCGGCCTGGAGGACGAGCTCCTCGCGGCCCGGGCGGCCGACGTGCGCGACGTCGGCGCGCGGATCGCGCGGATCCTGCGGGGCGAGATCCTGGCCCTGCCAGAGCGACCCGTCATCGCGATCGCGGACGACCTGCCGCCCTCCGTCACCGCCGAGATCCCGGCTGCCTTCCTGCGTGGCATCGCCCTGGCCGGCGGGTCACGGACCGCGCACGCGGTGATCCTCGCCCGCGGGCTCGGCATCCCCTGCATCGTCGGCTGCGCCGGGCTTCTCGAGGCGCTCGCGGACGCCGAGGTTGGAGACCGGACCGTCGAGGTCGCGCTCGACGGCGAGGCCGGCGAGGTCCTCATCGAGCCCGATCTGGAGGCGCGGGCCCGGCTCGAGCAGCGCGCGGCAGCCCTCGCGTCCCGTCGGGCTCGCGCCGCCGGCGCCCGCGGCCGGCCCTGTGCCACCGCCGACGGATCCCGGGTGCGCCTGGTCGCCAACATCGGGAACCCCGACGACGCGGCCCGGGCGATCGAGGCCGGCGCGGAGGGCGTGGGGCTCTTCCGGACCGAGTTCCTCTTCATGCAGCGGCCGGCACCCCCGACCGAGGACGAACAGGTCGCGGCGTACCGTCGGACATTCGATGCCTTCGGCCCGGATCGCCCGGTCGTCGTCCGCCTCGCCGATATCGGCGGGGACAAGGGCATCCCCTACCTCGGGCTGCCACCGGAGGCGAACCCGTTCCTGGGCGTGCGCGCGATCCGCCTCGCCTACGGCGACCCGGAGCTCCTGCGCACCCAGCTGCGGGCGATCTGGCGAGCGGCCGCCCTCGCCGGCGTGGAGCCCCACGTCATGGCGCCGATGGTGGCGACCCTCGAGGACGTGACGCTCCTCGAGTCGCTTCGGGACGAGGCCCGGGCTGCGGTGGTTGCCGCGGGCCAGCCCTGCGCCGAGCGGATGGCGACCGGGATCATGGTCGAGGTCCCGGCGGCTGCCCTGCTGGCGCCCGAGCTCGCCCGCCGGGTGGCCTTCTTCAGCATCGGCACCAACGACCTGACCCAGTACGTCATGGCCGCCGACCGGGGCAACGCGACCCTGGGCCGATTCCAGGACGCGCTGCACCCGGCCGTGCTGCGGGCGATCGCCGGCATCGTGGCCGGTGCCGACGCTCGCCGGAATCCCGGTCGCGGTGTGCGGCGAGCTGGCCGGAGAGGCGGCCGGCGCGCTGGTCCTCGTCGGCCTCGGCGTCGACGAGCTGTCCGCCGACGCGGGCTCGCTCGACGAGGTCCGGGCGGCGATCGCCGGGGTCACGCTGGGCGAGCTCCAGGCCCTGGCCGCGGAGGCGCTGGTCGCGCCCGACGCGACGGCCGTTCGCCGGGCCGCGGAGGCGATCCTCGACCGCGCTCGCTGAGCGACCGGGCGGCGTCGAACGGCCTGACCGCCTCGTATACTCCCGGCGCATGGATGCCGTCGCCCTGGTCCGCGCCGCGGCCATCGTCGTCGCCGGCTACCTGATCGGCGGGATCCCGTGGGGGGTGATCGTGGCCCGCCTGACCGGCGGCCCGGACCCCCGGACGATCGGCAGCGGGCGGACGGGTGGGGCGAACGTCATGCGGGCCCTCGGGCCCCGGCTGGCGCTCCTCTCGGGGATCCTCGACATGCTCAAGGGAACGGCCGCCGTCCTGCTGGCGCGCGCCCTCGGTGCCGGGGTCGAAGTCGAGGTCCTGGCCGGGCTCGCCGCCATCGTGGGCCACAGCCGGTCACCGTTCCTCGGCTTGTCGGGAGGCCGCGGCGTGTCGGCCGCGTTCGGGGCGGCGCTCGTCCTGTCGCCGCTGGCCGCCACGGTCACGCTGGCCGTGTTCCTGGCGGTCCTCGCGATCTCCCGCTACACGTCGCTGGCCTCGCTCACGGGGGCCGCCGTCGGGGGCGTGGCCTTTGCCGTGCAGATCGTTGCCACCGGCCTGCCCCCTGCGCTCCTCGGGTTCGCGATCGGGGCGCCGGCTCTCGTCTGGTACTTCCACCTCGACAACATCGGCCGGCTCAGGCGGGGGGAGGAGCGGAAGTTCGGCGCGAGATGACCCGGGGACGCCCGCGGCGCCGGACCCGCGCCCGAACGGTCAGGCGGCTGCCTGCCTGCGGTAGACTTCCGGCGGGTGGTTCCCGGCCGCACGACAAGACACGTGTCCGGTGCCCTCCGACGCCCAGGAGGTTCCCGCGATCATGACCCCCGACGAGCTCCGCGCGAAGATCCGCGAGATTCCGGACTTCCCGAAGCCGGGGATCCTGTTCTACGACATCACCACGCTGCTCAAGGATCCCGGTGCCTACCGCGCGGCGATCGACGCGATGCTCGCGCCGTATGCCCGCGGACAGGTCGACGTCGTCGTCGGGATGGAGTCGCGCGGGTTCATCTTCTCCGCTCCCATCGCCTACCTCCTGGGCGCGGGCCTCGCGCCCGTCCGCAAGCTGGGCAAGCTGCCGGCGGAGACCATCAGCGTCGAGTACGCCCTGGAGTACGGCTCGAACACGCTCGAGATCCACCGCGACGCGATCCAGCCTGGCCAGAAGGTCCTCATCGTGGACGACCTCCTCGCGACGGGCGGCACGGTTCGGGGCACGGTGGAGCTGGTGCAGCGCCTCCAGGGCGAGATCGTCGGCCTCGCCTTCCTCGTCGAGCTCGCCTTCCTGAAGGGCCGTGACCGTCTCGCCGAGCTGACCGTCACGTCCGTCATCCAGTACTGACCCTGCGGCCACGGCGCCCGTCCATCACGCTCGATCGATGACCGACCCGGTGCACCCCAGGGATCCCGGGCGCGAGGGTCCCTCCCCGGACCCCCCCTCGCCGTCGCCGGGGGCGGAGCCCGCGCCCACCGACCCCGACGAGATCCTCCGCCTCGCCCGGCGCCGCTTCTTCCGGGCCCTCGCCAGCGACGCCGTGCGCACGGCCGCCACCCTGGTCGGCGCCGCCGGCGCCCTGCGCGAGACGACGCAGGAGATGGCGACCAGCGTCCTGAACGCCGGGGCGGCCGCGCCGACCCCAGGCCCGGCCGGGGGGCCGACGCCCCCGGCCGGGATCGCCCCGCCGGCCGGGTTCCGCAGTCCCTTCCGCCTGGAGGGCGATCGGCTCATCCTGATCGACCAGCGCCGCCTGCCGGAGGAGCTCGTTGAGGTCACCTGCGAATCGGCGGCCGACGTGGCCCAGGCAATCCGCGAGATGGTCGTCCGCGGCGCGCCCGCCCTGGGCCAGGTCGCCGCCGCGGGGCTCGCGCTCGCGGCCGGCCGCGCGCGTCTGACCCGGCCGTACGCCCGCCGCGCCATCCTGCGCGGCTCCGCCAACGCCCTGGCCAATGCGCGGCCGACCGCCGTCTCGATCCGCTGGGCCACGAACCGCATGCTCGCCCGCTACGCGGCCGTCGGGGAGCTCACCGACGACGGCCCCGCGGTCGCGGCCGCGCTGCGCGACGAGGCCGAGGCGATCATTGCCGAGGCGACCCTGGACCATGCCGCAATGGCGCGCCTGGGGATGGATCTCCTGCCGGTCCCGGACGGCCGCCCGGTGCGCCTCCTGACCCACTGCAACACGGGGCCGCTCGCCTGTGGCCAGGTAGGGACCGCGCTCGGCGTCGTCCAGGCCCTCGCGACCGATGGGCGGGACGTGATGGTCTATGTCGACGAGACACGGCCCTGGCTGCAGGGCGCGCGCCTCACCGCCTGGGAGCTGGGCCAGGCGGGGATCCCCTACACCCTGCTCGCCGACGCGGCCGCCGGCTGGCTCCTCGCCGGCGGCGACGTGGACGCGGTCCTCGTCGGCGCCGACCGAATCGCGGCCAACGGCGACACGGCCAACAAGATCGGCACGTACCCGCTTGCCGTGCTCGCGGCGCGCCACGGCGTGCCGTTCTATGTCGTCGCCCCGACCGCGACGCTCGACGGCGAGGCCGCGGCCGGCGACGAGATCGCGGTGGAGATGCGAAACGCGGGCGAGGTGACCTCCTTCGCCGGCCGCGGCGTCGCGCCGGCGGGGGCCACGGCGATCAACCCTTCGTTCGATATCACCCCCGCGGAGCTCGTCACCGCGATCGTGACCGAGGCGGGCGTCCTCCGCGCGCCGTTCGGCCCGGCGATCGCGACCGCGATCGCGGTTCGGGAGGCCCGCCGACCGATCCCCAGCGCCCGACCGGACGAGGACGCCCGGGGCGCCGAGGCCTCCAGACCGGACGAGGTCACCCCACCCGGCGAGGCCTCCCGACCGGACGAGGTCGCCCCACCCATCGAGGCCGAGGGGCCCGACGGCCCGAGCGCCGGGACTGCCCCAGCGCGCAGCCCGGGCCGCCCGAGCGAGCTCGACCCCGGAGGAGGCGCCTGACGTGGCAACCTCGGCCGCGTCGTCGATCGCCACTCACGGGATCGCCGCCCGCGGAACCGTCGACCGCGGCCTGCTGCGGGGATTCCTGGAGCGAGACCGGCTGTTCGCCGCCTACGCCATCTGCGACCTCGACGTCCGCGAGTTTGCCCGCACCCGCTGGGGAGCCGCCTTCGTCGACGACGAGCCCATCGCCGTGGCCCTCGAGTACGCCGGCTATGCTCCCCAGCCGATCTTCGTGATGGGCGAGAACGCGGGCATCGGGGCGATCCTCCGCGACGTCATCCGCCCGCGCGCGGCCTATGCCTCGGCGCTCCCGGCGAGCCTGCCGGCCCTCGAGGCCCACTACCGGGTGGAACCCGGGCCCCAGATGGTACGGATGTGGGTCGATCGGGCCAGCTTCCGGCCCCGCCCCGCGGACGTCGCCCGGCTGCTGCCCGTGGAGATCTCCGACCTCAACCGGCTCTATCAGCTGGGGTTCACTGCCTGGCTGCCGCCCACCGCGATCACGGAGGGCGTCTACTACGGGATCCGCGTGGGCGGGCGCCTGGTGTCCGCCGCGGGGACCCACGTCGTCTCGCCGGAGGCGCGGCTGGGGGTCGTGGGCAACGTGATGACCCACGCGGACTTCCGGAATCGCGGCTATGCGACCGCGGTCACCGGGGCGGTCACCGCCGATCTGCTCCGCTTCTGCGACCAGGTCGTCCTGAACGTCCGGGCCGACAATGCGCCCGCCCTGCGGGCGTATCGCTCGCTCGGGTACCGCGAGCACGTGCGCTTCGAGGAGCGCCTGGTCCACCGGGAGGGGGACGGTGGTGGGGTGATCCGATCGCTCACCGCGCCGCTGCGGCGCCTCCTGGGCCGCGAGGCCGACTGACGCCGGACGGGCCACCGGCCGACCGCCCGGCAGTCGGGCATAATCGCTCGGCCGCCGGCTGAACTCGCCTGCCGCCCCGCGCGGCCACCCGGAGAGCCCGCCCATGACGATCACGAACGGCCTGCCGACCCACGATGTCACCGATCTCGGACTCGCCGACGAGGGCGTCCGCCGGATCGAGTGGGCGGAGCGAGAGATGCCCGTCCTGCGCCTCATCCGGGAGCGATTCGCGCGCGAGCGGCCGCTGGCCGGGATGCGGGTGGGGGCGTGCCTCCACGTGACCACCGAGACCGCCAACCTCGTCCGGACCCTGGCCGCCGGTGGCGCCGATGTGGCCCTCGCGGCGAGCAACCCGCTCTCGACCAAGGACGACGTGGCGGCGGCCCTGACGACTCGCTACGGCATCGGTGTGTTCGCCCGCCGCGGCGAGGACCGCGACACGTACTACACGCACCTCAACGCGGTCGCCGACACCCGGCCGCAGATCACGATGGACGACGGGTGCGACCTCGTCAGCCTGATCCACAGCGAGCGCAGGGAGCTGCTGCCGGACGTGCTCGCGGGGACCGAGGAGACGACCACCGGCGTCATCCGCCTGCGGGCGATGGCCCGGGATGGGGCGCTCCGCTTCCCCGTGGTTGCCGTCAACGAGGCCGAGACGAAGCACCTCTTCGACAACCGCTACGGGACGGGCCAGAGCACGCTCGACGGGATCCTGCGGGCAACGAACATCCTGCTCGCCGGCCGCCGGGCCGTCGTGGCGGGATACGGCTGGGTGGGCAAGGGCATCTCGGCCCGCCTCAAGGGCATGGGCGCGCACGTCACGGTGGTCGAGGTCAACCCCGTGCGAGCTCTCGAGGCGCTCATGGATGGCTTCGAGGTGCGGACCGTCGATCAGGCGGCGCCGTGGGGCGAGCTCTTCATCACGGCCACCGGGAACGTCAACGTGTTCCGACGCGAGCACTTCGTGGCGATGCCCGACGGCGCGATCATGGCCAACAGCGGCCACTTCGACGCCGAGCTCGACCTCGTCGCCCTGCGGGCGCTTGCCGAGGGCCACGTCCGGGAGGTCCGCGAGAACGTGCAGGAGTTCGACCTCGGCCCGAAGAAGCTCCACCTCATCGCCGAGGGGCGGCTGGTCAACCTCGGGGCCGCAGAAGGCCACCCGGCCGCGGTGATGGACATGAGCTTCGCCAACCAGGCCCTCTCGGCCGAGTACGTGGCCGCCCACCACGCCGAGCTCGAGCCGACGGTCTACGTCGTCCCCGAGGCCATCGACCAGGAAGTCGCCCGCCTGAAGCTCGAGGCGCTCGGGATCCACATCGACGACATGACCGACGAGCAGAAGGCGTACATGACCTCCTGGCAGAGCGGCACGTAAGCGGGGGCGAACGAAGAAGGTGACGGCCACCGGGCAGGATCCAGTCATCGCGCCGTACGGCAGCTGGCGGTCGACGATCGCGCCGGAGACGCTCGTCGCCGGTGTCGTGCGCCTCGTCGAGTCGCGCTGGGACGGCGAGGATCTCGTCTGGCTTGAAGGCCGCCCCGAGGACGCCGGCCGGTTCACCCTGGTCCGGGCGCGGCCCGCGGGCGTCCCGGAGGACATCAGCCCGGCGGGCGTCAACGTGCGCACGCGCGTGCACGAGTACGGCGGCGCGCCGTACCTGGTGGCGGGCGACCTCGTGGTGGTCTCGGACTTTGCGACCGGGCGCCTCCTGCGGGTCGCCCCGGACCGGTCGGGGACGCCGCTGACGCCCGACGGAGCCTTCCGCTACGCCGACCTGGAGCTCGACATCACCCGCTCCCGCCTGCTTGCGGTCCGCGAGGATCACACGGGGTCGGGCGAGGCGATCAACACGATCGTGGCGATCCCGCTCGACGGCTCGGCGGGGGCCGATCCCGGGGCGGTGACCGTCCTCGTCGGCGGCTCGGACTTCGTTGCCTCCCCGCGACTGGCCCCGGACGGGACGCGCCTGGCGTGGCTCCGCTGGGATCACCCCAACCTCCCCTGGGACGGGGCGGAGTGCGTGATCGCCGAGCTCGACCCCGCGGGCGTGCCCGGGCCGGCGCGGGTGGTCGCCGGTGACGCCGCAACCTGGACTGCGCAGCCTCGGTGGGCGCCCGACGGGAGCCTCCTCGTCGCCAGCTGAGCCGGGCGAGTGGATCGGGCTCCACCGTTGGGACGGGGGGCGGCTCACGCCCCTTACGGCCGGGGTGGAGGCCGAGTTCGCCGAACCGGACTGGGTCTTCGGGCTCACCTCGTTCGGGGTGGCCGGCGACGGCTCGATCATCGCGATCGGGCGCGCGAACGGCGCCGATCGCCTGTGGCGGATCGACCCCTCGGCCGCGCGCCCGCCGACGGCCTTCGATCTCCCCTTCACCGAGATCGCGTGGCTTGCGGTCCGCGGCCTCGAGGCGGTCGCGATCGCGGCGGCACCGGACATGTTCCGGGCGCTCGTCCGGATCGACCTCGACAGCGGTGCCTGGGCGACGGTCCGCCGCTCGACCGAGCTCCGCCTCGACCCGGCGCTGATCGCGATCGGCATCCCGGTGGAGTTCCCGACGACCGGCGCCCGCAGCGCTCACGGCATCCTCTACCGGCCGACGAACCCCGCCTACCGGGCGCCCGCCGGCGAGCTGCCGCCCCTCGTCGTGGAGAGTCACGGCGGCCCGACGTCGGCGGCCTACACGGGCCTCAGCCTCGCGGTCCAGCTGCTCACGAGCCGGGGGATCGCGGTCCTCGACGTCGACTACGGAGGGAGCACAGGCTACGGCCGGTCCTACCGCCAGCGCCTGGACGGCGCATGGGGGATCGTCGACGTGGACGACTGCGTTGCCGGCGGCCTGGAGATGGCCCGCCGCGGCGAGGCCGGCGCCGCCCGGCTCGCCATCGAGGGCGGCAGCGCGTCCGGCTTCACGACGCTGGCAGCGCTCGCGTTCCGCGACGTCTTCCGGGCCGGGGTGAGCTATTTCGGCATCGGGAACCTCGAGGCGTTCGTTGCCGAGACCCACAAGTTCGAGTCCCACTACCTGGACCGCATGGTCGGGCCCTACCCGGCCGAACGCGAGCGCTACCAGGCCCGCTCCCCGGTCTTCCACGCCGACGGGTTCTCCTGCCCCGTCCTCGTCCTGCAGGGTCTCGACGATCGAGTCGTCCCGCCCAGCGAGGCCGAGCGCATCGTCGCGGCGCTGGCCGCGAAGGGGATCCCGCATGTCTACCTCGCCTTCCCGGGCGAGGATCACGGGTTCCGGCAGAGCGCCAACATCATCCGCTCGGCGCAGGCCGAGCTCGCGTTCTACGGCGGCGTCTTCGGGTTCACCCCGGCCGACGACCTGCCCGCCCTGCCGTGGCGCAACACCGGCTCGTGACGCGTGCCTCCGCGGTCGCGACCGCGCTCGTCGTGCTCGCGATCGTCATGGGCTGTGCGCCGGCGGCCGCGCCAACCCGGATCAGCTCATCGGCCCCGGCGTCGTCGCCGTCAGCGAACCTGGTTGCGGGCGAGCCGACGGCCGCGCCCGCGGGGAGTCCGGGCCCGTCGCCGTCCCCGGCCCCCCTCTTCCCGGGCCTGCCCTCGCCGGATCTCACCCCTCCGCCTTCTGCGTCGCCCGCGCCGTCGGCCGCGTCCGGCGCTGCCGGACGCCCGACGCGAGTGGCCATCGCCTCGCTCGGGATCGACCTGGCGATCGTCAACCCGTCCTCCGCGGCGACCTTTCCCCTGTGTGACGTGGCCCAGTTCTTCAAGCCGCCGGCCTTCCAGCACCCGGGCGCCGGTGGTGTCACCTACGTCTACGCCCACGCTCGCGAGGGGATGTTCCTGCCGATCCTCCTGGCCTCCAGGGTGCGGAACGGCACGAGCATGCGCGGCCAGGACGTGGTCGTCTGGACGGCGCGGAACCATCGCTACACGTACGTCATCACCGACGTTCGGCGATTCCAGCACACGCTGGCGTGGGCCTTCAACCTCGGCCCGAACTCGCTCGTCCTCCAGACGTCGGAGACCCCCTACCGGGACGGCACGAAGGTGATGCTGGTGGCGCGCCAGGTGGGCTTCCCGACCGTGGCGACGCCCGCCGAGGCGCACCCGACGGCCCACCCGGTCCGGTGCAGCGGCTGACAACAGCCTCCCGCGCTCCTGCCGGCAGGTTGCCGGTGGTACGCTCCACGCCGTCATGACCAGCATCCTCACGGCGCCGAGCTACCTGTTCACCTCCGAGTCGGTCACCGAGGGCCACCCGGACAAGATGTGCGACCAGATCTCGGATGCGATCCTCGATGCGATCATCCGCGACGACCCGGATGCACGGGTTGCCTGCGAGGCCGCGACCACGACGGGCCTTGTCGCCGTGCTCGGGGAGATCTCGACCACCACCTACGTCGACTTCCAGAAAGTCGTCCGCGAGACCGTGCGCGAGATCGGCTATACCAAGGCCGACTACGGCTTCGACTACCAGACCTGCGGCGCGCTCGTCAGCGTCAAGGAGCAGTCGCCGGACATCGCCCGGGGCGTGGACACGAGCGAGCTCGGCGCCGGCGACCAGGGCATGATGTTCGGGTTCGCCTGTCGCGAAACGCCCGAGCTGATGCCGCTGCCCATCGCGCTGGCGCATCGCCTGGCCCGGCGCCTCGCCGAGGCCCGGAAGTCGGGCCAGCTGCCCTACCTGCGCCCGGACGGGAAGACGCAGGTCACCGTGGAGTACGAGCACGGCCGGCCGCGGCGGGTCACGACGGTCGTCGTCGCGGCGCAGCACGACCCCGACGCCCCCGATCGGCTGCACGACGACCTCGTCGAGGCCGTGATCCTGCCGGTGATCCCGCGCGACCTGCGGACGAGCGACCCGGTCATGCACGTGAACCCCACGGGGCGGTTCGTCATCGGCGGTCCCATGGGCGACGCGGGCCTCACCGGTCGCAAGATCATCGTCGACACCTACGGCGGCATGGCCCGCCATGGAGGGGGCGCGTTCTCCGGCAAGGACCCGACCAAGGTCGACCGCTCGGCCGCCTACGCGGCCCGCTGGGTCGCCAAGAACGTTGTCGCCGCCGGGCTCGCCGACAGGTTCGAGATCGAGCTGGCGTACGGCATCGGCATCTCGCACCCGCTCTCGGTGTCGATCGAGACGTTCGACACGGGCCGCGTTCCCGACGAGCAGATCCGGGCGTCCATCGACCGCCATTTCGACCTGCGGCCGGCGGGCATCATCGCGGCCCTGGACCTGCGAACGCCGATCTACCGCCAGACGGCCGCCTACGGGCATTTCGGCCGCCCCGACCTCGACCTGCCGTGGGAGCGGACCGACAAGGCGGCCCTCCTCGCCGACGAGTGCGGCCTCCCGACGCCCGTGCTCGTCGAGGCCTGATTCCGCGTCTCCGCGGAGGGTCCGTCCCTTCGCCCTGACCATCGACCCCTTCCCAGCGGCGACGTGATGAGGCATCCTGCCCGGGTACGGACGCCCGGGAGCGCCCGTGCCACGACTGGAGCGCCCGTGCCGCATCTCGCCGACCCGTCGCCGAATCCGGGGGCCGCCGCCCCGCGGCAGGGTGGTGCCGCCGGGACCCCGGGGCGCGTTCGCCGCCGGGCCCCCCTGGCCTTCGTCGCCCTCCTCGTCGCGGGACTGTTGCTGCCGGGCGTGGCCCTGGCCGCGGCGCCCCCGGACCCGGTCGCGGCGACCCCGACGCCGACGCCGACGCCGACGCCGGACCCGGCGACAACGCCAACCCCGACTCCGATCCCGATCGCGACCCCGACTCCGACGCCGACCCGGTCGGCGACTCCGGACCCGGCGGCAACTCCGACTCCGACTCCGATCCCGATCGCGAGCCCGGCCCCGACCCCGACCCCGACCTCGCCCCCGCTGCCGGTCGCCGCCCCAGCGCCGACCCCCGCGCCTGCCCCTGTCGTGATGACCCGCTACCTCTACCGCGCCGGGTCAGGAGCCGTGCAATACACGGGCTACTGGTGCGTCCCCGCATCCGTCCAGACGATGACGAACATCGTCCTGGGCACGCGCGACACCAGCTTCGCGACCCAGAAGCTGATCGCGTCGGTGACCTTCCGTTTCAATCGCTTCCGCTACAGCGATCTCGGGAACGACATCCGCGGCTGGGCCGGGGCGCTGAACTGGCGCCTGCCGGACTCCCTGCCCATCGTCTACCGCGATCGCTCCTATCGTTTCGCGGACCGCCGCCCTCGACGCCATCGTGGATGCGATCGACGAGACCGGCTACCCGGTCGGCATCACGGTGTGGCACGGCGGCCACGCGTGGTCGGTGGTGGGCTACCAGGTGAGCCAGGTGCCGGGCGACCGCCGGACCCGCGTGATCCGCGGCTTCTACGTCGTTGGTCCGCTCGGGTCGCCGCGGGATCCCTGGCCGGTTCGATACATGGCGGTCGACTCGTTCCTCGGCAGCTACAACCGCTACTACGACGGCCTGGCCCGGCCGCCATGGCACACGGACTACGTCCTCGTGCGGCCCGAGCGGACGACGGCCGGCTCGATCGACTGGCCGCGACCCTGAGGCTCGGTCCCGGCGGATTCGTCGCTCGTTCAGCGCCGCCGCGGGGCGCACGTAGAATCGGTCCATGTACGCGGTGATCCTCGCGGGGGGCGGCGGCACCCGCCTGCGGCCCCTCTCGACGGCCGATCGCCCCAAGCCGTTCCTGCCGCTGCTCGGCCCCCGGACCCTCTTCGAGCGCACGGTCGAGCGGGTGCGCGACGTGGCCGGGGGCGGGGTCGCCGTGGTCGTCGACCGGCGCCATGCGCCGCTCGCCCGAGCGCAGGCCCCCGGCGCCAGGGTGCTGGAGGAGCCGATCGGGCGCAACACGGCGGCTGCCGTCGCCCTGGCGACGGTCGCCCTCGACGCCCCCGACGATGCCGTCATGGTCGTCCTGCCCGCGGACCACCAGGTGGCCGACGAGCCGGCGTTTCGGGCCGTCCTCGCCGCCGCCGAGGCGGACCTCGCCCACGGGTCGTTCGGGATTGCGCTCCCGCTCGTGACGCTCGGGATCCGGGTGACCCGGCCGGCGACCGAGTTCGGCTACCTCGTTCCCGATCTCGACCGCGGCGGATCCGGCCCGCTCGCCGCCCATCCGCTGCTGCGCTTCGAGGAGAAGCCCGAGCCGGAGGGGGCCGCCCGGCTGGCCGCGCAGCCAGGGGTCGCCTGGAACGCGGGCATCTTCCTCTGGCAGCGTCGCGCGATCCGGGCCGCCCTCGACTCCTTTGCCCCCGACGTGCTGGCTGCGGTCGGCGCGGCCTGGTCGGCAGATCGGCTCGATGAGGCCTACCCGGGCGTCCGCTCCACCTCCATCGACTATGCCGTGATGGAGCCGGCGGCCGCGGCAGGAATTGTCGTCATGGGGGCCATGGAGGTCGGCTGGAGCGACCTCGGCACGTGGACGGCGCTGCTCGAGGAGCTCGGGGCCGCGGGCCGGGGGGCCGTGGTCGAGGCCGGCGTGCCGTTCACCGCGGGAGCGGACGACCTGGTCATCGGCACGGCCGGGGGCCGCCCGGTCGCCCGCCCGGGCGACGGCCGGACGGCCGTCGCGGAATCCCCCATCGCGCTGCTGCGGGGAGGGCGGCCCGGACTCGGGCTCGTGGAGGACCTGCTCGCACGGTGCGCCGGCGCGGGGGCGTGAGCCGAATCCCGCG
This sequence comes from uncultured Chloroflexia bacterium, assembly GCA_963776355.1. Classification (GTDB taxonomy): domain Bacteria; phylum Chloroflexota; class Limnocylindria; order Limnocylindrales; family CSP1-4; genus CTSoil-043. Next base: position 1,949,069 of record CAVZLU010000008.1, on the reverse strand, counting down.
GCGTGGGACCGGCGGCGCCGGCCCTGGGACCGCCCGCGATACCATCGGTGCCGACAGCCCGGGCGGCCGGCCGGCCGGGCCGGTGGATCGCCTCCGCCCCGGCGGCGCGATCGCCGCGCAGCTCGCCCGCGCCACGGAGGACCCCGCGTGACCACACCCGCCGCCGCGGCCCCACCCGGACCCACCACCATCGTCTTCGGCACCGACGGCTGGCGCGCGAAGGTCGCCGACGACTACACGTTCCACAACGTCCGGCGTTGCGCCGAGGGCGTCGCCCGCTACGTCGTCGATCGCGGCGAGCAGGCGAAGGGCGTCGTGATCGTCTACGACCGGCGCTTCGCCTCCGAGCACTTCGCCGCTGCCGCGGCCGAGGTCCTGCTGGCCTATGACATCCCCGTCGCCATCGCGATGCACGCCGTGCCGACCCAGATGTCGAGCTTCGAGGTGGTGCAGCGCGGGTCCGCGGCCGGCGTCGTCATCACCGCCAGCCACAACCCCTGGACGGACAACGGGTTCAAGGTGAAGGCGCCCAGCGGGGCCGCTGCGGGGCCTGACATCCTGGCGGCCCTCGAGGCGGTGATCGCCGAGAACGGGGCCCGCGGGATTCCCACGCGCCCCCTGGACGACGCGGAGGCCGCCGGGCTCGTCGAGCGCTTCGACCCGTTCACCGGGTATGAGCGCTTCGTGCGGACCACGCTCGACCTCGACGCGCTCCGCGCGGCGGACGCCCGGATCCTGGTCGAGCCGATGTGGGGCGCCGGCGCGGGCTGGATCAGCCGGCTCCTCGGCGGGGGCAGGATCGAGGTCGTCGAGATCCACACCGAGCGCAACCCGTATTTCGGGGGAGTGAACCCCGAGCCGATCCGACCTCACATCGACGAAGCGCTCCGCCTCGTCGCCGGCGGCGGGTTCGACCTCGGCCTGCTGCTCGACGGGGATGCGGACCGGGCCGGGGCCATCGACGAACGGGGGGTGTTCATCCACCAGCTCGAGGTCTACGGGCTCCTGATGTACTACCTCGCCGAGCATCGCGGGCTGCGCCAGCCCGTCGTGAAGAGCGTCAACGAGACCTCGATGGCCGAGCGGCTCGGCGCGCAGTTCGGAATCGCGGTCCACGAGACGCCGGTCGGCTTCAAGTTCGTCGGCCCGAAGATGATCGAGACGGGCGCGATGTACGGGGGAGAGGAATCGGGCGGCTACGGCTTCGGGATGCACCTGCCCGAGCGAGACGGCATCTATTCCGACCTGCTGCTTCTCGACCTGTTCCTCCGGGAGCGGGCGGCGGGTCGGTGGCCCGTCTCGTCGGCGCTCGCCCATCTCCACGAGATCGCGGGTCCCTCGTTCTACCAGCGGGTCGACGTCCACGTCGATCGGGCGCTCTATCCGGCGATGAAGGAGCGGCTCGCCGTCGAGCTGGTGGAGCAGGCGCCGACCGAGCTTGCCGGACAGCCCGTCACCCGGACGGTGGAGCTCACGACCCGGGACGGCTTCAAGTTCTTCGTCGCCGACGGGTCGTGGCTGCTCGTCCGCTTCAGCGGCACCGAGCCGCTCGTGCGGGTCTACACGGAGGCGACGACGCAGGCGATGGCCGATGCGTGCACGGCCGCCGGCGAGGCGCTGGTCCGGGGCTGAACGCCGCCGGGGAGCGGCCGTCCGGGCGGCCCTCGACCAACCCCTCTTGGCCCCGGGTAGTAGAGTTCCGCATACGACCGCACCTCCCGGCCGATGAGCGCACGGCCAGGTGGCGGCCTCTCGGAAGGGCCCCGCGAGGGGCCACGGAGGGACCTCGACGATGCACAGCTCTCTCATCGGCAAGGTCGAGAAGGCGAACCGCTACGCCCGTGAGCGTGATCGCCTGACGTTCGATCGCCTCAGCATCACGTTCCGGGGCGACAACGACACGCATCACGTGAGTCTCGACGCCGGTGCGTGGCACTGCACGTGCCACTACTTCGAGAGCTGGAACAGCTGCGTCCACCAGCTGACGCTGCAAAAGATCCTCGGGGAGATGCTCCCCGAAGCCTCGCAGGTATCGATCTTCACGGCCGTCGAGGAGTCGGCCATCGCGAGCTGAGCCGGCGGGACGGCGCTCGCGGCCACCACCAGCCGCTTCGAACCCCGGCCCCGGCCGGGGTTCGGCATCTCCGGGTCACGGCAGGAACGCGGCGATCGCCGTGCGGTCGGCCGGCTCGAGGCCGAGCGCGACGGCGGGCACGAGGTCCGGGCCGACGCGTCGCAGGATGTCGATGCGCAGGGCCCGGCCCTCTGCGTCGAGGCGGACCACCGCGGCCCCGGACCCGTCGGCGGCGAGCGCGATCGGCCCGATTCCGTCGCCGCCGATCGAGCGGCAGCGGCGTCGCCGGGAGCCGGCCGCGTTCGAGGTCCGCCAGCGTGCCGACCAGGACCGTCGCGTCGTCGGCGAGCGCCACCAGGTCGCCGCCCGACGCGATCGTGCGCGCCTTGAGCGGCAGGGTCACCACAGAGCCCGCCGGGGAGGCTCGGGCCACGACGCCGCGGTCGCGGTCATCCCTCCCGATGAACGCAACCCCGCCGCCCGGGAGCGCGGCGAGCCCCGGTCCGTCGGCCTCGAGTCGTGCCTCGACGACGTGAGGCGGCGATCCGTCGAGGCGAAGCCTGGTCAGGGTCGTCAGTCGGTTCCCCGAGCCGGGGAATCCCGAGACGAGCACGACCGCGTCCCCGCTGACGGTCCAGGTGGCGCCGAGGACGGGGCCTGCACGGGGCGGCACGGCGGCCGCGAGGCGCGTCCACGCGGGCTCGACGCCGGCGCTGATCCCCGGTGCGACCCAGGTGCTCCCGTCTTGCGCCACCGCGGCGACGCGTCCGTCGGCCGCCACCGCGACCGCGGCCAGCGTCGTGCAGTCGACCGGCAGCGCGACGGGGAGCCCGGCAGCGTCCGGTCGATCGGGGTCCCGGATCGCTGCCCGGGGCCGCGCGGGCAGGCCCACCACGACGAGCAGTCGGGCCCCGCGGGCCGCGCTCGGGCCGGCATCGGAGGCCGGCGCAGACGTCGCCTGAGCCGGCGTGGCGGGCCCCGGGTCGCCCCCGCCCTGCCGCGGCTCGCCCGCTCCGTGCGTCGGGGTCGACGCGGACCTCGTGGGGGCCGCCGACTGGCAGCCGGTCGCGACGAGCACGACGGCGACGAGGGCCGCCGCGACGCCGGGCGTCGCGGCGGCTGCGAGCACGGCCAGCGGGGACGCTCGTCGGCGGTGCTCCGGCGGGACGGGTCTCACCGCAGCAGGTCCCCGCCGAGGAGAGCGCCACTGCCGGCATCGAGGTAGAGCTCGAGGGCCCGCAGGGTATCCGCCAGGGGTGCGCTCGCGCGGACCTCGGCGACCCAGGCGAGGCGGAGCACGGGGTCGGGCGCATCGGGCGCGCCCGGCGCGAACGTGTCGTTCGGGGCAACCCAGGCGAGATGGATGCCCACGAGGTCCGCCGCGGAGCTCGATCGACCCAGCAGCGTGGCGAGGCGCCGCCCGGCGATCGTCTCCGCCGCCGCCCGGTCGATCACGGTCGCCGGGGCGGTGGCCAGCGCGCGCTCGCGCGTGGCGACTCCGTGGAGCGTGCCGTCGGCGAAGAGCGTGACCTCGCTGCCGTCGCCGGCGACGGGGATGCCCGCCGCGAGGCGAGGCCAGGCGACGCGCCAGCCGCCGTCCGTGCCCGGGCGCACGACCGGCTCGCCGGTGGTCGCGACCCCGGCCGCCGCCGCCAGCGTCCTCGCCGCCGCGGCCGCGTGAGCCGCGTCGATGGTTGGGCCACCGGCATCATGCCAGCCGAGCCGGACCGCCATCGCGAGCCGGCCGTCGGGCCGGATGCGAACGATGCCGAGACGGCGGGCGCGAACATCGCTCGTGACCACCTCGTCAACGGCCGTGCCGGCGAACCGATCGACGATGTGCTCGACGCGCGCGGCACGCCCGAGCGGGATCCCGAGCGCCCGGGCAAGGCCGAGGGCACGGGCGCGGGCGCGCTGCTCGTCCGAGGGTGGGAGGAGGGATCGGATGATGGCCGGCTGGCCGGCCTGGTAGCGGTCGGCGGCCGAGCCGCTCGAGGTCCCGCTGGGGCCGCCGAGCAGGAGGGCCACGGCGAGGACGCCGAGGACCGCGGAGGCGACGGAGACCGTGCGACCGGCACGGACGCGACGTCGAAGTGCGTGCATCTCCCTCACCTCACAGGCACCGGGGGCAGCCGGACGGCAGCGGTCCCGCGCGTCCGGTGTAGACGTACGAGCCCCACCAGTTGGCATCGAAGGCGTGGGCGAACACCTGGTGCGAGGCGACATCGAACGCCTCGCCCGCGCCGTACCCGGGGCCGATCGAGCTCCAGAACGCGACCTCGAACGTCCACTCGTCGTTGTCCCACGCGTCGCCGAGGTAGCCGACGAAGAACGACGGGACCGCCCCAGCTGCCCGCCCCGTACTTCTTCTTCGCGATCCCGAACGCGCCCGGCATCGTCGAGGTGTCCTCGCCCAGGTGGCACGTCGACATCACGACCAGGTTGGTGGCCCGACCCGCCCGCCTCGCCGCGATGTCCTTCGAATAGACGACGGACTGGCTGCAGTCCCCGGAGTCCTCGCGGAAGCCGGCGTAGCGACGCCCGTCGGCGGCGTTCCAGTAGTGGTCCCCGTGGGAGTGGACGTACGTGCCCCAGTCGTTGGCCGTTCGGGCAAGGTAGGAGGCGCGGGTGAAGGCCGCGCCGGAGTAGGAGCGGGAGTCGTAGCCCAGGGCGCCGAGCGCGGCCGCCGCGGCCTTCATCATCTTCTCTGGATACGGGTCGTCGAAGCTGAGACAGGGCGGCTCGAACGCGCTCTCGTTCGAGGCGACTGTTCCCTGGTAGCCGGCCTGGACGGGGCCGGCCGCCGCGGCGGCGAGCGAGGCGGCGAGCAGCGGGAGCGCGAGGCGGCGGATCCATTGTCCGGGCGACATGCGGTGCGACCTCCTCCGGCGGGTCGGGCCTTGGCGGGAGGAGGCGGGGACAGCGCGAGTGGCGGGGTTTGGGTGGCATCGGGCGGGCCGTGGGCGCGACGCGCCCGGCAGGAGATGGCGGACCGCGGGCCGGGCGACGGCGTCGCTCGGAAGCGAGTCTGGCGCCACCCGCTTATGCGAGGCTTACGCGGCGCCGGTCCGCCGGCCCGAACACGGGCCGTTCGGCCCCGTCCGCGCTGCCGCGGCAGGTGCTACGCTCCACCTGTCAGTCAGACCTACCGCGTGGCCGCGAAGCCGGTGCGAATCCGGCACAGTCCCGCTACGGTGACCGTCCCCCAGGGACGGAAGTCCGGTCGCCGGCCCCACGGTGCAGCCGCTCGAACCCTCGAGAGAAAGGGGCAGGCAGGCATGATCCCGTCCACGTAAGACCTCGCTTCGTGCCGGCGCGCCCCGTGCCGGTGATCGTCTCCTCCACGCCGTGAGGTTTCCCGTGCAGCCCGTCCGTTCCCGACGCACCAGCCGCTCCATCCCGCCCCCGCTCCTCGCCCTGGTCGCGATCGTCTTCGCAGCCTGCAGCGGCGCCGCCCCGAGCCCCTCCGTGACCGCCCCGCCCACGAGCTCGGTTGCCCCGGCCGCGACCGGCACGCCCGCCCCGGTCGGCTCCCCGTCGCCCGCCCCGAGCGCCACCCCGGCCGCCGCCACCTACCCGCTCGCCCTGACCGACGACGAGGGCACCGCGGTCACCCTGCCGGCACGCCCCGAGCACATCGTCTCGCTGACTCCGGCGACGACGGAGATCCTGTTCGCCGTGGGGGCCGGGGACCGCGTCGTCGGCGCCACGGACGCGGACGACTATCCCGCGGCGGCCAAGGCGATCACCCGCGTCGTCAACACCGGCGCGGTCGACGTCGAGAAGATCGTGGGGCTCAAGGCCGACCTCGTCGTGGCCGGTGGCAATGGCTTCAACAGCCCGGACGCGATCGCGAAGCTTCGCGACCTCGGGATCCCCGTGCTCGTCGTGTACGCCCCGGCCGTGGCCACCGTGCTCGCCGACATTCGCCTGGTGGCGACCGCAGCCGGCGAGGGCCCGGCGGGAGCCGAGCTGGCAGCCGCGATGCGGACCGACATCGACGCGATCGCGACCGCGATCGCTGCCGCCGGCGCGGCCCCTCCGCGGGTCTTCTACGAGCTCGACACCTACCAGGGAACCATCTACGGTCCGGCCGCGAAGTCGCTCTACGAGGAGATGATCACGCTCGCCGGCGGGGACCCGATCACGACCGGCAGCCCGACCGTCTTCTCGATCCCCCTCGAGAAGCTCGTCGTGGCCGACCCCCAGGTGATCGTCCTCGGCGACGCGGCCTACGGGGCGACGGCCGCCCAGGTTGCCGCCCGTCCCGGCTGGGAGGGCATGGCCGCCGTGAAGTCCGGGGCCATCCGCCCCGTCAACGACGTGGTCGTGACCCGCCCCGGGCCGCGCCTCGTCGAGGGGCTGCGGGCCCTGGCCCTGGCCATCAATCCCGCGGCTCCGCTCCCGCCGGCCGCGGCGCCCAGCCCCACTCCCGGCTCGTAGGGAGTGACCCAGTGACCAGCGGCGGCCGGACCCTCGGGCTGTCGCGGGTCCGGATCCGGCGTCCGGTCGCCATGCCCCGGCCGGCGGTCCTCGCCCTCCTCGGGCTCGTCGCCCTGGCGGGGGCCGTCGTCGTGGGGGTCGCCGCCGGCAGTGTCGCCGTGGCCCCGGGAGACACGGTCGGGATCCTCCTTCGCTCCATCGGCCTGCCGATCGAGCGCACCTGGAGCACGGCCGCGGAGACGATCGTGGTGGAGCTCCGGCTCCCGCGGGTCCTGACCGCCGCCGTCGTCGGGGCGGGCCTGGCCGTCGCCGGGGTCACGTTCCAGGGACTCCTGCGCAATCCGCTCGCGGACCCCTACGTTCTCGGCACCGCGTCGGGGGCCGCCCTCGGAGCGGCGATCGCCGTCCTCATCCCAGTCCGGGTGGCGCTGCTCGGGGTTGGGCTCCTGAACGCGTTCGCCTTCGCGGGCGCGATCATGGCCGTCGCGGTCGTGTACCGCCTCGGACGCGGCGGGCCGCTCTCGGGGCTCACGGGCCTCCTCCTCACCGGGTACGCGGTGGGGTCGCTCCTGGCCGCGGGCCTGGCCATGACGATGTACCTGTCCGGGGCCAACCTGCGCCAGATCTTCGCCTTCCTGCTCGGCGGCCTCGAAGGGGCATCGTGGCTGCGGCTCGGGATCGCGGCCCCGCTCGTGATCGGGGGGAGCCTCGCGATCCTGGCTCGCGCGCGAGCCCTCAACGGTCTCCTGCTCGGCGAGGAGGCCGCAGCCCACCTGGGCATCGACGTCCGCCGCGAGCGGGGGATCCTCCTTGGGCTGGCGACCCTGGTGACGGCGGCCGCGGTCGCCGTCTCCGGTCTCATCGGCTTCGTGGGGCTGGTGGCGCCTCACCTGGTCCGCCTCATGGTCGGGCCCAACGCTCGCAACGTGCTGCCGCTGTCGGCGATCCTCGGCGCGGTGCTCCTCGTGTGCGCCGACCTCGTCGCCCGCCTCTTCGGGGAGATCCCCGTGGGCGTCGTCACGGCCATCATCGGGGCCCCCTTCTTCCTCGCCCTCCTGCGGTCGGCACGAAACGGGTACGAGCTGTGACCGCTGCCGCCCCGCTGCCCGTGTCCGCCAGCTCCCGGCCCCCGGTCCCCTGCGCCGCCCTGCGGAGCGTTGTCGCTGCCTACCGCGAACGGACGGTGCTCCGGGGCATGGACCTCGAGATCTTCCCCGGCGAGCGGGTCGCCCTCGTGGGCCCGAACGGCGCCGGCAAGTCCACCCTGCTCCGCGTGCTGGCCGGCCTCGTGGTCCCGTCGGCGGGCACGGTCACGCTCGGCGGGGACGCGGTCGGCTCGCTCGACCGGCCGACGATCGCCCGCCGCCTCGCGGCAGTGCCGGCCCAGGCCACCATCCCCTTCTCGGCGCGAGTCGAGGAGGTTGTCGCCCTCGGCCGGCTGCCGCACGAGGATCCGTTCCGCGGCCCGGGGCCCGCCGACCGCGCTGCCGTGGAGGCAGCGATCTCCCGCGTGGGGATCGACCGCCTCCGCGGCCGTGACGCGCGCGAGCTCTCGCTTGGGGAGCGCCAGCTGGTCCTGGTTGCCATGGCGGTCGCCCAGGCCGCACCCCTCCTCATCCTCGACGAACCGACCGTCCACCTCGACCTGCGCCACCAGGTCGCCGTCATGGAGCTGCTCGCCGACCTCAATGCGCGCGACGGGACCACGGTCCTCGCCGTCCTCCACGACCTGGCCCTCGCCCGTCACTTCTTTCCCCGGCTCGTCGTTCTCGACGGTGGCCGCGTCGTGGCCGACGGGCCACCCGGGGCGGTGCTCACCCGCGAGCGGGTCCGGGCGGTCTTCGGGGTCGATGTCACCCTCACCGGCGGGCTCGCGTCCATTGGGTCACGTTGACCACGAGGCATCGCGGCGGCTAGGCTGGGTTGCGTGAGCCCAGCCCAGGGCGGACGCGGCGATCGGCGCCCGTTCGTTGCCATCGCCCTCGTGGCCATGTTCGTCGCCGGCTGCGGCACAGCCGGCACGGCGTCGCCGCCGGGACCGTCCTCCGCCACGCCGCCGCCGTCGATCCCCGGCGCGTCGGAGGGGCCGTCGCCGGCCGGGAGCGACGAGCCAACGCCGAGCGAGGAGGCGACGCCCCGCGAACAGCCGACAGGCTCGCCGGCCGAGCCTCCGAGCGGATCGCCATCGACCGCGCCGTCGACATCGCCGCCGCCGACGAGCACGCCCGGGAGCGCCGCCGCCTGCGCCGGCAACGCCGACAACCGCGACTGGTTCGCGGGCCTCGCCCGGGCCGTGGCCTGGGACGTCTACTGCCCCGCCCTGCCAGCGGGCTGGTTCGTGGTGAGCGGGTCGTACCGCCTGGCGGGGAGCGGCAAGATGACCATCACCTACAAGGGACCCGCCGGCCAGCGGATCGAGATCCTCGAAGGCGCCTATTGCGGCACCACGGCCGGTTGCCCGCCGACCGCGCCCGATGCCGGCCCGGCCGCATTCGGCAATCGGGATGGGCACCTGGTCGACGCCGGGGGAGGCAGCTGGGTCGTCGTCACCGGGGACGGCGACCTCGACTGGCAGGCCACGGGCATCGGGATGGACGGCCCGACCCTCGCCGGCTACACCGCGGCCTTCGTCAAGGTCGGCGAGTAGGGCAGCGGGGATCGCGTGGCCCCCCGGCGCGTCGTCCGCGAGCGCATCGACCCGCGCCTGACGGCGGCCCTGTTCGCCAACTACAGGACGCCCGTCGACGCCATCCTCGAGCTCGTCGACAACGCGATCGACAGCCGGGTGGGCGAGCGCCCGATCGACATCGAGCTCAGCGTGCATCCCGGCCGGCTGGTCCTCACGACCGTCGGCGGCAGCGGCATGGGCCCGGCGGCGATCGAGCGGGACTACCTGCGCTGGGGTGCTTCGTCGAAGCAGGCAGGAGATCGCATCGGCCGCTACGGCCAGGGCGGCAAGGCGGCGATTGGGCACCTCGGCAACCGCTTCGAGATCGTGGCCTCGGGTGCCGGCGACGACCATGCGTATCGATTCGAGGACACCGCGTATCGGGACCGGACGCGCCTCCGGACCTACGAGCTGAACGCCGCGCGGAAGCCCGTTGCGGCCGAGCTTGGCTACATCCGGATCGAGATCGGCGAAGTGGACCGTTCGCTCGACGCGCGACGCCTGCGCGACCGGCTTGCCGACGTCTACCGGCCCCTCCTGGAGGCCAAGGCCGTCCGGATCGCCGTGAACCGTGACCCGGTAGCGCCGAAGCAGTGGCAGCTCGACGAGCGCCACGCCATCGCCGTGCGGGCGGGCGGGCGGATCGTGCGTGGCTGGTGGGGACTTCTCCCGGATCCCCCGCCGCCCGGATCCCCGGAAGGCGGGCTCCGCCTCTACCACCTCGGCCGGCTCGTGGGCTCGCCGGAGTGGTTCAGCCACCCGACGCCGGCTGCGCACCAGGCCCTGAACCGCCTGGTCGGCGCTCTCGAGCTGCCCCATGTCCCGGTCACCATGAACAAGGCCGACATCGACCGGGGCAGCGCGGCCTGGGCCGCCGTCGAGGCGCGCGTTCATGCGCTCCTGGCCGCGCCGGTGCGCCGGCTCACGCGGGAGCCGGCCTCAACCGTGACGACGGAGGCGCTCCGGACGGCCGACCACGTGCGTCGCATCCTGGCGAAGGCGCTCCGCCTTCTCGACGAAGGACGTCTCTTCGACTCAGAGGTCGCGGCTGGAGGGGAGGGTCCCGACGGACAGCTCGCCCTGGAGGGCGTCCGCCGACCCGAGGCCGAGCCCGCGCCACCGGCCGTCGATCGGCCGGCCACGCCCGCGTCCGACGCGTCGTCCGCAGGTGGTCCGCTGCCCCGCTTGCCGCGCGAGGGCGCCGCGGGCGGAGCCGGCGCCGCCCGCCGCCGGGGAGCCGCCGAGGTGGTCGTGCGCCGCCTCGACCCGCGGCTGCGCAGCGCCCTCGTCGAGGAGGACGGGATCCGGCGGGTCGTGATCAACGCCGCCTACCCGCTGTACGAGGTCCGTCGGGGCGACCTCTGGTACCAGCTCGAGACGGCGCTCCGCGAGGTCTGCGTCACGATCCCGGAAGCAACGGTCCCGGAGTTCGAGCGGAAGGTCAACGAGCTGATGCTCGTGTCGCTGGCCCTTGCGGAGCGGCGGCCGAGGGGCGTGAAGCGCGGGGCGCCGTCCGCTGCCCGGACGCGGCGCCGCGACGGCCTCTGGGGCTGAGGGCCGCCCGGGGTCCCGTGACCGCGCGGCCCGCTGCGGGCCGCGACCGCCGGCCTGGCCTTCCCATTCAGCCTGCATACGCTTCATGCACAATGGCCGGCACACCCTCGACCGCCGGCCGTGCGCCGGATCCCAGCGGAGGACCTTGTGACGTGACGGTCGGGACCGCCTTCCACCCGCGGACCGCGCCCCTCAACGCGAAGATGCAGTGGCGCGAGTGGTCCGGATACTTCGCCGCCAGCGAGTACCACGACAGCCACGTCATCGAGTACAACGCGATCCGCGAGGCGGCCGCCCTCATCGACGTCAGCCCGCTCTTCAAGTACGAGCTACGGGGCCCCGACGCTCTCCGCCTCGTCGACCGCCTCATCACCCGCGACGCGACGAAGCTCACCCCGGGACGCGTCTTCTACGCGCCGTGGTGCGACGAGCACGGCAAGGTCATCGACGACGGCACGATCCATCGCCTCGCGGACGACCAGCAGGGCCAGGTGATCCGCTGGACGGCCGCCGACCCGCAGTACCGCTGGCTGCGGTTGAACGCGACCGACCTCGACGTCGACGTCGCCGACGTCAGCGAGCGCGACGCGGCGATCGCCCTCCAGGGTCCCCTCGCCCGCAAGGTGCTCGAGACCGCCAGCGGCGAGGACTTCGCCGACCTGCGCTACTTCCATCGCCGGAGCTCGAACGTCGCCGGGATCCCGATCGACGTCTCCCGAACCGGCTACACCGGCGACCTGGGCTACGAGCTCTGGATTCCGGCCGAGCGCGCGGTCGAGGCGTGGGACGCCCTGGTCGCCGCGGGCGAGCCCTACCGCATCCGACCCGCCGGCATGCTCGCCCTCGACGTGGCCCGACTCGAGGCCGGGCTCGTCCTCATCGAGGTCGACTACACGAGCGCCGTCCACTCGCACATCCCGGCCCAGAACTTCAGCCCCTACGAGATCGGCATGGGCCGGCTCGTCGACCTGGCGAAGGCCGACTTCGTGGGCCGTCGGGCGCTGGTTGCCGAGGTTGCGGAAGGCGGGGCCGGGCGCCGCCTGGTCGGGCTCGACATCAGCTGGCCCGAGATCGAGGCCCTCTACGCGGCCGAGGGTCTGGCGCCGTACGCCCCGCCGACGGTCGGACGCTCGCCCGTTCCCCTCCACGCCGGCGGGCACCAGGTCGGCCGCGTGACGAGCACGGGCTGGAGCCCGATCCTGAAGAAGATGATCGCCCTCGCCTCGGTCCGGGTCGCGCACGCCGTGAGCGGGAGCCCCGTCCAGGTCGAATGGACCGTCGAGGCCAGGCGCAGGCTCGTCTCGGCCACCGTCGTCGACCTGCCCTTCTTCGACCCCCCGCGCAAGCGGGCCTAGCGAGCCCGCCCGGACGAAGCCGGATCCCAGCACGACAGGAGGAGACGCGGGTGGCCGAGCGCTACGACGCGGTGATCATCGGCGGTGGCCACAACGGCCTGACGACCGCCGCCTACCTCGCCAGGGCGGGCTGGAGGACCCTGGTCCTCGAGAAGCGGCACATCCTCGGCGGGGCGACGACCAGCGACGAGATCGTCCCCGGCTACACGTTCAGCGTCCTCTCCTACGTCGTGAGCCTCCTGCGCCCGGAGATCATCCGTGAGCTCGAGCTGCCCAAGCACGGCCTGGAGATCCTGCCCCTCGACGGGACGTACACGGCGATCCCCGGGGACTACCTCTGGCGCCGCGACGATCACGCCGCGACGCTGCGGGAGATCCGGCGCTGGTCGAAGAGCGACGCCGACGCGTACGAGGAATACGGCCAGCTCATGGCCGACATGGCCCGTTTCATCAAGCCGATCCTGGGGATCGTGCCGCCGGACCCGACCTCGATCGACCCGCGCGACTGGCTCGGTGTCCTGGGCCTCGCCCGCGACTTCGCCAGGCTGCCCGAGCGACAGCAGGCGGCCTTCATCGGGCTGATGACGATGAGCGCGGCCGACTTCCTCGACCAATGGTTCGAGACGGATCCCCTCAAGGCCACGATGTCGGCCTCGGGGATCATCGGGACCTTCCTCGGCGTGCGCTCTCCGGGCACCGCCTACGTGCTCCTCCACCATTACATGGGCGAGATCGACGGGGCATTCCGAGCGTGGGGCCTCCACAAGGGCGGCACGGGCGCCATCAGCTACGCCATCGCGAACGCCGCCCGGGCGTTCGGCGCGGAGATCCGCACCGGCGCCGGCGTCGCCCGCGTGAAGCTGTCGTCGGCCGGCGACCGCGCGACCGGCGTCGTCCTCGAGAGCGGCGAAGAGATCGAGGCCGCGGTGGTCGTCTCGTCGGCGGATGTTCGCCGGACGTTCCTGCAGCTCCTGGAGCCGGGCGTCCTTCCCGAGGAGTTCGAGGCCCAGGTGCGGCGCTTCAAGTTCCGCGGCTCGTCGGGCAAGGTGAACCTCGCCCTTGACGCGCTCCCGAGCTTCAGCGCGAACCCCGGCGGGACGGAGTACCTGCGCGGGGCGCTCAGCATCAGCCCCTCGGTCGACTACATGGAGCGGGCCTACGACGACGCGAAGTACGGGCGCTTCAGTCGTCGCCCCTATGTCGACATCGTCATCCCGTCGCTGGTCGACCCCTCCGTGGCGCCGCCGGGCAAGCACGTGATGAGCTGCTTCGTGCAGTACGCGCCCTACAACCTGGCGGAGGGTCCAGCCGACTGGGAGAACCAGCGGGCGGCCTTCGGCGACACTGTCATCGACACGATCAGCGAGTACGCACCGAACCTGCGTGACGTCATCGTCGACACCTACGTCGTCACGCCATGGGACATGGAACGTGAGTGGGGGCTGACCGAGGGCAACATCTTCCACGGCGAGCTCAGCCTGGAGCAGCTCTTCTTCAGCCGGCCGATCCCCGGCTGGTCGCGCTACCGGACCCCGATCCAGGACTACTGGATGGCCGGCTCGTCGACCCATCCCGGAGGCGGGATCATGGCCGCCAACGGCCGCCTGGCCGCGCTCGAGCTCCTCAAGGCGAAGAAGGGGAAGGTGGCGTGACGGCCGCGCAGCCCTCCACGGGCTACGACGCGATCGTCGTCGGCGGCGGCCACAACGGCCTCGTTGCGGCGGCCTACCTGGCGAAGGCCGGGCTCCGCACGCTCCTGGTCGAGCGGCGGGCGACCTTCGGCGGCACGCTCGAGACGCGGACGCTTGACGATGGCTCCCGGGCACCCGGCCTCTTCCACACGGTCGGGCGCCTGCGGCCGGCGGTTGTCCGCGAGCTCGACCTCGGGGCGCGCGGGCTGTCCCTCGTGACGCCCGAGGTGCGCTCCTTCGCCCCGCATCCCGACGGCCGGGCGGTGACCCTCTGGGCCAGTCCCGAACGGACCGCCGCCGAGCTCGCGACCTGGTCGGCCGCGGACGCCGACGCCTGGTCCGGGTTCGACCGGCACGTGCGCACGCTCGCCGGCTTCCTGGCCGCGCTGGCCGAGCAGGTGCCGCCGCCCACGACCGGCCCCGGGCTCGGCGACGCGATCAGGGGCCTGCTCCTCGGCCGCGCCTTCAAGAAGCTCTCGAAGGACGACGCCCGCAACCTGCTGCGGGTCCTCCCGATGGCGATCGCCGACTTCGTCGGCGAGTCGTTCGAGACCGACGCCGTCCGCGCGGCGGTGGCGGTCCGCGCCGTCCAGTTCACCGGCCTCGGCGTATGGTCGATGGGCACGACGGCGACGCTCCTCGCCGACTCGGCGGGCAACGACGGCGGCGGCGCCGGGCAGACGGTCTTCGCCCGGGGCGGGCCCGGTGCGGTCTCCGACGCCCTCGCCGCCGCGGCCCGCGCCTTCGGGGCCGAGCTCCGGTCCGGTGAGCTCGTGACCGCGGTGACCTCGACCGACGGCCGGGTCACCGGTGTCGCCCTCGCGTCGGGGGAGGAGATCGCGGCCCCGATCGTCGCCTCCGGCCTCGACCCGAAGCGCACGCTGACCGGGCTCGTGGGCCCGCTCGACATCGGTCCGCACCTGCGCTGGCGGGCCGCCAACATCCGCCAGCCGGGGACCGTGGCCAGGGTCAACCTCGCCCTGTCCGGGTTGCCGCACTTCCCGGCCGCCGGCGAGGGCGACGAGGCCGCCAGGCGGATCCGGGGCCGGATCCTCGTCAACGCGACCGGCATCGACGACCTGGAGCGCTCGTTCGATGCCGCCAAGTACGGGCGGGTCTCCGACAGACTCGTGCTGGAGGCGACGATCCCGACCCTGGTCGACCCGTCCCTCGCCGCCCGCGACGGCGGGCACGTCCTGAGCGTCCTGGTCCAGTACGCGCCGTACCGGCTGCGCGACGGAGCCTGGGAGGAGCACGCCCGAGCCGGCCTGGGCGAGAAGGTCGTCGCGGCCCTCGAGGAGGTCGCCCCGGGCATCGCGTCGCTCGTCACGGCCCGGGAGGTGCTGACGCCCCTTGACCTGGAGGCGGAGTACGGCCTGACCGGGGGTCACCCCTACCACCAGGAGCCGGGGCTCGACGCCTGGTTCGCCTGGCGGCCGCTCGCCGGCTGGGCGCGCTACCGGATGCCCCTCGAGGGGCTCTACCTCGTCGGACCCGGAGCTCATCCCGGTGGCGGCGCAACTGGCGCGCCGGCGCACAACGCGGTCCGGGAGATCCTGGCCGACCGCCGGAGGCGGCGCTGAGATTCAACCCGGGCGGCTACTCGCCGAGCACCAGGCCCCAGCTGCCGAGGCGCTCCAGCTCGCCCTCGGCCGTGAGGTCGAGCTGGATCGGGGTCATCGAGACGCGCCCGTGCAGGAGTGCCCACACGTCGGTGCCCTCGACGCCCTCGCCCGTCGGCGGTGGGCCGCCGAACCAGTAGTAGGGCACGCCCCGCGGGTCCTCGCGGCGGATCAGCTCGTCCTGGTAGATGCGCTTGCCGAGGCGGGTGACCATGATCCCCTCGGCCTCGGCGGCCGGCATGGCAGGCACGTTCACGTTCAGGAGCTCGCCGGGGGCGAGGCCGTGCTCGAGGATCCCCCGAGCCACGGTCGCCGCCGCCGCGATCGCCAGCCCGAAGTCCTCCGGTGCGTAGTCCTCGTGGCTGACCGCGAACGACGCACAGCCGTTGATGACCCCCTCCATCGCGGCGCTGACCGTGCCCGAGTAGGTGATGTCGTCGCCGACGTTGGCGCCGTGGTTGATCCCGGCCGCGACCAGGTCGAAGGGCCCCGGGACCAACCCCAGGAAGGCGAGGCTGACGGCATCGGTGGGCGATCCGTCCACCGCCCAGCCCGTCGAGCCGTCGAAGAGCGTTCGCTGGCGGACCCGGAGCGGCCGCCACATCGTCTTCTTGTGGCCGACGGCGCTCTGGTTCGTCTCCGGCGCGACCACGACCACCTCGCCGATCGGCTCGAGGGCGCCCCGCAGCGCCGCGATCCCGCGCGACTCGATCCCGTCGTCGTTGGTGACGAGGATCCGGGGGCGGCGCGTCATCCCGGAGCGGGTCCGCCGGCCGAGCCGGCGGCCGGGTCGACGCGGCCCCCGTCCCCGGCCGTGCCGGGCCGTGCCGTGCCGAGCACCGTGTCGACCTGCCTGCCCACCTCTTCGGCCAGGATCTCCTCCACCTCGCCGGGCCGGGGCTCCCGCGGCACGCGCCGTGGCCGGCCGTCCCGGTCCGCGACGCGCTGCGCCGCCCGGGCGGCGACGGTGCGCTCGTCGAGCTTCGCGTTGCGACGCAGGAAGTAGAAGAAGAACGATGAGATCACCGCGGCGACGGGCAGGCCGAACACCGCGCCGGGGATGCCGAAGAGTTTCAGGCCGATGAGCACGGACGCGAGCACCACGACCGGGTGCAGGCCGACGGCGCCGGCGAGGATCCGCGGCTGGAGGATGTTCTGGTTGATCACCCAGCCAACGCCCATGATCAGGATCGCGGGCAGGAGCACATCGGGCTTCGTCACCGCGGCCACGATGACCGGCGGCGACCAGGAGACGAAGGGCCCGAAGAAGGGAATGGCCATCAGCACGCCCGAGGCGGTCGTCGTCAGGGCCGCGTACTCCAGGCCGAGCACCAGGTTGCAGGCGAGCGCAACCAGGGCGTAGCTCCCGCCGATCACGACCATGCCGCGGATGAAGCCGCCGAACGACCTGCCCACGCTCTCGGAGAGAAGGTGCGCCTCCGCGCCATAGGCGGGCGGCACGAGGCGGAGCAGGAACGAGCCGATCGCCGCCCGGTCGATCGAGATGAAGATCGCCAGGAAGAAGACGACCAGGACATTGCCGACGAACCCGACGCTGGCGACGGCGACGTCCTGCAGCGGACCGAGCAGGTTCTGGGCCTGGGCCGCGAGCGAGCCCAGGAGCGTCTCGACCTGGGCCGACAGGTCGATCCTGTCGAAGCCGAGCGCGGTGACCTGGTCGGAGATGGGCCGGATCAGGGCGATGAGGTCTTTCTGGAACTGGGGCAGGTTGTTCAGAAAGTCGGAGATCGAGGTGAAGAGCGCCGACGCGGCCACGACGACGAGCCCGAAGGCCGCGATCGCCACCGCCCCGTAGGCGATCGTCACCGCCAGGACCCGGGGCATGAATCGGGTCAGCCAGGCGGCGATCGGCTCCAGGATGAACCCCAGGAGCCAGGCGAAGAAGAAGGTGAGGATCAGGTCGGAGAAGACGGCCCACACGCCGGCCAGCTGGCCGAGCACGACGAAGAACAGGGCGATGCAGCCGAGGATGAGAAGGAGCTCGAGCCAGCGTCGCTCGCGGGGCGAAAGGACGGCCGCGGCCGCGGTTGGGGACGCGGGCAGCGCCGCCAGCGGGACGGGGGGCGCGGGCTCGGGAGCCGTCGACGCCGGCGCGGCCGGCGAGGGGGACTCCGGCGCGACGGGCCCGGGAGGGGGCGGCGCGGGTGGCGGTTCCGTCGGCTCGTCCACTGCTCTCGTGCGACCCTCGGTCGTGCGGCGCCTGGCCGGTGTGGCCCGGACCCGGGCGGGCCCGGCACCAAACGATCGTAGCAGGGCGGGAGACGCCGGGCCGACCTGCGCGTGCCCGGGACGAGCGTCTACCGCAGACCCATCCTCGCCTGCACCTCGTCGATCGTCGCCCGGGCGATCGGCTGCAGCCTTGCCGCCCCCTCCGCGAGGACACGATCCACCCGTTCCGGGTGGGCGGCAAGGTCGGCGTAGCGCTCCCTGGCCGGCGCGTAGTGGCGCAGGAGCCGCTCGACCAGCAGCTTCTTGGTGTCGACGCAGCCGGTGCGCGCCGTTCGCTCGCCTTCCCAGATCTCGGCGTAGTCGTCGCCGAAGAAGCGATGGAGCTGGCAGACGTTGCAGCGCTCGGGGTGCCCCGGATCTGTCCGCCTGATGCGCAGGGTGTCGGTGACCATCCCCATCACCTGGCGCCGGATCTCCTCCTCGGGCGCGAAGATCTCGATGGTGTTCCCGATCGACTTCGACATCTTGCGGACGCCGTCCGTGCCGAGCACGACCGGGGCCTCGGTGTAGGCGGCCTGGGGTTCCGGGAACGTCTCGCCGTAGCGGTTGTTGAACGCCCGCGCGATCTCCCGGCTGAGCTCGAGGTGGGCGGCCTGGTCCCGGCCGACGGGCACGACGCTGGCCTTGTACAGCACGATGTCGGCGGCCTGGAGGACCGGGTAGGTCAGCAGGCCGTGGTTGACGTCGTCCGGCTGGGTGGCGCGTTTCTCCTTGTACGTGGGGGTCCGCAGGAGCCAGCTCACCGGCGTGACGGTCGCGAACAGCCACATCAGCTCGGTCACCTCCGGCCGATGGCTCTGGACGAAGACCGTGCAGCGGTCCGGATCGAGGCCCAGGGCCAGGAGGGCGGCGGCCATCTCCCGCGTCCGGCGCCGCAGGACATCGGGCTCGTGGGTGCTCGTCAGGGCGTGGTAGTCGACGATGCAGTAGATCGACTCGAAGCGATCCTGGAGGGCGACGTAGTTGCGGATCGCGCCAAGGTCGTTGCCGATGTGCGGCGCGCCCGACGGCTGGATCCCGCTGAAGCAGCGGACGCCGGTGGAGAGCGTGGTGTTCATCGCGGCGAGTGTAGCGGGCGGGTCCCGCGTGGAACGGGCGTCCCGGCACAGGGCGGGCGTTCCGGCATAGAGCCGGCGCCCGCGGCGTGGAGCGGGCGATCCGGCGCATCGCGCGTCGGCTACGATCCGCGTGATGTCCAGCCGACCGCCACTCCGCGTCGCGGTGCTCGGCGCCGGCACCGTCGGCGGTGCCGTCCTGCGCGCCTTCCTCGAACACCCGGAGAAGCTCGCCCCGTTCGATGGCGCGCGTCTCGTGCTGGCCGCTGTTGCCGTCCGCGATCCGGCCGGGGCCGAACGGCGCGGGATCCCCGCCCAGCTGCTCACCGACGCGCCCGCCCACCTGGTGGCCAACCCTGACATCGACGTCGTGGTCGAGCTCATGGGAGGCGACGAGCCGGCCCACACGCTGGTGGCTGCGGCGCTCGGCGCGGGCAAGCATGTCGTGACGGCGAACAAGCACGTGGTCGCCCACCACGGTCCCGAGCTGGAGGCGATCGCCCGTCGCACGGGCGCCGCGCTTCGCTACGAGGCGGCCGTGGCCGGCGGCATCCCTATTCTCTCGCCGCTGGCCTCGGACCTGGCCGGCAACACCGTCTCGCTCGTGCGCGGAATCGTGAACGGGACCACCAACTACATCCTCACCGCGATGGGTGAGATGGGCCAGTCCTACGATGAGGTCCTGGCCGAGGCGAAGGCCCTCGGCTACGCGGAGGCCGACCCGCGCGGCGACGTGGAAGGCGACGACGCGGTCAACAAGCTCATCCTCCTCGCTCGTCTCGCCTTCGGCGACTGGCTCGAGCCGGCAAGCGTCCTGCGCACGCCGCCGTCCGTGCGGGGGTGGGGGAAGCCCGGGATCACCGGGGTCACGTCGGCCGAGATGGAGGGCGCTGCCCTCCTCGGCCTCGACGTCAAGCTGCTCGCGAGCGCAGAGCCGAACCCGGCCGGCCGCCTGGTCGCGACCGTCCTCCCGACCGCGGTGCCCGAGAACGGAGCCCTCGGCGGCACCGACGGCGTCCTCAACCGGGTCGAGATCCGGGCCGATCCCGTCGGCCACGTGGCGTTCTCGGGCCCCGGCGCCGGCGGCGATCCCACGAGCAGCGCAGTGCTGGGCGACCTCCTGGCCATTGCCCGCCGTGGCGGGAGCACGTGGGCGGGCCTCGCCCCGGCGGGCGAGAAGGCGCTCCGGGCCGACGCAGCCGACCCCTTCGCCGCCGCGCGGCCCTGGTTCGCGTTCCTGCCCGGGCTCGTGCCGGAGGGCGTCGCGCTCGGGGAGACGGCCGCGATCGAGGAGATCGACGGCGGGACCGTGGTCCGGACCGGGCCCCTTTCCCTCGCCCGAATGCGCGCGGCCGTCGCCGCCCACCTCCCCGACGTCGACGTGGCCCTGTACCCGGTGACGGACTGATGCCGGAGCGGCCGCGCCTGCTCGAGCGCTACGCGGCCTACCTGCCCCTCACCCCGGCCACCCCGCTCCTCTCGCTCGGCGAGGGCGCCACGCCGCTCGTCCGGGCCGACCGTCTCGGGGCCGCATGGGGCCTGGGCAACCTCTACCTGAAGCTCGAGGGCTCCAACCCGACCGGGTCGTTCAAGGACCGGGGCATGGTGCTGGCCGTGGCCAAGGCGCGCGAGGGTGGTGCCCGCTCGATCGTCTGTGCCTCGACGGGGAACACCTCGGCGTCGGCCGCGGCCTACGGCGCGGCGGCGGGGCTCGAGGTGGTCGTCGTCCTGCCCGCGGGCAAGATCGCGGCCGGCAAGCTGCTCCAGGCGCAGGCGGCCGGAGCGACGGTTCTCGCCGTCCGCGGGAACTTCGACGATGCCCTCGAAGTCGTCCGCGAGCTCGCGTCACAGGATGGGCACCCGACCACGCTCGTGAACTCCGTCAACCCCTTTCGGCTCGAGGGCCAGAAGACGGCCGCCTTCGAGGTCGTCGACGACCTCGGCGGGCCGCCCGACATCCTGGCCATCCCCGTCGGCAACGCCGGCAACATCAGCGCCTACTGGATGGGCTTCCGGGCGTACCACGACGCGGGCGTGATCGACCGCCTGCCCCGCATGTGGGGCTTCCAGGCGGCCGGCGCCGCGCCGATCGTCGTGGGGCACGCCGTCGAGCGCCCGGAGACGTTCGCGACCGCGATCCGCATCGGGAACCCGGCGTCGTGGACGAAGGCGACAGCCGCCCGCGACGAGTCGGGCGGCCTCGTCGAGGCCGTGACGGACGACGAGATCTTCGCCGCCTATCGCGACGTCGTCCGACTGGCCGGCGTCTTCTGCGAGCCGGCGTCGGCGGCCAGCCTGGCCGGCGTGCGGAAGCTGCGCGCCGAGGGCCGCCTGGACCACGACGCCATCGTGGTCGCCATCCTGACCGGCCATGGGCTCAAGGATCCCGACAGCGGCGCTCGCCTGGCGGAGCCGACCGTCGAGGTCGACGCCACGCTTTCGGCCGTGATGGAGGGGCTCGGGTGGGGCTGAGCGCATGGCCGGGCGGGCACGAGGGAGGCGCTGATGTCAATCAGCCGCTTCGCTGACCTCGATGGCCGCTGGATCGCGGTCGAGGTGCCGGCCACCAGCGCCAACCTCGGTGCCGGCTATGACTGCCTTGCCGTCGCCCTCGAGATCGTCGACCGCGTCGAGGTCGAGTGCCTCGCTCGCCCGGGCGCCGGCGTCGAGGTCGCGGTCGAGGGCGAAGGCGCCGGCGAGCTGCCGAGCGACCGGACGAACGCCTTCGTCGTCGCCCTGGAGCGCGGTCTCGCCGAGGTCCGCGGCAAGGCCACCGGTCAGCTCGGCTGGCGGATCCAGATGCGCAACCGGATCCCGCTCGCCCGGGGCCTCGGCTCGTCCGCCGCGGCCACGGTGGGCGGGCTCCTCGCGGGCGCTTCCCTGGCGGGAGTCACGCTGTCGCCCGAGCGGGCCCTCGTCCTCGCCACCGAGCTCGAGGGCCATCCCGACAACGCGGCGGCGGCGCTCCTCGGCGGCTTCACGATCGCCGCCCACGGTGATGCCCCGACTGCGATCCGCTTCGACGCGCCGCGCGACCTGCGAACCGTGATCTTCATCCCCGACCTGCGCCTCGCGACCCGGGCGATGCGGGCCGCGCTGCCGGAGATGGTCCCGCTCGTCGATGCCGTGGCCAACATCCAGCGCGTGGCCCTCGGCGTGGCCGGGCTCGCGGCCGGCAGTGCCGAGGGGCTCAGGCACCTGACCGTCGATCGCCTGCACGAGCCCTACCGGACTGCCGTCTACCCGGAGCTCCCCCAGCTGGTGGCCGCCGCCCGCGACGCCGGGGCCCTCGGCGCCTGCCTCTCCGGTGCGGGTTCGGCCATCATCGCCTTCGCCGACAGCCTGTCGGTGCTGACGCGCATCGAGGGCGCCTTCCGCGCCGCGGCCGCCGACCTGGATCTCACCGGGCGCGTCGAGCTCGTGGCGCCGCGGAACAGCGGGGCGCGGGTGGAGCAGGCGCTCGGAGCGTAAGCCCATGACGACCGTGAGCCGGTGATGACGGAACCGCCCGGAGATCGTCGACATCGCGCCGGCCGGCGCTCCGCGAGCGCCGCCTCGGGTCGATTGGCGGGCAAGGTCGCGTTCGTCACCGGTGGCGGCTCCGGCGTCGGGCGGGCGGGGGCCCAGCGATTCGCCGCCGAGGGGGCGTGGGTCGCCGTCGCCGAGATCGACCCGGAGCGGGGCCGCCGGATTGCCGACGGGATCGTCGCCTCCGGACAGGAGGCGACGTTCATCCCCCTTGACGTCCGCGACGCCGGGAGCGTGGAGGCGGCCGTGGAGGCCACGATCACGCGCTACGGGCCGCTCGACGTCGTCTTCCACAACGCGATGGACGTGGCGCTCGTCAACGACCACGACCGGATGGTGGTCGACCTGCCGGAGGACACGTGGGACGCGATCATCCGGGTCGTGCTGTACGGCACGTACCATGTTCTCAAGCACGCCGGGGACGCGATGCGCCGGGCCGGCCGCGGCGGGAGCATCGTCCTGACATCCACGGTCGACGCTCTCGTGGCCCAGCCCGGCTTCGACGCGTACACGGCCGCGAAGGGCGGCGTCAATGCCCTCACGCGCTCGGTCGCGGCCGGCCTGGCGCCCCACCGCATCCGGGTGAACGCCCTCGCGCCGTCCTTCGTCTCGTCGGAATCCCAGCTGGGCTGGCTGTCCGACCCCGAGGCCGCCCGGGTCATCGGGGCCATGCACCTGCTCGGGATCCCGACGCCCGAGGATGTGGCCGCGGCGGCGCTCTACCTCGCCTCGGACGAGGCGGCCATGGTCACCGGGGTCATCCTCCCCGTCGACTCCGGCTATCTCGCGGTCAAGGGCGGCCCCGCCGTGACCGCGGCGATCCAGGGCCCGTCGGCGGCCGCGCCGGTCAGGCGTCCGGGGTGTTCGTCCGGATGAACGCGAGGACGCGCTCCCAGGCGTCGGTGGACGCCTCGCCGAACTCCTCGGCCTTGCGATCGAAGAAGGAGTGCGGCGCCGCCGGGTAGGTCACGATCTCGTGGGGGAGGCCGGTTGCGGCCAGCGCGTCCTCGAACGACTCCACTGCCTCCGCGGGGATGCCGCGGTCCGCTCCCCCGAAGATCCCGAGGACGGGGGCGCTCATGAGGCCGGTCGAGTCGGCCGGTGCCGGGATGTCGCCGCGCGCGCCGACGGGCCAGCCGTAGAACCCGATCGCCCCGGCCAGGTCGAGCCCCAGGGTGTTGGCCAGGAAGGCGAGCCGCCCGCCGAAGCAGAAGCCGATCGTGAAGATCGCTCGCCCGCTCCCCGGCCCGGGCGCGCGCAGGCGCTCGACGGCGGCCTGAACGTCCCATGACAGGTTCGAGTACCGGGTCTCGCCCATGTGGCTCATGAAGTCGAAATCGGAGGCCCGCTGGCGCACGCCGATGCCGGCCGTGCGGCCGAAGTAGTCGATCGCGAGGGCGTCGACGCCGTGCTCGGCAAAGCGCAGGGCCAGCTCCTCGTAGTAGGGATGGAGCCCACGGACGTCCGGCAGCACGATGATCGCGGCCCCACTGGGGTCATCGGCTCGGGCGAGAAGGCCGGCGAAGCGGCCGCCGTCGCCGGCCCGCAGGACGATCTCCTCGGCGTCGATGGCGCCGCCGGCGATCGGCGGGATCGGTGGCCGGCTGTCGGGGTCGAAGCACATCGCGGCGAGCTCCCCTGCGGTGACGCGGCGGATCGCGCGGTGGATCGCGGGCCGCAACGCGATCATGGTAGCGGCCGGAGCGCTCTCCCCACAGGGGCACCGCCACATTCACGCGGCGAGGTCGCGCCCGCGGGCGGCGCGATGGGAAGTCGCGCGCACCCGGCCGGCGCCTCCCGCGGCCGCATCCCCGGCATCACTCCCGGTTCCACGCTCGGGGGGCGGTACAATCCGCGCCGATGTCGCACCCCCTTGTCGTCATGAAGTTCGGCGGGAGCTCGGTCGCCAACGCCGACCGGATTCGCCGCGTCGCCCGTCGGATCGCCGCCGCCCGCGCCGACGGAGCCGACCTGTGCGTGGTCGTCTCGGCCATGGGCGACACGACCGACGAGCTGCTCTCGCTCGCGACCGCCATCACCGACGAGCCCGAGCCGCGCGAGCTGGACATGCTCCTCGCCACCGGGGAGCACCAGAGCGCGACCCTCATGTCGATGGCGCTCCATGCCATGGGCCTGGCCGCGATCTCCCTGACCGGCGCCCAGGCCGGAATCGTCACCGACGGAACGTACGGCCGGGCCCGAATCGCCGGCATCGACCCGGTCCGGATCCGGGCGGAGATGGCCGACGGCAAGGTCGTCATCGTCGCCGGCTTCCAGGGCCAGAGCGTCACGGCGCTCGAGCTCATGGAGACGACGACGCTGGGGCGCGGCGGCAGCGACACCACGGCCGTGGCCCTGGCGGCCGCCCTGCGGGCCGACCGCTGCCAGGTGTACACGGACGTGAAGGGCATCTACACGGCCGACCCGCGGCTCGTCCCCGAGGCGCGGCAGCTCTCGGTCATCGGCTACGAGGAGATGCTGGAGCTCGCCCACCAGGGCGCCCAGGTGATGCAGGTGCGGGCGGTGGAGCTCGGCTGGGTGAACGACGTGGTCATCGAGGTCCTGAGCTCCTTCGAGGACGCGCCCGGCACGCTGATCAAGGAGGACCCGCTCGTGGAGCAGCGCAACAAGGTGCGGGGCATCGCCCAGGACCGGAACGTGGCGAAGATCACCCTCGTCGAGGTCCCCGACCGCCCCGGCGTCGCCCACGCCGTCTTCGCGCCGCTCGCCGACGGCGGAATCAGCGTCGACATGATCGTCCAGAACGTGGGTCACGGCGGCACGACGGACATGAGCTTCACCGTCCCGCGGGGCGAGCTGGCCAAGGCCAGGCGGGTCCTCGACCCGCTCGTCCGCGACCTGGGCTTCCGGGAGATGACGACCGACGCCTCCATCGCCAAGGTGTCGATCGTCGGAGCCGGCCTCCACAACACCCCCGGCTACGCCGCCCGGATGTTCGGCGCCCTCTCCAACGCCGGCGTCAACATCGAGATGATCTCGACCTCGGAGGTGCGAATCACCTGCACGATCGCGGAGGACCAGCTGGAGGCTGCCGTGCGGGCCCTTCACGCCGCGTTCGAGCTGGCGACGCCCGACCCGGTCGACTCCCCGGCCGGCCCGGGACGCGGGGCGGGCGCGGGACCCGGGGCGGGCGCGGGACCCGGGGCGGGCGCCAGCCAGTGACGGCCTTCCTCGCCCGGCAGGAACGCTTCGAGCGGATCGGCTCGACCAACGACGTCATCCGGGCGTGGCTGGCCGCCGGCACCCCCGAGGTCTGCCTGGCGGTCGCCGACGAGCAGACCGCCGGGCGCGGACGGGCGGGCCGGACGTGGACGGCCCCGCCGGGCGCCGGGCTGCTGCTCTCCCTGGGCTTCCGGCCCACGTGGCTGGCGCCCGGGCACACATGGCGCCTGGCCGCGGTCTCGTCGCTGGCGATGGCCGACGCGGCCGAGGAGGTCGCCGGGCTCCGCGACCGGGCGATCCGCCTGAAGTGGCCGAACGACCTCGTGGTCGAGGTGGACGGCGCCGGGCGGCCAGCCATCGTGCCCGGCGACGGCGCGTTCCGCAAGCTCGGCGGCGTGCTCGGGGAGGCCCAGGGACTCGGCAGCGAGGATCCGCAGGTGGCGGTCGGGATGGGCCTCAATGCCGACTGGGCCAGGGCCGACTTCCCGGCCGCGATCGCGCCCGTGATGACGAGCCTGAGCGAGGTCTCCGGTGGCCGGCCGATTTCCCGGGCGCTCCTCCTCGACGCCTTCCTCTCGCGCCTCGAGGCGCGGGTCGAGGCGCTGCGGGCGGGCCGCTTCCCGATCGACGACTGGACAGCCCGCCAGCTGACCACCGGTCGCGTCGTCCACCTCGAGGGCCACGATGCGGAGCCCGAGGAGGTGCTCGCGCTCGGCCTCGACCCGTCCACCGGGGCGCTGCTCGTGGCCGACGCCTCGGCGCCCGGCGGCGAGCGCGCGATCCACGCCGGCGACGTGGTCCACGTGCGGGTTGTCGACGCGGGCGACAGCGTGCCGGCGCCGGGCGGCAGGCCCGCGCCGGCGGCGGCCGGGCGCCGGCCGCGCCGGGCGCCCCGCCAGTGCCGCGCGCCGATTCGGCGCCCGGCGCGTAACGGACGGACCGGAACGGTGTTTGGACGAAGGACGGGAGGAGAGGGGGCCGGCGCCCTCGGGCGGGTGGTCCCGCTCGACCCCGACCGGACCTTCGTCCGGGCGGCCCAGGCCGACCCGGCCGCCTTCGACGCCCTCTACCGGAAGTACGTCGCGCAGGTCTACAGCTTTGCCTTCCACGAGCTCGGCGATCATCACGAGGCGGAGGACGTGACGGAACGGACGTTCCTGCTCGCCCTCGGCGCCCTGCCGCGGTTCCGCGAGCAGGCCCCCGAGGGGGCCGGACCGGAGGCGTCGACGTTCCGGGTCTGGCTCTTCCGCATCGCCCGCAACGTGGTCTCCAACCACCGCAGGAGCGCCCGCCGGCGCCCGACGACGCCGCTCGATGCGGCCGGCACGGTGGCCGCGCCCGACGACGTCGAGGGCAGCGTGGTCTCCCGGGCCGCCGCGTCGGAGGCATGGGCCGCCGTCGCGCGCCTGCCCGGCGACCGCCGCCGGGCCGTCGTGCTGCGATTTGTCGAGGAGATGAGCACGGCCGAGATCGCCGGCGTGCTGGGTCGTTCCGAGGGCGCGGTCCGGGTGCTCCTTCACCGGGCTCTCCGCAGCGTTGCCCGCGACCTCGGCCAGCCGCGCGCGCCCGGCGAAGGCGAGGGCCGGTGAGGGCGCCCATGCCCGGCGCGCCCGGCGCCCTCGATGCGATCGAGGTCGAGGCGCTCGTCACCGACCGCTACCTGGAGGCGCTCCTGCTCGCGGCCGAGCGGCGCGCGCCCGATGTGCCCGCCGATCCGGCGCTCGATCCTTCCCTGCGAAGGGCGGCCCGCCGCCTCCGCGACGAGCTCGTCCGGGTCCACCCCTCGTTCCGCTTCGAGGATCGCCTGGCCCGGCGCCTGGCCGAGGCGGCCGCCGCGATGCGGCTCGCGGCGGCGTCCGGCGGCGAAGCCACCGTGATCCCCTTCCCGGCGCCGCTGCTCGGTGCGGCCGACCTGGCCCGGGAGCTTGCCAACCCGGAGCTGGCCGCGCTCCTGGGGCCCATGCCGGACGACGCGGGTGGCAACGATCCGG
Source organism: uncultured Chloroflexia bacterium (assembly GCA_963776355.1). Taxonomy (GTDB): domain Bacteria; phylum Chloroflexota; class Limnocylindria; order Limnocylindrales; family CSP1-4; genus CTSoil-043. The sequence goes on along the minus strand of CAVZLU010000008.1, from coordinate 1,921,655 downwards.
GCCTCGGAGGCGGCGCCAACGGTGCGCGTGCGGGCTCCGGCCGGGCCGCTGGGGCCGCGCGTCGAGCCGGCGCGGACGCGGAGCGTGCCGGGCACGGGGCGACGGATGGCCCGGTGGCGGGCGTTGCCGGGCAGCTGCACGCCGGCCCGTGCTCGTGGGCAGCGCCGTGACCTCGGCCGCCCTCAGCCTCGCGGGAGCCGCCTTCGTGGCCTGGCGCCTGACCCGGGGCGCCCCCACCGACCCGATGTCGCGCGCCGTCCGCCTGGCGCGCGCGGCCCGGTCGGCGAGGGAGACATTCCCCCGGGGCCTCGCCTGATGCCGATCACGCTGCCCTTCCGGCCCCGCCGCGAGAGCTACCCGCCCGACCTGTGGACCCAGTGCCCCGGCTGCTCGGAGATGCTGTTCAACAAGCACCTCGAGAAGGCGCTCCGCGTCTGCCCGACGTGCGGACACCACTTCCGGATCTCGGCTCCGGCCCGCCTGGCGCAGGTCCTCGACCCGGGCACGTTCCACGAGCGGGACGCCGGGCTCGTCTCGCGCGATCCCCTCGGCTTCGTGGACAGCAAGGCGTACGCCGACCGCCTCGTCGCGGCCCAGACGGCGACCGGCCGCCGGGATGCGGCGATGTGGGGCTTCGGGGCGATCGGCGGGCGGCCCATCGCGATCTGCGCCCTGGACTTCACGTTCATGGGCGGCTCCATGGGCTCCGTGGTCGGGGAGAAGGTGACACGAGCTGCCGAAGGAGCCCTGGCGGAAGCAATCCCCCTCGTCGTGGTGAGCGCCTCGGGCGGGGCCCGGATGCAGGAGGGGACCCTGGCCCTGATGCAGCTGGTCAAGACGATCGCCGCCCTCGGCGCGCTGCGGGCCGCGGGCCTGCCCTACGTGTCGGTGCTCGCCGACCCGACGACGGGCGGCGTGTTCGCCTCGTTCGCCGCCCTCGGCGACGTCAACGTTGCCGAGCCCAATGCGCTCATCGGCTTCGCCGGGGCGCGCGTGTCCGCGGGGACCATCGCCGAGGAGCTGCCGCCGGGCTTCCAGCGGGCGGAATTCCTCTTCGAGCACGGGTTCGTTGACCGGATCGCCGCCCGGGCCGACCTTCGGGACGAGCTGATCGCGATCCTCGACGTGCTCGGCCCACCGGCCGCGGATGGGTCCCCGGAGAGCGTGCGCTATGGTTGACCGCCTGCTCGGACGGGCGAAGGAGCGGGAGGCCGGCGCCGCGCCCGAGGCGCCCGCCGACCCCCGCGAGGCGCCCCTCGACCCCCGCGAGGCGGTGTGGGCCCGTGTCCTGCTCGCCCGCAATGCCCGCCGGCCCCACACGCTGCAGCTCGTGGCGGGGGTGGCCGACAGCTTCGTCGAGCTCCACGGCGACCGGCTGTACGGCGATGACGGGGCGATCGTCGGCGGCCTCGCCCGGATCGACGGTCGGCGGGTCGTGGTCGTCGGCCACCAGAAGGGCGCCGACACCGACGAGAACATCCGGCGCAACTTCGGGATGGCGAAGCCGGAGGGCTTCCGCAAGGCGATTCGCCTGTTCGAGATGGCCGATCGCTTCCGCATTCCCGTCGTGACCTTCGTCGACACCCCGGGGGCCTATCCGGGCGCCGAGGCCGAGGAGCGCGGCGTCGCCGACGCCATCGCGAACGCGATCATGGTCATGTGCCGGATCCGGGTGCCGATCGTCACCCTGATCACCGGGGAGGGGGGGTCGGGGGGTGCCCTCGCCATCGCCGCCGGCGACATCGTGGTGGCCCTGGAGAACGCGGTCTACTCCGTGATCAGTCCCGAAGGCTGCGCTGCGATCCTGTGGCGGACGTCCGAGAAGGCCGCCGACGCCGCGCTCGCCATGAAGATGTCCGCTTCCGACCAGCTCGAGCTCGGGGTCATCGACCTCCTCGTGCCCGAACCGGGCGAGGGGGCCCACGCCGACCCGGCCGAGACGGCGAGCCGCCTGAGGGCGACGATCATCGAGCAGCTCGACCGCCTCGCCGCCCTGCCGGTCGAGGATCTCGTGGCCGCCCGCACTCGCCGCTACCGGGCGTTCGGGGCCTTCGACGACCTCGGCCAGCCCGAGGTCCCGGAGGCTGCCGGGCGTCCGAGTCTCGCCGACCGGCTGCGACGTGCCTTCGAGCCGGTGGGCAAGGCCCTCGAGGGAATCGGGTCGCGCGAGGGACGCGAGGGCCGCGACGAGCCGCCCGCACGAGAGGAGGTCTGACCGGTGCCGATCCACGACGGCGACGCGCCGCGGCGCAGCCCCGAGGAGCGGCGCGCCGACCACGGCGAGATCGACCGCCTCGCGGACGACCTGCTGCCCGCCCTCGTCGCCAAGCTGGGGGCGAGCGGCCTCGGCGAGCTCCAGGTCCGGGAGGATGCCTGGAGCGTGCGCCTGCGCATGCCGGGTGATGCCCGGGCGGTCCGCCGGGCGGGCGCCGCCGGTCGCCCCGCCGGACGCGCCGAGCTCCACGCGTCGGCCGGGAGCCACGTGGGCGGGGTCGCCGTCGGCCCGGGAACCGCCGCCACCCCGGCAACCGGCGAGACAGCCGATCCCGAACCCGCTCCGACCCGCGCGATCGCGACCTCGCCCGCGGTCGGCTTCTTCCGGCCGCGCGGCGACCTGGTCGCCGGTGCCCGGGTCCGCGCCGGTGACCGCGTGGGCACGATCGATGTGCTGGGCGTGCCGTACGAGGTGGTCGCCCCGACCGACGGCATCGTCGGCGCCACCCTCGTCGGGCCGGGCGACCCCGTGGAGTATGGCCAGGATGTCGTGGAGGTCGAGCTCCTGGCGCCACCGGCCGCCGCCCGTCCGGAGCCCGGTTGATGTTCGAGCGCGTCCTCATCGCCAACCGCGGCGAGATCGCCCTCCGCATCCTGCGCGCCTGCCGGACGCTCGGGATCGGTGCCGTGCTCGCCTACAGCGAGGCGGATCGCGACTCGCTGGCGGCGCAGCTGGCCGATGAGGCGATCTGCATCGGGCCGGCCGACGCCAGGCGGAGCTACCTCTCGGCGGCGGCCATCATCTCGTCGGCGATCGTGACCGGCTGCGACGCGATCCACCCGGGGTACGGCTTCCTCTCCGAGGATGCCGGCTTCGCCGAGGCGGTGGCGGCGCACGGCATCACGTTCGTCGGGCCCTCGGCCGAGGTCCTGGAGCGGTTCGCCTCCAAGGAGGGGACCCGGCGCCTGCTCGGATCCCACGGCCTGCCCACGATCCCCGGGTCCGACGGCATGCTCGGCGACGATGAGCAGGCCCTGGCGGAGGCCGAGCGGGTCGGGTACCCGGTCCTGGTCAAGCCGTCCGCGGGCGGCGGCGGCAAGGGGATGCGCATGGTTCGCACCCCGCGAGAGCTGCAGGCGGCGCTCCGAGTCTGCCGCTCCGAGGCCCGGGCCGCCTTCGGCGACGACTCCCTGTACCTGGAGAAGTGGCTGGAGGACAACCGCCACGTCGAGGTGCAGGTGGTGGTCGACCGCTACGGGCACGGCGTCCACCTGGGCGAGCGCGACTGCTCGGTCCAGCGGCGTCACCAGAAGCTCATCGAGGAGGCCCCGTCACCTGCCCTCCCGGAGGGCTCCCGGGCCGAGCTCGCGGACCGGGCGATCCGGGCGGTCGTCGCCGCCGGCTACGAGAATCTGGGGACGCTGGAGTTCCTGGTCGATCGCGACGGCAGCTTCTACTTCATCGAGATCAACTGCCGCATCCAGGTGGAGCACCCGGTGACCGAGCTCGTCACCGGCATCGACCTCGTGGCCGAGCAGCTGCGAATCGCGGCCGGCGAGCCCCTGGGGTTCAGCCAGGCTGACGTCACGTTCCGGGGCCATGCGATCGAGTTCCGGATCAACGCCGAGGACGCCGCCCACGACTTCCGTCCCCAGGCGGGCCGGGTGTCGCGCTTCTACGCCCCGGGCGGGCCGGGGGTGCGAATGGACTCGCACCTGTACGCCGGCTACGAGGTCCCGCCCTACTACGACTCGCTCCTGGGCAAGCTGATCGTGTGGGGCCCCGACCGGCCGGCCGCCATCGCCCGCGGGCGGGCCGCCCTCGACGAGCTGGTCATCGACGGGATCATCACGAACCGCGCCTTCCACCGGGCGATGGTCGACAACCCGGCGTTCGTGGAGGGACGGGTGACGACCAACCTCGTCGACCGCGTCGGCGGGGCCGCGTTCCTCGCGGGGCGGGGCTGAGCGACCCGTGCACTCCTGCACCCATCTACCCGCTCGGCGCCCCCGCGCCGGGCGACACTGACCTCCACGAACCGGGAGCCCTGCCGTGTCCGAGCCGATCCACACCGCCCGCGAGATCGAAGGCCTGATCCCGCACCGCTGGCCGTTCCTCCTCGTGGACCGCATCGACGAGTACGACGCGGAGGCCCGCCGCATCGTCGGGGTCAAGGCCATCACCGCCACCGAGTGGTTCTTCGCCGGCCACTTCCCGGGCCTGCCCGTGGTGCCGGGCGTCATCCAGGTGGAGGCGCTCGCCCAGACGATGGCGGTGTTCGTGGCCAAGCAGGAGGGCTTCGGCGACCGGGTGGGCCTCTTCGCCGGCATCGACGCCTGCCGGTTCAAGCGGGTCGTGAAGCCCGGCGACGTCATGCGTCTCGAGGTGACCATGGACAAGCTCGGGCGGCGCTTCGGGCGCGGGTTGGGCGTGGCCAGCGTCGACGGCGAGGTCTGCTGCGAGGCGACGCTCTCCTTCGTCATCCCCGACGCCTCGGTGCTGCGCTGATGACGCGAATCGCGCTCTTCTCCGACGTGCACGGCGTGGTCCAGGCGCTCGACGCCGTGCGAGCGGCCGTGGCCGCGGCCGCCCCGGACATCGTGGCGGTGGCCGGCGACCTCGTCTTCAACGGCGGGGACCCGGCCGGGGCCGTCGACCGCATCCGCGAGCTGGAGGCGGCGGGCGCCCTCGTGGTGCAGGGGAACACGGACATCGCGGTGGCGGACTTCGACTACGGGGCCGCGTTTCCGTGGTTCGGCGAGGGCGTGCCCGAGTCGTTCAAGGCGGCGGCGACGTGGGCCCACGAGGCGCTCGGCCCGGAGCGGGTCGACTGGCTGCGCCGCCTGCCCGCCGAGCGCCGCGCCCGGGCCGACGACGGGACCCTCGTCCTGGTCACCCATGCCTCGCCCGGATCGCAGACGGCGGGCTTCGACCGCGGCCTCGACGAGAGCGTCTTCATGGACCGCCTCGGCCGGACCGACGCCCGCGTCATCTGCTGCGGGCACACCCACGTGCCCGAGGTGCGCGACTTCGGCTGGAAGATGATCGTCAACGACGGCAGCGCCGGCTACGTCTTCGACGGCGACCCGACCGCGTCGTGGGCGCTCATCGACATCGTCGACGGGACGGTGACCGCCGAGATCAAGCGGACCGAGTTCGACGCCCTGGCCGCGGCCGACTCGGTCGCCGGGCGGGGCCTTCCGGGCGACGTCTACCGGGGGGCCACGATCCGCACCGGGAAGCTGGTCCGGTGACGGAGGGCCGTGCAGCGGCGGACGGGCGCCCGACGGAGAGGAACCGTCCCGTGGGGGAGCGCCGTGCCCCGGACCATCGCCCGCGCGTGGTCGTGACCGGGCTCGGGCTGGTGACCGCGCTCGGCCCGGACGTGGCCTCCACCTGGGACGGCCTGGTGGCCGGCCGTTCGGGCATCCGGCCGATCACGGCCTTCGATGCCTCGCGGGTCGCCTCCCGGATCGCCGCGGAGGTCCCGGGCTTCGACCCGTCGGTCGTGCTCGACCGCAAGGAGCAGCGCCGCAACGACCGCTACACGCAGCTGGCGCTGGTCGCCACCCGCCAGGCGATGTCGGCCGCTGGCCTGCCGGAGCACCTGGAGGGAGAGCTGGCGCTGCGGACCGGGATCGTGCTCGGCACCGGTCTCGGCGGCGGGATCACCTTCGCCGAGCAGGTCGCGGTCTCCCTGCAGAAGGGCCCCGATCGGATCAGCCCCTTCTTCATCCCCATGGCGATCCCGAACCTGGCCGCCGGCCAGGCGGCGATCATGTTCGGAGCCCTCGGCCCGAACTTCGCCCTGTCCTCGGCCTGCGCGACCGGTGGCCACGTCATCGGCGAGGCCTGGGAGATGATCCGTCGCGGCGATGCCGAGGTCATGGTCGCCGGCTCGTCGGAGTCCGCGGTCCACGAGGTGCTCGTGGGCGGCTTCGCCGCCATGCGCGCCCTGTCCACCCGGAACGACGACCCGGCAGGCGCCTCGCGCCCCTTCGATCGGGGCCGTGACGGCTTCGTCATCGGCGAGGGTGCCGGTGTGCTGATCATCGAGGCGCTCGACCACGCCCGGGCCCGCGGGGCCGTGCCGCTGGCCGAGCTGGTCGGGTATGGGGCGTCGGCCGACGCCAGCCACATCACGCTGCCCGCGCCCGGCGGCGTCGGCGCCATCCGGGCCATCCGGCGCGCCCTGGAGAAGGCCGGGCTGACGATCGACGACGTGGAGCACGTGAATGCCCATGCCACGTCCACCCCGGAGGGCGACCGGACCGAGCTGGACATGATCCGGCGGCTCTTCGGAGAGCGCGCCGGCGAGGTCAGCGTGTCCGCGAACAAGAGCATGCTCGGCCACTCGCTCGGGGCGGCGGGATCGATCGAGGCCGCCGTCACCGTGCTCAGCATCCGGGACGAGGTCATCCCGCCCACGATCAACCTGTCGGATCCCGACGAGGCCGCGGCCGGGCTCGACCTGACGCCGAACACGGCGCGCCACCGCCCGATCCGGGTGGCGGTCAGCAGCTCCTTCGGCTTCGGCGGCCAGAACAGCGCGCTCGTCTTCACGCGGTGGGACGGATGACGGGCGACATGGATCCACGCCCGGTCGATCAACCGGCTCCCGGGCCGCCGGCCCTCGTGACGCCCGCCCCAGTGGCGCCCACCCCTGTCGATCGCGCGGCCGCCCCCATGCCGCCGGATCCCGGCGATCGCCCGGCCGCCCTCCCGCCGGATCCCGGCGCACGCCCGGCCGCCCTCCCGCCGGGCGACGCGTCCCTCCTGGCCCTCATCGACCGCCTGGCCATCCTCCTCGAGCGCAGCGACCTCACCGAGCTCGAGGTGGAGGCCGGCGGCACGGGCATCGTCCTGCGCAAGGTGGCCGCCCTCGCCCCCGCGGGGGGAGCCGAGGCGCTCACCGCCGGCCGGCCGGCGCTCGAGGCGCTTCCGGCCGGGGCCGCCCCGGACGGGGGCCCGGCGTCAACCGGCCGGGCCTCGGTCCTCGCCCCGCTGACCGGCATCTTCTACTCCTCGCCGAGCCCCGGCACGCCGCCGTTCGTGGAGGCTGGTCGCGAGGTGGTCGTGGGCCAGGTGATCGGCCTCATCGAGGCCATGAAGCTGTTCAACGAGATCAAGTCGGACAAGGCCGGCCGGGTGGTCCGGGTGGTGCCCGAGAACGGCAGCCTGGTCAAGGCGAAGCACCCGCTCATCGAGGTGGAGCCCCTGTGACCCTCCCGTCGCGCGCCCCCGCGGGCAGCTTCGCCCGCATCAGCGGCTGGGGCAGCTACGCCCCGAGCGCCGTCCTGACCAATGCCGACCTGGAGCGGATCGTCGACACGTCCGACGAGTGGATCGTGAGCCGCACCGGGATCCGCGAGCGTCGGGTCGCGGCGGCCCACGAGACGACCGCCTCGATGGCCGCCGTCGCGGGCGCCCGGGCGATCGCCGTGGCCGGCCTCGACCCGGACGAGATCGACCTGATCCTCGTGGCGACGCTCACGCCGGACTACTGGATGCCCTCCACGGCGGCCCTCGTCAAGGAGGCGATCGGCAACACCCGGGCCGCGGCCATGGACGTGTCCGCGGCCTGCTCCGGCTTCGTCTACGCCTACGCCACTGCCCATGCGTACGTGACCTCGGGCATGGCCCGCCACGTGCTCGTGATCGGGGCCGAGCTCCTGACCCGATTCCTCGACTACACCGACCGGGGGACGTGCATCCTGTTCGGCGACGGCGCCGGGGCCGTGGTCGTCTCGACCTCCGCCGAGCCGACCGGCCCCCACGGGATCGAGCTGACCACGGAACCGCAGGGTGCCTACATGATCTGGCTCCCGGCCGGCGGATCGAAGAGCCCGCCGTCGGCGGAGACCGTGGCCCGCGGCGAGCACCACATCCGGATGGAGGGGAAGGAGACCTACCGCTTCGCCACCAAGACGCTCGCCTCGTCGGCGCTGGCGGCCATGCGGCGGGCCGGGCTCGACCCCGACGACGTGGACCTCCTGATCCCCCACCAGGCCAACATCCGGATCATCGAGGCCGTGGCCAAGGGCCTCGACTTCCCGCTGGAGCGGATCTTCGTGAACCTCGACCGCTACGGGAACACGTCGGCGGCGTCGGTCCCGCTCGCCCTCGCGGAGGCCGTCGACAGCGGTCGCATCAACGTCGGTGACAACGTGGTCCTGGTCGCGTTCGGGGCCGGCTTCACCTCGGGCGCCGTGGCCTTCGAGTGGTCGGTCGACCCGGCCAACGGGGCCCGCGCCGCGAGCATCGACCCCGACGCCATCAAGGTCCGGCTCCCGGTCGACTGGGATTCGGTCGACCCGATCCCGCCCCAGCTGGCCGCCGTGCTGGCCGCGCCGGGGCCGGTGGACGTCCCCCTCGACGACGTCGTCCCGGGCGAACCCGAGCCCGCCCGCAAGGAGGTTCCCGCATGATCGATCTCAGCGGCAAGGTCGCCATCGTGACCGGCGGTTCGCGCGGCATCGGCCGGGCCGTGGCGCTCCAGCTCGGCCGGCAGGGCGCCGACGTCGCCTTCATCGACCGTGCCGCCTGCCTGATCGACGACCACACGAAGGGCGACGTGGAGGCGATGGGCCGCCGCTCGGTCTGCGTGGGTGGCGACGTCACGGACCCGGCGTCGTGCGCCGCGACCGTCGAGGAGACGCTGAAGGAGTTCGGCCGGATCGACATCCTCGTCAACAACGCCGGCATCACCCGCGACGACCTGGCGATGCGGATGAGCGACCAGGCCTGGGCCGACGTGCTCAACGTGAACCTCACGGGCGCCTTCTACATGGCCCGGGCGGTGCTGCGCCCGATGCTTCGGCAGCGGTCCGGGCGGATCGTGAACATGTCGAGCGTGTCGGGCCAGATGGGCAACGCGGGCCAGGCCAACTACTCGGCCTCGAAGGCCGGCCTGATCGGGCTGACGAAGGCGCTCGCCCGCGAGGTCGCCTCGCGCGGGATCACGGTCAACGCCGTCGCCCCGGGGTTCGTCCTCACCGAGCTGACCGAGGGGCTGTCGGACACGGTCAAGGACGCGATCAAGGCCGCCACGCCGCTCGGCCGTTTCGCCACCCCGGACGAGATCGCCTTCGCCGTGGCCTTCCTCGCCTCCGACGAGGCCGCCTACATCACGGGCCAGGTGCTCGGGATCGACGGCGGCCTGGCGATGATGTGAGGGACACAACGACTGGACAGAAGCCTGGCCGGGTCGACGACGGCCCGCTCGTTGGCATCATCGTGCTTAACTGGAACGACGGACCGCGCACCATCGCTTGCGTCGAGTCGGTGCTCCTGTCGACCTACCACCGCTTCTTCGTTGTCTTGGTCGATAATGGATCCACGGATGGATCACGCGAGATGATCGGTCACTGGCTCGACGAGCATGCCGAAGTCTCCCCCCGTGGGAGCTTTCCTCCCAAGCGCGAACCCCCCAAAGGCCGCGTGGGGCGCGCCCGACTCCGCCGTTCTTGTCCATGCTGCAGATTGACGCCAATCGCGGCTACGGTGCCGGCAACAACGCGGGCATTGCCCACACACTGCGGCTTGGTGCTGACGCGCTCGTGGGTGCTCAACAACGACACGACAGTCGACCCTGGGGCACTGGCCGAGCTCGACGCCCGACCTTTTTTGAACAGGACCGGCGTGTCGGTCTCGTCGGTTCGTGTCTTGTCAACGCCGACGATCGGAGGGCTCGTCCAGTGTCTCGGTGGTGGCACATACGCGCGATGGACGTCGCGGACCAGGTTAGCACGAGCTCGGGGACGACCCATCCAAGGTCAGTCCGCACGCGGCCCTCGACTTCATAAGCGGCTCAGCAATTCTGATCTCAGCGGACTGCATCGAGCAGATTGGCGGAATTCGAAGAGGGCTTCTTCTTGTATTGCGAGGAGGTCGATCTAGCACGGCGGGCAACTGCCGCTGGCTGGGGCCTCGCGGTCGCGGAGCGGTCAATCGTCCGGCATGTTCATGGGGCTTCCTCAGGCTCGCATGTCGACGTCACGCGGCGTGCCCCACGTTCTGTTCTTTTACGCCTCACGCTCGGCCATTCTTCTCGCCCGCAAGTGCGACCGCCTGACCGTTCATCGGTCGTCATTGCCCGGGTCGCTTTGCCGTGACACTCGGCATAGGTGGGAAGCGGGCGGCATCTCGGGCCGTATAGAGGGCGTGCGGTCTGGGTTGCTGGCGCGGGGGTGGTCATCGACACCGTCGATGGGGGAGGGACTCAGTTCGCCAATGAAGACCGTGATTGTTCACGACTGGTTGACCGTGGCTGCCGGGCCGAGGTCGTTCTTCAGGCACTTCCTGAGGCATTTCCCAGCACGGAGGCGAGAACCTTGGTCTACGAGCCGAGGAACTTCCGCGGTTCATCGATCGAGCAGTCCCGTCCCCGCCCATCAATGATCGATCATGTACCCGGAGCGCGGCGACGACATCGTCTCTTCTTGCCGTTCTTTCCTATCGCGATCGAGCAATTGACCTGTCCGACGCGGACGTTGTCATCTCGAATACGTTTGCGGTGGCGCAAGGCGTTTTGACCGGCCCGGACCTGCTGCACGTCGCCTACGCAAACCGCACCATGCAGTACCTCTGGGAAGGACATGCTTCCGACGCGCGCCTTCGGCTTTGGCGGGGGCGCCCGCGGCGCGCTCGCGAGCATTGGGTCGCACTACGTTCGTGCTTGGGATCAGCTTGCTTGGCAGCGGCCCGACATCGTTGTCAGCAACTCTGCCTACACCAACGCGTCCCCTGAAGCACTATCACCGCGAGTCCATCGTCCTCCATCCGCCGGTCCGTGTGACCCCGGGTGTGGCTGTTCAGGAATCAGGTGACTACTACATCACCGTCGGGCGCCTCGTGCGAGTGAAGAACACCCGCGTGCTCCTCGAGGCCTTTGGGAGGCTCGGTCTGCCGTTGTGGGTTGTTGGTGACGGGCCGGAAATGGATCGCCTCCAGCGGGGAAGCCGGTCCATCCATCCGCTTTCTTGGGTGGCAGCGCCGCGACCGAGTCGCCCAGCTGGTGGCCGCGTCCGCGCGTTCGTGACCGCCTCTGCCGAGGCATTCGGCCGCTGCGGCCGAGGCCCAACTGCTTGGCGTCCCGGTCGTTGGCCCGGCGATCGGCGGCCTTGGCGAGATCGTCATTCCCGGGCAGACCGGCGTACTCACGCCCAACGCGCGCACCGCCTCGATCGTGCAAGGAGTCCTGGACCTTGACGCGCTTGGCCCTACGCTCAACCGACAGGCGATCGCGACGGCGGCTTCCCGATTCCGCGTTGCCCGGTTCGTCGAGTCAATCGGTCGCGTCATTGATGACGGTGTCGCTCTCCTCGCGGACGGGCTTCTCCACCGCGATGCACGTGACTGACACCGGGGGAGCTCGGTCGCACGTCTGTCGATAGCCCGGGTTCCCGGGCTCTCTTATGGGGGCGCTCTGGCGGTCGCCTGTGGGCTTGGCACGTCGTTTTTTCGGCACTCCGAATTTCGGGTGCCCCAGGGGTGCTGTGGACTACGGGTGGGCTCCTCCTCCTCGCGGTGTTGTCCTGCTCACCGCCGTCGATTATCGGAATGCGGTGGCGGTCGTCGTGGTGGAACTGACTTCCGGAGGAGCGGCCGGCGGCTGGCGATCTTCCCTGCCGGAGTCTCGGGCAGGATCGCCTTTCTGGCGATCCTTACCGGGAGCCGTTGCTATTCTCGGTCACGCGTCCTTGGCGCGTAACCGTCTGGCTCTCGGTCGCTACGGAGTGCACGCTCTGCTGTTGACCGTGGGCTTTCCAGTTGCCTATAGGACTGGCCGTGGTGAACGGCACGTCGCCTGTGACTGCGATCCAGGACGGCAACGGGTACGCATCGGTCGCGCTGGTCTTGGTCGTCCTTGCCCTCATGGTCAACGGCTACGGCGCATGGTTTCGCGATCGGATGTTCCTCGCCGCGGCGTTCAACGCAATGCTTACCTTCGGGCTCATCCTGCTCGCGATCTCGCGAGTCGTGCCGTTATTCCCACAACTGCGCGCGATGCTCCTTGATGGCCCGACCGGTCTCGATTTCGGGGGCGCATCGGGTACATGCCGACCGGTGCAGGCCGGCTCTACCTCGCCAGTGGGCTCTACCTCCAGGTCGGGCTCGTGCTCACCACCGCCAGGCTTCTGAAACGGGCGTCGCCGTGGACATGGGTCTTGTTCGGGATCCTTCTTGTCGACGTCGGCGCGTCGTATACACGCGGCTTCTGGATTGCCTCGAATCGGGGTAGTGGCCGTCGTAGCGCTCGGCTATGTCGAACGGTACCGCATCCTCAGGCTGTCATCGGCGGTCATGGTCACCGCGATCGTCGCCACGTGCGTCGGTGGGCCGTCGGGGGCTCGCTGCCGGATTATCTCCTCCAGCGGGCTGCGAGCACCACCGCCTGGCCCGCATCCGTTCGACGCCGGCCGGCTCGTTCGCGCCCCGAGCACCCCGGCGCGGTGCCCACTCCGCCCGCCGAGGATGAGCTCGGTGCGGAGAGCAACGCGATCCGCGTTGTCCAGGCGAGGGTGCTTCTCACCGAGATCACGTCTTCACCGATCGTTGGACACGGTTTCGGCGCAACAGCACGCGATTACCCTTACGGCACCGGTTTCGTATTCGAGCTCACGTACCTCGACATCGCGTTCAAGACGGGGCTACTCGGCCTGATCCTCTTCCTGTCACTCCCAATTCGGCTCCTCGTAGACGCTATGCGTGCTGGTTCCGCGGGCTCCGGATGCCTGCTGGCCTCGGCCCTCGCGATGCCGCGGTGCCGGCCGCTCTAGTCGGGTCTGTCATGTTTGCGAGTGCGACCAACCCCTATCTGCTTGCGGCTTACGGGATTCTTCCCGTGGCCGCCGCGGTCGCCTGGCTTGATCCCATCGAGTTCGCGGCTCCCGATGGCTGAAGTGATGGCCGGTTCCGTGACCGTGTCCATCGGACCTTCGAGGGTGAGCGCTGGATCGAGGCGTGTCTGCGGAGCCTCTTGCGGCAGTCGTATTGGCCCATCGAGGTGATCGTCCTCGACAACGCGTCACGCGACAGGACGGTCACGCTGGCGCGCTCCATCCTCGATGGCATTCCCGCCTCGATGATCTTGCGAAGCGATCGCAATCTCGGGTTCGCAGCTGCGCACAATGCCGCCCTGTCCCGTGCGCACGGCGAGTACGTCTGCCTCCTGAACCAAGACGTAGTCCTTGACGACGGTTACCTCGAAGCCGCGATCGATGCCTTGAAATCGCGTGACCGTGTTGGAGCCGTACAGGGGCTGATCCTTGGCTCGGTCCCGACCTGCAACGCACAGACATCGTCGATTTGGCGGGTCTGGTGATGCACCAGAATCGTCGGATTACCTCATGGGCTCAAGGGGTTTCGGTCGCGAACTTCGAGGAACCACCAGGACCCGTCTTCGGTCCCGATGGTCCGGCTCCCGTGTATCGGATGTCGGCCCTTGAGAGCGCCCGGGTGACCGTAGCCGGTGATGTCGACGAGATCCTAGACGAAGTTCTTCTTCCTGTATCACGAGGATACGGATCTCGCATGGCGCCTCAGCGTCCTCGGTTGGGTCACTTGGTATCAACCATCAGCAATTGCCTGGCACGCTCGGGGTTCTTCTGGACCGACGGATCTCGGATGGTTCAGTCTGGCTCGCCATGGAGCCGGCATGCCGGAGGTGGCGCGCCTCCTCTCGTGGAGGAATCAACGACTCAGCATCCTGAAGAATGACCGGCCCAGCGACTACTGGCGAGATCTCGCGCCGATCGCCGCTCGCGAGGTTGGGTCGACCCTCCTGTTGTTCGGGTCTGACCCACGGCGAATTCGGGTTCTCGGGTCCTTGATTCGCCTGATCCCTTTGACGCTCCGTAAGCGCCGCCGCGTGCAACTTGCCGGCGCACGGCAGTACGGCGCAGACTCCGGGGAACGAAGCAGATGGATCCGAGGTAGGGCCGATCGGGTCGCATGCGATCATTCAACAGAGCCTTCGGCACGAGGGCCTCCGACAACCACGGTCCGGGACATGTCCGGCAATTGGGGCGCTGCGGGGAACGGCGCCTGATCGCGTCCACCATGGTGATCAGCGATGACTTTCGCCAAGCAAGACGACTACTTCCATAGCAACCGCACCGAATTCCTGGAATGGGTCGGCGGTCACCCAACTCGTGTCCTGGACATAGGCTGCGGCGCTGGTGCCGCCGCCACATGGTTTCGCAGTCACGGCGCACAATGGATCACAGGGGTTGAGATCGACGTCGAGAGCGCTCACGAGGCGTCGGCCGTCTACAATGAGGTCTTCGTTCGGCCGATTGAAGATGTCCTCGACTCTCTGACCGGACCGTACGACCTCATCGTGTGCGCTGACGTCCTCGAGCATCTCGTGGATCCGTGGGCCCTTGTCCGACGGCTCGAGCGCGTCGCCAACACGGACACCACACTTGCAGTTTCCGTTCCCAATATCAGCTATCTGCCGGCGCTCGCGAGGATTGCGTTGGGCCGCGGTTTTGTCTACGAAGAACGAGGGATCTTCGATCAGACGCACCTGCGGTTCTTCACCCGCAGGAACGTCGCGGACCTCTTGGTTGACGCGAAATGGCGGCCGATCAGGTGGGGAAGTCCGGCGCCTCAGCGGCTCGTCTGGGCTAGACGCGGGATATGGCGCGCCACAGGTGGTCGGTCCGATCGTTGGTTGGCCAGCCAGCTGTATGTGTCAGCCCGGCCCTCAGGTGGGTGACGAACACGGGGCACATGGCGCGCAGGGCTGTCGTTGTCTCGCCCATCGCTCTGTGTTTCCTGCCTGGACGTTGAGGTGGCTGTAGCCCCAACCGGGGATCCGCGCGCTCAGGCTGGCCGCGGGATCGTAGCGATGGTCGGCAGCCGCGGCGTCGCCCTGGCAATTCAGTTCGTGGCTCTAACGCTGATGGCGCGCCGGCTCGGGCCGAAATCGTTCGGCGTCGTACAGGTCGCATGGGCCGCGTTTGCCTACGTCACGTTTGTCGCCGACGTTGGGCTGGCAACCATTGGCGCGCGAGAGGTTGCGTCCGGCCGGCTTCGTCTGTCCAGGGCCTCTTGTTGCGCTTCGCGTGTTGTTCACATCGCTCGCGGTGGCGTTGGTGGCGCTCGTCGTGGTCATCACTGGCATTCGCGGCTCCAACCTCGACCTCGTCGCGGCATTGATATTTGGGACCGCCATGATCCCGATGAACACGCGTTGGATGGCGCAGGGAAGAGAGCAGTTCATCGCCGTCGGTGTATCCGATGTCTGCGGCGCCCTGGCGCAACTCGCCGTGGTCGCGATCGCCGTAACCGGGCCGGATACTCGCGCCGCCGCCGGCGTGGCACTCGTTATGCCCGCTGTTATCTCAACGATCGTTCTGCTCACTCAGGCGCGGCCGCTGCGGCAATTGCGCCCGGTACTGGATCACAGGGCGGTCCCAATGCTTACGGCGGCTATCCCGCTCGGTTTTGCCAGCGTCTTTGTCCTGCTCTACTACAACGCCGATACGATCTTGCTTCGGATTCTTCAAGGGTGCGGAGACCGCTGGTTGGTACGCCGCCGCCTATCGCGTCGTCCTCGCCGCCCTCGCTGTCCCTATCGCTGCCCACGCAGTGCTGCTACCGATGTACGCGAGGCTCAATCGCTCCGATCGCTCGAGAATCGCTCCTCTTGCCAGAGCGGCGACGAGTGGCCTGCTCATGGTCGCGTTGCCATTTGCGATCGGCTGTACGATGGCCGCCCCGGCGGTCACGGCCCTGCTCTATGGCCCAAGTTACGGTCCGTCAGCCGGCCCGCTCGCCATCCTCTCGTGGACGGCTGTGACAGTCACGCTGAATGCCCCGTTCGCGGCCCTGATGCTGGCGGAGCGACGGGATCGACCCTATCTCCTCATCACCGCGCTTGGGGCAGCGCTCAATATCTCGGCCAACCTGATCCTGATACCGCTCTTCGGGATGCTTGGGGCGTCGCTCGTCTCCGTTGGTCACGAAATTGTTGTGCTATGTCTAATCGTATGGTGCACCCGCGACGTGTCCCTGGGAATTCTTCGACAGTCCCTGGTTCCCTTCTTCATCCCGTCGGTGGCCTTCGTACTCGTTCTTCTTGCGACCGGCGGCACCCTTGCAGGACTCCTCTTGGGCAGCTTGCTCTTCATCACGCTCGCGCTCATCCTCGGAGCAGCACCCTTCGGCGGCTCTCAGATCGCCGATCTTCTTCACTGGCGGCGCGCGAATTAGTGGTGCGGAATCCGACGACCGAAGGCCGCGCCGCTGAGCAATTCAAGTCGATATTGGTCGGCGTTCTGCTGACGATACTGTCGGCAGCGTCGGGGGTGCATTTCTACCATCTCTCCTGCCCCAGGTGGGCCGCGGCGTCACGATCGTCGGACAGGCGACGTCTGATGCGGTAGCGTTCACCAACGACTGACGGCGCTGCCGCCCGCCAAGAAAGAGTGCAATCGGACTTTGACCACGACTTCCGCCGCAGGCGGACGCTCGGCGTCCGTCGCCGTCTTCCTCTCCTTCCTCTGGCCCGGGCTCGGGCAGGCCTATCAGAGGCGCTACCGCACGGCGCTGCTCTACGCCCTGCCGATGGTCGCCGTCGTCGCCTGGGGGATCCTCGAGGTCGCGACGCGCGGGGTGGACAGCGTCGCTTTCGACCTGTTCGACCCCAGCTATGCCCAGACCATCCTCATCCTGGGCCTGATCATGGGCATCTGGCGCCTGGTGGCCATGGCAGACGCGTGGCTGTTCGCGCGCCGGGCCGGCGGCCGGGTGGCCCTCGCGGGCGGCGTCCTCGCCGTCCTTGGGGTCGCGGTGCTGGCCGGCCACGGGGCCCTGGGCTACCTCACCTGGTCCTTCTACGACGCCGGCAGCAGGATCTTCGTCGACGGCGGCGGCGGCGACCTCCCCCTCCCGAACACCGACCCCGCAGGCTCGCCGGGCGGCTCTCCCGGCGCCTCTCCAGACGATCAGATTGCCGCTGCCACGCCGATCGAGACGCCGGCGACGAAGGACTCCCGGATCACGATCCTCCTCACCGGGATCGATTCGTCTCCGACGCGCAATCACGCCCTCACGGACACGCTCCTGGTGGTGAGCGTGGACCCGGCGGCCAAGACGGCGGTCATGGCCAGCCTCCCCCGCGACCTGGCCCGCTTTCCCGATGTGGAACGGAGCGCACGTTCGGCGGCAAGATCAACAGCCTGCTCTCGACGGCTCGAAACGACCCGCGGGACTACCCCGACGGGCCGACGACGACGCTGGTGAAGGAGATCGGCTACCTGCTCGGCGTCCCGGTCCACTACTACGCCGCCATCAACCTCGAGGGCTTCGTCACGCTCATCGACCTCGTCGGTGGCGTCACCGTCGACAACGATCGCGCCATCGCCGATCCGGCCTATGGCGGTTGGACGGACCGAAGGCCGATCGGGTTCTTCCTGCCGGCGGGCCGCCATCGCCTCGACGGCCAGGAGGCCCTCGCCTTCGTGCGCTCGCGCAAGGGCGCCGGCGACAACGACTTCACCCGGGCCCGCCGCCAGCAGCAGCTGCTCGTGGCGCTCCAGAAGAAGATGACGAGCCCGGCGATGCTGCCCAAGCTGCCCGCGCTCCTGGCCGCCGCCGGCGACACGATCAAGACGAACTTCCCGGCCGCCAGGCTCTCCGAGATGCTGAGCCTGGGCCAATCGATCGACGACAGCAAGATCCAGAAGGTCGTGCTCGGCCCGCCCTACGCCACGAACCCGGGCAATGCCGGCACGTACATGCTGGTGCCGGACATGGCCAAGTTCGCGGCCGCGTCGATCCGCCTCTTCGGCGAGGACAGCCGCTACTTCAAGAAGGCCGACGCGGTCGCGCCGTCCCCGGCGCCGTAGGCGAACCGGCCGCCGTCAGCGGCCGCTGCCGCCGTCAGCGCCCCTGGAGGAGCGCCGGCACCGTCCGCAGGATGATCTTGATGTCGAGCCATAGCGACCAGCGGTCGATGTAGTCGAGGTCGATCCGGACCCAGCGGTCGAAGTCCGGCTCGCGGCGGGCGGACGACCTGCCAGAGGCCGGTCACGCCGGGCTTCATCGCCAGCCGTCGGCGGTGCCAGATGTCGTAGCCGGCGACCTCCTCGGGCAGGGGCGGGCGCGGCCCAACCAGGCTCATCTCGCCGCGCACGACGTTCCAGAACTGGGGGATCTCGTCGATGCTCGTCCGGCGCAGCACGGCCCCGGGACGCGTGACCCGCGGGTCGTTCGTGACCTTGAAGGCGTGGCCCTTGATCTCGTTCCACTGCAGCAACTCGTCGCGACGCGCCTCCGCGTCGCGGCACCATCGTCCGGAACTTGAAGACCCGAAACGGGCGTCCCCGGAGCCCGACGCGGACCTGGCGGAAGAACACCGGCCCCCGACTGTCGGCCCGGATCGCGACCGCCGCGGCCACGATCAGCGGCGAGAGGAGGACCAGGCCGGTGATGCCGCCGACGATGTCCACGAGCCGCTTCGCGATCAGGCCCAGCGTTCGATCCGGGCCGTAGACGAGCGACTGGAGGCGGATCCCCTCGAAGTCCTCGAGGCGCCCGCCGGGAATTGCGGTGGCGCCGTCGACCAGGGGGACGCGGACCACCAGCCCTTCCTCCTCGCAGAGGCGGGCGACCGGCTCGACGAAGGCCCCACTCTCGGGCGGGAGGCAGATGGCCACCTCGTCGATGACATTCGCGCGGAGGACCGTCTCGATGTGGTCGATCCTGCCCAGCGTTCCGGCGGGAGCCGGCGCGCGTGTCGGCTGGATGTCGTCGACGGGTGGGTTCGAACCGGGCCGCGGATCGTCCGGGCCGGGGTCGGCCAGGAAGCCGGCTACCCGGAGGCCCAGGTAGGCGTTGCGCTCGACGCGGCGAGCGAAGTCGTGGGC
Source organism: uncultured Chloroflexia bacterium (assembly GCA_963776355.1). Lineage (GTDB taxonomy): Bacteria > Chloroflexota > Limnocylindria > Limnocylindrales > CSP1-4 > CTSoil-043. Next base: position 1,902,560 of record CAVZLU010000008.1, on the reverse strand, counting down.
CACCGGGCCGTCCCCGACGACCAGGATGTAGCGGGTGTTCCGGCCACTCTCGCGGGCCCGGGCGAAGAGGAACCGCATCAGGCCCCGGGAGGCGACCGCCACCACGGCCTGGACGAGGAAGAGCCCGACGAGGAAGAGCCGGCTGACGTTGGGCAGCTTGGCCACGAACAGGGCGGCGAACGTCAGGAAGGCGATCAGCAGGATCGCCCGCAGGAGGTCGGTCCACTCGGTGCGCCAGGACCAGCGGGCGCGCAGCCGGTAGAGGCCCAGCAGCCAGAGGATCGCCACCCAGCCGGCACCGTAGGAGACCGCCAGCGCCCAGGGGTCGGCCGCGGCGGCGTGCCAGGCCTCGTGCCACGCGGGCCCGAAACGGACGACGCTCACGCCGATGAAGACGGCGACGGCCGCCAGGAAGTCGACGGCCGCGAGGGTCACCCGGAGCACGGTCGCGTGTCGGCGGATCATCCGCGGTCTCTCACACGCGCCCTCCAGTCTCGATGCATCCGCGTGCCCTCATCGTAGCGCCGCCGCTCATGGGCCGGATGGCACCTCTCGTCCGGACCATCGTCCCGGGGGTGGGGTCCGGTGGGGTGTGCTACGGTCTGGCGACATGAGCAACCTTCGCACGACCTGGCGCGCGATGCGGCCCGCGAGCCGTGCACTCGCCATCGGCGGCCTCGTCGTCGCCGTCGTCGCCGTGGGTGGGGTGGGCCTCGTCCTCGCCGGAGGGCTCGGCTCGCCGACGCCCGGCCCCGTGGCCGAGGTCCCGGGGGAGCCGGAGCCGACCGCCCAGAGCTTCCCCCGGGCGAGACCCCACCGGCCCTGCCCGCTCCGCCGAGCCCCGACGGGTCGCTGACGCCGGAGCCGACGCCGACCCCGACGCCGGCGGGAGCCGACCCGGTTCTCGGCACGGACGGCCGCTTCACGGTCCTCCTGCTGGGCTCCGACTATCGCCCCGCCCACCCCGGCAACCGGACCGACGCCATCATGGTGGTGTCGATGGACCCGGTCACCGGCAGGTCGGCTGCCGTCTCCATTCCCCGCGACACCCTCAACTTCCCGCTGGCCTCGGGCGGCGTCTTCGGCAACAAGGTGACCGGCCTCTACCAGCATCTCCTCTCGACGACGAGCAACGGCAACGCCGCCATGGAGCGGGCGATCTCGAAGGCCTTCGGTATCGAGGTGGACGGCTTCGTCTTCATCGGCTTCGAGGGCGTTCGCCGCCTGGTCGACGCGGTCGGCGGGGTGACCGTGACCCTGGACAAGGCGTACTTCGACCCGGAGTACTGGGTGAACGCGCACACCCAGGGCTGGGGCCTCCCGGCCGGCTCGAGCAGGCTCAACGGCAAGACCGCCCTGATCTTCGCCCGCAGCCGCAAGGGCGACAACGACTTCGGGCGGGCCCGGCGCCAGCAGATGCTGGTCATGGCCGCCCTCGCCAAGGTCCGCGACAAGGGGCCCGTCGTCCTGCCGCAGCTCCTCCGCATCGCGGCCGACACGGTGCGGACGGACCTGCCCTCGAAGAACGTGAAGGACATCTTCGACGTCGTGAGCCGGTCCAATCTCGACACGGCGAGGCGCGCCGTGTTCGGCCCGCGCAGCTACACCGTTGAGCTTGGCGGCTCGGCATTCGCCCTTGATCTCAGCATCTGCCGGAGCTGGATCGCCAAGAACTTCCCGCCGGCGCGCCCGGGCGCGAGGTGGCCGCCGGCCGCGACGCCGACACCGATCCCAACTCCCACGCCGTAGCCGGGCTCCCGCCCGCCCGCAGCCCCGGCTCACGTCCGCCAGCGCGCGACCCGGGCGGCGTCGGCTGCGAGGGCCCTGGTGCCGCCGGCCGCCAGGAGGCGCCAGCCCGCGACGAGGACGAGCAGCACGACCGCCCCGTTGAGGCCCAGGGCGTGGGTGCGGGCCAGGACGACGATCGCCAGCGAGCCCGCCACCACGTCGCCGCTTCCCGTCCTCTTCCTAGCAATGAGCGCGCCGAGACGCTCCAGGACGACGCCCAGGGCCAGGAAGATCGCAAGGCCGAGCGCCCCGAAGTTCGCCCATGCCTCGCCGACCAGGCCCGGCGCCGCGTAGCCCCGGATCCCCGGGTCCTGGCCGGGGAAGACCCGCGGGTAGATCCAGTAGCCGAGGTTCGGGACGTCCTCGCGCCCGAGCGCCGGCCCCAGCCGTCGGAGCCAGGTGAGCCCGCCGAAGTAGGGTGTCTCGGCCGGGATGACCTCCATGAGCCCGTCGAGGGTCCGGGGCTGGGCGAACAGCACCCGGGAGACGGTCCGCTCGACGGCAAACACCAGCTCGCGGCCGCTTGACAGCTCGGGGGCACGCACCACCTGGACGGCCCCGAACGCGAGCAGGGCCGTGACCGCGACGGCGGCGACCACCCGCGCCGGGATGCGGCGGCCGGCGACGAGCCAGGCGACCAGGAGGGCGGCGGCGAGCTCTGCCGCCAGGTAGCGGCTGGCGAGCAGGATCGTGAAGACAACGGCGAGCCCGGTCCCCGCGGCGGCGGCAATGACCCGGAGCCGGGACGGCGTCCGGGCGGCGGCCAGCAGCGCAACGACGGCAGCGGCCGGCAGCGCGATCCGCAGCGGCTGGAGCAGGATGCCGGCGAGCTCGGTCCGGGCGCCTGTCGGATCGTCGGCAAGGAGCGGGAGGCCGCCGGCCACCAGGACCGGGGCGATCGCGGCCAGGGCGAGAAGGAGCAGCGCCACGACGACGATCGTCCGGACCGGCGCCGGGTCCGGCGTGCCTCGTCGGATGGGCAGCTGAGGATCGTACGGCTCCGCCCCGCGACGAGCCGCGACGCGGTCCGAGGCCGCGACGCCGAGGCCCGTCGCGACCGCCGCGGCGGCCGTGTACCAGGCGGGCCCCGGGGCGATGGCGCCGGCCGTCGCCAGCAGCGCGGCGCCCACGCCGAAGAAGATGGCGTGCAACGCCAGCCACGCCAGCGCCGGATGGACGATCCCGAGCCCCGTCCGGCGGACGGCCGGGAGCACGAGCATGACCCCGGCCGCCAGCGCGACCGCCACCGCCGCTGCCGCCAGCAGCGCCTCCGGGCTCACGGCTTTGCTTCCGCCCGATCGGCCGTGACCTCCGCCGGGTCGCCGGCCGTCGCGGCCGCCGCGCTGGCAGTCATCTCGGCGCGGGCGGCGGCCATCAGCGCCGGCGGCCCGCCCGCCGGCAGCCGGGCGCTGAGCCACCCGTACGAGACGGCGCCGAGGAGCCCGAGCGGGAGTGTCGAGACGAGCCGGTAGCCGAACGCGATGGCCCCGGCCGCGGGCGCCGGCACGCCGAGCGTCACCAGGAGCGCCGCCAGCACGAGGTCAGCGGCGCCGAGGCCGAATGGGAGGAGCGACAGGACGCCGGCGACGATCGCGAGCCCGAGGGCGCCCCAGCAGGCGACCGGGTCGATCGCGATCCCCACGGACGCGGCAACGAGCCACAGCTGCGCGGCGTAACAGGCGAAGACCAGGCCGCTGGTGAGGGCGAAGACCCCGAGGTGTCGCGGATGCGTGACGAGCGCCGCGATCGTGCCGTCCATTCGCACGAGGCCCCCGCCAACGCGCACCCAGCGCTCGGCCCCCACGAGCCGGCCGAGCGGTGCCCGAGCTGCCAGCGCCGCGGGACGCATGCCCGCCCCATAGAGGAGTGCCGGCAGGGCGACGAGAAGGGCGAGCAGCGCCGCCACCAGGGGGCCGGGAAGCTGGCGGGCCTGGGCCACCCAGAGAATGGCCGCGCTGGCGCCCAGGTAGCCGATGGCGACGACGCGCTCGATGACGATCACCGCGGCGCCCGTCGCGTAGGGCACGCCGTGCTGGGCGCGAAGCATCCACGCCCGCGCGACCTCACCTGCCGATCCGGGGGTCAGGTTGTTGACCGTGTTCGCGAACGCGGTCATCGGGACGAGCGGCGCCACGCCGACCGGGCTCCCGGCGGCCGCGAGCAGGTCGGCCGACCGCACCGCCCAGAGGACGGCGATGGCACCGTTCACCAGCACGGCGATGGCGAGGGGCAGGGGCTCCGGCTTGCCGAGGATCGAGCCCGCCTCCCAGACCCGCGAGCGCCAGGCAACGAAGGCGAGCAGGCCGCCCGAGATCGGGAGCCAGACGATCGGGCGGCGGAGCCAGCGGATCACGGAGCCCGCTCGAGCACGACCGCCTCGTCGGTCTCGGCGGCGACGCGCCACCCGGGGGGCGGGTCGCTCCGCGGGAGCCAGCCCGTGACGCTCTGGAGGAGCGCGGGCGTCAGGGCCTCGAACGCGAGTCGCTCACCGGGCTCGAGCGCCACCATCGCCCGACCGCGCCGCCAGTCCTCGTCGGACGCGGCGAGCACGATCTCGCCGAGGGGGCGTCCGGCGCCGGCGCCGGACGCCGGGACGGCGAGGAGCCGGAGCCGCACCTCCGGAGCCACCCCTCCGCCGACGTGGGCGACCCGAACCCCGACGTCCACCGGCCCGGCGACCCCGGCCGGCATGAGGAGACGATCGCCCGGCGACAGGCTCGCGGCGTCCCACCCATTGCCCTCGACGATCGTGGCTCCCGGGGCGGCCGTCTGGCCCGCGTGGAGGACGGCCGCGGCGGCGACATCGAGGAGGGCCCACCGGGCGCCGTCGCGGGGGATGACGATCCGCGTCGCCCCGAACCGGTCGGCCACGCGGGCAAGCGCGGCCGAATCGCCCGACCACGCCTCCACCAGGCCCGTTCGGCGCTGGTCCTGCGATGCGTCGGTGAAGTTGGCGGGATCGAAGGCGAGCTTGGCATAGCCGGGTGGGACGAGCGCGACGACCGGCTCCCCGGTCTCGAACCAGGCCAGGGCGGACCAGTCCTCGGGAGCGAGGACTGTCGCCCGCGCGCCGCTGCGGCCCAGCAGCGAATCGAAGTGCGGGACGCGGTCGATCGCGCGATCGAGCATGGCGTAGGTGTCGCGGGTCCACGAACGGGCGGCGACCAGGGCCGTCGCCGCGGTGGCCGGGATTGCGGCCACGAGGATGACGGCGAGCACCGCCGGCACCACGACCGCCGGCCGCCGCCGGAGGAGGACGTGCTCCGCGGAGGTCGCGAGGCCGATCGCGGCCAGGATGGCGAGCGGCTGGGAAGCAATGAGCCAGAGGCGCTGCGGCCGCAGCGCGTCCTCCAGCGGCCACGACGGGTCGTAGAGGACTCCGAGGGCGAACGGGAGCGCCCACCAGGTCGCGAGCAGGAGCCCGCCCTCAGGCAGCGAGGGCCGCCATGGGCCGGGCTCGCCGAGGGGACGCGGCCCGTCGGGACGGCGCAGGAACAGGAGGCTCACGCCGGCGCCGAGGATGCCGAACGGGAGCAGGAGGCCGAACTCGCGCGGATAGCTCCAGAAGCCGAACCGGGCCGGCTCGAGCTGGTCCGAGGAGTCGAGGGCCACGCCGCCGTTGCGGCGGATCGCGTCGATGGTCTCCGCCAGCCACGGGGCGATGAGGAGGATGGCGATGCCGCCCGTGACGACCAGGGCGATGACGGCCTGCGTCCGCCGCCCCGGGTCGCGCACCGCCACGGCGAGCGCAGCCGCCGCGAAGGCGACCGGGATCGGAAGGAGGAGCTGGACCTGGACGAGCGCCGCCCCGCCCAGGAGGATCCCGCCCGCGCCGGCCCAGGCGAGCCAGCGCCGCCCGCTCGCCACGGGCTCCAGGGCCCGCACGAAGGCGTAGGCAGCGAACGGGAGGATCGCGAACACGACGTCGCGCGGGTACGACGTGTAGGCGGCGTGTCCGCCCACGAAGAGGCTGTTCACCCACTGCCGGAGCGGGTTCAGGTCATACCCACCACCGAAGAGGGTGAGGGCGACCGCGAGGATCGCCACCCACCCGCGGCCGGTCAGCCGGCGAGCGAGAAGGAACGTCCCGATGGGCAGGAGCGGCAGGAGCACGACGAAGAGGAGCGCCGCGGCCGTGATCGGGGGGACCCCGAGCGTCCGGATGATGGTGGCGAGCACGACGTGGTAGCCGGGCGGGTAGTAGGCGGGCAGGCCCGCGTAGGCGCCCTCCATCGGGAAGCCGTCCCGGTTGAGGTCGAGCGCCAGCGCGCCGTGATAGAGCAGGTCGCCCCCCGGATATGCCGGGAGGAGCAGGCGGAAGCCGAACGTGACCGCCGCCAGGGCGATGAGGCCGAGGAGGGCTGCCGGGGGACCGGCGAATCCCACCGCCTGAAGTACACTCGGCCGTGGCCGCGGAGCGGGCGGAGCCGCCTCGACCGCCCGGCTCCCGTTCGACGTCATGGACCCCATCGGAGGCTCGTCATCCTGTCCTCGGACCCGCTCGCCGCCGGGGGGCAACTCGTCCAGGCCGCGGTCGTCCTGGCCCTCCTGTTCGTCCTGCCGGGTCTTGCGTGGGGCCCCGTGCTCGCGCCCGGATCGGGATCGCCGATCGTGACGGTGGGGCGGGCGGCCGGCGCCAGTCTACTGGTGACCGCCATCGCGTGCACCGTCCTGGCAGCCGCCAGGCTCATGGCGCCGCTGCCGCTGATCCTCGTCCTCGGGGCGGTGACCCTCGTCCCGTTCCTGCTGCCGGCCCGCCGTCGCGCCGCCGCGCGAACCGTTCGTCCGACGGCTCGCCGGTCGCGTGCGCGGCGGAATCTCGCGCTTGCTGTCGGCGCGGCGGGGGTGGCCGTCGCCGCGGTGCTCGTCGTGCTCCCGTCGCGCGCGGCCGTCGGCGACTCGCTCCTGCCGTTCAGCTCCACGGTCTGGTACTACGCGAACCTCGCCCGCGAGACTGCGCTGCACGGTGGGTTTCCCGCGGCCCTGCCGGAGTGGGGGACGCTGCGCCCGTTCCAGACCGACTACCTGCCGGTGACCGCGCACACGGCCGCCGCCTTCACCCTGCTCCCGGATCTCGACGTGCGGCTCGTTCTCGAGGCCTACCGCCTCGCCCTCCTTGGTGCTGCCCTGGCCACGGCCGCCCTGCTCCTGCGCCGCGTCGCCTCGACCTGGGTGGCCATCCTTGGCGCGTGCCTGCTGCTCGCCACGGTCCGCCTGGAGGGCAAGTTCCTCGCCTACCGCCCGGAGACGTGGGCCCTTGCCCTCGCCTTCTTCACGCTGTGGCTCGCCGACCGGGCGATGGTCGAGCGGTCCCGGCGCCTCGCCGCGGTCGCAGTCATCGCCGCGGCCGTGACCTGGCTCGCTCACGCCGAGGTGTTCCTGCTGCTCGGGCCGGGGGTGGTGGCCCTCGCGGCGGGCCGGCTCCTGGCGTCGAACGGCCGCCTCGGCCTGCGACTCCCCGCGCGCCGGCCGGCGGTGGCGGTGCTTGGGGTCGCCCTCCTCGTATTCGCGGGAGGTCTCGCCGTCGGCGCCACGGCCTCGTGGTCCCTGACCGGCCAGCTCCGGGTCCTGGGATACGTTGCCCGTGGTGGCTTCGCGGGCCAGCCGGCGGCGTCGCCCCCCGCCGACGAGATCCCCCCGGGCTGGACGTTCACGAGCGATCCGACCTGGGACTTCTACGTGGCGGCCGTCGCGCCGGCTCAGCAGGGCCGGGAACCGCCCGCGTCGTTCACCGACCGGCGCATCCTCCCGCGCTCGATCCTCCACGTGTGGCCCGGTCTCGACGGTCGCCTTCCGGGCCTCCTCTCTCGTCCTGGCCGCGCTGGTTGCCGCTCCGTTCCTGGCGTGGCGCTTCCTCGATGCCCGCCGCCGGCGGGCGGCCATCGCCATGGTGGTCTTCGGGGTGAGCCTCGCCGCCGGCGCCTACCTCCTGTTCGCGGTGGCCCAGACCTACGTCCCGATGCGGACGGGTCCGCGACGGCTGCTGCCCTACGAGCTCGTGCTGCCCGTCGTGGCCGCCGTCCTGCTGCTCGTCCTCGCCGACCGGTTCCTCCGACCCGGCTGGCGGGCGCTCCTCCCGCGCCGGGGCGCTGCCCTCGCGTCCGCGCTCGCGCTCCTCGTCCTGGCGGCGGCGATGGTCGCGCCGGCCCCGGGCATCCAGCTCGATGACGATCCCGAGCCGGGGCTCACCGTGGCCGGGTACGACGCCTACCGGTGGATCGATGCGAACCTGCCGCCCGATGCCCGGATCCTGACCAACGCATACACGGATGGGTCCGTGGCCGCGATCGCGCGGCGGACCGGGATCGTCGATGGTCGGGCGGTGTACCTCGAGGACCCCGGCTTCCTCGCCGAGTCGACGGCGCTGGTGCTCGGAGCGCGCACCCTCTTCCAGGATCCCGATGGTGCCGGCTCGCGGCGATTCGCGGCCCGCGAGCGCGTGACGCACCTCCTCGTCGCGGCCGACGGCGCAACGGGCGCGGACCTCGGCGGCTACCTGCCGTTCACCACGAACGTGGCCGCCCTCGACCAGAGCGCGGGCTACACTCTGGTGCGGTCGTTCGAGGGCGGGCGCCTGCGTCTCTACGCCGTCGTGGCGCCCACGACCGAGGGAGGATGACCGTCCAGGTGTTCGGAGAGATCAGCCTCCTGCGGATCCTCGGCCTGGTGGTCGGCGCGCTGCTGATCGCGAACGGCCTCCGGCGGCTGGCGCGCTCGGGCACGGGGAGCCGGGTCCCGGGTGTCGTTCGAGCCGTGGCCGGGCTCGGTGTTGTCGTCGTGGCGGCCTTCCCCGACCTGGTGCGACCGCTCCAGGACATCCTCGGCCTCTCGGGGGAGCCGCTTGGGCGCCTGGTGACCGTGCTGATCGTCGCGGTCGCGCTCTGCTTCCTCCTCATCCTCTACGCGCTGGGTCGCGCGGAGCGTGCCTCGCAGCGAGTCGGGCGGCTCGTCCGGGCGCTTGCCGCCGCCCAGATCGTCGCCCCGGCCGGCGAACGATGGGGCGGGATCATTGTCTGCATTCCCGCCTACAACGAGGCGGAGAGCCTGGCGGCCGTGCTGGCCGAGGTGCCGGCCGCCGCGGTCGGGGAGCGGGTCCATGTCCTCGTCGTCGATGACGGCTCGAGGGACGGGACGGCCGAGATCGCGCGCCTCGCCGGCGTCCACGTCGTCAGCCTCCCCGTGAACAGCGGCCAGGGCGCCGCCCTCCAGGCGGGGTACCTGGTCGCGGAGCGCGTCGGCGCCGACGTGGTCGTGACCATGGACGCCGACGGCCAGCACGACCCGGCGCAGCTGCCGGCGCTGGTCGCCCCCATCCTCGAGGACCGGGCCGACTTCGTGGTTGGCTCGCGGCGGCTCGGCGAGTCCGACGGCGATTCGGCGGCCCGCAACGCGGGCATCACCGTCTACACGCGGCTGCTGAATGCCCTGGGCGGCACCGCCATCTCCGACGTCGCCAACGGCTACCGGGCCATCCGCGCCAGCATGCTGCCCGCGCTCGCCTTCACCGAGGAGCAGTTCCACAACCCGGAGCTCCTGCTGGGAGCGGCCCGGGCCGGCCTGCGCGTGGCCGAGGTCCCCGTGACGATCCGCCGGCGGGCCGCGGGGACGAGCAAGAAGGGCGGCACCCTGCGCTACGGCGTCGGCTTCCTGCGAGTGATGCTGAAGACGTGGCTGCGCTGACGTCGCGAGCGGACGTCCCCCCCACGACGGGCTCCACGCCTGCCGACGCGGCGGTGCCGGGCCCCCTCGACCTCTACCGTGCGCTCGGCGACGCGGTCGCCGAGCGGCTGCCGCGACGGCTGTGGCCCATCGTCGTGGAGAGCCTCTTCATCGCGGCCTACGTGGCCATCCGTACCGTCGATGCCTCGCGAGAAGTCCTCGCCCTCTGGGTTGCGGCTGCCGCGATCCTCGCGCTCCTCAACCCCGCGTCCGGCCTGACCGTCTTCGCGGTCATGGCCGTCTTCAGCGAGCCCTTCGTCCTCACTCGCGACCTGGGCGCGAAGCCCGTCGTCGTTGGCGCTCTCGCCGTGGGCGTTGCCCTGCGCCTGCTCCGTCGCCCGCGCGAGTTCCCGTGGTCGCTACCGATCGCCCTGGCGATGCTGGTCGTGGCGGGAACGCTGCTTGGTGTGGGGGTCGTAGCAGCGCGCGCCGACGACACCGCGGCCCGAGACGCGCTCATCGCCTGGTTCGTGGGCCCGGCGACCGTGGGGATCGTGCTGGTGACGGCGGCCTGGGCTGCCCATCGGGGATCGTTGCGCCCGCTGATCGCGGTGACCGTCGCCGGGGTCGTCGCCGGGGCGGTGAGCCTGGCCGACTTCCTGGGCCCGACGAGCATCCGCGGCACCTTCCTGGACTGGATGGTTCGGCCCACCCGGTTCGAGGCCCGGCTCTCGGGGGTGGTCTCGTCGCCGAACGGCGTGGCCGCGCTCATGATCGGCCCGTTCGCGATCTGCGTCGCGGCCGCCGTGCTGGGCCGAACGATCCCGGTCCTCGTTCGCGCACTCGCCGCTGTTGGCGCCGCGACCCTTGCCGTGGCGCTGTACCTCACGTACAGCCGCGCGGCGCTCCTGGGCATCTTCTTCGTTGCCGTCGTGGTCTGCTGGCGCATCCGCCGCTGGCTCGGGATCGGCCTCCTTGTCGCCGGCTTGGTCGCCGGCGCCGTCGTCCTGCCCGGCTACCTGGCCTCTCGCAGTGCCGCCGTGGGGGAGGCGGCGAGGTCGACCCGAGCGGCGTCCTGGTCGCCAGCGACATCCTCCGCCTCCACGCGTGGGCCGCCGCGAGCGGAATCTGGGCGGACAACCCCCTGGTCGGCGTGGGCTTCGGCCAGTACGGCCAGCACGCCGCCGCCTACGGCGACGCCGTCCTCAACTCCCCGCACAACGAGTGGCTGCGCTTCTTCGCCGAAGAGGGGGTGGTGGTCGGTCTCGTCGGGGTGATGTGGATTGCCGCGACGCTGCTCGTCCTGCGCCGCGTGCCGGGGTGGCTGGGCGCCGGCACGCTCGCGGCGGCGATTGGGTGGGCCCTGGCAGCAACGTTCAACAACCCGCTCCTCTTCATCCAGGTCTCGACCGTGGCGTTCACGATCATCGGGACGGGCCTGGGAAGAGCGAGGGGATGGCCCGTGGGATCCGAAGCTCCAGTGTCGACCACGATCGCGCCGCCCTCCCCGGGGGGCGCCGACGCCGATGCCGTCACCGGGAACGCCTGACTCAGCGACCCGTCGCGTCCCACTCCATGCCGCGCCACGTCTCGATGCGGCGGCGGCGCAGCACGTTGAGCCAGGCCACGCCGAAGGCGGCGTTCACCACGGTGAAGGCGCGCGCGAATGCGACCAGGCGCGGCGGCGTGCGGCCGGCGCGGAGCAGGGCGTGGGCGAGACCGGCCGCGCCGAGGCCGACGATCACCAGGGCGGGCGCGATCCACCCGGGTGCCCAGCCACCCAGGGCGAGGCCGAGTGACGCGACGGCCGCGATCCCGAGGAGCAGCGGCGTGGCCCAGCGGAGCAGCTTGTGGGACCAGATCGCGAGCGCGGCCGAGGGCCGTCGCCAGGGCGCCAGGCGGCCGGCCATCGAGAGATTGGCCCGGATCCCCCGGGTGGCGGTCCGGGAGCGGCTCCGGAACTGCTCGCGGAGGCCGCTGATCGGGCGGTCCGTCGCGACGGCCTCCGGCACGTAGACGATGAGGCCGCCCTGCTCGCGCACGTAGAGCGGCAGGAGATGGTCCATCGACGCCGTCGCCGGGACCGGCCGGTAGGCAGACCGGCGCACGGCGAGGAAGGCCCCGGTCACGGCCGTCAGCCAGCCGGCGCGGCTCTCGAGCTCGCGGACACGGCGCTCGTACCGCCAGTAGAGGCCCTCGTTCCGCGAGGTGGCGGTCGCGCCTTCATCGCGCCACTCCAGGCGCCCTGTCGCCGCCCCGACCCGGGCATCCCCGAACGGCGCGCAGAGGCGCGCCACGGAACCCGGGGCGAACCGGGTCTCGGCATCGGTGAGGACGACGACGTCACCGTGGGCCGCCTCGAACAGCGCATGCTGGGTCAGCGTCTGCCCGGCCCGGGGCAGCGTGAGGAGGCGCACCCGGGCGTCCGCGCCGGCGATCGCATTCGTGGCGGCGTCGGTCCCGTCGGTCGAGCCGTCGCTGCCGACGAGGACCTCGACGATTCGGCAGCCCGGGCCGTCCTGGGCCAGGGCGTCGAGGATCCGGCCGCCGACGTTCCGGGCCTCGTTGTGGACCGCGATCGCGATCGTCACGGAACGAGGAACGCCGTCATCGGCCAGGCGCACTGGTCGCAGCCGCGCCGCCAGCGCGACGACGGCGGGGTAGCCGGCGTAGACCCAGGCGAGGACCATGGTGGCGGCCGAGAAGGCCGCGGCGAGGAGCAGCACGACGGTCGAAGGGTAGCGGGCCGCCGTCCCCGCGTCCCGGCGTCCCTGTCGGGGATCCCGGGAGCGTGAAGTGGTGCCGGGGGGCCGAATGGCCCGCTCAGCCCCGATCGGTGCCCGATAGACTCTCCGGCGGACAACGATGAGGGGTCTACGGAGGGAACGATGGGCGAGGAGCGCCTCGAGACAGAGGCCATCGCGAACGACAACGACGCGATCGAGACAGCGGGAGGCGTCGCCACGGCAGGGCGGCGCCTGATCACGGAGGACTGGGCGGCGACGATCCTGGGGTTGGTCCTGCTCGGGCTGGTGCTGGCCGGGGTCATCGGCAAGGGCGTGGTGCCCTGATGGCGACCATGGAGCCCGCGCTCGCGCGGTCCGCGGCGCGGCCCCTCGCGCCCGCCATCTGGACGGGTGCGGGACTCGTCGTGCTGCTCATCCTGGCCGCGCTGACGCGCTACCTGGAGGCGAATGTCCCCGTCTGGCTCAAGGACACGGGCGCGGCCGGGGCCGCGAAGGCGATCGAGTTTCCCGTCTACGCGATCATCCTCGGCCTGATCGCCAACGGCGTGCTGGCCGCCCTCGGCGTGCGCGAGCGCATGCGGGGCGCGTTCCGGACCGAGTTCTTCATCAAGACGGGTCTCGTGCTCCTGGGTGCCTCGATCAACCTGTCCCTGATCGTCTCGGCGGCAGGTCCGGCGATCGTCCAGGCCGTTCTGCTCATCTCGACCATCTTCCTCTTCACCTGGTGGCTCGGCGGGCTCTTCGGGCTCGACTCGCGGCTCCGGGCGCTACTCGCCGCGGCGGTCTCGATCTGTGGCGTGAGTGCGGCGATCGCCGCTGCCGGGGCGGTCCACGCCAAGAAGGAGCAGCTGGCCTACGCGGCGAGCCTGGTCGTGATCTTCGCGATCCCAATGATCTTCATCCAGCCGTGGCTGGCGTCGCTCATGGGCCTGCCAAACGTCGTGGCGGGGGCCTGGATCGGCGGCAACATCGACACCACGGCGGCCGTTACGGCGGCCGGCACGATCGTGGGCAAGGACGCGCTTGACATCGCGGCGATCGTCAAGGGAACCCAGAACGCGATGATGGGCTTCGTGGCGGTGCTCCTGACGCTCTACTTCGTGACGCGCGTCGAACGCGCCGCGGATGCGCCGCGGCCCGGGATTGGAGAGATCTGGCGGCGCTTCCCCAAGTTCGTGCTGGGGTTCATCGCGGCGTCCATCATCGCCACGTGGTGGATCGGCACCGTTCCGAAGGACCAGGGCGCGGCGGCGATCGCCGTCGCCAACTCCCTGCGGGTCTGGTTCTTCATCCTCGCCTTCGTGAGCATCGGCCTCGAGCTCCGCGTGGTGTCGGTGCGAGAGGCGGGCTGGCGCCCGATCGCGGTGTTCGCGACGGCGACGGTCGTCAACCTCGCGGTGGCGCTGCTGCTGGCGTCGATCCTGTTCGCCGGGTTCGTCGTCCCGCGCTGATCGCGGCAGCGCGTCAGCGGCGGCCGCGCCCCTCCGCCGCGACCAGGAGGACCGCGGCCAGGCGCCTCGCCTCCGCGGGCCTGGTGTGCTCGATGACGAAGGCGCGGCCCGCGGCGCGCAGGGCGCGGGCGCGCCCCGCGTCTGCTGCGAGGCCCTCCAGGCACGCGGCGAGGGTCGCCCGGTCACCGCGCGGAGCGGGCAGGATCGGGGGACCGGCCGTCGGCGTGTCCGCCACGGTCAGCTCGGCCAGCCGCCCGGCGGGCACGGCAACGACCGGCAGGCCGGCAGCCATCGCGTCGAGGGTGGACTTCGGGAAGCCCTCGGCGGGCGACGGGGAGACGAACGCGTCGCCGGCTGCGAGCGCCGCGAGATACGGCCCGCGCTCCGCGACATGGCCGACGAAGGCGACGCGACCGGCGATCCCGAGCGCGGCTGCCCGGTCCCGCAGGGCATCGCGCGCCGGCCCCGCCCCGATGAGGTCGAGGCGCACCGCCGGCGCTCCCTCGGTCCGGGCAAGGTCGGCGACGGCCTCGAGCAGCACCTCGAGGCCCTTGCCCTCGGCGAGCCGCCCTGCATAGACGAGGCGCAGCGCGCCGGCCACTGCGGGCCACGGCTCGTCGGCTCGATCCCGGATCTCCCCGGGCTCGACGAGGCTGCTCACGATCCCGCCGCGGGCCAGATCGGCCCCGGCGACGACGCGCGGGGCCCCGAGCGTCGCGAAGCGAGTCGCCGCGTCGTAGCCCGCCGCGGCGAGGCGCGCCCCGAGGCCGGCGAGCCCGCCGCGGCCTTGTCCGGCGACGACGTCGCCCACGCTCCCCACGACGAACCCGACGCGGGGCACGCCGCGGGCGACGGCGGTCAGGGCAGCAAGGAGCCCGTTCGAGGCGGGAAGGCGAAGGAGCAGGACGTCGGCCCCGGCGATCGCCTCGCGGAGGCGGGGGGCGTTCCGGATGACGAGGGCTGGAGCGTGGCGGATGTAGCCGGCGATTCCGTCGAAGGGAGCGGTTGCCACGACCCGGATCCGGCCGTCGACGGGAAGTGTGGACGGCGCCACCGTCGCCGGCCGCACGGGGGCGGCGAGGGTGACGGTGGCGATCACGGCGTCCCCGGCCGCACCGCGGACGTCGAGGAGGGCGGACGCGAAGCGATGGAAGGTGGCGTTCGCGGCATAGGTGCGGCCGTCCCACGCGAGGTAGGGGGCGTCGTCGAGGATGACGACGCGCACGCCGGTCACGGCTCCTCTCCGGGACCGGGCTCGGCCGCGTCCTCTCGCGTCCCGCCGCGGAGCGCGCGGAACCCCGCGTGGAGGTCGCGGCGGCGCAGGATCAAGGTCTCGGAGAGGCCGCGCCCCGAGAGGCGAAGGAAGACGATGACCGTGAGGATCGCCGTGAGGCCGTACGAGACTGAGGACGAGATGGCCGCGCCCGAGATCCCGAGGACGGGGATCAGGACGACGTTGGAGACGATGTTGACGGCCAGCCCGACCAGCATCACGGCCGTTGCCAGGCCCGGCCTTCCCCGGCCGGTGATGTAGCGCGACAGGATCGCGACCACGCTGTAGGCGACCACGCCCGGCAGGATCCAGCGCAGAGCCACGCCCGCCTCGGCGAAGGTCGAGCCGTAGAAGAGCTCGACCAGCCAGGGGCCCAGCACGAACGCCGGCACGGCGAGGGCGAGCGTGACCGCGAGGGTCGTCCGGGACAGCACCACGGCGGTCCCCGCGGCATCCTCGCCGGGATCGACCGCGCGGCTGAACATGACCGTTCCCAGGGCGTTGGGGATGTACCACAGGGTCTCCGCGAGGCCGGCCGTCACCGAGTAGATCCCGGTCGCCCGGACGCTGACGATGACGTTGAGGAGGAAGGCGTCGGACCGCAGCTGGAGCCGTTCGGCGATGGCCCCGGGGAGGACCCGGGTCCCGAACGAGAGCTCCTCGGCCAGCAGCGGCGCCGACGGGCGGAGGCCGGCGATCCCGTCGCGGCGGGCATACTCGGTGATCGCGACGGCCGTCAGCGCCAGCGCGACCAGGTTGCAGATGACCGCCACGTCGAGAGAGAGCCGGGCGATCGCGGCGGCGCCCACGACGAGGACGAGCAGCGTCGCCCGCCGCAGGAGACGAACCGTGTTGTAGCCCGTGACCTGTCGTCGCCCCAGGAGCGCGAACAGTCCGATGGCGAAGAAGAGCTCGCCCGGGATCGCGAGCGCCGCGAACAGGAACTGGGCGGCCGAGAGGTTCGGGATGAGCACCGTGAGCGGCCCCCTGGGCCGGACGTCGGTCGGGAGCCCGTACAGCCAGCAGGCGACCACGACGGCGATGCCGCCCACGACGGCGGACCAGATCACGGCATTCGCGAAGCCGAGCCGCGCCTCCGCGCGACTCCGCCCGGCGACCACGCCGAGGGCCGCATCCATGCCCCAGCCGACCACGACCGCGGCCAGCTGCGAGAAGAGCAGGATCAGGGAGAAGCGGCCCTTGGCGTCGGGTCCGAGGAGGCGGGCGAGAGCCACGTCGGTGGCGAAGATGAGGATCGCCAGCCCGAACCGCGTCCCGACGGTCAGGACAGCGTCCCGCGCCAGCCCGGTGCGCCTCGGCCTGGCCGCCTCCGTCGCCGCGCTCGCCTCGATGTCTGCGGCAGCGCTCGCGCCCGTCGCCACGCTCGCGCCCGTCGCCGCGCCCGTGCCAGCCGCGGGCGGGCGCGTGGGAGCCGCGGTCGCCGAGTCGGCGGGAGCCGCCCGCGCCTGGCCGGCGTCGCCCCCGTCGCCGGTCATTCCGAGCCGGATCGCGCGTCCGGGGCGACGCCGGCCAGCGCCGGGTCGCGGAGAGCCGTCTCGAACCAGGCTGCCGTGTCCCGGAGGCCGTCGGTCAGGGCGATCCTGGCCCGCCAGCCGAGCCGCTCGGCAGCGCGGTCCACGCGGCAGGCGTTGCGGACGACGTCGCCCGCGCGCGGCGGCTCGTGGCGGATGGCAAGGGCCCGCCCGAGGGCGGCTTGCATCGCGGCCGCCAGGCCATTCACCGTCGTCTCGACGCCCGTCCCGACCTGGAACACGGCGCCGGCAACGTCATGCTCGGGGGCACGAAGGGTCGCGATGAGGGCTTCCGCCAGGTCGTCGACGTGGACGAAGTCGCGTGTCTGCTCCCCGTCGCCGTAGATCGTCAGCGCCATGCCGCCAAGCGCCGCCCGAAGCCAGGCGGCGGCGACGCTCTTCTTGTGCAGCGAGCGCGGGCCGTAGGCATTCGAGAAGCGGAGGGCGCAGGCAGCCATCCCGTAGGTCGCCGCGTAGGCCCGCACGTAGGCCTCGCCGGCGAGCTTGGACGCCCCGTAGGGCGAGGCCGGGCGCGGGAGCACCGCCTCGTCGGCAGGCGGCTCGTGGGGGCCCAGGACGGCATTGGAGCTGGCGAGGACGAAACGGCGGATCCCGGCGCGCCGGGCGGCATCGAGGAGGCCCACGGTGTGGGTCACGTTGGCCTCGAAGGTTCCGAGGGGGTCGGCGACCGAGTCCGGGATGCCGGCCCGTGCGGCCAGGTGGACCACCGCGTCGCAGCCGGCGACGGCCGCCTCCACGGCGTCGGGGTCGGCGAGCGAGGCGACCACGAGCTCGCAGGGCTGCCCGTCCAGGTACGCGCGGCGGCCGATCGAGAGGTCATCGAGAATGCGCACCGACGCGCCCTCGGCCACCAGGTGGTGGACCAGCGCGGAGCCGATGAAGCCCGCCCCGCCCGTGACGAGGACGCGGGCGGCGATCACCGGGGGGCTGGGGTCCCGGCCGGCGCCCGGCGGGCCGCGACCGCGTCGGGGACCCATTTCACGCCCTGCAGGATGACCTCGCGGTTGACCCGTTCCTGGTGGCGATCGATGGCGCCGATCATCGTGTCGATGAGCTCCTCGGAGAGGTAGCGGGGCTGCAGGCCGAGCTCCAGGAGCTTCGTGTGCTTCGCGTTGTAGTAGTGGCGCTCCGCTTCCTTGCGGGGGTTCGCGACGTGATCGATCACCACCTCGAGCCCGAGCTCGGCGGCGGCGTCGCGGACACGCTCGGCGAGCTCCAGGACCGAGAACAGCTCGGTGAACTGGTTGTAGACGCGGAGCTCGCCCGGGTCGGCGGGGTTGGCGACGGCGAGCCCGACGCACTGGATCGTGTCCCGGATGTTGAGGTAGCCGCGCGTCTGGCCGCCCTCGCCGTAGACGGTCAGGGGGTGTCCGATCACCGCCTGGACGCAGAACCGGTTGAGCGCCGTCCCGAACACCTCGTCGTAGTGGAAGCTGGTGGCGAGGCGGGGGTCGAGGGCCGTCTCGTCGGTCTCGATCCCGTAGACGACACCCTGGTTGAGGTCCGTGGCGCGCAGGTCCCAGATCCGGCACGCGAAGTGGATGTTGTGGCTGTCGTGGACCTTCGTCAGGTGGTACAGGGAGCCGGGCGTCTTGGGGTAGAGGAACGTGTGCTCGCGGCCGTTGTGCGAGACCGTCAGGTAGCCCTCTTCGATGTCGATGTTCGGCGTGCCGTACTCGCCCATGGTGCCGAGCTTGACGAGGTGCGCCTCGGGCGTGATGTCCCGGATCGCGAACAGGACGTTGAGGTTCCCCACGACATTGTTGGCCTGGGTGTAGGTGGCCGTCCGGACGTCGATCATCGAGTAGGGCGCGGACGGCTGCTCCCCGTAGTGGATCACCGCGTCAGGGCGAAATGTCGAGAAGACACCCTCCACGAAGGCGTAGTCGGTCAGGTCCCCGACGTACAGCTCGATCTCTCGGCCGGTGACCTCGCGCCAGGCACGCACCCGCTCGTGCAGGGTGGGGATGGGCAGGAGCGGCTGCACGCCGATCTCCAGCTCCCAGCGCCGCTTGGCGAAGTTGTCGACGACCGCCACGCGATGACCGGCCTGCGAGAGGGACATCGCGGTCGGCCACCCGAGGTAGCCGTCTCCGCCCAGGACCAGGATCCGCTGCTCCACTCGTGCTCCTTTGGGGACTGGCGCGGACGCCCGACATCATGATGGCTCCTCCGCCGACCGTGCGAGTCTACCCGCACTGCGCGAAGCGTTGCGGCGGCCGACATGCCCGCGCCCGGGGCGCCAGCATGCCCGTCCGACTGGACGACGCCGCCGCGCACGACGACGCCCCGGCCGTGACCGGGGCGTCGAACCGGCGCGTGGATGCCGGCGCGGGCCGGCGTCGGATCAGCGGAAGGTGCCCGCCTTCACCTGGACGAACAGCGTCGACATCCAGCTGACCATCTGGGGATCGCGCAGCTGGTCCCGCGTGTAGTTCGTGTTCCGCCAGGTGTGGAAGGCGATTCCCTTGGCCCCGAGGAGCGTGAACGCCTCGCGGACCTCGCGCCACAGCTGGGCCTGCGTCGGCCGCTGCTTCTTGTGCGTCGCCGGTCGGAGGTACTTGTGGGTCTGGACCATGAGCCAGATCGGGCGCCCGGGGGTCACCCTGTTGACGATCGACCGCGCCCGCGGGAACCACTTCGACGCTCCGCCAAGGTAGACCGAGTTGGTGCCGGTGGTTGTCTCGACCGGGTACCAGTCGAACATCACGATGTTGGCCATGCCGGTGGTGTACGGGTTGCGCGTCGTGCCGAAGTGGGGAATGTCGCCGAAGAGGGCGATGACCGGCTTCGCCGGATCGGCCGCACGGAAGGCGCGATACATGACGCGGATCTCGGCGGCGCTGATCCGGCTCCACGACGGCTCCTTGACCGACAGGTAGCCGGCCGTGGCCGGATGGTTCTTCACCTTGCGGACCCAGGCGGCGACGCGGCTCGGATAGACAACGCCGGTCGAGTAGTTGATCGTCGACGGGAAGGCGAAGATGACCTTGAGGCCGCAGGCCTGGGCCTTGTTGAGGTAGTTGATGGCGTTGAAGGTCCCGGCAGCGTTCTTGATGACGTGTGTCGCCCCGGACCTGCAGATCCCGTTCGTGTTGCGCTCGAGATCCCAGACCGGGATCTCCTGGAGGACGAGCGGGGTGGTCGGTGCGTAGGACAGGGGGGTGATGGCGCCGGCGTCGGCAGGGCTCCCGAGGGAGCCGACGAGCAGGGCGCCACCGATGACGAGCGCGACGGCGAGCGGGGGCCTCGCGCGGGGGATTCTCATGGTCGAACTCCAAGTTGGCGAGGAACGGATGAATGCGCGTCCAATTCTCCCGGGCCACCGCTGGATCGACGATCACCAAGTCGTCCTAGGCGGTCCTGTGCACGCGCGCACCTCCGCGCCTCACCGTGGCCGCGGCGTCCGCTGCGGGGCGCGCAGTCGGCGGACCCGTCGTCGGCGGATCCGGCGCGCCCGAAGCCGCACAGCCATCCGGGCGACCAAGACGGCCTGCCCGACGTGGCTCCAGGCGACGCGCCGCCTCCGATCTCCAAGGGGGCGGGTGACGACGCGGATCTCCACCACCCGAGCGCCGCGGGCGCTCGCCTCGAGCGCCAGCGATCCGCAGATGCAGGTGCCGGGAATCTCCAGGTCGCGGGCCAGCTTCGTCGTCAGGGCCCGGAAGCCTGTCCCTGAATCGCCCACGGGCGCCCCGATCCCGGCGATGCAGCTCACCAGCCGCTCCGACAGCCGGGGGACGTGCGAGCGGTGACCCTGGACCATGTCGGCGTGGCCCGCGACGATCGGCGCGATCAGCTCGGCGATCCGCTCGACCGGCATCTCACCGTCGGCGTCCACGGTGACCACGATGCTTCCCGACGCGGCCGCGAATCCCCGCTTGACGGCGCCGACATACCCGAGGCGCACCACGTTTCGAATCACGCGCGCCCCGGCCCGCCGGGCCGCCTCGCCGGTCCCGTCCTCACTCCGGTCGTCGACGACGACGACCTCATCGACGTGATGGCGCAGCTCGCTGACCGTGACGGCGATCCGGGCTGCTTCGTTGTGGGCCGGGACGACCGCCGTCACCCGCGACAGGGGTGGGCGGTTGGCCCCGGGGCCTACCAGCATCGTGCCATTGTGCCCCACGGAGCCCTGCTGCGCCTTCCCGGCGCCCGGCCGGCGCCTACGCCCCCCCGGCCACGCTCGTCGCCACGAGGATCAGCGAGAGCCCGACCAGGACTGCGGTCGCGACCCACCCGATCGTGCCCAGGAGTCGGCCGCTGGCAAGGTTTCCCATGATCTCCCGGTCGCGGGCGAGGAGCATCACGAAGACCAGGATGAACGGCAGCAGGAGCGCGTTGAGCACCTGGGCCAGGAACATCACCGCGATGAGCGGCAGCCCCGGGATCATGACGAAGAGGGCCGCGAACCCGATGAAGAAGGCGAGCAGGCCGTAGAAGGCAGGTGCCTCCCTCCAGTTCCAGTCCACGCCGGTCTCCCAGCCGAACGCCTCGCACGTCGTGTAGGCGCTCGTCATGGGGACGACCCCCAGGCCCAGGAACGAGGCGCCGAGCAGTCCCAGCGCGAACAGGACCGCGGCCGACGCCCCGGCGATCGGCTCCAGCGCCTGGGCCGCATCGGCGGCGCTCGAGATCGTGACCCCGTTCGCGAACAGCGTGGCCGCGCAGGCGATCAGGATGAAGGCGGCGATCACGTTCGTCAGGAGGGCGCCGGAGAAGACGTCGAGCCGGCTCGCGGAAAGGTCGTCCTCGCGCAGCCCCTTGTCGGCGACATACGACTGGATGAAGGCCTGGCCCCACGGCGTGATCGTGGTGCCGACCGTGCCCACGACCGCCAGCCAGTACGCCGGCGACGACGACAGCTGCGGGACCAGCATGCTGTGGACCGCCTGGGACCAGTCCGGGTCGGCCAGGAAGGCCGAGATCACGTAGGCGGACGAGACCAGGATGCCGATGCCCACGAAGATGTACTGGACCCGGCTGTAGTTGCCGAGGGCGATGAACCCGACCACGACGACGGCGGCCACGGCGGCGCTGATCTGCGGCGGGACGCCGAAGATCCCGAGGGCCGCGCCGATCCCGGCGAACTCGGCGACGGTCGAGCCCAGGTTGGCGGTCAGCATGAGGAGCGCCGCGAACGCGGCCCAGCGCACGCCCCAGCGCTCCCGGATGAGCCCCATGAGGCCCTTGCCGGTGGCGATGCCGAGGCGCGCCCCGACCTCCTGGGTGAAGAACAGCACGACCTGGCTGGCGAGGATCACCCACAGGAGGACGTAGCCGAACTGCGTGCCGACGAGCGAGTAGGTCGTGATCCCGCCGGCGTCGTTGTCGGCGAAGCCGGACACGAGGCCCGGACCGAGGACGGCGAGGACGGCGAGGAGGCGCACCCGCCAGGCGGGCAGCCTCGGGAGCGGCCGGAGGACGCGGGCGCCGGGGCGCCGCTGCTGGGTCACGGGCGCCTACCTGCTGAACACGCGAGGCAGGCGCTTCTTCCAGGCCGTGGGGATGACGGTGTCGATCGCGTCGTCGACGGTCACGATGCCCGACCAGGCGCTCGTCGTCGTCCACCACGGGAACGGCCAGCAAGTTGTAGTGGGCGACGACCTCCGCCACCTCGTCCTGGTCGGCGAAGGCGCCGACAGCGACGGGCTCCCGGATCATCACCGAGCCGATCGTGACGTGGGGCGCGGCCACGATGAGGTCGCGCAGCGAGAGGACGCCGACCAGGCGGCCGTCGTCGTCGGTCACGTAGACGTAGTAGATCGTCTCGGCGTCGGGCTCGAGCTCGCGCAGTCGATCGATGGCCGCCGCGGCCGTCAGGCTGGCGTCGAGGGCGATGAACTCCGTGGTCATGATCCCGCCCGCCGAGTCCTCCGGGTAGCCGAGGAGCTCCTGGACCTCCTCGACCTCGTCCTTCTCCATGAGCGACAGGATCTCGTCGCGCGTGTCCTGGTCGAGGTCGGCGACGAGGTCGGCCGCGTCGTCCGGGCTCATCTCCTCGAGGATGTCGGCCGCCCGCTCCGGGGCGAGGTCCTCGAGGACGTCGACCTGCGTGTCCGGCTCCATCTCCTCCATCGCGTCGGCCACGGCCTCGTCGCCGAGGGCGGCGAGGACGCCGGCCCGGTCGCGCGGGGCGAGGTCCTCAAGGATGTCGGCGAGGTCCGACGGGTGGAGCTGGGCGAGCTTGGCGTGGGGGACCCGGAGGCGGACGCTGGCGATCGTGCTCTCGAGCGGGTCCACGTCCTCCCAGTCGATGTAGCGGGCCGGCACGGGGAGCTTCAGGTTCCGGGCGAGGGTCACCCACGGGCCTCCGAGGCGACGCAGGAGCCCCGCGGCACCCACGTCGACAGCCACGACGCGGTAGGAGCCCTCCACCTCGTCGAGGCTCACGTCGTTGACCCGGATCACCTTGCGCCCCTCGATGTCGACGATCTGCTTGTCGAGCAGGTCGCCCTTGAGGAGGATCTCGTCGGGGCGCTGGCGGAACTTCCCGATGTCGATCGTCTGCACGCGCAGGCGCGCGCCGGCCGCATCCAGCCGCTCGACCGAGCGCCAGGGCAGGAAGATCTTGCGCCGATCGGTCGCGAGCACGAGGCCGGTCACCGGCGGGTACTGGTCGCCGATCGCGACGATGAGGTCGGCAACCGTGCCGAGCGGCTCATCCGCCGGGTCGAGCACGGGACGCCCGATGATCTGGCTCAGGAAGAGCATGGCCACCTCGCGGGGCGGGGTCGGGACCCCACCCGGCGGGTGGCGCCGGCGCCGGCTCGTGCCCGACCGGGCACCAACCGCACGCCGCGCCGCTCAGCGGACGGGGCGGACCTCGCGGGGATTCCCGGCGCCAGGGGCGCCGGGACGACTGGGTCCGGGCTCCACGGTGGGAGGCATCCTCCGATACGGCTGAAGACGGGCACCGGGTGCGCAGGGCCCGGGCTCCGCGAGTGTAGTCCCCGTTCGGAACGGTGGTCAAACCAGTCCGCGGTGGTACCAGTGGCCGCTGGCGCTGGTACTTTCGCCCCGGCGCACGCTGGCACCACCGATGCGACGATCGCTCACATGCGCGACGTCGCGAAGGCCCCGCCCCCCGCCGGACCCGGAAGGGCGCCCCCGGAGCGCGCCCCCGGTCTCGCCCGGCGATTCGCGGCTCTCGCCCGGGAAGCCATCGTCGGCGACCCGGCCGAGATGCTCCTTGGCCCGCGCAGCCAGCTCGTCACCGTCCTCGCCCTGTGGCTGTACATCGTCGCCTCCCTCCGGCTCGCCAGCGCGGATGTCGCAGTGCCGTTCGCGATCGTGCCCCTCGTCCTCGCCGCCCTCACCCTGCCGGCCCGCCAGGGCATGGTGGTCGCCGCGATCACGCTTGCCACCGTCGTCGTGGCCGAGACGGTCGCGGACTCGCCCGACGCGAAGGCGATCGAGGCCATCGAGCTGGCCGCCTTCGCCATCGTCAGCCTGGCGCTGCGCCTGGTCGTCGTTCGCCTCACCCGCGGTCACCAGGAGATCGCCCGCACGGCGGCGTCGCTGGCGGCGATGCGGTCCCAGGTCGACGAGGCGCGCGAGGCGACCGAGCGCTGGGTCGCCCAGCTCGAGGTCGCCCAGCGGGCGGCCGCCCGGATGGCCAGCCGGCCGTCGGTGCGGGCGGTGGCCGAGGCGGTGGCCGACGAGATCCGGTCGATCGTCGACTATCACGCCTGCCGCGTGTACGTCCTCGAGGAGCCGGACGACCTGGTGCCCGTCGTGGCCGCCGGGGACAACGGCTACGAGACGATCTCCCTCGACGACCTGGGCCTCAAGGTGGGGGAGGGCTTCACGGGCTGGGTCGCCGCCAACGGCCGCCCTCTCCTGATCCCCGACGCCAACGCCGATCCGCGCGGGATGACGATCCCGGGCACGGACGAGATCGACGAGTCGATGGTCGTGGTGCCGATGCGCTACGACGAGCGGGTCACGGGCGTCATCGCCCTCTCCAAGGTCGGCCTCCGCCAGTTCGACCTCGCCGACGTGCGGATCCTCTCGACGCTGGCCGACCTGGCGGCCACGGCCGTGCAATCGGCGACCGCCATCGGCGCCTCGGCGGCCCTGGCCGAGGACCTGCGGCGCATCGCCGACATGAGCAGCGCCCTGTCCCGCAGCCTCGATCCGCGACAGGTGGCGGAGCTGACCGCCCAGCACGTCGGACATGCCTTCGGCGCGGATGAATGCTGCATCTCCGTCTGGGACCGGCCCGGCGACCGGCTCCTGACCTGGGGCTACTGGCCACCGCAGCGCCTCCCCGACATCCAGCCCGTCGTTCGCCCTCGGCGGCTTCCCCGAGACGCGGCGCGTGCTCGAGACGCAGGTCATGTCGACGATCGACGTGATGGACCCGGCGGCGGACCCGGCCGAGGCCGCCCTCCTCCGGAGCGACGGGCAGGGGTCGCTGGTCATGATCCCGCTGGTTGCGAAGGGCGAGACGATCGGGCTCGTCGAGCTGTATGGCTTCGCCGCCGTCCGACTGGAGGCCCGTCGCGTCGACCTCGCCCGGGCCATGGCCAACGAGGCCGCGATGGCCATGAGCAACGCCCAGCTCTACGAGACGACCCGGAACCTCGCCGACCGAGATCCCCTGACGGGCTTCTACAACCACCGCTACCTCCACGAGCGCCTGGGCGAGGAGATCCTGCGCAGTCAGCGGACGCATGCCCCGCTGTCCCTCCTGATGATCGATCTCGACGACTTCAAGCTCGTGAACGACACCCTCGGCCACCTGTTCGGGGACGACGTCCTGCGCTGGACCGCCGAGCAGATCCGGGCCCAGCTCCGCGGCTCGGACGTGGCGGCCCGATACGGGGGGGACGAGTTCGCCGTGATCCTTCCCGACACCCCGGCCGCGGGCGCCCACGAGGTCGGGGAGCGGATCGTCACCGCCCTGCGCGACCACCCGTACCTCGGGGCGGGACGCGGGCCCGTGACCGTCGGGGCATCCGTCGGCGTCGCCTCGTTCCCCGACGACGGCCGTGCCGCCCAGGCCCTCATCGCCGGCGCCGACGCCGCGCTCTACCGGGTCAAGGAGAGCGGCGGCCATGGCGTCGAGGGCCGGGTGCGCCGTCGCCTCGCGGGCCCGCCGCCTCCGGCGGCGCACGGGCCGGGGCGCCCGTCGGGGCGAGCGGCAGGGGACGGCACGGCCCGCGGGACCGCATAGCCCAGAAGTACTCCACCGGACCCGCCGGAGGTACTGGGCGGCCGGGTGGCGTGTTGACGAGCCAACCCCCATCCTGTTCCTGACCGTGGCCGACTCGTCGCAAATCCGATCCGAGCCGCCCGCGGATCCGCTCGATCGGCGGGTCCGGTGGTCGTGGGCCCTCCTCGCGGCGGCGATCGTGGTCGTCATCGTCCTCGTCGTCGCGGCCGCGGTTCCTCCCGGGCCTCCCCTCACGATCCTCCTCCCGGTCGCCCTCGCCGGCCTTATCGCCTCGGCGGTCGCCGTGCGCCTGAGCGTCGAGCAGCGAGAGGCCCGACGCCGCGACGAGGTTGAGAACTTCGCCCGGATCCTCCAGGGGTTCTCGCGCGCCGTGTCGCCCGACGCGATCGCGACCGCGATCATCGGCGAGCTGGGACCGGGCACGGAGGCCGACCACCTCGTCGTGGTGCGCCGCCGGCCCGGCGCCCCGATCCTGGACGCCACCTTGATCCCCACCCGGCCGGGAGCCCCGCGGTCGAGCACGGTCCTGCCCGCCGTCGACCTCGATGACCGCCCGGCGGCATCCGAGGCCGGCGTCGCGGTGGGGCCCGGCCGCGAGGTGCCCCCCGACGTGGCCGGGCGGGCCGCCGACCGCATCGCCGGTCGCGTGCGGCGGGCCTTCGGCCTCCAGGACGTCCTCGCGGCGCCTCTCGTGGCGCACGGCGAGCTCCTCGGCGCCCTCGTCATCTCGCGACGCCGGACGAGACCCTGGCCGGAGCCGTCGCGACGCCTCCTCGAGTCGGCGGCGGCGGAGGCCTCGGCCGCCCTTGCGCGGACCGTGACCCATCGCGCGGCCGAGGCCGCCGCGACCACGGATGTCCTCACCGGCCTGCCGAATCGCCGCTACTTCGAGGAATACGTGGAGCTGCTCGGCAAGGGGCGCCGGGCGGACGACGCGATCGGGATCCTCATGGTCGACGTCGACCGCTTCAAGCAGGTGAACGATCGCCACGGCCACGCCACCGGCGATGTCGTCCTGCGGGCCGTTGCCCGCACGATCGCGGGCGCCGTGCGCGACGTGGACGTGCCCGCTCGCTACGGGGGCGAGGAGTTCGTCGTCCTGCTGCGCAACCCGAGCCGGGCGGTGGCCCTCGAGGTCGGGGAGCGGATCCGCGGCGCCGTGGAACAGATCGACCTGCGCGGGGTCGGCGTCGAGAAGGTGACCGTGTCGATCGGGGCCACCGTGGGCGACGGCGGCGCCGAGCGCGTCGTCGACCTGGTCGAGGCCGCCGACCGCGCGCTCTACCGGGCAAAGAGATTCGGCCGCAACCGCGTCGAGGCGGCTTGATCGCACCCATCTCGTGCGATACTCGGCGCGATGGCCGACCACTCCACGGGCGCCCGGTCCACCCCGATCCCGGCCACGGCCGACGCCAGCGAGCCCGAGGCCTCCCCTGGCCAGCCGGTCGCCGACCCGGCAGCGGCCGCGCCCGCCCCCACGAACGCCGAGCTGGCGGCGATCTTCGACGAGATCGGCAGCCTCCTCGAGATCAAGGGTGAGCTGGTCTTCAAGACCGTCGCCTACCACCGCGCGGCCGACGCCATCGCCCACAGCCCGCACGACATCGCGCGGGCATACCGCGAGGGCCGGCCGCCGACGATCCCGGGGGTCGGGTCGGCGATCTCCGACAAGATCGCCGAGGTGGTCGCCACCGGCCACCTGCGATTCCTCGACCGGCTGCATGCCGAGGTGCCGGCCTCGCTGGCGGAGCTCCTCGAGATCCCCGGGGTCGGGCCCAAGACCGTGCGCGTCCTCTGGGAACGGCTCGGGATCGAGTCGCTCGACGACCTTCGGACGGCCCTTCGGGCAGGCACGATTCGCGGTGCCCCGGGCCTCACCGACAAGGGGATCGCCGGGCTGCGCGCCGGCCTGGAAGCGCTGGACCGGCGCTCGACGCGGATGACGCTGGGGACGGCCGAGCGCATCGTCGACGGGATCGCCGCGCTGCTCGCGGACGTCCCCGGGGTCGGGAGGATCCTGCCCGCTGGCTCGTTCCGGCGGCGCCGCGAGACGATCGGCGACCTGGACCTCCTCGTCGAGTCGGACGACCCGGCGGCGGTCATCGCCCGGTTCGCTTCCCTGCCGATCGTGGACGAGGTCGTCAACGCCGGCACCCACCGGGCGACCGTCCGCCTGGCCGGCGGTCCCCAGGTGGACCTGATGGCGATGCCGGCGAGCGAGGCGGGAACGTACCTCGTGCACTTCACGGGCAGCAAGGAGCACAACGTGCGCCTCCGGGCACTGGCCCGCGACCGCGGCTGGAGCCTGTCCGAGAAGGGCTTCGCCCGCCTCGCCGAGGATGGCGAGATCGCGGCCGGACCGGAGGCGGAGCTGCGGACCTTCGCCGACGAAGCCGCTGTCTACGCATTCCTCGGGCTGGACGAGGTGCCGCCCGAGCTGCGCGAGGACCTGGGCGAGATCCAGGCCGCCCGGGACGGCCGCCTGCCTCGTCTCGTGGAGCTCGGGGACCTGCGCGGTGACTGCCATGCCCACTCCGACTGGTCCGACGGCATCCACACCGTCGAGCAGATGGCCGAGGCCGCCCGCCGGCGCGGGTACGCCTATCTCGTGCTCACGGACCACTCCCAGGGCCTCGCCGTCGCCCGGGGCCTGGTGCCGGAGCGGGTGGCGGCCCAGCGGGCGTTGATCGCCGGCCTGAACGCGCGCTTCTCCGGCGAGGAGGATTCGGGGATGGCGCCGGCCGCCACGCCCCCCTCCGGCTTTCGCCTCCTTCACGGGTGCGAGCTCGAGATCCGCGGGGATGGGACGCTGGACTACGAGGACGACCTCCTGGCGTCCTTCGACGTTGTCGTGGCCGCGCTCCACCAGGGTCGGCGCCAGCCGCGAGCCCAGCTGACCGCCCGCGTCCTCGGCGCGATACGCAGCCCCCATGTCGACGTCATCGCCCACCCGGCCGGGCGCATGATCGGCGAGCGCTCCCGCGACGACCTCGACCTCGAGTGGGACGAGATCTACGCCGCTGCCGCGGCGACGGGGACGCTCCTCGAGATCGACGGCTCCGACCACCGGCTCGATCTCGCACCCGAGCGTGCCCGTCTTGCCGTGGCCGCCGGCTGCCGGTTGAGCATCGACTCCGATGCCCATCGCATCGAGGAGCTCGGCGGCATCTCGTGGGGCGTGGCCCAGGCCCGCCGGGCCTGGGTGGAACCGGGCATCGTCGCCAACACCTGGTCGCGCGACGAGCTCCTCGCGTGGGTGGCCGGCAAGGCGGGGCGCGTCGAGTGAGGCGCCCCGGGCCGCGCATCCACAACCCCCTGCGGCGTCCTGCCCCGCCGCTCGGGGCGGGCGCGCCGGGGCACCCCCTCCCGGTCGCGCCGCGGCGGACGACGCCGCCCGTGCCCGGGGTCGCGATTGCGGGGGCCCCGGGCCGGCCGCTGTTCACCGGTTTCCCGCCCGGGCTCAGCGCCCGTGACACGACCGCCAACGCGGCCGGGGACCCGGCCTGGGAGCTGGTCACCGTTGCCGTCTTCCTGGCCGCGGCTGGGCGAATTGCCGAGGGGCCGGCGCTCTGGACGGCGGCCATCCTCGCCGGCGTCGCCCTCGGCCTCGGCGCCCTCGAGGTGCTCGGCGCCGCCGAGCCGCCGGCAGGGGCCGCCGACCTCGGGATCCCGATTGAATCTCTCCTCCTGCCGGCGGTCACGGGGATCGCCTCCGTCGTCGCGCTCCACCTCGTGCCCGTGGGCCTGCTGCTCGTGCCCGGCCTCGTGGCCGTCGGGGCGATGGCCGCGGCGACCGTCGACCTCGAACGCCGGATCCTGGCCCGGCCGAGCGGTCCGACGGCCGCCGACCGTACCGCCGTTGTCGCCGCCGCCGTCGTGCTGGCCTTCCTGGCCTTCGCCGGGATCGCGGCCGCGATCCCGGGCGCGCTCGTCGAGCCGCCGCCCACGGGATCGGACGCGCCGGCGGTCGGCCTGCCGCTGGAAGGACTCGCCCTGCTCGCGGCGCTCGACGGGCTCGTGGCCGGGATCCTCGGCTACCGCATGGACGCGCTGCGGACATCGACCGTCCGCGGCGCGCTGGCTGCGGCCCTCTCGTACGCCGCGGTCATCGCGATCGCGGCGGCCGCGCTGCGGGCGATGGGCCTGCCGCGCCTCCTCAGCCCGGCCCTCCTCACGCTCGTGCTGTACCTCTGGAGCGCGTATCGCGGGGTCGCCCGAAGCGCCCGGCGCGACGCACGCTGGATCTGGGAGGTCGTCCTGCTGGCTACGCTCGGAGCGCTCGTCATCGCCTGGAACGTCTTCGCCCAGGGCTGACCGCCGCCCCGACCGGGCGGACCTGTGCCACCGTGAGCAGCGGCGGCGGATAGATGGCGTCGGTGGCTCCCGGGGTCGCCCTCCGCGAGGCCCGGCGTTTGACGGCGCCGTCGCCCGGGTGTACAAACGGCAGTCGCGCATCCCGTCCGCTGTCTGCTCCGGCGCGCCCCGCGCCGAACCGAAAGGACCCGCCCTCCGTGACCTTCCCCGAGCTCGAGCAGACCGCTCCGAGCGCCCCCAGCCTCTCCCGGATCAAGCGGACCCTGACCGAGCAGGCGATCGCCAACGCCGCGGCCGCGCGCTGGGACGAGGCCGCCGAGGTCAATCGCAAGCTCATCGAGTACGGACCCGACGCCGAGGCCGAGAACCGCCTCGCCAAGTCCCTGTGGGAGATGGGCGACCTCGCCGGTGCCCGGGAGCACTACCAGAAGGCGCTTGCGCTCGATCCCACGAATCGCATCGCCGAGCGCAACATCGACCGCCTGAAGCTCCTCCTCGTGGAGGCGGGCGACCGCACCGTCGCCGCCGACCCCTCGAGCAAGGCTCCCGTCTCGATCTTCGTTGAGGAGACCGGCAAGACGGGGTTCGCCCACCTCACCGAGCTGGCGCGCCCGAAGGTCCTCGCCCAGGTCAACCCGGGCGACTACGTCGAGCTGGTGGCCGAGGGCAAGCACCTCATCGCGATCTCGAATGGGATTCGCATCGGCGTCGTCGAGCCCCGGGTCGCCGCCCGCCTCCTGAAGCTCATCGCCAACGGCAACAAGTACGCGGCCGGCGTGACGTCGCTGGGCTCGCAGGACGTCCGGATCATCATCCGCGAGATCTACCAGGATCCCCGCAACTACGGCAAGGTCAGCTTCCCGACCGCGGCCAAGTCCTCGGACCTGCGCCCGTACACGAAGGGCACCCTCCTGCGCGAGGACGAGGACCTCGAGGAGGACCTCGAGGATGATGTCGAGGACGAGGAGATCGAGGACCTCGATCGCGTCCTGCCGGCCGAGGTCACGCCCGACGAGGCCTTCGAGGAGGAGCCGGACGAGCTCGAGGAGCCCTAGCCCGCCGATCCGGCGACGGCCGACGCGACTTCCGGGGCGCCGCTCGCGCGGCGCCCTTCCCATCCCCCGGACCTCCGTGCGGGCGCGCGTGCTCGCCGGGGCCCAGGCATGGCGCGTCGGGATCCCGCGGGCGCTCGGCGCGCGACCGTCCCGCCCGATCCGCGCGTGGCACGAGCCGCCAACCACAGAGCGGTGCGGGCCGCCCGCCGTGCGGCGGCCCCTCTGGCAAAATCGCCGCCCATGAGTCCCCGCGACATCGCCGGGCGACCTGCCCAGCCGCTCGCCCTGCCGATCTTCTCCCGGCTCGCGCCCGCGCTCCCACCCGAGCTGCTGGCAGCCCGGATCGAGGCGCTCACGGCGCAGGACGACGTGGTCGTCGACCTCTTCGGTCGCGGAGGCTGGGTCGCGCGGACGGCGCTCGCGCTCGGCCGCCGGGCCGTCTCGGTCGAGACATCGCCCCTGGCCCGCCTCCTGGCCGACGTCGTGGTGCGGGCGCCGGACCTGCGGCATCTCGACGCGGCCTTCCAGGCTGTCGCCGCGGCGCCCCTCGGGACGACGAGCCTGCGGGCCTGGATCGACGAGCGCTTCGCCACCCGCTGCCCGACGTGCAGCCGGACACTGCCCCTCGACGAGCTCATCTGGGAGCGCGACGCGTCGAGCGTCCTGCGCCCGACCCGCCGCTCGTTCCGCTGTCCGGCCTGCCTCGATCGCCGCGGCCGGGGCGGCGAGCTGCGCCATGCGCCGCCCGAGGACGGCGACCTCGAGCTGGCGGTCGCCGCCGAGCCGGACCCCGGCGTCCGCGACGAGATCGCGCGGCGGTTCCCCGTGCCGGATGAGCCGGGCGGCCTCGTGAGCCAGCTCCTCGACCTGCACTCGCCGCGCCAGCTGGCGGTCCTCCAGGCGATCCTCGCCCGAATCGAAGGCGAGCTCCGCGCCTCGCAGGTGACGTCGGCCCTCCGTCTCGCCTTCATCCACGCCGTGCTCCCGGCGAGCCGCCTGAACGGCTACCCGGGCCGCGCGAGCTCGGTCCGCATCAGCGAGGGCCGCCTGCGGCCGCCCGGGGCGCCGGGCTGGCGCGAACGCAGCCCCTGGCGGACGTTCGAGGAGGGCTACCAGCTCGTCCGGGCGTTCGTCCAGGCGCTCGATGATGGCCCGTACGGCGCCGTGCAGGCGCGACTCACCGAGCCCTTCGACGGCGTGCTCGATGGACCGCCCATGATCTCGTTGCGCGTCGGGGCGGGCGACGCGTTCGAGCGCCTGGCCGCCGAGGCCGCCGGTCTCGGGGCGGCGCAGCGGTCGCGCGTGAGCCTCCTCCTCGGCCAGCCTGCTCCCGAGTGGACCCCCGCGCGCCTCGCCGAGGCATTCGTCACGACGGCGTGGGGTCTCGGCAGCGAGGCCGCCCGGCTCCTGCCGTTCGCGCCGCTGCTCGACGAGGCCGCCCGCCCGCCGCGCCGCGCGCCCGCCCTTCGGACGGCGCTCGAGGCCGTCGCCCCCGCCATGGCTCCCCAGGCGACGGCGGCCATCCTGCTCGACGCCGACGCGTCGCCCGGGCTCCTCGCCGTGAGCCTGGCGGCCGCCACCGCCGGCTGGCGGGTGAGTGCCGCGCGCCTGGCCGAGCCTGGCCGCGTCCCGGGGGGCGTCGTCGAGCTGGTCCCGCCCGGCGGGCAGCTCGGCGGCGTGGCACGCACCCGGGCGAACCGGCCGCTGCAGGCTGCTCCCGGCGGCGCCGGCGACCCGACCGTCATCACCACCCGCGGTCTGTTCGGGAGGCCGTCGTCGATCGACGGCCGGTTCTCGGTCTCGGAGCTCCACAGGGTGGTCACCGAGGCGGCCGTGGCAGCTCTCCAGGCGCGCGGCGAGCCGGCGGACGGGCAGCACCTCGTGGGGGAGCTGGTCGTCGCCCTGGATCGCAGCGGTCAGCTGCGCCGCTACGCCGTGACCACCGCGGCGGCGGCCCTGGAGCAGGGGGGCGGGGCGCCCACGCAGGCAGCGGCCGACGACCTCCTGGCCCTGATCGATGGCGAGCTCCGCCGGTCCGACCAGCGCCGTGTCGCTCCGTCGGAGGGAGGCCGCTTCTGGCTCCGCGACCCGGCGGACGAGGCCGGGGCCGCGGCGCCTCTCGCCGACCGCCTGGAATGGGCCGTCTTCACCCTCCTCGGCACGGGTGCCTCGGTTCCCGAGGCAGCCGTCCGGGCCCGCCTCGAGGAAGTCTTCACCGGACCCGACACGCCCGATCCGTGGCTGGTCGATGCGTGCATCGCCAGCTACGGGGCCCCCGCCCCGGGCGATGGGCGGCTGGTCGCCCGTGACGACCTCCAGGCCCGGGCCCAGGAGCACGCGGCCACGATCGGCCTCCTCACCGACGTGGGCCACGGGCTCGGCCTCCACGTCTCGATCGCACCGCGCGAGCAGGGCCGCCGCGGACGGGGTCGCCCCCTCGGCACGATGCTGCTCCCGGACGAGCGGAACCCGTCACTCGGCTTCCTCGGGCGGTCGGGCGCCGAAGCGCTGGCGCAGGTCGACTGCTGCTGGTACGCCCGCCCGCGGTTCGCGTTCCTCTTCGAGGTCGAGTGGACGGCCATGCTCGGCGAGCCCGTCCTGCGCCGCGGACGCAGCATCCCGGCGGACGACCGGATCGTGCGGTTCCTGGTGCTGGCCCCGGAGCGGGTGGAGCTCCTCCGGCAGAAGCTCGACCGCTCGCCCGTGCTGCGGGCGGCGTTCCGGGACGCCAACTGGCACGTCCTTCGCACCGATGCCCTCCGCAGCTTCGCCGCCCGGCCCTCGGTGGCGCTGGCCGACCTCGAGCCCTACCTGGGCCTGGACCCGGTGGCCGATCGCCCCGACCAGCTGGCGATGTTCGGAGCCTGAGGCGATGGAGGGGCGGCGCGCCGCCCGTCCGCCGATTACGCTACTCGCATGATCACCACCTCTCCTCTTGCCGATCTCTGCGCGCGCACCTGGGAGCGGACCCTCGCGCTCCGCCCCACGCTGGCCACGGTCCTGGGCGACGAGCGCTACGACGACCGCCTCGACGACCCCGGGCCCGCCGGCCGGGCGGCCGCCCGAGCCCTGTCCGAGGAGACGCGGACCGGCGCCCGCGCGATCGACCCGGCCGGGCTCGACGACGAGGAGCGGATCACCCGCGACCTGCTGATCCTCATCGCCGACCAGGAGATCCTCGAGGACGACCTGCGGGCCGACCTCGTCCCGTTCTGGGGCCAGCAGGGCCATCCGGCGCTGCTGCCGGAGCTCGTCCACCTCCAGAACGCAGATACGCCCCAGCGCCTCGAACGCCTGCTGGCAAGGATCGCCGCCTACCCCGCCCTGACGGACACGATCATCGCCCTGCTCGCCGAAGGCCGGGACGCCGGGCTGACGGCCGCCCGCGTCGTGGCCGACCGGGCGGTCGGCCAGGTGGAGCGCCTCCTGGCGTCCCCGGCGGCGGTCTCCCCGATCGTCACCGTGCCGAAGGTCGCCTCCGACGCCGACCGGGCGCGCATCCTTGACGCCGTCGAGCGGTACGTCCGGCCCGCCGACGCACGGTACCTCGCGGAGCTCCGGGCCTACCTGCCCGCGACCCGGGAGGACCCGGGGCTGTGCGCGCTGCCCGACGGCGCGGCCAGGTACGCCGCCAAGGTCCGGGCCTACACGTCGCTCGACGTGACGCCGGAGGAGCTCCACCGGGTCGGCCTGGAGGAGCTGGCCGGCATCGAGGACGAGCGCCGGGCGATCGCCCGGGGCGCGGGCTTCGGTGACGACACGACGGCCTGCCGCAACGCGATGAACGCCGACCCGGCCCAGGTCCCGCCGACCCCGCAGGCCCTGGTCGATCGCTGCCAGGAGGATGTCGAGCGGGCGTTCGCGGCGGCTCCGCGCTGGTTCAGCCGCATCCCGAAGGCGGGCTGTGAAGTCCGGCGGGTCGAGCCCCTGCTCGAAAAGGATGCCCCGGGCGCGTACTACTACCCGCCGACGATGGACGGGGCGCGCCCCGGGATCTACTTCGTCAACGCGTACGACCTCCCCAGCCGGACCTACTGGACCGCTGCCTCGACGACCTACCACGAGGCCGTGCCGGGCCACCACTTCCAGCTCGCGCTCGAGATGGAGCTGGCGGGGCTGCCGGCGTTCCGGACGCTCGGCTTCTGGCCGCAGGGAACCGCCTACGTCGAGGGCTGGGCCCTCTACACCGAGCGGCTCGCCGATGAGGCGGGTCTCTTCCGGAGCGAGGCCGAGCGCTTCGGCATGCTCGACAGCCAGGCCCTGCGCGCCGTGCGCCTGGTCGTCGACACCGGCCTCCACGCCTTCGGCTGGAGCAGGCAGCAGGCGTTCGAGACGATGGTCGCGGCCGGGATCCATCCCACCGACGCCGGCATCGAGACCGACCGCTACATCGGCTCCCCGGGCCAGGCCCTGGCCTACATGACGGGCCGCCGCGAGATCGAGCGGCTCCGCCGCGAGCGCGCTGCCCGCGAAGGAGACGCATTCGACATCCGCCGCTTCCACGACGACGTCCTCCGCCACGGGAAGCTGCCGCTCCGCGTCCTCGCCGACGTCGTGCTGGGCTAGCGGCTGGGTCGGGGCTCGGCCCCGCCCGGCCGGCGATCACCCCTGGAGGATCCGATGATCTCGTCCAATCCCGCCGTGAACAGGCAGGCCGATCAGTTCTGGGAGGCGTACCTGGAGCTGAACCCGACCATCGCCACGCTCTACGGGGACGATCGCTGGGACGACCGGCTGGGCGATCCTTCGCCCGCCGGGCGGGCGGCCGGCCGGGCGCTGCGGGAGGAGACGCTGGCCGCGCTGGCGGCGATCCCGGCCGGCGAGCTGCCCGTCGAGGAGCTCATCACCCACGACATGCTGCGCGTGGTCTGCCAGCTCGGCAACGAGGCCGACGACCTGCGCATGGACCTCGTCGGCCTCGTGGACCAGATCGATGGCCCCCAGTCGCTGCTCGCCCAGGGCGTCCAGTTCCAGCCCGCCGACACGCCCGCCCGCCGCGAGCGCCTCCTCGCCCGGCTGGCCGCATTCGGCCCGTTCGTCGACGCCCATCTCGACCTCCTCGAGGAGGCCCGCGAGAGCGGAATGACAGCCGCCCGGATCGTGGCCGAGCGGACGATCGCGCAGACGGAGCGGTTGCTGGCGACGCCCGTCGACGCCTCGCCCATCGTCACCGGCGCTCGCCTCGCCGAGGGTGACGAGGAGGGGCGCGCCCGGGTCGCCGACGTCGTCCGCGGCGTCGTCAATCCGGCGCTGGCGCGCTACCTCGACGCACTTCGCGGGCGGTATCTCGCCGCCACGCGCCTGGAGCCGGGCCTGTGGTCGGCCCCGGATGGCGCGGCGCGCTACCGCATGGCGGTGCGGACCTGGACCAGCCTCGACCTTGATCCCGGCGACGTGCACCGCTTCGGCCTCGAGGAGCTCGAGGCGCTCGATGCCGGGCGCCTGGCCATCGCCGCGGCCGCCGGATTCGATTCGGTCGCGGCATATCGCGCCCACCTGGCCGCCGATCCGGCCAACCGCGCCTCCTCGCGGGAGGAGCTCGTGGCCCGGGCCGGCGAGGACATCGGGCGGGCGATGGCGATCGCGCCCCGCTGGTTCGGACGCCTGCCCCGCGCCACGTGCGAGGTGCGGGCGGTGGAGGCGTTCATGGAACGGGACGCGCCGCCCGCCTACTACTACCCCCCGACCATCGACGGGAGCAGGCCCGGCATCTACTTCGTGAACACGTACGACCTGCCGACCCGAGTGTTCTCGAAGCTCGCCGGCACCACGTATCACGAGGCGGTGCCCGGCCACCACTTCCAGATCGCCCTGGAGATGGAGCACCCGGACCTGCCCGCGTTCCGGCGCCTCGGGAGCCGCATGGTCGGCTCCGCGTACGCCGAGGGCTGGGGCCTGTACTCGGAGCGCCTGGCGGACGAGATGGGCCTCTACCGTTCCGACGCCGAGCGCTTCGGCATGTTGGAGGCCCAGGCCTGGCGGGCCGTCCGCCTCGTCGTCGACACGGGCATCCACGCCCTCCGCAAGAGCCGAGCGTGGGCGGTGGACCTCCTCCGCGAAGGCGCCGGCGCATCGGCGACCGACGCCGGGATCGAGACGGACCGCTACATCGCCTGGCCGGGCCAGGCCCTCACCTACAAGATCGGTCAGCGCGAGATCGTTCGCCTGCGGGCCGAGATCGCCGCCCGGGACGGGGCGGCCTTCGACCTGCGCGCCTTCCACGACGCCCTCCTCGGTCACGGGTCGCTGGCGCTGGCGACGCTCGCCCGCGAGCTGCCTCGCTGGGTGGCGCCGGCGACGTAGGCGTCAGCTGCGTCGGGCGAGGATCCGCCAGGTCACCAGGAAGGCCGCCACGGCCCAGGCGGCGAGCACGGCGCACGCCCCGAGCGAGAGCGGGAACGACGCCGGCGCCAGGGTGCCGCGCAGGACACGCGGCCAGCCAGCCGACGGCGGCCACGCCGTAGCCGGCGGCGGCCACGACATCGCCGGCGGCGGACCACATCGCACGACGAGGGCCGGAAACGCGCGGAATTCGTGGCTTCGCGCAGGGGAAGTCGCGAATGTCGTTGACATCGCTCGTCGACGCATGGCACCATCCCGCTGTTCACCCGTTCCACCCAGGGGAACGGCCCTGCTCGCCGCCGGGGCGTCGCCGCGATGTCCCACGTCCCCGGAAGCGCGCTCGCGCTTCGCCACGCCGTCGAGCCACGGAGGAGTCATGGCGCCAGACCTCACCCCGACGCTCAAGCGCGACGCCCAGGCCGCGATGTACCGGCGGGCGCTTGCGGCGATGCCGGGCGGCGTCGACTCGAACTTCCGGGCCTGGGGCGAGGACACCATCTACGTCGATCGGGGCAAGGGCGCCCGCATCTGGGACATGGACGGCAACGAGTTCGTCGACCTGCGGATGGGATACGGGCCGGTGATCCTCGGCCACGGGGACGACCGCGTCGACGATTACGTGAACGAGCGGATGCGACGAGGCGTCAGCTTCTCCCTCACGTCCGAGGACGAGGTTCGGGCGATGGAGCTCCTGTGCGAGCTCACCGGATGGGTCGAGCAGGCCCGGATGGCCACGTCCGGCACCGACGCGACGATGCACGCGATCCGCGTCGCCCGGGCCTACACCGGCCGCGACAAGATCGTGAAGTTCGAGGGCCAGTACCACGGCATGCACGACTACGCGCTCATCAGCGTGCTGCCGAACGATGTCTCGGACCTTGGCGACGCCGACCAGCCGGTCGGTCTGGCGTGGGGTCGGGGCATCCCCGGCCCGGTCGCCGACACGATCATCCCGGCCCGTTATAACAACATCGAGCGGCTCCGCGCCCTCTTCGAGCGGCGCGGCCCCGAGATCGCCGCGATCATCGTCGAGCCGGTTCTCGGGAACGCCCAGGGAATCATGCCCAGGCCGGGTTTCCACCAGGCGATGCGGGCCCTGACCGAGGAGTTCGGGATCCTTCTCATCTTCGACGAGGTGAAGACGGGCTTCCGCTTCGGGCGAGGCGGGGCGGCCGAGTACTTCGGCATCCGCCCCGACATCGGCACGTACGCGAAGGCGATGGGCAACGGCTACCCGGCCGCGGCGTTCGGTGGACGGCGCGAGATCATGGAGATGCTGCCGACGAAGGTCAGCCACGGCGGCACGTACGCCGGCAACCGGATCGCGGCCGCCGCCGCGACGAAGACCCTGGAGATCCTCCGCGACACGCCCGCGCTCGAGACGATCCGGGCGACCGGGGAGAGGATCCAGGTCGGCATCCGCGGACTCATCGACGAACGTGGTCTTGCCTACCAGATCACCGGCCACCCCTCGATGTTCGGGATCATGTTCACCGACAAGGTGCCGAGCGAGTATCGCGACTGGGCCAACACGGACCACGAGCTGTACGACGCGATCGCCGTCGGGATGCATGCCCGCGGGGCGATGCCCGAGCCGGACAGCCGCGAGCCGTGGTTCATCTCCGAGGCCCATGCCGAGGGCGACATCGTCGACCGCGTCGTGTCGATCTTCGCCGACTCCTTCCACGCCGCTCTCGACGCGCGCGCCCGGGCCGCGACCGGTCGCGCGCCCGTGGGGCACGGCACGCCGGCGGGGCACGGCGCGTCCGCAAGCCTCGCGGGCGGTTGAGATGGCCGTCGAGCTGACTCCCCCCGCGCGGCCGGCGCCGGCCATCCCCCTGGCGCATCTCGCGCCGCCGGCGCTCGCCGGCCTGGCGGCTCCGGTGCGCCCCGAGGCCGCCGACCGGCAGCGCGACCTCCTCGACGGCAACGCCGTGCGCTCCGTCGACCGGGCCGCGGCGCTCCTGCTGGCCCTCGGCGAGTGCGCCGGAGAGGCGGGCGTGACCGAGCTCGCCCGGCGCCTCGGGCTGCACAAGAGCACCGCCTCCCGCCTGCTGGCGACCCTCGAGCGTCGCGGCCTCGTGGAGCAGGACGAGGAATCCGGCAAGTACCGGCTGGGCCTCATCGTCATCCGGCTGGCGGAACGTGCGGAGCGGACCCTCGACCTGAAGGGGATCGCCCGGCCGGAGCTCGAGCGGCTGGCCCGGGCGACGCGGGAGACGGTCACCCTCGGCATCCTCGACGGGGACGCCTTCCTCACGGTCGCCCAGGTTGACGGTCCCAACATGGTGGCCTGTCCCGACTGGACCGGGCGGACCACGCCCCTCCACTGCGTCGCCTCGGGCAAGGTCCTGCTGGCGGCAATGGCAGAACGCGACGTCCTGCGGATCGCGCGCCCAGGCCTGGCCGCCCCCACCGAACGGACGATCACGCGCCTCGAGCCCCTCCTGGAGGAGCTCGCCCGGGTGCGCCGCCGCGGCTACGCGACCGCGTTCTCCGAGTGGATCGAGGGCACGAACGGGATCGCGGTCCCCGTCCTCGACGCCCGGGCCAGGGTGGTCGCCTCGCTCGCCGTCTGGGGCCCCGCGTTCCGGGTGACGCCGGCGCGCGCGGCGGAGATCGTGACCCTGGCCCGCGAGGCGGCGGCCGCGATCACCGTGCGACTCGGCGGCCCGGCTGCCTGACCCGCCACGCGGGCCGCCCGCGCCGCCCCGGCGGACCGACCCGGCGCTAGGCTACTGCCGTGCAATCTCTCCTCGATCGGCTCGGCGAGATCGCCCTGATCGCGCTCGGCCGCCTGGTCGCGCTGGCGGTCGTCGTGGTCGTCCTCCTCGTCGTCTACTCGCTCCTGATGGCGGTCGTCCGCCGCCTCGCCCGTCGCGCCTCCGAGACGCCGGCCGCGGGCGAAGGCGACCTGGCGGCGGACGAGCGGGCGGTGCGCGAGGCGACCCGCCGCCGTCGCCTGGATACCCTGGTCCTGTTCGCGGAGCGACTGGGCCGGGTCACCGTGATCGTCCTCGTCGGCTTCACAGCGGTCGCCATCCTCGTCCCGGAGGTGATCACCGCCCTCGGCTCGCTCGGCGTGGCTCTCGGGGTGGCAGTCGGCGGCGCCGTCGGCTTCGGCGCCCAGCAGCTGGTCCGCGACTACCTCAACGGGATCCTCATCCTCGGTGAGAACCCCTTCAGCGTCGGCGACGTCGTGGCCATCGCCGGGATCCGCGGGATCGTCGAGGAGGTCGGCCTGCGCCGGACGCTGGTGCGCGACGCCGACGGGACGCTCCATTCGGTTCCCAACGGGGTGATCCAGGTCGCCTCGAACTTCACCCGCACGTTCGCCCGCGTGAACGAGCGATTCGTGGTGGCGGCGGGAACGGACCTTGAACGGGCGACCGAGGTGCTTGGCGCGGT
This sequence comes from uncultured Chloroflexia bacterium, assembly GCA_963776355.1. GTDB lineage: Bacteria > Chloroflexota > Limnocylindria > Limnocylindrales > CSP1-4 > CTSoil-043. The sequence goes on along the minus strand of CAVZLU010000008.1, from coordinate 1,861,786 downwards.
CTGCGCCACGCTCGCCGAGGCGGGCGAGTGGCGTGGCCGGTTCATCGAACCGCCGCGCGTCCTGCGGGTGGACACGGCGGTCGCGGGTGACCCGGGGATCCCGATCCTTGTCACGGCGACCGTGCGGCCGGGGGAGCAGTGGGAGATCGCCGGCGAGCTCCGGCGACGGGTCCTGGGTGCGTTCCGCGAAGCGCAGATCGACCTCGCCGCGGGCCGCACCGTCATCGTCTCGCGGGACTCGCGACCGGGCACCGCGCCCGATGCGGAGGGCGACGCCGAGTTCACCTGACGCCGGCCCGGACACGGCGCCCGCGCCCGGCGCGCGGTGCATACCCGGGGCGGCGGGGCCTGCGTATGATGCGGCCACATCCCGCGGAGCCACGGAGGTGCCCGGCGTGCAGCCCGATCCGTCGACGTCCCAGCCCGAGATCGAGGGCCTGCTCCTGGAGCAGCGGACCTTCGCGCCCGACCCCGCGTTCGTGGCGGGGGCGAACGCGACGGCGGACATCTACGAAGTGGCCGAGCGCGACCCGGAGGCGTTCTGGGCCGCGCAGGCCCGAGAGCGGCTCAGCTGGACGCGGCCGTTCGACACGACCCTGGAGTGGGACCTCCCCTTCGCCACCTGGTTCGGCGGCGGCGAGCTCAACGTCGCCTACAACTGTGTCGATCGCCACGTGGAACGCGGTCTCGGCGAGAAGGTCGCCTACCACTGGATCGGCGAGCCCGGCGACACCCGGACCATCACCTTTCGCGACCTCCAGGCCGAGGTGGGGCGCGCGGCGAACGCGCTTCGCGAGCTCGGGGTCGAGACCGGCGATCGAGTGGCGATCTACCTGCCCATGATCCCCGAGCTGCCGGTTGCGATGCTCGCCTGCGCCAGGATCGGGGCGCCGTTCACGGTCGTCTTCGGGGGCTTCTCGGCGGAGGCCCTGGCCGACCGCATCAACGACGCCGGGGCCAAGGTCCTCATCACCGCGGACGGCGGGTGGCGCCGGGGCAAGCATGTCGGCCTCAAGCACCACGCCGACGAGGCGCTCGCCTCGACCTCCACGATCACGGCCGCCATCGTCGTCGAGCGGCTGGGAGGCGGCGTTCACATGGTCGAAGGCCGCGACCACTGGTGGCACGAGCTGGTCGGCCGCCAGCCCGAGGCGTGCGACCCGGTGGCGGTCGGGTCCGAGCACATGCTCTACCTTCTCTACACGTCGGGGACGACGGCCAAGCCCAAGGGCATCATGCACACGACGGCCGGCTATCTTCTCGGCGCCAGCTTCACCCACCATGCCGTCTTCGACGTGAAGCCCGATGACGTCTACTGGTGCGCCGCCGACATCGGCTGGGTGACCGGGCACAGCTATATCGTCTTCGGTCCGTTGGCCAACGCGACGACCGGGATCATCTACGAGGGCGCCCCGGACACGCCGACCTGGGACCGCTGGTGGCAGATCGTCGAGGACTACCGGGTCACCATCCTGTACACGGCGCCGACCGCGATCCGGGCCTTCATGAAGCAGGGCGAGGAGTTCCCACGGCGGCACGACCTGTCGTCGCTGCGCCTGCTCGGATCGGTCGGCGAGCCCATCAACCCGGAGGCCTGGCTCTGGTACCACACCAACATCGGGCGGCAGAAGGCTCCCATCGTGGACACGTGGTGGCAGACCGAGACGGGGAGCATCCTGATCAGCCCGTTGCCGGGCGTGACCACCACGAAGCCGGGTTCGGCCACCTTCCCCCTGCCCGGGATCGGGGCCGACATCGTCGATGGCGCGGGCAACTCGGTCCCGCGAGGCGGCGGCGGCTACCTCGTCCTCACCCGGCCCTGGCCATCGATGCTGCGCGGCATCTACGGCGATCCAGAGCGCTATCGCCAGACGTACTGGAGCCGCTTCCCGGGACGCTACTTCGCCGGCGACGGCGCCAAGCGCGACGAGGACGGCTACTTCTGGCTCCTCGGGCGCGTGGACGACGTCATGAACGTGGCCGGCCATCGGCTTTCCACGATCGAGGTCGAGTCGGCGCTGGTGGACCACCCCGCCGTGGCCGAGGCGGCGGTCGTGGGCAAGACCGACGAGGTGAGCGGGCAGGCCATCTTCGCCTTCGTCACCCTGCGTTCCGACCACGAGCCGTCGGACGCCCTCGGCGTCCAGCTGCGCGAGCACGTGGCCTACGTGATCGGTCCGATCGCCCGGCCGAAGTACCTCCTCTTCACGCCGGACCTGCCCAAGACGCGTTCGGGCAAGATCATGCGGCGGCTTCTGCGCGACATCGCGGAGGGGCGGACGCTGGGCGACACCACCACCCTCGCCGATGCGGCGGTCGTCGACGCCATCCGCGACAATACGGGCAAGGCGGAGGATTGATCGCGTGCCCTTCGGGTTCCTGCGACGGGGCGAAAAGAAGCCGGCGGCGACCCGCGGCCCGGGACCGGCGAGCCCGCGTCCGCCGACGGGGCTGCGCGGCATCCCGTTCGACGGCCTCACCGAGGAATGGCGTCTGGTCGGCCGGATGGAGATCGACGGGCGCCTCTCGGACAGCCTGAACCGGCGCGAGGCGATCCCCATCGGGGATGTCCGCTGGGCGCCGATCGACGGCTCGGAAGGGTTCACCCCCGCGCCGGGCCTGGAGCGGATCGACCCCTTCGACCTCATCGCCGTCTTCGCCGGAGCCGGCAGCCTGCCCTCGTTCAGCGAGGCCGAGCGGACCGCGCACAAGCTCCACAAGGTCGCCTACGACGTCGCCCTCGAGCTCCCACCGTTCCGCGTCGTCGGCACGGTCTACCTGTATCCCGGGTCCGAGCCGGAGCGCCTCCTCGACCGCAGCACGGAGCTCTTCGTGCCGGTCACCGACGCCGTGGCCCTGCTCGGCGATCGCGCCCTGAACGATCGCGAGATCGACGTCGTGCTCGTCAACCGGTCCTACCTGCGCGGAGTCGAGCAGGTCGACCGGCGCACCGTGGAGGCGACGCGGGCCCTCCTGCCGGGTGCCGCCGCGACCTGACCCTGCGGCGAGCCGCGTGGGCGGAGGCTCAGGCCCGGACCGACTCGCGGCGACGCCCGAAGAGCGACCCGAGGCTGAGCCGCGACGCCGACTCCGACCTGGCCCGGGGGGCGCCGACGACCCGCTCGGCGAGGATCATGAAGTCCTCGCTTACCTTCTCGCGGGGGAACATGTCGATCACGGTGCGGCCCTCGTTCGTCGCCTTCACCAGCTGCAGGCCGGCCGAGCGGATGAGGGCAAGGGCCGGCATCCCGATCGTGCGCTCCATGTCGGCGACGGAGACGCCGCTGTTGGCGCGATTGATGACCATCGCCAGCTTGTCGGCGAACCCGAGCTCGCCGGCGACGTCGCGGAGCTGCACCGCCGCCCGCAGCGCCGGCACGTCGGGGGTCACCGGGACCAGGATCCGGTCCGCCCGCTCGAAGATGGCCCGGTTGAGCTTGTCGTAGTCGGGATGGAGGTCCACGACCACCACGTCGTGGATCCGGCGGCCGGTATCGATCGCAGCCGCCACGTGGTCGGGATCCAGGAGCGAGGTCTTGAGGGGGCTCGAGGCCAGGACCAGCACGTGCATCCCGGAGGGATGGGCCGACAGCAGGTCCTCGAGGGTGCCGGGCGGATCGACGCCCGCTTCCTGGGCGTCGATCACCTCGTCGACCAGCGTGCGGACGTGCTCGAGGCCGAGCGAGCTGGCGATATGGCCGGTGACGGTGTCGGCGTCCACCAGGAGGACCCGGCGGCCCATCGCGGTCAGCGACGCCGCGAGGTTGACGGCCACGGTCGTCTTGCCGACGCCCCCCTTCGGGTTGAAGACGGCGATGAAGGTCCCGTTGCGCGACCAGTCGTCGAGGCTCAGCGGGCCGGTCTGGATGACCGCGCCGCTCCCGTCGTCGACGGCGAGGCGGCGGATCATCATCGCCTCGACGCGCCAGCGGATGGAATCCGCCGAATAGGGCCGGGTGAAGTACTCGTCCTTGACACCGGCATGGGAGGACCCAACGCGCTCGAGCGCGTGGGCCGACAGGACCATCAGGGCGGGGATGTCCCGACCGCCCTCGTGGAGGAGGCTGTAGTACTCGAGCGAGGTGTCGAAGTCGTGCTCTCCGTCGACGATCGCGACGGCGACGTCGCGCCCGGCGAGGAGGTGGGCCTCGAGCTCCTCCGGCCGCCCGACGACGATCGGGTCGAGGTCCGCCGCCCGCATGGCGTCGGCCACCGGGCCACGCTCGTCGCGTGGCAGCGCGATCGCGACCGAGGGGCGGGCCATCCTTGCCTTCCTTCCTGCCTCGAGCGTCGAGGTCAGTCCTGGGGATCCTGGGCGCTGACGTGGACGATCCCGTCGCCTGTGCCGACGACGCGGGCGCCGAAGCCGGGCAGGGTGGGGACGAGGTCCCGCAGCGACGTTGCCGGGTCGTGCTCGACGGCGAACACGAACTCGCCGTCGGGCCCGGATGACACGCCGACGTGCGCGACGCCGGCGAGCCGCCCCAGGTGACGCTTGAAGCTGGCGATGCTGGCGACGCTGACGAGGCCGGTCACGACGATCTGCGTGCTCGTGGTCGCGACCGCGGGAGCCGGCGCGGTATCAGCGGAGGGGACGAGGCCCGAGAGGCGAGCCGCCAGGGCGTCGCCGCCCATCTCGGGCATCTCCTCGAGGTCGGCGGCCGCGGCGGCCGCCTCGGCGGCCTCCATCTCGGCGGCCGCGAAGTCCGGCGTGAGGCCGAGCATCGCGAGGCGGGGATCCAGCTCCGGCTCGGCCTCGCTGGCCGGCTCGGCGATCGGTTCGTCGACCGGCAGCGCCTCGTCCGTGACCGCGATGGCGCCCTCGCCGTCGGCCGCCACCTCGCCGACGACCTCGGCGCCGGGGGCCGCCTCGGCGGGGGCGTCGAGCTCGGTGTCCGGGTCAGCGGCCGTTCCCGGCTCGCCCGGCAGGGGCGCGTCGGGCGGGGCGACGGCCTCGGCCCGGTCGGCTGCGGCCTCGGCCCGGTCGGCGTGGCCTTCAGCGGCCTCGAGCGACGCGGCCGCCTCTGCGGCCGCCTGGATGGCGGCCATGGCCGTCTCGCGATCGAGTGGCGACCCGTCGGCGTCCGGGTCATCGGGCATCGCGGCAGCAGGCTCGGCGGGCTGCGGGCTGGCGTCGATCTCCGGCTCGGGGGCGGCGGCCGCCGCCGGCACTCCCACCCCGGGCTCCCGCAGCAACGCCACCATCGCGTCGTCGTCGAGGTCCTCGAACGAGGGCGGCTCGGGGATGCTGGCGGCGCGGGCAGCGAACGTGGACGGGTCCTCTTCCTGCAGGAGCTCGTCGAAGAAGGTGCCCATGTCCGTCTCGAAGGTCGACACGCGACCGCGGACCTTCTCGATCTCGTGCTCGATGAGCGCGGCGTGGCGCTCGAGCTGGCCGTCGAGCTGCTCCCGCCGCGAGGTGACGCGCTGCTCGGTCTCCTCGCGGACGCGGGCGATCTCCGCCTTGGACCATTCCTTGATGGTGGCGACGTCGTCGTCCGCGTGGCGACGGAGCTCCGTGGCTCCCGTCGCGGAGCGGGCATGGATCTGCTCGATGACCGTGGTTCCCTCGGCCCGGAACTGCTCGAGCGTCCCCGCGCGGGCCTGCTCCGCGGCGGCCTGCATGGCGCGGGTGAGGTCGGCCAGGAACTTCGACGGGCGGCGACCCGGATCATGTGCCGGAACGCCGGCCCGGGTGGCGGGCCCGGACGCGGCGGAGGGCCGGGGCTTCGCGCCGGGGTCGAGCGTCGTGGCCTCGGCGGGTGCGTGGCTCGACACGACGTCGGGCGCGAAGGTGGTCACCTGTTCCTCCTCGTGGATCGGGATGCTGTCGCCGGTGGTTGCCCGACCACTTGCCTCGGGTGCTTCCGACGGGGGCGGCGCCGCACCGTCGAGGTCGGTCTCGTCGATCTCGCTCGCGATGCCATCAACCGACTCGGCAGGTTCTGCCGACGCCTCGCGGGATGCCGACCGATCCGTGCTCCACGGAAGCCGGAACCCGGTGCGGGAATTGGTGGTCGCCATGTGCTCGTTCCCCTGTTGCGCATTCGGCCTGGGCGCCGATGACGCCTGCGTCGGATGCTAGGAGCGGGGAGCGGTGCGGTGGAGTTGACTGGTGGTACCAGCGGGCACCGCCGGTGGTACCGTCGAGGTCCCATCGGTGCGGAGGCGCACCGTTGCGGTGCCCCCGGTCACCGACCTGCGCGCGCCGGCCCGAGGCGCCCCCAGCATCCGGCGCGTCGTCCCCCGGCCCGGTCGGGGGACGACGGAGGCCGTCGCGACTACGATGTGCCCGGCCATGTCCGAGTCCCTGCCCGTCGAGTCCGCCCCCGCGCCGCTGGCCGCCAGCCCGGCGGATCGCCCGCTCGACCGGCTGGGGCGGCGCATGCACGACCTCCGGATCTCGGTCACCGATCGCTGCAACTTCCGCTGCACCTACTGCATGCCGGCGGAGGTGTTCGGCCGCGACTACGCCTTCCTGCCGCGACAGCAGATCCTCACCTTCGAGGAGATCACGCGGCTGGCCCGGATCTTCGTCGGCCTCGGGGTGGAGAAGCTGCGCATCACGGGCGGCGAGCCGACGGTGCGCCGCGACCTGCCGGACCTCGTGCGGATGCTGGCCGCGATCGACGGCGTGCGCGACCTGACCCTCACGACCAACGGATCCGCCCTGCGTCGCCTCGCGGGTCCGCTCGCGGCGGCCGGGCTCCGCCGGATCACGGTCAGCCTCGATTCGCTCGACGACGAGGTCTTCCGCCGGATGAACGGCGTCGACTTTCCGGTGAGCCGGGTGCTCGACGGGATCACCGCGGCCCGCCAGGCAGGGCTCGACCCCCTCAAGGTGAACATGGTGGTGCGCCGCGGAGTGAACGAGAGCTCGATCCTCCCGGTCGCCCGCTGGGCCCGCGACGAGGGCCTGATCCTCCGCTTCATCGAGTTCATGGACGTGGGTCACTCCAACGGCTGGCGCCTGGACGAGGTGCTCCCCCAGGTCGAGATCCTCCAACGGCTCGACGCGCAGATGCCCCTCGAGGCATTGCCTGCCAACTACCCCGGCGAGGTAGCGGGCCGCTTCCGGTATCGCGACGGCTCGGGCGAGGTGGGCGTCATCGCGTCCGTGACCCAGCCCTTCTGTGGGTCCTGCACGCGGGCGCGACTGTCGGCCGAGGGTGAGCTGTTCACCTGCCTGTTCGCCGCGGGCGGCACCGACCTCAAGGCGTCGCTCCGGGGCGGCGCCGACGACGAGGCGCTGCGCGAGCTGATCCGGTCCGTCTGGTCCGTCCGCGCCGATCGGTACTCCGAGCTGCGGACGGCCGGGACCGCTGACCTGCCACGGGTCGAGATGTTCGCGATCGGCGGCTGAGGGCGGGCGGTGGCGATCCACGCCCCGGCGCCCGTAGCGTCGCTCGCCCGGCGTGCCATCGCCTTCCTCCTCGACGGCCTGATCCTCGCCCCGGTCTACGTCCTCTACGCCATCGTCCTGGACGCGGCCCTCGGAGCGCTGGTCGAGCCCGATCCCGGGGGCACGGGACTGGTCGTGGTCGCGGTCGATCCCGGACGTGTCACCCTCGAGCTCACCCTGTCGATCCTCACGGACCTCGCCTACTTCGCCGGCTCATGGGCGCGGTGGGGCATGACGCTGGGGCAGCGGGCGTGCCGGGTCGCGGTTCGCGCGGTCGGACCCGGCGCCCCGCCTCCCCGCGGCTCGGCGCCGGTCCTGCCACCCGACCCGGAGCGGGTGCCCCTGCCGGTCGCCTGTGTGCGTTGGGCCGTCCTCCAGCTGCTCCCCCTCTGCGTGAGCACGCTGGGGACGGCCGGGGCCCTGTCCATCGCCGTGGTAGCCACGGTGAACGGTGGCTGGTACGCGGTGCTGCTCGTCTCGGCGGGTGTCGATCCGCTCCGGCGCGGCCTCCACGATCGGGCGGCGGGAACGGTGGTGGTGCGGGCCGCCGTTCGCGCCCGCCGCTGAAGCCCGGACGCGGTCCGCGCCGACGCCCGGACGCGGTCCGCGCCGACGCCAGTTGTCCACATGTTCTCCACACGGTGGGAAAACCCGTGGACGCGGGGACGGCCCTGCGGCCGATGTTCGTGGATAACCGGGTTGTGGCCGGCACCGTCCCCGGCGATGATCGGTCCTGCCCGGAGGGGCCGCGAGAGTCGAGACCACGGCGATCACATCAACGAGGTCCGGCGGAACGCTCGGGAGCAATCCCGGGGGCTCTCCTCGAGGGGCGCTGCGATCACATCAAGGAGCCTGCTCGGGATCTCGGTTCCTCTGGGCGCTTTCATGACCGTTCGAGCGGACGGCTCCGTCCGGCCGCGCGCGACGGCGACCGCCCCGGCGGGGACGCGACCGGCATCCCGGTGTCGGTACTCCTCACCGGGGCGGTTCCGCGCCCGGCACATCCCGTGCCCAGCGCTCAGGTCGGCGGGTCGACGTCCTCGCGATCCGTGAGCGGGTCGGCTGCCGGCGTGCTGCAGACGAGGTAGCGCAGCATCGTTCGCCCCGTGTTCGTGATCGCGTGGGGATGGCCCATCTCGACGAGCACGCCCTTGAGTGGCTCGAGCGTCTCGTCGAGGGCCCCGACACGGACGGTCCCGCGACCCTCGAAGACGACGATCACGTGCTCAAGCCGCTGGTGGCGGTGCCAGCCCGTCCCCCCGCCGGGGTCGATCTCGACCTCGCCGAGGAAGAACACGTCCGTCCCGAAGTCGCCGGGCTCGACCAGCACCCGCGTCCGCGTCCCGAGCCGCTCGATGATGCGCGCGCCCTCGCGCCGGCGCACGGGCTCGCGCACGTCGACCCATGTCCGCAGCACGTCCCCCGGCCGCTTCGGGCTCACCTCCACCGCCGCCCGGAGCGCCAGCGCATCCATCGTGGCCTCGTTGCGGACGAGGTGGTACTCGGCCGGCGCCTCGTAGAGGACGTCGCCCGAGCGCACCACGGTCCGCCGTTCGAGCCCCCGTCCGTGCTCGGAGACGATCTCGCCGGCGGCGACGTAGACGAGGGTCTCGCAGCCGTGGCGGTGTGGACCGATCTCGACGCCGGGTGGGATGCGATCGAACTGGAGGCGGATCGCCATCTGCGGGGCCCGGCGGCCTAGCCGCCGTCGGAGAGTGGCAGGGATCGGCCGGCGGCCCTGGCGGCCCGGGCCTTCTCGGCCCACGCCCCGAGCACAGCGTCCTTGTGCGGGCGGATGGGACAGTGCTCGTCGCGGTTGCCCATCTCGTCGCAGTAGCCGAGGGGGACGCACTTCGGAGCGAGGAAGCTGCCCAGGAATGGGCTGACCAGGAAGACCTCGTGGCGGATGAGCTGGAAGAGGCGGCGAATCTCCCACTGGGCCATGGTGCACAGTCGCAATCCGGCCATGTGGATGAGAGCCCGCAGGTTGGCCGTCATGACGAGGTTCGTGCGCGTCGCGTTGGGAAAGATGAACCGCGCGTCCTCGCCGGGGATCCCCGCCGCGAGGAGCTCGGCGTACACCTCGAGCGAGCCTGCGACCTGCGCGTCGTAGCGTGCCCGCAGCGCCGGCTCGGCGTCGGCGATCGTCCCGGGCTGCATCGTGGCCGCGTCCTTGAACTTCACGTAGCGCTGGCTCTGCTGGTCGAACGCGACCCCGGCCCGGTGGCGGACGAGCTGGTGCGAGAGGGTCCGGCTCACGCCGCTGATCCCGAAGGTGAAGACGACGTGCTCGATCGTGCTGCCGTGCCCGCTCTCGATGACGCCGCTGATGAGCTTCTGCATCGCCGCGGGATCGATCGATCCGCCCTCGGCGCGGCGGAAGATCTCGTCCGGCTCGAGCTCGCTGTAGCAGGTCCGACAGGCCGTGTAGATCAAGGGCACGTAGAAGCGCTCCACGATCTCCCGGTTCGGGAACAGGAGCGTGGCCTTCATCGCCAGGTCGTGCCGCCCGGGATTGCGCGGGATCCCGCCCGGCGCGCGCGCCGGTATCGCTCCCGGATGGGAGGGCGGCGTCGCCGGTGGCTGCTCGGCCATGGTTTGGTGAGGATAGCCGTCCAGCGCCGGCCGGTGGCGGCATTCGGGCGACCCCGTCACCGGCGTCCGCGGCGGCGCGCTCGCACGGCCGGCGTCCGCGGCGGCGCGCTCGCACGGCCGGCGTCCGGGGACAGCGCCCCAGCGTCAGGCCGCGGCCCGCGTCCCGGCCAGGCGCTCGCGCGCCTCTGCCCGATGGAACCAGTGCCAGTAGAGGCCCGTGCCGAGGGAGTAGAGGACGATGATCGTGAGGAAGTTGACGGTATAGCCGGCCTCGAAGCCGAGGGTCTTCTGGAGGATGCTGTACCAGGGTCCGGCGATGACCCAGCCCAGCGACCAGAGCAGGCTGCCCGTCGCCGCGTAGGTCGCCCGCTCGGCGGGCCGGAGCATCTCCATGGCGAAGGCGTTGGCGATCGGGTTGCCGGCGTTCATGAGCGAGTTCCTGACCGCCATCGCCACGATCACCGTCCACAGCACCGGGCTGAACCCGAGGACGACGAGGAAGGGGATGCTCGCGCCCTGGACCATGACGACCGAGCCGACCTTGCCGTAGCGTCGGGCCAGCGCCGGCTGGAGGAGGATCGCGATCGCGGTGCCGAGGCTGGTGATCGCGAAGACCACGTTGAGCGACGCCAGGCTGAGCCCGAACTTGCCCTCGATGAAGACGTTGAGGAACGGGATCACCTGTCCCGCTCCGAGCGCGATCAGGAAGCCGGGGATCAGCAGCCGCCAGAATGTCGCCGGGTCCGACGGGCGGGGGATGCGGAGGCGGGGACCGCGGCGCGCCCATTGTGGCCGGTCGGGACGCGCCGAGATCGGCTCGCCGGCCCAGGCGTCGGCGGGGCGCTGCTCCAGCGTCTGCCAGTCGCGCCGGCGCCGAGGGCGGTCGTCGTGGAGCGCCAGGGCGGTGACCGTCGCCAACGCCGCAGCCACCGCCATCACGACCAGGAGGACCCGGAAGGCCGATGGATCGTGGGCGCCGAGGCCCCCCGAGCCGCCGATCACGGCGGCGATGATCCCTCCGAGGAGCGCCGCACCGACGTTCGTCACGTTGGAGATCGCGAACTGGAGGCTGAACAGCTCGTTGCGGTGCTCCGGCCGGCTCCGCTCCATGAGCAGCGGCGACTGGATGACGAAGAACGCCTGGTTGGCGGCCCCCACGACCGCGGCCAGGGCGAGGATCGCCAGGGGCGCGCTCGTGAAGAGCAGGCCGGCGATTCCGACCGTTGCCGAACCGGTTCCCAGGGCGAGCACCAGGCGACGGCCGATGCGGTCCGAGAGGATGCTCGCCGGGAACGCGGCCAGCGCGCCCGCCGCCGAGCTTGCCGTTGCCGCGATGCCGATGAACGCGGGGTCGAAGCCGAGCGCCTCGAGGTAGAGGTAGAAGTCCACCCACCACAGGCTCAGGGCGACGCCGTAGACGAGGGTCGTGAGAAGGAAGATCCGGGCGTCGCGCTCGAAGCCGGTGAAGCTCCGGACGTACCGCCGAAGCGCCGTCACGCCTCGCCGGGGCCCGCGACGCCGCGGGCGCTGGTCACCGGAATCTCCACGTCGCCCATGGTACCGCCGGCCATCAGCGCCAACGCGGCCGCGGCGGTTTGACGCGGGCTGCGGCCCGCGCCTACGGTTCGCCGATGCTCCCGGCGTTCCTGGCCGGCGCCGCGGCGGGGTACGGGATCGCGATCCCTGTTGGCGCCATCGCCATCCTCATCGTCGAGACCGCGCTGCGCCGCGGCTTCCGCCTCGCGGCCGCTGCCGGCGCAGGCGCCGCCACCGTCGACGGGGTCTACGCGGCCATCGCGGCGGTCTTCGGCGCCGCGCTGGCCGCCGTCCTGGCCCCGTTCGAGACCGCGCTCAGGGTCCTCGCCGTGGCGGTCCTCGTGGCCATCGCCGTCCACGGGCTGCTTGGCCTGCGATCCGCGGCCGCCCCGCCGCCTCCCGGCGACGGCGGCACCATCCGCCCCGACGTCGAGGCGGCCGAGCGAGGCGGCTCGGCGGCGCGCACCTATGCGGCCTTCGTGGCCATCACCCTCCTGAACCCGGTGACGGTGACGTACTTCGCGGCCCTCATCCTGGGCCTGGCGCCGACCGGGAACGGACCGGCCGAGAAGGCGGCTTTCGTCCTCGGCGCGTTCGTCGCATCACTCTCCTGGCAGACGCTCCTGGCGGCGGTGGGCGCCTTTCTCCACCGTCGCCTGTCACCGCGCCTCCGGGTGGGCGTGATCGTGCTCGGCAACGGGATCGTCCTCGCCTTCGCCGCCGCCATCGCCGCCGGGCTCCCGACCTGATGCGGCCCGTCGATGGTCAGGGCTCGGCGAAGGGATCCGCCTCGCCCAGGGCATAGGCGACGGCGTCGGCCAGCGGCACTGACCTGCCCTCGGCCTCGAAGCGCTCCATCTGCTCCACGGTCAGCGCTCGCCGCGGGCTGTACGGCAGTCGCTCGAAGACGGCCTCGTCCCACTGGGCCAGGCCGGTCCCGCTGACCCGCTCGAGCTGGCGGGCCGCGCCCCATAGCCGGCCGGCGCGCGGCAGATCTCCCTGGCCCACGCTCGCGGCGGCGAGAGCGTCGAACGAGAGCGTCATCCCGCCGACATCGCCGGCGTCCCGGAAGTGCGACATCGCGAGGCGCGCGCTCACCAGCGCCTCGTCGATCCTGTCCGTGGCGATGAGGGTCACGCTGAGCATGTGCCGGGACCAGGCTTCCATCGTCCGGTGCCCGGCGCGGTGGTGGAGCTCGAGGGACTGCCGGAACCAGGGCTCGGCGGCGGACGCGTTGTCGCCGTAGATCTCGAATCCTCCGATACCCCACATCACGTTCGCCTGGCCGGATGGGTCGCCGAGATCCTCGTAGATGGCGAGCGCCTCGCGGAGCATGGCGAGGCCCTCGGACCGGTGCTCGAACGCGCCGGGCTGGTCCAGGGTCTCGGCGGCAACGATGACGAAGGCGCGGTTGTAGAGGGCGTTGGCAAGCTCGCGGCGGGTGGCGTCGTCGCCGCTCGGGGTCTGCGCCCGCCAGATCGCGAGCGCCTCGTCGTACGAACGGGCGGCCACCGGGAGGTCGGCCTGCCAGTAGGTGACCCCGCCGAGCGTCTCGGCGAAGCGCGCCGCGAGCGTGGGTGGCAGGTCCCAGCCCCGGGCGGCGATCGCGTCGAGGTCGCGTCGCGCTTCGACGAGATAGCCCCGCTGCTGCCAGAAGCGCCAGAGCGCGAATGCGAGCCGGACCGCGACGTCGGGCGCCGGGCGATCGATCGCCCAGGCGAGCGCCGCCCGAAGGTTGTCGTGGTCGCGCTCCAGGTGGTCCAGCCATGCCCGCTGCTCCGAGCCCAGGATCTGCGCTGCCGCCTCCTCGGCAAGAGCCAGGAACACGTCGGCGTGGGCGGCGCGAACGGCATCGACCTCACCGGCCGCCTCCAGCATCTCCGCGGCAAACTCCCGGATCGATTCGAACATGTCGAACCGGCGCGTCCCGTCCGGCTCGTCGGCGAGCCGGACGAGGCTCTGGTCGACGAGCGCCCCGAGTCCGTCGAGGAGGTCGACAGCGGGTCCCCCGGCCGCACCTGCCACCGCCTCCGCGGCCTCGAGATGCCAGCCACCCACGAAGACGGAGAGGCGAGCGAGGAGCTGCCGGTGCGGCTCGTCGAGGAGGTCACAGCTCCAGGCGATCGCGCCCCGCAGGGTCCGCTGGCGGTCCGGCAGGTCCCGCGCCGTCGACGTCAGGAGGCTCAGCTGCTGCACCAGCCGCTCGAGGATCTGCTCGGGGGCGAGCACCTTCACGCGGGCCGCGGCGAGCTCGATGGCGAGCGGCATGCCGTGGAGGCGGGCGCAGATCCCGGCCACCGCCGGGGCGTTGGCGTTGGTGACCTGGAAGTCGGGCCGGACGGCGACCGCGCGGGCGATGAAGAGCCGCACGGCCTCGTACTGCCCGAGGGTGGTCGCGTCCGGGTGCCGGAGGGCGGGCGGCAGGTTCTCGAGCTCGACGCGCGAGAGGCGGCTCGTGTCGGGCGGGGCGGGCAGGCCGGCGACGACGTACTCCTGCTCTCCCGAGATCCGCAGGACCGCCCGGCTCGTGACCACGACCTTGACGGCGGGGCAGGACCGGAGGAACGCCCCGACGTCCCCGGCGGCGTCCACGACCTGCTCGAAGTTGTCGAGGACGACCAGCATGCGCCGTTCGCCGACCGCCCCGACGAGCGCGTCGAGGGCGGTCTCGGTGGGCCGCTGCGCAACGCCGAGCGTGCGGGCCACGGTGGGCAGGACCAGGGTCGCGTCGCGGAGCGGCTCGAGAGCGACGAACCAGACGCCGTCCGGATGCTCCTCGGCGACGGCGGCCGCGAGCTGGAGCGAGAGGCGGGTCTTGCCGGTTCCGCCAGGTCCGGTCAGGGTCAGGAGGCGAGTCCGCGCGAGGAGCTCCGCCGCGGCCGCGAGCTCGTGCTCCCGCCCGACGAACGTGGTCAGCTGGGTCGGCAGGTTGTTCGGTCGCTGGTCCAGCGAGCGGACCGGCGGAAAGTCCGCCGGCAGGCCCTCGACGACGAGCTGCGCCAGCGGCTCGGGACGGAGGTCCTTGAGACGATGTTCGCCGAGATCGCGAAACGTGACCCCGGCAGGGAGCGTGGCTCCGGCCAGGGCGCGCACGGTCTCCGAGACGAGGACCTGGCCGCCGTGGGCGGCGCCCGCCACGCGCGCCGCCCGGTGGACGTCATGGCCGACGTATGAGCCTTCCCGGTCGATGACGCCCTCGCCGGCGTGGAGGCCCATCCGGACGCGGATGACGCCGTCGGGCGGCCACGCTTCCGCCGCCAGGTCGCGCTGGGCCCGGACGACCGCGGCGATCGCTCCCGGAGCCCGGGCAAACGCGGCGAAGAACCCGTCGCCCTCGGTCTGCACCACGACCCCGTCATGGGCGGCCAGGGCCGCCCGGATGATCGACCGGTGGCGCTCGAGGAGCGGGGGCCAGCGCTCGCCGAGGTCGTGGGCCAGTCGCGTCGAGCCCTCGATGTCGGTGAACAGGAAGGTGACCGTGCCGACCGGGAGCACCGGGGGCTGGCCCATGCTGGCCGGGGACGGGGTGCCCGGGCCGGGCGTCGTCGGGGGACGCGGCGTTCCGTCCACGCTCGGATGCTGCGGCTCGGGCGCCACCCTGTCAACGGGCCGCGCCGCCCGCCTCGCTGGTCCCCTCGGGTGCGGGCGGGTGGGACGGGAGGGAGACCCGGAAGCACGTCCCCCAGGCCGGGTCCGCGACCAGCGCGATCTCGCCTCCGTGGCGCTGCACGATGGAGCGCGAGATGTGGAGCCCGAGGCCGGTGCCCCGGCCGACCTCCTTCGTCGTGTAGAACGGATCGAAGATGCGGGGGCGCACCTCGGCCGGGATTCCCGGGCCGGAGTCGCAGATCTCCACCTCGACCCCGTCGCTCGTCGCCCCGTGCACGACGATCCGGATCGTGCCCCGGCCCTCCATCGCGTCGATGGCGTTTGCCAGCAGGTTCGTCCAGACCTGGTTGAGCTCGCTCCCGAAGGCCTCGATCGACGGCAGCCCGGGGGCGTAGGAGCGCTCGATCGCGATGCCGGCCTTCCAGCGTGACCGCAGGATGACGAGGGTGTTCTCGATGCCCGCGGTCACGTCGATTCGCTGGAGGGGTGCCCGATCCAGGAACGTGTACTCCCGGACGGCGCCGACGATCTCCGAGATACGGTCGGCGGCGATCGCCACCTCGGCGAGCAGCTGGCGCACGAGCGCCGTCGCGGCGAGCCAGGCGACCACGACCAGGCGGGCCTCGTCGATCTCGAACGGGGCCAGGACGTCGTCGAGCTCGTTGCCGTCCCAGCCGAGGGCGACGAGCGCCGCGGCGGGCTCGTCGGGGTTGCCCATCCCGAGGCCGCGGAGCAGCAGCCGAACGGCGTCTCGTCGATCGGCGGCGTCGAGCGGGTCGAGGACCGGCGGATCGACAGCACGCCGGGCGACCTCGTCCCGCAGCGTATCGAGCAGCTCCGCGGCCAGGGGGGCGGCGACGGGGCCGCCCGCAGTCCCGAGCGCCCCGAGGGCCGCCGTGGCCCGATCCCATTCGTCCAGGGCGTCGGCGAGATGGGCGACGCTGCTGCGGGCCGCCGCCGCCGGGTTGTTGAGCTCGTGGGCGAGACCGGCGGCCAGGGTGCCGAGGGACGCCAGGCGGTCCTGCTCCTGGAGGGCCGACTCCATGCCTCGCAGCCGTCCGGCCACGGTCGCCACCAGCGACCGCAGGACCCCCGGCTCGCGAGCCAGGACGTCGAAGAGGTCGTCGCGGCCGACGCGGAGCAGGCGCGACGGCTCCGTCGCCCGGACCGTCGCCCGGCGGGCGCCGCCCTCCAGGACTGCGATCTCGCCCTGCACGGCGCCCGGTCCCACGCGGGCCAGCGCGAGGTCGGCCGCACCGGCCCGCTTGGTCACCGCGAGCTCGCCCTCGAGGACGACGTACAGCGCGTCGCCGGGCTCGCCCTCGGCCATGAGGAGAGCGCCGGTGGCAAGCGTCATCTCGATCGCCGTCGCCCGCACCCGCGCCAGCTCGGACGGGGCGAGATTGGCGAAGAGTGGCACCCGACCCAGGGGATCCTCGGCGGGCGTTGAGGAGTCGCCTCTGCCCGTGCCCCCCCTGTCCCCGGGACCCTCGTCGCCGGGCACCAGGGCGTACATGACCACGTCGACGGTCTCGCCGCGAAAGCGGAGGTAGCGCCGCAGGATCCCCTCCCGCCGGAAGCCCGCCCGGATCGCGACCCGTCCCGACGCGTCGTTGCCGACGAGCGTCGTCAGCTCGAGCCGCTCCAGCCCCTGGTCCTCGAAGGCCCAGCGCGCGACGAGCCGCACCGCGCGCGTCGCGAGCCCGCGGCCCCGGGCCTCGGGCCCGAGCCAGTAGCCCAGGGACGCCCGCCCCGGCGCAGCGCCCCGGTCGAGCCCGATCATCCCGACGAGGGCTCCCGACGCGCGCTCCTCGATGGCGAACGTCTGGTGCGCGCCCGTCGACCAGCCGTCCGCGACGCCCTCGAGAAAGGCCCGGGCGTCGGCCACGGTGTACGGGACCGGTACGGGGACCCAGCGGGCGATCTCGGGCTCCACGCAGGCGGCCGCGATCGCCGGCGCGTCATCGTCGCGCGGCGGCCGGAGAAGCACCGCCTCGTCCGCGAGCGGCGGCTCCGGCGGCACTCGCGCCGGGCGCACGCTGGGCAGAGTCACCTGGTCAGAGCCCGGCCAGGTGCTGGTGGACGAACTGGACCGCCATGGCCCCTTCACCCACGCTCGAGGCGATGCGCTTGACGGACCGGCTGCGGACGTCGCCGGCGGCCAGGATTCCGGGAACGTTCGTCTCCAGCAGGAACGGCTCGCGGGCGAGAGGCCACCCGGGCACGCGGCCGTCGGCCGCCCGCGCCAGGCCGGGCCCGGTCACGAGGAACCCGGCTCGGTCCCGCTCCAGGATCCCCGCCAGCCACTCCGTGCGCGGCAACGCACCGATGAACAGGAAGAGGGCATCCATCGGCATCTCGTCCCGGGTCCCCGTCGTCGCGTCCTCGATCGTGATCGCGGCCAGGCTCTCGGTCCCGCGGACCGCGGCCACGCTGGCATTCAGGCGGACCTTGACGGTGGGCCGGGCGCGGAGCTGGTCCACGAGGTAGGCGGACATCCCCGCCTCGATGTTCCCGCCGCGCACCAGGAGCGTCACCTCGGCCGCGAACTGGGCCAGGTACACGGCCGCCTGGCCGGCGGAGTTGCCGCCGCCCACCACCGCCACCCGCTGGCCGCGGCTCGCCAGGGCCTCCGTGATCGCCGCGCCATAGAACACGCCGACCCCGACCAGGGCATCGATGCCCTCGACCTCGAGGCGACGGTACTGCACACCCGTCGCGACGATGAGCGCCTCGCAGGAGATCTCCTCGCCTTCTTCGAGCGTCACCAGCCGGTAACGATCCTCGACCCGCAGCGCGGTTGCTCCGCGCGAAGTCAGCACTTCCGCGCCGAGGCGACTCGCCTGGGCGACGGCCCGACGGGTGAGGTCCGCGCCGGAGAGCCCGGACGGGAACCCGAGGTAGTTCTCGATGCGGGAGGTCGTGCCGGCCTGCCCGCCCGGCGCCTCGCTCTCGACCATGAGGGTCCGCAGGCCCTCCGATGCTCCGTAGACGGCGGCCGCCAGTCCCGCCGGACCCCCGCCGACGATCACGAGGTCGTACGTCCTGAGGCCCGGTCGCGTCCGCAGCCCGACCTTCTCGGCGATCGCCGCGTTGACCGGGGCGAGGAGGTGGGAGCCGTCCGGGAAGACGAGGAGCGGGTCGCGGCCGGGATCGACGCCGGCAGCCTGGGCGAGGCGGGTCGCCTCCGGGTCGGACTCCACGTCGACCCAGCGGTACGGGACGAGGTTCCGGGAGAGGTAGTCCTTGATCTCGTGGGCCCGTGCCGACCAGCGATGGCCGACGAGGCGGATCCCTTCGAACGGCGGGCGGAAGGCGGCCCGCCAGTCGGACAGAAGGTCGTCGATCACGGGGTAGAGCCGCTCCTCGGGGGGATCCCACGGCTTCTGGAGGTACTGGTCGAGGCGGATCTCGTTGATGGCCCGGATGGCCACGTCCGTGTCGGCGTAGGCCGTCAGCAGGACGCGCTTCGCGTCGGGGACCAGCTCCAGCGATGCGGCCAGGAGCTCGATGCCGGTCATGCGCGGCATTCGCTGGTCCACGAGGAGAAGGGCCACCGGGGTCTCGCGCAGCGCCAGCCGCCGGATGACGTCGAGGGCCGCCTCGCCCGAGTCGGCGGCCACCACCGTGTACTCGGCACCGTACTGCCCGCGAAGCTCACGCTCGACCGCCCGCAGCACCGCGGGCTCGTCGTCCACGACGAGGATGACGGGGTCGGCCATGGCCTGCTTTCCCTCCCACGCCGGGACGCCCCGGGCGGAGCTGATCGTGGCCCGGGTCAGCGGCGCGCCCTAGACTAGCGGACCGCGACCGTCGCGGCGAGCGTCGAGGAGCGCGGACGGCGCGATCGTCCACAACCCCGGGTCCTGGCCGCACGGGACCCCACGTCGGTTTCGGCATTGATCGACGGCGGGGCCGGGCCGCCGATGCCCGTTCGGCGCTCCCGAAGCCACCGACGTGCAAGGGGGTGCCAGTGGCCGGATGATGGGCCGGTGCCAGCCGACCTCGACGCGCCCCCCGGATCCCGGCTGCCCGACCTCGGCCCCCGCGGCGAAGGCTGGGTCGTGCTCCAGGTCGTGCTCTTCGGGCTCCTGGCGTTGTGCGGCCTGGCTGGCCCCGCCTGGGGAGACCCGCTGCTGGCGATCGGGCGGGCGATCGGAGCCGCCCTCATCGTGATCGGCGCGAGCGTCGCCGTGCTCGGCCTGCTCGGGCTGCGGGAGAACCTTACGCCGGTGCCTCGGCCGGTCGCCGGCGGGCGTCTCGTCGATACGGGCGTCTACGGGATCGTGCGGCACCCGATCTACACGGGGATCATCGGCGCGGGGATCGGCTGGGCGCTGGTGACGGGGAGCCCGGCCGCGCTGGTCGTGGCAGCCGGACTGGCCGTCTTCTTCGACCTGAAGTCCCGTCGCGAGGAGGGTTGGCTCCAGGCGGCCTATCCCGGCTACGGCGACTACCGCCGCCGTGTCCGCAAGCTGATCCCGTTCATCTACTGAGCCGCTTCCGCCGAACCCGTCGGCCTGGCCGGCCCGTCATCGGCCGCCCCTCGCGGCGGAGACGGCGATCCGGCGCCCGCGGGGCTCGGCGACGCGAGCGCGGCGCGCCGGAGGCGATCCATCACCGCCCGCCCGATCCCGGTCGGGGCCACCGGCTCCGCGATGATCCGGTCGAGAAGGGCCGTGTCGAGGGCGTGGAAGGCCTCGAACAGGTGGGCGGCCACCTCGAACGGATCGCCGCCCTCGCTGAGGACCTCCACGGCGATGAACGGCCCGCCGCGCGCGATCGCCCGGGCGGCGCTCGCCCTCGACGCGGCGAGCAGGCCGACGCGCTCGCCCGGCCGGGCCCGGAGCCGCGGCGCCGCCGCGTCGTCGACGATGTCAACGATCTCGAGGAAGACGCCCGGCGCGTAGTGGGCACCCGTGCGGCCCGGTGCGAGGGACGCCGTGCCGGGGGCGTCGTCGTCGAGGTGCTCGAGGGGGCCGATCACCTCCTCGATCGCCTCCGCCGGCGTGCCCCCGGGCCGGAGCAGGACCGCCCGGCCCTCGGCGACGAGGAGGACCGTGGATTCGACGCCGATGCGAGATGGCCCCCCGTCGAGCACGAGATCGACCCGAGATCCCAGGCCGCGGACCACGTGGGCGGCGCTCGTCGGCGAGACGCGGCCGAACCGGTTCGCCGACGGGGCCGCGATCGGGACGCCGGCGGCCCGGACCAGGGCCAGCGCGACGGGGTGATCGGGAACCCGCAGGCCGACCGTGGGGAGGCCGGCGGTGACGATCGCCGGGATGTGGTCCCGCCGTCGTACGACGAGCGTGAGCGGCCCCGGCCAGAAGCGCGCGGCGAGCCGAGCGACCCGCGGGTCGGCCGCATCCTCACGGTGGGCGTGGGCCGGAAGATCGGTGGCGGCGGCGATGTGGACGATGATCGGGTCGAACGACGGCCGCTCCTTGGCCGCGAAGATGCGGGCCACGGCGGCGGCGTCGAGGGCGTTCGCCCCGAGGCCGTAGACCGTCTCCGTGGGGAAGGCCACGAGCCCGCCGTCGCGGAGCAGGGCCGCGGCTTCGGCGATGGCGGCTGGATCGTCGCCCTCCAGGACTCGCGGCGCTCCGGGAGCGCCGGCCGGATCGACGCCGGCCGCTCGGCCGGCCGCGCCGCCGGCCCGGGCCATGCGTCGCTCCTGGGGACCGCTCACGGGCGGCGTCGGACCGGCGCCGCAGCTCGAGCGGCCGCGCCCGGGATCGGCCGCTGCCGGGTTCGACGCCGTGGGTCCCCACCGGCCAGCCAGGCGGCCTGCCAGGCAGCGCACAGAAGCTCGAGCACCTCCAGCCGATCGACGGCGTCCTCGACCGTAAGCCCGACGGTCAGCGCCCCGTGGCGGTCGACCAGCACCGCGCCGACGGCCGGGTCGCGCAGGACGGCGGCCGTTGCCCGCGCCACGGCGGCGCTCCCGAACGGCAGGGGAGGCACGTACCCGACGCGGCCCAGAACGGCCCGCGCCTCGGGCAGGATGGCGGCCTCGGGACGCAGGCCGGCGAGGAGGCACGCCAGCACTGCCGGAGGGTGGGCGTGCGCGATCGCGCCGACATCGGGCCGGGCCCCGTAGATCGCCCGATGGACGGCGATGTCGGAGCTGGGGCGGCGGCGGATGTCGGCCGCGACTTGGTCGTCGTCCCCGTCGAGGGCGACGGCCAGGATGTCGCCGGGAGCGAGGCGGTCCTTGTGCCGGCCGGCCGGGGTGACCGCCAGGGCGAACCGCCCGAGCCGGACCGAGAGGTTCCCGTCACAGCCGTTGATCAGGCGCCGTGACCCGAGGCGACGACCGGCCGCGACGATGGCCTCGGCCGCGGCCTCGAACGCGGGGTGCGGGTGCGTCGAGGGGTCCATGGCTCGTAAGCATCGCGCGTCGGCAGACGGGGTGCACCGCGGTTGCGACACTCGGCAGCGCCCCGGCGCTCGAGAAGGCCGGTGCGCGTTTGGGACCATTGCCGGGCCCGACGGCGGCGAGGCTGTTCGCGCGGGGCACCGGCGGCGGGTACGCTGTCGCGGTGACGACGACGACGCCCGCGGGCAGCGACGCGGCGGCCCAGCGCGCCGGCCCGCCCGCACCCGCGGCGCATGCCCCAACCCTTTCTCCCGGACCCGGCGGGGCCGAGGAGGAGCCGCTGCACTTGGCGCCCGCGGCCCCGCCGGCGATCGCGGACGCCCCGCTGCGGGCAAACCGCGATTTCTGGGTCGTCCTGGTGGGCCAGGGGATCAGCTCCTTCGGTGACGCGATCACCAACACGGCGCTGCCGATCCTCGTCCTGGCCCTCACCGGGTCCGGCCTGGCGATGGGCATCGTGGGGGTCCTCTCGACACTGCCGGATCTCGTGGTCGGGCTCCCGGCGGGCGCCTACGCCGATCGCTGGGACCGCCGCCGGATGATGTTCGTGGCGGACCTCGGACGGGCCGCGCTCACGGCGCTGATCCCGATCTCGGTCTGGCTCGGGGGGCCGACGCTCGCCCTGATCCTGGTCGTCACCTTCCCGATGAACGTCCTTCGGGTCCTCTGGCTGGCGGCCTATACGGCCGCCGTTCCGGGCCTCGTCGGCCGCAGCCACATCGCCCGGGCCAACGCCATCTTCGAGGCCGTGTTCAACATCGGCTGGATCGTCGGCCCCGCCCTGGCGGGAATCCTCGCCGCCATCGTCGGCCCGGGCCCGACCATCGCCATCGACGCCGTGACGTTCGCGATCTCGGCAGGGGCGATCCTGCTTGTCCGGCGCCCGCTCCGCCCGGAAGCCCGCACGGAGCCGACCCACCTGCTCGTCGACATCCGCGAAGGCATCGCGTTCGTCGCCCGCCAGCCGACGCTGCGCGCGGTCATCGCGCTGTGGACCACGATCTCCGTCATCTATGCCGGCCTCGCGAGCGGCCTGATCTTCTACATCACGATCGACCGGGGGCTCGGCACGGGCGTCGTCGGCCTCGTCCTGTCCGCGTTCGCGGTTGGCTCCCTGGGCGGGGCCCTGATCGCGGCCCGCATGGCATTCCGCGCGGTGGGTCCGGTGATGCTCGTGGGCACGTTCGTGATGGGCCTGACGCTCGTCGTCGTCGCCCTCGACGTCGCGGTCCCGATCCTCGTGGCGTCCGCGTTCCTGGCCGGCATCCTCAACGCGAACGTCGCGGTCTCGTACCTGACCCTCCGCACCCAGCTCTCGCCGGATGCCCTCCTGGGACGGGTGGGAGCGACCGCCCGGACCCTCTCGGTGGGCCTCATGCCGATCGGCGCCCTCGTCGCGGGCGCCCTGCTCGACGCGATCGGCGGGACGGCCACGCTCGTCATCATGGGCTCTCTGTCGGTCGCGGCCAGCCTCCTGTTCGCGCTCATTCCCAACGTCCGACGGGCGGTGGTTCCGCGCCGCCCGAGCGCTCCGTCATGACCGACACGTCCGCTCCGGCTTCGCGCCGGCCCCTGCCGCCCCGGGCGCTCCACGCCGCCGCCTGGGGGCTCGACCCGGACATGGTGTTCCTCAACCATGGATCGTTCGGCGCCTGCCCGCGCTCCGTGCTCCGCGTCCAGGACGAGCTCCGGGCCGAGATGGAGGCGAACCCGGTGGCGTTCCTCGACCGGGGACTCGAGGGGCGCCTCGCCGCGGCTCGCGAACGCCTGGCGGCCTTTGTCGGTGCTGTGCCCGATGACCTTGCGTTCGTGCCGAACGCGACCCACGGCGTGGCCACGGTCATGCGCAGCCTCCGCTTCGCGCCGGGGGACGAGCTCGTCGCTACCGATCACGAGTACAACGCGGCCCTGAACATGCTGCGGTTCGCCGCCGGGCGCGACGGCGCACGGGTCGTCGTCGCCCGGATTCCGCTGCCGACCTCGGGACCCGACGAGGTCGTCGACCGAGTGCTGGCGGTCGTCGGCCCGCGCACACGCCTGGTGCTCGTGAGCCATGTCACGAGCCCGACCGCGCTCGTCCTCCCCGTCGACCGACTCGTCGCGACGCTCGAAGGACGCGGCATCCCGGTGCTCGTCGACGGGGCGCACGCGCCCGGCATGCTGTCCCTCGACCTGGTCGGCCTGGGCGCGAGCTACTACACGGGCAACCTCCACAAGTGGGTGTGCGCGCCACGGGGCGCCGCCTTCCTGCACGTCCGGAACGATCGCCGAGGGGCGATCCGGCCGCTCGCCATCAGCCACGGCGCCAACGATCCCCGCCCCGAGCGGTCCACGTTCCGCAAGGAGTTCGACTGGACGGGCACGATCGACCCGACGGCGGTCCTCGCGGTGCCGGCCGCGATCGACACGCTGGCGGCGCTCGTCGCCGGAGGGTGGCCGGCCGTGATGAGCCGGAACCATGACCTGGCGCTCGAGGCTCGCCGCGTCCTGGTCGCCGCCGCCGAGCGTCCGATCCTGGCCCCCGTGCCGATGCTCGGCTCGATGGCCGCGATCGAGCTGCCAGCGGATCCCGCCTTCGCCGACCGCGGCCCGGCCGACGGCGACCCGCTCGCGGCGCGGTTGCTCCGGGAAGCCGGGATCGAGGTTCCCGTCCACGCCTGGCCGCGCGATCCGGTGCCGGGCGAGCGGCGCCACCGCCTCCTTCGCGTCTCCGCCCACCTCCACAATGACCCGGGCGAGTACGAGTACCTGGCCGGGGTGCTCCCGGTGATGCTTGCCGAGGAGGGGCGATGAAGGTCGGGTTGATCCTGCCCATGAGCGACGACGTCGGCAGCGGGACCCCTTCGTGGCCGATGATCCGCGATCTCGCCCGCCAGGCGGAGGCTGGGGGCGCTGACTCGGTCTGGGTCTACGACCACCTCATCTTCCGTTTCGACGGGCACGCTTCCGGGATCCACGAGGCGTGGACGCTCCTCGCTGCCGTCGCCGAGGCGACATCCCGTGTCGAGGTCGGCTCCATCGTGCTCGCCACGAGCTTCCGCAGCCCCGCCCTGCTGGCAAAGATGGCGACCACGCTCGATGCGATCAGCGAGGGGCGTCTCCTCCTCGGCCTGGGCTGCGGCTGGCACGAGCCCGAGTACACCGCCTTCGGGTTCCCCTTCGACCATCGGGTCGATCGCTTCGAGGAAGCCCTGCGGATCATCGGGCCCCTGCTGCGTGAGGGAGAGGTAACGTTCGTCGGTACCTACCATCGGGCGGAGGACTGCGTGATCCTGCCGCGAGGCCCGCGGCCGGGGATCCCCATCATGGTGGCGGCGAAGGGCCCCCGGATGCTGCGTCTCGCGGCCCGCCACGCCGACGCCTGGAACACGGCCTGGTTCGGCGAGCCCGATGACCGCCTCCGGCAGCGGCTCGTCGACATGCGGGCGGCGTGCACGGAGGTCGGCCGCGACGTGGACACCCTCGAGGTGACGGTTGGCGTCACCGTCCGGGCCGAGGCCGGCGAGGAGTGGGGGCGTCCCGGCGCGCCGGCGGCCCTGCTCGCCGAGCCGGACGTCATCGCGAATGCGCTCCGCGCCTACGCCGCCCTCGGCGTTGGCCACGTGCAGCTCGACGTCCAGCCGGCGAACCCGAGCTCGTTCGCCCGGGTCCTCGACGGGGTGGCCCTCTCGCGGTCCATGCCCTAGCGGCGCCCGCCGGGGCCCGCCGCCCCGTGACTACGGGCTTGGCGCCGGGCTCCGGCTCGGGGCAGCCGAGGCGGGCGGAGACGCCGGCGCCGAGGCGGCCGGCGAGGAAGACGGCGAGGAAGCCGGCGAAGGGGAGCCGACGGGCGCGAGTCGGACGGCCTCGATGGCATCGCGAAGCGTCGGCCACGCCTGGCTGAATCCGTCCAGGAGACGCTCGCCCCCTGGCCCGGAAAGTCGGATCGTCGGGGTGGAGCTGACGCCAAGGCCCCGGCCGACGGCTGTCTCGGCGGCCACGGCCGCGGCCATTGCCGGGCTGTCGAGGCAGGCCGTAAAGGCCGCCTGGTCGGGCACGCCGGCGATCGAGGCCATCTGGAGCAGGTTGGCCCGGGCGAAGCGCCCCTGGTTCTCGCCCTGCTGGAAGGTGTAGAGGGTGTCGTGGTAGCGCAGGCGGGCTGCGGGCTCCTGGGCGCCCGCGCACCGCGCTGCGACGGCCGCGTCGATCGACTCCTGCCCGAGAAAGGTGAAGTCGCGGTATACGACGCGCGCGACGCCGGGGACCACGTACTCGCGATCGAGCACGCCGCCGAAGAGGCTCGCCTCGAGACGGCAATACGGGCACTGGTAGTCGGCCCACACCTCGATCGTGACCGGCGCGTCGAGCCGGCCCACCCCGTTATCGCCGGGCACCGCGGAAGGCGTTGCCTGGGCCGGCGGGCTCGGTGTCGGCGCAGCCGCCGTGAACCCTCCGCCCGCGAGCGCGAGGGCTCCGGCCCCGAGGATCGCGCCCAGGACGCCAACAGCGAGATAGCCGAGAACGACAGCCGGCCGCCGGCGGCCGCTCCCGCTGACGGACGCAGGGGACGACGACTCCGGGGGTGCCCCCGGCGATGCCTCGGCGACCGGCGGGACCGTCGGCGGGGACGCAGCTCCATCCTGGGGCGCCGTGTCCACCACGGCGGCGCTGATGTCCGCAGCCGGGAGAACATCCGGCGCCGGGGCGGTGGCGTGCGCCGGGACGGTTTCCGGGGTCGGGGCGATGGCCTCGGCGACAGGCTCGGGCGGGTCGGGGGTCGGGTCGGTCATTGGGTGTTCCTGGGGGTCGGGCGTCAAGCGTAGCGGGCGCTGACGGCGACCGCTCGGTCGCTGGCCACCCGGGCCTCGCGCGGCGGCCGGTGCCGCGACCTGCCCAGCGATTCGGCAGTCCCGGACGCTCCCGCACGATCGAAGCCCTGGTCTCCGCACTCCACCGCAGTGCACGATCGGTGTCGAACGGCACCGGAAGATCGTTGCGCAGGACCATCCGGCAGTCCCAACGGCGATCCGGGCGCGTGTAGAGTGGCCGTGCGGACGTGCGGAACGTCGGCCAGGGCACCGCCGACAGAGCGCACCGCCGGGAACAGCGAAGGAACCTCGTGTCGTCCGAACAGGTCACCGCCATCCTCATTGCCCTCATCGTCGCGGGCGTCGCCACGATGCTCCTGCTGGCGGGGGCGATCTTCACCCGCCGCGGGCGCTCCGAATCCCGCCCGGCGGCGGTCGCGGCGGCGGTGGCGGAGCCGCCCGCATCGTCGACCCCGAGACCCGCCCCGTCCGCCCTCGTCGCCCCGGCGGAGGTCCCGGCGACCGCGCCGACGGATCCGGGCACTCCCGAGCCGGCCGCGACGCTCGACGGGCCGGGATCGCCGGACACGCTCGCGGCAGTGCCGGGCGGCGCGGCGGAATTCATGGCGGACGACCCGGCCGTGACGACCGCCGACCGCGAGGCCGCTGTCCGCCGGGCGAACGACCCGCGCGAGCAGGAGGTCATCGAGGGGTTCCTGTCCATCCCGGTGCGCTCCCGCGAGGCGGCCTTCGCGGCGCCGCGCGAGCCGACGGCCACGGGGCCCGTGCCCCCCGATCTCCTCGTCGACGACGAGACCGGCCTCGATTCGCGGGCGGCCTGGGACCGCGTCCTGGCCGAGGAGAATGCCCGCTACGTGCGCTACCGGCGTCCGGTGGGCATCGTCGTGGCCGAGCTCGACGGCCTGAACCGGTTCGAGGCCCAGTTCGGCGGCGAGGCCGCCCGGCGGATCCTCGGCGCGGTGGGCGACGCGATGCGGCGCACGGCGCGCCGCACGGACCACGTTGCCCACGCGGGCGAGGGCCGCTTCCTCGTGCTGCTGCCCGAGACGGACGAGATCCAGGCGATCAACTACGTCGAGCGCGTGCGCGGCGAGTGCGAGCGCTGGCTCGAGGCCGGCGCCGTCGCCCTCCACGTGTCGCTCGGCTGGGCGAGCCCGAGCGCCGTCGGCGAGCTCGATTCCGCCCAGCGGACGGCCGAGGAGCGGATGTACGCCGAGCGGCGACGGCAGGGCCGCGGCGGAGCGATCGGCACCGACGCGGCACGCTGACGGGGGCGCCGCCGGTTGGCGAGTGCCCCGCCGGCCTTCGGCGCCCTCGTCGGGCAGGCGCTGGCGAACGCTAGACCACGGGCTGCGTCAGCAGGGTCGGCAGGCCCAGCCGGTTTCCGTAGTTCGGCCGATAGCGATCGACGTTGTAGAAGCGGGGGACGTCGATCGTCCGCGCCCCGGGGTCGGGGATGGGACAGTATCCGTAGCGACCATCTCGGATCGCCGTCATCTGGCCGGTCCGGCCGTCCGCGACCAGCTCCATGCCCACGTTGGCGAAGGTGATGGCGACCATCTGGTCGAGCGCGTCGGGATCGCCCGAGCGGAGGTCGTAGGTGAGCTCCGAGTTCACCGTCTCGATCTTCGTCCGGCGCTTGACCTCCTCGGCCAGGAACTCGCCGATGCTGGCCTTGTGCCGGTGGCCGTAGGCGTCGGCATCGCCGACCTCCTTGAGCTCCATCCCCTCCGGCAGGGCGCCCTCCGAGGCGATCACGAAGGAGTAGCGGCTCGGGTTGCTCTGGCGGTCCTCCACGAGGAGATCGACGACGTGCTGGACGTCGAAGCGGTGCTCCGGGATGAGGCAGCGGGCCGAGGTCACGTAGGCCGTGTAGAGGGCGGTGAAGCCCGCGTTGCGCCCGAAGACGCGGAAGATGCCGATCCGCTCGTGCGAGCCCAGGGTCGTCCGCTGGCGGTTGATGGCGTCCTTGGCCCGGGTGATCGCCGTCGAGAAGCCGATGCAGTACTCGGTCCCGCGGACGTCGTTGTCCATCGTCTTCGGGATCGCGATGATCTGGACACCGGCGTCGGCGAGGACCTTCGAGTAGGAGAGGGTGTCGTCACCGCCGATCGAGATCAGCGTGTGGATGTCGAGCCGCTCGAGGTTGTCGAGGACGATCGGGGTGAGGTCGTAGACGTCATCGCCGACGAGGAGCGACGGCAGGCGATCCGGCGCGACGGTGGCGGGCAACCTGTCGGGGCGCATTCGGCGGGGGTTCGTCCGGCTGGAGTGCAGGAAGGTGCCCCCGCTGCGGTCGACCGTGCGGGTGTTCAACCGGTCGAGGGGCAGCACGTACTCCGGGTCGAGGTCGGGTCCCGGGCGCATGTGGGTCAGCGCCTCCCAGCCCCGGCGCAGACCGATCACCTCGTAGCCGAGCTCGCTCGAGCGGTAGACGACGCTCTTGATGACGGAGTTGAGGCCGGGAACGTCGCCGCCCCCGGTGAGGATGCCGATGCGGCGCGGACGATCCATGGGCGCGATGCTCCTCGGGGTCCCTGCTTCGCGCCGGGACGGGCCTCCTGGACGGGGATCATGGTACCCGGCGGGCCAACCCGCGGACCCGGACCCGGCTGAGGTCCGCGGCTCAGCCCCGGTGGTGGACCCGCTCCGCCTTGTGGCGGTGGATCGGGATCTGCGACTCCCCCCGGGCGTGGATCGGGCGTGGCGGTGTCGCCGGGTCCGGCAGGAATGCCTCCTCGACCTCCACCGGGATCGCCCGCTGCAGCAGCCGCTGGATCGCCCGCAGGAGGTCCACCTCGTCGGGGCAGGCGAGGCTGATGGCGATCCCGCTCGCGCCTGCGCGGCCGGTGCGGCCGATGCGGTGGACGTAATCCTCCGCCTTCGTCGGAAGCTCGAAGTTGACGACGACCGGCAGCTCCTCGATGTCGAGGCCCCGCGACGCCACGTCGGTGGCGACCAGGATCTCCACGTC
Source organism: uncultured Chloroflexia bacterium (assembly GCA_963776355.1). GTDB lineage: Bacteria > Chloroflexota > Limnocylindria > Limnocylindrales > CSP1-4 > CTSoil-043. The sequence goes on along the minus strand of CAVZLU010000008.1, from coordinate 1,832,480 downwards.
TCCCGCCTTGAACTCGGCAAGGGCGCGGATTCGCTCGGCCTGCGAGCGGTCGGAGTGGATCGCCGTGGCGGCGAAGCGATGCCGCTCGAGGTCCGAGGCGATCCTCCGGGCGGCCAGCTTGGTGCGCGTGAAGACGAGGACCTGGCGGAGGTCGTGGGTGCGCACGAGGTGCTCGAGGAGATCGAGCTTCAGCTCGCGATCCACGGGGTAGAGGACCTCGCGCACCGCGGTCGCGGTCGCGTTTCGGGCCGCGACCTCAACGATCGCCGGGTTGTGCAGGAACTCCCTGGACAGGCGCCGGATCTCGTCCGAGAAGGTCGCCGAGAAGAGCAGGGTCTGCTTGCGGTTGGGGATGAGGTCGAGGATTCGGCGGATGTCGGGGATGAACCCCATGTCGAGCATCCGGTCGCCCTCGTCGAGGACGAGGATCTCGACCTGTCCCAGGTTGGCCGCGCGCTGGCCGACGAGGTCGAGGAGGCGCCCGGGCGTCGCCACGAGCAGCTCCACGCCGGCACGCAGCTCCTTGATCTGGGGGTCGAGGGGGACGCCACCAAAGACGACGGCCGACCGCAGCGGCACGTGGCGACCGTACGCCGAGGCCATCTCGGCGACCTGCATGGCGAGCTCTCGCGTCGGCGTGAGGACAAGCGCCCGCACCGGGTGTCGGGCGGGCGAGAACGACGTGTTGGCGTACGGACGCAGGCGCTCGAAGATCGGCAGCACGAAGGCGGCCGTCTTGCCGGTTCCCGTCTGGGCGGCACCCATGAGGTCGCGCCCCGCAAGGATGAGGGGGATCGCCTGGACCTGGATGGGGGTAGGCGTCGTATAGCCTTCGTCGGCTACGGCGCGGAGGAGTTCGGCCGACAGGCCGAGCGTATCGAACGTCACGGCCGAGCAGCATAATCGAAACACGTCCCGGGCCGGATGGGCCCGATCGGCGGGAGACGGGAGAGCACCATGGCCAAGCACAGCTCGGAAGGGGCGGATCCGGCTCGGTCGCGCGCGCCCCGCGTCCGCGAGGGCCGCAACCGGCGCCCGGAGCGGGCCGCCCTCACCATTCCCGCGACCGCACTCGACGGCCAGCGCGGTGCGCCCGTCGCCGAGCAGGACGACAGGAAGCTCGGGAAGAAGGCCTACGAGGCCGAGCTCAGGCGGCTCAATGTCGAGCTCGTGAAGTGGCAGGAGTGGATCAAGGACCAGGGGCTCAAGGTCGTCGCCATCTTCGAGGGTCGGGACGCGGCCGGGAAGGGCGGTGCGATCAAGCGGATCATGGAGCCGCTCAACCCGCGCACGGCGCGCGTCGTCGCCCTGCCCGCGCCAACCGAGCGCGAATCGACCCAGTGGTACTTCCAGCGCTACGTGACCCACCTCCCGGCGGCCGGCGAGGTCGTCCTCCTCGACCGGAGCTGGTACAACCGCGCCGGCGTCGAGCGGGTCATGGGCTTCTGCACGGAGGACGAGTACCAGGAGTTCCTCCGCTCCTGCCCCGAATTCGAGCGCATGCTGGTGCGGAGCGGGATCATCCTCCTGAAGTACTGGTTCTCGGTCTCGGACGCCGAACAGGAGCGTCGCTTCCAGGACCGGCTCGGAGACCCCACGAAGCGCTGGAAGCTGTCACCGATGGACGTCGAGAGCCGGTCCCGCTGGATCGACTACAGCAAGGCCAAGGACGAGATGTTCGCCCATACCGACATCAAGCAGGCGCCGTGGTGGGTCGTGCGGTCGGACATCAAGAAGCGGGCCCGCCTCAACGTGATCTCCCATCTCCTGGCCCAGATCCCGTTCGAGGACCTGACGCCGGAGCCCATCGTCCTGCCGCCGCGCCAGCGCGACACCGGGTACATCCGGCCGCCGATGGAGGACCAGACCTTCATCCCCGAGCCGTTCTGACCGCCGTCGCCGGCGGGACGCCTTCCGCCCGCCGACCGCCGCACTGGAGCCGCGACCATGACGGACCGCGAGCCGCCTGACGGCCGGGCGGTGCCCGAGGAGGAGCGCTCGGCACTGCTCACGGCGTGCGGCCGGCTGTTCGGCACCATCGGCCTGCTGATCATCGTCATCCTCTTGCCGGCCACGTTCCTCCTCGTCCTCGCCACCATGGGCCTCATCGACGCGCCCGGGTGGTCCGGGAGCAACACGGCCGTCCTCGGCTTCTTCCTGGTCGTCGTCCCTGCCGGCCTCGCCCTCGCAGCGGTTCACTTCCTGCTGGGCGGCCTGGTGCTCGCCCGGCGCTTCTGGCCGGTCGTCGTGGCCGTCCTCCTGTTTTTCGCCGTCGTCACCCTGTTCCCCCTCGGATTGCGGATCAGCTGGCCCTTCCTGGGCCTCACCATCCTCTACGGCACGACGCTCGTGCTCTCCGTCATCCATTACCGGGAGTTCGAGTGAGCGCCCGGGGGACCAGCACCGCCGTCCCGTTCACCGTTCCTGCCGCAATGCGGCTCAGGACCGCCAGACCATCCTCGAGGCCGTGGACCTCCGTCTCCGTCCGGACCGGGATCGAGGCTGCAAGGTCGAGGAACGCACGGGCATCGTCGCGCGTGTAGTTGGCGACGCTCCGCAGGCTTCGCTCCCACCACAGGTCGTCGTACGAGAAGGCCGGGATGCCGTCCAGGTGGATGGCATTGATGGCCACCGTGCCACCCCGACCAAGAGCGCGGAGGGCGGCGATCACCACGGCACCGGCCGGGGCGAACGTGACGGCGGCGTCGAGCGGGGCAGGCGGCGGATCGTCGTAGCCGCCGACCGACGCGGCGCCGAGGGCGAGGGCGCGCTCGCGCTCGCGGGCGGAGCGGGTGGCCACGTGAACCTGGCAGCCCCAGTGACGGGCAACCTGGATGGCGATGAGCGCCGAGGCCCCGAAGCCATAGAGGCCGAGGCGCCCGCCGGGCTCGATCCCGGAGACGCGCAGCGAGCGATAGCCGATGACGCCGCCGCAGAGGAGGGGCGCCGCCGCTCGGTCGTCGAAACCCGGGGGGACGCGAAGGGCGACGTCGTCCCGCACGACGATCAGCTCGGCGAAGCCGCCGTCGCGGTCCCAGGCGGTGAACTCCGCCCGGGCACAGAGGTTCTCCCGGCCCGAGTGGCAGGCGGCGCACGCCCCGCAGGTCCCCGCGAGCCAGCCGACGGCCGCCCGCTCGCCGGTCGACCACCCCTCCACCCCGGGGCCGATCGCCTCCACGGTGCCCACGACCTGGTGGCCGGGGATGGTAGGCAGGCGATGGGCGGCAAGGTCGCCCTCCACCAGCTGGAGGTCGGTGCGGCAGACAGCGCAGGCTCCGACCCGGATGAGGAGCTCGCCCGCGCCGGCCCGCGGGTCGGGCACCTCACGAAGCCGAAGCGGCCCGTCGCCGCCGAGCGGCCCCGGCCGGTCCAGGACGAGCGCCCGCATCAGGAGTGCACCTCGACCCCCGGACGGCCGTCTGGTTCGCTCGAGGTGAGCACCGCAAGGCGCGCGGCGAAGCCGTCGAGGAGCATGGCGAGCCCGTACTCGAAGCGCTCCTCTCCGGACCCGGCGTACAGCTCGCCGGCGGTCGCCACCAGGTTCGGCAGCGTGCCCGCGGGCAGCGCCGCCAGGCGCGCGGCCGACGCGGCCCCCAGCGCGGCCCGCGCCGCTGCGTCCGTCTCCCCATCGAGGCCGACCGCCTCCCAGGTGGCGGAGCCGGCGACGTACATGCCCAGCGCGTGGTTCGCCCGCACCGCATCCCGCGCCGGGAAGCCCGCCCGGAGGAAGATGCCGATGGTGCGATCGAGGGCCGTCAGGGCCGCGCGACCGAGGCCAAGGCGGGCGGTGAGGAGCAGGGTCAGATCCCGCCGCCGCAGGAGCACGGCCCGGATGTCGCGGGCCAGCGCCGAGAGGTCGGCCCGCCATTCCCCGGATGCCCCGGGGGGCGCCACGTCGGCGGTCAGCTCGTCCAGCACGAGATCGAGCAGCTCCTCCCGGCCGGCGACGTGCCGGTACAGCGACATGACCCCGCTGTCGAGCTCGTGGGCGACCCGCCGCATGGAAAGCCCCGCGAGGCCGTCCGCGTCGAGCACGCGGATCGCCGCCTCGACGATCCGCTCCCGGCTGAGCGGCTCGCGTGGACCGGTGTCGCGACGGCCCTGGAGGGGGCTTGACATGTCGACAGATTAGCAGTAGCGTACGCCGTACGCAATGCGTACAACGTACGCACCCGGGGCGGAGACCTTCCCCGCGGAGACAGGAGATCGGACATGGACGCGACGATGGTGCGGGTGGTGGTTGCCGGGGTCATCGGAGCCCACGGCGTGGGTCACGTGATGGGCTGGATGCCGGCCCTCGGCATCGCGAACATCGAGGGAACCTCGGGGTCGAGCTGGATCCTGGCGGGGCCGGCCGGCGACCAGGCCTTGCGCCTGATCGCGGTGGGCCTGTTCGTCCTGCCGACGATCGGCTTCATCGCGGCCGCGATCGGCCTCCTGCTCGGCCAGGCATGGTGGAGACCCGTGGCGGCGGCTTCCGCCACGGTCTCGCTGGCGGCCACCGCCCTGTTCCCGCACGCTTTCCCGGCCGGGTCCACCATCGGATCGGTGGCAGTGAACGTCCTGGTCCTCTACGGCGCGCTGGTCTCGGGCTGGAATCCCGACGGGCGCCGCTGCCTGAGCGCCCCGACCGCGTCCGGGTCAGCGGACAGAGACGCTCCCGATGCCGCCGCGGACCTCGATCTCCACGCGGTTCGCGGCCGTGCCGAAGTCCGGCGATTCCCAGCCGCCGCCCGTCGCACGCGCGCGGAAAGCGGACCGCATCGACGTCCGTCGAGCCGAGGGCCATCGAGGTGCGGATCCGGGCGGCCACGCCGTCGGGCACGCGGAACCGGATCGCCGCCGCGCCGCCCTCCGCGTCGACCCGCGTGGAGCCGCCGGCCGTGGGCAGGGTCACCCGGGTCTCGCTGGCGCCCGTGCGCAGGCGCAGGTCGGCAAGGCGCAGGTCGGACAGGTCGAGCTCCGCGTCGGCCGCGCCCGTTTCGACGCGAAGATGGAGGGGGACCTCGCCGCTGACTCCCATCGTCCACGTGTACGGTGCCCGGTTCCAGCTCCAGGTCGCCGGGGGGGCAGGCGGCGACAGCCGGACCCGGCCGGGACCGCCGCCTCGCTCCACGCTCACACCACCCTCGAACGTCCCGTCCACGAGCATCCCCGGGGCCGCGCTCGCCAGGTGCAGGTGCCCGGCTCCGAACGTGACCATCACTTCGGCGTCGGCCGCGCCATCCAGTGGGATGGCGAGCCGGCCGGAGGGAGTCGGATTGGGGCCGCTCCCGGCGCCGCCCGGCTGGGCGCCTGCCCGAGGGTCGTCGTGGATCACGACGACCGGCCTGCGCCATGGGCCGGGGATGAAGGCGCCGGCGAGCACGATGACGCCGATGCCGACGAGGATCAGCGGGACGGCGACGTCCGCGAGCGAGCCGAAGCGCCCGTCGGAGATGCTCACGACCCCCTCGAAGAAGAGGAACCCGACCAGGAAGATGACGATGCCGACGACGAGCGCACCGAGGCCTCCACGCAGGTCCTCGCGACGGCCGGTGAAGAGCCCGTAGATGGTGAGACCAAGACCGACGCCACCTGGGGCCACGAGCGCCCAGGCGTAGGCCCACGTCTGGTAGAGGTCGTACGCTTCCTGGACCGCGAGGACGACGCCGACCATCGTCACCATCCCGCCGACGGCCGCCAGCCCCGCTCCGCCTGAGCCCCCGACCGCGACGGCTCCGAGGATCATCGCCACGCCCGGCGCGATGATCCAGATCGGCCAGCCGACGGAGATTCCCCCGACCTGGGCGAGGAGCGCCGCTCCTCCGAGCAGGACAAGGGCGAGGCCGATGATGAGGCCGCCCCGCTGGGCGGATGCTGGTCCCGTCATTGCCCCGTCACCTCCTGGACCGGTTCCTTCCGGCCCCGCTCGAGATGGTTCGCCACCGCACGAGCGCTCCCGTGCCAGCCTACCGCGCCGCCGCGCGGGCGAGCGCATCGGCCGCGATCGCGCGGGCCCAGGAGCGGATGCGGGCGAAGTCCCGCCAGTCACCGGCCAGCCCGGCCGTCGTCATGATCTCGACGTCCCAGCCATCCTCGTCGGGGTCGACCCGCCCGCCGAACGTGGTGGCCCGGGCGCCGATCTCGTCGATGATCTCGGCCACGTCCTCGGGCTGGGGCAGGCGCTCGGGACGCGCCGTCGCCGTTCCCACCCCGACCGGACCCGAGCTGAACAGCCACGTCGGCATGGCCGCGAGGGCCTGGCGCTCCCGCCGCAGCAACCCCAGGGCCGCCTCGTCCCAGCGGCCGAGATAGAGGGCGCTGCCGATCACCGCAGCGTCATAGCCGGCGACCCCGGTGACGGCATGCACCTCGAGCCGCTCAGTCTCGCAGCCGGCGCGCTCGACCTCGGCCGCGATCGCGGCGGCGATCTCGGCCGTCGCCTCGTGGCGGCTGGCGTAGGCGACGAGAATGCGCGGGGGCACCATCGGGCTCCTGGTGGCAGGGGATCGTCCCGGGAAGGATGGCCTCACGGAGCCGGGCGAGGGCAGAGACCTCCGGCCCGCCCCGGCGGGCCATCCCGCCGGTTGTGGCCGCGCTAGGCTTGCAGCGGAGGGTTCGATGTCCACTCGCCCGGCTTCCGGCCCCGCGACGGAGCGGATCGCGACCGCGACGGCCGGCGCGATCCCGTTCCTCGTCGTCGCGCCCGGCGCGTCACGTCTCATGGACAGCCGGCGGCGCGAGGCCGTCGTCACGGCGGCGCGAGCCGCCATCCGCGCCCGCACCGGACACGATCCCGAGCTGCGGGTCACGGCACATGCCGCCGCGGGCCGGGCGGCCGTGCGCGAGGCCGTGGCGGCCGGAGCTCGCCTTGTCGTGGTGGCAGGCGGCGACGGCTCCGTGCGCACCGCGGCCGCGGCGCTGCGCCGCACGGGAATCCCGCTCGGGGTCATCCCCGCCGGTACCGGCAACCTGCTCGCCGCGGCCCTTGCCATCCCGCGGTCGATGGACCAGGCGATCGCCGCCCTCGCCACGGCCCGCGAACGCTCGATCGACCTTGGCCGGGTCGCGGTCGGCCGGGGCCCGGATGTGCAGGCCGTGCCGTTCCTCGTCGCCGCCGGCATGGGCTTCGACGCCCGGGTGATGGCGGCCACGAGCGCGCGGAGCAAACGCTCCCTCGGCGTCGGCGCGTATTTCGGATCCGCGGCGGGCGTCGCGGCCCGGCTCCGATCGTTTGAGGTCCGGATCGTCGTCGACGGCGTCGCCCACCGGACCGAGGCGCTCGCGGTGCTCATCGCGAATGCCGGTGAGCTCGTTCCGGGGCTCGTGCGGCCGCGGCTGCCGCTGGTTCCGGACGACGGCCTGCTCGACGTGCTCGTCGCCCGCGGCCGGGGACCGCTCGGCGGGTCGCGAGCGGCCCTCGAGCTCCTGCTCGGGCGAGGCGTGCACGCGGCGATCGGGCCATTCTCGGCGCGCATGGTTGCCCGCCACGTCGAGGTCGAGGCGACCGGGCCGGAGCCGATCGAGGTGGATGGCGACGTGGTCGGCTCGGGGTCGATGATCGCCGATGTCGAGCCGGGCGCCCTCCGGGTCCTCGTGCCTCGCTGACGCTCGGGCCGCCTTCTCGCCCGACGCGCTACCATCGGCCGATGACGACGACCGTGCGCCCCTCGAGCCTGCCCTTCACCGGTGACCCGGACGCCGATGCCCTGCTGGCCTCGGACCCGCTGGCCCTCCTGATCGGCTTCGTCCTCGACCAGCAGGTGACCGTCCAGAAGGCCTTCAGCGGCCCGTACGAGCTGCGTCGCCGGATCGGCACGCTCGATCCTGCGGCCATCGCCGGGATGGACCCCGACGCGCTGGGTGCGGCGTTCCGCGAGCGGCCCGCGTTGCACCGCTTCCCGGGGGCGATGGCCGAACGGGTGCGCGAGCTCTGCGCGGCCATCGTCCGCGATCATGGCGGCGACGCGGCCGCGGTCTGGACCGGCGCTCGCGATGGGGTCGACCTCGAGGCCCGCCTCCGCGCCCTGCCCGGAATCGGCGAGATGAAGGCGGGCACGCTCGTGGCGCTGCTGGCGAAACGCTTCGGCGTTCGCCCGCCCGGCTGGGAATTGGTCGCGCCCACGCACCCCACCCTGGCCGACGTCGATTCCGCCGAGTCTCTCGCCCGGTACCAGGAGCAGAAGCGGGCCTGGAAGGCGAGCAGGAAGGCTTCCACCGGCGCCTGAGTCAAACCGGGGTCGCCCGAGCCAGGGGGCCGCCGCCTGCCCGATCGGCGCCATCTTCGACGGGCCCGTCAGTCGAGGTCCCGGACGGGCGACACCCGGACCGGCGTGGACCTTGACTCGCGCGACTCATCGAGGTCCCGGATGACCGCGCCGGGTTGCCGGCGTAGACCGAGTGATCCGGGACGTCCTTGACGACCGTGCTCCCTGACCCGCTCACACAGCGGCTGCCGATGTTGCCGCTGATCGCGCGTTGCTGCCGATCCAGACATCGGAGCCCACGCGGATCATCTCGGCGTGTCCGGGCTGCTGGTTGATTCGCCGGGTCGGTCGTCGATGCCGTGCTGGTGCCGCCCCGAGGTGATGTTGACGAACCCGCCGATCCAGACGTCGTCACCGATCACACCAGGCCCAGCGCGTCGTAGTAGCCGATGACGACGCGGCTCCCGATTGACGCGCCTCGCTGCTGGCAGAAGCTCCCGTACTTGACGTGACCCGCGAGCCGACGTGCTTCAGTCGCCCGTATAGAGTACCGCACGCGCTCGCCGACGTAGAACGGATATGCGAGACGAGCAGCGAGGTCTCGGCGAGCACCGCCATGATCGCCAGCCAGCCCAGCGCGATGAACGCACCGAGAGCGATCGCCACCAGCAGCTCCAGGCGGAGCGTAGATCCGCAGTAGCGCTGGAGCGTGGACGTCGTCATCGCATCCTCCGTCCTTTCCCACCGCCGCGCAGCCCGGGCGTCGCGTCCCGGGCCCTCGCTCAATTCGCGCCTCGGCTCGGCTCGATCCTCGTGGCCCGACCCGGGACGCGGGTGTCGATCAGCGCGAGCCGCGCGGCCATCCGTCCGTTCGGCCTCGACGCAACATGCGGGTCGGCACTACGAGGTCCCGTTCGTGCGCGGCACGCTGGCAGCGGCGCGACGACGGCCGCGGGGTCGTCCGCGGCCGGGCGAGGGACCATCAGGTGACGAGCGGTCCGGGCAGGCGCCGGGCCACGACGGCGGCGGGGGCGGCGATCGGCTGCCTCGCGTCCGCGCTCCTCCTCGTGGCTGTGCCACGGGCGTCGGCGGCCGACCCCGAGGCTTCGCGGCGGCCGACGCCCACGTCCGGGCCGCCATGGAGGCCGCTGCCGTGCCCGGCCTCGCCTACGCCGTCGTCCAGGATGGAGCCATCCTGCACGTGGCCGCCTTCGGCACGGCCGGACGCGACGGCCGGGCGATGACCGCGCGGACGCCGGTCGTCATCGGCTCGGTCGGGAAGTCGATCACGGCCCTGGCCATCCGCCAGCTGGTCGAGGCCGGGCGGATCGATGCGGACGCCCCGGTGACGCGGTACCTGCCCTGGTTCGCGCTCGCGGGCCCCGACGGAGCCGTGGAGCGGGTGACGATCCGATCGCTGCTCGACCACACCAGCGGGCTCTCGACGGCGGACGGCCAGGACCCCCGCTGGTACACGCCGGGCATGACGCCCGAAGGGGTCGTCCGCGGTCTGGCCGCCGTCCGAGCCGATGTGTCGGCCGGGACCTACGCCTACTCGAATCTCAACTACGTGGTGCTCGGCGTCGTCGTCGGGGCCGTGTCGGGCCAGGAATATGGCGACTACGTGCGGACCCACATCTTCGAGCCCCTCGGGATGGCCCGCAGCTTCACGAGCCTCGAGGCGGCCGCCGTCGCCGATCCGGCGCAGGGCCACCGCTACCTCTTCGGGCTCCCGATGGCCTTTGATGAGCCGTATCCGACCGGCATGGTCGCCGCCGGCTACCAGGTCTCGACCGCCGAGGACATGGCCCGCTACCTCGCCGCCCTCGCCAACGGCGGCATCCTCGAGGGCGTCGACATCACGGCGACCGCCCGCGGAGCGACCGCGGGATCCGGCTACGGCACCGACTGGCAACCCCTCGGGGCCGACCAGGCAGGCGCCATCGTCAGCCAGAGCGGCTCCACGCTCACCTCGAACGCCGACCTCCTCGTGATGCCGAGCCGTCACCTCGGCGTCGTCGTGCTGATGAACGCCAACCCGACGCAGCTCGCCGTGGCCGCCGGTGCCGCGGACATCGCCTTCGACGTCCTCCGCCTCTCCTTCGGTGTCGGCCCGACCACGAGCGCGCCGTCGGTGCGGAGCGCCTATGTCGTCGTCGACGCGCTCCTGCTGGGGCTCGTCGCCCTGTTCGCCCTCCACCTCGCCCGCGCCCGCTCGTGGCGGCGTCGGCTCGCTGCAACGCGGCATCGCCGGCTCTTCCTCGGGCGGACGGTCGCGGCGGACGGCGTGCTCCCGCTCGCCGTCCTGATCGGCGTGCCCCTGGCGATCGGCTTGGCCGGTTCCAGCCCGCCGGGGGACATCGCCGGCGGCTGGGAGTTCCTCCTCTGGACCCTGCCGGATGTCGCGGCCGTCCTCCTCGTCCTCTCCTGCGGGGCGCTCGTCGTCGGCGCCGCCAAGCTCGCGGCGGGCCGCTCGGCATCGCCCTCGATCGCGACCGGCGCGCGACTCGGCGACCAGCCCGCCTCATAGCGCGAACCGGTCGGCGTCGCCGTTGGCCGGCACCGACCCCGAGGCGATGATGGGGAGGGTGGGCGCGGTCGCCCCGGGCGCGGGCTCGAGGGTGAGCCCGAGCGTGAAGCCGGACCCCGCCGGGCCCGCCGTGGCGAGGCTGCCGAAGCCGTCCCCGCCCACCGCGAACGAGCCGATGTTGGCGGGAGCGGCGCCAGGGGGGATCACCCAGGCCGTGTAGACGCTGCTGCCCGTCGTCGGCGCGAGGTCGTGCATCGCGAGGGTCAGGGACCCGTCCGAGGCCACCGCCGCGAGTCCCGATGGGCCTCCGGGCGTGGCTGCCGCAGACGACGAGGTGGGCTCCCGGTGCCGCCGCGGCCTGGATCACGGCGCCGACGCGCTGCTGGTAGGCGGTCAGGTCGCGGACCTGTCCCTGGAGGGCCAGGTTCCAGGCGCCGAGGACAACGATCGCGATCGCGGCGGCAACGGCGATCAGCCCGCGGATGACCCGTGTCCGGCGCCGTTCGCGCCTCTCCGCGAGGTCCGCGACGGCGGCCGACGCCGGCCCGGGTGAGCCGGCCGCCCCGCCGGGCAACGCGACACCGCCACGTCGACGCCCACCGCCCCCGTGACCAGGGCCGCCGGCGTGTCGACGTCCGCGGCCGGCGCGCCAGCCGCCGTCGGTCGACTGTGGCTGCACCTGCGAGGTCGGCGGCGGCCGCGGCAAGGACACGGCCCCGGAGGGCCGGCGCGGGCGCGACCGGCGCGAGATCGTCCCAGAGGGCCGGATTCCCGCGGCCAGCTCGGCGATCTCGCGGTGGGCGTCCGGGCAGGTCGCGACATGATCGCGGACCGCATCGGCCTTGGCCCGCTCGAAGAGAGCCCAGGACGAATCCGGCGGCAAGGTCGCGAACCTCGTCACAGGTAGCGAGCGGGGGCTCGTCGTGCTGCTCACGATGGCACGTGGTCCGGCGCGCCGGAGCGCACGGTCCCGGCGAGCGCTTCGCGGAGGGCGAGGAGGCCGAGCCGCTGGCGGCTCTTGATCGTTCCGAGCGGAGTGCCGGTCCGCTCCGCGATCTCCAACTGGGTGAGGCCGCCGAAGTAGCCGAGCTCCAGGGCCTCGCGCTGGGTCGCCGGCAGGTCGGCCAGGGCGGCGCGCACGGATGCGGCGTCCAGGCGGTCGGCGACCTCGAACCAGACGTCGGGGAGGCGAAGCGCGGCCGGAGCCGGCCCTTCCTCCGGGTCGGGCAACGTGGCCACGAGACGGCGCCGGCGCAGCCCGTCGATGGCCCGGTTGTGGACGATCGCGAGGAGCCAGGTCCGCACGGTGCCGCGGCCCGGCTCGTAGCGGGCCGCGTTGCGCCACACCCCGAGGAACGCGTCCTGGACGACGTCCTCGGCGGCGCCCGGGTCGCGGGTGATCCTGAGGGCAAGGGAGTTGGCCATCGTGCAGTACCGGTCGTACAGCTCCTCGAGCGCGTGGAGATCGCCGGCGGCGACGCGGCCCAGAACGGCCTCGTCCTCCGGGTCGGTTCGTCGGGTGGCAGGCGCCGGGGACGCGCCGGATTCGCTCATTCCCGTATGCGCTTCCTGTCCCCGGTCGGATCACCCCGGCTGGCGCCGGGTCCCACCCCACCGACCCGGCGCGTGCGATCGTGCGGCCCGCTCGCGCCTCCGGCCTCACGGCGGCCCGTCGCCGTCGCCGGCCCTGCGACGGCCGCAGTCCTGGCCGCATCGACCGGCATTGCGAGGCCCCCCTCCATGGCCGCGAGTGTAGACCCGGGCGTCAATTCATCCCTCGCGGGGGGACCTGCGTAGACCCTCTCGACGCCGCCACCCTGCGTTCCATCGGCGGCCCGAGCTCCCGAGGAGGGACCGATGCCAAGCACTCGCAGACTTGCCAGGGGGGCCAGCGTGCTCGCCCTCGCCGGGGCGATCGCCGTCCTGGGCGGCGTCCCCCTGCCTCGCCCAGGCCGCCGACCATCTCGACGCGCCGACCGCCAAGACAGACAAGCGGATCGACATCACCGATCTCTATGCCTTCCGGGTCAGCCCGAGCCGGACCGCGCTCGTCCTCAATGTCAACCCGCTCACGAGCCCCGCCGACACCAAGGCACTTTCCTTCCGGACGAGCGCGCTCTACCAGATCAAGATCGACCGCAACGGCGACGCGGTGCCGGACATCGCCTACCGGATCCGCTTCAGCCGCACCCACAGCCTCGCCGACGGGGCCATGGTCCAGCACTACGTCGTGCGCCGCGCGACCGGCGCGGCGGCTCGGCGCGACACCTGGGACGGGACCATCGTGTCGGTGGGACAGACCACGGCCGCCGGCCGCCGGGCCATCGTCAACCGGGTCGTGGGGGGTGGGGCCAGCTTCGCGGGTCCGCGCGACGACCCCTTCTTCTTCGACCTGCCCGGCTTCACGACCTTCAAGCAGCGTCTGCTCGCCGGCGAGACCCAGCTCTCGAACGCCGGGAAGACTGGCCTTCTCGACGGCTTCACCGGGGTTGACACCTTCGCCGGGACCAACGTCACGAGCATCGTCCTGGCGCTGCCGAACGGCATGCTCGGGGGGACCGGACGGACGGTCGGCGTGTTCGCGACGACCTCGATCCAGGGGCCGACGGGCTTCGTCCAGGTGGACCGCATGGGCCGGCCCGCGATCAACACCATCTTCAACAACACCAAGGCCGAGAAGGAAGCCGACAACCGGCTCTCGCCGAATGCCGACCGGGCGACGTTCCACGACAACGTGGTCGCGGTCTTCAACGCCATCGGCAACGTGCTCACGGCGAACGGCGCCACGCCCTACACGGCCGCCCAGGTCGAGGCGCTGGCGAATGTCCTTCTGCCCGACCTGCTCACCGTCAAGCTCGGCGACGCCGCCGGCTTCCTCAACGGCCGGAGGCTGGCCGACGACGTCGTCGACACCGCCTTCTCCATCCTGACGAACGGGGCCATCACGACCGGCGACGGCGTGAACGCGAACGATCACCCGTTCATGACCGCCTTCCCGTACGTCGCCCCGCCGAACCCGTAGGTCTGGCCTTCGCGGGTTCCTGGGCGGCACCACGGCCCGGAACCCGTACCCACCTTTCCGTGCAGGAGGCTCGACCCGATAACTGCCCAGGCCCGTCCCACCTACGTTCTCATCCGTCCGCTCGGTGTTCTCGCGGTTGCCGCGACCCTCGCCGTGCTGGCCCAGGTCGTCGCCCCGCATTCCGGGGCGCCGTCCGCGGCGGCGCCCGCCGCGGTGAGCCGGGCCGAGGATCCGGGTGGGGCAGACACGGCCGGCGCGGCGGTGCTCGACCCCGCCACCGGGACCGGCGCCTACACGGCCCGCCTCCGGGCCCACATCGCGTTCTGGTCGGCCAAGGTGACGCGCGATCCCGCGGACTTCGTGAGCGCGACCGAGTGGGCCGCGGCGGAAGTCGGCATGGCCCGGGCGACGGGTGATCTCGCCGCGTATCTGCGGGCCCAGGAGATCCTTGCCCGGGCCCTCTTCGCCAATCCGCTACGGTCGGCCGCCAGGGCTCTCGAGGGCGCCGTGTTCGTCGCCCTCCACCGTTTCGCGGACGCGCGTACGCTCGCGGCCGGGGTCCTCGCGATGAAGCCCGACGACCCCGGAGCGCTGGCGACGCTCGGCGACGCGGCGATCAACATGGGCGACCTCTCGGCCGCCCGGGTCGCCTATGCACATCTCTCCCGGGTTGCCCCCTCGGCAGCGGCGTTCGTGCCACGGCGCAGGTCGACTGGCTCACCGGCGACACCGCCGGGGCGATCCGCGACGCCAGGGCGGCGGTTGCCGCCGCCGACGAGGAAGGGGCGGAGCCCGAGCGTGCCGCCTGGTACCGGATCCGCGTCGGTGACCTCGAGATGGGAAGCGCAGATGTTGCCGGGGCCGAGTCCGCCTATCGGGACGCGCTGGCCGCGGACCCCGGTTCGTACCCGGCCCGGGTCGGCCTGGCGCGCGTCGCCACCGCCAAGGGCAACCTGGACGAGGCCATCCACCAGCTGTCGACGGCGGTCGCCGCCGTGCCGCTCCCGGACCTCCTGGCCCGGCGCGGCGATCTCTACACGATCCGGGCCGCCCCGGGCGACGCCTCCCGGGCCGCCGACGACTACGCGGCGGTCGAGGCGATCGCGAAGCTGGCGGGCTTCGCCGGAACGGTCTACGACCGGACCCTGGCCCTCTTCCTCGCCGACCAGGGGCAACAGCCCGGCCGGGCCGTCGCGCTCGCCCAGGGTGAGCTCGCGGCGCGCAAGGATCCGTTCGGCCGGGATGCCGAGCCTGGGCGCTGGCGGCGGCCGGCCGCGCGCCCGGAGGCGGACGCGGCCATGACCAGCACGCCCTCGCCCTCGGCACGCAGGACGCCCGCCTGGACCTGCACGCCGGGTTGATTGCGGCAGCCGTCGGCGACGTCCCCCGTCGCCCGTCGGCTCATCGACGCCGGCCTCGCCCTCGACACGAGCATGGATCCACTGGTCGCCGCGCGCGCCCGATCGGTGCTCGGACAGCTCCCATGAGAGCCGGCCGGACCGCCCGGTGGGGGACGCTTCTCGTGGCCAGGGGGGGCCATGGGGCGCCGGGCGCTGGTGCTCGCCCTCGGGCTCCTGGCGATCCTGCCGGCTGCCGCGAGCGCGCATCCTCTCGGGAACTTCACGATCAACCACTATGCCGGGATCCGGGTGCAGCCGGATGCGATCCTCCTCGACCTCGTGATCGACCGGGCCGAGATCCCGGCATTCCAGGAGGCTCGCCAGATCGATCGCGATGGCGACGGCGTCATCTCCCGCGCCGAGGCCGATGCGGCTCGCGGCGGCGAGTGTGACTCGCTCCTCCCGGCTCTCGACCTCGAGGTCGGCGGGGTCGCCGTCGCACCTGCACGTCGTTGCCTCCGGTTCCTCCTGCTGCCGCCCTGGAGCCGGCTCTCGCCCACGATGCCGGCTCGTCTGCGAGCTGCGATCGGCGCTCGGCGCGGCGCTCACGCCGAGCACGGAGATCTCGTTCGCCGACCATTCCTTCCCGGAGCGGATCGGTTGGCGCGAGATCGTGGTGGCGGGCGACGGCGTGACGATCGGGGCCGGCGCCGGATGGCCGCTCCCGGCCGCCTCGGGTGCGTCGGACCGGCTCAACGCGTACCCCACCAGCCTGATCGCGCAGCCGCTGGCCGTCGCGGCGGTGGCCTTTCGCAGCCACCCGCGGCGGCCCGGCCGTGGCGGCGTTCGTCGCCCCTGACGCCGCGCCTCCCGGCAGGGCCCCCGGGCCGGCCGCGGCAGCGGCCGGCGAGAGTGCCTCCACGCCGCGGGCAGCCGTCCCGGGCGGCATCGGGACCGAGATCGAGGGGATCCTCGGTGCCACCGATGCAACCCCCTCGCCGCGATCCTGGCCCTCCTGGCAGCGGCGGCCCTGGGCGCCGGTCATGCCCTCACGCCGGGGCACGGGAAGACCGTGATGGCCGCCTACCTGGTGGGTGCGCGCGGGACGGCCCGTCACGCGATCGGCCTCGGGTTGAGCGTGACCGTCTCCCATACCGTCGGCATCGCCGTGCTGGCGGGCATCGTGTTCGCGGCCGGCAACACGCTGCCGCCCGACGTGTTCGGTCGCTGGGCGCCGCTGGCGTCGGCGCTCCTGGTGCTCCTCATCGGCGGCTGGCTGGTCGCGGGCCAGCTGCGGGCAGCAACCCGCCGGCGGGCGTCCGCCGCGGCCCACGACCACGCGCACGCCATGGGTGTCGCCCACGCGCATGACCGCGATCCCGAGCTCCGGCACGGCGACGGCATCGACGCGGACGAGCACGTCCTCGGCACCGCCGCCGGCCAGCACCGCCACGGGCCGGTCGCCCACCAGCACCTCCCGGCAGACCTCGACCGGCCAATCACGTGGCGGAGCCTCGCCGTCCTCGGCCTTGCCGGCGGGATCATCCCCTCGACGAACGCGCTGCTCGTCCTGCTCGCCGCGATCGCGACCGGGCGCCCGGCCTGGGGGATCGTGCTCGTGGTCGCGTTCGGCCTCGGGATGGCGGCCGTACTGGCAGGGATCGGCCTGGTCCTGGTCCGCGTCCGCGGCTGGCGGAGCGCCGGCCGGCTCACCGACGGTCCGGTCGGACGACTGGTGGCTCATGCTCCTGCACTGGGGGCGGTGATCGTGCTGGCCCTCGGTGCGTGGCTGACCACGCAGCCTTCTCCAGGATCGGTCACGTTCTGACGAGCGTCGGCCCCGGCCGTCGCGCCCGCGTGCCCGCTGCGGCCTTCCGTTCGTGGGCACGGACGGGCCCGCCCGGGTCGCCGGGCGACGGAAGGTGGCCCTGATGGCGCGGCTCGGCCCGGATAAGGAATCGCAAGGTAGCGGAGTCTTCACCAGTTCCGTGCCCGTCCCCACATCGTGGGCCGGGCACGATGGGCTCCACGGCCTCGGACTCAGAAGCGCGCGCAGGTGGCGATGCGGTCCGGGCGGAAGGAACTCACGAATGTTGGACGATCCCCAGATCCCGCCCCAGGACCCGGAGGCGCAGCAGCCGCTGCCCGTCGACGCGGCTCCAACCCCGGTGGTCGCGGCGCCGTTCGTCGGCCAGCCGGCAAGCCAGCCCTTCGAGTGGGCACCGGTCCCCGCCGCGACTCCCCCGGTCGCCCCAGCGGTCGTCGCCACGCCGATTGCCACCGAGCCTGCGGCCTGCCCGCCGCCATGCCCGCGGCCTGGGCGCCGGTCCCCGCCGTCGCTCCCGCCGTCGCCCCGCCGTTCGCGGCCGAGCCCGTGACCCAGCCCGCGGCCTGGGCACCCGTGGCCGCCGTGGTGCCGCCGGTCGCCCCGATTCCCGGGTCCGTCGTTCCCGCTCGCGGCGGGCGCCGCACCGTCGGCCCCGGCTTCGTCGTGGGCGCCGTCCTCCTGACGGCAGTGCTCGCCTCGGGCGGTACCGTCGTCGCCCTCAACGCCACCGGCGCCGACCGGGCTGCCGCCACCGCGGCACCGTTCGCACCCGCTGCCGCCCAGTCAACGCCGGCGGCGCCCACCGCGGCCCCGCCCGCCTCGACCACGCCGCCCGCCGCGGTCGCCCCCGTCGCCCCCGGCGGCCAGGCGTCCGTGGTCGAGATCGTGAAGGCCGTCAGCCCCGCCGTCGTCACGATCGTCGCCGAGGGCGTCACGATCAGCGACCCGACCACGGGCCAGACCGGCCAGGGAACCGCGACCGGCTCCGGCGTCATCTTCGACGCGAACGGCCTCATCCTCACCAACCACCACGTCGTCAACGGCAACCCCTCGAAGCTCACCGTCAACCTCAAGGACGGCCGCTCCTTCGACGCCACGATCTACGGCATCGACACGCTCACCGACCTCGCGATCGTCAAGGTGAACCAGTCCGGCCTGCCGACCGCACCGATCGGCGACTCGTCCACCATCCAGGTGGGCCAGCAGGCGATCGCCATCGGCAGCCCGGAGGGTCAGTTCACGGACTCCGTGACGAGCGGGATCATCTCGGCCCTCGGTCGGAGCATCGACGTCGAGAACAGCCACCTCTCGAACCTCATCCAGACCGACACCGCGATCAACCCCGGCAACAGCGGCGGGCCACTCATCGATCCGAGCGGAAAGGTCATCGGGATCAACACGGCCGTCGACGGCCAGGCCCAGAACATCGGCTTCGCGATCCCGATCAACATCGCCCGCCCGATGCTCGCCCAGGCATCCGCCGGCCAGAAGCTGGCCCGCCCGTGGCTCGGCATCCGCTTCCAGACCATCGACCCGACCGTCAAGAAGGAAGCCAACCTGCCCGTCGACAACGGCGCCTGGATCCCCACCGCCGCGGCGCTCGCGGGGCAGGGCTCGACGGGCACCCAGGACCCGAATTCCCAGGGCTCCGATCCCTTCGGCCTGGGTCAGCTCGGCCAGGGCCGCGGCAGTGCCGGTGCCCAGGACTCGATCGTCGCCGGGGGCCCGGCAGCCAAGGCCGGCCTCGTCGCTGGCGACATCATCACCGCGGTCAACGGGACGGCGCTCGACCAGGCGCATCCCCTCGACCTGGTCATGAGCCAGCTCGCGCCAGACACATCCGTCACCCTCGACGTCCTCCGGGACGGCCAGACCACGAAGGTCACCGTCACCCTCGGGACGCGCCCCACGAACGCGTAAGCCCCCTCGCACCCACCTCGTCCCAGGGCGGGACCGTCGCTCGGCGACGGTCCCGCCCTGTTCGTATTTCGGGGCAGCGGGCGGATCACGCGCAGCTGGGGATCGTCAGGTCGCTCCAGCATCAAGCCGGTTGACGGACGCGAGGAACTGCCACGTCGTAGCGGTCCCGCGCCCGGGCCGTGCAGAAGACGGCATTGGGGAGCTTGAACGTTCCTTCGTCGGCCGTGGCCATGCCCTGTGGTCGGCAGGACGGGAGGTGATGGACGGGCGGGAAGCTCGCTGATCGGGCATCGCACGGCGATCGCGACGCGGCCTACGCCCCTTGCTCGACCTCGTACAGCGTGTGAGCCTCGAGGCCGTGCGCTTCCCGGTGCACCCGGGTCGCGGCCTCGCGATTCGGCGCCTCGACGAGGCAGAAGACCTTGCCGGCCTCCTCGTCGACCCAGTAGTGCGAGTAGTTCACGCCGTACTTGCCCTGGATCTGGACATCGGCCTCGTGGGCGTCGGCCACGTCTGCTGCCTTCACGCCCGGGATGTCGTGCATGTCCATGTAGGTCGGCATTGGGAGCCCCCTCCTCGCGCGTGCCCACGTCGTGGACGCGACGGTCATCTTGTCACAGCAGGTCACGGGTGGCGCTCGGGCGCGGTCGATCGCGACGCGCCGGCGGGACCTGGCGCGGCGTCGTGGTGCGTTCTGGGGTTCTGTCAACCCGCCGGGGCGCGGTTCGTCCGCTGGCGGCCGAGGCCGGTGGCGTGAGATGGTTCTGCGGTTTGCGGGCTATGGTCGTCAGCGGGAGGGGGACATGGCAGGATCGGACGTCGCTTCGTGGCCCAGGGGGATCAGTGCGATCACGCTCTTCGTGGAGGACCTGGCGGCCGCGAAGCAGTTCTACCGGGAGGTCTTCGGCCTGCCCGTCACGTTCGAGGACGACGACTCTGCCGTGTTCCGCTTCGGGAGCGTGTTGGTCAACCTGCTGAAGGTCCAGGCGGCACGCGAGCTCATCGAGCCCGCAGCGGTGGCACCTCGCGAGGTCGGGTCCCGGATGCAGCTCACGATCGACGTGGATGACGTCGACGCCACCTGCGCGGAGCTGGCGAAGCGCGGAGTGGAGCTGCTGAACGGCCCGATGGATCGGCCGTGGGGCGTTCGAACCGCGAGCTTCGTCGATCCCGGCGGCCACATCTGGGAGATCGCGAGGTAGCGGATGACGGCAAGGGGGAACGGGGAGCCGTCGCGACTTCCGACCCGACTACACCCCGTGCTCGAGCAGCCGGGCGTACTCCGCCTCGTCGTCGTAGCCCGAGGAGGCGGCAACCACCCCGTCATCGTCGATCGTCCACTGCTCGTAGCCTTCCACGCCGACCGCCTTCCCGGTGCCGCCCGGCCCGGTGTTCGTGCCGCTGAAGGTCCGGTGATATGCGGGCGTCCGTGTGGGCCACCTGGCGGAGCTGTTCGGAACCGCCGGCCTGCGCGACATCGAGCAGGCTTCCCTGTCAGCCAGCATCGAGCACGAGAGCCTCGGCGCGTGGTGGGAGCCGTTCACCGGCGGTGTCGGCCCCGCGGGCTCGTACGTCGCCGGCCTTGACGCGGACTGCCAGGCCCAGCTGCGCGAGATGTGCCGGACTAGGCTCCCCGGCGGCACCGTTCGTGCTCACCGCCCGGGCCTGGGCAGCCCGCGGGCGCGTGTAGATCAACGGCGACCGCGCCGCCTCGCCCGCCCGACGGGCGCCGAGCAGGGCCGCTGGCGATACAGTTGGCTCGATGATTCGCGTCGGTTCGATCGTCCTGCGTGTCGATGACCTGGCTCGCCAGGCGCGGTTCTGGACCGCGGCGCTCGACTACGTGCCGCGCGAGGAGACGAGCGACGACTTCGCTCTCCTGCGCCCACGGGACGGCCTCGGGCCGAACCTGTCGCTCGACCGCGTCCACTCGACAGTGCAGGTGCCACCGCGCATCCATCTCGACCTGTACGCGGACGACCAGGCCGCCGAGGTCCGGCGCCTCATCGCGCTCGGCGCCACCGAGGTGCACTGGGACAAGCGACCACCGGACGCGGACTACGTCATCCTCGCGGACCCCGAGGGCAACCGCTTCTGCGTCGTGGACGCAGGGTAGGGCGCCGCTTCGTCCCGCCGGGGCTGCGGCCAATGGGTGGATTCACCCCCGAACCCGCCGGACGAAAACCCGGTCCCTGGCAGCCAGCGGTAGTCGGCCGGCGCCGTCTCCCAAATCGAGGCTTCTCATGACGATCTTGTGCCGGGCGCGACGGCGGCGTACAACTGCGAGGTGAACGGGCCGCAGATCGCCCCGATGCTTTCGTACGAGGATGTCGCCACCGCGGCCGACTGGCTGTGCCTGGCCTTCGGGTTCACGGAGACCGGGCGTTTTGAAGACGGCGGACGGGTGACCCACGTGAACCTCGCCCTTGGCGATGGCGTCGTGATGGCCGGCTGGCCGGGTCCTCACTACCGCAGCCCGAAAAGCCACCGCGAGACGTGCGGCGCGGCGCAGCGGTGGCTGGCGAGCCCCTTCGTCATCGACGGTGTCTACGTGCGAGTGGACGACATCGACGCGCACTGCGAGCGGGCGCGGGCCGCGGGGGCGACCATCCTCGGCGAGGTCGAGGACAACGAGGCCGTCGGGCAGCGGCAGTACCGCGCCGAGGACCTCGAGGGGCATCGCTGGATGTTCGCGGGGCCGCTGTAGATAGGGACCGGACACCGTCCCGGGCGGTCGGTCGCGGATCAGGCCTTGCGGCGGGTGGCCTTCGGCTTCTGGGCCGCCACGTCGTCGCGGCTGGCGCGGAAGTGCGGAGCCAGCTCGCCGGTGTCGGCAAGGAGCTCGTCCGGGACGGAGACCCAGTCCTTCATCACCGTCCCGTACGCCTCGTGGAGCGTCGTCCGGTATCGCTCCAGGAATGCCTCTCGTGGGCCGGTGGGGAGCCGCAGTGCCAGGCTTCCGGTCGGCGTGAGGAAGCTGAACATGTGGCCGTTCAGCGACGTGTACGGAACCGTCGCTCCCTTGCGTTCGACGCCGGGCTGGGTGGCGATCAGGCGGTCGTATTGCGCGATCCGCTCGGCGGGGACTGTGCTCGCGGCAGGTCTATTGGCCATCGTCTACGGCGCCCCGCTTCGGGGGCCGGCGGGGTCCAGCACGTCGATCGACGCGATCGCGACGATGCCTTCGACCCTGCGCGCCAGCTCCGCGTCGAGGGTGACGAACGCATCTGCGTGCAGCTGGGTGAGGGCCACGTACTCGGAACGCAGGAGTGTCGGTGCGAGGAGCTCATGCTCGCCAGGGACCTCGAACCGAGCGCTCGCAAGGTGGAGGACGGCACTGGCGTCGACGACATACCTGGTCATCGGTGGGTACCTCGGATCGCTTGGCGGATCATCCCAACACTACCGTCGCGGGACCTCCGCGGTCGACTCCCCGGTGCCACAGCCCTCCGGTCCCGTGAGACCTGCCTGATCGGCGAAGGATGCCTCCGTTGTCGCGCGACTACCATGGCGTCGACTGGAAGACCGCCCGCAATGGCGAGGACGCGCAGGGGGAGCACGTGGAGCGAGCAGGCCGATCCGGGTCGCCGAACGCGGCCGATGCGCCGGCAGGCGAGCGGTACCTCCTGCTCGCCGACATCTCCGGCTACACGGGCTTCATGGCCGGCGTCGAGCAGGAGCACGGGGTCGATTTCGGTGCGGGGATCCCCGCAGCCTACTCCGTGCTCGGGGCCCTCCTGGACGCCGTCATCGGGGGCGTGGAGCCCGAGTTCGCCCTGGTCAAGCTCGAGGGCGATGCCGTCTTCGCCGCCGCGCCGGCGGCGACCCTCGACGGCGAGGGCGACCGGGTCCTCGAGAAGCTCGGGACGATGTACCGCGCATTCGTCGACAGTCGCACGCGAGCCATCCCCTCGAGCGACCACATCTGTACTGCGTGCCCCGCTGTGGCGTCCCTCGACCTCAAGGCCGTGCTCCATCGGGGGCCGGCGGTGCGCCAGACGGTCGGGTCCGGCAGCGACCTGCTCGGCCCGGCCGTGACGGTCGCGCACCGACTCCTCAAGAACACCATCCGGGAGCGGATCGGCTCCCGCCCCTACCTGTTCATTACCGACGCGGCGGCAACCGGACTCGGATTGTCCGAGGTGGGTCTCGCGCACCGCGAGCAGTACGCGGACGCGGGCTCGATCCAGGGCCGCATTGTCGAGCTCGGTTGAACCCTTACGCCGCGGCGTCTCGACCTAGGCCGCCGCGCAGGAGCACGTCGCGGCCAGACCTGGACGAAGGCCCGATCCCAGTGTTGACCTCCGGCGACCTACAGCCCCCCGGATTCCATCAGTCGCTTGAGGGTCTCGAGGCCGCGAGCCCACGCCCTGCCGTACCACGCGGCGAAGAATGGTCCCGCGATCCGCGAGGGACCCCGGAGAACGAGCTCCGTGGTGACCTCGACGAGCGTCGCCTCGCCCTCGCGCCTGAAGGCGAGCGTGGCGACGAACGGGGCGTTCGGCGACGTGCCCGCCATCACCGCCCGGTACGGCGGGTCGTACTCGCTGACCACGGCATCGTTCTCGGATCGCCTGCCCCACAGTCGCACGACGGCATGCCGCGTCGAACCTACCCCGTGCGGCGGCGGCGAGGTCCAGTGCTCCTCGACGTCGCCGGGGAACCAGGTCCCGGTCCTCTCGACGTCGGTCAGGACCGCGAATACGTCCTCGATCGGTCGGCGGATCGCGATCCGGTTCGTGATGCCCGACATAGGACCCTCGCCTCCTCCCCACTCGCGGTCATGGCGCGAGGACCGTCGTCCCGCCGCAGCCGAGCCACGTTCCCTTCGCGTCGATCTCGCCGCCACCGATCGAAACCCGATCTCCCTCGTGGGCGACGACGTTGCCCGAGCCGTCGAGCACGATGAACCGCCCACCGTCGTTGCGCGCGGAGTAGCCGCTCGGCCAGATCACCTGGCGGACCAGCCCCTGCGCGTCTTGAAGGGCAAGGCCTGAATGCTCTTCACGCACGAGCGTGCCCTCGATCAACGCGGTCATGCAGGCCTGCCCGGTCCCGGCGGGCTGGGGTTCCTGCGTCCGCAGGGCAATGGTGGTCGCGGGCGCTCCACCCGACCGGGCCGTTGAGCCCGACGGACCGCCCTGCCCGCATCCTACGAGAGCGGCAGCGGTGATCAGGATCGCCGCAACCGGTCGCGCGATCCGCATTCAGGGTCCTCCTTAGATGGCTCGCGGCCCATTCTGACGGTGAGACAGCCACCCGGTGCGCGGCATCCCGGGCTTGGTCGACAGGGTCTGGGCCTCGGGCGGGCAGCCCAGGTCGCAGGGTTCGGAGGGGCGGGGGGTTGACAAGTCGTGCTGTCACTGTATAGTGCCGACAGGTTATATAACCAGACGGTGATTGGATGATACAGCAACCGACCGATCAGTTGAGCACAACGTTCGCCGCCCTGGCCGACCCGACACGGCGGGCGATCCTGGCCCGCCTGGCCCAGGGCGACGCGTCGGTCAAGGCCCTGTCGGCGCCGTTCGCCATGACCCAGCCGGCGATCTCCAAGCACCTGCGGGTGCTCGAGCGGGCAGGGTTGATCGAGCGGGGTCGGGAGGCCCAGTGGCGACCCCGGCGGCTGCGCGCAGCCCCGTTGCGCGACGTCGCGGCGTGGGTGGAGCACTACCGCCACCACTGGGAGGAGAGCTTCGAACGGCTGGACGCCGTGCTCAGGGAGCTGCAAGCCGCCGGACCGGAACAGCAGGAGCAGGGAGATCACGATGACCACGACCAGGATCGACCGCGGTAGCACGCCGTCGACGACCATCTACTCGGAGGGCGGCGACCTCGTCTTCGAGCGCACCTTCGACGCCCCGCGCGAGCTCGTCTGGCGGGCGTTCACCGATCCGGAGCTCATCCCGCGCTGGTGGGGCCGGCATGGCACGACGACAACCGTCGTCGAGATGGACGTCCGTCCCGGCGGCCGCTGGCGGTACGTCAACAGCGCTGCCGATCGGGAGGACGTGGTGTTCTTCGGCGAGTACCTGTCCGTCGATCCGCCCGTCAGAGTACCGCTGGACGTTCATGTTCGAGGTCGACGGCGCCGAGCCCCAGGGCGGGCGAGAGACTCACCGGTTCGTGGAGACGGGCCGCCGGACGACGGTTACCTCCATCGGTCACATGGGAACACCCGAGGTCATCGACGGCGCCCTGGCCACGGGCATGGTCGCCGGCGCGATCGAGACATGGGACCGGCTCGCGGTGCTGCTCACCGAGCTCTGAACGGGCATCCACCGGCACCCGAACGGCATCTATCGACCCATATCGACCAATACCGGCCCCGGACGCGGAGGACGATCCCGCGCCCGGGGCCTCCGCGCGCCTGACGGCGCCGACGCGTCGGCGGCGGGCCTAGCCTTGGTTTGTCCACAGACTTGACAAAGCCCCGCGGCTGGGGCAACATCCGACTTTGTCAAGGCTCTTGCCAAAGCCGAGCTCGGCAATGGTCTGGGGTGGTTGCGGTTGGAGGAGTGCCCGCCCGGATGAGCGCCAGCGCGACGGTGCTGCCCGAAAAGGCGACGCACCAGCAGACGCGAACGTTCAATCAGCAGCTGGTGCTGCGCGCCCTCCACGACGACAGTCCGCTCTCGCGCGCCGACCTGGCCCGGCTCACCGGTCTGACGCGTACGTCGGTCGGCGACCTCGTCGGCACGCTCATCGACACCGGCCTGATCGAAGAAGTCGGTCGTGGCCAGTCGAGCGGGGGCAAGTCACCCATCCTGCTGCGCGTTGCTCCCGACGGTCGCCACCTGATCGGGCTCGACCTCGGCGAGGCGCAGTTCAGCGGTGCCGTCGTCAACCTGCGGGGCGAGATCCTCCGCTCGATCCACCTGCCCCTCGAAGGACGGAACGGCGATGCCGCCGTCGAGCTCGTCTTTCAACTTGTCGACGCCCTGCGCGCCGATGACCGGTCTCCCCTCCTCGGGATCGGCATCGGCGCGCCCGGCGTCATCGACACGAGCACGGGGACCGTCCGCTGGTCGGTCAACCTGAGCTGGGCTGAGCTTCGCCTCGGGACGCTGCTGGAGCAGTGCTACGGCGTTCCGGTCGTGGTCGCAAACGACAGTCACGCTGCCGCGCTCGCCGAGCTGACCTTCTTTCGCCGCCCTCGGCCCAACAACCTGATCGTGATCAAGGTGGGTCGCGGGGTCGGCGCCGGGATCATCCTCAATGGCCAGCTGTTCCAGGGCGATGGCTATGGCGCAGGCGAGTTCGGCCACGTCTCAATGGGCGGCGCCGACGCTCCGTGCCGCTGCGGGCGGGAGGGCTGCCTCGAGACGATGACGAGCATGCGCGCGTTGGTCGAAGCCGCTGGCGCCGTCGAGCCTTTGATCACCGACGAGAGCGGCCTCGTGTCCGCCTTCCTGGCCGGCGTGACCGACATCCGGCGGATCGTCCTCGATGCCGCGCGCGAACTCGGCGTCGCGATTGGCTGGCTGATCGGCGTGCTCAATGTTCGCCATGTGCTGCTGGTCGGCCCGGTCGTGAAGTTTGGCGACGACTGGCTCGGCGAGGTCCGCCGGTCCGCCCGGTCGAGCGTCCTGGAACTGCTCGCACGCGACACGCAGATCGAGTTCGGCCACGTCCACGACGAGGTTGTCGTGCTGGGCGCGTCGGCGCTGCTCATGGAGCAGCAGCTGGGCCTGGGGTTGGTGCGATGATCGCGACCCATGAGCCGCGGCCCAACTCGCCGCTGGTCGCCGGCGTCGACGTCGGCGGGACCAAGATCCTGGTCGTCGTCATCGACGATCGGGACCGCATCCTCTACGAGCATGTCACGCCAACGGACGGGTCATCGCTTGTCGGCCAGATTGCCGGACTTGTCGACGACGCCCGGCACCAGCTGCGGCAGGACGTGGCCGCGGTAGGCATCGCGATCCCCGGCCACGTGGACCCGGAGGACGGCACGGTCAGCATGGCCGTCAACCTGGGCATCACCCACCTGCCGCTGGGATCGATGCTGCAGACGGAGCTTGGAATCCCGACCTTCGTCGAGCACGACGCCCGCGCGGCGGTGCTATGGCTGAGCGAGCACGCGGCCGACGGGTCGGCCCAGGCGCCGGCGAGCGTCGCCTTCCTGGCGATCGGGACCGGAATCTCGGCCGGCATCGTTCTCGACGGGGCGCTGCTCCGCGGCGACAACAGCTTTGCCGGTGAGGTGGGCCATGTCGTCGCGGATCCGGATGGAGCCGTCTGCGCGTGCGGGATGCGAGGCTGCCTCGAGACGATCGCCGCCGGTCCGGCGATCGGTCGCCAGGCCGACGAGGCGGTGGCTGCCGGTCGCAGCACCGTCCTGTCGCCCCATTCGAGTGCCGCAGATGTCTTCCGCGCCGGTTCTGCCGGCGACGAGGTCGCGGTCGAGATCATCGACCGGGTAGCCGACCACCTGGCCCGAGCGATCCGGTCGCTCGCCCTGACCCTCGGCGTCAAGCGATACGTCATCGGCGGCGGCGTGGCGGCCGCCGGACCAGCCCTTCTCGATCCGATCCGTTCGCGCATCGCCCGCGAATGCGCGGCCTCGCCACTCGTCGGGGCCGCCCTGGGCGATGCGACCATCGAGCTGCTGTCGCCAACCGCGGCGCCCGGCGCACGCGGGGCGGCAGCGATCGCGCGGCACCGCATCGGCTTGCCTGAGCGAGAGGGGGTGGGCGAGCGATAACCCACGCGGCGGTTCCTGCTGGAGTGGGATACTTTGACCCAGCGGAGCCATTCGTCACCAACAGTGATTGCAGCTCCCCGGAGGAGGAATTCATGGCCACGAGATTACGGACAACGTCCGCCCTGGCGGTCGTTGTCATGATGCTGGTCGGCGCATGCTCGACCAGCACGACGCCGACACCAGCCGCATCTGCGCCGGCCGCGTCTGCGCCAGCCGCATCTGCGCCGGCCGCGTCCGCGTCTGCGCCGGCCGCGTCTGCGTCTGCCGCCCCGGCTCCCTCTGCCACGCCGGCGGCAGCTGTGCCGAAGGTCCCGACCGGCTACACCGAGCTGGACACGGCACTGACTAAGGGCGCCGACGGCAAGTTGCCGTTCGACGGCAAGAAGGTCTCGATCCAGACGCAGTGGATCGGCGGCGAAGGCACCAACTTCGCGGCCTCGGTCGCGGACTTCGCCAAGGCGACCGGCATCACGATCCAGATCGACAGCATCGGCTCGAGCCACGAGACGGTGCTGAAGACCCGCATCGACGGCGGGAAGCCGCCGGACCTGGCGATGCTCGCCCAGCCGACGCCCGTCCTGCAGTACGCCGCCGCAGGCAAGGTCATCGACGTCGCGGCGTTCTTGGGTGCTGCCGGCGCCAAGAAGCTCAGCGACGAGCATCCGAACACGATCGGCCTGGTGACCCAGGGCAGCAACATCTGGGGCATCCCCTACAAGGCCGACGTCAAGTCGACCATCTGGTACCCGATCAAGGCCTTCGAGGCCAAGGGGTACAAGATCCCCACGACGTGGGACGAGCTGATCGCACTGTCCGACAAGATCGTCACCGACGGCTCCAACCCGTGGTGCGTCAGCGCCGGCGGCCCGGGCACCGCAACTGGCTGGCAGCTCACCGACTGGGTCGAGGAAGTGATCCTCAAGTCCAAGGGCACCGCCTACTACAACGACTGGATCAGCCACAAGGTCACCTTCCAGGACCCGGGCATCAAGGCCGCCTTCGACCAGGTGGGCAAGATCTTCTTCACGCCCAACTATGTCTTCGGCACCAACAAGGCGATCGTCCCCGCGGACCAGAAGACGGTCATGGATCCGATGTTCACCGACGACCTGGCGAACCCGAAGTGCTGGATGCAGAAGATCCCGACCTGGTATGGCCCGGACTTCTTCCCGGATCAGCGGGTCAGCCTCAAGCCGTCGAAGTACGTCGTCGGTACTGACGTCGGGATCTTCCCGTTCCCGACCATCGACCCGGCCCAGACGTACGCCGAGGGCTCGGCCGACACGCTCATGGTGCTCGTCGACAGGCCCGAAGTCCGTGCCGTTGCCGAGTTCCTTGCGACGCCGGAGGGACTCCAGAAATGGATCGCCGCCGGCAGCGCCATCTCGACCAACGCGACGACCCCTGCCGACTGGTATGCCGGCGCCTACAAGCTCAAGGTCGCGTCCGATATCGCGAATACCGCCAAGGGCATCGGCTTTGACGCTTCCGACCTCATGCCCGCCAAGGTCGGCGGCGGAACCTTCTGGACCCAGATGGACCAGTGGGTCAACAACGGCGGCACCGATACCGATGCCGTCCTGAAGGCCATCGACGACAGCTGGCCGTCCCAGTAAGGATCTGATGGCTTGCGGGGCGCGTCACCTGACGGTGGCGCGCCCCGCTACTATTCCTGCGAGGAGGAGGGTGGATGGCCGTAGCTCGGACTGAGAGGCCCGGACCGTCGCGCTTCGTCCTGCCGATCGCGGGCCTGATCGGCCTGGGCGCGTGTCTCGCCGGCATCCTCGTCCTGTACGACCCGCAGGGCGGGCCGAACCTCCTGGCCTCGATCTACGAGGCCATCGGCAACACGTCGGGCGCGTCCGACCTGCGCAACGGCCAGGGCGATCAGGTGATCGCCAAGCTCCTGCTGGCGGTGATCGCCCTGCTGGTCGGCGTCGGCGGCATCTGGCTGCTGTTCATCTGCGTGGGCGGACTGGTCGGCCTGCTGCAGGCGAAATGGCGCGACCGGATCCTGCCGTGGGTCTTTGCCGGCCCCGCCCTGGCGATGCTGGCGGTCTTCCTGCTCTACCCCGCGGCGGGAACGATCCTGCGCAGCTTCCAGGACGACAAGGGACAGTTCACGCTCGCGAACTTCGCCGTGATGGTCGAGCCCGAATTCACCGAGATCCTGCGCAACAATGCCATCTGGCTGATCGTCGGGACCGGCGCCAGCGTGGTGCTCGGTCTCATCTTCGCCTGGCTCTTCGACCGTGTCCGACGCGAGGCGCTGGCCAAGACCCTCGTCTTCCTGCCGCTGGCGATCTCGCTCGTCGGCGCCTCCGTCATCTGGAGCTTCGTCTACGCCTGGCAGCCCGCCGGCCAGCCGCAGATCGGATTGTTGAACGCGATCGTCGTCGGCTTCGGTGGTGAGCCGATCCCGTGGCTGACGACCAGCCCGATCAACATCTTCTGCGAGATCGTGATCCTGATCTGGCTCCAGACAGGTTTCGCCATGGTTGTCTTTTCGGCAGCGATCAAGGGGGTGTCGGGCGAGATCATCGAGGCGGCCCGGCTCGACGGCGCCTCCGAGCGCCAGATCTTCGTCCGGGTGATCGTGCCGATGATCCGCGGCTCGATCGTAACGGTCTCCACGACCATCGCCATCGTCACCCTCAAGATCTTCGACATCGTCTACGTGACGACCGGCGGACACTTCAATGACGACGTCGTGGCCAACCGGATGTTTCTCGAGATCTTCCAGTTCTTCGAGGATGGTCGCGGCGCCGCGCTCGCGACGCTGCTCTTCATCGCCGTCCTGCCGGTGATGTACATCAACCTCCGCAACTTCAGGCGACAGCAGGTGGAAGCATGACGGCGCCAGCCCAGCCGATCGAACGGCCGAAGGCACGCGTGGCCGTGTGGCGACCGGCCTTCATCCGGAGCGTCCCGCTCCGTCTGTCGGTCCTCGCCATCTGCTTCCTGTGGACGTTGCCGACGCTCGGCCTGCTCGTCACCTCGGTGCGCGATCCGTTGTACATCACGACATCCGGTTGGTGGACGGCACTGCTCCACCCGTTCGAACCCAATCAATGGACGCTGTCGAACTACGAGACGGTCCTCGCGAGCGACGGCATGGGGAACGCGTTCATCAACAGCCTGATCGTGACCATCCCATCGGTGGCCATCCCGATCACCATCGCCGCCTTTGCCGCCTATGCCTTCGCGTGGATTCCGTTCCGCGGCCGCGGCATCCTGTTCACGATCGTGGTGGCATTGCTCGTCGTGCCGATCCAGATGTCCCTGATCCCGATCCTGCAGATCTACGCCGCCGGGAACCTGTACGGCTCGTTCCTCGGCATCTGGCTGGCGCACACGGGCTTCGGCCTGCCGCTTTCGATCTTCCTGCTCTACAACTTCATCTCGCAGCTGCCGCGCGACCTGTTCGAGTCCGCCGCGATCGACGGCGCGACGCATCTCCAGGTGTTCATGCGGCTCGTCCTGCCGCTGTCGATCCCTGCCCTCGGTGCGATTGCCATCTTCCAGTTCCTGTGGGTCTGGAACGACCTGCTGGTGGCCCTCGTCTTCCTCGGACCGGGTGCCGATGTCCGCGTCCTGCCGACGGCCCTCTACAATCTCATCGGAAGCCGCGGCGGCTCGTGGCATCTCCTCACCGCCGGCGCCTTCATCACGATGGTCGTGCCGCTGATCGTCTTCCTGCTGCTCCAGCGCGCATTCGTGAGGGGGATCCTGGCCGGCTCCGTCAAGGCATGACGCTCGCGCGGCTCATGATCGCCTTCGCCGGCACCGAGGTGCCGCGATCGGCGGCGAGGCGGATCAACGCACAGGGCGTCGCCGGGGTGACGCTCTTCCGCGTCCACAACATCGTCGATCCGCCCCAGATTCGGGGGCTGACCACCGCCATCCAGAACGCACGGCCGGCCGGCGCGCCACCGTTGCTGGTTGCCGCCGACCAGGAGGGCGGCCAGCTGGTCGGCCTGGGCGAAGGGACGACGCAGTTCGCGGGCGCGATGGCGCTCGGCGCGACCGGCGACGAAGATCTGGCCCAGCGCGTCGCCGGCGCGACGGCGCGCGAGCTGCGCGCCCTCGGCGTCAACGTGAACTACGCGCCGGTGTGCGACGTGGCCAACAACCCGGCCAATCCGGCGCTCGGGATCCGCAGCTTCGGCGACGATCCCGAGGCCGTCGGAAGGCTCGCGGCGGCGACCGTCCGTGGCCTCCAGGAGGACGGCGTGGCCGCGACGGCCAAGCACTTCCCGGGCGCCGGGGACACGGCAGCGGATCCGCACCATGGGCTGCCGCTGGTTCCCCGGACGAACGCGGAGCTCGTCGCGCGGGAGCTGGTCCCGTTTCGATCGGCATTGGAAGCGGGCGCGCGGCTGGTCATGACCGGCCACTTCGCGCTACCCGGCCAGAACGACCTGCCGACCAGCCTGTCGGCCGCGGTTCTGCGCGACCTGCTGCGCGGGCAGCTGCAGTACGACGGGGTGACCGTCAGCGATGCCCTGGACATGCGCGCCCTGGCCCAGGGATCGGCGCAGATCGTCGATGCCATCGCCGCCCTCCGTGCCGGCGAAGACGTGCTGCTCGGAACAGCAGACGAACGAGCGCTGGAACGGCTGGAGGAGGGCCTCGCGCAAGCCCAGCGGCGAGGCCTTTTCGATGCCGATGACGACGCTGCGGCGAGGCGCCGCCTGGGCGAGCTGCGCCGCTGGCTGGGAGGCTACGACCAGCCGCCGCTCGACGTCGTCGGGTGCGCCGAACACCAGGCACTCGCCGCCGAGCTGGCCCAACGTTCGATCACCCTCGTCCGCAACGACGACCGGCTGTTGCCGTTGCAGCCGGCCGCCGACGCGCGGATCGCGGTCGTCCAGTCGATGCCCGCCGACCTGACGCCGGCCGACACGTCTTCGACGGTGACGCCGACGCTGGCAGCGGCGCTCCGCCGCCGGCTCGCAGGCGTGGAGGAGATCCTCCTGCCGGCGGCGCTGGGCGAGGCCGACATCGCGGGTCTCGGCGACCGGCTGGCAGCCTTCGACCTCGTCGTCGTCGGGACGTTCTCCGCGCACCTCCAGCCGCTGCAGGCGATGCTGGCCGCGGCCGTCCTGGCGTCCGGCAAGCCGACCGTCACCGTCGCCCTGCGCACGCCGTGGGACCTGCTCGCGTACCCGTCCGCCCGAACCCACATCTGCAGCTACGGCATCCTGCCGCCGTCGATGGAGGCGCTGGCGGCCGCGCTGCTGGGCGAGGCGCCGTTCGTCGGCCGTTTGCCCGTTGACATCGCCGGTCTGTATCCACGCGGTCACGGGCTCATGGCAGGGGGCTGAGGTCGGACAGGCCACCCGACCGGCGTCTCGTGAGGCCGGGTCGGGCTCAGGGCTGAAGGACGATCGCCTCGAGCGGTCGCACCGCGACGCGCGACCCGACTGTGGGCGTGGCCAGGCCGTGGCTCGAGAGCACGACCCTCCACGCTCCGGCGGCTGTGGGCAGCTCGATCTCGCCACCTCGAAGACCAAACCGCACCACGACCAGCGCGGCCTCGTCGCCTGCCCGCCGGAGATAGGCGAGGACGTCGGGGTCGCCCACGTCGACGAGGGTCAGCTCACCGGTCCGAAGCGCCCCGGACGCTCGCCGAAGCGCGAGGAGCCGCCGGTAGTGGGCCAGGACCGAGCTCTCCGACGCCCGCTGGCGCTGGACGTTCCGCGACGCGGCATCGGGCGGAACGGGCAACCACGGCTGGCCACTCGTGAAGCCCGCCTTCCCGTCGCCGGACCATGCCATCGGCGCCCGGCAGCCATCACGGTTCCACCATCCCGCCATCGCCACGGCCGCGCCATCCCGGGCGCGGCTGCGGGGGACCGCGATGTCCTGGGCGCCGATCTCCTCACCGTAATAGAGGAAGGGCGTCCCTCGCAGCGTCAGCTCGATCGTCGCGGCCGCTTTCGCCACGGCATCGGCCGTCGCCCGATCGCGACGACCGATCGAATGCAGATACCGCGAGACATGTCGCGAGTGATCATGGTTGGACAGCACGATCGTCGGCCAGCGACCGGACCAGGCGGCCTCCCGGGCCGCGATCGCCGCCCGGAAGGACGCCGCCGTCCACGCCGTCTCGAGGAGGACCCAGTCGAACACGAGGTGGCGCGGCGCCCAGTGCGCGACAGCGATCCTCGATGCCGCTCGCGAACACCTCGCCGACGGTGGCGGTCCCCGGCCGCGAGTCGACGATGCGTCGGAACTCGGCCAGGAGATCGTGCAGCTCGGGCTGGTCCTTGTCATGGCGGTGCTCCTGGCTGTCCCAGGGCACCGAGTCGCCAGCCGCGATCTCCGGGTTCGACGGCATCTCGGCCGCCTTGAGGAGCGCGTTGAAGACGTCGAGCCGGAACCCATCGACGCCGCGGTCGAGCCAGCCCCTGACCATCGACCACATCTCGCGGCGAAGAGCGGTGCAGCGCCAGTTCACGTCGG
Source organism: uncultured Chloroflexia bacterium (assembly GCA_963776355.1). GTDB lineage: Bacteria > Chloroflexota > Limnocylindria > Limnocylindrales > CSP1-4 > CTSoil-043. The sequence continues at coordinate 1,798,476 of CAVZLU010000008.1, read as the reverse complement.
GCTGCTCGGGCAGGAACGTGTGGAGGTAGAACTGCTTTCGCCGAGGCTCCCACTCCCAGGCCGACCCGCCGAACCACGAGAGCCAGTTGTTCGGCGGCTCCGGTCGACCATCGCGATCCCACCCGGACGGATCCCGCCAGAGAAAGAAGTCGGCGAATGGTCCGGTGCTCGACTGGCGCGACTGCACGAACCAAGGATGCAGGTTGCTGGTGTGGTTCATCACGAGGTCGAGGATGACGCGGATGCGTCGTCGATGGCATTCCTCGATCAACCGATCGAGATCGGCCAGCGTCCCGAAAACAGGATCGATCGCCGTGTGGTCCGCGACGTCGTAGCCGCCGTCGAGCATGGGCGACGGGTAGATCGGGGAGAGCCAGATGGCGTCGACGCCGAGCGAATCTGCTCCGCCGGCGAGATCGTCGAGGTGGTCGATGAGCCCCGGGAGGTCGCCGACCCCATCGCCGTTCGAGTCGGCGAAGCTCCGTGGGTACACCTGGTAGACGACGCCGTCCAGCCACCATCGATCGGCTGCGTCCAGGTCGGCGGCGGATGCTGACCCTGGGATCGCCATCGCTCTCGCGTCTCAGTCGATGTACTGGAGGGGCGTGACCGCGAGGTCATCCGGCAGCTTCACGCCGGTCGAGTGGTTCGGGCAGTAGCCCCCGGGGTTCTTGTCGAGATACTGCTGGTGGTAGTCCTCGGCGTAGTAGAACGGCGTGGCATCGACGATCTCGGTCGTGATCGTTCCGAAGCCCTCCTTCGTCAGGACGGCCTGGTAGGCGTCACGCGAGGCCTCGGCGGCCCGGCGCTGCTCGGGGCCGAAGACCTCGATGACCGACCGGTACTGGGTCCCGCGGTCGTTTCCCTGGCGCATGCCCTGGGTGGGGTCGTGCTCCTCCCAGAAGATGCGGAGCAGCGCCTCGTAGGAGATCCGCGCAGGGTCGAAGACCACCCGGACGACCTCGGCGTGGCCGGTCCTGGCGGAGCAGACCTCGCCGTATGTCGGGTTCGGTGTCAGGCCGCCCGCGTAGCCGACGGCCGTGGAGATCACGCCGGGCGTCTGCCAGAACGTCTTCTCGGCTCCCCAGAAGCAGCCGAGGCCGAAGACGGCCTCCTGCGCGCCCGCGGGGAGGGGCCCGGCAAGTGGGGTCCCGAGGACCGCGTGACGCGCTGGGATCGCGATCGGCTCTGCGCGGCCGGGAAGCGCGTCGCCGGGGGAGGGGAGATCGTTCTTGGCGGGGTCGGCGAAGAGGAAGTCGAGGATGCCCATGGGACGCTCCGTGTGCGGGTGTGTGCTACATGGTATTCGCGGCGGCGCAACGCTGCCCAGCGGCCCCGGGACGATCCGACGATGATCGGCGCGGGACGAACCGCCTCGGCGCGGCGATACTCCGACGGTGACTGATCGATCCCGTCCCCTCGTGGGCATCCTCCTCTACGACGACGTCGAGGTCCTCGACTTTGCCGGACCCTACGAGGTGCTCTCCGCGACCCTGGACGACGAGGGCGTGCCGTACTGCCGGGCGGTCACCCTCGGCGCCACCCCGGAGGTCCGTTGCCGTGGCGGCCTCCGCGTCCGGGTCGACCACGTGCTGGCCGGCGCGCCGGCCCTCGACGCCCTGATCGTCCCTGGCGGACCCGGCGCGGACGACCCGACCGAGGACCAGGCCCGGCACCTGCTGCCGTTCCTGCGCGGCCGGGCCCCGACGACCCCGCTGGTCGCCTCCGTCTGCACGGGGGCCTTCCTCCTGGGCCGTGCCGGCCTGCTGGCGGGCCGCCGGGCGACGACGCACACGGCCGCGCTCGAGGCCTTCCGGCGCGAGTTCCCGGACGTCGACGTCGTGATCGAGAAGGTCGTCGACGAGGGCGCGATCGCCACGGCCATGGGAGTCAGCTCGGGGATCGACCTGGCCCTGCACCTGCTCGAACGCTGGTTCGGCGCGGACGCCCGGGCCCGGGGCGCGAGGGACCTCGACGGCCCCTGGTCCTGACCGGGCGCAGCGGCACAGGCGTGCGGGCCGGACGTCACACGGCCGGGGACGGGGCCTCGACGAGCGTCCGAAAGAGGTGCTCCAGCGTGGCCGCGGGATCCGCGGTGAGGCCGGTGTGGGCCTCGGCCGGCTGGATGATCGTGGAAGACGGCGCGACCAGCCAGTGGTAGCGCTCGGCTTGCGAGAGGGCCGCGATCGGCCCACCCGCGGGGTCGCCAGCCGCGATCCGCTCGATCGCGATGAGGTGCGAACGCACCTCGTCGGGGTCGCAACCGGGGTCGAGCGCTCGCAGGCGGGCCTCATCGAGGGCGACCCGGGCCGCGAGGAAGCGCCTCGGGCGACAGAGCAGGATGATCCCCGCGTTGATCGACTCCCCGCGCTCCACGCGGGGCACCACGCGGACGATCGCGTAGGCGAACGGCTGGCGGGCGGGCTCAGGCGCCGGTGCGGGCACGCTCGGCCTCCTCCGCGAACGCCCGCGGGGCGGCGAGCCGCCGCCGCAGGTACGAGACGTACGCGGACCGATTGTCGTCCACCGAGGCGAACGGCGGGTCGCCATCCAGCCATGCCGCCGGCACAGCGTCGACGAGATTGTCGAGGAGGTCGTCGGTCACCAGCGGCGCGAGGCGTGCATCGGCCTCGGCGATGGATCCGGCGAAGGGCAGCAGGACGTGGTCGCGGCTCTGGAGGAACGGGCGCCGCGCGTGCTCCGGGTCGCGCTCCACGTCCGACCAGCGGTGCTGCATGTAGAGGGCCGCGCCATGGTCGATCCCGTACAGGCGCCGGTGCCAGACCAGGAGGTTCGGGTTCCGCGGCGTGCGATCCACGTTCAGGGTGAAGGCGTCGAGCCAGACGAACGCCGCCGCCAGGTCCGGCTCGGGCACGGGGCCGACCGCCGGCGCGAAGCCGAGCGCCCCCGGCAGGAAATCCACGCCGAGGTTCGTCCCCGGCGAGCGATCGAGCAGCTCCTTGACCTCCCAGTGTGGCTCGCCCGCAGCGAACCGCTCGTCGAGCTCGACGAGCACGAGCTCGGGGACGGGCAGGCCAAGGGCGCGCGCCAGCTCCCCGACGATCACCTCGGCGACGAGGGCCTTCGGACCCTGGCCGGCGCCGTGGAACTTCACGACGTACAGGCCGTCGTCGTCGGCCTCGCACAGGCCCGGCAGCGAGCCGCCCTCGCGGAACGGGGTGACGTAGCGGGTCGCGGTGACGGTGCGGAGCATCGGGTGGAGTGTACGGAGCCCGATCGGGGTTGCGGAGCGTGGGCTGCCACGATATGGTTGCACGCGCAACTACCATTCGTCCGAGCCGAACCCGGAGAGACACGTGGATCCAGCCATTCGCGCAGCTCTCAACCGGGGCGGCGTGATTGACATCACGACGACGGGACGCCGCACGGGCAGGCCGCGCCGCATCGAGATCGTCCTTCACAACATCGGGGGCCGGCCCGTCATCTCGGGCCAGCCGCGGCGGGACCACACGCGAGCCTGGATCCGCAACCTCCAGGCCGACCCCCGGCTGACGGTGCACCTCAAGCGCGGCGTGACGGCCGACCTGGCGGCAACCGCGCGGGTCGTCACCGACGAGGCAGAGCGCCGCGAGCTCCTGGTCGAGGTGGCCCGCAGCTGGAGGCGGACGGACCTCGACGCCATGGTCGCCTGGAGCCCCCTGATCGTGCTCTCGATCCCGGGCTACGGGCCGGCCGACGCCGCGTCGGGGGATTGCATCGGACGCTGCCTCGGACGCCGCGACCGGCGCCTGACCCGCGCGCGCCGGCACCATCGCCCGCACGCGAGCGCGCCACGGACGGCACCATCGCCGTCACCCGACCCGGCGACGGCACACCGGGACGATCAGTCGCCGAGGCAGGTTCCGACGTGGCGAGCGGTGGCCACCCAGTCGCCGTCGAGGGGGACGCCCTTGCGCTTGCCGGCCACCTCCGCGAGCGGGACGGCGACCGTGTGATCGCCACGGGCCGCGACCATCACCCCGAACGTGCCCGCGTTCACGAGGTCGGCGGCGGCGCTGCCAAGCCGCGTCGCGAGGAGCCGGTCGACCGGCGACGGCGTGCCGCCCCGCTGGACATAGCCGAGGATCGAGACCCGCGACTCGAGGCCTGTGAGCTGCTCGAGCTGGTGGGCCAGGCGGAGCGTGTTGCCGATGTGCTGCGTCTCGAGGAGGACGATCTCGGCGGTGGCGGCCTCGCGCTCCACGGGGTCGCTGGCGCGCTCGGCGCGCGCCTCGGCGGCGGCGAGCGCCCGGGCATCCTCCACGCTGCGCGCTCCCTCGGCCACGGCGACGATGCTGAAGTTCGTGCCGCGCCGGTTCCGCCGCTTGATCGCGGCGGCGATGCTGGCCACGCGGTAGGGGATCTCCGGGATCAGGATCACGTCGGCCCCGCCGGCCAGCCCCGCCCCGAGGGTGAGCCAGCCCGCGCGGTGCCCCATCACCTCGGCCACGATGATCCGGTGGTGGCTGTGGGCCGTGCTGTGCAGGCGGTCGATCGCCTCGGTCGCGATCTCCAGGGCAGTCGCGAAGCCGAAAGTCGCGTCGGTCATCGCCACGTCGTTGTCGATCGTCTTCGGCAGCGTGACGACATTCAGGCCTGCCCGGACCAGGCGCAGGGCGCTCTTCTGGGTCCCGCCGCCCCCGAGGCAGACGAGCGCGTCGAGCCCCGCCCGCCGATACGTGGCCACGATCACGTCGGTCATGTCCCGGATCTCGCCGTCGACGAGCATCTTGTGGGGCTTGTCGCGGCTCGTGCCGAGGATCGTTCCGCCGATGGTCAGGATCCCCGAGAGGGCCCGCTTGTCGAGCCGCATCCGTCTGTCCGCGGCGAGCCCCCGGAATCCGTCGCGGAACCCGATCACCTCCATCCCGTGGGTGCCGATCGCGGCCTTGCCGAAGCCGCGGATCGCAGCGTTGAGACCGGGGCTGTCGCCGCCCGCGGTGAGGATCCCGACGCGCCTTGCTGTTGCCATGGGTGAATCCTAGCCCGCCACCGAGCGCGCGACCTCGGTCCGCCGCGCGCAGCCCCGAAGGCGGTCGGGCAGGCCGTTCGGTCCGCACATGCGCCGCCCGACATGCGAGTTAATCATGACAGGAACTGGCAGCAATGACTGGCATGATCTGGTTCCAGAAGGCACGCAGGGGGGATGCAGATGCTCCACATGGTGTTCATCGAGACTGTGCTTCGTGATCGGGAGCGGGAGACCCGCGACGACGTCCGCCGACGTCAGCTGGTGGCCGGAGAGGGACCTGATCCGAGCCCCGCCCACGCCGCCGCGGAGGCTCGCGCCTCGCGCCGCGAGCAGCGAGCTCAGCCTGCCCGGCTCATGACCCCGTAGCGCTCCGCCAGCCCGCGAGCGGTCGTCTCCAGACGCTCGCGGAGCTCCGGCGGCGCCACCGCCTCGGCCCGACCGCCAAGCTCGAGCAGGTCGCGGAAGGCGACGTCCATGGACTCGTGGCGGAAGCGGAACGTCTCCAGCCCGGCCGCGTCGGGCCGGCCGACCCGGCGGATCGTCGCCGCCGCCGCGGAGCCGATAGCGCGTTCGAGGGCTGCCCGATCGCCGGGCTCCACGCGGACGGTGACATCCACCGGCGCCTGGGCCTGCTCGAACCGCGACGTCGAGGCGGCCCAGAACGAGGCGAGGTCGAAGTCGGCCGGCCGCTCGAATGGGTCGCCCAGGACGGCGTCGGCGATGCGGGACACCCGGAACGTGCGGGGCTCGCCCTTCGAGAGCGCGACGAGGTACCAGGTCCCGCCCTTCAGCACCAGGCCGAGCGGAGCCAGGCGGCGCCGCTCGACGCGCTCGTCGCGACGATACGTGACCTCCACCTCGCGACCCTCCCAGGCCGCGGAGGCGAGGAGCTCGAGGCTCGGCAATGGCTCGGACTGCTGGAACCAGCCCGGCGCGTCGAGGTGGAACCTGGACTGGATCCGGCCGGCCCGCGCCCGAAGCTCCGGCGGCAGCGCGGCGAGGACCTTGAGGCGGGCCGCGGTGACCACGGTCCCGAGGCCCAGCTCCGCGGCCGGCCCCGGCAGCCCGGAGAGGAAGAGCGCCTCCGCCTCGTCGGCAGTGAGGCCCGTGAGACGAGTCCGATAGCCGTCGACCAGGCGGACGCCGCCCGCCGGACCGCGCTCGGCGTAGATGGGGACCCCCGCCTCGGCGAGCGCTTCCACGTCGCGGTAGATCGTCCGGACCGACACCTCCAGCTCGGCCGCGAGCTGGGCCGATGTCTGCGGCCCGCGCGACTGGAGGAGCAGCAGGAGGTTCACGAGGCGACTGGCGCGCATCGCCGGCAGCATACCCCGGTTCCTGACGGAACCTGTCATGTTTGCGTGGCAGCATCGCTGGATCACGCCCGCACAGGGGGACATCGCATGCCGTCCGTCGCCGACCTCGTCGAGCCCGACGCGCTCGACCTTCTTGCCGCCGCCGCCACCCTCACCGCGGGGCGCGAGCTCGCCTCGGCCGACCGCGTCCACCTCACGATCGTCGGCCCGCTCACGGTCGCGGCCCGCGTGGACGGCCCGGGGCGCCCCGCGACGGCGCTCTCGGCCACCGGGGCGACGCTCCACTGGTCGTGCACCTGTCCCGAGGGTCGGGCGGGCTCCTTCTGCGCCCACCTGGTGGCCACGGCCCAGGTGGCCTGGGACCGGTCTGACAAGGCGAGCGCGACCCCGCCACGGCACCGGCCTTGAGATCGGGGCCGATCACCGTTGAGTACGTGGCAATCCTCAGGGCTGCGTCGACGCCGCCTCGACGTGAGCGTGCGCGATGCCGCAATCGTCCACGGCACCCCGGATCAGGGCGTCTCGCAGCGTGTCCTCTCATGAACGGCGGCAAGACGCCGAGTCCCCTTGAGGCTGTGGGCCGCAGTTGTGGACACGACAGATCTCAGCTGCAGCCGCTCGTGGAGCCGCAGTTGAGGCACTTGTAGCAGGAGCCGTTGCGGACCATGATCGAGCCGCAGTCGGCGCAGGACGGGGCGTCCTCCTGGATCTTGAAGGCGGTGCGGTCGGCGCCGAGCGAGGCCGCCAGGGCTGACGCCGCCGACGTCTTCCCGTTGCCGTTCCCGTTCCCGTTGCCGTTGGCATGGCCGTTCTTCGCCGGCTCGACGACCGGGAGGTCGAGCTTGGCCGGAGGCGGCCGGGGGCGCGGCCTCGCCCGACGCCGGGCGTCGACCCCTTGGCCTGCGCCGTCGCGATCGCCGTGGCCCTCGGAGCGGGCGGCTCGGGGTCCTCGTCGAGCGCGGAGAGTCCCTCCTCGGGGAGCGGCGCGAGCGCCGAGCCGCCGAAGGAGAACGGGGACGCGACCACCTGGCCGCCGCGCTCCTGGATCCCGAGGGAGGCCCGGTCGTCGCCGACCAGGAAGCGGCTCCCGAGCCAGCGGAAGATGTAGTCGATGATCGACTTCGCGATCGGGATCTCGCCGTTGCCGGTGAAGCCGGACGGCTCGAAGCGGACGTGGGCGAACTTGTTCACCAGGTCGCGGAGCGGTACGCCGTACTGGAGGGCCAGGCTGATGGCGGTGGCGAACGTGTCCATCAGGCCCGAGACCGTTGACCCCTCCTTCGCCATCTTCAGGAAGATCTCGCCCGGCTGGCCGTCGGGGTAGAGGCCCACCGTGATGTAGCCCTCGTGGCCGGAGATGTCGAACTTGTGGGTGACCGCCTGCCGCTCCGACGGGAGCCGGCGGCGGTGCGGCTTGAGCGCCTCGGCCTGGGCCGTCGCCAGCTGGCGACGGAGCTCGACGACGACGTCGGAGGCCGCCTCCTTCTCGTCGTCGCTCTTGAGCTTGCTCGTGCTGAGGGGCTGGCTCCGCTTGCTGTTGTCGCGGTAGATCGCGATCGCCTTGAGGCCGAGCCTCCAGCCCTCGAGGTAGATCTGCTCGATCTCCTCGACGGTCGCCGCTTCGGGCATGTTGACGGTCTTGCTGATCGCGCCGGAGAGGAAGGGCTGGACGGCCGCCATCATCCGGACGTGGCCCATGGGCACGATGGAGCGCTCGCCGTTGCGGGGCTTGAAGGCGCAGTCGAAGACGGCCAGGTGCTCGGGCAGGAGGCCCGGGGCGCCCTCGATCGTCTCCCGGTCGTCGATGTAGGCGACGATCTCCTCGACCTGGGCCGGCGTGTAGCCGAGCTGGCGGAGGGCGCCGGGGACCGTGTTGTTGACGATCTTGATGTAGCCCTCGCCCACGAGCTTCTTGTACTTGATGAGGGCGATGTCGGGCTCGATCCCGGTGGTGTCACAGTCCATCATGAAAGCGATGGTGTTGTGGCTCACGAAGCCGTTGGCGACATAGGTGACGTTGGCCGGGACCGAGAGGTCGTACGTCAGCTGCTCGGCGCCGAGCGTCGCCGAGGCGATCTCGTCCTAGAAGTAGCCGAGGGCCTGGGCGGCTCCGGGATCGGCCGTCGCGCTCGAGGAGCGCGGTCGCCGCCTGGCGCGATACCATGCCGATCACGCCATGAGCGACAGGAGCATCGTCTTTCGGAGGTTGTCGTTCTCCGGCGCCAGCCGGTCGACCGTTGCCGGGAGACGGGCACGAGGTCGTAGCGGGCCGCCTGCCTGTACTCGGTCATGGCCAGCGCCGACCGCTTCCGCTCGGAGATGAACGAGATCTCCTCGAGGAACCGGCCGCCCGAGGTTGCGTTCAGGAGCCGCAGGACGGGATGGGGTTGGCGCCCGTGTGGCCGTTCTCGCTGGTCGATCTTGCGGGTGGTGGCGAACCCGAGTGTCGAGCAGGAGAGTCTGACCTCGGGCCATGAATTGTTCAGACGACAGTCGAGAACGGACGCATCGCCGTCGTTGACCTTGCCGTCCGCCTCGAACAGTCCTCGCACGAACGCGCGGTAGCTGGCTGGTGTCGTTCAGTGTAGCTGTACTCGCGTCGGGGATGTGCGACTTCGTAGCCCTTGCCACGATGGCTCGTCGCTTGGGCGCGTGCTTGGTCGAAGCCACAGTCCTCCCACCGCAGGGTCAGCCGGACGGAATGGAGGGCAACCTCGGTGTAGCCGTCCTTCGGCCGCGACGCGGCCTCGAGGCCGAGCGAGGCCGTCGGCCTGAGCTCTCCGCCAGGGACGACGTCTCGTCGCTCGAAAGCCCGACGCAGAAGCGCAGGCCGCGGCGGGAGTGCATCCCATCGCCCATAGAACTTAGCCGCCGCAGCCTCGGCGAGGTTGGCTTGAGATACCGCGGCACGACGGTTCTCGTATGATCCGATGTCCTGTGACGCCGCACGGAGCGGCAGGCAGCGGGACCTCGCGGGGCTCGAGCGACATCGAGCCGAGCCTCAACGTACGCGTCGCCGCCCCGCGAGGTCGACGAACCGCCGCCATCGGCCGTCGCCGTTGGCCGTCGCAGCAGCCCGCGAGCGATGGGTCGGGGCCGTGGACTGCCGGCTTGAGCCGCGCTCGGTGTCGACTGCCCTCGCTCGGCACCGCGTCTGACATAGAACTGCTCGACGACCGGCGCGTGAGGCCGAACACCAGTGCGCGACGCAGGTCGCACCGAACGCCACGTGGACGCCGTCGTGGGTTGCCGAGGCCGACGGCCTTGCGGAGAGGCCTCTGTCGGTGATCGCACCAGGCTGTCGCCGACGAGGCAGCCGGTCGGCGCGAGCACGTCGTCTGGGCATGGTCAGGAAGTCCGTCGGGCGCTCGCCGAGCTCGACTCTGCGTCCCAGGTGAGGCAGCCGTCCCCGACCGCGAGGCCGATCGCCTCCGCGCGAGCCGAGGCTCGCGTGGCGCTCAGGCCAGAAGCCCGGCTCCTCTGGAGCTCGAGAACGGGCCGCCGGTGGTCGCGAACGGCGACGGCGCCGGCGCTGGGCCTCGCCACCTCATGATCGGCGTGATGCGGAGCGATAGCCTGGCTCGGGTCTTAGGCAGGCCGCGGCATAGAGCGCGCCGAGGTTCGCGTAGCCAGCCCGAGCGGCCGGAAAGATGCGTTCGCTCGACCGGGTGTGGCAGCCCCGTTGGCGACGAGGATCTCCTGGCCGTGTGGTCGCGCTCGCCGACCGGCAATCTCGACGTCGATCGCCATCCTCGCCCTACGTCATGAGGTCGCCACCATTGCGTGTCTTCAAAAACGGAATGACGCAGGGGTTCGTCGCGTACTGGCGATCCGTGTTCGAGACCGGGTTCCAGTCGTTGATCGTGGTGTCGTACTGGATGCCGGGATCGCCGCAGACGTGGGCGGCCTCGGCCATGCGCCGGAAGATGTCGCGGGCGCGATGGGTGTCCATCGCCGCCCCGCTGACCACGGCGTGGGTGGTCCACGCGCCATCGCGCTCGACGGCGCGCATGAAGTCGTCGGTGACCCGGACGGAGTGGTTGGCGTTCTGGAAGAAGACGCTGCCGTAGGCCTCGCCGGTGAACGAGGCGTCGTAGCCAGCCTCGATGAGGGCCCAGGCCTTCTGCTCCTCGAGCTTCTTGCTGTCGATGAAGTCGAGGATGTCGGGATGGCCGGCGTCGAGGATGACCATCTTGGCCGCGCGCCGGGTCTTGCCGCCGCTCTTGACTACGCCGGCAAACGAGTCGTAGCCCTTCATGAAGCTGACCGGGCCGCTGGCCGTGCCGCCGCCGGCCATCTTCTCGCGCGACGAGCGGATCGTGGAGAGGTTGGACCCGGCACCGGAGCCGAACTTGAAGAGCATCGCCTCGGTCTTGGCGAGATCCATGATGCTCGTCATGGAGTCCTGGACCGAGTTGATGAAGCAGGCCGAGCATTGCGGCCTCTTCTCGATCCCGACGTTGAACCAGACCGGCGAGTTGAAGCTCATCTTCTGGTGCACGAGCAGGTACGTCAGCTCGGCCTGGAAGGCGGCCAGGTCCTCGGACGTCGCGAAGTAGTGCTGCGTCTCGGCCCAGGCGGCGATCGCGAGCACGACGCGGTCGATCAGCTGGCGGACGCTCGTCTCGCGCTCGCGCGTGTTCAGGTGACCGCGGAAGTACTTGCTGACGACGACGTTCGTGGCGAGCTGGCTCCAGGACGCCGGCACCTCCACGTCCTTCTGCTCGAAGACGAGCTTGCCCGACTCGTTGCCGATCGCGGCCGTGCGGATCTCCCAGGCGATCTCGTCGTACGGGTGGACGCCGGGCCGCGTCCAGCGGCGCTCGAAGGTGAGCCCGCGCGTTCCCTCGCCGGTGAAGCGAAGGGCGCCCATGGCGGCGGCTGCCGCTTCCTCGGCCCGCACCCGGAGGGCTGCCGCGTCCGCGAACGCCGTCTCCGTCCGGGCGGCCATGGCCTCCGCGCTGCCGGCCGCTCCGGCCGCCCGGTGCCGGGGGGTACCGGCTCCCGCGGTCTTCTTGGCGCGAGGCCTCGCGGCCTTCGCGTCGGAGGGAACGGCCGGGACGGCCGGAACGGCGTCGGGTACGGCTCGGGCCATGCTGCGTTGCTCCTCTTCCGGGACGGCGGCCTGGCGCCCTCATCCCGGTCCCTGCTCCCGGCATCGCCTGCCGGGCCGTTCTGGCGGCGGCGCGCCGCCCCTCCATCGGGTCCGCTCCCCCGGGCCGGCCCACGGGCGTCGAGCCCGATCCGCCGGATCCGGTGTAGCTGCGCCGCGGCGGCGTGGGTGCGCCCCGTGGCGCCGCGACTGCCCCCGCCGGGGCCCGGATCCTGGCCACTCCCGCTGGGTCTGGGAGCTGGCTCGCCCGGTCGAAGGCGGTCTCCATACTGTATCGCGCGAAGACCGGCGAGTCAACGGCAAAACACAACATGTAGTGGTCCGTCGAGACCACGCACAACAAGATGTAGTGGGATGGCCTCCAGCAGGCGGTGGCGGTGCGCGGCCGGATCGACCCCCGCAGAGGCGTTGCCGCCGGCGTGTGGACAGGCGAGGCTTCAGCCGTGGACAGTCCGGCGCCTCGGCGTGGACAAGCCCGCGCGAACGGTGGACAACCGTACTATACAGAACGAGTGTTCTATCTGCAAGCGGCCGACGGAGCGCACGCGCGGCCGGCGGAGCGGACGCCCGGCCGAGCCGCGAGCGGCCGACGGAGCCGACGAGCGGCCGACGGAGCCGACGAGCGGCCGGCCTGCCCGGCTCGCGGGCCCCCGTCCCCCCGCGGGAAGCGGCCCTACAGGCCGCTGTAGCTGTGGAGGCCCGGGAACCAGAGGTTGCCGGAGTACGTGACGAGCACCATCCCGAAGCCGACGACGAGCACGAGAGCGGCCGGGCGGCCATGCCACCCGCGCTGGTTGCGCAGGTGGAGGTACACGGCGTAGACGAGCCAGGTGACCAGGGCGCTCGTCTCCTTCGGGTCCCAGCCCCAGTAGCGTGACCAGGCGATGCTGGCCCACCAGCTGCCCAGGACGATCATGGTGGCGAACACGGGGAAGCCCACGATGACGGCGCGATAGGCGACGTTGTCGAGAACCTCCCGCGAGGGGAGCCAGGTGAATCGCTCGACCGTTCGCCCGTCGGCGAGCCGGCGCTCCTGGACGATGTAGGCGATGCCCGCAGCGAAGCTCATCGCGAAGATGCCGTAGCTGAGCATCGCCATCCCCACGTGGATCGTGAGGAGCGGCGGGTTCTGGAGCGCGGGCACCAGGGCCTCGATCTCCTTGGGAAGCGTCCAGCTGAAGAGGAAGAGGCCGAGGGCCACCCCGAGGGGGAGGAAGCCGATCTGCCGGATCGGGTACCGGCGCTCGAGGACCAGGTAGCCGGCCACGATCCCGAACGCGAAGGCGACCGTGAACTCGAACATGGTGCCCCATGGACCCCGTTCCACGACGATGCCGCGGATGAGGAGGGCAAGGCCCAGCGTGATGCCGGCGGCCCAGGCCAGCCCGATCGCGAACGGGGCCGCCGCGCTCCGTGGTCCGCCGCCCGTGTCGTCGGCCGGGATCCCCGCAACCTCGGCGGCGAAGCTGCCGGTGACGGCCCCGGCGAACGCGGGCGCCTGGGCGGAGCCCAGCGCCACGGCAAGCCGACGCCCACTGGCGAGGAGCGTGGCGTGGACGACGTGGGCGCCGAACGCTCCCGCCAGGAGCAGGCCGGCGACGACGTAGAGGTAGTAGGACGCGATGGCCATCCGTGGTCCCCCTCCGGCACGATCGAGGCGCGCCTCGTCAGGCGATCGCTGCCCCACCCGGCGGCGGCCCGGCCGGGCGGGCCACCGTCATGCCCTGCTTCACGTTCAGGACGAGGCCACAGCTCCCGCAGGTCGGCAGCTGGGCCAGGCGCTCGACGCGGCACATCGGGCAGATGACGACGAGATCCTCGCCGTCATCGGTCCGTCCCGTCGCCGGAGGATAGACGAGCCCGGTCCGGCGCGAGAAGGGGAGCCCGATCGGGGCGATCGGAGCACCGCCGTCGTCGAGCTCGAGCGGGCGCGGGCCCTCCTGCCAGCGCACTTTCGGGCGTGGCTTCGTGATCCCGAACAGGGTCCACGCGCCGCCGCTGGCGACCAGGTAGAGGAGGACGAAGGGAGCGATCGCGAGCGGGATCAGGAGGACCAGGGCGGCCCAGTCGGGGCTCAGGAGCTTGCCCAGCATGTCGAGGAAGCTCGTCCACGCCTGCTGCACGGTCGCCCAGATCTCGCCGCTCATCCGCGGCATTCTACCAGCGCCGTTGCGGCCCCCATACTCGCCCGAGGAGGTGCATCGATGTACGGCACGATCGCTCGTCTTCACCCGCGACCCGGCAACCTCGAGGACCTCGTCGCGCTCCAGGAGCGCTGGCGCGCCGGCGAGGAGCCCCCCGCGGGGTTTCGCTCGGCCTACCTCTTCCTGCCCGACCAGAACCCGTACGATCGCCCGACGATCTTCCTGGTCGCGGTGTTCGACGATCGAACCACGTATGTCGCGAATGCCGAGAGCCCGGCGCAGGACGACCAGTATCGCAAGATGCGGGCACTCCTCGAGGACGACCCGGAGTGGATGGACGGGGTGTTCTTCGGCGGCTGAGGCCCGGCCGGCACGCCCACGCGGAGATGGGCGCTGACCGCGGGGGATCGGATCAGTTCTCTGCCGGGGCCGGCGGGGGCGACGCGCGCGTGGGCACGTCGTGGCAGAGGACGCAGGTGGTGTCCGCCCGCAGCGCGTGATCCATCGGCAGGGCCCCCACCTCCGGAGACGAGTGGCAGTCACGACACGAGCGCGACACGTCCGGGTGCGGCCGCTGCGGCGGCGGTGACGCCGTCGGCTTGTGGCAGAGCCAGCATTCGTCCTGCTTCCGGCCGACCATGCTCGTGGGAAGGTGGGCCACCGAACCGTGGCAGTCCAGGCAGTGCTGATCCTGGAGCCGAGAGTGCGGTTGGGTGATGGCCGGGCCGGGTTGGGCCACCTTGTGGCAGTTCAGGCATTCCTTCTCGGGGATGCCCTCGTGCCCGGGCGCGGTCTTCCCGAGCCGGTCGTTGGTGTGGCAGACGAGGCAGGTGCGCCAGCCCTCCAGCGGATGACCGATCGCCGGCACCGGCTTGAGGCCGGCCTCGCCGCCCGTGTCGTGGCAGAGCAGGCAGCTGTTGCCGGTCGGGATGTGGGCCAGGCCCATCGGCATGAGCTCCGCCGCAGTCGCGGACGGCTGCGTCTCGGCCTGGGCGGGATGGCCCAGCGGCAGGGACGTGAGAACGCCCACACCGAGGACGACGGCCAGGACCGCGACCACGCCGATCGCGGCGACGATGGCGAGCCTGAGCAAGCGGTTCACGGTGCTCCTCCTGCGCCCGCCGGCGCCAGGTCGTGATCGCGGGCGATCGAGCCGCATCCGGATCGCGGCGTGATCGCGTGCAGGGCGTGGATCTCGGTGAGGGCCGTTTCGACCGCCGCCGGCAGTGCCGCCTCGAGGGCCGCGGTCAGCCCGAGCCCGGCGGCGATCTCCGCGGGCTGGATGCCGACGAGGGCGATCGTCTCCGGGAGCACCTCCAGGAGGCGCGCGGCGGCCAGCAGCTCACCCACGGCATCGGCGCGCGACGCCCCGGGTTCGCCTGGCAGCACGCCGATGGCGTCGCCGCGGAGGACCTCGATGCTGCCCGGCGGCCGGGACAGGTCGACGGCGTCGATGACGACGATCGCCCGGGCATCGGCCAGCTCCCCCAGCAGGCCCAGGCCCAGCGTGCCGCCGTCGAGGAGCCGCACGCCCGGCGGGAGCCTCACCTCGCCGCGGGCGGCCAGGCCTTCGAGGGTCCGCACCACCCGCACCCCGATCCCGTCGTCGCGGAGCAGGACGTTGCCGATCCCGAGCACCAGCAGCGGTCCGTCCGGCCGGCTCATTCGGCCCGCTCGACCATCTCGGGACCGCCGTCGCGGGCCTCCACGATCTCCTCCCGGGTCGGGAACTTGTAGCCGCTGAAGATGCTCGAGAGGAGTCCGTTCCGCTCCAGGTGGTCGACGAGCACGGAGCTGTAGACGTGGAACAGGGCGATCGCGAGGATCAGCCACATGGAGAGGTGGTGGACGACCCGGAGGGTCTGCGGCCCGAGCAGGTCCGGAAGCCCGCCGACGAGCGTGACCCAGGGCTGCGTCCCCTGCAGCGAGTCGAGGGCGAGCCCCGTCACCGTCTCGACGAAGAGGAGGAAGAAGAGGACCAGGTAGGCGGCGGCCGCGAGCTGGTTGTGGCCGAGGACCTTGGGGATCTCCTTGCGCAGGAAGGCGTAGAACGCCGCCTGGCGGAAGACCTCGGTCGCCTGGAACCACGTCGTTGGGATGAACGCGGACCAGCGGGCGAACCGATTGCCGAGGAGCATCCACAGCAGGCGGAAGGCGACGGACGCCACCAGGGTGAAGGCCGTGATCATGTGCACGAGGCGGACCGTCGTCATGACCGCGCCTCCGGGCGGGATCAGGAACGGGTCGGCGATGTAGCCGCCGGTGACGCTCAGGATCACGATGCAGGCGGCCGTGACCCAATGGGTGAGCCGGACCGGCACCTGCCACACGTAGAGGCGGAGGCGCTCGTCGCCTCCCTCGATTGCATGCGCGTCGCCGGCGGGCAGGCCGTGATCGGTGCCGCCGATCAGGGCCGCTGCCCGCGGCTCCTCGAGGGTCGTCATCCGCGCACCGTGCCCATGACGCGGACGTCGACCCGGCCGCCGGCCCCAGGCCTGTGGGCGTGCACGGCGCAGGCCGTGCACGGGTCGAACGAGTGGACGACACGCAGGATCTCGAGGGGCTGGCCGGCGTCGACGACGGGCGTCCCGACGAGGGCCTCCTCCCAGGCGCCGCGGAGGCCCCTGCCGTCGCGCGGCGAGCCGTTCCACGTGCTCGCGTCGACGATCTGGTAGCTCGCGACCACGTTGCGGTCGATCGTCAGCCAGTGGCCGAGCGCCCCGCGGGGGGTCTCGCCCAGCGACCACCCGTCGGCCCGATCGGGCCACGAGCCGGGATCCCAGCGGCCGAGGTCGACGAACGCCAGGTCGCCGCCGGCCATGCTGCCCCGCAGGTCGTTCAGCCAGCCCTCGAGGCTGGCGCCGATGACCTGCGCTTCGATCGCGCGGGCGACGATTCGGCCGAGCGTCCCGAAGAGCAGCTCGGGCCCTCCGCCGAGGGCGGCCACGGTGTGCTCGACGACGGGCCGGATCTCGGCCCGGCCCTCGACGTAGCCGACCAGCACCCGCGCCAGCGGCCCGGCCTCCATGGGCTGCCCGTCATAGCGCGGCGCCTTGAGCCAGCTGTACTTCGGGGAGCCCTCGAGGGTCGTGAAGGGCGGCTTCGGGCCGTCGTACCGCGGGCTGGTCTGGCCCGTCGCGGGATGGCGGAGCTCGTCGCTCCCCTCGTACGTGTAGTAGGAATGGGCAACCGACTCGGCGATCTTCGCCTGGTCCACGGGCTCGGCCCGGGCCATGACCCGGCCCATGACCCGGCCGGCCGGGAAGAGGAGCCTGGGCGCCGGCGTCTCGTCGGCCGGGAATTCGCCGTACGACAGGTAGCTGCCGATGCCCGTCCCGATGCCGGCCCAGTCCGGGTAGGAAGCGGCTACGGCGAGCACGTCGGGTACGTAGACCTGGTCGATGAACGTCCGGGCCTCGGCGATCAGGGCGGCAACGTCCGCGAGGCTGCGCTCGCTCAGCGGAGCCGGGGCCTTCTTGTCGACCTGCTGGGGGTGCTCGCCGGAGGCAGTCTCGGGACCGCCCCACTGCGGGGCGAGGGCCATCCCGCCGACCAGGTAGGTCTGCGGGTGCGGGTTCTTCCCACCGAGGATGGTCTGGATCCGGCTGAAGCGCCGCTGCCAGTCGAGCGCCTCGAGGTAATGGGCGACGACAATGAGGCTTGCTTCGGGCGACATGCGGTAGGCCGGGTGACCCCAGTAACCGTTGGCCAGCAGTCCGAGCTGGCCGGAATCGACCAGCTTCTTCAGCTTGTCCTGGACGCCCGTGAAATAGGGCACCGTCGCCTGCGGCCAGTCGCTCGCGCCATGCGACAAGGCCACCGTCGCGACCGGATCCGCCTTCAGCGCCGACATCGCGTCGACCCAGTCGAAGGCGTGCAGGTGGTAGAAGTGGACCACGTGGTCCAGGAGGTAGGACGTCCCGGCGAGCAGGTTGCGGACGAGGCGGGCATTCGGGGGGACTGTCACCCCGAGGGCATGCTCCACCGCGCGGACCGAGGCCAGCGCATGGGCGCTCGTGCACGAGCCGCAGACCCGCTGCGCGAACAGCCACGCGTCCCGCGGATCGCGGCCCTTCAGGATGAGCTCCAGCCCGCGGAACATCGTCCCCGAGCTCCAGGCGTCGCGGACGACGCCGTCGGCGACCTCGGCCTCGATCCGGAGGTGGCCGCCGATCCGGGTGATCGGGTCGATCGCGATCCGGCTCATGTCGCTCCTCCGGCGCGCCCTGCGTCCGGCGGCGGTTCCGACGACTCGCCGGACAGGCCGGTCTCGACCGGCACCGCGGGCCGCAGCCCGGGCTCGGGGGAGGCCAGTGGCGCTGGAGGCGGGGCCGCGGCCGGCGCGCCGGTCGCGGCGGGGACGGCCGCCGCGGCGGCGGCTCGTCGTTTCGCCCGGTTCGCCCGCTCGCTGCGGATGATCGTCGCCGTGCCGTGCACGGCCGTGAGGGCCACCACCCCGCCCACCATCGCCTGGCCGACGTTGTCGACGGTCACCTGGGGCACGAACGGCACCGGCTGGGGCAGGCGCCGGTAGAACGGGCTCATCGCGTCCCAGTGCCCCGGCATCGTGCAGCCAGTGCAGCCGTGGCCGGCCTTCACCGGCCAGCTCGTCCCGTCGCCGTAGCGGGCCGTCGGGCAGTTGGCGAACGTCTCGGGCCCCTTGCAGCCCATCTTGTACAGGCACCAGCCCTTCTGCGCGCCCTCGTCACCCCACGCCAGGACGTACTCGCCGAACTCGAAGTGAGCGCGTCGCTCGCACTGGTTGTGGATGAGGCCGCCATAGGCGAAGAACGGGCGATGAGCCGCATCCGTGGGCGGCAGCTCCTTGAACGTCTGGTAGTGGACGATGGTGGCCGTCAGGTTCTCGACGTTCATCGGGCAGCCCGGCAGGTTGACGAGCCGGGCGCCGGACGCGACCTGGGCCACGCCGACGGCACCGGTGGGGCCGCCACCCGCGGCCGGCAGCCCGCCGTGCGACGCGCAGGAGCCGACGGCGATCGTGAACAGGGCGCCGTCGCAGACGTCGCGGACGATGTCCCGGAAGGCGCGCCCGCCGACCGTGCAGTAGACGCCGTCTTCGGCGTTCGGGATCGCGCCCTCCACCACCGCGATGTACCCGTCCGGGTACGTCTCCATCGTGCTCGTCCGCGAGAGCTCGGCGGACGCGCCCGCCGGCGCCATGAGCGTCTCGTGGTACTCGACCGAGAGCAGGTCGAGGAGCAGCTCGGGGATGGTGGGGTGGACCGCCCGGAGGAGCGCTTCGGTGTTGCCCGCGCAGTCCTGGCCGCGCAGCCAGATGACGGGCGTCCGCGGGGCCGCGGCGACGGCTGCCGCGATCCGCGGCGCGTAGGTCGCCGGCAGGGCGAGGACGCCGGCCATCGCGGCCGAGAACTTCAGGAATGATCGGCGGGACATGCCACCGCGAAGCAGCGCTGCGTAGAGGCCGTCTTCGTGCCTGGTCATTCGGGACGTCACTCTCGGTCGGGGCCCCAGCAGTTGCGGGATGTCGCACCGTGCGGCTTCAGCGGGCATGGAACGCCGCAACCGACTATGCGCGGCCGTGGGCCGGGACGGACGGGCCACAGGTCCCCCTCCGTGGCGACCAACGGCCGTTCGTCCGGGCCAAATGGCGGGGAGATTCGGGCGCGAGTCAGGGGTCGTCCCGTCGCGACGGCGGGCGGTGCCGACGGGAACGGACGTCCGTCGGGCAGGCGATCGCCGGGATCTTCACGGGCGAGCCGGGGCCCGCGCGGCAGCCACCAGGAGGCCCCGAGGGGTAGACGCGGGCGGGGTGCCGCTGCTGTCGGGCCCTACGGCCAGGGTCGGAGTGGCTCCAGGAACTGGACGATGAGGCTTGCCAGCACGGCCGGCCGCTCCATTCCGATCATGTGGGCGACATCCGGCAGGACGACGGCCCGCGCGTTCGGGGCGTTGGCCTCGAGGTGCCGGGCCGTCTCGGCGACGTCCGTCACGTCGAGCGCCCCGGCGACGGCCAGCACCGGGCAGCGCAGGTCGGCGAGGCGTTCGGCAGCCGGTGGCGCGAGGGGGATCGGGCGCCCGAAGACGTGGTCGGGGCGGGCCAGGTCGAGCCCCGTCTCGCGGACCTGGGCGGCGATCCACGGCTCGGTTCGCCCGGCCAGCTGCCCGGGCCCCTCGACCCAGAAGCCGACGTCGAGGGCGATGATCGCCTCGGCGTCTTGTTGATCGGCCGACTCGAGGCGCTCCATCTCCTCGAAGACGGCGACTTCGTCGGGGGTCGGGTGGCCCTCGAAGCCGCCCAGGCCGGCGCCCACGCCGACGACGGCGATGACCCGGTCAGGGAACTCGACCGCGGTGTCGAAGGCGATCTGGCCGCCCCGGCTGTTGCCCACGACTGCCGCCCGCTCGATTCCCCGTGCGTCGAGCACGGCGACGGCATCCGCCCGGTTCGAGTAGTCGACGTCCTCGGTCGTCGATCGTCCCCAGCCCCGCGAGTCGAAGCGCACGACGCGGTGGCCGGCTGCCACCAGGTGCGGGACCAGGCGGTCCCAGGATCGGCTGTCGACGATGCCGGCGTGGAGGAGGAGGATCGGCGGGCCGCTCCCGTCGTCGGCGACGAAGAGCCGGCCCCCGGGAACGTCGACGTACGTCTCCATGACCCTCCTTCGGCAGCGGACGACCGGCAACGGTCAGCTCGGAACGCTCGCCCCGGGCACGCGCTCCTCGATGGCCCAATGGATGTTCCAGCGGTCGAGCGCCGCCATGTACGGGTCGGGATCGAGCTGCTCGGGCACGAGCACGCCCGACCCTCCCCAGTCGCCTCGGGCGAGCATTTCGAGGCCGATCACGGGATTGAATCCCGTCTGCCAGGCCACCGCCTGCAGGCCGAAGTTGGCCCACGATTCCTCGCCGACGGTCTTCTGGTAGAGGTAGACCTCGCGCGGCGCGCCGTCCCTGCGGCCGATGGCCCAGGTCCCGACGATCGCGCGGCCCTTCATCCGTTCGCCGACCTTCGCCGGATCGGGAGTCACCGCCATCACCAGGTCGCGCGGCGCCACCGGCACGCCCTTGACCACGACCGGCCTGGTCGAGTCGAGGCCGACCGCGTGGAGAACCTTGAGAACGTTGATGAAGTCCGCGCCGAGGGCATACTTGAAGGAGGCCCTCTTGACGCCCGGGATGGCGCGGGGGATGAGGACGACCTCCTCGTGCTCGACGTTCACGCACTCGACGGGGCCGACACCTTCCGGAAAGGCGAATGACTCGGGCGCGGAGAACGGCTCGGTGGTGTAGTGGCCGCCCCGCTCCGTGTCCCACACGAGCGGCGGGTTGAGGCACTCCTCGATGGTTGTCCAGATGCTGAACACCGGGGCGAAGGCGTAGCCCTCGATGTGGAGGTCGCCACCGTCGCGGACGTGGAGCTCGTCGATCTCGTCGAACAGGTGCTTCCGGGCATAGGCGGCGAAGAGATCGGTGAGCCCGGGGTCCATGCCGAGCCCGAGGACCGCCAGGCGACCGGCCGCCTGCCACGCCCCGTGCTTTCGGAACTGGTAGTCGCCGAGCTTCACCCCCGGCTTCGAGTACGGGTGGGTGGGGTGAGGCTCGGACAGGCTGACGGCCATGTCCAGGTAATCGACGCCGGCGGCGAAGGCGCCGTCGAAGATCGTCGGCACGAAGCGCGGATCGGCTGCATTCACGACGATGTCGACCCCGTGCTCGCGGGCCAGCTGGGCGACCAGCTCCGGTCGACCGGCATCCACGAAGGCAGCCGGGAAGCGCGTCGTGGCCGGGGCGTCCGCGGGTCCACCGCCGAGGCGCGCCTGGATGAGACGAGCCCGCTCGAGGTCATAGTCGGCGAGCACCATGCGGTCGAGCCACGCAGTGCCGGCGCTGAGCCGGGCGATCGCCTCGCCGACCGTCCCCACTCCGACCAGGAGCACCTTGAGCTGCTTCACCCTGAGACCTCCGCGCGCTGTCACCCGGCGAAACGCGTCCCGCCTAGGGTGCCACGCCCGGCACGGCTCGGCGGGTCGGTTCCGGAGCCCGGATCAGGCAGCGCGACAGCCGCCCTCAGCGGCGACGCGCGTCCTCGCCCGGGATGCCGCGCGCCGCGAGCGCGGCGGCGCAGGCGTCGAGATCGTCGGCCCCGACGTAGACCGCGGGCACGGTCAGACGACCCCAGCGCACCGGGACGCGAAAGTCGAGCCGCACCCCACCGTGCGGGCTGCCCGCGAAGGAGACGTCGGCATGGCGGACACTTCGGCGCACGCCGATCGCCGTGATCCAGCGCCAGGGGCCCTCGATCCGCCACCTGGCGACGTTGTCGAGCGGGGTCTGGATCTCGAACCTGCCGAAGCGGGCTGTGAAGCCGTCATCGGAGACCTCGGCCCAGGCGTTGTCCGTCGTCACCCCGAACGCAACGCGAAGGAAGGCGCGGGACCGCCCGCCGATCCGGATCGGGAATCTCTGGGCCGCCATCGACGCGGAGCCTACCCGGAAGCTCGCCGGGCGTCTCTTGCGCGGCCGACGCGCCGACGCCTCGTCGCATCCGCCGCAGGTCAGCTGGTCCGGTGACCGCGCTTCGGGTTGCCCACCTTCCTCGTCGCACCGCGGCCGGGCTTCCAGCCGGGCGTTCCGTCGTCACGGGAGGGCGAGCCGCGCAGGCCTCCTCGAGGGCTCGGGGGGAGGGGCGCCTTTGGTCGGCCCGCCGAAGGTGCCGCCAGGCGCTGGCGGGCGAGGCGCTCGGCGAGCCACGACGTGCGCGCCGTGCGGGCACCGGCAAAGCGGAGGCTGGATCCGAGCGCGCGGTCGTCGGTGACGACGAGCGTCCCCTCCGGCGAGACCGCGGCCAGCTCGCCCAGGAGCGCGTCGGCCGACCGGCGCCCGGAGTACCGGACGTCGATGCCCGACGTCAGGCGGCGATCGACTCCACCCGGCGCGGGGCCGCCGTCGAGCACAACGGTCACCGTGACGCCCGCCGGCACGAACGCGCGCAGGCGTCCCACGACGGCCACGGCGGGCAGCGGACCGCCGGTGCGGGCCAGGGCGTGGAGGAGGTTCGTGCCGTCGACGAGCAGGCGGGTGGCGCCGCTGAGCGGATCCGCGGGTGGATGGGCCATTCGTTGATGGTACGGCCCCCGCCGCATCGGGCTACGATTCGGCCGATGCTCCTCCTCGTGGACCTCGACGGCGTCGTCTATCGCGGCAGCGCTCCGATCCCCGGCGTGGCGGCCGTGCTGGCCGATCGGGCGGCCCGGGGCGACACGGTCGTCTACGTGACGAACAACTCGATGCACTACCGGGCGGACTACGTGACCCGTCTTGCGGGCCTTGGAGCGCCCGTCACCTCCGATCGCGTCGTGAGCTCGGCCCGCGCGACCGCGCTGTACCTTGCCGGCCCGGAGCTGGTGCCGCCCGTCCGGCGCGTGCTCGCCGTCGGGGCCGGCGGCCTGGAGCGGGAGTGTCGCGACGCGGGCCTCGACGTGGTCACCGCCGCGCACGCCGCCACGCGGCAGGCGCAGGAGGGGATCGACGGGTGGGACGCGGCCGGCCGACCCGATGCCGTCGTCGTGGGCCTGGACCCCCAGTTCACCTACGGGAAGCTCGCCGTCGCCGTTGACTGCGTGCATCATGGCGCACGGTTCGTGGCGACGAACCGCGATCCCGTCTACCCGACGGAGCGCGGCACCCGTCCCGGGGCCGGCTCCATCGTGGCCGCGGTGGAGGCCGGGTCCGGGGTCACGCCCATCTCCATCGGGAAGCCTGCGCCACTCCTCCTGGAGATGGCGATCCGGGCGTCCGGCCTTGCCCGCGCGGATGCCGTGATGATCGGTGACGGCATGGCGACCGACCTCGCCGCGGCGAGGCTGCTCGGGATCCCCTGCGTGCTGATGCTCACCGGGATCACGTCCCGGGCCCAGGCCGATCTGCTGGCGGCGGCCGAGCGCCCGGTCGCGATGGCCGCCGACGCGGTCGAGCTGGCGGCGGCCCTGCAGGCGCTGGCGGCGGATCGCACGCGGTAGGGTGAACCGGCGCAGGAACCAGCCGGCGGGTGCCGCCGCGCCGCCATCCGATCGCGCCGCGACGACGAACCCCGGACTGACAGCGCCGCACAATGGGGGCGGCACGACATGAAGCGGCGGCCGGCGCCGCGAACGGAACCTGCGAGAGGATCAGCGAGACCATGTCCACCGTCCTCGTCACCGGCGCATCCGGGTTCGTCGGACGTCACCTCCTGCCCGAGCTTCTCGAGGCGGGCCATCGGGTCGTCGCCCTCGTCCGCACGCCGCTGGCGGGCGAGGCGGTCCTGCGGCGCCTCCCGGGTTCCCTGGTCGCCGGCGTCGAGCTGCGCCGCGGCGACGTCCTTGACCGGGACTCGCTGGTCGCGGCCCTGGCCGGCGTGGACTCGGTCGTGCACCTGGTGGCGATCCCGCGCGACTGGAACGGCGGCAAGGATCTCCTGAGGGTCAACCTCGGCGGAACCGAGAACGTGCTTGCCGCCATGCGGGCCGCCGGCGTCCGCCGCCTCGTCCACCAGGGGGCGCTCGGCGTTGAAGATCGAGACGACCTCCACTATGCCAGGAGCAAGGCCCGGGCCGAGAGCGCCGTCCGGGCCAGCGGGCTCGAATGGACGATCCTGAAGCCGTCCTTGATCTTCGGGCCGGAGGATGGCTTCTTCAACATCGTGGCCGACCTTGTCCGGATCCCGGTCCCGGTCGTGCCCGTTCCCGGGAGCGGGCGCAGCCGCTTCCAGCCGATCCACGCCGGCGACGTCGCCCGCTGCCTGCGGCTTTCGCTGGAGCACCCCGCGACGATCGGGCAGTCGTTCGACCTTGGGGGTCCGCGCACCTGGACCTACCGCGAGATCACCGCCGAAGTCGCCCGATCCCTGGGCAAGCGGCGGCTCATCGTCCCGATGCCGATCGTCCTCATCCGCCTCGTGGCCGGCGGCATGGAGGCGCTCGGCGTGCGCGGCTTCCCCGTCGCCACCGACCAGCTGCGCCAGCTCGCCCTCGACAACGTCGGCGAGGCCGATGGCGTCCACGGTGCCTTCGGCTTTGTTCCGCGCACAATGGCGGGCGAGCTCGGCTACCTGCGCCGGCCGAAGGGCAGGCAGGAGCCGGCCCCCGTGTCCGGTACCGGAGGAGGCTGACGTGCGGCGCCGCACCTCGATCGCGGTCGCCTGGCTCGCTGCGGCGGTCATCCTGGCGCTCGGCGCCGCCGGCATCGTGACCGCCCTCGACCATGTTCCGGGTGGCGCCGGTCGCCCCGAGCTGACCTGGGCGGCCGATCATGGGGTCGCCGCCTCGCTCGACGGGGCGTCCGCCGACCTCGGGGCGCTCGCCGTCGCCGTCGGAGTGCTCGGTGACCACGGCCGCGATGCTCTCGCCGCGCTCGTCGGCCGCGACGCGACGGGCCTGACCGCCGCGATCGAGCAGGGAAACGCCCAGCTCGATGCGATCGACGAGGCGGCTGCCGCCCTGCGGGCGAGGCTCGGCACCATCCCGCTGGCGGCCCCGGATCGAGCCACGAGGTTCGGGGCGGCGACCCTGGCCCGCTACGACGCCCTCACGGCGGCGCAATCCGCGGTCGCCCCCCTGCGGCCCGCGTGGGGACGGCTCGCGGCCGGTGTCCTTCCCGCGGTCGAGCTCACCGGGCACCTCCTCGCCCACGACCAGATTGCCGGCGAGGCGATCAAGCTCGGTGGCGCGGGCTCGTACCGCGCGGCCATCACCCGGATCGACCGGGCGACGGCCGAGCTCACGGCAGCCCGCGCGATCCGCGATCGCCTGGCCGCGAACGTTGACGTCACGACGCTCGACGAGTGGATCGCCCGGAATGCCGCCTACGATCGAGCCCTGCGCGACCTCTGGGACGCGCTGCTCCGATCCAAGGGGCGGGTCACGCAACCGGTCCGCGATGCGGTGGCGCACGAGCGAACCGCGCGGGCGGCGCTGCCGCCGGACGCGCGCGCCCTGGTGGTGATCCTCGGCGATGTTGCCCGCGGCGGGCTGAACCAGGCGGTCATCACGATCGAGGAGGCACGGGGTGGGCTCCTCGAGGCTGTCGGCCAGGCCGCGACTCCGCCAGCAGCCTCGCCCTCCGGCGCGCCGCCGACGGCCTCGCCTCCGGCCCCCTGAGCGCGCCGTGTCCCTCCGCCAGCACGACGATCCCGGTGGGCCGGCCTCATGCCGTCACGGGGCTCTCGACGCGACCGCCCAGCCTGCGCTCGTGAGCGGACACCGACCACCGGACCGCGGCTAGACTGCCAGCAGCCTTCGGCCCCGGGCGGGCCCGGTCCCACCACTTCGCACAGGAGTCCTCCCCCGCATGAAGCTGCGCGTCGTGACCGACCAGCCGTGGGATGTCGCCGCCGACGTCCTCGCCGTTCCCGTGCCCCCGGAGCCGGCCTTCGAGGGGCCGCTGGGCGAGCTCGATCGCCGTGGTGGAGGTGAGCTCCGCGCGCTCGCGTCCTTCGGAGAGCTGACGGGCGAGCGATTCACGACGGTCCTGGCGGCGGGCGGCAGCCTTCCCGCGGCGCGCCTGCTGGCGGTCGGCACGGGCCCGGCGATCCAGGTCGATCGCGAGACCGTCGTCCACCTCGGGGCGACCGTCGAACGCCGTCTCGGGGGGCGCCAGGTCCGGATCCTCGCCGTCTGGCTGGCCGACCTGGCAGCCTCGCTCGACGGTGGCGCCGCCGCCGTCGCGGAGCTCCTGGTCCGCGGCGTTGTCGAGGGGAGCTTCGACCCTTCGGCGATCTACCGGGCCGAGCCCGAGGCCTCGCCGCCGGTGCTCGACGAGCTCGTTCTCGTCGCCCCGGGAGCCGATCCCGCCGCGCTGATGACCGCCGCGAGGCGGGGGCTCGTCATCGGGGAGGGGTCGAATCTCACCCGGCGCCTCGCCAACCGGGCCGCGAACGACGTGAGCCCGGAGGTCCTCGCGGAGGAGGCTCGGGCGATCGCCGAGGACAACGGCCTGTGGATCGACGTCATCGACGAGGCCCGGGCGGGCCAGCTGGGGATGGGCATGTTCCTGGCCGTCGGGCGTGGCAGCGCCAACCCGCCGCGGATGATCGTCATGCGTTCCGGGCGGGCCGGCGAGAAGGATTCCCTGGGCCGCCACCTCGCCCTCGTGGGCAAGGGCGTCTGCTTCGATTCGGGCGGGATCTCCATCAAGCCGGCGGACCGGATGGAGGAGATGAAGATGGACAAGACGGGCGCATGCACCGTGCTCGCCGCGGCCGCGACCGTCGCCCGCCTCGCCCCCGGCACGCCCCTCCTGGCGGTGGCCCCGGCGGTCGAGAACATGCCCGGCTCCCATGCCACCCGACCCGGCGACATCGTCACCGCCCTGAACGGCCGGACTGTCGAGGTCATCAACACGGATGCCGAGGGGCGCCTGATCCTCGGCGATGCGATGACCTACGCCGAGCGACTCGGCGCCACCCACGTCGTCGACGTGGCGACCCTGACGGGCGCGGTGGCGCGTGCCCTCGGGCACCTGGTCGCCGGCGGCTTCGGGACGCCCCAGGCATGGTTCGACGAGGTGGCAGCCGCGGCGGGCCGGGCCGGGGAGCGCCTCTGGCAGCTCCCCCTCGTCGAGGAGTACTGGGCGGAGATGGACAGCTGGTACGCCGACATGTCCAACACCGGTTCCACCGTCGAGGGCGGCCTGATCCGGAGCGCGCTCTTCCTGCGCCAGTTCGTCTCGGTACCGTGGGTTCACCTCGACATCGCCGGGACCGCTTCCTTTCGCAAGGCCCTGCCGTGGGCGGCGCGCGGGGCCACGGGGGCGTCGACGGCCACCCTGGTCGAGCTCGCCCTCGGCGGGGCGCGCCACACCTAGGCGATCGGCGCCGAGGGTGACCGGGTTCGCGGCCGACGCTGCCCCGCTCGCGGCCCTGCTCGGCGCGGCCGGATGCGCCTGGGGGCTCGCCGCCGACCGCGTCGGGGCTCGCTGGCCGGCGCACGAGGCCGACGTCGACGAGGCGGGCGCGATCACCCGCCCGGCGGGCTGGGTCCGCCCGGTCGACTGGCGGACCCCGGTCGTCGTGGTGCTCGGGGGCCTGTCGCTGGGGGCCCTGGCGTTCCGCTTCGACGACCCCGTGGCGCTCGCGATCTTCGGAACCTTCTTCGCCGCCCTTACCCTGCTCATGGCGACGGACCTTGACCAGCGCCTGCTGCCCGACCTGATCACCCTCCCGGCAATCCCGATCGCCCTCGGGCTCGCCCTCCTCGGCCTGAACCCGCTCGTCCCGCCGGCCGACCTGCCCACGGCACTGCTGGCGGCCGTCGCGATCCCCGGCGTGCTGTTCGCCGTGTCGGTCCCCTTCGGCGCCGGAGCGATCGGGATCGGCGACCTCAAGCTGCTCGTCTCGGTGGGTCTCCTGACCGGCCTTGAGCGGGCCGTGGCCGGCGTGGTCGTGGGCGCCCTGGCTGCCGGCGTGGTGCTCGCTCTGCTCCTCGTGGCCCGCAGGATCACGTTGCGGACGTACGTCCCGTTCGGCCCGTTCCTCATCGTCGGCGCGTACTGGGCGGTCCTAGTCGCCCTCTGACCCGGTCGTCCGGGTGGCGCGCTGGCGCTGGAGGAGTAGAATTCCTGAAAAAGCCGGGTCGTCCCGAGGCGTGCCCCTTCGGACGGCGACGCACCGGCGGGAAGGACACCGCCACGGCGCCCGGGACTGCGCCCAACGGGAGCACCGCTCGCACGATGACGACGCCAGCCTGATGCGACGCCAGGTCGCGCCCCGCGCCGCCGGGTGGACGCCTCGCCACCCGCGCCTTTCGCTGCCGGGGCGACCAAGGGCCATGTCCGGGCGCCTGCTCGTGGCCGTCCTCGTCGTCCCGCTCCTCCTGGGGATCTCGGGGCCCGTCCCGGCCCGCGGCGACCAGCTCTCCGATGCCATTGCCCGCCAGAAGGCGCTCGTGGCCCGGGTCAAGGCCCAGAAGGACGAGGTCGCGAGGCTCCGGTCGCTGCAGGGCGGGCTGGCCGCGGACATCGCCTCCACCCAGGCGGCGCTCGGCGGCATCAACGCCAACCTCGCCGGCACGAAGGCGAGCATCACCCGGCTCGGCCGCAAGATCGCCGACGTGCGAGCGATCTACACCGACCTCGTGGCCCAGGTGGCCCTGCTCGACCGCCAGGTCGACGCCATCGGCGAGGAGCAGACCGAGAAGGCGAAGGAGCTCGCCGACCGCAAGGGGCTCCTGGCCGCCCGCCTGCGCGAGGCCTACCGAACCGATCGCACGCCGCTCGTCCAGTCCATCCTCTCGGCCGGCTCGTTCACCGACGTGCTCGTCGACGTGGGGTCGTACCTCGACCTCGGCAACCAGGACCGCGCCCTCGCCGACAAGATCCAGGACGACGCCAGGACGCTCGACGCCCTGCGGTCGCTCCTCGTCGCCACCCGCCTTGCTCGCGAGGATCTGCGGACCGAGACGCTCGCCCAGAAGCGCGAGCTCGACGCCCGGATGAAGGACCTCAAGGCGGCGAAGGCGCGGCTCGCCGTGCTCCAGGCCGAGACCGCGCGCCAGCTCGCCATCCAGCGCTCGGCCTACGCCCGGATGGCCCGCAACAAGGCGGCGGTCCAGGGCGCGATCGCCCGCAACGTGGCCGCCCAGAAGACGCTCTCGAGGAAGATCGCCGGGCTCATCGCGCGCCAGCGCAGCCTCGGCCACATCCCGTCCCAGTACAACGGGACGCTCTCGTGGCCGCTGGTCGGGACGGTCAGCCAGGAGTTCGGCTGCACCGGGCTCGTCTTCGAGCCGCCGCTCGGCAGCTGCTCCCACTTCCACCAGGGGATCGACATCGTCGCCCCGTCCGGCACCCCGGTGAAGGCCGCGGGCGACGGTCGCGTGATCTACGCGGGCTGGAACTACGCCGACGGCCCCGACCCGGCCTGGATCGTGATCATCGCCCACTCCGACAACCTCACCACCTGGTATGCCCATCTCCAGCCGATCGTGCCCTCCGGCGCGGCGCCCGGGGATGCGGTGGCGAGAGGCCAGGTGATCGGGTACGAGGGCAACACGGGTCACTCCACGGGCGCCCACCTCCACTGGATGGTCTGGCTCAACGGGAGCTTCGTCAACCCCCGCCTCTTCGTCTGAGACGCGCTCCGCGCCCCCGTCCCGGGCGGGCCGAAGGCCCGTGGTAGGATCGGCTCGCGCGCAGTGAGGAAGGCCGATGAAGCGGACCCTGGCGGTGATCCTGGCCGGCGGCGAGGGCGCGCGGCTCTCCATCCTGTCCGAGAAGCGGGCGAAGCCCGCGGTCCCGTTCGGGGGCAAGTTCCGCATCATCGATTTCGCGCTGTCCAACTGCGTCAACTCGGACATCGACAACGTGGCCGTCCTGACGCAGTACAACCCGCGCTCGCTGTCGGATCACATCGGCTCGGGTCGGCCCTGGGACCTCGATCGCAATGTCGGCGGGATCCGCATCCTGCCGCCTTACATCGGCCGCGGCAAGACGAGCGAGTGGTACCGGGGAACCGCCGACGCGGTCCTCCAGAACATGTCGGTCGTCGACCAGGCGCCGGGCGACGTCGTCCTCGTCCTTGCCGGCGACCACGTCTACAAGATGGACTACTCGCCCTTCGTGGCGTTCCACCGGCAGCGCCGGGCCGAGGTCACGATCGCCGTCCGCCGCGTCCCGCTGGCCGAGGCGAGCCGGATGGGCATCCTCGCCATGGACGAGACGGGCCGCATCACGGAGTTCCAGGAGAAGCCGAAGCAGCCGAAGTCGGACCTCGCCAGCATGGGCGTGTACGTCTTCAGCAAGAGGGCCTTCCACCGCTGGCTCGACGCGGAGCTCCCCGACTTCGGGGGCGACGTGATCCCGGCGATGCTCGACGGAGATGCTCGCGTCTACGGCTATCGGTTCGACGGGTACTGGCAGGACGTGGGGACGATCCACAGCTACTGGGAGGCCAACATGGCCCTCCTGGAGGACAGCCCCCAGCTCGACCTCTACGACAAGGAGTGGCTCATCCACACCCGGTCCGAGGAGCGGGCGCCGGCCAAGATCGGGGCCACGGCCCAGGTCCACCGCAGCCTCATCAGCCACGGCTGCCAGGTCGATGGGATGGTGGTGAACTCGATCCTGTCGCCGGGGGTGACCGTGGGCGTCGGGGCGGTGGTCCGCGACTCCATCCTCATGTTCGACACGGTGATCCGCCCCGGCGCCGTCATCGACCGGGCGATCCTCGACAAGGAGGTGACGGTCGGGCCGGGCGCCATCGTCGGCGAAGGGGGCGACCTCACGATCGCCAACCGCCTGAACCCGAGCCACCTCACGACCGGGATCACCATCGTCGGCAAGCGGGCGGTCATTCCCCGCGGCATCCGGATCGGGCGCAACGTGCGGGTCGACCCCGACGCGCGGGCCACCGACTTCACCGGCCGCACGGTGGTCTCGGGAGCCACGATCGCCTGCCGCAAGGGCAGCCGGCGCACCCGCCCAACCACCGGAGCCGGCATCGCACCTACTGTCGGCGCTGCCGACGAGCCTGCCGTGGCGGTCTCGCGGTCACGCCGCGCCAACGGGTGACCGACGCAACCCTGCCCGACGCGACCCGGGTCGAGGCCTGGCTGGCCGACCTCGGGCTCGGGCCGGCAGAGCGGCAGGAGCGCGACACGCTCGCCTCGTGGGACCTGCACCTCGACGGTCGGCGCCGCTTCGACGTCCGGGTCACGGTCATCCTCGACCCGGCCACGGCCGCCATCGCCTGGGTCCACCTGGCGCCGCCGATCGGCGATTCGTTTCGCGCCTCCTATCGCAAGCTGCTCCGCTGGAACGACGAGTTCCCGTTCGTGAAGTTCGCGCTCACCGAGGACGACCGCCCGGTGCTGACGGCCGAGATCCCCGTCGAGCGACTGGATCGCGATGAGCTGGGGCTGGCGGTTGCCCGCGTCCTCGCCGTCTGCGACCTGGTCCTCGAGGAGTGCGCGCGCTGGGCGTGGGTCGGCGGACGCATCCCGGACTGGGAGGGGCGGACGAGCCGCCAGGAGGGGCTCTTCGCCCGCTACGCCGAGCGGTTGGGGGAGCTGGGCGACCCGCGCTGACCGGCGTTGCCCTGCTACGATCGACCGATGAGGCTCAAGCCCCACCGCCCCTCGCGCGAGATCCTCTCCGGGGAATTGGCGGACGTGTACTTCGCCCGTGCCACCCGCATCCTCGAGCGCGAAGGCCTGGACCCGGTCGTGGCGATGGAGGTCTTCAGCCGCGGCCAGGGCGTCCTCTGCGGGATCGACGAGGCGAAGAACCTGCTGGCCCACGTCCTGGAGCACGCCGGTCCGGACGAGGCGCTCGTGGAGGGGCTCGACGACGGCGACCTCTTCTCGCCCAAGGAGGTCGTCCTGCGCATTCGCGCCCGCTACCGCGCCTTCGGCCTCTACGAGACGGCCATCCTGGGCATGATGGCCCAGGCGACGGGCTGGGCCACCGCGGCCCGCGAGTGTGTGGAGGCCGCGGCGCCGCAGCCGGTGATCAGCTTCGGGGCGCGGCATGTCCACCCCGACGTCACCGACGTCCTCGACTACGCCGCCATCGTCGGGGGGTGCGTGGGGGCGTCCACGCCGGCCGGGGCCCGGCTCGCCAACCTGAACCCGACCGGCACCATGCCCCACTCGCTCGTCCTGATCCTCGGCGACACGGTCCGGGCGGCCCAGGCCTTCGACCGCGACCTCGAGCCGGACGTGCCCCGGATCGTGCTCGTCGACACCTTCAAGGACGAGGCCGAGGAGGCGCTCCGGGTCGCCGACGCACTGGGCGAGAAGCTCTACGGGATCCGCCTCGACACGCCGTCGGAGCGTGGCCGGGTGACCGCCGACCTGGTGAAGGAGATCCGGGCGCGGCTGGACCAGGCCGGCCACGGCCACGTCGGGATCGTCGTCTCGGGCGGCCTGACGCCGGAGCGGATCCGCAACTTCAAGGAGCAGGGCGCCCCCGCCGAGAGCTTCGCCGTGGGCAGCTACATCTCGGGAGCCAGCCCGATCGACTTCACCGGTGACATCAAGGAGATCGACGGGAACCCGATCGCCAAGCGCGGGCGGATCCCGGGGATCACGGCCAGCCCCAGGCTCAAGCCCGTGGACCTGGCGGCGTGGCGGAGCGGCGTCTGACTGGCACCGCCCGCGCCGACGTCCTCGCGCGGTCCGAGGCGATCGCCCGGGCCGGGCGTGTCGGCCGGGTGGCGTATGCCCTCGAGCTGGACCTCGAGGCGGGCCGGTCGGGGTACCGCGGCCTGGCTCGGCTTCGCTTCCCCGTGACCGGCGACGGCGATCTCTTCCTCGACTTTCGCGGCGGGGAGATCGAGCGCCTCGCGGTCAACGGGCGGATCGTCACGCCGGAGCGGCCCGGGCACCGGATCCTGCTGCCCGCCGACCTCCTCGGACCGACGAACGAGGTCGAGGTTGCGTACGCGAACGAGTTCGACCGTGGCGGCGACGGCTTCCATCGCTTCGTCGACCCGGAGGACGGCGCCGAGTACGCCTACACGAACTTCGAGCCCTTCGAGGCCCATCGCCTCTTCCCCTGCTTCGACCAGCCCGACCTGAAGGGGACCTACGCGGTCACGGTCCGCGCCCCGGCCGGCTGGATCGTGATCGCCAACGCCCCGCCGGCGGCGGTCGTGCCCCTGCCCGCGGGCCGCCGCGAGCATCGGTTCGCCCCGACGCCGCCGATCTCGTCCTACCTGGCGGCCGTGATCGCGGGCGAGTACAGCGGGGTCCGCTCGATCCACCGGGGCACGCCCCTCGGGGCCTGGACCCGGCGCTCGCTGGCGCGGCACCTCGACGCCGAGGAGATCTTCGAGGTGACCCGGCGGGGCATGGACTTCTACGCCGCCCTCTTCGACCACCCGTTCCCGTTCGCCAAGTACGACCAGGTCTTCGTGCCCGAGTTCAACTCCGGGGCCATGGAGAACGTGGGCGCGGTCACCTTCAGCGAGGGCTACATCTTCCGCGACCCGCCGACCGGCACGCAGCGCCTGGCCCGGGCGGAAACGGTCCTCCACGAGCTGGCCCACATGTGGTTCGGCGACCTGGCGACCATGCGCTGGTGGGACGACCTCTGGCTCAACGAGAGCTTCGCCACCTACGTCTCGAACCTCGCCCTCGCCGAGGCGACCCGGTTCGAGGGGGCCTGGAGCAGCTTCCATGCCGACATGAAGCGGTGGGGCTACCAGGCGGACGCGCGGACCACGACGCATCCCGTCTCCGGCCTCGTTCCCGACACCGATGCGACGTTCTACAACTTCGACGGGATCACCTACGGCAAGGGCGCCGCCGTCATCAAGCAGCTCGTCGCGGAGATCGGGGCCGACGGGTTCCGGGCCGGCCTCCGCACGTACTTCCGACGCCATGCGTGGGGCAACGCGTCGCTGGCCGACTTCCTCGCGGCCCTTGAGGACGGGTCGGGGCGCCCGCTCCGGGACTGGAGCCGGCGCTGGCTCGAGACGGCCTCCCTCAACACCATCGAGGCGTCCTGGACGGCGCGCGACGGGCGCATCGAGCGCCTGCAGCTGTCGCAGGAGGCGTCGGACGAGCACCCGACCCTGCGGCCGCATGCCCTGGAGCTGGCCCTCGTCCGGGTCGGCGGCGACGGTCCGGCGCAGGTGGACGTCGTGCCGGCGCGCCTCGAAGGCGCCGAGGCGTGGGTGGAGGCCGCCGCGGGCCTGCCGGCGCCCGATCTCGTCTACCCGAACCACGGCGACCATGGGTACGCCCGGATCTTCCTTGACCCGGCGTCGCTCCGGGCGGCCCCCCGGGTGCTGCCGCACGTGGAGGACCCACTCCTGCGACAGCTCCTGTGGGGCACCCTCTGGGAGATGGTGCGGAGCGCCCGCTACTCGTCGCTGGAGTTTCTCGAGCTGGTGCGGTCGCGGCTGCCCGCCGAGCGGGACGACCAGATCCTGCTGGCCGCGCTCGATGCCGCCCGGGGGGCCCTCGGCCGGTACGTGCCCGAGGCGCGGCGAATCGACGAAGCCCGGCGGTTCACCGCGAGGGCCCTCGCGACACTGGAGGGATTGCCGCCCGGCGACCTCCGGACACTCTGGCTGCGAGCCGCGATCGCAACGACGGCCGACCCGGCGGACGCGGCCACCGTCGCCGGCGTCGTCGACGCGGAGCCCGCCCGCGTCGGGGCGCCGGTTGATCGCCAGATGCGCTGGGGGGTGGCCCTGCTGGCCATGGCCCACGGCCTGCCCGGCGCCACCGCGCGCGTGGCCGCCGAGCGGGCTGCCGACCCCTCCGATCGCGGGGCCCGCGAGGCCCTGAAGGCGGAGGTGAGCGCCCCGGATCCGGCGGTCAAGGCCGCCGCCTGGGGGCGGATCATCGGCGAGGGCTACGGGTCGTTCCACCTCACCCAGGCCGCGATGCAGGGCTTCAACCATGCCCATCAGGGCGCCATCCTCGCGCCCTACGTGGACGCGTTCTTCGGGGTCCTCCCGATCGTCGCCGCGGAGCGCGACCATCCGTTCGTGCGTTCGTTCATCGCCGCCCTCTACCCCCACGATCGGCCCGATGCCGCGCTCGTCGGCCGCACCCGCGACCTGGCCGAGGCCCACGGCGAGCGGCTC
The DNA here is from genome assembly GCA_963776355.1 of uncultured Chloroflexia bacterium. Taxonomy (GTDB): domain Bacteria; phylum Chloroflexota; class Limnocylindria; order Limnocylindrales; family CSP1-4; genus CTSoil-043. Next base: position 1,763,375 of record CAVZLU010000008.1, on the reverse strand, counting down.
CCCAGCCTGCGGCGCCTGCTCATGGAGGCGGCCGACGACATGGAGCGGGCGGTCGTCTGTCGAGCCTTCGCCGAGATGCAGGCACGGGTGTCCGCCTGACGGGACGGCCGATCCGTGGCAGGATCGGCGCATGGACGACGAGCCCGGGGTCGGCCGGCCCGGAGCGCCCCACCACGGCGAGCCGGAAGGCGCGTACGAGCTCCTCCAGCGTGGCCAGGCGCTCCTCGCGAAGCGCCATCACGCCCAGGCGGCGATCGTGCTGGAGCGCGCCCACCGCCTCGAGCCGGGCCGCGGCTCGATCCTGGAGCCGCTCGGTCGGGCCTACTTCATCTCCGGCCAGCTCGACCGGGCGATCGACACGTTCGCGGCCCTGCTCGACGTGGATCCGTCGTCGCACTACGGTCACTATGCGCTGGGGCGGGCCCTGATCCGGGCCGGCAGGACCTCGGAGGGCCGCACCCATCTCCGGCTCGCGGTCGCGCTCGCCCCGGCCAGCCACCTGTACCGGGGCGCGCTCCGCCGCCTCGGCGGGATCGTGGACTAGGAGCGGCTCCCGGGTCGCTGCCACGGCGGCGCTCGCAGTTGGCGACGCTCAGGCCGGGTCCGCGGACTCCATCCGCCGGGCCAGCCAGAAGAGCCCCACCAGCGACTTCGCGTCGGCGATCTCGCCGCGCTCTCCGGCCGCGACTGCCTCGCGCCAGGGCAGCCGGACGAGCTGGAGATCCTCGTCCTCGTCGGGTTCCAGGCGGTCGTCCGGCGCCGGGACGAGGTCGCTCGCCAGGTAGAGGAACATCTGCTCGGTCGCGAAGCCCGGCGCCGTCCAGAAGGAAGCCAGCCGCACCCAGGACGCGGCGCGATACCCCGTCTCCTCCTCGAGCTCGCGCCGGGCGGCCCGGTCGGGGTCTTCGGTGGCTCCCGTCGCCGGGTCGCGGTCGAGGGTGCCGGCCGGAACCTCCAGGAGCACCCGTCCGGCGGCGTGGCGGTACTGGCGGACGAGGAGGACGCAGCCGTCGGGGTCGAGGGCGACGATCGCGACGGCCCCCGGATGGACCGCCACGTCGCGCTCGGCCCGGCGTCCCCCGGCGCCTTCAACGGTGTCCACGCGGAACTCGACGATCCGGCCGCGGTGGACGATTCGGGAGGCGACGAGCCGCTCGACGAGCGCATCGTCGGGCGGGATGGACGCTCCGCCGCCGGGGGACGCGGGGATCGGTCCGGGCTCGGGCATGACCGCATTATCGACCGCCCGGGACGCGGGCGAGCCGAGGCCGCCGCTGCCCGCGGTTGCTCCTCGGCCCGGCTCGCCCAGGACCCGGCGTGGTCAGCTCGCGATGGAGCGCCGCACGGACAGCTCGGTCTCGGCGTCGAAGAGGTGCATCTTGGCCAGCGGGATGTGAAGCGTGACCACATCGCCGGGGCGGACACGGCGCTCGGAGGACACGACCGCGACCAGGTCGGCCCCGGCGAGGGGGATATGGAGGAGCTCGTCGTTGCCGAGGTACTCCACGACGTCCGCCTGGGACCGGATCGTGGCCGCGTCGCTGCCGGTGGGGACGACGTCGAGGTGCTCCGGCCGGATGCCGATGACGAAGTCGCGCCCGGTCGTGGCGCCGATGCCCTCGCGGAAGGCCGGTGCCAGGGGTACCTCGATCCCGTTGCCCTTGAAGATCGCGCCGTCGCCGCTGCCCTCCAGGCTTACCGCCACGAAGTTCATCGCCGGGCTGCCGATGAACCCGGCCACGAACTTGCTGTTGGGCCGGTCGTAGAGATCCTGGGGAATGCCGACCTGCTGCAGCTTCGCCTGGCTCATGACGGCGATCCGCTGGCCCATCGTCATCGCCTCGACCTGATCGTGGGTGACGTACACGATCGTCGTCTCGAGGCGGTGGTGGATGCGGGCGATCTCGGCCCGGGTCTGGACGCGCAGCTTGGCGTCGAGGTTGCTCAGGGGCTCGTCCATGAGGAAGACCGCGGGCTCCCGGACGATCGCGCGGCCGAGCGCGACGCGCTGGCGCTGGCCGCCCGAGAGCTCCTTGGGCTTGCGCTGCAGGAGGGTCGTCAGCTGGATCGAATCGGCCGTCTCCTTGACCCGCCGGTCGATCTCCTTCTTGTCGATCTTGCGCAGCTTGAGGCCGAAGGCGAGGTTGTCGTACACGCTCATGTGGGGGTAGAGCGCGTAGCTCTGGAAGACCATCGCGATGTCGCGATCCTTGGGCGGCATGTCATTGACGACCCGATCGCCGATCTTGAGGGTCCCCACCGTGATGTCCTCGAGGCCGGCGATCATCCGCAGGCTCGTCGTCTTCCCGCAGCCCGACGGCCCCACGAGGACCATGAACTCGCCGTCCTGGATCTGCAGGTTGAGGTCGTCGACGGCGGTGACGTCGCCGTACCTCTTGGTGACATGGTCGAACGTCACGGTGGCCATGCGCGCTCCTCGGCCCGGCCGGGTCATCGCGGGCCCTTGCATCACGGCCGCCTGGGCGGCGCGGACGGGCCCCGTACGAGGTGCCGGCTCTGGGTCGCCGCGATCGTACCACCCGTCCGGGCGGCCGAACACCACGCGGCAGGCGCCCGGGGGAGGTTGGATTGCCCGACGAGATCGCGGCGCGCCGTCAACCGCCGGCCGCCAGGTCGACGCCCGGTGCCCGCCCTGCCGCATAATGCCGCCCACGCATGCCGACCCCCCAGGAAGCCGCCATCGCCCGCCTTGCGCCCTCGGTCGACCGGTCGCGGGCCGAGTGGCGGCTGCTGCGGGCCCGGCTCGCGACCATCACTCCCCAGGCGCTCGGGCGGGGCCTGCTCTCCACGGTCGTGGTGGTCGTCGCCGGCTGGCTGGCGATCGCGACCTGGCCGTCGCTCCTTCCATTTGCCGTGGGCGGCCTGCTGGCCTACACGATCTACCCCATCGTGGGCCGCCTCGACCGGATCATGCCGCGCGTCCTGGCGGCGGCGCTGGCCCTCGCCGGCGGGCTGATCGTGCTGGTGCTCGTGGTGGCCATCGTCGTCCCGCCCCTGGTCTCCTTCTCCATCCAGTTCCTGCGCGACCTTCCCAGCTCGACCCAGCTCGCCGACCTGCGGGCGCAGCTCGACGCGTACCTGGCGACCCTGCCCGAGGGCGCCCGCACGCTCGTCGTCGGGATCCTGGAGCGGGTCGCCGCCATCGCCCGCGACGGCCTCTCGTCCTTCCTCGACTCGATCGCCTCCCTGATCGTCGCCGGCGTCCTCGGCATCTTCGACACCATCGGGTTCGTGATCGGCCTCGTCCTGCTGCCGCTGTGGGTCCTCTCGGTCGTCACCGACGGGCGCTCGCTGCGCGGCCAGATTGCGTCCCAGTTCGCGCCGGGCCTGCGTCCCGACGCGATGGCCCTGCTCACGATCGTCCACCGCGCGCTGAGCACGTTCCTGCGGGTCCAGCTCGCGGCGGCCGCCGCCCTCGGGATCGCGGTCTACGCCGGCCTGGACCTGGTCTCGCGGGCCGGCATTGCGACCTATGCCGCGCCGCTGGCGATCGCCGCCTTCATGGGCACGGCCCAGGTGATCCCCCAGCTCGGCGGCCTGGTCGGCGCCCTCCCGATCGCCCTGATCGCCATCGCCCGCCAGGACGAGCCCGAGGCGGCGCTGGCGCTCATCGTCGTCTACCTCGTTGCGATGCAGCTGGTGAAGCTGGCCGTCGGCGGCCGCCTGGGGCGCGACCTGAACGTCCGCCCCGCGCTCGCCCTGCCGGCGTTCGCGGTCATCTCCCAGATCGGCCTCGTCTGGCTGCTGCTGTCGGCCCCGATCCTCGTGATCGCTCGCAACTCGGTGCGGTACCTGCGGGGTCGCCTGGCGGAGCCCCCGACGCCGGCGGGCGTCCTGCCCTGGGAGCGTCGAGGGCCGCCGCGCGCCTCCGCAGCGGGCCCCGCGCCTGTTCCACCCATCTACCGCGAACGCGGCCCCGCACCCGTCCGGGCCCGGGCAGCGGCGATCGCGCGGCTCCGTGGCCCCGGCATGCCGGCCAGCGCCCGCCCAGCTCCCGGAGGTGAAGCCCCGTGACCGAGCCCTACGTGGCGTCGGACGAAGCCGCCGAGCTCGACGAGGCCGTCGTGACCGCCCCGTCGTACGTCCAGCTGACCCAGCAGCGGGTCCGGCTCCGGCGGGCGGCCGAGGTGTTCGCCAGCCCCGATGACGCCGGCCGCTATCCGATCGTCGTCCTCGTGAAGCAGGGTGGACGGTTCCAGGTCGAGGTGATCCTGGTGGCCGCCGCGGTCGCGGCCGCGGCCGTCATCGCGCCAGTCGGTCCGCTGCTCACGGTCGCCGGCCTCGTGGCGGCGGTCGCCCTGCTTTTCGCCGGCAGCGCGCGGGCCGTCCTCGCTCCCGTCCCGGAGGGGACCCAGGCGGTCCTGGCCCAGGCCGGCCGGTTCCTGCGCGTCGTCGGCCCGGGCGTGCAGCGAGTCCCCCCGACGGTCGTCGTCACCCACATCGTGACGACCCGCGAGATCCCGTTCGGAGCCCTTGTCCGGGCCGCGCCGACGGCCGACGACGTCAGGGTCGACATCGAGATCCTGTTCACCTTCCGGATCAACGACCCGGGGAAGTTCGTCTACAACACGACTGCGCCGGACTTCGACGCCGTCTGCCTCGGATCGGCCCAGGCGACCGTTCGGGAGATCGCCCGGTCGGTCGAGTCGGAGACCATCCTCGACATGGTGGGGCGGGAGTCCGACACGATTCGCGAGGCGCTCTCGTCGGCCCTCGAGCTCTACGGCGTGCGGGTCACCCGGGTCCTCGTCGTGCGCGTCGACCCGCCGGGCGACTTCCTCGCCGCCCACGAGGCGCGTCGCCTGGCGATCATTCGCACGTCGCAACAGGAGCAGCAGTCGGGATTGGATCGGCGGGTGCAGGCCGATCGGGACGCGCTAGCCCGCCAGGAGGCCCAGGCTCGGTTCGAACGGGCAAAGGAGGAGGCGGAGCTGGCGGCCTCGATCCGGCGAAGGGAGATCGAGCTGGAGGCCGAGACCGAGGCACTGCGCCTGGAGAAGCTCCAGGATCGGCTGGCGCGGTTCCCCGAGGCGGCACGGTGGGACTGGGCCGGCGAACGCCTGAAGGTCGCCCGCGAGCTCGCCGGCAACAGCCGGGCCGTGATCCAGCTCGGGGGCAGCGGCGACATCGCCGACGCGCTGGTGGCCCGGACCTTCGTTGAACGGGCGGACGACGCGCCTGCGGCCCCGTCGACGACGAGATGATGGGCGACCCGCCGGGCACGCCCTCCCACGGAGCCGGACCCGGCCCGATCAAACGCGCTCGCGGTCTTTCAGGAACCCTGCAGGAACCGGCCGCAGGATTCGGTCCATGTCGACTCACGGCCGGGGGGCTGGCCCAGCGCGTCCCGATCCCTTCCAGCCTCCCGACCCGGTGACGGCACCCGCGCCTGCGTCCACGGGGCGGGCTACGGCGCGTACCGCCTTCCGCATTGGGGCCGTGGCCCTCGCGATCGCGGCTCTTGGCCTCGGGATCTCGGTCGCGGCCCTCGTGGCGCCGGGCGGTCGGTCCTGCGCAACGACTGCCTGGAACGCGGTGCCGGCCGCCGCCGACCTGCCGGAGGGCTGGAGCCTGGGAACGAGCCAGGTCGCAGTCAGCAGCCTCGCCACGTCCCTCGTCGGACCGCAGCCGGCGGATGGCACCACGAGCAGGCCGGCAATCTACGTGATGGTCAGCTGCTACGACGCCGACGCGGCCACGGCGCTCGACCGGTCGCGCGCCGCAGCTCGGGCGGCTGGTGACACCGTCGCGGATCGCCCCGACCTCGGTGATGCCGGCTTCGAGGTGCAGGACGCGTCGGGCGCCACCACGGCGCTGTACTTCCGTCGCGGCGGGCTCGTTGCCTACGCGACGCCCTCGGGAACCGTCGACTCCGACGCTCTCGATGGTGCCGCCAGCGCGGTCGCCGCGGCCGTGGACCGCGCCACCTCGGGCGCGACCCCGGCGCCCGTGTCGGCCGCTGCTCCTTCGGCCGAGCCGGCGTCCAGTGGCGAGGCCCTGCCGTCCGACGTCGCCGGGGCGAGCCCCAGCCCCGATGCCAGTCCCGTGGCCCCGGAGCTCCAGGCGCTGCTCCCAACGGAGGTCGCCGGGACGGCGCTCGCGAGCGACAGCGCGATCGGCACCGACGTCCTCGGCTCCGACACTCCCAGCCGGGCGATGATCGCCGCCCTGAAGACGATCGACCGGACGCCGGCCGACCTCCATGTCGCCCAGGCGCAGGACAGCGCCGGCAACCTCGATCTCTACCTCCTCGCCTTCAGCGCGCCCGGGACGCCCGCCGCCGTCCTGCGCCCGATCATCATCAATGCCTGGCTGTCGGGGTCGGCGCCGGGCGTCACCGTGTCGACCGTGACCGTGGGTGGCCGGCAGCTCACCAAGGTCTCGTACGGCGATGGCGGGCCGACGTCCTATGTCTATGCGACCGGCGAGGCGGTCATCGTCATCGAAACCGCGGACGAGGCCCTGGCAGGCACGGTCGCCAAGCTCCTGCCCTAGCAGCGCACTCTCGCAGCGGCTACACGGGCACCGCGAAGGCCAGGACGACGAGGACCGAGGCGGCGACCATCTCGACCATGCCCACCTGGACGGGACGGAGCGGCCGGCGAGTCCCCGCGCGCCGTCGCTCCACGAGTGGCAGGGCCACCGCCCGGACCGTCAGCGCGGCGGCGTAGACGGCATACGGCCACGGGAGCGCCACCGCGGCCGCGGCCACCAGCCCGCCATGGAATCCAACGGACAGGAGGAGGAAGTCCCGGTTGCCGCGCTCGCGGATCACGGAGCGGACCACGAGGACGCTGCCCACGAGATAGCCGGCGGCCACCAGCGTCGCGGGCACGACCGCGTCCGTGTTCCATGCCCCGGACACGAGAGCGGTCGCCGGCACGAGGACGACGGCGATCGCGACCAGCCCGAGGCTGTTCGCGAGGTCCCGCGGCGTTCCGGGCTGGGCGCCGCCCATCACGACCGCCCCCACCGGGAGCACGACGATTGACGCCAGCGCGAGCGCCGGCCAGGCGAGGAGGAGGATCGTCGCGCCGATCGCGAATACGACGGCGTAGGCGGCGAGGGAGGGGACGAACGAGGCCCGCCGGCGTGCCCGCAGCCAGGCCTGCGCCGTTGCGGCCGCGAGGTACCCGGTCGCGGCGGTCACGGCCAGCAGGAGCTGCGCGGCGGACGGCGTGCTCGCGGCGACCCCAAGGAGCAGCGGCACGGCGAGCATCGCCCAGGCGCCGTGCTGGCGAGGAAGCCAGAGCGAACGCGCCGGGCGGTGGCGATTTGCGGGCGCCGTCCGTTCCATATTCGTACAGTAGCGCAGTACGCGATCCGCAACGACGGCGCGACGGGTGGCGGCGTGCGACCGGGACCGCCCGGCCGGAATTCGCCGCCGGGCGATGCCGCGCCACTGCCAGCGCCGAGGGGCGGCACGCTCGGCTGGGTCGTGGCGGCCCCGGACTCCGAGGTCAGCGACTCTTGAGGACGATCGTGCGGCGCGAGCCCGCGACATCGAGGCGGAAGACCCCAGTGGCATCCATCCGCGCGGGGATGGTCCAGATCGCGGCGCACGCCGTCCCGTCGCTCCCCGCGGTCACCGTCCCGGCCACGCGGAGGCCGGCGGGCCTCGCGGCCCGCGTCCCCGTCAGCACCCACCGGATGACCGCACCCGGCAGGGCCCGGCGGACGGACACCCACAGGACGTCTCCCGGGTGGAACAGGCCCGCGCGCGCGGCGCACGAGGTCCCGACCGACCATCGCACGCGGTTCGCGGCCAGGTTGGGCGTCGGGACCGGGGTGGAAGCCGTTGCCGGCGGCGAGGCCTGCCGGGGCGTCGCCGCGGGCCCCGCTGGCGGCGCCGCGGGCCCCGCTGGCGGCGCGGTCGCGGCGACCGGCGGAGACAGGATCCCGGGCGCGGTGACGGGATTGGTGATCGTGCCGGCCCCGGCCCGGGGTGCTGTCGGGGTCGCGCCGGGACGCCCGACCGCCGTCGAGGGAGCGACGCCGCTGACGCTCGATCCGTCCATGGTGGATCCACGGCCGGCGGTGCTCGCCATCAGCCGTGGGGCGGCGGCAACGGCCGTCGCCGGGTGCCCGGTTGCCGGGGCGCCGCCACCCCCGACCCGGCCCGGGGCAAGCGCCATCGTGCCGACAAGGGCGACGGTGATCAGGCCGGCCACGGCCACCTGGCCGACCGTGGCAAGGATCCCGCCCGAGGCGGCAGCACCGGCCCCGGCGGTCACGCCCGTCGCCAGGCCGGCGCCCGAGGCGGCCGTCGCCCCGGTTCCAACCGCAGCGCCCGAGGCGGCCGTCGCCCCGGTTCCAACCGCAGCGCCCGAGGCCGTCGTCGCGGTCGACGCGGTGGCGATAGTGGCTCCGGCACCCCCGGCGGCTGCGGTGACGGCGGTTGCGCCGGCGGCCATGGAGACCGCCGCGGCGACCTTCGCCCCGAGGGCAGCGGGCACCATGAACATCGGCGCGATCGCGAACGCGCGGGTCATCCCGCGCAGCTCCTCGGCGCTCTGCTGGCACGGCGAGCACGACGCCATGTGCAGGCGGAGCTCATCGGAAACCGGCCGCCCCTCCACGAGGTCGACGATCGCGTCCTTGCGCCCACGGCACTCCTCGGGCAGCCCGGCCCGGGCGAAGACGCGAGTCGCATAGGCCGCCCGCAGCGACCCGCGAGCGCGGTGCAGGAGGACGGTCGTGGCGTTGACCGACTTGCCGAGCACCTCGGCGATCGGCGGCGATCGGGAGGTCCTCGGCATAGCGGAGAACGATGGCCGAACGAGCCGCCGATCCAAGCCCATCCACGAGCTCCCACGCCGCCCGCACGGCTTCGGAGGACGCAGCCGCGCGCTCCGGGTCGGTGGCCGGTGAGGCGTCAGCCAGGATGGCACCGGTCACAGCCGCGCCGTCGCCCAGGTCCGCGTCGATCTCCTCGGCGAGCCCCACCGTGCGGGAGCGGTTCCGGACCACGTTCAGGCTGGCGTTCCGGGCCACGGTTCCGAGCCAGGCCCCGATGTCGTCGAACACGGTCGTGTCGGCGGCGGTGTAGGCCTTGACGAAGGTCTCCTGGACGATGTCCTCGGCGATCGCGCGATCGCCCGTGATCCGGACCCCGATCGAGTAGACCCGGGCGGCGTGGGCGCGGAAGAGCTCCTCGAAGGTCGCCCGATCCAGCGCCACCAGATTTCCCCCTCATTAACCCTGAGCGCCCGGCGCCCGCCGATCCCGGACAGGTGGCCGCACGGCTCGGCGAGCCCACCCTCCGGGCCCAGAAGCATAGCGCCCCACGCGGGAGGCACCCGGAGCCGCCCCGCCGGACACGTTGGACGCCGGAGCCGCTCCCGATGTGGCGCCGGTCGAGACCCGGGCGGACATGCCAACGCGGGCCGGGTCCCGAAGGTCCCGACCCGCGTCCGGGCGGCGATGTGCGCCGGCGGTGACGCTAGGCGAGCAGCTTGGCCTTGAGCTGCTCGTACTCCGGGACGGAGATCGCGCCGGAGTCGCGGAGCTGTGTCAGCTTCTCGAGCTGGTCGGCGACGGACACCTGCGAGGCGGCCTTCGACGCGGCGTCGGCCTGGGTAGCCATCTCCAGGTCCTGGGGGGTGATCTTCGGGCGGCTGAAGATGTAGATCAGCGCCCCGAGGAACGGGATGAAGAAGATCACCACGATCCAGATCACCTTCCAGCCGCCGGAGAGGTCGCGGCGCCGGAAGATGTCGGCGAAGATCGAGATGAAGATGAAGATGAGCATGACCCAGAAGAAGAAGACGACCATCGACCACATGACGTCCCAGAACGTCAGGGTCGCGCCTCCAACCTGGTTGCAGGCCGCGAAGAGCATCGGCACCACGGCGAGGATCGCCAGTGGCAGGGCACGCCGGCTGAACACGGTGCGAATGAGACCGAGATCCATGTGCTCCCTCCGTCGAAGCCATCAGCACCCGTGAGATCGGGGCCGTGGCAGAACCACCATTGGGCAGTGGGGCGTCGCGTCCGCGACTCCGGCCTGAATGGTACACGGCGCGAAGGTGGGTTCATCACGCGGTTGGGGGCATCGCGACCGACGAGACTGTCCGCCGATGAAGTTGGAACGCCCGGTCTCCCGATCCCGCCAATCAGTCGAACCGACCGTATCAAGACGGTCATCTCTGGCAGGGGATCGAACCATGGTTCACACTGGGGCGGGCCTTCGGGCCCGCCCCGGTACTCTCACCTGGATCTCACACGGTTCGGCGTGGTCATCGGCGATTGCCTCGCGTCGCTCGCCGTCGGAGGCGTGACCGGACCTATGATGGGTCGACCTGCTGGCCGAGTACTTCCCGGGCCGGGGAAGCCGCGCCGAGGAGCCGACAGGGTGCTGCTCACCGAGCTCAAGGCGGACTCGCCCCTGACGACCGGGAACCGTTCGTCCGGTCGGGTGCCCCTTCTGGCCAAGAGTTCGATGCCCGATGATGGAACCCGCGCCCGAGTCCCAGGCAGGAGGGGGACCTGATGCTGAATTGCCTGCGCGCCCTCTTCGGCGGACGGTCTGGCGCCGCCCAGCCCATGCCGCGAGATGTCCCGCTGGCCGAGTATGGCCGGGTCCTGAAGGCCAGTCTGGCAACCCTCCCACTGCGCACTCAAGGCGCGTTCGCCGCCGCCTGTGCCGAGCGGCTGTATCCCGCCTACGCTGCCTACCGGCTGGTATCCGGCGGTGATGACGAGGGGCTTGTCAGACAGGCCCTCGACCTCGCGTGGCGGCAAGCGGAGATGGGTGCGGACCTCGACGTTGACCCGGGCAGCCTCGTTGAACGGTGCGTGGCTCTCCTCCCGGGCGATGAGACCGAGGACGTGATACCGGCTCACGCGGACGACGCTATCGCCTCCGTGGCCTATGCCCTCCAGGCGGCGGCGGGGCTTGACCCGCGGGCCTCGGGCTGGGCAGCCGAGCGCGTGACCGACACCATCGACACCTTCATCCTGTCGAGTGACATCGACGACACCCTGCCCGATGCGGACCGACGCGTCTGGGAGCACCCGCTCATGAGGGCAGAGATCAGTCGGCGCGAGGATGATCTGCGGCGACTCGACAGCCCATCCGACTGGCGGGCGGCCGTGGATGCAGTCCACACGAGCGCGACCAGAGCGAGCGCGCTGCCGCTGGCACGGCTCGACCGCGAGGCGTAGGCACGATCACCTGATCTGGTTCGTCATTGCCGCCGCCCCCGGTCCTACGCAACGGAGCCCCGGGGTGGCTCGCGGATCGGCAGGAGCGGCCTGATCAGGACCAGCGCGACCGTGTCGAACGCGAAGAGTAGCCATCGAGGCGGCGGCCGCCGACGAAGCGCAAGCCGGACGAGCAGCGGCCGGGTCCATCCACTGCGTTTCCCGAGACTCGCCGTCGGCACGGGGCGGCCGGAGGCCGTGCGTCTCTCGCCAGATCTCGAGCTCGCCACTAGGATGATGGGGTTGCAGGAGGCGATGACGCGCAGTCCAAAGCCCCGGCCGCGCACGAGCCCCAGCCCCGCACAGGGCGCTCTGCTCTCCTGGAGGATGGGACGCGCGCATCGGGTGTCTGGGGCTGTGACCTTCGGCCCGTTGACGGGTACGGGTCCGGAGTCGATTCTTGAGCCATGATCGACGACTGCCCCATGACCGACGACTGTCCCGGTTACGACCGCGACCGACGGATGTGCCTTCTACGTCCGGGTGACTGCCCGTTCTTGCTCGCTGACGACGAGACCGTTCTGATCATCGAGACGCCCGAGGCGCCGACCGCCGACGCCTCGGCATAAGACGTGTCGCTGTAGGGTGGAGCAACGCCTCGTCAAGAAGGAGGCGTTGCAGGCGAAGCCCCGTACGGTCACTGACGAGTCGGGCTCCGTCGGCAGACTCGCGTCCTCGGCCCCGGCTCCGCACCGTGCGCACCGCTCCGTTCGCGGGCTGCGACGCGCACCGGGCATCCGGGGGCCGCTACTCTGGACTCGAGGGACGGGCTGAAGGCGCGGGCGGCTGCCAACGACGAGGAGCGCCGCGGCTGCCTGAACCGGCGCCTCCGGCGAGCGTTTGTGGAGGGAGCCGAGGAGGACTCGCAGCGACGATCCCCTGGTCGACGGCAGCGCGACGGCCGACCGACCAGCATCGGACCTGGTGAATAGCCCTCTGGCGCATCGGTGGCACGCCCGGCATCATTGGCGCCACGGGAGAGGTGGTGGGGACTCCCGAGGGTTCCCGCCGAACGGCGCCTCATGATCGGTCGCCCGCCTCGTGCCGGCTGCCGATGGCGCGGCAGACCTCCTTACCGTGGGAATGGCGGGGTCGAGTCATGTCGCGGCCATCTGGGGCGTTCGTACGTGCCTGAGGGACCCGACCCGGCGCGGGTCCCTGTGAGGGGAGTGCCCGGCCGCCTGGCTGCCGTGATGGTTGTAGGGGCGCTCGGGGTCATCGTCGCCGTTGGGCTGACGGGCCAGCGTGGCGAGCCTCCCCGCGACTCGCCAGCCGAGCTCCGCGTTGCGACAGCGGTGCCGACCGCAACGCCGATGCGAGTCAGGACACCGACGATGGCTGACGCCGCGCTTCCCCTTCGGCCCTGCACGGTCGTGGCGCCGACCGCCGGGACCCCGCTTCCCGATGTGGCGGGGGCCCAGCCGGGCGACGATGGCGGCGCTCCCCTCCGGCTCGGGGCAGTCGTCACCACGCCCAACCCGAACCGCCTCGACTTCCTCTTCGAGGGCCCCGACTGCTTCCGCGACGCCCACTTCATCGATCCTGCGAACCCAATCCTTGGGATCAGGCCCCTGGGTGGCTGGCCGGCCCTTCTACGTTCGCGAGGGCTTCATCAACAACGGTTCCCGGCCGCTCGGAGCAGGCTTCGACGTGGTCCTGTACGTCACGCGGATGGAGGCTGGCCGCGATGAGCCGACCGTCCGTTACATGTCCGACTACGTGCTGCGCGGCACAACCGACCGCTGCGGCCCCACGTACGCGACCCAGTCGGGACCGGAGACCTGCGAGTGGTTCGTTCATGACTTCCCGGACGGGCTCCCCGAAGGGCGCTTTGCCATCTGGGCGATCTGGGAGGCGCCGTGCAGGGCGTGGGTAAACCTCGGACTCGCCGCCACCTGCGCGGACCCAGGCGAGGTGATCTCGCTCTTCTCATCGGGGTTCGACTCGCCCTACCGCCAGTCAGGACCGGAGTACACCGAGATCTCGGGCCATCTACGTGGGTCTTCGGTCGAGGTAACGGCCCCCTGATCTGCCCGCGCCCTGACCAGTGGTCGGGTGTCAGCTCGTGAGCGGCTGGATCGTGTCGCGGATACAGGCAGGGGTTGGGTCGGGAGGTGCCCGGGTTCGAGCGTGGTGACCGGATCGTGACCGGAGATGCTTACTCGAAGACACCTGCACTCATCCGCATCCGCGATGCGGGCGGCCTGTTCCGGACCAACACCGCAACCGGGGTCAGCTCGGGCCTGAAGCCCGGGCGAAGGCTGCTTCACGTCCTGTCGGACAAGGTCGTTTCAGGGCGCGAACAGTCGTTCTGTTCGTGCGGGGTGGTGGGGTGGCCTACGGGGCTTGAACCCGTAACCTTCGGAGCCACAATCCGATGCTCTGCCTATTGAGCTAAGGCCACCATCGTCGCGGCGCGCGCCCGCGGGCCCGGCCGGCGCGCGTGGGACGGCCGGAGTATACGCGAGGCCGGGGCTTGGGCGGCCGCCGCCAGGATGCGGCCCGCGGGCCGCCAGGCCGAGCGACCCCTCAGGTCCCGGGGGCGACCCCGTTGACGGCGTCGTCCCAGGCCCAGGCGTCGATGTCCGGGGGCTCGTAGCCCAGGATCGTCAGGGCGTGGCGGACCTGGGTGCGGTGCTCGCAGCCGTGATCGAGGGCCTGGGCGAACAGGACGACCGCGGGCAGCGAGACGGGCTCGCCGCGGAAGGTCGTGCTGAGGATGGCATCCGGTTCGATGGAGCCGGCAAGCTCGATGAGGGCGGCCGCGCTCTCCCGGGCGCGTCGCCGCAGGACCCGCACCGACGGGGCCAGGGCCTCGGGCGGCATCGGCGGATCGGGCTCGTTGGGGGCCGGTCCCGGGCGCTGGCCCTCGCCCCGCAGCCGCGACACGTAGCGCTCCTCGGCTTCGACGAGATGGCGGAGCGTGGCCCCGAGCCCCCCGTACGTTCCCTGGGTCACCCACTCCAGGTGGTCGGGCGGGAGGGCCTCGCAGGCGGCGAGGAGCTGGTCGGTGGCCCACCCGTGGTGGCGGAACAGGGCGACGAATTCGGCATCCATGGCGGACAGAGTACGACGCTGAGTGAGCGGTCGGCGCCCGATCCCGCGTCGGATGCGACAATCCCGCCCGTGTCGGACCAGGCTCCACGGGCGCGCTTGCGAGCACGGCTTCTCGACCGCCCGCTGCTCGCGGACGGCGGCATGGGAACGCTGCTCTTCAGTCGTGGCGTCCCCCAGCGGGCCTGCCTGGACGAGCTGGCGGCCACCCGCCCGGATCTCGTCGGCGCGGCCCACCGCGAATACCTGGAAGCAGGGGCCGAGCTCATCGTGACCCTGTCACTCGGCGCGAACCGTCATCGCCTGGAGACCTTCGGGCTCGAGGGGCACGTCGCGCGCCTGAACCGGCGGGCCGCGCAGGTGGCCCGCGAGGCGCGGGACGTGTCCGGCCGCGAGGCGCTCGTCGGTGGGTCGGTGGGCCCGCTCGGCGTGCCGAGCCGCGAGATGGAATTGCTCGGCGAGGCCGGCGCCCGGGCGCTCTTCCGCGAGCAGATCGAGGGGCTCCTCGAGGGCGGCATCGACCTGGTCGTCCTCGAGACGCACCCCGACATCGAGGCGCTCCTGTGGGCCGTCGACGAGGCACGGCGCGCGTCGGACCTGCCGATCCTGGCATCCCTGACCTTCGGCGAGGAGCTCACGCTCCCCGACGGCACCGGCCCGGAGGAGGCCGCCGCCCGCCTTGCCGCCATCGGCGTGGACGCGATCGGCGTGAACTGCGGCGCCGGCCCGACGGCCTGCCTCGAGGCGCTCGCCCGGCTTGCCGGAGCGGAGGTCGACCTTCCGCCCACCTCGATCATGCCCAACGCCGGCCTGCCGCAGCGCCTCGAGGGGCGCTTCGTCTATGCGGCCGGCGCCGACTACTTCGCCGAGGTCACGCCGCGCATGCTCGAGGCGGGCGCCAGCATCGTGGGGGGGTGCTGCGGGACCACGCCCGCCCACGTCGCCGCCATGCGGGCCGTGCTCGACACGCTGCCGCTGAGCGCCGGCGCGGGGACGGCCGGGTGGGCCTCGGGAACGCGCATCGCCCGCGAGTCACCGCCCGGGCCGCGCGCCTCGGCCGTCGAGCTGTCCGAACCGAAGGGCGCCGCCGACCCGCCACCGCCGACCCGCCTCGCCGCGGCCCTCGCCGCCGGGCGGTTCGTGGTGTCGGTGGAGATCGACCCGCCGCGCTCGGTGCGGATCGAGCGCACGATCGAGGCCGCGCGCCTTCTCCAGGCGGCGGGGGTCGACATCGTCAACGTCAGCGACTCGGCGATGGCGCGGGTGCGGATGGGCGCGATGGCGGTCGCGTTCGGGATCCAGCACGACCTCGACCTGGAGTGCGTGGTCCACCTGACGACGCGCGACCGCAACCTCATGGCCCTCGAGTCGGAGCTGCTCGGGGCTCACGCCCTGGGCCTGCGCAACGTCCTTGCCCTGACCGGCGACCCGCCCCGGGTGGGTGACTACCCGACCGGCACCGGCGTCTGGGACGTCGATTCCGTGGGCTTGATCGAAGTCCTCCGGCGGCTCAACCGGGGCGAGGACCAGGCCGGCTCGCCGATCGGGGCGCGGGCCGGATTCACGATCGTGTGCGCGCTGAACCCCACCGCGGTCGACCCGGCCACCGAGTGGGCGCGCCTGGAGCGCAAGCTCGGTGCCGGCGCCCAGGTGGTCATGACCCAGCCCCTCTACGCCGCCGGCCAGGTCGAGGCGATGCTCGACGAGGCGCGCCGCCGCTTCGGGTCCGGCGGCCTGCCGGTCCCCCTGCTGCTCGGCGTGCTGCCGCTCGTCTCGGCCCGGCACGCCGAGTTCCTCCACAACGAAGTGCCCGGCATCGTCATCCCCGACGAGTCGCGAGCGGCGATGCACGCGGCCGGTGAGCGGGGCTCGGACGTCGGCATCGAGATGGCCGACGCCCTCCTCGCGGCCGTTGAGGACGAGGTGGCCGGGACCTACATCATGCCCAGCTTCGGGCGTTACGAGCAGTGCGCCGGCCTGGTCCGCCGGCTGCGCGAGCGGCATGCGGTGGGCGCCCGATGACGGCGCCGGACACGGCGCGCCTGGCCCGCCTCGCGCGGCTCCCGGGGGAGCTGGCGGACCGGATCCTGGTCATCGATGGGGCGATGGGCACGGTCCTCCAGGAGCGCCGCTTCGGCGAGGCGGAGTTTCGCGGCACGCGCTTCCGCGACCACCCCCGGGACCTGCGGGGCGACAACGATCTCCTGTGCCTGACCCAGCCGGACAGCGTGCGCGAGATCCACGCTGCCTACCTCGCCGCCGGCGCCGACATCGTGAGCACGAACTCGTTCACCGCCACCCGGATCGCCCAGGCGGACTACGCGCTGCCACCGGCGGTCGTCCGCGAGATCAACGTGGCCGCGGCGCGGCTGGCCCGGGAGGCGGCCGATGCGGCCGAGCGCGCGGACCCCGGCCGGCCGCGCTTCGTCGCCGGCTCGCTCGGACCCACGAACCGGACGGCTTCGATCTCACCGGACGTCGAAGACCCCGCCGCCCGGAACGTCACCTGGGAAGAGCTCGAGGAGGCCTACCGCGAGGCGGCCGCGGGGCTCCTCGACGGCGGGGCCGATCTGCTCCTCGTCGAGACGGTGTTCGACACGCTCAACGCCAAGGCCGCGATCTTCGCCGTGCGCTCGCTCGCGGCCGAGCTCGGCGTGCCGGTGCCGCTGGTGGTCTCCGGAACCATCGTGGACGCGTCCGGCCGGACGCTCTCGGGCCAGACGGTGGAAGCCTTCTGGCACAGCATCCGCCACGCCGACCCGGTCGTCGTCGGCCTCAACTGCGCCCTCGGTCCGGCCCAGCTGCGGGAGCACCTCGACGTCCTCGGCCGGGTGGCGGATCGCCCCGTGTCGGCCTACCCGAACGCAGGCCTGCCGAACGAGCTGGGCGGGTACGACGAGACCCCCGCCGCGATGGCCGCGGCGATTCACGAGTGGGCGGAGCACGGCCTCCTCAACGTGGCCGGCGGCTGCTGCGGCACGACTCCCGCCCACATCGCCGCGATCGCCGAGGCCGTGGCCGGCATGGCTCCGCGCGTCGTGCCGGTCCTGGCCCCGCTGACCCGCCTCTCGGGGCTGCTCCCGGTCGTCATCCCGCCGCCCGGCAACGCCTTCGTCAACGTGGGCGAACGGACCAACGTGACCGGCTCCCGCAAGTTCGCCCGCCTCGTTGCCGACGGGCGCGAGGACGAGGCGGTGGCGGTGGCCCGCGAGCAGGTGGCCAACGGGGCCCAGCTCATCGACGTCAACATGGACGAGGCGATGCTCGACGGCGTCGCCGCCATGACCCGCTTCCTGCGCCGGATCGCGGTCGAGCCCGACATCGCGGCGGTCCCGGTCATGGTCGACAGCTCGAAATGGACCGTCCTCGAGGCCGGCCTGCGCCAGCTCCAGGGCCGCGGCGTCGTCAACTCGATCTCCCTCAAGGAGGGCGAGCCGGCGTTCCTGCGCCAGGCCCGGCTGTGCCGGGACTACGGGGCGGCGGTGGTCGTCATGGCCTTCGACGAGCGCGGCCAGGCCGACTCCGTCGAGCGACGCGTGGCCGTCTGCACGCGCGCCTACCGCCTGCTCACCGAGACGGTGGGCTTCGCCCCCGAGGACGTGATCCTCGATCCCAACATCTTCGCGATCGCGACCGGCATCGAGGAGCACAACCGCTACGCCATCGACTTCATCGAGGCGGTCCGGCGGATCAAGGCCGAGCTGCCGGGGACGCTGACGTCGGGGGGCGTCTCGAACGTCTCGTTCGCCTTCCGCGGCAACGACCGCGTGCGCGAGGCGATCCACGCCGTCTTCCTCTACCACGCGATCCGGGCCGGCCTCGACATGGCGATCGTGAACGCCGGGGTGCTGCCGGTGTACGACGACATCGACCCGGACCTGCGGGAACGGGTGGAGGACGTCGTCCTGGACCGCCGTCCCGACGCCACGGAGCGCCTGCTGGAGATCGCCATCCGCTACGCCGCCCAGGGTGGCATGGAGCGGCCGGCCGAGGACCTCGCCTGGCGCGAGCTGGCGGTCGAGGAGCGCCTGACCCACGCCCTCATCGAGGGGATCGACACCTGGATCGCCGACGACACGGAGGAGGCGCGGCAGCGCGCCCAGCGGCCGCTCGACGTCATCGAGGGTCCGCTCATGGCCGGCATGAACGTCGTCGGCGACCTGTTCGGGGCCGGGCGGATGTTCCTGCCCCAGGTCGTCAAGAGCGCCCGGGTCATGAAGAAGGCCGTGGCCGTCCTCGTGCCGTACCTGGAGGCCGAGCGATCCGGTGCGGCCCGCAGCGCGGGCACCATCGTCACCGCCACCGTGAAGGGCGACGTCCACGACATCGGCAAGAACATCGTCGGCGTCGTGCTGGGCTGCAACGACTACGAGGTCGTGGACCTCGGGGTCATGGTGCCGGCGGCCCGGATCCTCGAGCGGGCCCGCGAGATCGGGGCGGACCTGGTCGGGCTGTCGGGGCTGATCACCCCGTCGCTCGACGAGATGGTCCACGTGGCGGCCGAGATGGAGCGCCAGGGATTCACCGTCCCCCTCCTCATCGGCGGCGCGACGACCTCGCGAGCCCACACGGCGATGCGGATCGCGCCGGCCTACTCGGGTCCGGTGGTCCACGTCCATGATGCCTCGCGGGCGGTGGGCGTGGTCCGGGCGCTCCTGGACCCGGGCCGCCGGGGCGACTTCGCGGCCGGGGTCCGCGAGGAGTACGAGGCCGTCCGCCGCGAGCGCGGTGAACGCCGCGCCGACGAGCGCCGCCTGACGCTCGCCGAGGCGCGGGCCAACCGCCTCCGCCTCGACTGGTCGGACATCACCCCGCCGCGCCCGTCGTTCGTGGGCGTCCGGACGTTCGACCACTACCCGCTGGCCGAGCTGGTCGAGCGCATCGACTGGACGCCGTTCTTCGCCACCTGGGAGCTGCACGGCGCCTTTCCCGCGATCCTCGACGACCCGGTCGTCGGCGCCGTCGCTCGCGACCTCCACCGCGATGCGCTGGCCATGCTCGACCGGATCGCGGCCGACGACAGCCTGCGGGCCGCCGCCGTGGTGGGCTTCTGGCCGGCGAACGCGGTCGGTGACGACATCGTCCTCTGGCGTGACGCCGCCCGGACCGAGGGGCTCGCGACGTTCCGGACGCTCCGCCAGCAGATGGCCCGCCGCGACGCCCGGCCGAACCTCGCCCTCGCCGACTTCGTGGCGACCCGGGAAAGCGGCGTGGAGGACTTCGTGGGCGCCTTCGCGGTCACGGCCGGCCACGGCGTCGAGACCCTCGTGTCCCGCTTCGAGGAGGGCCACGACGACTACTCCGCGATCCTCGCCAAGGCACTCGCCGACCGGCTCGCGGAGGCGTTCGCGGAGCGCCTCCACGAACGGGTCCGCCGCGAGCTGTGGGGCTATGCCCCCGACGAGGGCCTCTCGAACGCCGACCTCATCGCCGAGCGCTACCAGGGCATCCGCCCCGCCCCGGGCTATCCGGCCTGCCCCGACCACACCGAGAAGAGAACCCTGTTCGCCCTGCTCGAGGCCGAGGCGCGCGCCGGCATCCACCTCACGGAGTCGTGGGCGATGCTGCCCGGGGCCTCGGTGTCGGGCTACTACTTCTGGCATCCCCGGAGCGCCTACTTCGGGGTGGGCCGGATCGGCCGCGACCAGCTCGAGGACTACGCCCGGCGGGCGGGCATCCCGGTGGCCGCGGCGGCCAGGATCCTCCGGCCGAACCTCGCCGACGACGCGTTCGCCTGACCGACCGGGACCACCGTCCGGTGGCGGCCCCGGACCATCGCGCCGCGGACGGGGGCGGATGACGAGGGTAGGGTCGGGACGTGACTCACCCCCGCCCGGTCCGCACGCCGCTCGGGCGCCTCGCGGCGCTGGTCGCGGCGGCGTTCCTGGCCACCACGGTGGCCGTCCTCGCGCTGCCCGCCCCGGTCGCCGGATGGAGTGCGGGCACCTTCAGCGCCACGTCGGAGGGGGAGCTCCGCCAGCTGACGAACGCGGCCCGCGCGAGCGCCGGGCTGCGCTCCCTCGCGAACGACGCGACCCTCGCCTCGATCGCCCGCTGGCGCAGCAAGGACATGATCACGCGCAACTACTTCAGCCACGCGATCCCCGGTCGGGGCAGCGTCTTCGATGTCCTCCAGGGCCGCGGCTACTGCTTCAAGGTGGCCGGCGAGAACATCGGCTACAACAGCTATCCCGACGACGTGGCGACCAGGGCGATCCACCTGTCGTTCATGAACTCGGCAGGTCACCGGGCCAACATCCTGGGCAGGACCTGGGACGTGATCGGCATCGGCGCCTACAAGGGTGCCAGCGGCCGGAAGATGTGGACGGTGCTCTTCGCCGACCGCTGCAGCACGACCGTCGCGACGCCGAAGCCGACACCGAAGCCAACGCCGAAACCCACGCCGAGGCCAACCCCGAAGCCCACGCCCAGGCCCACGGCCCGACCGACTGCACGTCCGGCGCCACAGCCGACCCCACGTCCGACGCCTGCGCCAACCGCGCGACCGGTCCCGACCCGCGCGCCGGTCGTCACGCCGCCCCCACCCACACCAGCCGCGGCCTCGACGCCGGCGGCCACGCCCAGCCCGGGACCCGGGCTCGTCGAACCCCGCGCCTACGACGGTCCACCGCTCGAGGTCGCGAGCCGGCCCGCCGACCCGGGATCCGGCACCGGCACCGGGGCGGCACCGGTTGGCGGCCCGCTGATCGTGACGGCCTCGTTCGCCGGGAGCTTCCGGGTGGCCGACCCGGCGGCCCTGCCGGCGCCCGCTCCCGGCCTGCTCGACGGGCTCGCCGGCGCCATCCTGAGGTTCCTGTTCGGGGCGTGAGGACCGGCGTCTCGCCGGCCGCCCTTCGCGACCGGGGCCGGCGCTACACTCGCCCCGCGGCGGTGCGTCCTCGCACCGCGTGGACGAGGGGAGCCCCCTGATGCCGCCGATCCTCGAGGCGCGCGACCTGACCCGCAGCTATCGCATGGGCGGGGCTGACGTCGACGCCGTCCGCGGTGTCTCCCTGGCCGTCGAGCCCGGCGAGTTCCTGGCCGTGATGGGACCGTCCGGATCGGGCAAGAGCACGCTCCTCCATCTTCTCGGCGGGCTCGATCGCCCGAGCTCGGGCGACGTCGTCCTCGACGGTGCCGTCGTGAGCCGGCTCGGCGACGACGAGGCGACGAAGCTCCGCCGCGCGAAGACGGGCTTCGTCTTCCAGTTCTTCAACCTCGTCCCGATCCTCTCCGTCCGCGAGAACGTGGCCCTGCCCTTCATCGTGGCCGGGCGCGATCCGGGGGGTCGCGACGAGTCGGCCGCCATCGCCGACGTCCTGGCGGCGGTGGACCTTGCCGGGAAGGACCGCCATCGTCCTGACGAGCTGTCGGCCGGCGAGCAACAGCGGGTGGCGCTGGCCCGCGCGCTCGTCCACCGGCCGGCAATACTGCTGGCCGACGAGCCGACCGGCAACCTGGACTACGCCACCGGCACCGAGATCCTGGACATGCTGTGGCGCCTCTGCGCAGACCGGGGCCAGACGGTGGTCCTCGTCACCCACGACGCCAAGGCCGCCGCCTACGCCGACCGGGTGCTCGTCCTCCGGGACGGCGCCATCCTGGAAGAGATCAGCCTCGGCCGCCGCGAGGACCACGCCGCCGGCCCGCTCATCGTCCGCCTCGCCGCGCTGGGGCTCTGACCCGTGCGCGCCGCGAACGCGCTGGCCCGCCGCAGCCTGGGGGCCCGCCCCCTCCGCTCCGTCCTCACGATCATCGGGATCGCGCTGGGCACGGGCGTGCTGGTGGCCGCGCTGGTGCTCAACGCGGCCCTGGACGCGGCCGTGGAGCGGAGCGTGCGCGATCTCATGGGACGCTCCGACCTGCGGGTGGCGGCCTTCGAGGAGCAGGGACTATCGCGCGCGACCGTCGGGACGATCGCCGCGACGCCGGGCGTCGCGGCCGTGGCGCCGGCCCTGGAGCGCCGCACCTACCCGTTGCCGGACACGACGGCGGCGTCCCTGCCCGCGCCGCTCACGGTCCTGGGCGTCGACCGCGCGGCCGACCCCGGGATCCACGAGCGCCCGCTCGCGGCGGGTTCGCCCCTCGGTGCCGGCGACGATCGCGGGGCGCTCGTGTCCTGGGAGCTCGCCCGGGACGATGGCCTGGGCGTCGGCTCCACGATCACCCTGCTCGGGGATCCCTCCGCCGACCCGGCCGCCTTCCGCGTGGTCGGCGTGCTGGCGCCCGCCGCCGGCGATCCCGACCCGGCCCACCGCACCGTCGTGGTCCCGCTGGAGGCCGCCGGCGACCTGTTCGCCACCGAGCGGGTCACGGCGGTCGACGTGGTGCTGGCCCCGGGCGCCACCGTCGACGCCACCGCGGCCGAGCTGGAGCGCCGTTTGACCGGCGAGCCGTACACCCTGAGCACGCCGCAGGACGTGGCCGCGGCCCTCGAGGCCGCGACCGGGGAGATCCGGATCGCGATCGCCCTCGTGGCCGCGGTAGCCCTCTTCGGAGGTGCGTTCCTGATCTTCAACACGCTCTCGATGACGGTCGCCGAGCGGGCTCGCGACGTCGGGCTCCTGCGCGCGGCAGGCATGACCCGGCGCCAGGTCACGCAGCTCGTCCTGGTCTCCGCCGCCTACCTGGGTCTCGCCGGCGTGGTCCTCGGGGTGGTTGCCGGCATCGGGCT
This sequence comes from uncultured Chloroflexia bacterium, assembly GCA_963776355.1. Taxonomy (GTDB): domain Bacteria; phylum Chloroflexota; class Limnocylindria; order Limnocylindrales; family CSP1-4; genus CTSoil-043. The sequence goes on along the minus strand of CAVZLU010000008.1, from coordinate 1,740,421 downwards.
CGCCGCCGCGGCGATGGTGCTGCTCGGCGGGACAGGAACGGTCGCCCTCGTCGGGCTGGCCCTGCCGCCGGGCTCGCTGCTCCTCGGCGCCGCCCTCGGCTTCCTCGTGACCATCGCGGCCGCGATCGAGCCGGCGCTCCGGGCGGGCCGAATCTCGCCGGTCGCGGCGCTGCGCCTGCGCCTCGACCAGGGCGCGGTGATGCGGGCCCGGCTGCGCTGGCTCCTCCTCGTGTTCGCGGTCGTCGGCCTCGTCGGGCTCTTCCTCTGGCCCGGCGCGGCCGCCGGTCACGCCGGGTTGTTCCGGCCCCTGGCCGTTTTCGGCATCCTGCTCGGCGTCGCCCTTGCCGCGCCGTTCGTGGTCGGGCCGCTCGGCCGCCTGGCGGGCCTGCTGGCGGCTCCCTTCCTGCCCGCCGAGGAGCGGCTCACCCGCGGCGCCCTGACCCGCGATCGAAGCCGAACGGCGCTCACGGTGGGGGCCCTGGCGGTGGCGCTCGCCGTCCTCGTGGCCCTCGCCGGGGTCGCCGGCTCAACCCGCGAGGCGGCGACGGCCTGGCTCGCCGAGGTGGTCCCGGGCGAGCTCCTCCTGACCTCGATCCGGCCCGTGGCCGCCGACGAGCCGGCGGCGGCCGACATCGCGAGCCTCCCCGGAGTGGCCCGCGTGAGCCCGCTCGGGCGCTTCTCGGTGGCGCTCGACCGCACCCGGGCCGACGCGGCCGCGGTCGTCGGCGCCGACCTCCTCGCCGATGGTCGCCTCGCGCTGCTGGCCGGTGACCGGGCGACGGCCTTCGCCGCGCTCGACGCGGGCGGCGCCGCCATCGTGCCGCGCAGCCTGGCCGAGCGGCGAGGGATCGGCATCGGGTCATCCCTCGAGCTCCTCGCCGGCACGGGACCGGTGCGGCTGTCGGTCGTGGGCATCGCCGAGCGCACGATCCCGGGCGCGGTCGGCGAGGCCATCCTCGTCGGCTGGCCGGACGCGACGGGGCGCCTTGGCGTCCTCGGCGCGGACGCGTTCGCGGTCCGGTTCGGCCCGGGTCAGGAGGCGGCCGCTCGACCGGGCGTGGAGACGGCCGCGCGCGGAGACGCGCTCGAGCCGGCGACCCTGGACCAGGCGGCCGGGGCCATCGGCGCCGCGGTGGACCGTCGGGCGGTGCTGTTCGCGGCCCTCGCCGCCGTGGCCGTGATGGTTGCGATCCTCGGGATCGTCAACACGATGGTCATGAACGTCCTCGAGCGCAGGCGCGAGCTGGCCCTGCTGCGAGCTACCGGCCTCACCCAGCGCCAGGCGTGGCGGCTCGTGGTCCTCGAGGCCGCGATCCTGGGCCTCGTCGGCGCGCTCCTCGGCGTCGTCACCGGGTTCGCCGCCGGCGCCGCGCTCGTCCTGCTGGCCGGCGGGAGCAGCGTCCCCTTCCAACCGCCGTGGGTGGTGGCCCTGGCGGCGCTGGCGGGCGGGGTCCTGCTCGCCGTCGCCGCCGCGCTCTATCCTGCCCGCCTGGCGGCGCGGGTCGAGATCGTGGCCTCCCTCGCCCGCGACTGACCGGCCCACCCCGATCGCGCCCGGGCGCGGCCGGCGACGTGGCGGCTGCTAGACTCGCCCCGACGGCGGCCGTCGGCCGCCAGCCCCGGAGATTCGCGCCTGATGACCCTCGCGACCGAGCGCCTGAACCGGCTGCCCGCCGCCGAGCGGGGGATCACGATCGGCGACTTCCTGGTCCCGGTGGCGGTCGGCGAGCGGATCAGCACGCGGGCCCGGCACGTTGCCCTGATCGTGGCCGGGGCGCTCGTCATCGCCCTCACCGCCAACCTGCAGATCGTCCTCGCCGGCCAGACGATCGTGCTCCCCGGCGACGTCCGGGTCACCCTCCCGGTCTCTCCGGTGCCGATCACCGCCCAGACCTTTTCCGTGCTCCTCGTGGGCGGGGCCCTCGGGTTCCGGCGCGGCGTCCTTGCCGCCGGCCTGTACCTGGCCGCCGGGTTGCTGCTGCCGGTCTACGCGGGTGGGGCCTCGGGCCTCGACACCTTCGTCGGCCGGACCGACGGCCAGTGGGTCCTGGGCGCCACCGGCGGCTACCTCCTGGGTTTCCTCCTCGCGGCGGCGATCGTGGGGCGCCTGGCCGAGCTCGGCTGGGACCGCCACGTGGGCGGTGCGGTGGTGGCGATGATCGTCGGGGATCTCGCCATCTACCTCGTCGGCATTCCCTGGCTGATGGCCGCCACCGGCTTCGACCTCTCGACGGCCGTGGCGAAAGGCTTTGCCCCCTTCATCTTCGGCGATCTCCTGAAGCTTGCGCTCGCCGGCATCGCGTTCCCCGCTGCCTGGTGGATCGTCGGCCGCCAGACGGGCGAGCGCTAGCTCGAAGGGCCGCCCCGCGGATTGAGGCGGCCGGGCCTCCACGGCGTCCGGGCCGGATGGGCCCCCGGCGGGCGCCGATCTGACCCGCGAGGCGTCCCGGCGCGCCGGGCCCGGCGTATTCTCCGCGGATGAGCCAGCCCGACGCCGGTGCCGCCTTCCTCGACGCCCTCCGGGCTGCCCTGCCGGACCTGCGGCTGAGCGTCGAAGCGTCCGTGCTCGAGGCGCACCGTCGTGACGAGACCGCCTACCTGGAGCCTCCGTCCCCGCTCGCGGTCGCCTTCCCGGCTGACACCGCCGAGGTGGCCGGCATCGTCCGGCTGGCGGCTGCCCATCGCGTCCCCCTGGTGCCCCGCGGCGCCGGGACGAGCCTGTCCGGTGGCGCCGTGGCCGTCGAGGGCGGCCTGACCGTGTCGCTCATGCGGATGAACCGGGTCCTCGAGATCGACGAGGAGAACCGCGTCGTCGTCGTGCAGCCGGGCGTGATCAACGCGGACCTCAAGAAGGCCGTCGCCGAGCACGGGCTCTTCTATGCCCCGGACCCGGCGAGCTACGAGACCTGCACCATCGGCGGCAACCTGGCCACGAACTCGGGCGGGCTCTGCTGCGTGAAGTACGGGGTGACGCGCGATGCCGTCCTGGGCCTCGAGGTCGTGCTCGCGGACGGGGCGGTCATTCGCACGGGCGGCCGCAACGTCAAGGACGTCGCGGGCTACGACCTGGCGGGCCTCTTCGTCGGCAGCATGGGAACCCTCGGCATCGTGACCGAGGCGACGCTGCGCCTCATCCCGATGCCGCCACCGAAGCAGACGCTGCTCGCGTTCTTCGGCTCGATCGAGGCCTCGGGGGCGGCCGTGGCCGGGATGGTCCGCGACGGCGTCCAACCCTGCACGCTCGAGCTGATGGACGCCTTCACGATCCGGGCCGTGAACGCGGCCTACACCCTCGGCCTCGACGAGGACGCAGCGGCCATGCTCCTCGTGGAGTCCGACCTTCCCGGGCCGTCCGGGGCCGACGAGCTCGACCGGGCCGAGCGGGCCTGCGTCGCGGCCGGCGCCGGGCTCCTCGTGCGGGCCCAGGACGCGGCCGAGGCGGACCTCCTCCGGCAGGGGCGCCGGATGGCCCACTGGGCCCTCGACGCCATGGGCGTGAGCCGCATGGAGGACGTGGTCGTGCCGCGCAGCCGGGTGCCGGACCTCCTCCACGCGATCCACGAGATCGGCGAGCGGCGGGGCCTCCAGATTGGCGTCTTCGGCCACGCCGGTGACGGCAACCTCCACCCGTCCTTCGTGTTCGACCGCGACGATCCCACCGGAGCCCCGCGCCTTCGGGAGGCCCAGGACGACCTGTTCCGGGCCACGCTCGCCCTCGGCGGCTCCGTGACCGGCGAGCACGGCATCGGGGTCGTCAAGCGGGCCTACCTCGAGATGACACGGGGCGCCGACGCGGTCCGGGTCATGCGGGCCGTCAAGGGCGCCCTCGACCCGCTCGGCATCCTCAACCCGGGCAAGGTCCTGTAGCGCCGCTCGCGGACGCCCGCGCAGGCGCGGCCCCCGGGCCCTACCATGTCCCGCCGTGACCCCTGATCCCCGCGTGCTCGTGGCCGTCGACCTCGGCACCTCCGCCGTCAAGGCCGGCGTGCTCGCTCCTGATGGACGCCTGCGGGGGTTCGCCCGCATCCCCTATGCGCTCCTGATCGACGGGGCGCCGGGGCGGGCGGAGCAGCGGCCGGACGCCTGGTGGACCGCCCTCGTCCGGGCGATCGGCATTGCCCAGGCCCAGGCGTCGGTGACTGGGAGAGCCGAGCCGGTCGCGCTCTGCGTCGTTGGCCAGGGACCGACCCTCGTCGCCACGGCCGCCGACGGGCGCGCCCTCGCGCCCGCCGTCACCTGGCTCGACCGGCGCTCGACGGGGGAGACTGCCGCTGCCGCGGCGGCGCTGGGACGGCAGGGCTGGGTCGTCGGCCTGCTGGGCCGCGCCCGCTTCCTGGCGACCCTGCGCCCGGACGTGATCGACCGCGCGGCCTGGCTTCTCTCGGCCTGGGATCACGTCGCGTATCGCCTCACCGGCGTGGCCGCGGCCGCGCTGCAGGATCCGTCCGAGGCGATCACGCCGGACGAGGCGCGCCTGGCCGGCCTCGACGAGCGGATCGCGCCGCCGGCCGCGCGGGCCGGGACCGTCGTGGGGGGGCTGCGGTCGGGTCCGGCCGCGGAGCTCGGCCTGCCCCTGGACCTGCCCGTCGTGGCGGGCGCCAACGACGCGATCGCCACCTTCCTCGGGGCGGGCCTGACGAGGGCGGGCCAGGCGATCGACACGGGCGGGACGTCCGGTGGGTTCGGCCTCTACGTCGACGGTCCCGTCGCCGCCCCGCCGCTGTGGACCGGCCCGGCGCCGCTCGCCGGCCTGCATTACGTGGGCGGGGCCATGGCCGGGACGGGAAAGGCCCTCGACTGGCTCGTCGGCGACGCGCTCGGCGGTGTCGCCACCCTCCCCGAGCTGCTCGATGAGGCCGCGACGGTGCCGGCCGGGGCGGGCGGCCTGCTCTTCCTGCCGTACCTCGCCGGCGAGCGCTGGCCGCTCCACGACCCGGCGGCCCGGGGCGCGTTCGTGGGCCTGACCCTCCGTCATCGGCGGGGGCACCTCGTCCGCGCCGTCCTCGAGGCGGCGGCCTTCGCGCTCCGCCACGTGGCCGCCCCGGCGGTGGCCGCCGGGCTCCCGTTCGACGAGCTGCGGGTCACCGGCGGCACGGCAGCCAGCGGACTCTGGAACCAGGTCAAGGCGGACGTGGTCGGCGTGGAGGCGGTGGTCCCGCGCGTGGCCGAGGCCTCGGTCGCCGGGGCGGCGATCCTGGCCGCGGCGGGCGTCGCGATCGTGGCCGACGAGCGGGAGGGCATCGACGCCCTGGTACGGGTCGCCGCGCGACTCGCCCCGGATCCTGCGGCGCGGTCTCTCTATGGCCGGCTGGCCCCCGAATACGAGGGCCTCCACGCGCGGCTGGCGCCGGTCAACGAGGTCCTGGGCAGACTGGAGGAGCCGGCTCGCCGCTGACCCGCCCGGGGCTCAGAGGGCGAAGCCCAGGCCGTCGATCGCGATCCTCGGGCGCCCGGGCGTCCCCAGGTTGGTGATCGTCACGATGTGCTTCCCGGATGCCATGCGCACGGACAGGAGCCGTGTCCTGAAGTGGGTGGACGTGGCGCGGCGCCCGGCGTAGTTGCCCGCATCGACGACGAAGGATTTCGTGTCAATGGTGACGCGCAGGCGGCCGTAGCCCGGACCCGCGGTGCCGATGAGGTAGAAGTCCCGGCCGGTGAACGTAGTCCTCAGCCGCGACGAGGTCCGGCTCGTCATCGTCACGGTGCCCCGATAGTAGACGGACGAGCTGCGTCGGATCGTCCCCGACGAGAAGGCATAGGCGCGGTCGTCGACGGGCACGACGACGCGAATCGTGCGCCAGGGGCTCCAGTTGCCGACGGCGTCAGCGGCGCGCACGGCCACGAACCAGGCGCCCGCGGGCAGCTTGAACGTGCGGGTCGTCCCCTTCGTGCCGCCCGGCGCCGCCCAGGCCGGGTCGCTGTCCCGGCGGGTCCTCCACTGGTAGCGGACGATCCCGACGTTGTCGCGGGCGCTCCAGCTCGCCGTGAACACCCCGTTGACCGCGCGGACGACCGACTCGGTCGACGCCAGCCTCGTCATCGCCGGGACCGTCGCGTCCACGACAACGGTGGCCCCGCGCCAGGCCGACCAGTTGCCGGCGGCGTCGGTGGCGCGCACGCCGACCGTCCAGGTGCCGGTCGTGAGCGTCAAGGTCTGACTCGGGCCGGCCACGGCCGCGGGCTTCGACCAGGTGCCGCCGGCGCGCCGCGTGCGGACCTGGTAGCCGACCACGCCCAGGTTGTCCTTGGCGGTCCACGTCGCCGTCACGGCGGCCCGGCTCCGGGTCGGCACCGTCAGCGACGTCATGGTGGGAACCTGGTCATCGGGCAGGATCGACATGACCGCGGTGATGTTGCGGAGGTAGGTGAGGTGGCGCGCGCTGCCCTCGACGGTGCCCAGCCAGTGCGCGCTGGCCGAGCTGACCGTGATGTAGCCGCCCTGGTGGTAGAGGGTCAGGAGATGGGCGTAGGCCTGGGCGCCGGCCAGCCAGGTCGGATAGCGCGCGTAGGTGTACCCGTTTCCGGGGGCGTAGGGCACGGCCCCATAGGCGGCCTCCCACGCGTAGTACAGGATGTTGCCCCAGTTCAGCGTCGTGACGGCGTAGCCGCGGGTGCCCGAGCTGCTCTCGGCCTGGAACGTGCCCAGGGCGAAGGCGGGGTTGATGCCCGCCGCCACGAGCGTCCGATAGATCGCTCGGCCCTCGGCCAGCGCCGGTGAGGCGACGGCTCGCAGGCGGTCGACGAACGAATCCTCGGCGAGCGTCGGGACGGCCACGATCCGGTCGGCGGCATGCGGCACGTTCGGGGGAGGAGGACACAGGCTGCGATCGAGCGTGCCCGCGGCGCTGCCCGTGCTTCCGGCAGCGTCGGTCACGGTCACCGTGACGCTCTGGGTCGTGATCGAGCAGTTGTTGGCGAGCGTCACGCTGAACGCGGCGGCACTGCTGGAGCCGCTCGCGACGACAGTGCCCCGGACCGCGAACGCGTACTGCCAGGGCGCGACCGCGGCCGTCGGGGTGACCGTGACCGCCACCTGGGCGACGTTCGCGATCGGGTCGCGGCTCACGGCCTGCTGGCCCATCGCGACTGCCAGGGGCGCCGGTGCGGCCGGCGAGGCGGGGGGCGAAGGCGTGGGCGCGGGCACCGCAGCCGCCGCGGGTACGGCCGTACTGAGCACCAGGGTGGCGGCGAGGGCCAGCGGGCTGAAGCGGCGGATGAAGTTGGTCATGACCTTTCCGTCGGCGCGTCCGGGGTACGCACCAACGTTTGGCGATTATGCCTGTTCTCGTCAAGGCGGCAATGGTCCGCCGGGTGCGAGGACCTTCGCGGCCCGCGCCAGCGCGATCCCGTATCCTTCCCCTCGGCCGGCGCCGCACCCGTCTCCGAGCGGCCTCGCCGCCGGCCCGACCCCGTTCGACCGGAGGATCACCCCGTGCTCAACCCGCGCCCGTCGTCGCCGCGCCCGGCAGGCCGCGTCGTCGCGCTGCTGGCGGTCGTCGCCCTGGCCGCGACCGCCTGCGTGCCGTCGGGGGGCCAGCAGGCGTCGCCGACGCCCACGCTCGCCCCGACCGCGTCACCGGCCGCCAACCCCTACACCGGCGTGACCGAGGGCCAGGGCAAGGGCATCAAGCTGGGCTACGTGTCGTACGGCGAGCAGATCCCGTTCGTCTTCGACATCTCCGAGGGAATCCGCGCCCAGGCCGCGCTGGCCGGGGCCGACCTGGTGGAGTGCGACGCGAATCTCGACCCCAACAACGTGAGCAAGTGCATGAAGCAGCTCTCGGATGCGGGGGTCCAGGGGGTCATCCAGTTCCAGGGGACGCTGGTCGACCCGCAGGCGGCCTGCAACGAGACCCCCGCCGGCGTGCCGGTGATCGCCGTCGAGTTCGCCCAGCCGCCCTGCGCCAAGACGCTGGTCTCGGCCGACGACCTCCGGGCCGGCCAGATCGCGGGCACGGCCGTGGGCCAGTGGGTCAAGGCCAAGTGGAGCTGCACGTACGACGCGTATGTCTCGTTCGGGTCGACGGTCGCCGCCGATCGAAGCCGGCTGCGCATGGACGGCTACTACCAGGGCTTCTCGGCCGTCTGCCCCATCACCAACGAGCAGATCGGGCGAGCGATCGACACGCAGGCCCTCGCGAAAGCCGCCATGACAAGCCTGCTGGCGACGCTCCCGGGCAAGTCGCGGATCGTGGTCGTCAACGTCAACGACGACGCCGCCCTCGGCTCGCTCGACGCGGCCACGGCCGCGAACCGCCCGGCCGACGTCTGGGTCTCGGGCCAGGGGGCCGAGGCCCGCGTCCGCGACCTCATCCGCAGCAACCCCCAGTACATCGGCGATTCGGCCTACTTCCCGGAGCGCTACGGGAAGACGATCGTGCCGGCCCTGCTGGACCTGATCGCGGGCAAGACGGTAGAGCCGCTCCTGCTGATCGAGACCCAGTGGGTCGACGCCACGAACATCGACCAGGTCTACCCCCGGTAGGCCGGCGGCCGATCGCGAACGCCGGCCCGCGGCCCTACGGTCGGCCCCGGCCGGCGTGCTCCACGAAGGCGGCCCTACGGTCGGCCCCGGCCGGCGTGCTCCTCGACGGCGGCCGCGATGGCTGCGGCGAACGCAGGCAATCCCGCGGCCACGTCGGGGCTGAGCGGAGCGCCGACGTCCCAGCACGCGCCGCCGATGCCCACGAACGTTCCGGCCGGCGGGGCGTCCCGGAGGGCCGCCGCGAGGGCCAGGACCTGCTCCAGCGGCAGCTCATGTGACGAGCGGGGCTCGGGGGCCCGGCCGGCGCCGGCGAGAGCGCGAGCCCGGTCGACGAGCGCCGGCAGGGGTCGAACCCAGACCTCTCCCGGGGGCAATCCGGCAACGGCGTCCACCACGACGCACGGCGCGTCCGCCGGCAGGTCCAGCAGGAAGAGCACGTCGAGCTGGCCGACGGGCACGATGCCGGCCCTGGCCAGGAGCTCGGGCGGCAGCAGGCCGACCGCGCGGGAGCCCGCCGCGTCGTCGCCGCGGGCAGGGTCGCCGCACACGAAGACCGGGACGGGCGGGGTCATGGGACGCTGCTGGCTCGGTCTCGGTGGCAGGATCGATCGTCGACCGGCGTCACGCCTCCTCGATCGTGAGGTCGAGGAAATGGGTGGCGCAGCTGATGCAGGGGTCGTAGCTGCGGATCATCTGCTCGAGGCGGATGGTCGCCGCTTCGTGGGGGAGGTCCAGCACCTCCCTGGCCGCGACCACGAGGTCGGCCTCGATGGCGGCCTGGTTCTGGCTCGTCGGGGGGACGATCTGGGCGCTCCGGATGCGCCCGGCCTCGTCCACCTCGTAGCGGTGGAACAGGAGGCCGCGCGGGGCCTCGGTGGCCCACGCGGCCACGCCCGGGCGACTTTGCCAGCGCACCATGGGCTCGGACGGCGGCCGGTAGGCATCGATGATGTCGATCGCCTCGGCGACCGCGTGGACGAGCTCGACGGCCCGGGCCACGATCGAGGCATAGATGTTCGTGCGGATGGTCTCGCCGAAGCCGGACGCCGCGAGGGCCTCCTTCGCCAGCGGGTGCAGCTGGTCGCCGGCCAGGGTGACGCGGGCAGCGGGCCCGAGCAGGTAGACGCCCTTGCCGTCGAGGGCCCGGGCGTGGAGGGCGTTGGAGCCGTCAACCTGGAACTCTTCGAAGACGCTGCGCCAGGCGGCCGGCGCGATGTCGATGCCGTCGGAGCTCACGACGTGGCCGTCGTTGAACGGGTACTCCGCGGCGTGCCTGAGGCTGACGAGGCGCGGCTCCCGGGCGAAGGCCGGCATTGTGAAGCCGGCGACCACGGCCACCGTCTCCTGGGCGATGGCCAGCGCCTCCACCAGGGCCGGGCGGTGCTCGCGCAGCTCGGCCGCTCGCGGGACCCGCGACCAGCCGCCGACGCGGACGCTCACCGGGTGGATGGGGCGACCGCCGAGGATCTTGATGAGGTGGTTGCCCGCCTTCTTGAGCCGCAGCGCCGCGCTCCACGAGCGGCCGGTGATCGGCCGCCATGTCGATGGCGCTCGGATAGCCGAGGAAGTCGGGGGCGTGGAGGAGGTAGATGTGGAGGGCGTGGCTCTCGATCCACTCCCCGCAGTAGAGCAGGCGACGGAGCGCGCGGGCCGCGGGATCGATGCGAACCTCGAAGAGGTCCTCGAATCCATGGACGGCGCTCATCTGGTAGGCAACGGGGCAGATCCCGCAGATGCGGGCGACGATGTCGATGACCTCGTCGGGGGTGCGCCCCACGACGATCTGCTCGAAGTAGCGCGGCGTCTCGAAGATCCCGAGCCGGGCCTCGATCACCTCGCCGTCGCGGACGCGAAGCCGCAGCGAGCCCTCGCCCTCGACCCGGGTGAGCTCGCCGACCTCGTAGAGGCGCTCATCGACCGCCTTCTTCGTGGCCGTGCTCATGCCTTGCCTCCCGTGGTCGCGGGCGGTTCGGGGGCCGTGCCCGCCCGTCCGGTTCGCGTGCCCCCAAGCTCGGTGACCATGCTTCGGAACGGTTCGCTGTAGGCCGTGAAGCCGGCAAACAGCCGGCCGACCTCCTCGCGGGGCCGGTCGCCGGCCATCTGGAGGTGGCGGGTCAGCCCGGCCGCGTTCGCCTGCTCGCGCGGCCCGAAGCAGCCGTAGCAGCCGCGGCCGTAGCGCGGGCAGATCGCCCCGCAGCCGGTCTGGGTCACCTGCCCGAGGCAGGGGATCCCCTTGCCGACCATCACGCAGACCACGCCCCGGCGCTTGCATTCCATGCACACGGCCTCATCGCGGAGCTGCGGGCGGCGGCCCGTGGTGAGCGCGGTGAGGAGCTCCACGAGCTGGCCCGGGTCGATGGGGCAGCCGCGCAGCTCGGCGTCCACCGTGACGTGCTCGGCGATGGGCGTGGAGCGGGCGAGGGACTGGATGAGCTCGGGCCGGGCGTAGACGCCGGCCCGGAACGCGTCGTGGTCGCCCCAGTTGCGGAGGGCCTGGATGCCGCCCGCGGTGGCGCAGGCGCCGATCGTCACGAGGTGGCGGGTCCGCCGGCGGAGCTCGACGATCCGCTCGAGATGGGCCGGCTCCGAGACGGAGCCCTCCACGAAGAGGACGTCGTAGGGACCGGCCGAGCGGGTCGAGGAGGCCTCGGGGAAGTCCACGATCTCGAAGTGGTCGATGACCGACAGGAGCTCGTCCTCGAGGTCGAGGAGCGTCAGCTGGCAGCCATCGCACGAGGCGAACTTGACGACGCCCACACGGGGCCGCGCGGAGACGGGGGCATGGGTCGTCATCAGATGCCCTCCCGGCCGAAGATGTCGCCGAGCTGGCCGATCGAGAAGACCGGGCCGTCGCGGCACACGAAGTACTTGCCCATCTGGCAGTGGCCGCAGAGGCCGATCCCGCACTCCATGTGCCGTTCGAGCGTCACGTAGATGCGGGAGGCGGGCACGCCGCGACCGGCAAGGGTGGTGGAGGTCGCCTGCATCATCCGCTCCGGACCGCAGACGAAGGCGATCATGTTCGAGCCGTCCCAGGCTGCCTGGTCGAAGAGGTGGGTCACGATGCCGACCCGGCCCGACCATTCCGGACCGGCGCGATCCACGGTGAGGCTCACCTCGATCCCGTCCCGCGTCCGCCAGCGCTCGAGCTCGTCGCGGTAGAGCAGGTCGGTCGGGGTGCGGGCGCCGTAGAAGAGCTTGACGTCGCCGAAGCGGCGCCGATCGCCGACGATCGCGTGGAGCACGGGCCGCAGCGGGGCCAGGCCGATGCCGCCGGTCACGATCACCAGGTCGCGCCCGACCGCGCGGTCGAGCGGCCAGTTGTTGCCGAGCGGTCCGCGCAGGCCGAGCTGCTCGCCCACCTGGAGCGCGCACATGGCCTTGGTGGCGGGGCCGGCGCCCCGGATCGTCAGCTCGATCCCGTCGGGCAGGAAGCGGCTGATGGAGATCGGGAGGGGTGGGAAGCCCGGCAGGGCGACCATCGCGAACTGGCCGGTGCTGCCGCGGGCGAAGGCGGGGTCGGTCCCGGTGAGCGTGAGGGTCGTCGTGTCGACCGTCTCCTGCCGGGTGGACACGACCCGAGCGGTCACGAAGTCGTTGGGGGTCGCGGCGACGGGCTCCACGATCGGTGTCTCGGGAACGAGCGGAACCGCCGGGGCGATCGCGTTCAGCTCGTCGCGGACGTCGATGCCGACCGGGCACCAGGTGATGCAGCGCCCGCAGCCGACGCAGCCGGAGCTGCCGAACTGGTCGAACCAGGTGGCGAACTTGTGGGTGAGCCACTGCCGGTAGCGATCGCGCGGCCGCGAGCGGAAGCTGCCCCCGGCGACCTTGGCGAAGCCGGGGCTGAAGCAGCTGTCCCAGCTGCGGTACATCACGGCCTCGCTGCCAGTCAGGTCGGTGGCCTGCGACAGGGTCGTGCAGAAGCAGGTGGGGCAGGCGAGGGTGCAGTTGCCGCAGGTGATGCAGCGCTCCGCGACCTGGGCCCAGCGGGGGTGGTCCAGCTGGGCCAGCAACCGGTCGTGGAGGCCGGTCGCGGGGACCGGGTCGCCGATGCGGGCCCGAACGGCGGCCACAGTGGCCGCGGCCCCGTACTGCTCGGTGGCCGACGCGGGGCGCAGCGGGAGCCGCGCCAGGAACGCGTGGCCGGCCGGCGTGTCGGCCTCCACGAGGAACCCTGCGTCAAGCTCGGTGAGGACGACGTCGTGCCCGCTCTCGACCTCGGGCCCGGTGCCCATCGAGGTGCAGAAGCAGGTTGACGCGGCCGTCGTGCACTGGACGGCGACGATGAACACCTGGGCCCGGCGGGCGGCGTAGTCAGGATCCACGAAGGCGGTGCCCGTGAAGACCACGTCCTGGACGGCGATCCCGGCCAGGTCGCAGGCGCGCGCTCCCAGGAACGCGACCGGGACGGCATCGATTTGCTCGGGGGCGAAGCTGACCTTGTGGCCGTCCTTCCCCGCCCGGGTGAGCGGGACGAGCGCCGGGAACGTCCATTTCTTCCAGGCCGTCGGCCCGACGACGTAGCCGAAGACGTGCTCGTCGCCGCGCCGGCGGAGCCGGTAGCGACCGGGTGCCTGCTCGTCGCCGACGCCGCGGGGGAGGTCGTCGACCGAGGCGATCTCGTCGTAGACGATCGCGCCGTCCGAGACGGTCGGCCCGATGACCCGCCGCCCGTCTTCCCGCAGGAGGTCGATGACGACCTGGAGGTCCGCGCGCGCCAGGAAGCCGGGCCCCTCGAGGGCCGGCCGGTGGCCCCGTCCGGGGGCGGTTCGAATCACCATTCCTTCACCTGCTCGGTGGCGAACAGATCCAGCATCTGCTGGCGCGTCGCATAGAGGCGGCGGGCCACGGCGACGAGCACCCGCGGATAGAGGGCGGTCGCCAGCTCACAGTCGTCCCGCAGGGCGGCGCGCAGGGCCGACCCGTCGAAGACGACGGCCTCGATGTGCTCGATGGCGATGCCGGTCGACGACGCCCGGTACGGGGGGACGAGGGCCGACCAGAGGTAGACGTCGCCCGGCTCCACGGTCAGGATCGTGATGTCGCCCCGCTCCGGGACGAGCGTGCGCAGGGCGACCCGGCCGTGGACCAGGATGCCGAAGGTGTCGCTCGTGCCTCCTTCGTGGAAGAGCTCGGCTCCCGGCTCCGCGGTGAAGCGGCGACCGAGCTCCGCCAGGTGGGTCTGGGCCTTTTCGCTCAGGCCCGATGCGAACCACGACGTGTTCAGGGCAGCGATGAGCGCGGCGGTCTCGTTCATGTGCCGAAGTGTCCGGGCCGCGAGCGCCGCCGCGTCAGAGCCGAGCGACCCGGAGCCACGGGCCGCTGGTCGTGCGCCCGGGGGGCCTGGCGCTGCCCCGGGACCGCCCGACGCCACGGGGCGGACTGATGCGGCGCCCGCCGCGGGCGCACGCGCGGCGCCCCGCCGCGGGCCGGGCGGCACGAGCGCCGCACATCGCGTGGGCCGGGCGGCAGAGCGCCGCATATCGCGTGGGCCGATGAATGGAGGAAGGCACGTGCTCCGAGATGACGCGATCTCGCGGCTTCGCCGCATCTCCACGCTCCTCCGGGCGGCGCCTCATCGGCCTGCGCGATATTCCGTCCCGTTGGAAGCTGCGCCGCCCTTTGGTTGACTTCCGCCCGCGGGTCGCCGTGGCGCAGGCACGCGGGACCGACTTCCCGAGACGCTCTCGACCGCGCGCGAGCGAACCTGCGCGCCGCCCGTCAGCCGCCCCGTACGTCTAGGTGCCCGGCGACGAGCGCCGCGATCTGGGTCAGCGGTCGACGGCGCCCAGATATGCGGCGACGAGGGCCGCGACCGCTTCCACGGCCGCGGGCAGCGCGGCGGCCACCGGAGGAGAGAGCCCCTCCCCGGCGTCCAGGTCCGCTACGCCGACGCTCACGACGTGCGTTTCCGGCGTCGCCCCGTAGAGCTCGCGGGCGAGGGAGATGAGGACGACCGGGTCGACGTGGTGGGACGAGGCGCCGGGTTCGCCAGCCGCTCCACCGCCAGCTCCGCCCGCGGGATCGACGCGCCGGACGACGACGACGCCGGCCGCAACCTCGGTGGTGGCGTCGACGAGCACGACGAGCTCCGCGGCGCTCATGTCGAGGGCCAGCTCCGGCGCGAGCTGGTGGTAGGTCGTGACCACGGCGCCGGCGAGGCGCGGGTCGGCCGCAAGGAGCTCGGCAACACGCGGGCCCACGCCGTCGTCGCCGCGGAGGCGGTTCCCGTAGCCGATGACGAGGACGTCCCCAGCCCGACGGGTTGCGTCGGGCGGACCCGGGGCGTCGGGCGGACCCGGGGCGTCGGGCCGACGGGTTGCGTCGGGCGGACCCGGGGCGTCGGGTCGCAAGGTCGGGACGGGTCGCCCGAGCTCGTCGAACCGGCTGGCCGCGTCGGGGCCGTCGGGTCGCCCGGGCGCGTCGAACAGGCTGGCCGGGTCGGGCGGACCGGGAGGGTCGGGTCGCCCGGGTTCGGGGACGCGATCGGTCAACGCTGCAGCGTGTCCAGCACCCGCCCATCGGGCGCCAGCAGCTGGATCTGCAGGGCCATCTGGCCAAGAGCGTGGGTGGAGCAGCTCAGGCACGGGTCGTAGCAGCGGATGACCGCCTCCACCCGGTTGAGCATCGGCTCGGTGATCGTCTCGCCCTTGACGTGGTGGCGGGCAACCTGCAGGACCGCCCGGTTCATGGCCATGTTGTTGTGCCCCGTGGCGATGACCAGGTTGACCCACTGCACGATGCCGTCGTCGTCGACCTTGTAATGGTGCATGAGGGTGCCGCGGGGGGCCTCGGACACGCCGATGCCCTCGTTGCGGTTGATGCCGGCGAAGGACCGCACGTGCTTGTCGAGGATGTCGGGGCTGCGCAGCAGCTCTTCGACCTTCTCGATGGCGTGGAGCGTGTCGATCAGGCGCGCGTAGTGGTAGTGGAACGACGAGCCGGCGACCCGGCCCACGCGCCAGCGGAACTTCTCGAGCTCCTCGTCGGCGCGGGGTGTGCCGGTGCGCTCGGCCACGTTGAGCCGGGCCAGCGGCCCGACCCGGTAGATGCCGTCGGGGTACCCCATGGCCTTCCAGTAGGTCGACTTGAGGTACGACCAGGGCTCCGCTGCCTCTCCGATGTAGTCGTTGAAGTGCTTCGGGTCGACCCGGTCGGCCAGGAACTTGCCGTCCGCGTCGACGACCCGCAGCCAGCCGCCGTAGTGGTCGACATTGCCCTGGCGGTCGACGAGGCCCATGAACGCCGAGCGGAAGTTGCCGAAGGTCGCGGCCTCCTCCTCCCAGCGCAGCATGTCCGACTTGTACCAGGCGATGCCGCGCTCGGTGGCCGCGATCGCCTCCGGCAGGCCGGCCAGGATGCGGTCGCGAACCTCGGCCGTGAGCGGCGTGGCGACGCCGCCGGGGACGATCCCCTCGGGGTGGATGCGCTTGCCGGCCACCCACTCGATGATCTGCTGGCCCCACTTGCGGAGCCCGATCCCGTCGCGGGCGAGCTGCGGGTTGTGGCGGGCCACGCCGATGATGTTGCGGACCGCCGGATCGGCGTCGAAGCCGAAGAGGAGGTCCGGCGACGAGAGGTGGAAGAACGACAGGGCATTCGACTGGACGATCTGGCCCAGGTTGATGACCCGCCGCAGGTCGGCGCCCGTGGGTGTCGGCTCGACGGCCATGATGTCGTCGACCGCCTTGGCCGAGGCGACCATGTGGCTGACGGGGCAGATCCCGCAGATGCGGGCCATGAGGGCCGGCATCTCGTGGACGGGGCGGCCCTGGGTGATCCGCTCGAAGCCACGGAACTGGGTGACGTGGAAGTGGGCGTCGGAGACCTCGCCGCTCTCGTCGAGCTGGATCGTGATCTTCGAGTGGCCCTCGATCCGGGTGACGGGATCGATGACGATGGTTCGGCTCATGGCGGGCCCCCGGTCAGCGACCGAACCGGGCCCCGGCCGCGTCGGGGACGCGACCGGCCAGCAGGTCATCGAGCATGGTGTAGATGAGGTCGGCGGACGGCGGGCAGCCGGGCAGGAAGACGTCGACCTTCACCACCCGGTGCACCGGCTGCGCGGTCGGCAGGAGTCTCGGCACGACCTCCGACGGCAGCTGGGCGTTGACGGTGACGTTCTCCCGGTAGGCCCGGTCGAGGAGCGGCGCCACCCCGATCGGGTTGCGCATCCCCGGGACGTTGGAGGTCACGGCGCAATCGCCGAAGGAGACGAGCGTCTTCGTGCGCTCGCGCACGAGCTTGATCTTGTGGAGGTCGTCGACGCTCGAGACCGCGCCCTCGACGAGGCAGACGTCCACGTCCTCGGGGAACTCCTTGACGTCGACGAGGGGGCCATAGACGAGATCGGCCCGCTCGAAGATGTCGAGGAGCCGCTCGTCCATGTCGATGAGCGACATGTGGCAACCCGAGCAGCCGTCGAGCCAGACGGTGGCGACCCGCGGCTTGCTCATAGCCCACGCTCCTCGGCGACGACCTTCATCCACGGCAGGAAGGGGCGCCGGGTCTTGCTGCCGCGGGCGACCGCCCGGCCCTTCTCGAACAGGGCGCCGGTCGGGCAGACCTGGACGCACTTGCCGCAGCTCGTGCAGGTCGGGGACTCGCCCCACGGGATCCCCATGTCCGTCTGGACGCGGGTGTCGAGGCCGCGATGCATGACGTCCCACGTGTGGGCGCCCTCGATCTCGTCGCAGACGCGGACGCAGCGAAGGCAGAGAATGCAGCGGTTGTGGTCGATGGCGAACAGCCGGTGGCTGGCGTCGATCTCGACCTTGGGGTTGATCCGGGGCAGGTCGAAGTGGGTGATCCCGAGGTCCTCGGCCGTGTCCTGCAGCTCGCAGTGATTGTTCGCGACGCAGACCGCGCAGACGTGGTTGCGCTCGACGAACAGCATCTCGGTGACGGCGCGGCGGTACTCCAGGAGGCTCTCGGAGTGGGCGGTGACCTCCAGCCCCTCCGAGATCTTCGTCATGCAGGCCGCGGCCAGCTTGGGCGAGCCCGCGATCTCGACCATGCACAGGCGGCAGGCGCCGCGGTCGTGGATCCCCTCGAGGTGGCACAGGCCCGGGATGTCGATCCCGTTCTCCTCGGCCACCTCCATCACGGTCTGGCCCTCCGAGCCGGCGACGTCGATGCCGTCGATCCGGAAGGTGAAGACGGTGCTCATGCCATCACCTCCGCCGGAGTGATCGTGCAGACGCCGGCGGGACAGACCCGGTCCACGATGTGGGCGAGGTACTCGTCCCGGAAGTAGCGCAGCGTGCTGAAGATCGGGTTGGGAGCGCCCTGGCCGAGCCCGCAGAGCGACATCCGCTGGACGATGCCCGCCAGCCGCTCGAGCTGGGCGAGGTCGTCCATGGTCGCCTCGCCCCGGGTGATCTGGTCGAGGAGCATCCACATCTGCGTCGTGCCCACGCGGCAGGGGACGCACTTGCCGCACGACTCGTCGCGGCAGAAGTCCTGGAAGTACTTGGCGACGTCGACCATGCAGGACGTGTCGTCCATCACGATCATGCCGCCGGATCCCATGAACGAGCCGAGCTCGAGCAGCGATTCGAAGCTGACCGGCATGTCGAGGTGCTCGGCCGGGATGCAGCCGCCTCCCGGGCCGCCGGTCTGGACGGCCTTGAACGGTCGTCCGTCGACGATGCCGCCGCCGATGTCGAAGATGATCTCCCGCAGGGTCATCCCCATCGGGACCTCGACGAGCCCGGTGTTGACGATCCGACCGGCGAGGGCGAAGACCTTGGTGCCCTTGCTCTTTCCGAGGCCGATGCCCGCGTACCACTCGGCGCCCTTGCGCAGGATCGTCGGGACGCTGGCGAAGGTCTCGACGTTGTTGAGCAGGGTGGGGCAATCCCACAGGCCCTGCACGGCCGGATAGGGCGGCCGGGGTCGGGGGGTGCCGCGACGGCCCTCCACCGACGCGATGAGGGCGGTCTCCTCGCCGCAGACGAATGCCCCCGCGCCGAGACGGACCTGCACGTCGAAGTTGAACGAGGTCTCGGCGATCCCGACGCCGAGCAGGCCGGCCCGCTGGGCCATCCGGATGGCGGTCCGCAGGCGGGCGACCGCGAGCGGATACTCCGCCCGGCAGTAGATGTAGCCCTCGCTGGCGTGGACGGCGAAGGCGGCGATGGCCATGCCCTCGAGGACGCGGTGGGGGTCGCTCTCGAGGACGCTGCGGTCCATGAAGGCGCCCGGATCTCCCTCGTCGGCGTTGCAGATCACGTACTTCTGGGGGCCCTGGGCCTTGGCGACCGTGGTCCACTTGAGGCCGGTCGAGTAGCCGGCGCCGCCGCGCCCGCGCAGGCCGCTGCGGGTGATCGTGTCGCGGACCTCCGACGAGGTCATCTCGGAGAGCACCCGGCGCAGCGATTCGTATCCGCCGCGCTCGACGTAGTCGTCCAGGCTCTCGGGATCGATCCGGCCGAAGTTCTCGGTGGCAACCCGGAGCTGCCTCTCGAAGAAGGGGCCCTGCGGCCGGCGGGCGTCGGTCGGCTTCACCTTCTTGAGGGCCCGGACGATGCCCTCGACGTCATCGGGCCGGACGTGGTCGAAGAGCTGCCCGGTCTCGCCGATCTCGACGAGCGGACCGGCGGCACAGAGCCCCAGGCAGCCGACGCGCTTGACCGCGACGTCCGCCAGGCCGGCCGCGGCGGCCCGCTCGCCGAGGCGAACGGTCACGTCGTGGGCCTGGGCCGACATGCAGCTGGCCGCCTCGCAAACGTACGCGTGGGCGCGCGGCGGACCCTCGTGGACCTCGCTGGTGATCACGCGGCGGCGGATGGGCCGCGCCGCGGCAGGCATCTCGCTCACATCGCCTCCAGGTGGGCGACCAGCTCGCCCGAGCTCACCTTGCCCCGGACGTCGCCGTCCACGATGACCGCGGGCGCCAGGCTGCACGCGCCGAGACAGCGCGCGGTCAGGAGCGAGACCTTCCCGTCGGCCGTCGTCTCCTTGGGCTTGACATGCAACGCGCGATCGAGGCCGTCGAGGATGTCCTTGGCCCCGTTGATGTAGCACGCGGTCCCCGTGCACACGACGCACGTGTGCTCGCCCTGGGGCTTGAGGGTGAAGAACGAATAGAAGGTAGCCACCCCGTAGACGCGCGAGTGGGGGACGCGGAGCGTGTCGCCGACGAAGTGGAGAGCCTCGTTGTCGAGGTATCCGAACGCCTCCTGGGCGGCATGGAGGGCCTCGATCAGGGCCTGGGGCCGATCACCGAGACGGCGCATCCGGGTCTCGACGATCTTCCAGCGCTTGTCGTCGCTCGGGGCGGGCGGCTTCTTGTACGGGATGGGCATTGCCCCCTCCGTGCGGTGGTGGCAGAGGGCGCCGGCGGCCTGTCCGCGAGCGCGCAGGTCACGACGTTCAGGCACGGGCGACGGCCCAGCCGTCTCGATGATAGGCAGCGGGTACCCCGGCGGCCGGTGCCGGTCCGCCCATCTCCGGGGGGCCGCACCGCCCGCCGGTGGCCGGCCAAAGGGGCCGCGAGGGCGAGAGTGGCGGGCCTCCCGCGCCGCGACGTGGCGGCTGGCCGCGGAGTGGGGACGCGCGGGGCGGAGCTGGATTCGGCGCTGCGGTGTGGTATCCCGCGCCCGGCGTGGCTCCTGGCCGCGGTCCGGGCGCGGCGGCCGCCGGGCGTCAGCGGAGGACGACGAACGCGTCCACGTCAACCCGGGGATGGCGGGCAGTTCCCACGACCTCGACCCTGAGCAGGTGCTTACCTGCCGTGGGGAACGTTCTGCCGGTCATGATGCGGCGGTAGGTGGTTGCCGATCGGTATGTGCTGTAGGTTCCCTGGAGGACGCCGTCGATGTAGATCCTCGCCGAGCCGCGGGTGCGGGCGGTCGTCGTGACCCAGGCGACAGCAAGGCCGACCATGGAGAAGGTGGCTCGGCGGCGCCGAACCGTCGCGTACCGCGCCCTGCCCCCGAGGTACGTGGCGCTGCGGGAGTTCTTCCACGCTCCCGCATAGGAGACTCGCGAGGAGCCCTCGCTGTAGAGCGAAGGCGTAAACGAGAGACCCGCGACCGGGGATGCCACGTTGCCGGCCCCGTCGGTCGCCATCACGCGGAACGTGTAGCGCACTCCGTAGGCCAGGTTCACCGTGAGCGAGGTCGCGGTCGGCGAGGGGAGCGCCACCCCCGTGAACGCACCGCCGTTCAGGCTGCGCTCGAGGCGCACCGTCTCCACGCCGCTGCCGGCATCCGACTGGCTCCAGGCGATCCGGACCGGCACGCTCGTCGTCGCGGCCCGGGTGCCGGGCACGAACGAGGGTCGCGGAGCTGTCACGACCGGCGGGGTCGTGTCGTCGCCGAGGCGTGCCACTCGCGTCGCCCAGCCTCCGCCCGTGTCGGCCATCTGGTTGGCCTGCCACACGGACCCGGGCTCGGCGGGGTCGCGGGCCACGCCCACGTAGTCGCCCCAGCGCTCGTTGAGGCCGGCCCCGGCGGTGCCGCCGTAGGGGCCTCGTCCGGGCGCAACGAGCGCCGTTCCCGGCGACCATGCCCCGGGTGCGGTCGCCGGCACCTGGCGGCGGGCAAATGACGAGACGAAGCGCCCGGCACCCGCCTGGCTGAACACCGTCCAGAGCGTGCCGTCGTCGCTGTAGCCCACACCGGGCGTGAATGTGTCCGTGTATCCGGATGTCGGAGCCAGCCGGAGATCCTGGCGGAACGCCGGAGTCGAGAGGTCGGCCTTTGTCGTGATCTCGGTCACGCGGCCGCAGGGCCGGTACGTCGATCCGCGCAAGCAGGCCGTGCGTGCTGCCGATCGCGAGGCGACCATTGAGCCAGACGGCGTCCGTGGGGCGGAGGTCGAGAGCGCTCCGCTGCACGCCGATCAGCCCACCGGCATCGACCGGTGTCGGTGGATCCTGGAGCTTGGCCACGCTCGCCGACGTGACGATGACGGGCGCGTTGACCACCACGCCGGCGGCGACGCTGCCGCTGATGCTGAGGTAGCCCAGGTCCGCCCGGTTCGTGGACCCGTCGGCCAGGGCGACCGCGGCGTGGATCGGATCGCCAGCCGACAGCCCAGCGGCTGGTACGTAGGTGAACGACGTGGTCAGCGGCACGGTCGAGGCGATCGTGGGCATCCCGCCGCCGTCGAGCAGGTCGGCCCAGTCCACGACGTGGAGGCTGGCGCCCCTGTAGGCGCCGATCGAGGGCGAGCCCGCCGCCCCGCACGAGACGGGAAACTCGTTCACGCCGACGGCCACGAGGGCCGAGGAGTACCCCAGGGTCGGGAAGTCCGGCCAGGCACCCGGGAACGGGAAGAAGTACTTGTCCCAGGTGCCGGTGGGATCGCCGGTCTGGGAGACCGCCAGGAAGAGCGCACCGCCGCTGCATGCGCCGGCGAAGAGGGTGGCGATCCAGCGGCCGTGGGCGGGGTCGAAGAGGACGCGCGGATCGGACACGAACGCACCGCTGTTCCAGGCGGACGTGCCGAAGAACGACTTGTTCGGGATCTGGACGGCATTGGCGCCCGCGCGGTCCGTGATCCGCGTCGACTGGTTCACCATCTGGACGACGTGGGTCGTGCTCACCGCGATCCAGGGGTCCGCGGGCTCAAGGCACGGCCGGGCGGTGCCGCACGAGATCGCCTGGTCGGTAAGGCCGTTCCACGCGGTCCCGACAACCCCGGGCCCGCCGGCGGCCGCCGGGGCGAGCGCGTCAGCTGCCGCCGGGGCGAGCGCGTCAGCTGCCGCCGGGGCGAGCGCGACGGCTGTCGCCGCGATCGTGACCCAGGGCGTCGCCGGCGCTGCCGCCGGCACCCCGCCGGTCCAGCTCGCCGCGACGGCGCCCGCCGTGAAGCCGGTGGTCCCCGCCGGGCGCGGGCCCCGGTCCCACCGCAGCCGGGCCGGGGGGGCGACGGTCGGCGCCGCGCTCGCGACGAAGGTCCGCCGGGCGAGATCGCGCACGACCACCCTGCCCGCGGAACTGAGGTGCGCGTCATGGGTCGCCAGGACCGCGTGCGGCGGGCGCGCCGCCGCCGGGCCGACGATCGGGCTCGAGGGGATGACGGTGAGCGCCACCGTGAACCCGAGTGCGCCGACGACGGCGAGGGCGTGCGACCGGCGCGACGGCGAGCGACGTGGCA
Organism: uncultured Chloroflexia bacterium; assembly: GCA_963776355.1. Taxonomy (GTDB): domain Bacteria; phylum Chloroflexota; class Limnocylindria; order Limnocylindrales; family CSP1-4; genus CTSoil-043. The sequence goes on along the minus strand of CAVZLU010000008.1, from coordinate 1,717,824 downwards.
TGCGGACCTCCCGACGAGCGACGGCCCCGACCATACCACCCGGGCCGCGGCTGCCGGCATGGGCCGATGGTCGGGGAGCACGCCGCTTACAGGTGGGGAAGCTCCTGTCCCGGCCCGAGCGCCGGGGCGAAGAGGTCGCCGCGTTCCGCGATCCGCGCCAGGATCGAGCGGATGGTCCAGCGGTCGGGCCGGAGGGCCGGGTCGTCGAGCTCGTCCCACGTGATCGGGGCCGACACCGGCAGACCCGCGGCCGGCCGCGCCGAGTAGGGCCCGACGAGCGTCCGATTGCGCCAGTTCTGGGTGAAGTCGAGGCGCGCCCGCCCGTCGCGGCGGTCCTTCGACCATTCCCAGCTCACCAGGTCCGGGACGGCACCCCCGACGGCACGCGACAGCTGCTCGATCCAGGCCCGTGTCTCCACGAACGAGTACCCGGCCCGCACCGGGATGAAGACCTGGACGCCGCGCTTGCCGCTGACCTTCGGGACCCCGGTCACGTCGAGGTGCTCGAGCGCCCGCCGGTAGAGGCCCGCGAGGACGAGCGTCTCGGCCCATGTCGTCCGGGGCCCCGGGTCGATGTCGACGAGGGCCCAACGTGGCTCCGCCGGGGCATCGATGGGCGATGTCCACGGGTGCAGCTCGATCGCTGCCTGGTTCCCGAGCCAGGCGAGCGTCGCCAGCCCGTCGGCGACGACGTAGGCGTGCGGGCGCCGGTCCGGGGGATCCGGCTCGCGCCAGCGCGTCACCCAGTCCGGCGTCCCGCGGGCGACGTCCTTCTGCCAGAAGAACGGGGCGTCCACCCCGTCGGGGTAGCGGGCCAGGTTCAGGGCCCGGCCGGCGAGGTGGGGGAGCATCACCGGACCCACGGCCACGAGGTAGCGGATGAGGTCCCGCTTGGTGACCGGCGGCTCGTCGGGCGCTGCCCCCGGGGCCAGGACCTTGTCGAGGTTGGTCAGGGCGACATCGCGGCCGCCGACCGGCCAGGTGCCGCCGCGGCCCGGGAGCGCCTCGAGCGCCGCCAGCTCATCGGCCGTGGCGGCCTCGAAGGCGGGCTGCGCCTGGACATGCGCCGCGGCTGCTGGACCCGCGGGCGGCCCGCTCGGTGCTGCGGCGTCGGCGTGCGCCGCTGCTGCTGCACCCGCGCGCTTCCTGCCCGATGCCATGGCTTCAGCGTACCCCTGGGCCGCGGGCGCCGCCCGCGCCGCGGCCGCGTGTTCTGCGTTCGCGGCCGCCGCTGGACCCCCGCGCGGCGTGCCCGGCGAACCGGCTCGTGGCGCCCCGGAGCCCTCCGTTGGCGCCGTCGCCGGTTCCCCGGCTGCCGGCATCTTCGGCTCGGCAGTCGCCGCCGGCGGCGGTTCCCCGGGCGCCGGCAACTCCGCCTCCGCGGTCGGCGCCGACGCCGAGTCGCCGGGCGACCCGGATCCCGCCCTGCGGGGCCGGCCGATGCCGGCCTTGGCAAGGGCACGGACGGCGGCCTCGGGACCGACGGCCGCCTGGCGCTCGACCGAGGCCGGGTCCACCTCGGGGGCCTCCTGCACGAAGGTCGCCTGGCGGACGATCCCATCCCGGGTCCAGCCGCCGATCTCCGCCCGGATGACGATCCCCGGCTCAGCCCACACGGCGCCGGGCGTCCGCGCGAGGTCGGGCGGTGCGTCGTCGAAGGGATGGCCCGGGCGGGCGCCGGAGTCGAGCGCGGCCCGCAGCCGCCCGCGCGCGGCGGCATCGAGGCCGCTGCCGACCCTCCCGGCATAGCGGAGGCGGCCGCCTTCGTTGACGCCGACGACGAGCGCTCCCAGGTCGCGGTGGCTTCCCTGTCCCGGCACGTACCCGCCGACGACCAGCTCCTGCGTCGGCCGCACCTTGAGCTTGAGCCAGGCAGTCGAGCGGCGGCCCGCCTCGTAGCGGCTCCGCCGATGCTTGGCCACCGCCCCCTCAAGGCCCTGGGCGGCAGCGGCCGCGTAGAACGCGACCCCGTCGCGGGCGACGTGCCCGCCGAAGCGGACCCGGGGATGGTCGCGCAGGACCAGGCGGAGGATCTCCTTGCGATCCTCGAGGGGCACGTCGAGGTACGAGCGGCCGGCACACCACGGCAGGTCGAAGGCCATGTAGACGAGGGGCGCGTCCCGGCCCGCGGCCCGCGCCGCCGGGCTCGCGGGCAGGTCCGACGAGGAGAAGCCGCCGCCGAGGCGTGCCTGGAGGAGGCTGAAGTCCGGGCGGCCCTCGGCGTCGAAGGCCACGACCTCCCCGTCCACGATCGCCTCGGGCGCGGCCAGCCAGGCGGGTGACCCGAGAAGCTCCGGGAAGTAGCGCCCCGCGTCGTGGCGGTTGCGCGTCCGCAGGGCGACCTTCCCGCCGGCCACGATCGCCTGGACCCGGTAGCCGTCCCACTTCGGCTCGAAGATCCAGTCGTCGCCGTCGAAGGGGGCGGTCCCCGGCGTCGCCAGCATCGGCTCGACGAAGGCCGGCTGGGCCAGGAGCCGCGCCCCGGGCGGGTCCAGGGTCGACAGGGGAGGCGGCGCGGCATGCTCCACGGCCGGCTCGACGCCGGCCGCGACCTCCTCGTTCGTGCGGCCGGTCTTCACGGACGCCGGGTGATCCTCGGGATCCCAGCCCGCGATCGCCTCGGGGCCGGCCTTGGCGATCAGCAGCCAGGCATCGCCGTCGTCCTCGCCCGGCCTGCCGCGGCGCGCCGCGGCGCTCGCACCGCCACCCCCGGTCCGACCGCCGCGGTCGCCGGTCCGCACCAGCGTGAAGCGCCCGGCCAGCTTCTGGCCTCGCAGGCGCAGCTTCAGCTCGCCGGCACGCACCGCCTCCCCCGGGTCCCACGTCAGCTCCGGCTCGAACGTCCCCCAGTCCCAGCAGATCGAGTCGCCGGCACCGTACTCGCCACGGGGGATGATCCCCTCGAAGTCGAGGTACTCGATGGGGTGGTCCTCCGTCCGCGCCGCGAACCGCCGCTCGGCCGGGTCCAGGGTGGGACCCTTCGGGACGGCCCACGAGGCGAGGACCCCGTTGATCTCGAGCCGGAGATCGTAGTGGAGCCGGCTCGCGCGGTGACGATGGACGACGAAGCGGCCGCATCCCCCCGGGGCGACCGGTCCGGCGCCCGACCCGCGCTCGGGCTCGAGGCCGGGCTCGGCTCCCGGGGCGGGCTCCGGCGTGCGGCTGAAGTCGCGCCTCGTCCGGTAGCGTTCCAGGGGCATCGCTCTGTTCGCCTACGCTTCCGTTGGCCAGGACTTACAGCGGGAGCCGGCGCAGGACCGCGAGCAGTGGCGGCAGCTCGCGGGGCGCCGCGGCCACGGGCACGCGGTACCAGGCATCGCCGGCCGGCCCGGTTCGCAGCGGGGCGTCGAGGCGCCGCGCGGAGAGGGCCCGGAACCCGAGGTTCCCGAGGGCCACGGCCACGGTCGTGCCGTCCCCGACGTACCCGCGCCCGGCGAGGCACCACGCGGACGGGGACATCACGGCGGCCAGCTCGCCCCGCCGCTCGGCGAACGGGCGCCGGGCGAGGCTGGCGCCGTCGAGGTAGAGGAGGTCGGCAGCCACGAGGGCGGCACTGCCGCCGGCGGTCCCCCGCAGCCGGCGATCGAGGAGGGTGCGGCTGGGCCGCCCGCGAGCATCGAGGACCATCAGCGTGGTGTCGAGGACGACCCCATCGGCACGCAGGAGCGCGGCCACGCCGGCCAGCTCCGGGAAGGCGGCGGTCGGATCGGCGAGGGCCTCGGCCCGGAGGCGAACCCGGCCTTCCTCCACGAGCACGAACGCGCGGATTCCGGGCCACCAGGGCTCGAAGAAGTAGCCGGGATGGTCGAAGGGGCCGCTGCCGTCGCTCGGTCGCATCGGGACCAGCCGCTCCGGCAGCCGCGACGTCACCGGCGGGAACTCGAGCGGGAGCTGCTCGGCGGGAGGGAGGCGGGTCATGGGCGGATTGTCGCCGGGTCGGCGCGCGGCCGCAGCCCGGGCCCGGGGGAGGGCGCCGGTGGTTGCCCGGCGAGCGAGGCTCGCCCCGCCCGGCCGACCCTGCCGCGCCGACCCCGCCGCGCCGCTCAGGCCGCAGTGCCCGCTCAGGCCGCGCCGCGCCGCTCAGGCCGCAGTGCGCCGCTCAGGCCGCGCCGCGCCGCTCAGGCCGTCTTGCGGCGCGCGGCCTTGCGGGCCGGCACCTCGCGCTCCTCGGGCTCCTCGACACGGACCGGAGCCTTCTTCGCCCGCCGGCCATTCGGTGCCGGGCTCGATCGCCGGCTGCCTTCGGCGACCTCCAGCTCGGCCTCCTCCTCGGCGGCCTCCTCGGTCTCGCGGTTCGACTTGGCCGTCCGAGCCGCGTTCACGCTCGCCTCGAGCATCGCCATGAGGTCCACGAGCTGGCCGCCGGCCGCCGGTGCCTCGGGCTCGACGATCTCGCGCCCTTCAACCTTGGCTTCGATCACCTGCTCGAGGGCCGCCCGGTACTCGTCGCGGTACTCGGCCGGGTCGAACTCGCCGGTCATGGTCGCGATGAGCTGGGCAGCCATCGCCCGCTCGGCCGGCTTGACCTCGATGTCGTCGCCGGGGAGGTCGAGCTCGTCGGTCGCCCGGATCTCGTCGGGCCAGTGGAGGGTCTCGAGGACCATCACGCTCCCGTGCGGGTTGAGCGCCGCGAGGACCTCACGATCCTTGATCACGACCTTGCACATCGCCGCCAGACCCTGCTCGATCAGGACTTCGCGGAGCAGGGCGTAGGCCTTCTTGCCGATCGCCTCGGGCTCGGCGTAGTAGGCCTGCTTCACGAACAGGGCGTTCTCGTCCTCGGTCGGGGCGGCGGGGACGAACTTCTCGATCTCGATCGAGCGGACCGTCTTGAGGGGGACGCTGGCGAGGTCCTCGTCGGTGATGACGACGTACTGGTCCTTCGCGTACTCGAACCCCTTCACCGTGTCGCCCCGCGGGATCACCTCGTCATGGTGGGGGCAATACGTCTTCATCTGGATCCGGTTCAGACAGCTCTCGTGGAGCATGTTGAACGAGATCCCCCGCGACTCGGTCGCGAGGTAGAGCCGCACGGGGATCGTCACCAGGCCGAACTGGATGGCCCCTCGCCACATCGAGCGCGCCATGGTCGCTGCGAGCCTCACGTATGCCGGTGTGCTCGGGACGGGCATACCTCGCGCCCACCCCCGCGCCGGGACGCGAGTGTACGCCGCACGCGCCAAAAGCCCAAACGCCCAAACGCCCTTGCCGGGACGCGGGCCGGCCAGCCCGGGTCGGCGCGGCCGGCCGCGATGACGTCGGACGGCACGCGGGCCGGCGCCACGAACGGACGGCCCGCGGCCGGCGCCGACGACGGCGGGCGGCGATCCCGAGCCCGAACCCGGGTTCAACGTCGCCGCTCATCGCGTGGCCCGATGAGACAAGGAGATCGCGTGCTCAGAATCGCGGTGAAGTCGACCTTTGGCCGCGCTGCCGTGCACCAGGAGGTCGCGTTCGATCGGGCAGCCCGATATTGGGTCCCCGGCCTGGGCGACACCGCCGGCCACGAGGAGTTCCGTCGGTGCCCGACAGTCCCGCGATCAACGCCGGGTCACCCGAGGGCAACCACGAATGCCCGGTAGTCCCGGTACGGCGCCGCGGTCCGGCGGCCATCGGCGATGGATCGGAGCAGCAAGCGGCGGCCCCGGCGCCGGGGATCGAGCATCAGGAGCATTCGGCCCGACACCGGGGCTTGATCGAGAAGACATGCGACCGCCGCATGGCCCCGAACCGGGAACGCTCCATGCATGAGCTGGCGGTTGGCGACCAGGAACGCGTCGTTCGTGGCGGTGGCCAGCACGGCGACGAGGATGGCGATCTCGTCGACCTTCCAGCCATGCCGGCGCGCCACGCTCATGCAGCCGCGTACGTACCGCTCCACCTGCCGTTCGAGCGCGCCAGCATCGAGCAGCTCGGTCTTGATCTCGCAGATCAGGATCCGACGCCGGGCGCGATGGTAGGCGACCAGGTCGATCCAACCACGCCACGCGCCGTCGACGACCTCCTCCTCGGTAGCGCACTCGTATGCGGCTGCCTCGAAGAGGCGGCGCGCAGCGCCGACGCATCGCGCGTGACCCCGGTCTGCCTGGCGCGGCGGCGCCTCCGACGAACGGGAAGTGGGCGTCGACGACGAGCGACCCGCCAAGGGCGCGAGTGATCCGATCGAGCGACTCGATCCGAGCCGCAGCACCTGCCTCCACAGTCGCGACGACGGACTGTCGCAGGCCGGAGCGCCGGCCCAGCTCCTGCTGTGTCCAGCCGCGCGCCATGCGCGCAGTGCGGATGGCTCGTCCGAACGTTACGAGCGTCCCAGCTGCCACCGGCCAAGTTGATCATGGGCCGCTCATCGGGCATTGATGTCTGGCTTATCCGCCGCAGTCCTCGATGACGCGTGGCGGGATCAGCAGCCAGAAGGCGGTGGCTCATCCGTCCTCGGGGTCCGTACCATGACGGCTCGTGGCGAGGAGCGCAGACAGGACTGATGCCATGAACAGTCCGGGGGAGGCGGCGCCGCAGGCGCCGAGCGGTCGGCTGACGGGCGTCGCGCCCGACGGGAGCCCGGTCGAGGTCTATCGCCTCCTGCCGGCCATGGGCGAGCCGGAGCTCATCCACGGGGCCGTGCCGGCTGCCGCGACGATCCTCGAGCTGGGCTGTGGCGCCGGCCGGGTGACGGCCGGGCTGATGGCCCTGGGACACGCGGTGACGGGGGTCGACGAGTCGCCGGCGATGCTCGACGCGGCCAGGGTTCGGGCGCCGACCGCCCGGTTCGTGCAGGCCCGGCTCGAGGACCTCGACCTGGGCGAGCACTTCGACGCGGTCGTGCTTGCCAGCCACCTCGTCAACGACGAGGCGCACCCGCGCTCGGCCTACCTCGCCACCGCGCGGCGGCACCTCGAACCCACGTGGCCACCTCCTTGTCGAGGCCTACCCGCCCGACACCAGCTGGCCGGGGACGGTCGGGCAGCCCCACGACATCGGGGCGGTGCGGATGACCGTCACCCGAGCGATCGTCGACGGCGGGCGTCTTACCGCCTGCGTGCGCTACGAGATCCCCGGCGCAAGCTGGGACCAGCCGTTCGAGGCGCAGCTGCTCGACGAAGCTGGGCTCCGGGCCACGCTCGCGGACGCCGGCTTCGCGTTCGAGCGCTGGCTCGACCTTCGGCGCGGCTGGCTGCTCGCCCGCCCGACCTGAGCAGCCCGCCCGCGCGGTCATGGCGCGGCGAACCGACGGCGCCTGGCGCGGCGGTGCTCGTGGCGCGGGAGGTCGCAACGGCGCTCGAGGCGCTCTCGGCCCTCAGCCGGCCCGAAGATGCGCCCGATTTCGGGCCACAGGACTCTATCGAGGCACGTCGGGCGGCCTGAACCTCGCCCCTTCGGCGGCGCCCGCCGCCGGCATGCAGTGGTGGCGAGCGATGAACGGACTGGACGGCGATCCCGGGCTGAGCCTGCAGGCCGCGCGCGACGAGGCCGCCCGCTGCCTCTTCTGCTTCGACGCCCCCTGCGTCGCGGCGTGCCCCACGGGCATCGACGTGCCCGGGTTCATCCACGCCATCGCCAGCGGCAACCTCGACGGCAGCGCCCGCACCATCCTGGCCGCCAACCCCCTCGGAGGGACGTGCGCCCGCGTCTGCCCGGTCGAGAGCCTGTGCGAGGGCGCGTGCGTCCGCGTGGCGCTGGACCGGGCGGTCCCCATCGGCGCGCTCCAGCGGGTCGCCATGGACGCCTACCGGGACGCCGGCCGGCCGTTCTTCGCGGCGGGACCCGCGACGGGAAAGCGGGTCGCGGTCGTGGGCGCGGGCCCGGCCGGGCTCGCCTGCGCGGCCGAGCTCGTCCGATACGGCGTCGCCGTGACCCTGTTCGAGGCCCGGGCGCAGGCCGGCGGGCTGTGTGCCTATGGCATCGTGCCCTGGCGCCACGCCCGCGAGATGACCGCTCACGAGGTGGCCGAGCTCGAGCGCGCCGGCGCCGAGATCCGGCGCGACACGCGGGTCGGCGGCGGGACACAGGTCGCCCAAGCGCAGACCGCGTCCGGATCCGGCCCAGGCGGTCCCACTGCGGCCGAGCTTCTCGCCGGCTTCGACGCCGTCTTCCTGGGCATGGGCCTCGGGCGGAGTCGCCGTCTCGGCGTCCCCGGCGAAGGCCTCGACGGCGTCTTCGACGCGCTCGCCGTGCTCGAGCCCGTGGTCACCGGCGAGGGCGGTGGGGTTGCCCTCGGCCGCCGCGTCGGGGTGATCGGCGGCGGGAGCACGGCGCTGGACGCCGCCGCGGCCGCCGTCCGGCTCGGGGCCGAGGAGGTCACCGTCTTCTACCGCCGGGGCGAGAACGAAGCGCCGGCCTACCCGCACGCGATCGAGCTCGCCCGATCGCTCGGCGTCCGCCTGCACTGGCTGGCGGCGCCCGTCGAGATCGTCGGCAGTGACGGGCGGGTGAGCGGCGCCGTGTTCGACGCGATGCGCCTCGGCGCGCCCGATCGCAGCGGACGCCCGGCGCCCCACCGGGTGCCCGGTGCGCGCTTCACCGTCGAGCTCGACTCGATCGTCGTGGCCACGGGCCAGGAGGCCCTCGAGCGCCTCGTCGACGACTTCTCGGTGGGTGCCCGGGGCGGGCGGGTCGTGGTCGATCCGGCGACCGGCCGGACCGACAACCCGCGCGTCTGGGCCGCTGGCGACCTGGTCAACGGCGGCCGCGAGGTGGTCAACGCGGTCCAGGAGGCGAAGGTGGCCGCGCGGTCGATCGCCTCGACCCTGGGCATCGCGGCGGCCAGGTCCGTCCCGGCGCGAGCGGAGATCTCGGCGCTGCCGACCGCGGACCGTGCGCCCGGCGTGAGCCTCGCCGTCGAGATGGCGGGCATCCGCAGCCCCAACCCGTTCTGGCTGGCCAGCGCCCCGCCCACGAACACCGGGGAGATGGTCGCCCGGGCCTTCGAGGCCGGCTGGGGCGGCGCCGTCTGGAAGACCGTGGGCGAGCCGATCACCAACGTGACCTCGCGCCTCGGCTCCCACGACGTCGATGGCCGGCGCATGGTCGGCCTCTCCAACATCGAGCTCATCAGCGACCGCCCCATCGAGGCCAACCTGGCCGAGATCCGCGAGGTCAAGCGCCGCTTCCCGGACCGCGCCGTGGTGGTCTCGCTCATGGTCGAGTCGCGACGGGAGGCCTGGCACGACATCGTGCACCGGGTCAACGACACCGGCGCCGACGGCATCGAGCTCAACTGTGGCTGCCCCCACGGGATGGCCGAGCGGGGCATGGGCTCGGCGGTCGGCCAGGTCCCGGAGTACCTCGAGATGATCACCGGGTGGGCCAAGGAAGCCGCGGCGATGCCGGTCCTCGTGAAGCTGACCCCCAACATCACCGACATCACGGTCGCGGCGCGGGCCGCGCAGCAGGGCGGGGCCGACGGGATCGCCCTCATCAACACCGTCAGCTCGCTGATCGGGATCGACCTCGATCGCTGGGAGACCCGCCCGGCCGTGCGCGGCCGAGGCTCGCACGGCGGCTACTCGGGGCCGGCCGTCAAGCCGATCGCCCTCAACATGGTCAGCGCGATCGCCAAGGACCCGCGGGTCCACATCCCGATCTCCGGCATCGGCGGCATCGAGACCTGGCGCGACGCGGTCGAGTTCCTGCTCGTCGGCGCCACTACCGTGCAGGTCGCCACCGCGGTCATGCACCACGGATTCCGGATCGTGGAGGACATGATCGACGGCCTGGCCGGCTACCTGGCCGGGCGGGGCCTCGCGTCGCCGGCGGACCTCGTCGGCCGCGTCCTGCCGCAGATCGGCGACTGGGGCGAGCTCGACCTCTCGTATTCCATCAAGGCCCGGATCGACGCCGCGACCTGCGTCCACTGCAACCTCTGCTACCGGGCCTGCGAGGACGGGGCCCACCAGGCGATCCGCCTCGAAGGGACGAACGGGACCTCGAAGCTCACCGTCGACGACGCCGAGTGCGTGGGCTGCCGCCTCTGCCAGCACGTCTGCCCGGTGGACGGCTGCATCACCATGGAGGAGGTCGAGGCGGCCGTCCCGGTCGGGTAGGGCGCGGGCGCCGGCGCGGCGGAGGCCAGGGCGGGCCGCCGACCGCAGGCACGCGGCCGGGGCGCGGGCGGGTCCCAGTGCGTCGTCCCCCTTTGGCGCGTGGCCAGCCACGGCGTCAGGAGCCCCGCTGCTGAGAATCGGGAAGCCACGCACGAAACGTCCCTCGAAGTGGCACTTCGCCGTGATCTCTGAGCGTGGGCGGTCGAAATTGAGCAGCCCGGCTGCTTGTCGGCGCTCTGCGGCGAGCCGCTGCCCGGCGCCGCGGCGGCAAGGTCGACACGATGGGAGACGCGCTGGCCGCCGCGGGTCAGTACGCGGCGCGGAGCCCGGGGATCATCGGGAAGTGCCGGACGTTTCGCGTCAGCAGTCGGGCGCCGAACCGCTCAGCGGCGGCGGCCAGGAGCAAGTCGACGATCTCGATCCCCGGTGAGACTGCCGATACGCGCGCCCCAGCTCTCCGGCTCGATCGGCGAGATCGACGTCGACCGTCACCCACTCGACGATGTTGAGCAGGCCTGCTGTGGCCCCTTCCTCCCCTGGACGCACTCCACGAAGGATCTCCGTCCGGACGGGTGCGACACTCATGAGCCGAGGGTCGCGGTGTCGCGCGTCCGCGACTGCCCGATTCGCTCCGGGGGTATCCCGAAGGACCCCAATCAGGACGTCGGCATCGATGACGACGCTCATTGGTCGGTGGCCGGAGGTTCACGTCGCAGCCGCTCGAGGTACCGCTGCTTCGCCAGGTCCGCGCGCCGCAAGTCCTTGAGGTACGCCGACCTATCTTCGCCAGGCTCTTCCTTCCAGGCGCCGGTCGCGGCGTCCAGCGCAGCCATGAACTCGTCGAGCGAGGGGCGGGTGCCGTACTTCTCGTCGATCGCCTCGCGGATCAGCTGCGACTTCGTCTTGCCCGTCTGGATGGAGGCGCGCTCGAGCGCCGCACTCTCCTCCGGCGTGAGATAGATCTGGGTGCGGTCCACGATGTATGTATACATCGCGGCGAGTGTATCGTCGAGCGCTGCACCTTCGATTACTCTCAAGGGCTTGCGGCGGACGGGCACCGCCGCTGCGGCGATATTGCGCTAGCCGATGAGAGCTCGGGGTCCCACGCTCGGACACGCGGCGAACCTGAGGTCTGGCGGCGTTTCCACGCTCAGAAGGGTCGTCGCGATCGGCGGACGCGATATTCCGGGCCGCGACCCGGTCCGCGGCGTCGGTGCCGGCGTCGGGGTGGGGTCGAGCTGTCGGCCACGCAGCACCGGGGCGACCCGACGGCCGCCCCGGTGTGCAGTCCCCGGGGATCGAGCGGAGGCGGCCCCCGCCGGTGACTTCGCGCGATCCCGGATGTGATGAGCGCCGCCGCGCTGGGTGAGGACGCGGGCGGAGGGCACTGCCCCGTCCCGATCGGCGACCCGCTCCTACCGCGCCGCCGCGCGTAGCTCGGCCTCGGCCTCGGCGACCCGGGCCAGGACGCCGGCCCGCAGCGAGTCGAGGCCCGTCCAGACGCCCTTCGTCGCCGTGCTGATGGAGGTCAGCTGGCTCTTGAGCTTGGTGATGGCGTCGAGCTGCTCCTTCACCCCGGCGAGAGCGCGGGCGATGGCCGCCGCGTCAACTTCGACCTCGCGGTCGTCGAGGGTGGCCAGGGCCAGGATTCGCGCCAGGCGGATGGCCGCGGCCAGGAAGGCCGGCTCGGGCGACTCCGGGTCGACGACGCAGTAGACGTCGCCTCCCATGACCGTGAACGGGTCGATGCCGGTGGGCGCGTGGGCCGGGGTGAAGACGATGACCCCGACGGCGGCCCCGCGGTTGTCCTTCGCCTCGCGGAGCTCCTCGCGGATGGCCCGCAGCGACATCGGCCGGTCCTTCGCCTCGATGACGACGCGGACGTCGTGGCCGCGGGTGAGCGCGGGGTCCAGGGTAAGGACGAAGTCGCCCTTCCTCGACTTGATGAGGGCGCCCGTCGCGGCCGCGGTGCGGTCGAGGAGGTCGCCGGCGCCGACGGCCTGCACACCGAGCATCTCCTCGAGGAGGTCCTCGAAGTCGGCCCCCTTGGCGGTGCCCTTCGCCCGTTCCTGGGCCCGGGCGGTCGAGGCAGCCTCCAGGGCCGCGATGCGCTCGTTGAGCTTGTTGAAGCCCTCGGTCATCTCGCCCCGGAACTGGAACAGCGGTGAGCCCAGCCGGGTGGGGTCGAGGAGCGTGGCGAGCTTGCTGCCGTCGCCCTCGAGGTACGTCCCGAGGAGCGTCTTGATGCGGCCGATGGCGCTGTCGCGCTTGGTCTCGTCGAAGAGCTCGTCGGTGAGCGAGCGGAGCTTGCCGCGGTCGCCGAGGAAGGCCTCGAGCGTGCGCGGGAGGCGCCCGTCGCCGTCGGCGAAGTTCTGGCGCAGGAGCTGGTCGAGAGCCGCGGCCGCCTTGGCGTTGGCGTCCTCCGTCTGGCGCAGGAGGGCGGCGAACTCGGCCCGCACCGCGTCGACGTTGACGGTCACGCCGGCGTCCATGAGGGCGCTCATGCCGATCTTGAGGGCCCGCTCGACGAGGCCGGCGCGCTCCTCGGCGGGGCGCTCGGCGACGAAGGCGGCCAGGCTCGCATCGACGAGGACCAGGCGCTCGACGACGACGCGGTCGCGCTCGACCGTGACGCGCGCGGCCCCGGTGGGGCCGCCGGCGGGTGACCGGCGGCATCCTGGTGGCCGCCGAGCCGGGGACGGGCGCGCGACCGGCGGGGGAGGGAAGGCTGACGACGTTGGCGGGGGCGTCCATGCCCCGCACTCTGGGTGTCGGGTTGTGCCAGCTAGCGTGTCACGTCACTAAGCGAAAGCCGGTCTAACCTGGAGTCCTGGTCACACGACTTGAAGGAGCGTGATGCCAACCGCTTCCGAGGGGCTGCTGGATCTTCTTGAACAGGCGCGTGAGGCTGGCGCCCGCTCGAGGATTGAGTTCCGCGATCAAATCGCAGGGCATGGATCGGCTGCGATCCAGGAGATCCGCCCATGGCTGGGGGATGCCGGCCTCGTTGCCTTCGCGATTCGCGTGATCGAGAAGGCGGCAGCTGTCGATGCCGGCTCACGGAACCTCGCCATCGAAGCCCTTCGCGGCGTACACGGTGGCGCGTTCGCAAAATCGGCGCGGCGAGATGCCCTGGATTCGCTTGGACGACTCGGCGCCGCGACTCGCCCGACGCGCGTCGGCGTCAAGTCCCAACACGTGGTGTAACAGCAGGCGCAACGCATCCTCGCGCCTGATCGCTCAGCTTGCCATGAGCAGGGCTGGCACCACCTCCTCTGACGCGGGCTCGGCGTCGATAGAGCGCGAGCGTCTCGGGCTGGAAGTAGCGGCGGCCGTCCTGCCACTCGTCGTCCTGCTCGGCGAGGATCATGCCGACGAGGCGCAGGACCGAGGCCCGCGTAGGGAAGATCCCCACGACCGCCGTCCGGCGCTTGATCTCCTTGTCGAGCCGCTCAGAGCGGGTTGGTGCTGCGGATCTGGCGGCGGTGGGACTCGGGGAAGGCGAAGTGGGCGAGCAGCCCGGCCTCGGCCCCCGTGAGCAGGTCGGCGACGGCCGGGAACCGCGGCCGCAGGCCGTCGACCACCCGGTCGAGCTGCTCCCGGGCGCTCCATCCCGTCGGGCTGCTCGATGACCTATCCGGACCGCGGAGGCGACCATGCTCCGGGCCGAGCGTGGGCACGAGGTCCTGGGCGTTGCGCGTGAGGTGGACCCGGCAGCGCTGCCAGGCGGCGCCCAGGAGCTGCTCGTCGATCGTCCTTGACCAGGCCCGCGTGGTCGTCGGAGATGACGAGGCGCACGCCGTGGAGGCCCCGCTCGACGAGCGAGCGCACGAAGCGTGGGCCAGGCGCTGCCCTCGTCGTTGCCGGCGCTGAGCTCCAGGCCGAGCACCCGGCGCTCGCCGGACAGGGCGACCCCGGTCGCGACCAGGGCCGCCATCGACACCACCCGGCCGCCCTCGCGGACCTTGAGGTAGGTGGCGTCCAGCCAGAGATACGGGCAGGCGACCTCGGCCAGCGAGCGGGACCGGAACGCGGCGACCTCGGCATCGAGGGCGGCACAGGCGCGGGACACCTCGCTGCGGCTGATCCCCTCGATGCCGAGGGCCCGGACGAGGTCGTCGACCCGGCGGGTGGACACGCCCGACACGTACGCCTCCTGGACGACCGCGAGCAGGGCCCGCTCGGCCCGCCGCCGCGGCTCGAGGAGGCTGGGGAAGTACGAGCCATGGCGGACCCGGGGGACCGCGAGCTCGATCGTGCCGACCCGGGTATCCCAGCGCCGGTCGCGGTACCCGTTGCGGTGGGTCAGGCGCTGCTCCGGGTTGCGCTCGCCCTTGGCGTACCCCGGTGAGCTCGCTCACCTCGGCCTCCATGATCCACCTGGGCGAGGAGGCGGACCCCCTCGCGCAGCAGGTCGAGGTCGCCGTCGGCGCTCACCTTGCGCAGCGTCTCGAGCAGGGACATGCTGTCGTCGGCCATCGTGGTGTTCTCCGTGTCGTCGGTTTCTCAGTCCAACGACGCGAGGATGACGCGGTGGCCGTTCTTCTTCACGGCCCCGGCGCTGTTACACCAACTCTAGGGACACGACCCGGCAAGCGCGAGGCACCGCGACGGGCGGCCGGTCCATTGCCAGCCCTGATTCGGGGGATGGGGTACCGGCGCCGCGAGCTTCGTGAGGCAGGGCTTCTCGGCAACATGTACTCGGGCATCAGCTACCCTGCCGATGGCGAGCACGCCTGCCTCTTCTCCGGTGGACCGAACAGCGAGTCATACGGCTACCGCGACATGCCGTTCGGCGAGAACGAGTTCCGCTATTACGGCGAGTGGCGCGGCACTCGCGACATGTCGCTGACCGGCGGAAACAAGGTGATCCTCGAGCGGAGTCCGAACCTGTATCTCTTTGTGAACGAAGGGAGCGGAATTCACCGATTTGAGGGGCGGTTCATGGAGACCGGCCACGAATCCGTCATCGCAGAGCGCGAGGGGACGATTGGCGAGGCGATCGTCTTCCATCTAGAGCGAGTGAGTGACGATGTGCCGCTCTAGAGGGTTCGCATCCCAGCCCCGCGAAGCGCTTCGAGGACTCGCGGCGAGTCACCCCAGGGAGATTCGGCGGCACCCACACCACCAGGCCGTCACGCCCGCGAGTCATAAGCACACGGTAGCTGTTAAGCCGGAGCTGGTGAGAATCGCGAGCAGCGCGCGTGATACGCCTGGACTGCCACCCGCCATCCCATCCGAGATCGTCGCCCCAGCAGAGGATAGGCAGATCGAGCTCAAGGCCCTGGCATTGGAACTCGGTGACTGGGGACGTCATCTGCCGGCATGAGAACGGGCTATCCGCCGGCTCCGCAAACCACGGGCCGATCTTCAGACGACTGGTCGCCTGAAACTCGTTGTCGATGCCGAGGGGTCGAAGGTTGCGCGCCTTCGATGACGCGAGCAGGCCGAACGTCTTCTCGACCGCCGTGTCGTACCGGTCGAGAACGTAGCGTTTGGCTTGAAGGAGATCGGTCGTTACATACAACTCATACCCGAAGCTGTCGACTGATGTTGCGAGGTCGTCTGCGCGGTCTCGATCGCCCTCGAGGACCGCCCTAGCCCATTCTGCCGACTCCTCCGCTCGGTGCGTCCTGAGCGTCTTCGTCAGGTTGAGACGGTCGTCGATCGTGACGTTACAGCCCGCGAAGACCGACCCAAGGTGACCGGGCACATGAACTTGGATTGGCGCCGAGGCTGCTCGGACGGCATCTGCCCACTGCCCGAGCCCAGCCTCCTCGCCTAGGTAGATCTCCTGACCCTCGCCAATGAGGCCGATCACCATCGACCATTTGGGGAGGCGCGACGCGACGTCCACCACGAGCTCAGGCTCTGAGTGATCGATGCCTTTTCGGGTGTGCATTCGATCGCGGTCCCAGGCGCGCTGAGCCTCATCGAAGACGAGAACGTTGTGGTCGGGAAGGCGCCCGCGAGCCCCCATCTGCAGGTCGAAGTCATGCCACCGACGGACGAAGACGGAGCTCCCGAGGGTGTGCTGAAGCACCTGGACGAGCGGGTCGTTACCGGAGTAGAGAACCGCCGTCCGATCTTGCTCCGCGCCATGCTCGTAGACGAACTGCAGTCCAACCAGCGTCGTGCCCGAGCCCGGTACGCCGGCCACCAGCACAAGGTGCCGTTCCCCACGTTCCTGAGCGCGAGCCGCGAGGTCGTGAAGCGAAGCGAGTAGCTCTGGAATGCCGGCGCTCTCGGCCCGCTTGATCGCTGGAAGGGGCTCGTCTCGAAAGATCCGCTTGGCCGCGCCCACGAGAGACGGGAGCGGCGCATACGTCCCGCGCACCCACTTCTGCAAGTCCTGCGAGCCGTCGAATCCGTCGAGATCACGAAGTGTCTCAGGTAGTCGGTCGGCACCGACCACTCGAACGCCATCTTCGTCGCTGCGCACGCCCGGGCGGTCCGTGTACACGAGCACGGGGCTAACGGGGATCCCGTGCGTCTCGGAGTGGTAATCCGCGAGATCGCTGGCGTACGCCTTGACCTGGTCGATGTGACCGGTGCGCATTCGTCCCCGCTTGAACTCGAGAACGATCAACCGGTCAGACGTGAGGACAACGACATCAGGGCGCCGGCCGCTCTCACCCGGCAGTTCGTACTCCAGGACGACGCCCCAATTGCATGTCTCCGGTACGGATCGAAACCCGGCAGTCAGCCATGGAAGCTCATCGTGCCAGGCGGCAATCTGGGACTCGCCCAGAGTGCCGGTGTAGTAAGCGGCATACGACTCGCGAAGGGCGTGCTCGACCGTCTCAGGACGGATCGCCGCGATTTCACATCCGGTTCCGAGCCAGCCGTGCGCCATGGCACCAGGCTACAGGTGCCGACTGACGTTCCGCTCGATGGCGCGCGATCCCGCGCACGCGGACGGAACGACGCCTCCGGGGCCGCTGATCAGCCGCCGCGTTCTCGGCGCGGAGTCGGCGGAGGCGGACGAGCTCCGCCGAATTCGCCGTTCGCGGGTGTCCTGCCGGATGCCGAACGCCTCGGCCGTGCTGCAATCGGCGCGGCGCCACGGCGCCGCGCCCGGCCGCAGCCGTGAACCGGGCCCGGCTCGAGCACGTCCTGCGTGCCGCTGCCGCGATCGTCGACGACCCCGACATCCTCGTCATCGGCAGCCAGGCCGTCCTTGGCTCCTTTGCTGAAGAAGAGCTGCCACCCGAGGCAACGACCTCGATCGAGGCCGACCTGGCCTTCGTCGTCGACGCTGACGGGGCGAAGGCGGACCGGGTCGACGGCGCGATCGGGGAGCTGTCCAGGTTCCACGAGTCGTCCGGCTACTACGCGCAGGGCGTGAGCGTGACCACCGCCGTGCTCCCGGCTGGGTGGCAAGGGCGGACTGTCATGTTCAGGCCGGCGGGGCGGATCCGGCACGAGCGCGGTGCCTCGAACCGCACGACTGTCTCGCGGCGAAGCTCGTGGCCCGGCGCGAGAAGGACCTTGCGTTCGCTCGGGCGCACCTTCGCGAACGGCTCGTGGACCCGGCGGTTCTCATCGCCCGGGTCCGCCTGCTGCCGGCCAATGAGCGCGGGCGCGTGGAACGCGTTGTTGCCTGGGTTCGCCGCGAGGCTCATCTCCCGGTCGAGTAGCGCTGAGCGCGGTGCCCAGGTCAGCCGTTCACGACCCGGAAGACCACCGCGGCTCGGCCGGGTGGACGGTCGGCGCCTCCGGCGGAGGATGGTCATCCGCCCAACAGGCGATCGGGCGCCTCGAGGAGCGCCAGGACGTCGTCGAGGAAGTCGGCGGCCGGCTCGCCATCGACCACCCGATGGTCGAAGGTCAGCGAGAGGACCGCGACGCGCCGCGGGACGACGGTCCCGTCCACGACCGCCGGCCGCAGGCGTGCCCGGCCGAGGCCGAGGATCGCGCTCTGGGGCGGGTTGAGAAGAGGAGTGAAGGCGTCGACGCGGTGGGCCCCGAGGTTGGTGACGGTGAAGCAGGCGCCGGCGGTGTCCGCAGGGACCAGGTGACCCTCGCGGGCGCGCGCCGCCAGGTCGGCGACGTCCGCCTCGATGTCGGCGACGGCGCGAGGCCCGGGGTCGCGCACCACGGGGACGACGAGGCCCTCGGCGAGGGCGACCGCGCAGCCGACATGGATCGCCTCGGGGAGTGCGAGGCCGTCGGCCGTCCACGCGGCGGTGAGCGACGAGTGGTCGCGAAGTGCGAGCGCCGCGGCGCGGATCGTGGCGGCGAGGATCCCGTGGGGCCGGCCGGTTGACGAGGCGGCAGCCTCCAGCGCCGTGGCGAGGTCGGTGACGTCCGCCTCGGCCGTGATGGTGAGCTGGGCTGTGCCCTGGGCTGAGGCGAGCAGCCGGTCGGCGATCGTCCGGCGGAGGGTTGGCAGGGGCTCCACGCGCCAGCCGGTTGCGAGTCCCGGGATGGCGCCCGGCGTTGAAGGGACCCCCGTGGGTGGGGCTGCCGCCCGTGGTGCCGGCATGTCGCCCGCGGCCCCTGCAACCGCGCCGGCCGCGCCCCTTGCGACCACGCCGCCCGCGGCCCCTGCGACCGCGCCGGCCGCCAGCTGGACGTCGGCCTCGACGATCCGTCCGCCGGGGCCGCTGCCGACGACACTGGCGAGGTCGACGCCGAGCTCCCTGGCCAGCCGCCTGGCGGCCGGGGACGCCGGTCCGCCGCCGGCGGCGCCTCCGTCGCCGAATTCGACGACGGCCAGGAGCGCGCCCTGGACCACGACGTCCCCCGGAGCGCCCAGCAGCTCGGTGATCCGCCCATCGACGGGGGAGGTCACCTCGGACGCCATCTTCTCGACCTGCACCTCGGCGACCCGATCGCCCGACCGGACCAGGTGGCCCGGCTCGACGAACCACGTGACGAGGACGCCCTCCTCGACGGTCTCGGACAGGCGAGGCACGCGGATCTCGTGGCGCATGGTGATCTCCGTTGCTTGGGCGGCGGTGCGCTGGGGGGCGCCGCAATGCCGCAGGATCGTCGCCGAGCCGCCGCGGGATGGCGGCCGACACCAGATGATCGTCGGGCCGCCGCGGCACGGCGGCCGACCGGGGTGCGCGGCGGGGCCGAGCTCGGCCCGGAGGCGACGACTCGAACCCCGCCGCAGAAGGACCGGATCAGCTCGCGAGCAGCGTCTTCGCGGCGGCCGCGATCTTCGCCCGATCGGGCAGGCAGAACTCCTCTAGCGGCCGCGAGTACGGGATCGGGACGTCGGGGTAGGCGAGTCTCATCGGGGGCGCGTCGAGATGGTCGAAGGCGCCTTCGACGGCCGACGTGATGACCTCACCGGTGAGGCCGAAGCTCGTGTAGTCCTCGTCGACCACCAGGAGCCGCTTCGTCTTCCTCACGGAGGCGACGATCGCCTCCCGGTCGAGGGGGATGACGCTTCGCAGGTCGAGGACCTCGGCCTCGATGCCCTCCCGCGCCAGGTCCTCGGCGGCGTCCAGCGCCCGGTGGACCATGAGCGACAGGGTGACGATCGTGAGGTCCGTGCCCTCGCGCTTCACGTCGGCCTCGCCGATCGGGATCATGTACGGCTCCTCGGAACGTCGGCCGTGGCTCGCGGGTTGGGCGTCATCCAGCCGAGGCCCATCACCCCCTTGTGGAACATGTAGATGACCGGGTTGTCGTCGCGGATCGCGGAGATCATCAGGCCCTTCGCGTCGTAGGGCGTGCTGGGCACCACGATCTTCATCCCGGGCAGGTGGGCGAACGTCGCCGTACAGGGTCTGGGAGTGCTGGGACGCGTCCCCGTACCCGCCGCCGATCGCCATCATCAGGACCATCGGCACCTTCACGTGCCCGCCCGACATGTAGTGGATCTTCGCCATGTGGTTGTAGATCTGGTCCATGCAGACGCCGAAGAAGTCGACGAACATCAGCTCGGCGATCGGCCGCATGCCGGACACCGCGGCCCCGACGGCGGCGCCGATGAAGGCGGTCTCGGAGATCGGGGTGTCCATGATCCGGTCGGGCCCGTGCTTCGCGAGCAGACCCTCGGTGGCCCCGAAGATGCCCCCGTAGGTCCCGATGTCCTCGCCCATCACGAAGACGTTCGGGTCGCGTTCGATTTCCTGGCTGATCGCTTCGGCGATCGCCTTCGACGTCGTGAGAAGGCGCCTGGTCTCGACTGCCATCGCTCGATCCTCCTGCGCCTAGGCGAAGACGCCCGCGAGGGCTTCGGCGGGCTCGGGATACGGGCTCGACCGGGCGAAGTCGACGGCGGCGTCGACCTCGGCACGGGCTGCCGCCCAGACCTCCTGGGCCGCGTCGGCGGACAGGACGCCCTGGCCGGTCAGCTGGTGCTCGAAGGCGCGGATGGCATCACGCTCCTTGACCAGGGCCAGCTCATCCTTCGTCCGGTAGAGCTGCGGGTCCCCCTCGAAGTGGCCCAGGAGTCGGTCGGTCTTGACCTCGATCAGCGACGGCCCTCCGCCCCGCCGGGCACGGGCGACGGCCTCGCCGGCCGCCTCGTAGACGGCGACCACGTCGTTGTCGGGGATGAGCACGCCGGGGATCCCGTAGGCCGAGGCCCGGTCGCTGTTGTTGGCGACGGCGGTCGACTTCTCCTTCGGCACGCTGATGGCCCAGGCGTTGTCCTCGCAGACGAAGACCACCGGCAGCGTCCACAGCGCGGCCAGGTTCAGCGACTCGTGGAAGGCGCCCTGGTTGGCGGCGCCCTCGCCGAAGAACGAGACGGCGACGCGGTCGCTGCCCTGCTTCTGGAAGGCCAGGGCGTGGCCGACGGCGGTGGGCATGCCCTCGGCGATGATCCCGCTGCAGCCGAAGTTCGTGTTCGGGTCGAACAGGTGCATGTGCCCGCCCTTGCCGCCGCCCAGGCCGGTCGTCTTGCCGAAGATCTCCGCGGCGAGCGTTGGCATGTGCATGCCGTGGGCGAGGGCGATGTGGTGCGGGCGGTGGGTCGCGGTGACCGCGTCCTCCGGGCGGAGGTGGGCGGCGACCCCGGCGGCCACGGGCTCCTGGCCGGCGGAAAGGTGCATCTCGCCGGGGATCGTCCCGGCGGCGATGTCGAAGGCGGGAGTCTTGCCCTCGAAGTAGATCGTCTGGATCGTCTCCTCGAATAACCGGATCCGCACCATCTGGCGGTGCAGGTCGCGGAGGATCTCGGCGCTCGGCACGTGGTTCCCTCCTCGTGACGTGGACCTGATCGGTTTTGGCCCGGGGTCGGCGGCCCCGCGACGCGTGGGACTGGCTCGCTACCGTCGATCACCTCCCCCTCGAGAGATCCGGCGACGGGCGCGCGGGGCCCAGGCGGGCGTGCTCGGGGAGAACGGGGCGCGCCGGGCCGCGGTGACTGGTTGCCGCCGGCAGGTCGCGTCGGCGCGCGTCACGGGACGGCCGCTCGTGCGGCCGGGCTCCCCGCGATCCGTGGCAGTCGTCGGCAGGAGAATGGCCACGTCGACCCCTTGTCCCGGGGGATCATGGTACGCCGCCCGGCCAGCGCACGGACCTGCCACGACGGCCGTGGACGCATCGTCGGAGGTTGGCGCTGGCGACCTCCGCGTGGCCGGCCCGCGTCGGCCACGCCCTCCGATGAGCTGCCCTGCGCCGCGTGTCAGGTGCCAGCTGGGGCTCGCGGAAGGAGGAGCGCGCCCCGGTCCGCGGCCGCCCGCAGCAGGCCGACCGCGTCGAGCAGCCGCAGCGGGCTGCGGGCGACCCGGACGTCGATCGGCGTGCCCGGCTCGAGAACGATCTCCCGCTCCCCGTCGAAGGCGAGCGTGACGGTCTCGGCGTAGGGCCCGAGGCGGACTGCCTCGTCGACGGCGAGGACTCGCATCTCCCGCACTACCACGGGGACCAGCTGGCCCGGTCCGAGCGGCGCCAGCACGGTCCGGCGGTCGAAGGCCACGGGCCCATCCGGCGCCGGGTCCGGTCGGTTCGCGCCGAGCCGGATGTCCGTCGACCCCAGGAGCAGGTGGACCGCCCGCGGGCGATCACCCGCGTCCGCCCCGGCCAGCGGGCGGACCATGCCGGCCAGGCCTGCGAGACCGCTCACGGTCGGGTCGGCCCGGGACATGACGGCCTCGACGAGCGTGGCCGGGTCCCACACGGCATGCGCCCCAACCCACGCCCCCCGCACCACCGCCACGTCGACCAGGGCAAACGTCCCCGCGAACGACGTACCGGTTGTCCCGGCGCCCCCAGCCGCCCGGACGACGAGGCGCGGCAGCGCCCGCGCATGCGCCGCGAAGGCGGTGGGATCGGCCGCGAAGAGGCCGGCGGCGAGTCCCGCCGCGACGGGATCGACGGACGGCGCGAAGGCGTTGTTGGTGCCGCCGGGGACGGCACAGATCACGGCGTCGGGCCACCCAGCGGCGACGGCACGGTTCGTCCCGTCGCCCCCGACCGTCACGACGCACGCTGCCCCCGCCCGGGCCATCGCCGCCACCGCGCGACTGGTCCCGGCCGCATCGTCGGCGGTCGCGCCCTCCGGCAGCACGGACTCGACGGCCAGGCGGGCGTGGTCCAGGGTCCGCCCCTCGCCGTGCCGTGCGTCGCCGCGGGCGCGGCGGACCAGGCCCGCATGGGCGATCTCCAGGTGGGCCCGCTCGACCACCCGGCATGACTCCGGCATGTACCGGACCGGCCCGAGCCCGCCCGGCAGAAGCTCCGCGCAGGCCGACAGCCCCTGGAGGATTCGCGCGACCTGGTTGACCCGCTCGTGGACGTCGACCGTCCGCGCGAGCGAGGTCAGGCGCCGGATGTCGCGCGACGCGCTGGGGTTGACGACGAGGCCGACGACTGGCTGCATGTGTCTCGCGGCTCAGGATACTTGGGCGCCAAACTCGTCCGGCAGGCGAGACCGTCCGGCGGGCGAGCTCGGCGAACTACCGGGCGACAACGAGGGGCCATGGAGCAAATCGACAGGATCGTCGCGCTGGTCCGGGACGTCCTCGGGGACGACGTCATCGGCGCGTACCTGCACGGGTCCGCGGTGCTTGGGGGCCTTCGGCCGCACAGCGATCTCGACGTGCTTGTCGTGTCCCGCCGCCAGACGACGGGCGCCGAGAAGCGGGCGCTCGTCGATCGCCTGCTGCGCATCTCCGGCCGTGGCGATCCCACGGGGCAGGCGCGACCGATCGAGCTGACGATCGTCGTCGAGTCCGACATGCGCCCGTGGCGGTACCCGCCGCGCCTCGACTTCCAGTACGGCGACTGGTGGCGCGCCGAGTTCGAGCGGGGCGAGCTCGCCCCATGGACGTCGCCCAGCCCCGACCTTGCTCCCGTGATCGCGATGGTCCTGAACGGGAACCACCCGGTCTTCGGGCCGCCGCCGGCAGCCATCCTCGACCCGGTGCCGCGGGAGGGCGTCAACCGGGCGATCGTCGAGGGGATCCCGGGGCTGCTCGACGACCTCGGCGCGGACACCGGGAACGTCGTCCTGACCTTCGCCCGCATCTGGATGACGCTCGAGACCGGGACCATCCGCTCGAAGGACGCCGCCGCCGACTGGGCGCTCGCCCGCCTGCCGGAGGAGCATCGCCCTGTCCTGGCCCGCGCCCGCGCCATCTACCTGGGCGACGAGGAGGAGCGGTGGGATGACCTGCGCCCGCGCGTCCGGCCGCACGTCGATCACGTCCTCGGCGAGATCGAGCGGTCCATTCCGGACCGCGATCACTGGATCGCCAAGGGGTTGTAGCGTTGGCCGACATCGCCGGGATGCCGACCGACCTCGCCCGCTGGCTCCACACGGTCGTCGACGACCGGCGCGGCATTCGCGAAGTCGACCAGGGAGGACGAGCGCGATGAGGTGGGTCACCCGCGAGCACCCCCATACCGATCGCATCGCCTGTCCCTGGCTCATCCGCAAGTTCATCGACCCTGACGCGGAGATCGTCTACGTGCCCCGCGACCAGGTGCTCGACTATGCCGAGCGCGAAGGCGCGACGAGCTTCGACGCGCCGGGTGCGACCTATACCCACCGCGATGGCCTCTGCTCGTTCGAGGTCCTGATCGAGGACCACAAGCTCGGCGGCGACCCGGCACTCGCCCTCCTCGCCAAGGTCGTCCATGGTGCCGACGTCTCCCAGGACGCCGACATCACGCCCCAGTCGCGGGGCCTAGAAGCAATCGCGCGGGGGTTCATGGACCTCGGGGTGAGCGACCAGGACCAGCTCGCCCTCGAGCTCCCCGTCTATGACGCGCTCTACGCCTGGGCTCAGCGCCAGGTGCGCGAGGGCTGACCAATGCCTCTCCGCTTCGAGGGCTCCATTGATCTCCCCGAGCACACGCCTGCGCGCGGCAGGATCGGGCGGCCATGACACGCCGCGAGTGCCTCGACGACGACGACTTCGCCTCGACCGACTCGCCTCCGCCGATCGCGGCGATCCGCTTTCGCCATCTGCGCGCCCCGACTGACTATCCGGCCATGAACGCGGTGGCGAACCGAGCCCGCGTCGCGACCGGCGACACCTTCGCAACATCCGATGAAGACCTGGCCGCGTTCTATGACCACCTGCCCGACAGCGATCCCGCAACCGACGTGGTGGTCGTGACCGTGGCCGAGGTGATCGTGGCCTACGGACGGGTGACTTCAGGTGCCGAGCTTGCCGAGGGCCTTGGTCGCCTCCACAACGTCATCTGCTTCGTCGATCCGGCCTGGGCTCGCCGAGGGATCGGGAGCGTGCTGCTGGCGACCCTGGAGGCGCGGGCAGGGCAGATGGCCGCGGACCAGCCGAACGTGGCGCACAACCTCCAGGCTGAGGCCAACGACACGGCAGTCGGCCACGCAGCGCTCCTCGAAGCGGCCGGCTACTCGCCGGTCCGATATTCGTACACGATGCTCCGTCCGAATCTCGACGACCAGCTCGATGCGCCGCTGCCGGCGGGCCTTGAGATCCGCGAGGTCAGGCCCGACCACCTGCGCGCCATCTGGGAGACCGAGGTCGAGGCTATCCGCGATCATTGGGGTGCCACGGAGCCGACCGAGGCGGCCTACCAGACGTTCCTCACGGACGCTTCGCGGGAGGAGACCGCGCTGTGGCGCGTCGCCTGGGATGGCGACCAGATCGCCGGCCAGGTGCGGAGCTTCATCAGCGCGGAGGGCAACCGTCGGGACGGCGTCAGGCGCGGCTGGGTGGAGCGGATCATGGTGCGCCGGCCCTGGCGGCATCGGGGGGTGGCGCGGGCCCTGATGGCGGCCAGCTTCCCGCTCCTGCGCGCGCGCGGCATGACCGAGGGCATGCTGAGCGTGGACACGGAGAACCCATCGGGTGCGCTACGCGTCTACGAGAGCATGGGATTCGTGCCCATCTCCCGTGGCACGACCTATCGAAAGCCGATCGCCTGATGCGCTGAGCTTGTCCCGGGCTTGGCCCGAGACGCACCATGCATCGCCCCTCGCGGATCGCTTCGAGTGCCCGCCTGCCCTCCCGCTGCGTCTACGCGTGCGCGTCCGATTCGAGCGGGCGCGAGACGTGCTCCACCTGGATCGTGCTGTGGTCGAGGTCGAAGTCCTCCGAGAGGCAGGTGTCGACCTCGTGGAGGATCCGGTGGAAGTCCTCGCCGTCGGCGCCGACCACGTGGGCCGTGATCATCGGCAGGCCGGCGGTGATCTGCCAGGCATGCAGGTCATGTACGCCGACCACGCCGGGCACCGAGAGGATCCGCTCGCGCACGGCCTGCAGCGAGAGCCCGTGCGGCGTGGATTCCATGAGCACGTTGATCGCGTCGCGGAGCAGCAGGAGCGCGCGGGGCACCACGAGGAGGACGACCGCCAGCGAAGCGAGCGGGTCGGCGTAGGCCCAATCGGTCGCGATCACGAGCACGGCGGCGACGATGGCCGCGATCGAGCCGACCGCGTCGCCGAGCACGTCGAGGAATGCCCCCCGGGCGGCGAAGCCTTCGTGCTCCGAGCGCATGATCAGGGCCGCCGTCCCTGATCCCAGCATGCCGATCACGGCGGCGACGAGCATCGGGCCCGGCTCGGGCACCTCGGGCGTGACGAACCGGGTCAGCGCCTCGTAGGCGATGAACAGCCCCAGGGCGACGAGCAGGCCGGCGTTCACGCAGGCGGCGATCACCTCGGCCCGGGCATAGCCGAACGAGCGGTGGAGCGTGGCCGGGCGGGCCGCGATCGTCGCGGCGCCGAAGGCGATCGAGATCCCGATCACGTCGGTGACCCGGTGCGCCGCGTCGGCAACGAGGGCCAGGCTCCCCGACAGCCAGGCCGCGACAAGGTCGACGACGAGCGTCAGGAGCGCGACCCCGAGGACGATCGCCAGGTGATTCCGGTTGCTGCCGGCCGACGACGGGGGAACGGGTGGGAGGGGGACGGGCGAACCGGCAGCGGGCGCGGGCGCCAGGCCCGGCGCCGCGGGAGATTCGGTCATGTGCTGGATTGTGGGCCTTCCGGGCCCTCCGTCTACGGGGACGGTAGGCGCGGCGGACAACCCCATCGGCACGTGAGCTTGGCTGCCGGGTCGCTGGTCCACGGCGTGGATCCACGGGACGGACAACCGGCGTGTAGGCTCGACGGACGACGGCTGACCGCGCGCCGGTGCTCCCGCACGACGCCCCGGGTCGCCCATGGAGGAGATGACCGACGGTCATGAACGGCTTCGTTGACGATATCGGCCGGCTCACCGAGACCAACACCGACTTCCGTCGCGTGCTGTACACGGGCCATCATCTCCAGCTCGTGCTGATGACCCTGGTGCCCGGGGAGGAGATTGGCTCCGAGGTCCACGAGGATCGCGACCAGTTCTTCCGCATCGAGGCCGGCGACGGCGAGATCACGATCGACGGCGTCACCCAGCGGGTCACGGCCGAGTTCGCGATGATCGTGCCCGCCGGCGCCCACCACAACGTGCGCTGCGTCGGCTCCACGCCCCTCAAGCTCTACACGATCTACGGCCCGCCCGAGCATCGTGACGGCGTGGTCTTCGGGACGAAGGCCGGGGCCGAGGCCGCCCACGAGCATTTCGACGGCAAGGTGACAGAGTAGGGGCGGCCGCCAGCCGGGGCGCGATCGCTCGCTCCCGCCGTCCGGCTCGGGGGCGGGGAACCCGCGACGACGGCCGCCGATGCCGCCGCTGCCGGCCCTACGTTTCCGCCAGGCCCGTTCCCGTCTCGAGGAGTGTCTTCAGACCTGACAGGATCAGCGGCCAGCCGCCCGAGACCTGCTCGAGCGTGGCCGAGCCGGCGACGAGGTCGTCGTGGATGACGGTGACCTTCGACACGCCGGGCATGGCGTCATCGATCTCCCACGTGACCCGGGACTCGGGATCGGCCTTCACCTGGTCGTCCCAGACCGCGTGGAAGGTCTGGACGAGGCGCCGAGGCGGGGTCGCCTCGACGATCCGGCCTTCGATCTGGAGCTGGCCGTCGATCGTCATCCGGTAGGGTGAACCGGCTTGCCATTCGGTCTCAATGGCGCTCCGGTAGTAGTAGCGCAGGGTGTAGTCGGTCTCGGTGATCGCCCGCCAGATCGTCTCTGGCGTGGCGCGAATGTAGACGGCCGACACGAATGCGGGTGCCACGGTCGAGGTCATCGGGTTCCCCTCCAGGTGTTCAAGCACGTTCTTGAGGTCGATGAGCGAGTCGGCGGCTCGGACCCGGTATTTGTCGAGCCAGCGGTCGTGGAGCCGCCGGATCGGAACCGGATTAAGGTAGTGGTGCTTCTCGCGGCCGACGCGGCGCGTCGTCACGAGGTCCGCCGATTCAAGGACGCGCAGGTGCTTCATGACGCCGAAGCGGGTCATCGTCGGCACTGCCGCCACCAGCTCCCCGAGCGTGCGGCCGTCGCGCTCGAAGAGCAGGTCGAGGAGATGCCGTCGCGTCGGGTCCGCCAGGGCGGTGAAGACGGGATCGTCCATGCGCGCGAATATATGTGACCCACCGGTCACATGTCAAGCGTCCAGTGCTCCTTGTGCGTTACTGGTGGTCCTGAGACGAGCCTGCCAAGGTATCGCCGGGCCACTCGTCCGCGACCTGCTCGTGCTCGGCGGCCGGTCTACGCCGACGAACGCGCTCGAGCGATGAGATCCGCGCCTCGCTATGGTCCCGACGAGACGATCACGACGAGAAGAAGGACGAGCCCATGAAACTGACGACCACCACGCAGGTCTCCGTTGACGGAGTGATGCAGGGGCCCGGCGCACCTGTAGCAGGTGTGATGCAGGGGCCCGGCGCACCAGTAGCAGGTGTGGCCGAGCGCGGCGCATTCGAACGCAGCGGATGGGCCCATTTCGACAACGAAGCCAGCTCGGTCATGGACGAGATCTTCGGACGCGCCGACGCGTTCGTGTTCGGCCGGCGGACCTACGAGATCTTCGCCGGTTCCTGGGGAACATGGGACGATCCGGGCGACAGCCCGATCTGGACCGCCTTGAACACCCTGCCCAAGTACGTGGCACTGACCACACCCTTCGACCCGAACTGGGCGAACACGACCGTCCTCTCCGGTGACATCGCGGCCACGATTCGCGATCTGAAGGCTAAGGCGGGAGGCGAGTTGCAGGTGCACGGTAGCGGCGCCCTGGCCCGGTGGCTGCTGGAGAACGACCTCGTCGACGAGATGAATCTCTTCACCTTCCCGGTGATCGTCGGCCAGGGCACGCGGCTGTTCCCCGACCGCGGTCCGGATCGAGCGCTCGACCTGGTCGACTCGCGAGCCACCCCAACGGGGGTAACGATCCAGGTCTATCGCCCCACCGGCCGCCCGCAATATGCGACCGCCACACCACCCTCGAGCACACGTCGCGAGCACGTTAGGCGGACATGCCGTGGAGGGATGCCGATACCGAGGTCACCCCGGCGAGGCTTCGCCTTCGCTCGGCTGACAGTGAGCAGGAGGACCGCCAGTAACGCATAGAATGCTCGCTTGTGCGTCAGGACGGTTGGTACGTCCCCGACCGTGTCATGCAAGCTGAGCGTGATCCTCCGGCACGCTTCATGGACAGGCTCGCGAGCACGTAGAAGGCCAAGCGGCCACCCGCGCCGGCGGACGGGCAGGCTAGCGCGCCACGCGGTAGCGGAGGTAGACGACTTTCGAGCTGAAGGTGCGGGTCTCGACGAGCTCGAGGTCCACCCGGCGCTCGCGCCGTGGAAAGTACGGAATGCCACCGCCGACCAGCACCGGGTAGACCACGGCCCGGTACTCGTCGATCAGACCCAACGCGGCCGCCTCGGCGGCGAGCGTCGCGCCGCCGATCGCGATGTCGCCCTCCCCCGGCTCGGCTCGCAGACCGCCCGATCTCCTCCGCGAGGCCGCCCGAGGCCAGGCGGGCATTGCCCTGCACCGCCGACAGCGTGGTGGAGAACACGACCTTCGGCAGTGGCTTCCAGAGCGCGCTCCACTCGAGCTCGGCGTCGTCGAGCGAGTGATCTTCGTCGGCGGTCTCCCAGTACAGCATCGTCTCGTACAGCCGTCGTCCCAGCAGGTGGACGCCGACCTCTCGAATCTCGTCGATCCAGAAGCGAAAGACCTCTCGTCCGGGCGCCGTCCAGTCGAAGCCGCCGTCCGGCCCGACGATGTAGCCGTCAAGCGAGACGCCCATCGAGTAGGTCACGCTGCGCATCAGAAGTCCTCCTCGGTAACGGGTACGACGATACGACGGCCGGACCCCGCAGGACTCATCGCGGCTCGCGGGATCCCTGGCCTGCCACTGCCGCCGAGCACCGCTATCGGGCAGCCGCCTTCTTGCGGGCTCACCCCCAGCCTCGCCGTACCAACCGGGCCTGGCGCACAAGGGTGCCGCGTCTGCGTTACTGGCGGTCGTGGCTCCGCCGGACAGGCGCCCTAGAGGTCGCGTACCAGGTAGACCACATCGCCGAGGTCATCCGTGGTGGTGTGGTCCCTGCGGAACCCGATCTTCTCGAGCACCCGGAGTGACGCCACATTCCATGGCCGCACGGTCGACCAGAGCCGGTGTCGACCCGTCGCGGCCGCGGCTTCCACGAGGGCTTGCGCCGCTTCCGTTGCATAGCCGCGTCCGTGGAACCGCCGAAGCAGCTCGTAGGCGATCTCCGGTTCGTCCAGGCTGCAACGTCCGACGACGAGGGCGCAGTACGCCGATCACGTCGCCTTCCGCGCGACGACAGATCGCCAGGGCACCGATCCCGATTTCGATCGTGAGATCCCGGAATCTGCGCGAGGCGCGTCGTCGCCTCTTCGAGCGTCGGCCTGTCCTCCCCACGTTCGCCGATCAGCTCTCCGTACCAGGCTGCGTCGCGCTCGTCGCGAAGCCGGAGGGTTACGCCGCTCGGTCTCGATGGCGAGCGACATCCGGTTGCCAAGTGCACGGATTCAAGGTAGCCGGCGACTACGAGTGACGCCGACGCGGTGCCGGGCGCGAGCGCACGCGCGCCGCCACCGTCGAGCTCGTCCTGATCGGCCCTGCGACACGCATCGCCGCGACATCGAGCGGAAGCTCCGCGACGGGTCGTGACGATCGGCACGTTGTGTCGGCCGTCCGTCGTACGCCAAGATCGCGCCGGGACCTGATCGGCTGCCCGAGCGGGAGTGGGTCGGATGCCTCGCACGCGCTGGATCGTCATCGGGGTCGTGCTCGCGATCGGGCTCATCGGGGGCGCGATCAACGCCCGCGGTCCCTTCGCCGCCCACCCTCCGCTCGCCTATCCGCAGTTCCTCGCCGACTTCCAGGCAGGTCGGGTCGACCAGATGGCCCAGTGGCGCGATCAGCTCGAGGTCACCGAGGCTCGCAGCTCCTGTCCGTCGTCGTGCCGGCCGGGACGGATCTCGCCGCCGACGTCGGGCAGGCGCGCGTCGCCGGCGGCGTCGGGATCAGCTGGACGACGATCCCCGACGCCTGGCTTGGTGCGTACACTCCGTGGGTCCCGGCCCTGATCCTGCTCGCCGGAGCGTTCATCTGGATCGGGGCGCTGGTCCGCAACCGGCGGGCGAACCGGACGGATTACTTCGCCCCTTCGGAGCCGTAGGCCGCCGGCCCGGTCAGACCTCGCGCCCGACAGCGCCGGCATTGCGGGCGGCACGGCCCGGGTACCGGGTCAGCGCGGGTCAGGCCCTTCGTCCGCCGGCCGGTTCCGCCTCGTCGTCGGCGAGCAGGCGGTAGACCTGGCGGCGGGCATCGCTGACGATCCGCGTGGTCTCCTTGTGGGCCTGCGCCGAGCCCATGCGCTGGACTTGCATCACGGCGCCGGCGAGCTGCATGAAGAGCTCCTGCAGGTCAGGCGCGCCATTGGATGGCGCATCGTCCCAGGCCCGCGGCGCGGGGGCTGCGGCAGCCGCCGAGCGGCCCGCGTCGGTGAGCGCGTAGGTCCGCCGGCCGTCGACGTCTTCGCTGGTGACGAGGCCCTCGTCCGCGAGCTGCTGGAGGGTCGGGTAGACGGAGCCCGCGCTCGGCCGCCAGCGGCCGCCGCTCTGGGCCTCGAGCGCCTGGATGACCTCGTAGCCGTGCATCGGCTTGACGGTAAGCACCGCCAGGATCAGCGGACGGACCTCGCCGCGTCGGACCGCGCCGCGGCCCCAGCCCTCGCGACCGAGCATGCCGCGGAAGCCGAAGGGCATGCCCCCCCGGCCCGGCCCCCGGCGTGGATCGCGGTGATGGCGGCGGGCGCCGTGATCGGAAGTGGATCGGAACATCGTGTTCCTCCTGTGTGTGGTTGCGCTGTATCGCGCGGCATCACGATATATCGCTATATAGCGCATGTCAAGAGTGGCAGCTTCCTGACGAGAGGCCCGAGATCGGGCGAGGACGGGCCCAGCGTCGCGGGCACGGTCGCGGCCGTTGACGCGGGCTACCAGGAGCCGATCGCTGATCCTGACCTACCGCTTCACGCCGTAAGCCAGCAAGCCAGCATGCTGGTATGCTGGTCCCGATGAAGGTGACCATCGACCTCGACCGGGAGCTCTACCGGGCCGTCAAGGTGGAGGCGGCCCGCGCGGACCGAAGCGTCCGCGAGGTCGTCGACGAGGCGCTCGCCGCGTGGCTGGAGCGACTCGAGGACGCGGAGGACGCCGCCGCCGCCGTTGAGGCCCTCGCCGAGTACGCGCGCGACGGAGGGGTCGCCGCGGACGAGTTCTTCGAGGCCCACGCGGCCGAGACCCGCGCGTCCTACGGCTCGCCCGCCGAAGGGTGAGCAAGCCGCCCTGGCGCGTCGACCTGGCGCCGGCGGCCCAGCGCCAGCTCCGCAAGCTGCCGCCCGACGCCGCTGCGCGGCTGCGCGATCCGATCCTGGCCCTCGCGCACGACCCACGGCCGCCGGGCGTCGCCGCCCTCGCCGGGACCACGTTCCTCCGCCTCCGGGTCGGCGACCTGCGGCTCGTGTATGCGATCGATGATCAGGCGCACGCCGTCGTCGTCCTCCGGGTCGCGCGGCGGAGCGAAAGCACCTATCGCAAGGTCCGGTGAGCCGATCACCCAGCGACCTGTCAGACTGGGAGGCCCACGGGCGTCTCTCCGCTGGACCCGCCGGCCCCGGCGCTCCCCGTTTCGAGCGGCCCACCTGGCCGGCGCCGTTACCCGCCCCCGACACCCCGGAGACGCCCCATGAGCAGCACCGTCTACCTCTCGGCACAGGGCATCGCCGGTGCCCGGGCGGAGCTCGAGCAGCTCACCCGGGTCGAGCGGCCGGTCATCGTTGCCCGGATCGTCGCCGCCCGCGAGCTGGGCGACCTGCGGGAGAATGCCGAGTACGAGACGGCGCGCAAGGAGCAGTCGATCCTCGAAGGGCGCGTCGAGCACCTGACCGCGCTCCTGCGCGACGCGGTCCGGATCGAAAGCTTCTCGACGAGCCACGTCAGCGTGGGCACGACGGTCACCATCGAGGACGACCTCGGCCGGGAGACCTACACGATCGTGGGCAGCCACGAGGCGTCGCCGGCGAACGGGCGGATCAGCAGCACGTCGCCCGTCGGCCGGGCGCTGCTCGGCCGCCATGCCGGCGACAAGGTGACCGTCGCCGCGCCCGGCGGCCCGATCGGGATGCGGATCGTGTCCCTCGCCTGACCGCGAGCCGGCCGCCGCCTGGTCACGGATCGGGCGCGAACCGGCCCCCCGGTGATCAGCCCCCCGCCTGGCGGGCGGCGTTCGCGATGATGGCGGCCCGGAGGTACTCCGCGAGGCCCGGTGCGACGTCCTCGTAGGTCTTCGTGAAGCGCGGGTCGGCGACGTACATCTCGGCCAGCCCCACGTGCATCGCGGGTGGACAGGGGTAGAACCAGCGGTCGATCTGCAGTCGGTGCGCCTCGGCGGCGTCCATGGCCTCCGACCCGTCTGCCGGCAGCCCGGCTCGCATCGCCGCCGCCAGCCGGTCGTTGATCTCGGTGCCTTCGGCCTTGATTCGAGCCCAGTCGTCCTTGCTGTAGGCGGCGACCCGGCGCGCGGACTCGCGGTAGGGCTCGGTGTCGCCCCAGCGGGCTGCGGCCTCGTCGGCATGGGCGTCCGGGTCGAAGTCGCCGAAGACCTCGAACCGCTCCTCGGGGGTCAGCTTGATTCCCACCTGGCGTGCCTCCATCTCCTTCTCGATCGCCGCCGCCAGCCGCTCCAGCCGGGCGATCCGCTCCCGCAGAAGCCCGTGCTGATGCCGGAGGTGACGCAGGGCGTCGTTCGTGTCGTCGCGCAGGACGGCGGTGATGTCGTCGAGCCCGAAGCCGAGCTCCCGATAGAACAGGATCTGCTGGAGTCGCTCCAGGTCTTCGTCGCTGTAGCGGCGATAGCCGGCCTCGGTTCGTCCCCTCGGATGGAGGAGGCCGATCTCGTCGTAGTGGTGCAACGTCCGGACGGTCACTCCGGCGAGCCGGGCAACATCGCCCACGGAGCGCGTGTCGACGACATTCACGGGACCACCTTAGAGCCTCACGGTACGTCAGGGTCAAGTCCGTTCACGGGCCAGGTGCTGGTGACCAGTCGTCCGCCGGCGGCTCCCTTCGCCCGGTGCGCTGAGCGATCATTGGCGAGGATTGCGAAACGTCGGCGGGGCGGCCCCGCCGGCCGACGTCGAATCCGTCGTCACGGGCCGGCCGACCGCCGTGGAACGGCACCGGCCATCCGCCGCCACGTGGTCATCGCGCCCAAGGAGGAGAGGCCAGATGTCGATCTCGTTGAACCTCGGCGGGCTCGGGTCGTTCACGAGCCACAGCGGGTCGGCTCCATCCCCGTTCGACGCGATCAATGGACACCGCCTCGCGGGTCCGCAGGGCAGCCATCCCCTCCACGCCGTGCGGGCCGAGGAGCTGTTGAAGCCGAGCGACGGCCGCGTGACCGGCGAGATCGTCCTTGACCGGCCGGCCATGGTCGGCGAGGGGATCACGGGCACGATTCGGCTGGCTGCCGTCGACCGCTTCGAGGCCCGCAAAGCGGCGCTGCGCCTGGTCGGGCTTCGGCTCGACGAGGTCACCCGCTCCCGCGACGACCACGACGCGGATGGCCGCGTCACCCACTCCGAGCACTGGGTGGAGACGAGCGGCAGGCTGTTCGTGGAGGACGCCTTCCCGGAGCCCGCGATCCCGGCACGCTTCGAGGTCGGCGAGACCTTCGAGGCCCGCTTCGCGGTTCCCGCCCCGCCCCTCGGTCCGCCGAGCGCGCACCTCGGCGAGTCGATCGTCGCCTGGGCGCTCGAGGTGCGCTGGGACGTCCCGATGGGTGCGGACCATTTCGTGGCCTCATACCTGCCGCTGGCCCAGCACCCGGACCTCCTGCGGGCGGGCGTCGGCAAGCAGGGCGGCGTGAGCCTGCTCGCCGGCGTGCCGGTGGGCGACGCGACGATCGGCGTTACCACGCCGCTGCCCGCCCCCGCCGGCTCCGAGATGGGCGTCGACATTCGATGGCCATCGGCGCCCGGGGGCTCGAAGGGGCGCGTGGAGCTCCACCGGCGGACGAATGCCCCGAACGGGACCGAGGGGATCGTTGCCTCCGTGCCGATCGACCCGGCGACGCTCAGGGGCGGCACGGAAGCACGGCTGGTGGTGCCGGCCGGCGCCGCGCCCTCGTTCGACGGCGCCGGCCTCGAGATTGCCTACGTCATCCGCGTGCTGGTGGATCGCCGCCTGCGAAGCGACGCGGCAATCGAGCGGCCCGTCGCCATCGTGTGACGATCGCGGAGCTCCAGTGCGACCCGGCGCGACTCACGAGGAGGCATGACATGAAGGTTCTGGCCCTGGGACGGGACACCGCCCCGGCCGACGACCCGCGGTTCCCGGAGGTGCGCCCGGCCGAGGCGCGCAAGGCGTGGGAGCTGTACCAGCAGGAGGTGATCCGCGAGATCTACTTCCGCGTGGATCGGCCGAACGGGGTCCTCGTCCTCGAGGTCGCCGACCTGGCGGAGGCTCGGTCGGTCATCGACAGCCTGCCCCTGGTCGCCGCGGGGCTCATCGACTTCGACCTGGTGGCGCTGAAGCCGTACCCGGGGTTCGCGCGCCTGTTCGCCGAGGCGGCGCCGGGCGTCTGACGGGCGGCTCCGGGGTCGCGGCCGCGTAGCACGCTGCAACGGGCCGCCGCGCGCCCCGAGCACGGTGCGAGCCGGGCCGCCGCGCACCGGACACCCGTGGTGCTGCCACATCCGCTACCCGCCGATCGCGCTCCGCAGGTTGCGGATGACGTTGAGGCCCGCGCTCACATCCTCGCGGGTCGCGTACGGCCCCGGCATGAGAAAGCAGGGCCGGGCCGCGAACGCCATGTTCTCCACGTGGCCCCACGGCTCGGGGATGGGCCGGCCGGCACACGCTTCGGCGGCCCGCTTGTAGACGAAGACGACGGCCGCCGGCCGCCAGACCGCGACCTTCTGCCACAGGGGGCCGACGCCGGCACGCAACCCCGCATCGTCGGCCTCGTCGCGCGCCGTGGGCAGCTTGAGGAGGTCGGTGATGCCGTGTCCGGCCGCGACCAGGGCGTCGTCGGCGGCGTCGATATCGGTCCCGGTCGGGAGGATCGTCGCCGTGACCAGCCGTCGCCAGAACGTCCGGCCGAGCCGGCCCTCGTGGTAGTGGCCCGCGGCGACGCTCACCGGCGAGGGGTTGAGCCCCACGAACAGGAGGCGCCCGGGCTCGGGCGGCAGGTCGACAAGCGTCTCGACCGGGCGCCCGTCGAGCACCAGCGTGATCCGGTGGCCGGGGCCGGCGGCGGCTGAGTCGGCGCCATCGGGCCGATCTGCCGGATCGGGGCGGTCCGCGGGGTCGGTCGAGCGCGGCGGCATGGACGCTAGGGTAGGGGAGGCCGCTGAGCGGCGCCCGAGCCGACACCGCGGCGCGGCGGCCGGGCCGTCACCCGGCGCCGCCCCGACGCGGGAGGCCGCTGAGCGACGCCCGGGCCGTCAGGCCGGCGCGCTCGCGTCGGCGGGCCGGGCTCGTCCGCCCTCGATGACGATCGCGGCGTCGGCCAGGCGAGCAAGTGCCGGGCGGTGCGAGATGAGGAGCGTCGTCCGCGTGGCCATGAAGGGCGCGATCGCCTCCATGAGGCGCTGCTCCGTGAGCGGGTCGAGGTTGGCGGTCGCCTCGTCGAGCACCAGGATCGGGGCGCCCTTGATCATCGCCCGGGCGATGGCGAGCCGCTGGCGCTCGCCGCCGCTGAGGCGGACGCCGTCCTCGCCGATCAGCGTGCGGTACCCCTGCGGGAGCGATCGGATGAAGTCGTGGAGCTGCACCGCACGGCAGGCGGCCTCGATCTCCTCGTCCGTCACGTCGGGGTCGGCCAGGGCCAGGTTCTCCCGGATCGAGGCGTCGAAGAGGTGGACCTGCTGGGAGACCACCCCGAAGAGGCGCCGGGCGTCGTCGGCGGCGAGGCCCCGCAGCTCACGACCGCCGATCCGGATCTCGCCCTCGTCGTAGTCCCAGAAGCGCAGCAGGAGGTTGACGAGGGTCGACTTGCCCGCCCCGCTGGGGCCGAGGATGGCCATGGTCTTGCCGGGCTCGACCGTCAGGTCCAGCCCGTCGAGGACGACCGCCGATCCCGCCTCGTAGCGAAACCGCAGGCCGCGAACGACGAGCCCGAACGTCGTGGGCAGCTCGGCGGGCACGGCGGGCTCGACCACCGGCGCCGGGGCGTCGATCAGCTCGAAGAGACGGTCCGCCGCCGCGCGCTCCGTGTCGAGCAGCTGGACTGCCAGGGCCATGGGCTGCACGGCCTCGAAGGCCGCGATCGCCGCGAGCGGAAGGGCCGCCAGGTAGACGCCATCGAGGACGCCGGCGGTCACCCGCGGGATCGCGACGGCGAGGATCGCCACCGCCATGAGGCCGATCAGCCCGGTCGTCGCGCCGTTGGTGAGTCCCCGAATGCCGGCCAGGGCGCCGCCAACCGCATCGATCTCGGCGCCGAGGGCAAGCGTGCGCGCGAGGTGGCGATCGGCCCCGTCGAAGGCGGCCAGGTCGGCCATTCCCTGGACCTCGTCGACGAGCATCGCGTTCAGCTCGGCCCGGCTCGCGAGGAAGGCCGCGGCCGGCCGGCGTGACCAGCGGCGGGCGACGACGGGCAGGGCGACCCCGACGGCGAGCATGCCGAGCAGGAGCACCAGCCCGGCGGCCGGATCGAACGCGCCGAGGGCGAGGCAGGCGAGGACGATCACGACGGCGGCGGCGACCGGCGGCACGACCACCCGGACGTAGAGGTCCTGGAGGGTCTCGATGTCGGCCACGATCCGGGCCAGCAGGTCACCGCTGCGGTAGCCGGCGAGTCGCGCCGGGGCGAGCGGCTCGATGGAGCGGTAGAACCAGGCGCGCAGCGCGGTCAGGATGCGGAACGTGGCGGTGTGCGTGGCGTAGCGCTCGAGATAGCGGAACGTTGCCCGCGCGATCGCGAGGGCGCGCACCGCGGTGATCGCGAGGGCCAGCTCGGCGACGTTGGTGACGAGCGCCGACCGGCTGATGAGGTAGGCCGACACGCCGACCAGGGCCACGTTGGACCCGATCGCCAGCACGCTCAGCGCTGCGCCGGCCGCGATCCAGGCGCTGTGGCCCCCGAGCAGGGAGATGACGCGGCGGAGGTCGTTCACTCGGCTTCCAGGGGCGACGCCCGATCGGCGGCGGCGAGGCGGCGGAGGTACCCGTCGCGGGCCGCGAGCTCGGCCGGCCGCCCGGCCTCGACCTCGCGCCCGCCCTCGAGGACCACGACCTGGTCGGCAGCCTCCACGACGCGCATTCGATGCGAGATGACGAGCACGGTCGCCCGGCCCGTTGCGCCGCGCAGGACATCGAGCACGGCCCGCTCGCTGCGCTCGTCGAGATGGGAGGTCGGCTCGTCGAGGACCAGGAGCGGGGCGTCCCGCAGGAGCGCCCGGGCGATCGCCAGGCGCTGGCGCTGGCCGCCGCTCAGGCGCAGGCCGTCCTCGCCGATCGGGGCGGCGTACCCGCCGGGCAACGTCCGGATGAAGGAATCGGCGCCTGCGGCCTCGGCCGCGTGGCGAAGGTCGGCGTCGGTCGCCGCGGGACGGGCCAGGCGCAGGTTGTCGGCGATCGACCCGTGGAAGAGGTGGGGGCGCTGCGGCACCCAGCCGATGACGGCCCGCCAGGCGACGGCGTCGATCTGCTCGAGCGGCTGCCCGTCGACGAGGATCGCGCCGCGGTCGGGCTCGATGAAGCGGAGGAGGAGCCCGACGACGGTCGACTTGCCCGCCCCGGTCGCACCCGCCACCACCGTCAGGCGGCCGGCGGGAACCTCGAACGTGAGCCCGGCCAGGGCGCGGTCGCGACCGGGGTAGGTGAACGTGACGTCCTCCAGGCGCAGGTGCGGGGCCGCGGCCCGAGCCGCGGGGCGGGCCGGAGTCACGGCCGGCATCGGGGCCGGAGTCACGGCCGACGGCCGGAGTCACGGCCGGCGTCGCGGCCGGAGTGGACGACGACGGCACGGGCACGACGGCGGCAGGCCGCGTCGCTCCCACCGGCGTCGATCCCGCCATCGGCGCCTCGTCGAGCACGGCGAGGATGTGCTCCCCGGCCGTGCGCCCGGCGGCGCCGGCGTGGTAGCGGATGGCCAGGTTCCGGAGCGGCAGGAAGAACTCGGGGGTCACGACGAGCACGGCGAGCGCTCGCTCGAACGTCATCCCGCCGGCCATGAGGCGGAGGCTGACCTCGACGGCGACCACGGCCATGGCCACCGCGGCCCCCCACTCGAGCACGAGCGCCGTCTGGAAGGCGGTTCGCAGCACCTCCATCGTCGTGTCCCCGAGGCGCCGGCTGACGATCCGGATCGTCTCCGCCTGCTCGGCGCTGCGGCCGAACATCTTGAGCGTGGCCAGGCCCTGGAGCAGGTCGAGGAAGAGGGCGCTCATCCAGCGCAGCTCGGCCAGGCGCCGCTCGGTGATGGACCCGGCCCGGCTGCCGATGAAGCCCAGCAGGAGCACGAGGATCGGGCCGGTGAAGAGGAGCACGAGCACGGTCGGCGGGTCGAGCACGAGCACGACGGCGGCCACGAGGAAGGGGACGCTCATGGCCAGGAGCCGGGCCGGCTGGAAGACGACGATGAAGGTCTCGACGGCCTCGAGGCCCTGCACCGCGAGGCTGGCAAGCGCGCCGCTCCGCTCGCGAGCGGTGAAGGCCGGCCCGAGGACGAACAGGTGCTCGGTCAGCTCGCGCCGCAGCCGGCTCACCAGCCGGCCCCCTGCGCGCTGCGCCAGGACCTCCTCGGCCCAGGCGAGGAGGCCGCGCAGGGCGGCCAGGACCACCAGCGCCGCGAGGTCCGGGGCAACGTCGGGCAGCTCCGCCCCGCCCCGGAACACCCCCGCCACGACGCTCGCGAGGACGACCGCGCCCAGCAGGGCGAGGGCGGCCGCGGCGAAGCCGCAGGCCACCGCGAGCGCCAGCATGCGGCGGGCGCCCGGCTCACGGCCGAGGAGGCGGCCCTCGACAGACGAGCGTGCGACCCGACGGCCGGATCGACGGCCCGCGCCGGGGCTCCTCCGGGCGCGCGCCGCCCGGGCGAGCCGTGGGGCGGTCGGCGCCGAGGATCATCCGCGCCCGTTCAGCCTAGTAGCCCTCCGACTCGACGACCGTCTTGCCCCGGAAGATGTAGCAGACGCCGGCGGTGTAAGCAGCACGAACGGCATCCCGATCAGGGCGATGACCAGCGCCACCTGGAGCGTGTTGTCCGCTCGAGGCCGCGTTGAAGATCGTCAGGTTGAACGCCGGATCGGTCGTCGAGATCAGCAGGTTCGGGTAGAGGCCGACCGCACCCGAGAGGAGCAGCAGGGCGATCATCGCCGCCGAGCGATGAAGGCCGCGAAGCTGCGTCCGGCCCGGAGCAGGCGCCACGCGAGGATCGAGGGCGACGAGCGCCGCCGCCGGGAAGACGATCGGCCACAGCTGCGTCGTGTAGCGCTCGGTGATCTGCTGCGTGGAACAGGACCATCGCGATCACCACGAGCGTGTTCAGCAGGAAGAACGCCGAGCATCAGGATCGGCGTCGCCCGCTCGCACGCGCGCCTGCAACTCTCCCTCGGTCTTGAGCGATCAGGTAGATGGAGCCGTGCATCGCGAACATGGCGACCGTGGTCACGCCCCACCAGCAGGGCGAACGGTCGCAGCAGCTCCAGCAGGCTGACGCTGATGTTGCCCTCGGCGTCGAGCGGGACGCCGCCGAGCGATGTTGCCGAACGCCACCCCGAGGAGCAGCGGCGAGTCCCAGCGACGCGAACCCGAAGACCGTGTCCCAGGTCGCCCGCCAGCGCGGCGACTTCTCCTTCCCGCGGAACTCGATGGCGACCGTGCGCAGGATCATGACCACCAGGACGAGCATGAAGGCCGAGGTAGAAGCCGCTGAACAGCGACGCGTAGGCAAGCGGGAAGACGGCGAACAGGACGCCGCCCCCCAGGACCAGCCACACCTCGTTGCCGTCCCAGATCGGGCCCGATGCTGTTGAGGAAGATCCGCCGCTCCACGTCGGTCCGGGCCACGAGCAGGTGCAGGATGCCGACCCCCATGTCGAAGCCGTCGAGGATCAGGTAGCCGGCGACGATGACGACTGAACAGCACGAACCAGACGTCGTTGAGGCTCATTGTCTCGGTCCCCACGTCGGCCGCCCGGCCGCGGCGGCTGAAGATGTCGCGGAAGGTGTCCGGCAGCTCCGAGACGGCCACGGTCTCGAGCGTCCTCCAGCGGCTCCGGGCCGGCCTGGATCTTCCGGTTCAGCAGGAAGATGAAGAGCGCGAGCAGCAGCGCGTACAGGAGGATGAACATGCCGAGCGAGAGCAGCACATCGAACGCCGCTGAGCGTCGGCGACAGCGCCGTCTGCCGTCGGCATGACGTTGTAGACGATCCACGGCTGGCGCCCGACCTCCGCCGTCCACCAGCCCGCGGTGATGGCGGCCTCGGTGAAGAACGACGGTCACCACCAGCACTGACAGCAGCCAGCGGGACATGAACAGTGGCCGCCTCCACGACGTAGAGCACGCCCGCCAGCAACCCGATCGGGACGAAGAGCATGCCCAGCCCGAACATCAGGTGGTAGACCTGGAACAGCAGGTTGACCGGCGGGAGGCGGGGCCGGCGCGAAGGAGTCGATGCCCGGTGACGACGGCGTTGCACATTGAAGTCGGCGAGGAAGCTCAGGAGGCAGGGAATGGAGATTCCCGTCGTCGTCCGGGCGGCCTCGTCGACCCAGCCGACCAGGTACAGCGGCGCGCACGACGTGCTCTGCCAGAGGCCCTCCATCGACGCCAGCTTGAGCGGCTGCGCGTGCGTCACCTCGATCGCCTGGTTGGCCCCGAAGAGACGCACGTTGCGCGATGGCGAACACGATGAAGAACGGGAGCGCCAGCCTGATGTTGGCCATGCGCCAGCTCGACGTGCCGCTTCTTGAGCACGTACCAGGCGCCCACGCTCAGGAGCAGCGCCGAGCCAGCCGTCCAGGAGGCGATGCAGACGTGGAGGATCCGGGGCAGGAACGAGGGGGTGAAGACGACCTGCCAGAAGTCGGTCATGACCGCCCGCGCGGGGGCCGGGTCGGTGGCGATCGTGTAGCCCGCCGGTGTCTGCATCCAGGAGTTGGCCATGATGATCCAGAGGGCGCTGAAGTGGGCCCCGAACACCACCATGAAGGTCGCGAACAGCCACAGGCGCGGTCCCAGGCGGTTGCCCCCGAACAGCATCAGCCCGAGGAACCCGCCCTCCAGGAAGAAGGCGAAGACGCCCTCGGCCGCGAGCAGGCTGCCGAAGACGTTGCCGACGAACCGGGAGTAGGCCGCCCAGTTCATCCCGAACTCGAACTCCTGGACCACGCCGGTGGCGACGCCGAGGGCGAAGATCAGGCCGTAGATC
This sequence comes from uncultured Chloroflexia bacterium, assembly GCA_963776355.1. Classification (GTDB taxonomy): domain Bacteria; phylum Chloroflexota; class Limnocylindria; order Limnocylindrales; family CSP1-4; genus CTSoil-043. The sequence continues at coordinate 1,675,578 of CAVZLU010000008.1, read as the reverse complement.
TTGATCCAGAAGAAGGACAGCTGGCGCCACTTCGGGTCCTTCGAGCGGACGTAGAGGACGCCGATCACCACGAGCATCAGCCCCAGCCCCATCGACAGGGGCGGGTAGATGAAGTGGAAGCTGGCCGTCAGCGCGAACTGGATGCGGGAGAGGCCCTCTGCGTCCACGTCAGCCTCCGTGCATCGATCGAGCCCACCGCGCGGCGCGAGGCCGGGCGTTCCCCGGGCACGCTACCGATGCGGCAGACGCATGATGCCGCGTCCGGTCGCGGCGTTGCGTCCCCTCCGCCCGGTCCTCCGCTGCCAGCCAGCGCCCGCCCGCACGCGTCACGCCTCGCGGCCCCGCGCGGCCGTGCTCACCCGATCGAGGGTCCCGCCGCGGCACAGCAGGTGGGCCACGAGACCGGTCCAGCCGGTCTGGTGGGAGGCCCCGATCCCGGCCCCCGTGTCGCCGTGGAAGTACTCGTGGAAGAGGAGCAGGTCGCGCCACTCCGGGTCGCTCCAGAAGCGCTCGTAGGGGCCGTGGAACGGGCCGCCGGCCGTCCGCGTCGGGCAGCCAGATGGCGACGAGCCGGCGGGCCAGGTCACGGCCGACGTCGAGCAGCCTGGCCCGCCGGCCGGACCCGGTCGGATACTCCACCATGAAGTCGGCGCCGAGCCAGTCGTCCCAGTGGCGCAGCGACTCGATCACGAGGTAGTTGAGGGGGAACCAGACCGGTCCCCGCCAGTTCGAGTTGCCACCGAACATCCCGGACGTCGACTCGCCCGGCTCGTAGTCGACGGTCGCGGTCGCCCCTCCGATCTCGAGCCGGAACGGGGCGTCCCGATGGCGCCGAGAGACCGCGCGCAGCCCGAACGGCGAGAGGAAGGCGTCCTCGGCCAGGACCTCGCGCAGGACGCGTTCGAGCCGGACCGGGGCGATGACGCTGAACAGCATCTCGCGCATCCCCGGCTTGCCCGTGAGGAAGCCACCGGTCCGGAGCCGCTCGTCGGTGATGCCGAGGTTGGCCATGAACCGGGCGAAGTGCTTGCCCAGCTCCATGCTGCGGCCGATGACGGCCTCCGGGACGATCGCGGCCGGCAGGATCGGGATGACCCCCACCATCGAGTGGACCTTCATCGGAACGGTCGTGCCGTCGGTGAGCCGCAGGCTGTCGTAGAAGAAGCCGTCCTCCTCGTCCCACAGGCCGCTCGCGGTTCATCGCCACCGCGATCCGGACGGAGTGCTCGAGGAATGTCGTCGTCAGGTCCTCGTAGGTCGGATCGTGGGCGGCGAGCGTGAGCGCGATCCGGAGCATCGAGATGCAGTAGAACGACATCCACGCGGTCGCGTCGGACTGCTCGAGGTGGCCGCCGGCCGGCAGGTGCGAGCGGTCGATGGCGCCGATGTTGTCGAGCCCCAGGAAGCCGCCCGAGAAGAGGTCGTTGCCGTTGGCGTCCTCGCGGTTGAGCCACCAGGTGAAGTTCATGAGCAGCTTGTGGAAGATCCGCTCGAGGAACCCGGTGTCGGTCCGGCCGTCGATCTCCCAGACGCGGAGCGCCGCCCAGGCGTGGACCGGCGGGTTCACGTCGTCGAAGTTCCACTCGTACGCCGGCAGGGCGCCGTTGGGGTTCTGGAACCACTCCCGGCACAGGACCAGGAGCTGGTACTTGGCGAACGCCGGGTCGACGTGGGCCAGGGCCACGGTGTGGAACGCCAGGTCCCAGGCCGCGAACCACGGGTACTCCCACTTGTCGGGCATCGAGAGGATGTCGGCCGCGTCGAGGTGACGCCAGCCGGCGTTCCGCCCGGTCAGCCGGGCGGCCGGCGGCGGCGGTTCCGTCGGGTCGCCGTCGAGCCAGCGCGACACGTTGTAGAAGTAGGCCTGCTTGCTCCACAGCATCCCGGCGAAGGCCTGGCGCATGATCCGCGCCTCCTCGTCGGTCGCGTCGGGCCGCCGCAGGCCGGCGTAGAAGGCGTCGGCCTCCGCCTCGCGTTCGCGCATGATCTCGGCGAAGGCGTCGCCGAGCGGGTCCGGCTCGGCCGGCCCCAGCGCAGCCGCGGTCTCGCTCGCCGGCTCGCTCGCGCGGAGCCGCAGGCGCACCTCGGCGGTCGCCCCGGCCGGCACGCTGAGGCGATACCAGGCGGCGGCCTTCGTCCCGGTGCGAGCCGGGTTCGACCGTCGGCGCGCCGGCCACGACGTGGTCGTTGATGCCGTCCTTCGGGTACGCCGGGCTCGTCGGCGGCCCCGAAGACGCGGGCCGTGTTCGTGTCGTTGTCGCAGAAGAGGAGCTCCGGCCGCGAGCCGTCCGGGGCGGCGCCCGCGACGAGGGCGTACGAGCCGAGATCGGGGTGGGTCGCCAGGATCGCCGTCCCGTCCGCCGCCGCGGCCAGGGACGGTCGCCCGGAGCCGGGATCCCACGACCAGGTGTTCCGGAACCACAGGGTGGGCAGGACGTGGAGCGTGGCCGTCTCCGGCCCCCGGTTGCGGATGACCACCCGCACCAGGATGTCGTCGGGCTCGGCCTTGGCGTAGTGGACCTCGACGACCCAGTAGCCGTCGTCGAAGACGCCGGTGTCGAGGAGCTCGTACTCCGGCTCCAGCTTCGACCGCCGGCCGTTCTCGGCCACGAGGTCGTCGTAGGGGAAGGCGGCCTGCGGGTAGTGGTAGCGCCAGCGGAGCCAGGCGCCGCTCGGCACCGCGTCGAGGTACCACCAGTATTCCTTGGCATCCTCGCCGTGGTTGCCCTCGCCGTTGGCGAGCCCGAAGATCCGCTCCTTGAGGATCGGGTCCCGGCCGTTCCAGAGCGCGAGGCCGAGGCACAGCCGGCTGAAGACGTCGGAGATCCCGGCCAGCCCGTCCTCGCCGCGCCGATAGGCGCGCGAACGGGCGTGATCGTGGGGAAAGTAGGCCCAGGCGTCGCCGTCGGCGCTGTAGTCCTCGCGGACGGTGCCCCAGGCGCGCTCGCTCAGGTACGGCCCCCAGCGGTACCAGGGGCTGGCGCTCTCGAGGCCCTCCTCGGGCCGGCCCGCGTCCCGCATCCGCTCGCGCTCGGCGTCCATCAGCGTGGCTCCTCCGTCGTCGAGCGCGGCGTTCGCGGCCGGCTGGCCAGCACGACCACCGAGCGCGGCCCGGCACGGTAGACCGTGCCGGCCGGCGGGGCGCCGGCCGCGTCCACGATGTCGTCCGGCGACTTCGAGGGACGTGTCGAGGTAGCGCCGCCACGGCTCGAGATCGCCCGCCTGCGGCGGGACCTCGAAGTCGAGCGGCTCCCAGTACGCGTTGAGGATCACGTGGACGCTCGCGTGGCGGCCCGAGACGGTCAGGGCGATGGAGCGCGAGCCGGCGCTGGTGTCGGGCTGGCCGAGGCGAACGCCGCTCAGCTCCACCCGGGCCGCCGCCAGCAGCTCGACGAGCGACCCGTCGTGGGCCAGGCCCAGCAGCACCTGGATCCGCCGCCGGCCGGCGGTCAGCATCCGGGTGAACCGCAGGATGTCGGCGTGCCGCTCGGGCCCGCTCCAGTCGAACCAGCTCAGCGGGCCGTCCTGGCAGTAGGCGTTGTTGTTGCCCAGCTGGGTGCGCCGGACCTCGTCGCCCATGAGCAGCATCGGCACGCCGGCGGCCAGCAGGTTGATCGCCAGGAGGTTCTTGACCTGGCGGCGCCGCAGCTGCTCGACGGCGGGGTCGTCGGTCGGACCCTCGACGCCGCAGTTCCAGCTCAGGTTCTGGTCGGAGCCGTCGCGCCCGCCCTCGCCGTTCGCGTCGTTGTGCTTGGCGTCGTAGGTGACCAGGTCGTTGAGGGTGAACCCGTCGTGGCAGGTGACGAAGTTGACGCTCTGCCCGGGCTCGCGAGCGTCGGGGCCGTAGATGTCGGGGCTGGCGAGGAACCGCTCGGCCACGGCCCCTGCCTTCCCGGGGTCGCTCTTCACGAACGACCGGACGTCGTCGCGGAACCGCCCGTTCCACTCGATCCAGCGGTCGCCGGGGAAGCTGCCGACCTCGTACAGCCCGCCGGCATCCCAGGCCTCGGCGATGAGCTTGGTCCCGGCGAGGACGGGATCCGTGTCGATGTCGGCCGGCGTCGGCGGGTCGGTCATCGGCCGGCCCTCGGTGTCGCGCGAGAGGACGGCGGCCAGGTCGAAGCGGAACCCGTCGACGTGCATCTCGGTCACCCAGTAGCGGAGGCTGTCCAGGATCAGCCGGCGAACGATCGAATGGGAGGCGTTGAGCGTGTTGCCGGTGCCCGTGTAGTCGGCATAGCGGGCACGGTCGGCGCCGAGGAGGTAGTACTCGTCGTTGGCGAGGCCGCGGAAGCAGAACGTCGGATCGTCCGGGCCTCCCTCGGCGGTGTGGTTGAAGACGACGTCGAGGATGATCTCCAGGCCCGCGCGATGAAGCGCCTTCACCAGGTCCCGGAACTCGTCGACCGCCGACAGCGGCATCGTGGCGGCTGCTGTACTGGACGTGCGGGCGCGAAGAACGAGACCGGCTGGTAGCCCCAGTAGTTGCGCCGGCCGGGCGGCGCCGCGAACGGGTCGAACTGGAAGACGGGCAGCAGCTCGACGGCGGTGACGCCGAGGTCCGCGAGGTAGGGGATCTTCTCGATGAACCCGGCGTACGTGCCCCGCCGGCCGGCCGCGACGCCCGAGCGCGGATCGGCCGTGAAGCCGCGCACGTGGGCCTCGTAGATGATCGTGTCGCGGAGTGGCCGCCCCAGCGGGCGGTCGCCGTCCCAGTCGTAGGCGCCCGGATCGACGACCACGCTCCGCATCGCCGCCGCCGGATTCGGCCGCCCGCCGGCCTCGCGATCGTAGGCCGCCGGCATCGCGACCCCGCGCCCGTACGGGTCGAGGAGGATTCGCGTCTCGTCGAAGCGCAGGCCCTCGGCCGGCGCCCATGGGCCGCGGGCGCGATAGGCGTAGACCTGGCCGGGCCCGATGCCCGCCACCCCGGCATGCCAGTAGCCGCCGGTCCGGTCGGCCATGGCGACGACACGGGCCGGCGTCGGGTCGTCGACGCCGTCGAAGAGGAGCAGGTCCACGGCGGTCGCCCGCCGGCCGTAGACGCTGAAGTTCGCCCCGCCGTCCGCGAGGGTCGCCCCGAGTGGGTGGCTCGAGCCGGGCCAGGCGACGCCGCCCACGAGATCGGCGCCCGGACGCCCACGCCGGGGGCCCGGGCGCGGAGCGGCGGTTGGAGACGACGGCGGCCCCGATGCCGACGCGGCCACGGCCCCGAGTGCGCGCTCACAGCCCGACGCTGGCCTGCATCATCCCGCCGTCCACGACGATGGTCGTGGCGGTCCCGTAGGACGCCTTGTCCGAGGCCAGGAAGGCGACCACGTGGGCGATCTCCGCGGGCTCGGCGACCCGTCCCAGCGGGATCGCCGATTCGAGCTTCGCCCGCTGGACCGGGTCCGCCAGGGTCGCCTCGTCGATCGGGGTATGGACGGCGCCGGGCGCAACGCCCGACCACGGTGATGCCGTGCGGGGCCAGCTCCACGCCGGCGGTCCTGGTGAGCATCCGGACGCCGCCCTTGGCCGCGCAGTACGGGGCGTTCCCGGGCATCGGCCAGTCTTCGTGGATCGAGGAGATGTTGATGATCCGGCCGCCGCCACCCTGGGTGATCATCTGCCTGGCCGCCAGCTGGACCCCGAAGAAGGCGCTCTTGAGGTCGATCCCGATCACGACGTCGAACTCGTGCTCCGTCGTCTCGAGGACGGACGTTCGCGTCTCCATCCCGGCGTTGTTGACCATCACGTCGAGGCGGCCGAACGCGGCCACGGTCTCTGCGACCAGGGAGCCGAGGTCGGCCACGCTCGAGACGTCGGCCTGCTGGATCCGGCCTCGCCCGCCGGCGGCCTCGATCGCGGCCAGCGTCGCGGTCGCGGCGGCCGCGTTCCGGTGGTAGTTGATCGTCACCGCCGCGCCCTCGGCCGCGAGCTCCATGGCGATCGCGTGGCCGATCCCGCTGTCGCCCCCGGTCACGATAGCGACCTTGCCGTCCAGGAGCATGGTGTTCCCTCCTCCAGCCGCGGTGTCCCCCGCGGCCTCTCGCTCGTCCGCCTGCTTGCGCCGCTGTCCTGCGCCCTCAGGCGCCCCAGTCGATCCGGGCGGTCTCGCTCCGGTCGAGCGGGTGGGGGCTGCCGCCCTTCCCGAAGTAGTCCCAGCCCCAGTCCACGAAGGCGTCGATCCGGTTACGCACGCCCGACATGCAGGGCGGCATGGACACCCAGCCAGGCCGCGAAGGCGATGGCCCCATGGAGCTCGTGGTGACCGATCGGGACCTCGGCGACGGCCGCGCCGCGCCCGATCATCGCCATGATGCCCTTGTCGCGGTACTTGAAGGGCTCTGTCGCCCTGCCCTCCACCTCGGCCAGGATGTTCCTGGCGGCCAGGGCGCCCGCTCTGCTCGGCAACCGACCCGAGCTGGGGAAAGGCCTTCCCATCGGGGCTCGGGACGTTGGCGACGTCGCCGACCACGTAGACGCCGGGGACGCCTTCGACGGTGAGGTCTGGGCGCACATCGATCCGACCGCCGCGGCCGAGCGGCAGGCCGGCGTCGGCGGCGAGGGCGGCCGCCTGGAGGCCGCCGCCCCAGATGACGCATGCGGGTCCGGATCGCCGTCCCGTCGGAGAGCAGGACGTGGTCCGCTCCGACCTCGCTGACCCCGGTGTCGAGGCGGAGGACGACGCCGTCACCCTGCAGCACCTTGGCCGCGTAGCCGTGGGCCTTGGTCGAGAAGGCGACGAGGAGAGCATGGCCGTGGTCCACGAGCGACACGCGGGCGGCCGCCGTCCGAGGGCCGGGTATTCGGCCGCGATGGTCGTGCGGATCATCTCGGCGAGGGCACCGGCAACCTCGACTCCGGTCGGCCCGCCACCAACGACCACGAACTACGAGGGGACCTTCGCGGATGAGCGAACGAGTCGGGTGCGCGGGACGGAGCCGGGCATGGCGGAGGCCGGATCCGCCGGTCCCACCCCCGGCTGCCCGCGTCAGGGCACGTCGTGACCCTGGCGTGAGCACCGTATTAATGCATGAGCCACGGGACCTCGCCCGCGGGCGAGCGTCGGTGTGGCAGCGGGCCGCACGAGGGTGTCCCGCTCTGCGGATTCCGTGTCCGGCGATCATGGCGGGGATCCGCGTTCCGCCAGGCCTGGCAGATGGCGTCGGCTCCGCGGCGGCCGGGCAGTCAGGCGTGGCCGGGTGCGGCCGGCTACCGGAGGGCGGCGTCGCCCGCGCCCGTCGTCGAATGCCCAGGGCCCTCGTCGGCGTGCCAGGCCGGACGCGCATAGCGGTCCGCCAGCAGGCGTTCGGCGGCAGCCACCTCCTCGCCCGTCCACGTCGCCGGGGCCGCCGTCCCGGCTCCGAAGGCCGCGATCACGGCCCGGTCGACGGCGGCCGGAGATGGGGCCGGGCGCCCCAGCGCCGACAGCTCACGGGCGAGGGACGTCACCACGGCGCGGCGGCTCTTCGTCCGTTCCCAGCGCGGGTCGCCCGGGGCACCGGGGCCGGCGCAGGCGCGCGCCAGGGCCGCCAGGTCGGCATCCACGAGCAGCGTGGCGTGGACGAGGAGGGCCCGTCCGCCGATCCAGGCCGCGACGCCGCCCAGCTTGGCGGTCGTGCCCCCGGCACGATCGACGACGAGGTCGCGCTCGCCGGCGCGGGCCGAGGCGACGCCGAGGGCACGAGCCGCGGCCGCCAGCGGGTCCAGCACGAGGCGGTAGCAGGCCCGGCAGGCGACCCAGCTCGGGATCGGCTTTGAGGAGGGCGTCCTCCGGGCGGAGGACAACCGACACGTTGAGATTGCCCGGGTCGTGCCATACGGTCCCGCCGCCGGTGAAGCGGCGCAGGACCGGGGCGCCAAGCGAGGTCGGCCGCCGCGAGGTCGACCTCGGCCGCGCCGAGCTGGAAGCGTCCGATCACCACCGCCGGCGCGTTGCGCCACAGGCGCAGGACGGGGGTGGGTGCCGCGGGGTCGACGGCGGCCCGGCGCGCGACCGCCTCCTCGCGGGCGAGGTTGAGCCGCGGCTCGCGCTGGCCGTCGTCGGGGAGCAGCCGCCAGGTGGTCACGCGCCGAGCGTACCGCGCGCCGTCGACCCGCGCCGCCGGCCTGCATCCGTCAATCGCGCCGCCAGGGGAGCGGCGATCCGGGCGCCAGGCCATGGCCGAACTCGTCGGTGACAGCGAAGCCTCGCCACCCAGGCACGAACGGACGAACCGCGCCGGCGCCAGCGCCGCGGTCGTTGCCTAGGCGATCGGCTCGAAGCGCGCCGTGAAGTGGCGGAGGGCCGCCGGCTCGTCGACGATGCGGTAGCCGGGCAGGTCGCGCGCCCGCTCGGCCACAGAGCGGACCACCTCGATCACGTAGTCGACGTGGCTCTGGGTGTAGGTCCGGCGGGGGATCGCCAGGCGCACCAGGTCCATCGCCGCCGGCGTCTCGGTCCCGTCGGGGTGGCGCCCGAACATCACGGTGCCGATCTCGCAGCCGCGGATGCCACCTTCCACGTAGAGAGCCACGGCGAGCGCCTGGCCCGGGTAGTGGAGCGGCGGGACGTGCGCCAGCAACGCCCGGGCGTCGATGTAGACCGCGTGGCCCCCGATCGGCCGGACGACCGGGACGCCGGCCCCAGCGAGCGCCTCCCCGAGATAGGCGGTGCTCCGGATGCGGTAGCGCAGGTAGTCCTCGCCGACCACCTCGCGGAGTCCCTGGGCGATCGCCTCGAGGTCGCGCCCGGCCAGGCCGCCGTAGGTGGGGAAGCCCTCGGTCAGGATCAACAGGTTGCGGCACTGCTCGGCCAGCCGGTCGTCATCCATCGCCAGCCAGCCGCCGATATTGGCCAGCCCGTCCTTCTTCGCGCTCATGGTCATGCCGTCGGCGAGGGAGGCGATCTCGCGCACGATCTCGGTCACGGTCCGTTCGGACTGCCCCGGCTCGCGGGTCTTGATGAACCAGGCGTTCTCGGCGAAGCGGCAGGCGTCGAGGAAGAGCGGCACTCCGTGGCGGTCGCAGATCGCGCGGACCCCGCGCAGGTTCTCGAGGCTCACGGGCTGGCCGCCACCCGAGTTGTTGGTGATCGTCACGAAGACCGCCGGGACCTTCGTCGGACCCAGCTCGGCGAGGAGCGCCTCGAGCCGGCGCGAGGTCCATGTTGCCCTTGAAGGGGTGCTCCACCTCGGGGTGGCGGCCCTCCTCGATGACCAGGTCCACGGCCGCGGCGCCCGTGAACTCGACGTTCGCCCGGGTGGTGTCGAAGTGGGTGTTGTTGGGGATCGTCTTGCCGGGCCCGCCGATCACCGAGAAGAGGATCTTCTCGGCCGCCCGGCCCTGGTGCGTCGGGATGACGTGGCGGAAGGGGAAGAGGTGCTGGACGGCCTCCAGGAACGTGTACCACGAGGGGCTGCCCGCGTACGACTCGTCGCCGTGCTGGACCGCCGCCCACTGGTCGCGGCTCATCGCCCCGGTGCCCGAATCGGTCAGGAGGTCGACGAGCACGTCGTCGGCGTGGAGGTTGAAGAGGTTGTACCCGGCCGCCGCGATCGCCCGCGATCGCTCGTCGCGGGTCGTGATCCGGATCGGCTCCACGGAGTGGATCCGAAACGGCTCGATGATCGTCTGCCAGCCTTCCACTTCGACCGAGGATACGCCGGGGGGCGGTGCGCTGGCGGCCCCGCCGTCCGGCTCGCCGTGCCCGACCCGCCCGTGTGCCCGATGCCCGGGCACCCTGTCTCGGGCCGCCGACCTGCCCGCCGCCCGGGACCTGCCGCTGCCGGACCTGCCCCGCCCCCCTCGCACACTGCTCGGGCGCGCTCGCCGCGTGCAACCGCGGCGCCGTCGCGAGCGTCCATGCGACATGAAGACGCGACTCGCCGCCCTGCTGTCCCTCGCCGTGGTTGTCTCCGGGTGCGGGTCCGCGGGCTCCGGGGGCTCCACGGGCGGCGACATCGCGCTCGCTCGGGCCGATGTCGCCCGGGCCCCGGCCTCGCCGGCCGACGCGGCCGCTGCGGGCGCCGCCATCAGTGCCTTCGGGCTCGACCTCTACCGGGCAGTGGCCGCCGGCAAGACGAACGTCGTCCTGTCGCCGACGAGCATCGCCCTCGCCCTGGCCATGGCCCGCGCGGGCGCCCGGGGCACGACCGCGGCTGAGATGGACGAGGTGATGCTGGCGATGGCGGCCGACGATCACGCCGGCTGGTTGAACGCCCTCGACCAGGCACTCGCGACGCGGAGCGGATCCTTCAAGGACGACAGCGGGCAGGATCTCCCGGTGGCGCTCCGGATCGCCAACGCCCCGTTCGCGCAGCGGGGCCTCGCGCTCGAGCCCGCCTACCTGGAGGCCCTCGCATCGCGGTACGGCGCGGGTCTGCGCCTCGTGGACTACGTCGGTGCAACCGAGGCGGCGCGGAAGCAGGTCAACGGCTGGGTCGATGCCCAAACGGAGCACCGCATTCCCGAGCTTCTTGCCCCCGGGATCCTCACCCCTGACACGCGTCTCACCCTCGTGAACGCCATCTACCTCAAGGCGCCATGGCTCACGGCGTTTCCCGACGGCGCCACGTCAACCGCCTCGTTCACCCGTGCCGACGGCTCGACCGTCCAGGTGCCGACGATGGCGACGACGGCGGCGATGCGGTACGCGACCGGGACCGGCTGGCAGGCCGTCGAGATCCCGTACATCGGGGGCTCGCTGGCCATGACGGTCATCGTCCCCGACGACCTCGCCACGTTCGAGGCGGCCCTCGGCGCCGATCGACTGACCGCGATCACCGGCGCCCTTGCCGATGCCCAGGTCTCAGTCACCCTGCCGAAGTTCTCGATCGAGACGAAGGCCGAGCTGGCCGACGTCCTGGCGGCGCTCGGGATGCCCTCGGCCTTCGACGACCGGGCCGACTTCAGCGGGATCACCGCGGCCGAGAGGCTCCAGATCTCGAACGTGGTCCACCAGGCGAACATCGACGTGGACGAGAAGGGGACGGAGGCGGCCGCGGCGACGGCCGTCGTGATGCGCGAGACCGCCGCGCCCGCCGAGCCGCTCACGGTGCGCGTCGACCGGCCGTTCCTCTTCGCCGTCCGTGACGTGCCCACGGGTGCCGTCCTGTTCCTGGGCCGGGTCGCCGACCCGTCGATCACCCGCTGACTTCCCACCTCTGACTTCCCACCGCCGGGGAGTCGCGGCCCGTACCCGGGCGCGCCGCCCGCGCCGTGGTCGCACCGCGGCCCGTACTGGGGCGCCACTGGACATCGCCCTGCACGCACCGTGGCCCGGCGCCGTGGTCGCACCGCAGCCCGGCGCCGTCGGATATCGCGTCCGCCGATCGTGACGACCCCCTCCAAGCATGGAAACGCCGCCAGACCTCAGGTTCGCCGCGTTTCAAAGCGTGGGACCCCGAGCTCTCATCGGCTGGCGCGATATCGCCGCACGGGCGCGGGTTGCAGCAGCCGGGCTGCTGGATTTCGCCCGCCCACGCTCAGGGATCGCGGCGAAGTGCCACTTCGCGGGACGTCTCGTGCGTGGCTTCCCGATTCTCAGCAGCGGGGCTGGTGAGGCCGTGGCTGGCCACGCGCAAATGGGGGGCGACGCACCGTGGCCCGCCCGCCTTGCCGCGCGGGCGGCCGCCCACACCCGGGGCACGCCGGCGGCCGCCCACGCCCGGGTGCCTCGGCGGCCGCCTCGTCCGCCCGCACGCACCCTGCCGACAGCCGCGCCGGCGGCCGCCAACGCCCGGCGCCGCGCCCACACCCGACCGCTGAACCGGCGGCCGCCCATGCCCGGGCGCCGCGCCCGCCCGACCGCCGCGCCGGCGGCCGCAGGACCTGCACCGGCGCCCGACCTGGAGGTTCCCGCCGTCAGCCCACGAGGGCCCGCGCCACCACCAGCCGCTGGATCTGCTGCGTGCCCTCGTAGATCTGGGTGATCTTGGCGTCGCGCATCATCCGCTCGACCGGGTACTCGTCCACGTAGCCGTAGCCGCCGAGGACCTGGACCGCGTCCGTGGTCACCCGCATGGCGGCGTCGCCGGCGACCAGCTTGGCCAGGGAGGCCCAGCGGGCGGCGTCCCGGGCCCCGCCCTCGATCTCGACGCAGGCCGCGTACAGGAGCTGGCGGGCGGACTCGGTGGCCGCGTCCATGTCGGCGAGCATGGCCGAGACCATCTGGAAGTCGGCCACGGGGCGACCGAACTGGCGCCGCTGGCGGGCGTAGGCGGTCGCGACCTCCAGCGCACCCTGGGCGATCCCCACGGCCTGGGCGGCGATGCCCGGGCGGGAGCGATCGAACGTCTTCATCGCGATCGCGAAGCCCTCGCCCTCGGCACCGACCAGGTTCCCGGCCGGGACGCGCACGTCGTCGAACACGAGCTCGGCGGTGGGTGATCCCCGGATCCCCATCTTGTGCTCGAGCCGGGCCACCCGGAAGCCCGGACGATCGGTTTCCACGACGAAGCACGACAGGCGGCGATGGCGATCGGCCTCGGGGTCGGTGACGGCGATGACCATGACGATGTCGGCGACGGATCCCTGGCTGATGAAGCGCTTGCTGCCGCTGATCACGTAGTCGTCGCCGTCGCGGACGGCGCGGGTCCGGATGGCCGCGGCGTCGGAGCCGGCCTCTGACTCGGTGATGGCAAAGGCGACCAGGGTCCGCCCCGCGGCCAGATCAGGAAGCCAGCGGATCTTCTGCGCCTCCGACCCGGCAAGGAGGATCGGCACGGCGCCCAGGCCCTGGACCGCCAGGATCAGACCGGAGGTCGCGCACGCCCGGCTGACCTGCTCGATCGCCAGGCAGGCCGTGAGGAGGTCGCCTCCGAGCCCGCCGAACTGCTCCGGGAAATGGACCGCGAAGATGTCGTGAGCGGCCAGCAGCTCCTTGACGTCCCACGGGAACTCCGCCGTCCGGTCGATCTCGGCGGCGCGCGGCGCGATCCGCTCGTCGGCGAGGGCGCGCACCGTGTCGCGCAGCATGCGCTGCTCCTCGGTGAGGGTGGCCATGGTGCAGGCACCTCCGGCTGGCGGCCGCTGGAACGGGATGACTCAGATGGTCGCCGGCTCGCGGTACTCGCCGAAGACCTCGCGCAGGACCGCGCACTGCTCGCCGAGGGTGGCATACGCCTGCGCGCAGCGGATGAAGTGGGGCATCAGGTTGGCCGCGCTCGACGCTGGTCGTGCGGCGGCGTCGCGCAGGGCCGCCAGGGCCGCACCGACCGCCTCCGCGTCGCGCTCGCGGCGGGTCCGCTCGAGGCGGGCCAGCTGCAGGGCGAGGGAGCCCTCGGGGACCTCGAGGACCGGCACCGTGAGCGTCTCGGAGCTGTCGACGTAGCGGTTGGCGCCGACCACGACTCGCTCACCCTGCTCGTACTCGCGCTGGTAGCGATAGGCGGCGTCGGCGATCTCGTGCTGGGGGTAGCCGGCCTCGACCGCGGCCACCATCCCGCCGCGGGCGTCGATCTCGTCAAGGTAATGCCAGGCCGCCCGCTCGGTCTCGTTCGTGAGGGCTTCGACGAACCAGGAGCCGCCGAGCGGGTCGACGGTGCTGGCCGCGCCCGTCTCCTCGGCGATGACCTGCTGCTGGCGCAGCGCGAGCAGGGCGGCCGCCTCGGTCGGGACGGCCAGGGCCTCGTCGTAGGCGTCGGTGTGCAGGGATTGGGTGCCCCCCAGGATGGCGGCGAGGGCCTGGGTCGCGACCCGGGTCAGGTTGTTGAGCGGCTGCTGGGGGGTCAGCGAGACGCCCGCCGTCTGGGCATGGAAGCGCAGCCAGGTCGACCGTTCCGTGGTGGCCCGGTAGCGCGTCGTCATCAGCTTCCACCAGATCCGCCGCGAGGCCCGGAACTTCGCGATCTCCTCGAAGAAGTCGGAATGGCTGTTGAAGAAGAACGAGAGCCGCGGGGCGAACTCGTCGATCGCGAGGCCGCGGGCGAGGGCGGCCTCGACATAGGCCATCCCGTCGGCGATCGTGAAGGCCAGCTCCTGGACCGCCGTCGCCCCCGCCTCCCGGATGTGGTAGCCGCTGATCGAGACCGTGTTCCAGCGCGGCAGCTCGCGCGTCCCGAACTCGATCGTATCGGTCACGAGACGCATGGACGGCGCCGGCGGGAAGAGGAACTCCTTCTGGGCGATGTACTCCTTGAGGATGTCGTTCTGGATCGTGCCCTCGAGGGCCGCCCGGGGAACTCCCTGCTTCTCGGCCGCCACGATGTACATCGCCCAGATCGGGGCCGCGGGCGCGTTGATCGTCATCGAGGTGCTCACCCGATCGAGGGGCAGGCCGTCGAGCAGCGCCTCCATGTCGGCCAGGGAGCTGACCGCGACGCCGCAGGTGCCGAACTCGCCCTCCGCCTCCGGATCGTCGGTGTCGTAGCCGTAGAGGGTGGGCATGTCGTAGGCGACGGACAGCCCCGTCTGGCCCGCGTCGAGCAGGGCCCGGAATTGCGCGTTCGTGTCCTCGGCCGAGCCGAAGCCGGCGAACATGCGCATGGTCCACAGGCGGCCGCGGTAGCCGGTCGGATGGATGCCGCGGGTGAAGGGCGGGGCGCCCGGATCGCCGATGTCGCGCGCGGGGTCGAAGTCGTCCCACGCACCCTGGCCCAGGGGCTGACCATGGTGGTCTACGGCCGTGGGGCCCCCGGGCCCCGCCGGCTCGGCCCGGCCGGCGGACGCGACGCCGGTGGCGGCGCGAGGTGCCGGCCGCGAGACGCGCCTGCAGGCCTCTCCCAGTCGCCCGGCCCATACACGCGCCGGATCTCGACGTCGGAGATCGTGGTGAAGCGGTCGCGGCGCTCGCGGGGACGCCCGGGCTGGCCTGCCATGCGGGGATGCTAGCCGCCGGGGGCGCCCGGCGTCCACGCCCGCCGCCGCGCCCGTGACAGCCACGCCGCGCGGGGCGGAGGTGACGCGGCGGGCGCCCCCCGGGGATGAGGCGCCCGCCGCGTCGTGGGAAGAGGCGATGGCTCAGAAGACGCGGTAGGCGACCTCTGCCGGGGCGAGGAGCAGCTTCTTGAGCTCGTCGTCCACCTTGAGCAGCGAGATGTGCGCGCCGGCCATCTCGAGCGACGTGCAGTACTCGCCGACATAGCTGCGGAAGACCTTGATGCCCTTCGCGGCCAGCTTCTTGTGGGCGATGCCGTAGAGGAGGTAGAGCTCGCTGATCGGCGTGCCGCCCAGGCCGTTCACCATGACGGCGACCTCGTCGCCATCCTTGAAGGGAAGGTCGGGCACGATCGCGTCGAGCAGCAGGTCGACGATCTCGGTGGCCGTGCCCATCGGCACGCGCTGGCGGCCCGGCTCGCCGTGGATGCCGATCCCGACCTCCATCTCGCCGTCGGCGATCTCGAAGAGCGGGGTGCCGCGGACCGGCGGCGTGCAGGAGGAGAGGGCAACGCCCATCGTCCGCACGTTCGCGATCACCTTCTCGCCGACCGCGACGCACTGCTCGAGAGAGCCGCCCTTGTCGGCCTTGGCCGCAACCGCCTTGATGACGAAGAAGTTCCCGGCGACGCCGCGCCGGCCGATGGTCCAGGTCGAGTCCTTGACGGCCACGTCGTCGTTGACGAGCAGGTAGCCGATCTTCTGGCCCTCGGCCTCGCAGAGCTCCTTCGCCATCTCCCACGCCGCGCGGTCGCCGGTGTAGTTGTTGACGAGGTAGAGCACGCCCGCCGGCGTGTCCATGAGCTTGGACGTCTCGGTCACGAACTCGACCGGGGGGCCGGCGAAGACGTCGCCGGGGCAGGCGGCGTCGAGCATGCCGGGCCCGACGATCATCGTGTGGGCCGGCTCGTGGCCGGACCCGGACCCCTGGATGATCGAGACCCGATCCTTCTTGGGCATGTCGGCCCGGTAGATCAGGTTGTACTTCGGCTCGAACTTGAGCGTGCCGTCGCTCGCGAGCGCGACGCCCTCGAGGAACTCGGTGACGAACGTCCTCGGGTCGTTCAGGAACTTCCTCACGCCTGTTCTCCCTTGCCGTACTGCTCGCGCCAAGCCGACGCGATAGCCTGGAGGATCACGCCGATCGCGGTTGCGCCGGCGTCGACGGAGCCGATGCTCCGTTCGCCCGTGTACGCGGCCCGGCCGCGCATCGCGAGCATGGACTTGGTCTCCTCGGCCGCCTTCACCGCCACATCGGCGGCGCGCTGGATGGCAGCCACGCCGTGGTCGCCCTGGAACGCCGGGTCGCCGATCGCGGCCTCCAGGCTGTCCGTCGCCGGGACGAGGGCGTCGAGGAGGGTCTTCTCGCCGAGCGAGGCCCCCCCGCGGGCCATGATCCCGGTGATCGCGGCGCGCAGCATCGCCACCACGTCCTCGGGCGTCAGCTCGGTCTTGTCGCCGGCGGCGGCGCCGGCCCGCAGGAACGCCGTGCCCCAGATGGGACCGGACACGCCCCCTACCTTGCCCGAGATGACGATCCCGATCTTCTTCAGGAGCGTGCCCGGGTTCGTCCGGTCGAACGAGTCGTAGTCGCTGGCGACAACCTCGAACCCGTTGCGCAGCGAGTAGCCGAAGTCGCCGTCCCCGACGATCGAGTCGAGCTGGGCAAAGTAATCCGCGTTGTCGACGATCGTCGTGGCCATCGTCCTGAGGACGAGGTCGACGCCGTCGAACGACGCCTGTGTCATGCGGACCTCCCTTCGTGCTGGGGCGTGGATATCGATGCGCCTATGGGGCGAGGCAGGCCTCGAGATCGGCGAGCGTCACCCACGCGCCCGGCGTTGCGGCCGAGCGGTTGGCGATGATGGTCGACGTCTCTCCGTCGGGGTCTCCGAGCGACGAGACGACGAGGACCGCCTCGCTGAAGTCCTCGGCCTCGGTGTAGCCATTCACCGTGACGAGGCAGCGCAGGCCCGAGGCGTGTGCCGCCTCCAGGCCGTTGCGCGAATCCTCCACCACGAGCACCTCGGCAGGATCGACGCCGAGCTTCTCGAGGGCGAGGAGGTAGATGTCGGGAGCCGGCTTCTTCTTCGGGACGCAGTCGCCGGCGAGGAAGACGTCGAAGCGGGCGGCGCGCTCGGCGCCGACCGCGTACTCCAGGATGGCGTGGACCGAGGCCTCGGCCGAGGTGGACGCGACGCCGAGCTTCCAGCCCGCGTCCTGGGCTGCCGTGATCACCCGCCGGATCCCGGGTCGCGGCGGGAGCTTGCCGGCGGCGACCATCTCGGTGTAGATGGCCGTCTTCCGCTTGTGCCACTTGGCGATCTCGGCGGCCTGCGCGTCGGGATCGCTCGGCAGGCCCGCGGCCGCGACGAACTCCGGCGAGAGGAGGCTGGCCATGCGCTCCTTGCCCCCGCCGATCTTGAGGCGCCGCCCGTACTCCTCCACGGACCACTCGACCGGGAGCTTGAACTCGCGGAACGCCTGGTTGAACGCCGGCAGGTGGCCGTAGCGCTCGGTGTCCGCGAGCACCCCGTCGCAGTCGAAGACGAGCGCGCTCACGTCCAGGCCTTGCCTTCGCTGCCGAAGAGCCGCATGTGCTGCTTCGCCATCTCCATCACGGCGACGCGCTGGGCGGCGAAGATCTTGGGGGGTCGTAGTCGCCCGGGTGCTCGGCCATGAAGTCGTAGCCGGACTTCATGTAGGCGATCTTGAGGGCCGTGCTGATGTTGACCTTGGCGCAGCCGCGGCCGATGAGGTCGCTGAACTGCTCCGGGCTCATGCCGGTGCCGCCGTGGAGGGCGACCGGCTTGCCGGTGGCCTCAACGATGTCGGTGACGCGTTGGGCGTCGAGCGTGGGGGCCGTCTTGTAGGTCCCGTGAGCGTTGCCGATCGCGGGCGCGAAGACGTCGACCCCGGTGGCGTGCACGAAGTCGACGACGGTCTCGAGGCTCTGGACCTGCCGGGCCTCGTCGCCGGTCATCTCCTCTGTCCGCTTGAATCCCTCGATCTCGCCTTCGACGTCGGCGCCGTGGCGCCGGGCCTCCGCGACGACCTCGATGCACTGCCGCTTGTTCTCCTCCACGGTCAGCTTGCTGGCGTCGAAGAGGACCGAGCTCCAGCCCTTCGCGAGGCAGGCGCTGATGACGTCCCGCTCGGGGCAGTGGTCGAGATGGAGCGCGACCGGGACGGTGACGTCCCTGGTGTAGGCGAGCCACAGGGCGTACATCGCGTCGATGCCGGTCATCTTCACGTGCTTGACCGAGGTCTGGAGGATGACGGGTGCCCGGAGCTCCTCGGCTGCGGCCAGGACGGCCTCGATCGTGAGGTCGTTGATCACGTTGATTGCCGCGACGCCGTACCGCTCCCCGAAGGCGCGGGCGAGGATCTCACGGGTTGGCACGACGGGCACGAACACACCTCCTTTGCCTGGGACGCGACTGGTGGATCGACAGGGGGCCGCCGGCGGCGACCCGGGGTGCCAGGGGGGCGCTCACCTCCTCCTCCCGGCCAGGCTGGCCAGGTCGAGGATGGCGTGGGCGTTGCCGTCGTCGACGACGAGGACGTCCACGACGCCGGCGCGGAGCACGCCGAGGATGGCCGGCGGCTTCTCCGCCTCGCTGACCACGGCCACGACCGTCTCGACGCGGTGCAGGTCCTCGATCGAGAGGGCGATGAGGCGATCGCTGTGGGGCGAGGCGATCACGTGGCCGTCGATGTCGACGTAGTTGCCGAGGACGTCGCCGACGGCGCCCTGACTGCGCAGCCGGGCGATCTCGTCGAGGGACAGGCAGCCGCTGCGGACCATCGTGCAGCCGTCGTCGACGCTGCCGATCCCGACGAGGGCCAGGTCGGCCCGCGCGGCGGCGGCAAGGGTGTTGGCGATCGCGTCCTGGCCGACGAACCGCTCGCGGTCGTCCGCCTGCTCGACGTACGCGGGAGCGTAGAGGCTGCGGGACCGGCCCCCGCTGGCGGCGGCCAGCGCCTGGCAGATCTCGTTCGGATTGGTCGGGGTGTCGACCCGCGGCGACCCGCCCATCGCGCTCACGAACTCGCAGTCGAAGCGCCGACGAGGGCGAAAGAAGCGCGGCACCTCGCCGGTGTCGCGGCCATGCCCGACGGCCACGACCGCACCGTCGTGGAGTCGCCGCTCGAGGAACTGGGCCGCGCTGCGTGCCACGGCCTCGCGTTGCGACTGCGGATCGGACCGGCGCGGGGCCACGAGGGCATCGACGAGGCGGAACTCCGCGCGCAGGCGCGACTCGAGGTCGAGGTTCAGCCAGGGCGGGGTCGCGATCCGGATGTCCACGACGCCCGACCAGCGGGCTCGCTCCAGGAGGCGCTGGACCTTCGGCCGCGACAGCCCGAACTCGCGGGCGATCTCGGCCTGGGTCCGTCCGTCCACGTAGTAGTGGTGGGCGAGCCGCGCCAGGTTCTCGAAGTCTTCGGAGCTGAGGTCCTCGGGGCCCATGTGCGCCACCCACGTGCGGAACATGGCTCGACGGGTGCGGGACTGCCAGAAGAAGGTGCAGATCGGGGCATCGTGAGCAATTGCTCATCACTGCACGCATGCTCAAGATACCAGCCTCGATCATCGGACACAAGTCCCCGCCGCCCCGGAATCGCATGGGTCAGGGCGCCCTGAGTCCAGAACGAAGGATGACCTGTGTCACGGTCAAGACGGGCCGATGCGCCCTCCTGCGGCGAGGAGCCGGGGTGTGGAATCCGGACATGGACGCGTCCCCTCCGGTCCCCCTCGTCGGGCTGCACCCGGGCGTCGTCGCGCGCGTCGTGGCCGTCGCCCCGGGGGACGAGGATCGCCTCGCCGCCGAGGGCCTGCATCCGGGCGACCGGGTCGAGGTCGAGGTCCGACTTCCGCTGGGCGGGCCGGTCGTCCTGCGCCTCGGGCGGGCCAGGGTGGCCGTGGCCCGGAGGGTCGCGGCCGGGATCCTCGTCCAGCCGGGCCCGCGACCGTGACCGCGGGCGCGGACCCGCGCGGCACGCCGGGCGGACCTGCGGGCGCTCCGGCCCGGCAGATTCCCCGGGCGGCACGGGCCAGCGCCGGCGACCTGCCCGTGATCGCCCTCGTCGGCCGGCCGAACGTGGGCAAGTCGACGTTCCTCGCCCGGGCCAGCGGCCGATTCGCCGAGGCCACGAACGCGCCGGGCACGACCGTGGCGAGCGAGGGCCGTGTGGTCCGGACCCGCGCCGGCCGGGCGCTGCTCGTGGACCTGCCGGGGACCGGCTCGCTGACCGACCAGCCAATGGCCGGGTCGCCGTTCTGGGCCGGCCTCCTGGCAACGTCCCCGGACGCGATCCTCGTGGTGATCGACGCGGGCGACGTCGCCCGCCACCTCTCGCTGGTCATCGCCTGTCGCGACCTCGGCCTTCCGGTGGTCGTGGCCCTGAACCTGGCCGACGAGGCCGCCGCCCATGGCATCGCCGTCGACGCCGGTCGACTCTCGCAGCTGCTCGCGGTCCCGGTGCGGCGCACGGTCGCGCGCACGGGGGCGGGGGTGGCGGCGGCGGTCGGCCTGGCGGTGGCCCGGGCCCGGCGTCGCGCCGGCGTCCGCGCCGGGACGCTGTCGCCCCGCGGGCTCGTGGCCGCGCCCGCCTATCCGCCGGCCATCGAGCGGGCGCTCATGACTGCGGCCGCCGCGCTGCCCACGAGCCACGCGCTCGGCGCCGCAGCCCTCGACCCGAGCGGCCTCGGCGGCCTGGTGGCGGTCGGAGCGATCGCCCCGCGCGGTGCGGCGACGCTGCTCCTGCCGGGCCTGGTGGATCCGGCTCGACGCGAGCTCGCCGCCCGCTGGGCCGCCGAGGTGGAGGTCGTCGCGGCGCGCCCCCGCCCCTTGGCCGATCGGATCGCCGCCTGGAGCATCCGGCCCTGGCCCGGCCTCCTGATCCTGGCCGGCGTCCTGGCCACGACGTTCGCCCTGGTGTGCGTCGTGGGCGCCGCCCTGGCCGCGCTCCTGTCCGCGGCGTGGACGGCATACGCCTCGCCCACCATCACGGCGACCGTGCATGCCGTCGTTCCGGTGCCCCAGCTCGCGGGGGGTCTGCTGTGGGGTCTCGACTCCGGGATCCTGGGGCTGCTCGCGATCGGGATCCCCTACGTCCTCCTCTTCTACCTGCTCGTCGCCGTCCTCGAGGATTCCGGCTACCTGACGAGCCTGGCCGTCCTCACCGATCGCCTCCTCGGCGGGCTCGGGCTGTCGGGCCGGACCGCGATCCCGCTGCTTGCGGCGACGGGCTGCAACGTGCCCGCGATCTACGGGACCCGCGTTCTCGCGACCCGGCGCGAGCGGGTCCTGGCCTCGTTCCTCGTCACGCTCGTGCCCTGCTCGGCCCGGTCGGCGGTGGTCGTGGCAGCGCTCGTGCCGTTCGCCGGGGCGGCCGTCGCGGCCGCGGCCTTCGCCCTGATCCTGGCCATCACGCTCGGCGCCGGGATCGCCGCCAACGCCATGCTGCCCGGGCGGCAGTCCCCGCTTGTCCTCGAGATCGCCCCGCTGCGACGCCCGCTGGCCGGGCAGGTGGCGGCCAAGGCCGGAGCCCGCTTCCGGGCCTTCCTGCGCATGGCCGCCCCGATCATGATCGTCGGCTCGATCGCCCTCGGCCTCGCCTTCGAGACCGGCCTGATCTGGCCGGCGACCGCCGTGCTCGATCCCGTCGTCGTCGGCTGGCTGGGTCTCCCCTCGATCGCGGGCCTGGCCCTCGTCTTCGCCTTCCTGCGCAAGGAGCTGGCCCTGCAGCTGCTCCTGGTGCTGGCCGCGGCGACCGCCGCGGGAGGCGCCAGCATCGGGGACCTGATGTCGCCGCCGCAGCTGTTCGTCTACGCGATCGTGGCGTCGGTGTCGATCCCCTGCGTCGCCACGCTGGCCGCGCTCGCGGGCGAGCTCGGCTGGCGGACGGCCGGCGCGATGACCGCGGCGACCCTCGGCCTCGCGGTCGGCATCGGCGGGATCCTGGCCCGGCTGCTGGGCACGGTCTAAGGGCGATCCCAACCCCGCCGGTGGGGCCGGCGAGGGCTCCTTCGCGCCCCCGGTCACCGACCCGATGCGGAGGGCGCGTCCGAGCTACCCGGGATCGCCTCCACGATCGTCCGGTGGCGCGGGCGCCCCCCGCCGCAGGGTCGCAGCATCGAAGGCGGCGGTCGCGGTGGACCAGGTCGCCGAGACCTCGATCCGCGTCGCCAGGACCAGCCGCACGAGGCCTGAGCCGGCCATCAGGATGGCGAAGGCGGGGAAGGCGACGGGCAGGATGGCCAGGATGCCTGCTGAGCTGAGCTGGCCGGCCGTGACGCCGGCGGCCGTCCCGGCCACGAAGCGGCTCTGGGCCGTGATCAGGTCGATGCCGCCGGTGAGGCGGAGCAGGCGCTCGTTGGCCGCCAGGGTCGCGGCCGAGGAGCCGGCCGAGACGATCGCGGCCACCCCGAGGAGGAGGAGCCAGGCGAACGGGTTGGCGGGGAAGGCGAGGAGCGCGACGAGGATGCCGCCGCCGCGCAGGACGAACGAGAGGCGCAGGGTTCGCGAGGCCGACCCCCGGCTGAGCAGGCCGCCGACCACGGTGGCCGAGACCAGCGAGGCAGCCGCGGACACCGCCGACAGGAGGATGGCGTAGCCGGCCGTCTGGCCGAGGACGCTGATCGCGTAGATGGAGAGATAGGGGCCGAACCCCGCACCCGCCGCGGCCAGGGTGACGATGCGGATGAAGCTCCGGGTCGGCGGCGAGAGCGGCGGCCGCTCGGCCCGGCCCGCGACGCGGACCCGACCGGGGTGGCGCAGCCCACGGACGGCGGCCAGCTCGGCCAGGCCGGCCAGGCCGGCCGCGACGAAGACCGCGGCGTAGACGGCGAGGCCGACCGGCCCGAGGCCGGCCTGCACGCCGAGCGCGACCGGCAGCAGGAGGGCGGCGCCGAGGCCCTGGGTGACGCCCATCACTCGCGGGGCGACGAATCGCCGCTCCGGCTCCGACAGGATCGCGCCGTACCAGGCCTGCAGGTTCGCCCCGCCGATCGCGCTCGCGGCCCCGCCAAGGCACATCACGGCCCCGATGGCGCCGATCGCGAGGCCGCTCGACAGCAGGCCGGCGACGTGGAGCAGGACGATCGTCGCCAGCACGAAGCCGCGCGTCTCGCCGACGGCGAGGATCGCGAGGGTCACGCCGCGGAGGTTGCCGCCCGTCCGCCGCAGCAGCGAGGGCACGAGCAGCTGGGCGGCCGAGAACGTGAAGGGCAGGACGCCGATCACCGTGGCCAGGGCGGCCGGCGCGCCCAGGCCGAGCAGCAACGGGATGGTGAGGCCGTCGCCGGCGAGGGCGATGACCGCGGCCGACCCGATGCCGATCCCGTGGAAGGTCCGGTAGCGACGTCCGCCGAAGAGGCGCCACTCGTCGACCGCGAGGCGAGCGCCGGCCGGGACGCGGGGTGGGGCAGGCGGCGGGACCCGGGACACGACCCTGATGGTAGGGCCACTGCCGGTCCCCGGCCGGGCAGGGCCCGCGCCGGATCCGTCAATCGACGCTGATCGTGACCCCCGAGCCGTCCTCGTCATTGACCTCGACCACCGGTCCGCGGACGCCCGTCCGGAGAGCCTCGCGGATGCGGTCGACATACGCCGCCGGGATCCCGGGCACGGCACCGGCAAGCTCGGCCAGGACGCCCGGCAGCTGCAGGTCCACCGTGGTCCGTCCACCGTCGCGCACCTCGATATGGAGGCGTCGCGAGGATCCCGGCGGGGGTGGTGGCCCGGCGGGAGCCTGCCCGGCCTGACGGCGGCCGTTCCCGGCCCGCGCGACGGTCTCGCGAGCGCGCGCCAGCGCGTCGATGATCGGGGCCGCCTCCTCGGGCGTCAGCCGTCCGTCGGCCACCAGGCCGAGGACGTCATCGAGCGGGTCACGCATCGGGGGCCTCCTGCGGCGGCACCGCGACGAGGCGGCGCTCCGCCTCGGCCACGTCGATCTCGCCGCGGGCGAGCGCCTCGAGGACCGCCAGGGTGCCGGGGTCACGCCCGGACGGCGCGGCGGGCGCCATCTGGGTGACCTCGGAGGCGGCGCGCGCGTCGGCCGCGGACGGCAGCGGAGGCGGCGAGGGCACGAGCGTTGGCGGCGCGGGCGGGAGCGCCGGTGGCGAGGGCTCACGCGGCGCCGCCTGGAACCCGTCGCGCTCGAAGGCCGCGACCGCTTCCTCATCCTCCTGCGCGGCGACGTCGAGCGCCCTGCCCCGGCGGATCTCCACGTCGCCCGACATCGAGCGGACGGAGAGTCGGGCCCTGCCGTCCCCGATCACGAGGGGCCGCGTCCGACCGTCGCCCTCGCGGCGATCCGGATGGCTGCAGTCGACATCACCGGAGATCGTCTTCACATCCAGGGTCAGCCCCCCGAGGACCGCGAGCTCGACGTCGCCCGACACGGTGGAGATCGCGTGAGCAGCGGTCGTCCCGAACGCGCCTGCCAGCTCGGCATCGCCGCTGATGGTCTCGATCGTGACGCTGTCGAAGCGGGGGGCGCGGGCGCGGACGTCTCCGGACACGGAGTTGACCGCGAGCGTGATCGCCTCGGCCGCGCTCACCGTCACCTCACCGGAGGCGACGTCGGCCGCGACCCGGCCGCCGGCGCGCTTCATCGAAACGTCGCCGCTGGCCGTGCGGATGGAGGCTCCGCCGCGCACGTCGCGCAGGGCGACGTCGCCGGCCGCGGAATGGACCTCGACGCGGGCGTCGCGGGGAACCTCGAGCTCGACGGTGCCCGACACGTGGATCGCGAATCCGCGGGTCCCGATCCGGATGCCCAGGAAGCCGCCCCGCACCGCGCCCGCGGTGCGCACGGTGAAGCGTCCGGGCTCGGCGAAGGTCTCCACGCCCGCTCCATCGGCGGGGGTGACCACGCGGGCCTCGGTGCCGTCGACGCCGCGGATGCGGACGTCGTCGGCCTCGACGGCGACCAGGACGACGCCGCCCGGGCCGATGTCGTGAACGCGCGGGCCGGGAGCGGTGCCGGTCGCGCTGCCATCGATGCTCATCGTCAACCTCCCAGCCCGCGCAGCTCGGCCGCCGCGGTGGCCGGGTCGATCTCGCGCCGGGCGAGCCGCTCCAGCACGACCCGGCGGGCTGCCGCCGCGTCGGCCGCCGCCCCGGCCGCCCCGACGGCACCGGCCTCCTGCGCCTCGGCGTCCTCCGCCGGCCCGTCGTCGCCGTCGCCGAGGCCCAGCGCGCGCAGCAGCGCATCCACCCGGGCGCGGACCGTCGGGTAGCTGATGCCGAGCTCGCGCTCCATCTCCTTGAGGTTGCCCCGGGAGCGAAGGAAGCTCTCGAGCAGGGCGAACTGATCGCGCGAGAGCCGCGCGAACCGGCCGACGTTGAAGTCGCCCTCGAGGGTTGTCCCGCAGCTCCGGCAGTGGAGCCGGGTGACGGCGAGCTCGCCGCTGCAGATCGGGCAGGTCGCGATCGCGTCGTGCGGCATCACGCCCGCTCCCGACGGACCGGGCGCTCGGGCCGGTAGGCACCCTCGGGGCGGCGCCGGTCGCCGTCGATGCGCACGGCGCCCGACAGCTCGCGACGGATCTGCTGGCTTCCCAGGCGTGGGAAGAGAATCCGGTACTCGTACATCGGTGACCCCCTTGGGTGGCGCGGTTGCGTCTGGGCTGGCCGCAGTATTGCCTCTCATAACTACATTTGTCAAGTCTCTGTTGCTATTCATTGATTATTGCTTTCGAGACGTTGCCTGGTGGGTCAAGGTCGGGCTTCGGGCCGCACGGCACCCGAGATGCGGGAGGCGGCCGTGTCGCCACGATGGTCGACGGGGCGTAGATTCCGAGCCATGCCCGCCAACCGGCTCATCGGGGAGACGAGCCCGTACCTGCTCCAGCACGCCCACAACCCCGTGGACTGGTTCCCCTGGGGCCCGGAGGCGCTCGCCCGCGCCGGCCAGCTGGACCGGCCGATCTTCCTCTCGATCGGGTACGCGGCCTGCCACTGGTGCCACGTCATGGAGCGGGAGTCCTTCGAGGACCCGGCGACCGCCGCCTACCTCAACGAGCGGTTCGTGGCGATCAAGGTCGACCGGGAGGAGCGCCCCGACCTTGACGCGGTCTACATGGCGGCCGTCCAGGCGCTGACCGGCTCGGGAGGCTGGCCGATGAGCGTCTTCCTGACGCCGGCCGGCCGGCCCTTCTACGGGGGGACGTACTTCCCCGGCACCAGGCGGCAGGGGATGCCGGCCTTTCTCGACGTGCTCGCCGGAGTCGCCGGCGCGTGGGGGGAACGGCGCGGCGAGGTGGAGCAGTCGGCATCCGCGCTGGCCGCCCACGTGGCGCGCCGGGTTCGCCTCTCGGACGGTCAGGCGGCCCTCGACGCGGACCTGCTGGCGACCGCGGTGGGCGCGATCGAGGCGGGCGTCGACGCGGTCAACGGGGGATGGGGGAGCGCCCCCAAGTTCCCCCAGCCGATGACGATCGACTTCCTCCTCCGCCGGGCGGCCGCCGGCGACGCGAGGGCCCTGCCGATCGCGCGGCTGGCTCTCGACCGGATGGCCGCCGGGGGCATCTTCGACCAGCTCGGCGGGGGCTTCGCCCGCTACTCGACCGATGCCGCATGGCTCGCGCCGCACTTCGAGAAGATGCTCTACGACAATGCCCAGCTGGCCCGCGTCTACCTCCACGCCTGGGCGGAGACGGACGACCCGGAGCATCTCCGCATTGCCCGGGCCACGCTCGACTTCGTGGCCCGCGAGCTGACCCTCCCCGACGGACTGTTCGCGGCCAGCCTCGACGCCGACACCGGGGGCCAGGAAGGCGCGACCTACACCTGGACCGCGGACGAGGTTCGCGAGGCCCTCGCGGCGGCCGGCCTCGGCGACGCCTGGCCGCTCGTCGCCGACGCCTACGACGTGACCGACCGGGGCAACTGGGAGGGCCGCGTCATCCTCCGCCGCGTCGCCGGCGACGAAGACCTCGCCGCCCGCCACGGGTGGACGAGGGCCCAGGTGGCCGACCACCTGGCCCGGGCCCGGGCCGCGCTGCTCTCCGTCCGCGACCGGCGCCCCCAGCCGGCGCGCGACGACAAGGCCCTGGCCGGCTGGAACGGTCTGATGATCGCCGCGTTCGCGGACGCGGCCGCGCTGCTGGCCCGGGCCGGGGACCCCGAGCTCGACGTGGCCGCCGCCGCCTGCAGATCCCGGGCGGAGCGGGCTGGGGCCCGCGCCCTCGAGGTCCTTCGCGGCCCCGACGGTCGCTTCCAGAGATCGTGGAAGGATGGCCAGGTGAGGCACGCCGGCACCCTCGAGGACCAGGCCTGCATGGCCGAGGGGTTGCTGGCCCTCTACGAGGCGGCGGCCGACGAGCGCTGGTTCATTGCCGCGCGCGAGACGGTCGACGCCATCCTCGACCACTTCGGCGACCCTGGTGGCGGTTTCCACGACACCGCCGACGATGCCGAGACCCTCGTCGCCCGGCCGCGGACGCTCGAGGACAACGCCCTCCCCTCGGGCGGCGCCATGGCCGCCACCGTCCTCCTGCGCCTGGCGGCGCTCACCGGGGAGGGCCGCTACGCCGATGCGGCGGAGGCCGCGATCGGCGTCGTCGGCGGGGCGATCGCCACATACCCGACCGCCTTCGCCCAATGGCTGGCGGCCGCCGACTGGCTCGTGGGGCCGGTCGACGAGGTCGCGATCGTGGGGAGGCCGGGCGACGCAGCCACGGAGCGCCTGGCCGCCGCGGCCCGCGGGGCACCGTCGCACCTTGGCTGGCGACCGCGGCAGGTGGTCGCGATCAACGCCGATCCGGCCGCCAGCGCCGTTCCGCTCCTCCAGGCACGGTTCGCCCTGGGGGGCCTTCCCACGGCATTCGTGTGCCGGGGCTTCGCCTGTCGCCAGCCGGTGACGGAACCGGAGGCCCTGGCCGCGATCCTGGCGAGCTGAACGTGGCGGGACGCATCGAGCGATACCGCGAGGCCCTGCGCGCGGTCGACGACCTCGAGGCCTACCTCGCCGCCAACTCCGGCCTGCCCGGCCCGCGCGGCAACATCGAGCTGGGCCTTGCCGCGGCCGAGGAGCTCGACCACGCCACCCTCGAGCGCCTGGCGCGGTCCGACGACGAGTTCGAAGCCTTCTGCGGTGTCGTCGGCCTCGGCCGGATGGTGGCGGAGGGCCGCCGGGAGCTGCTCCCGGCGCTGCGTGCCCATGCCAACGACCGGCGGTGGAGGGTTCGGGAGGCGGTCGCGATGGCCCTCCAGCGCTGGGGCGACGAGGACATCGCGGCGATGCTCGACGAGGCCGCGACGTGGGCGACGGGGAGCCGCCTCGAGCAGCGGGCCACGGCCGCCGGGGCCTGCGAGCCGCGCCTGCTGCGCGACCCGGCCATCGTCCGGCGGGTGCTCGCCCTCCTCGACACGATCACCGCGACCCTGCCCGCGGCCGTCGACCGCCGGACCGACGGGTACCGCACCCTGCGCCAGGGACTCGGCTACTGCTGGAGCGTCGCGGTCGCCGCCGACCCGGCCGACGGGCTGCCGGCGTTCGCCCGCTGGCGCGGCAGCGACGACCCCGACGTCGCCTGGGTCGTCCGCGAGAACCTCGGGAAGTCGCGTCTCCAGCGCGTCCTCGACGCCGGAGCCTAGACAGCGGGCTCGAGCGCCTCCTCGAACTGGCTCGCGTACAGCTCATGGTAGAAGCCGCGCCGGGAGAGCAGCTCGACGTGCGATCCCTGCTCGACGATCCGGCCGTGGTTCATGACGAGGATCAGGTCGGCATCGCGGATCGTGGACAGGCGGTGGGCGATGACGAAGCTCGTCCGCCCCTTCATCAGGCGGCGCATGGCGCGCTGGATGAGGACCTCGGTGCGGGTGTCGACCGAGCTCGTCGCCTCGTCCAGGATGAGGATCTCGGGGTCCGCCAGGAAGGCGCGGGCAATCGTGAGGAGCTGCTTCTCGCCCTGCGACACGCTCGTCGCGTCGTCGTCGAGGACGGTGTCGTAGCCGTCCGCAAGGGTCCGCACGAAGTGGTCCACGTGGGCGTCGCGGGCGGCCGCGAGGATCTCCTCCTCGGCGGCCCCTTCGCGACCGTAGGCGATGTTCTCGCGGATGGTGCCGTGGAAGAGCCAGGCGTCCTGGAGCACCATCCCGAACGTCCGCCGCAGCTGGTCGCGGGTCATGTCGCGGATGTCCATCCCGTCGACGGTGATCCGCCCGGCGTCGATCTCGTAGAAGCGCATGAGGAGGTTGACGAGCGTCGTCTTGCCGGCGCCCGTCGGGCCCACGATCGCAATCGTGTGGCCCGGCTCCGCCAGGAGGTCGAGGTCGTCGATGAGCGGCGTGTCCGGCAGGTAGCGGAAGCTCACGTCCTCGAAGGCGACCCGGCCGGCGACCTGCTCCAGGGCGCGCGGGGTGCTGGTCTCGGGAACCTGCTCCTCCTCGTCGAGGAGCTCGAAGACGCGCTCGGCGGAGGCGGCCGCGGACTGCAGCACGTTGGCGATGCTGGCGGTCTGGATGATGGGGAACGTGAACTGCCGCGAGTACTGGATGAAGGCCTGGACGTCGCCGAGCGACATGGCGCCGGTCGCGACGTTCACGCCGCCGATCACGCAGATCGCCACGTAGTTGAGGTTCGAGATCACGCTCATCGCCGGCTGGATGGTCCCGGAGATGAACTGGGCCCGGTAGGAGGCCTGGAAGAGGGCCTCGTTCTCGACCCGGAAGGCCTCAATGGCCTCTCCCTGGCGCCCGAAGGCCTTCACGATCGCGTGCCCGGTATGCATCTCCTCGATGTGGCCGTTGAGGGTGCCCGTCCGCTCCCACTGCATGGCGAACTGCTTCTGGGAGCGCCGGGCGATGAGCATGGTCACGACGACCGAGAGGGGCACCACGAGCAGGGAGATCACGGCCAGGAGGGGGCTGATCGAGAACATCATGAACAGCACCCCGATCACCGTGAATACCGCCGTGATCAGCTGGGTCAGGGTCTGCTGGAGGGTCTGGGCGATGTTGTCGATGTCGTTCGTCACCCGGCTCAGGATGTCGCCCCGCGATTCGCGGTCGAAGTAGGCCAGCGGAAGCCGGCCGAGCTTGACGTCGACCCGCCGGCGCAGCCGGTAGACCGTGCGCTGGGTCACCCCGGCCATGACGTACGCCTGGGCCCAGCTGAAGGCGGAGCTCACGACGTAGAGCACGGCGACGAAGGCGAGGACCTGGGCCAGGGCGCCGAAGTCGATGCCCTGGCCGGGCACGACGGTCATGCTCGCCAGCATGTCCGCCTGGTTCGTCTGGCCCGACGCCCGCAGCGCGGCGACGGCCTGGTCCTGGGTGAGGCCGGCCGGGATCTGCTGGCCCACCACGCCCTCGAAGATGAGGTTAGTCGCACTGCCCAGGACCTTGGGAGCGACGATCGCGAGCAGCACGCTCACGATCGCGAATGCCATCACGAGGACCACGAGCCACCGCTCCGGCCCGAGCTCGCGAAGGAGACGGCCGAACGACTGGCGGAAGTTCTTCGACTTGACGGCGGGCATCGAGGCGAAGCCCATCGGGCCGCCGCCGCCCGGTCCGGCGGGACCGCGGCGCTGCGGCGGGCGGTCGCCGCCCGGGCCCCGGCCCGCGCCCGGCCCGCTCACGCGACCTCCTCCGCGCTGAGCTGGGAGAGGACGATCTCGCGGTAGGTGTCGCAGGTGCGCATCAGCTCGTCGTGCGTCCCGATGCCGGCGACGCCGCCGTCCTCGAGGACGACGATCCGGTCGGCGTTCAGGATGGTGCCGACGCGCTGAGCCACGATGATCACGGTCGCGTCGGCGAGATCGCGGTGCAGGGCGGCCCGCAGGCGCGCGTCCGTCCGGAAGTCGAGGGCGGAGAAGCTGTCGTCGAAGACGTAGATCTCCGGCCGCTTCACGAGCGCCCGGGCGATGGCGAGCCGCTGGCGCTGCCCGCCGGACACGTTGGTGCCGCCCTGGGTGATCGGCGCCTGGAGGCCGTCGGCCATCGCCTCGACGAAGTCGCGACCCTGGGCGATCTCGAGCGCCTGCCAGAGGCTCTCGTCGCTGGCCGCCTCGTCCCCGTAGCGGAGATTGCTCGCGATGGTGCCCACGAACAGGAAGGCCCGCTGCGGGATGAGCCCGATCCGGCCCCACAGGTCGGTCCGGTCCATGTCCCGGACATCGACCCCGTCGACGAGCAGGCTGCCGCCGGTCACGTCGTAGAAGCGGGGCAGGAGGTTGACGAGCGTGGACTTGCCGCTGCCGGTGCTGCCCACGATGGCCGTGGTCCTGCCCGCCTCGGCCGTGAAGGAGATGCCCCGCAGGACCGGGTCCTCCGCCCCGGGATAGCGGAACTCGACGTCCCGGAACTCCACCGTTCCAAGCCGCGCCGGGCGGACCGGATGCTCGGGATCGCGGATCGTGGGCTCTGTTCCCAGGACCTCCTCGATCCGATCGCTCGAGACGGCAGCCCGGGGCACGATCACGAACATGAAGGTCGCCATCATGATGGCGAACAGGATCTGGATCACGTACTGCAGGAACGCGGTCAGGTTCCCGATCGACATCTGGCCGCTGTCCACGCGGAAGGCCCCGAACCAGAGCACGATCACGGTCGTCAGGTTCATGATCAGCATCAGGGCCGGCATCATGATCGCGAACAGTCGGTTGACCGAGAGGGCCGTGGCGAAGAGGTCGAGGTTCGCCTCGTCGAAGCGCCGCTCCTCGTACTCCGTGCGCACGAACGCCCGGATCACGCGCACGCCGGCGAGCGTCTCGCGCATGACCTGGTTGATGCGGTCGATCTTGATCTGCATCGCCCGGAACATGGGCAGCGCGCGGCGCACGAGGGACCCGATGATCACGGCCATGATCGGCACGATGATGAGCAGGACGGCCGTCAGGGGGATGTCCTGGCGGAGGGCCATGATCACGCCGCCGACGATCATGATCGGGGCCGTGACCATCACCGTGAGGCCCATCAGCACGACCATCTGGACCTGCTGGACGTCGTTCGTGTTGCGGGTGATGAGCGACGCCGTCCCGAAGTGGTTGACCTCCACCTGGGAGAACGACTCGACCCTGTCGAAGATGGCGGCCCGGACGTCGCGCCCGAACGACATCGAGACCTTGGCCGCCCAGTAGACGGCGATGATCGAGGCGATGCCGAGGAGGATCGTCACGACCAGCATCGTCACGCCCGTCTGGATGATGTAGGCCGTGTCGCCCGTGGCGACGCCGTTGTTGATGATGTCGGCGTTGAGCTCGGGCAGGTACAGGTTCGTGAGCGACTGGACGAGCAGGAGCGCGACCACGAGGATGAGCTCCCGCCAGTACGGCCGCAGGAACGCGACCAGCAGGCGAATCACCGCGACGGCGTCCCGGCCGGGGTCGACGGCCGCGCATGCCCGGCGACGGGCGAGTCCCCGGGCTGTGCGGTCTCGTCGTAGGTCGCGGCCATCCGCTCGGCCAGCTCGTCGAGGAGCCTCGCCAGGTCGAGGCGATCGCCCTCGGGCATCAGGTCCAGCATCTCGCCGAGGCGCGCCGCGAGGATCGTCCGCAGCCTCCCGTCCAGGGCTCGGCCGGCCTCGGTGACGCGCACCCGCATCACCCGCTGGTCGAGGGGATCGGCCCCCCGGGCGATCATCCCGCTGTGCTCCATCCGCTTGAGCATCGAGGTGACCGTTGGAGCCGACAGGTGGAGCATCCTCCCGATCTCGCGCTGCGTGGCTCCATCGTGGGCGACCACGATCCGCAGGCACATGGCCTGGCCGGGCGGCGTCTCCTGCTCGGCGAGGACGCGCATCATGAGCTGGCGATGAAGGCGCATCGCCCGCATGAAGGCGCCGAACACGCGCGCCGAGCCCGGGTCGACGCCGTCGAGGTCGAGCGGATGGGAGGGGTCGTCCGGGGGGGGCGGCATGGAGCGTACGTTAGCGCACGAACTATTCGTGAGCAAACGGTCTCGGCTCGTCCGTGGCGCAGGGCAAGGCGCGTGCCGGCTGGGGCGGTCCGTCGCGGCGAGGCCGGGCTCAGGAGGCCGGCGGCGCCCCGTCGTCGGGCTTCGACGGGTCGTCCCGCATCTCGTCGACCTCCTTGCGGGCTGCCTTCACCCCGCGCCCCAGAGTCTCGCCCCACTTGGGGAGCATCTTGGGGCCGCGCCACACGAGCACGACGGCCAGGATGACCAGGAGAACGATGACGATATCGATGCCGAACATGCGCGCATCGTAGCCCACGCTCGCGCCGGCGCAGCAGCCAGAATGCCGGCCACGCGGGGCGCGCCGATGGGGCCACTGGACCCTTGCCCTCGGTGGCGCTGGCGGGGATGGTCTGCGGCACCGGTTCGTCGGCGTCCCGTGGTCCACTCGAGACGCCGGGCCGGCCGGCTGCGGGGAGGTGGCGCGATGCCAGGAGAAGCACGACGCCGACTGACCGTCGGGTTCCCGCGGATGCACAAGGAGCCGGGCGAGCGGCGGGACTTCCTGCCGCCCCTGGTCGGCCTGGTCAGCGCGCTGGGCGCCGAGGTCTTCGTCGAATCGGGGATCGGGTCCGCGATGGGCTACGCCGACTCGGATTACACGGCCCTCTCCCCCGACATCCACGTGACCGACGAGGCGAGCGCCTACCGCCAGGACGTGGTCGTCGTGCTGCGCGCCCCGGAAGGCAGGTACGACCTCCTGCGCCCCGGCGCGACCCTGGTGTCGATGCTCCACTTTCCCACCCGGCCCGCGCGGGTGCGGCTCCTGCAGGACCTGGGGATCGAGGCCATCAGCCTCGACCTGATCGCCAACGACGAGGGGCGCCGCCTGGTCGAGAACCTGCGCAGCGTCGCCTGGAACGGCGTGGCCTCGGCCTTCGCCGCGCTGGAGCGGCGCTGGCCCGCCCTCGCCGACCGCGACCGGGATCCGGTCGGGGTGACGATCATGGGCGCCGGCCGGGTCGGTCGCCATGCGGTCGAGTTCGCCACCAAGTACGGCGACGACGCGCGCAACGAGTCGTTCATGCGGCTGGGCCTGCCGGGGGTCGAGGTCGTGACCACGGGCCGGAACCTGACCCGCGACGTCGAATACCTGCGCCACCGCCTCGCCATCACCGACATCCTCGTCGACGCGACCCAGCGCCACGATCCGTCGGTGCCGCTGGTGCCGAACGCGTGGCTGGCGCTGATGCCGCAGCACGCGGTGATCTGCGATCTCGTGGTCGACCCGTACCTCCTCGATGCCGAGCCACGAGTGGTCCGCGGGATCGAGGGCATCCCCCAGGGGAGCCTGGACCGCTGGGAGTTCGACCCCGACGACCCGGCCTGGGACGCGGTACCCCCGGAAGTCCCCACTGCCGAGCGGCGGACCGTCGTCTCCTGCTACTCGTGGCCCGGCGTGCGCCCCGAACCGTGCATGCACGTCTACGGATCCCAGCTGGCGCCCCTGCTGGAGACGCTGATCCAGGCCGGCGGCATGGACGGGATCTCCGGCAGCGGCTCCTTCCACGCCCGCGCCCTCTGGCGCGGGAGCCTGCGCGCCTGGCTGGCGGGCGAGACGAGCGCGCCAGACCCCCACGGCAGCCGGGGGCTGCCCCTGGAGATGTCGACCGCCGCCCGTCCCGCGTGAGCCCGGGGTCCGCCGGGGATCGCGTCATGCCGGCCCGGGCACGCCGGCCGGACAGCGCGCGCGGCGAGCGCGGCCCCGCGCTACGCTCGTGGCGGGCGCGCCCTCGAGCCGCCCGACGGCCGGCCTCGACCCGG
The DNA here is from genome assembly GCA_963776355.1 of uncultured Chloroflexia bacterium. Lineage (GTDB taxonomy): Bacteria > Chloroflexota > Limnocylindria > Limnocylindrales > CSP1-4 > CTSoil-043. The sequence continues at coordinate 1,641,040 of CAVZLU010000008.1, read as the reverse complement.
TCCTGGTTCCTGCAGCACGGAGGCTGACGTGGCGATGCGAGTGCCGGACCTCGGCGCCCTCCTGGCCGAGGCCCAGATGCGCCGGATGGCGCTCGACGCGACCGGGGCGTACTTCGTGACCGACATCGATCCGCCCCATGCCGAGGACTTCGCCAAGTCGCTGCTGCTGATGGCCGCCCCGCGACGGGGGCGCCACGACCAGCCGATCACCGTGTACATCAACTCCGGCGGCGGCTCCGTGGGCGACGGCCTGGCGATGATGGAGATGATCAATCGCATGCGGCGCAGCCAGGACGTGCGGATCAACACGGCCGTCCTGGGCTATGCCTACTCGATGGGCGCCATCGTCAGCCAGGCCGGAGACCACCGCTCGATCGGGCGCTATGGGACGTTGATGCTGCACTCCACGCACTGGATCCTGTCCGGCGAGGACGAGCGGATCTTCAAGGACTACCAGATGCTCTCGGAGCACTACCAGCAGACGGTGGCCCAGCTGTTCGCGGGCCGCACCGGGTACCGCGACGCAACCTGGTGGCGCCGCTTCGTGTGGTCCGGCCGCGAGCGCTTCCTCGGGCCCGACGAGTGCCTCAAGCTCGGCCTCGTGGACGAGATCCTCGAGCCGGCCCTGCTTCACGAGGCCCACCCGGCCCTCTGAGAGGGCGGGGCTTGCACGCGAGAGCCGTTGCCCGCATCGTGCACATGGCAATTGGCTGCTATCTGCATATGCGCATGTGAAGCAACCGGCAGCCGGCATGGCGCCGGGCACCACGAGGGTTGGGGCCCGGCCCGAGGGAAGGGAGTCAGCATGACGTGAAGATCACGAGCTGGGGGTACGCCACGGCAGTGGCCGTAGGGCGAGTCGCGATCGGCATCATCTTCTTCTGGGCCGGCCTCGAGAAGGTGACCCAGGGCGACGGCAAGGGTGGCTTCTACGATGCGGCCGGCTTCCTGAAGAACGCCACCGGCGGGACGCTCGGCTGGCCGTTCGTGAGCGGCACCCCGAACCCCGACACCGTGTACAACCCGACGCACGACTTCTGGGTCTCCCTCGCGGGCAGCGGCATCATGCCCGCGGTCAACGGCCTCGTCGTGGCCGGCGAGTTCCTGATCGGCGCGGCCCTCATCCTCGGGCTGTTCACCCGCTTCGCGGCGGGGATGGGCACCCTGATGATGTTGCTGTTCTTCTTCGCCGCCTGGGATTTCGCCTACGGGATCGTGAACCAGCACCTGGCCTACGCGGTCGTCACGTTCGGCCTCGGTGTCATCGGAGCCGGGAACTACTTCGGGCTGGACGCACTCCTTGCCGACCGGGTGCCGGGCGGCGTGCGGAGATGGCTCCTCTCGGGCGACCCGGACAACGCCTGGCGGACCGCTTCCGCGTGAACCCGGGCGCGCCAGCAAGTGCCCGCCCGCAGCCCGCGCGGACGATGTAGAACATCTGGTCGGTTTCGCGGGGCGGACGTATACTTCGGCTCCCGTGGCCCGCCGTTCCGACCCGCCCGCCGGCTCCGCCGCGACCGAGCCCGCCGAGGACCCGCTCGCGCGCTTCACCCCGCCTGTCGCGACCTGGTTCCGCCAGGCGTTCGCCGGCCCGACGAAGGCCCAGGTCGGGGGCTGGGCCGCGATCGCCGGGGGCGGCCACGTCCTGCTGCACGCCCCCACGGGGAGCGGCAAGACGCTGGCCGCGTTCCTCTGGGGCCTCGACCGGCTGGTCCGCTCCGCGCCGCCCCCGCGCACGGCGGCCGGCGGTGCGTCCGTCCGGATCCTCTACATCAGCCCGCTCAAGGCCCTGACCTACGACGTCGAGCGCAACCTGCGCGCGCCCCTGGCCGGGATCGCCCTCGCCGGGAAGCGGCTTGGCGCGCCGGTCCGCCCCGTGTCGATCGCCTCGCGCACGGGCGACACGCCGTCCGAGGAACGGCGGGGGATGGCGAAGGCGCCCCCGGAGATCCTCATCACCACCCCGGAGTCGCTCTACCTCCTCCTCACCTCGGCCGCCCGCGAGTCCCTGCGCGGCGTCGAGCACGTCATCGTCGACGAGGTTCACGCCATCGCCGGCACGAAGCGCGGCGCGCACCTCGCCCTCTCGCTCGAGCGCCTCGAGCACCTGCGGGGCCCGGACGCGCCGCCCCTCCAGCGTATCGGGCTCTCGGCCACGCAGCGACCGCTCGAGACCATCGGGCGGTTCCTGGCCGGCGTCGGGCCCGGCCGGGCGGTCACGATCGTCGATGCGGGGGCGAGGAAGCGGCTCGACCTGCAGGTGGTCGTGCCGGTCGAGGACATGAGCCGGCTCGGCGAGGCCCTGCCGCTCGAGGAGCAGCCGGGCGGCCCCGCCGCCGGCGGCGAGATGCGCGTGAGCATCTGGCCGGCGATCCACCCCCGGATCCTGGAGCTGATCCGGAGCCACCGAAGCACGCTCGTCTTCGTGAACAGCCGCCGCCTCGCCGAGCGGCTCGCCCAGCGGCTCAACGACCTCGCCGGCGAGGAGCTGGTCCGGGCCCACCACGGCTCGATCGCCCGCGAGCAGCGGGTCGCGATCGAGGAGGCCCTGAAGGAGGGTCGGCTGCCGGCGCTCGTGGCCACGAGCTCGCTCGAGCTGGGGATCGACATGGGGGCGATCGACCTCGTGATCCAGGTCGAATCGCCGACCTCGGTCGCGCGCGGCCTGCAGCGGATCGGCCGGGCCGGCCACCAGGTCGACGAGGTCAGCAGCGGCGTCATCTTCCCGAAGTACCGCGGCGATCTTCTCGAGTGCGCCGTCGTGGCCGAACGGATGCGCGAGGGAGCGATCGAGGCGACCGTGGTCCCCCGGACGCCGCTCGACGTCCTCGCCCAGCAGGTCGTCGCCATGGCGGTGATGGACCGCTGGTCGGTGTCGGACCTCCAGGCGACGCTGGCCCGGGCGGCGCCCTTCGAGACCCTGACCCGCGAGGCGCTCGAGGGCGTCCTGGCGATGCTCGCCGGGTCCTATCCATCGGACGAGTTCGCCGAGCTGAAGCCGCGCCTCGTCTGGGACCGGGCCGCCGACACGATCGAGGGGCGCCGCGACGCCCGGGTGGTCGCGGTCACCTCCGGGGGCACGATCCCCGATCGCGGCCTCTACGGCGTCTTCCTGGTCGGCGAGGCCGGGACGCCCGGCCGCCGTGTCGGCGAGCTCGACGAGGAGATGGTCTACGAGCTGCGGGCGGGCATGCACGGCGACGTGATCGTCCTCGGGGCGAGCAGCTGGCGGGTGGCCGAGATCACCCCCGACCGCGTCCTGGTCGAGCCCGCGCCCGGCCAGCCCGGCAAGCTCCCGTTCTGGAAGGGAGACGCGGTCGGCCGCCCGGTCGAGCTGGGACGCGCCCTCGGCGCCTTCGTCCGCGAGCTCGAGGTCGACCTGGCCCGGGGCGCCCGGGGACGGACCTCGGCCCTGGCCCGCCTGGCCGAGCGCCACCACCTCGACGCGCTCGCCGCCGAGAATCTCGTGGCCTATCTCGAGGACGAGCAGGTGGCGGCCGGGGCCCTGCCCACCGATCGCCGGATCGTGGTGGAGCGCTTCCGTGACGAGCTGGGGGACTGGCGCCTCGTGCTGCTGTCTCCCTTCGGGGGTCGGGTGCACGCCCCCTGGGCGATGGCGATCGAGGCCCGCCTGCGGGAGCGCCTCGGCGCCGAGGTGGCCTCGATCTGGTCCGACGACGGCATCGCGATCCGCCTGCCCGACGGCGATCTCGAGGGCGTGGAGGCGGACCTGTTCCCCGACGCCGACGCGGTGGAGGACCTCGTGGTCGCCGCGGTCGGCGGGACGGCCCTCTTCGCCGCCCGCTTCCGGGAGAACGCGGCCCGGGCCCTCCTCCTGCCGCGCCGCCGGCCCGGCGCGCGGACGCCGCTCTGGCAGCAGCGGCAGCGGGCGGCCGACCTCCTGGCCGTCGCCAGCCGCTACGGCAGCTTCCCGATCCTCGTCGAGACGTACCGCGAGTGCCTGGCCGACGTCTTCGACCTGCCGGCCCTCCGCGACGTGCTGCGCGGCGTCGAGCGCCGCGAGGTCGCCGTCCACCGCGTGGAGACGCCACGGGCGTCCCCCTTCGCCTCGTCGCTGCTCTTCGACTACGTCGCCGCCTACATGTACGAGGGCGACGCCCCCCTGGCGGAGCGGCGGGCGCAGGCGCTCGCGCTCGACCGCGACCTCCTCCGCGAGCTGCTCGGCCAGGAGGAGCTGCGCGAGCTGCTCGACCCGGCCGCGCTCGAGGAGACCGAGCTGGAGCGCCAGGCCCTCGTGGACGAGCGCAAGGCCGGCTCGGTGGACCAGGTCGCGGACCTGCTGCGCCGCGTGGGCGACCTCTCGGCCGAGGAGGTCGCCGATCGAACCCGGGGCGGGCCGCCGGCCGCCGGGGAGTGGCTGGAGACGCTGGCCGCCACGCGCCGGGCGGTGGTCGTGCGGATCGGTGGCACCGCCCGCTGGATCGCCGTCGAGGATGCGGCCCGCTACCGCGACGCCACCGGTGCCCAGCCGCCGCCCGGGACCCCGGCCGCGTTCCTCGGCGAGACGCGCGACGCCCTGCGGCGGGCTGCTCGCCCGCTGGGCCCGAACCCATGGACCGTTCCTGGCGGCCGAGCCCGCCCGGCGCTGGGGACTCCCGGTCGGAATCGTCGAGGAGGCCCTGGCGCGGCTCGTCGAGGCCGGGTCGCTCCTGCGCGGGGAGTTCCGCCCCGGCGGCACCGAGCGGGAGTGGTGCGACCCCGACGTGCTGCGGGTGCTTCGTCGCCGATCGCTGGCCCGGCTGCGCCGCGAGGTGGAGGCCGTCGACCCGGCCGCGCTGGCGCGCTTCCTGCCGGCATGGCAGGGTGTGGCGGCCGCGCCTCTGGCGGCGACGGCCGGGGCCGACGTCGCGTCCCCGCTTCGCGGTCCGGTCGCCCTGGAACGCCTCGCCCAGGTCGTCGACCAGCTGGCGGGCGTGCCGATCCCCGCCTCGGTCCTGGAGCGGGACGTGCTGCCGGCGCGGGTCCCCGGCTACCAGCCCCGGCTCCTCGACGAGCTGGGAGCGCTCGGCGAGGTGGCGTGGGTGGGCTGCGGGCCGCTCGGCCGCGACGATGGGCGGATCGCGCTCTTCCGGCCCGGCCGCGGCGAGGTCCTCCGGGCGGCCCTCGTGGCCGCCCAGCGCGCCGGCGAGCGACCCACCGGACCGCGCCACGACGCGATTCGCGAGTGGCTGGGCCGGCGGGGAGCCTCGTTCTACCGCGAGATCTTCGCGGCCGCGGGCGGCGGGCCCGACCGCGAGGTGCTCGACGCGCTGTGGGATCTTGCCTGGGCCGGCGAGGTGACGAACGACACGTTCGCCCCCCTGCGCGCCCTGCGCTGGAAGCGGCCCGGCGGCGATCGCCGGCCGCGGCCCGGCCGCCTGGCGACGTTGGGGCCGCCCGAGGCCGCCGGACGCTGGTCCCTCGTGGAGGTGGCAACCGAGTCGGGCACCGCCGCCGCTCCGACGCCGACCGAGCGCCTGCACGCGCTGGCCCTCGCGCTCCTCGATCGCCACGGCGTCCTGACCCGGGAAGCCGTGATGAGCGAGGGCGTGGACGGCGGCTTCGCGGCCGTCTATCCGGTCCTGCGGGCGCTCGAGGAGGCGGGACGGATCCGCCGCGGATACTTCGTCGACGGGCTCGGGGCCGCGCAGTTCGCCCTCCCCGGGGCGATCGACCGCCTGCGCGCCGCGCGCGAGCCGGACCCGGGACGCCCCCGTGTCGACCTGCTCGCGGCGGCGGACCCGGCCCAGCCGTTCGGTGGCGCGCTCCCATGGCCGCGTCGCGGCGAGGGCGACCGGCGCCCGTTCCAGCGGGTCGCCGGCGCCCATGTCGTCATCGTGGACGGTGCCGCCGTCCTGTACGTCGAGCGGGGCGGCAAGGGGCTGGTGACCTTCCCGGCCGCGGACGACGTTGAGCGGGCGGCCCTCGCCCTCGCTGCCCTGCGCGGCCTGCTCGGCGACGGGCGGCTGCGGGAGCTCGTCCTCGCGCGAGTCGACGGCGGACCGCTCGTCGCGGAGCACCCGTGGCGAGGCCGTCTCGTCGACGCGGGCTTCGTCCCGGGCTACCGCGGAATGACCCTCCGGGCGCGGGCCTGACCGCGAGCAGGCGACGGCGTGCCCGAGGGCGATACGCTCTTCCGGACGGCGGCCGGCCTCCGCCCCCACCTCGTCGGGCGGGTCGTGACCGGCGCCCGGGCGCGCGTGCCGGGGCCGCAGGTGCGGCGCGTCGTCGGAGCGACGATCACCGCCGTCGACGCGAAGGGCAAGAACCTCCTGATCCGCTTCGACAACGGGCTCGAGCTGCGGACGCACCTGGGGATGAACGGCTCGTGGCATCGCTATCGTCCGGGCGAGCCATGGCGCCGGGCGGTCGGCCGCGGGGTCCTCGTGCTGGAGGTGCCGGGTGCAGTCGCCGTCTGCTTCGACGCGCCGGTCGCCGAGATGCTCGAGACCCGCGCCGAGGGGCTCCACCGGCCGCTTGCCGACCTGGGCCCGGATGCGACGGCGGACGCGTTCGACCCGGAGGAGGCGCGGCGGCGCCTCCGCGCACCGGCCCGGGCCTCGCTCGCCATCGCCGAGGCGCTGCTCGACCAGCGGGCGCTGGCGGGGATCGGGAACGTCTACAAGAGCGAGGTGCTCCACATCGAGAAGGTCGACCCGTTCGCCCCCGTTGCCAGCCTCGACGACGCGACGCTGCTCCGGCTCGTGGCCCGCGCCCGGACCCTCCTCATCGCCAACCGGGGATCGGTGACCCGGGTGACGACCGGACCGGCCGGGGGTGGAGCGGTGTCCGCGGCGGGTCCCGGTGCCCGGCGGGCCGGCGACGCCCGGCTCTGGGTGTACGGGCGTGCCGGTCGCCCGTGCCGGCGCTGCCGCACGGCGGTCCAGGCGCGGCGCCACGGCGCCCTGCCGCGGACGACGTACTGGTGCCCGCGCTGCCAGGGCGGGGCGCCATCCAGCGGAGGCGTGACATGACCGACCAGGCGGTGGACGTCCGCTGCGGCCGCGACGGGACGGGCTGGCTCTGCCTGGTGCGGGTCCGCGAGGGTCCCTTCGCGACGGAGCACCGGGTGACCGTGGCCTCGACCGACCTCGCCCGCCTCGACCCCGGCGCGGACGACCCGGAGGAGCTCGTCCGGGCAGCCTTCGCCTTCCTGCTCGAGCGGGAGCCGGCGACGTCGATCCTGCGGACCTTCGATCTGCCCGTGATCGGCCGCTACTTCCCCGGCTGGGAGGCGGACATCCAGGGGCGGCTCCGGCGGTAGGCTGCCGGCCCGCGCCGTGGTGGCCGGCCCGCGCGGCCTGTGCGGCGCCGGCGCCGGTCCCCGGGCGCGCCGCGGCGGGTCAGGTCTCGGGCGTGCCCTGGTGGAAGACGAGACGCCAGGTGCCGCCTTCGCGCCGCCAGATCGAGGAGCGATTTACCGCGGGTGGGTTCGGCTCGGAGGCGCTGCCCGTCCGCCGCGAGCGGTAGGTCACGAGCGCGACATCCGGGGCCAGGACGTGTACGGCAACATGCTCGATGACGACGACGGCCGGGTCCTCGACGGCCAGCGAGGCCACGATCGCCTCGCGATCGTAGATTCGGCCCGTCGCCGCGAACTCGATGAACTCCGGCGCCAGGCGCGCCTCCAGCTCGGCCCGGGAGCGGCGAACCTCCGGCAGGAGGAGCTCGCCCTCCAGGTGGCGCAGGTGGGCGGCGAGGTCGGGTCCGGCATCCATCGTCACGGCAGTATCCCATGGACGGGCTACCATTTACGCGATGTGCGAGCTCATGGCGGTGCGCGCGGACAAACCGTTTGCGCTCGACGACGTGTGGCCGCTCGCCGACGGCCTGGAGCGGTACGGACTGGCCGGCTACGCCTGGGGTGCCGCGTGGGCGAGCCCCGACGGAACGCTCGGCCACCACCGCGCCACGTGCGCCTTCCGCGACGATCCCGCACGCGCCGCCCTCGGCCGGATCGAGACGACGTCGGTCCTCGTGCACCTCCGGCGGCCGTCGCGATTCTCCTGGCTGGGCATGGGCGACACCCAGCCGTTCCTGGAGGCCGGCGGGCGCTTCGCCTTCGCCCACAACGGGGAGCTGGCCCGGCACCGGCGCTTCCGCGAGGGCTACCGGGCGGCGGGGCGCATCCACGGAAAGGCCGACTCCGAGGTCGGCATGCGCTGGCTGGAGGACGCGTGGGCGCCCGATCGCCCGGTCGCCGACCTGCTGGCGGAGCTCCATGCGCGCATGGGGGGCTCGGCCAACATGGCCGTGCTCGAGCCGGGCGGCGCGGCCACGCTCCATGCGGGCAACCCCGAGAACCCCGTGTTCGGCTTTCGCCTGGGCGCCCGCCGCGTGCTGGCGACGGGCGTCTACTCGCTGGATCGCTCGCTCTTCCGCCTGGTCGCCCCGGGGGCGCGGGAACGGCGGCTCGTGGGCCGGGGCCGGGCGGCGACCCTCTGACGCGCCGACGGGCGCCGGGTCGGCACCGTCCCGGGACGGCCGCGCCTGACACGGGCGGCCCCCGAAGCTCCTAGGCGGGCGGCAGCCCGAAGACGCGCCGGAATCGCGCCAGGAACGCCGACGGGCTGCGCGCGTCGGCCAGCCAGCGGCGGCTCCAGGTGATCCAGGTGGCCGGGCGCAGGTAGCGGACCGGGTCCGGATCGCGCCACAGCCAGGGCACGAGGCACCACAGGAGCACCAGGTAGTCCACGCGGGCCGGCCGGGGGAAGGCGAAGACAACCTGCAGCTGGACAAAGGTGGCGTCGAGGGTCACCAGGCTCAGGACGCCGCCGATCGCGAGGAAGACGACGCCCCAGCCCCGACCTCGCGGCGCCAGCAGCGGCAGGAACACGATCGGCACCCACTTGAGGGTGGTCGCCAGCGCCCACAGCAGGCCGGCGGTCCGCGGGCCGGTGAACTGCGCGGCCCAGATCATGTACACGAGGAGCAGGTTGATGTTGCCCGTGTCGAGGTTGGCGGCGAAGGGGAACGCCAGCACGGCCACCGTGACCGCGGTGGCGAGCGGGTGGAGCCGATAGGCCCAGCCGATCGTCCAGCCCAGGAGCACCGCATTGGCCGCCCGCCAGGCAAACCAGGCCACGTCCCAGGGAAGGGCGGCCCAGGGCACGAATGCCGGCAGCAGCCACGGCGCGTAGACGTACGGCATGAAGGGGCCGGTGGGATGGTACGGGTCGCCGCCGTTGAGCCAGATCCGGACGGCCGCCCAGTAGGCGCGGGCGTCCGCACCGGCCAGCTCGCCGCGCGCCCACAGGCCTGCGAACCCGATGCCCGTGGCGACCGCGAGGATCACGATCGCCGCGAGGTGCCGCGGCTGGCGGAGGCGGGCCGCCTCCCGGCGGAGGGCGCGCCGCAGCACGCCCGCGTGAGCCTGGGCGCGGGCAGTCCGCGGGAGCGCGGCCGAATGGGACATCGCCGGGCGAGTATCGCACGGGGCGTCGGGCCGCCGGTATACTCCGCGGACCCATGCGTACCGGCCTTCTGATGGTGATCGGCGGCGCGGAGGACAAGATCCGCGACCGGGTCATCCTCGGCCGTTTCATCGCGCTCGCCGGCGGGACAGCGGCCCGGATCGCGGTCGTGGCCACGGCCTCCTCGTTCGCCGTCGAGGTCGGGGAGCGCTACCGCCAGGTCTTCACCGACCTCGGGGCCGCCCGCGTGGACCCGATCCTGGCCCAGGCCCGGCCGGCCGCCAACGACGACAGCCTGGCCGCGATCATCGACGGGGCCAGCGGGATCTTCCTGGCCGGCGGCAACCAGCTCCGCCTCTCGTCGACGATCGGCGGAACCCGCCTGTCCCGGGCGATCGAGGATCGCTATCGCGGGGGCGCGGTCGTGGCCGGAACCAGCGCCGGCGCGTCGGCGCTCTCGACCCACATGATCGCCTTCGGCGCCTCGGGCCTCACGCCGAAGCAGCGGATGGCCCAGATCAGCGCCGGCCTCGGGCTCCTGCCGGGCGTCATCATCGACCAGCACTTCCAGCAGCGGAACCGCCTGGGCCGGCTGCTGGCGCTCGTCGCCCAGAACCCGAGCCTTCTCGGGATCGGCATCGACGAGGACACGGCCGGCGTGGTCACCCCCGACCAGGTGCTCGAGGTCATCGGGCGCGGCAGCGTGACGATCGTCGACGGCACCGCGGCCGAGACGGATGCCTGGGAGGTCGCCGGCCACCGGCCGCTGATGATCAGCAACGTGGTCATGCACTCGCTGCCGGCGGGCTACCGGTTCGACCTCCGCCGTCGCGTCCGCGTCGTGACCCCGGCGCTCCGGTCCCTCGCGACCGGGGAGGTCGCGTCCGAGTAGCCTTGTCCGACCCGCCGGCGGGCGATCGAGCCGGCGCGGGGCGCCGAAGGGAGAGGGAACCGTGGCTCGGACCAGCCGCAGGCGCGGGACGAACGGGGAGGCGGGAGCGCCTGCCTCGACCGCGGAGCGACCAGGAGCCGGCCCGGCCTCCGGCGACGCGGCGGCCGAGGAGCAGGCTCGCCCCACGCTCCGGATCGTCGAGAGCCGCGTGCTCCGCGGCCCGAACTACTGGTCGCCCAAGCCGGTGGTGCGTCTGCTCGTCGACCTCGGCGACCTCGAACGCTGGCCGACGAGCGCGATCCCCCATTTCACCGATGCCCTGGTCGGCATGATGCCGACGCTCGACGAGCATGCCTGCTCGCTCGGCCGCCGCGGCGGATTCATCAGCCGGCTCCGCGAAGGGACCTGGATGGGCCACGTCGCCGAGCACGTGGCCCTCGAGCTGCAGAACCTCGCCGGCACCGAGGCCCGTCACGGCAAGACTCGCTCGGCCGGCGCCCCCGGCCGCTATCACGTCATCTACGAGTACGGCGAGGAGCAGGTCGGCCTCGAGGCCGGCCGGCTGGCCGTCCGCCTGGTCAACCACCTCGTCGACCCCGACGACGCCGACTTCGCCGTCGACCTCGAGGTCGAGATGGAGCGCCTCATCCTGCTGGCGGAGCGGCTCGCCTTCGGGCCGTCGACCCAGGCCCTGATCGACGAGGCGATCGCCCGCGACATCCCGGTCCAGCGACTCGATCGCTTCTCGCTCGTCCAGCTGGGCCACGGCGTCCACCAGCAGCGGATCCGGGCGACGATGACCAGCAAGACCTCCGGGATCGCCGTCGACATCGCCTCCGACAAGAGCCTCACCAACCAGCTCCTCTCGGCCGCGGGGCTCCCGGTGCCACGGGCCGACGTCGTCGACGACGTGGACGAGGCCGTGGCGGCGGCGGGGCGCCTCGGCTACCCGGTTGTCGTCAAGCCCCTCGACGGCAACCACGGGCGCGGCGTCGGCCTCGACCTGCGCGACGCCGAGGCGGTCCGGTCGCACTTCCCCGAGGCGAAGCGCCAGAGCCGGGGCGGCGACGTGGTCGTGGAGTCGTTCATCAGCGGCAACGACTACCGCGTCCTCATCATCGGCGGCAAGCTGGCCGCGGCCGCCGAGCGCGTGCCCGCCTCGGTCACCGGGGACGGGACGCACACCGTCCGCGAGCTCGTCGAGATCGCCAACAGCGACCCGCGGCGCGGCATCGGCCACGAGAAGGTCCTGACCCGGATCCGGCTCGACGCGGCGGCAGAGGCACTCGTGGCGGACCAGGGGTTCGCGATCGACGCGGTGCTGCCCGCCGGCACCTGGGTCAAGCTCGCCCTGACCGGCAACATGTCGACCGGCGGGACCTCGATCGACCGCACCATGGAGGCCCACCCCGACAACGTGGAGATCGCGGAGACCGCGGCCCGCGTCGTCGGCCTCGACATCGCCGGGATCGACTTCATCTGCCCCGACATCACCGAGCCCGTACGGGAGACCGGGGGCGGGATCGTGGAGGTCAACGCGGCACCCGGGTTCCGGATGCACACCCATCCCACCGAGGGCGAGCCGCAGTACGTGGCCAAGCCGGTCCTTGACCTGCTCTTCCCGCCCGGCGCCCCGGCCCGGATCCCGATCGTGGCCGTGACCGGCACGAACGGCAAGACCACGACCGTGCGCATGATCGCCCACATCTTCAAGCTCATGGGCCGGCGCGTGGGCATGACCTCGACCGACGGCATCGTCATCGACGGCCGCCTGACGAAGAAGGGCGACATGTCGGGGCCGAAGTCGGCCCAGATGGTCCTCCAGAACCCGACCGTGGACATGGCCGTCTTCGAGGTCGCGCGCGGAGGCATCGTGCGCGAGGGGCTGGGCTACGACCGCAACGACGTGGCGGTCGTCACGAACGTCACCGGCGACCACCTCGGGCTGGGCGGCATCGACACGATCCGCCAGCTGGCCTCGGTCAAGAGCGTCCTGGTGGACGCTGTGCCGAAGTCCGGCACGGCCGTCCTGAACGCCGACGACCCGCTCGTGGCCCGGATGGCCCGCGGTGCCGAGGGCCGGGTCGTCTTCTTCAGCATGTCCACCGAGAAGGGGAGCGAGAGCTGGGACCGGGTGGACAGCCACTGCGGGCGCGGCGGCGCGGCCTTCGTCCTGCAGCCCGCGGCCGAGGGCGAGCTCGTGGTCCTGCGCCTCGGCACCCGCACGATGCCGGTCCTCTTCACGCACCTGATCCCGGCGACGTTCGGCGGCAAGGCCCGCATGAACGTGGCCAACGCGCTGGCGGCGGCCGCGGCCGCGTGGGCGGCCGGGGCGCATCTCCACGACATCCGGCAGGGCCTGCGAACCTTCACGACCTCGTTCTTCCAGGCGCCGGGGCGCCTCAACCTGGTGGAGCAGGCGGGAATCCGCTTCGTCATCGACTACAGCCACAACGTGGACGGGATGCGGCAGCTGGCCGACTTCGTGCGCCGGATGATGGAGCCCACCCCGACGAAGGGGGCCGCGCCCGCCCATCACGGGCGGGCGATCGGCGTGATCGGCATCCCCGGCGATCGCCGCGATGCCGACCAGCGGGACTACGGCTACCTCGCGGCCGGGGCGTTCCACGAGATCTACGTCCGGGAGGACCGCAACCTGCGGGGGCGCACGCCCGGCGAGTCCGCCAACAACGTGGTCGCCGGGATCCGGGCCGCGCGGGCGAAGGGCGAGGCCGTCACCATCAAGGTCGAGAAGATCCTCGACGAGACCGCTGCCGTGCGGGCGTCGATCCGCCGGGCGGCACCGGGCGATCTCGTCGTGTGCTGCGTCGACGACGCCGTCGGCGTGTACCGGCTGGCAAACGAGCTCCTCGGGTCGCCGGGGGGCGCGATCACCGCGATCAGCGACCCCGGGGAGCTCGACGCGCCGCCGGGCTAGCGGCCGGCCGACGCCGGCCGGCGGCCGGCGTCATGCCCCCCGGTGCGGGTCGCGAGGCGCGGCACGAGGCGGCGCAGGTCGGCGGGGGAATCGACCGGGCGGGCGCCGAGGTCCGCCAGCAGGCGGAAGACGTCGTCGCGCTCGGCGTGGCACATGAGGGCGATGATCGCGGGCTGGTCCGGGCGGCCGCGGCCGTCGGGGCCGGCGGCCAGCGCCAGCTCGGCTCGCAGCGCGGCGACCTCGCTCTCGTAGACGGGCACCGTCCGGGCGTCGACCGCCGGCGCTGCGTCCGCGGCCGCCTCGGCCGCACCCTCGGCGATCCCGGCCCGCAGGACCTCGATCATCTCCTCGCGGTCGCGCCCCCGCAGGTAGGCCGGGGTCTCCTTGATGACGACCCGCTGCGCCCGGCGGGCCGCGAGGCGGCCCATGCCCCGGACCGTGTCGTCGGGACGATCGCCGGCGGTGCCGACGATGAGGGTGACCGGCGACGTCCGGGCCGCGCTGCCGGTGGCGATGCCGCGGGCGACCTCGAGGAGGGCCTCGAGCCCTGCCTCGTTGTGGGCGAAGTCGACGATGATCACCTGCTTGCCCCGGCGGAAGAGGTTGAGCCGTCCCGGCGAGCGCTCCGCCGATGGCCGGAAGTCGCGGAGACCGTCGGCGACCTCGGCCACCGTGGCCCCCAGCGCCCGGGCGCCGCCCGCCGCGGCCAGGGCGTTGGCGACGTTGTGACGGGCCAGCCCGCCGAGCGCCACCGGGATCTCGTCGACCGGGACGATCGGCCGCGCTTCGCCGCCTTCCAGCTCGGTGAGCACGTCGCGCCGGACGATGTAGGCCCGACCCCCGCGCTCGAGGTGGCCGCGCAGGCGGGGCGAGACCTGCGGCTCGAGCGAGAAGAAGGCCACCCGCGCGCGCACGAGGCCGGCGACGGCGGCCACGTGGGGGTCGTCGGCGTTGAGGATCACCCAGCCTTCCGGCCTCGTGATCCGAGAGATCGTCGCCTTGACGGCCGTCAGCTCGGAGAGCGTGTGGATGCCCTGCAGGTCGAGGTGGTCGGAGCTGACGTTTGTCAGGACGCTCGCCTCGTTGCTCTCGTAGCCGACGCCCTTGAGGAGGATCCCGCCGCGGGCAGTTTCGAGGACGGCCACCCCGACGTCGGAGCGGCCCAGGATCGCGGCCGCGCCGCCGGGACCCGTCCAGTCGCCCGGTTCGACCATCCGACCGTCGACCACGATCCCGTCCGAGGTCGTGGACCCGACCCGCCGTCCGCCGCGACCGAGGATGTGGGCGATCATCCGGGTGACGGTGCTCTTGCCGTTCGTGCCCGAGATCGAGACGATGGGAATGTGGCGGCTCGTGTCGCGGACCATCGTCGGGCCGTCGGCGGCGGCGCCGGAGATGCGCCAGAGGGCGGCCACCACGCCGGGGTGATCGGAGTGGATCGCCCGGGGGTCGAGCCGGTCCTCCCCGGCGAGGTGCCAGGCCACCTCGGCGACGGCGCGGGCGCGCTCGGCGCCGCGCCACGGGAAGGTGATGATCCAGTGGCCCGGGTCGGCCCCGCGGTGGACGCGCACCTCCTCGGCCGACCCCTTGCCCGCCTCGACCCTCAGGCGTCCGCACCAGCCCGCGAGCCTGGCCACCTCCGCGGCCCGGCGGCCCGGCGGCACGTTCGCCCAGAGCCGTGTGGCCACCCCCTCGGTGGGGTCGCGGTCGCCGTGCCAGGCCTGCTCGGCGCCCACGGCGACCTCGACCTTCACCGCCGGCTCGAGGCGGTAGAGATTGGGGCCCTCCAGGAGTCGGATCTCGACGAGGCGCACGGTGCGGGGAGGATAGCGGTCGGCCGGGCCGCCGTGCGGGCGGCGGCGCTGCGGGGGGCCGCATCGACGGCGCGCGCGGCGCCGCCCGGTACACTCGGCGCCATGCCGACGCCAGCGACCGATCTCGTCACCCCCACCGAGCTTGCCGCCCTCCGCGATCGCGTCGCGACCGCGGAGCCGGCCTTCCTGGCCGCCCTCGAGCGCCTCGTGAACGTCGACTGCGGGAGCTACACCCGCGAGGGGGTCAACGAGGTCGCGGGCTGGGTGGCCGCCTTCCTGGCCCGCCTCGGGGGCGACGTGACTCGCCACCCGGACCCGGCCGGCCGCCTGGGCGACACGGTCGAGGGGGTCTTCCGCGGGTCCGCCGGCGGTCCGCGGGCGATCGTCCTCGGCCACACCGATACCGTGTTCCCGGAGGGGGTCGCGGCCGCGCGGCCGTTCTCCGTGAGCGCCGGGATCGCGAAAGGCCCCGGCGTGACCGACATGAAGGGCGGCCTCCTGACGCTGCTCCACGGCCTGGAGGCGGCGCTCGCCGTCGGCCCCCTCCCGTTCGAGCGCCTGACGGTCATCGCCAACCCCGACGAGGAGATCGGCTCGCCGTCGTCCACCCCCCACATCGAGCGGGTCGCCCGCGCCAGCGAGGTCGCCTTCAGCCTCGAGTGCGGCCGGGCGAATGGCGACATCGTCTCGTCCCGGAAGGGGACCGGCGACTACATCGTGACGGTCCACGGCCGGGCGGCCCATGCGGGCGTGGAGCCCGAGAAGGGCCGCAGCGCGATCGTGGCCGCGGCCCACCTCGTGCTCGGCCTGCACGCGCTCAACGGGCGCTGGCCCGGCGTCACCTGCAACGTGGGGGTGATCCGCGGCGGGATCCGCCCCAACGTCGTCGCCGACGAGGTGGTCCTCGAGGTCGACCTGCGGGCGGTGGAGCGGGCCTCGATGGAGGCCGCCGACGGCGCGGTCCGCGCGCTGGCGGCGGCTCCGGGCGTGCCCGACGTCACGGCCGACGTCGAGCTTCGGCACCGCCATTGGCCGATGGAGAAGCTCGAGCGCTCGGGCCGGCTCGTCGACCTGGCGACCGAGCTGGCCGGGGGGCTGGGCTTTGCGGTCCGCGACGCTGCGACCGGCGGCGCCTCCGACGCCAACACCACGTCCGGCCTCGGCGTGGCGTCGCTCGACGGCCTCGGTCCGATCGGCGGGCTGGACCACTCCCCGGAGGAGTGGCTCGACGTGGCCAGCATCGTCCCCCGGACGGCCCTCTTTGCGGCCCTCCTGCTGGCATCGGGCCGCGATCCGGAGGTTCGCTCCTGGCGGGAGGGGCGATGACCGAGCCCGCGGACCGCATCTCGGCCGCCCGCGGTCTCGACGGCAGGATCCGCGTCTCGTCGGGCGGCCCGTGGGAGGCGCGCCACGCCTACAGCCGGGCGATCGTCGCCGGCGACGCGTGCCACGTGGCGGGGACGACCGACGCCGGCCCCGACGGCATCGCCCGCCATCGCGGCGCCGGGCAGCAGGCCGACGCGATCCTCGCCCTGATCGGGGCCTCCCTGGAGGCGGCGGGCTTCGCCCTCTCCGATGTCGTCCGCACCCGCATGTACGTGGTCGACGCGACCGACATCCCGGCCGTGGCGGAGGCGCACGCGCGCTGGTTCGGCGCGGTCCGCCCGGCGGCGACCCTGGTGCTCGTGGCCGGGCTCATCGAGCCGACCCTTCGCGTCGAGATCGAGGTCGAGGCCCAGCGCGGATAGGAGCGCCTGGGCCCCGGCGCGGAGAGAAGCCGCTGCAGGGACGTGCGCCGGCGACGACGCGGGCAATGCGCCGCGTCTCAGGCGATCGCCGCCGCCCGCAGGCCCGCGACCAGGACGACTGCCACCAGCAGGC
Organism: uncultured Chloroflexia bacterium; assembly: GCA_963776355.1. Classification (GTDB taxonomy): domain Bacteria; phylum Chloroflexota; class Limnocylindria; order Limnocylindrales; family CSP1-4; genus CTSoil-043. Next base: position 1,624,102 of record CAVZLU010000008.1, on the reverse strand, counting down.
CGAGGGCGAGATTGTGCCGCCAGGCGACGATCGCGGCACAGGCGAGCACGGCCGCCACCTCCCAGCCGACCACGAGCGTCGGGCGTCCGTCGGGGCCCTGGCCAACGAGAACCGCCGCCGCCGCGATCGCGCCGAGCACCGCCGGCCCGACCAGGCGGAGGTATTCGAGCGCGCGGGGCGGGAGGCGCTCGAAGCGCGCGACGAGCAGCGGGATCGCCCGGGACGGGTACGTCACCGCGAACATGAGGACGGCGAGCCCGACGAGATCGACGCTCACGGGGCCATCCCATCCTCGCTCCGGTCCGGCCGAGCGAAGGCCTCGGGGTCGGCCGGCAGCTCGTCCGGCTCCGGCGTCGCCGGGTCCCGGCGCGGCACCGCGAGGCCGAACGCGGGACCCAGCAGCCCGCCGGTCACGACGCCCACGCGGGGATCGACAGCGAGCCCGACGGCAACGGCGATGATCACGCCGGCGGCCAGGGCGGCGACCTCCCGGCGACCGGTCGTGAGGCCGACGGCGAGCCCGGCCATGGCCGCGGGGAACACGATGTCGAGCCCGAGCACCCGCGGGTCCGGGACGGCCTGGCCGCCGAAATAGCCGACCAGCGTCGCGACGTTCCAGGGAATGAAGACGCCGCCGATCGCCGCCAGCCAGTAGCCGCGCCGATCGGCGAAGCCGAGGCGACGGAAGTGGACGAGCGAAAGGGCGAACGCCTCGTCGGTCAGGACGTGAGCCATCGCCGCCCGCTCGCGTCGCGGTCGGCCGTGAAGCCACGGCGCGAGCGCGGCCGCGTAGAGCGCGTGGCGCGCGTTCACGAGCGCGGTCAGGAGGATGATCGCGGGCCAGCTGAACCCAGCGACCAGCATGCCGGCCGCCGCAAACTGCGAGGCGCCGGCGAAGACGATCGTGGAGAAGGCCGCCGCCTCGACCGCCGAGAACCCCGCCGCCCGCGCCGTCAGCCCGAAGACCACCCCGAACCCGGCCGCCGAGGCGATGATCCCGGCCATGTCGACGACGAGCCGGCGGCGGGCGGCCCGCACCGCGGACGGCTCCGGAGCGTCGTGATCTGCGGCTGCCGAGGGTGCGCGGGCGTCGCCCGGGGATGGGATCAGCGGAGCGCCGTCTTCCCGCAACGGTCGCACGCCGTGACCACCGCGTGCCGGTCGCGGGCGTAACCGGCCACGTGGAGGACCCCTCCGCAGCCCGGGTGGTGATACGTCCACCAGCGGTCGCCGGCGTCGAGCGGGAGCGATTCGGCCGCCAGGCTGGCCTCGAGCTCGCCGTGAGCGGCGATCGTGGCCGCCACGGCGGCGGCGCGCTCGGCCTCGGTCTCCGACGCATAGGGATAGGACTGGGAGACGTTCGAAGTCACGCAGGCCTCCGGGCGGGCTCGCGGGCGAGTTCCGACGGCGGCGAGTATCGCACGGGGGAGGGGCAGCCCGGGTGGCTCAGGCCGGGAGCTCGCCCAGCGCGCGGCGCCAGGGCGCCTCGAGCGTCTGCAGGGTGGCCGCGCCCAGGTGATCGCGCAGCACGCACGCGCAGGCCATGTTCCATGTCGCCACGATCGCCAGCCGCGGGTCCCAGGGGGCGAGCGCGTCCTCGATGAGGCCGATCGACGCGTCCTGGAGGCGCCGGCTGGGCCGTTGGGGCGAGACGGCCTGGAGGAGCCCCTGGAGGCCCGAGGGCTTGGGCGCGAAGCGCGCCCCGACCCGCTCGACGTCGATGCCGGTCAGCCCGCGCGCGAGCGCCGCGAGGACCGCGGCGAAGAGGTCCTGGATCTCGAGCCCCTCCGTCTCGCGGGCCTGCGGACCCTCGCCCCAGGCGAAGAAGAAGCCCTTGTCGACGTACTTGTGGGCCTTCGCTGCGGTGAGCTCGCTGACCGCGGCATCGAGGCTGTGCAGGTCGTCGACGGTCAGCCCCGCGATCCGGCGCAGGACCAGCGCCTGGCGCCGCGGGTCAAGGTACTGCTCGTCCTCGCTCACCATGTCGCCGGAAGCCCCGGGGAGCGCGGGTCCGTGGCCGCGACCAGCGTGCCGCCGGCCGCGGGACCGCCGTCGACGAGCTCGATCGCGTGGGCGTGGCCGAGACCGCCGTCGAACGGGGCCCGCACGTGCAGCCGGTGGCCCATGGCGGCCAGCTCCTCGAGGAGGCCGGCCCGGAAGCGCGGCTCCACCTCCACGACGTCGGGCGGGGCGAAGTGCGCCGGCGGCCCGGGGAACCAGCGCGGGGCGGCCACGGCGGTTGCGACGTCGACGCCGCCGTCCACCAGCGCCGACACGACCTGGGCGAAGATCGCCGGCTGGGCGTCGCCACCCATGCTCCCGTGCACCACCCACGGCCGCCCCTCCCGGAACAGCATCCCCGGCAGCAGCGTGTGCAACGTGCGCTTCCCGGGCGCGAGCACGTTCGGGTGATCCGGATCGAGGCTGAAGTAGGTGCCCCGGTTCTGGTAGGCGATGCCCGTGGCCGGGTCGACGATGCCGCTGCCGAAGCCGGCGTAGTTCGACTCGACGAGGCTGACGGCGTTGCCGGCGCCGTCCACGACGCCGAGCCAGATCGTGCCGCCGCCGACCGGCGCCCGCGAGGCCGGCGGGACGGACGCGCGCGACGGACCGATCGCCGCTGCGACCTCCTCCCCGTAGGCAGGATCGAGGAGGCGCGCGACCGGCACGTCCATGAACGCCGGGTCCGCGAGCCAGGTGTCGCGATCGAGGAGGGCGCGCTTGGCCGCCTCGATCCCGAGGTGGACCCAGCGCAGGTCGGCGCCGGCGGTGGCGCCGCCGTCCAGCGGCGCGAAGACGGACGGCGGCGGGGCCTCGAGGGCGCGGAGGACGTTGAGGATCTCGAGGGCCACGACGCCGCAGCTGTTCGGAGGGTGGGTGGTCGCGGTCGCGCCCCGGTAGTCGAGCGCCAGGGGCTCGCCCCACGTCGAGGCGTGCCCGGCGAGGTCCGCGACCGTGATCGGGCAGCCGGCCGCACCGAGACCGGCCGCCTGGCGCGCCCCGAGGTCGCCGGCGTAGAAGTCGTCCGCGCCGTGGGTCGCCAGGCGCTCGATCGTCGCCGCGAGCGCCGGCAGGCGCACCAGCTCCCCGGGCCGCCAGGCGCGCCCGTGGGGGCGATACGTCGCCGACCAGCCCCGCGAGCCCGCGCCCAGGTCGTGCTGGAAGACCACGGCCGCGCCCTCGACCGCTCGCGCGAAGTGCTCGTCGGCGGGGAAGCCGCCGCCGGCCAGCTCCGCGGCCGGGGCGAGGAGGTCGGCCCACGGAAGTCGTCCGTGGCGCGCGTGGGCGTCGCCCCAGGAGCGGACCGCGCCGGGGACGGTGATCGTCAGCGGGCCGCGGTCGGGCAGGCTGGCGAGCCCCCGGGCGCGGAGGGTGGCCGCATCGGCCGCCGCCGGCGCCCGGCCGGAGCCGTTGAGGGCGGTCTCGGCCCCGGTGGCCTCGTCCCAGATGAGCCAGAAGGCGTCGCCACCGAGCCCGCAGGCCTCCCCGAAGACGACCGCGAGCACCGCGTTCGTGGCGATGGCGGCGTCGACGGCGTTGCCCCCGGCCCGCAGGATCCCGAGACCGGCGGCGGTGGCCAGGTGATGCGGCGCGACGACCGCGCCCCGGCTTCCGCGGGCGAGAGGCGCCGGCACGAGCGGGCGGAGCGGTTCCACCGCCTGATTGTAGGTGGGGCGGCAGGCACGCCACTCGCCCGCCCGGTCGGCCGCGTACCCTGCCCCGATGGAGCGATCGCTGTGGGCCGTGATCATCGGCACGTTCACGCTCCGGTTCAGCACGGGCCTGACCGGCGCGATGCTCGTGTACTACCTCGACGATCTGCCGGCCTATGGTGGCCAGCGCGTCGACGCCATCGTCCTCGGGCTCTTCACCGCCTCGTTCTTCGCCGCGGAGCTCATCCTGTCGCCCATCTTCGGGGTGCTCGCCGATCGCTTCGGCTATCACCGGGTCATGGAGCTCGGACCGGTCTTCGGGGCCGTCGCGGTCATCCTCACCGGGCTCACGACGAGCGTCCTGCTGCTCGGGGCCACGCGCTGGCTGGAGGGCGCCTCCACCGCGGCCAGCGTCCCGGCGATCCTCGGCTTCGTGGCGATCGCGACCATGGGCGACGAGGCGCTGCGGGGGCGGGCCGTCGCCCGCTTCGAGGCCGCCACCCTGGCCGGCATCGGCGGCGGGATCGTGGCCGCCGGCGTCGTCTACTCGGCGCTCGGCACGGCGGCCTTCTTCGCCAACGCGGTGCTGTACGGCGTCTCGTGGTGCATCTACCGGTTCGGGATCAGCGACCCGCGCGTCGATCACGGGTCGCGCGGCGAGACGCGCCGGACGACCCTGGCCCGCTACCTGGAGATCCTGCGCGGGGCGCACGTCTGGCTGCTGGCCCCCACCTGGATCGCCGTCAACGCCGTCATCGGGCTGTGGACGGCGCAGTCGATCTTCCAGCTGATCCGTGACCCGCAGCCGGAGTTCGCCGACCAGCTGCTCATGCGCGGGTTCTCGCCCCTGGAGGTCAGCGGCGGCCTGGCCGTGGGCCTCGTGATCTTCTTCGCGGGCCTCGTCTACTGGGGCAACCGGTTCAAGCGGCTGCGACGGACCACGATCATCGGCTACGGGCTGGCCGGCGGCGGCGCCTTCGCGGCGGCTGCGCTGGCCCTGAACCACGGGGCCGGGCTCCCGCTTCCCCTCCTGGCTGCCTTCGGGGTCGTCATCGTGGGCGGCCTGTTCGTGCTGGCCGGCGCGACGCCGGCGGCGCTCGGGCTCCTGGCCGACATGTCGGAGCCGTATCCCCGCGACCGCGGGGCGATCATGGGCCTGTACTCGGTGTTCCTGGCCCTGGGCCAGATCACCGGCAGCCTCGTCGGCGGCGTGGCCGCGGACGCCCGCGGCATCGACGGGCTCCTGCTGGCGACGCTCCTCTTCCTCGTGATCGCCGTGATCCCCCTCTGGCGCCTCCGGGACTACGAGCGCCGGACGGGCGTCGCGACCGCGAATGCCCCCGCAACCTGAGCGCCGTCGGGCGCGAACCCGCCCGTATCATGCGTCCGGGGGACGTCAGCCGAGGAGGAGCCCGTGGGCCACGTCGCCGTCGTGACCGACTCGACTGCCGACCTGCCGCCCGAGGTCGCGGCGGCGGCGGGCATTGCCATCGTGCCCCTCTTCGTGCGCTTCGGGAACGAGGAGCTCCGGGTCGGCGTCGACCTGTCGACGGACGCGTTCTGGGCCCGCCTGCTCGCTCCGGGCGCCCCGGTTCCGACCACGGCCGCCCCTTCCCCGGGAGCGTTCCGCGCGACGTTCGAGGCCTGCTTCGCCGCCGGCGCGGAGGCGATTGTCTGCCCCACGATCGGCTCGGAGCTCTCGGCCACGTACCAGAGCGCGGTGCTGGCCGCCCGTGACCTCCCCGAACGCGAGATCCACGTGATCGACACGATGTCGACGTCGATGTCGACCGGGATCCCGGCCCTCATGGCGGGCGAGATGGCCGCCGCCGGAGCCACGGCGGCCGGGATCGCGGCCACGGTCCGCCAGCGCCTTGCCGACGTCGACCTCTACGTCGCGGTCGACACCCTCGAGTACCTGCGCAAGGGTGGTCGCCTGTCGCCCGCCCGGGCGGCGATCGGGACCGTCCTGTCCGTCAAGCCGATCATCACCGTGCGCGACGGCACCGTCGTGATGGCCGAGCGGCCCCGGACCCGGGCGAAGGCCCGCGCGCGCGTGATCGAGCTCGTCACGGCCCGGCCGCTCGAACGGCTGGCGATCCTCCACACGCCGACGAGCGCGCCCGAGGAGGTCGAGGCGTTCCGCGCCGGGCTCGTTGCCCGTGCCCCCGGCGGCATCGACCCCGGCCGCGTCACCATCGGGCTGATCGGGGCCTCGACCGGACCCCATCTCGGTCCCAACCTGATGGGCGCCGCCTTCCTGCGCGCCCGCTGAGCCGGGGCGTCCGCACGAGCCGCGGGACCGTCGAGCCAACGCGGGCCGGTCCCGGGCCCCGGCGGTCCCGTATCATCGCCCGATCCGCCCGGGCCAGCCGTGCCGCATGGGGCCGCCAGGCGGGAAGAGGAGGCAGCGCCCCGTGGGTCGCGTCGCCGTCGTCACCGATTCCGCGTCCGACCTGACCGCGGACGTCGCGGCGGCCCACGGGATCCGCATCGTCCCGCTCTACGTCCGCTTCGGCGAGGCGGAGTTCCGGGCCGGCATCGACCTCTCGACGGACGAGTTCTGGACCCGGATGGTTGCCCCGGACGCCCCCTTCCCGACAACCGCGGCGGCTTCGCCCGGCGACTTCCGCGCGGCCTTCGAGGAGGAGCTCGCGGCGGGCGCCGACTCGATCGTCTGCGTGACCGTCGGCGGGAAGCTCTCGGCCACGATCAAGAGCGCCGAGCTCGCGGCGCAGGAGCTGAACGGGGCGGAGATCCACGTGGTGGACTCCGACTCGGCCTCGATGGGGACCGGGCACCTCGCGCTCCTGGCGTCGACCCTGGCCTCCAGGGGCCACGCGGCGGCCGCCATCGCCGCCGAGCTGCGGACCAGGGTCGTCGACCTGGACCTCTACGTTGCCCTCGACACGATCGAGTACCTGCGCAAGGGCGGCCGCATCTCGCCGGCCCGGGCCGCCATCGCCACCGTCCTCTCGATCAAGCCGATCATCACGGTGACCGGCGGCGAGGTCGAGACGGCCGACCGCGTCCGAACGAGGGCAAAGGCCCGCGAGCGCGTGCTGGAGCTGCTCACGGCGAGGCCGGTCGAGCGGATCGCCATCCTCCACACGCGATCCCCGGACGTCGATGCGTTCCGGACCGAGGTCCTGGCACGGCTCCCGGGTGGCGTCGATCCGCTGAACGTGTCGACGGAGGTCGTGGGCCCGTCGGTCGGCCCCCACATCGGCCCGGGCTGTCTCGGCGGTGCCGTGCTCCTGCGGCGCTAGGACGGCGCCCGGGGCCGGTCAGGGACGGCGCGGGGTCGGGTTGCGAGACGGATACGGGCCGGTGACGGTACCATTGCGCCCGTCCACCGGGCCGATCCGCCCGGGGGAAGCGTCCCCGTTCGGCCCTATGCGACGGGGCGCGCCGGGCCGGATCATCGGCCCAGTGTGTACTCCGTCGCGCCGCGACGGCCCGTGCGATGCGGGTCGCGCGCCGCGGCCGGCAGCCGTCCCGGAGGCGGCAGCAGGGTCGCCTCGGAAGGGCGGACGAAGACGGCGGCACCCCGACCGGGGCGCCGGGCAGGAGGATCTCCACCTCATGACCATTCAGCAGGCGGCGCCCACGATCAACGCATGGGAGGTCGCCCAGCACCAGTTCGACCTCGCGGCCGCGCGCCTCAACCTGGACCCGGGGCTCCGCGCGGTGCTCCGCGAGCCGCGCCGGGAGCTCACGGTCCACTTCCCGGTCCACATGGACGACGGGACCGTGAAAGTCTTCACCGGCTTTCGCGTGCAGCACAACCTCGGTCGCGGACCCGCCAAGGGCGGCATCCGCTTCCACCAGGACGTCTCGATCGACGAGGTCAAGGCCCTCGCGATGTGGATGACCTGGAAGTGCGCGGTCGTCGGCATCCCCTACGGCGGCGGCAAGGGCGGCGTCGTCGTCGACCCCAAGAAGCTCTCCCGCAAGGAGCTCGAGGGGCTCAGTCGCCGATACTTCACCGAGATCTCGGTCCTCATCGGGCCCGAGCGCGACATCCCGGCCCCGGACGTGAACACCACGCCCCAGATCATGGCCTGGTTCATGGACACCTATTCCATGCACGTCGGCTACACGGTTCCGGGCGTCGTGACCGGCAAGCCGATCAGCCTCGGAGGCTCCGAAGGGCGCAACGAGGCCACCGCCCGCGGCTGCGTCTTCACGATCGTCGACGCCGCCGCGCACCTGGGCATCGATCTCGGCACGACGACCGTCGCGGTCCAGGGCTTCGGGAACGCCGGCGCGATCGCCGCGCGCCTCATGCGCGACGAGGGCTCGACAGTCGTCGCGGTCTCCGACACCGGCGGCGCGATCCACAACCCCGCCGGCCTCGACGTCGACAACGTCCTCGCCTGGAAGCAGGAGCACGGGACCGTCGTCGGGTTCCCGGGCAGCTCGACCATCTCCAACGGCGAGCTCCTCGAGCTCCCCGTCGACATCCTCATCCCGGCCGCGTACGAGAACCAGATCACGGTCAGCAACGCCGGGAACGTGAAGGCCCGGATCGTCGCCGAGGCCGCGAACGGCCCGACCACGCCCGAGGCCGACCTCATCCTGGCGAAGAAGGGCGTCTTCATGATCCCGGACATCCTCGCCAACGCGGGCGGCGTGACCGTCAGCTACTTCGAGTGGGTCCAGGACCTCAACCGCGACCACTGGAGCGAGGCGGTCGTCAACGCCAAGCTCAAGGAGATCATGGACCGCAGCTTCGGCGAGGTCCTCGCGATGGCGCAGCTCGAGGAGTGCGACATGCGGACCGCGGCCTACCTGGTCGCGGTGAAGCGTGTCGCCGACGCCACCGCCCTCCGCGGCCTCTACCCGTAACCCCCTGCGGCATGACGCCGCCGGCTGCACCGCCACTGGGCCCCGGCTTCGGCCGGGGCCCAGTGGTGTCCCGGGCGGGGCGGTCTCGCGGCGCGGCAGGCCGGCCCGGTGGCCTCCCGGCGCGCTGGGGCCGGCCCCCGGATTCCCTCGGTGTACCATCGCCTCCATGCTCGACCACGAAGAGAAGTTCCTGTTCAAGGAGGAGATCCTCCACCTCGCCGGCGCGATGTCCGACTCGGCCGTGCTCGACAACGTGGAGGACCTCCTGACGGACGTCATCACGAGCCCGCGCTTCGACTCGGAGGTCTTCACCCTCGAGCGCTCGCTCCAGGTGATGCTGGGTGCCCGGGCGGGGTCCACGCTCGTGGGGCTGCTCACCGTCGCCCCCGAGGTGTTCGAGGAGGTCGCCGAGGTCCGCATCTCGCCCGAGGTCCACGAGCGCCTCACCGCCTGGCGGGCGCGCTTCGGGCTGGCCATCGACAACGCCCTCAACTACCTCAACAACCCGGACGGCATCCAGGGCCACAGCTTCGCCACCCAGATCGCGCACATGGAGGACCGTCGCGTGCTCCAGGGGCGGCTCACGCTCGTGCGCTACAACAACGAGCCCCAGTTCTTCGTCGCCGACGCGGGGATCTTCCTGGGCCTCGTCGGCGACGTCCTCGAGCGTCTCGGTCCATACCTCGAGCCCGACAGCGTGGACCCGGAGACGATCGGGCGGCTCCGCGAGGCGCTTGCCCTCGTCGAGCGCAAGACCACGCCCCGCTGAGCCGGCGTCCGGCGTCAGCGTCGCGCCGACCGCTCCCGCGCCCGTGATGCGCCACCTGTACCTCGCCGCGACCGGCCAGAACCGCGGCAAGACGACCACGTCGCTGGGGCTCCTGGACCTCTTCCTGGGGCAGGGGCTCCATACGGGGTTCATGAAGCCCGTCGGCCAGCGCACGGTCGTCGACGAGAGCGGCGTGCCGGCGGACGAGGACGCGGTCCTGGTCAAGGCCGTGTACGGCCTGCCCGAGCCGTTGCAGGTGATGAGCCCCGTCCACATCCCCCGTGGCTTCACGAAGTCCTACATCGCCGGCGAGGTCGTCGAGGACCTCGGCGCCCGCATCTCCGCTGCCCACGCCACCTTCATCGCGGCCACGGACGTCCTCCTCGTCGAGGGGACCGGCCACGCCGGGGTCGGGGCCGTCATCGGCCTCTCCAACGCCGTCGTCGCCCGGCTGCTCCGGGCGCCCGCCGTCATCGTCAGCGAAGGCGGCGTGGGGAGGCCGATCGACGAGATCATCCTGAACGCGAGCCACTTCACGGCCCACGGCGTGGAAGTGGCGGGGGCGATCGTCAACAAGGTGAACGTCGACGCGCAGCCGGGGATCGCGAGCATCCTCGAGAAGGGCCTCGCCCGCCACGGGATTCCCCTGCTCGGCGTCATTCCATACCGACCGATCCTCTCCAACCCGTCCCTGGCGATGATCCTCGAAGGCATCCGGGCCGATCTCCTGAACGCGGGGCCAGACCTCGACCTCGTCATCGGTGGCATCAGCGTCGCGGCGATGGAGCCCCACCACGTGCTCCAGCACGTCGTCGGGCGCCGCATCGTGATCGTCGCCGGCGACCGCGAGGACGTGATCGTGGCCCTGGCACGGGCCCACCGGGCCGAGATGCGCCGGCCCGCGGTCATCCGTGGCGATGTCGAGGCGGCGACCGTGGGCTTCGTCCTGTCCGGCTACCGGCCCCGCCCCGCGGTGGTGGACGAGATCCGGCGGGCGGACCTGTTCGCCTGCTTCCTGGACGAGGACACGTACATGGTGGCCTCCGATGTTCATGACCTTCTGGTCAAGACGCATGCCTCCGACCGGGGCAAGATCGAGATGATCAAGTCGGTCGTGGCGGCCTCGCTCGACGTCGAGCGGATGCTCGCGGCCGCCACGGCCGTCTGACACCGGAGGCATCGGTGAACCTGGACTTCGGCACGTTCTTTGCCATCTTGATCCCGATCCTGGTGATCCAGCTCGGGCTCCTCGTCTGGGCGCTCTACGACCTCACTCGCGAGGGCCGCAGGGTCAAGGGGGACAACAAGGTCGTGTGGGCCCTGATCATCATCTTCATCAACATCATCGGGCCGATCCTCTACTTCCTCGTGGGTCGCGAGGACGCGTGAGACGGCGACCATGGACGGCGCCGTCATGAGCGCGACCACGACCACGGCTGCCGGAGCCGGGGTCCCGGCGGCCATCGAGGCGCGGGGGCTCACGAAGCGCTTCGGGGACGTGGTGGCCCTCGACGGGCTGGACCTGGCCGTGCCGGCCGGCTCGGTCTTCGGGTTCCTTGGTCCCAACGGGGCCGGCAAGACGACGACCCTGCGCCTCCTGACCGGGCTCGGTCGCCCGACGGCCGGCTCCGCCCACGTCGCCGGCGTGCGGGTCGGCCAGCGGGGCCTCGACCTCGCGGCCCGCATCGGCTACCTCGACCAGGACCCGCGGTTCTACGGCTGGATGACCGGCCGCGAGCTGCTGACGTTCGTCGGGCGGGCCTACGGGATGGCGGGCCCCGACCTCCGCGCGCGGGTGGACGACGTCCTCGAGACGGTCGGCCTGGCCGAGGCGGCGCGACGCCGGGTCGGTGGGTACTCGGGGGGCATGCGCCAGCGCCTCGGCGTGGGCCAGGCGATGCTGCCCCGGCCCTCCGTGCTCTTCCTCGACGAGCCGGTGAGCGCCCTCGACCCCGAGGGCCGGCGCGACGTCCTCGAGCTCATCGGGCGACTGCGCGGCGAGGCGACCGTGTTCATGAGCACCCACATCCTCACCGACGTCGAGCGCATCTGCGACCGGGTGGCGATCCTCGACCGGGGCCGCCTCGTCGCCGAGGCCCCGATCGACGAGCTCCTCGCCCAGCACGCCCGCCCCATCCTGGAGCTGGACCCGGAGCCCCGCCAGGAAGCCGCGGTCGGGGCCCTGCGCCGGGCTCTCGAAGCGGCCCCCTGGACGCGCGAGGTGCGCGAACAGGGCGGCGTGCTCCGCGTCGTCGTCACCGACGCCGAGCTCGCCGCGGCCGAGGCCCTGCCCCTGGTCGTCGCCAACGGCGTCCGGCTCGCCCGCTTCGAGCGGGTCCGCCCCACCCTGGAGGACGTCTTCCTGGAGCTCGTGGGCGCCGCCGAGCCGGAGCCGGCCCCGTGAGCGGCTTCGGCCTGCTCCTGCGCAAGGAGATCCGGGAGCAGGTCCGCACGATGCGCCTGGTCGTGGTCGTGGCCGTCTTCGCGATCTTCGGGCTGCTGTCGCCGGTCTTCGCCCGCTACGTGAAGGAGATCGTCGAGGCGGTCGGGGGCGGCCAGTTCCAGGGCGTGATCCCGGATCCCACCGTGGCCGACGCGGTCGTCCAGTTCACCAAGAACATGGGCCAGTTCGGCGTGCTCATCGCGATCCTCGTCACGATGAGCAGCGTGGCCACCGAGAAGGAGCGCGGGACGGCCGCGTTCCTGCTGACGAAGCCGATCACCCGCGGCGCGTTCGTGGCCGCCAAGATCGTCGCCATCGGGGCGCTCCTCGCCCTCGCCATGGCCGTCGCCGGCGCCCTCTGCTGGGTCTACACCGCGATCCTCTTCGAGACGCTGCCCGCGGCCCCCTTCGTCGCCGCGGTAGCGCTCATCTGGCTCACGCTGGCGGTCTTCGCCGCGCTGACCTTCCTGGCCTCCGTCGTGACGCGCTCGGGCCTCGTCGCGGGCGGCATCGGCTTCGGCGCGTTCCTGCTCGTCGGGATCCTGTCCGCGCTCCCGGTGATCGGGCCGTACATGCCCACGAGCCTCTGGGGCGCGGCCAACACCCTCGCCCTGGGTTCGGTGCCCGACCCGCTGCTGGGGCCGGTCCTCGTCAACGTCGCCCTCATCGCGGCCACCCTGGGGGTCGCCTGGTGGAGCTTCCGCGGCCAGGAGCTCTAGGCGGGCGGCGCATCCATCGTCGCCGGCGGAACGGCTCGCGAGCGCAGGCGACGCGCGATCAGCCATGCCGTCGCGGCGATGATCCCGAGGAGCAGGACGAGCGGCAGGAGCACGATCAGGACCCAGATCGACGCGTTCGCCACGAGCTGGCCGAAGCCAACGAGCGTCGCCGCCGCGCGGTCGACCTCCCGGGCGGGATCCCAGCCCTGCTGGACCTGGGCGACCGCAACGGCGGGCGGCAGGCCGAACGTCACCGTGAGGGTGGCCAGGGCCGCCTGCTTCTCCAGGGATTGCTTCGCCGCGACCAGCTGCTCGATCTCCTGGCGAACGGACGTCAGCTGCCCCTGCACCTCGAGGATGTCCGAGATCTTCGTCGCCCGGGCCATGATCGCCTGGAGCGCCGCCTCGGTCGCCCGCAGGTTCACGAGGCGGGCCCCGAGGTCCACGACCTGGCTGGTGACCTCCTCGCTCTGCGTCTGCTCCGAGAGGACCTTGGTGCCCACCGATCGCAGCGCGACCAGGGTCGCGTCCCAATGGTCGGCGGGGATCCGGAAGGTCACGATCGCCCCCGCGGTGTCGCCCTCGCCCTGGCGCTGCGACGCGGCCACGTAGCCGCCGGCCGCGGTGACGGCCTTCTCGGCGGCCGCGAGCGCATCGTCGAGGACCGCGACCCGGAGCTGGAGCTGGCCGGTGCGGACGATGAGCGGGCCGCCCGTCGAGGCGTCCGGGGCCTCGGGCGCGCGCGCGTTGCCGCCTTTCCCCTCGCCGGCGGGCGCCGCCGGCGCGGCGGTGGCGGCCGGCAACGGCTGCACGGCCCCGCCCTGGTCGACGGCCGACCCCACGGTCGAGAGGGCGGCCGAGCCGCCGCAGGCGGCGACCGCCAGCGCGGCCGCGAGCAGGAACCCGAGGCGGAGGGTGGAGGGACGGATCGTCCGCGGCCCGGGGGCGGCGGACGGGACGGGACCGGTCATCGGGTGACCCCAGTGATCGACGCGGTGAAGGCTCGGCCCGCGCCATGGCCCCGTGACGGTGACCGGGCAGCCCCGGTTCCCCCACGTCAGTCGAGGGCCACGTTGTCGATCAGTCGCGTCGACCCGAAGCGCGCGGCGAGCGAGAGGAGCGCCGGCCCCGACACCCGCTCCAGCTCGGCGAGGGTGGCGTCGTCGGCGACCGAGACGTACTCCAGCCGCGCGAGGGGCTCGGATTCGACGACGCCCCGGACGACGGCCCGGATGGCGCTCGCGTCGCGCTCGCCGGCGTCCCAGCGGGCGCGGCCCGCCTGGAGGGCCCGATGGAGGACCGCGGCGGCCGCGCGCTCGGCCGGCCCCAGGTGCACGTTGCGCGAGCTCAGGGCGAGGCCGTCGGGCTCGCGAACGGTGGGGCAGGGGACAACCGTCGTGAGGGCGAGGTCGTCGGCCATGCGGGCGATCACGCGGAGCTGCTGGGCATCCTTCGCCCCGAAGTACGCCCGGTCTGGCCGGACGAGCCCGAACAGGACGGCGACCACGGTGGCCACGCCTTCGAGGTGACCCGGCCGCGCGGCCCCCTCGAGCGGCCGGGCGAGCGCGTCGACGCGGACGGACGTGTCGAAGCCGGTCGGGTAGACGTCGGCCACGCCCGGGATCCACACCAGGTCGACTCCCTCGGAGGCGCAGATCTCGAGGTCGCGGGCCTCGGAACGGGGGTACTGGGCGAGATCCGCCGGGCTGCCGAACTGGCGCGGGTTGACGAAGATCGAGACCGCCACCGTCGCGCACTCCGCGCGCGCCCGGGCGACGAGTGAGCGGTGCCCGGCGTGGAGCCAGCCCATCGTGGGTACGAGGCCGAGCGGCCGGGGCGCCGCGTCGAGGGCGGCGCGCAGCTCGGCCCGCGAGCGAACGACGCGAGTCCGGTGACCGGGAGGGGCCGCGTCCGCCGACGGGCTGACCTCCGCGCTCACAGGTCGCGATCGAGGGGGATCCCGCCCACGACCGCGTCCATCGTCCCGGTCCGGTCGGCGGCTGCGCGCCCGAGCACCTCGTCGAGGACGGCGTCGTCCATCCGCGTCGCCTGCGCCTCAGCGGGGAAGGTCCCGGCCTCCACGTCGGCGCGGTAGGCGCTTGCTGCGGCCAGGATCGTCCCCCGCAGGTCGGCGTACGGCTTCGCGTGGCGCGGCACGAACGAGCCGAGCCCGAGGACGTCGGTGATCACCTGGATCTGGCCGGCGCAGCTCGCGCCGGCCCCGATGCCGATCGTCGGGATGCGGAGCCGGGCCGTGATCGCGGCCGCGAGCTGCTCGGGGACGAGCTCGAGGACGACGGCGAAGGCACCGGCCTCCTGGACCGCGAGCGCATCGTGCAGGAGGGCCCGGGCCTGCTCGCGGTTCTTGCCCTGCACCCGCACCCGGCCGAGGGCGTTGATCGCCTGCGGCGTGAGCCCGATGTGGCCCATGACGGGGATCCCGGCCTTCACGAGGGCATCGACGATGCGCTGGACGCGGACGCCGCCCTCGATCTTGACCGCCTGGGCCCCGGCCTCCCGGAGGAAGCGCCCGGCGTTTGCCAGGGCGTCCTCGGGCGTGGCGTACGAGAGGAAGGGCATGTCGCCCACGACCATCGCCCGCCGCGTCCCGCGGACGACGGCCTTCGTGTGGTGGAGCATCTCCTCCATCGTCACGCGGACCGTGGTGTCGTAGCCGAGGAGGACCTGGCCGAGCGAATCGCCGACCAGGATGGCCGGGATGCCGGCCTCGTCGACGAGCTGGGCGGTGGGGAAGTCGTACGCGGTCAGCATCGCGATCCGCACGCCGTCGGCATGCATCCGGGCGATGTCGAGGACGGTGATGCGGGCGGGGCCCGCCGATGTAGCGCTCACGGGACGCGGATCTCCTGCGGCGGTTCGTCGCCGCCAGTCTGCGCCGCCGCATCGCGGTCGTCCAGCGCGGCGACCACGCGGTCGAGGATGCGCTCGGCGACCTCGCGCTTCGGCAGCTGCGGCAACACGTCCGTGGATCCATCGGCGGCGAAGATGGTGACCCGGTTGGTCGCGGTCCCGAAGCCCGAGCCGGCCTCGGCGACGTCGTTGGCGACGAGGAGGTCGACGCGCTTCTGCGCGAGCTTTGCGGCGGCCCGCTCCACGCTCCCCGTCTCGGCGGCGAAGCCGACGAGCACGGGCCGCGGCACGACGGGCCGGCGCGCCGCGAGCCCCGCGTCGTCGAGGCCGCGCACGAGGCGACCGAGCTCCGCCAGGAGGTCCGGGTTGGCGACCAGCTCGAGCGTGAGCCCGGCATCAGTTCGCGGCACCTTACGGTCGGCAGGGGACGACGGACGGAAGTCGGCGACGGCGGCAACCATCACCAGGGCGTCGAAGCCGGGGCGGCCGGGCGCCGCCTCGAGGAGCCGTCGGAGCGCGGCCCGCATGGCGGCCGCCGTCTCCGCCCGGACGATCGCGACCCCGTCGGGGAGGGGGACGCTGACCATGCCCGCGACGAGGGTCACCCGGGCGCCGCGATCGCGGGCCGCCTCGGCGACGGCAACCCCCATGGTGCCCGTGCTCCGATTCCCGATGTAGCGGACCGGGTCGATGGGCTCGGCGGTGCCGCCGGCCGTGACGACCACGTGGCGACCCGCCAGGTCGTCGGCATCGTGGGCGAGCCCCTCGGCGGCGGCCGGCGCGAGCCGCGGCGGCCGATCGGCCGGATCGGGTCGGCGGACGGGCCGCCGGCCGATGGCCGCGACCAGCGCGTCGACGATCCGGCCGGGGTCGGCCAGCCGGCCGGGTCCGCTCTGGCCGGATGCGAGCGGCCCGCTCTCGGGCTCGACGATCACGTAGCCGAAGGCGTCGCGCAGGATCGCGACGTTCGCCCGGCTGGCCGGATGGGCGTACATGTCGCCGTCCATCGCCGGTGCGACGACCACCGGGGCGGACGTCGCGAGGCAGGTGGCGGTCACGACGTCGGCCGCGAGCCCGTGCGCCATCGCGCCCAGCCAGTGGGCCGTGGCCGGGGCGACCAGGATGGCGTCGGCCGCGTCCGCGGTGAGCACGTGGCCGATCCGCCCGTCGGGCAGGAGGTCGAGGACGTCGGCGTCGACGTGGCGGCGCGAGAGCGCGGCCAGCGTCAGGGGGGCCACGAAGCGCGTCGCCGAGGGCGTCATGAGGACCTGGACGTCCGCCCCCTCGGCCCGCAGAAGGCGCAGCAGGTCGACCGCCTTGAAGGCGGCGATGGAGCCCGTGATCCCGAGTCCGATGAAGCGGCCGTCCAGGCGCCCGCCCGTCATGCCTCCACCGACCCGCTGATGGCGCGGTGGAAGAGCACGAGCCCGCGGAGGGTGAGCTCCGGATCGATCGCGTCGACGCCCTCGATCGTCCGGGCCCACGCGAGGGCGGCCAGCCCGCCCGTCAGCACCACCCGGACGTCGTGCGGCGAGATCCCGGCGCCGGCGGCGAGCTCGCGCCGCATGCGGGCGAGCAGGCCCTCGATCATGGCCCGGTGGCCGAGAACGGCTCCGACCCGGATCGCGGAGGCGGTGTCACGGCCGATCGGGCCGTCGGGGAGGCGCGGCTCGACGCGGGGCAGGCGCGCGGTGCGGGCGGCCAGGGCCTCGAGGCCCAGCACGAGCCCGGGGGCGATCGCGCCGCCGATGAAGGCTCCGGCCTGGTCCACGGCGTCGAGGGTGGTCGCGGTCCCGCAGTCGACGACGACGACCGGCGTGCCGTACAGGTGGGCCGCCGCGTAGGCGTTCACGAGGCGGTCCGGGCCGACCTCTCCCGGCTGCGCCACCCGCACCGGGAAGGGCACGGTCACGGCCGAGGCCACGACGCAGGGGATCGTGCGCCGGGCCGCGATCGTCTCGAGGGCCACGACGACAGAAGGCACGGTCGACGACGCGACGATCGCGGTCGCCTCCCCCAGGCGGTGCCCGTCGAGGCCGAGGAGCCCGTCGAGCAGGAGCTCCAGCTCGTCCGACGTCGCGGCCGCGGCCGATGCCGCCCGTCGCGTCGGGCCGAGCGTCGCGGCCCGCGCCGTGGCCAGCCGCAGGTGCGTGTTGCCGACGTCGATCGCGAGCAGCATGGCGCGATCATAGGCCGCGGGCTGGGCCCCGGAGGCATGCCCCGCGGGATGCCCGCCGGGCGGCCAGGAGGCTCCCCGCCGACCTGGCGGTGCGCTACGATCGCCCCGTCGCGCGGTCTCCCGGGTCGGCGGGGAGGCCGCGGGGCGCGAGCACGGCCGTTCCCGCAGGCCCGGCAGGAGGTGTCCCGATGGCGCGCCCCACCCCCGCGAAGTTCTACGTGAACAGCGGCATCGTGTCCTCGCGACCGGACATCCTCAACCTGCTGCGCCCGCTCCTCAGGCAGACCGTCTCCTACCGCTATTACCGGGAACGCGAGCTGGTGGCGCACGGGACCGGGTGGGTGGAGCGCGTGGTCATCGACGAGCCGGAGACGTCGTCCTACTTCACCCCGGTCGCCGTCTGCCTGAACGTGGACTCGTTCGAGCACCTCGAGTTCGAGACTCGTCCCGACCAGCTGATCGTCTATGCCCTCGTGGAAGGCGACGAGCGCGTGGTGCTCGAGTTCGCGCCCCTCGGCGAGCCCGCCCGCGAGCCCGAGCAGCTTGCCTTCGACACGAGCGGGTTCGTGCAGATGGAGCTCCTGGGTCGCGACCACGACGAGGGCGCCTGACCCGGATCGCCCGCCGCCGCCACGCACCGTCGCCCCGAAGGCGGCGCATCGACCGGCTACTGGCCCCGCTCGCCCCGCACGTAGGCGATGCCGAGCGCCGCTGGAGCGCCGATCCGCTTCCGGATCGCCTCCCCGGACACCGCCACCAGCACGAGGATGATGAGGATGTAGGGGACCATCCCCAGGAAGAACGTCAGCGTGTGGTTGACGTAGAAGGGATTGGGGACGCCGAACAGCTGCTCGGGGCCCTGGATGTCGAGGAGCAGCCGCTGGATCGCGGCAAAGGCGTAGGCGCCCAGGGCCGCCCGACCCACGCCCCACTGGGCGAAGATGACGATCGCGATCGCGATCCAGCCCTGGCCGTTCACCGTCAGGTCGCCGAACCAGCCGGGCGAGATGGCAAGCGTGATCGTGGAGCCGGCGAGGCCCGCGAACAACCCGCCCACGATGACGTAGGCGTAGCGGAGCCGGTAGACGTCGACGCCGAGCGTGTCGGCCGCGGTGGGGCTCTCACCGACCGCCCGCAGGTGGAGCCCGGGCCGGGTGCGGGTGATCCAGTACCACGCCAACGGCAGCACGACGTAGCCGAGGTAGACGAGGATGCTCTGGTCCGTGAAGAGGATCGGCCCGGCGATCGGGACCGCCGAGAGGCCCGGCACCGTGATCGTGGGCAGGAGGGCGATCGCCCCGGCCTTCGAGAGGTCCTCTCCCAGGACGCGGGCGAGGCCCGTGCCCAGGAACGTGAGGGCCAGGCCGGAGACGACCTGCTCGGCCTGGAAGCTGATCGTGATGATGGCGTGCAGCACCGAGAGCAGCCCGCCGGCCAGGGTGCCGAGGAGCAGCCCCAGCCATGCGTTGCCGGTGGCGACCGCGGTCCCGAAGGCGACCACGGCGCCGATGAGCATCATCCCCTCGACGCCCAGGTTGAGGACGCCCGCCCGCTCGGCGAAGATCTCGCCGACGGCCGCGAACAGGAGGACGGTTCCGGAGGCGATCCCGGCGGCGAGGATGATCGTGAGGTCCATCAGCCGACCCGGCGCTCGACGCGGACGCGATAGCGGAGGACGACCTCGCTGGCGATCAGGCAGAAGAGGATGATCCCCTGGATCATCGCCGGGATCCCGGACGGCTGGATCTCGCGGCCGGCCAGGATCAGGGCGCCGAAGGCGATCGAGGCCACGACCACGCCGTACGGGTGGAGCTTGGCGATGTAGGCCACGATGATCGCGGTGAAGCCGTAGCCGGGCGAGATTGCCTGCTGCAGGCGGTGGACCACCCCCGACACCTCGCTCATCCCGGCCAGGCCGGCCAGGGCGCCCGACAGGGCGAACACGATCACCGTGTTGCGGGCCACGTTGATGCCGGCGTACCGCGCGGCCCGCGGGCTGTCCCCGATGAGGCGGATCTCGTAGCCGCGGCGGCTGCGGAAGAGCAGGAAATGGACCAGCACGGCCGCGATCAGGCCGAAGACGAGGCCGAGGTGGACCGTGAGGCCGGAGAACGCGGACACGGCGTGGGCGCTGTCGGAGAGGCGCGGCAGCCAGGCTTCCTTCGGGAACTGGGCGGTCAGCTGGAAGCCCGCCTCGCTCCAGGGCCCGAAGACCCAGTAGGCGATCCACAGGGCGGCGATGTAGTTGAGCATCAGGGTGACGATGATCTCGTTCACCCCCCGGAACGCCTTCAGGATCCCGGGGATCGCCCCGTAGATCGCGCCGGCCAGCATGCCTGCGACCATCATCAGGGGGATCGTGATGATCGACGGCGTGCCGGCGGGGACGATCGGGATCAGGACCACCGCCGAGGCGCCCCAGGCGCCCATCAGGAACTGGCCTTCCGCGCCGATGTTCCAGAGGCGCATCCGGAAGGCGAGGGCGCAGGCCAGGCCGGTGAGGATCAGCGGGGTCGCGGTGACCAGGGTGTCGGACAGGACCCCCAGGCTGCCGAACGACGAGCGCAGGATGTGGACGAAGATCGCCACCGGATCCCCGCCCGCGATCCAGAGGATGATCCCGCTGATCAGGAAGGCCACCACGACCGCGCCGATCGTGGTCGCGACCGGCAGCCAGCGGGGGACGATCAGGCGCCGCTCGAGGTGGATCGTCCACGGCGCCCGGACGCGGGCACGCTCGGGCTGGCGGGCGGGCGCGCTGGTCGTCACGGGATCAACCGCGTCGCGTCGGCGGGCTCGGCCGCGGGCGCGGCCCGCCCGCCGGTCATCAGCATGCCGATCTCGGCCACGTCGGCCTCGGCCGCATCGAACATCCCGACCAGGCGGCCCTCGTAGACGACGGCCACGCGGTCGGCCAGGGCCAGGACCTCGTCCAGGTCCTCGCTGATGAGCACCGTCGCCGAGCCGGCCTGGCGCTGGTCGAGCAGCAGGCGGTGCACGGTCACGATCGCGCCCACATCGAGGCCCCGGGTTGGCTGGACGGCCACCATGAGCCGCGGCTCGGAGGCGATCTCGCGGGCCAGGATCAGCCGCTGGAGGTTGCCGCCCGAGAGCAGCCGGGCCTCCGTCTCCACCGACGGGGTGGCGATGCTGTACGTCTCGCGGAGCCGGTTGGCGAAGCGGCGGACGGCCCCGGTGTCGATCGACCAGCGCCGGGACACCGGGGCGTCGCGGTAGGTCTTCATGATCAGGTTGTCGGCCACCGACAGGTTCGGCGCCGAGCCGACCCCGGTCCGGTCCTCCGGCACGTGGGCGACGTGCTGGCTGATGGCGTCCCGCGGCGTCCGGTTGCCGACCTCGACCCCGTTGACCATCACGGATCCCCGCGAGCAGTGGCGGAGGCCGGTCAGGACCTGGGCCAGCTCGGACTGGCCGTTGCCGGCCACCCCGGCCACCCCGAGGATCTCCCCGGAGCGCACGTCGAGGGAGATGCCCCGCAGGGCGGGCAGCCCGCGGTCGCTCTCGGCCTCGACGTCGTGCATGCTCAGGACGACCGGCCCCGGGTCGAACGGCGTCCGCTCGATCGTCTCGACGACCTCCCGCCCGATCATGAGGCGGGCGAGCCCGGCGGTCGTGGTCTGCGCGATCAGGACGCCCGCGGCGGTCACCTTGCCCCGCCGCATGACGGTGACCCGGTCGGCGATCTGGGCCACCTCGGCCAGCTTGTGGCTGATGAAGACCACCGAGGCCCCGTCGGCGGTCATCGACCGCAGGGTCCGGAACAGGTCCTGGGCCTCCTGGGGCGCGAGCACCGCGGTCGGCTCGTCGAGGATCAGGATCCTCGCCCCGCGATAGAGCATCTTGAGGATCTCGACCCGCTGCTGCTCGCCGACCGAGAGCTGCCAGATCCGGGCGCGCGGATCGACGGTCAGCCCGTGGCGAGCCGCCAGCTCGGCGATCTCGTCGTCGTAGCGACCGATGTCGAGCCGGAAGCGCGGCCGGTCCAGGCCGATGAGCACGTTCTCGGTGACCGTCTGGGTGGGCACCAGGGCGAAGTGCTGGTGGACCATCCCGAGGCCCGACGCGATCGCATCACGAGGGGAGCGGAACTCCGCCCGCTGGCCCCGGACGAGGATCTCGCCCGCCTCCGGCCGGTAGAGGCCGTCGAGGACGTTCATCAGCGTGCTCTTGCCCGCGCCGTTCTCGCCGAGGAGGGCATGGATCTCGCCGACGCGCAGGTCGAAGTCCACGCCGTCGTTGGCGACGACGCCCGGAAATCGCTTGACGATGCCGCGCATCGCGACGGCGAGCGGCGCCTCGGAGCTGGCCGGTTCGAGGGTCATGCGACGCTGTGCGCTCCGTGGAACGACGAGGCCCGCGACGAGCCGGCTCGTCGCGGGCCTCGACGGGGATCGACTACTGGCTGGGGATCGTGGCGTTGATGCCGTCGGCCCACCAGTGCATGCAGACCGTGCACGGCGGCGTGCCGGGCGGGAACTGGTCGAGGTCGGGCTGCTGGAGCTTCTGGCCGGCCGCCAGGATCTCCTTGCCCGTGTTGTCCTTGATCGGCCCGGCGAACACGTCGAACCGGTTGAACGTTCCGGCCAGCATCTTGGCCAGGGTGTCCTTGACCATCTGGACGTCGGCCGCCGGGAGGTCCTTGATCCCGGGCTGGGGCGTCTGGCCTTCCATGAAGCCGAAGAGGCCGAGGGACCCGGTCTCGGCGTCGAAGTACTCGTAGCCGGCGGTGTACGACTTGGCCTTGACCTTCTCGGCGATCCGGGCGTACTCGGGGCCCCAGATCCAGTACGGGGTGGTGAGGCAGCGCTCAACCTTGCAGGAGCCGAAGTAGTCGTAGGTGACGCCCCACTTGCCCTTCTCCTGGGCGACGTCCGCGACGGCCGGGGTGTCGGCCCCGGTGAGGACGACCTGGGCGCCGGCGTCGAAGAGCGACGCGGCGGCGTTCTTCTCGGCCGTCGGGTCGTGCCAGGTGTTGATCCAGCGCACGTCCATCGTGCACTCGGGACACGTCTTCTTGGCCCCGAGCAGGAAGGCGTTGCCGAGGCGGAGCTCCTCGGGGATCGGGAAGGTCGCCATGTAGCCGAGCTTCGGGTTCTTGTCGAGCTTGGCCCGCGACCCGGCCAGCATGCCGGCGAGGTACTTCATGTCCTCGACCGCGCCCATGAGGTTGCCGAAGTTCTTCCCGTTCGACTTGTACCCCGTGAGATGGAGGAAGGTCTGGTCGGGGAATTCCTCGGCGACGGTCGCCATCGGGTCCATGTACCCGAAGCTGGTGCCGATGATGAAGTTGAAGCCCTTGCGGGCCAGGCTGCGGAACACCTGCTCCGACGCTGCGCCTTCGGGGACGTTCTCGATGTATGCGACGTGGCTGTCGGCCACCTTCTCGGAGAGGTACGTGAGGCCGTCGAAGTGGGCCTGGCTCCAGCCGCCGTCGTTGTGGGGCCCGATGAGGACCATCGCCACGTTGAACTTGCCCTCGACGACGTCCGGGATCTGGGCCCCGGCGGCGGGGCTCGCGGGGCTCGCGGTCCCGCCCGAGCTGCATGCGCTCACCAGCAATGCCCCCGCGGCCAGCAGGCCGAGGGACATCCTAGATCGGGTGGCCATCGTGTCATCTCCTCCAGGCGATCACCATGGCGGACCGGGGCTCCGTCCTCGTGGAGACTCGGACCCGCGGTCCTGCCGCCCGGCGACGAGGCATGGCCCGCGGCCGGATCAGGCCCCGCAAGGATAGACCCCGGGGGTCCGGGCCGAAGGGCCGTTGGACCCCGTTTCCGGGGCCGACCCGGTCCCCGCGGTTGCGTTGCGGACTCGGATCGGGAACCGCCGGCGGTCCGCCCACGCCGGCCGGCGCGCGGGCCGCGCCGAGGGGTCGGTGATCGGCTACCCTTCCGCCCGATGTTCGAGCGTACGGCGCTGCCCGACGGGCCGCGCGTCATCTCCGCCCGCCTGCCGAGCTCCCGCTCGGTCACGATCGAGGCCCACGTCCTCGCGGGCTCGCGCCACGAGGGCGTCGACCAGGCCGGCTGCGCCCACTTCATGGAGCACCTGACGTTCAAGGGCACCAGGGCGTACCCGACGACGCGGGCGCTCTCGGAGGCGGTGGAGGGAATCGGCGGAACCTTCAACGCCTCGACCGATCGCGAGACGACCGTCTACTACGTGCGCGTGCCGCTCCGCCACGCCGCCGTCGCGATGACGGTGCTGGGAGAGCTGGTGGCGCGCCCGCTCCTCGACGAGGCGGAGATCGAGCACGAGCGCGACGTCATCGTCGAGGAGATCCGGTCCTACCTCGACGACCCCGCCGAGCACGTCAACGTCCTCTTCGATCTCGCCGTCTTCGACGACACGCCGCTGGGTCGCGAGATCGCCGGCACCGAGGAGAGCGTGCGGGGCCTCCCGGTCGACGCGATCCACCGCTTCTGGGGGACCTACTACCGGCCGGGCAACGTCGTCGTCGCCGCGTCCGGCGACCTCGGCCACGAGGAGATCGTGGCTCTCGCCGCCGCCGCGTTCGGCACGGGGAACGGCGCGATCCCGCCGTACGCCGCGGCCCCGGCGATCCCCGCCGGCGAGCGCTTCGTGCGCGCGTCGCGGGCCACCACCCAGGCCCAGCTCGTCGTGGGCGTTCCCGGCCTGCCCCGCGACCATCCCGACCAGTGGGTGCTCTCGGTGCTCAACGCCGTGCTCGGCGACGGCATGTCGAGCCGCCTCTTCCTGGAGGTGCGCGAGGAGCGCGGCCTGGCCTACGACGTCGGCAGCTCGATCGTCAGCTATGCCGACGCCGGTGTCGTCTCCGTCTATGCCGGCGTCGACCCGGGCCGGATCCGGCCGACCATCGCCGCCATCCTCGAGGAGCTGGCCAGGCTCCGCGACGAGCCGGTCGGCGGTCCGGAGCTGGAGAAGGTCAAGGCCTACCTGGCGGGACGCCTGGAGCTCCGCCTCGACGAGTCGCGCTACCTCGCGTCGTGGATCGGCACGCAGGAGGCCCTCCACGACCGGGTCATGACCCCCGACGAGGCGCTCGAGGCGATCTTCGCGATCAGCGCCGAGGACATCGCCAACCTGGCGGGGCGCCTGTTCCACGACGATGGGCTGCGGCTGGCGGTCGTGGCCCCGGCCGGCAAGGGTCGGGCCCTGGAGCGCACGCTCCGGATCCCGCGGCGGCGATGAGCGGGGTCCGGTCGGTCGACGGACGCGCCCGGGGCACCGACCTGCGCCTCGCGCGTCTCCACCTGCGCTGCGGCTCGCACGCCCTTGCCCGGGCCGAGCTCGAGACGCTCGCCGGGTCCGATGGCCTCGATCGGGAGGGAGTCCTCGACCTCGCCGAGGTCCGCTGGCGCACCGGCGACCTGCAGGGCGCGTCGGCCGCCGCGTCGGCCTGGCTCGATGACGCGAACGGCGGGTATGAGCCGGGGGCGATCCTCGCCCGCGTGATCGCCGCCGAAGCCGCCGCCGATCGGGGCGCGCTCGAGGAATCGGCGACGCTTGTCGAGGCGGCAGCGGCGGACCTCGGCGAGCGCGGCGCCCTCGACGAGCTCCTCGCGGGCATCGTCGTTCGGGCCGCCTGGCCGTGGGATGATCCGCCGGCTGGCTCGACTCACGCCGACCCGACGGCGGCCAACCCGGCGCCGGAGCCGGGCCTCGCGCCGGTGGCTCGCGTGGATCCGGGTGCCCGCGGGGCGCCCGTCGCTCCCGTTGTTCCTGGCGCTGCCGTGACCGCCGCCTCCCTGGGCCCGGCGCGCGCGCCGGCCGCCGAGCCGGCCGCCCTCGACGTCGCTCCGGCGGCGGCCGACCTGGTGCGGGCAGGCTCGGAGCTTGTCGCAGCCGCGCCGGAGCGGGCGGCCATCCTGCTGGCTCTCGCCATGCGGGCCGACCCGGCGGCCGCGGGCCCGGTCCTCGAGGCGCTCGATGCGGCCGCGACGACCCACCCCGAGGGGACGGGAACAGGCGAACATCCGACGACTCCCGGCGGCCCGCCTCCATCCGCCCCCGTACCGGCGGCCCTCGCCTTCGTGCGCGGCGAGGCCCTCCGGGCGCTCGGCCGCCACGAGGAGGCCCGGATCGCCTACGCTTCCGCCGGCCAGCTGGCCCTCGAGCCGGCCCAGCCCGACCCCCCACGGAGCTCCACGTGACCGAACGCAGCCTCGTCCTCGTCAAGCCCGATGGCGTGCAGCGCCTCCTCGTCGGCCGCGTGATCACGCGCCTGGAGGACAAGGGGCTCAAGCTGGTCGGCCTCAAGCTCGTCCAGGTGAGCCGCGAGCTCGCCGAGGAGCACTACGCGGTGCACCGCGAGCGGCCGTTCTTCGCGGGCCTGGTGGCGTTCATCACCTCGAGCCCGCTGGTGGCGATCGCCGTCGAGGGGCCGACCGCGATCGCCGTCGTCCGGTCAATCGTGGGCGCCACCCGGCCGTGGGAAGCCGCCCCGGGCACGATCCGCGGCGATCTCGCGCTCGTCGTGGCCCAGAACCTGATCCATGCCTCGGACGGGCCCGAGACGGCGGCCGCTGAGCTCGCCCTCTGGTTCCCGGAGGGCCTCCTCGACTATCCGCGCGATGTCGATCGCTGGGTCCTCGGCGCGGACGGCTGAGGCGCCCGCCCGAGCGTCCCATCGGCGGAGCCGATCCGGATGGCGGTCGGCGGGAGCTCCGGCGAAGGGAGGGCGGGGACGGGAATCGGGATGTCCGGCTCGGCGGCGGCCTCGCGGAGGCCGAAGGCACCCACGGCCGCCATGAGCGCAAGCCCCGCGAGGACCACCACGAGCAGCGCCCGGAGCGGCGTGCGGTTCAGCTCGAGCAGGGGGCGCGCCTCCCGCGCCGCGGAGCGAACGATGGCCGCGCGGCGTCCCCCCGGCGTTCTCATGGCCCGGGCGGTCGCGCGCAGCCCAGCCGGGACTCGGGCCAGCTCGCCACTGGCCGCGGCGACCCGTGGCTCGGGCCGCCCGAGGCCGGCACCGAGGACGCGGGCGATCGCCACGGCGGTCCCGAGCGAGGCCAGCGAGGCGATGACGAGGGCCGCCCCGGAGACCGCGGCCTGGAGGGTCGCGAGCCGGGCATCCCACGCCAGCACGCCGGGCCAGCCGACCGTCGCGACCGCGATCCCGGCGAGGGCGACACCGAGGGTCGGGGCCCGCCGCAGCCAGCCTCGCGATTCGGAGAGGCGCGTCGTCCCGAACGCCGCCCGGAACGCGATCGCCCAGCCGATCAGCGCGGTGCGACTGGCGACGAAGGGGACGAGCCAGGCGCGCAGCGCGTCCCGCCCGGTCGGGTCGAGGGAGGCGAACCCGAGGACGACCACCCCGGCGTCGAGGACCACGGTGTAGGCCACGATCCGCAGGAGGTCGTCCTGGATCAGCGCCGCGAACGTCCCGAGGACCAGCGTCAGCAGGCCCAGGACGACGAGCAGGGTCCCGTCCAGGCCCAGCGCCGGTCCGGCCCGTCCGAGGGTGTCGGGCCCCCAGGCGACGAGCACCACCGCCCACGCGGCCGGCACGAGCGCCAGGAGGGGCGGCAGGGCCGAGGTCGGGGCCGTGTCGGACATGCGGGCGACCCGGGCGTGGAGCGGGATCGCCCCGAACCGGTGGCCCAGGGCCAGGCCGGCGGCCACCGCGGCCAGGCCCGCCACCTGGGGCTGCACGGCGAGGCCGCCGATCGCCTCCGGCGCCAGGCTGACCGTGACCACTCCCACGACGGTTGCCAGCGTGACGCCGCGCAGCTCGCGGGCGAGGGCGCGCACGTGCAGTGGCGTGGCCGGCTGCGCGAGCGCCACCGTCGCCGCGAGGGCAGCGGTGGCACCGACGGCGAGGAGGCCCGCGAGCGCGCCCGCCACCCCGAGCGCCAGCCCGACGCCCGCCGCCGCGACGAGAAGCGTGCCGGGAGCCGCCGGCTCCCAGGAGGACAGGCGGCCGACCGTGAGCACGATGATGCCGCCGGCGAGCCCCACGCCGAGCAGGACGCGGGCGTAGGCCGTGAGGGCCAGGGCTCCGTCGCCCACGACCAGCGGCTCGCCCGGAGCCGCGAGCGCGAGGGTGAGCAGCGCCGCCAGCACGGCGCCGAACCCGACGACCGTCCCGGCCCACCGTCGCCCGCGCAGGGCCACCGCGACGATGGCGCCTGCCGAGGCGACGGCGAGGAACGGCAGGAGGCTCATCGGGCGCCGTCGGTCAGGCGCGGGGTCGGCGCCGCTCGATTGCCCCGCCGGGGATCACGACCTCGGGCGAGACGGTGGCCGCGGCCGCGACCAGCGTTGCCGCCGCGGCGGCGGACACGACGAGGGCCGCCCCGGCAACCAGGCTCTCGAGCGCGGGCGGCGTGCCGTCGAGGCCGCTGCGGAAGAGAAGGGCGGCGTTCAGCATCAGCACCAGGCCCGTCCCCAGTCGCAGCGCGTCGCGGGCCCGGACGACGGATGGCAGCGCCATCGCCATGCAGGCGAGGCCGGCGGCGAGCGCGGCGGCCGGCCCGAAGGAGGGCAGGCCGACGGCCGTGGCTCCGAGGCCGGCGACGAAGGCCGCGGCGCCGGCGGCGAGCGTGGCCGGCAGCCCCAGCGGGGCATCCGGGATGCCGCCGGCCCGCCGCGACGCCACCAGGAGCAGGAAGGCGGCGAGGACGCCGGCCACGATCCGGAACGCGGCCGCGGCCGAGCCGGGGAAGGGGTCGGCGAGGAACGGGGTGAACACGAGGGCGACGAGCGCGCCGAGCGCGGTCGCCCGACCCCCGGGCGCAGCGGCGGCGACACCCGCCCCCACGGCGACGACCACGGCGGTCGCGAGGAGGATGAGGGTCACGGGGTGGCCGGACTCGGCCTCGCGTCGCCGTTCCCGGGCGGAACCGAGTACACGGGCGTGGCCAGGATTCCCAGCGTGTCGAGCGGCCAGTAGCGGAGCCAGGCACGCCCGATGACCGTGCTCTCCTCGATCGGCCCGAAGGCGCGGGAATCGGCCGACGCCTGGCGATGGTCGCCCATCACGAAGATCTGGCCCTGCGGGATCACCCAGCGAGCCGGCTCCTCCGTGGCGACCGTCGGCTGGTGATCGAAGGTGTACGACTCGTCGAGCCGGTTGCCGTCGACCCACACGGCCCCGGACTTGATCTCGATCGTCTCGCCGGGCAGGCCGATCACGCGCTTGATGAACGGCGTCTTCGGCCCGCCCTGGACCCAGGCCTCGGGCGGCTCGAAGACCACGATGTCGCCGCGGGAGTAGGCGTCGATCCGGGGGGTGAGCTTGTCGACGAGCACGTACTGGTCCGGCTCGAGCGTGTGCTCCATGGACTGCTGCTCGACGCGATAGGGCTGGGCGACGAAGGTCTGGATGACGAAGAAGATGATGAGGGTGAGGACGAGCGTCTCGACGATCTCGAAGAGGCATCCCAGGGGGCGTCGTGTCACAAGTCCGGCAGTATACGGGCCCCCGGCCCCCGCCGCCCCTCCCCGGGCGCCGGAGGTCGACGCGTGCGCAACCCTGCATAAACCGCGGGATATGCGCGGATTGACCGGCCGAGACGGCAGTTGATACACTCCCCGGCGGCCTGAGCCGTCCCGTCGTCCCGCCCGGAAGAAGGGCGACGGCCCGCAGGCGCACCGATGATCCCTCGTCCCCGGCGCGACGGTCGCGCCCCGGCGGACGCCTGTGCGTGACAGGGAGGTCGCAGAACCAGCCCATGAGCTCCGAACAGCTCCAGCTCATCATCCCGATCGCGGGACTCCTGGCGGTGCTCTTCGCCGTCTACCTCGCCCGCGACGTCCTCCGCCGGGACACCGGGACCAAGGAGATGGAGGCCGTGGCGGCGACCATCTTCGAGGGCGCGGTCGCGTTCATCCGCCGCCAGTACCGGACGATCGCCATCCTCGCCCTCTTCGCCTCGGTCATCCTCGGGGCGATCATCGCCGCCGTCGAGACCAGGGACTTCGCCGAGACGGAGTTCTTCGGGCTGGACCTGGGCATCCGGACCGGGGTGGCGTTCCTTGTTGGTGCCTCCTGCTCCATGGCCTCGGGCATCATCGGCATGTTCATCAGCGTCAGGTCGAACGTGCGGACGGCCTCGGCCGCCCGGCGGAGCCTCGTGGAGGCGGTCACGGTCGCCATGCGCGGCGGCGCGGTGAGCGGCTTCCTCGTGGTCGCCCTCTCCCTCCTCGGCGTGTACGGGATCTTCGTCCTCTACGGCGGCCTGGATCATCCCGCCGTCGCCCCCTTCCTGATCGTCGGCTTCGGCTTCGGGGCCAGCTTCGTGGCCCTGTTCGCCCAGCTCGGCGGCGGCATCTACACCAAGGCCGCGGACGTCGGGTCGGACCTCGTCGGCAAGGTCGAGGCGGGCATCCCGGAGGACGACCCCCGCAACGCGGGCGTCATCGCCGATCTCGTCGGCGACAACGTCGGCGACTGCGCGGGTCGCGGCGCGGACCTCTTCGAGTCCACCGCCGCCGAGAACATCGGGGCGATGATCCTGGGGGTCAGCGTCTACGTGATCGCCCTCAAGGCCGGCTGGCCGCACCCGGAGGCGTGGATCTTCTTCCCCCTGGTCGTCCGTGCCTTCGGGCTCCTGGCCACGATCGTGTCCGTCGCCTTCTTCATCCGCGGGCGCGAGGACGAGGACCCGATGAACATCCTCAACCGCGGCTACTGGGCAACGACGCTGCTGTCCGTGATCGGGCTGGCCATCACGACCAACCTCATGATGTCCACGGGCTCCCAGACCGGCCCCGACGGGCTCCCGACCTGGATCTACTTCTTCGCCGCCGGCCTGGTCGGCCTCGCCACCAGCGTGGTCTTCGTCTACATCACCCAGTACTACACCGCGGGCTCCTACCGGCCCGTCCGCGAGATCGCGGAGGCGTCGAAGACCGGGCCCGCGACGAACATCATCTCCGGCGTCGCCGTCGGCTTCGAGACCACCGCCGTCACGGCGATCACGATCGCCATCGCCCTCTTCGTGAGCCACTGGCTCGGCGACCGGGCGGGCATCGTCAACGAGAACGGGGTCAACGTCGGCGGCATCTTCGGGACCGCCGTGGCCACGATGGGGATGCTCATGACGACCGCCTACATCCTGGCCATGGACACGTTCGGACCGATCACCGACAACGCGGGCGGCATCGCCGAGTTCAGCCGCGCCGAGGCCAGCGCCCGCCAGATCACCGACCGCCTCGACGCCGTCGGCAACACCACGAAGGCGCTCACCAAGGGCTACGCGATCGCCTCGGCCTCGCTGGCCGCGTTCCTCCTCTTCTCGGCCTACATCGACAAGGTCAACCTCATCCTGGGCGTGCAGGGCAAGCCGCTCATGCAGTCGGTCAACCTGGCCAACGTCAACGTGTTCATCGCGGCCTTCATCGCCGCGATGCTCGTGTACCTCTTCAGCTCGCTGGCCATCCGCGCCGTCGGCACCACCGCCCAGGCGATCATCGTCGAGGTCCGCCGCCAGTTCCGCGAGATCCCGGGGATCATGGACTACACCGGCAGGCCCGACTACGCCCGGGTCGTGGACATCACCACCAGCGCCGCTCTCCGGGAGATGATCCTGCCGGGCGCCCTCGCCGTCGGGACCCCGATCGTCGTGGGCCTGCTCCTCGGCTACGAGGCCGTGGCCGGCTTCCTCATGATCGGCACGATCTCCGGCGTCCTGCTCGCCACCGTCCTCAACAACGGCGGCGGCGCGTGGGACAACGCCAAGAAGTACATCGAGTCGGGCCAGCTCAAGGACGCCGCCGGCAACGTCCTCGGCAAGAAGACGGACGCCCACGCGGCGGCCGTCGTCGGCGACACCGTCGGCGACCCGTTCAAGGACACCGCCGGCCCGTCGCTCCACGTCCTGGTCAAGCTGATCGCGACGATCGCCCTCGTCCTCGCCCCGCTCTTCATCCGCTAGGGAGAGCGACGGCGGGTCGCGCCCCGGCGCGGCCCGCCGTCGGATCCGATGGACACCGTCTTCCAGGCCATCGTCATGGGCATCGTCCAGGGGCTCACGGAGTTCCTGCCGATCTCCTCGTCCGGGCACCTGATCGTCGTCCCCTACGTCCTCGGCTGGAGCGACCCGTTCATCACCTCGCTGGCGTTCTCGGTCGTGCTCCACATGGGAACGCTGGCCGCACTCCTGGCCTACTTCTGGCGCGAGTGGGTCCGCCTGGTGCCGGCGGGGCTGGCCACGATCCGCGATCGATCGTTCCGCGGCGACCCCGACCGCAGGCTGGCCTGGCTGATCGTGGTCACGGTGCCGCCCGCGGTGGTCGCCGGGATCCTGCTGAACGACTTCTTCGAGGAGCAGGTGCGCCAGCCGATGCTGGTGGCGGTCATGCTCGTCATCGGGGCCGCAGTCCTCTGGACCGCCGACCGGCTGGGCCGGAAGGCCGACGGGATGGACCGCCTGGGATTCCCGTCCGCATTCCTGATCGGCTGCGCCCAGGCGATCGCGCTGGTCCCGGGCATCAGCCGGTCCGGCATCAGCATCAGCGCGGGCCTCGGGCTGGGCCTGACCCGCGAGGCCGCGGCCCACTTCTCGTTCCTGATGTCCGCGCCGGTCATCGCCGGGGCCGGGATCTGGGAGATCCGCAAGCTCGTCACCGGGGAAGGCGGCGTCCCCGTCGAGCCCGGGCCGCTCGTCGCCGGGTTCGCCGCCGCGGCGGTCTCCGGCCTTCTCGCGATCGCCTGGCTCCTCCGCTACCTGCGGAACCACCCGATGACGATCTTCGTCGTGTACCGGCTCGTCCTGGCCGCGATCGTCGTGATCTACTTCCTGGCCGCGTAGGGAGCAGGGCGAGGACCCGGCGATGGAGGTGATGAAGCAGCTTCGCCAGCGGGCGATCCGCGACCTCGTCGGGCAGCGCCCCATCCGGACCCAGCAGGAGCTGGCGGCGGCGCTGCGCGAGCGGGGCTTCCGGGCCACCCAGGCCACGATCAGCCGCGACATCGCCGAGCTCCAGCTGGTGAAGTCGCATCGCGACGCGGTGGCCGTCTACGCCCTCCCTCCGCGCTCGGCCGACGCGGACCCCACGGGCGAGGAGCGCCTCCGCCGCCTGTTCCGCGACCTGCCGGTCGAGATCCGCGAGGCCGGCCTCCTGCTCGTCCTGGTGACCCTGCCGGGCTCCGCCCACGCGATCGCGGCCTCCCTCGATCGGGCCCGCTGGCCCGACGTCGTGGGCTCGCTCGCCGGCGACGACACCTGCTTCGTCGCCTGCCCGGATCGGCGCGCCCTCCGCCGCGTGCGCGATCGCCTGGAGCATCTCGCGGGGGGGTAGGGAGGCGCGGCTACCCAACGCCGACACGGTCCACCGTCACGCCGGGGAGGATCCGGGCGACGTCGGCGAGGTCCAGCTCCCCCTGG
Source organism: uncultured Chloroflexia bacterium (assembly GCA_963776355.1). Taxonomy (GTDB): domain Bacteria; phylum Chloroflexota; class Limnocylindria; order Limnocylindrales; family CSP1-4; genus CTSoil-043. The sequence continues at coordinate 1,591,282 of CAVZLU010000008.1, read as the reverse complement.
CCCGGCACCAGCGCATTGGCGCAGGCTGCGGCCGCCCCGCGGCGGGACGCCTCGGGCAGCTCGTGTCCGGCGGCGAGCGCGGCCGCCAGCCCCGCCAGGAGGGTGTCGCCGCTGCCGACCACGTAGGGCCCGATCTCCGGTGGCGGCCCGACACGCCATGCCGCCCCGTCCCGCACGACGACGACCGCGCCGGCGAGCCCGCGCGTCACCACGGCCCGCGAGGCCCCCCGGTCGCAGAGGGCCCGGGCGGCGGCGATCGCGCCCGCCTCGTCCGGCGCGGCGCACCCCGCTGCCTCGGCCGCCTCGTCCGCGTTGACCTTGACCAGCCACGGCCGCGCGGGCAGCGCCGCCGCCAGGTGGCTGCCGCCGACATCGACGACCGCGCGCGCGCCGGCCCGCGCCGCGAGGGCGGCGAGCCGTCCGTAGCCGTCGGGCGGCGCCCCCGGCGGCAGGCTCCCCGCGATCACGGCGAGGACCCCGGCGGGGTCGTCCGCCAGCTCGGCGCGGAGAGCCTCCTCCACGGCGGACCAGCCGCCGGCGTCGAGGGTCAGGCCGGCCTCGTAGAACTCCGTGAGCGAGCCGTTCGAGCGATCGACGATGGACAGGCAGGTCCGCGTCTCGCCGGCGACGCGGACCGCCCTGGTCGGGATGCCGCGCGCCGCGAGCGCGTCCTCCACCCAGTCACCGGCGTGCCCGCCGAGGACCGCGACGACGGAGGCCGCGAGGCCGAGCGTTCGCGCGGCCCGGGCCACGTTGAGCGCCTTTCCGCCCGGCAGCACCGCGAGCGTCTCCGGGCGGTGGATCTCGCCCGCGACGAGGCGGTCGACCGCCGCCGTCCTGTCGATCGCGGCATTGACCGAGACGCACACGAGGCGTCGCGGCCACCCGGGGCCCTCGCGGATCGGGGCGACCGGGGGCGTCACGGCAGGAGCCCGGCCCGGCGGGCGGCCGCCTCGGCCTCGGCCAGCGTGGGCTGGGCGGCCGTACCCCCGACGCCGCGCGTGGACAACGAGCCGCAGGCGACGCCGAGGGCCAGGCACGCGGCGATGGGCCGGCCGGCGAGCCAGCCCGCCAGGAAGCCCGCGTCGAACGAGTCGCCGGCGCCCGTGGTGTCGACGGGAGCGAGGTCGGGAGCCCGGCAGCGGACGAGGCCGCCGTCGGCCGTCACGGCCAGGGCGCCCTCTGCCCCGAGCTTCACGACGACGACGCGGGCGCCGAGGGCGGCGAGCGCGTGGGCCGCCGTCGCGACGTCGGCAACGCCGGCGATCCGCGTCGCCTCGACCGCGTTCGGCAGGAAGACGTCCGTCTCGGCCAGGAGCGCCCGCACGCCGCCGTCCCAGGTCTCGCGGGGGTCCCAGTTGCAGTCGAGGGACGTGGTCGAGCCCTGCGCGCGGGCCGTTCGGAACAGGGCCGGCAGGTCGGGCCGGGCGCGGTCGAGGAGGAAGACGCTGCCGACGTGGACGTGGCGCGCGCGGGCGAGGAGCGCGGCCGGCACGTCCGCGACGCGCAGGAGCGGCATCGTTCCCGGCGCCGTGAGGATCGCCCGGTCGCTCGGGCCGGACAGGATCACGCTGGCGCCGGTGGGCACGTCGGGGTCGATGCGCACGGCCGCCGTCTCGAGCCCGTGGGCGGCCATGGCCGCGAGCATGAACCGCCCCAGGGGGTCGTCCCCGACGACGCCGGCGATCGCCGTCCGCAGGCCCAGGCGGGCGGCCCCGCAGGCGAAGATGACCGACGAGCTGCCGATGACCAGCTCGATCGCGTCCACCCAGCGCTCGACCTGGCCGAAGGACGGGCGGGGGTCGACGGCACGGACGATGACGTCGGGGTTGACCTCGCCGAGGACGAGGAGATCCAGGTCGCGGCCTTCCCGGGGAGACGCGGAGTCCACGGCCTCAGTACTCCCGGTACCAGCCCTCGCCGGGCGAGGTCGCAGCGGCGAGCGTCCCGGGATGGGCATGCCAGGGGCGCGCCTCCGCGTCGACCAGGCGGACGAGGCGCTCGAGGCGGGCCCGGCCCTCGCTCGCGAGCCAGGCGTCCCGCGCCGCGGGCGCCAGCGTGGCGGCGGGGGCCCAGACGGAACGCCCGACGACGACGCCCGACGCCCCGGCGCGGCAGGCGACCGCCACCTGGCGCTCGAACGTAGCCTCGTCCACGCCGCCGGACAGGAGGACCCAGGGGACGGGGGAGACGGCATCCAGCTCGGCACAGGCGTCCGCCCAGGCCGTCTCGTCGGTCGTGCCCGGGTCGTACGGGAACTCCGCCTTGAGGATGTCGCCCCCGAGGGCCAGCAGCCGCCGCGCGGTCTCCACGACGCAGCGCCGCCGTGCCTCCCCGGCCAACCGTCCTCCCCCGACGGGATCGAACCCGAGCGGCTCCACGAACAGGGCGAGGTCGGAAGCGCGACAGGCGGCCGCCACGGTGGCCACGAGGCGCTCCTGTTCGTCGGCGCCGGGGGCGTCGGGGTGGTAATAGACGAGGAGCTTGGCCGCGGAGGCGCCCATCCGCTTCGCCTGCTCCACCGACCAGCCCGGCAGGACGCGGCTGACGCGCGCCGTGGGCGGCCCCTCGTATCCGGTCGCCTCGATGGCGACGATGAGGCCCGCGCTCGCGGGCAGCGAGCCGTCGGCGATGCACTGGGCGGCCCCGATCTCCGGGTCCAGGAGCGTCCCGGTCGCGGTCGCCGCCAGCGCGCGGACGACGGCCCGCTTGAAGTCGACCATCTCCCCGTGCGTGGTCGCGCCGGGAGCGTCCGGGTGAAGCTCCCGGCGCAGGTTCTGGCGATGGTCCAGGGCGAGGACGGCGAACGTGCCGCGGGCCGAGGCGGTGGCCTCCAGCCCGCGCCGCGTGCCGAGCAGGTACGGCATCGGTACCTCGAGGGGAGTCGCCGCCGATCGTACCGCCGCCCGGTTGGAGGGACAACGGCCTGTCTGCGTGAACTGCCCACCATGCTCGTTGACGACGCGCAGAGGGAAGGAGCACGATCCCTGGCCATGATCGAGGGCATCGTCCCCGCCGAGATCCGGGCCGAGGGGGCCGCCATCCGGGCCACGCTTGCCGAAGCGCTGCCGGCCGCGCGGGCGGCGGCGGCGGCGCTCCGGGCTGCGGGCACGCGGCGGATCCACGTGATCGGCAACGGCACCTCGTACCACTCATCGCTGGCCGCGGCCACCCTCTACCGACGCCACGCGGCGAGCGGCGACCCGACGGTGATCGCCCTCGATGCCGGGGAGTTCCGCCACTACCTGCCCGCCCTGGGCCCGGGCGACGCCGTCGTCGGGATCTCCGCCTCCGGCGAGTTCCGCGACGTGCTGGCCGTCGTCGAGGCGCTGCGCGGCCGCATCCCGACGGTCGGGATCGTCCACGTTCCGGGCAGCGGTCTCGACCGGGCCGCCGACCACGTCGTCCGCTCGGCCGGCGGACCGAGCACCGTGCCGGTGATGACGAAGACGTTCGTGGCCACGCTCGCCGCGACGCACCTGGTCCTCGGGGAGCTGCTCGGGGGCGAGCGGGCGGCGGGGTTGCGGGCCGCCCTGGCCGCGGCGGCCGACGACGTGGAGGCCGCCGTCGCCACCGCGGTGACCCGGGTGGAGCCACTGGCAGCATCGCTGGCCGGCGCCGAGCACGTGTTCGTGCTGGGCAGCGGCAACGCCACCGCGGCCGCCTTCGAGGCGGCGCTCAAGCTCAAGGAGATGGCGCTCATCCACGCCGAGGGCGCGGAATCCTGGGAGATGGCGTCGGGCGCGGCCACGATCGTCGGCCCGGGCAGCGTGGTCGTGGCCCTGGCGCCCACGGGGCCGGGCCGCGCGGCGACGCTCGACGTGGCCCGCCACGCGGCCGGCTGGGGCGCCCGCGTCATCGAGGTGGGACCGGGCGCCGGGCCCGCAACCGCCGGTGCCGACCACCTGCCGCTGCCCGCATCGGCCGGCGAGGACCTCGCGCCGCTGACGGCCGTGGCCCCCGTCGCGATGCTCGCCTTCGTCCTCGCGCGCCATCGCGGGCACGACCCCGACCGACCCGGCTGGGTCGAGCGCTACCACAGCCAGGGGCTGCGCCACATCGTCGGCGTCGGCGGCACCGCCACGGAGGGCTGAGTTGGCGCCCGACGACATCCGCCTGGCCGAGTTCCGGCCGCGGCCCCGGCTGCGCGCCCGCCGCGCCGAGGCGCTCGAGCGGCCGTCCGTGGCCGCGATCGACGCCCACAACCACCTTGGACCGACGCCCTTCTCGGGGGCGTGGGCCGCCCGGGACGCCGCGGCCCTCGAGGCCACGCTCGAGGCGGCCGGGATCGCCGCCATCGTCGACCTCGACGGCGGCCAGGGCGAAGCCCTCCGGGCCGAGCTGGCGCGGTGGGCGCCCCTCGGGGATCGGGTCGCGGTCTTCGCCGGCCTGGACTACGGCATGTGGGCGGAGCGCCTCGACTTCGGTGAGGAGGAGGCACGACGCCTGCGGGCCTCGGTTGCCGCCGGCGCCCGCGGCCTCAAGGTCTGGAAGACCCTCGGGCTGCGCGCTCGCGACCCGTCGGGCCGCCTGGTCCCGGTCGACGATGCGCGCCTCGATCCGCTCTGGCTCGCGGCCGGCGAGCTCGGCGTCCCGGTGACGATCCACGTGGCCGACCCCATCGCCTTCTTCGACCCCCTCGACGCGGCCAACGAGCGCCTCGAGGAGCTCCGGGCGCACCCCGACTGGCACTTCTGGCCGACGCGGCCGCCGGGACGGCCGGATGAGCCCGGCTTTCCGCCGTTCGACGAGCTGATCGACGGGCTGGAGGCGGTGGTGGCGCGCCATCCCGGGTCGGTCTTCGTGGGGGCCCACGTGGGCTGCGCGCCCGAGGACCTGGGGCGGGTCGCGGCCATGCTCGGCGCCTACCCCAACTGGCATGTCGACCTCGCCGCGCGCGTCGCCGAGCTGGGCCGCCAGCCGTACACGGCGCGCGAGCTCATCCTCCGCTTCCCGGATCGTGTCCTCTTCGGCACCGATGCTCCGCCCGACCCGGCGTGGTGGGCGGCGTATGCCCGCTTCCTCGAGACCCGCGACGAGTCGTTCCCCTACGAGCCGCCGGGGCCCGACGACGACCCGGACGCCCCGCCCCCGGTCGGATCGCAGGGACGCTGGCTCGTCCACGGCCTCGGGCTGCCGCTCGACGTCCTCCGCCTGGTCTATGCCGGCAACGCCCGTCGCCTCCTCTTCCGCGACCTGCCCGGCGACGCGGGCGGGCATCGCACGCTGCTGCTCATGCCCGGGGAACGCTGGGAGGCCTGGCGCGCGGACGAGGATCCGGCCGCGGGGTATGCACCGGCGAGCCTCGAGGCCGAGGGGTTCGTCCACTGCACCGACGGCGAGGCGGCGATGCTCGCGGTGGCCAACCGCCTCTATGCAGCCGACCCGTCCCCGTTCGTCGTGCTCGACCTCGACCTGGCCCTCGTCGGTGCGCCGTGGCGCTACGACGACGAGGGAAGGATCTACCCGCACGTCTACGGGCGGCCCCGCCGCGACGCGGTGCGGGCCGTCCGGGCCGTCGTGCGGGACGCGGCGGGTCGGTTCGTCGGCTACGGCGAGCGCGGACTCCCCTGACCCTGGCGCCGCGATCGCGCCCCCGTCCCGGGGCTCGCTTTTGACACCCCCCGAGGGCGGGGCTATGATCCGCGCCGGCCGGACTTCGGGCAGGCCTCCGACGAGGCAGGTGCCCGGGGTTCGTTTCGTTCTCAGCCACGTCGTCGCCGCCCGTCGCGTCGCCGACGCCGGCCGGATCGGCAGATCGCCAGGGGGTCCGCTCCTTCGTGAACCTGAAGCCCACCTACCTGTCCCGCGAAGGCGAGGCCGCGCTGCGCGCGGAGCTCGAGCAGCTCGTGAACGTCCGCCGATCCGAGGTCGCGGCCCGCATCCACGACGCCAAGGAGCACGGGGACCTCTCGGAGAACGCCGAGTACGAGGAGGCCAAGAACGAGCAGGCCTTCGTCGAGGGCCGGATCCAGACGCTCGAGGGCATGCTCAAGACCGCCGTGATCATCGAGAACAGCGGCTCGGAGCATGTGGCCCTGGGCTCGGTCGTCCAGGTCGAATCGCTCGACGGGGAGGAGACCTTCACGATCGTCGGCTCCGCCGAGGCCCGCCCGGCGGCGGCCAAGATCTCGAACGAGTCGCCCGTCGGCCGCGCCCTCCTGGGCCGCAAGGCCGGCGAGACGGTCGTCGTCAAGCTCCCCAACGGGACCGACTACACGTACTCGATCAAGTCGATCAGCTGATCGCCCTCCCGGGCGGACCGGGGCGGGCGGCCTGGGCCGCGGCCCGGCCCGGCGCCACCGGAGCGGAGGTCGCAGGCATGTACTGGGCGGACGAGCTGGCGGCGTCGGTCGCGGGACCGCAGGTCGTCAACGACTCGAAGACGCCGTCCGGCACGGTCCACGTCGGCAGCCTGCGGGGCCCCGTGATCCTCGACGTCATCACCCGCGCCCTGCGCGAGCGCGGCCTGCCGACGACCCTCCTCTACGGCGTCGACGACATGGACCCCATGGATGCCCAGGCCCTCCTGACGCCCGACGCGGTCGATCACGAGATGGGACGTCCCCTGGCCCACGTGCCCGACCAGGCCGGCGATTGCCACGCGTCGTACGCCCGCCACCACGCCCAGACCTTCATCGACGTGTTCGCCGGCCTCGGAATCAAGCCCGACCGCTACTACTGGATGAGCGACATCTACCCGACCGGTGCCCTGGACGCGTTCATCCGGACAGCGCTGGACCGGGCCCAGGTGGTCCGCGACGTCTATCGCCGCGTCTCGAAGGTCGAGCGCCCGGAGGGCTGGCTGCCGGTCCAGGCCGTGTGCCCCAGCTGCGGCAAGGTCGGCACCACGATCGCGCTCGACTGGGACGGGGAGACGGTGCGCGTGGAGTGCCGGCCCGAGTACGTGACGTGGGCCCGCGGCTGCGGGTTCGCGGGTCGCCTGTCCCCCTTCGGCGGGAACGCCAAGCTCTACTGGAACCTCGAGTGGGCCGCCCAGTGGAGCCTCCTCGGGGTGACGATCGAGCCCTGCGGCAAGGACCTCGCCACGGCGGGCGGCTCGCGCGACCGCGCGGACGCGATCGCCCGGGAGGTCTTCGACCGCGAGCCGCCGCTCAACCTCCCCTACGAGTTCCTCAACATCGGCGGCCGCAAGATGTCGACCTCGAAGGGACGGGGAGCCGCGGCCCACCGGATCGTCGATGCCGTCCCCCCGGAGCCCCTGCGGCTCCTCTTCCTGCGACCCCGCCCCAACCAGGCGATCGAGTTCGATCCCGAGGGCACGGACGCGATCCCGCGCCTCTTCGACGAGCTCGACCGCCTGGCCGCCGCCGCGGCCGGCCGCCCCTATCGCGGCGAGGTGCCCTCCGACCCGGAGCGGCTCTTCGGCTACGTCCTCCTCGCCGGCACCGAGCCGGCCGCGGCTGCCGCGGCCTACCGCCCCGCCTTCGCCCACCTCGCCCTGCTGGCCCAGGTCCCCGGCGTCGACGTGGCCGCCCGCATCGCCGAGGAGAAGGGCGCCCCGCTCACCGCGGCCGAGGAGCGGACGCTCGCCGAGCGCCTCGTCGCCGCGCGCACCTGGCTGGACGCCTATGCTCCCGAGAGCGCCGTGGTCCGGGTCCGCTACGACGGCGTGCCGCAGGAGGCCACCGCCCTCGGCGAGGACCAGCGGGTCTTCCTCGGGGGCCTGGCGATCGCCGCCGAGAAGGAGCAGCCCCACGGCGGCGAGGCCTGGCAGACGCTCCTCTTCCGCGTCTCCCAGGCGGGCGGCCTGCCTCCCGGACGGGCATTCGGTGCCGTCTATCTCGCCTTCCTCGGCCGGACCAACGGACCGCGCGCCGGCTGGCTCCTCGCCAGCCTGGACGGGGGCTTCGTCGTCGGCCGCCTGCGCGCCGCGGCGGGCTGGCACGACCACGCCGGCGAAGAGGGCATCGCGTGAGCGTCGGGCTGCAGCGCCTCCGCGAGGAACCCGACGCCATCCGGAAGGGCGCCCTCGACAAGGGCGAGGATGCCTCGCTCGTCGACGTCGCGCTCGAGCTCGACGCTCGCCGCCGGCACGTCCTCGGCGAAGCCGACGCCCTCAAGGCCGAGCGCAACGCCGCCTCGAAGCAGGTGGGGGAGGCGATCCGGGCCGGAGCGCTGCCGGGCGGGCCGGAGGTCGCGACCCTCAGGGCCGAATCCACCGCCGCCGGCGAGCAAATCGCCGTGCTGGACGCCGAGGCCGCCGAGGTCGAGGCGCGGCTCGACGACGTCCTCCTCCGCATCCCCAATCCGGCCGACCCCGACGTCCCGGTCGGCGACGCCGACGCCAACCTCGTCGTCCGGACCTGGGGCGAGCTGCTCCCCCGCGTCGAGCCGATCACCGGCGAGGCCGGAGCCGACGCCGACCCGGCGGGTGGCACCTGGGAGCGGCGGCCCCACTGGGAGATCGCCGAGGCGCTCGACATCATCGACCTCGAGCGCGGGGCGAAGGTCGCCGGCTCCGGCTTCCCGGTCTACAAGGGAGCGGGTGCTGCCCTCCAACGGGCCCTCATCGACTTCTTTCTCGGCGTCCACACCCGGGAGAACGGCTTCACCGAGATCTGGCCCCCGGTCGTCGTCAACGCCGCGTCGGCCCGGGGGACGGGCAACATCCCCGACAAGGAAGACCAGATGTACGTCGTCACCCGCGACGAGCTCTACCTGGTCCCCACGGCCGAGATCCCGGTCACGAACCTCCACCGCGACGAGATCCTGGAGGCCGACGCGCTGCCGGTCCGCTACGCCGCCTACACGCCGTGCTTCCGCCGCGAGGCCGGGGCCGCGGGCAAGGACACGCGGGGGATCCTGCGCGTCCACCAGTTCGACAAGGTGGAGATGGTCCTCTTCGAGCGACCGGAGGCGTCGAACGACGCGCTCGAGTGGATGACCGGGCGGGCCGAGGATCTCCTGCGGCGGCTTGGCCTTGCCTACCGGGTGCTCCTGATGGCCACCCGCGACATGGGCTTCGTGCAGGCCAAGAAGTACGACATCGAGGTCTGGGCGCCGGGCGTGGAGCGCTGGCTCGAGGTCTCCTCGTGCTCCAACTTCCGGGACTACCAGGCGCGCCGAATGGCGATCCGATTCCGGCGGGGCCCGGGCGCGAAGCCCGAGCTGGTCCACACGCTCAACGGGTCCGGGCTCGCCCTTGCCCGCGTCGTGGCGGCGATCCTCGAGACGTACCAGCTGCCGGACGGGACGGTCGTCGTGCCCGAACCGCTGCGCGCCGCGCTCGGGACCGACGTGGTCCGGCGCCGCTGACCGGTCACCGTGCCGGTCGGCCCCGACGTCGGGCCGAAGGATTGGTGACGTCGGCGGGCCCAGCGGCTACGATCGGCCGACACGCGGGTCGTGGGACGCGGCCTGCCGCAGGGGGACCAACGATGGACGATCCGAACCCACCGCAGCCACCGCAGCCAGCGCCCGACGGGCCGGCGCCCGAACCCGCCGCGTCACCCCCGGCCGCCCCGCCGCCCGACGTCCCGGCACCTGCTCAATCCGGGTGGCCCCCGCCCCCGGTGGCGCCGCCCGCGCCCGGCCCGCCGCCCGGATGGCCCCCGCCCCCGGTGGCGCCGCCGGCGGGCACAGAGCCCGGCTACCCGCCGCCCACCTCCGCCGGGGCGTCGTGGGGCGTTCCGCCGGAGCCCGCGGGCCCCGCGCCGGGAGTGCGCTTTGCCGCCCACGGTCCCCGCCTCGTCGCCTACCTCATCGACGGGATCATCGTGTTCGCCCTTACGCTCGTGATCGCGATCGTGCTCGGGATCGTGGCGGTGGGCCTGGCCGCCGCCGGGGCCGGAGCCCTGGCGGTCGTGAGCGGCATCCTCATCGTCGTAGCCCTGTTCCTCATCAGCCTCGGTTACTTCCCGTACTTCTGGGTGAACGGCGGGGCGACGCCCGGCATGCGCATCTTCAACCTGAGGGTCGTCAGGGACCGCGACGGCGGCCCGATCAGCTGGGGCGAGGGAATCCTGCGGCTGATCGGCCTGTGGATCTCCGGGGCGGTCTTCTATCTCGGGTACATCTGGATCTTCATCGACAGCCGCCATCGCGGCTGGCAGGACCTCATCGCCGGCACGGTGATGATCCAGCCGGCCTGACCCCGGCGCGCACAGCGGGAGGGAACGATGACCACGCCTGCACCCACCTGGCCGACGTCCGCCGAGCCTGCCGGCCCCGCGCCCGGCGTGAGCTTCTCCGGCCACGGCGCCCGGCTGGGCGCCTACATCATCGACGCGCTCATCCTGGGCGTCGTCGTGGCGCTGATCACGATCATCACGATGCTGCCGATGCTGGGCACGATCGCCAGCCGCGCGATCGACCAGCCGGACTACTGGAACGACCCGGCCACGTGGTCGGAGCTGAGCGGTGGCTTCGCCCTGTTCGCCGTCGGACTCGTCGGGGTGACCGTGATCGGCCTCCTCTACTTCCCGTTCTTCTGGGCCCGGGGCGGCGCCACGCCGGGCATGCAGGTCGCCGGGATCCGGGTCGTGAACGACCGCGACGGAAGCCGGATCGGCTGGGGGACCGCCATCCTCCGCCTCATCGGCTGGTGGGTCTCGGCGGCCGTCTTCTACCTCGGCTTCATCTGGATCCTGATCGACAGCCGCCGTCGCGGCTGGGCCGACCTCATCGCGGGCACCTGCGTCATCAGCACGCGCTGACGCGCGAGCCGCGGGGGCCGTGGCGGCCCTACTGCCCGGTGCTCACGGTCACCGTCGCCGTCATGTTCCAGCGCAGGCCCTCCGGGATCGTCCCCGGCGTGATCACGGCGCGGTAGACGATGTCTCCCTGCGACGAGCTGCCATAGAGCGAGACCGAGGTCACCGTGCCGGCGATCGTCACGCCGGGCAGGCCGTCGAAGGTGATGCTCACCGCGTCGCCGGCGGCGACCCGGGCAACGGTCGTCTCATCGAGATTCGTCGTCTCGATGCGCCAGCTGCTCGTGTCGGCTATGCGGACCAGGACCGCTCCCGGCGCGGCGTGCTCGCCCAGGCGCGCGTCGAGCGAGGCAACCGTGCCCGCGAACGGCGCCGTGACGACCGTGTCCGCGGCGGCCCTCTCGGCTGCAGTCACCCCGGCGACCGCTCGGGCAAGCTCGGCCTCCGCTGCGACGACGCCGGCTCCCGCGGCGTCACGCGCCCCCGTTGCGGCGCGCAGATTCGCTCGCGCGCCGTCGAGGCTCGCCTGCGCCGCGGTCACGTTGGCCGAGGCGACCCGCTTCTGGGCCGAGGGGGCGCGGGCCGGCAGCTGGTCGCGACCCGCTCGGGCGCTGGTGACGCCGGCCCTCGCCTGGTCGACAGCCGCCGCCGCCGCCTCGCGCAGGGCGACGGCCTGTGCCCTGGCGGCCTTCGCCTGGTCGATGGCGGCGGCCGCGGCGTCCGCGGCCGCCTTTGCCGCTGCGACCCCGGCCGCGGCCGCAGTGTCGTCGAGGAAGATGAGCCGTTGGCCGGAGGTGACGGCATCACCCTCGGCCACGGCGACCTCGGTGATCTCGCCGGGAGTGCCAACGGAGAGCTCGGCGATCCGGATCGGCACGACCCGCCCGTCGGCCACGACCTCGCTGGAGGGAGGGACGGCGGGAAGGGAGGGCGTGGCGGACGCGCCGCCGGCCCCGGAGCCGCTCCGCCCCAGCAGGAGCAAGCCGCCCGCGGCGGCGACGACGATGAGGGCGATGGCGAAGACGAGGCGACGCATGGTGCTCCTTGGCGGACCGGTCATTCGTAGGCGAGGACTTCGCGCACGGCGAGACGCGAGGCCCTCCAGGCGGGGAGGAGGCTGGCGACGGCGGCCAGCACGAGGACGACCCCCAGCCAGAGCATGATCCCCTCCGCCGAGACCGCGTACGACAGCGGCCGCGAGAGGAAGACCATTCCCAGCGCGTCGGACAGGGCCTTGCTGATCGGAACGGCCAGCAGGGCGCCGATCCCCCACGAGATGAGGCCGATCAGCACGCCCTCCACCAGGAAGAGGCGGAGCACCGCCCGGTCCGAGGCGCCGACCGCGCGGATGACCCCGATCTCGCGGGCCCGTTCGACCACGTTGATGCTCATCGTCCCGGTGAGCCCCAGCCCGCCGACGATCCCGAGGAGGATCGCCATTGTCGAGAGGAAGATGACGAGGACGCTGAAGAGCCGCTCCTGGGTGGTCCGGACCTCGGCCAGCGAGGTGGTCGCGGCGACCTTGATCCCGGCCGCCTCGAGGTGTTCGCGGGCCGCGCGCCCGACGCGGTCCTGTGTCGCCTGGTCACTTGCGGTCGTGACGAGCACGACGGCCGACGCGCGGCCCACGTCGTGCGCGGCCCGCTCGAAGGGGCCGTCATTGGCATACAGGAACGGCCGCTTGGTCGGCGACTCGACGATCCCCACGAGGGTCCAGGTCGCGTCGTGGCCGTTGATCCGGAGCGTGAGCCGGTCGCCGACCTGGAGGTCGGCCTCGTCCTCGCGCACGTTCGCCGTGGCGACCAGTGCGTTGCCGTCGTCGGGGCGGAGCCAGCGGCCTTCCTGGAGCCTCGGCTTCACGGTCTGCGTATCGGGCGGTAGGCCGAACGTGACGAAGGACCGGCTCTCGCTGCCGTCGGACCGGATCCGCTGCACCGCGGCGAACCGCCACGCTTCGGCCCGGGTCACGCCCGGGACCCGCTCCGCCTCGGTCACGAGCTGGTCGACGCGCGCCGGCTGGGACAGCTCCACCTGGACGTCGTAGTCGAAGTACGCCAGCGCGTCGTCGAGGGTGCGATACAGCGAGGCGCGCACGGAGAAGACCGCCATGAAGACGGCGGCGCTCAGCGTCAGGGCGGCCAGCGTCAGGCCCAGGCGAGCCTTGCGCCGGAACGTGTTCCGGATCGAGAGCAGCGTGGGGCGGGGAGGCCCCCCACCCGCTGGACGAGGCGGTCGATGCGGCTGTGCCCGAACGCGTCGGCAAGCCCCGTGCTGCTGACGGCCTCGCGGACGGTCACCCGCACCCCGTGCCAGACCGGGACGAGCGCGGCCAGCAGCGGCACGAGCAGGCCGACGGCGATCTCGAGCAGGATCACCTCCGGCGGCGCGAAGAACCCGACGACGTCGAAGTTCACGAGGTGAGCCGTGAATATGGTAAGTCCGTACGCACCGAGCGCTCCGAGGGGCAGGGCGACGCCGAGCGAGAGGACCGCGTACGCCAGCACCATCCCGAGGTAGAGGCCGGCGACCTGGCGGTGGCGCGCCCCGACGGCCTTCATCATCCCGATCTGGCGGGTCTGCTGGCCGATGATCGCGTTGACGGTGTTGACGACCAGGAAGGCGGACGCCACGAGGGCCAGGAGGCCGAGGACCCCCAGCACCAGGAAGACACCGGCCAGCAGATCGTTCGCCGGGTGCTGGCCGGGGACGGGGACGCCGACGAAGGAGACGGCGACACCGGCCCGCTCGAGGCGCGTGCGGACGTCGTCCGCGACGACCCCGATGCCCGCCCGGTCGAGGGTCGGGTCCGAGACCCGGATCCGGAGGTCGTCGTAGGTCGCGTCGTAGCCAAGGTCGGTCAGCGTGTCGAACGTGATGTGACCGTTCAGCCGGCCGACGTAGAAGGCGGGGGAGGCGCCCACCTCGTGGGAGAGCCCGGCAACGTGGAGCCGGTGGAGCTTCCCGTCGACGGTCTGCACCACGACCTCGCCGCCCACGGGGACGTCGGCGAGAGTCAGGCTCGAGCGCTCCAGGAGCATGTCGCCGCGCTTCGGCGGCCACGCGGCTCCGGGCTCCGGCGTCACGAGGTCCAGCCGCTGGTCGCGGAAGTCGGAGATCGCCGTCAGCTGCAGCTCGCGGTAGGAGTCCGGGCCGGCCTGGAGGCGGACCGTGACGCTGCGCCGGCCCTCGGCCTCGCCGACGCCCTGGATCCCGCCGACCATCTGCACGATGTCGTCGCCGATCGGCCCGGTGGCGAAGCTGGCGCTCGCCGGCAGGCTGGCCGCGTAGGCGTCTCGCAGCCCACCCTGGAGGAGCGCGTTGGCGCCCGCGATCGTCCCCACGGCGAACACGCCGACCGCGATCGAGAGCACGACGAGCACGGTTCGGGTGCGGGCGACGCCGAGGTCGCGACCGACCTTGCGCCAGCGAACGCTAGGCACGGGCCGGCTCCGCGGGCGGCCGTCCCGCTCCGGGCGCCCCGGCCACGGCCGGGTCGGCAGCCAGGGGGTCGTCCGCGGCCGCGCCGTCGGCCAGGGTGCCGTGGAGCAGGTCCCCGTCGACCATCTGGAGCGTGCGCCGGGCGTGCGAGGCAATCTCGCGGTCGTGGGTCACCATGACGATGGTCTTGCCCGCAGCCACGAGCTCGTCGAACAGGCGAATGACGGCCTCCGCCGTCGCCGAGTCCAGGTTCCCCGTCGGCTCGTCGGCGACCAGGATGGGCGGGTCGTTGGCGAGCGCCCTCGCGATCGCCACCCGCTGCTGCTGGCCGCCCGAGGTCGCCGACGGCAGCTTCCGCGCCTGGTCGGCCATCTCCACCTGCTCCAGCAGCGCGATGGCCCGCTGCTCGCGCTCGCGGGCGGTCCAGAGCCCGGCGAAGTCCATGGGGAGCATGACGTTCTCGACCACGGTGAGCGTCGGCAGCAGCTGGAAGAACTGGAAGATCACGCCGACCGCCCGGCCCCGCCATTGCGCCGTCTGCCCCTCCGAGAGGTGGTTGAGGTGGGTGTTGCCCACCCAGACGTCGCCGGCCGTCGCCCGGTCGATGCCGGTCATCATGTTCATGAGCGTGGACTTGCCCGACCCCGACTTCCCGACGACGGCGATGAACTCCCCGGCGTCCACCTGGAGGTCGACCCCGCGCAGGGCGCGGAACGGCCCGGCGTCCGTCACGTAGTCCTTGACCACGTGGCGGAGATCGATCAGGTGGCGAGTCGGAGCGGTTTCGGCGGGCGCGCGATCATCGGCGCCGCCGAACAGGCGGCGGAGCACAGAGCCTCCAGGCTCGACGCGCCGCCCCGGGCCGGCGCGACATGGACGTGATGGGTGAACGGGGACGTGCCGGGCCGATCCTATCGCGGCTGGCGCAGGGGGCTCGGATGACGGGCCCGTCCCTCATCGGCCCGGACGATGGGGCCAGCCCGAGGGGGACGGTCGGGTCGTGGCCGCCGGCCTGTTGGTCAGCCAACGTTGCGGCGACCCATGCGTACGCTCCCCGTCCGGCGCGTCATGCTCGCCGCGCTGGCAACCCTCGTCACCCTGTCGGTCGTCGGCCCGGTCGACGCGCGCGCGCCGGTGCGCAAGATCGAACCACGGGTTATGCGTCCCTACCGTGTCGGGCGCGCCCTGACACCCAACACGGACGTGCTCTCCGTCTCCGGCTACGCGGCCTGGATGATCGACGAGGCCCTCGGCCGGGTCACCAGGCTGCCGCGGCTCGGCAGCGCCTTCGCGCGGGCGGAGCGTGAAGAGGGGATCAACGCCCGCTACCTGGTCGCCCACGCCATGCTCGAGAGCGGCTGGGGCACATCCGCGATCGCCCGCTACAAGCACAACCTCTTCGGCTACGGGGCCTACGACCGGGGCCCCTGGAAGTACGCCCTGCGCTTCCGCACCTACCCGGCGGGCATCGCGGCCGTCGCGAAGCGGATTCACGACGACTACCTCACCGCGGGCGGGCGCTGGTGGTACGGCTTCACGACGCTGCGCGGGATCAACCGCTACTACGCGTCGGACCCTCGCTGGGCTGCCAAGATCGCGGTCCTCGCGAACATCCTCGACGGGTTGGTGGTCACGCTCCGTGAACGCGGCCTTCGCTTCAGCCATCCGGCGCTCACGAGCGAGCCGACGGTCGGGGCGTCCGTCGCCCTCGACGTCCCCTGGCGCGCGAAGCGCGGCGCGGTCCTCCCGAAGGCCATCCGGTTTGTCGCCCGCTGGACGCCCGTCGCGATCGTGGAAGGAGGGGCGAGCGCTCCGGCGACCGTGGCGTCCCCGCAGTGGGTCGCGGCCCGGCGCACCGACCGACCCGGGCACACCGCCCGGCTCTCGCTCCGCGCCCCGGCTCTTCCCGGAGTCTGGCGGCTGGAGGTCGAGGCGCGGGACAGCGACGGCCGGCCGCTGCCGGCGACCGACAATCCCCGGATCCCGTCTCTGACCGTGCGGGTAGCGTCCGCTCGCGAGGCAAGGGTCGGGCTCTCGGTCAACCGCGACGGCAGCCTGGCCGCCACGGTCCGCAATGTTGGCCGCCTGCCGATTGCCGCCGTCGACGCGGCGACCCCGACGATCCTCGAGGCGTGGGCCCTGCCCCTCGACCCGAAACGCGATGCCTACCGCCTCGCCGCGGCCCCGCTGCGGGCGCCCCTCGCGACCGGCCGGGCGTGGGTCGTTCGCCTTGCCGCGCCCGCCACGCCGTCCGTCGTGACGGTACGGTTGGCCGGCAGCATTGCCGCCGTCGGCTCGAGTCCGCCGACCGTCACCCTGGTGACGCCCGGCGTCGACGGCCGACCCGCCCTGGCAGACCTCCCGGTCGCGAGCCCACGTGACGACGCCCTGCTCAAGCGGATCCCGCCACCGGGACGCATCGAGCTCTCGCCCGCGGCGGAACCCGGCACCGTGGCCGCCTCGGTCACCGGCGGTCCGTCTGCGCCTGTGCTCGATCCGGCCGTCGCGGGCATCGAGGCGACCCCGGGTCGGCCCTGGCTGCTCGTCCGCTCGATCGCCGCCGACGTGTCGCGCCCCGCGAGCCCTTCGCAGGCGCTGATCGAGCTGCCCCGGGAGCCGCCGACGCCGGCGAGCGTTGAGGTCACCGGCCTCCCCGCCGGTGTCCGCCTCGTGCTGGCGGCCATCGTTCCGCCCGACGGGACGCCCGCGGATCCGCGGACGCTCCGCATGGCCTGGATCCCGGTTGGGGCCGCCTCCGATGCGGAGGCAGCCCCTCACTAGACGGCGCGGCACGGCGGGCGCGGTGCGAGCGCCACGCATGGCGGCCATCCCCACGGCAGCAGCGTCGCGCCCCCGCGTGCGCACGCTCGAGCGCCTGCCCGCTATCCTCGTGGGGCGCACCGCGGAGAGGTGCCGGAGCGGTTTATCGGAGCGGTCTTGAAAACCGCAGGGCCTCGCGCCCCGTGGGTTCGAATCCCACCCTCTCCGCCAGATTCCTCATCGGCTACAGCGAGTCGCTCCCGGCGGCCAAGGAGGAAGCCCCGAAGTACGACTACGAGATCGATGCGCCAGCCAGAGGGGGCGGTTCTCCGTCGAGGGCAGCATGTCCAAGACGACTGTGGCCAACAAGGTGGGCCAGAAGACGCAGCTGGCATCGTTGAACTCGCGGGGCTCATCCTGCTCACCGTGCTCTTCTCTCTACGCCTTCGGAGCCACTCGGGAGCGTTCAGGGGCGACCGCTGTCGCGTACGGACGGCCCTGCCGAGGAGGGGTGCCGATGGGTCAGAATGGCCGCGTGCCGGGAAGAGGGCCAGCCGTCGCTGACGACCGGATCCTGCCGTCCCACGATGCCGCACGTGGAGAGAAATTCGATGCCGATCGTCGAGTACCCCGCTGGATCGCCGTTTCCCGGAGTGATTGGCCGCACCGCCGATGAATCGAGCCCGGCGTGGCCGGCGCCATCGCGGGCGCGGAAGGGAACCCCGAATGTCCTGTTCGTCGTGCTCGACGACACGGGCTTCGGCCACCTCGGGTGCTACGGGAGCCCGATCGAGACGCCGAACTTCGACGCGCTCGCAGCTGACGGTCTGCGCTTCAGCAATATGCACACGACAGCATTGTGCTCGCCCAGTCGCGCCTGCATCGTCACCGGGCGGAACCACCACAGCAACGGCATGGCCTGCATCACCGAGTTCGCGACCGGCTACCCGGGATACAACGGGATCATGCCGTTCGAGAACGGCATGCTCTCGGAGATGCTGCTCGAGCAGGGCTACGGCACCTACATGGTCGGCAAATGGCACCTCACCCCGAGCGTCTTCGAGACGGCGGCCGGCCCGTACGACCGCTGGCCGCTCGGGCGCGGCTTCCAGCGCTTCTACGGCTTCCTGGGTGGCGACACGAGCCAGTGGTATCCCGAGCTGGTCTACGACAATCACCCGGTCGAACCGCCCAAGACCCCCGAAGAGGGGTATCACCTCACCGAGGACCTGGTCGACAAGTCGATCGAGTTCATCACCGACCTCCGCCAGATCGACCCCGACAAGCCCTTCTACCTCCACCTGTGCTTCGGGGCCACGCACGCGCCGCACCACGTGCCCAAGGAGTGGGCCGACAAGTACGCCGGCCAGTTCGACGACGGCTGGGACGCCTACCGGGAGCGGGTGTTCGCCCGCCAGAAGGAGCTCGGCATCCTGGCCCCGGACGCGGAGCTGTCGCGCCACGACCCGGACGTTCCCGAGTGGGAGTCGCTGTCGCCCGAGGCGCGCCGGCTCTCGGCCCGGATGATGGAGGTGTTCGCGGGCTTCCTCAGCCACACGGACCACCACCTTGGGCGGCTGCTCGACTACCTGCGCGAGCAGGGCGTCCTCGACAACACGATCGTCATGGTCATCAGCGACAACGGTGCCAGCGCCGAGGGTGGCCCGAGCGGAACGACGAACGAGGCCCAGTTCTTCAACAACGCCCAGGAGACGCTCGAGGAGAGCCTGGCCGTCATCGACCAGATCGGCGGCCCGGAGCACTTCAACCACTACCCGTGGGGCTGGACGTTCGCCGGCAACACCCCGTTCCGGCGCTGGAAGCGCGAGACGTACCGCGGCGGCTCGACCGACCCGTTCATCGTGTCCTGGCCCAAGGGCGTCAAGGCGCGCGGCGAGGTCCGAGCGCAGTACGCGCACATCATCGACATGGTTCCGACGGTCCTCGACCTCCTCGGAGTCCAACCGCCGGCGGCCATCCGCGGCGTCACCCAGGCGCCGATCGAGGGCGTCAGCTTCGCCCACGCGCTTGACGATCCGGCCGCTCCGAGCCGGCACCACACCCAGTACTTCGAGATGCTCGGCCACCGCGCGATCTACAAGGACGGCTGGCGCGCCGTGTGCCCATGGCCAGGACCGTCGTTCGCCGAGGCGGGCACCGGCTTCGGCAACCCGATCTCGGCCGAGACGTTGACGCGGCTCGACGCCACCGGCTGGGAGCTCTACCACATCGACGAGGACCCGGCGGAGAATCACGATCTCGCCGCCGAGAACCGCGAGAAGCTCATCGAGCTGATCGGGACGTGGTACGTCGAGGCGGGCAAGTACAAGGTGATGCCCGTCGACGGCTCGGGGCTGGCCCGGATGACCGTGGAGAAGCCGCTCGTCGCGGTCCCTCGCGACCAGTACACGTACGTCCCGGGCACCCAGTCGATCCCCAACTTTGCCGCACCGCGCCTGCACAACCGCCCGCACAGCATCACCGCGACGGTGGACATCCCGGAAGCCGGCGCCGAGGGCGTCCTGTTCTGCCAGGGGACGGCGGCCGGCGGCTACTCCCTCTACGTCAAGGGCGGCCGGCTGCACTACGTCCACAACTACGTCGCCCGGCAGCGGTTCATGGTCTCCTCGCCCGACCCGCTCCCGGCCGGACGCCACGAGCTGCGCTTCGAGTTCGAGCCCACCGGCCAGCCCGACATGCCGCACGGCAAGGGTGCTCCGGGCCGGCTCCAGCTCTACGTCGATGGGGCGCTGGTCGCGAGCGCCGACGCCCCATACACGACCCCGTTCATGTTCAACCCGGGCGGCGTCAGTTGCGGCCACAACCCGGGATCCCCGGTAACAGCCGAGTACAAGAGCCCATTCAAGTTCACCGGCCGCCTCGAGCAGGTCGTGGTGGACGTCAGCGGCGAGCTGATCGTGGATCCGGAGGCCGAGCTGCGGGCTCATCTGGCGAGGCAGTAGCCGCCGAGCCGACGCTCGCTGACGTCGTCGCCGGGGCGTCGTCCCTGATCGGCTCGAGCAATGCGAGCCGGGCTCGAGCTGCGTTGACCGGAGGAGCCGTGCCCGCCAGACCACGTAACGAGCCGGAGCGCGCCGTCGAGGCGGTCGGGGCATCATCGGCGAGCAGCGCGAGGCGAACGCGGGAAGCCCCTCCTCGACCGCGGGCCCGTCCGCGTTCACCGTGGCGTTCCTGGCGCGACCCCCCAAGCCATACGCCTCAGGAGCTGGTTCGGCCCGGGTGTCGTTTATCGGGCTGGCGTGGATGGTGCGCTTCTACCGTTCCGACCCTGAGGCTGGCCCGTCCCGTGGCGCTTCCACAAGTGGGATTTGTCGACAACTCCGCGCCAATCGGCGGCCGCGCAGGCGTCCTCGGACATGTGCTGTACAGGCGGCGGTTATCGTGTGGTGGCCGCGCCCCGTGTTGATCGGATGGGCCTTCGGCCAAGGAGGACAGCGCCATGCAGGAAGGCGACCCGCGCCCCTCAGGAGGTCGGTCCGCGGACAGTCAGGCCGATCTCGCCAGCCATTCGCTGATGGACACCTTTATTGCTCGCCGCAGCCGGCGGTTTGCCCTCGGCAACACGCTGTACGGGAGTGGTCTCGCCTTCGAGAGCCAAGCGGAACCGGTTCCCCTGAGCATCGAGGAGGAGGCGGTCCTCGCCTTCGCGGCAGCGGGCGTCACCGGTCACGTGACCGGTGAATTGCCGTACCGACCCGACGCAGGCCCGGAGACCGGGGGCGGCCAGGTCATGATGGGCCTGGTCGGGCGGACCCACTCCAGTGCCGACGCGGTGGCCACGGCGACCCTCGCCATCATGAACGACGATGGCACGTTCCTCATGCCCCGGCCACAGGACCTCCCATCGGATGAGTTCGAGACGCTGGTCACGATGGGGCGCGAGCACCGATACACCGAGGTGTACGAGCGGACGCGCATCCGACTGGCGGACCGCCGGGCCGGGATCCCTCGGGAGCTGCCGTTCACGCCGCCGTTCAACAAGTGGTCTGCGAACCTGCCTGCCGCGACGTACTTCGTGCCGGTCAGCGAAGTCACGGCGCTCTACCTGACGATCCTGTTCGCTGCACTCGGGGAGCAGTTCGCGTACTTCTTCCACGACGACCGCGACTGGCTGACACGCCCTGCCGGCATCGCCCGCTTCGGGCGGTCGAAGGGCGGCCACCTGTACGACAACGTCCACGACGGACGGGTCGGCACGATCGACGAGATCGAGACCTACCTGCTGGAGCTCTGCGGATTCGAGCAGGGCCTGATGATCCAGAACATCGCCCTCGCGACCGAGGCGGTCGGACTTGGAGGTTTCCCGCACTACGCGGCACATCGCTTCGCCTGGACCCGCTCGCTCGGCTTCCGGATGCGCGAGCGGACGTTCGCCCAGGTGCTCCACAAAGGGTTCTTCGGGACGCTGTTGATGCGACTCCTCAACAAGAACGTCTCGATCCCGCAAGCGGTCGGGCTCGACCACGACGGCCGGACGATCATCAAGCCGTTCGCGCCGCCTTACTACCCGACGATGGAGGCGGCCGTCCGGGCGTTCGTGGACTACAAGTTCGCGCCGGGGACGGGGTTCTTCAGGGACGCCGCCAGGCCGAGCGCATGGCTGGATCCGGCTGCCATCCAGGAGACCATTCCGCCATACACGGAGGCGAACATCCAGGCCGTCATCGGATACTGCGACTACGTCATGAAGCACTACGGCCAGTTCCCGGCCAACTACGGGCCGATCAGGACGCTCATGGCTTTCCAGGCGCATCACATCGATACGGCGTTCTACGACCGCTTCTATCGCCCCGGCGCATACACAGAGGCGCACGCGGAGCACTTCCAGCGCTGGCATCCGGACGCCGTCGCCTGAGGTGTCTCTCGTGCCGCCCGAGCGACCGACCTGGCTGCCGGCAGATGTGTACCCGTTCGACGATCACTGGGCCGACATCGACGGCAACCTCATCCACTATGTCGACGAGGGCGAGGGGCCGCCGATCCTGCTGCTCAACGGCAACCCGAGCTGGTCGTTCGGGTGGCGTGACGTGATCAGCGGCCTGCGAGACACCTTCCGCTGCGTAGCACCCGACTACCCGGGGTTCGGCCTGTCGCGCGCGGCCGAGGGCTACGACTACCGACCGAAGTCGCACTCGAAGGTGGTCGAGGCCCTGGTCGACAGGCTGGGGCTAGAGGGGATCGTCGTCTTCGGCTACGCCTGGGGCGGGCCGATCGGCCTGGGCCTCGCAGGACGCCGACCCGAGCTCATCCGGGGCGTCGTGATCGCGAACACGTGGGCCTGGCCGGACCACCGGCTCCGGGTCCGGCTATTCGCGGCGTTGATGGGCGGCCCCTTGAGCCCCCTGCTGGTCGACCGGCTCAACCTGATGCTCCGCTTCTACCTGCCGGGGAACCTGAGGCGGGGCCGCCTTACCGACGCCGAGCGCGCAGCCTACGAGGGTCCGTTCCCGCCTGGCAAGCGCCACATCATGCGGGTCTTCCCGCGGGAGATCGTGCGCGGCCGCGCGTACCTCCGCGAGGTCGAGGCGAGCCTCCCCAGGATCACGAGCAAGCCGGCCATCATCATCTGGCCCGATTCCGATCCCGGGTTCGGCGACGCCGAGCTGGCGCGCTGGCAGTCGCTGTTCCCGACGGCCCCGACAATCGTCCTGCGCCACGTCGGACAGTTCATCGACGAGGACGCCCCCGACGATATCGTCGCGGCACTGGAACAATGGGCGGCCGCCGGGATGGCCGGTCAGGCGTAGGGCGTGGCCCGCCGGCGTTCCTGGATCACGTAGAAGGCGACCATGGCGAGCGTCAGCACGAGCAGCCCGCCCACGTAGCCGTACGGCGTTCCTCGGGTCGGCAGGAAGTCGTCGCGGAACACGACCGCGGTCACCAGCAGGGCCGCGCCGTTGAGGATGAACAGCTGGCTCGCGCGCCGGATCTCATCCCAGTCGAGCGCGAACGCCATTGTTCCGCACCAGACGGCCCAACCCAGGAACCACGCACCCACGATGCGGGCGTCCAGGGGGTTGAGCTGCCACGCCCACCGATGCTCGGCGAAGTCCGGGTTGCCGACGATGAGCAGCCCATTCATGAGCAGGATGCCGGTCACGAACACGAGGAACGGCTTGAGCATCGGGTGGAGCGGACCGCCGGTCGGCGGCGCGCTGGCACCGAGGATGCCGCGCGGGATGAGGTAGATCATCACGATCGGCTCGAAGATGTAGAGCACGATCCAGATGTGGGCGAGGGGCGTCTCGAACGGGTTCCAGTGGAACTGGTCGAGGTGCCAGTAGGTGGCGAACAGGAGCGTGCCCGTGAAGACGAGGTTGCCCCACACGATCCAGCGCAGACGGAGCCAGTTGCCCTCGCGCGCGACGTTCAGGAAGAACGCGGTCCGGAAGATGTAGCCCGCACCGATGAATGCCTGGGCGTAGCGTCCCTGGGCGTCCCACGCGAAATACGCAGGCACATACTGCGGGAAGAACAGCATCCACACCGCGAACCAGGCCGCTGCGGCTGCGCCCAGGAGTCCCCAGATGACCTGTGCTCTCGGCGGTCGCACGATCCCTCCCTCGCGCGCCGGTCGACGACGCCCGACCGAGCAGGCGAAATCTACGCCTGCCCGCTTGCCGCGTCACCCCCCGCTGACCGATCACATGCCTGACACGACCTGAGAGACGGCTCGCCCACCATCCCCGTGATTCGGCGACCCGGGGCCGGGAGATCGGCAACCCGATCGGTTGACACTGGCCGCGCGCCAGCCAGTCGATCGAGCCGATCAGGTCAAAGGGCCGGTCGGCGGTCGTAGATCACGACCCGCCAGAAGATCGTGTGGCGCTCCGAGCCCGGGTGGAGCCCGTTCGCCGCCGCGATCTCGTCGACCCGTGCGGTCGGGTGGACGTAGGCGCGATACGCCTTCCGCCGCAGCCGGAACCAGAGGTTCTCGAGGCGGATCGCGATCCGGACCAGGCGCCGATCGCGCGGCAGGACGAGTCCGTAGACGGTCCGAACCCGGGCCGCCGACAGGCCCACCAGCCCTTCGGCGTCGGGGTAGCAGCAGACGACCCGGTCGAGCGTCACGATGTCCGCGGCATCGATGGCGGCAGCCCGCCGCACGAAGTCACCCTCGACGAACTCGATCCGGTCGAGCAGGTTGAGGCGGCGAGCCTCCTGCCGGGCGACCTCGAGGGACGCCGTCGATCCGTCCACCAGAACGGCATGGCCGGCTCCGGTCCGGAGCAGCTCGTGGTCGATGATGCCGATCCCACCGCCGATGTCGAGGACGGTCGAGCCCGTGGAGCGGTACGGCGCGAGGAGCTCGAGCAGCATCCGCGTCGTCCGATCCGGCCCGGACCGGCGGTAGCGGTCGCGGTCGCGCTCGGCCCTGCGGCGATCGAAGATCGACGCGAACCCGTCGGCGTCGCACCCGCAGGCGTCCATCGGCAGAGACTACGCGCCCGGGTCGCCCCCGTCACCGACGCGTCGGCGATCGCCAGCCGTGCATCGACAGGTCGCCGTCACCGGCCGGCTGCCGTGAGCCCGCTGAAGAACGTGCGGATGTCCTCGGCGACGAGGTCCGGCGTCTCGGCCGCGGCGAAGTGTCCGCCGCGCGGCATCCGCGTGTAGCGGCGCAGATCGTAGAGGCGCTCGGCCCACTCGCGCGGCGGCGTGCCCTCGGAGGCGTGGGCGTGGTCGAAGACGGCGAGCGCGGTCGGCACCGCCGCCCGCTCGCCGGGCTCGATCGGCGGATTGGAGAAGCGGTTGTCGTAGTAGTCGCGCATCGACGACCCGATCGTGCCTGTCAGCCAGAACGTGGTCAGCACGGTGAGCAGCACGTCGCGCGGCACCCGCGCGGCGTCGCCGCCGGTGTCCCCCCACGCTCGCCACTTCTCCAGCAGCCACGCGGCGAGCCCGGCGGGCGAGTCCGTGAGCCCGTAGGCCACGGTTTGCGGGCGGGTGGACTGGATCGCGCTGTAGCCGCGCTCGACCGCGTCCCAGCGCGCGACTGCCTCGGTGTAGGCGCGCTCGTCGTCGGTCAGCGCCCGGGCGCCCGTGGGCGGCCTGACGTCGAGGTTGCTCAGGTGCAGCCCGATCAGCGGCCCCGGGTCCTGGATCGCCATGAAGGTGGAGACCGCCGATCCGAAGTCGGTGCCGTGGGCGCCGTAGCGCTCGTACCCGAGGCCGTGCATGAGCCGGTGCCACAGCGCCGCCGTGTCACGCGTGGTGTGGGGCCGGGGCGGGCGCTCCGAGAAGCCGTAGCCGGGCAGCGAGGGGATCACGAGGTCGAAGCCCTCGAGCAGCGGCACCAGCGGCAGCATCTCCGCGAACGTGCTCGGCCAGCCGTGGGTGAGGACCAGCGGCGTCCCGCCGCGCTCGACGTGCACGAAGTGGATCCGCAGGCCGTCCAGCTCGGCCCGGAAGTGGGGGAGCGCGGCCAGCTCGCCCGGCGGCCACGCGAAGGTCGCCCAGTCGCGCAGCAGCGCGCGCAGGTCGCCGAGGTCGGTGCCGTGCGCCCACGGCTCGCCCGGCGCCCGCTCGGGCCAGCGCGTGCGCGCGATGCGCTCGCGCAGGTCGGCGATCTGCGCCTCGGCCGGCTCGATCGCGAACGGCTCGACGTGCACGGCCCCAGCCTACGGAATCGCGACGCCAGCGGAAAGAAGTGGTGTGCCGGCCCCTCTCACGGCCCGGGCAGGGCCTCGCGCCCCCTGGGGTTCGGACCCATCGAAGGAGCACCGTTCCCCCGGTCGGCGCCCCCGAGCCGGCGAGGAGGACGCCGGCTCGCCCAGGCCGCTCAGGCCCCGGCCTGGGAACCGGATGGCGCGGGCTCCTGTCCCGCGGCAGATGCAACCGCATCGCCGACGGTCGGGAGCGAGGCGAGCGTGCCGGGCGCAGTCGGGATGGTCGGGGCGGTTGCTGCCGCGGGCGATCCCGGTGCGGCGTTGACGGCGGCGACCTCCTGGATGTCGGTCGCCGCCCTCCGGAACTCGCGGATGCTCTTGCCCAGCGCCGCCCCGACTTCCGGGAGCTTGCCGGGGCCCAGGATCAGGAGAGCGATCACGAGGACGACGATCAGCTCGAGCGGGCCGATGTTGGGCATCTGGATTTCACCTCAGTCGCAGCCATGCAACGTGTCGTCGGGGCGCCGCATTCGTCCAGCGCCCGAGCGGGGTGGAACGGTCGGACACGAAGCGATCGAAGTACTCGGTCCCACTCATCCCGGTCGCCAGCCCCGCGGACGGGCCCAGGCGGACTTCCTCGAGCCGGTATGAGCTCGTATCAAGGCCCGAGAGGGTCCCGGTCGTGGCGTTGTTGACGAGCAGGCTGATCGTCGCGCTCTTGCCAGATATCCAGGCGAGCTCGATGGCCGTCGGCGTGTCGGCGATCGAGACCCACTCCGTGGTCGACGTGCCGCCCCTGCGGGCGACGCTGGCCCTCACCTGCGGCACGCCCGCCGACGTGCGCTGGTACTGGACATGGAAGACGACGGTCCCGCCGGCGCTCCGACCCGCGAACACGTCCATGTCCCCGCCCTTCGGCATGGTCGTGCCGTGGGGCGCGAAGGAGAACCGCGCGCGATAGGCGGTCTCGGCCGCCGGCGAGCCGTCGACGACGTAGCCGCCGCTCTTGCCGGCAACCGTGACCGCCAGCCCGAAGCGGCCGGCCGCTGCGGCGGCGCCGGTGACGGCGAGGCTGCCGCCGCCGGCGATCGACGTCCAGGCGGATGTTCCGCCCGACTCGAAGCCGTCGGCGAAGAGGCCGTCGGACGTCGTGACGGAGATTGCCAGCGGGAGGGTCGAGCCCCAGTTGCCGGCGGCATCCCTGGCCCGCAGCCAGAGGACGTGCTCGCCGTATGCGAGGCCGGCCGTGGCCAGCGTGCCCTTCAGCCCTTCGATCGCGCTGTTGAACGCGCCGTCCGTGGCAGCCATGGGGGTGCCGTGGCCGGCCCCGGGATCGGCACCTTCAAACCATTCCGCCGCGGCAATGGACGAGGGCCCGCCGGGGCTTGCCGGGTCGGTCGCGGTCGCGCTGACGGCAACGCCGGCCGAGCCCTGGCTCGGCGATGGTGCTGCCGAAGCACCCGTCACGGCCGGCCCGACGTGGTCCAGGGTCGGCGTCGGCGTGGGCGTGGGCGTCGGCGTCGGCGTCGGCGTGGGCGTCGGCGTCGGCGTTGGCGTGGGCGTCGGCGTCGGCGTCGGCGTGGGCGTCGGCGTGGGCGTGGGCGTCGGCGTGGGCGTGGGCGTCGGCGTGGGCGTGGGGGTCGGCGTCGGCGTGGGCGTGGGCGTCGGCGTGGGCGTGGGCGTCGGCGTCGGCGTGGGCGTCGGCGTGGGCGTGGGGGTCGGCGTCGGCGTGGGGGTCGGCGTCGGCGTGGGCGTGGGCGTGGGCGTGGGCGTGGGCGTGGGCGTCGGCGTGGGCGTCGGCGTGGGCGTCGGCGTCGCGCCCGCAAGGGCACTGTAGGCAGCCAGCGCGTCGATCCGCCCGGCGCCGAACGTGCTATCGGGACCGGCTGGACCGAGGTCGACGGCCGCCCCGGCCAGGGCGCCTCTCAGCTGGGCGACCGTCGCGGTCGGGAAGGCGCTGAGCAGGAGGGCAAGGGCGCCCGACACCGACGGGGCGGCGAACGACGTCCCCGACGCAATCGTGTACAGCCCGAAGAGATCGGATGTCAGGACGGCAACGCCCGGGGCGACGACGTCCGGGAAGGTCGCCGGCGCGGTCCTCCCGCAGGTCGTCGGCCCACGGCTGCTGAAGCTCGCAGCGACGTCGGAGTTGTCGACCGCACCAACCGCGAACGCGTCCGGGTTGTTGGCGGGGCTGGCGTCGGAGGAGGCCAGTGGGCCGAAGTTGCCGGCCGCGAACACGGGCGTGATGCCGGCCGCGACGAGCGCTGCCAGGTCGGGCTCGAACTCCAGCGAGCACCCCGGGTTTGACAGCGTCCACGAGTTGTTGACGATGTCGGGCGCGTCGGCCGTGGCCGGGTTGTGGTCGGGGTCGAGCAGCCACTGGTAGGCAAGGTGGATGGCGCTCGTCGTCGCGCTGCCGGCGTCGTTGAAGATCTTGGCGGCGATCCACTGCGCGGCCGGCGCGACGCCGATCGCCGTGCCGCCCGCGGATCCGCCGACCATGAGCCCTGTCGTCCAGGTCCCGTGACCGGATGTGTCCGTCGGGATGGACGGATGCTGGCCGTAGGGGTCGTACCAGCTGTCCGTCCCGCCGCGGTACTGCGCGGCCAGGTCCGGGTGAGTGGCATCGACGCCGGTATCCATGCTGGCGACGACCACGCCCTGGCCCTGGAAGCCGAGGCTCCAGAGGGCTGGGGCGTTGATGAGGGCGACATTCGGCTCGGCCGCCGCCGACGGCGCGGCCAGCGGTAGAAGCGGCGCGGCAATCGACTGGTCGAGCGCGATCGAGGCGACCTCCGGCCGGGCCGCGACCTCCGCGATCACCGACGGGCGCAGCTTCGCCGCGACCCCGTTGACGATCCACAGCGGCGTCACCGATGCGGCGAAGCCAGCCACGCGCCGCGCGGCCAGGAGGGTTCGGAGCCCGCCCTGGGTGCCGGTCGCCCGCTGCTGGAGGGCGGTGACGAGGGCCCGCTCCCGGGCGGCGCGGCCGGCGCCGCGGACCGCGCGGACGTCGACCTGGTCGCGCAGGCGCACGATGACCGCGACCTTTGCGTCCGGCAGGCTCACCCGCAGCGTCGCCGCCAACGCCGGTTCGATCACCGCGGCCGGGGCCGTGCCGACCGGAGCCCCGGCCATTGCCGGGGCCGCGACCCCGATCGCGAGCGAGGCGGCGAGCGGGAGTACGAGGAGCGCGCGGGCATGGCGGCGGCCGTTCATGACTCACTTCCTGCCGGGGTAGCCGGCGGGCCGGGGGCGAGGACCGCTGACGGCCCGAGACGGGTCGCCCGGCGGCGAGCGATGATCGCGACGGCGAGCGCACCCAGGACGACCGCCAGCACGAGGGCCAGCGGGGTCGCGATCGGGGCCAGCGGCGCGTCGGATACGACGATGGTGCGAGGCGCCGCGAGCGGCGGCTGCACGTCCCAGGGGATCGCGACCGCGGCCGGCGGCATCCCCGTCCGGTCGACTTCGACCGCCAGGTGCCACGAGCCACCCTGCTCGATGGCGAGGTCGTTGATCTCGTAGTGGCCCGGGGTGCTGGCGCGTGCCACCAGCGCGGTCTCCCCGACGCCGGAGGGCGGCACGAGCCGGACGGTGACCTTGCCGATCGGCGCCGGCGCCGGCCGGCGGGTGTCGAACACCCCGATATCGACGAAGTTCGGCCCCGGGCGATCGGGCCGGATCACCACGGTGACCATGAGGTCATCGGCCCGCGAGGCGACCGGCGCCTGCTCGAAGGTCGCGGGCAGGGGATCGAACCGGGGTCCGCGGGCAGGAGGGCTGGCGCTCATGAACGCGGCGGCAAGGACGACGGCGAGCGCCGCCCCGGCCTCCATCGTGACCACCGCCCGCAATCGCGCCCGCGACGGGACGAAGCGGAGCAGCCAGGGTGCCGATCCGCGCATCCGTGCCGCGAGCCCCGGATGGAGCGCCACCGCGTTGAGGGCGCCCAGCGCCGCCGCCGTCAGCGCGATCCCCGTCTTGACGACCAGGGCCTGGCCGTACGGGGTGAGAAGAAGCGCGTCGACCGACGCGACGAGCTGACCCCCGAGGTAGAGGCCGGTGACGGCGAGGACGGCGAGGGACGGGGCCGCGATCAGCCAGAAGCGGCCGAGGACGGCCCTGGCGAGCCCGGTGTCGGCCCGCGGACCGCGGAGGAGCGGCCCGACGGCGATGGCCAGGGCGACCAGCCCGCCGACCCAGGCGAGGACCGCCACGAGGTGTGCGGTCAGCGCGATCCATCGAACCGGCGTCTCCTGGGCCGGACCCGTCGACACGTGGCCCGTCAGCGCCTCCACCCCGGCGAGGCCGAGGAGAAGGCCACCGACGAGCGCGAGGCGTGGGCTCGGCGCGCCGGCCGGGCGGCGCCGGGAGCGCAGCAGGACGACGAGGAGCACGACGAGCACGGCCTGCTCGAGCACCCACGCGATCCCGAACGTGGTCGCGAGGAGCGCCGCCGGGTCGTTGCCCGATCCACCGGCGCTGCTCGCCTGGAGAAGGAGCAGTCCGATGTTCGCGACGATCGCTCCAGCGCTCCCGATGGTCGCGACCCGCAGGAGTCGCCCCCGGAGCCCGGCCGCGCGCGCGGCGAGGTGGGCGGGGAGGCGCAGGACGACCGCCAGGAGCAGCAGGGTGCCGCAGGCCACCGCGAGCAGCGCGAGGACGAGCCAGCGGAGCGCGACCTCGGCCAGGCTTGCGCCGGCGACCTGCTCGCCGACCGGGGCGGGCGCCGGGGCCCCGATGCCGAAGACGACCGTGCCCGACGTGACGTGGAGATCTTCCTCGTCGACCACCCGCCACGCGATCCTGTAGGCGCTCGCGCCCAGGGGCGGCAGCGACAGGTCGAGGGCGGCCGGATCCAGGGGATCGGAGCTGACACGCCACCCCGGGTACCGAGCGACCCGACGCGTCCAGGAGCCCGACGATCGCGAGCGAAGGGTTCACGGGCTCCGAGAAGACGAGGCGGACGACCGGCGGGGCACTCGCCAGCGTCGACCCATCGGCTGGATCGACGGACTCGAGGATCGCGTGTGCGGATGCGGTCCCGGCCCCGAGCCAGAGGAGGAGTGGCAGCGCGGCGAGCGCGGCCAGCGGGCGGCGGAACGCGCGGTGCGTCGGGCGGTTCACTGGATGCTCCCTCAGCGCGCGATCACGTGCTCGATCTTGAGGTCACCGAAGAGGACGCTGAGAGCGTCGCCGCTGCGGACGGTGCCGCCAGCGTTTCGATAGAGGAGGAAGTAGGTCTGGCCGGCGCGGAGGGTGGGATGAGCGCCCATCTGGGCGGTCGAGTTGACGACGACGCTCGCGCCGTCCGGCAGCAGCACCGGCAGGTTGTCGACATTGGACAGCATCTCCGCCGCCTTGTCGGGATCGAGGACGATGAAGCGGAAGTCGACGAGCCCGCCGTCGGCCGTCACTGCGACCTGGCTGACCCGGATCCCCCATTTGCTCTCGATGGCGGGATTGATCGGGATCGGCGCGCCCGCGGACGCGGGCGGACGAGAGAGCCCTCCGGACGTCGCGACGGCGACGAGGGCGGCTGCCGCGACGGCAACGACGGCGATGCCGACGATGATGGCCGGCAGGCTGACCTCGGGGCCACGCAGCCGAGCAGGAATTGCAGTCATGGAACTGAACCTCCGATCCGAGGACCGATCAGAGTCGGGAAGGGGTTGGGCCGGCCGGGGTCCTCGTCCCAGCCGGCCCCATGGTGGTGATACGTGTTTCAGCTAGGGGCCATACGGGGTGATCGAGCGCTTGGCAGCGAGGGCGTCGAAGTACTCGAGCGTGGCGTTGCCGCCCGAGATCACGGAGCCCAACCGGAACTGGCCCACCGAGTTGACGGGTGCAACCAGGGATTGGTTCGCGACAACGCTTGCGCCGACAAAGAGCTGGAGCGTGGTGCCGGACTGCCAGACCACCTCGATGCGGTTGGACGCGCCGTTGGTGATTGGGGTCCAGGCGGCATTGGCCGTGCCCGTGCCGACCTGGATCTGGACCTGCGGGGCGCCGCCGTTCCAGCGATAGCGGACCCGGAAGACCGTGGTGCCGCCCGTCGTCCGCGCGACGAAGATGTCCTGGTTCGCCCCGGTGTTGCCGTGGGGGTTGAAGTAGAAGCGGGCGTCGAAGGTTGGCGTCGCGGGGTTAGCCGCGGACCCGAAGTCGTACTGGACGTAGTTGGTGTTGCTGCCCTGCGCCTGGAGGCCGAGAGCCGCCGACCAGGGCGGCAGCGGCCGACCGGTTCAGGCGCGTCGTGCTGTTGGTCGAGGCGCTGGTCCAACCCCATGGTGCCGTCGCCGTCTCGAAGCTGTTCGAGAAGATGGCATCGGGAGCGACCGTCAACGTTGCGCTGCGGATACCGTTCGGTGCCGGTGCTCCAGTTGCCGGCGGCATCGCGGATGCGGGCGCTCACGGTGTACGTCCCGTTCGCGAGCGAGCCGACCGGGATGGTGGCGGTCAGGCCGCTGAACTGCGTGCCGCCGCCCGGAGCCGGAGCTGTGGTCGTCGGTGGATTGATCCAGTACTCGCCGCCGGCCACGCCGGCGCCGCCGGTGTCGGCCGCCCCGTTGACGGTCAGCGTCACGCTGGCCGCGCCCAGGGTCGGGTTCGGGGCGAGTGAGATGCCGGTGAACGTCGGCGCGGTCTTGTCGATCAGGATCGTCGTGGTGCTCGTGGAGCCCCAGTTGCCGGCCGCGTCCTTGCCGTGGACATAGATGGTGTGGATGCCCTGCGAAAGGGCGGCGATGTTGATGAGCTCGACGGCCCCGTAGACCTGCTCGGAGGGACCGCTGTAGGCGCCATCGGTGGCGAGCATCGCCCCGCCGGTGCCATTGGCGGGACACGTCCCGGCCGGGCAATCGAAGAAGTACTCGGCGGCGACGATGTTCGAGTTGACGCCGCCGGCAAGCGGGTCGGCCACCGTGGCGTCGATGCGGACGTAGAACACGCCGCCGGTGCCGATCTGCACGCCGAGCGTGCCGTTGTTCGGGCTGGGGACCGCGGTGACGCCGCTGGTTCCCGGCCCGGTCTTGTCGACCTTCAGGGTGATCGTGCCGAAGGCGCCCCAGTTGCCCAGGGCGTCCTGCGCGCGGACAGCCACGGTGTGGTTGCCATTCGCCAGGGCAAGGACGGTTGCGGCCGGGATGGTCGCGGCAAGGCTCACGGATGTGGCGGGCGTCGGCATCGGCGTAAACGCCGTGCCGCGCACCGTGTTGGCCGGTTGGCTGTCGATGAAGTACTCGGCCGCGGTGACGTTCTGGTTGCCGCTCGCGACGTCGCTCGCGGTCGCCTGCAGGGCGACGGTGACCGTGCCGTTGGTCGAGCTGGGCGTCAGCGCCCATGTTGCTGATCGCCGGGCCCGGTCTTGTCAAGATTGAGCACGGCCGAGGCGAAGGCGCCCCAGCCGGTTCGTCGTTCTGGCCGTGGACGTAGAAGGTGTGGTTGCCGCTGGAGAGCGTCGTCAGATCGACGCACGGCGCGACCCCGCCGGTCATCGGGATGGCACGGCTGACGCTGGCCGGTGCCGCGCCGAGGCCCGTGGTGATGGGCAGCCGGCGCCGCTCGCGCCCAGCGTGTCCACGAAGTACTCGGCGCCGGTCAATGGCCGGCGCCAGTCGGCCAGGGTGCGATCGAGCGCGCTGAGCCGGTCACCGCCGCCGAGCCGCTGCTCGGGTTGGGCGACAGGCTCACGCCGCTCGTGACCGGCCCGCCGCTGCCGCTGGTCGTTCCCGCAGATCGCCAGGAAGGTGAGCATGCCGCCGAAGTCGATCACGCCGCCCGTTGCCGCACCCTTGTTGTCCGTGTGCATGGCAGCGTCGAACACGGCGTATTTCGTGTCCGCCGGCGGGGCCGCCGGGCATTGTGACGATGGTGTCGAGGGTGCCGCCGGTCGGGACGGTCTCGGCAACCACCGTGGACTGGTTGACGGCGGGCTGCCCGTCGGTGGCGACGATCGTCTGGTGCAGGCCCAGCAGGCTCATCGAATGGGTCTGCAGGCCGGCATTGACGTAGCGAAGCAGCACCTTGTTGCTCGCCGGCCGTGCCGATCGACTCGGTGTTGGGGTAGACCTTGCCGTTGATCAGCCAGTACTTCGGGGCGAAATCGGTCAGGTCGAATGTCGTCGGTGCGGCGTTGAAGGCCGGGTCGATCTCGGAAAGGACGAGGACGGCTTCGTCAGCGAATGCCGTGCTCGGATCCGCGTAGGCCTGGAGCGGGGCGCCGGTCGGGCGCACGATCAGCGCCCCGTAGAGGCCCATCGCCACCTGGCGCGGCCCGTCGGCGGTCAGGCCGGCCTCGTAGAGGTACGTGCCAGCCTTCAGGGCGCCGGGGTTCGGCGCGGCGGGAAGCGAGTAGTCCTTGCTGTTGCCGTTGGTCACGCCGACGGTATCCGGCGCGCCGGGCTGCCCCGCGATCATCAGCGAGGTTGCGGAGGGCAGTCCGCTGTTGTGCAGATGGATGGTGATCGCCTGGCCCTCGGTGACGACCAGCGTCGGGCCGCCGGGCGCCGTCACCGCCGCGTTCGTGGTGTTGTAGCCCCAGACCGGGATGCCGGCCGCTGGGGCACCGGGGAGGCTGGCCGCCGGCATCGTTCCGGCGATGGCGTAGAGGTCGCAGCCCGGCGAGCAGGGCGTGCCCGCGACCGGGCCTGGCGCCGCGGGCGCCGCAGCCGGAGCCGCGGCCTGGCGGGCCGGGCTCGCGACCGCGGGCGCGGCGGCGCCGAGCGGGCCGAGGAGGCTGGCGGCCAGCGCGACCGCCACCAGGGGCGAGGGGAACCGGGTGCGGCCCCGGAGTCGGATGGGCGTTCTCATCGTCATCACCTACGGGGTGCACGTGGTGCCGGACGCCGGCGAAGTTGGGTCGATCCGCTCCAGGGTCAGCATCCCGCCGAACCCGGTGTCGTAGTTGGCCACCTCGTACAGCGCGTGGCTGTGCATGACCATGTAGTACTCACCGCACTCGTTGAACGAGGTGGTGCCGACCGGCAGCTGGCCCTGGCTCCCCAGGTAGGGGCTGCCGCTGTAGTAGGTCGCGTTGTCCTTGAAGGTCAGGTTCTGGAGCTGCGGCACGGTGACCGGGATCGGGTTGTTGGCCGCGTTGAAGTGCTCCTGGTTGTCGTAGTGGTAGGTCTGGTCCCAGGTCTGGCCGGAGCCGATCGTGAACGAGAAGGTCTCGTACGAGAGATCGTTGCCGGACCCGTCGAAGAGCGGAGAGGCGTCGCGCGCGAGCACCCGGCCGTTCTGCCCGTGCGGGTGGAAGGGGTGGTTGCGCGACCCCGCGTCCAGGTAGCGAATCAGCGCGGGCGCCTTGTTGGGCCCGTTCGGATCCGATGCCGGAAGCGCGTTGTCCTGCACCGTGACGTGGAAGAGCGAGCTGTAGGGCTGGTTGGGCAGCCAGGCCGCGTTGTTCGGCGCGATCGTGTCCGGGAACGAGCGCCCGTTGATCAGCCAGTAGCGCGGGTGCAGGGTCGTGACGTCGTAGGGCTGCCCGAGCTCCACGGCCGAATGCAGGTTCGGGTCGATCTCCGACAGGAGCATCACGAACTCGGAGGAGAACTGGCCGAAGGCCGCGCCATTGTTGTTGTAGGCCCAGTCGGGGTGTCCCGTCGGGCGCACGACGAGCGCGCCGTACAGGCCCATCTGGACCTGCTTGCCGACGTCCGTGCCGCTCTCGTACAGGTAGGTGCCCGGCTTGCTGGCCACGAAGCTGTAGGTGACGGAGCCGTTGGTCGCGGCGGCGGCCGGGACCAGGGAGGTCAGCGTCGTGCCGCTGAACACCGGCTGGGCCGGCGCGCCGTTGGCCTGCACGTTGTCGATGCCGGGGAACATGATCGAGGTCGCTTCCGGCAGCGTGTTGTGCAGCACGACGGTCACCGTGTCGCCCTGGTTGACGCAGAGCACGGGCCCGGGGAACTGGAACGCGCCGCCGCGTGGGGCCGTAGCTCCAGGACCAGATCGAGTTGCCGTCGGGCATGCTGATGTAGTCGGCGCTCGCCGTGAGCGAGAAGCTCGCGTTCGGGCTGCTGCTCGTCGTGCACAGGATGCCCGACGTCGGGCCCGCGGCGAGGGCCACGGCCATCCCGGCCGCGCCAGCGGACAGGGAGGTCGCAGACAGCACCAGCGCAACGGACAGGGAGAGGGTCTTGCGTCGAAGGATGCGCATCGCAGATGTCTCCATTTCTCTGAAATGGATCACGTGTTGGGTGCTGTCTGGGGCGGGAGCGTGCCGGCGGCGTACACGTGCACCTCGGTCATCTGCCCGCCCAGCCCCGCGGCGCCCGGCTGGTTGAGCGTGCCGAGGGCGTTGTTGAAGAGCAGGTAGGTGTCGTAGCCGGCGCCCGTCTTCGGCGGCGCCGTGAAGATCGCGTCGTAGGCCTCGCCGGCGCCGAGGTAGATGGTGTCGGTGACGTAGCTCGTGTCGCTGCCGTTGCGGAGCCCGCCGGTGCCGAGGCCGCGCAGCGGCGTGGCATCCTTGCCGATCACGTGCATCGGGATGCCGGTCAGCTTCATCGCCGGCTGCGTGTAGCCCAGGTTGACGAAGCGCAGCAGCACCCGGTCGCCCGCGTTGCACTTGATCAGCGACGAGATCGGCTGGGACTCCAGGTCCGGCCGGCCGGCCGGCGCGATCAGAGCGCCGGTGCGAGAGGTTGGTGCCGCCGCCGTTCGGCGCGAGCGTGTCGGGGTACGAGCGGCCGTTCATCAGGTAGAAGTCGGCGTGGAAATCGCTCCAGTCGCTCACCTGGATGTGGGCGTCGTCGTAGTGCGACTGGGCCCAGAACTCGTTCAGGAAGATCGTGACCTCGCGGTCGTAGGCCGTCGATCGCGGGTCGGCCAGGCGCGACGCCGTCGTTGTAGACGTAGCCGAGCGGCGCCGTCGACGCCCCGCCGTTGTAGCGGGCGACCGGCGCTCCGGCGCCGTTGCCCGTCTTGTTCTGCGCCGGCCGCACGAAGATGATCCCGTCCATGCCCATCTGCACGTGCTCCACGTCCTCGTTGTGGCAGTGGTACATGTACGTGCCGGGATCGGTGCGGGTGGTAGTAGTACGGGAAGTCGGCCCCGATCTTCACCGAGATCGACATCTCCGGCACGCCGTCGAACAGGGGCAGGGCGTTGCGGAAGCCGTGCCAGTGGATCGTGTGCGGGTCGGTCAGGTCGGGCCGCACGGCCAGGCCCAGGTTGCTCAGGGTGATCTGGATGGCGTCGTTCTCGTCGAAGAAGAGCAGCGGCGCCGAGTGCTGGACGTGGCCCTTCTGGGCCAGGATCCGGGGCTCGGTCGTCGTGCCCGGGGTTGGGCCCGGGGCGTCGAGCACCGTCACGTCGCGGAACCCGAACACGTAGGTGGTGCGGCCTCCGGGGCCAGCACGTCGGGGGCGACGACGCCCCCCAGGTCGTTCGTGAGGGTCCCCATCGGGATGGAGATCCAGCCGTCGGACCCGATCAGGTGCCTGAAGATCGTCGGGGCGGCCGTCGCGGCGGCGTCCTGCACCGGGGACAGCGACTTGCCGGCCCAGCGGGGAAGGAAGGTCGCTGCCGCCGCGGCGGCGGCCGCGGTGCCGCCGACCTTCAGCAGCTGTCGCCGCGAGACCTTCCTGGAGAAAGCGGGAGTGCTCATCGGGTTCTCCTGAAGGTGGGGGCCTGTCGACGCAGGCGCGGGTCGGTGGCCTGGCCTTCGCGTTGGCGCGCGTTGCCTGGTGGCCGCTGGGGACCGGTCCGGGCCGGAGAGCGCCGCGAGGGCGCCCCCCGGTGCCGCCGGGCGAGCGTTGGGTGGAGATCGCCGGGGGGCCGTGACGGCCCCCCGGGTCGACGTGACCCGCCCTCATGGCAGCGTCCCTCCCGGGATCTCGTCGGCGCCGGCATCGAAGCCACCTGCGTGCCGGCCGTCCCTGGTTGTCGATGTCGAAGGTCGGAGGCAGTTCACGCCAGACTTCGCGATCGCGCCGGCGTTGACGGCCGGCGAGCCGGTGCCGCTCAGGTGGTAGTTGCCCATGATCGTGACCGGCACGTCCTGGGCCACGATCACGTTGGCCACGAAGTTCGGGTTGCCGCGCCACGGCAGGCCCATGACCGACGTGTCGTACGGGGTGGTGATCGAGCGGATCCTGGTCGACACTTGTTGGTGGGGCTGGCGCACGACGTCGTTGGTGATCTGGATCGTCTCGGACTGGAGGACGCGAGTTGGTCGGCGCCAGCTGGCTGGAGCGTGCCCGGCACGCCCATGTCCCAGTGGTTGATCGGGGTCGGGTCAGGGACCTGCACGCCGTTCTGACCAGACCAGGCCGCCGATGCCGACGATGTTGCGCGCCGTCCCAGGTGCCCGCCCGGTTGTCCCAGAAGATGTTGTTGAACAGGAGCGGGTTGCTGTAGAGCGGCGAGCCGGCCGGCAGGCGCTGGCTGCAGGAAGTCGTTGTTCAGGGCGGTGGAGAGGCCGGCCGGCGCGGGCAGGCCGTTGCTGGTCGCCGCGGTGGCCGTGGTCAGGTTCTTCATGACCGTGTTGTTGAAGAACCGCACGTTGGGCGCGTTGTCGATCGCGACGCCGCCGCCCTCGTGGGTGGAGATGTTGTTCACGATCATGTTGTTGTAGACGTTGTACGGGAAGTTGCCGGCGGTCAGGAAGCGCAGGCCGCCGCCGTCGTCGTTCGCCAGGTTGGCCTCGATGAGGTTGTTGTAGATGTTCACCGGGCCGGCGCCGGCGCCGAAGGTGGTGAGGCTCGTCGGCGGCTCGCCGGCGATGATCACGCCGCCGCCCTCGTCGTAGGAGCCGTTGAAGTAGATCCGGTTGTCGTGGATGCTCGACG
Organism: uncultured Chloroflexia bacterium; assembly: GCA_963776355.1. Lineage (GTDB taxonomy): Bacteria > Chloroflexota > Limnocylindria > Limnocylindrales > CSP1-4 > CTSoil-043. The sequence goes on along the minus strand of CAVZLU010000008.1, from coordinate 1,552,980 downwards.
GGGTGCCGCTTCCGGAGCGATTGCCGTTGAGGCGAGGTTGCCGGTCAGGCCGAAGTGGCTGATGCCGCCGCCGTACTCGGACGAGAAGTTGCCGCAGAGGTCGTTGTTGTTGATCTCGTAGCCGTACGCGCCGGTGAAGATGCCGACCGCGCCGGCCAGGTTGGTGCCGCCGTTGTTGAGGATGCGGTTGTTGGCGATGTGGGCGCCGTCGAGGTGGTTGTCGCCCGACTAGCGGCGTGCCCAGGCGGATCGCGCCGGCGTAGGCGCCGGCGTTGCTCCTGATGATGTTGTTGGTGATCTGGAGGAACCGGGTCGCGGCGAACGCGACGATGCCGCCGCCCTGGTTCGGGTTGGTCGGCGTGTTGTTGCCGCCGCCGACCTGCGTGCCGTTGCCCAGGTTGTTGACGTTCGGCACGAAGTCCATCACGTCGCCGTTCTGGACCAGCAGGCCGTCGATCGCCGCCTTGTAGGACGAGCCGTACTGGGTCGTGCTCCGTGGCGAGCGTCAGGATGACCTCGCCCTCGGGCACGACGGCGGTGTCGGGGTCGGTCAGGGCCGTGTCGTTCGGCCCGACGATCCCGTCGCCGGTCGCGATCCGAGCGTTGACGGTCGCCTGCCAGGCGGCCTCGCGCTCGCCGTCGGTGCCGTAGCCCAGGCCGTCGAGCACGCTGCCGGGCACGTGGGTGCCGTCGGCCAGCAGGCCGCCCGGGCCCACGCCCTGGAGCTTGACCGGCGAGTGGATGACGATGTTCTCGAAGTACGAGCCGAACGGGTTGAACGTGCTCGGCGTGTTCGGATAGACGACCACGAGGGCCTGTCGGGCTGGTCGCCGCGGCGTCGAGCGCGCGCTGGACGGCGTGCGCCGCAGCCGTGCGGAGTTGCGGTCGCGTTCGCGGTCGGACTGGGTTGTACGGTCCTGCCCGGGCCGACCTCGTAGACGGTCGGGTTGTAGCCGCCGTTCGCAGTCACCGGCTGAGCACGTGGAAGGTCAGGCCGTTGACCGTGCTCTGGCCGTTGCTTCCCGTGATCTTCAGCTGGTACGGGCCGGACGCATGGAGCGTTGGCCCCGCTGCTGGGCACGCGTGAACTGGATCGCGGTGTCGCTCCACGAGCCGATGGTCATCGTCAGCCCGTCGAGCTGTCACGCTTCCCGGCGCGGCACCGAAGTACTGCCCGGTGAGGGTGAACGTTGCGCGTTGCCCCGGTGTCGTTGACGCGCATCCAGGGCTTGTTGATCGTGAACAGCTCGGGCACCTTGGGATGCCGTCGGCTGGGCGGGATCGTTCAGGAGGCAGGCCGCCGGATGCGTCTGCTGGGTGCCGGGGTTCTCGATCCCGAACGCGACCGGGGTCGGCGCCAGGTCGGACGGCAGGCTGACGCCCGGCCACACCTCGAAGAAGCCGCCGATCGTCCGGTAGGCCGGGTTGTAGCCCGGGTTCAGGTGCCCGGGCTGGCCGGGATCGTTCGCCAGGAAGCGGTAGATCCCCGGGCACGGGCCGGCCGGCAGCGGGCAGTTGTAGCTGGACGTCGAGGGCAGGATGACCTCGTACTGCGCCCTGCGGGTCGGTCTGGATGGTCTTGACCAGCCGGTTCGAGAAGTCGTAGATGCCGATCGGCATGTTGGGGATGCCGTACTTCTCGCCGTAGAACAGCTCCTTCGGGTTGGTCGACAGGTTCAGGTCGTCGACCACGATGCCGAAGATGCGGCCCGGCAGCGGGACGCCGGCGCCGGCCGGGAGCGCGTTGCCCGCGGCGTCGAAGCCGTGAACGTCTTGAAGTGGAAGTTCGGGGTGGCCGAGCGGCCGTTGCGGACGGTCACGAGGCGGGTGTCGCACAGCGGCTTCTGCTGGCCCTCGAAGGGGCTGCCGCCGCCGTCGACCATGTCCGGGTTGTAGACGCCCTGCGTGTTCGCGGGGTCCAGCGGGCTGAAGTTGCGCCAGCGACCAGTCGCTGACGACGTTGACGGTGTGCTGCGGGCCCGCGCAGGGGAACGGCGGGATGGCCGGCACCACCGTCGTCGGAGGCGTCCGGTTGGGGAGCGGCGGGTTGAGGGGCGTCTCGCCCGGGGCGACGAACTCGTCGCCGGAGAAGATGTTGATGTCCTCTTCCTTCACCACCTCGTAGGCCGGCCGGTTGTTGGCGTCCTTCGGCGCGTCGACCTGGACCAGGTAGTCGCCCGGCGGGAGCGCCTCGCTCGCGCGATCGGTGCGCCCGTGGTCGGGTCGTGGTCGATGGCGGTGAAGCCGTAGTTGCCGTTGACCTGCATGAAGTCGCCGACGGTGTTGTCGCCCACCTGGCTCGACATCAGCGGGGCCTCGAGGCAGTCGTGGCCGCCGGCTGGAGGACGGCAGCACCTGCTCGACCACCGGCGTGCCGTCGGCGCCACGGGCGACGCAGTCGGTCGGCCGCAGCCAGGTCTCGCTGGTGTACGGGTCGCATAGAGGTCGATCGGGTTGCCGCTGACCTTGTCCGGCGCCGTCCGACAGCCGCTTGAGCGAGCCGTCGGCGGCGTCGGTCAGGTAGTAAGCCGACCCGAAGGCCGTCGTCTCCTGCGTGCAGATGCGTGCCGGCGGGGATCGTCGTCGGGTCGGTCGGGACGCACTTCACCGGCGCGTAGAGGTGCACTGTCGCGTCGGGCAGGCCCGGGCTCGTAGGACTCGATCGCCTGGAAGCGGGGGTCCAGCTCGTTGCGCGTGGTGGTGGCCACGATCTCGCCGACGATGCCGCCGTTGGTCGGGCCGAGGCTGGCGTTGGCCGGCGTCTCGTAGGTGTGGACGGCCCAGTCCATGCGGGTGTGGTGCCCGATCAGGTTGTACGAGCTGACGTCCACGAAGCCGCCGTTGGCCATGACGGTCGTCTCGGTCGGCTGGTTCTCGGTCTGGTAGGTGACGCCGACCGTGTAGAACTGCTCCCAGTAGCCCTGGGTGACCACCCACTGGCCGAGCGGGTAGGCGCGCGGGAAGCGGTAGTTCCCGTTGCTGTCGGTCGTGGCCGTGTTGTCGCCGTAGAACTGCGACGGAGTTGTCGCGGCCGAGCAGGTTCAGGAGCAGGCCGGGGATCCCGGACTCGCCCGGATCGCACTTGCCGTTGCGGTTGGTGTCGTAGCAGACCTTGCCGTAGACCTGGCTGTGCCAGGCGGCCACGTCCAGGACGCCCATATCGAGCGCCTGGCCGTTGACGATGCTGACGTTGGCCTGGGTGAGCAGGTATGCCTGGTCCTCGTCCCAGAACGTCAGGACGTAGTCGCCGTCGGGGATGTTGTTGATCTGGAACGTGCCGTCGGCGTTGCCGCGGCCGACGTAGACCGTAGTGTCGTCGCGGCCGGTGTCGATCAGCGAGATCAGGGGCTGCTTGATGTTCTCGATGATGTACTTGCCCGGCGAGCCACCGAGCGTGAGGCCGCCGACCAGAGGCGTGTACTCGCCGATGCCCGACCACCGTGCCCTTGATCGAGCCCGCGGACGTGGTCGTCGCGGTGTTCGGCGCGGTGCGCACTGCGCCGAGGTGTTCTTGACCGCTTGCCGAGCACGCGCCGGTCTGGCCGGGCGACGGGTTGGCCGCGCCCTGTCGCAGTCCTGGAGCTGGACGAAGCCGAACTCGGCGAACGGGAACGGCTCGGCGCCCTGGACGAACTCGGGGTCGTAGCCGTTCCAGCCCTCGATCGACCAGGTGTCCCAGTCGTGCCAGCCCTCGAGCGTGCTGGTCTGGTACCAGGTCTGCCCGTTGGGCGGGGTGACGGTGGCCGAGTAGCGGTCGGGACCCAGGTAGGGGATCGTGATGACGCCGTTGGCGTCGCTGAAGCAGTGTCCGCCGACCGTGCTCGATGAGCGGCTTGCCGTCGTCGCCGAACAGCATGAGGCCGCTCGAGTCGTGCTGGTAGGTGGTGCAGAGCGGGTTGCCGAACCAGTCGGTGGTGACCTGGTCGAGCACGTCGCTGATGTGGCCCTCGAAGCCGGCCAGGTTGGGCTCGCCGGTGTCGTACGCGCCGTTGGTCTGGAGGTCGTTCCAGACCGCCATGCGCACCGTGGTCAGCGGCAGCGGGTAGGGCTGCATGTCGACGGTCACGTTGGCGGTGGTCGCCCCGTTGTCGGGCAGCGGCAGGCTGAACCAGGCGCCGTCGATCTTGAAGCCGTCGACGTGGCACGTGACCGTGGGGGAGACGGTGCAGCCGGGGACGTCGTAGCCCTCGGCCATGACCGAGATCATGTAGCTGCGGTTCGGGTTGTGGTCGTTGGCCGGCCAGCTCGACGTGTCGATGCCGATCGCTCTCGCTGAGCGTCGTCTCGTCGCCCTGGGCGACGACCTCGGCGCTGGTGCCGCCCTTGACCGAGTGGATCGCGGGCCACTGGCAGTTCGCCGGGTAGGCCGGGTCGCCGCCGATGCGACTGCGGGCGTGCAGGCGTAGTCGGAGTTGCCTGTGTCGGTGGCACCCAGGCTGGTGCCGTAGTGCGTCGGGTCGCCGGTGTCGTCCTGGACGACGAGCCAGTGGTACTTGGGGATCGGCGTCGCCCTTGTCGATGCCGGCCGGGATCCACTGGCGCGCGCTCTCCACCCGCAGGCGGAGCGTGTTCGTCGTCGGTGCTGCCGGGGCCGCGGCCGCGACGTGGGTCGTCGCCAGCGGGGCAGCCGTGGAGATGCCGGGCAGGAGCCCGGAGAGGGCGAGGGCGAGGGCCGCGCCCGCCGCCATGCGTCGCGAGGCGCGAACCGTGGCCGACGGGCGCTCGCCCACTGCCACCGATGCGTGACCGAACCGGCTCATCTGCCAAGTCCCCCCTGCGGCCGCGATGCGTCGCGGGCTGCTCCCGATCGCGCATCGTCGGAACTCACGCCGCAGGTGGAGCCCCAACTCCGGGGCCTGCGGGTCGGCCGGCCTGATGCGCCTGATGTGGGCGGAATGCTGGCCATGCCGGCCACGGCTCACCATCGGGTCGACCGGAACATCCGGCGGCGACGAGCCCCCGCCGGAGCGGCGGTGACACCGGAGCTGCCCGGGGACGCGGACGGTATTCAGGACGGGCCGCGACCCGATAGGGGCCTCAGGTCAACACCTGATCCCTCGCGACGGTATGCCGCGGACCGTGGGTGGGCGCCGCCCGGCCGCGTCCCTCGCATCAGGTACCGCTTCGGGGTACGATGCCGCCCCGGCACCGCGTTCCCTGGGTCCGGGCGACACCCTCGTGGCGTCCCCGGGCCACCTCGAAGCACAGGCTGGTCGCCGGACCCGGCCGTCCCCTCGATCGGTCTGGCCGGGTGGAAAGGGGTCGCCGCGATGTCCACCTCGGACCCAACCGGATCCCGGCGCTCGGCCGTGGACGCCTGCGTCTTCAGCCAGCGCGCGATGCTCATCTGGCCGCGCCTCGACCGCCGGATCCTCGCGCGCTGCGGCTGCGACGCCCGCCGGATCGCGGCCTACGTGTCGCGCCGCACGAGCCTCTCGGTGGAGGCCATCACCGCGATCCTCGAGGAGAGCGCCGGGCGCGACGGCGAGGCGACGACCTGGTTCGGCTGATCCCCGGGGACAGGGCGCGCCCGCGCCGCCGGCGGCGCGAGGCGTCACATCTGCTTGAAGCGGGGGCCCTCGCCGCCTTCGGGCGGCAGCCAGCGGATGTTCTCGAAGGGGCACTTCACGGCGCACGTCATGCAGTGCAGGCAGTTCGAGGCGCTGAGGACGATCGCCTTCCCGTCCCAGCGGTAGACCTGGCCGGGACAGAAATGCGTGCACGAGTTGGCGAAGTCGGATTCGCAGCGCAGGCACTTCTCCGGGTCCAGCACGGTCATGTGCGGCGGCTCGTCCTCCCGGTGGAGCGAGCCCGTGAGGCTGACGAAGGTCGCGCCGTCCATCCCACCCGGGTCCTCGCGGCCCAGGCGCGCGCCCTTCTTCGTCCCCTTCGCGTCCACCTCCATGCCCAGCCGCTTCGGGACCAGGCTCTGCACGAGCGACAGCGGCGCCCCCGGGTAGATGCCCCAGCGGAAGCTCTGGCGGTAGTTGCGCGCGTGGCGCATGTCGGGCAGGACGCCGCGGTCCTCGAGCCGCCGGGCGTACCCGGAGAGGGCGACCGCGCCGCCGTCAACGGCCGCGAGCCCCTCGGCCACGGTGTCGGCAGCCGCCATCCCGGAGAGGATCGCGTAGTGGATCCCCTTGATCTTCTCCATGTTGACGAAGCCGGCCCCGTCGCCGACGACGAGGGCCCCCGGCACCGCCAGCTTCGCGAGGGCGTGGTAGCCGCCCTCGGGGATCGTCTTGGCCCCGGTCGCGATCGTGACCGAGCCCTCCAGGAGCGCGGCGATGAACGGATGGGCGCGGTAGCGCTCGAACTCGCGCTGGGGGTGAGGTCGCCGTACTTCCAGTCGAGCCCCATGATCAGGCCGACCGCGGCCGTCTTCTCGCCCATGCTGTAGATGAACCCGCCGCCGAAGACGCTCGCCGGGTTCGGGTAGCCGAAAGTGTGGATCACCCGGTTGGCACCGAACGGGTTGGCGCCCGGGAAGGCGACGACCGCCTTGATCCCCAGCGAGTAGACCTGCGGGTTCCGCCCGCCGCCGAACCGCTCGCGGAGCTGCGTGGAGATGACCCCGTGGGTGCCGTCGGCCACGATGGTCAGGCGCGCCCGGATCTCCTCGGCCGGCCGGTGGTTGGCCTTCTCGCCGCCGTCCTTGTCGAGGCCAACCTCCGCCAGCCGCACGCCGGCTACGCGCCCGTCCTCGACGATGGGCTCGCGAGCGGAGTAGCCGCTGTACAGCTCGACCCCGAGGCGCTCGGCCTTCGTCGGCCAGGTAGTCGACGAGGCGCGAGAGCGAGATCGTGACGTCGCCCCGGTGGTGCATGCGCGACGGCACGACCCGGTCGGGGACCCGGATCGCCCGCGGCCCGAGGAGGAAGTACATCTCGTCGCGCTCGACGGGGACGACATGCTCCATGAACCGCCGGTCGTCGCGCCAGCCGGGGACCAGCTCGTCGAGGCAGGCCGGCTCGAAGGCCGCGCCCGAAAGGGCGTGGTAGCCGGGACGCGGCGCCTTGTCGATGACCGCGACCGCGGCCTCGCCGCCCGTCGCGGCCAGCTGCTGCTTGAGCCGGATCGCCGCGGCGAGGCCGGCCGGGCCGCCGCCGACGACCAGGACGTCGAGCGGCGCGGTCATGCCCGTCCCTCCGTCGCCCGGACCAGCTCGGGGACGACCGTCTCGATGTCGCCGACCACGCCGTAGTCCGCGTAGTTGAAGATCCGCGCCCGGGGTCCTTGTTGATCGCCACCACGATCTCGCTTCCCTGCATGCCCGTGATGTGCTGCACGGCGCCGGAGATCCCGATCGCGACGTAGAGGCGCGGCTGGACCGTCTGGCCCGTCTGGCCGACCTGGTAGTCGTGGGTGGTGAAGCCGTCCTCCACCGCCATCCGCGAGGCTGCCACCTTCGTGCTCGCGCCGAGGAGGTGACCCAGGCCCACGGCCAGGGGCTGGAGGTACGTGTCGAAGTCGGCCCGCGAGCGGAACCCGTGACCGCCGGCCACGATGATCTCGGCGTCGCGGATCGAGACCTTGCTGGCGAACGACTCGACCGGGGTCGCCTCCAGGCCCACGTCGCCCTCGTCGAGCTCGACCGGGACCCGGACCAGCTCGCCGGTGCGGGCAGGGTCGGGCGGGGGCACCTTGAAGACACCGGGCCGGACCGTCGCCATCTGGGTCGGCGAGTCCTTGGTCATGATCGTGGCCATGACGTTCCCGCCGAGGGCCGGACGGGTCTGCTTCAGGATTCCGACGAGGTTGACGGCGCCCTTGCTGAAGTCGCCGATCTCGAGGCGGGTGCAGTCGGCGGTCAGCCCCGAGCGGCAGGCGTAGGCGACCCGGGGGGCCAGCTCCCGGCCCAGCGGGCTCGCCCCGAAGAGCATCACCTGGGGCCTGCGCGCACGGACCAGGTCGGCGATCGCCTTCTTGTGGGCGAGCGGGTCGAACGAGCCCAGGAGCGGGTGCTCGATGAGGTAGACGACGTCGGCCCCGGCGGCGATGAGCTGGGCCGGGCGATCTCCGGCCTCGGCGCAGGGCAGGACCACGCCCACCCGCTCCCCGAGCGTGCCGGCCAGCTGGCGCACCTTCCCGATGAGCTCGAGCGACACGGAGCGGACGCCTTCGCCCTCGCGCTCGGCGAAGACCCAGAACTCGCCGCGATAGCTGGGCTCCCGGCCGCCGAGGTCGTAGCCGACCTCGGCGTCGACGGGCGCTCCCGGGGCGGCCTCCTGGTAGCGGGCGGCGATCTTCCCGATCAGCTCCGCCGGGTTGCGGACGTACTCGCAGGTCTTCGGGCGGTCCTCGGAGGGCGAGAAGAGGCGGTAGACCTGGGTCCACGAACCCTTGAGGCCGATCCGCGCGGGATCGGCCCCGACGGACTTCGCGTTCCACTCGTGGAGCTCGGCGTGGCGTGCCTCGCGGGTCCGCTCGAAGGAGCGGTAGAGCGGATCGGTGCACGCGGTGACGGTCACGAGGACCGGCCAGCGGACGGGATGGACGTCCTCGATCCCTTCGGCGGCGATCCGGCGGACCGCCAGTCGCGGCTCCGTCACGAGGTCCTTGGCATAGGCGATGTGGTCGATCCCGAGCTCCTCGGCGATCTGTGGGGGGACCTGGGCCGTGTCGCCGTCGACCGATTGCATGCCGGTCACGATCGCGTAGTCGCGATTGCCGCCGAACATCTCGCGCTCGATCCGCCGGATCGCGCAGGCGAGCGAGTAGGCGGTCGCTCCGGTGTCGGCCCCGGCGAAGGCGCCGTCCGTCAGGAGGATCGCCTCGCCCGGAACGCGCGACAGGCAGTCGACAAGGACCTCGCGGGCCTGTGGCGGCCCCATGCTCAGGAAGACCGTCCGGGCCTCCGGATCGCCGGCTGTCAGGCGGTCCGCGAAGGTCAGCGCGTGGAGGTCGAGGGGGTTGAGGATGCTGTCGAGCATGGCTCGCCGAAGCGTGCCCTTCTCGCGGTCCCACGCATCCTCGGGAATGTTGGAGACGTCCGGAACCTGCTTGACGAGGACGATGCAATTCACGATTCCGACTCTACGGGGGCACCACGGCCGGCGAACCGGCCCCATGGCCACCTAATCCGGGTCGAACGGCCCGTCGCCCCGCGGGCCGTCACCGGTGTCGGTCTCGGGACGTCGTCATCCGCCGCCGCTGCGACGCTGGCCGTGGACCCGTGTCCGACAGCCCACACCGCCTCCGCCCGCCCTTGACCTGCCCGTGCGGGCGCGCCTAGACTCACGGCCTCAACTTCATACGTGGCTGTGAACGGGACGAGTACCCGTCGCGGCGCCGGCACAGAGACCCGACGGTCGGTGGAAGTCGGGCCGGCAGCGATGGCGAATGGACCCGGGAGCCTCCGGACCGAACGCGGAACGCCCCCGACTGCCGGGCGGCGGCGCCACCAGTAGGCTCCGGCGCAGGGCGCCAGCGATAGAGGGCAGCGCCGATCGGACGAACCACGTCCCGTCGGTCACGATGAGCGCGGCACACGCCGAACCCGGGTGGCACCGCGGAAGGTCCCGACCTTTCGTCCTGGCAGGACGAGAGGTCGTGTTCGTTTTCCGGAGGTCCGCGCACCATGTCCACCCAGCATCCCCTGAGCCTCGGCGAGGTCAAGCGCCTTGCCGGGAGCGCGGACACGATCCGCCTGCGGGCGGTGCGCGACGCGGATCTCGAGACGCCGATCGGTGCCTTCCTTCGCCTCGACGACGGGGTCACGCCGGCGTACCTCCTCGAGTCGGTCGAGGGGGGCGAGCGCCTTGGGCGCTACAGCTTCCTGGGCATCGGGCCGCGGCGCCTGCTCGAGGTGCGCGAGGGGCGGGCGAGAATCCAGGATCGCCCGGTGGGAGTCGTCGACTACACGCCGGACCTGCCGGTGACGGACCTGCCCGCCGACGACCCACTGGCGGCGCTGCGCACGTTTCTTCCGCGGCGTCGCATCGAGCCCACCGAGGGGATGCCACGCTTCACCGGCGGCGCCGTGGGGGCGCTCGCCTACGACGCGGTCTCGGTCTTCGAGCCGACCGTTCCGCTCCCCGCCGCGGATCCCGTCGAGGTGCCGCTGGCGAGCTTCATCGAGACGGACCTCGTCCTCGTCTTCGACCACCTGACCCACACCCTGGCGGCGATCGCCTCGCTCCACACCGACGCCCCCCGGCTCGAGGAGCGCTACCGGGTCGCCGAGCGGGCGCTCTTCGAGGCCCTCGAGCAGACTGCCCGGCCGAGCGCCGGCGAGGTCGCGGGCCCCTCGGCCGGCTCTGCCGCCTCCGCCCCCGGCGCCCCCGCGGGAAGCGACGACAACCCGAAGACCTCGCTCGGTCGGGACGCCTACGAGGCGGCCGTGCGCAACGCCAAGAACGCGATCGCCGCCGGCGAGGCGATCCAGGTGGTCCTCGCCCGACGCCAGACGCTTGCCCTGCCGCAGCGTCCCGACGGCCGCCCCCTCGACGGCATCGGCCTCTACCGCTCCCTGCGCAAGGTAAACCCGAGCCCCTACCTGTTCTTCGTGCGGACGCCTTCGTTCGAGGTGGTGGGCGCGAGCCCCGAGCTCCTCCTCCAGGTCGAGGGCGAGCGCCTGACGACGCATCCGATCGCCGGCACCCGGCCGCGCGGGGCCGACGAGCGCGAGGACGAGCTCCTCGCCGAGCAGCTGCAGGCCGATCCGAAGGAGCGCGCCGAGCACGTGATGCTCGTCGACCTCGGCCGCAACGACCTCGGGCGGGTCGCCCGGCCCGGCACGGTCCGCGTCTCGAAGTACATGGAGGTCGAGCGCTACAGCCACGTCCTCCACCTCGTGAGCCACGTCGAAGCGAAGCTGGCGCCCGGGCACGACGCCCTCGATGCCCTGCGCAGCGTCTTCCCCGCCGGCACCCTCTCCGGGGCGCCGAAGGTGCGGGCGATGCAGCTGATCGCGGCCGCCGAGGGCGAGCGGCGCGGGCTGTACGGCGGCGCGATCGGCTACCTCGGCTACGACGGCAACCTCGACACCGCGATCGCGATCCGCAGCGCCGTGCTGAAGGACGGCGTGGCCCACGTGCACGCGGGCGCCGGGATCGTCGCCGGCAGCGTGCCCGAGCGCGAGTTCGAGGAGACCGAGCACAAGGCGGCGGCGATGCGGCGGGCGATCGAGATGGCGGCCGGAACCGCCCCGGCCCTTTCGTCAGCGCCGGCTGACGGATCGACGACGGCCCCGGTGGTCGAGCCGGCCGCGTCCGGGGGCGATCGATGATCCTCGTGGTCGACAACTACGACAGCTTCACCTTCAACCTCGTGCAGGCGCTCCAGGCCGCCGGCGCCGAGGTGCGGGTCGTGCGCAACGACGCGATCGACCGCGCCGGGCTCGAGGCGCTCGCCGGCTGATCCCGCCGTCGTCCTGCGGGGGATCGTCGTCTCGCCCGGGCCGTCCGACCCGGACCACGCGGGGATCTCCGTCGAGGCCGTCCACTTCGCCGCCGAGCGGCGCCTCCCGCTCCTCGGGCGTCTGCCTCGGCATGCAGGCCATGGGAGCCGCGTTCGGGGCCTCGATCGTGCGTGCCCCGACCCTGGTCCACGGCGAGGCGTCGGCGGTCGAGCACGACGGCGCCGGGCTGCTGGCGGGGATGAGCCCCGGCTTCATGGCTGCCCGCTACCACTCGCTCTGCGTCGACCCGGCGACGCTCCCGGCAGACCTCGTCCCCACGGCCCGCTGCGACGCGGATGGCGTGCTGATGGGCGTGCGCCACGTGTCGCTGCCGCTGGAGGGCGTCCAGTTCCACCCGGAGTCCGTGCTGACGCCCGAGGGGCCGCACCTGCTGGCGAACTTCCTGCGCCTCGCCGGCGAAGGCGAGGCCGGGCGGCTCGACGCGGCCAGCGGGTCGTTTGCCACCCACGGCCTGGCCGCGGCCGGCGACGAGCCCGATCGCGCCGGCGCCGGGGCGCCCGGCGGGGCGGCCAATGGCTCTATCGTCGACGCCGCCACCCGCCGCGGGCCCGGCTCGCCGGCCCTCGCTCGCGGCGTCGGCGCCGGCACGGCCACGCCGCGGTCCACGGCTTCGGCGCCGGCCGCGCGAGGCGCCCGATGAGCGAGGCCGTCCGGGCGGCGCTCTCGGCGATCGTCGACGGGCGGACCCTGGCGCGTCCCGAGGCGCGGGCGGCCATGGGCGCGGTCATGGACGGCGGGGCGACGCCCGCCCAGCTCGCGGCCCTGCTCGTCGCCCTCCGGATGCGCGGCGAGACCACCGAGGAGCTGACAGGCTTCGCCGAGGCGATGCGCGAGCGCGTCCTGCGGGTCGAGGCGCCGGCCGGGGCGATCGACACGTGCGGGACCGGCGGCGACCGCTCCGGCACGTTCAACATCTCGACGACGGCCGCGATCGTCGTGGCCGCGGCGGGGGTGCCCGTCGCGAAGCACGGGAACCGGGCCATGACCTCGCAGTCGGGCTCGGCCGACGTGCTCGAGGCGCTCGGCGTGCGCACGGACCACGACGCGGCGACGGCCGCCGAGGCCCTCCGCACGGTCGGCTTCGCCTTCCTGTTCGCCCCGGGCTTTCACCCAGCGATGCGCCATGCCGGGCCGACGCGACGGGAGATCGGCGTCCGGACCGCGTTCAACCTTCTCGGCCCGCTCACCAATCCCGCCGGCGCCCGCCGGCAGGTGGTCGGGGTCGGAGATCCGGCCGCGGCGCCGCGCCTGGCCGAGGTGCTGCGCGCCCTCGGCACCGAGCGGGCACTCGTCGTCCATGGCGCGGGCCTTGACGAGCTGCCGCTCGACGGGACCGGCGTGATCCACGACGTGACGGCCGGCGGCATCGAGCGCCGGACGGTCGATCCCGTCGAGGTGGGACTGGCCCGGGCCGCGACCGGCGCCCTCGCCGGCGGGACGCCGGCCGAGAACGCGGCCCTGGCGGAAGGCGTTCTCGCGGGCGTGGACCGCGGTCCCCGGCGGGACGTCGTCCTCCTGAACGCGGGCGCGGCTTTCGTGGCCGCGGGTCGGTCGGACGAGCTCGGCGACGGCGTCGCCCTGGCCGCGGCCACCATCGACGGGGGCGCCGCGGGGGCGCTGCTGGCCCGCCTGCGCGAGGAGAGCGCCGCCGCCGACCGTGCCCGCGTCGCCGCCGACCGTGCCCGCGTGGCGGACGCCCCGGAGGCCCAGGCATGACTTCGGCCGCCACAGGGACCCGCTCGCGCGGCGCCGGCGCATCGTCATCTTCCGCCCGCGGCCGTGCCGGCGTGCTCCGGGAGATCGCGGCCCGGCGGGCGACGGAAATGAGCGCCGAGCTCGGCGAGGCGACCTACCGCGACCTCGCCCGGGCGGCGGCCGCGGCCAGCGCGCCCCGTGACGCGACCCTTCGCCTCGCACGCCCCGGCCTCCACCTGATCGCCGAGGTCAAGCGCTCCTCGCCGTCCGCCGGCCGGATCGATCCGATCCGCGACCCCGTCGCCCGCGCCCGGGCCTACGAGGCCGGCGGGGCAAGCGTGATCTCGGTCCTGTGCGAGCCGCACTGGTTCGGCGGGTCGGTCGACGACCTGCGCACGATCCGGGCAGCCGTCTCGCTGCCCGTCCTGGCCAAGGAGTTCGTGGTCGACCCGCGCCAGCTCCCGCTGCTGCGGGCGGCGGGCGCCGACCTCGTCCTCCTGCTCGCGGCCCTGCACCCCGCCAGGCGGCTGGCGGATCTCGCCGGTCGCGCTCGCGACCTGGGCATGGAGCCTCTCGTGGAGGTCCACGCTGAACGCGAGCTCGAGGCCGCGCTCGCCTCCGGGGCGCGCCTCGTCGGCGTCAACTCCCGGGACCTGCGGACCCTGGAGGTGGACCGCGACCACCCGGTTCGCCTGCGGTCGCAGATCCCCGACGACCGGATCGCGATCGCCGAGTCCGGCGCCCGCGACCCGGCCACGGTTGCGCGCTGGCGGGCCGCCGGCTACGACGCCGCGCTCGTCGGGGAGGCGCTGGTCCGGGCCGCCGATCCGCGGGCTGCCGCGGCTGCGTTCGTGGCCGCCGGCATGGTGCCCGACGACGTCGGCGCGTCGCACCGAATCCCGTTCGTGAAGATCTGCGGCGTGGTCGACGACGCGGGCCTGGACGCTGCGCTCGCCGCGGCCGTCGACGCTGTCGGCCTCAACTTCGTGGCCGGCACCCCGCGCGCGCTCCCCCTCGGCCACGGCGCGGCCCTTGCCCGCCGCGCGCGGGCCGCGGGCGGTAGCCGGGCTCCGCTCATCGTGGCGATCACGGCCGGCGCCGATGACGGGCTGCTGGCGGCGCTGGCCGCCGAGGTGAACGTGGACGCCATCCAGTACGCCGGCGGGGAGGCGCCGGAGCGGATCGCCGCCTCGCCGCGCCCGGCGTGGGCCGTCGTGCACCTGCCGGCCCTGGCGCCGGATGGCGCCGCCGAGCGCGCAGGCCTCATCGCCGAGACCATGGAGCGCGCCCGGGCCGCTCTCGCCGCCGGGGCCGTCCGGATCGTGCTCGACACCGCGGGCGGTCCGCACCCGGGCGGCACCGGCACCCGCGCCGATACCTCGCTGGCGGCCGCGATCGCCGGCGAGATCCCGGTCGTCCTCGCCGGAGGCCTCACGCCCTCCACAGTCGGCGGTGCGCTGCTGGCCGTGCCCGCGGTCGGCGTCGACGTTGCCTCGGGGGTCGAGGCCCCGCGCACCCCGGAAGAGCGGCCGCGAAAGGACCCGCTCGCGGCCGCCCTGTTCGTCAAGCGCGCCCGCGCCGCGCGCCTCGACCGCCCCAATACCCCGGCGGGCCCGACCCCCGTCCACACGGGCCTCATCGAGGCCGACGGCCGTGGTCACTGGGGCGTCGAGCGCGACTTCGGGGGGCGGTTCGTGCCCGAGACGCTCGTCGGCGCCCTCGAGCAGCTCGAAGCGGCGTGGGCCCTCCTGCGCCACGACCCCGTCTTCTGGGCCGAGCTCCGGGAGCTCCTCTCCCGATTCGCCGGCCGTCCCACCGCCCTCTACCGGGCCGACCGCCTCGCGGCTGCCGCGCTGGCCGAGGCGGCCCGCCTCGCCACGGCCGCGGCCCGCCGTCCGGGAGGCGTCGGGCCCGCGCCGGAGGCCCTGCATCTCTACCTCAAGCGCGAGGACCTCGCCCACACGGGCGCCCACAAGATCAACAACGCCCTCGGCCAGGCGCTTCTCACCCGGCGCCTCGGCAAGACCCGGGTCATCGCCGAGACGGGCGCCGGCCAGCACGGGGTGGCGACCGCAACCGCCTGCGCCCTGCTGGGCCTGCCCTGCGTCGTCTTCATGGGCGAGGAGGACATCGGCCGCCAGGCCCCGAACGTCCTGCGGATGCACGCCCTCGGGGCCGAGGTCCGATCGGTGACCTCCGGCACGGCGACCCTGAAGGACGCGGTCAACGAGGCGATGCGCGACTGGGTCACAAACGTGACCACGACCCACTACGTCCTGGGCAGCGCGATGGGCCCGCATCCATACCCCACGATCGTCCGCGACCTCCAGCGCCGGATCGGCGACGAGGCGGCCGGGCAGCTGCTGGCGGTCGAAGGGCGCCTCCCCGATCTCGCGCTGGCCTGCGTCGGCGGCGGCTCCAACGCGATCGGGCTGCTCTCGCGGTTCATCGGCGAGCCGGACGTGCGCCTCGCCGTGGCGGAGGCGGCCGGCGACGGGATCGAGACCGGGCGCCACGCGGCCGCGATCCTGGGCGGGTCACCGGGCATCCTCCATGGCTCGCGGTCGCTCATGCTCCAGGACCGCGACGGGCAGGTGGTGGAGGCGGTGAGCGCCTCGGCAGGGCTCGACTACCCGGGCGTCGGGCCGCAGCTCGCCGCCCTCGCCGAGGCCGGCCGGCTCTCGGTCGCGAGCGCCACCGATCGCGAGGCCGTTGCGGCGATGAAGGCGACCACGCTGACCGAAGGCATCCTGCCGGCCCTCGAGACGGCTCACGCCATCGCCGCCCTGCCCAAGCTCCTTGCCGGTGCAGGCGGCCGCGGCAGGGCGGCGGCCTGGCCCGCCGAGCTGCTCGTCCTCCTCGGCTTCTCGGGGCGCGGCGACAAGGATCTCGCCGCCCTGGAGCGCTTCTCCGACGTCGAGCCCTGGGAGGCCGCCCGGTGACGGCGCTCGAGGGGACGGTCGCGGGAGCCGCCCCTCCCGGCGGGCAGGCCGCGTCCACGAACGACTCGGCGGGCGCGCGCCGGATCGCGGCCGCGTTCGCCGCCGCCCGGGCCGACGGCCGCGCGGCCCTGATCCCGTACATCGTCGCCGGCTACCCCGACGCGGCGACCTCGCTGGCCGTCGCGCTCGCCGCCATCGACGCGGGGGCAGACCTCGTCGAGGTCGGGATGCCGTTTTCCGACCCGCTCGCGGACGGGACGACGCTCCAGCGGGCCTCGTCGGCGGCGCTCGGCGCCGGCGCAAGCTTCGAGCGCTCGCTGGACCTGGTGCGGCGGATCGCCCGCGCCCGCCCGGCCATCCCGCTGGTGACGATGGGCTATGCCAACCAACTGGTGGGCGGCGGCGACGGCCGGGAGCGGGCCCGGGCACTGGCCGCGGCCGGCGCGGCCGGCACGATCGTGGCGGACCTGACTCCCGACGAGGGCGCCCCGTTCGAGGCGGTCGCGGCGGGCGCGGGGATTGCCCTCGTCTACCTGGTGGCCCCCACGACGTCGCCGGCCCGTTGCAGGCTCGTCGCGACCCGGACCGGTGGATTCCTCTACTGCGTCTCCCTCGTCGGGACCACGGGCGCCCGGGCCAGCCTGCCGGCTGAGGTCGGCCGCTATGTCCGCGCGGTCAAGGCGATCAGCCCGGTCCCGGTCGCCGTGGGGTTCGGCGTGAGCCGACCGGCCCACGTCCGGGCCCTCGTGCGTGCCGGCGCGGACGGCGTCATCGTCGCCTCGGCGCTCGTCGACGCCCTCGGTTCCGGCGGTCGTGACGTGGCGTCGCTCACGCGCCTCGTCAAGGGCCTGCGCGAGGCGTCGGCTCGACCCTGATCGCGTCGAGCTCGCCGGCCCGCCACGCCTGTCGCTGAGCCGGCCCCACCGACACCGCCGCGGTCGAACAGGCGACACATCGGGCGCCGCCAGGGTGCCATACGCGCCGTCCCCTGGGCGCTACCGTCGCCCGGGCAGCGCGCCCCACCATCTCGCCAACACGACGTTGAGGGAACGTCGCCGGAGACACCGAGGGGGATCGAGAGAAATGAGCCTCAATACCATCGAAATCAGCAACAGTGCAGCAGTCGCGCAAACAGGGCATGCGGCCCGGACTCCGCGAGCCGGACGGGTCGCCGCTGTGGCGGCGGTGATCGCGATCACGGGCGCAGGCCTCCTCGTTGCCACCGCGTTCGTGCGCTCATCGGCACCGGTCGCGGCTCCAGCCGCTGCCCCGGCCCCGGCCGCGGTGCCGAACCACGATGCCTGGTACCTGGACACGGCGCCCGTGCCGAATCACGACGCCTGGTACCTGGACGCAGCCCCGGCCGCGGTGCCGAACCACGACGCGTGGTACCTGGATGCCCCGGCGACGACGCCGGTCGTGGTGCCGAACCACGACGCCTGGTACCTGGACGCGGCCCCGGCCCCGGTGCCGAACCATGACGCCTGGTACCTGGACGCGGCCCCGGCGACGGCGCCGGTCGCGGCGCCCGACCAGGACAGGGGAGCCGGCCGTCCCGGACCGCTCACGCCGGTTCGCAAGTAAGCGTTGCCGCCGCCGCGCAGCGCGGCGACCGAGAGAGCGCGGAGGCGGTCCGGCCCGAAAGGGCCGGGCCGCTTCGCCGAGCGGCCGGTCTTGGACTGCCAGGGCTCGACAGCTTCCCGGCTGGCGCCCCCCGGCGCCGCATCCACCGCGGCGATGTTGGGCGGCGGCGACGGCCAGGAGCGGGCCCCGGGCGCTGGCCGCGGCCGGCGCGGACGGCGTCATCGTCGCCTCGGCCCTCGTCGACGCCCTCGGTTCCGGCGGTCGTGACGTGGCGGCGCTCACGCGCCTCGTCGAGGGCCTGCGCGAGGCGTCGGCTCGACCCTGACCTCGCCGGCCCTGCCGGCCCGCCACGCCTGTCGCGGAGCCGACACCGGGAACGCCATCCAGGTGACGTCCGCCGCGCTCGCGCCGCGACTGCACCCCGGGCACGCGGATGCCACGTGGAGTGTGCGACGGCTGCTACCGGCCAGGAAGGGGACGGGCCACGATGGCGCTGCCTCCGGCTCCCGGGTCAGCGAAGTCGGCAGGCAGAGCGGACGAGGTGGCAGCGATGGACGCCAACGTCACGACACAGCAGGCGCACCGGCGATTCTCCCGCTCGCGCGTCGGTCCGGTGATCGGTCTCCTGGCGGCCGCGGTGCTCGCCGCGGGCACGGCGCTCGCGGCATCTCCGCCGACGCCGTCACACGCTGCCGCACCGACGATCGTCGCCGTGTCGCCCGCCCCCGCCCCCGCCCCGACCGTCGTCTCGGCTGCGACACCGGGGACGGATCCTTCCGTGACGGCGCCCGTGGTGCAGACGGCTCCGGCCGAGCGCCCGGCACACGGTGGTGGCGGATCCGGCGGTCACGTGGCGAAGTGACGGCCGGTCCCCGGCGCTCGGTCAGTCGTCGAAGAGGGACGCGAGGGCGCCCACCGGGAGCCGCCGCGGGGCCTCGATGAGCCCCACCGCCGCGGCCGCGAACCCGAGCAGGTCCGCCGGCGCCGCGCCGCCCTCGAGAAGGTCGCGGAGCGACGTGTCGCCATCCGCCTTGGAGAGCTTCGCCCCCGACGGTTTCCGCAGGAGCGGGTGGTGCAGAAACGCCGGCGGCGCGGAGCGGCCCAGAAGGCGGCCGAGGCGCAGCTGGCGAGGCGTCGCCTCGAGCAGGTCGCGTCCACGGATCACGAGATCCACCCCCTCGCGGGCATCGTCCACGACGACACAGAGCGGGTAGCTCCAGCTGCCGTGCCGGTCGCGCAGGGCCAGCTCGCCGTCGGTTGACGGATCGCCGACCTGGGGACCGAGGAGGAGGTCGTCGAACGCCTCGTCGCCCCGGCCGAGCCAGGCGCGGAGGGCGGCATCCGGCGCCTCCTCGGCGAGCCCGCGCGCGCGGCAGGCACCCGGGCAGCCGGGGCCG
This sequence comes from uncultured Chloroflexia bacterium, assembly GCA_963776355.1. GTDB lineage: Bacteria > Chloroflexota > Limnocylindria > Limnocylindrales > CSP1-4 > CTSoil-043. The sequence goes on along the minus strand of CAVZLU010000008.1, from coordinate 1,533,940 downwards.
CGCCACGCGAGCAGCGCCGACCGCGAGCAAGTGCAGGCGTAGACGCGCCCCTGGGCGCGAAGCACGGCAGTGGCTGCCTTGTACGGGGCGGCGTCGTCCGATTGACGATAGGCGGACGGCCCGGCGCGGAGCTCGCCGATCGCCGGCTCGTCGGGGAGGAGCCCTATTCGCTCCAGGTCGTCGAGGAGCGCCGTCTCGAGCGCCCGCCTGCTCCGTTGCCGGTCGTGGTCCTCGATCCGCAGGATGACCCGGCCCCCGGTCGCGCGGGCGATGCCCCAGGCGTAGATCGCGTTCACGAGGTGGCCGAGATGGAGGTGCCCGGTCGGGGCCGGGGCGAACCGCGTGGTGGGTCGTACCGGCAATCGCGCCGGCTCCGGGCGGGCCGGTCCGGGATCGCGCGGCCCGAGCGGGATCACCGCGGCTCGGGCGCGGCGTCCCCGCCGTCGGCCGGGGACTGGCCGGCCCCACCGGGCGGACCCGGAGCGCGGTCGTCCACCGGCCCGGAGTCCCGTGCCGGCCGCCTGCGCCTCGACCCCGACACGTCGTCACCGGCGGCCGCCCCGCGCTTCTGGGCGTGCTGGACGCGCCGGGTCGCGGCGATCAGCTTGCGGTAGAGCGCGACGAGCTCCGGCTCGGGAAAGAGGCCGGCCGACGCGCTCGTCACGTGCTCGAGGACCTCCGCCTCGCGGGTCGCATCGCGGACCGTCCGGCGGCCGGTCTGCTGCTTCACGCGCCCGATCTCCAGGGCGATCTCCGCGCGTTCGTTGAGGAGGGCCACGATCTCGTGGTCGATCGCGTCGATCCGGTCGCGCAGTGGGGCGAGGGACGCAGCCGTCCCGTCTCCCCGGGCGGCGGCATCGGCCGCGACGACGTCTGGCTCGTCGCGCTCAGGCATCAGGAGCCTCCGCCTGCCGCGATGCCCCGCCTGCCGCCGCTTCGAGCGCCCGCGCCGCGATCTCGCCGGACGTCCAGCGCTGGGCCAGCTCCTCGAGCGCCCGCTGGTAGCCGGCCGATCCCAGGCCCACGAAGCGCGCGATCGCGATGTCCTCGAGGAAGTTCAGCTGCCGGAACGGCTCCCTCGTCGACGGATCGGAGATGTGGACCTCGACGAAGGGGCGCTCGATGGCGAGGAGCGCGTCGCGAAGGCTCACCGAGGTATGGGTCAGGCCGCCCGCGTTCACGATCGCGGCGTCGAAGTCGCGCTGCTGGAGACGGTCGATCAGCGCGCCCTCGTGGTTCGACTGGAAGAAGGCGACGTCCGCTGCAAGGTCGGCGGCCCTCGCCCTGATCCCGGCCTCGACCTGGGCCAGCGTCTCGTGGCCGTAGATGGCTGGCTCCCGGCTTCCAAGCAGGTTGAGGTTCGGCCCGTTGACGACCAGGACCCGGAGCCCGCGCCGGGGACCCCGACCGCCCGATGCGCTGCCTGCGCCGCTCATGCGCGGGCCCTGGCCGCCGTTCCGGCGAGGACCGCTCGCGCCGCCGCCTCGACAACGTCACCGGGCACGTCGCTCCTCACCGTGACTCCCGACGCCGTGGGAAGGACCCAGCGGAGGAGTCCGCCGGCGTGCTTCTTGTCGGCGGCCATCGCCTCGACCACGGCGGCGAACGGGTAGGGGAGCGGTGCCCGGCCCAGGTCGAGCGCGTCGAGGAGGGCCTCGATCCGGGCAGCACGGTCCGACGGGGTCGCGTTCACGGCGGCGCCGATCCGGCAGGCAGCGCGCAGCCCGTACGCGACCGCCTCCCCGTGGAGAATCCCTTCGATACCCCGCCGCGGCTTCGATCGCGTGGGCCAGCGAGTGCCCGAGGTTCAGGTTGATCCGGTCGCCCTGCTCGCGCTCGTCGGCCGTCACGATCTCGATCTTGGCCCAGCCGCAGCGCTCCACGACCTCCGCGATCGCACCGTCGTCGTGGGACCGGGGGTCGCCGGCGGCGATCGCGGCTCCCTGGGCCTCGAGGAGCTCGAACAGCCGCTCGTCGCCCAGGGCGGCCATCTTCACCGCCTCGCCCAGGGCCGCCCGCAGCTGTCGCGCCGGCAGGGTACGCAGGAGGCGGACGTCGACCACGACGGCGGCGGGCTGGTGGAACGCGCCGACGAGGTTCTTGCCCTCCGCCAGGTCGACGGCGGTCTTGCCGCCGATCGACGCGTCGACCTGGGCCACGAGCGTGGTCGGAACGTGGATGACGGGGACACCGCGGAGCCAGGTCGCCGCCAGGAACCCGGCGGCGTCTCCGAGGGCCCCACCGCCGATCGCCACGATCGGGTCCCTGCGCTCGGCCCGCAGGCGGGCGAGCTCGCCGGCCGCTCCCTCCACGACCGCGAGGCGCTTGGCGGCCTCTCCCTCCGGCAGGAGGACGTGGTCCACGGTGACGCCCGCGGCGGCGATCCCGTCCGCCAGCGCGGACCCCGCGACCTGCCATGCCCGCGGCTCCGACACGATGATCGCGCGGCGCGCCTCGAGCGCGATCAGCGCCGCCGCCACCCCGGCGACCGCGTTGCCGTCGCCGAGCTCGTAGCGCCCGATCGCCGTGTCCGCCCGGAGGAGCGTGGTCCCGTCCGGGGGCGCGCCCTGGACCAACGGCTCCAGGGCGTCGACGATCCCGGCGACGCCGGCCAACGCGCTGAGCCGGACGGCCGGGGCATAGAACCGGGCCCGTCCGGCGGCCAGCTCGCGCATCCGGCCGATCGGGTCACGCCCGGCGAGGAGCGGCCGGGGGTTCGGGCTCTGGCGCACGCGCTGGGCCAGGATCTCGGGCGGGGCGTCGAGCCAGGCCGCGCGCCGACCGCGGTAGAGGAGCCAGCGGTTGCGGGGGTCCACGGGGGCACCACCGCCGGTGGCGATCACCCGGCGCAGCGCGGGGTGGTCGTCGGCCGGCCCGAGGGTTGCCACGGCGGCCCGTTCGAGAGCCCGGAATCCGGCCTCACCTTCCTCCTCGAAGATCGCCGGGATCGGCCGGCCGGCGTCGGCCGCGATCATCTCGTCGAGGTCGATCATCTCGGCGTCGTGCCGCCGGGCGAGGCGGCGCCCGGCGGCGGTCTTGCCGCTGCCCGGCAGCCCCACGAGGACGAGGTCCATCGCCGGCTCCCTAGTCGTCGCCTCCGGAGCCGGCCTCGCCGGACCCGGGAGCGGCTGGCGCGCCCGCGTCGGCGTCGCCCGTCGTCGTCGCGCCGCGGGCGATCCGCTCGCGGTAGCGGGCGAGGTTGTCCCGCACCTCCGCCAGCGAGTCCCCCCCGGTCTTCTCGAGCATGAACCGGGCCAGGGTGAGGAGCACCATCGCCTCGCCGATAACGCCGGCCGCCGGGACGACCGAGATGTCGCTGCGCTCGTAGTGGGCCGTCTCCACCGCCTCGCCGGTGAGCAGGTCGGCCGAAGGGAGCGGCCGGGCGAGGGTGGAGATCGGCTTCACGGCGCCGCGCACGACCAGCGGCTCGCCGTTCGTGATCCCTCCGGTAAGGCCGCCGGCCCGGTTCGAGCGGTGGATCCAGCCGCCGTCGCGGCCACGCCCCTCGATGACGTCGTGGACCTCGGAGCCGAGGCGGCGCGTCTGTTCGAATCCGAGCCCGAGCTCGACCCCCTTCACGCTCTGGATGCTCATGATCGCGGCGGCCAGGGCCCCGTCGAGCCTGCGGTCCCAGTGGACGTGGCTGCCGAGGCCGATCGGGAGGCCATGGGCGACCACCTCGAACACGCCGCCGACCGTGTTGCCGAGCGACCGCGCCTCGTCGATGCGGGCGATCATCCGGGCTTCCGCGGCCGGGTCCGGGCAGCGCAGCGGGCTGGCATCCGTCTCCTCGCGGGACCGCGTGCAGCCAGCCGGGTCCACGGCCACCCCACCCACCTCCGCGGTGAACGACCAGACCTCGACCCCGAGCTCGGCCAGGAAGGCGCGACAGACCGCGCCCCCGGCGACGCGCGCAGCCGTCTCGCGGGCCGACGCGCGCTCGAGGATCGGCCGGACGTCGTCGAAGCCGTACTTGAGGGCGCCCGCCAGGTCCGCGTGGCCCGGCCGCACCCGGGTGACCGGCTGGGCGCGCCGGTTGCCGCCCGCGGCCAGCGCCGCCAGGGCCGCGGCGTCCTCGACCGAGAGGGGCTCGACCTGCATGACCGTCGTCCAGTTCTCCCAGTCGCGGTTGCGGACGACGAGGAAGACCGGCGAGCCGATCGTGCGGCCGTGGCGGACGCCGCCCAGTATCTCCGCCCGGTCGTGCTCGATCGCCTGGCGCGCCCCCCGGCCGTACCCGCCCTGGCGCCGGCGCAGGTCGATCGCGATCGCGTCCGCCGTCACCGGAATTCCGGCGGGAAGGCCCTCGAGCGTCACGCCGAGCGCCGGCCCGTGCGATTCGCCGGCGGTCAGGAAGCGCAAGCCCGCCACGGCGACCGTCAGGCCCCCGGCTCCCCGGCCGTGCCGGCTCCCTCGTCGGCCGCGCCGCCCACGGCGGCCCCGGCTGCCGCGAGGCCCTCCGCCAGCTTCTCGCGCATCAGCTCGATGGGCGCTGCCTGGCCGGTCCAGAGGGTGAATGCCGCGGCGCCCTGGTGGAGGAGCATGACCTCGCCGCTGATCACCTGGCAGCCCGCCGCCTCGGCGTCGCGCAGGAGGCGGGACTTCGGGGGGTTGTAGATGAGGTCCATGACCAGCAGATCGGCCGGCAGGAGCTCGGCCGCGACCGGTGTCTCGTCGTCGTGGAGGCCGACCGAGGTGGCGTTCACGAGGACCTTCGACTTGGCCAGCTCGGCCTCGATGATCGACTCGTGCCAGGGCATCGCCCGCAGCTCCATGTGGGCAGCGCTCCGGGCGAAGAAGCGCACGAGGGCCTCCGCCCGGTGGAGATGGCGGTTGAACACGACGATCCGCTGGAAGCCCTCGCCGACGAGCCCGTGGACGACCGCGCGGGCGCCGCCCCCGGATCCGAGGACCACGGCCTGGCGCGGCATCCGCTGCTTGCCAACGAGGGTGTCGAGGGCGACGCGGAACCCGGGCACGTCGGTGTTGTGGCCGACGAGGCGCTTGCCCTCGCGGGTGATCGTGTTCGCAGCGCCGGTGGCGTGGGCCTCCTCCGTCACGCGGTCGACGAGGGAGGCCACTTTCTCCTTGTGGGGGATGGTGACGTTCGCCCCGAGGAACTCGTCGGAGCGGAGCGTGCCGATGGCGTCCGCGAGCTCCAGCGGCGTGCGATCCCACAGCTCGTAGGTCGCGGGGATCGCGGCAGCGTCGAAGGCCGCCTGCTGCATGGCGCCGGAGAGCGAGTGTGCGACCGGATGGCCGATGAGGACGACCCGCTTCGTCATGCTCGCATCCTTTCCAGCTCCGCGAAGAATCCCGGGTAGGAGACGTCCGCCGCGCCCGGGTCGCGGACCAGCGTCTCTCCCCGGGCGATGAGCCCGGCCACCGCGAAGGTCATTGCCAGGCGGTGGTCGCCATGCGTCTCGACCGTCGCTCCCGCGAGCGTCCGGCCTCCCTCGATCTCGATCGTGTCGCCGCGGGCCGCGATCCGAGCCCCCAGCCTCTCGAGGCCGGCCGTGATCCCGGCGACGCGGTCCGATTCCTTGTGGCGCAGCTCGGCCACGCCCCGGATCACGCTTCGCCCGTCGGCCATCGCGGCCGCCAGGCACAGGACCGGGATCTCGTCGATCGCCGCGGCGACCTCGTCGGGCGCCACGTCGATCCCCCGGAGCGCGCTGCTCCGGACGACGAGGTCCGCCAGCGGCTCCCCGCTGTCCTCGCCGCCCGCCACGCCGACGGGGCGCTCGTCGATGTCGGCGCCCATCCGTCGCAGCAGGTCGATGATCGCACGCCGGGTCGGGTTCGTCCCGACATCCCGGAGCGTCAGCTCTGCGTCCGGGTGGATGGCCGCCACCACCAGCCAGAACGCCGCGCCCGAGATGTCGCCGGGGATGCGCTCGTCGAGGGGCTCCACCGCGGCGACCCCGTCGACGGCGTGGGCGGCGCCGCCGCCCGGGAGTCGCTCCGTGCGGACCATGACTCCGCGGGCCCGAAGCATCCGCTCCGTGTGGTCGCGGGTGGCGATGGCCTCCCGCACCGTGGTGGTGCCCGCCGCGGCCAGGCCGGCGAGCAGGATCGCCGATTTCACCTGGGCCGACGGCACGACCATCTCGTGGCTGATCGGCGCGAGCGGCTGTCGCCCCGTGATGGCGAACGGGGGCAGCGTCGCGCCGGCACGGCCGGCGATCGTCGCGCCCATGGCCGCGAGGGGGACGGCGAGCCGGCCCATCGGCCGGCAGCGCAGCGAGTCGTCGCCGTCGAGGACGGCGAAGCGGGGCAGGCTTGCCAGGATCCCGGCCGCCAGCCGGAACGTCGTCCCGGAGTTCTGGCAGTCGATGACGCCCGGCGGCTCGCGAAGGCCGGCCCGGCCCGGGGAGACGACCCGGTAGTCGACCGCCCGCGGGCCGGCGGCCGACCGTTGCACGGTCGCCCCGAGGTTCGCCACCAGGAGGGCGGTGGCGCGCACGTCGAGGCCGTCGCCCGCCCCGGTGATCCGGCTTTCTCCCTCGGCCAGGAGGGCGAGGAGGAGCGCCCGATGGCTGACCGACTTGTCGCCGGGCAGCCGCAGCTCGCCCCGCAGGCGGGGAGCCGGACGCACGAGGGCGGCGGGTGTGGCCGCTAGGGCGGGCATCGTTGGGGATCAGGCGGGGGCGGCGGAGACCATCGCCGGCCCGCGCGTCGCGTGGATGCCGCGTACCTGCGCGTGGACCCCGCGAACCGCGGCCGCAAGGTCCGCGAACTGGGCCGGGGTGACCGACTGGTCGCCGTCGGAGAGCGCCTCGGCGGGCCGCGGATGGACCTCGATCAGGAGCCCGTCGGCACCGGCCGCCGTGCCTGCCAGCGCGAGCGGCATGACCAGCCAGCGCTTTCCCGCTGCGTGCGACGGGTCGATCATGATCGGCAGGTGGGTGAGCTGGTGGATGAGCGGCACCGAGGTGACGTCCAGGGTGTTGCGATACGCGGTCTCGAACGTCCGGATTCCGCGCTCGCAGAGGATCACGTTGGGGTTGCCGCTCGACATCACGTACTCGGCCGCCATCAGCCACTCCTCGATGGTGCCCGAGAGGCCACGTTTCAGGAGGACCGGCCGGCCGATCCGTCCAACGGCCATGAGCAGCGAGTAGTTCTGCATGTTGCGGGCGCCGATCTGGAGGATGTCCGCGTACTCGGCAACGTGCTCCACCTGGCCCGGCTCCATCACCTCCGTGACCACCGCGAGGCCCGTCCGCTCGCGGGCCTCGGCCAGGAAGCGCAGGCCCTGCAGGCCCAGGCCCTGGAACGAGTACGGGCTCGTCCGCGGCTTGAACGCGCCACCGCGGAGGACGTTGGCGCCCGCAGCCTTCACCGCCTCGGCCGTCTCGAACAGCTGGTCGCGGGACTCGATGGCGCAGGGGCCGGCCGCGATGGTGAGCGATCCGTCGCCGATCGCCACGTCGCCGACGCGGACGACCGTGTCGTCGGGATGGAACTCGCGGGACGTCAGCTTGAAGGGCCGGCTCGACTTCGTGACCGAATCCACGCCGGGCAGCACGGTCAGGCGGTCGGCGAGGGCCTCGACCCACGCGCCGCCCTCGCCGAGGACGGCCACGACCACGCGTTCCCCGCCGCGATTCTCGTGGGGCGTCAGGCCCTCCTCGAGGATCGCCCCCCGGACGGCGTTGAGCTGCTCCTCGGTCGCCCCGACCGACATCACGACGAACATCTGGCCTCGCCTCGCGACCGCGCCGCTCGATGCCGGCTGGGCCGGCCCCTCGCCGGCCCGGGGGCCCTGCGCCGGTCCCGACCGGTGACGCCGGGCCCGGACAGGCCGGGACAAAAGAAAAAGCAGAGGACCCTCGGCCTCTGCTACACCCGGCACGGCCCGCGTCCGGAGCTCACGCCCCGGAGCAGGTCATGCCGGGCTCGGAAAGGTATACCGGCGCTCGTCCACGATCGGCCCACGATAGCGGCCGCTTCCGCCTCGTGTCAACGCGCTCACGCGCTCACGCGCTCACGCGCGGGAGGTGCGGGCTGGGCCGGTGGGGCTGACCGACCGACGGGGCCCGGACGCCGGGCCGACCGGCGGGGCCCGGACATCGGGACGCCGGTCGTGGTCGGGACGCGCCGCCAGAGACACGCGCCACCGGCCCCGGCGGGGAACCCCCGGCGCGAGCGCCGCGACCGCTCCGACCGTGACTCGACCGGGCCGCTACCCTTGCGGCGGACTCGAGTGCCCCGGACCCCGCCGGCGCTGCTCGAACCAGGCGGCCCGAGGGCCAGGCGTCCGCGACGACGGGCTTCTGGGGCCTGCCGCCCGGTCGGTCCGATCGACCGCCGCCCGTGGAGGGAATGGGATGTCTGCCGTCCTGGTGACCGCGATTGCGACCTGGGTCCTGATGCTCATCATGAACGCGTGAACCTCGGCAACTTCCTCGTGGAAGGGACGATCGCCGTGATCGGCGGGGCCGGCTCTCGGGTTCATGGTGCCGCGGTACCGGGCACGCCAGCGGCATGCCAGCCGGTAGCCGCCCAACGAGTCAAGGGGGAGAAGCGCCGATGGCCGTCAGCGATCGCGCCGGCCAGCCGGCCGACGCGGCGATCCTCGTCGATGTCGACCGCCTGCTCGCGGCCTACTACGACGTGCGACCCGACCCGTCCGTCGCGGCCCAGCGAGTCGCGTTCGGGACCTCTGGCCATCGCGGGTCCTCGCTGACGGCGTCGTTCAACGAGGCCCACATCGTCGCCGCGAGCGCCGCCGTCGCCGGCTACCGCCGGGCACAGGGCATCGACGGCCCGCTGCTCCTCGGCTTCGACACCCACGCGCTGTCGGGCCCGGCGTTCCGCACGGCCCTCGAGGTCCTCGTCGCCGACGGCGTCGACGTCCTCGTCGACCCCGCGGATGGCTGGACGCCCACACCGGCCCTGTCCCACGCGATCCTCACCTACAACCGGGGCCGGACCGCCGGCCTGGCCGACGGCATCGTGGTGACGCCCTCGCACAACCCGCCCGAAGACGGGGGCTTCAAGTACAACCCGCCCGATGGTGGCCCGGCGGACACGGATGTCACGAGCTGGATCCAGGACGAGGCCAATCGCCTCCTGGAATCGGGCGTCGATCGCGTGCGACGGGTGGCCTTCGAGCGCGCCCGGGCGGACGCGCGCCCGTATGACTTCATGGGGGCCTACGTCGGGGACCTCTGGAGCGTCGTCGACATGGAGGCGATCAGGGGATCCGGGCTGCGGCTCGGCGTTGACCCGCTCGGCGGCGCGAGCGTCGCCTACTGGTCGGCGATCGGCCGGCGGTATGGCCTCGACCTGACTGTCGTGAACGAGGCGGTCGACCCGACGTTCCGCTTCATGACCGTGGACTGGGACGGCAGGATCCGGATGGATCCGTCGTCGCCGTACGCGATGGCCGGCCTCGTCGGCCTGCGCGATCGTTTCGACCTGGCGATGGGGAACGACACCGACGCGGATCGCCACGGGATCGTGACGCCGGGGGCCGGCCTGCTGAACCCGAACCATTTCCTCTCGGCCGCCATCGCCTATCTCTTCGGCGGGGGCCGCGGATGGGCAGGCTCGGTCGCCATCGGGAAGACGCTCGTGTCGAGCGCCATGATCGACCGCGTGGTCGATGGCCTCGGCCGCCGCCTGGTCGAGGTCCCGGTCGGCTTCAAGTGGTTCGTCGCCGGCCTCATCGACGGCACGATCGGCTTCGGCGGCGAGGAGAGCGCCGGTGCCTCGTTCCTGCGCCGCGACGGCAGCACGTGGACCACCGACAAGGACGGCATCATCGCCTGCCTCCTGGCCGCGGAGCTGACGGCCCGCACCGGCCGCGACCCGGGGGTGGCCTACCGCGAGCTGGCCGAACGCTACGGTGATCCCGCCTACCGGCGCATCGACGCGCCGGCGACGCCGGGGCAGAAGGCGGTCCTGGCGCGCCTCTCGGCCGATGTCGTGACGGCCACCGAGCTCGCCGGAGACCCGATCACCGGGATCCTCACCGCGGCTCCCGGCAATGGCGCGCCGATCGGCGGGTTGAAGGTGACGACCGAACAGGGCTGGTTCGCCGCCCGCCCGTCCGGCACCGAGAACGTCTACAAGGTCTACGCGGAGAGCTTCCGCGGTGACGATCACCTCGGGCGGCTCATCGAGGAGGCGCAGGCGCTCGTGACCGCGGCCCTGGCCGCGTCGGAAGGGTAGGCGCGCCCGCTCGTCGGGGCGCGCGCTGCGTTCGCGGAGCAGGCCAACGGCGCCCGCCGGGTGACTCGCGCGCCCCTCGCGGGTGGCTCGTCCCGGCGGGTCCCGCGGCCAGCGCCGGGCGCCCGGCGCCGAACTCGCCGCGTCTCGCCCAGGCCGCCGCATCTCCTCTGGTAGAATGCGCGGCGCCGTGGCCCGGAGAGGTCGCATAGAGGCCTAGTGCAGCGGTTTGCTAAACCGCCAGGTGGGGTAACCTGCCTCGAGGGTTCGAATCCCTCCCTCTCCGCCACTTCGCGGCGCCCGTAGCTCAGTGGATAGAGCGTCAGGTTGCGGACCTGAAGGTCGTGGGTTCGAGTCCCGCCGGGCGCGCCACCCCTCCCTGTTGCCGGTTCAGGCCGGCGCGTCGAACCACCGCGCGGGGAGCCCGGACCGGCGCGCCCTACCGGACGCTGACGGCGACCTCCTGGATGAGGTTGTTGCCCATCCCCTGGTAGTTCCACGGTTGCTTGGTGGGCTGCGCGGTCCCGGATGCGTCCGTGGCCCGGCAGGACGAGGAGATGATCGCCCGGCGTGGCGTCCCAGTCGAAGGTCCAGCCCTGCCAGGCGAACGGCTCGGTGCCCGGGTCGAGCGTCGCCGTATGCCATGCGCCGTCGATCCCGACCTCGACGCGCTCCACCGGGGGGTGGCCCGACCAGGCCCGCCCGGTCAGGCTGATCCGGCCGCGCTCGGCGAACCGGCGACGGGTGAAGAAGTCGGGGATCCCCGGCGGGACCATGAGCGCCCGCACGCGGATCCGGGTCACCGGCTCGCCGGGATCGTCGGCGTCCTGCTGGTACCGATAGCTCGGCGTCTGCTGGAACCCCGTGAATGGCTCGGCGACGGCCCGGATCGCGGTGAGCCACTTCACGCTTGCCATCCCGTACCAGCCGGGCACCAGCAGGCGAGCGGGGAACCCGTGCTGCGGCTCGAGCGGCCGGCCGTTCATCTCGGTCGCGATCAGCACCTCGTCGCGCATCGCGTCGGCGACCGAGAGGCTCCTCCCGTACGCCTGCTCGATGCCGCCCTGGACACCGCGATCCGCGCCGGTGAAGACGATCTCGACGGCGCCCTCGGCGATGCCGGCCTCCTCGAGGATCGGGGCGAGAGGCGTGCCGGTCCAGGTCGCGGTTCCGACGGCCTCGTTCAGCCATGGCTGGCTCAGCGGTCGCGGTTCGAGGCGCGCTCGCCCGTTCCCGGCGCACTCCATCGTCACCCGCAGCGTGCGGGCCGGGCGCTCGAGGAGGTCCGCCAGGGTCAGCTCCAGCGGCCGCTGCACCAGCCCGTCGACGCCCAGGCGCCAGCCATCGGCCGCCAGGTCGGGGATGTCCCAGTGGACGAGCACGTAGTGGAGCCCGGTGGGGGTGGTCGCGTAGCGGAGCGCCTCCAGGGGCAGGCTCCGGTTCCGTCCCGCCAGCTGGAGCTCCTCGAACGTCAGCGGGCCCGACGTGGGCTCGAGCGACGGCAGGGCAGCGGCGTCCACGGCGACCGACGGGGCCGACTCCGGGTTCATTCCCCCTCCCTCGAGCGCGCGGCGCGACTCGTGCCCGCGCGGGGTCGAGATCCTCGACCGGGACAGCCTACCCCCGGGCGGCAAGGCCCGCCCCCCGCCGTCGCCTGTGTGTCCGACCGGGCCGCCGGCGCCGCCCTCAGCGGTGGAGGTTCTGGGCCGCCACGAAGCTCAGGCCGTGCTCCGTCAACGCCCGCGCGGTGTGGTTCGTGGCGTCGATCTTGTCGAGGAAGTTGAGCTCCAGGCTGTCCCAGTCCCCGCTGGCGATGACCTCCGAGCGGTCGCGGAAGTAATCGAGGATGTCCGACGGGTGGGCGCGCGCCCCGTCGATCGCCGGATCCCCGCCCTCGTGCTTGGCCGAGATGTTCGGCACGTGGTCGGCGAGCGCTACCAGCTCGTCGCGGCGATCGTAGGGCTGGCGGACGATGCTCTTCCAGGTCTCCGTGATGTGGTGCTCGAAGCGGACGACATCCTCGAATCCGAGCGCGCGGCGGACCTGCGACGTGATCTCGAGGGTCTCGTTGTTGGCCGAGTTGCTCCAGTTGAAGCCGACGAGCGGCGAGCTGCCGTCGTCGCGCGCGAAGAGCTTGGCCCCGATAAGCGTCCACAGCCCGGCGAACGGGTTGTCGTTGCCCATGAAGACGGAGATCTTGAACTCGATGTCCACGCCCAGGCGATAGAGCAGGTACCCGGCCAGCACGGTGCCCGGATTGAGGTTCAGGACCTGGCGCACGCCGTAGGTCGTGTACACGTGGAGGAGCTCGTCGACCCACAGGAGCGGGTGGTCGTTCGGCTCGCCGACGCCCCCGAAGTAGCCCGTGATGGTGGATGGGCCGTCGAGGTGGACGTTCGAGCCGTCGGTCCCCTTCGTGTCGAGGGTCTCGACCACGCTCGCGCCGATGATCTGCATCGCCGCCGCGACCGCCGGCAGGTCGCCGTCGGCCTCCTGCTCCGCCATCTTGCGAACGCGGATCCAGCGTCCGGGCAGGAGGAGCCGCCCGTCGATCGCGCGCCGCGCGGCCGCGACGATCCACGGGAAGTACTGGAGGGCGCTGACCTCCAGGGTCACCGCCATGTCGTCGCGGAAGGCCATCGTCGCCGCCCGCTCGCCGACGACGTCGCGGCGGAAGTCGGCGACGCTCACGAACGCGCCGCGGTCGCGCTGCTCCGCCAGCCACTCGAGGTCGGCGACGTACTGGGGATGGGAGATCCGGACCCGCTCGAGGAGGGCGGGCAGCTCGGGCCGCCTCGCGGGCCCGCCGGTTGATCTCCTCGGGCGTGCCGTAGCGGCCCACGACCTCGAGGAGGCCGTTGACGAGCCGCGATTTGGGGTCGAGGAGGAGTGCGTTGAGATCGTCCAGGCGGCTTCCCGGGATGGCCAGGCGTTCCCGGAGGTCGTCAGTTCCGGGCTTCTCCCAGGCGGCGAGGCGGTCTGGACCGTCCCACCCGGCGGGGCGCATCCGGGTCCCCGGATGGAGCGCGCTCATCGGAGGAGCCTCTGCAGCTCGTCGTACTCCTCGTCGCGCATGCCGAACCAGTTCTCGGGCGCGGGGAAGGTCCGCTCGGTCACCTCGCGGACGTACCCGGCGAGGCCCTCGCGGATGACTGCCCCGGCATCGGCGAAGACCTTGGCCATGCGCGGCGTGAACTTCGGGTACAGGCCGAAGGCGTCGTGGTAGATGAGCAGCTGGCCGTGGGCGTCTGGCCCGGAGCCCAGGCTCATGATGACGCAGTGCTCGGCGCGCTCCGTGATGAGCCGGCAGACCCGGTCGGGCACGAGCTCGAGCAGGATGCAGAAGGCGCCGGCGTCCTCGAGGGCCTTGGCGTCGTCGACGATCTTCTTCGCCTGGGCGGCGCCCTTGCCCTGGAGCCGGAACCCGCCGAGCGCGCTGACGCTCTGCGGGGTGAGGCCCAGGTGGCCGATCACCGGGATCCCGGCGCGCGCGATCCCCGCGACGCGATCGGCCATCTCGGCGCCGCCCTCGAGCTTCACCGAATCGCAGCCCGCCTCGGCCATGAAGCGCCCCGCATTGCGGATCGCCGACTCGACGCTGGGCTGGTAGCTCATGTAGGGCATGTCGCCCACGAGCCAGGAGTTGGGCGACCCGCGCCGCACCGCCGCCGCGTGGCGGATCATGTCCTCCATGGTGACCGGCAGCGTGCTGTCGAAGCCGAGCATCGTCATGCCCAGGCTGTCGCCGACGAGGATCATGTCGATGCCGGCCTGTTCCTGCAGGTGGGCCGTCGGGTAGTCGTAGCAGGTCAGCCACGTGATCGGCGTGCGGTCCGCGACCTTCGCGAACAGGGCCGGCATGGTCATCTTCTTGCGCTCGGGCACAGAGAGCTCCTCCCCGGTCGATCGCCGCCGGCAGTCCGGTGGTGACGAGGATCGTCAGCGTCGATCTTTCGGGGTGCGCCCGCCCCCGGGAAGTGCCGTTTGGCCACGGACGCCGGCGCGTCTCCGACCGGCAGCGAGCGGGGCAACCGGAGGGCGCCAGCCTCCGGCTACTCGTCGGCCTCGACGCCGATCGCGGGCACGGCCGGTCGCTGCAGCAGCGAGGGCAACGGGGCGTCGAAGATGAGCAGGAGGGAGACGAAGACGAGGAGTGCTCCGGCGAGGAAGGTCGGCGAGATCGTCTCGGCCAGGAAGATCGCGCCCCACAGCGCCCCGAAGACGGGGTTGAGGAAGGTGACCGTGCTGGTCGCCATCGGCCCCACGTCCCGGTTGAGCCCGAAGAGGACCGGCCAGGCGATCGCCGTCGAGAAGAGGCCGAGGCCCAGGATCGCGACGATGCTCTCAGCGCTGGGAGCCACCTCACCCGCGCTCAGCAGGGCGAGCGGCGCGAGCATGACCGAGGCGGCGATCAGCTGGCCAAGGGCAAGCTGGAGCGGTGGCTGGGGGGCCACTCGCCGGCGCATGTAGGTGAGGGCAAGGCCGTACGATGCCGCGCCGAGCGTGGCCGCGACCGCGCCCACGAGCGCGTCGGGGGCGAGCTGGACCCCCTCCAGCCCGACGATGACCCCCACGCCGGCGAACCCCACCACGATGGCGGCAATCCGCCGCGGCGTCGGGACCTGGCGGAGCCAGATCGCCAGGATGATGGCGGTCCAGAGCGGCGTCGTTGCGTTGATGATCGAGCCCATGCCGGCCGTCAGGGAGCGTTCGGCGAAGGCGAAGAGCGCGAACGGCGCCGCCGCCATGAAGAATCCGACCACGATGTAGTTGCGCCAGTAGGCGCGCATGGCCACCAGCCGGGCGCGGCCGGCGATCGGGGCCAGGATCAGGGCCGCGATCGTGACCCTGCCGAACGCCACCACGAGCGGCGGGAGCTCCGGAGCGGCCAGGCGCATGAACAGGAAGGCGCCGCCGAACGCGGCGCCGCAATAGAGGAGCGAGACCAGGACGCTCGGGCTCATCACGGATCTCCGTGCAGCGGACGGCGCCACGGTAGCACCGGGGCGCCGGCCCGCGTCCGCCGACGCTTCGGGCCTCGGGTCGGGCTCGGGGCTCGGGCTGCGGCGGCCGTGGTCGGCTCCCGGGGACCTACGATGCGGCAGTTCGCAGGCGAGGGAGATGGCGATGGAGCATGTCGGCGTGATCGGGCTCGGCACGATGGGCGGCGCCATGGCCGCCAACCTGGCGCGGGCCGGGTTCCCGCTGACCGTCTGGAATCGCACCGGCGGCCGGACGAGCGAGCTGGAGGAGCTGGGGGCGACGGTCGCCGCGACCCCGGCCGCGCTCGCGGTCGGGGTCGACGTCATGGTCGTGTGCGTCTCCGACACGCCCGACGTGGAGGAGGTGCTCTTCGGGACTGCGGGGGTCACGGCCGGTGCCCGGCGAGGGAGCCTCGTCGTGGACTGCTCCACGATCGATCCCGCGGCCAGCCGCCTGTTCGCGACCCGCCTCGCCGAGCACGGGATCGCGTTCGTCGATGCACCCGTCACGGGTGGCAGCGAAGGCGCACGGAACGGGACCCTGGCGATCCTCGTCGGCGGCGCCGCCGCCGATGTCGAGCGAGCCCGGCCGGTGCTGGCCGCGATCGGCCGGACCGTGACCCACTTCGGCGAGGTTGGCGCGGGCCAGGCGGCGAAGGCCGTCAACCAGGTGATCCTTGCCGGTACCTACCTCGGGGTCGCGGAGGGCATGGTGCTGGCCCTCAAGGCGGGGCTCGACCCCGTGCAGGTCGTGGAGGCGCTGTCGTCCGGCGCGGCCCAGAGCTGGGTCCTCGCCAACCGCAGCGGGCGAATGCTCGCGAACGACTACCCGCCCGGCTTTCGCGTGGCCCTGCACCTGAAGGATCTCGGGATCGCCCTCGGCCTCGCCCGCGAGCAGGGAGCCGCCCTCCCGGTGGCCGCCCTCGCGGCCCAGCTGGAGTCCGGCCTCGTGGCGACCGGTCACGGCGACGACGACATGTCGGCCCTGGCCCGCGCCATCCGGTCCCTCTCCGGTCTCGAGGCATAGGCCGTACCCCCAGCCGTGGCGTACCCCGAAGCCGGCCGACCGGCGCTACCCTTGCACCATGCACTACGAGCTGTTCATGGGGGCCGCCCTCGGCGAGGCCCGCGCCGCCCTGGAGCGAGGCGAGCGACCGCGTGGCGCGGCGGCGGTCCTGGGTGACGCCCTCGTCGCCAGCGGGCACGAGGAGGTCGAGGCCCACAACGACCCGACGGCCCACGCCGTGATCGTCACCCTGCGCGAGGCCGCCCAGCGCCTCGGGACCCGTTCGCTTGCCGGCGTGACGATCTTCACAACCGTGGAGCCGTGCCCGATGTGCGTGGGGGCGATGCTGGCAGCCGACGCCGACTGCCTGGTGTACGCGTTGCCCGATCCCGTCTCGGGGGCGGCCGGCTCCGTGGTCCAGCTGGCCAACAACCCGGCCCTGCCGCGCCGGGTCGACCTCATCAGCGGCATCCTCCGCGCCGACGCCGCCGAGCTCCAGGAGGCCGCAGCGCTCCGCCGCGCCTGACGGCTCGACGGCCGCGGGGCAGCACCGCGGCGGGGCACGAGCCGCCCGTCGACCGGCGACCCACTCCCCCCAGGGGCCGGGCTTTGCTATCCTCCGCCGCGGAGAGGTGTCCGAGTGGTTGATGGTGCCGCTCTCGAAAAGCGGTGTGCGCAAGCACCGTGGGTTCGAATCCCACCCTCTCCGCCAGCACGGCCAGCGTTCGGTGGGCCCGGTCGCCCGCGCCGGGCGGGAGCCGAACGCTCGTCGGGTCGGCCGCGGCGGCCGGTCGCCCGGCGCCCGGCGGCAGCTCGAACGCTCGTCCGGTCGGCCACCGCGGCCGGGTCGCCGGCCATCCTCCGCGGAGAGGTCGCCTAGAGGCCTAGGGCGCCGCACTGGAAATGCGGTATGGGGCAACCCATCGAGGGTTCGAATCCCTCCCTCTCCGCCACCTCCCCGGGGAGCCCCTGCTATGATCCCGGGTGCCGTGCTAGGCGGGGAACTAGCGGTGCCCTGTACCTGCAATCCGCTCCAGCAGGGCTGAATTCCCACCCGAGGTCAACGTCTTCGAATGCCGCCGGCCTGGACGGCGCCGAGGACCGGGTCCCGCGCAGCGACGACACGCGAACCGCGTCAGGTCCGGAAGGAAGCAGCGCTAAGCGAGGCTCGCCGGGTGCCGCGGCACGGCCTGGTCTGAGCCGTCCATCTCGGAGGGCGCGGGGACGCGACGATCGACGGTGGGTGCACGGCACTTCGCCTCAACGCGCGCCAGAGGAGCCTCGTGAGCTCGACCCCCTCCCACCTCGCCCTCTATCGCCGCTGGCGCGCCCAGCGGTTCGGCGAGGTCGTGGGCCAGGAGGCGGTGGTCGCGACCCTCCGCAACGCGATCCGCTCGGGTCGCGCGGCCCACGCGTACCTCTTCGTCGGGCCGCGCGGCACCGGCAAGACGTCCCTTGCCCGCATCGTGGCCAAGGCCGTCAACTGCCCCAACGTCGCCGACGGCGAGCCCTGCGACACCTGCCCGTCGTGCGACGCGATCCGGGAGGGACGCGCCCTCGACGTGGTCGAGCTCGATGCGGCCTCGAACAATCGCGTCGACGACATCCGCGAGCTCCTGCCGCGCATCTACACGTCGCCCGCGGACCTGCCGACGAAGGTCTTCATCGTCGACGAGGTCCAGCGCATCACCCAGGGCTGGGACGTCCTCCTCAAGACCCTGGAGGAGCCGCCGCCGCACGTCCTGTTCATCTTCTGCACGACCGACAGCAGCCAGATCCGCCCCGCCGTCATCTCGCGGGTGCAGCGCTTCGACTTCCGACCGCTCGCGCTGCCGCTGATCGAGGGGAAGCTGCGGCGCATCCTCGAGGCCGACGACCGGGCGGCCGAGCCGGCCGCCGTCGAGCTGGTCGCGCGCCTGGCGAACGGCGGGATGCGCGACGCCGAGTCGATCCTCGACCAGCTCCTCTCCGCGGGCGGTGAGCGGCTGACGGCCGACGGCGTCCGGGATCTCCTGGGACTCGCGGACGCCGAGACGGTCCTGGGCTACGGGCGTGCCCTCGCGACGGGCGACCCGGTCGCGGGGATCGCGACGCTCGATGCGCTCGAGGAGCGGGGCCGGGACCTGCGGAGCTTCGCCGACCAGGTCGTCGAGGCGCTGCGGGGGGCGCTGCACCTCGCGCTGTCGGGCGACGTGGCCGATCCCCTCGCCGCGCTCGGATCCGCGGCGCTGGCGGCGGCCGCTCGCCGCCTGGCCGCGATCGACCCCGCTCGACCCGGTCCCGGAGGCCTCCGTCTCGCGATGGAGCTTGCCCTCTTCGAAGCGGCACAGCCGGCCTCGGCCGAGCCCGCGGCCACCGCCGGACCCGCGGCCACCGCCGGACCGCCCGTGTCGCGTCCCGAAGCAGGGCGCGGGGCCGGCCCCACCGCAGGCGCGGCGCCGATGGGCGAGAGACGGCCTCAGGCCGCCCAGCAGCGGGACAAGCCGAGCGCCGGGGACGTCACCCCCCGGGCGCCGGCGGCGCCTGCTGTCCCTCCCCAGGAGGCGACCGGGCAGGCTGTCCGCGCCGCGGCGCCCGACCCGCCCGCGCTCGGCGGCGCCCCGGCCGGGGTCGAGACCGAGCGGGGGGCGGACGACGGGCTCGCCGACCTCCTGCGCCGGTGGCCGGACATCGTCGCCCTCGTCAGCCGGCACCCGCCGACGAAGCCGCTGATCGAAGCCTGTCGGCCGATCGCCGTCGACGGCTCGCTCATCACCCTCGGCTTCCCCGAGAGCCAGGGCTTCCTGCGCGACGTCGCCGATCGGCGACGGGCGAACCTGGAGGACGGCCTGGGCCGCGTGCTCGGCCACCCCGTCACCGTTCGCTGCGTTGCCACCAACGTGGAGCACGACCCGCTCCCGGAAGCCGACCCGGAGGGCGCCGCCGTGCTGCGAGCCGCTCGGGACGTGTGGGGCGACGACCTCGTCGAGATTCCCGAGATCCGTTGATCGGCGGCGGGCTGCGCGCCGACCGCGGATGTTCCAGACTTGCGGTAACGACACGTTCTCCCGGGCCGGCGCCCGGTCGGTGACGAGGGGATCCACCCGATGAGCTTCGGCAACCTCCAGAAGATGGCGCTCCAGATGCAGCGCGACATGCAGCGCGTCGAAGAGGAGCTGCGCGCCGCCCGCCTCGAGGGCTCCGCCGGCGGCGGCGTCGTGCGCGCCGTCGTGAGCGGCAAGCAGGAGCTGGTCGAGCTCCACATCGAGCCGGACGCGGTCGACCCGGCGGACGTCGAGATGCTCCAGGACCTGGTGGTCGCGGCCGTCAACGACGCGATCCGTGCCTCGCGCGACCTCGAGCAGTCGAAGATGGCCGGCGTGACGGGTGGCCTGCGCCTCCCGGGGATGTGACCCGGCGTCCGGGACCGGCCGCATGTCGAGCCCCCTGATCGAGCCCGTCGCCCGCCTGATCGAGAGCTTCGCCCGCCTTCCCGGCATCGGACCGAAGACCGCGCAACGCCTGACCTACCACCTGCTGCGGGCACCTGACGCGGAAGCCCGCGCGCTGGCCGCGGCCCTGGTGGCGGTCCGCGACGAGGTCGTCTTCTGCGACGAGTGCTTCAACATCAGCGACGCGCCGTCATGTCCCATCTGCCGCGATCCCGCTCGGGACCCGCGGCGCCTCTGCGTCGTCGAGGAGCCGCTCGACGTGCTCGCGATCGAGCGCACCGGGGAATGGCGCGGCCGCTACCACGTGCTCCACGGCGCCATCAGCCCGATGGACGGGATCGGCCCCGAGCGCCTCAGGATCCGGGAGCTGCTGGGGCGCGTCGTGGTCGCCGAACAGGCCGGCGAGCCGGTCGAGGAGGTGATCCTCGCGACCAACCCGTCCCTGGAGGGCGATGCGACCGCGATGTACATCGCGGAGCGCCTGGCCGGCCACGTGGGGTCGGTCACCAGGATCGCCCGCGGGCTGCCGGTCGGCGGCGACCTCGAGTATGCCGACGAGGTCACCCTGATCCGGGCCCTGCAGGGCCGGCGCGCCGTCGGTGAGCTCCCGTGAGCAACCTCGTCTTCGAGGTTCTCCTGCGCCTCCTGAAGGCCGTCGCGGCCCTCGTCGTCGGCCTCCTCGCCTGGATCGTGCTCGTCGGCCCGCTCGGGGTCCCCGCGTCGCCGGAGCTGGCGCTCCTCTGCTGGCTCTCGGGAGCGGCCTTCATCCTGCTCGTCGAATCCAGCCCGATCTGAGCCACCCGAAGCGCCGAGGAGCCCGCTGCCCGACCTCGTCCGGCCGAGGCGCCGAACGAGTCACACGTGTTTGACACGCTGGGTGGGCATCGCTACCATTCCGCCTCGTTGCCCGGCACCCCGGGTGAGCCCGAGCGATCGGCGATCCCCGCGGTCTCGCGGGGTGGTTTGACACCACGGACGTGGCCCTCCACAATGGGTGGTCGCGCCCCCCGACGGAGGACACCTCCCCGGGCGACCGTGGGCGGCACCTTAACAACTGAAGAGTGGCAGGAGATCCGGAAAAGCGAATGTGCGAGCGGTCAAACCCTGCGATGTGAGTCACGGCGCAAGCCGTGCAATTTCATTCGGAGAGTTTGATCCTGGCTCAGGATTAACGCTGGCGGCGTGCATGAGACATGCAAGTCGAACGGACAAGCGGGCTTGCTCGCTTGTTAGTGGCGGACGGCTGAGTAACGCGTGGGTGACCTGCCCCGAAGTGGGGAATAACTGCCCGAAAGGGTGGCTAATACCGCATGTGGTGCCTGGTTCAATCCAGGTATTAAAGCCGCAAGGCGCTTCGGGAGGGGCCTGCGTCCGATTAGCTCGTTGGTGGGGTAACGGCTCACCAAGGCGACGATCGGTAGGTGGTCTGAGAGGACGATCACCCAGACTGGGACTGAGACACGGCCCAGACTCCTACGGGAGGCAGCAGTCGGGAATTTTGCTCAATGGGCGAAAGCCTGAAGCAGCAACGCCGCGTGAGGGATGACGGCCTTCGGGTTGTAAACCTCTTTTCTCAGGGAAGATAATGACGGTACCTGAGGAATAAGCCACGGCTAACTACGTGCCAGCAGCCGCGGTAATACGTAGGTGGCGAGCGTTGTCCGGATTTACTGGGCGTAAAGAGCGCGCAGGCGGTCGTGCAAGTCGGATGTGAAAGCCCCCGGCTCAA
This sequence comes from uncultured Chloroflexia bacterium, assembly GCA_963776355.1. GTDB lineage: Bacteria > Chloroflexota > Limnocylindria > Limnocylindrales > CSP1-4 > CTSoil-043. The sequence continues at coordinate 1,512,613 of CAVZLU010000008.1, read as the reverse complement.
CTGGGGAGGGTCATTCGATACTGCTCGACTCGAAGGCGGGAGAGGGAAGCGGAATTCCCGGTGTAGTGGTGAAATGCGTAGATATCGGGAGGAACACCAGTGGCGAAGGCGGCTTCCTGGCCCGTTCTTGACGCTGAGGCGCGAAAGCTAGGGGAGCAAACGGGATTAGATACCCCGGTAGTCCTAGCCGTAAACGATGGACACTAGGTGTTGGTGGTATCAACCCCGCCAGTGCCGAAGCTAACGCATTAAGTGTCCCGCCTGGGGAGTACGGCCGCAAGGCTAAAACTCAAAGGAATTGACGGGGGCCCGCACAAGCAGCGGAGCGTGGGGTTTAATTCGATGCAACGCGAAGAACCTTACCAGGGCTTGACATGACCAGGAAAACGGCGGAAACGTCGTCCTCCCGCAAGGGATCTGGCCACAGGTGTTGCATGGCTGTCGTCAGCTCGTGTCGTGAGATGTTGGGTTAAGTCCCGCAACGAGCGCAACCCCTGCCGTGTGTTGTATCTCTCACACGGGACTGCCGAGAGAAACTCGGAGGAAGGTGGGGACGACGTCAAGTCAGCATGGCCCTTACGTCCTGGGCTACACCCACGCTACAATGGCCGGTACAACGGGCGGCGAAACCGCGAGGTGGAGCAAATCCCTTAAAGCCGGTCTCAGTTCGGATTGCAGGCTGCAACTCGCCTGCATGAAGCCGGAGTTGCTAGTAACCGCCGGTCAGCACACGGCGGTGAATATGTTCCCGGGCCTTGTACACACCGCCCGTCACGTCATGAAAGCCGATAACACCCGAAGCCGGTGGGCCAACCGCAAGGAGGCAGCCGTCGAAGGTGGGATTGGTGATTGGGACGAAGTCGTAACAAGGTAGCCGTACCGGAAGGTGCGGCTGGATCACCTCCTTTCTAAGGAGATCCGAGTCGAGGCAATCGGTGCGCCTCGGCGTTGATGGCTCCTACGGTTGATCGCGCGAGCGTGGCGCTCCAGTCGGACGGAGTGCCCGTCGGTCCTCGTGGCCGGCGAGCTCGATCCCGCGAGTCCGATGAGACACCGAAACCGATCACGCATTCAACGCGATGGACCCCCTGCCACTCTTCAAGGGTTAAGGTGCAGCCCGCCGGCGCCCGGGAACCTCCCGGCCGGCGGCGACCGTCCCGCCAGGGGCGTTTAGCTCAGCTGGTTAGAGCACTGCCCTGATAAGGCAGAGGTCTCTGGTTCGAGTCCAGAAACGCCCACCACCGTCGCTCCGGCGTGGGGACGTAGCTCAGCCGGTAGAGCATCTCCTTTGCAAGGAGAGGGTCAGGAGTTCGAGTCTCCTCGTCTCCACCACCTCCCCCCGGTCCGCACCTCCATCGCAATCGAATACGCGCGCGAGCCCCTCGGGGCTCCATCCTTCCGTCGTCCGCCCGACCCCCTGCTCCGTGTGCTCCGTGCGAGCCCACCGACCAGCGGATCGGCTGGACCCGGACCTGCATTCGCGGGATTCCGGGGAGAGGCGCCGGCAGCGGCGCCGCACCTTAACAACCTGATACGAGTGCAACGGCAGAATTGAGATCTTCAATTTCGTCGAGTTTTGTCATGGTGTATCCCGGACCCCCCGGCACGGACCACTTGGTCAGGCGCCGGAAGGGGTCAAGCTACTAAGGGCACGGGGTGGATGCCTTGGCGCCAAGAGCCGATGAAGGACGCGGCAGGCTGCGAAAAGCTTCGGGGAGTCGCGAGCAGACGTTGATCCGGAGGTGTCCGAATGGGGAAACCCCACCGGGGTAATGCCCGGTGACCCCTGGCTGAATACATAGGCCAGGTGGAGGTAAGCCAGCGAACTGAAACATCTCAGTAGCTGGAGGAAAAGAGATCATTCCCTGAGTAGTGGCGAGCGAAACGGGAAGAGCCCAAACTCACTCAGCGCGACAGGCGGCAGCCGTTTCTGAGTGGGGGTTGTAGGAGTCGATCATCGAGACCCTGCCGGGTCTCGGCGGAGTTACAAAGTCGTTCGCTAGTCGAGCTGCCCTGGAACGGCAGGCCAGAGAGGGTGAGAGCCCCGTAGACGAAAGCGACACGACCTCCGAGATCGGCCACCTGAGTACCACGTGGAAGGTCTCTCATGTGGGAAGCTGGGCGGACCACCGTCCAAGGCTAAATACTCTTGGCGACCGATAGTGAACGAGTACCGTGAGGGAAAGGTGAAAAGCACCCCGGAAGGGGAGTGAAATAGTACCTGAAACCTCGTGCCTACAAGCAGTCAGAGGGTGTTGCCGGTGTTACAGCCGGTAGCCTGATGGCGTGCCTTTTGAAGAATGAGCCGACGAGTTACGTGCACGTGGCGAGGTTAAGTCCGGGAAGGATGGAGCCGGAGCGAAAGCGAGTCTGAATAGGGCGTCGAGTCGCGTGCAGTAGACCCGAAACCGAGTGACCTATCCATGGGCAGGCTGAAGCGGAAGTAACGTTCCGTGGAGGGCCGAACTCACTAGCGTTGAAAAGCTAGGGGATGACCTGTGGATAGAGGTGAAATGCCAATCGAACTCGGAGATAGCTGGTTCTCCCCGAAATGCCTTTAGGGGCAGCCTCGGGTGATCAATCGCGGGGGTAGAGCGCTGGATGGGCTAGGGGGCTTCCCGCTTACCAACCCCAACCAAACTCCGAATCCCGCGATTTCTACAGCCCGGGAGTGAGACTGCGAGGGCTAAGCTTCGTGGTCTAAAGGAAAACAGTCCGGACCGTCAGCTAAGGTCCCTAAATCCAAGCTAAGTGGCAAAGGATGTGGAATCGCACAGACAACCAGGATGTTGGCTCAGAAGCAGCCACCATTGAAAGAGTGCGTAACAGCTCACTGGTCAAGTGGTTCCGCGCCGAAAATGTAACGGGGCTCAAGCTTGGTACCGAAGCTACGGATCGGCCGCCAGGTTCGCCTGGTGGCCGGTGGTAGGGGAGCGTTCCGTTCGCAGCGAAGGTCGACCGTGAGGACGGCTGGAGCGGACGGAAGTGCGAATGTCGGCATGAGTAGCGAGATGTGGGTGAGAATCCCACACGCCGGAAGCCTAAGGTTTCCTGAGGAAGGCTTGTCCGCTCAGGGTTAGTCGGGCCTAAGCCGAGGACGAACGTCGTAGGCGATGGACATCCGGTTGATATTCCGGAACCACCAGAGATCGTTTGCACCGCAAGGTGCCGCCCGGAGGACGCGGACGGAGGTTGACCGACATTGGTCGGTCGAGACCGCGAGCTGAGCCCGGGTGAGAGCAAGGGCATGACACGGCACGGTAGCTCGAGCGCCTTATTGGATTGGCGTCCAAGCCGGTAGGGGGAGGAGACAGGCAAATCCGTCACCTCATCAACCCCGAGCAGCGATGGTAAGCGGCGCATGCCGCAATTCGAGTGAGCCGAGCTGGCGAGAAAAGTGTCTAGCGAGATCAAAGGTGCCCGTACCGCAATCCGACACAGGTAGGCGGGTAGAGAATACCAAGGCGATCGGGAGAACCCTCGTTAAGGAACTCGGCAAAATGGCCCCGTAACTTCGGGAGAAGGGGCGCTCCGCTTGTCGGAGCCGCAGTGAAAAGGCCCAGGCGACTGTTTAGCAAAAACACAGGTCTCTGCTAAAGCGAAAGCTGACGTATAGGGGCTGACGCCTGCCCAGTGCCGGAAGGTTAAGAGGAGGGGTGCAAGCTCTGAATCGAAGCCCCGGTAAACGGCGGCTGTAACTATAACAGTCCTAAGGTAGCGAAATTCCTTGTCGGGTAAGTTCCGACCCGCACGAATGGCGTAACGATCTGGGCGCTGTCTCAACGAGGGACCCGGCGAAATTGAAGTACGAGTGAAGATGCTCGTTACCCGCGATAGGACAAAAAGACCCCGTGGAGCTTTACTGCACCCTGATATTGGATTGGGGTTCAGCTTGTGTAGGATAGGTGGGAGGCTGAGAAGCTGGGGCGCTAGCCTCGGTGGAGCCGACGTTGAAATACCACCCTTGTTGGATTTCGGTTCTAACCGCGACCCGTAAGCCGGGCGCAGGACAGTGTCAGGCGGGCAGTTTGACTGGGGCGGTCGCCTCCTAAAGTGTAACGGAGGCGCCCAAAGGTTCCCTCAGCCTGAATGGAAACCAGGCGCAGAGTGCAAAGGCATAAGGGAGCTTGACTGCGAGACCCACAAGTCGAGCAGAGACGAAAGTCGGGCTTAGTGATCTGGTACCTCCGAGTGGAAGGGGTATCACTCAACGGATAAAAGCTACCCCGGGGATAACAGGCTGATGGTGCCCAAGAGTTCACATCGACGGCACCGTTTGGCACCTCGATGTCGGCCCGTGGCATCCTGGGGCGGAAGTACGTCCCAAGGGTTCGGCTGTTCGCCGATTAAAGCCGCACGCGAGCTGGGTTCAGAACGTCGTGAGACAGTTCGGTCTCTATCCATCGTGGGCGTAGGGAACTTGTGAGGAGCTGCTCCTAGTACGAGAGGACCGGAGTGGACGAACCGCTGGTGTGCCAGTTGTCCCGCCAGGGGCACTGCTGGGTAGCTATGTTCGGTTGGGATAAGCGCTGAAAGCATCTAAGTGCGAAGCTCGCCTCGAGATGAGGTTCCCCACCGGGTTAACCGGGTAAGACCGCAGGGAGACCACCTGTTTGATAGGCGGCGCGTGGAAGTCCGGCGACGGATGAAGCTGAGCCGTACTAATGGTCGAGGGCTTGACCTCTTCCGCGACTGACCAAGGGTCAGCGCCGCGAAGGGTTCGTGGCTACACCGGGCGCGTGGCGCCCGACACATCGCGACATTGAAGATCCCGGCGCCTCCCGCGCAGCCCGCGCGGCGGAGCCGCTGCCGTTCCGCACTCGATCAGATGCACGAAATCCTGGTGACTCTGGCGGAGAGGCCACACCCGTTCCCATCCCGAACACGGAAGTTAAGCTCTCCAGCGCCGAAGATACTGAGAGGGCAGCCTTTCGGGAAAATAGGTCGTCGCCAGGATTTCTTGCTTTCCGGCCGTGCGCTCAGCCGTTCGCGGGCGCGTCGTCACCGACACGGCGTCGCGGCGCCCCGGCTATGCTCCGGCCATGACCGAAGGCACCGATCCGGCGGCGACGCCGACCGCCCAGCCGGCCGCGGCGGCCCTGGCGGCGTGCCCGCATCTCTTCTCCGTCGATGGTCCCTGGCATGCGGCCGCCCCCTCGCGGGCGCACCGTTGCCAGCTCCTCGCCGAGGGCCGACCGACGCTCGATCGGCAGCGCGAGCATTGCCTGGGAGCCGCCCACGTGTCGTGCCCGACGTGGCTCGAGCGGCATGGGGCTGACGGGCCGCTGTCGCGGCCCGGACCCTTCGTGGTCATGGCCCCTGTGGTGCTGGAAGGCCCTGGCATCGGCCTCCCGTCGCAGGCATCCGCCCGCCAATTCGTGGCCCCCGCAACGGTCGTGGTCGTGGGAGCCGCCCTGGGAGCGCTGGTCCTCGCGCGCGGCCCCCTGGCCCCCGGCAGCTCGGGCGCCGGGGATGGTCGGGCGTCGCCCACGCCCGCCGCATCGAGCGCTGCCGTCACGGCGGGCCCGGCCTCAACGGCGGCGGCGAGCGCGAGCCCCGCTCCGAGCGCTGCTCCCGGGCCGACGCCGACGGCGCGCCCAACGTCTCGCCCGCGAACCTACAAGGTTCGCCCCGGCGACAACCTCACGGCGATCGCCGCGAGGTTCGGAACCACCGTGGCCGTGTTGAAGACGCTCAACAACATCACGAACCCGTCGCTCATCCGCACGGGCCAGGTCCTCAAGCTGCCCTGACCGCCCGGCCGTCAGCGCTGGCAGGTTCGACAGTACGAGGTCGCCTCGCGTCCCCCCACCTGGCTCACGGTCGCGCCGCAGCGGGGGCACGGTTGGCCGCCCCGCAGGTGGATGTGCAGGTGGTCGCGCACCTGCCTCTCGAACGTCGGCGGCACGCGCGCGCGCAGGATGTCGATCGCCGCCGCGAGCGTTCCCCGGGTGGCGACGTAGAGGGCCGCCGTCTCTTCGACCGCCAGCGAGGACCGGCGGCGGAACGGGCTGAGGCGGGCCTGCCACAGGATCTCGTCGCTGTAGGCATTGCCGATGCCGGCCACGAACGCCTGGTTGCGGAGCAGGGACTTCAGCTCGCCGGGATGACGCCGGATCCGCTCCTGCCAGGCTCCCAGGGTCAGGTCGGGATCGTCGGCGTCGGGCCCCAGCTCCCGGACGCCGGGCACGGCCGACCCATCTCCGGCTGGGCCGAGGTAGAGCTTGCCCATGCGCGTCGGGTCCAGGTAGCGCAGGTCGACGTCGTCGCCGTCCGGGGGCAGCCACGGTGCATCGCCGATCCAGGCCGCCGGCGGGCGGGGCGGCGTGGCCCGGGGGCCCAGCCTGACGGTGACAGCGGCCTTGCGCCCGGTGGTGCCCGGCGCGCCCAGCCCGAAGCGGCCCGTGAGCATCGGTGCCGCCCACAGGTCGATGTGCTCGAGGCGGAGGACGAGATGCTTGCCCCGTCGCTCGACGCTGCGGAGCGTCTCATCGACCAGCGAGGCGGCCTGCTCCGGCGTCGCCCGCAGGACGAGGGGGTCGGACACGCTGACTGCCCTGATCGTCCGCCCGGCGAGGGCCGCGTCGAACGCGTCGGCGAGGATGGCGAGATCCGGGAGCTCGGGCACGGGCCGGATTGTAGCGGCATGACCCCTGTGCTAGACTCTCGCGGCCCCAGCGGGGCGACAGCCGAAGAGCCAACCCGACCGACGCCACCGGAGGGACGGACCGCACGCATCGCGCCCGGACCGCGAACCTGGAACCCGACGACGGCTCGAGCGAGGCTCGGCCGTCGTTCCTGTTTCCGGGCGGAATCCAGACCAGGAGCAGGAACCCTTGACGGAAGAGAAGCAGCAGACGACCACCCCGGAGCCCGCAGCGCAGGACGCGCCCAGCAGGGCACCCGAGGCAGCGGCGACGGCCGACCCGGCCGTTGCAGTGGTCGAGGAGATGGCGGCGGCCGAGGCCGCCGAGGAGCTCGCGGAGGAGGCGATCGTGGCGGACGCCGTCGCCGGGGAGCTCGCCGTCGAAGCGGTGGAGGTCGAAGGGATCTCCGAGGAGCTCGCCGAGGAGGCGGTTGCGGAGGAGACGTCCGCCGAGGAGCTTGAGGCGGAGGCCGTGGAGGCCGCGGTGATCTCCGAGGAGCTTGCGGACGAGGCGGTCGTGGCGGACGCCGTTGCCGAGGGGCTCGCCGTCGAGGCCGTGGAAGCCGAGGCGGTCTCGGAGGGGCTCACCGCGGATGCCGTCGTGGCCGACGTCGCCGCCGAGGAGCTCGTCGCCGAGGCGGTGGAAGCCGAGGCAACGTCCGATGCGCTGGCGGGCGCCGCCCGTGCTGCCGAGACCTCCGGTGATCGCGAGGCCGCAGAGGAGCTCGCCGCCGAATCGTTCGTCGCCGAGGAAGTCGCGGAGGAGCTTGTCGCCGAGGCCGTGGTCGCCCAGGATACCGCCGAGGAGCTCGCCGCCGAGTCGTTCGCCGCCGAGGCCGTGGCCGAGGACCTGGCCACCGAGGCGGTCGTCGTCGAGGCCGAGTCCGAGGAGCTCGCGGCCAAATCGTTCGTCGTGGAGGCCGTTGCCGAGGAGCTCGCGACCGAAGCCGTGGTCGAGGAGGCCCAGGCCGAGGAGCTCGCCGCCGAGTCGTTCGCCGCCGAGGCCGTGGCCGAGGAGCTCGCGACCGAGGCCGTGGTCGTCGAGGCTGCCGCCGAAGAGCTGGCCACCGAATCGGTGGTCGCCGAGGCCGTGGCCGAGGACCTTGCGGCCGAGATCGCCGATGCGCCGGCGGCCGAGCCTGCCCGCTCCGGCCCCGAGCCGTCGACGATGGCCGAGCTGCTGGCCGAGCAGGACGCGGACATCCGCAGCTTCAAGCACGGCGACGTCGTCGAGGGCACGGTGGTTCGCATCGACCGCGACGAGATCCTGGTCGACATCGGGGCCAAGAGCGAGGGCGTCGTCAGCAACCGCGAGCTGTACGGCCGCAACGCGGAATCCGCGCCGGCGCTCGCGATCGGTGACACGGTCCTCGTCTACGTGCTCCAGCCCAAATCGCCCGAGGGCCACGTCGTCCTCTCGCTCCGGCGGGCGGGCCTCGAGCGCAAGTGGCGCGCGATGCAGGAGCAGTTCGAGGCGGGCGTCATCATCGAGGCGCCGGTCATCGACCACAACAAGGGCGGCCTCATCGTCGACTGCGGCATCCGCGGCTTCGTGCCGATCAGCCAGATCGTCGACTTCCCCCGCCGTCCCCAGAACGAGCAACCGCGCGACGCGGCCCAGGAGATCGCCGAGAAGCTGCAGCCCTACGTCGGCCGCCGCCTTCGGCTCAAGATCCTCGAGGTCAACCGCAAGGCGAACCGCCTGATCCTGTCGGAGAAGGTGGCCTTGTACGAGGAGCGGCGCGAGAAGCGCGACGAGCTCTTCAGCAGCCTCCAGGTCGGCCAGAAGGTCGTCGGCTCCGTGCGCTCGATCGCGCCGTTCGGCGTCTTCATCGACCTCGGCGGGATCGACGGCCTCGTCCACAAGAGCGAGCTGAGCTGGAACAAGGTCAACAACCCCGAATCCGGCTACAAGGTCGGCGACGAGGTCGAGGCCGAGGTCATCGACATCAACCACGAGCGGGGCCGCATCAGCCTCTCGATCCGCCGCCTCCAGCCCGATCCGTGGCACTCCACGGTGGCCGACTTCCGCGTCGGCGACATCATCGAGGGGACGGTCACCAAGCTCGTCAACTTCGGAGCGTTCGTGCGCGTCCGCGACGGGCTCGAGGGCCTCATCCACATCAGCGAGCTCAGCCACCAGCGCGTCGCCCACCCCGGCGATGTCGTCCGCGAAGGCCAGACGCTCAAGCTCAAGATCATCTCGCTCGACTCCGAGCGACATCGCCTCGGCCTCAGCCTGAAGCAGGCCGAGGAGCTGCCGGCCCGGCAGGTGCCCGAGGCGCGACCGCGCCGCGAACGGCCCGAGCGCGGCTACTCGCTTTCCGACGCCGTGCAGGAGCCCGAAGGCGGGATCGACAACACGCTCGCCGCCGCCTTCGCCCAGGTGCGCCAGCAGCTGGAGGCAGCGGAGGCGGCCGGTGTCGACGACACGGCCTCCACGGCTCTGCCCGAGCCCGCGGACGACGCCGTCGCCGTGGCTTCGGAAGCGCCGGAGCCGGTCGCCGAGGCCCCCGTCGAGGTGGCCGATGCGCCCGAGCCGGCGGCCGAACGTGGCCGAGGCGCCCGAGCCGGCGGCCGAACCCGTGGCCGAGGCGCCCGAGCCGGCGGCCGACATCGCCGAGGTGCCGGACCTGGTGGACGAACCCGTCGCCGAGGCGCCGGATGCGCCGGAGCCCGTGGTGGAGCCCGCCGCGGCCGACGCGGAGCCCGTCGAGACCGAGGTCTTCGACGTGGACGCCTCCAAGGCCTGACCCTGAGTCCGCGCGAGGCGCCGCGCCCGGTCCCGGGCGGGGCGCCTCGTTTCGTTTTCGCAACCTGACATCCGTGACCCGAGCGTGGGCGAATCCTCGCCTGATGGGAGGTCGCCGGGCCTCCGCTCCCGTCCTTGCCGCCAAGGGTCTCCGTGCTAGCATGACCCGACCGGCGGCATGGTCCGCCCGCAGAGAACCCACGACATGGACCGGTTCGACAAGTTCACCGATCGCGCGCGCAAGGTCCTGACCCTCGCCCAGGACGAAGCGCAGCGGTTCAACCACAACTACATCGGAACCGAGCACCTGCTCCTCGGGCTTGTCCGCGAGGGCGAGGGCGTGGCCGCCCGCGTGCTCGAGAACATGAACGTCGAGCTGGCCAAGGTCCGCACGGCCGTGGAGTTCATCATCGGGCGCGGCGACCGTCCGGTCGTCGGCGAGGTCGGACTGACGCCACGGGCGAAACGGGTCATCGAGCTGGCCATCGACGAGGCCCGGCGTCTCGGTCACAACTACATCGGCACCGAGCACCTCCTCCTCGGCCTTGTCCGGGAGGGCGAGGGGATCGCCGCCGGCGTGCTGGAATCCCTCGGCGTGAACCTGGACAAAGTCCGCCACGAGGTGATCCGCGTCCTCTCCCAGAGCTCGTCGGCGGGACCTGCCCAGGAGACGAAGCGGACGAGCAAGACGCCGACGGTCGACCAGCTCGGGATCAACCTCACGGAAGCGGCCCGCGCGGGCAAGCTCGACCCGGTGATCGGCCGCGAGAAGGAGATCGAGCGGGTCATCCAGATCCTGTCGCGGCGCACGAAGAACAACCCTGCCCTGATCGGCGAGCCCGGCGTCGGCAAGACCGCGGTCGTCGAGGGGCTTGCCCATCGGATCGTCAACAACGACGTGCCCGAGACCCTGACCAACAAGCGCGTCCTGACCCTGGACATCGGGTCGCTCGTGGCCGGCACGAAGTATCGCGGCGAGTTCGAGGAGCGGCTCAAGAAGATCATCGAGGAGCTGCGCGCCACCAACGACGCGATCCTCTTCATCGACGAGCTGCACACGCTCGTCGGCGCGGGGGCGGCGGAGGGGGCGATCGACGCGGCCAACATCCTCAAGCCACCGCTGGCGCGCGGCGAGCTCCAGTGCATCGGGGCCACCACCCTCGACGAGTACCGCAAGTACATCGAGCGCGACGCCGCCCTCGAACGGCGGTTCCAGCCCGTGATGGTCGAGGAGCCCACGCTCGAGCAGACCATCGAGATCCTCTTCGGGATCCGCGGGCGGTACGAGGAGCACCACAAGGTCACGATCTCGGACGACGCCGTCCGGGCCGCGGCCGACCTCTCGATCCGCTACATCACGGACCGCCACCTGCCGGACAAGGCGATCGACCTCATCGACGAGGCGGCGAGCCGCGTCCGCCTGCGCTACGCCTCCGCGCCCCCGCCCCTGCGCGAGGCCCAGAAGGAGTTCGAGCGCCTCGGACGCGACAAGGACGCGGCCGTCAATGCCCAGGAATACGACGAGGCCACGCGCCTGCGGGAGCTCGAGAGCAGCGCGAAGGAGCGGGTCGAGACCCTCCGCGGCGAGTGGCAGGCCCAGGTCGCCGGAGACCAGCCCACGGTCGACGACGAGGAGATCGCCCAGGTCGTGTCGATGTGGACGGGGATTCCCGTCACCCGCATCGCCCAGGAGGAATCCGAGCGGCTGCTGCAGATGGAGGATCACCTCCACAAGCGCGTCATCGGCCAGCAGGAGGCGATCGCCACGGTCTCCCGGGCGGTGCGTCGCGCCCGGGCCGGCCTGAAGGACCCCAAGCGCCCCATCGGCTCGTTCATCTTCCTGGGCCCCACCGGCGTCGGCAAGACGGAGCTCGCCAAGGCCCTCGCCGAGTTCATGTTCGGGAGCGAGGACACGCTCATCAAGGTGGACATGAGCGAGTTCATGGAGCGCCACAACGTGAGCCGCCTGGTCGGTGCCCCGCCGGGCTATGTCGGCTTCGACGAGGGCGGCCAGCTCACCGAGGCGGTTCGCCGCAAGAGCTACGCGGTCGTCCTCCTCGACGAGATCGAGAAGGCGCATCCGGAGGTCTTCAACATCCTGCTCCAGATCCTGGAGGACGGGCACCTCTCGGATGCGAAGGGCCGCCGCGTCGACTTCCGCAACACGATCATCATCATGACCTCCAACCTCGGCGCGCGACAGCTCCAGACGAATTCGTCGCTCGGGTTCCGGGCGCAGGGCGAGACCGAGGAGTCCCGCGCCGAGGCGTCCTACGAGCTCATGCGCGAGAAGGTCCAGGTGGAGCTCAAGGCGGCCTTCCGGCCGGAGTTCCTCAACCGGATCGACGCGCCGATCGTCTTCCGCTCGCTGACCCAGGACGAGATCCGCGAGATCGTCGACCTCATGCTGGCCCGGGTGCGCGACCAGCTTCGCGCCCAGCAGATGTCCCTCGAGGTCACCCAGGCGGCCAAGGACCACATCATCAAGATCGGGTACGACGTTGCCTACGGAGCCCGACCCCTCCGTCGCGTGATCCAGAACATGATCGAGGACGTCCTCGCCGAGCACCTCCTGCTCGGGCGCTACAAGCCCGGGACCACGATCGTGGTCGACAAGGGCGAGGAAGCCGGCCTTTCCATCGAGGCCGCCGTCGAGCAGGCGCCCGCCGTCGTCGAGGCCGTCTAGGCGCCGTGGCGCGGCCCCAGAGCCGCTACGTCTGCCAGTCATGCGGCGAGGCCTTCCTCCGGTGGGAAGGCCAGTGCCGCGCGTGCGACGCCTGGAACTCGCTGGTCGAGACCGTGGTCCGCGACGTGCCGGCCGCGTCCCGCGCCCGGGCCCCGAGCGGTCCCGTGGTCGAGGCCCTGCCCCTCGCGGCGCTCGCCGACGAGGACGTGCTGCGACTGCCGGTTGGCCTCGCCGAGCTCGACCGCGTCCTCGGCGGCGGGCTGGTCCCGGGATCGCTCGTGCTCGTGGGCGGCGAGCCCGGGATCGGCAAGTCGACCCTGCTCCTCCAGGCGGCCGCGGGGCTGGCCGCCGGCGGGCGGCCCGTCCTGTACGCCAGCGGCGAGGAATCCCGGGGCCAGGTCCGGATCCGCGCCGCTCGCCTCGGGCTCCTCGGCGGCGCCGCCGCCGACGCCGTGCGGATCCTTGCGGAGCACGATGTCGGCCGGATCGCCGATGCCGCCCGGGCGATGCGACCCGCGGCCGTGGTGGTCGACAGCATCCAGACGGCGACCCTCGACGAGCTCGAGGGCCCGGCCGGCAGCGTGGGCCAGGTCCGCGAGTCCGCCCTCCGGCTCATGGAGCTGGCGAAGGGGGAGGGGATCGCCGTCATCCTCGTCGGCCACGTCACGAAGGACGGGAGCATCGCCGGCCCCAAGACGCTGGAGCACCTTGTCGACGCGGTGATCTCGATCGAGGGCGAGCGGGGAGGCACCCTGCGCCTGGTCCGGGCGTCGAAGAACCGTTTCGGTGCCACCGACGAGGTTGGTGTCATGGAGATGGTCGAGGCCGGGCTGCGCGAGGTCGCCGACCCGGCCCGGGCCTTCCTCGTCGAGCACGCGACCCCGGCTCCCGGGAGCGTCGTCGCGGTGACGCTCGAGGGGAGCCGGGCGCTCCTCGTCGAGGTCCAGGCCCTCGTGGCGCCGACCGGCTACGGGACGCCCCGCCGCACCGCCATCGGGCTCGACCCGAACCGCCTCGCCCTCCTGGTGGCCGTGCTCGGCCGGCGCGCCGGGATCGCGCTCGGAACGCACGACGTGTACGCCAATCTCGCCGGCGGGATCTCCATCGCCGACCCGGGGCTCGATCTCCCGCTCGCCATCGCCCTGGCCTCCACGCTGCGCGACCGCCCGGTGCGGCCGGGCACCGCGGCCTTCGGCGAGGTGGGGCTGCTGGGCGAGCTGCGGGCCGTGGGCGGGACCGAGCGGCGCCTGCGCGAGGCGGCCCGCCTGGGCTTCGCCCGGGTCCTGGTCCCCCGCGCCCGCATGACCGCGCCGGCCGTCGAGGGCCTCGAGGTCGTCGCGGTGGCGACGGTCCGCGAGGCCCTGGCGGCGGCGCTCGAGGCCGTCCCGGCCGGCTGACGGGCTGGGCTCGCCCCCGCGCGGGAGGCGCGTCCGTCCCGTACGGAAGCGCTGACGCCGCACCCTCGCGGTGCTAGGCTCACGGCCCGTGACCCGCGTGATCCGACTCTTCGGCGCCGCCCTGGGCCTCCTCGTTGGCCTGTCGTTCGTCGCGGGCGGCTCCGGCATCTTCGGACAGGGCGCCTACGCCGGCGCCTTGATCGCCGCCTGGCTCGTTGCCTGGGTCGTCGTCGGCTTCGCCGTCCTGCCCTACCTCACGATCGTGCCCGCCGCCTGGCTCATCCGCTGGGTGCAGGAGCTCTCGACGGCCGAGTTCGTGACCGCGGTCCTGGGCCTCCTCATCGGCCTCCTCATGGGCCTCCTGCTCGGCCTTCCGCTCTCGGGGTTCCCTCCCCCGCTCGGAACGTGGCTGCCGCTCGGCGTGTCCATCACCCTGGGGCTCGGAATGGCCGGGCTCACGGTGGCCAAGCGCCACGACCTGATCATCGCCGCCGAGACGGTCGGCATCCTCCAGGGGCGCCGCGAGGAGCCGGCCGGCCCGCGGCGCGGCGAGCCCCAGGTCGTCGTGGACACGAGCGCGATCATCGACGGCCGGATCGCCGACATCGCCGAGGCCGGCTTCCTGCAGGGCACGCTCGTCGTGCCGCGGGTCGTGCTCGAGGAGCTGCAGCGGATCGCGGACAGCCCCGACACGATGCGCCGCTCCCGTGGTCGGCGAGGCCTGGAGATCGTCGCCCGGCTGCAGAAGGAAGACCGGATCCCCGTCGAGATCACGGACGAGGCGTTCCCCGAGATCCCGGAAGTCGACGGCAAGCTGGTGGCGATGGCCCTGGCCCGCAGCGGCGTCATCCTCACCAACGACTTCAACCTGAACCGGGTCGCCGAGATCCAGGGGCTGCGGGTCATGAACGTGAACTCGCTCGCCAACGCCCTGAAGCCGGCCGTCCTGCCCGGCGAGGAGCTCCGGGTCCGGGTGATCCAGGAGGGAAAGGAGGCCGGCCAGGGGGTCGGCTTCCTCGACGACGGGACCATGATCGTGGTGGAGGGCGGGGCCAGGCTCCTCGACCGGGAGATCGGGGTGCTGGTCACGCGGGTCCTCCAGACGGTCGCCGGACGCATGATCTTCGCCCAGCCGCGCGGCGAGTGAGCGCAGTCGACGCCGTCGTCGTCGCCGCCGGGGGCAGCACGCGCATGGCCGGGGTCGACAAGACGTGGGCCCCCGTCGCGGGCCGCCCGCTGCTGGCCTGGACGCTGGACGCCCTCGCCGCCGCTCCCCCGGTCCGGCGGATCGTGGTCGTGGTGGCGGCATCGGGCGTCCCTGCGGTCCGCGACGCATGGTGGCGACCGAGCAAGGTTGAGGCGATCGTGCCCGGCGGGCCCCGGCGCCAGGATTCGGTTGCCGCGGGCGTCAGCGCCCTCGGCGAGAGTGACCCGGGCAGCGTCGTGCTCGTGCATGACGGCGCGCGGCCGCTGGTGTCGGTCGCCCTGGTCGAGCGCGTGGTCGCGGCCACAGTCGCGCACGGGGCGGCCATCCCGGTCCTGCCGGTCGCGGAGACCCTCAAGCGCATCGAAGGCGACCGGGTCGCGGCCACCGTGGATCGGACCTCGCTCGCCGCCGCCCAGACCCCGCAGGGGATCCGGCGCGACATCCTGGCCCGGGCCTGGGCCCTGCACCCGCCCGGCGCACGGGCAACGTGGACCGATGAGGCTGCCCTCCTGGAGGCCTGTAGAATCCCCGTCCATGCGGTCCACGGTGAGTCGGAGAACCTCAAGGTGACGCTGCCCGGCGACCTCGCCCGCGTGGAAGCGGCGCTGGTGGCGGGCGGCGCCACGGAACCGATGGATTCCGCCCTCCGTGTCGGCTTCGGCCACGACGGCCATGCGTTCGGCCCGGGCGGCCCCCTGGCCCTCGGGGGACTGCTCATCGAGGGTGCACCCCGCCTCCACGGCCACTCGGATGGCGACGTCGGCCTGCACGCGGTCTGCGACGCGCTGCTCGGAGCCGCCGGCCTGGGCGACCTCGGGCGGGTGTTCCCGGCCGGACCGTCGACGCCCGCCGGCATCGCGAGCCGCGACCTGCTGACCGCCTGCGTGGCCCATGTCGCCGCCGCCGGGTATGCCGCCGTCTCGATCGACGTCACGCTCGTGGGCGCACGTCCACGCCTGGCGGCGCGGCTCGAGTCCATGGCGGTCGAGATCTCGAGTCTCGTCGGGATCCCCGTCGACCGCGTGAACGTCAAGGCCTCGACCGGGAACCTGGTCGGCTTCGAGGGGGCCGGCCGGGGGATCAGCGCGCGCGCCGTCGTCCTCGTCGCCCCGGCCGCGCGCACCGCGGGCGTGGCGTGACGATCCGCCTGCACGACACGCTGCGCGGCCAGGCGATCACCCTCGAGCCGCTCGAGCCGGGCCACGTGCGCATCTACTCGTGCGGGCCGACCGTGTACGGCCCCGCGCACGTCGGCAACTTCCGCTCGTTCCTCTTCGCCGACCTCCTCGTGCGGCACCTGCGCTGGCGCGGCCTGCGCGTGACCTGGGTCATGAACCTGACCGACGTGGACGATCGGATCATCGCCGGGGCGGCGGCCGAGGGGATCGGGATCGATGAGCTCGCCCAGCGCTGGATCGCCCGGTTCCTCGAAGACGCGGCGACGCTGCGGATGACCCGACCCGACGTCCTGCCGCGGGCCACCGAGCACGTTCCCGAGATGGTCGCTCTCGTGGAGCGCCTGCTCGAGGCGGGCCACGCGTATCGGACCGACGACGGCTCGATCTTCTTCCGCATCGCCAGCTGGCCCGCGTACGGGCAGCTGGCGCGCCTCGACCCGAGTCAGCTCCGCGCGGGCCTGCGCGTCGCGGCCGACGACTACTCGAAGGACGACGCCCGCGACTTCGTCCTCTGGAAGGGGCCGAAGGAGGGCGAGCCGAGCTGGGACACGGCCATCGGCCCCGGGCGGCCCGGGTGGCATCTCGAGTGCTCGGCCATGTCGATGCGCTACCTGGGCGACTCGTTCGACATCCACACGGGTGGGGTCGACCTGGTCTTCCCCCACCACGAGGACGAGATTGCCCAGTCCGAGGCCGCCAGCGGCAAGCCCTTCGTACGGACGTGGCTGCACTGCGCCCACCTCCAGATGGGGGGTCGCAAGATGGCGAAGTCGGAGGGCAACATCGCCCGGGTGACCGACCTGCTTGCGTCCGGGGTCACGCCGCGGGCCCTGCGCTACGCTCTCCTCTCGGCGCACTACCGGACCGGGCAGAGCTTCAGCGACGAGGGGCTCGCCGCCGCTGCCGCCGCGGTCGACCGCCTGGATGCCGTCGTCGCGGCTCTCGACGCGTATGCCGCGGACGGACCCGACGACCCGTCCCTGCCGAGCGTCCTGGCGGCGTCCCGCGAGGCCTTCGGAGCGGCCCTCGACGACGACCTGGCCATCTCGCCGGCGCTCGGAGCGCTGTTCGACCTCGTCCGGGACCTTAACCGGCGGATCGCCGATCGCGCGCTCTCCACGGCGGGCGCGGCCAGCGCCCTGGCCGCGCTGCGCGACCTCGACCGGGTGCTCGGCGTCCTTCCGGACCCGACGGACGCCCTGCCCGTCGACCTCACCGCCCTCCTCGACGAGCGGGCGGCGGCGCGCGCCGCCCGCGACTGGGCGGCCTCCGACCGCCTGCGGGACGACCTCGCCGCCCGGGGCATCGCCGTCGAGGACACGCGCGACGGCCAGCGCTGGCGCCGCGCCGAGGTCCCGTCCGATGCCTGACGGGCCGCGATCCCCCCGCCGCCGGCCCGACGGCGACCGCCCCGACGGTGGGCCGCCGGGGCCCCGTCCGGGGGGCGCGCCGGGCGGGCACGGGTCCGGCGGCCGAGGGCAGGCCGGCGGGAGATCGCGGCGGGCCGGGCGGGGACCGCGACCGGGGCGGGCGACACCACGAGGGATACCGGGCCCCCGGGCGCGGCGACCACGAGGGGTCCCGGCCACCCGGGCGAGGCACCGACAAGGGCCCACCTGCGGCGCCCCGGCCGGGGCGCGGCCGCGCCCCGGGGGACCGGGATGGCTGGCCCGGGGGCGGCGCGCCGCGGGCCGACGATCGGCGACATGCCGCGGCCCCCGGGCCGCGGGGCGGCGGCAACGCGGATCACGGGGGAGGGGACCGCGCCGCGGGTCCTGGTCGCAGGCGCCCCGGCGGCCCCCGCGTCGGTCCGCGGTTCGACGAGCCATGGCGGACGAGCACCCGGCATGGCCCCTGGCCCGGCCCGCGACCGGCCGGCAGCGATCCGGCACGCCGGAGCGACGCCCCGCCATCAGGCCCGCACGAACGCCGGGGGAGGCGCCCGCCGCCGCCCTGGGATGTCGCCCGCAGCTTCGATCGAGCTGGACCACCGGGGCCACGCGGCCCGCGGCTCTGGCCCGGCGCGGAAGAAGGGCGTCGCCCGCCCGGACCCGGGGACCGCGGCTCGGCGCGGAGGAAGGGCGTCGCCCGCCCGGGCCCGGGGGACCGCGCCGCGTGCCCGTCGATCGGCCCTGGGAGCGGCCCGGGTGGCAGTCCGGCCGTGGGCCTCGTCCAACGAGCCCCATCCCGTTCGGTGCCCCCCCGGCGACGCTTCCGGCCGAAGCGCACCTCGCCGAGGGCGAGGAGATCGTGGCCGGCCGGCATCCGGTGGAGGAAGCCTTTGTCGCCGGCCGGATCGCTCGCCGGCTGCTCGTCACGCCGGGCCGCCGCGACGCGCTGGAGCGCCTCGTCCTCCACGCCACGACGCTCCGCATCCCGGTCATCGAGGTGGAGGGGGGCACGCTCACTGCTGTCAGCGGCTTCGATGGCCACCAGGGAGTGGCCCTGGTGGTGGCTGCCCGCGCCGCCGCCGGCATGGCCGACATCCTTGCCCGGGCCATCGAGCGGGGCGAGCCGGCCCTGGTGCTGGCCCTCGATTCACTCGAGGATCCCCAGAACGTCGGCACCCTCCTGCGCAGCGCGGAGGCGGCCGGCGTGCACGGGATCGTCTTCCCCACGCGTCGCCAGGCTCCGCTCAGCCCGGCCGCCATCAAGGCCTCGGCGGGAGCGACCGAGCACCTCCTGCTGGCGGCGGTCGACGACCTGCCGGGCACCCTGTCCGACCTCCACAGCCGGGGGCTGCGGATCGTCGGCACCGATGCCGACGCCGGCCTCACGTACCGCGAGGCCGACCTGCGGGGGCCGTTGGTCCTGGTGATCGGGAGCGAGGGCCGGGGACTGGCGCCGGCGATCCGTCGCCGCTGCGACGTCCTGGTCAGGATCCCGATGCGGGGACGGATCGAGTCGCTCAATGCCGCCGTCGCCGGCTCCGTCCTCGTCTTCGAGGCCGCCGCCCAGCGGGGACTGCCCGAGCGGGCCGGCGGCGACCCTGGCGCTCGAGCCGGGCCCGGGGATGACCCGCGAGGGCAGGGCGCCGTCGAGGCCGCCGCGCCGGCGCCCGACGCTCCGTCGGCCGGCACGCCGGGGGAGGGCAGCGGAACGGCCGACGCGATCGGGCACGCTTGACCGTGATCCGCTCGCCCGAATATGATGGCCGTTGCGCCTCGGAGACGACTGCGGGGTTCTCCTGCGCCCGCCGACGTAGCTCAATTGGTAGAGCAGCGGTTTTGTAAACCGCCGGTTCCGGGTTCGAGTCCCGTCGTCGGCTCCAACTGAACAAGCTCATCGTCCGGGCGCCACCACGGTGCCGCAGCAACGTCCGGGCGATCGCAACCGTGGGTAGGTTGAGCAGGTGGTGAGCTCAGCTGACTGTAAATCAGCCGTCAACGACTGTAGAGGTTCGATTCCTCTCCTGCCCACCATCAACCAACCCGCACTCACGGGCCCAGATAGCTCAGTTGGCAGAGCACATCCTTGGTAAGGATGAGGTCATGGGTTCAAGTCCCATTCTGGGCTCCAGCACCCAGTCGGCCCCCCACAGGTAGCAGGTAGACGCGCACGTGGCGAAGAAGAAGTTCGAGCGGAACAAGCCGCACGTCAACATCGGCACGATCGGTCACATCGACCACGGGAAGACGACGCTGACCGCGGCGATCACGAAGTACCTCGCCCTCAAGGGCGGGGCCGAGTTCCGCGCGTTCAATTCGATCGACAACGCCCCCGAAGAGCGCGAGCGCGGGATCACGATCGCGATCGCCCACGTCGAGTACCAGACCGAGGCCCGCCACTACGCCCACGTCGACTGCCCGGGCCACGCCGACTACATCAAGAACATGATCACCGGCGCCGCCCAGATGGACGGCGCGGTCCTCGTCGTGGCCGCGACCGACGGCCCCATGCCCCAGACCCGGGAGCACATCCTCCTGGCCCGCCAGGTCGAGGTGCCGTACATGGTCGTCTTCCTCAACAAGGTCGACGCGGTCGACGACCCCGAGCTGCTCGACCTCGTCGAGCTCGAGGTCCGCGAGCTGCTCACCAAGAACTACTTCCCGGGCGACGACATCCCCGTCATCCGCGGCAGCGCCCTCAAGGCCCTCGAGGCCACCGGCGGCGTCGACGACCCGGCCTACGCCTGCATCCAGGAGCTCATGGATGCGGTCGACTCCTACATCCCGACCCCCGAGCGCCCGGTCGACAAGCCCTTCCTCATGCCCGTCGAGGACGTCTTCGGGATCAAGGGCCGGGGCACCGTGGCCACCGGGCGCATCGAGCGCGGCATCGTCAAGGTCGGCGACGAGGTCGAGATCGTGGGCATCCGGCCCACCCGCAAGGTCGTCGTCACCGGCGTCGAGATGTTCAAGAAGCTCCTCGACCAGGGCCAGGCCGGCGACAACGTCGGCTGCCTCCTGCGGGGCATCGAGCGCGACGACATCGAGCGCGGCCAGGTCCTGGCCAAGGCCGGCTCGGTCAAGCCCCACACGAAGTTCACCGCCCGCGTCTACGTCCTGACCAAGGAGGAGGGGGGCCGCCACACCCCGTTCTACAACGGCTACCGGCCCCAGTTCTACCTGCGCACGACCGACGTGACCGGCGCGATCGGCCTCCCCGAGGGGGCCGAGATGATCATGCCCGGCGACAACGTCGACATGACCGTCGAGCTCATCACCCCGATCGCCCTCGAGGTCGGCCAGCGCTTCGCCATCCGCGAGGGTGGCCGCACGGTCGGCGCCGGCGCCATCGTGGCCATCACCGAGTAGGGACGACATGGCAAAAGCAGCCGAGAACCGTCCGATCGTCCAGCTGGCCTGCACCGAGTGCAAGTCGCGGACGTACACGACGCGGAAGAACAAGCGGAACGACCCCAACCGGATCGAGCTTCGGAAGTACTGTCCGCGGGAGCGTCGCCACACGCTGCATCGGGAGGCGAAGTAGGCAGAGATCCACAGGGGTGTAGCTCAATTGGCAGAGCACCGGTCTCCAAAACCGGCGGTTGTAGGTTCGAGTCCTATCGCCCCTGCCACTCCTCCTCCACGTAGCTAGAGAGCAAGTAGTCCAACCGTGCGCCGACTTCGCCGCTACCTCCAGGAATCCTGGTCCGAGCTCAAGAAGGTTGCCTGGCCCACCCGGGACCAGGTGCGCAACCTCACCGTGCTCGTCTTCGTGGTGAGCGCCGCCATCGGCGGCTTCATCGCCGTCTGCGACTGGGTGTTCACGCTGATCATCCAGTTCGTGACCCCCGGCGCGGTGTAGGAGACGGTGGTGACCGAGACGGTCCGCGCGCCGGAGAAGCGCTGGTACGTGATCCACACCTACTCCGGCTACGAGAACAAGGTCAAGACCAACCTCGAGCACCGCATCGAGTCGATGGGCATGGAGGACAAGATCTTCCAGGTCCTCGTCCCGATGGAGGACGAGATCGAGATCAAGCAGGGCCAGCGGCACACCGTGCAGAAGAAGGTGTTCCCCGGCTACGTGCTCGTCGAGATGATCTACGACCCGGAGTCGTGGTACGTCGTCCGCAACACCCCCGGCGTGACCAGCTTCGTCGGCACCGGCAACCTGCCCGGTGCGAGGAGCGAGCCGATCCCGCTCGAGGAGAGCGAGGTCAAGGCGATCCTTCGCCAGATGGGCGTGGAGACGCCGAAGTACCGGGTCGCGTTCACCAAGGGCCAGAGCGTCCGGGTGACCGATGGGCCGTTCGCCGAGTTCGTCGGCACGGTCGACGAGGTCGATCCCGAGCGCAACAAGGTCAAGGTCCTCGTGAGCATCTTCGGCCGCGAGACGCCCGTCGAGCTCGACCTGCTCCAGGTCGAGAAGCTCTGAGCGAAAGGAACCCCTCTCACCGTGGCCAAGAAGATCCGCATCGTCCTCACCCTCCAGCTGCCGGCCGGCAAGGCGACCCCGGCGCCGCCCGTCGGCACCGCCCTGGGCCCGCACGGGATCAACATCATCGAGTTCACCAAGACCTACAACGAGCGCACCGCCGACAAGGCCGGCCAGATCATCCCGGCCCAGATCACGATCTTCGAGGATCGCTCGTTCACCTTCGTCCTCAAGACCCCGCCGGCCGCGGACCTCCTGCGCAAGGCCGCCGGCGTGGAGCACGGCTCGGCAACCAGCGGCCGCGAGACGGCGGGCACGATCACCCGCGACCAGCTGCGGGAGATCGCGACCGTCAAGCTCGCCGACCTCAACGCCAACGACATCGAGGCCGCCATGCGGCAGGTCGAGGGCACCGCCCGCAGCATGGGCATCGAGGTCGCCGGCTAGCCGCGCGCCCTCTTCCTCCGGCCATCCGGCCGGACGGCGACCCCACGAGACGGGGGAGGCCGGAACGCCGGCCGCCAGCGAGGAGCCGCACATGGCACAGCACGGCAAGAAATACCAGGACGCCGCGAAGCTCGTCGATCGCACGAAGGCGTATCCGCCGGTCGAGGCGGTCGGGCTCGTCAAGCAGACCTCGGTCGTGAACTTCGACCCTTCCGTCGAGGTCCACGTCCGCCTGGGGGTCGATCCCCGCCATGCCGACCAGATGGTCCGCGGGACCGTCGTCCTGCCCCACGGAACCGGCAAGGTGGTGCGGGTCGCCGTCTTCGCCCAGGGCGAGAAGGCCCAGGAGGCGCTCCGCGCGGGCGCCGACGAAGTCGGGGGCGAGGACCTGGTCAAGAAGATCGAGGGCGGCTGGCTCGACTTCGACGTCGCCGTCGCCACGCCCGACATGATGGGCATGGTCGGCAAGCTCGGCCGGATCCTCGGGCGTCGCGGCCTGATGCCGAATCCCAAGGCCGGCACGGTCACCTTCGACGTCGAACGCGCGATCGGCGAGGTCAAGGCCGGCCGCGTCGAGTTCAAGGTGGACAAGGGCGCGATCATCCACGTCGCGGTCGGAAAGGCCAGCTTCGAGGAGGCCGCCCTGGTCGCGAACCTCGCCGTCCTGCTCGACGCGGTCAACCGGGCCCGGCCCGCCGGGGCCAAGGGCACGTACCTTCGGAGCGTGACGATCACGAGCACGATGGGACCGGGCGTCCGCGTGGACCTGCCCACCCTCCTCGCCGCGGCCAGCGCCTGAGCTCGGCGCCCGCGCGAGGCGCGTCGGGCGGCGATCGGCTACCATCCCGCAGCGCGGCCCGCCGCCAGGCGCGCCGCCCTAGATCGAAGACGGACCGCCGCAGACAGCCTGCGCCCGCGGGCCGCGCCGTCGGGACCCCGACCGGGTCCCGCGGGACGGCCGGGGCTCGATTCGTCGGAACGGACCGGCGTTCGCGGAAGCGGACCCGGGGACGCCGACGGGCACGCCGAGGCAGGACCACGACCGATCGCCCCTCCCGGGGCGGCGAGCGGACCCTGCGAGACGCGAAGGACGCACCGTCTGGCAGGGGACCCCGCCCGGGGGTCCACCGGGCGCGCCGGGTGCGCGCGACACGAGAGGCTTGCATGCCGACCGAGGCGAAGCGCGCCACCGTGGCCGAGCTCCGCGAGGATCTCGCACGGAGCAGCGCGCTCATCACCACCGAGTACCGCGGCCTGACGGTCCGCGACATCGGCGAGATCCGCCGCGCGCTGCGGAAGAACAACGTCACCTACCGGATCGTCAAGAACCGCCTCATGAGGATCGCCGCCGAGCAGGAGGGCAACGCCGGCCTCGCCGCGCTCCTCCGGGGCCCCTCGGCCATCGCCTTCGGCTCCGGCGACGAGGCGGCCGTCGCGAAGACGGTGATCGACGCGGTCCGGCCGTTCAGGCTCGTGAAGGTCACCGGCGCGGTCGTCGGTGGACGGACCCTCGACGCCGACGGCGTCCAGCGGCTCGCCACCCTGCCCCCGCGCGATGTCCTGCTCGCCCGGCTGGCCGGGACCTTCAGCGCGCCCGCCACGCAGGTGGCCGGCCTCCTCGCCGCCAACCTCCGCAACCTGGGCTCGCTCCTGGCGCAGCTCCAGGAGCAGAAGGCCCAGCCCGGCGCATAGCGCCGATCCGACGATCAACCTGCGCCCGCGCCTCGCCGGGCCCACCCCCAAGGAGCACACCCGATGGCCACCCTCACCCAGGACCAGATCCTCGACGCGATCGGCGCGATGACCCTCGTGGAGGTCAGCGACTTCGTCAAGAAGTTCGAGGAGAAGTTCGGCGTCACGGCCGCCGCCCCGGTCGCGGCCGCCGCCCCGACCGCGGCCGCGGCCCCGGCCGCCGTCGTCGAGGAGGAGCAGACCGAGTTCTCGGCCGTGCTCACCGAGATCGGCCCCAACAAGATCCCCGTGATCAAGGTCGTCCGCGAGCTGACCGGGCTTGGCCTCAAGGAGGCGAAGGATCTCGTCGACGCGCATCCGAAGGCCGTCAAGGAGGGGATCGCGCGGGACGAGGCCGACAAGATCAAGGCCGCGCTCGAGGAGCAGGGCGCCAAGGTCGAGATCAAGTAGCGACCCGCATCACCGGTCGTCACGGTCGGGCTTCCCTCGGGGCCCGACCGGGTCGCGGCCTGGCTGCCGGGCGGTGACCCTCGTCACCAGCCCGGCTTTGGCGCGTTTGACAGTCGTGGGGATCGCGATACAATTACCAATTCCGTGAGTTCGGCCGTCCCTCGACTTCCCCCCTCCGCCAAGGAGCGGTTCATGCTGCCTGTCGCTGATTCGTCTCGCCCCGCGTCCGGGCGCCGCTCGTACGCCAGGATCTCCGAGAAGCGCGAGATCCCGAACCTCATCGAGCTCCAGGTGCGCTCGTTCGCCTGGTTCATGGAGAAGGGCCTGCGGGAGCTGTTCGACGAGATCAGCCCGATCAAGGACTTCACCGCCAAGGTGATGGAGCTGCAGTTCCTGGACTACGAGTTCGGGGACCCGAAGTACTCCGAGCTCGAATGCCGCACCCGCGACCTCACCTACAGCCGACCGCTGTACGTCCAGGTGGAGCTCCTGATCAAGGAGACCGGCGAGATCCAGCGGCAGCGCGTGTACATGGGCGACTACCCCTGGATGACGGACCTCGGGACGTTCATCATCAACGGCGCGGAGCGCGTCGTGGTGAGCCAGCTGGTGCGCTCGCCGGGCGTCTACTACGGCAAGGTGGAGGACCCGGCGTCGGGTCGCGACCTCTTCACGGCGAAGGTGATCCCGAATCGTGGCGCCTGGCTCGAGTTCGAGACCTCCGCCCGCGGCGACCTCCTGTCGGTCAAGGTGGACCGCAAGCGCAAGATCGCGGCCACCACCCTCCTGCGGGCCGTCGGCTACGAGCGCAACGAGGACATCGCCGCGCTGTTCGGCGCGGTCGACGAGAGCCCGGAGCACCAGTACGTCGCCTCGACGCTCGACAAGGACCCCACGAACACCCAGGCCGAGGCCCTCATCGAGGTCTACAAGAAGCTGCGCCCGGGCGACCCGCCCACCGGGGACAACGCGCGCCAGCTGGTGGAGAGCCTCTTCTTCAACTTCCGGCGCTACGACCTCGGCCGCGTCGGCCGCTACAAGTTCAACAAGAAGCTCGATCCGGTCGCCGCGCGCATGGGCATCGAGCTGCCCCGCGAGGACGGCGCCAACCCCCAGCTCGGCCGGACGATCACGAAGGAGGACATCGCGGCCATCGTCGGCCAGCTCATCGTCCTCAACAACGGGCACGGCCAGGCGGACGACATCGACCACCTCGGGAACCGCCGCATCCGCGCCAACGGCGAGCTGATCCAGAACGCCTTCCGGATCGGGCTGCTGCGGATGGAGCGGGTCGTGCGCGAGCGCATGACGATCCAGGAGATCGAGAAGGCCACCCCGAACGCGCTCATCAACATCCGCCCGGTGGTGGCGGCGATGAAGGAGTTCTTCGGCGGCAGCCAGCTGAGCCAGTTCATGGACCAGACGAACCCGCTGGCGGAGCTGACCTCGAAGCGGCGCCTCTCCGCGCTGGGTCCCGGCGGCCTCTCCCGCGAGCGCGCCGGCTTCGACGTCCGTGACGTTCACCACAGCCACTACGGGCGCATCTGTCCGATCGAGACCCCGGAAGGCCCGAACATCGGCCTGATCGGATCCCTGGCGACGTATGGGCGGATCAATGACTACGGCTTCATCGAGACGCCGTACCGCAAGGTCAAGCGCTCGATCGCCTGGGACGACCCGGACGTGACCGCCTACATCGCCGGCAGCGACATCGTGGCCAAGGGCGGCGAGGTCGTGCTGAAGAAGGGCCAGCCCCTCACCGCGGCCGCCGCCGCGGAGCTGAAGAAGCAGAAGGCGCTGGCCCAGCCGATCCGGCCCGTGGTCACCGACGAGATCGTCTACCTGGCCGCGGACGAGGAGGAGGAGCACTGGGTCGCCCAGGCGAATGCCGCCCTCGACGAGCAGGGCCACTTCGTCACGGAGCGCGTCCCCTGCCGCCACCGGGACCAGTTCCCCGAGGTGGCGCCCGACCGCATCGAGTACATGGACGTGAGCCCCAAGCAGGTCGTCTCCGTCGCGACGGCGCTGATCCCGTTCCTCGAGCACGACGATGCGAACCGGGCCCTGATGGGCTCCAACATGCAGCGCCAGGCCGTGCCGCTCCTCGAGCCCGAAGCCCCGATCGTGGGGACCGGCATGGAGCGCCGGGCGGCGCTGGATTCGGGCCAGGTCATCATCGCCCGGGGCGCGGGCGTCGTCACCTCGGTGACCGCCGAGCGCATCCTCATCGACGAGGACGCCGGCGACCTGCGGACCTACCCGCTGCAGAAGTTCGTCCGCTCGAACCAGGGCACCTGCATCAACCAGCGCCCGATCGTCGAGGTCGGCCAGCGGGTGGATCCGGGCGATCCCATCGCCGACTCGTCCTCGACGGACGGCGGCGAGCTGGCCCTCGGCCGCAACATCCTGGTCGCGTTCATGAGCTGGGAGGGCGGCAACTACGAGGACGCGATCGTCATCAGCGATCGCCTCGTCCGCGAGGACCTGTTCACGAGCATCCACATCGAGAAGCACGAGCTGGAGTCGCGCGACACCAAGCTCGGCCCGGAGGAGATCACCCGGGACATCCCCAACGTCGGCGAGGAATCCCTCAAGGACCTCGACGAGGACGGGATCGTCTACATCGGCGCCGAGGTCCAGCCCGGCGACATCCTGGTCGGCAAGATCACCCCGAAGGGCGAGACCGAGCTGACCGCGGAGGAGCGCCTCCTGCGGGCCATCTTCGGCGAGAAGGCCCGCGAGGTGAAGGACTCCTCCCTGCGCCTGCCCCACGGTGAGCGGGGCAAGGTCGTCGACGTCAAGATCTTCACCCGCGAGGCCGGCGACGAGCTCCTGCCCGGCGTCAACCGCCTGGTGCGGGTGTCGGTTGCCCAGAAGCGCAAGGTCTCGGTCGGCGACAAGATGGCCGGCCGCCACGGCAACAAGGGCGTCATCGCCAAGATCCTGCCGCAGGAGGACATGCCCTTCCTGCCCGACGGCTCGCCCGTCGACATCGTCCTCAACCCGCTCGGCGTGCCGAGCCGGATGAACATCGGCCAGATCCTCGAGACGCACCTCGGCTGGGCCCTGAGCGTCCTCGGCTACCAGGCCGCGACGCCGGTCTTCGACGGGGCGACCGAGGGCCAGATCCGCGAGGCCCTCGAGAGCGCCAAGGTGGACTGGACCGACGAGGGCCACCTCCCGGTCGACGGCAAGATCAGCCTCCGCGACGGGCGGACGGGCGAGGAGTTCGACCGCCGGATCACCGTCGGCGAGATCTACATGCTGAAGCTCCACCACCTGGTGGAGGACAAGATCCACGCCCGCTCCACGGGCCCCTACAGCCTCATCACCCAGCAGCCGCTCGGCGGGAAGGCCCAGTTCGGCGGCCAGCGCTTCGGGGAGATGGAGGTCTGGGCGCTGGAAGCGTATGGCGCGGCGAACATCCTCCAGGAGCTCCTGACGGTGAAGTCCGACGACGTCATGGGCCGTGTCCAGACGTACGAAGCGATCGTCAAGGGCGAGGAGATCCAGCAGCCGGGTGTCCCGGAGTCGTTCAAGGTGCTCATCAAGGAGCTCCAGAGCCTCGGCCTCAACGTCGAGATCCTCAACGAGAACGACGAGGAGATCCGCTTCATCGAGGACGTCTCGGCCTATCCGCTCCCCGATCTCGGCGGCATCAACCTCGCCGGGTTCGAGGACTGACCGCCACCACCCGCACCCATCACGCGGAGTCGGTGCTCGGCCGGCCCGGCTCCGCTCGCACCCGGTCCGAATCGCGCCGCTGAAGGCTCGCCGCGGCGCGGAGGAGAACGATGCTCGAGGTCAACAACTTCAACGCCATCCGGATTTCGCTCGCATCGCCCGAGCAGATCCGGGAATGGTCGTGGGGCGAGGTCACCAAGCCCGAGACGATCAACTACCGCACGCTCAAGCCGGAGAAGGACGGCCTCTTCGACGAGCGCATCTTCGGTCCCACCAAGGACTGGGAGTGCTACTGCGGCAAGTACAAGCGGATCCGCTACAAGGGCATCATCTGCGACAAGTGCGGCGTCGAGGTCACCCGGGCCAAGGTCCGCCGCGAGCGGATGGGCCACATCCAGCTGGCCAGCCCGGTCAGCCACATCTGGTACTTCAAGGGCACGCCCTCGCGCCTGGGGATCCTGCTGGACATCAGCCCCCGGAACCTGGAGCGCATCCTCTACTTCGCCCTGTTCATCGTGACCCACGTCGACGAGGAGGCCCGCCGCCGGGCGCTGCTCGCCCTCGACGAGGAGGCCGAGGGCCGCGGCCGCGACGCCAAGGCCGAGGACGCCGAGGAGCAGGAGCGGGCCGCGTTCAACCGCCGCAAGGACGAGCTCGTCACGGAACGGACCGAGCTCCTGGCGGACCTGGAGCGACAGCGCACCGAGCGAACCGACGAGATCAGCGCCGCCGCCCAGGCGACCCAGGCCCTCCTCGCGGAGGTCAAGTCGGGCGTCGCCGCGGACACCATCGCCTTCGAGCCGACCGGCGAGGTCGTCCTCGCCGCGGGCGAGAAGGGCGGCCGGGCCGTCGAGGCAAAGCTGAAGAAGATCGTGCTCGCCGAGTCGGAGCGGGTGACGGAGGACTTCCGCCGCCGCGAGGCCGACGAGCAGCTCGCCACCGAGCAGAAGGTCGAGGACCTCCGCGTCCTGATGGAGGCCGCGATCGACGCTCTCCGCGAAGGACGGAAGCTGGAGGCCGACAGTCGCAAGGACGAGATCCGGCGCACGCGCGACGAGATCGAATCCCTGCAGGCGATGACGACCCTGTCCGAGACCGACTTCCGCTACCTGGACGAGAAGTACGGGTCGGGGGCGCGCACGGGGCGGGTCTTCTGGGCCGGGATGGGCGCGGAGGCGGTCCGCGACATCATCACCCGGATGGACCTCGAGGAGCTCGCCCGCACCCTCCACGTGGAGGTCCGCACCACCTCCGGCCAGCGCCGCAAGAAGGCGATCAAGCGGCTCCGCCTCATCGAGGCGTTCCGCCGCTCCGGCACCCGCCCGGAATGGATGATCCTCTCCGTCCTGCCGGTCATCCCGCCGGAGCTGCGGCCGATGGTCCAGCTCGACGGAGGGCGCTTCGCGACCTCGGACCTCAACGACCTCTACCGGCGCGTCATCAACCGCAACAACCGCCTGAAGCGACTCCTGGAGCTCGGCGCCCCCGAGATCATCATCCGCAACGAGAAGCGGATGCTGCAGGAAGCCTGCGATGCGCTCGTGGACAACGGCCGCCGCGGCCGCGCCATCGCCGGCACGGGAAACCACCGCCTCAAGTCACTGAGCGACATGCTCAAGGGCAAGCAGGGACGGTTCCGCCAGAACCTGCTGGGCAAGCGGGTCGACTACTCGGGCCGCTCGGTCATCGTCGTCGGGCCGGACCTCAAGCTGCACCAGTGCGGCCTGCCCAAGAAGATGGCCCTGGAGCTGTTCAAGCCCTTCGTCATGCGACAGCTCGTCGAGAAGGGCCTCGCCCACAACATCAAGAGCGCCAAGCGCCTCGTCGAGCGCGTCGTCCCGGTCGTGTGGGATGTCCTCGAAGAGGTCATCACCGACCACCCCGTCCTCCTGAATCGCGCCCCGACGCTCCACCGGCTGGGCATCCAGGCCTTCATGCCGGTCCTGGTCGAGGGGTCGGCCATCCAGATCCACCCCCTGGTCTGCACCGCCTTCAACGCCGACTTCGACGGCGACCAGATGGCGGTCCACGTGCCCCTGTCCACGGCCGCCCAGGAGGAGGCGCGGACGATGATGCTGTCGACGGCGAACCTCCTTTCGCCGGCCGACGGCAGCCCGGTTGTCGCGCCCACCCAGGACATGGTCCTCGGCTGCTTCTACCTGACGATGAACGACCCGGCGCCGGCCACGGCGGCCCCGCGGCGGATCTTTGCCGACGAGGAGGAGGCCGTCCTCGCCTACGAGCTCCGCAGCGTCAGCCTCCACGAGCCCGTCGAGGCGATGGTGCGGGCCTGGGATGAGGAGGCCCAGGACCTGGTCGAGCGGCGCACCGTCACGACCGTCGGCCGGATCATCTTCAACCAGGTCCTCCCGGACCGCATGCGCTTCACCAACAAGGAGCTCAAGCGGCACGACCTGCGCGGGCTCGTCGACACGTGCTATCGCGCCCTCGGGCCCACCGAGACGGCCCACCTCGTGGACGGCGTCAAGCGGGTGGGATTCGAGTACGCGACCCGCGGCGGGATGACGATCGCCGTCGCCGACATCACGGTCCCGCCCGAGAAGCAGGCGATGCTCGGGGCGGCCGACGACCAGGTCACGAAGATCGACGGCCAGTTCCAGCGCGGCCTCATCACCGAGGACGAGCGCTACGAAGCGGTCGTCGACGTCTGGCAGAAGACGTCCAAGGACCTCTCCGACAAGATGATGGACAACCTCGACCCGACCAGCCCGGTGGCGATGATGACCGCCTCGGGAGCGCGCGGCAACAAGGGCAACATCGGCCAGCTCGGCGCGATGCGCGGCCTCATGGCCGATCCTTCTGGTCGCATCATCGACGTCCCCGTGCGGAGCAACTTCCGCGAAGGGATGACGGTCCTCGAGTACTTCATCTCCACGCACGGCGCCCGCAAGGGCCTGGCCGACACCGCTCTCCGCACCGCCGACTCCGGGTACCTGACCCGCCGTCTCGTCGACGTCGCCCAGGACGTGATCACGCGCGATGAGGATTGCGGCACGGAGGAGGGGAGCTGGATCACCCGGGCCGAGTCCGACGAGGTCACGATGGAGGCCGGGTCGTTCGCCAAGCGCCTCGTCGGCCGCTTCGTGGCCGCCCCGGTCGCGGCTCCCGATGGCACCATCCTCTGCGAGCGCAGCGACGAGATCAGCGAGGCGACGGCCCGCCTGATCGAGGACTCCGGCCTCCACGAGGTCCTGGTCCGCTCGCCGCTGACCTGCGAGTCGCGCAACGGCGTCTGCCGCTTCTGCTACGGCCGAAACCTCGCGACCGGGTTCCTCGTGGGCACCGGCGAGGCGGTCGGGATCATCGCCGCCCAGTCCATCGGCGAGCCGGGCACCCAGCTCACGATGCGCACCTTCCACACCGGCGGCGTCGCGTCGGCCGGCGGGGCCGACATCACGGCCGGCCTCCCGCGCGTCGAGGAGCTGTTCGAGGCTCGGGTGCCCAAGGGCAAGGCCGAGATCAGCCACATCGACGGGATCGTGGAGATCATCCGTGCCGACGCGGGGACCAAGGTCAAGGTGACGAGCGTCGAGACGTACGACGCCCCGCTCCGTCTCCCGGCCGGGGCCGAGGTGCTGGCCGCCGCCGGCGATCTCGTCGAGAAGAGCCAGGTGCTCGCCCGGGTCGCGGGCAGGGACGGCACCTCGTCGGACGTGGTCGCCCCGGAGAAGGGCATCCTCGTGCGCGACGGCGACCTCGTCGCCGTGCGGGCCGAGGACCGGGTCGAGCGCGAGTACGCGATCCCGCACAACGCCAAGCTCCTCGTCGAGAACGGCCAGGAGGTCCGGGCCGGCGACCCGATCACGGATGGGCCGATCAATCCCCAGGAGTACCTGGAGACCCGGGGCAAGGACGCGGTCCAGCGCTACCTGGTGAAGGAGGTCCAGAAGGTCTACCGGAGCCAGGGCGTCACCATCAACGACAAGCACATCGAGATCATCGTCCGGCAGATGCTCCGCAAGGTCCGCATCGACCAGCCCGGCGACACGGACCTGCTCCCGACCGAGCTCGTGGACCGCCTCGACTTCGAGGGGGCCAACGACCGCGTGCTCGCCGAGGGCGGCGAGCCCGCCACCGCGCAGGTCGTCCTGCTCGGCGTCACGAAGGCATCGCTGAACACGGCCAGCTTCCTCGCCGCGGCCTCCTTCCAGGAGACCACCCGCGTCCTCACCGAGGCGGCCATCAACGGGTCCAAGGACCACCTGGTCGGCCTCAAGGAGAACGTCATCATCGGCAAGCTCATCCCCGCGGGCACGGGAGCGCCGGCGAACGTCGCCGCCCGCCGCGAGGCGGAGCGGCGCCGGGCCGCCGAGGCCCTGGCCGGCGGCGAGCTGCCGGCGGAGTTCGGGAGCGAGTACAACCCGTTCCTCGAGGACGTGGCCGACGGCGGTGGCGCCGACGACGCGGCCCGGCTCACGGCCCTGCTGGCGGCGGCCGACGCCTCCGGCGAGGGCGACGACGAGATCCCGGGCGAGGGCGACGACGACGCGTTCAACCCGTTCCTCGCGGATGCCGGGACCATCACCTCCAGCGAGACGGCGGGCCTCCTCGGGGGTCCGGCCGCCGACCTCGACACCGATGATGGAGGCGAGGAGCCCAAGGACTGACGATGCCCGCGGGTCGCGGGGTCCTTTGACACCCCCCGAGACCCGCTGGTACACTCCCCGCTTGCGTGCCACGGCCGGCCGGTCGTGGTCGCGTGCGCCCCGCGCCACCCGGCGCCGGGCTCGACCGACCGAGCCGCCCCGCCGCGGGTGAGGCGCGGTCGACCACCAGAACGCCGAGAAAGGGACAGCGTCTCCGTGCCGACGATCAGCCAGCTGGTGCGTCATGGCCGGAAGCCGAAGATCGAGAAGGTCAAGGCCCCGGCGATGCGCAAGATCTGGAACAGCCTCGACCAGCGCCAGACGCCGATTCCGGGCGCCCCCCAGAAGCGCGGCGTCTGCCTGCAGGTGCGCACGATGACGCCCAAGAAGCCGAACTCGGCGCTGCGCAAGATCGCCCGCGTCCGGCTCTCCAACCAGATGGAGGTCACGGCCTACATCCCCGGGATCGGCCATAACCTCCAGGAGCATTCGGTCGTGCTCGTGCGCGGCGGGCGGGTCAAGGACCTGCCGTCGGTGAAGTACCACATCATTCGCGGCACGCTCGACACTGCCGGCGTCCGCGACCGCAAGCAGGGTCGCTCGAAGTACGGGGCCAAGGCCACGGCTCAGCTCCCCGGCCAGAAGAAGTAGGGACCATGCCGCGCCGCGCCAGCATCCCCCGCAAGGCCAAGTACGAGGCGACGCCGCTCAACCGGACGACCGCCCGGATCTCGGCGAAGCTCATGAACGACGGCAAGCGCAACCTCGCCAACCGGATCCTGCGCCAGGCCCTCGCGCGGGCCGAGGCGCAGGCGAAGCGCCCCGGCCTCGAGGTCCTCGAGGCCGCCCTCCGCAACGCGACCCCGATCATCGAGGTGAAGCCCCGCCGCGTGGGCGGTGCCACCTACCAGGTCCCGGTCGAGATCCGCGGCGACCGCCGTCTCTCGCTCGGCGTCCGCTGGCTCGTCCAGGCGGCCCGCAAGCGCAGTGGCAAGAGCATGAGCGAGAAGCTCGCCGCCGAGTTCGTCGACGCCTCCAACGGGCTGGGAGCGGCCGTGAAGCGTCGCGAGGACACCCACAAGATGGCCGAGGCGAACAAGGCCTTCAGCCACTTCAAGTGGTAGGTCGGAGACCCTGATCGTGGCCCGACTCTACCCGCTGGCGCGCACCCGGAACATCGGGATCATCGCGCACATCGACGCGGGCAAGACGACCGTGACCGAGCGGATCCTCTTCTACACCAAGAAGATCTACAAGCTCGGCGAGGTCCACGAGGGCGCGGCCACGATGGACTGGATGCCCCAGGAGCAGGAGCGGGGGATCACCATCACGGCCGCGGCCACGACCTGCTTCTGGAACGACCATCGCATCAACATCATCGATACGCCCGGGCACGTGGACTTCACCATGGAAGTGGAGCGCAGCCTGCGTGTCCTCGATGGCGCGGTGGTCGTGTTCGACGGCGTCGCCGGGGTGGAGCCGCAGTCGGAGACCGTCTGGCGCCAGGCGGATCGCTATCGCGTCCCGCGGATCTGCTTCATCAACAAGCTCGACCGCACCGGCGCCGACTTCTGGCGCTGCGTGGAGATGATCGAGGACCGTCTCGGCGCGAACGCCGTGCCGGTCCAGATCCCGATCGGGTCAGAGGACACCTTCGTCGGGGTCATCGACCTCATTCACATGCAGGCGATCCTGTATCGCGACGACCTCGGGTCCCAGATCGACGTCGGCCCGATCCCGGACGACCTCGTGGCCGAGGCGAAGAAGCACCGCGAGAAGCTCGTCGAGGCCGTCGCCGAGATGGACGACGTCCTCATGCACAAGTACCTCGAGGGCCAGGAGCTCTCCGAGCAGGAGCTGATGCGGGGGCTGCGCCTCGGGACCCTCCAGTACCGGGTCGTCCCGGTTCTCACCGGCTCGGCCCTTAAGAACAAGGGCGTCCAGCCGATGCTCGACGCGGTCGTCGACTACCTGCCCTCGCCGCTCGACGTGCCGCCGGTCATCGGTGAGCACCCCACCACCCACGCCGAGCTGCTGCGCACGGTCGACGACGGCGAGCCGTTCAGCGCCCTCGCCTTCAAGATCGCGGCCGACCCGTTCGTCGGCAAGCTCGCCTTCTTCCGCGTCTACTCGGGGACCCTCAAGTCCGGCTCCTACATCCTCAACTCCACGAAGGGCCGCAAGGAGCGCATCGGGCGGATCCTGCAGATGCACGCGAATCACCGCGAGGAGATCGAGGAGGTCTACGCCGGCGACATCGCCGCGGCGGTCGGCCTCAAGGAGACCTACACCGGGGACACGCTGGCGGACCCGGACCACCCGGTGATCCTCGAATCGATGACCTTCCCGGAGCCGGTCATCGAGGTCAAGATCGAGCCGCGGACGAAGGTCGACCAGGACAAGATGGGCCTGGCCCTCCAGCGGCTCGCCGAGGAGGACCCGACCTTCCGCGTCAAGACGGACGAGGAGAGCGGGGAGACCCTCATCGCCGGCATGGGCGAGCTCCACCTCGACGTCCTCGTGGACCGGATGATCCGCGAGTTCAAGGTCGCGGCCAACATCGGCAAGCCGCAGGTGTCGTACCGCGAGACGATCCGCCGGCCGGCCGAGGGCAACGGTCGCTTTGTCCGCCAGACCGGCGGCAAGGGCCAGTACGGCCACGTGATCCTCAAGCTGGAGCCCCTCCCCAAGGGCAGCGGGAACGAGTTCGTCGACAAGACGATCGGCGGGGTGATCCCGCGGGAGTACATGCGCGCCATCGACCACGGCATCCGGGGCGCGCTGGAGACCGGGATCTACGCCGGCTACCCCATGGTCGACGTTCGGGCCACGGTCTTCGACGGGTCGTACCACGAGGTCGACTCGAGCGAGATGGCGTTCAAGATCGCTGCCTCCATGGCGGTCAAGGACGCGGTGGAGAGGGCCGATCCCACGATCCTCGAGCCGCTCATGCGGGTCGAGGTGGTCATGCCGGAGCAGTTCATGGGCGACGTCATCGGCGACCTGAACCGAAGGCGGGGCCATATCGAGGGGATGGAGTCGCGCGGCACCACGCAGGTGGTCCGGGCCTTCGTGCCTCTCTCCGAGATGTTCGGGTACGCCACCGACCTGCGGTCGATGACCGAGGGCCGGGCCAGCTATTCGATGGAGCTGTCGCACTACGCCGAGGTCCCCGGCAATCTGGCCGCGGAGCTCGTCCAGAAGTCCAGGGTCTAGGAGTCGGGAAGGCCGGCGACGGACGTCCCTGACGGGACCCCGGACGCGGCGAGGAGCCAGGGAGCACAACGACGATGGCGAAGAAGAAGTTCGAGCGGAACAAGCCGCACGTCAACATCGGCACGATCGGTCACATCGACCACGGGAAGACGACGCTGACCGCGGCGATCACGAAGTACCTCGCCCTCAAGGGCGGGGCCGAGTTCCGCGCGTTCGATTCGATCGACAACGCCCCCGAAGAGCGCGAGCGCGGGATCACGATCGCGATCGCCCACGTCGAGTACCAGACCGAGGCCCGCCACTACGCCCACGTCGACTGCCCGGGCCACGCCGACTACATCAAGAACATGATCACCGGCGCCGCCCAGATGGACGGCGCGGTCCTCGTCGTGGCCGCGACCGACGGCCCCATGCCCCAGACCCGGGAGCACATCCTCCTGGCCCGCCAGGTCGAGGTGCCGTACATGGTCGTCTTCCTCAACAAGGTCGACGCGGTCGACGACCCCGAGCTGCTCGACCTCGTCGAGCTCGAGGTCCGCGAGCTGCTCACCAAGAACTACTTCCCGGGCGACGACATCCCCGTCATCCGCGGCAGCGCCCTCAAGGCCCTCGAGGCCACCGGCGGCGTCGACGACCCGGCCTACGCCTGCATCCAGGAGCTCATGGATGCGGTCGACTCCTACATCCCGACCCCCGAGCGCCCGGTCGACAAGCCCTTCCTCATGCCCGTCGAGGACGTCTTCGGGATCAAGGGCCGGGGCACCGTGGCCACCGGGCGCATCGAGCGCGGCATCGTCAAGGTCGGCGACGAGGTCGAGATCGTGGGCATCCGGCCCACCCGCAAGGTCGTCGTCACCGGCGTCGAGATGTTCAAGAAGCTCCTCGACCAGGGCCAGGCCGGCGACAACGTCGGCTGCCTCCTGCGGGGCATCGAGCGCGACGACATCGAGCGCGGCCAGGTCCTGGCCAAGGCCGGCTCGGTCAAGCCCCACACGAAGTTCACCGCCCGCGTCTACGTCCTGACCAAGGAGGAGGGGGGCCGCCACACCCCGTTCTACAACGGCTACCGGCCCCAGTTCTACCTGCGCACGACCGACGTGACCGGCGCGATCGGCCTCCCCGAGGGGGCCGAGATGATCATGCCCGGCGACAACGTCGACATGACCGTCGAGCTCATCACCCCGATCGCCCTCGAGGTCGGCCA
This sequence comes from uncultured Chloroflexia bacterium, assembly GCA_963776355.1. Lineage (GTDB taxonomy): Bacteria > Chloroflexota > Limnocylindria > Limnocylindrales > CSP1-4 > CTSoil-043. Next base: position 1,475,624 of record CAVZLU010000008.1, on the reverse strand, counting down.
GCGCTTCGCCATCCGCGAGGGTGGCCGCACGGTCGGCGCCGGCGCCATCGTGGCCATCACCGAGTAGGGACGACATGGCAAAGCAGCGGATCCGGATCCGCCTCAAGGCTTACGACCACCGCCTGCTCGACCAGTCGGCGGCCCAGATCGTGGAGACGGCCCAGCGCACCGGCGCCGACGTCGTCGGTCCCGTGCCGCTCCCGACCCGGATCGAGAAGTTCACCGTCCTGCGATCACCCTTCATCGACAAGGACAGCCGGGAGCAGTTCGAGATCCGGACGCACAAGCGCCTCGTGGACATCCTCGACCCGTCGGCGAAGACCGTCGACGCCCTGATGCGACTCTCGCTGGCCGCGGGCGTCGACATCGAGATCAAGATGTGATGAAACCTCGCACGCTGATCCGGCCCATGCCTGCGTTGGCGCCTGCGCGCCCTCGCTCACGCACGTTCGGAGTGCGCTCGCTCGGATGCTCGCCGCCGCCTTGGCCTGGGCGCGGCTGAGCGGCGAGGGGGAACCGCTCATGAGCATTGGTTTGATCGGCCGCAAGGTCGGCATGACCCAGGTCTTCCGCGACGACGGGACGATGATCCCGGTCAGCGTGGTGGCCATCGAGCCGAACACGGTGACGCGCCTGCGAACGCCGGAGCGGGACGGCTACGCCGCGATCCAGCTGGGCGTCGAGGCCTCGCGCCGGATCACCAAGCCCGAGGCGGGCCAGCTCAAGGACCTCCCCCGGGTGTCCGTCATCCGCGAGTTCCGGGTCGAGGACCCCGCCGCCTACGCGGTCGGCCAGACGCTCGACGTCAGCCTGTTCGCGGCCGGGGACCTGATCGACGTCACCGGCACCTCGAAGGGCAAGGGCTTCGCCGGCACCATCAAGCGCCACAACTTCCACCGCGGCCCCAAGACGCACGGCTCCGACCATCACCGCGAGCCGGGGTCGATCGGGCCCGGCACGACCCCGGGCCGCGTCTATCGGGGCAGCCGGATGGCCGGCCACATGGGCGACGAGCGCGTCACCGTCAAGAAGATGCGCGTCGTGCGCGCCGACCTGGACCGGAACCTCCTCCTCGTGCAGGGCCCGGTGCCCGGAGCGCCCCACGCGCTCATCCTCGTGAAGAAGGCCTGACGATGCCCGAGACCACCCTCTACGACCGCAGCGGCGAGGCGATCGGGACCGTGGAGCTCTCCGACGAGCTCTTCGCGGCCCCGGTCAACGTCGCGGTGATGCACCAGGCGGTGACCGCGCAGCTGGCCGGCCGCCACCTCGGCACCCACGACACGAAGACGCGCGGCGAGGTCCGCGGTGGGGGCCGCAAGCCCTACCGCCAGAAGGGAACGGGACGCGCCCGCCAGGGCTCCCGCACCGCCCCTCACTACGCCGGCGGCGGCGTGGTCTTCGGACCCCACCCGCGATCCTACGCGCAGCGACTCCCCCGGCGGATGAAGCGGCTCGCCCTCCGCGGCGCGCTCACCGCAAAGCTCAATGACGGGGCCATCAAGGTTCTCGACTCGTTCGCTCTCGAGCAGATCCGGACGAAGGACCTGGCCGGCGTCCTCGGGAACCTGCAGGCGGGCGGCCGGGTGCTGATCGTGGCTCCAGCGCGCGACGAGAGGCTCGACCTGTCGGCCCGCAACCTGCCGGCCGTCGCGGTCCTCCTGGCCGACTCGCTCAACGTCGTGGACGTCCTCAAGGCGGACACCGTGGTCATCGAGCAGCCCGCCCTCGCGCGCCTCGAGGAGGTGTACGCGTGACGCTGACCGCCCACGACGTCATCGTCCGGCCGATCATCAGCGAGAAGTCGATGGATGAATCCGGCCGCGGCAAGTACACGTTCGAGGTCCACGGCGACGCCTCCAAGATCCAGGTCAAGGAGGCCGTCGAGGAGCTCTTCAAGGTCCAGGTCATCAAGGTCAACGTCCTCACGACGAAGGCCAAGGAGAAGCGCCGCGGCACGAAGCGCGGGCGCATCACCGGCTGGACCACGCCCTGGCGCAAGGCGATCGTGACGCTCGGCGCCGGCCAGAAGATCGAATTCTTCGAGGGGGTGTAGCGATGCCGCTCCGAGGCTACAAGCCCACCTCTCCCGGCCGGCGGTTCATGACCCGCTCGACCTTCGAGGAGATCACCACCCGGGAGCCGTACAAGCCGCTCCTCGAGCCGATGAAGCGCGGCTCCGGCCGTAACAACCAGGGGCGCCTCACCGTCCGCCACCGCGGCGGGGGCGAGAAGCGCCACTACCGGATCATCGACTTCAAGCGCGACAAGGTCGGGGTCCCGGCCCGGATCGCCACCGTCGAGTACGACCCGAACCGCTCGGCCCGGATCGGCCTCCTCTTCTACCGCGACGGCGAGAAGCGGTACATGCTCCTCCCGCACGGCCTCAAGGTCGGCGACGTCGTCGTCGCGGGGCCGGGGGCCGAGGCCCGGGTCGGCAACGCCCTGCCGCTCGCGAACATCCCCCTCGGCACCACCATCCACAACATCGAGCTGGTGCCGGGTAAGGGCGGCCAGATCGTCCGGTCCGCCGGCGGGAGCGCCCAGCTGCTGGCCAAGGAGGGCGACTACGCGACCCTCCGCCTCCCGTCGGGCGAGATGCGCCGGGTCCCGCTCCGCTGCATGGCCACCGTGGGCCAGGTGTCCAACCTGGACCACGAGAACCAGAACCTGGGCAAGGCCGGCCGGGCCCGCCACATGGGTCTCCGCCCCGAGACCCGCGGCGTCGCGATGACCCCGCGCGACCATCCGCATGGAGGCGGCGAGGGCAAGTCGCCGACGGGCATGCCGCCCAAGACCCCGTGGGGCAAGCCCGCGATGGGCTATCGCACCGTGAAGGGCAAGAAGCCGAATCGGCTGATCGTCCGTTCGCGGCACCGCAAGTCGTAACGGAGGAACCGGAGCATGTCGCGTTCGGTCAAGAAGGGACCGTTCGTCGAGGCGCGGCTCCTCGGCCGCGTCCAGGAGATGAACAAGCGAAACGAGCGCAAGGTCATCAAGACCTGGTCGCGCGCGTCCGTGGTGTTCCCCGACTTCATCGGGCACACCGTGGCCGTCTACAACGGGCGCAAGCACGTGCCCGTCTTCGTCACCGAGAACATGGTCGGTCATCGCTTCGGGGAGTTCTCTCCCACCCGCACGTTCCGCGGGCACGAGAAGAAGACCGATCGCTCGGCCTCGCTCAGGTAGGGGACCGGATCGTGCGCGTTTCCGCCACTGCGAAATACCTCCGCGGGTCCACCCGCAAGGCCGACCTGGTCGTCCGCGCCATCCGCGGCCGGCGGGCCGAGGACGCCGCCGCGATCCTGCGCTTCATGCCGCAGGGCGCCGCGCGCGATGTCGCCCGCGTCCTTGCCAGCGCCACGGCCAACGCCGAGAACAACCACAACCTTCCCGCCGACAGCCTCTTCATCGTGGAGGCCCTTGCCAACGAGGGGCCGACGATGAAGCGCTGGAAGCCGCGGGCGCAGGGCCGGGCGTTCCCGATCCACAAGCCGATGACCCACATCACCATCGTTCTCGAGGATCGGGAGGCCTAGATGGGACACAAGGTCCACCCCTACGGCTTCCGCCTGGGGATCACCCGCACCTGGACCGCGAAGTGGTACGCCGACAAGGAGTACACCACGCTCCTCAAGGAGGACCTCGCGATCCGCCGCCTCGTCGAGCGACGCCTGGCCAATGCCAGCGTCAGCGGCGTGGAGATCGAGCGCGGCATCAACTACGTGACCGTGACCATCCACACCGCCAAGCCCGGCATCGTGATCGGCAAGGGCGGCGCCAACGTGGAGATCCTGCGCAAGCTGATCGGCGACGTGACGAAGCCGCGCAAGGTGAAGCTGGAGATCAAGGAGATCCGCCAGCCCGAGCTCGACGCCTACCTCGTGGCGATGAACATCGCCCAGCAGCTGTCCCGCCGCATCGCCTTCCGGAAGGCGATGAAGCAGGGCATCCAGCGCACGATGAAGGCGGGGGCGAAGGGCGTGAAGATCGCCGTCGCGGGCCGCCTCGGCGGTTCCGAGATGGCCCGCCGCGAGTGGGATCGCGAAGGCCGGATCCCCCTCGGCACGCTGCGGGCCGACATCAGCTACGGGTACGTCCTCTCGCGGACGACCTACGGCACGATCGGGGTGAAGGTCTGGATCTACCGGGGCGACATCCCCGACCAGCGCGCCGCCCGGCCCGCGGCCGCAACCGCGGTCGTGCCGGCCGCCGGCACGGGGGTCTGACGCCATGCTGATGCCTCGCCGCGTCAAGCACCGCAAGGTCATGCGCGGCCGGATGTCCGGCATGGCCAAGGGCGGCACGGCCGTCTCCTTCGGCGAGTACGGGCTGGCCTCGCTCGAGCCCGCCTGGATCACGAGCCGCCAGATCGAGGCCGCACGGCGCGCCATGACCCGCTCGGTCAAGCGCGGCGGCAAGATCTGGATCCGCATCTTCCCGGACAAGCCGGCCACGAAGAAGCCGGCCGAGACACGGATGGGCTCCGGCAAGGGAGCCCCCGACCACTGGGTCGCCGTGGTCCGCCCGGGACGGATCCTCTTCGAGATGGCCGGGGTCGACCGGGAGTCGGCGGTCGAGGCGATGCGCCTCGCCAGCCACAAGCTCCCGGTGGCCACGCGGTTCATCGTGAAGGAGGAGGAGGGCGCGTGATGGAGATCGACAAGGTTCGCGCCCTCACGGACGCCGAGCTGGAGCTGGCGCTGCGCGACGCCAAGCGGGACCTCTGGCAGGCCCGCTTCGAGCTCGCCACGCGGCAGCTGAAGGACTACAGCGTGGTCTCCGGCACCCGCCGGACGATCGCCCGGATCCTCACCGTCCAGCACGAGCGCAAGCTCGGCAAGACGGCCTAGGAGGATCGTGATGGCAGGAGCAGAGCCAGTGCAGGGCAAGCGCAAGACGAAGGTCGGACGCGTCGTCAGCGACAAGATGGACAAGACGATCGTCGTCTCGGTCGAGCGCCTCACGCGCCACCGCCTCTACAAGCGCGTCGTGCGGATGACGACCAAGTTCTCCGTCCACGACGAGCTGAACCAGGCAGCGGTGGGGGACACGGTCCTCATCGAGGAGTCGCGCCCGCTCTCGCGGACGAAGCGCTGGCGCCTCGTCGAGGTCACCTCCCGCGCCGGGGAGGACCGGCCCTCCGAGATCGTGGCGGAGGAGCGGGCGACGACCGAGGCGATCCACGCCGCGGCCCATCCGGGCAGGGCGCATGCCGATCCCGGCGAGGAGGCCGGGGCGTGATCCAGCAGCAGACGCGGCTGCGCGTCGCCGACAACACCGGCGCCCGCGTGATCCAGTGCATCAGGATCATGGGCCGCTCCCGGAAGACGACGGCCGAGGTCGGGGATGTCATCGTCGCCAGCGTGAAGCAGGCGATCCCGAACGCGGCCGTCAAGAAGGGCGACGTGGTGCGGGCCGTGATCGTGCGGACGGCCAAGGAGTACGGCCGGCCGGATGGCAGCTACATCCGCTTCGACGAGAACGCCGCGGTCCTCATCAACAACCAGGGAAATCCCCGCGGGACCCGGATCTTCGGTCCGGTCGCCCGCGAGCTGCGGGACCGCAACTACATGAAGATCGTCTCGCTCGCGCCGGAGGTGCTCTGAGATGGGCCGTCCCGCCGCCACCCGGGTGACCAAGGTGCCGGAGATCCGGACCGGTGACACCGTGCTCGTGCTGGCCGGCAAGGACGCCGGCAAGCGGGGACCGGTCAAGCGCATCGAGCGCCCGGCGCTCGAGGGGCAGCCGTACCGCGTCGTCATCGAGGGGCTCAACCTCTCCAAGCGCCATACCAAGCCCCGCCCGCGGATGAACCAGAACGATCGCGTCCCCCAGATGCAGCAGGGCGGGATCATCGAGAAGGCGATGCCGCTCGCGATCGGCCGGGTGATGCTCGTCTGCCCGCGCTGCGACCGTCCGACGCGCGTTCGCCACCTGGTGCTCGACACGGGCGCCCGCGTGCGGGCCTGCGGCCGCTGCGGCCAGACGGTGGAGGTCAGGAGCGCATGAGCAACCGGCTGAAGGAGCGCTACGCGGCCGAGGTCGTGCCGGCGCTCGAGAAGCAGTTCGCCTACACGAACCCGATGCAGGTCCCACGCGTCGCCAAGATCGTGGTCAACATCGGGCTCGGAGAGGCGCTGACCAACGCCAAGGCCGTCGAGGCAGCCGTCGGCGACCTCGCCCTCATCACGGGCCAGAAGCCGATCACGACGAAGGCGAAGCGCTCGATCGCCCAGTTCCGCCTGCGGACCGGGAACACGATCGGGGCCAAGGTCACCCTCCGCGGCGAGCGGATGTGGGATTTCCTGGAGCGCCTGACCACCGTTGCCCTGCCCCGCATCCGCGACTTCCGCGGGATCCCCGGCAGGTCGTTCGACGGGCGCGGCAACTACAGCCTCGGGCTTCGCGAGCAGCTCGCGTTCCCCGAGATCGATTACGACAAGGTCGACCGTCTCCGCGGGCTGGAGATCAGCATCGTGACGACGGCGAAGACCGACGAGGAATCCCGCAGGATGCTGGAGCTCCTCGGCATGCCCTTCGCCGGCTGAGCGGGAGGAGACGATGGCAAAGAAGTCCTTGATCGCGAAGGCCGCGCGGACCCCGAAGCACAAGGCCCAGGGGTATCACCGCTGCACCCTGTGCGGGCGGCCGCGGGCGTACATGCGCCGCTTCGCGCTCTGTCGAATCTGCTTCCGGGAGCGCGCCCTCGTGGGCGAGCTGCCGGGCGTGACCAAGTCCAGCTGGTGAGCCGCCGATGAACGTGTCCGATCCGATCGCCGACATGCTCACGCGGATCCGCAACGCGTCGCGCGCGAAGCACCTCGAGGTGGTCGTCCCGGCGTCCCGCGTCAAGCGCGAGATCGCCCGCATCCTCGTCGAGGAGGGATTCATCTCCGGCTTCAGCGAGGAGCGCGTCGGGCCCGCCCAGGTCCTGCGGCTCACCCTCAAGTACGTCGACGGGAAGGCGCCCGTCGTGTCCGGGCTGAAGCGGATCAGCAAGCCCGGCCTCCGCGTCTATGCCCGCAAGACCGATATCCCGCGGGTCCTCGGTGGCCTCGGGATCGTCATCGTCAGCACCAGCCAGGGGATCATGACCGGCCAGCAGGCGCGCAAGGCGCAGCTCGGCGGGGAAGTCCTGGCGTACGTCTGGTAGGGGGACGGCGATGTCGCGCATCGGTCGACGGCCGATCCCGATCCCGGCCGGCGTCGAGGTCAGCCTCGACGGCCCGGTCATCACGGTGACCGGGCCCAAGGGGATCCTGACCCGCTCGCTCCCGCCGGCGATGCTCGTCGAGGCGGTGGACGGGACGATCGTCGTCACCCGCCCATCGGAGGCCAAGGGGCACAAGCAGCTCCACGGCCTCACCCGGACCCTCGTCGCCAACATGGTCGACGGGGTTACCACCGGCTACCGCAAGTCGCTCGAGATCGCCGGCGTGGGCTACCGGGCCCAGAAGATCGGCGAGAAGCTCCAGCTCAACCTCGGCTACAGCCACCCGGTGGAGATCGTGCCCCCCGAGGGCATCTCCTTCGAGGTGGAGACCCCGGTCAAGCTGGCCGTCGTCGGCATCGACAAGGAGCTCGTCGGGCAGATCGCGGCCAAGGTCCGCGCCACCCGGAAGCCGGAGCCCTACAAGGGCAAGGGTGTCCGGTACGCCGGCGAAGTGATCCGTCGAAAGGCCGGCAAGGCCGGGAAGATCGGCGCCAAGAAGTAGTGACGAAGGGACGTCCGACATGACGAAGGCCGCCTCGCGCGGCGCCGCGCGGCAGAAGCGGCACGAGCGGATCCGCCTCCGCGTGGAGGGCGCCGCCGGTCGCCCACGTCTCGCGGTCTTCCGCAGCCTCAACCACATCTACGCCCAGGTGATCGACGACGCGGCAGGCACCACGCTTGCCGCAGCCTCCACGCTCGAGCCCTCGTTCAAGGGCTCAACGCAGACGAAAGTCGAGGAGGCCAAGGTCGTCGGCCGCCTGGTCGCCGAGCGGGCCCGCACCGCCGGCGTCGAGAAGGTCGTGTTCGACCGTGCCGGGTTCCGGTACCACGGTCGGGTGAAGACTCTCGCCGACGCCGCCCGGGAAGCCGGTCTCGACTTCTAGGAGGAGACCGACCGTGGCCAGGATCGATCCATCGAAGCTGACGCTCGAGGAGCGGGTCGTCCAGATCAATCGCGTCGCGAAGGTCGTCAAGGGGGGCCGTCGCTTCAGCTTCAGCGCCGTCGTCGTCGTTGGCGATGGACAGGGGCACGTCGGCGCGGGCCTCGGCAAGGCCGGCGAGGTCCCCGAGGCGATCCGCAAGGGCGTCGAGGACGCGAAGAAGCACCTGATCCGGATCCCGACGATCGGGACGACGATCCCGCACGAGGTGAATGCCGAGTTCTCGGCCGCCCGGGTGATGCTCAAGCCGGCCTCGCAGGGGACGGGCGTCATCGCCGGCGGCTCCGTGCGCGCCGTCGTCGAGGCCGCCGGGATCCGCGACATCCTGACCAAGGTGCACGGCTCGACGAACCCCGTCAACGTCGTCCGGGCGACGATGGAGGCCCTGCGCGACCTCCGCTCCGCCGAGCAGCTGAGCGCCAGCCGCGGGGTCCCGGTCCGGGTCACCGTGGCCGGTCAGCCCACCGGGGAGGTGGCTGATGCCCGCTAGGCTCCGCGTCACCCAGGTGAAGAGCACCATCAGCCACATCGAGCGGAACCGCGCCACCGCCCGGGCCCTCGGTCTGCGTCGCATCGGCGACACGGTCGAGGTGCCGGACAACCCGGCGATCCGGGGCATGGTCCGCCAGATCCGCTTCCTCGTGACCGTCGAGGAGCTCCCCGAGACTGCCCCGGAGAAGAAGAAGCGATGAAGCTGCACGACCTCCGGCCGCCGGCCGGAGCGCACACGAAGAAGACCCGGGTCGGGCGCGGCATCGCGGCCGGCAAGGGCAAGACCGCGGGCAGGGGCACGAAGGGCCAGAAGTCGCGCGCCGGCTCCGCGATCCCGCCGTGGTTCGAGGGCGGCCAGACGCCGCTGCACATCCGGATCCCGAAGCTGCGCGGCTTCCGCAACATCAACCGCGTCGAGTACGAGGTCGTCAACGTCGGTCGCATCAGCGCGGCCGCCGAGACCGGCCGCCTCCCCGAGGGGGAGAAGGGCGCGCCGATCGCGGTCACCCAGGAGCTGCTGCGGGTCGCCGGCCTGGTGCGGACCCTCGACAAGCCCCTCAAGATCCTGGGCGGCGGCGACGTCGCGCACCCGCTGTTCGTGATCGCCGACGCCTTCACGGCCAGCGCACGTTCCAAGATCGAGGCCGCCGGCGGCAGCGTCCAGCTTCTCGAGATCCCGACGGGCCAGCTGGCAGCGCTGGGCCTGGAGCCCGCCGCGACCGACGAGCCCTAGGCTCCCTCGATGTTCGAGTCCCTCCTCAACGCCTTCCGCGCCCCGGACATCCGGCGGCGAATCCTCTTCGTCCTCGGCATCCTGGTCATCTTCCGGGCGCTGGCCCACGTGCCGGTGCCGGGGGCGGACCCCAAGGAGCTGGCGGCGTTCTTCAACAACAACGCCCTCTTCGGGCTCCTCGACCTGTTCTCGGGCGGTGGGCTCTCGCGCTTCTCCGTGGTCGGGCTCGGCGTCAACCCCTACATCAACGCCTCGATCATCATGCAGCTGATGACCGGGGTCATCCCCACCCTCCAGGCGCTCCAGCGCGAGGGCGAGTACGGCCGGAACCGGATCAACCAGTACACCCGCTACCTCTCCGTGCCGCTGGCCCTGCTGCAGAGCTACGGGTTCCTGGCCCTGCTGAACTCGCAGGGGGTCCTGTCGACGCCCTTCAGCCTGTCCTCGATCGCCACCCTCACCCAGATCATCACCCTGACGGCCGGCTCGGTCCTCCTGATGTGGCTGGGCGAGCTCATCACCGAGAAGGGGATCGGGAACGGGATCAGCTTCATCATCTTCGCCGGCATCGTGTCGCGGATACCGAGCGGCATCCTCACCTTCCTGGAGACGCCCAACTGGATCGAGGCCGTCGTCTTCGTGATCTTCGCCATCGTCGCCGTGGGGGTGATCGTCTTCATCACCGAGGGCCAGCGGAGGATCCCCGTCCAGTACGCCAGTCGCGTCCGCGGCCGCCGCATGTACCAGGGCGGGACCACGTTCCTGCCCCTGCGGGTGAACCAGGCGGGCGTGATCCCCATCATCTTCGCCGTCAGCATCCTGCTCTTCCCGAGCCAGATCGCGGGCTACTTCACCAGCTCGGACGTGGAGATCGTCAAGGACGTGGCGACGTTCTTCGTCAACACGTTCGGACCCCAGAACCCGGTCATCTACGGGGGCATGTACTTCCTCCTGACGGTCGGATTCACCTACTTCTACACCGCCTTCACGTTCAAGCCGGACGAGACCGCGGAACAGCTCCGCAAGAACGGCGGGTTCATCCCGGGGATCCGTCCGGGACGGCCGACCCAGGACTATCTCGCCCGGGTCGTGAACCGGATCACGGTGGCCGGCGCCCTGTTCCTCGGCACCATCGCGGTGATGCCGTTCGCGATCTCCGTCTTCTTCCCCGGAAGCGCGGGGCTCTCGCTGGGCGGCACGAGCCTGCTCATCGCCGTCAGCGTGGTCGTCGAGACCATGAAGCAGCTCGAGGCGCAGCTCCTGATGCGCAACTACGAGGGCTTCATCCGGTGAGCCCGGCGCCCGCGGGCGGCCGATGAGGGTCCTCGTGCTCCTCGGAGCTCCGGGGGCGGGCAAGGGCACCCAGGCCCACGTCCTGGCCCGGCACCTGGGCCTTCCCCGGGTCGCGACCGGCGACCTCTTCCGGGCCGCCGTCCGCGACGGCACGCCGCTCGGCCTCGCCGCCCGGGAGTACATGGAGCGGGGCGAGCTCGTCCCGGACGAGATCACCGTGGGCATGCTCCTCGAGCGACTGGGAGCCGCCGACGCCGCCCGCGGCGTGATCCTCGACGGGTTTCCGCGGACGCGCTCGCAGGCGGAGGCCCTCGACCGCGCGCTCGCCGAGCGGGGAACCGCGGTCGACGCCGCGCTCTACATCGACGTGCCGGCGGACGAGCTCCTGGCCCGCCTCTCCGGGCGCTGGCTGTGCGAGGCCGCCGGCCACGTGTACCACGAGACGGCCTACCCGCCGCGGGTGGCCGGCGTCTGCGACATCTGCGGTTCGCGCCTCATCCAGCGCGACGACGACCGGCCGGAGGTCGTCAAGGCGCGGCTGGCGAAGCAGCTCGGCGCCCTCGAGCAGGTCGTCGACCACTACCGCCGGGCCGACCTGCTCCAGACCGTCGACGGGCGCCGCCCCATCGCGGCCGTGACGAACGACCTCCTCGACTGCATCGAGCCGGTGCCCTACTGGCGCACCCACCCGTGATCACCCGCAAGTCGTCCGCCGAGATCGCGACGATGCGCCGGGCCGGTCGCGTCGTGGCCGAGGTCCTGGCCCTCGTCGAAGAGGAGCTGCGGCCCGGCGTCTCGACGGCCCACCTCGACGCCCTGGCCGAGGCGCACATCCGCCGCTCCGGGGCGACGCCGTCCTTCAAGGGCTACTACGGCTATCCGTCCTCGCTGTGCATCTCCATCGACCGCGAGGTGGTGCATGGCATCCCCGGTGAGCGCGTCATCCGCACGGGCCAGGTGGTGTCGATCGACGCCGGGGCCATCGTCGACGGCTACCACGGCGACGCCGCCCGGAGCTTCGTCGTCGGCGACGCGCCCGAGGACATTGCCGACCTCGTGGAGACGACGCGGCTGGCCCTCGAGGCGGGCATCGCCGCGGCGCGGTCAGGCAACCGCGTCTGGGACATCTCGGCGGCCGTGGAGGATGTCGCCCTGCCACGGGGCTACGGGGTGGTCCGGCCGTACGTGGGACATGGCATCGGCACCGCGATGCACGAGGAGCCCCAGGTCCCGAACTACCGGACGAAGGCGCGCGGGATCGAGCTCGCGCCCGGCATCTGCCTGGCGATCGAGCCGATGTTCACGCTCGGGGCGGCCGACGTCGAGACCCTCTCCGACGGCTGGACCGTGGTCACCGTCGACGGCTCGATCGCGGCCCACTGGGAGGACTCCGTCGCCGTCACCGATCGGGGACCGGAGATCCTCACCCGGCTGTGAGCGACATGCCCCGCTGCTTGCCGGATCGGGAGGAAGTTGATACGCTACGCGTTCGTGCGCCCGGCTCCGGCCGGCGCATGATCATGTGACGAAGGCATAAGGGAGCCCGTGGGCAAGAAGGACGCCATCGAGGTCGAAGGGACCGTCATCGAGCCGCTTCCGAACACGATGTTCGCCGTCGAGCTCGAGAATGGCCACCGCGTCCTGGCCCATATCAGCGGAAAGCTGCGGATGAACTTCATCCGCATCCTGCCGGGCGACCGGGTCCGCGTCGAGCTCTCCCCGTACGACCTCACGCGGGGTCGAATCACGTACCGGCTCAAGTAGCCGGCAGCCAGGCTGAAGGGAAGAGGATCCCGTTGAAAGTCCGAGCCTCCGTGAAGGCCCGCTGCGACAACTGCAAAGTGATCCGCCGCCACGGGACCGTCATGGTCATCTGCGCCAACCCCAAGCACAAGCAGCGGCAGGGCTAGTCGAATGGCACGGATCGCGGGCGTTGACATCCCGCGCGAGAAGCGCGTCGAGGTGGCCCTCACCTACGTCTACGGGATCGGGCTCCCCACGAGCCAGAAGATCCTCCAGCAGACCAACATCAACCCCGACACCCGGGTCCGGGATCTCACCGAGGACCAGGTCGCCCGCCTGCGGGAGGTGATCGACCGCCGCCACAAGGTGGAGGGCGACCTCCGCCGCGAGGTCGCGCTCAACATCAAGCGTCTCATCGAGATCGGCTCGTACCGGGGCCTCCGCCACCGGCGGAACCTGCCGGTCCGCGGCCAGCGGACGAAGACCAACGCTCGCCAACGACGCGGTCCGAAGCGGACCGTCGGCGCCCGGCGCAAGAAGTAAGAGGGACGAGCCGGACGTATGGCCGATCGCAAGCGCGCTCCCAAGCAGCGCCGCCGGGAGCGGAAGAACGTGCCCCAGGGGCACGTGCACATCCAGGCGACCTTCAACAACACGATCGTCACGATCACGGACCCGACCGGGAACGTGGTCAGCTGGGGATCGGCCGGGGTCGTCGGATTCAAGGGCTCCCGCAAGAGCACGCCGTACGCCGCCGCGCTGTCCGCCGACTCCGCCGCCAAGAAGGCGATGGAGCACGGGATGCGCCAGGTCGAGGTCTACGTGAAGGGTCCGGGAGCCGGTCGCGAACAGGCGATCCGTTCGCTCCAGGCCGCAGGCCTCGAGGTCACCGCCATCACCGACGTCACCCCGATCCCGCACAACGGCTGCCGCCCTCCCAAGCGGCGCCGGGTCTGACCGGAGCTTCCGCCCCATGGCTCGATACACCGATCCCGTCTGCCGGCTGTGCCGGCGCGAGGGCGCCAAGCTCTTCCTGAAGGGCTCGCGCTGCTACACGAAGAAGTGCGCCTTCGAGCGCCGCCCGTCGCCTCCCGGCCAGCACGGCGTTCGTCGCCGCAAGGTCGGCGACTACGGCCTCCAGCTGCGCGAGAAGCAGAAGGTTCGCCGGATCTACCGGGTGCTGGAGCGCCAGTTCCGCACGTACTTCGACGTGGCGGAGTCCCGCCCCGGCGTCACCGGGGAGAACCTCCTCCGGCTCCTCGAGCTGCGCCTCGACAACGTGGTCTTCCGGCTCGGCATCGCCTCTTCGCGCGACCAGGCCCGGCAGCTCGTCTGCCACGGCCACTTCGCCGTCAACGGCCGCCCCACGAACGTCCCCTCCTACCAGGTGAAGCCGGGCGACCTGATCGCGGTCCGCGAGTCGCGGCGCGAGCGGGAGCCGTTCAAGCTGGCCAAGGAGTCCCTCCGCTCCGTCTCTGTGCCGGAGTGGCTGACCATCGATGCGGCGACCCTCACCGGGACGATCGCCGCCGCGCCGCGCCGCGACCAGATGCCGCTCGAGCTCAACGAGCAGCTCGTGGTCGAGTATTACTCGAGGTAGCCCCGCCACATGATCGAACTCGAGACCACGACCCAGATCGAGCCCGTCGCGGAGCTGGGCTCGTACGCCAAGTACGAGGCCGGCCCCCTCCCGGCCGGCTACGGGACGACCCTCGGCAACGCGCTGCGGCGCGTGCTCCTCTCCTCGCTCGAGGGCGCCGCCGTCACCTCCATCCAGATCCGCGACGTGTACCACGAGTTCACGACGATCGCGGGTGTGAAGGAGGACGTCACCCAGATCGTCCTCAACGTCAAGAAGCTCCGCCTCCGCAGCTTCGCCGCCCACCCCGTGCAGCTCAAGCTGATCAAGTCGGGGGCCGGGGCGGTCACGGCGGCCGACATCCTCGAGTCGGCCGACGTCGAGATCGTGAACCCCGACCAGGTCCTCATGACCCTGGACGCCGACGACGTCCAGGTCGAGATGGACCTCACCATCGAGCGCGGCGTCGGCTACCTCGCGGCCGAGCGGCCCGAGGGGCTCCCGATCGGGGTCATCCCCGTCGACGCCATCTTCACCCCCGTCCGGAAGGTCAACTTCCACGTCGAGAACACGCGCGTCGGCCAGATGACGAACTACGACAAGCTGACGCTCGAGATCGAGACCGACGGCACGATCGGCCCCGAGGAGGCGCTCGGCAAGGCTGCCGAGATCCTCGTCCGCCAGTTCTCCCTCTTCGCCAACGTCGGCGCGGCCGTCGCCCCGGTGGCCGCCGCCTCGGGCGCCCCGCAGATCCCGGCGAACATGCTGGAGATGCCCATCGAGGAGCTCGATCTCCCGATGCGGGCCTACAACTCGCTCAAGCGAAACAACATCGTCAAGGTGGGCCAGCTCCTGCAGCTCTCCGACGACGAGCTCCTGCGGATGCGCAACTTCGGCAAGAAGTCCCTCGACGAGATGAAGGAGCGCCTCCGCATGCGGGGCTTCCTCGTGCCCGAGAGCGAGCCGACCGACCTCGAGGGGCTCGACGAGGAAGGCGACGAGGCCGACGACGAGCCCCTGGACGACGGCGACGCGCCGTTCGAGACCTAGGAGCCCGGATCGATGGCCCACCGGATCGACGGCCGCAAGCTGGGGCGCATGCACGGCCCCCGCATGTCCCTGTACGCGAACCTGATCGTGGCGGTCTTCCGCTACGAGAAGGTCAAGACGACCGAGGCGAAGGCCAAGGAGATCCGCCCCCAGGTCGAGCGGATGATCACCCTTGCCAAGCGGGGCGACCTCTCCGCCAGGCGCACGGTCATCGCCGAGCTGCCCGACGAGCCCCTCGTCATCCGGAAGCTCTTCGACGAGATCGCCCCCAAGTACGCCGACCGAACCTCCGGGTACACCCGGCTGGTGCACGTCGGCCAGCGAGCCGGCGACGCAGCCCCGATCGTCCAGATCGAGCTCGTCTGACCGGGACAACCAGGGAGTCGCCGCTCCGCCGAAGGCAGCGCAAGGCGGCGCGGAGCACGTGAGCGAGCGCACTCGTCGTGCGTGAGCGAGCGAGCGGACGTGCCAACGCAGCGATGCGCCGGCGCAACGGCGACGCAAAAGGCGCCCGAGAGGGTGCCCCCGTGCGGTATCGCGCCCGGGTTGAATACGACGGAACGGACTTCACCGGGTTCCAGGCCCAGCCGGGCACCCGGACGGTCCAGGGAGAGCTCGAGACCGCGCTCTCCTCGCTCACCGGCGGAAGCCGGGTGCGGGTGGACGCGGCGGGGCGGACCGACACGGGTGTCCACGCGGCAGGCCAGGTGATCGCCTTCACCTACCGCGGTCGGCTCTCCGTGGCCGAGCTCGGCAGGGCGCTCGATGCGCTGCTGCCGGGAGACGTCGCGGTCCGGGAACTGCGGCGCGTGCCGGCCGGGTTCCGCCCACGCTACGCGGCGCGGTATCGGGAGTACCGCTACACCGTCTGGAACGGGCCGCGCAGCCCGCTCCGCGAGCGCTTCGCGCTCGGGGTGCGGGTCCCGCTCGACACCGCGGCGATGGCCCGGGTCGGGTCGGTCCTGGAGGGCCGGCACGACTTCTCGGCCTTCGCGGCGGCGGACCGGCAGCCGGTCCGGACCCTCCATCGGGTCCGGGTCCGGAGGGACGGCCCGCTCGTGACGATCGACGTCAGGGGCGACGCCTTCCTCCGCCACATGGTCCGGCGGATCGCCGCGGCGCTCCTCCTGGTGGGACGCGGCGAGGTCGAGGAGTCGGCGGTGGCCGAGGCGCTCGCGTCGCGGACACCCGCCTTCAACGGGGCGGTTGCCCCGGCGAAGGGGCTCTGCCTGCGGCGGGTCGTCCTCGGGCGGTCCGTCGGGGAGATGAACGGAGACAGATGATCACGAAGACGTACACGCTCCGCGAGGCGGAGATCGAGCGACGCTGGTACGTCGTCGACGCGACGGACGAGACGCTCGGCCGCCTGGCGTCGCGGATCGCCCGCGTCCTCGAGGGCAAGAACAAGCCCACCTACACGCCGAACCTCGACTCCGGCGACCACGTGATCGTGCTCAACGCCCGCAAGGTCGCCGTCTCGCGGGACAAGCTGACCTCCAAGGTGTACGCCCGCCATAGCGGGTACCCGCAGGGCTTCAAGGAGGAGACGCTCGGTCACCTCCTCGAGCGTCGTCCGGAGGAGGTCCTTCGGCGCGCGGTCAAGGGGATGCTGCCCCACAATCGGCTCGGCGCGAAACAGCTCCGCAAGCTCAAGATCTACGCTGGCCCGGATCATCCCCACCAGGCCCAGCAGCCCGAGCCGCTGGCCTGACGAGGAGCATGCCCCGATGATCACACCTGCCTACTTCCAGGGCACCGGGCGTCGCAAGACGTCGGTCGCCCGCGTGCGTCTCATGGCCGGGGAGGGCGAGATCGTCGTCAACGGTCGCTCGCTCGAGCAGCACTTCGGCAACGCGGTCGCCGAGAGCGAGCTCCGCATGCCGTTCCGGGTGACGGGCACGGAAGGCCGCTACAACGCGTTGATCAAGGTGGAGGGCGGCGGAGTGACCGGCCAGGCCGGGGCCATCCGCCACGGCATCGCCCGGGCCCTCCTCAGCGTCGATCCGGAGGGCTACCGCCTGCCGCTCCGCCAGGCCGGGCTCCTGACCCGCGATCCGCGGATGAAGGAACGCAAGAAGTACGGCCTCAAGCGGGCCCGCAAGGCGCCCCAGTACACCAAGCGCTGACCAGCCGGGCGCCCCGAGGGGGCGCCCGCTTCGTGTCGGGAGCCGGCCACCATGACCGAGACCCTCTTCGAGCGGTACAAGGAGGCCCTCCGCGCCGGCCACGTCGCGGTCGTCCGGGGGAGGCTCGAGGCCGCCGCGGCGGCCTACGGCGAGGCGATTGCCATCGCCCCCGACCGGGCGGTGCCGCGCACCTCCCTCGGCATGGTGCGGCTCCGCCTCGGTGAGCCGGAGGCGGCGCTCGACGCGTACGACGCGGCCCTGGCCCTCGTGCCCGACGACGATCCCTCGATCCTCGGCCGGGCCCAGGCGCTCGTCGTCCTGCGCCGTACCGGTGAGGCGGCCCGGGCCTATGACGAGCTGGCGGACCTGCGGGCCGAGGGCGGACGGCTCCCCGAAGCGGCCGAGGCGGCTCGGCGGGCGCTGGCAATCGAGCCGTCCGACGCGCGTCGCGAGCGTCATGCGAGCCTCGTGGCGCGCGTCCGCGAGGCGTCCGGCGATGCGGTTGCCGCCGGGGCGGCCGCGCTCGACGAGCGCGTAGCAGCGGACGATGGTGCTGCCGCGGTCGACGCCTCCGGGTCCGGCGACGTCGGCGGGGCTGCCGCCGCGGCCGCGATGATCAGCGCCTTGCCCCGGCCCGAGGCGCTCGTCGAGGCTCTCGAGATGGCCGTCGCCCGGGGCGACGTCGAGACCGCCGCCGCCGCGGCGCTCGCGGCTGCCCGGGCATATCGCGCCCTCGGCCACGTCGCCGCCGCCAGCGACGCCTGCCTCGAGGGCATCGGGGCCCGGCCCGCCGACGTGGAGCTGCACCTTTTCCTCGCCGACCTCGCGGTCGATCGGGGCTGGGTGGCGCAGGCCGCCGAGACCTACCGCAACCTGCTCCGCCTCGTCGAGCTCGACGGGGACGTCGTCCTCGCCGCGAGCGTGCGGGCGGCGGCGGCCCGCCTTCCCGACGCGCCCCCGCTCCCGACCTGAGGCTGGGCGCCACGGCCGACCACCGGGGGGGAGGCGGGAGGCCGGTGCTACACTCCCGGGACGATGTCGGAGCTCCTCGAGTCGATCGCCGGCCAGATCCGGCTGACCACCCTCATCGACATCGGGCTGACCGCCGTGGTCATCTATTGGGTCTTCAGCCTGATCCGCGGCACCCGTGCGGTCCGGCTGGTCATCGGCGTCAGCGTGATCCTCGTCATCTACGGGCTGGCCCAGGCTGCGGGCCTGCGCCTGTTCACCCAGCTGCTGCAGGCCGGCGCCGTCGTCGGCCTGTTCGCCCTCGTCGTCGTCTTCCAGCCCGAGCTGCGGCGCGGCCTCGAGCGCCTTGGGCGGGTCGGGTCCTTCGCCTGGCTGATGACGCCCGCCGACCAGCGGGCCGCCGACCGCGTCGCCGGGACGGTCGCCCGGGCCGCGACGCGCCTGGCCGCGACGCGAACCGGCGCCCTCGTGGTCATCGAGCGCGACACCGGGCTCGAGGAGATCGCCGAGACGGGCGTGATGATCCACGGCGACCTGACGGTCGACCTCCTGGAGGCGTTGTTCGTGCCCCGCGGGGCCCTCCACGATGGCGCCGTGATCGTGCGCGGCGAGTCGATCGTGGCCGCCGGGGCCCTGCTGCCGCTGGCCGAGACCACCCTCCAGGCGGAGCGCTACGGGACGCGCCACCGGGCTGCCCTTGGCATCACCGAGCAGACGGATGCGGTCGTCGTCGTGGTCTCCGAGGAGACCGGCCAGGCGAGCCTCGTCGAGCGGGCGCGCATCCGGCGCAACCTCGACGAGGCCCAGCTCGCCCGGGCGCTGGCGGCGCTCCTCCATCCCGAGCGCCGCGGAGACGCGATCCGTGACCGCATCGGACGCCCCGGGGCGCGACCGGGTGGCCTTCGCCGGGCCGCCCTTCGGAGCATGGGGCGCCCGGCCCAGGAGGGCGCCGCCGACGAGCCGCGGGACGACGTGCCGAGCGCGACTGCCGGCGCCGGGCGCTGACGCGCCGTGCGCCAGGCCGTCGCCTTCGTCCTCCATAACTGGCCCCTCAAGATCGCGGCCATCCTGCTCGCCACCCTGCTCTATGGCGGGCTCATCGTGTCGGCGTCGGCGGAGACGTTCCACGGGCGGATCCCCGTGGAGAGCCTCAATCAGCCCAAGGGCACGTTCGTCCTCGGCGACCTCGAGGACGTCACCCAGGTTCGCTACATCGCCCTGGGGACGGACCGGCCCCAGGTCACCTCCACGACGTTCACGGCCACCGTCGACCTGTCGGGCCTGCCGGCCGTCGCCGGCGCACCGCCGGTCAGCGTGCCCGTCGTCGTGCGGTCCATCGATCCGGCGATCCAGGTGATCGACTACTCGCCGTCACGGGTCGCCGTTCGCCTCGACCCGCTGGCGACCCACGACGTGCCCGTGCGGGTCGACCTCGGCACGGTCCCGCCCGGGCTGGACGTGCGCGACCCGGTGGTCTCCCAGGATCCCGTCACCGTATCCGGCCCGGACTCGGCGGTGCGGAAGGTTGCCGCGGCGCTGGCACGGGTCCGCATCGACCCCAGCGGGATCGACGTCAACGAGACCGTCGGGCTCCTCCCCGTCGATGCCCGGGGCGAGGTCGTGGACGGCGTGGATGTCCAGCCGAGCGCGGTGCGGGTGACGATCCAGATCGGGAGCCAGCTCTCCACGAAGACGCTGCCCGTGAACCCCGTCGTCACCGGGACGCCGGCCGCGACCTCGGAGATCGCCTCGGTCGATGTGCAGCCGGCCCTGGTCACGGTCGAGGGCGAGGCCGACGCCCTCGCCGGTCTCGTCGCCATCGACACGCGCCCCGTGGACATCTCCGGGGCCACCGCCGACGTCGCGACCGAGGTCGGCCTGGTCCTGCCCCAGGGCGTCGTCGCCGTCGGCGTGGACCAGGTCCGGGTGACGATCACGGTCCGTCCTCGTTCGGGCTCGCGGAGCTTCGAGGCGGGCGTCGAGGTGGTCAACGCCAGCCCGGAGCTGCAGTACCGGCCCGCCGTCGATCGGGTCCTCGTGACCCTCGGCGGAACCCAGGCAGCGCTCGACGCCATCGACCCGGCGACGATCACGGCCCGCCTCGACGTGGCCGGCCTCGGCGCGGGCACGACGCCGGTCAAGGTGGCCGTGCGGGTGCCGGCGGGCGTGACGCTGGTCACGGCATCTCCGCCGGAGGTGAGCGTGACCGCCACCGCGATCGCGACGCCGGTTCCGACCCCTGGCGCCCTGCCCACCGCGGTGCCGAGCGCCAGCGTGCCGCCGACCCCGACTCCCACCCCGTGACGATGGGGCGGCTGTTCGGCACCGACGGGATCCGCGGCATCGCCAACGTCGACCTTCGCCCTCCGCTCGCGTACGCCCTCGGGCGGGCCGTGGCCCACGACCTCGCCGGGGCCGGAGGCTCGATCGTGCTCGGCCAGGACACGCGCCGCTCCGGCGGCATGCTCGTCGCCTCCCTGGCGGCCGGAGCGGCCAGCCTCGGCACCGACGTCCAGGTCGCCGGGATCCTCCCGACGCCGGCCCTTGCCTTCCTGGCTGGATCCGGCTCGTTCGCCGCCGGGATCATGGTCTCGGCCTCGCACAACCCGGCCGACGACAACGGCCTCAAGGTCCTCGATGGACGCGGGCTCAAGCTCGATGATCCCGCCGAGGACGCCCTCGAGCAGCTCATCTGGCGGGCGGAGGAGCTCGGCGGCCCGCGAAACGCGGGCATCGGGCGGGTGGTCGACGTGCCCGCGCTCGTCGACCGCTATCGCGAGGACCGGGGCCGGCTCGCCCGGGCCACGCCCTGCGACCTCCGCATCGTCCTCGACTGCGCGAACGGAGCGGGGGGCGTGACGGCCCCCGGGATCCTGGCCCTGACCGGGGCCCGCGTCGACGTCGTCCACAACGAGCCCGATGGGGTGAACATCAATGCCGGCTGCGGGGCCACCGCGCCCGCGTCGCTGGCTGCCGCGGTGACCGAGCGCGGCGCCGACCTCGGCTTCGCGCTCGACGGCGATGCCGACCGCCTGGTGGTCGTGGACCGGCGCGGCCGGGTGGTCGACGGCGACCAGGTCCTGGGCCTGTGCGCCCTTGATCGCCTCGCCCGCGGCGCCCTGCCCGGTGGCATCCTCGTCGTGACGGTCCTCTCCAACGGGGGTCTCGAGGCGGCCCTGCAGGCCGCCGGCGGCCACGTCGTGCGCACCCCCGTGGGGGACAAGTACATCTTCGAGGGCATGCAGGTCACCGGCGCCGGGCTCGGCGGCGAGAAGAGTGGCCACGTGATCGTCCTCGAGCACGCCAGCTCGGGCGACGGCCTCGTCACCGGCCTCGAGCTCCTCGGGATCCTCGGTCGGGCGGGCCGGCCGATCGACGAGCTCGCCGCGGCGATCCCGCTCTTTCCGCAGGAGCAGCGGGCCGTCCCCGCCCGGCGCAAGGAGCAGTGGGAGGCCGACCCCGTGCTGTCGGCGGCCATTGACGACGCCCGGCGCCGGCTCGGGCCGGGTGGGCGTGTCCTCGTCCGGCCCTCGGGGACCGAGCCCGCGCTGCGGGTGATGGTGGAGGGCCCCGACGCCGGCCTGGTACGCGAGCTGGCGGACACGCTGGCTGCGCTCGCCGGCGAGCGCCTACACTAGCGAGCGGCCGGCGCCCGCGCGGACGCCCCGACGCAGACGGAGGCGTGTTCGGACGGCATGTGCGGAATCGTCGGCTACACGGGACCTCGCGCGGCAGGCCCGATCCTGATGGAGGGCCTGCGCCGACTGGAGTACCGGGGCTACGATTCAGCGGGCATCGCCCTCGTGACGGAGGCGGGCGACCTGTTCGTCGAGAAGCGGGCCGGCAAGCTGGCCAACCTCGCGACGGCGATCGCGGACCGCACCCCGACGGCCGGCATCGGCCTGGCCCACACGCGCTGGGCCACGCACGGTCGCCCGAACGACCTCAACGCGCATCCCCACGTGGACTGCACGGGCGACATCACGGTCATCCACAACGGCATCATCGAGAACTTCCGCGAGCTGCGGGACGGCCTCGAGGCGCGGGGCCACCACCTGACCTCGGAGACAGACACCGAGGCCCTCGCCCACCTCGTCGAGGAGGCCTACGCCGGCGATCTCGCGGCGGCCGTGCGCGCCGCCCTGGCCCGGGCCGAGGGCGCCTACGCGGTCGCGATCATGCACCGCTCCGAGCCCGACCGCCTCGTCGGCGCCCGGATGAACGTCCCCCTCGTGGTGGGCCTCGGCGATGGCGAGACGTTTCTGGCCTCGGATGTCGCCGCCATCCTCGCCCACACGACCCGCGTGGTCTTCCTCGAGGAGGGCGACGTGGTCGACCTCCGTCCGTGGGGAATCGCGATCACCGACGTTGCCGGAACGCCCCGGCAGCGGGCCGTGAGCGAGGTCACCTGGACCGCCGAGGCCGCCGAGAAGGGCGGGTTCGAGCACTTCATGCTCAAGGAGATCCACGAGCAGCCGCAGGCGCTGCGCCAGTGCATCGCCGGCCGCGTGACGGCCGACGGGTCGCTCCGCCTGGAGGAGCTCGCGCCCCTGGCGGCGAGGCTGCGGGCGATCACCCGGGTGGAGCTCGTGGCCTGTGGCACGGCGTCGCACGCGGCGATGGTCGGCGCCGCCCTGATCGAGCGCTGGACCGGGCTGCCGGCACGCCTGACGGTCGGCTCCGAGTTTCGCTACAGCCCCCCGCCGCTCGATCCGTCGACGCTCGTGATCGCGGTGACGCAGTCCGGGGAGACGGCCGACACCATCGCCCCCACCCGCTATGCCCGCGAGCGCGGCTGCCCGATCATCGCCGTCACGAACACCATGGGATCGGCGATCACCCGCGAGGCCGACGCGGTCCTCTTCCTGCAGGCCGGGCCCGAGGTCGCCGTCGCGGCCTCCAAGACGTTCACGACGCAGGTGGCGACCCTGGTCATGCTGGCGGCCGCGATCGGCCAGGCCCGCGGCACCATCCCGGCCGGAGAGGAGCGCGACCTCGTTGGCGCCCTCCGCGATCTCCCCGCCGCCGCCGAGCGCGCCTTGGCCGCGAGCACGGGCGTGCGCGACCTTGCCCGCCGCTACGTCAACAGCCGGGGCTTCATGTTCGTCGGCCGCGGCACGAGCTACCCGGCCGCGCTCGAGGGCGCCCTCAAGCTCAAGGAGATCAGCTACGTCCACGCCGAGGGCTACGCGGCGGGCGAGCTCAAGCACGGCCCCATCAGCCTGCTCGACGCCGAATGCCCGCTGGTGGCGGTGGCCACGCGCTCGTCGGTCTACGAGAAGCTGATCAGCAACGTCATGGAGGGTCGGGCCCGCGACGCCCGGGTCATCGCGGTCGCGACGGACGGCGACGCCCAGATCGAGCGCTTCGCCGACGATGTCCTCTGGGTCCCGGACACGCTGGAGGCGCTCAGCCCGATCCTGGCGATCATCCCGCTCCAGCTGTTCGCCTACCACACCGCGGTCGCCCGCGGCACCGATGTGGACCAGCCGCGAAACCTCGCCAAGTCGGTGACGGTGGAGTAGGGCCCCCGTGGACGCAACCCCCGCGGCGCCCGCCGGGACGGCCGAGCTGGGTCTCGACATCGTCCGCGTCGAGCGGATCCGGGAGGCCCTCGAACGGTTCGGCGACCGCTTCGTCGGCCGCGTCCTCACCCCCCGCGAAGCC
Organism: uncultured Chloroflexia bacterium; assembly: GCA_963776355.1. Taxonomy (GTDB): domain Bacteria; phylum Chloroflexota; class Limnocylindria; order Limnocylindrales; family CSP1-4; genus CTSoil-043. Next base: position 1,451,815 of record CAVZLU010000008.1, on the reverse strand, counting down.
CGGTACGTCCGGGGCCGCCCCGAGACCTTTGCCGGGCGCTGGGCCGCCAAGGAGGCGGTGAGCAAGGTCCTCGGCCTGGGCGTGCGGGGCATCGGCTGGCGCGACATCGAGATCGAGCGCCTGCCCACGGGGCAGCCCGCCGTCCGGCTCCACGGCCGGGCCGCCGGTCGGGCGGACCAGCTCGGCATCGAGCGGGTGGCCGTCAGCATCACCCACGAGCGCGAGTACGCGCTCGCGATCGCCTTCGGCGTGCGCCGCGCCGGGGGGCGCTACGTCTTCCCGCCGGACCTCGAGGTCCGCCTCGACGAGCGCGAGGCCGGCCTCGTGCGGCGGATCGACCGCCTCCGGGCCCTCGCGGGGGAGGCCGCGGAGCTGGAGGCGGACCGCCCTGCTGCCGGCGCGCGGGACCCCGGCGGTGCCTGAGCTCGAGCGTCTCGACGACCGGATCGCGGGCGAGCTCCTGCCGGCCCGGCCCCTCCGCGGGCACAAGGGCACGTTCGGCAAGGTGCTCGTCGTCGCCGGCTCGCTCGACTATGCCGGCGCGGCCCTCCTCGTCTGCCAGGCGGCCGGTCGCGCGGGGGCCGGCCTCGTGACCCTTGCCGTGCCGGAGTCGCTGCAGCCGCTCTTCGCCGCCAAGGTGATCGAGGCGACGACGATGCCGCTGGCCGAGGACGACGTGGAGGAGGTCGACCCGGAGCCGGCGCTGGCCCGCATCCTCGACCACGACCACGACGCGCTCGTGATCGGCCCGGGCCTGCGACCGTCGCTCGCCCTCGGCGACCTCGTCCGCGGCGTGCTCGGTCCCGCAGCGGGCGAGGACGCCTGCCCGGCGGTCGTCGACGCGGAGGCCCTGCGCACGCTCGCGGCCGAGGATGGCTGGTGGGACGGGGTGCGGCGACCGTCGGTCCTCACGCCGCACGCCGGCGAGTTCGCCCGCCTGCGGGCGGCGTCGGGCATCTCGCCCGGGGCCGAGGGAGACCTCAACGAGGACGACGACGCCCGCCAGGAGGCCGCCCTCGACGCCGCCGCCACGTGGGGCCACGTGGTCGTCCTGAAGGGCGCCCACACGGTGATCGCCGCACCCGACGGCGCGGCGGCGATCGCGCCATTCGAGAACCCCGGCCTGGCCACCGGGGGAACCGGGGACGTGCTCGCCGGAACGATCGGGGCGCTGCTCGCCCAGGGCCTCGCCCCCTACGCGGCGGCCCGCCTCGGCGTCCACCTCCACGGCCTCGCCGGAGACGCGGCCCGCGCCCGGGTGGGCGACGCCGGGCTGCTCGCGGGCGACCTGCCGCTCGAGATCGCGCTCGCCCGCCGGCGCCTCGCGGCCGAGGCCGAGCGGCGCGCCCGTGGCGGCGCGGTCGGATTCCGCCCGGCAGACCCGGGAGGGGTCGGCGCGGGACCGACGTGACGGAACCCGCCCAGGGGGGCGCGACCCCGATCGAGGCCCGGCTGTCGGCGGCGGGTCTCCCCCCGTTGCCCCGCACCGCGTGGCTCGAGATCGACCTGGCCCGGCTCGAGGGCAACGTGGCGGCCATTCGCGGCGCGCTCCCCACGAACGTCTCGCTCGATGTCGTCGTGAAGGCCGACGGCTACGGGCACGGCGCGATCCCGGTGGCCGTGACCGTCCTCGGGGCCGGGGCCCGGGGCCTCTGCGTCGCCACGCTCGACGAAGCGTTGGAGCTGCGGGCGGCAGGGATCGCCGGCCCAGTGCTCGTCCTGTTCGCGATCCCGCCGGATGCAGCCGGGGCCGCGGCCCGCGCGGGCATCGAGATCGTCTCCGGTGACGCGGGCCTCCTGGCCGCCACGCTCGCGGCCTACGCTCGGGCGCGCCGCCGCGCCCGGCGCGAGATGCCGCCCCTCGGCGTCGAGCTCGCGCTCGAGACGGGGCTCGGTCGCGACGGGCTGACCGCGACGGAGGCGGTGGCCGCCGCGCGGGCCGTCGCGGCGACGGAAGGAGCCGTCATCCGCGGCACCTTCTCGCACCTCCAGGCGCCGGCCGACCGCGCCCGGACCGAGGGCCAGGTGGCGCGCTTCGAGACGGCGCTCCGGGCCCTCCGCGGCGCCGGCATCGAGGTGCCGCACCGGCACCTGCTGGCGTCCGGTGGCCTGCTGGCCGCGGAGAGCCTCGCCGCAAGGAGCCCGCAGCTCCTCGACGGCCTGCGCGTCGGGCTCGCGGTCTACGGCCTTGTCCCGGATGGGCTGGCGGTCGGCCATGCGGCGGCCCCGATCGCGGCCGGCTTGCGGCCGGTGCTCTCCCTTCATGCCCGCCCGATCCGGGTCACGAACCTGCCGGCGGGCGAGGGGATCAGCTACGGGCCGACGTTCATCACGCGGCGCCCGAGCCGCATCGCCACCCTGCCGCTCGGCTACGCGGACGGCTGGCCCCGCATCGTCTCGAACCGGGCGACAGCGCTCGTGCGCGGCCGCAGGGTGCCGCTCGTGGGGAACGTCGCGATGGACGCCGTGATGGCCGACGTGACCGACGTCCCGGGCGGGCCGGTGACCACCGCCGACGAGTTCGTCCTGCTCGGCGCGCAGGGCGACGACGAGATCAGCGCCGCGGCCCTGGCGCAGGAGCGCACCACGATCAGCTGGGAGGTCGTGGCGGCGATGTCCCGGCGCATGACCCGGGTGTACACTGCGCGGGCCGTGGCGGTCGGCGTCCGCACGCTCACCGAGGTCCGGGGGTCATGGCGCAGCTCGAGCTCTGGAACGGCGACATCTGCGACCTCGAGGTCGACGCGATCGTGAACCCCGCGAACCCCACGCTCTGGATGTCCACCGGTGTCGCCGGCGCGATCAAGCGTCGTGGCGGCGAGGAGATCGAGTTCGCGGCGGTCCGCCAGGCGCCGGTTCAGATGGGCGGCGCGATCGTCACTGGCGGCGGCACGCTCGCGGCTCGCTGGGTGATCCACGCGGTCTCCCTGGACCACGCGCGCCGGACGAGCGCGGACATCATCGAGAGCGCGGTCCACAGCGCGATGTCCCGGGCCCGCGAGCTCGCCGTCGAGTCGCTGGCGATCCCTGCCCTCGGAACCGGCGTCGGCGGCTTCCCCCTCGACGAGGCGGCCCGGATCACGGTCGCGGCTGTCCGCGCGGACCTGCCGCGACCTGCCCCAGCTGCGGGCCGTCACCTTCGCCCTCCGCGGGGCCGCCGCGTACGAGGCCTTTCGCCTGGCCCTGGCCGCCCCGGCGACGGCAGGCCTGCCCGCCGGCGACGGCGCATGACCGGCGCGGCAGCGCTCCCGACCCCCGAGCAACGAGCCGAGCTCGTCGAGGAGGTCGCGCGCGAGATCCTGCTGCACGGGATGACCGGCCCGGCCGTCCATTTCCTCCAGGCGAGCATGCCCGACGGGATGCTCCCCGGCAGCGCGATGCTCTTCTTCGATCCGGTCCTGCGGCGGCTCTTCGGCGGCGACGACGCGCGGGCCCGCGCGATCCTCGCCGATGAGCTCGGGATCGAACAGCTCATCGAACGCCTCGAGGAGCTCGACGAGGACCTGAGCTGGGACGCGTGATCGGCTCGGCGCCCCCGGCCGACGAGCCCGGGCCGGCGCCGGCTCCCACGCCGGATGCGCCTCCCGGCGCCTTCGTGACCGTCGACCGGGGCACCGCGACGTGCGCCGCCGCCATCGTCGGCAGGGTCGATGGGCGGTGGCGCCTGCTCGCATCGGCGGCCGTCTCCAGTGCCGCCGACCCCGACGTGCTCGTCGAGCTCCTCGCGGAGCGCGTCCGCGACGCGGACCCCGACCTGGCCGCGGGGCTCGGCCTTGACATCGGGGCGCCGGACCGACCCTCCGTCGCGGCACTGCCGCGCCTCGAGGCGCTGGGAGGACCGCAGCAGCACGCCGTCATCCTGGCCGCGACCGAGGCGGCCCTTGCCCAGGTGTCCGCCGATGCCGAGGCCGCGGGCTGGCGCGTCAGCGGGGCGAGCGCGCAGGACCACGACCCGCTCGCCGCCACCCGCCTGGCAACGCGCCCGGACGTCACGGCGCTCGTCATCGCGACCTCGGATGCGGCCGGCGCCGACGAACGCGACCTTGTCGGGGAGCTGATCGCCCTCGCCTCGGGCATCGCCGAGCGGCGTCCCGGGTTGCCGATCGTCCTCGTCGGGGCAGCCGCGGCGCACACGTCGGCCTTCCCCCTCGGGACCGAGGTCGTGGCCGTGCCCCGTTCCCACGGCGACCCGAGTGGCGACCTGCGGGCGATCCTGGCGGCACGTCGTGGCGGGCCCGGCGACGCCCGCCAGGCGCTCGTGGCGGTGACGGGGACGCTGGCCGCCCTCCTGGGCCTGAGGGTGGAGCTGCTCGAGATCGGCATGAGCGGCGCCCTCCGCGTCCGGGCCGCGCCGGGTGGTGCCGCCCCCGGCGCGACGGTGCACGTCGCGGCCGCGGAGGCGCCATCCGCCGTCCTCGGCCTCGCCGACGACGATGCCGCCCTCGACCGCGTCGAGGGGTGGGCGACCTTCGGCGTGGACCGGGCCCGGCTGCGGGACCGGCTCGCGGAGCTGCGCCTCGTTCCATGGTCCGACCTCGGGGGCGACGGCGCTCTCCTCCGGGCGGCCGCCCTCCGCGCTGCTCTCCAGCGCCTCGTGGAGGCGACGGATGCCGAGCTCGGAGGTCCGGCCCCGGACCTCGTGATCCTGGCCGGCGGCGCCTGGTCGTCGATCCCTGCCCCCGCGGCGCTGCTCGCGCTGGCCGACGCGATCCGTCGCCCGGGGGCCGTGCAGGTGGCCTTCGATCCGGCGCGCCTGCTCGCGCCCCTCGGGACGATTGATGACGCCGGGGAGCGCGAGGGCGTGGTGCGGGACCTGCTGGGCGACGCCCTCGTGCCCCTGGGCACCCTCGCCATCGCGCGCGGCGTCCGCGGCGGGCGCTCCGTCGGCCGTCTCCGCCTGGCGGCGGCCGAGGGACCGGTCGACCTCGAGCTGGCCGGCGGACGGCTGGCCCTCGTCGACCTGCCGCCGGGACAGGCCGCCACAGTCGAGCTCGCGTTCCGGGCCCCCGTCGATCTCGGCGTCCGCGGCAAGCGCTTCGCGATCCGGGCGACCGGCGGCCTGGCCGGGCTGGTCGCGGACCTCCGCGATACACCCCTGCGCCTCCCGGATCGGGCGGACGAGCGTCGTGACCTTCTGGCCAGCTGGGAGTTGGCCCTGTGGCCGGACCGCGGCCGGTGAGCGGAGCTGCGCTCGTCGCCAGCCGCTGGCTGTTCGCGCCGCAGCCGCGGGTGCGGGTGACGCTGCTGCCGGGGGACCGCATCATCGTCGCCGCCGGGGCGAGCGTGGTCGCGGGCGATCTCCTCGCCGAGCGTGTCCGCGATGCGCGGGTCGCGGAGTATGCCGAAGGCGAGCGGGCAACCGCGACCACCCATCCGGGGGCCTGGATTCCCGCGGAGCCGGGCCGCCACGGCACGGCGCCCGCGGGCGAGCTCCTCTTCGAGCACGCGGGTCGCCGGGTGATCGCCACCGGCCCGCACCCGGACCTCGTCTCCGCGCCCGCGCCCGGGCGCGTGGTCGCGATCCATCCGGGCGTCGAGATCGTGCTCCAGCTCGACGGCATCGGCATCCCCGGATCGGAGCTGCTCGGCGATCCGGGACATGGTCGCCTGGCGCTCCTCCCCGGAGAGGGAGACGGCAGGACCCCGCTTGACGTCGCCCACGCCGGCGCCATCGTCGTCTTCCCCGGGCGCGTGGACGCGGAGACGCTGACGCGGGCCCGGGCGATGGGGATCGCCGGAGCGATCGTCCCGGCCCTGGCGGAGCGGGACCGGCGCGACGTCGTGGCGTCCGAGGCGCGCCAGCGCGCCGGACTGCACCGTCTCGCTCCGTTCCCGGTCCTCGTGCTCGACGGCTTCGTCCGGCGGCCGCTCGCGGGGCCGGTGCGCGAGGTGCTCGCGGCCCTCGACGGCGTCGAGGTGGGACTCGTGGGCGGCCCGCCGATGCTCGTCCTGCCCGCGTCCGTGTCCGGCCTGGCCACGCCCGACCCGGCCTGGGTCCGCCTCCGCGGCGGGGTCGAGACCGGTCACGAGGGCCAATTCCTCGCGTTGACCGGACCGCAGCGCCAGGCGACCGGGGTGGTGAGCGAGGCCGCCCGCGTGCTCCTCGACGATGGGCGCGTCGTCGTCGTCGCCCTGGGGGACCTCGAGCGCTTCGCCTGACCGAGTCGAATCCGCGACTGCCGAGCACCCGCGTGAACCCGCGAGACCCAATCACCCCCGCGCGAGCGCCACCGGCTGGCCTTCGCCCGCGGGCCCTCGGCCGTCGCGAGCGCCACCCGCTGGCCTTCGCCCGCGTTCGCTTCGGGTAGGCTCTTGCGGTGACCCCTCCGCCTGCCGCCATCCGGCGCACGAGCACCTCGCCGGCGGCCACCCGCGCCCTCGGGGCGCGGCTCGGGAGGCGGGCCGAGCCGGGCGACGTCATCGCCCTCGTGGGCGAGCTCGGCGTCGGCAAGACCGAGCTTGCCCGGGGCATCGCGCGCGGCCTCGACGTGGAGGAGCCGGTCACCTCGCCGACGTTCGTCCTCGTTGCCGAGCACCCCGGCCGGCTGCACCTGTTCCACGTCGACTGCTACCGCCTCGCCGGCGCCGAGGACGCCTTCGCCGCAGGCGTTCTCGACGAACGGGCCCTGGAGGGCCTCACGGTCATCGAGTGGGCGGAGCGACTCGGTGCCGCCTTGCCGACCGGGCGCCTCGAGATCGTGATCGACGGGGTCGGGGACGCCCCGCGCACGCTCGACCTCCGGGCGACGGATGCGCGCCATGCCCGCCTGCTGGAGAGCATCGAGTGACCGCCGGCGGTGCCCGCCTGCCCCTCCGTCCGATCCTCGCCATCGACACGGCGACGACCCAGGCCGTCGTCGCCCTCGGCGCCCTCGACGGGTCGCTCCTCGCCGCCGACGCCTGGGATGTCGGCCATCGCCACGCCGAGGAGCTCCTCGCCCGCATCGCCGCCCTGCTCGAGGCGCACGGCGTCGGGCGGCCGGGACCGGGGACGCTGGCCGGTGTCGTCGCCGGCACCGGCCCCGGCAGCTTCACCGGGCTCCGCGTCGGCCTCGCCACCGCCCGGGGGATCGCGCGGGTCGCGGGCGCCCCGCTCGCGGGCATCCCGACGGGGGACGCGCTGGCGGAGGCCGCCCGGGCCGGGACGGCCCTCCGGTGGGAGGGGCCGGTCGCCGTCCTGCTGCCGGCGGGTCCTGCCGGCAGGTACCTCGTGCGCGAGGGCCGCGCCCGGCTGGCCGCCGCCTCCGAGCCGGATGAGGGGGAGGCCGACCTGGTCCTCGTTGCCGTGGACCTGGCCGGTCGCGCACCCGCCGCTGCGGTCGCCCGCGGCGAGGTGGCCCGCCGGGGGCTGCCGGCCGCGCTGCTGCAGCTCGGGTCCGCGCGCATCCGGGCGGGGATCGACGACCGCGAGACCCTGGTCCCGGAGTACGTGACGCTGCCGCGGGGCGTGGACGCGCCCGCCGGGGAGGTGGCATGGTCGCCCGCCCGCCGGTGAGGGTCGTCATCGAGCCCATGTCCCATGCCGACCTGGCCGCCGTCCAGGCGATCGAGAAGGCGAGCTTCACCACGCCGTGGCCCTCCTACGCCTATCGCAACGAGCTCGAGACGAACCGGCTCGCCCACTACCTCGTCGTGCGCGCCGAGGGCGAGGTGATCGCCTACGCCGGCGTCTGGCTCATGGTCGACGAGGCCCACGTCACCACGTTCGCGGTCGCGCCGGCGTGGCGCCGCCGCCGCATCGGCGAGCGGCTCCTGATCGCGGTCCTCGACCTCGCCCTCGCCCGCGGTGCGCGCGAGGCCACTCTCGAGGTTCGCCTGTCCAATCTCGGCGCGCGCCGCCTCTACGAGAAGTACGGCTTCCGCCCGGTGGGGATCCGGCCCCGCTATTACAGCGACGATCACGAGGACGCCCTGATCATGACGACGGAGCCGTTCGAGAGCCCGGCGATGGTCACCCGCCTCGCGACGCGGCGCGCGGAGATCGCGGCCCTGCCCGACCCGGAGGCGCCCGGGTGACCGGCCGGCTTCTGCTCGCCGTCGAGTCGTCCTGCGACGAGACGGGCGTGGCCCTCCTCGACGGACCGCGCCGCATCGTCGCCCAGGCCGTCGCGAGCCAGGTCGCCCTGCATGCCGGCGCCGGCGGGATCGTGCCCGAGCTGGCGGCGCGGGCCCACCTGCGCTGGCTGGACCCCGCCCTCGACGAGGTCCTCGAGGCGGCCGGCGCGGGCCTTGCCGACGTGGGCGCGGTCGCGGTGACCGCCGGGCCGGGTCTGGTCGGCTCGCTGCTGGTGGGCCTGTCCTACGCCAAGGCGGTCGCCTGGGCGCTCGACGTGCCCCTCGTCGGCGTCAACCACCTCGAGGGTCATCTCTACGCCGCCTGGCTTCTCGACCCGGGTGCGCCGGAGGCCGTGGAGCCGCCGTTCCCGCTCGTCGCCCTCGTCGTCTCCGGGGGGCACACCTTCCTGGTCGAGATGCGCGACCACCTCACCTACCGCCTGCTCGGCGAGACGGTGGACGACGCCGCCGGCGAGGCCTTCGACAAGGCCGGCCGCCTCCTGGGCCTCGGCTATCCCGGGGGTCCGGCGATCGCCGCCGCGGCGGACCGATCCGCCGGCGGGGCGGCGCCCCTCCCGCGCGCCTGGCTCGGACACTCCTACGACTTCAGCTTCTCCGGCCTCAAGACCGCGCTGCGGCGCGTGGTGTCGGCGGAGCTCGAGGATGCCGGGCTGCCGCGCCGCGGAGGCCGGTGGGCACCTGCCGGCAGGTCGCGTCCGGGCGCTCGCGGCGGCATTCCAGGAGAGCGTGGTCGACGTGCTCGCGACCAAGACCCTGCGGGCCGCCGACGCGGTCGGGGCGCGGGCCATCGTCGTGGGTGGCGGCGTGGCCGCGAATGCCGCCCTGCGGGCGCGCCTTGCGGCCGGTGCGGCCGGCCTGGGCCTCGAGCTCGTGATCCCGCGGCCCGGGCTCTGCACCGACAACGGAGCGATGATCGGCGCCGCCGGGGCCCGGCGACTGGCCGCCGGCGAGCGCGCCGGTCTCGACCTCGGCGTGCGGGCGTCATGGCCGCTGGCGCGACCGCGGGGCACCCCGACGACCCGCCGCCCGCCGACCCGCGGGGCAGCCGCACGGGCGTATGCCGCCGTCCGCGACGCGGAGGCGGACGCCGCCGGAAGGGACCCGGCCGGATGACGCCACGCCGGGAGCTCGCTGCGCCTCGATCCCGGGGCCGTGCGGCGGACCCTCCGCGATGGCGGGCTGCGGGCGCAACGGCGGTTCAGCCAGAACTTCCTCGTCGACGTCGACGTCCTCGAGGACATCCTCGCCGCGGCGGATCCCGGGCTCGATCGGCGCATCCTCGAGATCGGCCCCGGTCTCGGCATCCTGACCGGCGGGCTCCTGGCCGCGGGCGCGCGGGTCACGGCCGTCGAGATCGACCGGGGGATGGTGGCCTACCTGCGCGACGCGTACGCCCTCGAGCTTGCCGCCAGCACCCTGACGCTCGTCGAGGGCGACATCCTCGACGCGGACCTGTCCGCCCTGGTCCACCCGCCCTACGACGTGGTGGCCAACCTCCCCTACCACGTGACGAGCCCCGTGCTGCACCTGCTGCTCGGCGGGACGGCCGGCCTGCGCCCGGAGCGCTGCGTCCTGATGGTCCAGCGCGAGGTCGCCGAGCGGATCGCCGCGCCGGCGGGGGAGATGAGCTACCTCTCGGTCTTCGTCCAGTACCACGCCGCGCCCACCATCGTGCGCCGGGTCCCACGGGCGGCGTTCGAGCCGGCGCCCGAGGTGGACTCGGCGATCCTCGCCCTCGACGTGCGCCCGCCCGACGCCGCCGGCCGCCTTCCACCCGAGATGGAGGACCACCTCTGGCGCCTGGTCCAGGCCGGCTTCCGCGAGCGCCGCAAGATGCTCCACAACGTGCTGCCCCGCCAGCTGCCGCTGGAGCCGGCCGCCATCACCGCCGCCCTCGAATCGGCGGGCATCGCCGGCGACCGCCGCCCGCAGACCCTGGGGGTGGGGGAGTGGATCGCGTTGCTGGGTGCGCTCGGGCCGCTCCCGGAAGATCGGCGCGGGCGACGGGCGGAGCGAGCAGGTCGCGACGGGCGGGACCCGCCAACGCCGGGCGGGCACCGGCCTGATCCGGCGACCCGCGGGGCCGGACGACCCGGGCCCGGAGGGACCCTCGTGAGCGACGCGCTGCGACGCGTGTCGCCGGTGGTGCGGCTCGCGCCCGCCAAGCTGAACCTCACCCTCGCCGTCACCGGCCGCCGCGAGGACGGGTTCCATGCGCTCCATTCGGTCATGGTCCCGCTCGACCTTGCCGATCGCCTGGCGTTGAGCCCCGCCTTCGGGCCGGCCGACATGCTCCACGTGACCGGCCCCGGGGTCGCCGCGGCTCCCGACCTCGGCCCCGAGCAGGAGAACCTGGTCCTCCGCGCGATCCGTGCCGCCCGCGACGCGATCCGGGCGGCCGGCGACGCGCGTCCGCTCCCGGCCCTCGCCGCCCGGCTGGAGAAGTGGATCCCGCCGGCGGCGGGCCTGGGCGGCGGGTCCTCCGACGCCGCGGCCGCCCTCGACGGGGCGCTCGAGGCGTGGGGGGCGATCGACGTCCTCTCGCCGCAGGCAGTGGCCGCGATCGCGGCGAGCCTCGGCTCGGACTGCCCCTTCTTCCTGGCCGGAGGCTGGGCCCTCGTCGAGGGGCGCGGCGAGCGCGTGACGCCGCTGCCCGCTCCGCGGGGCGAGGCTCCCGGCGTCGTCCTCGTCACCCCGTCCGTGACCGTCTCGACGCCCGAGGTCTTCGCCCGCTACGCGGCCGGCGTGCGGCCCGAGGGCGCAGCGACGCTGGCCTCGTCGCGCTACCTCGCCGGGGAGCTGCGAGCAGGCCTTGCCGGTGCCCGGTTCCTGGAGCGAGCCGGGGTCCTCTCGGTGGCCAACGACCTGGCGCCGGCGACGGCGGACCTCGTCCCCGCGTCTCGCGCCCGCCCGCCGCGCCCTCGCCCGGCTCCTCGAGCGGCCGGTGGGCCAGTCGGGCTCGGGTCCGACGCTGTGGGCCCTCTGCGCATCGAAGCTGGAGGCCGTGGGTGACGCCGTGATCGTGCGGGCCGCCATCGCCGACGGCCTGCTCTCGTTCCCGGGAGACCGCGCCCCGTTCGTGACGGCGGCCGCCCTCGTGGGCCCCCCGGCCCAGTCGTCGCCCGGCCCGGCCTCGCACGCGTCATCCTGAGCACTCGCAGAGGAGGAGGAGTCCATGTCCCGCACCGCGATCACGACCCCGGACGCGCCCGCGGCCATCGGCCCGTACAGCCAGGCCATCGACATCGGGGACCTGCTGTTCTGCTCGGGCCAGCTCGGTCTCGATCCCGCCACCGGCGAGTTCGTCGGCCCCGGCGTCGAAGCCCAGGCCGAGCGAGCGCTGACGAACCTGCGGAACGTCCTCGCCGCGGCCGGCCTCACGTTCGCCGACGTCGTGAAGACGACCGTCTTCCTCGCCGACGTGGCCGACTTCGCGGCCGTCAACGGCGTCTACGGACGCTTCGTCTCCGACCCCCCGCCGGCCCGCTCCACGGTCGCCGTCGGCGCGTTGCCGAAGGGGGGACGCGTCGAGATCGAGGCGATCGCCCGGCGTCCCTGAGCCGCCGAGCGCTCCTTCGTTTGACACCCCCCTGCCTCGCCCATACGATCCGGCCAGCCCATGACACCTGACGCCCAGACGCCGGACGACCGTCGCCCGGACCCGGAGCCGCGGTCGCTCCCGGGTCGCCCGTCCCGTCGCCCCACGAGATGAGCCAACCCGTCGCCGTGATCCTCGCCGGTGGGCTCGGCACCCGCATGGTCTCGGCGACACCCAAGCTCCTGCATCCCGCTCTGCGGGCGACCCATGCTCGCCTACGTCGTGGACGCTGCCCGGGTCGCCACGGGGAGCGACCCGGTCGTCGTGATCTCGCCGGCCACGGCCGCCATCCAGGCGGCATTCGCGACTGACGTCGTCTTCGCCCTCCAGGAGCGGCCCGACGGCACCGGCGACGCGCTTCGTGCCGGGCTGGCGGCAGTGCCGGCCGGGGTCGACGACGTCGTCGTGATCAACGGCGACGTGCCGCTGCTCGAGGCCGTGCTCGTCCGGGGTGCCCTCGAGCGTCGCCGGCAGGCCGGGCGCCGCCATGGTGATCGTCTCGTTCGAGACGTGGGAGCCGGGCTCCCTCGGGACGGGTGATCCGCACGCCCGATGGGGAGGCGGTCGCCCGGATCGTGGAGGCGAAGGACGCGACGCCCGACGAGCTGGCCGTCGACGAGGTCAACGCCGGGCTCTATGCGTTCGACCGGGCGTGGCTGGGCGGCGCGATCGGGCGGCTCACGCCGTCGCCGACCACGGGCGAGATCTACCTGACCCAGCTCGTCGACCTTGCCCGGGCCGACGGCCGGGCCGTGCTGGCCCTCGAGGCCGAAGACGATGGGACGCTCGACGGGATCAACGATCGCGTCGAGCTCGCCGAGGCCACGACGCGGCTCCGCGAGCGGATCAACGCGGCCTGGATGCGCGCGGGGGTGACCATGGACGACCCCGCCACGGCCCATGTCGACGCGGAGGTGGAGCTGGCCCGGGATGTCACCCTGGGGCCGAACGTGATCCTGCGCGGCCGGACCCGGGTCGGGGAGGGGACGGTCATCGGCGCCGGCAGCCAGCTGATCGACAGCGTCGTCGGCCCCGGCTGCCGCGTCTGGGCCAGCATCCTGGAGCGGTCCACCGTCGAGAGCGGGACGACGATCGGCCCCTTCAGCCACCTTCGCCCCGGCAGCTCCATCGGCCCCGGCGTGGAGCTCGGCAACTTCGCCGAGGTGAAGAACAGCCGCCTCGAGGCGGGCGTGAAGCAGCACCACATGAGCTACCTCGGCGACGCCCATGTCGGCGAGGGGACGAATGTCGGCGCGGGGACGATCACCGCCAACTACGACGGGGTGCGCAAGCACCATACCGAGATCGGCAAGGGCGTCTTCCTCGGCGTCGACACGATGCTGCGGGCCCCGATCGCGCTCGGCGACGGGGCGAAGACCGGCGCCGGCGCGGTCGTCACGAGGGATGTCCCCGCGGGCAAGCTGGCGGTCGGGGTGCCCGCGCGCATCCGCGAGCCTCGCCCGCCGGCCCCCCCCGACGTGGCAGCCGAGGACGGGCCCGCCGCGACCCGATGAGCATCCTCGGCGACCTGCTGTTCATCGCCGTGCTCACGGCGCTCGAGGGCTTCTTCGTGGCGGCCGAGATCGCCCTGGTCTCGATCCGGCGCAGCCGCGTCGACCAGCTCGTGGAGGAGCGGCGGCGGGGGGCGGCGCGGGTGCGTCGCCTGATCGACGATCCGGGACGCTTCCTGGCCGTGTCGCAGCTCGGCCTGACCATGATCGGGTTCTTCGCCTCCGCCTACGCGGCGGTGAGCCTCGTCGACTCCCTCGCCGGCCTGCTGCGCGAGATCCCGGCGCTCGCCGGCAGCGCCGATGGGATCGCCCTGATCGCGGTGACGGTCCTGCTCGCGCTGTTCACGATCGTCTTCGCCGAGCTGGTGCCGAAGACCCTGGCCCTGGCCCACCCCGAGCAGTTCGCCACCAGCCTGGGCGGGCCGATCGACATCCTCGCCCGCGTCCTGGGCCCCCTGATCAGCGTCCTCACCGGGGTGACCCGGGCGATCACCGGCGCGCTCGGGGTCGACGTCACGAAGAAATCGCAGATCACCGCCGAGGAGCTGCGCCTCATCGTGGAGCGCGGCGGCGACGAAGGCGTGCTCGAGGCCGAGGAGGAGCAGATGATCCACGCGGTCATCGAGCTCGGCGAACGGCGGGTCCACGAGGTCATGGTCCCCCGCATCGACATCGTGGGGATGGAGGCGGACGTCGACCTGGAGACGGCCGTCGACCGGATCATCGACGGCGGGCACAGCCGGCTCCCCGTCTGGGAGGGGTCCGTCGACCAGGTCCTGGGGATCCTCTATGCCAAGGACCTCCTGCCCTTCCTGAAGGCCGCCTCGGGCGAGCGGCCCAGCGTGCGCGCGCTCCTGCGCGCGCCGGTCCTCGTCCCCGAGTCGCTCACCATCGACGATCTCCTGCACGAGTTCCAGCGGCGCAAGGTCCACATCGCGATCGTCCTCGACGAGTACGGCGGCACGGCCGGCCTGGTCACGATCGAGGACCTCCTCGAGGAGATCGTGGGCGAGATCCAGGACGAGTACGACGAGGAGGAGGAGATGGTCGTCCGCCTCGATGACGACCGCGTCCGCTTCGACGGCCGGGCGTCGGTGGACGACATCGGCGACGCGTGGGACGACCTCGACCTCGACGACCTCCTGGAGGACCGCGAGGAGTACGACACGATCGGCGGTCTCGTCTTCCACCGGATCGGCGGCGTCCCAAGGCCGGGCGACGTGGTCCGGCTGGAGGGCGTGACGATCACGGTCGAATCGACCGACGGCCGCCGCGTCGGCAAGGTGCTGGTGCTCCGCGAGCGGGCCGACCGCGACGGCGCGGACGACGAGGCTCGCTAGACCCGGCGCTGCGAAGACAAACGGGGGCCGACTGCGAGCCATTGCTCGCGCCGACGATCGCTACCTGTCACGGCCTGATTCGGAGCGCCAGCCGCGCTGGTAGTCCCCGGCGAGGATCGCCACGACTACGTAGTGGCACGCAGGGAAGTGCCCCTGTACGGAGCCAAGATCCGGTACCCGGCTCCGTGGGCGCACCGATGTCGCGGGCTGGACCGGCCCATACGGTGCGCCACAAAGGCACGTGGCCAGACGTCGTCGCGCCACGTCTGCCCGCCGAGCGCAGAGCACCGCTTCCGCCCCGCGCCATGTCGATGTCCACGGCCGGGCCGGCCGCGACGACTGGAACGGGAGTTGCGATGGGTCGCAGGATGAAGGCACGGGGCTGGCGCTGCCCACGGTCGCGGAGGCCGTCCCTTTGCGGGTGGCATTCCTCTCGATCCGTGGTGGCCAGGGGAGGCACGAGATCGCATCCAGGCGCGCCGCCGCCGACCACCGCGACAGCGCGGGTGACCTCACGGGAGGGTGTCGCTTGGTGACGGCGAGCGTCGGTCCGGAACGTCCGGTGTGTTGGCCCAACGACCCAGCTGATGAAGGCGAAGTGAACAGATGTCTACCACGCAGCTATCCAGACGCACCCTGCTGAAAGCCGGCGCGTTAACCGGCGCAGGCCTCGCCATCCCGTGGCGATGGCTGGCCAGCGCTCCGCCGACCCGAGCCGCGAGCTCCCAGAACCTCCGCAAGTTCGTCCAGCCGCTGCGCAACGCCCGTGCCGCCGGCATCCCCCTTGCCCAGCCCGACACGATGAAGCAGAGCTGGTGGCAGCCGGGCGTCACCCACTACTCGATCGACATCGGCGAGTACAGCGACCAGCTCCACCCCGACCTGCCCAACCCGACCCGGCTGTGGGGCTTCGGCCAGGGGCCGCGGACCAGCTGGCGACACCTCGGCGGCATCATCGCCGCCAAGCGCGGCAGCCCCGTCCAGATCACGTTCCGCAACAAGCTGCCGACGCGGCACATCCTGCCGGTCGACCGGACGATCATGGGCACCGAGGACGCCGACAACCGGGCCGACGTCCATCTCCACGGCGGGCTCGTCCCCTGGACGAGCGACGGCGGCCCGTTCGCCTGGTGGGACCCGAACGGCAACATCGGACCGAGCTTCCTCAACAACTCGGTCCTGCGGCGTTCCCCACCCGGCGGCCAACGACGCCGAGTACTACTACCCCAACAACCAGGGCGCCCGGCTCGTCTGGTACCACGACCACTCGATCGGGACCACGCGGCTGAACGCCTACGCCGGCATCGCCTCCGCGTACGTCATCTACGACGACTACGAGCTCGCCCTGGGCCTGAAGCCGTACTACCTGCCCGGCCCCCTCGACCCGCGCACCGTCTACCTGGTCTTCCAGGAGAAGGTGTTCGTGTCGGCGACGACCGCGCAGGACGACCCGACCTGGTACACGGTGCGGCCCGACTCGCGGCCGGGCGACCTCTGGTACGCCCACATCTACGACCCGGCCGACCGCTAGGACCCGCTGCCTCCGGACGCCCTGGCCCTGCCGGACGTTTCCGTGCGTGCCCGAGTTCTTCGGCGACACGCCGCTCGTGAACGGGCTCGCCTACCCGTTCCTGGAGGTCGAGCCGCGCCAGTACCGGTTCCGGATGCTCAACGCGACGCCAGGCGCGGTTCCTCAACCCGCGGCTCGTGTTCGCCAAGGGGACGAGCTTCCCCAACGACTCCGAGCCCGGCTCGACGGCCGGCCCGGCATTCGTCCAGTTCGGCACCGAAGGTGGCTTCCTGCCGGCTCCCGTCTACCTGTCCGGCGCCTCGCCGGCGGCTCCGGGAGGCGCCAGCCCCAACCAGCTGCTCCTCGCACCGGCCGAGCGGGCCGACCTCATCGTCGACTTCCGCAACGTTGCGCCCGGGTCGCGGCTCCTGCTCGTCAGCGACGCGCCCGGGCCGTACCCGGACGGCGACGCGCCCATCATCGTCGAACCCGCCGGCTTCGGGCCCGACACGCGGACGCTGCTCCAGGTCCGGGTCAAGGCCCGCGTCGGGCGCGGCCGACCAGCCCATCAGCTTCCCGAAGTCGCTCACCCCGACCGACCCGTTCCTGCTCGCGCAGCGCCCGGGCAGGCCCACCGACGTCCCGGCGGGGCGTCCAGGTCCGCCGCCTGACCCTCAACGAGACGTTCGACGAGTTACGGCCGGCTCATCCAGTTCCTGGGCACGGACGAGGCCGTGAACGACATCGCGGAGTTCGGCCGCGAATACGTGGACAAGCCGACCGAGGTCGTTTCAAAGGGCAGCACGGAGGTCTGGGAGATCCTCAACCTCACCGGTGACACCCACCCGATCCACATCCATCTCGTCAACGCCGAGGTCCTCTCCCGCCAGCCGTTCGACGTGGACGGCTACGAGGGCGGCGCCCCGACCCTGACGGGCAAGGCCACGGCCCCCGACGACAACGAGCTCGGCTGGAAGGAGACCGTGCGGATGAACCCGGGCGAGGTCACCCGGATCCTCATGAAGTTCGACGTGCCCGACTTTCCGTTCGCTGTCCCGCCCAGCCCGCGGCTCATCGCCGACTACGGGATCTCCGGCGCCGAGTACGTCTGGCACTGCCACATCCTGGAGCACGAAGAGCACGACATGATGCGGCCACTCGTGGTCACGGGTAAGGAGCGCCCTGACACCAATCGCCGGCCGCGGCGGCGGCGCCTCACCGCCGCCGCGGGCCAACACAGGTGGGGCGATGCGGCACCAGTCCGCGTCGCCCACCCTATCCGGCAGCCCCGCGACCCAGTACTATTCGGTCATCGAGTCCACGGCGGGGTCCGTCAGGGTCCTGCCGTCGGACGAACGTACAGGCGCATGGACGCTCCATATCAGCTGCGACGGCGACTCGAGCCGGCAGCAGAGCGGGCCCTGCGCGTCCTCCCCGGCACCGCCCGGCTCCCGCCGTCGCCAGCGTGACGCGGTGACGCGGCCAGCGGGCCGCGCCAATGAGCCCGCGGCGGACCGTCGCCGCGGTTACGAACGGGAGGACCCGATGAAAGCGATCACCCGGCGTGAGTTCATCGCCGGAACCGCGGCCACCGGTGCCGCCATCTGTCTCGGCGGGTTGGCGACGGCCGGCCGCGCGCAGGCCGGCGGCGGCATGGGCGGCGGCGGCATGGGCGGCGGCGGCATGGGCGGCGGGGGGATGGGCGTCACCATCATCGACCCGCCGGTCGGCGCCGCCGCTCCGCCAGCTTCCCGTTCTCGCCAACGAGATCGTCGGACTCCGGCGTCTACGAGGTCAGCGTCGACGCGCGATGCGGGCGCCGATCAACGTCAACGGCACCACGGCGAACCTGCTGACCTACAACGGGCAGTTCCCCGGTCCGACGATCCGCGTCCGCCACGACCAGCTCCTGCGGATGAACTTCCGGAACGGCCTGCCGAATGATTGCCAGGTCAACATGCTCGGCCACTCCACCCGGATGACGAACATCCACACGCACGGCCTGCACGTGTCGCCCGGCATCAACGACAACGGCACCTTCTCGGACTACATGCTCAACCTGCTCGACCCTGGCCAGCGAGCTGCGTCTACGAGTACGACCTGACGAAGCACGCTCGGCCGGCAACCTGAACTTCTACCACCCGCACATCCACGGCTGCGTCACCGACCAGATGTGGGGCGGGATGTCCGCGCCGCTTGATCGTCGAGGACGAGGTGGCGACCCTTCGTCCTTCGCCGAGAAGGTCCTGGTCCTGAAGGACATCTCGATCGCCGGCGGCTCCGAGCCAACCCCGCACACCTCCCAGATGCAGTACATGATGGGCATGGAGGGGAACACCGTCCTCGTCAACGGGCAGGTGAACCCGCAGCTCACCATCGCCCCGGGACAGGTCCATGCGCTGGCGCGTCGTCAATGCCTGCACGGCGCGGTTCTTCCGGCTCAGCCTGCAGGGCCACTCCATGTACCTCGTCGGGACCGACGGCGGCCTGCTGGACAAGCCGTACAGGCTGTCCGAGCTGCTCCTCTCGCCCGGCGAGCGCGCCGACCTGCTGGTCAAGGCCGACCAGACGAGTCCGGCACCTACAAGTGGCAGTCCCTCGCCTACAACCGGGGGATGATGACCAGCAGTCAGCAGGTCACCCTCATGACGCTCGCCTACAGCGGCGCCAGGCAGAAGCAGTCGCTCCCCGCCGTCGTCGACCCGTCGGCCCACCGTGTCGGCGTCGCCGAGATCGGGCGCCCTTCGATCGCCTCCCTGCAGCACAAGCAGATCGCCCTCACGATGAGGCATGGGCGGCGGCGGCATGGGCGGCGGCGGCATGGGCGGCGGTGGCATGGGCGGCGAGTTCCGTCGGGATCAACGGCATCACGTACGTCGACCACGAACACTGCTACATGACCATGTCCGACCTCGACACGTGGGAGGTGTGGGAGGTCACGAACGGGTCGCTCGATGGATCACCCGTTCCACCACCACACGAACAACGCGCAGGTCCTGTCGATCAGCGGCGGCAACGCCGGCTACGCCAGCCTCTACACCACGATCCCGGCCTGGAAGGACGTGACGATCGTCCCGGCCGGCGGCAAGATCCAGCTGCTCATGCCGGTCATGGATTACGCCGGGATGGCGATGATCCACTGCCACATCATCGATCACGAGGACATCGGGATGATGGGCATCTGGCACATCATGGGCGACGGCCGATGCCGATGTAGCCGTCGGTAATCCGGCTCCCCGGCCGGGCCGCCCTCGATCCGTCGGCCAGGCCCGGTGGACCGGACTCGACACTGGTCGGCCATCCCAGACCCCGCGCCATCACGGCCCGCGCCGTTGGCGGCGCACGGTTGCTCGCACTCAAGGAGGAACCCCACGTGGACAGGACGTCCCGTCTTGCGGGACTTGGCATCATGCTCGGCGTGCTCGCGCTGCTTCTGGCGGGGACCGCCCAGACGCAGGCGCAGGACGGCGCCAGCGTCGTCGAGCTCGGCAAGGCTCTCTTCTTCGACCCCGCACTCTCGGTGAATGGCACCCAATCCTGCGCTACCTGTCATGGACCCGAGGCTGGGTTCACCGGCCCGGACTCCGCCGCGAACGCAGGCGGGGCCGTGTACCACGGGGCGCTCGGGGACCGCTTCGGCAACCGCAAGCCACCCACCGCCGCCTATGCCGGGTATAGCCCCGTGCTCCACCAGGTCGGCGAGGCGGGGGAGTGGGTCGGCGGCATGTTCTGGGACGGCCGGGCGACTGGCTCGACCCTGGGCGATCCGCTGGCCGAGCAGGCCCAGGGCCCGTTTCTCAACCCGCTCGAGCAGGGCATGCCCAATGCCCGCCTGCTCGCCATCCGCGTGGCGAACGCGGACTACGCGGACCTCTTCGAGGAGGTCTGGGGGCCGGGCTCGCTCAACTTCGTCGACGACGTGACCGGGACCTTCGAGAAGATCGCGCGCTCCATCGCCGCCTACGAGAAGAGCAGCGAGGTCAACCCCTATACGTCGAAGTTCGACTTCTTCTGGGACAACGCGACGGCGGCGGGGAAGGACGTCACCAAGATCAAGATGGGCGGCGGCATGGGCGGCGGCGGCATGGGCGGCGGCGGCATGGGCGGCGGCCAGGACCCCAATCGATGGCAGACGTACCGCAACCTGGGCCTGACCGATACCGAGCTCCAGGGGCTGGCGTCGTTCAACGATCCAGGCCGGGCCGACTGCGCCTCCTGCCACACGCTTACGCCCGGTCCCGACGGCTACCCGCTGTTCACCGACTTCGGGTATGCGAACATCGGCGTGCCGAAGAACCCTGCGAACCCGTTCTACGCAATGCCCAAGAAGTGGAACCCGAGCGGCACGGGCTGGGTGGATGAGGGCCTCGGTGCCGCGCTGAAGAGTGCCGGGGCAGTCGGCGGAGGTCTACGAACCGGAGCTCGGCAAGTTCAAGGTTCCCACCCTCCGGAATGTCGATCTGCGACCCTCCGAGGACTTCGTGAAGGCGTACGGGCACAACGGGTATTTCAAGTCGCTCGACGAGGTCGTCACCTTCTACCACTGGCGCGCCATGATGGACGGCGGGATGTGCGGCGGCATGGGCGGCGGCGGCATGGGCGGCGGCGGCATGGGCGGCGGCGGTATGGGATGCGAGGGCATGGCCACGATGTTCCCGGCACCGGAAGTCGACCAGAACCGGGCGACGCTGAAGATGTTCCCCGGCATGGATCGCGGGAACATCGTCGCCTTCCTCAAGACGCTTTCGGATGGCTACGGCCAGCGGTAGCGAGCTACCAGCTCACGGAGAGCCTCGGCGATCTCCGGAAGGAGGAAAAGGCAAGCCCCAGGGCTTCTGGATCACGAAGACCCGATGCTGGCGCGACCGTCGACTGCGCTTGTCGGTCGGCCCGTCAGGCGGAGATCACGCTGCGCATGATCTCCGCCAGCTTCTCGCGGGCTTCCGGTCGCACGACCCCTGCGGCATCGAGCTGGGCGATGGCCTCGTCCCGCCAGCGACGCGCCTCGGCCCGCGTGTAGTCCTGGGCGCCTAGACGGTCGAGGATCGCCAGGGCGTCGGCGATGTCGGCCGGCCCGGGGTCGGGATGGGCGTAGACGGCTTCGAGGCGGGCCCGTTCGACCGGCTCGGCCTGTTGCAGGGCGTAGATGACGGGCAGCGTCTTCTTGTGCTTGGCCAGGTCGGATGGCGCCTTGCCCGTCGCCTTCTCCTCGCCCCAGATCCCGAGCACGTCGTCGTTGAGCTGGAAGGCGAGCCCGAGGGCCCAGCCGAACTGCCGGTAGCGCCGGACGACCTCCTCGTCGTCGGTGGCGAGGAGCGCGCCGGCCTCGATGCTCGCCGAGATCAGGGCGGCCGTCTTGCGCCCGATCATGTCGAAGTAGAGGTCGACGGTCATCGTGATGTCGTGCTCGCCGGTCCAGATGTCGATGTACTGGCCCTCGCACAGGGCCAGGCACGTCTCGTCGAACAGGCGCATCAGGCGCAGGACCTTGGCGTCGGGGAAGCCCAGCGCGGTGAGCCGATGGAGCGCGATTCGGGAAAGCACGAACACGGCGTCGCCCGTGTTGATCGCCTGCGGGATCCCGTGGAGCGCCCACAGGGTTGGGCGGTGGCGCCGCTCGCGGTCGCCGTCCTCGATGTCGTCGTGGATCAGGCTGAAGTTGTGTCCCAGCTCCACCGCCGCCGCCCCCGGCAGGGCCGCCGCCGTGTCCCCGGTGATGGAGGCGTAGGCGAGGAGACCGAGGAGCGGCCGCAGCCGCTTGCCCGACGACCCCGAGCCGTCGAGACCCATGTGGTAGCGGACCATCTCGTACATCCCGCGGGTCGTGGGATCGCGGTCGACGACGAGGCGGAGGATCTCGCCCTCCACCTCGGCGATGAGGGCGGGCAGGTCGAGGTCCACGGAGCCGGGCACGGGCAGGATGATAGTGCCTCCGGATCGGCGGCGGCCATGGGACCGGGGCGCCGGGGCGGGCGATGCCGGCTGGCCGGCCGCGCGATGCCGGTCCTCTGGCCGGGTGGTACCGTCGGGGGCGTGCCGGACCGCCGCCTCTACGTGACGGACGCGATCGTCCTCTCCCGCTTCGACTACGGCGAGGCGGACCGCATCCTCACGCTGCTCACGCCCGGGCTCGGCAAGATCAAGGCGATCGCCAAGGGCATCCGCCGCCCCACGAGCCGGATCGGCGGGTCGCTGGAGCCGCTGGCGGAGCTTCGCCTCCAGCTGGCCAGGGGCCGCACGTTCGACGTCGTGACCCAGGTGACGATGCAGCATGCATGGCTCGGCCTCCGTGATCGACTGGAGGTCACGGCGACCGCGTGGTACTGCGCCGAGCTGGTCGACCGCTCCCTCGAGGAGCGCCATGCGGCCGAGCCGCTCTACCTGCTGTTGCGCCGGGGTTACGAGCTCCTCGACGCGAGCATGGCCCCCGCCCGGGTGGCCCGCTGGTTCGAGATGCGCCTGTGCGACGAGCTCGGGGTGCGCCCCGAGGTCGACCGCTGCGTCGAGTGCGACCGGCTCCTGGAGCCCGGCGACGAGGTCCGCTGGATCCCCGCTCCTCGGCGGCGCCCTGTGCGGGCGCCACTCCGGCCCGTCCGTCGGGATGGCTGGGATGTCCACCGCCGCCCTGAAGCTGCTGAAGGCGTACCAGCGGATGGACGTGGAGGCCCTCGCCGGGCTGCGCCTCCCGCCGGCCGTCGAGATCGAGGTGGAGCGGCTCATGGGGGAGTTCGTGCGCCACGTCATGGAGCGCGACACCCGGTCGCGGCACTTCCTCGAGGAGGTCCGGGCGGGCTACGCCGGGAACGGCGCCACGGGCCCGGTGCGCCGTGATCCGGCAGGACCCGTCGCACCTGTTGTTAACGGCGACGAAGGACGCGCATGATCGACCCGACGACGAAGGCCGGCGCCCGCGTCCTCCAGCGCCTCGGCCGGGAGATCATCGTGTGGCTCACGACGGTGACGCCCGCCGGCCAGCCGCAGCCGTCGCCCGTCTGGTTCCTCTACGACGATGCCGAGCTGCTCGTCTACAGCCGGGCCGACACGCCGCGGCTGGCCAACCTGCGGGCCAACCCCAGGGTCGCCGCCACGTTCGACGGCGACGGCGACGGCGGGAACATCGTGATCCTGGAGGGCGAGGCCCGGATCGCCCGGGAGCGGGCCCACGCCGCCGACGCGCCGCCCGCGTACGCCGCCAAGTACGTCGCGCACCTCGCCCGCAACGGCTGGACGATGGAGACGTTCCTCGAGGAGTACCCGGTCGAGCTCCGGATCACGATCACGCGAGTCCGGGGCTGGTAGCGGGTCGGGGGGCCATTTGCGCTCGCTCGGACTTCGACGGGGCCGTCCCGCTGCCCTTCGACGCGACCGGGATGCCGCTCGTCACGGAGGCGCTCCTCGCCAAGGGCCTCGATCCGGCGGCGATCGGGGCCGTGATGGGCGGCAACGTCTTCCGCCTGCTGGCCGAGACGCTCCCCGGTTCGAGCTGACCGCGGCGTGGGGGCGGTGGACACGCCGCGCGGGGGCGGGTCCGCATCCTGTTACGATCCCGGCTCAGCCCTCCCGCCCGGGCCTTCCACGCTCGGGCCAACCGTGGAGCCGAACCCCGTGACCGAGCCCGCCCTCGACCCGAACGCCGTGGCGCCGTCCGTGCCCGAGCTGGACACGATCGTCAGCCTCAGCAAGCGCCGTGGCTTCATCTTCCCCTCGTCCGAGATCTACGGGGGGATCAACGCCGTCTGGGACTACGGCCCCCTCGGCGTGGAGCTGAAGAACAACGTCAAGCGCGCCTGGTGGCGGACGATGGTCCAGTCCCGCGACGACATCGTGGGCCTGGACTCCGGGATCCTCATGCACCCCCAGATCTGGGTGACGTCGGGCCACGTCGCCGAGTTCAACGACCCGATGGTCGAATGCGCGACCTGCAAGCGGCGCTATCGCGTCGACGAGTTCGCCGGCGCCGAGGACCTGGGCCCGGCGGAGCTGCTCGACGCGGGCATCGTGGCTCGATTGGGGCTGGCCTGCCCGAACGACGGCGGGCCGCTGAGCGCGCCACGGCGCTTCAACCTGATGCTCAAGACGTTCCTCGGCCCGGTCGAGGACGAGGCCGCCGTGGTCTACCTGCGGCCGGAGACCGCCCAGGGCATCTACGTGAACTACCGCAACGTCCGCGACACGGCCCGCAAGAAGATCCCGTTCGGCATCGCCCAGGTCGGCAAGGCGTTCCGCAACGAGATCAGCCCCGGCAACTTCGTCTTCCGGATGCGCGAGTTCGAGCAGATGGAGATGCAGTACTTCGTGCGCCAGGACGACGCGGCGGCCGAGTTCGAGGCCTGGCTCCCGCGCCGCCGCGCCTGGTACGAGGCGTATGGCGTGGCGCCCCAGCGGCTCCGTTTCCGGGAGCACCGACCCGACGAGCTGGCCCACTACGCCAAGAAGGCCGTCGACGTCGAGTACCGCTTTCCGTTCGGCTGGAAGGAGCTCGAGGGGATCCACAACCGGGGCGACTGGGACCTTGGCCGGCACGCCAAGGAGTCCGGCGAGAACCTCGAGTACTTCGACCAGGCGACGGGGGAGCACTTCATCCCCTGGATCGTGGAGACCTCGGCCGGCGCCGACCGGGCGGCCTTCACCTTCCTCATCGACGCCTACCGCGAGGAGGAGGTCCGCGGCGAGAAGCGGGTCGTCCTGGGGCTGCACCCCGACCTCGCCCCGTACAAGGTCGCCGTCCTGCCGCTGCTCAAGAAGCGCGGCGAGATCGTGGAGATGTGCCACCGCATCAAGGACGACCTCAAGCGCCACACGATGGCGGTCTACGACGACACGGCCGCGATCGGCAAGCTCTACCGCCGCCAGGACGAGATCGGGACGCCGTGGTGCGTGACCGTCGACGTGGACTCGCTCGATGATGGGAACGTCACCGTCCGCGAGCGCGACGCGATGACCCAGGAGCGAATCGGCGCGGACCAGGTCACGCGCTACATCCTCGACCGGCTCGAGGCCGGACGGCCCTGACGGAGGGACTGCCAGCGGCCAACGGTCGAGGTCGTGTCGACCGGCTGGAGACGAGGCGCCTGGTCCTGCGGCCGTTCGAGCCCGGCGACGTCGAGCGGATGGCCGAGGTCCTCGGCGATCCGGTCTCGATGCGCTTCTACCCGCATCCGCTCTCGCTCGAGGAGACGGAGGCCTGGGTGGCCCGGAACATGGCGCGGTTCGCGGAGCATGGGCTCGGCCTCTGGGCCGTCGTGCTTCGCGACACCGCCGAGGTCGTGGGCGACTGCGGGGCGGTCGTCCAGCACGTCGACGGGTCGGAGGAGCTGGAGCTCGGGTGGCATCTCCACCCTGCCCACCAGGGCCGTGGCTATGCCACGGAGGCGGCGATCGCCTGGCGCGAGCACGCCTTTGCGACGACCGATCGCGATCGGGTCATCTCGCTGATCCTCGAGGAGAACGTGCCCTCGCGCCGGGTGGCCGAGAGGATCGGCATGACCGTCTGGAAGACCGCGGAGTTCGCCGGCCGGCCGCACCTCGTCTACGTCGCCGGTCGCTGACGCGCCGCCGTCGAGGCGCCCCGGGAACCTTTCCGCTTGCCATGGCGACATACCATCCGAGGCGCGACGAATGTCGGAGCGCCGGCATCGAGGGTGGGGAACCGTGGACCAGCGAGAGCTCGTCGAGCGCGCACGGCAGGGCGATCATGACGCCTTCGCCGCGCTCGCCCGCGCTGTTCGTCGCGCGGCTGGACGCGGCAGCCCGTCTCATCCTCCGGGACCCCGAGCTCGCGCGAGACGCGGTCCAGGAGGGCTTCATCGGCGCCTGGCGGAACCTTCCGACGCTTCGCGACCCGGATCGGTTCGAAGCCTGGCTTCGCCGGCTCGTCTTCCGCTCCTGCATCGACGCCGTCCGGCGTCGGCGGCCGCCGGCCCATCGAGGTCGAGCTGTCGCCGGTCGACGGGCCGGCGATCGCCGACATCGCGTCGCTCATCGCCGACCGCGATCTGCTCGATGCCGCCCTCCGGCGGCTCCGACCCGAGTGGCGCGCGGTCATCGTCCTGCACTACTACCTCGGGATGCCGCTGCCGGACGTCGCGGCAACCCTCGGCATCCCGATCGGCACCGCCAAGTCACGACACCATCGCTCGCTCGAGGCGATGCGCTCCTGCGATCGCGACCGATCTCCAGACCCCCGCAGCCGCCACTGGGTAAGGAGCTGTACGCATGACCGGCTTCGATCGCATCGAACCGCGCCTGCCCGAGCTCCTCGACGACCTCGCGGCAGCGCGGGTCCCTGACTACTTCGACGACCTGCTCCAGCGCGCCGGCCAGACGCGGCAACGGCCTCCCTGGAGCTCCCTCGAAAGGTGGCTTCCGATGGACATCGTGCGTACCGCAACCGTGCGGGCGCCGTCCCTGCGCCCACTCGTGCTCCTCGCGATCCTCGGCCCTGATCATCGTGGCCTCGGCGATGGCGTTCGCCGGGTCACGGCCGCGGCTCCCGGCGCCGTTCGGGCCCGCCCGCAACGGGGCGCTGTACTACCACGGCGCCGACGGCGCCATCTACACGGTGGACCCGACGACCTTGGCGTCCAGGGCGATCGTCACCGGGCCGGAGCCCTACAGCTATCCCGTGCCTTCTCGAGACGGCGAGCGGATCTCGATCGAACACACCGCGGCCGGCTTGACCCAGCTCCTCGTTTCCGACCGCGACGGCTCGAACGTCCGGCCCCTCGCCGGCTCGTACAGCGGGATCCTGGAGAAGGACTGGTCGCCCGACGGCCGGCAGCTGGCGATCATCTCGAGCGTCGCAGGCGTTCAGTCCCTGTCGATTGTCGAGGCGGATGGCTCCGGCTCCAGGACGCTGGACCTCGGTCACGAGGCCAACAGCGTCTGGTACCTGCCCGACGGGCGGCTGGCCTTCGCCGGCGCCCAGGAGCCAGGCGGGATCTGCCATCGGGACGCTCCCACGAGCGTGTGCGGCCTCTTCGTCGTCAACCCGGACGGCACCGGTCTCCAGACGATCCTGCAGGCGAGCGCCTACAGCGGGCGAGATAAACGAGGGCGACTCCGCGGGCTGGGACTGGACCCGTCTCCCGACGGCCGCAGCCTCGTCTACGTTCGCTGGACCTCGGAGGAACGCGGCCGCCCGCACATCGTCGACATCGCCACCGGACAGGACCGTCCACTGCGTGTCGACGGGATCGAGTCCGAATGGAGGGCCAACACGGCCCAGTTCTCGCCCGATGGCACCCTCATCCTCATCGACCACATCGGGGTGAGCGCGGACCACTGGGCCGTGGTTCCGGTGGCCGGAGGATCGATCGTGGACATCGGACCGGCATGGCCCAGCAGGCCCACGAAACAGGGTCCCGCGGCGTTCTGGTCTCCGGACGGCGGATCCGTCGTTGCCTTCTACCCGACGCACTCCGGCGCCGAGCTCTGGCTGCTCGACCCGACCGGTCATGGCAGGGAGCGGCGGGTGTTTGTGCAGGTCCCGGCAGCGCCGACCTGGCAGCGTCAGGCACCCTGACCACCACCAACCGTCTCGCGTCTGGCCATGTCAGGAAGGTGTGGGCTGCCGCGAGCCGTTGCGAGGGAACCCTGCACGAGCCGGTCGTACGGCTGGAACAAGGAGCGCCGGCACCCCCGGCGCTCTTCCCGTTCTATCGCACCGCTCAGGGCGAGCGGCCGGGCTACCGGGCCGCCTTCACCGGCGTCCCCGGGCGCGCCTCCTCCTGCGGCGGGTACTCGCCCCGCAGCCAGGCATGGATCGCGTGCGCCGATCGCTTGCCGTCGCCCATGGCCAGGATGACTGTGGCCGCGCCGCGCACGATGTCGCCGCCGGCGAAGACGCCGGGGATCGACGACATGCCGTGCTCGTCGGTGACGATGTACCCCCAGGGGTTGATCTCGAGGTCCGGCTCGGAGGCCGTGAGGAGCGGGTTCGCCTTCGTGCCGATGGCCACGACGACCATCTCGCACTCGAGGACGAATTCCGAGCCCTCGATCGGGACCGGGCGCCGGCGGCCGGAGGCGTCGGGCTCCCCGAGCTCCATCCGGATGCAGCGGATCGCGGTCACCCAGCGGTTCTCGTCGGCGAGGACCTCGGTCGGCGCCACCAGGAAGTCGAAGCGGATCCCCTCCTGCTCCGCGTGGTGGACCTCTTCGGCGCGGGCCGGGAGCTCGGCCTTGCCCCGGCGGTAGACGATCGTGGCCTCGTCCGCGCCGAGGCGCTTGGCGGTGCGCACCGCGTCCATGGCCACGTTGCCGCCGCCGACCACCACCACCCGGTGACCCTTGAGGACGGGCGTGTCGGACTCGGGGTTCCAGGCGCCCATGAGGTTGACCCGGGTGAGGTACTCGTTGGCCGAGTAGACGCCCTTGTAGTTCTCCCCGGGCACGTTCATGAAGACCGGCAGGCCGGCGCCCACGGCGAGGTAGACGGCCGCGAACTGCTCGCGCAGCTCGCGCAGGGAGTAGGTGCGTCCGATGATCGCGTTCGTCTCGATCTTCACGCCCGACGCCACCAGGCGGTCCACCTCCCGCTGGACGATGTCCTTTGGCAGCCGGAACTCCGGGATCCCGTAGATCAGGACCCCGCCGGGCGAGTGGAACGCCTCGAAGATCGTGACGTCGTAGCCTTCCTTGACGAGCTCGCCCGCGGCGGTCAGGCCCGCCGGCCCGGAGCCGACGATGGCGACCCTGCCGTTGGTCGCCGGCGGCACCCCGGCGGTCAACGCCTCGGGGTGGCCCATCGCCCAGTCGGCGACGTAGCGCTCGAGGGCGCCGATGGCGACCGGCGAGCCCTTCTTCGCCCGGACGCAGACGCCCTCGCACTGGATCTCCTGGGGGCAGACCCGACCCGTGACGCAGGGAAGCGCGTTGTCGCCGAGCAGCGAGTCCGCCGCGCCGGCCATGTCGCCAACGCGCAGGAGCTCGATGAAGCGCGGGATGTTGACCCGCACCGGGCAGCCGTCGATGCAGACCGGGTTCTTGCACTGCAGGCAGCGCTCGGCCTCGAGGACCGCCAGCTGCTGCGAGTAGCCGAGGTTGACCTCGCGGAAGTTGGCCGCGCGCTGGAGGGCCTCCTGCTCGGGCATGCCGGTCCGCAGGATGGTCATCCGCTCCTTCGGCGTGAGCGGGTGGTCAAAGGCCGGTTGGAATGCCGGATCGCCGGGGGACGCGCCCGGGGCCCCCTCGAGGGGGGCGGGGTTCGGCTGGTCGGTCACGCGTCGGGCTCCCCGGCGGCCACGGCCGCCTCCTGCCGCTCGGCCGCCGTGGCCAGGGCCGGGATCATGCAGCTGCCGGCGCCCTCGGCCATCGCTGCGTCCTGGGCCGCCGCGGCGCGCCGGTGGGCGACCTCGAGGGCGTGGGCCTCGAACTCGCGGTACGTCCCGAGGCGATCCGCGAGCTCGCCGAAGTCGACGGCGTGGGCATCGAACTCGGGGCCGTCCACGCAGGCGTAGAGCGTCTTCCCGCCGACCGACACGCGGCAGCCGCCGCACATCCCGGTCCCGTCGACCATGATCGCGTTCAGCGAGGCGAAGGTGGGCACGGCGAAGGGCCGCGTGACCTCGGCGACCGCCCGCATCATCGGGACCGGCCCCACCGCGTAGACCGCGTCGACGCCGCCGGCCTCGATCACGTCCCGGAGGGCGTCGGTCACGAATCCGTGCCGTCCGTAGCTCCCGTCGTCCGTGCAGGTGATGACCTCGCCCGCCCGCCGCAGCTCGTCCTCGAAGATGACCCATTCCCGCGAGCGACCGCCAATGACGCTCGTCACCTTCACGCCCGACTCGGCGAGCCCCAGGGCGATGGGGTAGACGACCGCCGTCCCCACGCCGCCCCCGACGCAGACGGCGTGGCCGGCCTCGATGAGCTCGGTCGCCGTGCCCAGCGGACCGGCGACGTCCTGGATCGCCTGGCCGACCTCGAGGGCGACGAGGTCCTCGGTGCTCTTGCCGACCGCCTGGATGACCAGCGTGATCGTGCCCGCCACGGGGTCTGCGTCGGCGATCGTGAGGGGGATTCGCTCGGCGCCGGGAGCCCGGTGGACGATGACGAACTGGCCGGGCCTCCGGATCTCGGCGATGCGCGGCGCCTCGATCACGAGCCGCGTGACGTTCGGCGAAAGCTGGGCTTTCTCGACGACGGTGTGCATGACAACTCCAGGACGGTTCAGGTCACCGCGAATCGTGGGGCTCGCGCGCGCGTGACCCATGCGCCACCGCGCATATGTTCCGGGGGCCGAATGGCACCTTTCCCTTCGGCAACGGTACGCCTCAGGGCTGATTCCCGCCGTCGGCCGAGCGCTGGCCGGACCGGCCGGAGCCGCCGTCAGCCGGCGGGCGCCGCCACCTCGCCCGGAGCGTTCCACTTCGGCCAGGCTGCGAGTACGTGCGCCCGACGTCGAAGCGGAGATGTCGCCCGCCAAGCTCAGTGGCACGTGCCGGTTCCCTGGTCGTGCACGGTCCCATCGACGTCGACGAACCGGAACGACCAGGAGTCGGCCAGCAGCGTCAGCTCCAGCAGCCCATATGCGTCGTTGACCCGGACCAGCGAGTTCGCCTGCGCCTCCTTGAAGGACTCGAGCTCCGCGCCGCCCATGCCGGCGACGATCTCCGTGATGCCGCGCGCTGCGTCTGCTCTGCCATCGGGGTCCTGCGGGGCGAACCGCTCGTAGTCGTGATCGTGGCCGTCGAGCACGAGGTCGGCACCGGCCGCGTATAGCGCGCCCCACAGCGGGCCGACCGAGCGGTCGTCCCCGTGCTGGCCGCTGCTGAACCGCGGCTGATGAAGCAACGCCAGCGTGCAGCGGGCGTTGCTCGCGGCGAGGTCCTCGCGGAGCCACCGCGCCTGCTCCGAGCCGGCGCCGCACCGGCCACCCACGAGCCCGCAGTTCCCGTCGAGGACGACGACATGCCAGGCCCCGAGGTCATCCGAGAACCAGGTTCGGCCATCCCGTGCCGCCGCGCTCCCCATGTATGCCTGCAGCGGCGCGCCGCCGTCCGTGTGAACGTCGTGGTTGCCCGTGACCGCGAACCTGATCCGGTTCTTCACCGCGCCCCATGACCCGCCGAAGCAATGAAGGAGCTCCTCGGTCGTCCCGTCCTCGTAGGCCGTGTCGCCGAGCGTCGCCACGACGCCGTTCAAGCTCGCCGCCAGCGCGCCCGTGTCATCGTCGTGAGTCGAGTCGCAGCGACCGATGTCGCCGACCGCCAGGAGCGTCGCAGCCGTGCTGCTCGCCATGACCGAGGTCGGCGACGGTCCGGCAGTTGGGGACGGCAAGCCCGTGGTCGGCTTCGGGGCGATCGTACGGGCGGGCGGCGTCACCAACGGTGGTGGCGAAGATGTCTCCCCCGCTGCACAGCCTGCGACGAACGCAGCCACGAGCACGAGCGCCGCGACCAACCACTCTTCGCGATGCCGGTCCAGGCGTTCGCGCACCTCGATGCTCCCTCGTTGCTGCACGGCCCGGCCTGTCCGGGCCGTGTGACGGAGTCGGTTCGACGGCCCGCACGACGCGGAGAAGCCGCGCTGCCTCCTGTACAGCGCAAGACTGACACCGTGGCGGCCCGCGCTGGAGCGGGCGGTCGCGGGCCGAGCCGGGCGCTGCGGCGCGCAGCATCTCACGGCGTGTTGACATGCGGGACAATGGTCGCTCGCCGGACTGATTCTCGGCCCACGTTGAGCCACCCGGCGGGATCGAGCGATCGGAGGGCTCTGATGGGCGAAGCTCCCTACCGGCGCGTGCACGTCGTCATCAACCCTGCCTCGGGTAAGGATGAGCCGATCCTCAACGTCCTCAACGACGTCTTCCGCCAGCACGGCGTGGACTGGGACATCAGCCTGACCCACAAGTACGGCGATGCCACCGCGCAGGCCCGGGCGGCGATCGCCGATGGCGTCGACCTGGTTGCAGGGTACGGTGGTGACGGCACCCAGCACGAGATCGCGAACGCAGTCCTGCAGGCCCAAGCCACGACGGGCCGGACGACGCCGATGGGCGTCCTCCCGGGCGGCACCGGCAACGGCTTCGCCCGCGAGATGGGCGTGCCGGGGACGCTCCGCGAGGCCGCGACCGCCCTGTGCGCGAGCGTGAAGACGCGCTCCATCGACGTGGGCCGGCTGGTGAGCGTCGCGCAGGCACAGGTCGAGGACCGCTACTTCATCCAGCGGCTCTACATCGGCATCGAGCCCGAGCAGCAGACCAGCCGCGAGCTCAAGGACAAGTATGGCGTCTTCGCGTATGCGGTGGCCATGGCGGGTCGGGCGAAGAGCGGCGGCCGATGCCACTATCGCGCCGACGTCGACGGCGCGCACTTCGAGTTCGAGGCATCGAAGATCTACGTCGTGAACTCGGGGATGATGGGCACGGGCCTCAAGATCACGCACAGCTACGCAGTCGACGACGGGCTGCTGGACTGCTTCGCGATCGATGCCCACAACCTCGACAGCGTCGCGGCGGCCGCGGCGCGGTTCCTGGCCGTCCCCGCGCTGAACGAGATGAACTACCTCCGGCAGGCGCGCGCCGTGACCCTCGAGGCCGAGCCGGACCAGCCGGTGTGGACGGACGGCGAGTACATCGGGCGGACGCCCGTCAAGGTCGAGGTCCTCCCGTCGGCGCTGACCGTTGTCGTCCCCTGAGGCGCCGGAGCGGCTCGACGCGTTCCACTGGGCGTTCGACAAGCTGTACCCGGCGATCCGGTTCACCTACGAGCATGTGTTCCGGCACGCCTGGTTCTCCCAGGTCACGCCCCGGCTCTGGATGGGTGGAGCGCCGACCTACCGACGTGACTACGACGCGCTGCTCGCCGACGGGATCACGGCGGTCCTCGACGTTCGGGCCGAGCGCACCGCGGACCTCGCGTTCTACGACGCTCATGGCATCTCCCACCGGCGAGTCCACGTGCCGGACATCGGCGTCCCGAACGAGGACATCCTGACCGAGGCGGTCGACTGGATCGACGCGCAGCTCGCCGACGGTCGTACTGTCCTCGCCCACTGCGCGAAGGGCCGCGGCCGCTCGGCAACGGTGCTTGCCGCGTACCTCATGCGGGAGGACGGGATGAGCTTCGGCGACGCGAGCGAGCTGCTTCGCTCGAAGCGGTCGCTCGTCAAGCTGGAGGCCCGGCACCGCCGCGTGCTCGAGGCCTGGATCGCGACTCAGGCGGTGGCCCCCGGGTGACGCGGGTGGAGGCCGGCCGCAACCCACTCACGGGACACGGGAAGGCGCAGCGTATGTCGTGAGCAGAGCGGCCGGGGAATGCCCCACTGCCTCCGCGGCATCCCGGACCGGCCCACGGGCGGCGGGCCGTCGCGCCGTCGTCCGGGATTTCCACCGCCTCGCTCTCAAGGGTGCTGCCAGAGCGACTATCCGGTGCTTGGCTTGCCCTTCGGCCAGTAGCGACGAGTCTGTGTCACCGCACGTCACGGCGTCTCGTTGTGAGGAGGGACTCGGGACGCGAGGTTTGCGTCCGAGCTAGGTGAGCCGAAGCAAACACCGCAGCGAGACCGCACGACTTGTCGCTTGGCGACGATCTGCGGTATACGGTGAACCGGGAGGTGCGTCCTGACGTCCCGGCCGGTCCTGCTCGCGTTCGCAACGTTCGTCGTTCTGGCCGGCGCCAATGCGGCCGCGGTCAAGGCCGTCCTCGGCGAGATGCCGCCATTCTGGTCGGCCGGGCTCCGGTTCGTGATCGCCGGTGCCCTGCTGCTGGCGCTGATGATCATCCAGCGCCGAGCCGCGCCACGAGGCGATCGGCTGCTCGGCACCGTGCTCTTCGGCGTGTTCGGGTTCGCGCTCGCCTACTTCTTCCTGTACCAGGCGATTGGTGACGCCGGCTCGGGCACGACGATGACAGTCCTCGCGATCGTGCCACTGCTCACGGTGCTGCTCTCGGTCGTCCACGGGATCGAGCGTCCACGGCTCCTCGGCATAGTCGGCGCCCTGATCGCGGCCGCCGGCATCGTCATCGTGGCCGCCGACCAACTGAGCCTCAAAGTCCCACTCTCTGCGATCGCCCTCCTACTAGCCGGGGCGACCTGCCAGGCCGAGAGCGTCGTCATCGTCAAGCGCCTACCGCCCGGCGACCCGGTCGCAGCCAACGCCATCGGCATGCTCCTCGGCGGGACGCTGCTGGTCGCGGTCAGCTTCGTCGCACAGGAACCCCCCACGCTCCCCACCCAGTCCGACACGTTGGTCGGGATGGTCTATCTGATCGGGCCGGGCTCGATCGGCGTATTCATGCTCGCGCTATACGTGCTGGCGCGCTGGACCGCGTCGGCCACGTCGTATGCGTTCCTGCTGTTCCCGCTCGTGGCGATCGTGCTCGGCGCGCTGCTCTTCGCCGAGCCGGTCCAGCCGTCGTTCCTGCTGGGCGGGGCCATTGTCCTGGTGGGCGTATACGTCGGGGCGATCTATCGCCCGAAGGCCGGAGCCGAGGAGCGCAAGCCCGACACAGCGTCAGTGGAGGCTTGAGTGCAACGTGGGGCAAGGCCAAGAGACGGCGCGCTGGAGGATCGGCAGCTCGACCGATCGACCGGCTCAGCCCGTCACCGAGACCCACCTCCGAAGCGACCGCCAAGCCTAAGGAACGGGCGCTCTCGTTCGTTCGGTGCCTT
Source organism: uncultured Chloroflexia bacterium (assembly GCA_963776355.1). Classification (GTDB taxonomy): domain Bacteria; phylum Chloroflexota; class Limnocylindria; order Limnocylindrales; family CSP1-4; genus CTSoil-043. The sequence continues at coordinate 1,417,162 of CAVZLU010000008.1, read as the reverse complement.
TAGTGCCAGCACCATAAAAAAAAATTTTTTTTTTCTTTGTCGGTGCGACCCGCTGCCCGCTCGAAGGCAACCGCGGCTTCAGCCTGACGACCGAGCCGCGACAGGAGATCGGCGCACGTTGCGTGGAACGAGTGGTAGCTGTCAAGGGCGAGCGCGTCGACAAGGGCGAGCGCCGCGGCCAGTCCATCGACCTCACCGACCGCGATCGCGCGGTTCAGCGCAACGACCGACGTCGGCGAGATCGCGAACAGCTGCTCGCAGAGCGTGACGATCTGCGGCCAGTCCGTGCTTTGAACATCGGAGCATTGGTGTGCACCGCTTGGATCGCTGCCTGGACCTGGTAGGGACCGGCCGTCGCTAGGCATGGGTCAGATCGTGACCCGAGTCCGAGTCGATGAACCAACTCGGGAAGGCCTTGACGAGCCTAGGGTCACCATAGAGCTTGATCGACCCGTCGGCCAAGGCGGCGCGCCAACTGCGAGCCCCTCGGGAAACTGGGTAGAGGTTGGCTGCCAGGGCTTCGAGGTAGACGTAGCGATCTGGACACAGAGAACAAGTGCGAAGAAAAAAAACAAAAGGGTAGAGGTCGGGCCAGGGCTTCGAGTAGACGTACACGAGAGGCCTGGATCCTCGGCGCAGATCGACGGCGATGCCCCCTGTTCGAGGACCAGCCATTGTTGTTGGGCCCTCGGACCGCGGATATCGAACGCAACGACGACCGAGCGGTCGGGGAGCTGAAGCGGGTCGACGCGGTGCGAGAGCCAGAACGTGATGATGCTGGGATCGCGCTGCGCCAATGCGGGGTCCTCGGGTACCCAGCGCTTGGCCCACGAGTCGAGGGAGAGCAGGGTAGGCACGAGCTGCTCGCCGGCGGGCGCAAGTCGATAGGGCGCGGCGGACCTGCGGGCGGACGGGTCGCGGACGATCAGGCCGAGCTCCTCGAGCTTCCGGAGCCGCCGGGCAAGAACCGAACGGGAGACGCCCGGGAGTCCTTCGGCGATCGCGTTGAAGCCGCGCGTTCCGTGCATCGCGAGCTTGAGATGATCAGGCTCCATCGGTCGCCTAGGTGCTCGATGGCCTTGTTGTAAGGGCAGAACTCACCGAACGAGGCGACCATGCAGTCATTCTCTCACCGGCGAACTCGCGAAGTTTCTCCGGAGAACTTCCTGTTGCGCAACCTCCCCTCTACGGTGTCTTGAGGAGGTGCCGCGGTGGCGATGCAATCCGTGATCGAGATCAGCCGACCGGTCGAGCCGGTGTTCGGCTTTTTCCTGGACCTCGAGCAAAGCATGGTCCGTACGGACCCGAAGGTCGTGTCGGTGGTCAATGTCACCGAGGGACCGCTCCGGGCGGGTACGACTTTCCACATCAGTCAGCCGGTGATGGGCAAGGTGCGAGTACAGACGGTGCGCGTCACAGGCGTCGATCCCAACCGCCGGATCGCTATGGAGGCGGCCTTCGGGCCGGTCAGGCCGCGATTCAGTCTGCGGTTTGAGCCGACTGGCAACGGAACACGTGTGATATTCCAAGGCGAATCGCGGCCGGTCGGTCCCTTCAAGCTCGTCCCGTTCCTGATGGACTACATCGGGCAGCGGAATTGGGATCGCCGTCTCGGACTGATAAAGACCGTCCTCGAAAGTCAGCCTGATTCGGTCGGCGGCACCTAGCTGATCTCGCCTCCGACATGGGCGGCCAGCCTCGGTGGCCCCGACTTCGCCGGACCCACGGGATAAGCCTTCTACTGGTCCGCGTTCGCCTCGGCAGCGTCGATCGCTGCTGCGAGATCGGCGCCGGCGATGATCGACATCAGCGCTGCTCGTGGTACCACTGCAGTTGCAGGCCGATCGAGCAGCCAGCCAACGGCAGCGTCAGGTTGAGGCAGATCTTAGCAGAATAGACCGCACGAACGCCGCACTACGCCGGAATCGTGCTCGGTTTGCCCTTCGGCCAGTACAGCTCCTTCTTGACGTGGAACTCGGGGAAGCCGCGGTCCATGAGGACGCGCTCGACGTTGAGGATCATCTCCGGGTTGCCGCAGATGTAGACGACGGTGCGGTCGGCGCGCAGGGCGAGGTCGCGGCAGACGTCGGAGACCACGGCCTCGACGCGTCCGGTCCGGCCGGTCCAGCCGGCGTTGCGCGGGTCGTTCGGGCGCGAGACGGTCGGGACGTAGCGGAGGGGGTAGAACGCCTCTCCCTCCATCACCTCGAGCTCGGTCCGATAGCCCAGGTCGGACACCCGCGACACCCCGTGGAGGATCACGGTCTTCCGAGGGCGCTTGCGGGCCAGCGTCTCCCTGATCATGGACATGAAGGGGGCGAGGCCGGTCCCCGTCGACACGAAGAGGTGGGTCCGGCGGTCGTCCGGCTCGAGCATGAACTTGCCCTTCGGGCCGATCATCCGCATCCGCGACCCCGGCCGGAGACGCCACAGCAGCGTGGTGAAGCGGATGATCGGGACCAGCCGGACGTAGAACTCGTACCCCTCCGACCCGGCCACCGACGGGCCCGAGGCCACCGAATACGGCCGCTGCCACAGCTTGTCGTCGGCGAAGGCACCGATCGTCATGTACTGGCCCGGCTCGAACGGGACCGGGTCGCCGTCGAACTTCACCCAGACGGATGCGAGGTCGGGCGTGTGGTCGACGCGCCGGATCAGCGTGGCGTTGTACTGGGGCGCTTCCTCGGCGATGACGCGGGTGTCCTCGACGGGCTCGGTCATGGGGGAGAGGGCCTCCTGGCTGCGGGGAGATCGCCGGTTCGCGGTACCGCGGTATCCCGACGAGTGTATCCGCGGGTGGCCGCCCGGGGTCGCCGACCGATCGGCTCGCGGCCGCGGTTGCCGCCGGGCCCCGGGGCGCCGCGGCGGCGGGCCGGGCGGTCCGGCCCCCGAGAGCGGGCCGACCGGTCCACGGTCGAGGCCGAGTGCGGCCGGTACAATCTGCCCGGACGCACGGAACCATCGCGGGGCGCCTGGTGCCCCGCTGCCACCAGCACAGGGAGAACCCGCCCCATGGTCGACGCCGCCCCGTCCACGCGTGCCCACGCCGCCGCGAAGCGCTACATCTACGCCTGGGGCAGCGGCCAGGCGGAGGGCAACGGGTCCATGAAGGACCTCCTCGGGGGCAAGGGCGCCGGGCTCGCCGAGATGACGAACGCCGGCCTGCCCACACCGCCGGGCTTCACGATCACCACCGAGGCCTGCAACGACTACTTCGACGCCGGCAAGGAGCTCCCCGCCGGCCTCTGGGAGGATGTCCTGGCCGCGGTCCGGGATGTCGAGCGCGAGGCGGGCAAGGGCTTTGGCAACCCGGCCAACCCGCTCCTCGTGTCGGTCCGTTCGGGGGCCAAGTTCTCGATGCCCGGGATGATGGACACGGTCCTGAACCTGGGCCTCAACGAGGCCACCCTGCAGGGCCTCGTCGAGCTGACCGGCAACGAGCGCTTCGGGTGGGACGCCTACCGGCGCTTCATCCAGATGTTCGGGCGCATCGTGATGGGCGTGAAGGCCGAGCGCTTCGACGAGCCGCTGGAGGCGCGCAAGGAGGCCCACGGCCACGGCGCCAAGGACACCGACCTCACCGTCGACGACCTCAAGGCCCTGGTCGCGGAGTTCACCTCCGTGGTCCGCGAGGACGCGGGGCGCGACTTCCCGACGGACCCCTACGAGCAGCTCGACCTCGCCATCAAGGCCGTCTTCGCCTCCTGGTTCGGCAAGCGGGCCAACGACTACCGCAACAGCCAGAAGATCGCCCACGACCTCGGGACCGCGGTCAACGTGGTGACCATGGTCTTCGGCAACATGGGCGACGATTCCGGCACGGGCGTGGCCTTCACCCGCGACCCCAACACGGGCGAGAAGGAGCTGTACGGCGAGTACCTGGTCAACGCGCAGGGCGAGGATGTCGTGGCCGGCATCCGCACCCCGGCCAAGATCAGCCACCTGGCCGACGAGATGCCGGCCGCCTACGAGGAGTTCCAGGCGATCGGGCGCCAGCTCGAGAAGCACTACAAGGACGTCCAGGACCTCGAGTTCACGATCGAGCGCGGCAAGCTGTACATGCTGCAGACGCGCTCCGCCAAGCGGACCGCCGCGGCCGCGGTGAAGATCGCCGTCGACATGGTCGCCGAGGGCGTCATCGACCGCCGCGAGGCGGTCGGGCGCATCGAGCCGGCCCAGGTCGACCAGCTCCTGCGCGACCAGTTCGACCCGGCGGCCCGCAAGGCGGCCGTGCGCCTGGCCCACGGCCTCAACGCCTCGCCGGGCGCCGCCGTCGGACGCGCGATCTTCTCCGCCGACGACGCGGTGGCCTGGGTCGGGCGCGGCGAGAAGGTCGTGCTCGTGCGGGTGGAGACGTCGCCGGACGACTTCCACGGGATGGCGGTCGCCCAGGGAATCCTGACCGCCCGCGGCGGGGCGACCTCGCACGCCGCGGTCGTCGCCCGCCAGATCGGCAAGCCCTGCGTCGCCGGGTGCGCGGAGCTCGTCGTCGACTACGCGACGAAGACGGCGAAGTCCACCGCCACCGGTGCCGCGTTCAACGAGGGCGATTGGATCAGCGTCGACGGTTCCACCGGCGACGTCTTCCTCGGCGCCCTCCCGACCGTCTCGGCCCGCTTCGAGGACCAGCCGGAGCTGCAGCAGATTCTCGGCTGGGCGGACGAGATCCGCCGCCTCCAGATCTGGACCAATGCCGACAAGCCCGAGGAGGCCGCCCAGGCCCGCTCGTACGGCGCCCAGGGAATCGGCCTCTGCCGGACCGAGCACATGTTCCGCGAGGGCGAGCGCCTCGACATCGTCCGCGGGGCCATCCTCGTGGCCAACGCCGCGACGCGGGCAAAGGCCAGGGCCGCGGCCGGCGAGGCGCTGACGGCCGACGACGAGGCCGCGGTGACCGAGTTCGATGCCGCGATGGGCAAGCTCGAGAAGCTGCAGCAGGGCGACTTCGAGGGGATCCTGGCCGCGATGAGCGGCCTCCCCGTCGTGATCCGCCTCATCGACCCGCCGCTCCACGAGTTCCTGCCCAACCTCGAGGACCAGCTGGTCAAGGTCACCCGGGCCGGCGACGCCGCGACCCCGGAGGACCGGGAGCTGCTCGCCACCATCAAGTCGATGCACGAGCAGAACCCCATGCTCGGGCTGCGCGGCTGCCGTCTCGGCCTCATGATCCCGGACTTCGTGAAGATCCAGACCCGGGCGATCCTGAACGCCTCGGTCGCGGTCAAGCGAGCCGGCAAGGACCCGCGACCGGAGATCATGATCCCGCTCGTTGGCCACGTGAACGAGCTCATCGCCACCCGGGCCCTGCTCGACGCCGAAGCCGACGCCGTCATCGCGGCCGCCGGCGAGGAGATCGACTTCAAGTTCGGGACGATGATCGAGATCCCGCGGGCCTGCTGGGTTGCCGACGAGATCGCGCAGCATGCCGAGTTCTTCAGCTTCGGCACCAACGACCTCACCCAGATGACGTTCGGCTACAGCCGCGACGACGCGGAGGGCGGCTTCCTGCTCAAGTACGTCGAGGACCGCATCCTGCCCGAGAACCCCTTCCAGACCCTCGACGACGTCATCGCCGCCGAGATGCAGATGGCCGTCGACAAGGGTCGCGCCGCCCGCCCGGGCCTCAAGGTCGGGATCTGCGGCGAGCACGGCGGCGACCCCGCGTCGATCCACAAGTGCGAGCGGATCGGCCTCAACTACGTCTCCTGCTCGCCGTTCCGTGTACCGGTGGCGCGCCTGGCCGCGGCCCAGGCCGCGATGGCGGACGGCGCCTTCCGCGACAAGTGACCTGTGGGCGCCCTCGCGGGCGCCGGCTCAGCCGCGCCGACACGAGGGGTCCCGCTCGGGGCCCCTCGTCGACTCCCCGGGCTCGATAGGCCGGTCCCGCACGCGGACCTCCTCGAGGACGGGCGCGCCGCCTGATCCGTGGGCGCCCCGGCGGGTCGCCGGCCGTATCCTTGGGAGATGCTCGGCGTCCCAGGCGCCCCGTTCGTGGACCCCGACGCGGGACCTCACCACGTGGTCGTCGCCGACCTCGAGGGGACGTGCACCGCGGGCGAGACCTGGCGTGGAGTCGGGCGCTGGCTCGTCGCCCACGGTCGCCGCGGTCGGTATCGCCGGTTCCTGGCGCCGCGCCTGGCCGCGCTCCCGCTGGTCCGCGCGGGGCTCGTCTCGCGCCAGGCGTTCCGCGATCGCTGGATTCGCGATCTCGCCCGACTTCTCGACGGGCTGACCGCCGCCCAGGTCGACGCCCTCGCGGCCGAGGTCGTCGAGCAGGAGCTGTGGCCGAAGCGGCGCAGCGAGGTGCTGGCCGAGCTGGAGGCGGCGGCGCAGGCAGGGGCGCTCGTGGCCGTTGCCAGCGGCGCGTACGAGGTGGTCGTCGCGGCCTTCACGGCACGCCTGCGCGGCGGGCCGCTCGGACCGGCGGTCGGCATCGGCACGCCACTGGAGCTCCGCGCCGGCCGCACGACCGGCCGGCTCGCGGGACGGGTCAGCACGGGCCAGCGGAAGGCAGACCGCGTGCGAGTCCTGGCATCGGGCGCCCCCATCGCCGCCGCGTACGGCGATTTGCTGGCCGACGTGCCGCTCCTCGAGATGGCCCGCGCGGCCGTCGCCGTCGCCCCCGACCCCGACCTCCGGGCGCTGGCGGTGGGGCGCGGCTGGCGCATCCTCGAGGCCGCGGGCGAGGAAGGGTAGGGCCCGGGCCGCGCGGCCCGTGGCCGACCAGCAACGTCCGAGGCGTCAGGCGTCGAGCGTCGCGAGGGCTGCCCCAAACGCGCTGCCGAGGACGCGACTCGTCGTGGGGAACGCCGTGATCGTGTCGGCCAGGACCTCGAGCGGCGTCCGCAGCTTGACCGCCAGCACGGCGAGATGGATGGCTTCGGAGGCTCCGGGCCCGGCGATGAAGGCACCGACGAGCGCGCGGTCGCCGCGATCGACCACGACGGTGGCGTGTCCGCCGGCGTCGGCGACGAAGCCCTTGGCGCTGGTCGCGAGGTCCACCGTCTCCTCGAAGGCATCGAGGCCGCGCCGCCCTGCCTCCTCGACGGTCAGCCCCACCCCGGCCGTCTCGGGGTCGGTGTATGTCGCCCGGGGAATGGCCCGGAAGTCCGGCTGCACGTCGTCGCCGAGGGCGATCCGGGCCACCATCTCCCCCTCGTAGTGGGCGAGGTGGGTGTGCATCTCGGGACCGGCCGGGTCCCCGGCCACGAAGACGCCGTCGGCGATGCGCAGGCGGTCGTCCGGTCGCAGCCGCCCGTCGCGGAGGGCCACACCGACGGTCTCGAGGCCCAGGTCGTCGAGCGGGGCCACCCGCCCCACGGCCAGGAGGATCTCGTGGCCGCGCACGGAGGTCGCGTCGGACAGGTGAACGAGGTGCGAGCCTTCGCCCCCCGCGCCGCCCTCGACCGCGACCGGCTCCGCGCCGAGGTGGACGTCGACGCCGTCGGCGAGCAGCCCCTCGGCCAGGGCGCGGCTGTTGCGCGGATGGTCCTTGGAGTTGAGGCGGTGGCGGGCGACGATCGTGGTCGGGACGCCGTAGCGGGCGTACACCTGGGCCAGCTCGACGCCGCTGGGTCCGGAGCCAAGCACGAGCAGGCTTCGCGGCAGGTCGTTCGCGCTGGTGGCCTCGCGGTTCGACCATGTCGCGACCGACTCGAGGCCGGGGATCGGGGGGATGGCCCCGTGGGTTCCCACGGCGACCACGATCGCCCGCCCCCGCAGGTCCCGTGGGCCGTCCTCCGCGGTGCGCACCCGGACGGCGCCGGGGCCCTCGATCCGGGCCTGGCCGCGGACGACGACCGCCCCCGCCTCGACGAGGCCGTCGACATGGCTCGCGTCGCTCGGGTAGGGGATGCCCTCACGGTTGATCATCCAGTCGCGCCGGGCCGCCGCCCGCGCCCACGGGTAGTCACCGCCGATCGCGTGGATCCCGGCCGCGTGGAGCAGGGTCTTCGAGGGCAGGCAGGCCCAGAAGGGGCACGAGCCCCCGAAGAGATCGCGGTCCACGATGGCCACGCTCGCCCCGCGGCGAAGCGCCGTGAAGGCGGCGGACTCGCCGGCCGCGCCGGCGCCGATGATCACCAGATCGAACGTCTCCACCTGTCCCCCCTCCGTGTGATCGCGGACCCCGCGATCCGCGCTCGCCATCTCGGTGCACCCGCCACGATCGCTCAGAGGCGGGCCAGGATCTCGTTGCGCTTGGCGCCGTATTCGTCATCGCTGACGAGGTCAGCGCGGCGAAGCTCCTCCAGCTGCTCGAGCGCCGCCCGGACGCCCAGCGGAGGGGTTGCGGAGCGCTCGCCCGCCGGGACTGCGCCCGCGCCCGCGGGGACGGCGCCCGCGCCCGCCGGGACTGCGCCCTCGCCCGCCGGCGGCGACTGCGCCCTCGCCCTCGGGCCCGCCGGCGGGCACCGCCTCGGGCGGCGCGCCGCTCGCCAGGGGCCGATCGGCCAGGCCGAGGTCGGCGGCATGGGAGACCGGGCCCACGGCCTGCCACCGGGCCTCCGCCCCCGCCGCCGCGAGGATCGCGAGCCATCGGGCCAGGATCGCGAAGTGGCCAGGACGCGCGCTCGGGGCGAGGAGTCCGCGCCGGTTGCCCAGGGAAACCTGGCCCCAGGTTCCGGAGCCGGCGAAGGTGAGCAGCAGGTCGCCCTCGAAGACGAGACGCTCCCCGGCCACGCGGCGTGCGCCGAGCGTCGCCCCGGCCCAGGCGTCGCGCCGGGGGACATGCTTCGCGATCGGGGTCGCGGCGAGCACGTCGTGCAGCGGGATCTCGGCGATGGGCCGCTGCCCGGGCAGAGTCCGCACGGTGATGAGGGACTCGACGAGGGCCAGGCCGACGTTCTCGGCCACGCCGGGGCCAGCCGGCAGGGCCACCATCGGGCCTTCGGCCGCGGCCACCGAGCGATATGGCATCGACGCCGCCACCTGCCCGAACGCCTCCACGAAGTCGGTCGCCGCCGTCGGGGAGAGGGATCGCAGCGAGTAGGCCAGGGAGGCCTTCGCGGCGGATTGGAGGGTCCGTTCGTCGCGCAACAGGGCTGCAGCCCCGATCGACCCGCGCGTCCCGGCCGCGGCGACCTCGGCGAACCGGGATCCGCGGCCCGCGCCGCAGGCCGGGCATCCCTCGAGGAAGGGATGAACGTAGCCCGAACAGATCGGGCAGAGGAGGTCGTCGATCAGCAGCTGCATCGCCAGAGGGTACGCCACGGGCCGCCACCGCGATTCGATCGTCTCCGCGTCGTCGCGGCGATCCCCCCGCCCGATCAGCGCCGCGGCAGGAGGGCGGCGGCGAAGACGCTTCCCACGAGGCAGGCAACGACGCCCAGGCCCACCGCCAACGGAAGCGACACGGCGGCGATCACGCCGGCCGCGGCGGCGCCGATGGGGAAGCCCATGAAGTTGACGGCCATCGAGACCGCAAAGGCACGGCCCATCCAGGCCGGATCGGTCCGCCGCTGGCGAACCGTGAACATCGCGATGTCGAGCGGCCCCTGCAGGAGGCCGATCGAGAAGGCGTAGGCGAAGAGGAACCCGAGGCCCGCCGCCAGGCTGAGCTCGACGCCGCCGGCGCCGACGGCAGGGAGGATCAGGGCCACCGCCCCGGCGCTCAGGAACATCGGGACGACGATCAACGACCACTCGCGCCCGCGCGTATCCACCCGGCCGAAGAAGAACGCCGAGGCCATGCCCGTCAGGCCGGATGCCGCGAACACCAGCCCGACCATCGCATCGCCCGCGCCGAGGACCTTGACGACGGTGATCGGGATCACGATCGTCGTCATGCCCGTGGCCAGGTTCACGATCGCCAGCGAGACGCCGAGGGCCCGCAGCGTCCGGTTGTGCCAGAAGTAGAGGAGTCCCTGGCGGGCGTCGGAAAGGAGTCGCCCGGTCGACGCGGAGGCGACGTGCGGCTCGGGCACCCGGATCATGACCGCCGCCGCCAAGGCAAAGGCGGCCGCGATGCAGAGGATCGTCGCCGGCCCGCCGATCGTCGCCACCAGCACGGCGGCCAGGGGCGGGCCGAGGATCGTGGCCACCACGTAACCGTTGGAATCGACGGCGTTCACCCGCTCCCAGAGGTGCCGGGGGACGAGGATCGGGAACAGGCTCCGCAGGCCCGTGTGGCTGAAGATCCCCGTCACCGACGACACCAGGGCGATCGCGAGCAGGAGCCAGGCCGGGAGGAGACCGGCGAGGGCGAGCACGCCGATGAGGGCCAGCGAGCCCAGCGCGACCACGTAGTCGAGGACGATCAGGCGAACGCGCCCATGCCGGTCGAGCAGGGCGCCGGCGATGGGGCTCACCACGAGGCCCGGGAAGATGATGGCAAACGTGACCAGGCCGGCGAGCGCGGGCGATCCGTAGGCCTGCAGCGTGAACAGCACGAGGGCCACGCTCAGCATCGACTGGGCGGTGCGGGCGACCTGCATCGAGACGATGATCCGCCCGAGGGTCGGGACGCGGAGCAGCGCCCGATAGGAGCGGTTCGTCGCGAGCTCGGTCACGACAGGGGATGGTAGCCGTCGGGCGGTGCCGGCGGTGAGGCGCTGCCGGCCGTGAGGCGCCCGCGGCCGCCGGGCGGTCGACAGCCGACGACTGCCGTCGTACCGTGGCGGCATGCCCCTGCCCCACCCGCGCCGGATCGGATTCGTCTCGACCCGGCTGGCGGGCACGGACGGCGTCTCCCTGGAGGCCGCGAAGTGGGCCCTGGTGCTCGAGCGCCTTGGCCACACGTGCTTCTGGTTCGCGGGCGAGGTCGACCGCCCCCCGGACCGCAGCCGCCTGGTGCCCGAGGCCTTCTACCGGCACTCCGAGGTCGAGGCGATCAATGCCGTCGTCTTCGGGGGGACGCGCGAGGCGATCGACGAGGCGGACGCCGAGCATCCGCTGATCCGGCGCCGCGACTTCTTCTCGCCCCTCGTGCGGCCGCCCCACGCGGCGCGCTGGATCGAGACGCTGAAGATCGAGCTGAAGGGGGCCATCTACTCGTTCCTGCGCGACTTCGACCTCGACCTGCTCGTCGTGGAGAACGCGTTCGCCATCCCCCTCAACCTCCCCCTCGGGCTGGCCCTGGCCGAGGTGGTTGCCGAGACCGGGATCCCGGTCATCGCCCATCACCACGACTTCGCGTGGGAGCGCCAGCGATTTGCGGCGAACAGCGTGGCCGACCACATCGCGAGCGCCTTCCCGCCACCGCTGCCGTCGGTCCGCCACGTGGTCATCAACTCCCTCCAGGCGCAGCAGCTGGCCACGCGGACCGGGCTCGTGTCGCGGGTGATCCCCAATGTCATGGACTTCGACAGCCCGCCGCCGCCGCTCGACGACTGGGCCCGCGGCGCCCGGACCGACCTGGGCGTCGGGCCCGACGACGTGCTCGTCCTCCAGCCGACGCGGATCGTCCAGCGCAAGGGGATCGAGCACGCGATCGAGCTCACCCGGCGGCTCGGGGTGCCGGCCACCCTCGTCATCTCGCACGCGAGCGGCGACGAGGGCGACGAGTACGAGCAGCGGGTCCGCGAGTATGCGCAGCTCCTCGGGGTTCCCGTCCGCTTCGAGGCGGTGCAGGTGAACGCGACCCGCGGCCTGACCCCGGACGGCCGGCGACGCTACGTGCTGGCCGACGTCTATCCGCACGCCGATCTCGTCACCTACGGCTCGAGCATCGAGGGCTTCGGCAACGCCTTCCTCGAGGCGGTCTACTACCGCCGGCCGATCGTCGTGAACCGCTACTCGATCTACGAGCTCGACATCCGGCCCCGCGGGTTCCGGGTCGTGGAGTTCGACGGCTACATCCGCGCCGCGACCGTCGACGATGCCCGGATGCTCCTCGCCCACCCGGAGGTCGCGGCCGCCTGGGCGGAGACGAACTACGAGCTGGCCCGCCGGTACTTCTCGTTCGCCGTGCTGGAGCGGCGGCTCGACGCTCTCCTCCACGAATGCTTCGGTGAGGACTGACCCGGGAGGGCCGGCCACGACGCGAACGGTCGCCCTCCTCCACTACACCGCGCCGCCGGTCGTCGGCGGCGTCGAGCAGGTGCTCGGCCATCACGCCCGCCTCCTCGCCGACGCCGGACACGCGGTCAGGATCGTGGCCGGCCGGGGGGCCCAGCCCGACGAGCGGATTGCCTTCGTCTCGCTGCCCCGCGCGGACACACGACACCCGGCCATCGTCGACCTCCGGGTCGACCTCGACGCGGGCCGCATCCCGCCTTCGTTCGCTCGGATCGTGGCGGAGCTGGCAGACGAGCTGGAGGCTGCCCTGGCGGGCGTCGACGTGGTGATCGCCCACAACGTCTGCTCGCTGAACCTCAACCTCGCCCTGACCGCGGCCCTCGAGGCCGTGGCGGGACGGACGCCGGGCCGGCGCCTCGTCCTGTGGCACCACGACCTCGCCTGGAAGCTGCCCACCTACCGATCGACCCTCCATCCCGGCCCTCCCTGGGACCTGCTTCGCCGGGCATGGCCCGGGGCCACCCAGGTGGCGATCTCGGAGGGGCGCCGGTCCGACGTCGCCGACCTGATGGAGATCGACGCGGCCGCCGTCCGTGTCGTGCCCAACGGCGTCGACCTGCAGCCGCTTCTCGGGCTGGCCCCGGGGACGATGGAGGTGGTCCACGCGACCGGCCTCCTGGCCCTCGACCCCCTGATCCTCCTGCCGGCGCGCATCACGCCGCGCAAGAACATCGAGCTGGCCCTGCGGGTGGTCGCGGAGATGCGGGCCACGGGTCGGGAGGCGGCCGGCGCGGTGATCACGGGGCCCGCCGACCCCCACGAGCCGGCGGGCGGCGGCTACCTTGGCGCGCTCCTCGAGCTTCGCCACGACCTCGGCCTCGACGCGTCCGCGATCTTCCTTGCCGAGCTGCCCGGGGAGCTGTCCGGGGTGCAGCTCGTCCACGACCTCTACCGCCTCGCCGACATGCTCTTCCTGCCGAGCCGCGACGAGGGCTTCGGCATCCCCATCCTCGAGGCGGCGGCCCATCGGCTTCCCATCCTGTGCTCCGACCTCCCGATCCTGCGCGACCTCGCCGGCGACGCGGCGCTGTACGTTGCCCCGGATGCCGACCCGGCGGCGGTGGCCGCGCTCGCGCTCGCGCGGCTCGACGGGGACGCGCTCGTCCGCCTGGCGCGGCGCGTCAGGACCGAGTTCTCGTGGGAGGCCGTCTACCGCCGCGGGATCGCGCCCCTCGTCGACGAGTGACCGCCGCCGCGGAAGCGCGCCCCTCGTCGACGACTGACCACCGCCGCGCCCAGGCCCTCTCAGCCGCGGTCGCCCGGCCCACCCTGGTCGCGCAGGAACTGCTCGATCTCGGTGATCAGGTCGTCCCCCGCCGGGCGCCGCGCCTCGTCGACCATCGCCTCGAGGCGCTCCACGTACGTGCGCGTCGTGGCGTCTCCGGCCGTGGCCACGTCGAGCCGGGCGAGGATGCGCCGCGCATCGTCGCGCAGCTCGCCCATCGCGATGTCACCGCCGACGTGGTGGCCGACGAGGCGGAGGAGCTCGACCGAGGCCGGTGGGTAGTCGCCGGTGACGTAATGCGGGACCTGGGCGAAGTAGCCCACCGTCGGGATCCCGGCCCGGCTCACGGCGAGGTCCAGGACCGAGATCGCCGCCGCCGGCACGCGCAGGATGCCCTCCGGCCCGGGCGGCACATCGCCCCGCAGCAGCCCCGGCTGCGACTCGGTCCCCAGGATCGGCACCGGGCGCGTGTGGGGCACGGCGGCCGGAATCGCGCCGAGGCTGATCCATTCCACGACCCCCAGCCGCAGGGCGAGGTCGCCGGCGGCCTGCTCCAGGTCGCGCCAGTGGTAGTCGGGCTCGGGTCCCGCGAGGACCAGCAGGTCGCGGTCGGCGAACCGGGCCCGGCGGATCGCGAGCTCGGGCCAGACGAGGCGGTCCGGCCGGCCGTCGGCGATCTCGAGGGTGGGCCGCCGGGCGCGGTAGTCGTAGAGCCGATCGGTGTCGAAGGTGACGATCGCCTCGGCGTCGTCGGCGAGACGGGTCGCCGCGATCGTGGCGGCGGAGCCAGCGTCCACCCAGCCATCGAACGAGGCGACGAGCAGCGGCGCGACGAGATCGCCGGGATCGCGGAGGTCGTACAGCGTCACGGTGGAAGGATAGGCTGCCGGCCCACGATCCGGTCCGGACGAGGTCCAATGCGCAGGGGCGGTACACTGTCGGGACGTTCGCGCCGCCGGCGCGGCAGTGCGAGGGACGGATGACGAAGCGATCAAGGCACGAGCGCGCCCAGCGCGCCGCGGAGACCGACCGGGTCCGCCAGATCCAGGCGGCCTGGGCAGCCAGCACACCATCGGCGGTGGCCCGCGACTTCGAGTACGCGGTGAATGCCGCCCGCGCCCGCGGGCCGCTCCCGCCGCCGCCGGACATGGCCCCCGGCACGGCGCCCAACCCGCCGCGGCCCGGCCACGAACCCCGGCCACCCAAGAACGCGGCTCCAACGCGGGGTCGCCGCTAGGTGGCCCGGAAGCGGAAGGTGGTGTATCCGCCCAAGCGGACGCCCCCCAAGCCTCCGACCTTCGCCCAGGGCGACGCCCCGGTCGTGCGCAGCAGCGTCGTGACGATCGACGTGACCGCGCGCCAGGGTCGTGACGGGCTCGCGGTCGGACAGCGCGTCAGGATCCTCGGCAGCGGCCTCTACGCGGGCGAGATCGCGGTGATCGAGAAGCTGGGGGGCAGCGTGGTTCCCGCCGCCACCGTGCGCACGGAGGCCGGGCGCACCCGGCAGGTGCGGACGATCGACCTGGAGCCGGTCGCGGCCGAGGCCTGACCGTCCTCGGAACGTCCGGGGCGCGATCGGGATCGATCGGGTAGACTCCGCTCCTCTCGTGTTCGATGGGCGCTCCGGTCAGCGCCCCGGTCTTCCACGCCGCCGACCTCGATTCACACCCGCGCCCTGACCGGGCCCCGCGAGCTACGCGGGAGGGCCCCGCCAGGAGCACCTTCGTGTCCTTTGATCAACTCGGGCTCACGCCCGAGCTCCTCCGTGCCGTGGCCGACCAGGGCTACACGGTTCCCACGCCGGTCCAGGCCGCGGCCATCCCGCTCGTCCTTGCCGGCCGTGACCTGCTCGCCGGCGCCCAGACCGGGACCGGCAAGACCGCCGCCTTCGTCCTCCCGATCCTGCAGCGCCTGAACGCGAGCGGGCCCCGCCCCGACGAGCGCGGGCCGGCCGGCCGGCGCGGGGTGCGGGCGCTGGTCCTGGCCCCGACCCGCGAGCTCGCCCTGCAGGTGGAGGAGAGCGTCCGGACCTACGGCGCCCGGCGCCCGATCCGCTCGGTCGCGATCTACGGCGGCGTCGGATTCGGACCCCAGGCCCATGCCCTCCGGGCGGGCGCCCAGGTCGTCGTGGCGACGCCCGGGCGCCTCCTCGACCACGCCCGCCAGCACACGATCGACCTGTCGGCGGTCGAGATCCTCGTGCTCGACGAGGCCGACCGCATGCTCGACATGGGGTTCATCCACGACATTCGGCAGGTGCTCGCCCTGCTTCCCCGCCGGCGCCAGACCCTGCTCTTCTCGGCGACCTTCTCCGACCCGATCCGGGATCTCGCGAACGGCCTCCTGGAGCGGCCCGCCGAGGTGGACGTCGCCCCCAGGAACGTGGCCGCCGAGCTCGTCCTGCAGACTGCCATGGCGGTCGACCGCGAGCGCAAGCGCGAGCTCCTGAGCTCCCTCGTCCGGAGCGGACGCCTCGACCAGGCGCTCGTCTTCACCCGCACCAAGCACGGGGCGAACCGGCTGGCGGAGCAGCTCGGCCGCGACGGGATCGCCACCGCGGCCATCCACGGCAACAAGGCCCAGGGCCAGCGGGTGCGCGCGCTCGAGGACTTCAAGGCCGGCCGGGTCGCCGTTCTCGTGGCGACGGACATCGCGGCCCGCGGCCTCGACATCGACGCGCTCCCCCATGTCGTGAACTACGAGCTGCCGATGGTCGCCCAGGACTACATCCACCGCATCGGCCGCACGGGTCGGGCCGGCGCGGAGGGCGAGGCCATCTCGCTGGTCTGCGTCGACGAGGCGCCGCTCCTGCGCGCCATCGAGCACCTGCTGCGCCGCACCATCCCCCTCGAGACGGTCGCGGGCTTCGAGCCGGACCGCTCGATTCGTGCCGAGCCCATCCGGCTCCGCTCGGCCGAGCACCGGGCCCCGGCCGCCCGTGGCCTTGCCGGGCGACCCGGCGAACACGGGGACCGCCGCCGACCGGCGCGTCCCGACGTGCGTGGTCCGGGTCGAGTCGAGCCCGCCCGGCGCCACGAGGCCCCAGCCCGCCCGGGGCAGGGTCACCCGGATCGCCCGGGGCGGCCGTTCGTCGTGCGACCCCTCCCGATTGGCGCCCGACCATTCCCCTCCGCTCGACCCGGGGAGCGCCTGCACGAGGCGAGCGGACGCACCGAGGCCAGGCCGAGGCTCGCCCCGATGCCCGGGGAGCGCTTCGCCCGCCGCGAGGGGCAGGCGCCCGCGGCTCGCGAGCGGGGCTGACCCGCCGCCGGGCGCGATCAGGACCCCTTCGGCGTCTCCTGCTCGATCGTCCGGGCGCTGCCGGCCGTGGGCCGGATGGTGCTCTCGTGCTCGTCGTCCCAGCGGACCCGGTAGCGCACGCCGTACGCGGCCTCGATCACCTCGAGGATCACGCCCTCGCGCGCTGCCTGCCCGACCTTCTCCGACTCGACGACGATCCGGTCTCCGACCCTCGCGGTCATCCGTCCACCTCCACGACGCCTGTTGATCGACACCACCATGGACGCACGTGGCTGGGGGCGGTAGGGGCCGAGGTCACGAACTCACGACGACCGTCTCGACTGCGGCCCGCCGACCGGTCGGCAGACGCTGACCGGCGCGACGATCGGCGCACGTTTCCGGGCGCTTCGGCCCTCCGCCGCGGGAGCATGCCCGGCTAGGGTCGGGACAGAGGGGTCCGCCCGGTCCCCGCGGATCCCGTCCAGAGGACGCGCCCCATGAAGGTCCTTGTCAGCGTCGCCTCGCGGCACGGCGCGAGCTTCGAGATCGCCGAGGAGATCAGCTCGACGCTGGCCGCCGCCGGCTTCCAGACCGCGGTCCTGCCGCCCGACGCGGTGACGAGCCTCGAGGGCTACGACGCGATCATCCTCGGCAGCAGCATCTACGTCGGCCACTGGATGGACGCCGCGGTCAACCTTGTCGAGCGCTTCTCGAACGACATCACGAAGGTCCCGGTCTGGCTCTTCTCGAGCGGCCCCATCGGCCACGAGCCGCAGGCCGATGACGATCCGGCGGATCTCGCCGGGCTGATGTCGGCCACGAAGGCCCGCGAGCATCGCGTCTTCGCCGGCCAGGTCGACCGCAGCCGCCTTGGGCTGGGTGAGAAGGTGCTCCTGACGGCCGTCCGCGCCCCGGAAGGCGACTTCCGGCCGTGGGACGACATCCGGACGTGGGCAGCCGGGATCGCGGCGGCGCTCAAGACCGGCTGACCGCGCGGCGGCCCGCGCGCCACGACGCGCGGTGAATGACGTGGCGGACCCGACGCCGATCGGTCCCTGGCGCCGCCGTGCCCGCCGCGTTGCGTACGAGAATCCCTGGATCACCGTCTGGCACGACGAGGTCGTGCGCCCGGACGGCAGCCCGGGCATCTACGGCGTGGTCCATTTCAGGAACCTGGCCGCCGGCGTCGTGACGATCGACCGGGACGATCGCGTCCTCCTCGTCGGCCAGCACCGCTACGCGCTCGACGCCTACTCGTGGGAGATCCCGGAGGGCGGCGTCGCGGCCGGCGAGGACCCGCTGGCCGGTGCGCAGCGAGAGCTCCGCGAGGAGACCGGCGTGGTCGCGGCGACGTGGCGCGCGCTGGCGCCGTTCCACCTCTCCAACTCGGTGACCGATGAGGCCGGGATCCTCTACCTGGCGACGGATCTCGCCGGAGGGCCGGCGGCGCCGGATGGGACCGAGGAGCTCGCGGTGCGCTGGGTGCCCTTCGCCGACGCGGTCGCGATGACGGTCGACGGCCGGATCACCGACGCGATGGCGATCATGGGCATCCAGCGGGTCGCCCTCGAGCGCCTGCGCGGCCCCGGGAGCTGACCCGGCTCACGCGATGGCCGGCCGCGCCGGCGCCGAGGGTTCCACGATGACCTTGAGGCCGTCGCGACGGGCGGCGGTTCGAAATGCGGCCTCGTAGTCGGCGATGGCCAGGCGGTGGGTGACGAGCGAGGTGACGTCGACCCGGCCGGATTCGACGAGCGCGATCGCCCGCGGATAGGCGCGGTTCATCCGCCGCGAGAAGCGCAGGTCGAGGCCCTTCCGCCGCGCGGTCGAGGCGGCGATGGTCGAGCGATCGCCGACCGGGATGCCGGCCACGACCACGGTGCCTGCCGGACGGGCGAGGGCGATCGCGGTGTCGATCGCGTCGTCGTCGCCCGCGACCTCGATCGCGGCATCGACGCCGCGTCCGCCGGTCGCGGCGAGCAGCGTCTCCCGTTCCGCCCCGCCGTCGACCAGGGCCGCGATCGCCCCCCGGCGACGCGCCGCCTCAACGCGATGGGCCAGGCGATCCGTCGCCACGATCGTGGTCGCGCCCGATTCGCGCGCCACCTGGATCAACAGGAGCCCGATGGGTCCGCAGCCGAACACCCCGACGGCGTCCCCGGGCCGGACGCGAGCGAGGCGGAGGGCGTGGATCGCGACCCCGAGCGGCTCCAGCATCGCGCCCCCGACGTCGTCGATCGCGTCGGGAAGGGGAACGAGGCTCGCGAGCGGCCAGGCCAGCAGCTCGCGCATCGCCCCGTCGGTCACGGAGTGGCCGAGGAATCGCACCCGCGGGCAGAGGTGGCCACGTCCGGCCGCGCAGGTCGCACACGCGCCACAGGGAAGCTGCGGGTCGAGCGCCACCCGCTGGCCGGCCCGCGGTCCGCCGACGACCACGCCCGCGGCCTCGTGCCCGAGGACCAGGGGCCGCGACAGGGCGGCATCGCCGATCCCCGACTCGTCGTACCAGTGCAGGTCGGAGCCGCAGATGCCCACAGCAGTCACGCGGACGAGAGCCTCGCCCGGTTCGGGGAGCGGGTCGGCCTCATCGGCGAGCCGGAGGTCGCCAACGCCGTGCAGGCGGAGCGCCTTCATCGCCGGCCGTCGTCCGCCGCCGCGACGAGCAGCTCGTCCTCGGCCGCCCGCGTCCAGCGCCCTTCCCGGAGCTCCGCGGCGACGGTTGGGTACCGCTGCGCGAGCTCCGCCAGGGGCACCATGCCCAGCTCGTGCAGGGCCGGGTAGACGACGATCTTGCCGCCGCTGGTGCGCCCCTCGACGGCCGCCAGCGCCGCCGTGACGCCCTCCATCCCCGTGATCGCGTCCACCGAGATGTTGGTGTCCAGCTCGCCCCGCTCGAGCTTCCGAAGGACGGCCTCCATGTCCGGGATCTGCGAGCCGCTCGTGCCGAACAGGTACGCGCCCTTGCCGATCGTGGCATCGAGGTCGAGTGCCGCCCGGGTCCCCGCCGAGAAGCCGGCAAAGATGTTGATGCGGCAGCGGGCGCCCGCCAGGTCCACCGCCTGGGCGACGATCGGCGGCGCGGGCACCATCACCGCGATGTAGCTGAACCCGGGTTCCGGTGGGGTGGTGCGGCTGTTGACGAACCGCGCCGGGATCCCGTGGGCCGCGGCCAGCGGACCGGCGATCCCGGCGAGATGGGCCAGCCGCGCGTCGTCGATGTCGATCCCCGTCAACGTCAGCCCGGGCACCGTCGATGAAGCCGTCCGGACGACGTGCATCAGGCCCATCGGGCCCGCGGCGCCGATCACCGCGACCCGGTCGCCGGCCCGGAGCTCGCCGTCGGCGGGGGCGATCGCGTAGCCGTCGGCCGCCGCGTCGCCCGGCGTCCCGACCCAGCGCGTGAGGTCGTAGTGGATGCGGCCGACGTCGACCGCCACGGGCCGCCCGATCCGGGCGCCGCCGAGGACAAGGTCGATCACGCCCCGCGTCGCCAGCAGGCCCTGGAGCTGCTCGATCCGATCGGGGTCGGCGCCGAAGTACACGATGTCGTCGAAGGACGCGACGGGCAGGGACGCGGCATCGGCGGCGAAGGCGATCCGCGCCGCCGCGCGCTCGACCATGACCACCAGCGCGTCCCGCTGCGCCTCCTGGGCCGCGACGGCCGTCACCGCGGCGGGCGGGACGGCCGCGAGCAGCGGTCCCAGCCCGGCGATCGGATGCCCCGCGTCGGCCACCACGAGCAGGTGGCCGCCGACGGCCAGGGTCGAGCGCTCGGGCGACGCGTAGGAGGCCTCGACACAGGCCCACGGCTCCAGCAGCGCGACGGCCGATCCGCCGGGCATCTCGTCGACCGGGATGAGGAACCGCTCGCCCGTCCCGGGCTCGACGATCATCCGCTCGTCGAGGAGCACGTACTCCTGCAGCCCGCCTTCGAAGTTGTAGCCGAAGGCGGCGTTCGAGCCGGGCGTCGGGAGGTGCCGGTAGTCCGTCTGGACGAGGACGCGCTCGCCCACGGCATGGCGTGCCACGGCGGTCCCCACGGCCACGATGCGCCCGGCGACCTCGTGGCCGGGGACCGTCGGCAGCTCACCCGGCACGTAGCTCGGGATCTCCGCCAGCGTCGACCCTTCGATCCCGCCCGACACCGCGGCCTTGCGCAGGTGCGTCGAGAACGCCTTGAGCAGCTTGGTGTCGGAGAAGCAGATCCCGACCGCCTCGACCTTGAGCACGAGCTGGGTCGGGCCCGGCGGGGGCACGGGCTTGGCCCGGTTGTGGACCAGGCGCCCGGGACCGACGAACTGGATCGCGTGCTGGGTGGCCGGCAGGGCCGGGAGTGGCGCTGGGGCTTCGTTCACGTGGCGGCTCCTCGTGGCGGCGGCGCCGGGGACGCGCGCGGCCCGCCCGGCCGCTCGCGCGGGAGGCGGTTCAGCTCAGCATCACCTGGCCGCCGGTGACGGGCAGGGCCTGGCCGGTCTCGTAGCGCTGGGCGACCAGGTAGTACAGGGCCTCGAGCACGTCGGCCGGGGTACAGCCGCGGCCCATCGGGACCTTGGCCTCGTAGAAGTGTCGGACATCGTCGATCGTCGTCGCCCCGGGCACCTTGCCCTCGCGGAGGTATTGCACGAAGAGTCCGTTGTCCGGGTCCGCCCACAGGGGCCCCTCGAGGTAGTTGCCGGGGCAGATCGCGTTGACCTTGATGCCGTCGCCGACCAGCTCGAGCGCGAACGACTGGGTGAGGCCGAGCCCGCCGAACTTCGAGCCCGCATAGGCACTGTTGCGGCTCGAGCCGGCCAGCCCGGACTTGGAGTTGATCTCGATGATGTCGCCCCAGGCAGCGGGCCGGGCCCAGTGCTGGCGGGCCATGATCGGGGCGGCGAACCGGACGCCGAGGAAGTAGCCGCGGTAGTTGACCCTGGTGACGAGGTCGAACTCGGCCAGGGGCTGGCTCGTCACGCCGCCGGCGCGGAGCACGCCGGCGTTCGACACGAGGACGTCGAGGCCGCCGTAGCGGACGACGGTGGCGTGGACGGCGTCGGCGACGGACTGCTCGTCGGTCACGTCCACGGCAATCGCGGTGGCCCGGCCCGGTCCGTGCCGGGCTTCGAGCTCGCCGGCGTTGGACCTGGCGAGGGCCGCATTGACGTCGCCAAGCACCACGTGGCCGCCCTCGGCGACGAGGTCCGCGGCGATGGCGAGCCCGAATCCCTGCGCGCCTCCCGTGACGAGCGCCACCTTGCCCGCGAACCGGCCGGCCGCGGGGGTGCCGGCAGCGACGTCGCGCCGATAGGCCTCGGCCTCCCAGCCCTCGATGAACATGCGCTCGGCGTCGGCGAGGGCCCGGACGCCCCCGAGGGCGATGGCGCCCTGGCCCACCCGCAGCGCATCCAGGTAGACGTCGCGCGCCGTGGCCGCCCCCTCCCACGTGTCGCCCGCCGCGAACAGGCCGAGGCCGGGGACGACGACGATGGTGGGAGCCGTGCCGCGGGCGGCGACGTGCCCGGCGACGCGCTCGCGCAGCAACCGCGGCAGGTCCTGGGGGTCGACCTCGCCGGCCACGTCGACGAGCAGGGGCCAGGACCCGCAGTAGACGATCTGGTCGGGCGTCAGCGGCCCTCCCAGCACGAACCTCCGCCCGGCCGGGGTTGCGGTGAAGGCGGCCGCGCGTGGCGCGTCGTCGAACGTGACCACGGGAAGTGCCTCGCCGCCGGCGAGGAGCCCCCGGAGGGTCGGGGCGATCACGTCGACCAGCGTCCGGGCGCGGGCGGGGTCGTTGCCGGCCGGTGCCGCGGCGTGGCCGGCCGGTGCCGCGGCGGCCGATCCCGCGCCGGCCCGGAGCGGAGCTGCGTCGCCGGCCATGCGGCGCCGACTGCGGCCGCGCCCGCCGCGGGTCGCGCGATCCAGCTCGGCTCGCACCGTCTCGAGCAGCCACGCCGATCGCTCGTCGATCTCGGCGGCCGAGTCCCCGCCCACGATGATCCCGTGGTTCTGCATGACGACGATCGGGGGAGCGGCCCGGCCGCTGCGCTCGACGTGGGCCCGCCGGGCCTCGACGATGGCCCGGGCGAGCGGCAGGCCGGGATCGGTGTACGGCACCCACACCGCCCTGTCGCCGAACAGCCGCTCGGCGAGGGCGGCGCCGCCGGCGGCGCAGGTGACGACGTTGAGGTCGATGGGGTGGGTGTGCAGCACGAAGCGCTCGGGCATGAAGGCGTGGAACAGGAGCTCAACGGACGGCCGTCGCCCGCCGGGCTCGCCAAGGCGGGCGGCCATGGCCGCCCGCATCACCGGGTCCCCGCCAGCCTCGCCCCCGTCGGCACCCGGCGGCTCGCCGGAGTGGAGGAAGGCCAGCAGCCGATCGATGTCGAGGGCCACGAGGTCGTCCACCTCGAGCGTCGCGAGAGGGACGCCGCTGGGCTTGATGTAGAGGACGCCGTCGACCTTCGCCGACGCATTGCCGCCCCCGCCACGGGCGAACTCGGGGTCGCGGCCGAACCGGCGGGCGACCGCGACAAGCTCGCTTCGCACGGTGGCCGGCGCGGGCGGCAGCTCCCGAACGGCCGGGCGGCCGGCCCGTCATCGGGCCACCGCCAGCGTCGCCGCCTCGATCAGCTCGGCTCCGAGGGCCGCGAACCAGCGGATGCGCGACTCGCCATCGGGGAAGCCGGCGTTGAGCCGGCCCTCGCGGTCGACATAGCCGGGTCTGCCCGATGCCCGCAGGTGCTGGTGGGCCGCCACCACGCAGGTGGCTTCCCGGAATGCCGCCCGGGCGGCGGGCGACGGCGGAGATCCGTCGACACAGCGCGGCTCGAGGGGGATCGAGGTCCGCGTGTTGTGCTCGGTCCCGGCCATGACGATGATGCCGGCCCCGCGGAACGCGGCCACGTAGGCATCCACCACGACCGGCTCGTTGCGGTTCGGGATCAGCTCGGCGGCATGGATGCCACGGGCGAGCACGCGCTCCGCCAGCGCCCCCGGAGGACGTTCCCAGGGACACACGGGAGACGCCCCGTCGGCCAGGGTGGGGTAGCAGGGGATCCCGTCCATCTCGAGGACCAGGCGGTAGGCGTCGTCGAACGAGACCGGCGATTCCGGCACGAACGCCGGCCGGCCCGCCTTCATGAGGCGCGAGCGGATCTCGCCCTGGACCGCGATCGAGTCCTCCACGGAGGGGCCGGCCGGCGCGCCGAACGCCCGGGCGAGCAGCGCCGCCCGCCGCTCGGGCGGCACCAGGAGGAAGAGCGCCTCCTGGAACGCCATCGCGACATGGCGCTCCTGCAGGACGACCCAGGCGGGCGGCACCTCGGCCCGCTCGGCGACGTCCTCGGCGATGCCGTCCGTGGTCAGGGCTGTCTCGAGGCCGGCCCTCGCGAAGCATTCGCGCAGGCGCGGCACCATGGCGGCCATCCGCTCCACGTCGGCGCTGCGGGTCCTCGCGGCGAGGCGGGCCGCGGCCTCCGTCGGGGCTCCGAACGGATCGACGCCCTTGCCGCACAGGTAGATCCGCCCGGGGTTGGCCGGGTCGTTGACCAGGGTGCCGGCGTCGCGGAGGTCGTCGACGACGCTGATGAACTCGAGGCCGAAGAGGGGGAGGATGCCGGCCGCCGCCGCGGCCCGGGCGAAGCGACCGTAGACGCGGTGGTCATGGAAGTTCGATGCGCCGAGGACCCCGAGGCCCTCCGCCGCCGCGGCCGTCACCGCGTCGTCGGCCGTGTCGAAGGCCGAGAAGTTGGGCGGCAGGTGGACGTGCGTGTTGAGGCCGGGGCGGCGGGAGGGGACGGGACTCGTCATGCGGGCAGGCCTCAG
Source organism: uncultured Chloroflexia bacterium (assembly GCA_963776355.1). GTDB lineage: Bacteria > Chloroflexota > Limnocylindria > Limnocylindrales > CSP1-4 > CTSoil-043. The sequence goes on along the minus strand of CAVZLU010000008.1, from coordinate 1,392,879 downwards.
ACGAGCGTGGTGGTGACGCCGAAGGCCTCCACCACCATGCGCATCTCGTCGACCGTCAGGCCTTCCGCCCGCTCGCCGTTGACGAGGTCCATGTACTCGTAGCGGGCCGCCGTCTCGGCGTACTCGATCCGGTCCACGGCGCGGGTCACCGAGACGTTGGAGCGGGCCATCACGCCGTGCTTCGACCAGACCACGATGCGGTGCGTGCGGAGGCTGGCCACGTTCGCCTCCATCAGCATCTGCGAGCCCGGAAGCATGAAGGGCAGGACGCCGATCCCGGCGGGCAGGTTGATGATCGTCTCGGGCTCCCAGCGCAGGAGGCGCCGGCTGAGCCGGCCCTCCTCGCGGTAGGCGGGGATGTGGCTGAGGTACGTCAGGTGCGGCGGCTGGGCGTGGACGACGGCATGGAAGTTCGTGCCCGTGCGTTCGACCGTGTCGTCGTGGACGGCGAGGTGGGAGTTCCACTCGGTCGTCAGGTGGTCGAAGAGGCGTCGCGGGGACGTGTGGAGGATGCCCGTCGCTCCGCCGTCATCGACGCGGACCACCCCCAGGTTCGCCACCGGATCGGTCGCGAGGTCGCGCAGGCGGCGGCCGGATCCGGTGACGATCAGGGCCCGGCCGGCGAGGTGCGGGGCCGGGCAGGGCAGGGCGATCTCCTCGGCGATCGAGAAGGAGCGCCGGACCTCGAGCGGCCACCCGATGCAGACCGAGATGTTGCCCGCCGCGCCCTCGCCGGCATCGATCTGGGCAACCCGCGTGCCGCCTTCCCCGATGGATGCGAGAAGCTCGTCGAGCCCCGGAAAGGGTTCCCTGATCGCCACGCTTGATCTCCTCCGTGCCGGGAGCGGCCGGTCCCGGGTGTTGGTCAGGTCCAGCCGGCGGCTGCGCCGCCGGCCCGGGCTTCCGCCCGAGTCTCGGCCTCACCGCTGTCGAGATACGCCCGGAACGGATCGGCCGGCAGGCCGCGCGCGCTCCGCAGCTCCGCCAGCAGGGGCCGGACGTCCGTCGCGAACGCGTCGGCCAGGAGGCGGTTCGCCTCCAGGACGTCGCCGGCGGCCTGCGCTGCCACGAGGGCCTCGCGGTCGACGAGGACCGCCTTCGCCATCGCCTCCTGCAGGTTCATGACCGAGCGGATCATGGCCGGGATCTTCGGCTCGATGTTGTGGCACTGGTCGAGCATGTACACGACCTCGTTCGCGCAGCGCTGCGCGACCGGGTCACCGTCGTCGCGCATCGCGTTGACCAGCTCGTGCCCGATGCGGAAGAGCTGGTAGGGGTCGATGGAGCCGACCATGAGGTCGTCGTCGCCGTACTTCTTGTCGTTGAGGTCGAAGCCGCCGAGGCGGCCCTCGGCGAGGAGGATGGCCACGATCTGCTCGATGTTGACGCCCATCGCGTGATGGCCGGTGTCGACGCAGACGGTCGCCTGCTCGCCCACCAGGCGACAGACCGACAGCGACTGGCCCCAGTCCTGCACGTCGGTGGAGTAGAGGGCGGGCTCGTAGAGCTTGTACTCGAGGAACATGCGCACGCCGGCCGGCAGGTGGGGGTAGACCTCGCGGAGGCCCTCCACGAGGCGGTGGCGCCGCCAGCGCATGTCGTCCTGGCCCGGGTAGTTGGTCCCGTCCCCGAGCCAGACCTTGACGACCTTCGACCCGGTCGCGGCCGCGATCTCGCAGCACTCCACGATCGCCGCGCACGGCCCTGGCCCGCACGGCGGCCGACGGGTGGCACAGCGAGCCGAGCTTGTAGTCCTCGTCCTGGAAGGTGTTGCTGTTGATCCCGCCGATGCGCAGGCCGCGCTCGGCCGCGTAGGCCGTGAAGGCCGGCCAGTCGTCCACCCGATCCCAGGGGATGTGCAGGGCGACCGAACCGGCGACCCCCGTGTAGCGGTTGACGGTCGCCGCGTCGTCGACCTTCTCGAACGCGGTCCGCGGGACCCCGGCCTGGGGGAAGACCCGGAAGCGGGTGCCGGTGTTGACGAAGCCCCACGACGGCAGCTCGATGGCGAGGCCGTTCACGGCCCACTCGACGCGCTCGAGCAGGGTGGCGGTGGCGGGGCGGGCGACGGTCGCGATCGGGGGCATGGTGCTCTCCTTCGTCAGGGCGCGATGGTCGTGGGCATGGTCCGGGCGGTGATGGCGGCAAATCGCTCGCGGGCCTCGGCCCACTCGCCCGCGGGCTCGTGGGCCGTGATCGGGAACGAGCGGGCGATGAGCGCGCGGGCCTCCACCACGCCGGCGAGCTCGCCGGCGGCGATGGCCTGGACGGCGATGTTGCCGATCGCGGTCGCCTCCGCGGGACCGGCCCGGACGGGCAGGCCGGTCGCGCCCGCGGTCAGGCGGCACAGCAGCCGGTGGTTGGAGCCGCCGCCCACCACGTGGATCGACGCGATGGGACGGCCGGAGGCGCGGGTGAGCTCGTCCACCGCCACCGCGTAGCGGAGAGCCAGGCTCTCGAGGAGCACCCGCACGAGCGTTCCGGTATCCGGGGGGACCGGCTGGCCCGTCTCGGCGCAGAACGCGCGCACCCGCGACGGCATGTCGCCCGGGCGGAGGAAGCGCTCGTCGTCGGGGTCGATGAACGCCGTCTGGGCGGGCGCCGCCTCGGCGAGCGCCGCCAGGTCCTCGTACGAGGGCGCGTCGCCCGCAGGCCACAGCGCTCGCCGGCTCTCCTGGACCAGCCACAGGCCCATGACGTTGCGCAGGAGGCGCACGGTGCCCGCGACCCCGCCCTCATTGGTCAGGTTGGCCGCCCGCGACACCTCGTTGATCACGGGCCCCGGGACCTCGAGACCGATGAGCGACCACGTCCCGGAGCTCAGGAATGCGGTCGTCGAATCGGCCAGCGGCGCCCCAACGACCGCGGAGGCGGTGTCGTGCGAGCCGGGCGCGATCACGCGCGCACTGGCCCAGGCCCGTGTCGGCGGACACCTCCGCGCGCAGCGGGCCCAGGTCGGTGCCCGGCTCGACGATCGGCGGCAGGATCCCGGTCGGGATGTCGAAGCGCTCCAGCAGGGGCCGGGCCCAGTCGCGGCCGGCCGCGTCGAGGCACTGGCTCGTGCTCGCGTTCGTGTACTCGGCGACGGCGCTGCCCGCCAGGAAGTGGTGGAAGAGGTCGGCCATCAGCAGGAGGCGATCGGCCTGGCGGAGCTGGGGGTCGCCCGTCCGGACCATCGAAAGCAGCTGGTAGAGCGTGTTGATGGGCATGAACTGGATGCCCGTGACGGCGTAGATCTCGTCGCGAGGCACGATCCCGAAGGCGAGCTCCTGCATCCCTTCCGTGCGCCGATCACGGTAGTGGACCGGGTTCGCGAGCAGCCGGCCGCGGCCGTCGAGCAGCCCGAAGTCGACGCCCCACGTGTCCACCCCGACGGATGCCACGGGCCCGCCGGACGCCGCCCGCCGAAGGCCCGCCGTCACGTCGCCGAAGAGGCGCAGGAAGTCCCAGTGGAGGGTGCCCGCGAGCGTGACCGGGACGTTCGGGAAGCGGTGGGCTTCCTCGAGGGCCAGGCGGCCGCCGTCGAAGGTGCCGACAACCGCTCGCCCGCTCTCGGCGCCGAGGTCGACCGCGACCATCCGCAGCGCGCTGTCAGTCAAGGCGGAAGACCTCCTCGAGGCGGCGGTGGAAGCCGGTGGCGGGATCGGTGCAGGGGTCGATGAGGGCCGCCACCTCGGCCCGCCCGCGGGCGTTGACCGGCGTGGCGTCCGGCGGGAGCTTCATGGTGGAGGCGACTCGTTCCATGGCGTGGCTCCAGGGAGGGGACAGCCCCGGCGACCCGGAGGTCGCCGGGGCTGTCGAGCGCGTTCCTAGAAGTTGAACTGGTCGATGTTGGTCTTGTCGAACTTGTACGGCGGGCCGAGGATGACCACGCTCTTGGGCCCGATCGTGTAGGGCTGGCCGCCGTTGAGGCTCGGGATCGTGAAGGACTCGCCTTCCTTGCCCGTGATGGTGCCCTTCTCGAGGAGGGCGGCCACGTTGTAGGCGAGGTAGCCGAGATCCGGCACGGACCACAGGCCGAACTCCGGCGCGGTGCCGTCGGCGACGAACGGCTTCATGTCGTTCGGGAGGCCGAGGCCCGTGACCTTGACGGAATCGGACTTGCCGGCCTTCTTGACGACCTGCGCGGCCGCCAGGATCCCGACCGTGGTCGGGGCCACGATGACCTTGAGGTTGGGGTACTTCGAGAGGAGGGCTTCGCCTGGTCGGTGCTCTTGCCCGGATCGTCGTCGCCGTAGACGACGTCGACGAGGTTGAGCTTGGCGAACTTGGGATCCTTGAGGGCCGTCTTCATGTCGGCGATCCAGGCGTTCTGGTTCGTCGCCGTGGCCGTGGCCGACAGGATCGCGATGTCACCGGTGCAGCTGGGGGCCAGGTCGCAGGCCCACTGGGACATGGCGCCGCCGATGAGGCTGAAGTCGGTCTGGTTGACGAAGACGTTGTAGGCGCCCTCGGCCGGGCTGGAGTCGTAGCCGACGACCTTGATGCCCTTGGACATCGCGTCCTTGAGGGCCGGGGCCACTTCGTCGGCCCCGTCGGCCGACACGACGATCGAGCTGTAGCCCTTGGTCGTGGCGTCCTGGATGAACGGGATCTGCTCGGCCGCGGTCGAGTTGTTGGGGCCGATCTGGGTGAACTGGCCTCCGAGCTCGCCGGCTGCCTTCTTCCCGCCCGCCGCCGCGGCGTCGAAGTACGGGTTGTTGACGGCCTTCGGGATGAAGACGATGTTGAGCCCGGTCGCCGCGCTGGCAGATGGCGCCTCGCTGGGCGCTGCGCTGGCGCTGGCCGGCGCGCGGCCGTCGGGGCGGCGCTGGCGGGCGCGGGGGACGCGGTGGCCGCGCTCCCGCACGCGCCGACGACGATCGCCGCCGCGCCAACGAGGGCGATGATTCGCCGGAGCGATGAACCTGCATGAACGAGCCTCCTCCTGGATCAGGGACTGGACATCTCCCCAGGTTCGGCCCTGCCGACCGGCGGGCGCCGGTCTGTTCGAGCGCGGCCGATTGCCGATGACGCCTGGCGAGCAAAGGATGGGATCACCACCGAGATGATCAGGAGCAGGCCGATGGCGATGCTCTGCAGCTCGGCGGAGACGTTGGCCAGGCGGAGCACGTTGCCCAGCACGGCCAGGACGAAGACGGCGAGGACGACGCCGGGGATGGTGCCGCGGCCGCCATAGATGCTGACGCCGCCGAGCAGCACGATGGTCACGACGGTCAGGGTCAGCCCCTGGCCGGCGTCGGCGCGGGCGCTGGCGAAGCGGGCGGTGAGGATGACGCCGGCGACGGCCGCGATCGTGCCGGACAGGACGAAGAGGGCCAGCTTCATGCGCTGGACGCGGACACCCGAGTAGCGGGCGGCATCCTTGTTCTTGCCGGCGGCGTAGACCTGGCGCCCGATCCACGTGCGGTGGAGCACGATTCCCAGGACCACGGCGATCACGGTGAAGACGACCAGGGGCCACGGGATGGGCGTTCCCGGGACCGTCCCGAAGCCGAAGTTCGTGAACCACTGGGGAACTTGCTGATGCCCCGGGGGCCGAGCACGACGAGGGCGAGGCCCCGGAAGAGCGCCAGGGTGCCCAGGGTGACGACGAGGGACGGCAGGCCGGCGCGCGCGACGAGCAGTCCGTTGAAGAGGCCGCCCGCCGCGCCCATGAGGATGACGACGGGAATGCCGATCTCGAGCGGCACTCCCTCCGCGAACAGGAACCCGAGGACGGCGCAGGAGAGCCCGAGCATCGACTCGACCGAGAGGTCGATCTCGCCGACGATGATGATCAGGGTCATCGGGAGGGCCATGATCGCCACTTCCATCACGGCGGCCGTCAGGTTGGTGAAGTTGCCGGGCGTGAGAAACACTGCCGGCGAGGTCCACGCGCCCAGGGCGACGAGGCCCAGGAGCACGAGGGCGAGGAGGGCCTCCCAGGAGGCCAGGCCGCGCAGGCGGGAGAGGCCGGCCTGGCCGTCGGGCGCGGGCTCGCTCACGGCGACCGCGTCGCCGACCGGTCCCGGTGTCTCCACGGTGGCGCTCACCGGGCGCGCCGCGCCAGGGCCGCCCGGCGCAGGCCGCGGACGAGGGATGCGTCGAGCGCGACGGCGACAAGGATCACCGCGCCGTAGATCGCCTGCAGCCAGAACTGGGAGAGGCGGAGGAGGAGCAGCGCGTTCGAGATCAGGCCCAGGAACAGCGCCCCCAGCCCGGCCCCGATCACCGTGCCCGACCCGCCGTTGATGTTGACGCCGCCGACGACAACCGCGGCCACGACCTGGAGCGTCACGCCGTTGGCGGCGGTCGCGTTGATGGTCCCGTAGTTCATGCCCCACATCACGCCGGCCAGCCCGGCGAGGAGGCCGCAGAGCGCTGAAGACGCCGAACACGACGAGCCCGGACCGGATGCCCATGATGGCCGCCGCGTCGGGATTGCGAGCCGACCGCGTAGATGCTGTCGTCCGGCGCGCGTGAGGCGCAGCAGCGTGGCCACGAACACCACGATGACGACGGCGATCACGCACGAACAGCGGGATGCCGAGGACGGTCGCGCTGGCGAGATCCGTATAGCCCGGGGGGCAGGTCGCCGAGGGTGACCTGCTTGCCGCCGGCAATCAGGAAGTCGATGCCCCGGTAGATGCTCAGCGTGCCCAGGGTCGCCACGATGGACGGCACCCGGAGGACCGTGATGATGAACCCGTTGGTCATCCCGAGGACCAGCCCCAGCAGCGATTCCGAGCGATCACCGCGACCGGCGTGGGCAGGACGTGGAGCCTCAACAGGTCGGCAACCACGAAGGCGACCAGCCCCATCATGGCCTCGACCGAGAGGTCCACGTTGCGGGTGAGGATCACGAGGGCCTCGCCCACGGCCGCGACGGCGATGATCGCGGCCAGCGACGGTCACCTGGGTCAGGTTCGCGGCCGACAGGAAGTTGGGCGCCTGGATGGCCACGAAGATGGCCAGGACGGCCATCACGCCGGCCAGGCTCAGCTCCCGCTGACGAGCGACGACGCCGGCGATGCGCATGCCGACGCCGGGGCCGGCCGTCCGCGGCCGCGATCTCAGCCGCCATGCGCGCCCTCCCCGATCGCCTGCGGTGCGCCGCCGTCGGCCAGGGCGTGCTGCCCGGTGGCGGCGAACATCACGTCCTCCTCGGTCGCCTCGGCGCGGGGGATCTCGGCCGTGACCCGGCCCTCGTGCAGGACCAGGATGCGGTCGCTCATCGCCAGGACCTCGGGGAGGTCGCTCGAGATCAGGATGATCGCCAGGCCCGAGGCGGCGAGCTCCGAGCACGATCCGGTGGACCTCCACCTTGGCCCCGATGTCCACCCCGCGGGTGGGCTCGTCGAGGATCAGCACCCGCGGGTTCGTGGCCAGCCACTTGGCGATCACGACCTTCTGCTGGTTGCCGCCCGAGAGTGCCTGGACGAGCTGGTCGACGCCCGTCGTGCGCACCCGGAGACGCTCCGCGTACCCGCGGGCGAGCGTCCGCTCGGTGGCGCGCCGCACGAACAGGCGGGGGAAGAGGCGGGCGAGGATCGGGAGGGTCATGTTCTCCGCGATCGAGAAGTCGAGGACGAGGCCGTCCTGGTGGCGGTCCTCCGGGACATAGGCGATGCCCGCCCGGAGGGCCGCCGCCGGGGATGCCAAGTGGACGGCGCGGCCGCCCAGCAGGATCTCGCCCGCCGTCGGGCGCTCGATCCCGAACAGGACCCGCGCGATCTCGGTGCGCCCGGCACCCACGAGGCCGGCGAAGCCCGAGGATCTCGCCGGAGCGAACGCTGAAGCTGACGTCGCGGAAGGCGCCCGCCCCGGCCAGGCCGCGCGCCTCGAGCAGGATCTCGCCGATATGGGCCTCGCCCTTCGGAAAGAGGGTCACCGCCCTCCCGACCATGTGCCGCACCAGGTCGGCCGTGGTCAGGGTCGCGGTGGCGGCGGTGACGACATGGCGGCCGTCGCGGAGGACCGTCGCCCGATCACACAGGGCGAACACCTCGTCGAGGCGGTGGCTGACGAACAGCACGGCCACGCCCCGGTCACGCGTGCGGCGCACGATCGTGAACAGGCGCTCCACCTCGTGGGCCGAGAGCGACGCCGTCGGCTCGTCGAGGACGAGGACCCGGGCGTCGACCGAGAGGGCCTTGGCGATCTCGATGAGCTGCTGGTCCGCCATCGACAGGCCGCGGACCGGCGCCCGCCACGTCGAGGCGCACGTCCAGCTGCTCGAACAGGGCGCTCGCCGCCCGGCGCATCTCGCCCCAGGCGATCGACCCCAGTCGCCGCGTGGGCGGGCTGGCCAGGAAGACGTTCTCGGCGACGGACAGGTCCGGGAACAGCTTGGGCTCCTGGTGCACCACCGCGATGCCCGAGCGCGCGGGCCGTGGACGGATCGCTGATCGTGCGTCGGGGCGCCGTCGAGGAGGATCGTCCCGGCATCCGGCGCGTGGACGCCGCCGAGGATCTTGACGAGCGTGCTCTTGCCGGCGCCGTTCTCGCCGACGAGGCCGTGGACCTCGCCCGCCCGGAGGTCCATCGAGACGTCGGTGAGCGCCGCCGTCGCGCCGAAGTGCTTCGAGATGCCGCGCAGCTCGACGCGCGGCGCGGCCGCTGCGGCCTCGGCCATGGTCACGAAACGACCGTCGCGCCGCACGGGCCGCGTCGGAGCGCCGTCCGCCGGCCGCGACGGGATCCGCTCGGGTCGTCCGGCCCGACCTCGAGGACCTCGACGCCGGCCTCGCGGAGCACGGCGACCATCTCGGGCGGCGCGTCGCCGTCCGTGAACACGCCGCTGAGGCGGTCCGTCCGGCAGAACGTGGCCGACGCGATGCGGCCCCACTTCGTATGGTCGACGAGGGCGTAGACCTCGCGGGCGGCGGCGACCATCGAGCGCTTGATCTGCGCCTCCTCCTCCATCGCGTCGGAGAGTCCGGCCTCGATCGTGAACCCGGCCGCGCCGACGAAGGCCTTCTGGACGTTCACCCGGCGGAACACGCCGTCGCCCAGGGGACCGACGACCGACAGGGCCTCCCAGCGCACCCGGCCGCCCAGCATCAGGACGGTGATGCCGGGGTGGCCGGCAAGCTCGGAAGCGATGCGGATGCTGTTGGTCACGACGGTGAGGCCGTGCCAGGCGTCACGGTCCTCGAGGTGCCGGGCGACATACAGGGCGGAGGTGCTGGCGTCGAGGACGATGCTCTCGCCGTCGGCGACGCGGGCGGCCGCGGCCGCGCCCATCCGCGACTTCTCGTCGCGCTGGAGGCGCTCGCGCACCTGGAAGGCCAGCTCCGGATGGCCCACCCGCGGCTTGATGGCGCCGCCGTGGGTGCGAATCGACGCGGCGCTCGGCCTCGAGGACGAGGAGGTCCTTGCGGATGGTCACGGCGGATACGCCGAACCGGCCGGCGAGGTCCGTCACCCGGGCCCGCCCATCCTCCTCGACGATCCGGGCGATCTGTTGCTGGCGCTCGCGCGCGAAGACGCCGTCGGGCACGTCGGCTGCCTTCGCGGTCACGGCGTCACTCCCAGCGCGCGGGCTTCGGTTGGTTGCGAACACGCACACTTTGCATCGAAGTCGAGTCGAAAGTCAAGCGATTCCGCGTGCGCTTCGCGGCCGTGGCATCCGCGCCGTGAGGCGAGATCCGCCCTGGCCACAGTGCGCCGGTCGCATGTCCCTCGGGTGTCGGTCGCGGGCGAGACCGGCGCCGCACCGGGTCGCGCGGGCGGATGACGGGGCCTTGACAGGTGGGCTACCCTGCGCTTGTGTTATCGATAACGCATCGCGGGACGCGGGCTCCTGCCCGGCGAGTCCCGCGGCCGTCCGAGAACCTCCCGTCCCTGTCCCCGCGACCGTAGGGAGAGACGCGATGGCGGAGCTCCTCGTCGAGATGACCGGCATCAGCAAGAGCTTCCCGGGCGTCCACGCGCTCGATGACTGTCGCTTCGACCTCCGCTCCGGCGAGGTCCACGCCCTGGTCGGCGAGAACGGGGCGGGCAAGTCGACCCTGATGAAGGTCCTGGCCGGCATCTACCGCCCCGACGCGGGCACCATCCGCGTCAAGGGCGAGGAGGTCGATGTCGCCTCGCCGCGGGCCGCCCAGGACCTCGGCATCAGCATCATCCACCAGGAGCTCAACCTGATGGGCCACCTGACCGTGGCCCAGAACATCTTCATCGGGCGGGAGCCGCGCCGCGGCGGCTTTCTGGACGACAAGGCGCTCAACCGCAAGGCTGCCGAGCTGTTCGAGGAGCTCCACCTGAACCTCGACCCGACGGCGCGCGTGTCCAGGCTCGCCGTCGCCCAGCAGCAGATGGTGGAGATCGCCAAGGCGCTGTCCTTCAACTCGGACGTCCTGATCATGGACGAGCCCACGGCGGCCCTCACCGACACCGAGATCGACGAGCTCTTCCGCATCACGCGCGTCCTGCGCGAGCGGGGCCACGGCATCGTGCACATCTCGCACCGCCTGGAGGAGCTCAAGCGGATCAGCGACCGCGTGACGGTCATGCGGGACGGCCGCTACGTCGACACGGTCAACACGGCCGATGCCACGCATCCAGCAGATCATCAGCATGATGGTCGGGCGGACCGTCTTCGAGGCGACGCCCGAGCTGCCCGAGACGGTCGACCCGACCATCGTGCTCGAGGTGAGCGGCCTCAACCTCGGCCGCCAGGTGCGGGACGTCAGCTTCCAGCTCCACCGCGGCGAGATCCTCGGCGTCGCCGGTCTCGTCGGGGCCGGCCGCACCGAGGTCATGCGCGCCATCTTCGCCGCCGACCGACCGGAGTCCGGCACGATCACGATCAACGGCCAGCCGGCCACGATCCGCTCGCCGAGCGATGCGGTTCGGCACGGGATCGCCTACCTCTCCGAGGATCGCAAGCGCTACGGCCTGGCCCTCGGCATGGACGTCGAGGTCAACACCGTCCTCGCCTCGCTCCGCCGCTTCGCGAACAGGTTCGGCTGGGTCAGGACCGGCGCCACGCGGAGGCAGGCCCTGGAGCAGGTCGAAGGCCCTCGCGATCAAGACGCCGGGGATCGCCCAGCGGGTGAAGAACCTCTCCGGCGGCAACCAGCAGAAGGTGGTCATCGCCAAGTGGCTGACCGCCGACACCGACATCCTCATCTTCGACGAGCCGACGCGGGGCATCGACGTGGGGGCGAAGAGCGAGATCTACCGGCTCCTCAATGACCTCGCCAGGCAGGGCAAGTCGATCATCATGATCTCCTCGGAGCTGCCCGAGATCCTCCGGATGAGCCACCGCATCCTCGTGATGTGCGAAGGGCGCATCACCGGTGAGCTCTCCTCCGCGGAGGCGACCCAGGAGAAGATCATGACCCTGGCCACCCAGCGCGAATTGGTGGCCGTCGCGTGAGCACCCCCATCCCGACCGGTCAGCCACGAGGCAGCGAACCGATGCAGACCACCCCGGCGCCGGCGCGCTCGCGCGCCCGATCGCTCCTGACGGGCGAATCGATCCAGCGTCTGCTGGCCCTGGGCGCCCTCGTCATCCTTCTCGTCTTCTTCTCGATCGTCGTCCCCCATTTCGCGAGCACCAACAACTACATCGACATCCTGACGGCGACGGCGGTCAACGGCGTGCTCGCGACCGGCGTGACGTTCGTGATCATCACCGGGGGCATCGACCTCTCCCTCGGCACCGCCATGACGTTCTGTTCGGTGGTGATGGGGATCGTGGCCGTCAACTGGGGGCTGCCGCTCCCGCTCGGCATCCTCGCCGCCTTCGCGGCGGGCGCGCTGGTCGGCCTGATCAACGGCGTGCTGATCGCCAAGATGAAGCTGCCGCCGTTCATCGCCACCCTGGGCATGCTCTACGTGACGCTCGGCATGGCCCAGGTGCTCTCGGACGTCCATCCGATCTACTTCGAGGCGACCCAGCCCGCGTTCCAGCAGTTCTTCATGGGCAAGGCCGTCCTCGGCATCCCCAACATCGTGTGGGTGATGTTCGGGGGCGCCATCGTCGCCTGGATCCTCCTCAACAGGACGATCCTCGGCAGGTACACCTTCGCCCTCGGCTCCAACGAGGAGGCGACCCGGCTCTCCGGCGTCAACGTCGATCGCTGGAAGATCATCGTCTACGTCGTCGACGGCCTGTTCGTGGGCCTGGCCGGCATCGTCATCGCCTCGCGCATGAACTCGGCCCAGCCAGGTCTTGGCATGGGCTACGAGCTCGACGCGATCGCGGCGGCGGTCATCGGCGGCACCTCCCTCTCCGGTGGCGAGGGAAGCGTGGTCGGCACGATCATCGGCGCCTTCCTCATCAGCACGCTGCGCATCGGCCTCTCGGTGGCCGGGGTCCCCGACCAGTGGAAGTCGGTGATCACCGGCCTCGTGGTGATCGGTGCCGTCTACCTCGACATCGTGCGCCGGCGCGGTCGAGCCTGAAGGGCGCAGGCCCTTCATCAACATTTCGGGCCCAAGCTACGGCCGCGCAGCGGCCGAAACGGGAAGAGGATCCAGGAAGGAACACGGAGGAGCACATGAAGCTCACGCGCGTTAGCAGCCTCGCGGCTGGCTCGATGGCCCTGTTGCTGGTGGCCAGCGCCTGCTCCAGCGGCGCCTCGTCGTCCCCCGCCGCCTCGCAGGCGGCGGCGTCGGCGGCGCCCCAGGCCTCGTCGGGCAGCGGTGCGGCCTCGGCCTACACCCCGCCCACGGATGCCGGAGCGGCCAAGGGCAAGACGATCGCGATCATCTCCAAGGGCGAGCAGCACCAGTTCTGGCAGGCGGTCAAGAAGGGCGCCCTCGACGAGGCCGCCAAGCTCGGCGTCACGGCCACCTACACCGGCCCGGCCACCGAGTCCGAGGTCGACAAGCAGCTCACCATGCTGCAGACCGCCCTGAGCAACAACCCGGCGGCCGTCTGCTTCGCCGCCCTCGACAGCAAGGCCGCAGGCGACCTCCTGAACCAGGCCAAGTCCAAGCCAACATCCCGGTCATCGGCTTCGACTCCGGCGTCGACAGCGACATCCCGGTGACGACCGTGGCGACCGACAACATCGCCGCCGCGGGCGTCGAGGCCGACAAGCTCGCCGCCCTGATCGGCGACTCGGGCAAGGTCGCCGTCATCGTCCACGACCAGACCTCGCAGACCGGCATCACCCGCCGCGACGGCTTCGTCAACCAGATGAAGGCCAAGCACCCGAACATCCAGGTCGTCGACGTCCAGTACGGCGCCGGCGACCCTGTGAAGTCGGCCGACATCGCCAAGTCGATGATGACGGCCAACCCGGACCTGAAGGGCTTCTTCGGCGCCAATGAGGGCTCGATCAAGGGCATCCTCAACGCGCTCAAGGAGACCGGCAACGAGAACAAGATCGTGGCCGTCGGCTACGACTCCGGCCAGCAGCAGCTCGACGCCATCAACAGCGGTGTCGAGGCCGGCGCGATCACCCAGAACCCGATCGGCATCGGGGCGAAGTGCGTCGACGCCGCGATCGACGCGGTCAACGGCAAGACCCTGCCGAAGAACATCGACACCGGCTTCAGCTGGTTCGACAAGACCAACATCAACAACCCGGAGATCCAGGCGGTCCTCTACAAGTAGGCCGTCCTGCAGTCAGACCCGCTCAGGCCCCGGGGGCTGTCCGCGACGCGGGCAGCCCCCGGTGTCGCATCGGGACGGACAGCCCCCGATGGACGACGACAGGACCATCCGATGAGCACCATCAACGATGTCGCGCTGCGGGCCGGCGTGTCGGCCATGACCGTCTCGCGCGTCATCAACAACTCGGGGTACAGCAGCCCCGCGACCCGGCGGCGGGTGGAGGCCGCGATCGCGGAGCTCGGCTACGTTCCCAACGCCCTGGCTCGCCAGCTGCGGTCGCGGCGCACCAAGACCCTCGCCCTGGTGGTCTCCGACATCTCCAACCCGTTCTTCACGACGATCGCCCGGGGCGTCGAGGACGTCGCCGCCCGGCACGGGTTCTCCGTCATGTACTGCAACACCGACGAGTCCGAGACCGAGGAGGCGCAGTACCTCCTCATGCTCATCGAGCGCCAGGTGGACGGCGTGCTTCTCGTCCCCGCCCGGAGCTCCGGCACGTCCTTCCGGCTGCTCCAGGCCCACGGGATGCCCGTGGTCGTGCTCGATCGCCGCGTCGCCGCCCGGCACGTCGACAGCGTGCGCTGCGACTCGGAGGCCGGGGCCCACGCCTTGACCCGGCACCTGCTCGAGCTCGGGCACCGCCGGATCGCGGTGCTCACCGGGCGGCGCACGATCTCCACCTCGGTCGATCGGGTCGCCGGCTGCCGCCGCGCCCTCGAGGAGGCGGGGCTGACCCTCGACCCCGCGCTGGTGCGGTACGGCGGCTTCAACTTCGGGAAGCTCAACCAGGCCGACGGGCATCGCATGGCCCAGGAGGTGCTTTCCACGGACGCCACCCGGCCAACGGCCATCTTCGCGGCCAACAACTTCATCGCCTTCGGCGCGATCCGGGCCCTTGCCGAGGCCGGCCTCCGCGTTCCCGGGGACATGTCCGTGGTCGCCTTCGACGACCTGCCCCTCGAGTGGGTGAGCGATCCCTTCCTGACCGTGGCCGCCCAGCCGGCCTACGAGATCGGGCGCCGCGCCGCCGAGATGCTGCTCGACCGCCTGTCCGGCGCGCGTGAGGCTGCCGGCGAGGACGTCGTGCTCCCGTTCGAGCTCATCATCCGGCGCTCCAGCGCGGCGCCCGGAGCGCCCGTCGAGGCGGCCGCGGCGGTCGGAGCCGCCCGATGAGGCGCGCGCTCGCCCACCCGCGCCCGACCACGAAAAGGAGCCCCGCATGCTGAAGACCCGCCTGCTGCACCCGCAGATCCTCCAGGCGCTCGGCGAGGCGGGCCACGGCGCGCAGGTGCTGATCGCGGACGGCAACTACCCGCTGCTGACCCGGTCCAACCCCGATGCGCATCGGGCCTACCTGAACCTGGCCCCGGGCCTCCTGACGGTGACCGACGTCCTGGGGGTGCTCGTCGGGGCGATCCCCATCGAGGCGGCGCACGTCATGGGTCCCGAAGGGGAGGAGGAGCCCGGTATCTTCGCCGAGTTCCGGGCGCTGCTGCCCGACACGCCGCTCCAGCGGCTCGGGCGATTCCAGTTCTACGACCTGGCCCGCGGCCCCGACCTCGCCCTGGCGATCGCGACCGGCGAGCAGCGGGTCTACGCGAACCTGTTGCTCACGATCGGCGTGGTGATGCCCGAGTGACGGTCGGTGGCACCCGGCCGCGGCCGCTCGCCCCGGCGGCGCGCACCAATCGGAGGAGAGAGGAACGCTCATGACGACCATCAGCACCGCCGGTCGCTTCGTGGGGGACTGGCCCCGAATCGGCATCCGCCCCGCAGTCGACGGCCGCCTCCACGGGGTCCGGGAGTCGCTCGAGGCGCAGACGCAGGCGATGGCGCGCCGCACGGCGGACCTCATCGCCGCCAACCTGCGCTACCCGGAC
This sequence comes from uncultured Chloroflexia bacterium, assembly GCA_963776355.1. GTDB lineage: Bacteria > Chloroflexota > Limnocylindria > Limnocylindrales > CSP1-4 > CTSoil-043. Next base: position 1,377,441 of record CAVZLU010000008.1, on the reverse strand, counting down.
GGGGCGCCCGTCGAGGTGGTCGTCCCCGATCACAACATCGGCGGCGTCTACGAGGCGGCGAAGGTCGCGGAGCTCTTCCGCAAGGAGGGCGTGGGCGTCTCGATCACGATCACTCCGTGCTGGTGCTACGGGTCCGAGACGATGGACATGGATCCCCTGACCCCCAAGGCGGTCTGGGGCTTCAACGGCACCGAGCGGCCGGGCGCGGTCTACCTGGCGGCGGTGCTGGCGGCCCACACGCAGAAGGGCCTGCCGGCCTTCGGCATCTACGGCCGCGACGTCCAGGATGCGAGCGACGGCACGATCCCGGCGGACGTGCAGGCGAAGATCCTCCGCTTCGCCCGGGCGGGACTGGCCGCTGCCATCCTGCGGGGCAAGTCCTACCTCTCGCTCGGCGGCGTCTCGATGGGCATCGCCGGCTCGATCGTCGACCAGGGCTTCTTCGAGAAGTACCTCGGCATGCGCGTCGAGTGCGTCGACATGTCCGAGCTGACGCGGCGGATGGAGGAGGGCATCTACGACCCGGCCGAGTTCGCGACCGCCCTCGCCTGGGCGAAGGCGAACTGCACCGAGGGCCAGGACCGCAACCCGCCCGACCGGCAGAAGAGTCGCGCGGAGAAGGATCGCGACTGGGAGACGGTGGTCAGGATGACCCTGATCACCCGCGACCTCCTCGTCGGCAATCCGCGCCTGGCCGAGCTCGGCTTCGGCGAGGAGGCCATGGGCCGGAACGCGATCCTGGGCGGCTTCCAGGGCCAGCGCCAGTGGACCGATCACGCGCCCAACGGCGACTTCATGGAGGCAATCCTCAACTCCTCGTTCGACTGGAACGGGATCCGTGCTCCCCACATCTTCGCCACCGAGAACGACAGCCTCAATGGCGCCACGATGCTGCTCAGCTACCTGCTCACGAACCGGGCCCAGATCTTCGCCGACGTCCGCACCTACTGGAGCCCCGAGGCGGTCAAGCGCGTCACCGGGCACGACCTCGAGGGAGTCGCCGCCGGCGGCTTCATCCACCTCATCAACTCGGGGGCGGCCACGCTCGACGCGACCGGCGCCATGACGACCGACGAGGCCCCGGTCATGAAGCCGTTCTGGGAGATCACGACCGCCGACGTGCAGGCGGCTCTGGCGGCCACCACGTGGTACCCCGCGAATCGCGGCTACTTCCGTGGCGGCGGCTACTCGTCGCAGTTCGTGAGCCGGGGTGGCATGCCGGTCACCATGGCCCGCCTGAACCTGGTCAGCGGCGCGGGGCCCGTCCTCCAGCTGGCGGAGGGCTGGACCGTCGACCTGCCGGCGGAGGTTCACGACGCCCTCGACCAGCGCACCGACCCGACCTGGCCGACGCACTGGTTCGTGCCGCGGGTGAACGGCGTGGGCCCGTTCCGCGACGTCTACACGGTGATGGCCAACTGGGCCGCCAACCACGGCGCGATCAGCTTCGGCCACATCGGGGCCGATCTCGTCAGCCTGGCCTCGATCCTGCGCATCCCGGTCCACATGCATAACGTGCCCGAGGAGGACATCTTCCGGCCGAGCGCGTGGGCCAACCTCGGGACGGCCGATCCGGAGGGCGCGGACTTCCGGGCCTGCGCCGCCTTCGGCCCGATCTACGGGCGCCGCTGAGTCATCCGCCCGCCCTCCAGGCCGGCAGACACCCTCAGCCGGCGTCGATCGCGTCCATCTCCGCCCGGGTCGGGGGCTGCGCGCCGGCCCGCGTGCAGGTGATCGCCGCCACCCGGTTGGCGAACGCCAGGCCGACCCGCAGGTCGTCCGGCGGGATCTCGCGGATCCGCCCCCGCTCGAGCCAGCCACCCTCGTGCAGCCAGGCGAGGAGGCCCGACGTGAAGGCATCGCCGGCGCCGACCGTGTCGGACACGATGACCGGCGTGCCGGCGACCTCGACCCGACCCCGCGCGGTCAGGCCAAGGGAGCCCGCGTTGCCCATCGTGACCACGACGAGCCCGGGGCCGCGCTCCAGCCACGCCTCCGCCACGGCGTCCGGCGCCGTTCGAGGGTGGAGCCAGGCGAGGTCGGCCTGGCTCACCTTCACGACGTCCGCGAGGGCCACCCAGCCTTCGAGGCGGGCGAGGTAGGAAGAGCGCTCGCCGACCAGGCTGGGCCGCACGTTCGGATCGAGGCTGATCACGCGCCGCCCGTGCTCGCGGCGCATGACGGCCTCGAAGGCCGACGCGCCGGGCTCGCGGACCATCGAGATCGAGCCGAGGTGAAGGGCGGCGACGTCGTCGGGAAATGCTGGCGGCAGGTCCCCGGCCAGGAGCATCCGATCCGCCGTGCCCTCGCCGTGGAACGCGTACCTTGGCTCGGCGCCGGCCTCCAGGTGGACGATGGCGAGGGTCGAGGGCTCGTCACCCTCCAGGACGTAGCGGCAGTCCACTCCGTCCGTCTCCAGCCGGCGTCGCAGCATCCGTCCGAACGGGTCCGTGGATACGCGCCCCAGGAACCCGACGGGCACGCCCAGCCGGCCGAGGCCCATCGCCACGTTGAATGAGGAGCCCCCGGGCCGGGCGACATAGGTCGGCTCGTCCCCCTGCGCCATGGGCACGAGGTCGACGAGCGCCTCGCCGCAGACCAGGATCATCGAACTCCCTCTCACTCGGCGACCGGGCGCCCGCGCGACCCGGGAACGATCCGTGCCCCACCCCGTACCGGTGCGGACGCGACGGTCACATCTTCGCGGTCATGTTGCCTCGACGCCACCGCAGGGGCGGCGCTGGCGCGACGGCAGGGTCCACCTCGCCCCGACCGCGGTCAGGCGTTGAGGGCCTCCTGGCGGAAGGCCGCGGCATCCTCGAGGCGGCGCCGGACGGCGCCCAGGAAGCGCGCCCCGAGCTCGCCGTCGACGAGCCGGTGATCGGCGGACAGGGTGAGCCTCATGATCGAGCGCACCGCGAGCCCGTCGCCGACGGCCACCGCGGTCGGGATGGCGCTGGCGACGGCGAGGATCGCCGCCTCGCCCGGGTTGATGATCGCGCTGAACTCCTCGACCCCGAACATCCCCAGGTTCGAGACGGTGAACGTGCTCCCGGTCATGTCATCGACCGCGAGCGTCCCCTCGCGGGCCTTCGCCGCCAGGGCGGCCGCCCGATCGTGGAGCTCGCCGATGGGCAGGCGGTCCGCATCCCGGATGACCGGCACGACGAGCCCGCCCGGCAGCGAGACCGCGAGGCCGAGGTGGACCCGCCGGCGGGGCCAGACCGAGATCCCGTCGGTGCGCGAGTTGACGTCCGGGAACTCGGCCAGGGTCTGGGCCGTGGCGGCCAGCACGAAGTCCGTGACCGTGAGGTTCGTGCCGGCGGCCTTCAGCTCCGCCCGGAGCGCGAGGAGGCTGGTCACGTCGACGGCCACGGTGACCGTGAAATGCGGGGTCGTGGTCCAGCTGCCCGTCAACCGGTCGGCGATGACGCGGCGCATCCGGCTGAGCGGGCGGGGCCCCTCCTCGCCGTCGACCGGGGGGACCGGGAGCGCAGCGGGCGGCGCGGGAAGCGCGGCCGGCCGCGCGGCGGGCGTCGAGACGAGCGGGGCCGCAGTGGCGGCGCGGGCCGTGATCGCCGCCCGCACGTCGCGCTCCACGATGCGCCCCTCGGGACCCGTGCCGGCGATGGTCCGCGGATCGAGCGTCGCTTCCGCGGCGAGCCGGCTCGCGCGCGGGCTGATCGCCAGCCGGGCGGCGGGGGAGGGGAGCGGGCCCGATGGCGCCAGGCCGTCGGCGGCCCCCGCCCCCGCCGCCCCGGAGGAGGCAAGGGCGGCCGGAGCGAGGGTCGCGACGGGTGGTGAAGGCAGGGCAGGCGGCTGACCGGTCGCCGCGACCGCGGTCGCCGGTGGTGGGGCCGAGAGCGACTCGGGCGCCGCCTCGGGAATGGCCTCGCCGGCCTCGCCGATGTAGGCGCAGATCGTGTTGACGGGCACGGTCTCGCCGTCGCCGGCGACGATCCGCAGGAGCACGCCGTCGTCGAAGGCCTCCACCTCCATCGTCGACTTGTCGGTCTCGATCTCGAAGAGGATGTCGCCCTTGCGGACGGGATCGCCTTCCTGCTTGAGCCAGCCGACGACCGTGCACTCCTCGGTCATCTGGCCGGGCTTGGGCATGCGCACCGCGTGGACCATCGTCACGTTCCTCGGGTCGATCGGGCCGTCGTCAGACGATGGCCATGACAGCCCGGACGACGTCGTCCGGGTTCGGCAGGAAGGCCCGCTCGAGGCCCTCCGCCTGCGGCGAGATCCCGTTCGCGGCCCCGATCCGGCCGACCGGTCCGTCGAGGAAGTCGAAGGCTTCCAGCTGGATCCTGGCCACGATCTCGTTGACGTAGCTGCCGACGAGGACCGCCTGGCTGACGACCACGCAGCGACCCGTCTTGCGGACCGATTCCAGGATCGTCTCCATGTCGAGCGGGACGAGGCTCCGTACGTCGATCACCTCGGCGCTGATCCCGTGCTCGGCGGCCAGGGTCTCGGCGGCTGCCAGGAGGTCGGGGACGGCCGGCCCCCAGCCGACGAGGGTCGCATCGGTGCCCTCGCGCGCGACGCGCGCCCGGCCGATGGGGACGAGAAGGTCGCCCTCGGGGACGATGCCCTTCGTCGGGTAGAGGCCCTGGCTCTCGACGAAGAGGACCGGGTTGTTCGTCCGGATGGCGGACTTGAGGAGGCCCTTGGCATCGGCCGGCGTGGCCGGGTAGACGACGTACAGCCCGGGGATGTGGGTGAAGACGCTCTCGAGGGACTGGCTGTGCTGGCCGCCGTAGCCCTTCCCGGCGCCGACGGAGGCACGGATCACGAGCGGCACCTCCACCTGGGCGCCACTCATGTAGTGCCACTTCGCCGCCTGGTTCGCGATCTGGTCGGAGGACATCAGGGCGAAGTCCATGTACATGAGCTCGACCACCGGCCGCAGCCCCACGATCGCCGCGCCCACCGCGGTGCCGCAGATGCAGGCCTCGCTGATCGGGGTGTTGAAGACGCGCTCGCGACCGAATGCCTCGAGGAGTCCCTTCGTCAGCTTGAACGCGCCCCCGTAGTCGGCGACGTCCTCGCCGTAGTGGATGACCCGCGCGTCGCGCGTCATCTCCTCGACGAGCGCCTCGCGCAGGGCGTCCTTGTAGCTGATGGCGCCGTTCGCGTCGCGCTTCGCGACGGGGGGCTCAGCGTAGGTGACGCTCGCCCGGGCGGCCGCCGGCACGTCGTCCGCGGCCGTGTCCGTGTAGAGGTAGGCGAGCAGGTCGGCCGGGTCAGGGTCGGTCGCCGTGGACGCCCGCACGGCGGCTCGCGCATTGCGCTCGCGGGCGCCGGCCTCGACGGCCGCGACGCCGGCCTCGTCGGCCACGCCGGCCGCGACGATCTGCTGCCGGAGCAGCGCGATCGGGTCGACGGCCCGCCAGGCGGCTTCCTCCTCGCGGGTCCGGTACTCGTTGCGCGGGTCGGACAGGGAGTGCCCGTAGTAGCGGTAGGTCGAGGCCTCGATCAGGACCGGGCCCTCGCCGGCGCGGCACAGGGCCGCCGCGCGGGTGACGGCATCGCGGACGGCGAGCACGTCCATCCCGTTGACGACCTCGGCGTGCATGTTGTCGTCGGCGAAGCCGGCCGCCCGCCGGGCGAGGTGGCGGACGCCCATCACCTCCTCGTCGGTCCGGTGGGTCATCCCGTAGTGGTTGTTCTGGATGAGGTAGATGATCGGCAGCCCGAACGCCCGGTCGCCGGCGAGGTGGTTCGTCCACTGGTCCTGGGCCGCCCAGTTGAGCGACTCGAGGACGACGCCGTTGGCGTAGGCCCCGTCGCCGGCGAAGCAGCACACGACGCGGTCCTCGCGCTCGTAGCGGATCGCCATGGCGGCGCCGGTGGCGATCGGCACGCTGCCGCCGACGATCGCGTTGGCCCCGAGGTTGCCCGTCGCGAAGTCGCCGATGTGCATCCCGCCACCCCGGCCGTGGCTGTAGCCCTCCTCCTTGCCGAACAGCTCGGCGATGACCCGGTAGACGTGCTCCTCGAGGGCGGCGGCCAGCAGCTCCTCCCGCGTTTCGCCGGCCGAGCCCGGGACCCGCGCCCGGAGCTGCTCGATCGTCATCCGGCGGATCGCCGAGAAGCCCTTGGCGATCGCGTCGCCGTGGCCGCGATGGGAGCTCGTGACGTTGTCGTCGGGCCGCAGCGCCGATGACGCGCCCACGGCCGTGCCCTCCTGGCCGATCGACACGTGCGTCGGGCCCCGGTAGTCGTAGCCCGGCAGCGGGTCGTAGCCGCCGGACCGGAGCCGGACGATCATCTCCTCGAGCTCGCGGACGGCCAGCATGTCGTCGAGGAGTTCCAGCGCCTCGGGGCCGGCGAGGCTGCCCGCGGCGACCTCCGACGCCAGGTCGCCCGTGTAGGCGAACCCGGTGACGGTCCCGCAGGACTCCTCGAATGGCGCGAAGTCGGGTCGGGTGTCGCTGCGATAGGTGGGCTCGGCGGCCATGGTGCTCCTCCGGAGGGTCAGTGGTGTCGCCGGGAGCGGCGACCGGGGCGGGGGGTCATGCGGCGATCACGCGGATCCCGCGCCGGGTGAGCGTACGGACGAGACGATCATCGATCCCGTCGTCGGTCACGATCGTGTCGACGTCGTCGAGGCGGCCCGCGCTGACGAAGGAGCGGGTCCCCATCTTGGTGCTGTCGGCCAGCAGGATCACCTCGCGGGCGCGAGTCATCACCAGCCGCTTCGTGTAGGCCTCGGAAGGGTCGGTCGTGGTCGGTCCGTCGTCGAGGGAGAAGGCAAACGTCCCCATCAACGCCCGGTCGACGCGCAGCTCCTCGAGGAGGAGTCGGGTGAGCGGCCCGACGAGCGCGCGGCTCGTGGCCCGCAGCTCCCCACCGATCACGATGAGGCGCGGGCCGCGGCCGGCGAGCTCGGAAGCCGCGGGCAGGCTGTTGGTCACGACGGTCAGGCGACTCCAGCCGTGGAGGAGACGGGCGACCGCGAGGATCGTGCTCCCGCTGTCGAGATAGACGGTGTCGTCGGGGGCGAGCAGCTCGACCGCCCGCTCCGCGATCCGGTGCTTCTCGGGCGCGGCCGCCCCGGCCTTCACGTCGAAGTGCGGCTCGTCGAGGCGCTCGTCCGCGGCCACGGCCCCGCCGTGGACCCGTCGGACTTTGCCCGCCGAGGCGAGGGCATTCAGGTCGCGGCGCACGGTGGCCTGGGAGACACCGAGTGCGGAGCTGAGCTCGTCGAGTCGAACGGCGCGGCGCGACTCGACGATCAGGCTGAGCCGCTGCCGCCGCTGGGCCGCGAGATCATGCGCGGGGACCGTCTCGCCAGCATCGTGCAGAATATTCCACGACATGGTCATATTCTATCAGAACCGTGCGCGCTCGCGCGTCGCCATTCGGCGACCCGGGCCTGGAGCCGTCTGCCGGGCTGGGGTAGCATCGGCGCACGAGAAAGGGCGCGACGCAGGCGATGACACGACACGTGGATCGAACCGGCAAGCCTGGCGAGGATGCCGTCGCGATGGCCCGCGCCCGCTTCCTCGACGACCGCAACGTCTACGGCTGCGCCGAGACGACGTTCATCGTGCTCAAGGGAGCTTTTGGTCTCGACGACCCGATGGACTCCTCGGCGGCGATGGCACTCAACGGTGGGGTCGCCTACAGCGGAGGTACCTGCGGCGCGATCACCGGGGCCGCGCTCGCGGTCGGGATGCTCGCCGGGCGCCGGATCGACGATCACGGGCGCGCCAAGACGCTGTCGCGGCGCCTGGCGCAGCAGCTGATGGACGAGTTCGGTGACCGGTTTGGCGCGCTCGCCTGTCGCGACCTGGTGGGCTATGACCTGCGCGCCCCGGGCGGGCACGAGGCGTTCATCGCGTCCGGCACGTGGCGCGATCGGTGCCTGGACCAGATCGAGCTCGCCGTGGCGAGGCTGGCCCCGCTGGCCGACGAGGCGACGTGGGACACCGCCGTGGCGGATCTCGAGGCGCGGGACGTCTAGACGTCGGGGGACCCGGGCCGTGCCCGCGCCGCTAGACTTCACGTGGCCCACGCCCACAGGGAGCGCACATGACCGACGACGGCGCTGTCTCCCGGAGCGTCCTGGCCGAGCAGGTCAAGGACCGCCTCCTCCAGGACATCCTCTCCGGGCGCTACCCGCCCCATTCCCGCATCGTCGAGACCCGGGTCGCGCGCGAGCTCGGCACGAGCCAGGCGCCGGTGCGCGAGGCGCTGCGGGGACTCGAGGCCCTGGGCGTCGTGGAGATCCTGCCGTTCCGCGGGGCGCGCGTCCGCCGCCCGACCGCCCACGAGCTCTTCGAGGCCTATGCCGTGCGCTCGGTCCTGGAATTGCTCGCGGCCCGCCTGGGCGTGCCGGGCATGACGGACGGGGACCTGGGCGAGCTCGAGGCGCTGGGTGCGGGCATGCAGCGCGCCGCCGAGGGAGGCGATCAGCACGAGGTGGCGGTCGCCGACGCCGGCTTCCATGCCCGCCTCGTCCGACTCGCTGGCAATGCCACCCTCGAGCGCGTCTGGCGATCGCTCGAGCCCTTCTCCCGGACGTACATCACGCTGATCGCGCCGGGCTCCGACGCCCACTGGACCGCGGATCTCCATCCCCCCATCGTGGCCGCCCTCCGCGAGCGCGATGCGGAGCAGGTCGTGGTCGCGCTCCGCAGCCACTTCGACAAGGCCGGCGCACACCTGGCCGCCACCTGGCAGGACGCGTCGCCGGAGATGCCGCGGCTGCTCAACGGAACCTCCCGCCGGCCGCACTGACGATGGCGTCGCCCGGCGGGCGGCGACGGTCTCCGGGCCGTGACCGTCCGCGGGCGGGTCAGGCCGTGCCCAGGATCGCTCGCACCTGCTCCGCGACGCGCTGAGCCGACAGGCCGTAGATGTCGAGGAGGGCGTCGTTGGGGCCCGACTCCGGGTACACGTCCTGCAGGCCGACGCGCTTGACCCTTGTCGGTCGGTGCTCGGCCAGGGTCTCCGCGACGGCGCCGCCGAGGCCGCCGATCACCGAGTGCTCCTCGACCGTGATCACGAGGCCGGTCCGCTCGGCCGCAGCGACGACGGCGGCCACGTCGAGCGGCTTGATGGTGGGCACGTGGAGCACGTGGGCGTCGATCCCCTCGGCCGCGAGGAGCTCGGCCGCGTCGACGGTCCGTGGCGTCTGGGTCCCCGTGCTGACCAGCGTCACGTCGCGGCCTTCGCGGACGACGATCGCGGACCCGAAGGCGAACCGGTACGAGTCGTCGAAGAGGCGCTGGGTGGCGTCGCGCACCAGCCGCACGTAGCACGGGCCTGCGTAGGCGGCCGCCCAGCGCAGGACCTCGCGGGCTTCCACATCGTCCGCGGGCGCGACGGTGACCATGCCCGGCATCGCTCGCATGATCGACACGTCGTCGACGATGATGTGGCTCATCCCCGTCTGGCCCGTGAACAGCCCGGCGTAGCCCGGCGTGATCTTGACGTTCGCCCCGGTCTGGGCGATGAGCACGCGGATCTGGTCCAGGGGACGGACGACGGCGAACGAGACGAAGGTGCTGATGAAGGGGATCAGGCCCATCGTCGACAGGCCGGCTGCGACGCCGAGCATGTTCTGCTCGGCGATCCCCATCTGCAGGTAGCGATCGGGGTGCGCCTTCTCGAAGATGTCGGCCCGGGTCGAGCTGCCGACGTCGCCGTCGAGCATCACGATCCGGGGGTCGTCGTCGGCGAGCTCGGCAACCGTCTCGCCGAAGATCTCGCGCATGGGGCGGCCCATCGGCAGCGTCATCGCCGCTCCCCCTCGCTCGTGGGCAGGGGCTCGCCGAGCTCGGCCATGGCGATTGCGAACTCCTCCGGCTTGATCGGCCGCGTGTGCCAGAAGTAGTGGCCCTCCATGAAGGAGACGCCCTTGCCCTTCACCGTGTGGGCGATCAGCACGACCGGGCGCCCATCGCCCCGGGCGGCCTCAGCGAGGCCGTCGAGGATAGCTCGCATGTCGTGACCGTCCACGTCGAGCACGCGCCACCGGAACGCGGTCCACTTGGCGACGAGCTCGCCGGGCGCCTGAGGCGGGAGTCGGCCATCGGGACCGTCTCCGGGCCAGCCGTACTGCTGCAGCTGGTTGTGATCGACGATCGCGATGAGGTTGTCGAGGCCATACCGGGCGGCCGCCATGGCCGCCTCCCAGACCTCGCCCTCCTGGCATTCGCCATCGCCGAGCATCACGTAGGCGCGGATGTCGCGGCCCGTGAGGCGAGCCCCGAGAGCCATTCCCATCGCTGCCGAGATGCCCATCCCGAGCGAGCCGCTGGACATGTCGAGCCCGGGCAGGCGCGTCATGTCCGGGTGGCCCTGGAGCCTGGACCGGGCGGCGTCGAAGGTGGCGAGCTCCTCGACCGGGAAGTAGCCCCGCAGGGCCATCGCGGCGTAGAGACCGATCGACGAGTGGCCCTTTGACAGGATGAAGCGGTCCCGGTCGGGCCAGGCGGGCTCGTCGGGCCGGATTCGCAGGACCCGGAAATAGAGCGCGGCCAGCAGGTCGGCGGCCGACAGGGGACCGCCGAGGTGGCCGGCGCGGGCGATGTTGACCGCTTTCACGACCTCGACCCGGATGCGGCGGGCCATCTCCTCGAGCCGGGCGAGCTCCGCCGCGTCGACGGCCCCGGCGCCCGCGGAGACGATCGGCGCGGTCATGATTCGGCCTTCTTCTCGTACGATCCGGGGACCACGGGCGGGGAGAAGAAGCAGACGAGCTCGAGCGGCTCCGGCCCGTCCGACTCCGTGGCATGAAAGGTGCCGACCGGGACCCACACGGTCACCCCGGCCTCGATCTCCGCGGCCGCCTCCGCGGTCACGATCCGGCCGCGACCCGCGGCGCAGTAGATCGTCTCCTCCTGGCTGTCGTGGACGTGGCCGGTCGGGCGTGACCCGGCGGGGAAGACGGACACCCCCATCGAGACACGCTCGGTGGGGGTGTTCTCGGGCCCGATGTACGTGTACCAGTTGCGGCCCGGGAGCGGATGGATGTCTGCCTCGGCACGTGCCACTCGCTTGATCATCGGGCATCTCCCTCGTCCGCGGCCGCCGGAGCCGGGTCCGAGTGCTCCGGCAGCAACAATCGATTATCGAGAATACGCCTGCCCGTCTTTGCGGTCAACCCGCCGTTGTGGCTGTTTCCATGGGCGCGGCGCCCGATGACGCGGGTTCCCGGTCGCGGCGGGCGGTGGGACATGACCGGTCTCTCCATCGCCTCAGCGCGACGCTCGCCGCCGCCCGGCTCACCCCGGCGCCAGCGCCCGTGTCGTCGCCTCGTCGGCCGGGCGGCCGGCCGCCGAGAGGGGGATCACGGCCACGTGATCGGCTCCGGCATCGTGCATCGCGGCCACCCGGCCGCGGAGGGCGGTCCCGTCGCCGGTGGCCACGAGCGCGTCCACCACCGTGTCGGCGAGCCCCTCGATCTCCTCCTCGGCGATCCCGCCGCGAAGGAGGTTGGCGCGGTAGTTCGGCTGCCCGACGTACCGCGACACCGCCGCCCGCGCCGCCGCCATGACCTCCGGCCCGCTGCCGAGGACCGCCAGCAGGGAGGCGACGAGGACCGGCCGGGCCGGTCGCTCCTCTGAAGCCGGGGTCTCCGCGCCGGCCGCGGCCTCGTCGAGGATGCGGCGCGCCGCGGCCACGTGGGTCGTCGTGACGAGGTACGGAAACGCGCCGGCGGCTCGCGTGGCGGCGAGCCCGAGCATCCGCGGCCCGAGGGCGGCGAGAACGAGCGGCGGATCGTCCATGGGTGGACCGCCCCACGGGGCCGCGTCGTAGGCGTCGAGGTAGCTTGTCATCGCCGCCAGGGGCGGGAGGTAATCATGGCCCCGGGCGCCGGCCGAGGAGCGATGGGAGACGCCGAGGCCCATGACGAAGCGCCCACCGGAGAGGTCGGCAATCGTGCGGGCACCGGCGTGCGCCGCCGCCGCGTCGCGCGCGTAGATCGTGGCGATTCCCAGGCCGAGCGTGATCGTCGTGGTGGTGCGGCTGAGCGCGCCGAGCACAGCGAACGGTTCGCGGCCGATCGACTCGTTGATCCAGAGGGCCCCGTAGCCGAGCTCTTCGACCAGCCCCGCGAAGCGGATGACCTCGGTGACCGGCACCGCGTCGAACGCGCACCAGACCCCGATCGGCCCGAGTGCGGCCCGGAGATCGGATGGGATAGGCATCGGACGCTCCAGCGAGAAGCGAGGGCGGGGAGATGGGCGCCCGGGCCGCCGACGGCCCGGGCGCCCATCGGATGGCGCCCCGGCGGGGAGCTTTTAGCTGTTGCCGGGGAAGACGAGGGAGAGGGCGGCCCGGCGGCCGGGCTCGGGCCAGCGCTCGGTGACCATCTTCTGCTGGGTGAAGAAGCGGATGCCGTCCTCGCCGCGCATCGCCAGGTCGCCGAGGGCCGACTCCTTGGAGCCGCCGAAGGAGAGGTAGCCGGCGGGCACCGGGATCGGCACGTTGACCCCGACCATCGGGACGTCGACCTCGAGCTTGAAGCGCCGGGCGGCGCCGCCGTCGGTCGTGAAGATCGCGGTCCCGTTGGCGTACTGGTGGCTGTTGATGAGCTCGAGGGCCTCGTCGAACGTCCGGGCGTGGACGATGCCGAGGACCGGCCCGAAGATCTCCTCGTTGTAGATGTCCATGCCCGGCGTCACCCCGTCGAAGAGGGACACGCCGAGGAAGAAGCCGTCGGGGTTCGTGGGGTGGACGAAGGGCCGCCCGTCGACGACGAGCTCGGCCCCCTCGGCCACGCCCTTGTCGATCCAGGAGATGACCGACTCGCGGTGCTCCTTCGTGTAGATCGGGCCCATGTCCGTGCCGGGCTCCATGCCCGGGCCGACCTTGAGCTTCCCGATCCGCTCGAGCAGGAGGGGGCGCAGCTTCTCGCCCGTGTCGCCCACGGCGATCACGAGGGTCTGGGCCATGCAGCGCTCGCCGGCCGAGCCGTAGCCGGCGGCCACGGCCGCGTCGGCGGTCATCTCCATGTCGGCGTCGGGCAGGACGATCATGGCGTTCTTGGCCGACGTGTAGGCCCCGACCCGCTTGCCGAGCCTCGTGCCGGTCTCGTAGACGTAGCGCCCGACCGCGGTCGAGCCGACGAACTGGATGGCGTCGACCCCCGGGTGCTCGACGAGCGCCGTCACCGCCTCGCGCCCGCCGTAGACGACGTTGAACACGCCGTCCGGCAGCCCGGCCTCCTTCCACAGCTCGGCCTGGAGCTGGGTGGCGCCCGGGGTGTGCGAGGAGGGCTTGAGGATGAAGGTGTTGCCGCAGGCCATCGCGATCGGGTAGATCCACATCGGGACCATGACCGGGAAGTTGAAGGGGGTGATGGCCACGGCCACGCCGAGCGGCCCGCGGAGGGTGAAGGCGTCGACGTTGGTCGAGACGTTGGGCGTCATCATGCCGGCGAGGTGGACCGGCAGGCCGCAGGCGAACTCCACCGTCTCGATGCCGCGGGTCACCTCGGCGAGGGCGTCGGGGAAGGTCTTGCCGTGGTCGCGGGTGACGAGCGCGGCCAGCTCCTCGCGGTGCCGCCAGGCGAGCTCGCGGTAGGCGAAGAAGACCTGGCTGCGGGCGATGAGGGGCAGGTCGCGCCAGGCCGGGAAGGCGGCCCGGGCCGCGGCCACGGCGGCCTCGACCTCGGCCGCGCCGCCGCGCGGGACGCGGCCGCTGACCGCGCCCGTGGCCGGGTTGTAGACCGGGCCGGTCTGCTCGGGCAGGACCTCGACCGGGCGGCCGTCGATCCAGTGGGAGAGGATGGGCAGCGTCGCCGGCTGCACGACGTCGGTGGTCACGTCTGGCGCCTCCTTCGGGGCCTGCGGGGCGATGGCTCTAGCCGGCCCGGACGTCCGGGTCGGGCAGCACCAGGTCGCGGATGGCCTGACGATGGTTGATCACAGTATGCGCGCAAGGTCCGGTGGGTCCCTCCGGGCGGGCTGGAAGTCATGCCCTCGTGAACGATCTGGGCCGCCGGGTCCAGCGCGGCCCGCGGCAGACGCCACGTCGTCACCGGCGACACCGATAGGTGCCCCCTGGCGCGGTCGGGTCGCGGTGCGGCCGCCGGCTGGCGGAGAGCCGTTTTCGGGACTTCAGGCCCTGTCGCGGCCCCTCTCCGGTGCCCGTAATCGGCGACCAGTACTCCGTCCGCGGGCCCGCCCGAGGACGCCGAGGCCGTGGGTATCATCGCCGCAGCGCCGGGTGCGCGGCGCGATGCATGAGGAGGTGCCCCCAGGAGATCAGGCCCCGCGACGGCCGGGCGGATGTCCACCGATCCGGCCTCTGCACGCTGACGAATCGAACGGAGGGAGGCTAATGGCTGAAGTCTACGGGGGAGAGATCGTCCATCCCGACGGACGCTCCGAGCTGACGCCGGACGCGGACGCGGCACTCGACAGCTCCCAGCTCCACAACGAGGACCTGGCACCGGTCCCGATTGAGAAACGGACCTGGACCACCTACAACTACATCGCGATCTGGGTCGGGATGGCCCACAACATCCCGACGTGGGGCCTGGCGGCCGGCCTGGTCGTGCTCGGCATGGCCTGGTACCAGGCGATCCTCACGATCATGATCGCCAACATCATCGTGCTCGTGCCGATGCTCCTCAACAGCCACGCCGGCACGAAGTACGGGATCCCCTTCCCGGTCTTCGCCCGGGGCTCGTTCGGGGTCTTCGGCGCCAACCTGCCGGCCCTCATGCGGGCGGGCGTCGCCTGCGGCTGGTTCGGCATCCAGACGTGGATCGGCGGGACCGCGATCTTCGCGGTCATGGCCGTGATCTTCGGCACGGACTCGTGGTGGACCAACGCGAGCACGCTCGCAATCGGCTTCGGCGACCCCCAGCCGTGGACGCTGTGGCTGAGCTTCGCGATCTTCTGGTCGCTCAACATCGTGATCATCCTGCGCGGCATGGATGCCGTCCGGCGGTTCGAGAACTGGGCGGCCCCGTTCGTCCTGGTCGTGGCCATCTTCCTGCTCATCTGGATGACGGTCCAGGCCGGCGGGCTCGGCCCGCTCCTCGAGGACCACGGCACCGTCGGCTGGAGCATCGACAAGTTCTGGCTGGGGATCTTCCCGCCGGCCCTCATGGGCATGATCGCCTTCTGGTCCACGCTGTCGCTGAACATGCCGGACTTCACCCGGTTCGGACGGAGCCAGCGCGAGCAGGCGATCGGCCAGACCATCGGCCTGCCGGCGACGATGACGATCTTCCCGCTCATCGCCGTCCTGGTGACCTCGGCGGCCATCGCCGTCTACCCCAACGACAAGGTGTCCGATCTCTGGAACCCGGTCTACCTCGTCAGCAAGTTCGACAACATCTTCGTGGTGATCCTGGCGCTGGTGACCCTGACGGTCGCGACGCTCTCGGTGAACGTCGCCGCGAACATCGTGAGCCCGTCCTATGACTTCTCGAACGCGTGGCCGAAGCGGATCAGCTTCCGCACCGGCGGCCTGATCACGGGCGTCGTCGGCGTGCTCATCCAGCCGTGGATGCTCTACAACAACCCGAACACCTACATCTTCACCTGGCTGGGCACGTACGGCGGCGCCACGGGCGCGATCGCCGGCGTCCTCATTGCCGACTACTGGTGGATGCGCCGCACCACCTTCAGGCTCGCCGACCTGTACAAGGTGGACGGGATCTACCGCTATGCGCGCGGCTGGAACTGGCGCGCGGTCGTGGCGCTCGCGATCGGCGTCCTGATGGCGATCGGCGGGTCCTATTCCACGCCAGGCGGCAACCCGTTCCCCGCGGACGGGATCATCCCCCTGCTCAAGCCCCTGGCCGACTACAGCTGGGTCGTGGGCCTGATCGTGTCCTTCGTCCTCTACGGTCTCCTCACCCGGTTGGTCCCATCCAAGGAGGCCCCGGCCCCCGCGATGGTGGAGCAGCCGGCCTGATCCCGCGGCCGCCGGCCCTGGCCGGCGCCGAGGTCAAACACGACGAGGCCCCTCCGTCAGGAGGGGCCTCGTGGTTTCCCGGCCCGGGCGCCCATCGGATGGCGCCCCGGCGGGGAGCTTTTAGCTGTTGCCGGGGAAGACGAGGGAGAGGGCGGCCCGGCGGCCGGGCTCGGGCCAGCGCTCGGTGACCATCTTCTGCTGGGTGAAGAAGCGGATGCCGTCCTCGCCGCGCATCGCCAGGTCGCCGAGGGCCGACTCCTTGGAGCCGCCGAAGGAGAGGTAGCCGGCGGGCACCGGGATCGGCACGTTGACCCCGACCATCGGGACGTCGACCTCGAGCTTGAAGCGCCGGGCGGCGCCGCCGTCGGTCGTGAAGATCGCGGTCCCGTTGGCGTACTGGTGGCTGTTGATGAGCTCGAGGGCCTCGTCGAACGTCCGGGCGTGGACGATGCCGAGGACCGGCCCGAAGATCTCCTCGTTGTAGATGTCCATGCCCGGCGTCACCCCGTCGAAGAGGGACACGCCGAGGAAGAAGCCGTCGGGGTTCGTGGGGTGGACGAAGGGCCGCCCGTCGACGACGAGCTCGGCCCCCTCGGCCACGCCCTTGTCGATCCAGGAGATGACCGACTCGCGGTGCTCCTTCGTGTAGATCGGGCCCATGTCCGTGCCGGGCTCCATGCCCGGGCCGACCTTGAGCTTCCCGATCCGCTCGAGCAGGAGGGGGCGCAGCTTCTCGCCCGTGTCGCCCACGGCGATCACGAGGGTCTGGGCCATGCAGCGCTCGCCGGCCGAGCCGTAGCCGGCGGCCACGGCCGCGTCGGCGGTCATCTCCATGTCGGCGTCGGGCAGGACGATCATGGCGTTCTTGGCCGACGTGTAGGCCCCGACCCGCTTGCCGAGCCTCGTGCCGGTCTCGTAGACGTAGCGCCCGACCGCGGTCGAGCCGACGAACTGGATGGCGTCGACCCCCGGGTGCTCGACGAGCGCCGTCACCGCCTCGCGCCCGCCGTAGACGACGTTGAACACGCCGTCCGGCAGCCCGGCCTCCTTCCACAGCTCGGCCTGGAGCTGGGTGGCGCCCGGGGTGTGCGAGGAGGGCTTGAGGATGAAGGTGTTGCCGCAGGCCATCGCGATCGGGTAGATCCACATCGGGACCATGACCGGGAAGTTGAAGGGGGTGATGGCCACGGCCACGCCGAGCGGCCCGCGGAGGGTGAAGGCGTCGACGTTGGTCGAGACGTTGGGCGTCATCATGCCGGCGAGGTGGACCGGCAGGCCGCAGGCGAACTCCACCGTCTCGATGCCGCGGGTCACCTCGGCGAGGGCGTCGGGGAAGGTCTTGCCGTGGTCGCGGGTGACGAGCGCGGCCAGCTCCTCGCGGTGCCGCCAGGCGAGCTCGCGGTAGGCGAAGAAGACCTGGCTGCGGGCGATGAGGGGCAGGTCGCGCCAGGCCGGGAAGGCGGCCCGGGCCGCGGCCACGGCGGCCTCGACCTCGGCCGCGCCGCCGCGCGGGACGCGGCCGATGACCGCGCCCGTGGCCGGGTTGTAGACCGGGCCGGTCTGCTCGGGCAGGACCTCGACCGGGCGGCCGTCGATCCAGTGGGAGAGGATGGGCAGCGTCGCCGGCTGCACGACGTCGGTGGTCACGTCTGGCGCCTCCTTCGGGGCCTGCGGGGCGATGGCTCTAGCCGGCCCGGACGTCCGGGTCGGGCAGCACCAGGTCGCGGATGGCGGCCTGGAGGTCGTGATACGACTTGATGAACGTGCGCAGGGTCCGGGCGCTGGCGCCGTAGCCCTCGAACTCGGCCGGCACCATGCCGTCCGGCTCGTAGGCCCGGCGGAAGTCGGGGATCCGCGCGTAGAGATCGTCGATCATCGCGGGGTCGACCGGCTCGTCCATGCGCGGCCCGGGGGCGATCCCGCTCTTGTTGAACCGGACCTGCCACGGGTGCGGCAGCGTCAGGCTGACGTCGCCGCCGACCAGCTCCGTCCAGTGGAGGCGGTGGCGATAGGCCGCGGCGAGCATGCGGGACCGGTAGCCACGCTCCCGGAAGATGGCATAGGCGCGCTTGAACGCCGCGATCCCGGCCCAGTTCGGTGCGTCCGGGTGGACCGCGAGGTCGTCGCGCTCGACGAGGACCTTCATCCAGTCGTCGAGCCGGCCGATCATGATCGTGGCGATGGGCGACATCGTCGACACGTCGTGGCCCGCCGCGATCCGACGGTCGAGGCCGCGCTCGACGGCCTCGGCGATGGCGATCGCCTGGGGCACCGTGAAGCTGACCGTCCCGTTGATGTTGACCCCGCGGAACGTGGCCTCCTCGATCGCGATCAGACCCGCCGCGGTGGCCGGGAACTTGACCTGGATGTTGGGGGCGAGGCCGTCGAAGCGCATCGCCTGCTCGACCATCCGGGCCGGGTCGCGGTGGTTGGCCGGGTTCGTCTGCACGGAGAGCCGGCCGTGGAGGCCGCCCGCGCGGTCGAACACCGGCCGGAGCACGCCCGCCCCGCGGGCCGCCATCTCCTCGACGATCGCCCACGTCAGGTCCACCTCGGTCCACGTCGGGTTCGCCGCGGCGAGCTCGTGGATGCGGGGCGCCCAGTAGCCCTTCTCGTTCTTCATCACGTCGTGGACGATGCTCGGGTTCGACGTCGCGCCGGTGGCGCCACGCTCGACGGCGTAGCTCAGCTCGTCGACGGAGCAGGAGTCGTTCCAGTACTGGGTGGGTGTCTCCCGCGTCATCCGCAGGAGGGGGCTGTCGAGCGCGGTCATCGTCATGGCGTGGGCCTCATGCCTGCGGGAGCTCGCCGGCCGGGACGATCGTGCAGTCGGGCAGGCCGCGGAGGAACGCCTCGGGGCCGCCCGGCGAGTAGATCGCCAGGATGCGGAGAGGCTCCCACGTGGTGTTCACCGTGGAATGGAAGACGCTCTCGGGGATGTAGGCCATGTCGCCGGCCTTGAGATGGCGAACGACCGGGTTGCCGGCATCGTCCTCGACCATCTGGTCCCCCTCGCCGGAGATGAAGTAGAGGATCTCGTCGGAGCCGGGGTGGTTATGGCGGGCGTGGCCCTTGCCGGGAGAGAGGATCACCACGCCGCCGGTGGAGCGGGCAGCCCCGGTCACGCGGATCTCGCTCATCCACTTGATCGAGCCCCAGTCGAAGACCTGGGTCTCGACGTCGTCGGGGGTGATGAACCGCAGATCTGCCGCCATGGGTCTCTCCTCGCCAGCTCCCGGGGCCCGGTGGCTCCATATAATCGATGATCGATGCCTGGCCCGCAAGGGGCATCCGGCCCGCGGAGATCGCCCCCGTGGATCCCGCCCCG
This sequence comes from uncultured Chloroflexia bacterium, assembly GCA_963776355.1. Taxonomy (GTDB): domain Bacteria; phylum Chloroflexota; class Limnocylindria; order Limnocylindrales; family CSP1-4; genus CTSoil-043. The sequence continues at coordinate 1,358,213 of CAVZLU010000008.1, read as the reverse complement.
GGGGACGCGCACGGCCGGGCGCGATGCTGCCGCCGACCGGACACCGTTGCCCCGACGGGGACTCCGGCAACGAATGGAAGGGCACGCGCGAGGGGACACTCGCGCCCTGCGCAAGTGCCGGCTGGACCCGTCTTTCGGGCCCTTCGGACCCCGGTTGTCGAAGGGCCCGGATCGTGGGATGGGACTTGACGGAGGTCAGCGGCGCTTCCTATCTTATCGGTAATCGATTATCGAACGTCACCCTGGCGCGACCGGGCCGTCCCCGGATCGCAACTGCGTGCGGAGAGGGAGTTCCCGTTGCCGAAGGAGCTCGTCGACTTCCTGACCGTCGTCCTGAACGGCGTCACGCTCGCGGCTCTCTACTTCATCGTCGCCAGCGGCTTCACCCTCATCTTCGGGCTGATGCGCACCACGAACATGGCCCACGGCGCGATGACCGTGCTGGGGGCCTACGTGGGCGTCAGCATCGCGGCGGTGACCGGGCAATGGCTGCTGGCGGCAGTCGCCGGCTTCATCGGCGTCGCCATCGTGGGGATCGTCATCCACCTCGGCCTGCTCTCGCGGATGGCCGGCCAGGACCTGCGCCAGGCGCTGGTGACGATCGGGATCGCGATCATCATCGTGGACCTGCTGCTGGCGCACTACGGCGGCATCGCCTACCTGATCCCGCCCCCGCCGTTCGTCTCGGGCTCGACGGACATCGCCTGGGTGGTCGGCGGCAAGTACTCGTCCTTCCGGCTCTTCATGATCGGCCTTGCCCTCCTGGTCGGGGCCGTCCTGTGGCTGATCCTCAACCGGACCCGGATCGGCATGTACATCCGGGCCGGCATCGACGACCGGGGCATGCTGTCGGCCCTCGGCGTCAACGTCTCGCGGGTCTTCCTGTTCGTCTTCGCGCTCGGCGCCGGCCTGGCCGGGTTCGCCGGCGTCGTCGGGGGAACGGCCCTGTCGATCACCCCCAGCGAGGATGGCCGTTACCTCCTGTCGTCGCTCGTGGTGGTCATCGTCGGCGGGATGGGCAGCCTCGGGGGGGCGGCGGTCGGCGCGCTGATCATCGGGCTGGCCGAGCAGATCGGGCTCTTCTATGCCCCGACCTACTCGATCTTCCTGACCTTCGTGATCATGGCCGGGGTCCTGGCCGTCCGCCCGCAGGGTCTGCTCGGTCGACCGGCATGAGCGCGCTCCGGTCCACCCCGGTGAGCTGGCTCCGCAGCCGCGAAGGCCTGGCCACGCTCGTCGGCATCGCCATCCTCGTGATCTACCCGTTCGTGATGCCGCGCTTCTGGGTGCTCTCGATCGCCTCGAACGCGATCATCCTGGGGATCGCGGCCCTCAGCCTGATCTTCATGGCCGGCTACGGCGGGATGGTCTCGCTCGCCCAGGCGGCACTGGCAGGGTTCGCCGCCTACATGCTGGCCCTGGCGACGCTCGAGCCCAGCACCTCCGCCACGGGCTCGGCGATCGGCTTCGCGCTCCCTTCGCTCGTCGGGGCGGTGCTCGCGGTCGTCCTGGCCACGCTCGCGGGTGCGCTCTTCGGGGCGATCTCGGCGCGGTCGTACGGGATCTACTTCCTGATGCTCACCCTTGCCCTCGCGGTCGGCTTCTACTACTTCGTCCTCCAGAACTACGACATCTTCGGGGGCCACATCGGGTTCGCCAAGATCCTGGGGCCGACTGGCCAGCCCCGCGAGAACCCGGCGGCCTTCTACTTCATGTGCCTGGTCGCGGCCGCGCTGCTGTACCTCGGGCTGCGCTACGTGGTCCGGTCCCAGCTGGGGCTGACGTTCCAGGGAATCCGTGACAACCCGCGCCGGATGAGCGCCCTGGGCTATCGGGTCGGCCTCCACCGCGTCGTGCTGTTCGCCATGGGCGGCTTCGTCGCCGGCGTCTCGGGTGTGCTGGGCGCCTGGTATCGCGGCAACATCTCGCCCGGGGTGGTCGACATCGCGCGGACGATCGACGTGCTCATCATCGCCGTGCTGGGGGGGCTGGGCTACCCGATGGGCGCCTTCGTCGGGGCCGTGTTCTTCGTCCTCATCGACGTGTTCGCCAGCAGCATCAAGGTCTTCGGCTTCAGCTTCGACGAGCGCTTCAACACCCTCATCGGCCTGGGCTTCGTCATCGTCGTCCTGGTCGCCCCGAACGGCCTCGTCGGGCTCGCGGACCGCGCCTGGCAGTCCGCCGGCCGGCGTCGCGGCCGGGCGACCGCGCGCGCGGTCGATCCGCTCGCCCTCGAAGCCGGCATCGCCCCGGCGCCGGAAGCCGCGCAACCCGAACCCACGGCGCCCGCACGCGGCCGCCGCGCTGCCCGATATCGACGGGCACGCTCGCTACGACCCCCCGACCCCGAGCCCATAGCAGCGCAGGAGGAGAGGAGACAGCTAGGACACCTGGGCAGCGACCTTGACCACAACCCCGCGTGCAGATGCACGGCGGGGAGAGGAGGAGCGATGACCAGTACCACGTTCAGGAAGCTGGCCGTGCTGGTGGCCGCGACCGCGATCGTCGCGGCCGCGTGCAGCAGCGGTGCCACGGCGTCCCCGAGCGCCGCCGCCCACCAGCGCCGCGGCCAGCGCCGCCCCCAGCGCCGCCCCCAGCGCCGCCCCAAGCGCCAGCGCGGCGGCCGCCGCGTGCACGGGCAAGACGATCAAGCTCGGCGGCCTCGCTACCCTGGAGGGACCGTTCGCGGTCCCCGGCCAGGACTCGTTCCGCGGCATCGAGCAGGCGCTCAACACGTTCGCCAAAGTCCCGGCAAGGACGGCTGGTGGCTCGGCGACTGCGAGATCACCCTCGCCAAGGAAGGCTCGGACGCCACGCCCGCGGTCGCCCTGGAGAAGGCCAAGAAGCTCATCGAGCAGGACAACGTCGACATCCTCATCGGCCCGCTCTCGGGCGATGAGGGCCTGGCGATGAAGGACTACGCCAAGCAGGTCCCGGACAAGACGTTCGTGAACGGCTCGTCCGGAGCCCAGGACACGACCTTCCGCGACCCGGCCCCGAACTTCTTCCGCTTCTCCACGGACGGCGCCCAGTGGATGGCCGGCCTCGGGACGAGGCCTTCACGGGCAAGGGCTACAAGAACGTCGCCCTGGTGGCGGAGGACTACTCGTTCCCGTACACGCAGGTCGGCGGCTTCATGTACGGCTTCTGCGCGGCCGGCGGCCACGTCGTCCAGAAGAACTGGGTCCCACTCGGGACCAAGGACTACAGCTCGGTCGTGTCGAACCTGCCGACGTCGGGCATCGACGCCATCTACGTCGCCCTCGGCGGCACCGACGCGATCAACTTCTTCACCCAGTACAGCCAGGCCGGCGGCAAGGCCAAGTTCATCGGCGGGTCGATCACGGTCGACCAGACGGTGCTCGCGCACCACCGGCGCCTTCCAGGACCAGCTCGTCGGGACCATCACGGCCAGCCCGACCTCCGATAACGCGCAGGAGCCGGCCTGGAAGGACTACGTCAAGGCCGATACCACGAGCAGTTCCCGGACGGCCTGCCGTACCCGGGCCTCTTCGCCCTCAGCTACTACAACGAGACCGTCGGGCGTCCTCAAGGGGCTCGCCGGCGGTCAACGGCGACCTGAGCGACGGCCAGAAGGCCTTCATGGCGGCGCTCGCAAGGTCTGAGTTCGATGGGCCCACGGGCCACGTCGCGCTCGACTCAGAACCGCCAGGCGATCGGGCCGAACTACGTGTCCGAGATCCAGAAGGGCGCGGACGGCAAGCTCAGCCGCCGTCGTCATCAGCCAAGGTCGAGAACGTCAACCAGACGCTCGAACCTCGACGGCGAAGCCAGCAACCCGTACTTCGCCCAGCCCGTCAGCCGCGACTTCCCGGCCTGTCCGTGACGTTCGCGTCCGCCGAAGCGCCCGTCCCCGCCCTGCAGCTGCAGGGCGTGGGGCGGCGCTTCGGCGCCCTCCAGGCGCTTCGCGACGTGACCATGGCGGTCGCCGTCGGTGAGCGCCGCGCGATTCTCGGCCCCAACGGGGCCGGGAAGACGACGCTCTTCAACGTGGTCACCGGCGACTACCTCCCGACCTCCGGGAAGGTCGAGCTGTACGGCGCCGACGTGACCGGCCTTCCGCCCCATCGGCGGACCCGGCTGGGCCTCAGCCGGACGTACCAGACATCCATGCTCTTCATGGGCCTTACGGTGGCCCAGAGCCTGTTCCTCGCGATCCGGGGCGTGCAGCGCGGCCGCTTCGACCCTCGGCGCCCGCCGGCGGATGACCCCGCGCGGGCGCGCTCCGAGGAGATCGCCGCGCTCGTCCACCTCGCGGACGTCTTCCGCGCGCCCGTGGGGTCGCTCTCCCATGGCCAGCAGCGCCAGCTGGAGCTGGGCATGGCCCTGGCCGCGAACCCGCGCCTCCTGATGCTGGACGAGCCTGCCGCGGGGCTCTCGCGCGGCGAGCGGACGCTCCTGACGGAGCTCCTCCGGGGCCTGCCGCGCGACATCACGGTCGTGCTCGTCGAGCACGACATGGACGTGGCGCTCGCGGCCGCGGACCAGGTCACGGTGATGCACGAGGGAACCGTCATCGTGGAAGGGACCCCCGACGAGATCCAGGCGAGCCGCACCGTCCAGGACATCTACCTCGGCCACCACCTCGGTGATCGGCATGGCTGAGCCTGCCGGCGCGTCCGCCGCGCCCGCCGCGCCCGCCGCCGAGCCGGTCCTCGAGATCACGGGGCTCGACGTCCGGTACGGCCGGAGCCACATCCTGCAGGGCGTCGACCTGGTCGTCGGGGCCGAGCCCCTGTCGCTGATCGGACGCAACGGGATGGGCAAGACGACGCTCTGCAACGCGATCACGGGGCTCGTCCCCGCGTTCGGCGGCTCCATCCGTCTGCACGGCGTCGAGCTCGTCGGGCGCAAGCCGCACGAGATCGCGCGCGTGGGGCTCGGCTACGTCCCCCAGGGGAGACGGGTCTTCCCGTCGCTCTCCGTCGAGGAGCACCTGCGGATGGTCGGGCGGCGGACGGGCGCCGGCTGGACCATCGCCAAGGTCTACGAGCTGTTCCCGCCGCTGGCAACGCGCCGCATGAACGGCGCCATGCAGCTGTCCGGCGGCGAGCAGCAGATGCTCGCGATCGCGCGGGCGCTCCTGCTCAACCCGCACCTGCTGATCATGGACGAGCCGTCCGAGGGCCTCGCCCCGATCGTGGTGGAGCAACTCGTGAAGGTGCTGCGGGACGTGGCCCGTGAAGGCGTCGGCCTGCTCCTCGTCGAGCAGAACCTGGGCGTCGCGACCTCGGTGGCCGACCGCATCGCGATCATGGTCACCGGCCGCATTGCCCTCGAGACCACGTCCCCGGAGATCCTCGCCGACGAGGCCGCCCAGCGCCGCTACCTCGGCGTGAGCGCCCAGGTCGAGGCTCCCGCCTCCGCACCGGTCGATCCCTAGGAGGTCTCCTCATGGCGAGCGTCGTGCTCCTCGGCACGCTGGACACCAAGGGTGCCGAGTACGAGTTCCTGCGCGACCGCGTCCGCGAGTCCGGGTGCGACGTCATCCTCGTCGACGCCGGCGTGCTGAGCGACCCGTCGCCCGGCGACGTCACCGCCGACGAGGTGGCCGCCGCGGCCGGTGAGAGCCGGGCCGCCCTGGCGGCGGCGCATGATCGTGGGCCGGCCGTCCTCGCCATGACCCGCGGGGCCACGGAGGTCGTCAGGCGCCTCCACGCGGAGGGGCGGCTCGACGGCATCCTCGGCGTCGGCGGCTCCGGGGGCTCGTCGATCGTGTCGGCGGCGATGCAGGCCCTGCCCGTCGGCGTCCCCAAGATCCTGGTCTCGACGATGGGATCGGGCGATACGCGCCCGTACGTCGGCACCTCGGACATCGCGATGATGTACTCGGTCGTCGACATCGCGGGGATCAACGGCCTCTCCGAGAAGATCCTCACCAACGCCGCCGCAGGCATCGCGGGCATGGCCATGGCGGCCGCGGCCTTCGTCTCGAAGATCCCGCCGAAGCCCCTCATCGGGGCCACGATGTTCGGGGTCACCACGCCGAGCGTGACCACCGCCCGCGAGTGGCTGGAGGCGCACGGCTACGAGGTCCTCGTCTTCCACGCCACCGGGGCGGGCGGGAAGTCGATGGAGGCCCTCATGAAGGCGGGCTTCATCACGGGTTCGCTCGACATCACGACGACCGAGCTGGTCGACGAGCTGGTGGGCGGCGTCCTCTCGGCAGGCCCCGACCGGCTGGAGATGGCGGGCGCCCTCGGCCTCCCCCAGGTCGTCTCCCTGGGTGCCCTGGACATGTGCAACTTCGGCCCCCGGGAGACGGTCCCGGACGAAGTTCAGGGAACGGAACCTCTACGTCCACAACGCGACCGTCACCCTGATGCGCTCGACCGAGGAAGAGTGCGCGGAGCTGGGGCGGATCATCGCCCGCAAGCTCAACGCGGCCCGCGGTCCCCTCGCCCTGTTCATCCCGGCCGGGGGCGTCTCGATGATCGACGTCCCGGGCGCGCCGTTCTACGACCCGGCCGCCGACGCGGCCCTCATCCGTGAGCTGAAGGCCGGACTCCGGCCCGACGTCGAGGTGGTCGAGATGGCCACCGACATCAACGACCCCGCCTTCGCGACCGCGATGGCCGTGCGGCTCGACGCCCTCTACCGGGAGTGGGCCGCGGCGAAGGCGCCGAGTGCAGGAGGACGCGCATGAACGGGCAGGAGGCGCTGGCGCGGCTGCGCCGCACCCTCGACGAGGGCGGCGTGATCATGGGCGCCGGGGCCGGGACGGGCCTCTCGGCGAAGTGCGCCGAGGCCGGCGGCGCCGACCTCATCATCATCTACAACTCGGGCCGCTACCGGATGGCCGGTCGGGGCTCGCTGGCCGGGTGCATGCCGTATGGCGATGCCAACGCGATCGTCGTGGAGATGGCCGGTGAGGTCCTCCCGATCGTGCGCGAGACCCCGGTCCTGGCCGGCGTCTGCGGGACCGACCCGTTTCGCCTGATGCCGGTCTTCCTCGACGAGCTGAAGCGGATCGGCTTCTCCGGGGTCCAGAACTTCCCGACGGTAGGGCTCTGCGACGGCCAGTTCCGCCAGAACCTCGAGGAGACCGGGATGGGCTACGGCCTCGAGGTGGACATGATCGGGGCGGCCCACGAGGCGGGCCTCCTCACGACGCCGTACGTCTTCGACGTCGACCAGGCGAAGGCGATGGCGGCCGTCGGCGCGGATGTCGTCGTGGCCCACATGGGGTTGACGACGAAGGGCCAGATCGGGGCCACGACGGCGTTGACGATCGAGGCCGCGGCCGACCGCGTCCAGGCGATTCGCGACGCGGCGGTGGCGGTCAAGCCGGACATCATCGTCCTCTGCCATGGGGGCCCGATCGCGGAGCCCGAGGATGCCCAGTACGTGCTCGAGCACACGAACGGCGTGGCCGGATTCTTCGGGGCCTCGAGCATGGAGCGCCTGCCGACCGAGGTCGCGATCACCGAGAACATGCGGCGCTTCAAGCGCATCTCCCGTGCGGCGGTGGCCGCGGGCTAGGAATCCGTCGCTCGTTCGACGTGCGGCAGGCACAAGGAGGTAGCACCGGTGCCCCTCAAGGAAGACGTCCTCGGCCAGTTCCTCGGCGACGAGAAGTTCCCGATCACGTGGAGCTCCGAGACCGAGAAGCTGCTCTTCTGGGTCTACGACGACCTTCATTGCCCCCACCCGCTCAGCCCGATGTACGAGGACATCGGCGGCTGGTGGCTCTCCTGCGACCACATGTTCCGCCGCTTCGGGACGCCGTTCGCGACCGACTGGATCGCCAAGAACGTCAACGGCTACCTGTACACGGCGGCGATCCCGGCCGAGGCCGGCCTCACCGTGGACGCCCAGGAGTACGGCTTCCGGACGACGCCGGTCGTGCCGGACGACCCCGACTACGCGGCCAAGATCGGCACCTATCTCGGCGCCGTCCTGCCGACGTACGGGCTCGAGTTCGTGAACTGGTGGCGCGACCGCCTCGTCCCCGAGATGGACCGCAACTTCGCCTACCTCGAGGGGATGCTCGACGGGGAAGCCGGGCTCAGCCTGATGGAGCTCGCCTGCCTGCTCGAGGACGCGATCGACATCCACGATCGCCACTGGAAGATCCACTGGATGCTCAACTTCGCCCAGCTGTCCGCCACCCTGAACCTGCGGGCAGTCATGGAGAAGACGCACGGCAAGATCAACGAGCAGCTGCTGGGCCGTCTCCAGAACTCGGCCAAGGACCGCAACTGGGATTCGATCGAGGCCCTCTGGAAGATGAAGGAGGAGGCGAAGGCGGACCCGGACCTGGCCGCGATCTTCAGGGCCGACACGGCCGACGAGATCATCGCCGCCCTCAAGGCCAGCGAGCGCGGTCGGCGGTTCATCGACGAGCGCGTGGTCCCGTATCAGAAGGAATACGGCTGGCACGCGGTCTGGAGCCACGAGTTCATCTTCCCGACCGTGCGCGAGCAGATGGAGCCCGTCATCGAGCTCGTGCGCGGCTACATCGAGACCAACTACGACTATCCGAAGACCATCGCCGCCCTCGCGGCCGACATCGCGGCCGCGGCGACGGAGATCCTCGAGGGCCTCGAGGGCGAGGCGCTCCAGGAGATGCGGGCGGCCAACGAGATCAACCTGCGGATGGCCCCGCTCACCCCGGACCACCACTTCTACATCGACCAGGGGGCCAACGCCCACGTCCGCCTCGTCCTCGTCGCGATCGGCCGGAAGCTGGTCGAGGCGGGCGTTCTCGACGCCCCGGACGACGTCGTCTTCTTCAAGTACAACGAGCTGCGCGTGTTCATGGGCAACCCGGCCGGCATGGACGGCCGCGCCCTCGTGGCCGAGCGCAAGGCCGCGCGCGAGAAGGCGTACGGCTTCCGGCCCAAGGAGTGGGTCGGCACCGTGACGGCGACCCAGCTCGCGTTCCCGTACCTGAACCTGTGGGGCTTCCCCGAGAAGTTCTACCGCAAGGAATCCACGGTGGCGGGCCAGATCAGCGGGATCGGCGCCTCGCCGGGCGTCGTCGAGGGCATCGCCCGGGTCGTCCTCCGCGAGGACCAGTTCGACGACGTGCGGGCGGGCGACGTCCTCGTCTGCCAGATGACGAACCCGGCCTGGGTCGTCCTCTTCACCAAGATCGTGGGCCTCGTGACAGACGCCGGCGGCACCGTGTCGCACCCGGCCGTCCTGTCGCGCGAGTTCGGCATCCCGGCCGTCGTCGGGACGTCGGTGGCCACCGAGCAGATCAAGAACGGTGATCGGATCCGCATCGACGGGACGAGCGGGGTCGTCGAGATCCTGGCCGCCGCCCCGGTTCCGGTCCCGGTCGGGTTCAAGGACTGACCTCCGCCGTCATGCCACGCGTCGCCGAGATCTCGCGCAGCGTCCTGAGCGACCAGGTCAAGGATCGCCTCCTCCAGGCGATCCTCGACGGCCGCTACCCGCCGGGCGCCCGGATCGTCGAGACCCGGGTCGCCCGGGAGCTCGGGACGAGCCAGGCGCCCGTCCGGGAGGCGCTGCGCGACCTCGAGGCCCTCGGCGTGGTGGAGACCACCGCCTTCCGCGGGGCTCGCGTCCGCCGACCCACGGCGGACGAGCTCCTCGAGGCGTACGCCGTGCGGGCCGAGCTCGAGGCCCTCGGGGCCCGGCTGGCGATTCCCAGCCTGTCGCAGGACGGACCTCGACGTCCTGGCTGCGGATCTCGCGTCGATGCGTCGAGCGGCCGCCCTCGGCGACTTCCACGCCGAGGCGGCCGCGGACGCCGACTTCCACGGACGCATCATCGAGATCGCCGGCAACGCAACCCTGGTGCGCGTGTGGCGTCATCTCGAGCCGTTCTCGCGGACCTACATCACGCTCGTGGTCCCGGGCGCCGATGCCTTCCGGATCGCCGACCTGCACCCGCCGGTTCTCGAGGCGCTGCGTCGCCGCGATCCGGACGAGGCCGCGATGGCCCTGCGGCAGCACTTCGTCGACGCCGGGGCGATGCTGGCCCAGCTGTGGACCGACCGCGTGCCGGTGGTGGACGCCGCCGGCCGCCTCCCCGGTCGGACGATCCGCCTGACCGCGCCCACCTCGCGAAAGGACACGATGAACGACCAGCTGCAACTGTCGGAGGAGATGTCCGCCGGGACGGCCCGCCTGCGGGTGGACGTCTACGGGAGCGCGCCGCTCGAGCACGTCCTCGATGACATGAGCTTCCTGAACTACCGGCTCGCCGACGTCCGAATCTCCCCCGCGGTGACGCTGCCCGAGCCCGACATCGCCTGGCTCCAGGACGGGGAGCGGGCGATCGCCTACGACGGCTGCGCCATGCGCTTCACGGGTCCCTGGCCCGCGGGGCCCATCCAGAAGGTCGTCGTCACGATGCTCGCCCTGCGGATGGAGGCGGTCGGCCTGCACCCCTTCCATGCCTCGGCCGTCAGGTATCGCGGCCAGACGGTGCTGTTCCTCGGCGGCGAGTCGAACCACGGCAAGTCGATGGGCCAGATCGAGGCCTGCCGGCGGGGCGGCCAGCTCGTGTCGACCGAGACGACCGTGATCGACGAGGGCGGCGTCGTGATCATGGGCTCGAAGTCGGTCTTCCTCAAGAAGCGCACCGAGGGGACGGAGCGGGCCGACAAGGCCGCCCCGGAGCGCGGCGTCGAGAAGTTCTTCGGCGACATGCCGACCTGGGAGCAGCACGACGAGCCGACCAACGTCGACATCGTCATCGTGCCGGCGATCGACGGCAACTTCGATCCGAGCACGGGCGCGATGATCCCCTTCGAGCGCCAGTTCCAGGTGCTCCACTCGCTCCAGAACTACTTCCTCACCAACGAGCTGCTCGCGCCCGGCTGGCCGATGCCCGTCGTCGACACGGATCCCCTGCGCCGGGCGCGGGCCGCCTTCGTCGAGCGGTTCTGCGAGCGTCCCTTCTACTTCATCCGGGCGGCGACCCCCCAGGTCCTCCTGGACGAGGTCGACAGGATCCTGTAGCGCGGGGGGCAGCACGGACCATGCGCACCTTCGCCTACGCGCGGCCGACGACCCTGGCCGAGGCGGTGGCGCTCGCTCGACGCCCACGGCCCCGACGCTCGCGTGCTGGCCGGGGGAACCGACCTGATCATCCGGCTCCGCGACGGGTCGCTGAGGCCCCGCATCGTGGTCGACCTCAAGCGGATCGCCGAGCTCCGCTCGGCGATCCATGAGACCGACGGCCGGATCGCCATCAGCGCCACGGTCGTCATGACCGACATCGCGTCCGATCCGCTCGTCGTGCGCCACTTCCCCGCGCTGGCCGAGGCAGCGGCCGTGGTCGGCTCGGCGCAGATCCGCAACCGGGCGACCCTGGCCGGCAACGTCTGCAACGCCTCGCCGGCGGCCGACACGGCGCCGGCGCTCCTGGTGTACGGCGCCGTCATCGTCGCCGAGGGGCCCGGCGGGACCCGGCGCATCCCGGTCGACGACTTCTTCGTGCGGTCGGGTGTCACCACCCTCGCCCGCGGCGAGCTGGTCGTCGCGGTCGAGCTGCCGCGGCCGCCGCGGACGGATGGGCGCCGTCCACGTTCGCCGTACGCGACGACGCGGCCACGACCTCGCCTCGGTCACCCTGTGCTGCGGCGTGGACGACGCCGGCGTGACCCGGATCGCCTACGGGAGCGTCGGTCCGCGGCCGGTCCTGCGGGTCGACGAGACGGGCGTGCTGGCGGATCCGGCCGCGCCGCCCGCCGCGAAGGGAGCGATCCTCGAGAGGATGTTCGCCGAGGCCAGCCCATCGCCGCGCTCGATGCGGGCCTCCCCGGCATACCGCCAGGCGATGCTGCGCGTCCTCGGCACGCGAGCGCTGGCGACGGCGATCGAGCGGCTGGCGACGGGGGAGCGACGGCCATGATCGAGACGATTCCCATCGAGGTCACCGTCAACGGGCGCCGCCGGGCGCTCGACGTGGCCGTCCACCATTCGCTCCTCGACGTGCTGCGCGACGACCTCGGGCTGATCGGGACGAAGGAGTGCTGCCTCGTCGGCGAGTGCGGCGCCTGCACGGTCATCGTCGACGGGCGCATCGTCGACTCCTGCCTCGTCCTTGCCGTCGAAGTCGACGGCGCTCACGTCACCACGGTCGAGGGGTTGGCCGGCGGAGGGCACCTGAGCCCGCTCCAGCAGGCGTTCCTCGACAAGGGCGCGGTGCAGTGCGGCTTCTGCATCCCCGGCCAGCTCCTGGCCGCCCACGCGCTGCTCGCCGAGAACCCGCACCCGACGGTCCCCGAGGTCCAGGAGGGCCTGGCCGGCAACCTCTGCCGCTGCGCCTGCTACCAGCAGATCACCGAGGCCGTCCTCGCGGCCGCCGAAGGGGCCGACCGGTGACCACGGATCGGATCGGAGGCTCGCCCGCCCGCGTCGGCGGCGTGGGCCGCGTCACGGGCGACCAGCGGTACGTGGCCGACATCCGGCTCGAGGACGTCCTCGAGGTCAAGCTCGTGGCCCTGGACTGCGCGCATGCCCGGATCGTCTCGATCGACACCCGCGCCGCGCTCGCAGGTCCCCGGGGTCCGCCTCGTGCTGACCGCCGCCGACCTGCCCCAGCCGGTCGCCCGCTTCGGGCCCCAGTTCTCCGACCGCCCGGTCCTCGCCACCGGCGAGACGAAGTACCACGGCGAGCCGGTCGCGGCCGTGGCCGCCGACACGAAGGACGCGGCCGAAGAGGCCGCGCGCCTGGTCAAGGTCGAGTACGAGGAGCTGCCGGCGATCTTCAGCGTGGGGGCCGCCCTCGATCCCGCCGCCGTCCTCGTCCAGGACCCGGCCCTCCGTCCGAACGACCCGCGGGCAGCGACCAACGTCGTCCGCGAGCACCACTTCGGGTGGTCCGACGTGGATGCCGCCCGGGCCGACCTCGTCGTCGAGAACACGTACGAGTTCCCGGTTGTCACCCAGTTCGCGATCGAGCCCCACGCGTTCATGGCGGCGCCCGACGGCGACGGGATCGCGTGCTGGAGCACGATCCAGCACCCGTACCTGCTCCAGAAGATGCTGGCCAAGATCCTCGACCTGCCGCTGTCCCGGGTCCGCGTCTACGCCCCCGACCCCGGCGGCGGCTTCGGCGGCAAGCAGAACCCGAAGCTGGAGCCGCTGATCGCCTTCATGGCGCTCGCGACGGGCCGTCCCTGCCGGCTGGTCCTGACCCTCGAGGAGACCTTCCAGGCGGTCCGGCGCACGTCGGCCGAGGTCCGCGTGCGGACCGGTCTGATGGCCGACGGCACGCTCGCCTTCCAGGACATCGAGGCCAACTACCTCGCCGGCGCCTACGTCGACATCGCCGACCGGGTCGTCAGCAAGGGCAGCTACCCGGCCTGCGGCCCGTACCGGGTTCCGGCGGCGAGGATCGTCTCGCGGAGCATCCTCTCCCACACGACGCCGGCCACGGCGTTCCGGGGGTTCGGGTACCCGCAGGTCAACTGGGGCGTGGAGTCGAACCTCGACGAGGGCGCCCGGGCCCTCGGGATCGACCGCCTCGAGATCCGGCTGCGGAACCTCGCCCGCCACGGGGAGGACTTCATCCCCGGCGACACGCCGGCCGACGGTGACTGGCAGCAGGCCGTGCGCCGGGCGGCCGAGATGATCGGGTGGGGGAGCCCGCTCCCGCCCGGCCGCGGCCGCGGGATCGCGGTCGGGATCAAGTCGGGCCCGACCACGGGACTCTCCTATTCGACCGTCCGCCTCCTCGCCGACGGCAGCGTCCTCGTCTACGCCGGCACGTCCGACATGGGCCAGGGCGCGCGCACGGTCTACGCCCAGATCGCCGCCACCGAGCTCGGGGTCTCCGCTGGACCGGATCACGGTCGTGATGGGCGACACGTTCATCGTCCCCTACGACCAGCAGACGTCGGCCAGCCGGTCCACGGTCCTCATGGGCACGGCCGTCCTGCGCGCCTGCGGGAGCATCCTCGCCCAGGTCCGGGCGATGGCGGCGCGCCTCCACGAGATCGACGCGGCGGCGATCGCGGTCGAGCGCGGGGTCGTGCGCCTGCCCGATCGGGACATCCCGCTCGTCGACGTGATGCGGGCGGGGCTCGGCCGCCTCGGCGGGGAGCTGATCGGGAACGGGGAGATGCGCAAGGAGGCCGATCTGGACCACCCGCTGCAGGGCAGCCCGGCGTTCTTCGAGTTCAACTGCACGGCGATCGAGGCCGAGGTGGACGAGGAGACGGGCGACATCGTCATCGACCGCCACGTGACAGTCGGCGACGTCGGGAAGGCCCTCAACCCGCTCCAGGTCTCCATGCAGGACGAGGGCGCCGCGATCATGGGCCTCGGCCACACGCTGATGGAGCACTACATCTACGACGACAACGGCCGGATCCGCAACCTCGGCGCCATCGACTACCGGATCCCGACCAGCATGGATCTCCCCCTGGAGCTGCACAGCGACATGGTCGAGAACGCCGATGGTCCGGGCCCCTACGGCTCGAAGGGCGTCAGCGAGGGCAGCCTGCTCTGCGTGGCGCCGGCCGTCGCCGCCGCGGTGCGGGACGCGACGGGCGTGGTGATCCGCGACCTGCCGCTCACGCCGGAGCGGGTCTGGCGGGCCCTCCAGGAGCGCCCCGCGCAATGACGAGGACGGAGGCAGGACGATGACGAGCGGGGCAGAGGTCGGGCCGATCGGCGGCCTGCCGCCGGAGCAGGTCGTGAAGGCGGCGGGCCTGGTCCGCCAGGGTCGCGTCATTAGCCTGGCGGCGGCTCGCTTCCCGGGCATGCCCCTCTTCCCCGGGCACCCCCCGTTCCAGGTCCTCAACTACCGCACGCCGCGCGGAATCCGGGTGACCGGGGCCACGCCCTGGGGTCCGATCAACGACGCCGGCCTGGGCTACATGGCCGAGTACGTGATGGCCACGTCGCACTCCGGCGCGCACATGGACGCGCTCGCCCACATGACGGTCGACGACGACATGCACTGGTATGGCGGCGGCAATGCCGACGAGCACCTCACCGACTTCGGACCGGTGCACGGCGACGCTGCCAAGATGCCACCCTTCTTCACTCGCGGCGTGCTCCTCGATGCGGCCGGGTTTCGCGGGCTGGACTGCCTCCCCAAGGGCTCGCCGATCGATGCCGCCGAGATGGATGCGATGTGCGCCGCCCAGGGGGTCACGGTCCAGCCGTGGGACGTCGTCGTGATCCGGACCGGGTACATGGGCCTGTGGCCGGACGCCGAGCGGATGGCCGACCACAAGACGCCGGGGCCCGACGTCTCCGCGGCGCGCTGGCTCCTCGAGCGCGGCGTGGTCGCCACGGGCACCGACACCGAGACGTACGAGGTCCAGCCTGCCCCGGACCCGGGGCCGACGGGCAATCCCCAGCCCGTGCACACCGCGCTCCTCATCGAGAGGGGCGTCTACATCATGGAGAGCCTCGACCTCGAGGAGCTGGCCCGCCAGGGCGTCCACGAGTTCCTCTTCGTCGCCCTTCCCGTCAAGATCCGCGGCGCCACGGGTTCGATGGTCGATCCCGTCGCCGTCGTCTGAAGGAGGCCGCACCGTGCCCGAGACCATGGCGGCCCTCGTCGTCGTCGAGCCCAACCGAATGGAGATCCGCGAGGTCCCGGTTCCCGTCCCCGGCCCCCACGAGGTCCTGGCCCGGGTGCGGGCGGTCTCGATCTGCGGCACCGATGCCCACCTGATCCGCGGCGACTACCCGGGATTCTGGCCGCCGGCGTTCCCGTTCATCCCCGGCCACGAGTGGGCCGGCGAGATCGTGGACCTCGGCTCGGGCGCCGAGCTCTACGGCTGGAAGGCCGGCGACCGCGTCGCCGGGACCTCGCACGACGCCTGCGGCGTCTGCCAGAAATGCGTCGAGGGCCGCTACAACCTCTGCGAGAACTACGGCAGGCCCGGTCTCCACAAGCAGTACGGCCACAACGTCCAGGGCGCCGACGCGACGTATGTCGTCCAGGGCGTCAAGACGATCTTCCCCCTGCCGGACGGCCTCACGTTCGACGAGGGCGCCGTGATCGACCCGGCCTCCATCGCGCTCCACGTGGCCAACCGGGGGAACGTGACGCCCGGTGACACGGTGGCGATCACCGGCGCCGGGGCCATCGGCCTCCTCGGCGGCGACGCCGCCAGGATCCGCGGGGCGGCCCGGGTGATCCTCATCGAGCGCAATCCGGGGCGCCTGGCGAAGGCGGCAGCCATGGGCTTCGAGACCGTGGATGCCGCCTCCGGCGATCCGGTCGCGGCCGTTCGCGCGATGACTGCCGGCTTCGGTGTCGACGTGGTCCTCGAGTGCGCCGGCGTGCCGCTCACGGTCCAGTGGGCCCTTGCCATGCTCCGCCGCGGCGGGCGGTGCGCAGCCGTCGGCATTCCGACCCAGGGCGTCGAGATCGCGATGCAGCGGCTCGTCCTCGACGAGCTGGAGCTCGTCGGGTCGCGTGCCTCGGCGGGCGAGATGCGGCGCGTCATGCCCCTCGTCGAGCAGCGCCGGATGCGCGTGGGCGAGGTGATGACGCACCGCTTCCCCCTCGCCGACTACCCGCAGGCGATCGCCACCTTCAACGACCCATCGAGCGGGGCCATCAAGATCATCGTCGCGCCCTGACGGGCGGGCCGCGCGTCGCGGCCTGCCGTGCCGGCGCCGTGGGAGCCGCCCGTGAGCTACGTCTACGGCTATGACCATCGCCACGACCTGTCGGTCGACGAGGTCAGGCGCCTCCTCGGTGGCAAGGCCGCCAACCTCGCGGTCATGGCCGTCGAGCTCGGCCTGCCGGTTCCGCCGGCCTTCACGATCACGACCGAGGTCTGCAACGCCTTCCTGGCCCATGGCTGGCCGGAAGGCCTCGACGCGGACCTGCGCGAGCACATGGCGCGGATCGAGCGTCTCGTCGGCGCGGGCTTCGGCGACCCGGCCCGCCCGCTCCTCGTGAGCGTCCGGTCCGGCGCGCCGGTCTCGATGCCCGGGATGATGGACACCATCCTCAACCTGGGGCTGACGACCGCGACGACGGCCGGGCTCGCCGCCTCGTCCGGCAGCGAGAAGTTCGCCGCCAACTGCCGCCAGCGCTTCGTCGCGATGTTCCGCGACATCGTCGGCGTCGATATCGTCCCCGAGGACCCATGGGTCCAGCTGCGGGCCGCCGTCGAGGCCGTCTTCCGCTCCTGGAACAGCGACCGGGCCCGCACGTACCGCCGCCGAGAGGGGATTGCCGACGACCTCGGCACGGCGGTGACGGTGCAGGCCATGGTCTTCGGAAACCGCAGCGTCGACTCCGCCACGGGTGTCCTGTTCACCCGCAACCCGGCCACGGGCGAGCCGGTCCTCTACGGCGACGTCATGTTCAACGCCCAGGGCGAGGACGTCGTCGCCGGCACGCACTGGACCGAGCCGATCGCGGTCCTCGATGAGCGGATGCCGGATGTGGCCCGCGAGCTCCGTGAGCACGCCAGCCGCCTCGAGCGCCACCACCGCGACCTCTGCGACATCGAGTTCACCATCGAGCACGCGAAGCTCTGGATGCTCCAGTGCCGGGTCGGCAAGCGCAGCCCGCAGGCCGCGCTCCGTATCGCCCTCGACATGGCCACCGACGAGACGTTCCCCTTGTCGCGTGAGGAGGCGGTCCGCCGGGTCGCCGCGATCCTCGCCAATCCGCCGACCGTCGTCACCGAGCGCGATCGCGACGCCCCGGTGCTGGCCACCGGCCTGCCGGCCTCACCGGGCGTGGCCTCCGGCGAGATCGCCACCTCGCCCGACGGAGCGGTCGCGGCCGCGGAGTCCGGCCGGACGGTGATCCTGGTGCGGGCCGAGACCTCGCCCGACGACGTCCACGGCATGGCCCGATCGGCGGGCGTCCTCACGTCGAGCGGTGGCCTCGCGAGCCACGCCGCCGTCGTTGCCCGGGGCTGGGGGATCCCGGCCGTGGTCGGCGCCGCCGACGTGCGCGTGACCGACGGGGTCGTGGCCATTGGCGATCGCGCGTTCCACGCTGGCGACACGATCACCATCGACGGCGGCAGCGGCGAGGTCTTCGCCGGCGCGGTCGCCGGGGCGCGGGTCGTCGTCCCGGAGGCGCCGCCGCTCCTGGCCTGGGCGGTGGAGCTCGGAATCCCGATCGGCGACGCGGAGGTCGCCGAGGCCGCCGCGCCCGGCGCCGCGGGCGATCCGCCGGCCGGCGCCAGCGCCGACGACGTGCTGCGGGTGCTGGTCGTGAAAGGCTACGCGACACCCGAGACGGCGGCAGCGGCGCTCCTCTCCTCCCCCGAGGAGGTCAGCCGGTTGCTCGACGGCCTCGTCGCCGGCGGCCTCGCGGAGCCCGCGGCCGGATCGTTCCGCCTCACCGCCGCCGGCAAGGTCCTCGGCCGGGAGCGAATCGACGCCGACGCGGAGCGGTGGGGATCCGCCAGTGCGACGGCCGCGCTCGACGGGTTCCTCGTCCTCGACCGGCGGATGAAGGAGATCGTCACCGCCTGGCAGATGCGGGAGGTCGGCGGGACGCAGACGCTCAACGACCACTCCGACCCGGCCTACGACGCGGCGGTCCTGGCCGACCTTGCCGCCCTCCATGCGGACGCGTCGGCATGGCTGTCACCGCTGGTGGCGGGCCTGCCCCGCCTGGGGGCCTACGGGGAGCGCCTCGAGCGTGCCGCGGCCGCTGCCGTCGCGGGAGATGCCCGATACGTTGCCTCGCCACGCGTCGACAGCTACCACGGCGTCTGGTTCGAGCTGCACGAGGACCTGATCCTCCTCGCCGGCCGTAGCCGGGCTGACGAGGTGGCCGCCGGCCGGGCGTGAGCACGTACAGGGCGCGATCGTTTGCTGCGGCGGGCGACCAGCGCACCGGGTAGAGGAGGAGCGGCACATGTCGATCGCGGGCCGCCGGATCGTCGTCACGGGCGCGTCGAGCGGGCTGGGCGCCCACACGGTCCGCCACCTGGCCGGCCTCGGGGCGCGGGTCCTGGCCACCGCCCGGCGCGTCGACCGCCTCGAGCGGCTGGTCGTCGAGCTGGCCGAGGCGCCCGGCGAGGTCGTGGCATTCGGGGCCGACGTGACCGCGGAGGCGGACGCGTCGGCACTTGTCGCAGCGGCGGTGGACGCGTTCGGCGGCATCGACGCCCTCGTCAACAACGCCGGCAGCGAGGTCCAGGGGCCGCTCGACTCGCTGGCCCTCGAGGACTTCGAGCGCATGCTCCGGACCAACGTCGTGGGCATCTTCCTGTGCACGCGGGCGGCCCTTGCTGAGCTTCGGAAGAGCCGCGGCGTCGTCGTCAACCTCGGCTCCACCGTCGTCGCGCGACCGCCGCGCGGACGCTTCGGCTACGTGGCCAGCAAGGGCGCCGTGGAGGCGATGAGCCGGGCGCTCGCCCTCGACCTCGGGCGAGATGGGATCCGGGTCAACGTGATCCGGCCCGGCATCATCCCCTCGGAGCTGCGCGGGCTGACCGAGGAGGAGGAGCGGGCGAGGTTCGCGACCGGCATCTCCTTCGGGCGGCAGGCTCTCTCGACCGTCGGCGAACCGCTCGACGTGGCCCGGGCCGTCGCCTGGCTCTGCGGCGACGGTGGGCGATTCGTGACCGGGGCCGTCATCGACGTGGATGGCGGCTACACCCTGGGCGCGTCAGACGTCCTCTGATCGCGAGCGAGGCGGGTCCCGCGGGGATCTCCCGTCGATCGGCCCGCGCCAGCTCAGGGGGCGACGATGATCTTGATCGCGCCGCTGGCGCGATCGTTGAAGGTAGCCAGCGCCGCGGGGTAGTCGGCCAGCGCAAAGCGGTGGGTGATCAGCTCACGGACCCGCATGCGGCCCGACTCGAGGTGGGGCATGACTCTCCGCATCTCGCCGGCGGAGGCGCGGGATCCGACGAGCTCCAGTTCGTCGAGGACGAGCCGCTGCATGGCGATCTCGACTCCCACCGTGGGGATCCCGACGGCGGCGCATCGGCCGCCCCGGCGGAGCATCTCGAGGGCCCACTCCACGGCCTCGGGCACGCCGGCGCACTCGAGGGCGACGTCCGCCCCCAGCCCGCCGGTCATCGCCCGTACCGCCCCGACCGGGTCGCCCGCCGCCGTGTTGACGATCTCGAAGCCGAGCGCGGCCGCCTTCGCGAGCCGCGCGCCACGGCCCACGACGATAACCCGACCGGCCCCGCGGATCCGGGCGGCGTCGCCGCCGAGGAGGCCGATCGCGCCGGCTCCCGTGATGACGACCGTATCGCCCGGGGTGATGTTGCCCCGGTTGGCGACGTGGAGCGCGATCGAGGCCGGGTCGACGAGGGCGCCGTCCTCGAAGGTCAGCCCGGCGGGGAGCGGGAAGACGCACTTCACGCCGTGCACGACGAAGGTGGCGTCGGCACCCTGGACGTTGTGCCCGTACTGCCGGTGCAAGCCGGGCTTGCCGTAGTTCTGGCACAGGTTGTAGCGGCCCTCGACGCACTCGCGGCAGACGCCGCAGGCGTCGTGCGAGGTCCCCGCGACGCGGTCGCCGACCTTCCAGCCGTAGAGTTCGGCCCCCGGTCCGAGGTCGACGATCTCGCCGGCCCACTCGTGGCCGGGGATGAACGGGAATGCCGGCGGCCAGAAGCCCGGGTAGTCACCGTGGACCAGGTGCGCGTCCGTTCCGCAGATGGAGACGGCCCGCACCCGGGCGAGGACCTCGTTGGGGCCCGGCGCCGGCACGGGGACCTCGCGGATCTCCATCCGGCCCGGCTCGGTCACGACGAGGGCCTGCATGGTCGCGGACATGGGCCGACCTCCTGGGGTGGGACGCTACGAGAGGGGCGCCCGTCCGCGCCGCGGCGGGAGGAAGCGGCGGCTCAGGCGCCGCTGATCGCCCCCGTCAGCTTGTCGTAGAGCGAGCCGGCGTTGAGGTTCTGGATGTAGTCCAGCATGTAGCCCTGCCCGATGTCGACCGGTCCGAAGCGGTCCTTGAAGCTCACCCGGGCGACGGTCTCCTCGCGCGACCAGCCGGCGGCGATCGCGGTCGCGACGGCCGTCTTCCACTCCATCAGGTGAGACCGCTGCACGTCGAGGTATTGCTTGGCGACGACCGGCCCGTGGCCGGGGACGATCCTGTCGACGTCCAGGCCGCGGATCCGCTCGAGGGCGGCCAGCCACTGCTCGACGTCGGACGTCATCAGCCACGTCTGGCAGCCGGAGAAGATCGTGTCGCCGGTGAAGACGAGCCGCTCCTCGGGCACGTGGACGGCGACCTGGCCGGGGGTGTGGCCGGGCGTGTGCAACAGGTGGAACGTGTGGTCGCCGACGCGCAGCGTGAGGTCGCCGCTGAAGACGATCCGCCCCTTGTTCGGGTCGCGATAGTACTCGTCCCGGTCGGGCCAGAGGGCCACGCCGGCGGGGTCGTCGAGGTCGGTGCCCTTGCCCGCGGGCGTCGGCAGCGACTCGTAGGCGTAGGCGAAGGGGTCGAGCTCGGGGTAGACGACCATGAACCGCTCGTAGAGGCCCCGGTGGTTGACCACGGTGCCGGCGCCCTTGAAGTAGTAGTTGCCGAAGATGTGGTCGACGTGGTGCTCGGTGTTGACGAGGTAGCGGATCGGGCCGTGGGACTCGGCCAGCTGGCGCATCGCGACGGCCTTCGACGGCAGCTGTGGCGTGTCGATCACGACCACGCCGTCGGACGTCGTGACGAAGCTCGGGTTGCAGCCGCGCAGCTTCGTGGTGGTGAACACGTTGGGAGTGACCCGCTCCATCGCGAGGGCTCCGGTCGACTGGCTCGCGGGGGCCGTGGCCACGGCATCAGCTCCTGTCTATTGGGTGGCGGTCAATCCGCCGTCGATGCCGAGAACCTGCCCGGTGACGAACGACGATGCGTCCGAGCAGAAGAAGATCGCGGCCCCGGTGAGATCGCCCGTGCCACCGACGCGCCCGAGCGGGATCCGGCTCACCACGCCCGCCTTGAAGGCGGGATCGTCGAGGAGCATCGCCACCTGGGGGGTGTCGACGAACGTCGGGGCAATGGCGTTGACGGTGATCCCGTGCTTGGCCCACTCGGTGGCCCACTGGCGGGTGAGGGAGCTGATGGCTCCCTTGGCGGCCACGTAGGCCGAATACCCGGCGTTGATGCCGAGGGACGCGCGGACCGATGAGATGTTCAGCACCCGCCCGCCGCGACCGCCCGCGATCATGGCCTTCGCCGCGGCCTGGGTGGCGCAGAGCGTGCTGCGCACGTTGAGCTCGTAGATCCAGTCCCACGCGTCGCGCGGGTATTCCTCGGCGCTGAAGAGGACCTTGCCGGCGCCTCCGCCGACCGCGTTGACGTGGATGTCCAGGCGCCCGAAACGATCGAGGGCCGCGGTTACAACGCGCCCGCATTCCGTCTCGCTCGTCACGTCCGCCCCGAGCGAGAGAACCTCGCCGCCGGCCGTCCGGATCGGCGCTGCTGCCGCCTCGGCCCGGTCGTCGGTCTGGTCAACGATCACGACCCGCGCTCCCGCCCCAGCAAGCGCGGCCGCCATCGCCGAGCCGATCGCCCCGCCGCCCCCGGCCACGAGCGCCACCTTGCCGTCGAGCCGGAAGACGTCCAGCTGGCTCATCGTTTCGCCCTCCCGGCCGGCGACTCCCGGCTTCCGTCCCGTGGTGTCCAGGGAAGTATCATCGATTATCGAGAATACGGCAGGCTGCAGGTCGGGTCAACGACGATCGGGCACATTGCACGCTCGGGCCGCGAGGCGCCCCGCGCCCGCCCGGCGTCGCGCCCGCCCGCCATCGAGCCGGCCCCCGCCGCTCCATCCGCCATCGGCTCGAGGCGCCAAGCCCACGCCCGCTCACCGCGGCCGCTCACCCTCGTCCGACGTCCATGGCGGCGCCACCCGCGGTCGTCGTACCCTCCGGGAATGACGACGACCGCTGACGGTGCCTTGCGCCGGCCGATCCACAACGCCGAGCTGCTGGCCGTCGGCAGTGAGCTGACGACGGGGGAGACGCGCGACACGAACGGCGGCGAGCTGGCGCGATCGCTCGCGCTCCAGGGCGTCGAGGTCCGCCGCATCATCGCCCTGCCGGACGACCTGCCGCTGGTCACGGCGGCTTTCGTCGAGGGCCTCGCCGCCGTGGATCTGGTGGTCTCCACGGGCGGACTGGGCCCCACCCCGGACGACCTCACGCGCGAGGCCGTCGCCGCCGCAATCGGCGAGACGACGGCGGTCGACCCCGCCCAGGAGGCGTGGCTGCGCGGGCTGTTCGCCCGGCGCGGAATGCGCCTGCCCGAGGTCAACCTGAAGCAAGCCTGGCTGATCCCGTCGGCGATCGCGATCCCGAACCCCAACGGGACCGCCCCTGGGTGGTGGGTCGAGCGCGTGGACGGACGCCTGGCCGTCCTCCTTCCCGGCCCGCCGCGCGAGCTGCGGGCGATGTGGCGCGACTGGGTTCTCCCTCGACTGCGGCAGCGCGGCCTGGGCGACGGGCGCCTGGTGCGGACGCTGCGAACGTACGGGATCGGCGAGTCGCACGTCGCGGAGCTCCTGGGCGAGGCTATGCTCCGCGCTGCCAACCCGGTCGTGGCGACGTACGCCCGGGCGGACTGGCTGGACGTGCGGATCTCCGCGATCGACGAGCGCGATCCGGACGGGCGGGTGGTCCGCCCGGCCAGCGCCGTCCTCGACGACACCGAACGCGCGATCCGCGAGATCCTGGCCGCCCACGTGCGGACCGAGGGCGAGACGACGTGGGCCGACCTCGTAGCGGGCGCGGCGGCCGGGGCGGGCGTCCGCTTCGCGATCGCGGAGGCCGGCACCAACGGAGCCCTCGGAGCCCTCCTGGCCGAGGTGCCGGCCCTCGAGCGCCACGTCGGGCACGGACCAGGGGTCGCTCGCGACGTCGCCACCTGGCCGGTCGAGGAAGAGGCGGCAGCCATCGCCCGCGAGGCCGGCGTCGAGGTCGGCCTCTCGCTCGTCGCCCACACGGATGGAACGCAGACGGTCCTCCGGGCCGCGATCGCGGACCCGAGGGCCGGCTGGTCGCGCGTGCTCGACTTGCGCCTGTTCCAGCACGGTCCGCACGGCCGGTTCCGGGCAGGAGTGGCGGCGGCGGCGTTCCTCGTCGAGGTTCTCGAGGAGGGCCGCTGACGGCCGGGAGGTGCTCGCCGGCTTCCCGCACGCCAGGTCGGCAGCGCGCCGCGATCGGGCCACCGGCAGGCAAGCCGGGCGGGAGGAATCGCAGCGCCCCCGGTCAGGGTGGGGGAGACCGAGGGCGCCGCGCAGTTGGCACATCGGGGAGGGGGGATCGACCGACGCGCCTCGCCTATAGGATCGCGGCCGCGCCACCATCGGCCGTAGGGCCGTTTGGCCCCTACGTGGGGGGCCGTATGGGGGGCCGTTTCGGCCCCTCGCGGCCCCGGGTCGATCCCCGGGAAGAAGACGGCCCTCAGCGCGCGGTCAGGCGTGGCCGCCCGGGCCGTCCTCGTCATGCCGTGATTCAACGAGCGTCGTGGGCGCGTTGTGGATCGCGGGGATGCTGCCGAGCCTCCCGGCCTGGTAGTCGGAGAAGGCCTCGAGGACTTCCTGCCGGGTGTTCATGACGAAGGGCCCCATCCAGGCGACGGGCTCCCGGATCGGCCGGCCGCCGAGGACGAGGACTTCGAGGTTCGGGCTGCGCTGCTCCTGCGCCATCCCGGCGTCGATGGTCAGCGCGTCGCCGGGGCCGAAGACGGCCAGCTGACCGGTCCTGACCGGTCGCCGCTCGTCCCCCACGGACCCGTTTCCGGCGAGCACGTACACGAGGGCATTGAAGTCGGCCCGCCAGGGCAGGGCAAGGCGCGCTCCCGGGCTGAGCGTGGCGTGGACGAGGGCCATGGGCGTGTACGTCGAGCCAGGACCGGCGTGGCCCGCGACCTCGCCGGCGATGACCCGCACGAGGGCGCCGCCGTCGCTCGAGGAGATGAGGGCGACCTCGCCGGCCCGGAGGTCCTGGTAGCGCGGCGCCGCCCACTTCAGGTCGCGCGGCAGGTTGACCCACAGCTGGATGCCGTGGAAGAGCCCGCCGCTCACGACCAGGGCCTCGGGAGGCTTCTCGATGTGGAGGATCCCGGCGCCGGCGGTCATCCACTGGGTGTCGCCGTTGGTGATGACACCCCCGCCCCCATTCGAATTGTTGTGCTCGAAGGTCCCGTCCATCATGTAGGTCACGGTCTCGAAGCCGCGGTGGGGGTGCCAGGCAGTGCCCTTCGGCTCGCCCGGTGCGTACTCCACCTCGCCCATCTGGTCCATGTGGACGAACGGGTCGAGCTCGGCGAGGTCGACGCCCGCGAACGCGCGGCGGACCGGAAAGCCCTCGCCCTCGAGGCCCCGGGGGGCGCTCGTCACCCCGAGGACGGCCCTCGGGCGGGTCGCCAGCGGATCCGGGTCGGGGATGCGCGGCAGGACGGTGATGTCGTTGACGGTGATGGCGGGCATGGTTCGTTCGCTTCCTGCGGTCGGGCTGGCTGTCCTCAGCGATTGTTGCATCCGCAACTATCTCGGTCAAGCGACCCCCTCGCTTCCGTTCCCCGCGCCCGAGGCTGACCGCGCGGGGGTCCGGCGGGCGGGACCATCGGCGCGGCATACTCTGCGGCCATGGAGATCGGGCTCTACACGTTCGGCGAGCTATCGCCCGACCCGCTCACCGGGAAGCTCAGCCCCCGGCAGCGGCTGCGCGAAGTCGTCGAGGAGATGATCCTCGCGGACGAGTCGGGCCTCGACATCTTCGGAGTGGGCGAGCACCACCGGCCCGAGTTCGCGGTCTCGACGCCTGCCGTGGTGCTGGCGGCCGGGGCCGAACGAACGAGGCGCATTCGCCTGACGAGCGCGGTCAACGTGCTCAGCTCGGACGACCCGGTACGGGTCTTCCAGGAGTTCGCGACCCTCGACCTCATCTCCGGCGGCCGGGCCGAGATCATGGCCGGGCGCGGCTCGTTCATCGAGTCCTTCCCGCTCTTCGGCTACGACGTCCGCGACTACGACGCGCTGTTCGAGGAGAAGATCGAGCTCCTCCTGCGGGTGCGGGCGTCGGAGCGGGTGAGCTGGCCGGGGGGACACCGGGCCATGATCGAGGACCGCGGCGTCTACCCGCGGCCGCTCCAGGATCCCCTGCCCGTCTGGATCGCCGTGGCCGGCACACCCGAGTCGGCCGTGCGGGCCGGCGCCCTGGGCCTGCCCATGGCCGTGGCCATCATGGGCGGGCGATCCGAGCGGTTCGCGCCCCTGGCCCAGCTCTTCCGGCGATCGGCGGACGCCGCCGGTCATGGCCGCCTGTCCCTCGCCATCGCGTCCCACGGCTACATCGCCGAAACGTCCCAGCGCGCCGCGGACGAGGCGTTGACGCCGCTCGCGATTCTCATGGACCGGATCGCCCGCGAGCGTGGATTCGCGCCACCGGACCACGCCGCCGTCGATTCGTCGCGGACGCTGCGAGGCGCCAACCTCGTGGGAAGTCCGGCCGAGGTCATCGAGAAGATCCTGTTCCAGCACGAGATCTTCCGCCACGAGCGCCTGCTCCTCCAGGTGATCGGCGGTGGCATGCCGCACGCGCAGGTCATGCGCTCGATCGAGCTCTTCGGCAGCGTGGTCGCCCCGGCCGTCCGGAGGGCGCTGGCGAACGGAGCAGCGGGCGAGCTGGGCTGAACCTCGCGGCGGGTCCGCCGGCCTGAGCCCGCCGTCGGGTGTGGTAGGATTCGCTGGTCGCATTCCGCGGCGCTCCGCGTGGTCGATCCCCCTTCTCGAATGGGCCGTGCGTTCCCCCATCCCTGTTCGGGAGGCGCGTGGAGGTCCCTCGTGGAACGGCAGAGGAGCACCATGGCAGCTGGCGGCGGCTCCGACTCCGACTCACCCGCCCCCGCCCCCGCGTCCCGGCGCCGGCGCCGGCGCCGCGAGATCGCCCACGCCGACGGCACCCTGCTCGTCCTCAACCGCGACGGATCCATCGACCTCCTGGCCGCGGATCGCTCGGTCAGGCAGTCCTGGAGCACCGAGGACCCCGAGTGGGCCGCGCAGGCGTTCCGCTTCGGGATTCGGGTCCAGGAACGCACGATCGCGCCGCGAGGCCCCGACACCGGCTCGGCGAAGCCCGGCCTCTGATCCCGAAGGTGGTTCGCATGAGATCGTTGAAGACGCAGCTCGCGGAGCTTGCCCGCTGCGCACCCTCCGAGCGGATCGACCTCCGCGAGCCGATCCTGGCCCACGGCGCCGCCGCGGTCGGTCCCGCTGGCCGATCTGGCGGCCGCGGACCCTGAGCTCGGCCCGTGCGTGACCGCGTGGCTCGAAGTCCTGGCGAATCGCGACCACGAGGCCCGTCCGCCCGCCGTCGCCGCCCTGCGGGTGCTGGTCACCAGCTCCCACGCGGACACGGGCCGGTATGCCACCGAGGCCCTGGGCCGTCTCGGTGTCTCGATCTCGGCATCACGGTCCCGGCGACCGGCGGCGGTCAAGTCCTGACGCCCCGGCGCGAGCCGCCCGCGCAGCCCGGTCGTCACGCCCGCCGGTAGACGCCTCGCTCCCGCGTCATCAGGCCCTGGTCGACCAGGTAGCGACGCAGCGAGGCCACGTCCGGGTGGACTGCGGCCAATCGCTCGTTCACCTCCCTCTCGGCGTAGGCGCGATCCTCCGCGAAGCAGCGCTCCAGCACGTAACGGAGGATCACGGCCTTCTTCTTCTCCTGGGCGGGGATCGAGACCAGGCGGCCCTCGACGACGAAGGCCCGGAGCACCTTCGCGTCGAATGCCGGGAGGGGCAGGCCGTCGGGGCCCGGCACCGTCGGAGCCGGCCGCTCCAGGTCGCCGAGCTGGCGGCCGATCGCGTGGAGGCGCTCGGTCCGCAGGCTGTACTCGACGTAGGGGTGGCGGGCCCGCGAGGTAACGAGGCCCGCCGCCTCGAGCCGCTTCAGGTGGTGGACGACGGTGCCGGGCGACAGGTCCACGGCTGCCGCCAGCTCCTGGACCGCGTGGGGGCGCCCGGCGAGAAGGCCGACGATCCGCAGGCGCGAGGCGTCGGAGAGCGCCTTCAGGGTCGCCAGCAGCTCGTCATCCACGTGCCGCACGCTACCCTCTTGATTTGATGTGTGTCAAATCGCGCGCGGCCCGGCGGCACCGCTCGGAGGCGGCGGGCTGGTAGCCTTGCGGGCGATCGCACGCCGCGCCGCGCGTGGACGCCCGGAGGCTGCCCGAACATTGGCCATCGACTTCGGCCGCTTCGACGTGCTCACGTTCGACTGCTACGGAACGCTCATCGACTGGGAGGCCGGCATCCTGGCCGGCTTCCGGCGCGTGCTCGACCCGCGCGGGGTCGCCGCGGAGGACGAGGACCTCCTTGCCCGCTACGCCCGCCACGAGGCCGCCGTTGAGGCCGGGCCCTACCGGCGCTACCGGGACGTGCTGGCGGCGTCGCTCCGCGGCGTCTGTGACGAGCTCGGCGTCGGGATCACGGACCACGAGGCGGCGCGCTTCGGCGGGTCGGTAGGGGAGTGGCCGGCGTTCGCGGACACGCCCGGGGCCCTTGCCCGTCTCGCCCGGCGCTACAAGCTGGCCGTGATCACCAACTGTGATGACGACCTGTTCGCGGCGTCGAACCGTCGGCTGGGAGTGACGTTCGACTGGATCATCACGGCCCAGCAGGTCGGCAGCTACAAGCCGAGCCACCGCAACTTCGAGCTCGCGTTCGAGCGCATCGACATGCGCCCGGAGCGGATCCTGCACGTGGCCCAGAGCCTCTTCCACGACCACGTGCCGGCGCAGGCGCTCGGGCTGGCGACCGCGTGGATCGATCGGCGCCACGACCGGCCGGGGAGCGGCGCCACGCCCCCCGCCATCGTGGCGCCCGACGTCACGGCGCCGGACATGGCGACGTTCGCGCGCCTGGCGACGGCATAGGCGACCGCCTGTCGCGTGGCTCCGGGTGCGCCTGGGGCCGCCCGACTCCTTCGAGCGGAGACACGACGGCCGGACCCTGACGGCCGGTCAGCACGACCCGACGCTGGCGGTGGTCCGTCCATGCCGCATGGTCGACGTGGGGCTTGACACGGGCTATTCATCGTGCATCATGGCATTCACGTTGTGTTGAATGATTGATGGAGCAAGAACGATGAGCGCGAGTCGAGCGATGGCACCGACCGACACGGGTGGGCTCGTCGACCTGGATCCGCGGTTCGAACCCGAGGCGGTCCGGATCATCGCCGACGTCCAGACCCTCAAGGTCCTGTCGGACCCGCTGCGCCTCCGGATCCTCGAGACGATGGTCCAGCGAACGGAGCCGGCGTGGTCCGTCAAGGAGCTGGCGACCGTCCTCGACGTTCCACCGACTCGCCTCTACCACCATGTGGAGCAGCTCACGGAGCACGACCTGGTCCGTCCGGTGGAACGCCGCGTCGTGTCCGGCATCATCGAGACGCGCTACCGCGTCGTCGCCCGTTCGTTCCAGCTCGATCGGCGGATGTTTGCCGGCGGAACCGAGGAGTCCCGGGTCGCGCTTCACGAGACGCTCGTCTCGGTCTTCGACGCGGCGCGCCACGAGATCGAGGTGGCGATCCACGTCGGCGCGATCGAGCTCGCCGACGAAGCGCCGCCGGAGCGCCGGCTCCTCCTCTCCCATGGCGTGGTGAGCCTCACGCCGTCGCGGGCGGCGGAGCTGCGCGACCGATTGAAGGCTCTCATCGACGAGTACGAACCCGGCCCCGGCCCGGACGCGAGCCCGTTTGGCCTGGTGCTGGCCCTCTATCCACTGCCGCCCGCCGGGGATGCGAGCGATGACTGACCCAGCCGCGCCGCGCGCAATGGGCACGCGCGACGTCCTCCGCATTCCCGACTTCCGGCGCCTCTTCCTCGCCCAGGCGATCTCGGACATCGGGGACGGGATGACCTACCTGGCCCTCTACCTGCTGGTCCTCCAGCTGACCGGATCGACGGTCGCGATCGCCGCGATCTCGATCCTCGTGGCCGTGCCGCCCGTCACGATCGGGCTCTTCGCCGGCGCCTACGCGGACCGCCTCGATCGGCGGCGGATCATGCTCGTATCCGACACCCTGCGGGCGGGGATCGTCCTCTCGCTCGTCCTGTTCCCGGGCGCACCCACCCTGCCCATCGTGTTCGGGCTGGCCTTCCTGCAGGCCGTCGTCGGCACGTTCTTCTCGCCGGCCCGCTCGGCGATCGTGCCGCGGGTCGTGCCCGCCGAAGGCCTCCTCGCGGCCAACTCGCTGAACCAGATGAGCCGCGTCGTGGGGACGGTGGTCGGCATTGCCTTCACGGGTGCGGTTGCCGGCGCGGCCGGCGTCGTGTGGCCGGCGTTCGTCCTCGATGCGATGACCTTCATGGCCTCGGTGGCGATCGTCTTCACGGTCAGCCGCGACGCCGGTCGAATCCACGCGGACGCGGCCGACGCGGCCCGCCAGCGCGGCCTCCGGGGCTCGGTTGCGGACGGCCTGCGCGTGATCGCCAGGTCGCGACCGCTCCTCGCCACCCTCGGCGGGGTTGCCGTCACGATGCTCGGCCTGGGCGCCATCAACGTCCTCTTCGTGCCCTTCGTCTTCCGGGACCTCGGGGCCAACCCGGTGTGGGCCGGCCCCATCGAGGGCGCCCAGTCCCTCTCCATGATCCTCGCCAGCGGCCTCGTGGTCGGCCTCGGGGCGCGCTTCCGGGTCTCCTCGATCTTCGTCGGTGGGCTGGTGGGCGTGGCCGTCTGCGTGGGGTCGCTGGCCTTCGCGTCGAGCGTCTGGATGGTCCTCGCCGCGATGTTCGCGGTCGGCTGGTTCGTCATGCCGGTCCATGCCACGACCATGACGATCCTCCAGCAATCCACGACCGACGAGGTGCGCGGCCGCGTCTCGGGAGCGCTCAACGCGGTCATCCAGACGGCGACCATCGCGTCGATGGCCGCGGCCGGCATCCTGGGCGACGTCGTCGGGATCCGCGTGGTCTTCCTGGCCGGCGGGATCATCGCCGGGCTCGCCGCCGTCCTGGCCTGGCTCATGTTCCGCGGCGTCCCGGTGCCCGCCGGCGGCGCCGGGCCGGTCGTGGACGAGGGCGAGGAGGCGCCCGCCGGGTCGGCTCCGGGCGGCGCGCGTGCCGGTCGCCTGAGCGCTCCTTTCCCGCGCCGCCGCTTGCGAAGGCGCGAGACGCGCCAATCGAGCGCGGCCGGGCGCGGGCGACCGTCAGCTGCCGAGCGCGTCGTCCTCGCGATTGCGCATCGCGTCGGCAGCGGTCGTCATGTGCTCGTGCAACCGGTCCCGCACGCTCCGCGGCGCGGCCGCCGCGTTATTCGCGGCGCGCAAGTGCGTGAGCCAGTTCTAGCGGTCGGCGACGGCCGGGCGGCCCTCTGCCGCGCGGGTCCGCGTCGACGCCCGTTTGACGGAATTGCCCGTGACCGCGATGGTGGGGGAAGCAGTCGCCATCGCCGGGCTCTCATTCGCCAGTCCGAAGCGCGCGACGGATCGGATCCCGCACCATGGCTCGAACCCCGTTCTCCTCGCCCGCGGCGAGCATCGTCGTATGCAGCGACGGCTACTTCGACGTCTACCCGCCCACGGATCGGTCGAACGGCGACAAGCCCGCCTATCGCGGCGTGCTGGCCGAGCTTGGCAGCGGCATGCGCGCCCTCGACGGGCGGCTCGAGGTCCGGCCGGACTCGGTCGCGCTCGCCGACGCCGTCAACGCCTGGTCCGCCGCCTACGGCGCGGCCGCCGTCCGCGGCGAGCTCGGCCGCGGCCGCGACGGGACCCAGGAAGCGGCCTGACGCGGGCGCCCTGCCTCGGCCGCGGCCGACACATCGGCTGATGGACGCCGGGGGATCTGCAGCGGCGCCCTGTCAGGATGCGATGAGGGTCACCCGGACCCGGTAGACGCCACGCCGGGGATCGAGGCCCAGTCGCTCGAGCGCGATCATCGACAGGTCGGCGAGGCGTCTATCCCGCGTCCCGATGGAGCACGCGCACGCGTCGACGACCCGTACCACGATGCAGCGGCCGCCGGCGCAGACGCGAGCCCGCGGCGCCATCCCACCTCGGGTGATGTAGCGGGCACCGGGCATTGCGATGTGCGCGGTCCCGGCGTATCCGCGCGTCCCGAAGTACCACGTCGCGACGCCGGTGACCGTCAGCCCGTGGCGCAGCTGGGCCCACAGTCTCGCCGGCCGGCCGGCCGCACGGACGGCGGCCCGCCGAGCGGGCGTGGTGCGCGCGTGGGCCTTCGCGGCCGTGGCCGGCGCCGGATCCGGCCCGCGGACGGAGGGTTCGAACGTCCTCGGGTCGTCGAGCGCGACGGGGAGGAGAGCGAAGGATCGGGCGGTGGCGGCGCGGGCCCCGGGGTCGACCGACCCGCGCGAGGGGCGCGGCCAGGAGGTCGGCGCCAGTCTGTCGTGTTGATCGAGCGTCGCCCCAACCGGGGAGCGACCGGTGAGTGCAGGGAGAGCGGCGAGCACGCCGGCGACCGGAATCACGTTCACCATGAGGGTGAGCAGGGCGGCCGCCACGGCAGTCCGCCAACGGCGGGTCGTGGTGTGCAAGATGGGATGCCTCGTTGGGTCGCGACCCGCGCGTGGGGGCCTGCGGCCGGTCTCGCGGCGGGCCGGGGTTTGCCTGCCGTGCCGGGGATCTCCCGGGGAGTCCAACCCGGTCCAGCGGGTCGCGAGCTCCGAACGCGGGGAATTCTAGCAGATAGTCTGTCAAAACCTTGGTCGGGACGATCCAGGGTGCGCCATCGGAGCGCCGCGACGGAACCGCAGGCGGTTCGCGGAGGCCCGACGGCGCAGCACCGGCAGCCCACCACCGCGGAGCATGTCGCGCTCGTAGGGACATTCATGTCACATGTTCACTGCCCCGCAACGAAGCTTGGCAGCGCCTGACTCATCGAGGTGCGCTGGAACCCCTCATGTAACCTCGGCGCGGCGTCCCTGATCCGATTTTCGAGGCTCAGGACGGCGCTTGACTGGGAAATGCCGAGGAGATTGCTCCGTGACTCCGGCCTGCGGTTTCCCGCTTCCTGGCAGGTCATGCGTGCTTACGCGGCGCCATGGGTCTCCTCATCAAATCGCGATCGAACAGCCGGAGGCCCTCACCGTGTCGGCGGACCGCAGGATCACGGTCGTAGTGAAGTGCAACTGGCACGCGGCCGACCGCTAGGGTTGTCGCCGACGCGCTCTGGGACATCTGGGATCCGCTGGGCGCCGACCCACCGGCCCGCGACTGACACGGAGGCTCACCCATGTCCGAGTTCGAGCAGCTGTTCCCGAAGGAGTTCCACGCGTCGCCAGGTGTTGAGGACTGGCGTGTGCTGTTCTGGGGCGCGCACGTCTTCTACCGAACGTCGTCGTTCGACCAGGCCGCCGAGTTCGTGTCCGCCATCGCCGAAGCGGCTCGGGCAGTGGGCCATGACCCCGACGTCGACGTACGGCCGGAGGGCGTCACGGTCCGAACCTGCTCACGGCCTGACGGAGCCCTGAGCAGAGCGGACGCCGACCTCGCAGCGCAGGTCAGCGCGACCGCGCACCGGATGCGCCTCGAATCCGATCCGACCGCGTTGGTGGTGGTCGGCATCGCCGTCGCCCAGGATGCCGGCGTGGACACCCGCCCGTTCTGGGAGGCGGCGTTCGGGTACCAACCCAACGGCGACGTGGACCTGACCGACCCCATCCGGCGCGGGCCGCACCTGATGTTCCACGAACTCCATGACCCGCGCGCGGGGCGTGGTCGTACGCACATCGATGTGTCGGTCCCAGCAGAGGAGGCCGAGAAGCGCGTGCAGGCAGCCGTCGCGGCCGGTGGGCGCATCGTCAAGGCATACGAGGATCAGCGCACGTGGATCCTCGCTTCGCCCGACAACCACGGCGTCGACATCGCCGGCTGGGCCGACCTGGAGGCTTGACGATCCGAGCCCCGAGACGTGGTGACACCTGATGTCAAGGGCGACCTACGCGAGACCATCTCACGTACGTCCGAGCCAGCCTCCAGTCCACGTGCCGTATCTGTGTCCCGCGGGGTGACATCCTCCTGAACCGCGCACACGGGTGGAGCCCTGGGGGTGAACCTCGGATACCCCCGGCGAGTATTGACAAGTGGTTGACAAACGGTGCCTCGCGGGCGCATCATGTCCGTGAACTGGCGTGTCAAGTCTTGACACGCCCGTACGCATGTCCGGCGCAATGAGGCCCCGCGTGGCGCCGCCGGATCGAAGAGGACCCGCGGGGGCGGGAGACCGGGACTGCGGGCGAGCAGGGTCCCACCAGGCACGGGCAGGAGCAACGATTGGCCGTCGGCGTCGCAGCCGAAGTGAAGACGAAGCTGACCGTCCTCGACGTCGTCGCGGAGACGGTCCAGCTGAAGAAGGCGGGCACCACCTTCAAGGGTCTCTGCCCCTTCCACTCGGAGAAGACCCCGAGCTTCATCGTCACGCCCGGGCGCGAGAGC
Source organism: uncultured Chloroflexia bacterium (assembly GCA_963776355.1). Classification (GTDB taxonomy): domain Bacteria; phylum Chloroflexota; class Limnocylindria; order Limnocylindrales; family CSP1-4; genus CTSoil-043. Next base: position 1,323,893 of record CAVZLU010000008.1, on the reverse strand, counting down.
TGGCACTGCTTCGGCTGCGGCGAGGGAGGGGACATCTTCAGCTTCGTGATGCGCCGCGACGGCGTCCCGTTTCCCGAGGCCCTCAAGGTCCTCGCCTCGCGCGCTGGGGTGGAGATCGACGAGCGCACGTCGCGCGAGGACGCCCGCCGCAAGCGCCTGCACGACGTCGTGGAGTCGGCCATCTCCTTCTATCACGCGGTGCTCACCCGCTCGCCCGCGGGCGAGCGGGCCCTCGCCTACCTGCGGGAGCGCGGCTTCAGCGACGAGACGATCGAGTGGGCGAACCTGGGCTGGGCGCCGCCCGACTGGGATGCGCTCGGCCGGACACTGGAGAGGCGGCGCCAGATCGGCCCCTCGGAGCTGATCGAGGCTGGCCTGGCCACGCCGCGAAAAGGCGGCAACGGCGCGTACGACCGCTTCCGGGCGCGGGTGATCTTCCCGATCCGCGACGCGACGGGGAACGCCACCGGCCTGGGTGGGCGGGTCCTGAAGGGCACGGACGGCACGGAGCCCGAGGGTCCCAAGTACCTCAACTCGCCGGCGACCGCGCTCTTCGACAAGAGTCGCACGCTCTACCTCCTGGACCGCGCCAGGACCCCCATTCGCAAGACGGGGATCGCCGTCATCGTCGAGGGCTACACCGACGCCCTGATGGCCCACCAGGCGGGCTTCGCGAACGTGGTCGCGAGCCTCGGCACCGCGCTCACGCCGGGCCAGGTCGCCCTCCTGATCCGCTACGCGGCCCGCAAGATCGTCCTCGCCTACGACGTCGATCCGGCCGGTGAGAAGGCCGGGACGCTGGGCGTGACGGCCCTGGAGGCCCTCACCCGCCAGCTGGCGACCAGCGAGGCCGAGGTTGAGCTCGACGACGTGCGTGTCGCCCGGCTCCCGGGCGGCCGGGACCCCGACGAGGTGATCCGCGAGAGCCCCGACGGCTGGCGCGAGGCGATCCGGACCGCCCTCCCGATCGTCGAATACCTCATCGACTTCCATGCCCGTGGCGCCGATCTGCGGACGACGGGCGGCCGAGCGCGGTTCATCGACGCCCTGATCCCGACCCTGCGCGCGGTCCGCAACCCCGTGCTCCGCGACGGCTACCTGCAGACGCTTCGCCAGGTCTCCGGGGTGGAGGAGCGAGTGCTGCTCGAATCGCTCCACCGGGCGCCCGACGGAGGCCGCGGCGGTCAGGGCGGCGGACGAGCCCCGGACGGCGGGCGCATCTCAGCCGACTCCGTCATGGCCTCGCCGGACGCCTTCGACCCGCGGGCGGTCCTGCGCGCGATCAGCCCCGTCGAGCGCGAGCTGCTGCGTTTCCTCCTCCTCGCCCCCGAGCTGCAGGCCGAGACCGCGGGCCGCCTGGCCCCGGCCGACCTGCCGTCGACGCCGGCCCGCGAGCTGTGGTCCGCCGTGCTCGCCGTTCGCGACAGCGGGCCCTACACGTCGGAGGCGGTCTATGCCCGTCTCGATCCCGAGACGCAGGCGCTCATGGCGGCGCTCCTCGGCGGGACCGGAGTCGCCGCCGTCGAGGGCGGCACGGGCCGCTCGCGCCCGGCGCTCGCCGAGCAGGGGATCGAGCAATGCCTGCTGCGGCTCGACCTGGACCGCCTCGAGGACCGCGATCGCTTCACCCGTGTCGAGCTCGCCGAGGCCGAGCGGGCCGGCGACCGCCCCGCCATCGATCGCCACATGACCGAGATCTCCCACCACAACGAGAACCGACTCGCGCTGCACCAGCGCCTCGAGCAGGCGAGCCTGCTCGCCCGGCCGGTCGCGCGCCCAGCTGGAGGACGACCATGACCCAGGATCCCGCCGACGCCGCCCTCGTGCAGGCCGTGCTCGCCGCCAAGCCGCGTCGCGGCAAGGCCGCCGCCCCGGCGGCGAAGGCCGCCGCCCCGGAGGCGAAGGCCGCCGCCCCGAGGTCGCGCACGGCCGCCCTTGTCGCCGACGACGTCGCCATCGCCACGACCGGCATCGAGCCCGAGGACGACGAGGAGGATGACGCCGACCTCGTCGCGGAGCCCGGTGACCCGGACATCGCCACGGCCGACGTGGACGTTGTTGTCGACGTCTCGAGCGACCTGACCACGGTGATCGTCCCGGGCCTCGTGGCCGACGTCGCCGATGCCGTGGCCCCGGTCGACGTGCCGGCCAAGCTCGACGAGAAGGCGCTCGAGGAGCCCACCGCCGAGGAGCTCGAGGCGCTCTCGGCCGACATGATCGGGATCGACGACCCGGTCCGGATGTACCTCAAGGAAATCGGGAAGGTCGCTCTCCTGACCGCCGAGGAGGAGGTCGTCCTGGCCAAGGCGATCGAGCTCGGCGAGTGGATGGTGGAGTTCCCCTGGAAGGCAATGGTCAGCCTCCACGAGTGGACCCTCCACGACACGGAGCGCAAGACGCGGACCGCCAAGCCGCAGCACCGCCTCCCGCTCGGTGACGAGGCCCACCGCATGGTGCGCGAGGCGATCTCTGACGAGGCCACGACCGACCTGCTCGTGCCGCACCCCGACTTCCACCTCGTCAAGGCCGGACGCGATGCCCAGTCCGACGGAACGAAGGAGCTCCTCAGGGAGGCCCGCAAGCTTCTGGCCGCCTACAACGAGGCCCTCGCGCCGGATGCCTTCGTCACCCTCCTGGACTGGGCCTACCTGGCCGTCCACAACGGCGACCTCGACTCCCGCGACAACGTGGGCCTGCGCGCGATCTACGACTGGACGCGCGAGATGGTGGCCTTCCCGGCGCTCGAGCGCTGGATCCTCTCCAGCCACGATGCCGACCTGCTGAAGCGGATGGGACTTCGACCCGGAGGTGCCGCTCAACACGAAGCTCGCCCATCGCAAGGGCGAGATCGTGCGCATCGGCCGCGATGCCCGCGAGCAGCTGACCTCGGCCAATCTCCGTCTCGTCGTCTCGATCGCCAAGAAGTACATCGGGCGCGGGATGTCGTTCCTGGACCTGATCCAGGAGGGGAACATCGGCCTCATCCGGGCCGTCGAGAAGTTCGACTTCGAGAAGGGCTTCAAGTTCTCCACGTACGCCACCTGGTGGATCCGGCAGGCGATCACCCGCGCCATCGCCGACCAGGCCCGCACCATCCGCATCCCGGTCCACATGGTGGAGACGATCAACCGCCTGATCCGGGTCTCCCGCCAGCTCCTCCAGGAGCTCGGCCGCGAGCCGACGGTCGAGGAGATCGCCGAGGCGATGTCCAAGGGCCAGGAGGTCGTGGTCACGCCGGAGAAGGTCCGCGAGATCATGAAGGTGTCCCAGGAGCCGGTCAGCCTGGAAACGCCGATCGGCGAGGAGGAGGACTCCCACCTCGGCGACTTCATCGAGGACCGGGGGGCCCTGGCACCAGCCGAGGCCGCCTCGCACCAGCTCCTCAAGGAGCAGGTCGAGGCCGTCCTGGACTCCCTGACGGGCCGCGAGCGACGCGTCCTGCAGCTCCGCTTCGGTCTCGAGGATGGCCGCGCCAGGACGCTGGAGGAGGTGGGCCGCGAGTTCAACGTGACCCGCGAGCGGATCCGCCAGATCGAGGCCAAGGCGCTTCGCAAGCTGCGCCACCCATCCCGCTCTCGGAAGCTCAAGGACTACCTCGAGTAGCGCGAGAGCGCACGCCGGAGGCGGCGACGAGCGCGAGTCCGCAGGAGTCTCTCGGACGGCCCCGACTCCGTCGTTCGGCGGCCGGTGTGCGCGGCGGGAGTCAATCGAGGCCACGGAGGCGACGGAGATGGCCGCCCTTCACGTCCTCGTCGCACTGATGGAGGCCCGCGAAGCAAGCGGGCGACAAAGCGCGCCGCGTCATCCTGCGACAGCCCCGGGGTACCGGGGACGTCAGTAGATGACCACCCCCGTACCCGCGGGAAGCCAGAGCCCGGCCCACCGGCCGTCGGTGATCCGGAAGTGCAGCCGGCCACGGATGATGGCTCGCTCGATGGCATGCAACCGGGTAGTCGCTCCGATGCGCGCGGTCACACTGCGGGCGACCGCACCGCTGCCGCTGTACGCGTAGGCGGTGTACCTGCCGGGCTGGACATCGACCGATCGCAGCGGATCCCACGCGATCCGGTAGGCGATTCCGCGCAGATACGAGATCCCTGGCCGTTCCGGGACCAGGAACCCGGCCAGGCTGCCGTTCGCGATCGTAAGGTAGACGCCGGATCGACCCGGAACGCGGAGGCGGGCGCTGGCAAGGGCTCCCGAGGGCCGGGCCAACGTGATGGATCTGCGCGCGATGATCCTGCCGGATCGATCGAACCGGTACGCAGTATGGGTTGTGGCTGCGAAGAACACCGATCCGTGGACGGTCGGGTCGGGGTAATCGGAGATGAACGCGTCCCCCAATCGCGCCCACCAGCGCTCCCCCGTCAGCTGGAACATCCGATAGGCGAGGTCGATATGCACCACGTGGTACTTGGGCGCTCGCTTCACGTGGGCAACGCAATAGCGGCTCACGCCATCGCGCAGCCGCCAGGTCGACGCGTACCCGCGCATGGTGGCCAGCGAGCCCCGCATGAGGAGGAACGCATTGGCGTCCCCGGTGAGCTTCCAGTAGTCGTAGAGGCCCAGCACGGCGATCAGGTGCCCGTTGAAGGTCCGGTCCGGCCGTCCCGGTAACGGGTACTCCTCGAGCCACAGGTACCCGGAACCGTCGACGTGGGTAACCCATGGCGTCGTCCGTGGTCCCTTGATCCTGAAGCTCTCGAATGCGCTCTCGGCCGCCACACGCCATCGCGGGTCGGCGGTCAGCTCAAAGAGACGCACGAAGGCCGAGAGCGCCTGGCCCTGCGCCATCGCCGAGTACCACGGGGCCCTCATCACCTCCCTGGGATTGCTGTGGAGGGGGAAGTCATATGGGTAGGGAAAGAAGAGGGCCGATCCCGAGCGCTTCGCCGTGGCGAGCAGACGGTTGGCGTTGCGGGCTGCGCGGTCGAGATAGGCCGGGTTGCCGGTCAGGCGATAGCTGTTCGCCATGCCAAGGACCGTATAGGCCTGTCGCAACGGATGGTCGTAGAGGACTCCGTTGAAGCGCTTCAGCGCCACCCCATCCCTGGTCATTTCGTCGGTGATCGCGAGGCTCCGCGGCGTCGGGCCCTCCAACCATCGGGTGCCACTGGCGAGATTCCGCGGGGCGAGGGGCACCATTCGGAACGTGAATCCCAGCGGCGTCGGGGTGGGGGTCGGCTCGGCGTCGGGGTGGGCGTCGGGGTCGGCTCGGGCGTTGGGGTTGGCGTCGGCTCCGGCGTCGGCGGTGGGCGTCGGCTCCGGCGTCGGGGTCGGCTCCGGCGTCGGCGTGGGCGTCGGCGTCGCCTCCACGAGCGGCTCCGGCGTTGGGGTCGGCTCCGGCGTCGGGGTGGGGGTCGGCTCCGGCGTTGCGGTCGGCGTCGGCGTCGCCTCCACGAGCGGCTCCGGCTTGGGCTCCTCCGTCAGCGCCGCCTCGTCGAGCAGTGCCTCGACCAAGGCACCTGTCGCAGCCGGCTCCGCGGAGAGTGGCATGTCCTCGACGGAAATCGCCGAGCCACGATCCGCATCGACGGGTGACGCTGGCGGGCCATCCGTGGCCGCAGAAGTCGGCAGCGGCGCACTGCCCACGAGCAGGCCCAGGGTCGCGAACAGCACGATCGCGTACCGCCTGGAGTAGCGTCGGCGGGCGCCGACGATCGACGGGCTGACGGCGCGCTCGGACACCTCTCTGCCTCCTCAAAGCTTCCGACGAAGTCAGAGCAACGTTGTCATTCGTCCATCGACACGGTGAGTGCCGAATGGCCCGGCCGTCCGATCGCCACTCCACCTCGATACCGCACGCTGGGAGATCAAGCATCTGGTCTGCGGGACGGCGCTCCGCCGGCCGGTCATCACCGCCTCGGCCGAGTCGAGCGCCCCGCCTCCGCCGGGACGTCGAAGGGATGACGTCCGACACGCCGCCGGCGACCGGGTCTCGCCCGCCCCGTGCTCGTCGTCTGCCTCACGGAGCCGAGCCCGACGGGCTGGCCGCACCTTCGCCCGCGACCTGCGCACCGTGCGGCCGGGCGTTGTCGACGCGCGGTGCGCGAAAGCACCATTGGGCTGCCAATCCCCCCGGTTGTGCGGTAGGATCGCGCGGCGTCCCCGTACTTTCGTAGGAGTACTGCCGGCCTACGATCGATGGCGGCACCGCCGGGGGGCTTGAACGATGATCGCCGTTCGAACTCGTGATGGGGGCTCGGTGAGTCGCTGGACGTACCCGGCGCTCATCATCGCGACCCAGCTGCTCGACGCTCTGTCCCTGGTCCTCGCGTGGGGCCGCGGCCACGAGGCGAACCCCCTGATGGCGGCCGCCATCGGGGTCGTCGGGCTCGGGGGAATCGTCGGTCTCAAGGCGACCGTCGGCGCCGGCATGGCCGCCGCAGTCTGGCGAGTTGACATCCGGTCCCGCGCCGGGCTCACGCTCGTCTGCCTCATCGGCTCAGTCGGTGCCCTCACTGCCCTGATCGCCGTTTCGCGATAGCGGCGCGGTGTTCCGTTGCCCGTGCGCACCACCATTCCGCGTTGGCGTCGAACGGCACTTGTGAGCGAAGACGCGGCGAGGACGATGGGCCGCAGCGGGAGGCGATGACCCGCGGTCCACACCCCGGCCGCCTCGGACCGCGTTGAGCCACTGGCGAGACCGACCCGCGAGGGATGCGTCCCAGGGAGGTCTCGGCATGGGCCGGAAGCTCGGGATGGTCGTCGTCGCCGCCTCGGCACTCCTCCTGGTCGGAGCGCTGGCGGGCCCCGCCACCGCCGCCCAGCATGACTTCGTCTTCCCTGCGGGGATCGCGTGCGAGGGCTTCGACCTCGGAGTCGACATCGGTGCCCCCGTCGGCGCTTCCGTGTATCGCGAGTTCAAGGATCGCGACGGGAACATCGTTCGCACGCTGGCCGCCGGGACCGGCAACGCATTGACATTCACCAACCTGACCTCGGGCAAGGTCCTGGCCCTGCGTTCGAACGGAGCGGTCACGATGACCCGCCCGGGTCCCGACGGGCTCGTGACGATGACGACGATGGGGCACCTGGTCGTCATCCTCTTCCCGACGGACGTCCCCGCTGGGCCCACGACCATCCTTCACGTCGGCCGCACGGTCGTCACCGTCGATGCGCTCGGGAACTTCACGGTGGAGTCGGCGACGGGCAGGAGCACGGACATCTGCGCTGCTCTGAAGTAGATCGCAGCCGAAACTGGCGGTCTCTATCCGGCACCCCTGTCCGCGTCTGCCCGCCGACGGAGGGCCCGGGCCTCGCCGATGACGGCGACTCCTCCCGGGCCGGCAGCCGATGCATGCGGTCGGCGGCTCACCCGGTGAGCAAGCGGCGACGAGCGCCGGCCCTCGCGGACCGGCGCTCGTCGATCGTCATTCGTCAGCCGGCCGGCGTGCGGCGGCCCCTCGGCTCGGCGGGAAACGGTCGCTCTGCGCTATCCGTAGCCGCCGAAGTTGGTGAGCGCCCCGAACCAGCCCACGGCGCCGAGCCACAGGAGCACCTGGGGATGGCGTCGAAGCCTCCAGGCGATGAGTCCGAGGACGGCGGCCGCAGGGAGCTTGAGCGCGAGCGCGGAGCCACCGAGGGCTGCCATGAACGGGTTGAGCTCCACCCCGTGGTGGGCAAGCGTGTACGTCAGCCCATCGGCGAGCTGTCCCAGGATGAGGATGACGACGAGCACCACGGCGGCGCCCCCCTGCGCGGCTGCATGACTGGCCGGGGCGCCACCCGGAGGTGGACCGAATTCCCCACCGCCCCGGCCATCGCTGTGCTTCTGGATTGGGCGGAGTTTCGCATAGAAGGACCACGACGTCACGTCGCCAAATTCAGGCAACGATGGTGCGTGGCCGGCTGCTCCGCCAGAGTCCGGTGGGGCGCTGCCTCGCCGGCACGGCCGACTGGACCGATTGAGCGCGCGCCAGCGCGACGGGGCGCCGACCTGCGCCTCGACTGTCGTCTCAGGCGTGGGCCAGTCGCCGCCTCAACGCCTTCTCGACCTCGACAGCGACGAAGGCGGCGGTCGATGCCACGAGCACCACGGCGAGCTCGACGGGGCCCAGCGCCTCGGTGACGAAGATCGGCTGCAGCGCGGGCACATAGACCAGGGCGAGCTGGACGAGGAAGGTGATGCCGACGGCGAGCGCGAGCGGCACGTTGCTGCGGATCCCGAGCGAAAACGCGCTGATGCGCTCCGAGCGGACGGCCACGGCGTTCCCCAGCTGGAGCAGCGCCAGAGTCGTGAAGACCATCGTCTGCCAGTGCCAGCCCACCGAGATCGCGAGGGCCTGGATCCCCAGGACCACGGCGGCCATGAGAAGGCCGACCCACAGCGCCTGGGGCCAGAGTCCCGCTCCCAGGATCGATTCGCCGCGTGGTCGCGGTGGCCGGCGCATGGCGTCGGGCTCCACCGGCTCCACCCCGAGGGCCAGCGCCGGGGCCCCATCCGTCACGAGGTTGATCCACAGGATCTGGACGGCGAGGAGCGGGATCGGCAGACCCAGGATCGGGCCGAGAAACATCACCCAGACCTCGGCCGAGTTCGTGGTCAGGAGGTAGCGCACGAAGCGCCGGATGTTGTCGTAGATCCGGCGGCCCTCCTCGACCGCGTGGACGATGGTGGCGAAGTCGTCGTCGGCGAGGACCATGTCCGCGGCTTCCTTGCTGACCTCCGTCCCCGTGACGCCCATGGCGACGCCGATGTCCGCGAGCCGGAGAGCAGGAGCGTCGTTCACGCCATCCCCCGTCATGGCGACAATCGCCCCCCGTGACCGCCACGCCTCCACGATGCGCAGCTTCTGCTCGGGATTCATGCGGGCGTAGACGAAGACGTGGTCGACGCGCGCCGCGAACGCCTCGTCGTCGAGCGTGTCGAGCTCGGCCCCGGTGAGCGCTTCGCCGCCCGGTGCGAGGATGCCGAGTCGGCGGGCGATGGCCGTCGCGGTGAGGGGGTGGTCGCCGGTGATCATGATCGGCGTGACCCCGGCGGTGCGACAGGCGGCGATCGCCGTCGCCGACGCGGCGCGTGGAGGATCGGCCATCGCCACGAGGCCGGCGAGGCGGAGGCCCGTCTCGGCATGCTCCAGCTGCGAGGGGATGTCGGGGATCACCCGGTCGGCGAGGGCGAGCACGCGGTAGCCGTCGGCGGCGTAGCGGAGCCCGGCCGCCTCGGCGGCAGCCAGCTGCGGCCCGTCGGCCGGATCGAGCAGCGGGGCGATGGCCTCGAGGGCCCCTTTCGAGGCGACCCAGATCTCGCCGTCGACGGCGTGGAGCGTCGTCATCCGCCGCCGGGCCGCATCGAACGTCAGCTCCTCGACGCGCGGGGATTCGGCGAGGACGTCCGAGGCGAACAGGTCGCGCTTGCCGGCGAAGGCGAGCAGGGCGCCCTCGGTTGGATCGCCGGTGATCGTCCAGGCGTCGCCGGCGTGGTCCGGAGCCCGCAGGGTGGCATCGTTGCAGGCAACCGCGATGCGGGCCATCCGGTCAAGGGTGATGCCGGTCAGGGCCGGATCGACGGCGACCCCTCCCGCCTCCGTGTCCGCCGGGCTCCCGTCGGTCGTGAACCCGCCGAGCGGTGCGTAGCCGTCGCCGCCCACCGCGAACGCCCCGTCCGGGGTCCACGCCCTCTCGACGAGCATCCGGTTCTCGGTCAGCGTGCCCGTCTTGTCGGAGCAGATGACGGTCACCGACCCGAGCGTCTCGACCGCGGGCAGCTTGCGCACGAGCGCGTTCCTCCGCGCCATGCGGCGCGCGCCGAGGGCCAGGGCCACGGTCACGACCGCGGGCAGCCCCTCGGGGATCGCCGCGACGGCAAGGCTCACCGCCACGAGGAACATCTCCTGTGGCGACTCGCCCCGCAGCACTCCCACGATGAACACGAGGGCGCAGACGATCCCGGCCACGGCGGCCAGCGCCTTTCCGAGCGCCGACAGCCGCTTCTGGAGCGGCGTCTGGCCGCCGGCGTGCTCCTGGAGGAGCTCGGCGACCCGGCCCAGGGCGGTGGACATTCCGGTCGTCACCACGACGCCGGCGCCGCGTCCGTAGGTGACGGCCGTCCCGTTGAAGGCGATGTTGCGCCGGTCGGCGAGGACGCCGTCGGGTACGTCCGGAAGGGGCTCGACCGTCTTCTCGGCCGGCTCGGATTCGCCGGTCAGCGCGGCCTCGTTGATCCGGAGCGCCCGCGCCTCGAGGAGCCGCAGGTCGGCCGTGACGATGTCGCCGGCGTCGAGCCGCACGAGGTCGCCCGGCACGACCTCCGGGGCTGGGACCATGGTGGTCTCGCCGTCGCGCACGACCCGCGCCGTCGGGCTCGCCATGCGCTTGAGGGCGTCCAGCGCCTGCTCGGCCCGGTATTCCTGGGCGAACCCGACAATCCCGTTGAGGATGACGATCGCGAGGATGACGACCGTGTCCTTGAGATCGCCCAGGGCCGCGGTGATACCGGCCGCCACCAGCAGGACGATGATCATCGCGTTCGTGAACTGGCCGAGGAAGAGGTGCCAGAGCGGCTCGCGACCCTCCTCCACGAGCTCGTTTCGACCGTATCGGAGGAGGCGGGCCGCGGCCTCCGCGGCACTCAGCCCCCGGTCCATGTCGGTCGCGAGGGCGGCGGCGACGTCGGCGACCTCGCGGGCCCACGGCCGGGCGGCTTCGGAGCTCGGGCCAGTCATGCCCCCATAGGATCGCGCACCTGGGCGCCGGGCGTGAGGGCGGCACCGGCCGGGGGCCCGGCGCCGTTCGTCCCCGACCGTCCGGGCGGCGGCCGCGGGACCGGCGCGTGGCACCCGGTCCGATCGAGCGATCGGTGACGAGCGGCCGGCCGTCGGAAGCCCTTTTCCGGCCGGCCCCGGGATGGCACGATGCGCCGATGACCGAGAAGATCGCCGCGTATCCCATCCGGACCGCCACCCCGGAGACTGCCCGCGCCTTCCTCGCTCCGCTCGTCATCGCCTTCGGCGAGGAGCTGACCGACGCCGAGTTCGAGGACTGGCGCCACACGATGGAGACAGAGCGCCTCATCGCCGCCTTCGACGGAGAGGCGGCCATCGCGACCGCGGGCGCGTTCACGTTCCGGCTCACCGTTCCCGGCGGCGAGGTGGCGGCGGCCGGCGTCACCGGCGTCGGCGTCGAGCCGGGCCATCGCCGGCAGGGGGTGCTGCGATCGCTCATGCGCCACCAGCTGGACGACGTCAGGGCCCGCGGGGAGCCGGCCGCAGTGCTGTGGGCGTCCGAGGGTGCGATCTACCAGCGGTTCGGCTACGGGCTCGGCACGCAGGGTGGCTCCTTCGAGATCGATCGCGGGAGAACGGCCTGGCTCCGGCCCTGGGAGCCCGAGGGTCGGACTTCGCCTCGTCGACAGGGACGAGGCGCTCGCGACCTTCCCGCCGGTCTACGAACGGCTGCGGGCCACGACGCCGGGTGCCTTGTCGCGGACCGAGGACTGGTGGCGCTGGGGGATCCTCCACGACAGCGAGCACATGCGCCGTGGTGCAGGCCCGAAGCACCGCTATCTCTACGAGGTCGACGGGGGGGCCGAGGGGTATGCGATCTACCGCGTGAAGGGCGACTGGGACGAGCGCGGGCCGAAAGGCCAGGTCATCGTCATCGAGGCGATGGCGTGCACCCCGCGCGCCGAGCGCGCGGTGTGGAGCTTCCTCTTCGGCATCGACCTGGCGCGAACGACCAAGGCGAATCGCGTCCCGGTTCCGCACCCGCTCCAGCTCGAGCTGGCCGATCCCCGCGCGCTCGGTCTCACCGTGGGCGACGGGCTCTGGCTGCGCCTCGTCGACCTGCCGGCGGCGCTGGCCGCGCGCCGCTACGGGACAGCCGGCGAGGTCGTCCTCGAGGTCGCCGACGCGTTCTGCCCCTGGAACGCCGGCCGCTGGCGCCTCGCTGCCGGCGGCGAGGCCGGAGCTGCGGGCGGGACGGCGTCTCGGACGGGCGATCCGGCGGATCTCGCCGTCGACGTGGCCGACCTGGGAGCGGTGTACCTCGGTGCGTTCCGGCTATCGGATCTTGCCCGCGCCGGGCGGGTCGAGGAGCTTACGTCCGGGGCTCTGCGGCGGGCCGACGCACTGTTCGCGGCCGACCGCGCCCCGTATTGCGCCACGATGTTCTGACGTCTGCAGCGGCAGCCGCATCGCCGCTTCCGATGGGTCGCCCGTCCGGCTCTTGCGGGGCTACCCGCCCAGGACGAACAGGAACCTCAGGATGTCGGGACGGTCGTCCGTGATCGGCACGATTCCGTCGACCGCCACCCTCGCCCAGCCCTCGCGTGCCAGCGGCGCGAGAAGCGCTGGGTCGCGTCCCACGACGACCCAGATGGACCCGGCCGCGCCGAGCTCCTGGTCCGTTGCGTCCGGGGCGTAGACGCGCTCGAGCGACACGAGGCCGAGGTCGCGTGCCGCAGCGGCCACGGCCGGCGCGAGGTCGTAGTAGCGGTTCGAGACGTGAACGGCGAGCAGGCCGCCCGAGGCAACCGTGCGCATCGCGTCACGCAGCGCTTCGACGGTCAGGAGGTGCGCGGGGATCGCGTCCGAGCTGAAGGCGTCCAGCACGAGCAGGTCGAAGGTCCCGTCGGCGACCCGTCGGAGCTCGAGGCGGCCGTCGCCGATGACGACCTCGGGGCGTGCGGCGGCGCCGGAGAGGAACGTGAAGTAGGCCGAATCCTGGGCGACCCGCGCGACGACCGGGTCGATCTCGAAGTACGTCCACCGCTCGCCGGCGTGGGCATAGGCGGCGAGGCTCCCGGCGCCCAGGCCGACGATCCCGACCGCCCGCCGGCCGTTCGGCGGCATGCCGAGCTCAGCCAGCCGCCGGAAGACGTCGCCGATCGGGCCGCTCTCGGCGTAGTACGTCGCCGGCCGCATGCGGCGGGCCGGGTCGCGGTATTGAACGCCGTGGAGCGTCGTCCCGTTCAGGATCTCGAGCCTGGCGCCGTCGGGCGACGGCAGGACCACGGTCACCCCGAAGAAGCTGCGGTCACGGAGCAGGGGAGGCGGTGGCAGGACCAGGACCGCCAGCACGAGGACGACAGCCGTGGCGAGAGCGAAGAAGCGGGGCACTCCTCCGACGAGCAGGAGAAGCGCGCCGACGAGGAGCCAGCGCAGGCCGGCCTCGAGCGCGAGCCACCCGCCTGGCACGAGGGCGATGGCGAGGAGGCCGGCGACGACGAGGTACGGACCCAGGCGCCCGGCCAGCCCGGCCACGAACTGCCCGAAGTGGAGCCCGCGACCGGTTGCATGTTCGGTGGCGATCCGGGCCCAAGCCGGCGCGGTGAGGACGATGGCCGCGATCGCCGATCCGACCAGCAACGGGTACTCCCAGACGTCCGGGAAGATCGCCGGCGCGACCAGGGCCACGAACGCGCCAGCCACGGCGCCGGCCGTCGCGAGCACGAGATAGAACTCGGTGAGGTGGGCCGTCCCCGGCCGATCCGCCGCGAGCCGGCCGTGGAGCGCGGTCGCGAGGACGGCAAAGCCGCCCAGCTCGACGACCACGAGCGGAACGAGCGGCCAGATGCCGCTGGAGCCGAGCGGAACCCACAGGAGGGTCGCCGCGGCGGGCGCCGCGACCGTCGCCCAGCGGACGAGCGTCCCGCCCCGCCCGGAGAAGGCCACCACGAAGGAGGCGAGGTAGATGGCCAGCGGTCCCACCCACAGGAGCGGCGCGCTCACGAGATCGGTCGCGATGAAGGTGGTCACGGCGGTCAGCAGCCCGGCGGGGATCGCGGCCAGGACGAACCAGCGCAGGCGGCGCCGGACGTCGACCCCGGGTTCGAGCTCGGCCTCGGAAGCTGCGGCTGCGACGGCGGTCGAGTCCGCGGAGCGCACGGTCGGCGCGACGCGGACCGCTGATCGCCGCACGCGCCAGGCGGCGGCGGTGATGATCAGCACGAAGATCCCGATCCCGGCCAACCACGCGGTCCGCTGGGCGGCGAGGCCAAGGGCCGGCTCGATGAGCAGGGGATAGGCGAGAAGCGCAGCGAGCGACGCCCCATTGCTGAGGGCGTAGAGCCAGTAGGGGTCGGCGGCACCGGGGGTCTCGGCATCCCGGACGGCGGCATACCAGGCCGACAGCAAGGGTGTCGTCGCCGTCAGGAGGAACGCGGCCGGTCCGACGGCGACCGCCAGGATCAGGAGCAGGTTGAGGCCTGGCGGCATCGTCTCGTCGCGGAGGTTCGCCCAGCTCGCCGGGGCGACCACGAGCAGGGCCAGCGCGCCGACCGCGATGGCGACGTGGAGGACTGCCCCGCGCCGGAGCCCGAGCCGCGTCACCGACAGGTGCCCGTACAGGTAGCCGAGCAGAAGGACCCCCTGGAAGAAGGCCAGGACAGTCGCCCACGCCGATGGCACCCCGCCGAAGACGGGGAGGGCCAGCCGCCCCACGAGGGGTTCCACCGCGAACAGGAGGAACGCCGACAGGCCGATACCCGTGCCGAAGACGGTCAGGGTCGCGAGCCGGGGTCGATCAGCGACTCGGGTGGCCGCAGTCAGCGCGACGTCCATGACGGCATCGTGAGAGAGCCTGTCGCCCCGTCAAGCGGGACGATCGTTCGGCCCCGTCACGGGGTGCCGGTCCGCGCCAGCGGTGGCCGCCCGCCGGAGTGTGTCAGCTCCCCTGGTCGCTCGCCGGTCGCGATCGGCATGCCCGACCGGCTCCAGTCGGAGTACGACCCGGGGTAGAGGAGGGGGTCCGGAAGATCCGCGGCACGCATCGCGAGCGCCAGCTGGCAGGCATTGACGCCGCTCCCGCAGCTGACGACGACCGGGCGCTCGCCGTCAACCCCCAGCTCAGAGAAGCGCACCGCCAGCAGGTCCGGTGCGAGGAACCGGCCGTCGGGCGCGAGGAACGAGCCAGTCGGCGCGCTCACGGCGGTCGGGACATGACCGGCGACCGGGTCGACCGGCTCGACCTCGCCGCGATACCGCTCGGGCGCCCGGGCATCGAGGAGGGTCAGCGAGCCCAGCCGGGACTCCAGGGCGACACGATCGATCGTCCGTGGCCACTCCCCGCGGACGGCCACGCGGGCCTGCGGCGAGACGCCGGGCAGGGCCGGCACCTCGGTCGACAGGGGCAGCCCGGCTTCGCGCCAGGAGGCGATTCCTCCGTCGAGCACGGCCGCCCGCCAATGGCCCATCACGTCCAGCATCCACCACAGGCGCGCGGCCACCGTCCCGCCGGCATCATCGTAGGCCACGACGCGATGGCCGCGGCCGATCCCGACCGCGCCGAGAGCTGCCGCGAACATCCCCGGGTCCGGGAGGGGATGGCGCCCGGGACCGGCGGGCCCGGTCAACACGGTGTCGAGGTCGACGAAGACGGCGCCAGGAAGATGCCCCTCGAGGTAGGCCGCGCGCCCGGCCGTTGGCGCGGCCAGCGACCAGCGGACGTCGGCGATGCGCAGGTCGGGGTCGCCGAGTTGGGCGGCGAGCTCGAGCGCCGAGACCAGGCTCATGGGCCGAGTATCGCACTCGGGGCGGCCTCGGTCGGCCGTCCTTCGCGAAGTCGCGTACCTGCCGGACGGCAAGGACCGAGGCCCCTTCCACCGGGGCCTCGTGCTATTCTTCCGCCCGGCGCGGCCCCGGCCGCGCAGCGCGCCCGGGCCGATCGCGGCGGGCGCACTCGCTCCGGCGTAGCTCAGTGGTAGAGCGGGCGACTGTTAATCGCTTGGTCGTAGGTTCGAATCCTACCGCCGGAGCCACTTCCCCGGCACGACGAGCTCGGCCCCCTGTTCGCCGTGGCGGCCACGACCGGGATGCGTCAGGGCCGGTACACAGGCTACCCGCGCGGCTGGTGACGACACCACAGACCGTGCACAGCTTCACCCGCGAATCGTCGGCAAGCCGGCTGGTCGCAGTCTCGGACCACGGTGCTACGACCGAAGGGGCACTGCACACGGATCGAGCGAATCGGCACGGTTCGCGAAGCGAAGATGGAACGATGCGCGGCGATCTGCCCTCATAGTGTCGACAGCGGCCACGGGGCCGCGAGACACTGGGGCCTCCCATGCAGCGCGATCTCGTCCTCCGCGCGGCCAACGGTGACCACGACGCGTTCGCGTCGCTGGCGACCAACGCCTACGGGCGGCTCCATCGCATCGCCCGGCTGATCCTGCGGCGCGAGGACGTGGCATCCGACGCGGTCCAGGAGGCGCTCACCTCGGCCTGGCTCCACATCCGGGCCGTGCGCGACCCGGAGCGCTTCGATGCCTGGCTCAATCGGCTGGTCGTCCGCGCCTGTCACCAGGAGCTTCGACGGGCGAAGCACGACCTGATCGAGATCCGGGTCGACGGGATCGAGCCCGCCGGCGTCGACGACTCGACGGCATCGCTTGCCGATCGGGACCAGCTGGAGCGCGGCTTCCTGCGCCTCTCGGCCGAACATCGCGCGGTGCTCGTCGTCCACCACTACCTGGGGCTGCCCGACGCCGAGGCCGCGACGGCCCTGGACGTCCCGGTGGGCACCTACAAGTCCCGCCTCAATCGCGCCCACCAAGCGCTTCGCGCCGCCCTCGACGCTGACGAGCGAGTGGGTGCGATCGCCAAGGAGTCCGTCGCATGACCGGCCAGCACGACCTCGACCGGACCCTCGGCGCGTGGTTCGGCGCAGAGGCCGCACCGGCCCCGCCGCCCGAACCGTTGGCCAGCATCCTCGAGTCCACGCGGGATCGACGGCCGCGGCCGGCGCTCGTGGCCGGGATCGGGAGCCATTGGGTGGGTAGCCGGTCGCCGATCGGGGCTCGCGATGGCGCATTGCGGCCGGCGGGGACGGACCTCAGGGCCGTCGTCTGGGCGCTGCTCGTGCTCGGTGCGCTCGTCGCGCTCCTGCTGGGAGCGCTTCTCCTCCCCGGCGGCAGTCCGTCGCTGCCGGTCGTCGTCCCGCTCCAGTCAGCGACGCCAGCCCCGACCGGTGAGCCGTCCCAAGGCCCGGTTGCTGAGGCGTCTGTGGGCCCGAGCGCCACGCCGCCAGTGTTCCCGTCGCCGCCTAAACCAGCGCCGGGGCAGGCCGTCCAGACCAAGGTCGCCGACCTTCACGTGGCTCGGGGGGAGCCAGTGGTGGTTACGCTCGACGATGGCCGCGTCCTCGTCGTCGGTGGCCTCTCGGACGCTCCTGGGGAGATTGTCGATCCGTCAGCCCGGCAGTCCACGGTCACGGATCCCGGTGCTGTGACCGGCGACGGCTCCGGCGTGCTGCTTCGAGATGGCCGGGTGCTGCTGGTGCTGACCGACTCGAATGAGCTGGTCTCGACGGTCTTCCTGTTCGACCCGAAGACCGTGTCGTGGACGCCGGTAGACGCTCCGGACTACCAGGGCGACGATCACGTCGCGGCCGCTTCGAAGATCCGCCACCATCCGACGCTCACCCTGCTCCGTGACGGTCAGGTTCTGCTGTCAGGTGGCAGGCTGAACGTCTCCAACGGTGGGACGCAGACCGTGGTGGATTCGGCGGCCCTCTTCGATCCGGTGACGGAGACGATCTCACCGACGGGATCCATGGTGCACCCGCGAGCCGATCACTCGGCGACCACGATGCAGGATGGCCGGGTCCTGATTGCTGGAGGCCGTGGCTCCTGCGTCGCCCAGGGAAGCTCTCTCTCGGGGTGCGAATTGCCCGAGCTGCGAGACGCGGAGATCTATGACCCGGCAACGGGAGCCTTCACGCCGACCGGCGGCATGGCGAGTGCCCGGGGCGCGACCGAGGGCATGTTGCTCGCCGACGGCCGAGTCCTCGTGCTTCCGATGTCCACCGACTTTACGGATGACAGCGCCGGCCTCGTCGAGGTCTACGACCCTTCGCGCGGGACATTCGCGGTCGCCGGAACCACCCCGCACCGCGTTGGCGCCGCGGCCCTGCTGCCGGATGGGCGTGTCTTCCTGACCGCCAATACATGGGCCGGGGTCTTCGATCCGGCGACCGGCGTGACAAAGAACGCTCCGGCACCGCCCGTCGAAGGGCAGCAGCCGGCCGTGCTCCCCGACGGACGACTCATGCTCGTGGGCGGTCCCTGGGCGGAGCTCTACACGTGGCCGTGATGCACAGCGCATCCTCGCGTCCTGACCGCGAGCCACGCGAGCACGGTGAACGGAGGGTAGCGATGGCCGCGTTCCGCAGACTTGGACCGCTCCTCGCGGTGCTCGTGCTGGCGACGGCCGCCTGCTCGCTGGGTGCCACGCGTGCACCTTCCGCCTCTCCCCTGGCCGCGTCCCGCCCTTCGGTCAGCAACACGCCTGGCGCCGCGGTCGCCTCGCCATCGATGGGCGCCCCCGCGCCATCCCCGGCGGCCGCCCGGGCACCGATCTGTCCACACCTGAAGCCGCCGTGGATCACCACGGCGAGCCAGACGAACGACGGCGTCCCGGACCCCGCGGGCCGGATCGTCTTCGGTCAGGTCGAGCGGTTCGACGAGATCCTCGGCCAGCTCATCTCGCCGCTCGTGGCCATGGACTCCGACGGCTCCGACCTGGTCCAGATCTTCGACTGTGAGGTCGAGCGCCCGCGGATCTCACCCGATGGCAGCCGGATCGCGTTCTCTATCGCCATGGACGACGAGACCTGGCAGGTGGCGACGATCGCCGCGGACGGCAGCGATCTACGCATCCTCACCTCGACCTCGGGCTATGCACAGACGCCCGACTGGTCGCCAGACGGCTCTTGGCTGATCTACGCGACCAGCCCCGTGAAGTGCTCCCGCGCCCCGCTCTGCGAATTGCTTCACGAGACGCTCTGGCGGATGAACGCGGATGGCACGGACCAGCGGCTGATCGGCAACGCCCCCAGCTCCGCCTGGGATTGGGAGCCGCGCCTCTCGCCCGACGGCCGCGAGGTCGTCTTCGCCCGAAACACGCCGGAGACCGATTACCGATGGACGCTCATGATCCGGAATCTCGAGACCGGCGAGGAGCGCGTCGCAAAGATCGACACCCGCGATCTCGAGCATCCCGACTGGAGCCCGGACGGTCGCTTCATCGTCTACCACGAGAACCCGAACGGACCGATCGAGCGCGTTCCCGCCAACGACCCCACCGCATCACCCGAGGCCCTGCCGAGCGATGCGAGCCGTGGCCTCTACCCGCCCGCCTACTCGCCGGATGGCCTGAGCATCGTGTTCGGCTGCGACGGGAAGCTGTGCACGATGGCCGCCGACGGTTCGAATCAGAAGGTGATCGTCGAGGCGCCGGGCATCGAGCTCACCCATTTCGCCTGGGGGAACGCGCCTCGCGCCGATCCGTAGAGCACGGTCTCTGAGAACCTGCAGAATCCCCGATGCCGCGCGCCCGAGGAGCGCACGTGCCCGAGTCGGTGGGCGGCAACCCTCTCGCCCCGACCGCCTTGCGTCTCGATATCGGCGCGTGCAACCGACGGAACGCCGCGATCTTCACCCCGATTCCCTGGGAACCGCACTCATAGTGGGGGAATCGTCCCACCAGGGGCCGCGAAGCAGGGAGCTACGTGACGACCCGCGCCGTCACGATCGATGCGCCGCCCGACCGCGTCTGGCCGTGGCCGACGGTCCCCATGACCCTGCCCGGTTGGCGTAGTTGCGCTCCTGGATGGCGGGCGCCTTGGCGTTGGCGATCTAGTGGAGGCAGGCGAGGATCGTCGGATTCCGGCGACGCCGCGCGCCGCGCGTCGGGTAGCCGTAGGCCTTGTTCGTCAGCAGGGCCGTGGTCGTCGTCACCTCACGCCCCTCCAGGGGGCCGAAGCCTCGAGCCCGAGGAGCGCAAGGATCGCGCCCAGGAGGGGCAGGAGGATCGCGGGGGAGACGTGGTAGTCGGGGACGACGACGTCGAGGACGAGGAGCACGACCAGGACGATCGTGAGCGCGGCAGCGGCCCCGATCCGGGCCGAGGAGTAGACGTCCGCCCGAGCGCGGCGCTCAGCGTCGTCGTCACGCTCATTGCCCATGCCGGCGCAGTCGGTCGATCCAGAGATCGACAAGTGGCGGCAGCACGAAGCGGTCGAGGGCGCCGCCCATGGCGACGCCGGCGAGGAAGGCCAAGACGAGCTCCACCCCGCTCATCGGCCCGTCGGGGAGCTGGCGGCGCGGGCGCCGATCGGTTCCCTCGAAGCCATCCATCGATGCCGTCGAGCAGGAACGCGATCCTCTCCTGTCCAGCCTCGGTGGGGTAAACGTAGTCGTTCAAGTGCATGACGGACGCGACGCGGCCAGAACTTGCTGGCTCCTCGACCGCGGGTGTCGTGTCGCTCAAGATTTCGCGAACCGGGTCGACTAGGCAGTTTGCCCGGTTCCCGCATCAATAGGGTGTGACGGAATTGCAGCCGGTCGTGATCAACAGAGGCCACGCGAGCCCCATGGCCGCGGATGCGGCGATGGTGACCGAGCTCCACGACGCCCACGGAGCGGCGTTGTATGACTTCGCACGGCACCTGGGCCTGAGCGATGAGCAGGCGGCCGATGCGCTCCAGGAGGCGATCCTGCGGCTGTGGCGCGAGATCAGGCGTGGCACGTTCATCGAGCGTCCACCGGCTTGGCTCTACCGCACGGTGTACCGCCTGGCGATGGAGCAGCACCGGTGGCACCGTCGGCTCTCGCTGCTGCTTCCCCGACTCGCGCCACAACGCACCGATTACGCCGGGCCGGAGAGTTCCGATCGCCTGACCGTCTGGGCGGCGGTCGATCGCCTGCCTCCTCGGCAACGCCATGTGCTCTATCTCCACTACGTCGCGGACTTGACCTTCGAGCAAATCGCCGGCGTCGTCGGCATCTCTCCCAGCGCGACCCGCACCCATGCCAGCCGCGGCATCGCGACGCTCCGTGAACGTCTCAGCAACGAGGAGGACTCGTGATGAACGAGCAGCGCCTCGAGCGCGCCCTCCGCCAGGGCCCGCCCTTTGCTACCAGGTACGTCCCTTATGCGTTGGCACTCGACGAACAACCGGTCGTGTCCCGTCCCGTCAGCGTGGGCCGGCTGGTGCTGATCATCGCGGTGACGGCACTCCTCCTTGTTGGCATGCTGGCGGCGCTGGCCGCGGTGGGGGCCTTCCGGGTCGATCACGGCCCCATCTCGAATGGGTGGCTGGCGTTCGTCCGCGGCGGCTCGGGCCCACAAGGCCCGAATGGGTGGGTCGAGCGCGACATCTACCTCGTTCGCCCGGGTGAGGCCGCGCATCAGATCGTCGGGTCGGACGCCGAGATCCTGGATCAGATCTGTCCCGTGTTCTCCCCCGACGGGAGGCGACTCGCCTACGGCGAGGCCGACGGGACCGTAGACACCGGCTATCAGGGCGCCGCGCTCGTCATCTCCGACATCGACGCCGCCGGAAACGCGTCGGAGTCGCGGCGGATCGACGTCGGCGCGACTCATCCACCGCCGTGCGCCTCTTGGTCCGCCGACGGTCGCCGCATCGCGTTCGGCGTCCCATTGACCGATCCAGGCAACCCCGATCGACCCGCTGCGGGCAGTGAGGTCTGGGTCGCATCGGTCGCAGACGGCCACGTGGACGTGCTGTCGGACCTATTGGCCACCGACCTGGAGTGGTCGCCTGACGGCTCCTTGCTCGCCATCGCGAGCGGCCAGGCCGACCTGGTCCCCGGGCAGTCATTGCGCGACGGGTCCATCCGCCTCTACGACGCGGACAGCGGCGATATGCGGATCCTTGTCGGACCGTCGGGAGTCTCGTCGCTCACCTGGTCACCGGACGGCAGTCGGATCGCCTACCAGCGTGGAAGCAGCGACGGCTTTGCGATGGACCAGCAGATCCGCGTGGTCGAGGTCGACGGTAGCGGGGAGTATCTGATCGACCGTGGGTTCGGAGCCATCTACGGTGTCGGACCCGTGTGGTCGCCGACCGGAGATCGCATCGTCTACCAGAGGATGAAGAGCGCCGGGACGGAAGCGCACCACGTGATGCTCGCGACGCCCGATGGCGCGAGCAAGGTCGTCCTGCCCGATCTGCGCCTGCCGGGCGACGATGTGTCAGTCGACCGGCGCCCGGACAGCGTCACCTGGTCGCCTGACGGCAAGGAACTCCTCTACTCGGCGTGGGTCAGCGGGCGCACGGGAAGGGCACTGATCTCGCGTCCGCTCGATCCAAGCGAAGACCCGGTCGTGATCCAGGAGGGTATCGACCCAAGCGGCGGGAACCGTTCGTGGGGAAGGCTCCCGGATGATTAGCCACGACGTCGGTGTTGTCCTCGGAGAGCTGAACTCGCTGGCGGACGTTCTTCGCGTCGGCCGGCGCCGTTCCGGCGTGAGAAGTTGATGGGGAGTCCGCACATGAACAAGCTCTTGCTCGTTGGGATTGGCGTCGCCGTGGTGGCGGCAGCGAGTTGCAGCGGCGCGGCCGTCTCTACCCCGCCGCACGGGTCGGACGTCGGGGCAAGCACGCCGCCGGCCACGGCCACACCTGTCGCCGCCACGACGGCACCCAGCATCTTCGCCGCGGCACCGACCGCGGGCCCCGTCACCGACCTCCTGACGGGTGGGCGCTACCTGTTCCAAGTCGGGGATCTCACGATCGAAGGGACGGGGCCCGACGGCTGGGTCGGCTATCCAAGCTGGGCCCTGGACGGGCCCGAACCCGTGCGCGCCGACGCGCCGACCGGGATCGGGATCTCGTTCTTCACGGCGAATGGCCTGTACAGCGACCCGTGCCACTGGGACGTGGCGGGCACCGGTGACGCGGGAACGCCCGGCGACGTGGTGGTCGGTCCGACCGTCGACGACCTGGTGGCCGCGCTCCGCGCCAACACGTTCTACACGTCATCCGCCGCGACGCCGGTGACCATCGACGGCTACGCCGGCCAGGAGCTGGAGCTCCAGTTGCCAGAGGAGCCCGTCGTACGCCACCTGTGACAAGGATGATCCCAATGATTCCGGCGGCCATGTGTTCGTGTTCTCCGGGCCAGGCCTGTACGCCCAGGGCCAGGCCAACCGCTGGCACCTGTACATCCTCGATGTCGAGGGAACCCGGCTCATCGCGGTGATCCTCTCCTACGGGGGAACGCCCCAGGCCGACCTCGATACCGCGCAGGATGTGATCGACACGCTCGACATCAATCCGTGAGCCGGGGCGTCGGACAGCTGCACGTGGCTGCGCCCATGACCACCGCCGCACGAGCCGGCGGCGAACCGACCCCCGCTCGTGCGCCTCCGCCGTGCCCTCAGGCTCCGGCATGCGCGGCCCCAGGATCCACACAAGCTGTGCCATCGTCTCCGCCCCCACCTTGGACCGCGCGTTCGCCAGGTGGTGATTGACGGTCGAGTGCGACAGGCCGAGGCGGTGGGCGGCCGCCTTCTCCGACCCGGCGACGAGGACCCCGGCGACCACGCCCACTTCGCGGTCCGTGGCGCGCTCGGCGGGGCGGCAGGATGACCGACGCGTCATGCGCTCTTGAGCCACTTGGAGGGCTCTGGCGGCTCCGCGAGCCGCATCGTGATCGGAAGGTCGTTGGTGGCGGGGCTATCCCGCTTGCCCCGACCATCGGTCTGGGGGCTGCTCCGCCACGCGCCCCCTTCCGCTCCGTCAGGCTAATCGAGACCCGCCGAACTAGTCAGCAGCGGAGGCAGCAGTAATGGCGTCCTCGGCGTAGACCCGCTGCGCGTTCCGACCGATCATTGACGCCCGCTCACAACGGCGGCTTAACGACCATCAGGAAGATGGCGATCCCAAACAGGATCGCGTCGACGATGGCAATCCGGCGATACTCACCCGACGCGACCATCGCGGCGACCCTCGGATCGTCACCGGCGTCGGCGGCTTCGAGGATGGCGGTGAACGCGGGAGCTCCGAACCGGAACGCAAGAATCGTCAGCAGGACGACGACCACATAGGCGCCGACGAGCCAAGGCGCCAGCAAGTCGAACCCTCCGGATAACGCGGCGAGGATGCCGAGGACGACGCCGATCTCGATGATCGGCCCGGTGATCGGCCCGCGACGGCGGATGGCATGGCCAAGCCGCGCGGTCGCCTCAGCATGACCGCCGCTGGCGACTCTCAGGAAGTAGAGGTCACCGCCGACGATCAGGGTCACGGCCGTGATCATCGCCGCGATGTGGAGGAACTTCAGGTAAGGGGCGAGTCCCCCGAGGTCGGGCATCCGGCGACCTCGATGACGGCAACCAGCGGGTAGGGTCGACCTTGAGTGAGTTTACGCTGGCCTGACCCGCCGGCACCAGAGGAGGTCGGCGGAGGTGCCGGCCCTGAGCGTGCGTGGTGGCCGTTTCCGGGGGAGGAGTCAGAGGGGCTGGCCGCATCACAGTTGACCGCGGGGTCGGGACCGAGCGAGCGCGAGTAGGAAACCGTCGCGACGCGGCCGAGATCGCCGGGCGATGCCGCTCCAGGGCATACCTCGTCATCGACATGCTCCCAGCCCCGACTAGCGTCGCCGCCACGCCAGGCTTGGCCGTCGGGCCGTGCACCAAGCACGGCCACCCTGCGGAACTCTTCAGCCAAGGTCGGCCGGCGCAGCGTGGCCGTGGCTAGATGCCGACGCGGCCTTGGTACATGTCGAGGGGGATGCTGAAGCGAATCGATCCGTGGGCATTGGTAAACGCGCCGGTTCCACCCTGGAAGCTCTGCTCGATGTGGAACGACCCCGTGGACAAGTCCTGCTCGTTCCATCTCGAGTACAGGTTCCCCCCGCAGGTATCAAGAACACAGGCGTCGAAGATCGTTTCGACGCCGTTCAGAAGAACTGAGGCACCCGAAGCCAGGCTCGTGACCCGGTCATAGGAATAGAAGCCGTGGCCGCTGATGTCACCCGTCCACGTCTCGCTGTTGGTGCAATGACTGCGCGTTACGTTTCCGATCTGCTCGGGCGCGGAACACGTCGTAGGCTGATCAAGCTCCACATTCGAGGTCACAAGTTGGGTCCCCGCAGCACTGGCCGTACCAGGCACACACAGTCCAGTGACAGCCAGAAACGCCAGCGCCAACGCACCACCCGTAGTGAGTTTCTTCACAGGATCCCCCCTCGGTCTTCCCGCCAACTGCAGATGACGTGGTACCAACCATGCGCTTATCCGGCGTGGCGCACAACGCGCAATGTGGTTGTTCACCGACGTTGTCTGTCAGCCAAGTTGCACGGCGGAACCGATCGTCGTGATCGGGCACTTCGACGACCCGCGCGCCGCGGAGCGCCGGCCCCAGGCCCGGAAGCCTGCGCCGACCGCCTCGTGATTGATCGTGTCGCCGTCTACTCGCCACCCCCCGGCACCAACGCCTGGACCATCGGGGCCGAGCGGAGGGCTGCCGCCCGGATAGGGGACGGGACGGGCACCGGGCCTCCGGGGGCCTAGACTGGCTGGCAGGAGGACTCGATGCGCCGCCCGATGCTCGCCCTCTTGCTGATCGTCGCCGGATGCGGGGGTGCCGCGCCGACGAGCGAACCAACCTCGGCCTTCCCAACCGAGGAGCCGACCCCGACCTACCGACCAGCCTCGGACGTGCCGGCCGTCTTGACCCAGACGATCAACGATGCCTGCGCGGTGCCCGCCGAAGCCTGGTGCAAATACCTCAAGAAGAAGAAAGGGCTCTACAACATCAAGACCGGGCCGGGCTCAATCACCGTCCAAACGGTGATCCCGAACACAGCAGCGGGGAAAAAGCTGGCTACCGCGTTGTGCACCTATCTGGGCGCCTTCCACTTCGACGAGAACGCCACCCGTCTCGACTACAACCACATTCACATCTTCCGGGGCGACACCGAGCAGGCCGACTGCAACACTGAAGACTACTGACCCAGCGCACGATGGGGGCCGTGCGACCGCTCACCCCTCGCCAGCTGGCAGCCGTGTAGGCGCACGTCGCCGCCGGCAGCGTGAAGGGCGCAGCGGACCGGCTCGGCCTGGCCGCTGGGACCGTCCACAACCACCTTGCCGTTGTCCGCGACCGGCTCGGCGTCGACACGACGGAACAGGCCGTGTACCTGCTGACGGCCCGTGGCGAGCTCGAGGTGCCAGACCTCCGGCGGGAGTGACCGTCGGTCATGACCTACGTTAGCGGCGCGGCGGCCGGTAGCATAGCCGGTAGCATACGAGCTTCGACCCCTCCCGACCGTCCGGCGACCCGCTCAGCTGAGCACGAATCGAGACCAATTCGGACGGATTCGGACCCCTGGGCCGGGACTGTTAATCGCTTGGTCGTAGGTTCGAATCCTGCCGCCGGAGCCACTTGTCCCGCCGGCCAATGACACCCGGCTCCTAGCTGCGCTCGGTCGGACCTGTATCCAGACGGCGGGGAACGCCCGCGCGTACGTGGCCGCGGCGACGTGCGGCCCGGTCGATAGCAGGCGAAGCGGGAGGCGATGACTGCGACCGGGACGACGGAGGTCGCGGCGCCGGGTCCTTCGCGGCGCTCCTGCGGCCCGGCGGCGCAAGGTGACCTGCAAAGTGGCGTCCCTACTCTCTCGCCTCCTGCAGTGATAAGGGGGGGTCCGCGCATCATGATCGAGAGCCAGGCGCCGCCCGTGGTCGTGGATTCCGCAGCGAGTCCGGCGAGCGCCGACGGCCGCCTCTTCTGTCAATGGCTCAACGACCAGCTCAGGGCGAGGAAGCTGACCCAGCGCCAGCTGGCCCAGAGGTCCGGCGTCGACCACTCGACGATCTCCCGCTTGGCGCGCGGGGACCGGACACCGTCGCTCCGTACCGCCGACCGGCTCGCCCGCAGTCTGGGGATGGCCGCCGGCCCCGAGAGGCTCGACCGCAACGGACTCGGCAGCACCCAGTCTCCCATGGCCCGGGTGGAGCACGCCTTGCGGCTCGACGATCTCCTGGGTGAGGCCCAGGTCAGAAAGATCATGAACGTCTACCTCGCCGCCCGCTGGCAGACACCGAGGGTGAAGCCAGGCTGAGGCCGAAGGCAGGTTCCGCTGCTCCACACTCGCCCGGACCAAGGCTCCGCACCGGGGCGCCCCCACTCCCCCGGATCATGGGTCGCGCACAAGGCGCACGCCGGGAACGGAACCCGGCCGCCTTTGGGTCGCGCGCCGGCATCGCCGTGACGGCGTGTCTCAACACACCACATCTCCGGGCCGGTCGCGATGTGTGCCGCCGCTCGACGTGCTCGGCGTCGACGTCAGCGGGCCCGCCGGATGTGGACCACCGGAGCTGTCAGGCGTCGGCCCCGCTCGGCGGGACGTTCTGGTTGAGTCGGAAGAGGTTCGTGGGGTCGTAGCGTCGCTTGACAGCGACGAGGCGATCCCACGTCGCCCCCGGGTACGCGGCCCGCACGCGGGCCTCGCCCTCGTCGCCGAGGAAGTTCACGTACGCACCGGCGTCCCCCTGGCGCAGGGATGCGGCCAGCTCGTCCGCCCAGGCTCCCCGGCGCGCCCGGTCGTTCGCCGACCCGTCGTGGAAGGAGGCGACATTCACCATGATCCGGCTGGCGCGGTGGGCGAACGCCGTCGCCTCGGCCGGCACGCGGGCCATGGCCCCGCCCAGGACCCGGAGCTGGACGACGCGCAAGGCCGCATCGGAGGCCTCGAGGCGGTTGATCATCGTCGCGGCCTCCCCGCTCCCGACGCGGTCCATGAAGAACGTTCGGTTCGTGGCCATCGGGCGGTAGCCAGGGTCCTCCGGAGGGTAGATCTCGGGGTACGGCATCGGCCGCAGCATGTCGGCAAGAGGGCTGGCAAGGGCCCGGAACGGCGCCATGGCCCGCTCCCCGGCGTCGAGCTCGCCCGCGTGGACAAGCAGCGCCATCACGATCAGCCGGCCGTGATGCTCGGGTGCCAGGAACGGCAGCGGCGGCGCGGGCATCACGTTGACGATCGTCGAGAGCGCGTCGGGCGCCGCCGCGGCGGCCTCGATGAACCCGACAATCGAATCGACCGTGGCCGGCAGGACCAGCATCCCGCCCACCACCGTGCCGACCGGGTTGAGGCGGAACTGGAAGCGCGTGGCGACGCCGAAGTTGCCGCCACCCCCGCGGATCGCCCAGAAGAGGTCCGGGTGGGAGCTGGCATCGGCGCGGACCAGCTCGCCGTCCGCCGTCACGACGTCGGCGGCAAGAAGCGAATCGATAGTCAGTCCGTACTTACGGACGAGGTAGCCGACCCCGCCTCCCAGCGTGATCCCCCCGATCCCTACCGAGCCCGTGTCACCGAACCCGACCGCGAGGCCGTGGGCGTGGAGCGCGCCCGTGAGCTCGCCCGCCGTGAGGCCTGGCTCGGCCCACGCACTGCGACCCTCCGCGTCGACCTCGACCTGCTTCAAGGCGGCCAGGTCGAGGAGGACCCCGCCCTCTGTCGTGCTGTGGCCGGCGGCGCTGTGGCCGCCGCTCCGGACGGCAAGCTCGAGCCCGGCTTCGCGGGCAAGCGCCACCACCCGGGCGACGTCCGCGGCCGTGGCCGCCCGGACGACGACCAGCGGGTGCCGGTCGATGTCGCCGGCGAAGACGCGGCGCGCCGCGTCGTAGTCGGGGTCGCCGGGCACAATCACGGGGCCGGCGACCGCGGCCCGGAGGGACGGGATCGAGAGGGGCGTGGATGTCGGCGGCATCGGCGTGGGACTCCTCGCGGCGTTCGATGGACGGGTGCTCCGCGGCGGGGCCGCGAGAGCGCGATGCCGAAGGTTGACCCGCCTGCCCGCTCGACGGGCGGCCCCCCGGATCGACGTCCATTCTCCAACAGATGGCCCAGAACGGGTCGCGCGCCCTCGCGCGGCTGCGGACTCAGGGGTCAGGAGCAGATTTCGGGACTCGCGGCGCAGGGCCGACCGGGGCAGAAGACGAAGTGGTGCAGGTCGTCGCGAGCTCCAGCCCGGCAGGTTGCCGGCGCGATCGTGCCCAGTGTCGCCAGCGCCAATTGACGGATTGGTTGGCTGGGCGGCGCTCAGGCGGTCCGCAGCGGGATCCGCGCCTCGAAGCGAGCCCCGCCCTCGGGGCGGTTGGAGGCCGTGATCTGGCCCCCGTGGCGCTCGACGATCCAGGCGGCGATGGCGAGCCCAAGGCCGGTACCTCCGGCCGGTGCGTCGTCCGCGCGCCAGAAGCGCTCGAACACCCGCGGCAGGTCCTCGAGGCGGATGCCGGGCCCGTCATCCTCGACGTCGAGGACCGCGCTCCCGCCGTTCGGCCGGACCCGGACGGTCACGCGGCCTCCCGCCGACGTGTGGGCCACCGCGTTGTCGACGAGGATCGTCACCAGCTGGCGAAGGCGGAGCGGGTCGCCGTCGACCTCGGCCGGGCGGGGATCCGCGACAAGGCTGACGCCGCGCGCGGCGGCGATGGCGGTGAGTGGTCCGGTCCCCTCGACGGCCACGTCCGCGAGGTCGACGGGCACGCGGTCCAGGTCGACGGACCCGGCGTCGGTCCGGGCCAGCAGGAGCAGGTCATCGACGAGCGCGGTCAGGTGCGTCGTCTCGGCATCGATGTCCTCGAGGGCTGAGCCGACCTCACCCACCGGCTGGGCCTCGTTGCGGCGGAGGTCGGTCACGCTCGTCCGGATCACCGTCAGCGGCGTGCGCAGCTCGTGGCTGGCGTTCGCCGCGAACTCGCGCTGTCGCCGCAGGGCCGCCTCGCGCCGATCGATCGCGGCCCGGATGGGAACGAGGGCCCGGCCGGCGAAGACCCAGCCGGCGGCCAGCGCGAGCAGGAACGCGGCCACGCCGCCGAGCACGAGGACGGACAGCAGGGTGGAGAGGAGGCGCTGCTCCGAGATGCGCTCGCCGATCACCTGGACGACGTACGTGCCGTCCTGGCGGGGGATGGCAAGGGAGTACACCCGGATCGGGGTGTCGGCGACCTTCGAGTCCCGGACGTCGGTCCCCCGGGCGCGGGCGGCGTCGACCGATGCCTGGACGGGCAGCTCGGCGACCGTCTCGAGCCTGCCGAGCACGGTGCCGTCGGGCTTGATCGCCAGCGCCACGGTGCCCGACTGCTGACCACCGAAGACGAGCCCGAACGGCAGGCGGTCGGGGAAGGGACCAGGTCGCCCCAGGGCATGGGCGTATCGCGTCGGCGCGCTGGCCGAGGAGCGCGGTGCCCTGGCCCGCGAGCTGACCGGACACCGCGCCGTAGACGACGGCCCCGAGGATCACGAAGATCGCCAGCGTCAATCCTCCGCTCCAGGCCATCAGGCGGAGTCGCGTCCGCCGCAGCAGCGCCGCATCGCCGGTCGTCGGCGCACCCTCGGCGGCGGCAGGGCCGGCCGCCGACGGCATCACGGATGGCTCGGTCGACACGGGCTCAGCGGGCGCGGACACGGTAGCCAACGCCGCGCACGGTCTCGATCCAGCCGCCGCCTCCGGCACCAAGCTTCGTGCGGAGCAGGTGGATGTACGCCTCGACGGTATTGGGCGTCAACGCCGCCCCGTACGGCCACGCCTGGTCCAGCAGCTGGTCCCGGGAGAGCACCTGCCCCGGGCGGCGGAGGAGGCACTCCAGGATCGCGTACTCGCGCTGGCTCAGGTCCACGGGGGCGCCGGCCACGGTCACCCGGCGGTCGGTCTCGTCGAGCACGATCGGGCCCGATCGGAGAGTCATGCCGCGCCTCGGCGGCGGGCGGCGGCCCAGCGCCCGCAGTCGAGCGAGCAGCTCCTCGTAGGCGAAGGGCTTGACCAGGTAGTCGTCGGCGCCGGCGTCGAGGCCCTCGACCCGGGCCGACACGGCATCGCGGGCGGTGAGCATGAGGATCGGCACGATGGAGCCCTTGGCCCGAAGGCGGCGGGCGACATCGAAGCCCGATCCGTCGGGCAGGCCGACGTCGAGGATGACGGCGTCGAGCTCCGCCTCGGAGGCGAGCTCGATGCCATCGGCGGCCGTCACGGCGCTGTCGACAACGTGACGATCCTGGGTCAGGAGGCGCGTCAGCAGGCGGACCAGGCGCGGGTCGTCCTCGACGAGGAGCAGGTGCATCGGGCGGCCCTACCCGCGGGGCCGGCGGATCACGGGCCGGCCCGGGCGATCAGGGCGAGGGCGTCGGCGATCGGGATCGCGAAGCCGATCCCCTGGCCGTCGCTGGCCGACGTTGCGATCACGCCGACAACTGAGCCGCTGCCGTCGAGGAGGGGGCCGCCGCTGCTCCCGGCGTTGATCGCCGCGTCGGTCTGGATGAGGCCCTTGAGGGCGACCCGGCGGCCCGTCGAAGGGTCGCGGAGGTCGATCGAGCGGCCGAGGCCGGAGACGATCCCGGCCGTCACCGTGTCCGTGAACTCTCCCAGCGGACTCCCCACGGCAACGACGAGCTGGCCGACGGAGAGGGCGGCGCCCGAACCGATCCGTGCCGGGGTCAGGTCGGTGACGCCCGCGCGCAGGAGCACGAGGCCATGGGCCGCGTCGGTCGCAACCACGCGGGCCGTCGTCTGGTGCTGGTCGTGAAGCAGGATCGTGTACGTCGTGTTGCGGGGTGCGACAACTGCGGTCGTGAGGATGAGTCCGTCGGCGGAGACGATGATCCCCGAGCCGCCTTCGCTCCCCCCGTTGCCGCCGCCCGAGGCCGCGATCGTGACCACGGACGGCTCCGCGGCGGCGGCGACCCCGGATACGGCGTCGGGAGACGAGCCCGGGGCGGCGGTCCGGGCTGCCGCTGCGCTCGTGGGGGCGCGGGTGGCGGCGGGGGTGGCGACGGGCCCTGCTGCGGGCGCACCGGCGAGCAGGAGAGCGGCGGTGCCGCCGCTCGCGAGGGCGGCCGACAGGACGGCGGCCGCGACGACGAGGCCGATGGTGCTGCTTCCCCGCGGGCGAGCCGGCGGCGGTGCGGGCGGGGGAGGCGCGCCACCTTCCCCGGGGATCCGCCACGATGGAGCGGCTGGCGCCCGGACCGTCGGGCCCGCGGTGTCCCCGGGCTCCGACCAGGCGGCCACGAGGTCGTCGGGGGGTACCGACCAGGCGGGGACGGCGTCGTCGACCCGGGCGCGGTCCGCATCCGGGCTCGGTTCGGTCGTGGGGGCCGGGACCGCTGGGCCGGCGTCTTCCTCCGGCGCCGGGACGGTGGAGGACGCCATGTCCGGGGACGCCATGTCCGCGGGCGCCGAGACCGCCGCCTTGTCCGGGGGCGCCGACCAGGCGGAGGCGTCGTCGTCAGCCGGGGCGCGGTCCGCGTCTGGGTTCGGGTCGAACGTCATGGCATCTCCGAGCGGGCAGCAGGCAGCGGGCGGCGCCCCGCGAGCCTCGTTTCTAACCGTCGATCCTGAAACGGACCTGAACTGGTCCGCGGTCCGTGACCGGGGCTCGACGCTTCGGGACGATAGCGCGAATGCAGGTTGCCGACGCCTTCAGGACCCCTTCAGGTCCATCCGCGATACCTTCGGGGCACGCGGGCTGGCTCGGCGCGACCACCCGCTGTCGCGCCGTCCCTCAACCAGGTTGACACCAGGAGATCCAGGATGCAGGACACCACGACCACTGCCCGGCGCGGCCGAATGGCCGGACTGGCGGCCGTCGCCGTCGCGATCGGCATCGCCGCGTTCGCGTTCGGCATCGCCCTGACCTCGGGCACGCCAGCGCCGGAGCCGGCAGCCGCCGCGGTCGCCGCGAGCGGCGCCCCCGCCGCCGCGTTGGATACGGGCTGGGTCTCGCCCAATGGCCAGACGCGCCTGCCCCCGGGCGAGGCCTTCGGACGGGGCTTCGGCGGGTTCGGTGGCCAGGCGCAGCGCGCGTCGATCTCGATCACCGCGATCGATGGCACCAAGCTCTCGCTGGCCACGGACGACGGCTGGACCCGCACGATCGACGCGGCGGGCGCCACGATCACCAAGGGTGGCGCAACGGCCTCGGTGTCGGACCTCAAGGTTGGGGACCGCATCGTCTTCCGGGAGACGCGCGGCGCTGACGGGACGTACACGATCACGGCGATCCAGGTCGTCCAGCCGGTCGTCGCGGGCACCGTGGACTCCGTCTCCGGCTCCACGGTCACCCTGAAGGCCGGCACCAGCGGCACGACGAAGGTTCTGCTCACCGACTCCACCACGTACCAGCTCGGCGGCGCGCCAGCGACCAGGGACGCGGTCGTGGCCGGGGTCCGGATCGTGGCCCGCGGGTCGCTCGGGTCGGACGGAACGCTGACCGCGACAGCGGTCGAGATCGCGCCGGCGACCGCGGCGGGGACCGTCAAGGAAAAGGATTCCAGCTCGCTGACGCTCACGACCCGCGATGGGTCCACGACCGTTGTCAAGGTCACCTCATCGACGACCTTCCAGGTCCAGGGGATCGACAAGGCGACGCTCGCCGACGTGAAGGTCGGCGACGTGGTCATGGCCGCGGGCAGCCGCAACAGCGACGGCTCGCTGTCCGCAACGGTCGTCCGGGCCCAGGCGGCCGGCCAGTTCGGCGGGCCCTGGGGCGGCTTCGGTCGGGGCGGCCATGGCGGGGGCTTCCCGGGATTCCGGGGTGGCCCGAACGGCCAACCGGCTCCATCCGCGTCGCCATCGGGGAGCGGCACGAGCGGATAATCGACGGACGCTCGACGCCCGGGTGGGGTTCAGCCTCACCCGGGCGTCTTCGTGTCCGGGCGCGGGCTTCGTCAGCCGGGCGGGTCGGACGGGTCCCGCGGTGGGCCGGCGAGGATCCTTGCCCGCAGGGACGCGAGCGTGGCCCCCTCCCAATCGGCGTCGACCCACCACGTTGCGCCCGCGGCCGCGTACGGAGCCACGATCGCGGCGGCCCGGCCGCGATCACTCGCCGGCGTCGTCCCCTGGGCGACCACGTCGTAGGGGCCGGTCCGCCCCGCCCGTTCGCGCGCGGCCAGGAGCCAGCCCGCGATCTCGCCCAGCTGGTCCGGGGTCGGCGCCGCGGAGTCCGCGGCGTCGCGGACCTGGGGGATGATCCCGTCCCAGCGAGCCGCCCGGGCCATCGATCGCTCGGCGGGCCACGCGCCGACCACCCATACGGGGATGCGTGGCCGTTGGACCGGAACGGGACGAAACGTCATCGGGCCGAACCGGTAGTGACGCCCCGCGAACGCAAACGGCTCGCCGCTCCACAGGCCATTCAGGATCTCGAGCGACTCGTCGAGCCGCTCGGCGCGAACGCGGGCGTCGGTCGGCTCGCCAACGTTGCCGAACGCCAGGTCGTCGAGGGTCCCGAGCCCCACCGGGAGCACCAGGCGGCCGCCGGACAGGTGGTCCAGGGTCATCGCCTCGCGGGCCAGCTTCCATGGCCGGCGCCGCGCCGGCGGCGTCACGATCGCGCCGATCGTGACCAGCTCCGTGCGGCCCGCGATCGCGGCCATCATCACCCACGGGTCGTACGTGTCGCCCGGCCCGATCGCGATCCCGTCCCACGTGAAGACGCCATCCCAACCCTCCGCCTCGGCGATGGAGGCGAGCTCCGCGACCGTGCCGGGGCCACCGACGGTCAGGACGATCCCGCAGCGCACCGTTCGACCGTTACCCGATCCGCGACGAGCTTGGAGGACGCCAGGCGGGCCCCGCCACCTCGAGCGCGAACCGGCGGACGGCGGCATTGAACTCACGCGGCCGGTCCTCGTTGACGAGGTGGCCGCAGCCGGGGATGACCACGAGCCTGCCGTCGACGGCCGCCGCCAGGAAGGCCTGCTCGCCGCTCCGGAAGAGGCGGTCGTCCTCGCCGTTGACGAAGAGGGTGGGCCCCGGATACGCGGCCAGCCGGGGGACGAACACCTCGCGCAAGGCGGCGACCATGGCGCGCGTGCCGCCCTTGAACAGCCAGCCGTTCGTCGCGTGCGCCGACGGCGCGGCGTTCTCGGGCCGGGCGGGATCCGCGGTCGCCGTCCCCGGGACGCCGCCGATGCCGGGCCGCGCTCGCCGCGGCGACAGCACCCGCTCGCCCGTGGCGACCAACAGGTAGGTGCCGACGGCGCGGGGCGCTCGGCGCACGATCGAGCGAGGCTCGGCCGTCGCATTGGCGAGCACGAGTCCCGCGACTCGCTCCGGGCTCGCCGCGGCCAGGTCCATCCCGACATACCCGCCCAGCGACTGGCCCACGACGATCGCGCGGCCGCCGGCCGCCGCGTCGATCACCTCGGCCACGAACGCGGTCGCGTCCGCCAGCCGGAAGGGCACATCGGCAAGGACCCCATGGCCGGGCAGGTCGACGGCGACCAGGCGAAACTCCTCGTCGAGGCCGTCGAGCTGGTGGCGCCACATCGTCCGGGTGCGGCGGGTCCCGTGCAGAAACACGAGCGCGGGCGCGCCGACCGGCCCGGTCGCCTCTACGGCGCGATCGACGACGGCCCGGGTCGTGCGCTGCCGGACCGGGCAATCGGCCGCGCTCGGGTCGTCCATGCCTCCCTCGCCATCGGTCCGACGCGGTGGCCGGGCTGCCTGCAGTCTATCGGCCGGGCGGCTCGGGTCGGGGCCCCAGCGCGACGTCGGGGGCCACGTCGGCTGCGTCACCCGCGTCGAAGAACGGGCGAGGCTGCCAGCCGAGCATGCCGGCCAGGAGGACGGCCGGAACCTGGGCGATGGTGGCGTTGTAGCGGAACACCTGGTCGTTGTAGAGCTCGCGGCGATCGGCGATCTGGGCCTCCAGGCGCTCGATCTCCGCCTGCAGGCGGAGCACGTTCTCCTGCGAGCGCACCTGCGGATAGCGCTCCACCACCGCGAACAGCGAGCGCACCGCGGTCGTCGTGGCGGCCGAGACGGCGCCCTGCTCGGCGACCGGGGCGTCCGGCGCGAAGCGCGCCCGCTCCCGGGTCACCCGCTCAAGCACGTCCTGCTCGAAGGCCATGAGGTCCCGGACCGCATCGACGAGAGCCGGCAGCTGGTCATGCCGCTGTCGGAGCACCACCTCGATGTTGCCCCACGCCTTGTCGATCCGCGTCCGGAGGGCGACGACCGCGTTGAACGTCACGACGGCGAAGAAGCCGGCGACGAGCAGCAGGAGCAGGATGGCGAACAGCGCGGCGGCGCCGGCCGCGCTCACCGCAGTGTTCCCGGCAGGGCGAGGGCGAGGACCATCGCCGATCCGATCGCCAGGGCAGCGCCCGCCAGCCCGAGCAGCACCTTCGTGTCGGCCCGGACACGGGCGTCGTCGGGGGTGCCGACGATGATCGCGAGTGGTCCGTCCGCCACGGCTGCCATGACGAGCTCACCGCTCGGGATGTCGAACCGCGCCTCGGCGGCTGCGGCCTCCGTCTCCCCGGCGATGGTGGGTGCGGTCGCCCCCGGGTCGAGGTCGGGCGTTCGCGTGGGCCGTCCGATCCCGAAGCCCGGGATGGCGGCGTTGCCCCACGCCTCCTCGGGGGTCGCGCGCATGATGCCGGCGGCCCGGGCCTCCGCGACGTTCAGCGCCACCTCGGGGTCGTCGAGGGCAGCGCCCGGATCGTCGCGGTCCGCCATGGCGGGGTCATCCAGGTCGCCGAAGGGCATCGCCGACCCGAGGATCGTCACGATGTCGCCCGGCTCGAGGCGCCGCTCCTCGTAGTCGCGCCGGCGGTGCCCCGTCGACCCGAGGCCCCCCGACGCCAGGCTGGCCGCGAACAGGGACGACCCGCCGCTCCCGTCGCGCGCCTCCTCGAGGGCGGGCCGCACGGTGAGGAGGGCCGCGATCTGCGCCTCGCGGTCCTCGGCGACCGGCCGAAGCGAGGCTCCCGTGTTGATCTCGAGCCCAGGCGGATCGGCGCCCGACCAGTCGGATCCGCCGTCGAACCGGAGCGGCGCGTCCCAGCTGGCGGCCCGGGGAAAGACCCGAATGGCGCCCGTCGCGTCCCGGAGGCGGAAGCCCACGGCGCGCTCGTCGCGAAACACGGTGCGGGCATCGTCACCGGAGCCCTCGCGGATCCGGGAGCGGTAGTAGACGCAGGCGACGCTCTGCAGCGGCGAGACGAGGGTCATGACGTCTGCCTCGATCGTCCCCACGAGGCGGACCTCGCCAGCCGCAACCGTAGCGATCCGGCTCGTGCCGATCCCGGCGACGCGCGACGCTGCTCGATAGGCCGCCAGGCCGCGCGCGAGCAGCAGGAGGCCGCCGCCGAGCCCGAGCAGCGCGAGCGCGATCGTGAGCCCGCTGGCGTCGTTCACCGGCCGCAGTCTAGCCGCCGCGGTGGTCCGGCCGCGCCGTCGCGCCGCGCCTGCTGAGGCGCGTCGCGGTCGCCGACGCGCGGATCAGCGCCGGGGCCGGAACGCCGCCACGATGACCACGATCCCGAGCGCCACGGCACCGACGGCCCAGACGATGCCCCAGTCGATCGCGATCCGGTCCCGCACGAGGAACCAGACGCCCAGGCCGACGAGAACGAGGCCGGCGATGACTCCCACGATCGGATCGCGGTCCCGCCGGCGGGCGCGGCGTTGCTCCCACCTCGACGCGGACGACCAGGCCGGGGGCACGGCGGTCGGCGGCGCGCCCGGCACCGCCGGGGAGGCAACAGTCGCCCCGTCGGGTGCCTGCGCCGCATCCCCGGGGGCGGGAGCGGCGGCCCACGACGCCGGCTCGCTGCCGGGCGACGAGGAGGTCGGGCGGGCGGCGTCCAGCCGGGCACGGCGTCGGGTCCGGGTGGCGCCGGGGACCGTGGAACCCCGGCGAAGCCGGTCGGCTCCTCGGGGACCACGGCCGCCATGATCACGTACAGGATGAGCAGCGGGAAGATGCCGGTGAGCAGGGCCACGATGGCGTAGCCGATGCGCACCAGGCTCGGGTCCACCGCGAGGCGGACGGCGAGACCGCCACAGACTCCCGCCAGGACGCGGTCATCGACACTCCGGTAAAGCCTGTCGTTCATTGGCAGCCGTCCTTCGGGTCCAGGGTGAAGCTGACCGCGTTGCCCGTCGTGCGGAGCTCGATCCGGGTCGTCGCGTTCGCGAAACCGGGCGTCTCCCAGGTGTTGCCCTGCTTGACGAGGCCGCGATCGTCGTAGTTGTTGCTCGCCGTGAGGTTGTCCTCGACCTGGAGGCGGAGCCCGACGCCCGTCCCGGCGCAGAGGCTGACGGAGGCCGCGTTGCCTTCGACGGCTCCCGTGAGGTTGGCCGCCGTGGGCAGCCGGATGGCGATGTCGGCCGCGTTGACCGTGACGTCGAGACTGCCGACGGATGCCTTCGAGAGGTCGAGGAGCGAGTCGCCGATGGCGTTCCCGTCGAGGGCCAGGCGGCCGACGGCCGCCGCCCCGAGGTCGACGTTGACATCACCGGCGTTCACCGTCAGGTCGAGGTCGGGACGCGCTGTCGGCGCCGAGATCCACCTGCCACGAGGCGCGCTGCGTCTGGAACGGCACCACGACCGTGCGGTCCGGGGACCGGACCGTGAGGTGGTCGGCGCTCGCATCGATGGTGGGGCGCGCGTTGTCCGAGCCGCGCACGCTGACGTCCCAGCCGGCGCCCGGCACCGTGGCCACGCGCAGGGACGCGCACGTAGCGGACAGGGAGACCCGCGGGGTCCCGCCCGCGAACGCACCCTGCTGGGTGACGACCTGGGGGGCGTCGGCGGCCGCGCCTCCGCACCCGATGGCGCCGACGTTGAAGCCGCCGAAGCCGACGGCGACGAGGGCGCCGAGCATCAGTCCGCAGGTCCCGGCGACCACGATCCCCCCGAGGGCGTGGAGGGGCGTCCGGCGCAGGATGAGCCCGATGCCGATGCCGATGAGGATGAGCGGCCACAGCTCCCACGCGCGGGCGACGACGTCGCGGGGGATCCATCCCTGGGCGACGGCCAGCGGGACCGCACCGAGGAGGATCAGGAAGACGCCCCAGTTCAGCAGGCGCCGGTCGACGGACATGCCTCTCTCCCATGATGCAGGGCCCGAGGATAGCCCGCGATCCCCGGCACGGCCCCTGCCGCGTGGTAGCCTCGGGAGCGACGGATGGCCCGAACAGGCAGGAGGAACGGACGGTGCAGGCCAGCGGATCGTGCGCGGCGGCACCGCCTCGGAGGGCGGTCACGCCCGGTGTCGTGGCGGTCATGGCCGCGGTGCGCGCGACCTTTGGCGGCCGGGCGGACGCGGAGGGCCGGGTCACAGGGGGCGTCGATTGGGCTCCCGGCGGGATCGGGATCCGGGGTGGCGACCAGGGACGAGCGGCCCGCACGTGACGGTCGGGCCGGCCGGCGACACCGCGGACGCCGCTGCCCGTCTCGTGGACGGGGCGCGGGCCGTGATCTTCGACCTCGACGGCGTCCTCGTCGACACCGAGCCCTGGTGGCATGCGGTCCGCCGGTCATGGGCCGCCGCGCGGGGTCGCGCCTGGACCGCCGACGACAGTCTCGCCTGCATGGGTCGGAACTCGCGGGAATGGGCCCAGATCATGCGCGCGCGCCTCGGCGTCGAGGACACCCCGGAGGAGATCCAGGACGCCATCGTGTCCGCCCTGGTCGCCCGCTACGCCGCGATGCCGGTGCCGGTGGTGCCGGGTGCGGCCCGGGCGGCGGCGGACATCGCCGGGAGGCTGCCGGTCGCGATCGCCTCGTCGGCCCATCCCGCCGTCATCCGGGCCGCCGTCGACGCGGCCGGCCTTGGAGCCGTGTTCGGGATCATCGTGTCGTCCGACGACGTACCCACGGGCAAGCCCGCGCCCGACGTCTACCTCGAAGCAGCCCGCAGGCTGGGCGTCGCTCCGGATCGCTGCCTCGTGATCGAGGATTCCGGCAACGGAGTCTTCGCGGGCAGGGCGGCGGGGATGCGGGTCGTGCTGGTGCCCAACGCGAGTCTCGCGCCCGGACCCGGGGCCGTCGAGGCGGCCGACCTGGTCGTCTCTCGGCTCGCCGACCTGCCCATCAGGAGCATGGGATCCGTCGCATGAGCGCGGACCTCGCTCCTGCTCCACCGGGCGCCGGCAGGGGCCGTCCGGGACGGTTCCGCTACTGGCTGACCACGATCTTCCTGCGGGTGGCCGTGGGAGCGTACCTGCGGCTGCGGGTGGAAGACATGGCGCGGCTGCCGGACGGCGCGGCCCTCCTGTGCTTCAACCACCAGAGCTGGGCCGACCCGTTCATCGTCGTCGCCGCCCTTCCCGCGCGGCCCGACATCCTGTTCTTCGGACCGCGCGAGGCGGACATGCGCGTCGGCCTCAAGAACCGCGTCATCGCCTGGTCCCAGCGTGACGTGCCGTTCCGGCCGGACAAGCGCGGCCTCATCGAGGTCACGCGACGGGTCGAGGAGATCGTCGCCCGGGGAGACCGCCTGGCGATCGCGCCCGAGGGCAGGATCCACGCGGGGGAGCGCGTGGTCCTGGCCCTCGACGACGGCGTGGCCTTCTTCGCCCTGCGCGCCGGGGCGCCCATCGTGCCGATCGGGATCACGGGGACAGGATGGCTGTGCTTCGGGGGGACCGTGCGGGTGCGCGTCGGGGAGCCCCTCCCCGTGTCCGGGCGCCCGACGAAGGCGGCCGTTGCCGAGCTCACCGCGGCCACTCACGCGGCCCTGCTCGCGCTGGTCGCGGACGGCCGCGATCGCGAGCCGCCCGGACGCTTCGGCCGCTGGCTGACCGAGGTCTTCCAGGACTGGCCGGAGGGCAGCCGGCCACCCGTGTCCACCGACAACTAGAACAAGCGTTCTATTCTGCGCCCCGATACGGGCCCGGGCGGGAGTCTGCGATACTCGAGGAGTCAGGACCCCGCACACGGGAGGCGCCAGCGGCATGGAAGCGACGGGACTCGCCACCACGCGCGAGGAGTACCGCGACCGGCTGCTGGAGCAGCCCGACGAGCAGCTTGACGCATGGGCTGCCGAGGCCATGCGCGACATCTCGATCCGCCGGGGCGTCCTGGCCGTCCTCGCCGACCTGCGCAGGGCTGCGGGCCTGGACGACCGGGAGCTCGAGAAGGTCTTCGCCGCCGGCGGCGGTCCACCCGCCGTGATCGGGCGTGACGCGGCCGGTCAGCTGATGGTCCCCGCCGTCACGCTCCACTGCCTGGTGAAGGGCCTGCGCGCGATCGTCCCGGGCTCCCGGGAGATCGTCGTCGCGTACCTCGTGGAGAACTTCGAGGAGCTCGTCTACGCCTGACGGCGACCCGGGGCACCGGGGACGCCACGTCGTCGCGCCGGCATCGCGCCTCGCCGGCCTCGTCCGGCTGGTCCATCCGTTTCCATCCCTCCTCGACGCGATCGTGACCGCCATCATCGCGGCCATCGCCGGGGCCGAGCCCGCCCGGATCCTTCTCCTGGGGGTCTCCATGCTCTGCCTGCAGCTCGCCATCGGGGCGGTCAACGACTGGGCGGATGCCCCGGCCGACATGTCGGCGCAGCCCCGCAAGCCGATTCCGGCGGGCCTGGTTCCCAGGTCTGCCGCCGTGCTCGTGGGATGCGTGGCGGCACTCGCCGGGCTCGTGTTGGCGGCGATCGCCGGCCCGGCCGCCCTCGCGGTGGCGGCGGCCGGCCTCGCGACGGGCCTCATCTATGACCTTCGCCTCAAGGGGACGCGCTGGTCGTGGGTGCCCTACGCGGTCGGGATTCCTCTCCTGCCGGTCTTCGCCTGGGTTGGGGCGACCGGCACCGTCCCGGCCGCGTTCGCCGTCCTCGTCCCGGTGGCGATGCTGGCGGGGGCGGCCCTGGCGGTCGCCAACGCGGTGGCCGACCTCGAACGTGACGCGGGCGCCGGCGTCGACACCGTGGCCACGACGCTCGGTCTGCGCGCTTGCCCGGCGCGTGGGGGCGGTCCTGGAAGGAACCGTCGCCATCGCGGCGCTCGCCTCGGTGCTCGTGCTCGGCGGCTCCGGCTCGTGGCTCGCAGTGGGCGCGGTCGGAGCCGCGACCGTGGCGGGCGGCGTGGCCCTTGGCTGGCGGCCGGGAGCGCGCGCGCGTCAGCGGGCGTGGGAGGTCCAGGCCGTAGGGATCGGCCTGCTCGCGGCCGGCTGGGTCGGGGCGCTGGCTGCGGCCGGGCGGATGACGGGGTAGGGGAGCCCGCTGCCCGGGCCGCTACGCTCCGCGGCCGCGGACGACGGTGATCGCGTTCTCCAGGGTGAGCTTCGAGATCGTGAGGTACTTGGCCAGGTTCTGGCGGTCGGTGGCATTGGCCGACTCGTCGAACGCGCTGCTGCGGAGCACCGCGAGCAGCTCGCCGAGCGCCTCCTGGAATTGCGCCTTTGCCGTGAGCAGGGCGTCGTCGCCGGTGAGCACGGCTGTGGGCGGCGGCAGCGCCTCGGACTCGTCGCTCCCCAGCCCCGCAGACTCCCGCTCCCACGCGTCCGGGTCGGCAGTGGCAGCGCGGCGCGGCCTGCCCTCGATTCGCTCCCGCAGCTTGAGGAGCGAGAGCTGGCCGCTGGCCACCTGGGCGGCGAGGCGCTTGCGCTTCTTCGGGTCGTCGATCTTCATGAGCTCGTAGGCGTGCGAGAGGGTGTCTTTGCGCACGGACACCAGCGCCCGGATCTCCTCTGGAGCGTCGGCCAGGCGCAGCCGGTTCTCGAGGTAGCCCTTGTCCTTGCCGAGCTTCTGGGCGAGCTTGCGAATGCTGTAGCCGTGGTCCTTGACCATCCGGTCGTACATCGTCGCCTCTTCGAGCGGCGACAGGTCCTCGCGCTGGAGGTTCTCGATGACCGCGATCTCGAGCGCCGCCTCGTCGTCGAGCTCCTCGACGAGCGAGGGAATGGTCGCCAGCCCTGCCCGGATCGCCGCCCGCCAGCGACGTTCCCCGGCGACGAGCTGGTACTGGTCGCGCCCGGCCGGGCGGACGAGGATCGGCTGGAGCACGCCGTGCTCGCGGATCGACGAGGCGAGCTCCTCGAGGGCCGACTCCTCGAAGAGGAGGCGGGGGTTCTCCGGGTTCGGTTCGATCCGATCCACCGGGACGTGGCGGACGCCGAGGCTCTTGCTGCCTTCGGCCGAGAGGAGGCTGACGACGGACGGGGAAAGCTCGCCCTCTTCGGAGAGGCGGCGCGCGGCGACGGCGCGGAAGTCAGGCCTGGCCAAGTTCGACGACCTCCTTCGCAAGCTCTCGGAACGTCCGGGCAGCCTCGGAGTGCCCGGCGTAGGCGGTGATGGGCCGGCCCGTGAGCGGCGCCTCGCCGAGCTTCACGGTGGTCCGCACGATGGAGTTGAAGACGTGGTGGTCACCGAGCTCGCGCAGCTCCTCGAGCATCTCGCGGGCGAGGACGGTGCGCCCATCGTAGAAGGTGGGGAGGAGCCCGAGGACGCGCAGGTCCCGGTTCAGCTTGACGTGGATGGTGTTGATCACCTTCACGAGGGCCGTCAGTCCCTTGAGGGCGTAGTACTGGGTCTGGACCGGGATGATCACCCCGTCGGCGGCGACCAGGCTGTTGATCGTCAGCAGGCCCAGGGTGGGCGGGCTGTCGATCAGGACATAGTCGTAGGCCTCGCGCACCGAGCCCGCGTAGATCGCCTCCCGCAGCGTGTACTCGCGGCCGATCGCGCTGAAGAGCTCGACCTCCGTCGACGCGAGCTCGAGCGTTGACGGCGCGACATCGATCCGCTCGGTGGCGGAGGGGACGATGATGGAAGCCAGCGACGCGCCCGTTTGGTCGAGCACCTGGGCGATCGAGTTCTCGACCTGGCCAAGGTTGATCCCGAGGCCCACGGTGAGGTTGGCCTGCGGGTCCATATCCACCGCGAGGACGCGATGCCCCTGCTCGGCAAGAGCCCCGGCAAGGTTGATCGCGGTCGTGGTCTTGCCCACGCCGCCCTTCTGATTCGCGATCGCGATGATCGTTGCCACCCGGGGATCACCTCGCCTCTGTGTACGCCGGCGCTGGATCGCGCAGGCGCGCGGCCCCAGATCCTACCCCACGGACTCGTCGCGCGGGCCGCCGTTATCCACACCAACGGCGATTTGTTCACGATTTTGTGGATAAGCCCGCGAACGCGGCCGCGCCTGAGGATGGAGACCAAGCCTCGCCGAACCTGATCGCCGTGGGTGCTCGGGGGGTCTGCGCTCCACGCGACGGCGTCGGTTCGGGCTGGCGGCCCCTATGATGGCGGCGCCGGATCCGCTCCTGTCCGTGCACAAAGACACGGCGCCTCGCAGCCACGCGCCCGGGGTGTCGCCAGCGGCGAGGAGGTCCACGTGCCGACCAGCGACGAGCGCATCGAGCGCCTGCAGCGGATGCGCGCCGAGGCGCAGCTCGGTGGGGGAGTGGTGCGCATCGAGCGCCAGCACACGTGGGGCAAGCTGACCGCACGCGAACGCCTCGACATCCTGCTCGACCCCGGCTCGTTCGTCGAGCTCGACGCCTTCGTGACGCACCGCTCGACCGATTTCGGCCTCGACGAGCAGCACATCCTCGGCGACGGCGTGGTCACGGGCCACGGCACGATCGACGGGCGGCTGGTGTTCGTCTTCAGCCAGGACTTCACCGTCTTCGGGGGCTCGCTGTCCGAGGCCTACGCCGAGAAGATCGTGAAGGTCATGGACCTC
The DNA here is from genome assembly GCA_963776355.1 of uncultured Chloroflexia bacterium. GTDB lineage: Bacteria > Chloroflexota > Limnocylindria > Limnocylindrales > CSP1-4 > CTSoil-043. Next base: position 1,279,719 of record CAVZLU010000008.1, on the reverse strand, counting down.
GCGATGAAGGTCGGCGCCCCGGTGGTCGGCCTCAACGATTCCGGCGGGGCGCGCATCCAGGAAGGCGTCGCATCCCTCGCGGGGTACGCCTGGATCTTCACCCGGAACGTGCTCGCGTCGGGGGTCATCCCGCAGATCTCGGTGATCATGGGCCCCTGCGCCGGCGGCGCGGTGTACTCGCCGGCAATCACCGACTTCACCGTGATGGTCGAGGGCACGAGCTACATGTTCGTGACGGGGCCCAACGTCGTGAAGACCGTGACCCACGAGGAGGTCGACTCCGAGTACCTCGGCGGGGCGATCACGCACACGACGAGATCGGGCGTGGCCCATCTCGCCGCCCGCGACGAGGCGACGGCGCTCGATCATGTCCGGAGGATCCTGTCGTTCCTGCCCCAGAACAACCTGGGCGAGCCGCCCCGCCTGGCGACGAGCGATCCGGTCGATCGCCGCGACCCCGCGCTCGACGTCCTGGTCCCCGACGACGCGTTCAAGCCGTACGACATGCACGACATCCTGCGCCGGGTCGTCGACGACGCCGACTTCTTTGAGATCCAGCCGTCATGGGCTGCGAACATCATCGTCGGGTTCGCGCACCTCGGCGGGCGCAGCGTGGGCATCGTTGCCCATCAGCCCGCAGTCCTGGCAGGCGCCCTCGACATCCAGTCATCGGTGAAGGCCGCCCGCTTCGTTCGCACGTGCGATGCCTTCAACGTTCCGCTCGTCACGTTCATCGATGTGCCGGGGTTCCTGCCCGGCGTAAACCAGGAGCACGGGGGAATCATCAAGGAGGGAGCCAAGCTCCTGTACGCCTATTGCGAGGCCACGGTCCCGAAGGTCTCCGTCATCACCAGGAAGGCCTACGGGGGAGCGTACGACGTGATGTCCTCGAAGCATGTCCGTGGGGACATCAACTACGCCTGGCCGACGGCCGAGATCGCGGTGATGGGCGCCGAGGGCGCAGTGAACATCATCTTCAAGGAGGAGATCGCCAAGGCGACGGACCCGCTCGCCGAGCGCGCGCGCCTCGTGGCGGAGTACGAGGCGAACTTCAACCATCCCTATGTGGCCGCGGCGCGCGGCTGGATCGACGACGTGATCCTGCCATCCGAGACTCGACCCCGCCTGATCGGGTCGCTCGAGATGCTCGCCGACAAGCGCGAGTCCAATCCCCGCAAGAAGCACGGGAACATCCCCCTGTGAGGCACCGTGGCGAGCCGGGGCACCACTGCGTCTTTGCGCAAAGACGCCACGCCCGCGGAACTGCCCGGCGCGGAGGCACTGGTTGACCCCGCCGTTCAGGCGGGTGCTCGTCGCCAACCGGGGCGAGATCGCCCTGCGCATCGTCCGCGCGTGTCACGAGATGGGCATGGAGGCGGTCGCGGTCTACTCCGACGCGGACGCAACGGCGGCCCACGTGCGAACCGCAGACGTGGCGGTTCGGCTCGGGCCGTCATCGCCCGCCGAGAGCTACCTGCGCGTCGATGCGATCGTGGCAGCGGCCGTCGCCAGCGGGGCCGAGGCGATTCACCCGGGCTACGGCTTCCTGTCCGAGCGCGAGGCGTTCGCCCGGGCGGTGGAGGAAGCCGGCCTCGCCTGGGTCGGCCCTCCGCCGGCCGTCATTGCCGCCCTCGGCGACAAGCTGGCCGCGCGCCGGATCGCGCGCGACGCCGATGTTCCCCACGTCCCGGGGACGCTCGAGCCCGCCTCGGTGGATCGACCCGACCTGCTGCCCGCCGTCCTGGCCACGGCCCGCGATGTCGGGTACCCGCTGCTGGTCAAGGCGGCGGCGGGCGGCGGGGGCCGCGGGATGCGGCGCGTGGTGGCGGAGGATGAGCTGGCCGGTGCGCTCCTGGCGGGCTCGCGAGAGGCCGCCAGCGCGTTCGGCGATGGATCGGTCTACGTCGAGCGCGAGATCATGCCGGCCCGCCACGTCGAGGTCCAGCTGCTGGGTGACGCGGACGGAGCGGTGGTCGCCATCGGCGAGCGTGATTGCTCGACGCAGCGGCGCCACCAGAAGCTGATCGAGGAGGCGCCCGCGCCCGGCCTCTCCGAGACGGATCGCCGCCGCCTCCATGCGATGGCCGTGCGAATGGGGACGGCGGCCGGACTGCGCAACGCCGCCACCTGCGAGTTCCTCTACGACCGCGACGGCCAGTTCTGGTTCCTCGAGGTCAACACCCGGCTCCAGGTCGAGCATCCGGTGACGGAGATGGTCGCCGGGCTCGACATCGTCCAGGAGCAGCTCCGGCTGGCGGCGGGCGAGCCGCTCTCCGCGCGGGCCCGGGCTGCGGCCGAGCAGGCCGCGCGGCCGGCGAGCCACGCGATCGAGCTCCGCATCTCCGCCGAGGATCCCGCCCGGGTGTTCGCCCCCGCGCCCGGCACGATCACCCGCTGGAGCATGCCGTCCGGTCCCGGGATCCGCGTCGACACGGCGGTGGAGGTGGGGGTCCGGGTCCCGGCCGAGTACGACCCACTGATCGCCAAGCTCATCGTCCATGCCGGCGATCGCCCGGCCGCGCTGGCCCGACTGCGGCGGGCCCTCGACGAGGCCGAGGTGGGCGGAATCCAGACGACCCTCCCGTTCCACCGGGCGATGCTCGCGGAGCCGGCCTTCATCGACGTGACCGAGCTCGCGACAACCTGGGTTGACTCCCACTGGGACGGACCCCGGGCGCGGGCGGACGCGGTCCGGGTCGCCGCGCTGGCCGCGGGCCTGGCGGCCCTCGACGGCGACCGGGCCACGGGCGGCGGACCGGCGGTCACCGAACCGAGCGGGGCACCGGGGGCTGCTGGCGCGGGTCACGGGGAGACCTGGCGGTCGGCCGGTCGCTCGCAGGCCATCGACCGGTGGCCGGCATGAGCTCGTCCCGCCACCAGGCGCCGGCGATGATCGCCGGGCCCACCGGGCGAGGGGAGCCTCCGGCGCCGGGCCCCGACGATGATCCGCGCGCCATTCGGGTGGGGGTCGCGCCGTCGACGCGCCTCGAGGGGGACCCGGGGTTCAGCCTTGCCCCGCCCCAGGATCCATCCCTCCGCCCTGGCTCGTCCGGGGCCGGCGCCGACGAGGACCCGCTCGTCGACGGGGTCCCCACGGCGGCCCGCCTGCGCCGGTTCGGCGACGTCCGGGGTCGCCTTGAACAGGCCGATGGGGGCGTCCTCCGTCGAACGGACGTTCAGTTCGGCCCGGTGCGGCGGGATCGTCAGCGAGGGTTGGAGGTCCGCGAGGTCGTCGTCGAGGGGTGGCGGTTCGAGGTCGAGGTGGAGCCCGAGCGACGCGCCCTCCTCCGCGAGCGGGCGCGGCGCAGCGCCGGGGTCGCCTCCCTGGGTGGCCCGGTCGAGATCCGGGCGATCATCCCGGGCCGTGTCGTCGCCGTGATGGTTCGCGCGGGCGACGACGTCGAGGCCGGCCAGCAGGTCCTCGTCGTCGAGGCGATGAAGATGCAGAACGAGCTCCGCGCACCGCGCGAGGGCAGTGTGGAGCGCGTGGGTGTGGCCGAGGGCGATACGATCGAGATTGGCGACCTCCTGGTCGTCATCCACTGACCAGCCGGGAGCCCGCGATGGCCGACGATCCCCAGCCCGCCGCTCCGCCCCCGGACGATCCCGGTCGCGCGCGATGGCGCGCCGGCGCGCGGGCCAGGGCCGTGGCGGCGACGCCCGAGCGCCGGGCAGCGTTCCGGACCTCCTCGGACATCGAGGTGGCCGATCTGTACACCCCGGCCGACGTGGCCAGCCTCGAGGAGGAGCGGGACCTCGGCCGGCCGGGCGAGTACCCCTTCACCCGGGGCGTGCAGCCCACGATGTACCGCGGGCGCTTCTGGACGATGCGCCAGTACGCGGGCTTCGCGACGGCGTCGGAGACGAACGAGCGTTTCCGCTATCTCCTGCAGCAGGGCCAGACCGGGCTCTCGGTGGCCTTCGACCTGCCCACCCAGATGGGCTACGACAGCGACGCGCCGGAGGCCGAGGGCGAGGTGGGCCGGGTCGGCGTTCCCGTCTGCTCGCTCGCCGACATGGAGATCCTCTTCGACGGGATCCCGCTCGGCGACGTCAGCACCTCGATGACGATCAACGCCACGGCCGCCATCCTGCTCGCTCTCTACGTGGCGGCCGCCGAGGGCCAGGGCGTGCCCCGGGTCCGGGTGTCGGGGACCACCCAGAACGACATCCTGAAGGAGTACATCGCCCGCGGCACGTACATCTACCCGCCTCGCCCGTCGATGCGCCTGGTGACCGACATCTTCGAGTTCTGCGCCCAGGAGCTGCCGCGCTGGAACACCATCAGCATCAGCGGCTACCACATGCGCGAGGCCGGGGCGACCGCGGCCCAGGAGCTGGCGTTCACGATGGCCGACGCGATCGCCTACGTCGAGGCCGCCGTGGCCCGCGGGCTCGACGTCGACGCAGTTCGCGGGCCGCCTGTCGTTCTTCTTCGCCGCCTGGAGCGAGCTCTTCGAGGAGGTGGCCAAGTTCCGGGCGGCTCGCCGGCTCTGGGCACGCATCGTCCGCGACCGATTCGGCGCTGCCGATCCCCGCTCCATGATGTGCCGCTTCCACGTCCAGACGGCAGGCAGCTCCCTGACCGCCCAGTCGATCGACAACAACGTGGTTCGGACCACGGTCCAGGCTCTCGCGGCCGTGCTCGGCGGCGCCCAGAGCCTCCATACGAACAGCCGCGACGAGGCGCTCGCGCTGCCGACCGCCGAGGCCGCCCGGCTCGCGCTCCGCACCCAGCAGATCCTGGCCCACGAAGCCGGTGTCACCGAGACGCCCGATCCCCTTGCCGGGAGCTACTTCGTGGAGACCCTCACCAACGAGCTGGAGGCGCGCGCCCAGGGCCTGCTCGACGAGATCGAGGCCATGGGCGGTACGCTCGCCGCCATCGAAGGGGGCTTCCAGCAGCGCCAGATCCAGGAGGCGGCGTACAGGGTGCAGCGGGCGATCGAGACCGGTGACCATGTCGTCGTCGGCATCAACGCTTTCCGCGACGAGGAGGTGCGCACGCCGGCAACCCTGCGCATCGATCCCGAGGGCGAGCGACGGCAGATCGAGGCCCTCGGGCGTGTCCGGGCGGGGCGCGATCCCGCCGCCTGGGCAGCGGCGCTCCGCCGGGTCGACGAGGGCGCCCGCGGGGACGAGAACCTCATGCCCGCCCTCGTGGAGGCAGTCAAGGCCTACGCCACGGTCGGCGAGATCTCGAACGTCCTGCGGGCAGCGTGGGGCGAGCATCGCGAGCTGGTGACCGTATGACCGATCGCAGGGGAGGCGACCGATGACCACCCGGGCCGTGCCAACCCATATCCGCAGCGTGGGCCGCGTCCACCACGTCGCCGTCGTCGTGCGCTCGCTCGACGCCGCCCTCGCCTTCTACCGGGACACCCTCGGCCTGGCGGCCGGCCCGGTCGTTCCCATTCCCGCGGACCGCGTGAAGATCGCCTTCCTGCCGGTCGGCGAGGTGAAGGTCGAGCTCGTCGAGCCGACCGACGAGACGACCGGCGTCGCCCGCTTCCTGGCCTCGCGGGGCGAGGGATTCCACCACGTGTGCTTCGAGGTGCCGGACATCTCCGCCGCTCTGACTCGGTTGGGCCTCGACTCCGTGGAGCTGATCGACACGGCTCCCCGCCCGGGAGCGGAGGGGCCGGTCGCCTTCCTCCATCCGCGCAGCTGCCACGGCATGCTGGTCGAGCTCATCGAGGCGGCCGGCGGTCCGGCCTGGGCCTCGCTCTATCCCCACGGCTTCCGGGCGCCGGGGACGTAGGGAGCGCGCTCGTCAGCGTGCGGGTTTCGTCGCCCGCAGGGAGAAGAACAGCGGCAGCTCGCCCGGCGTGTCGGCAGGCAGCCGGTAGCGGCCGTCCGGGCCCCTGACCAGGAAGTCGAGCTTCCAGGCGGAGAAGGGGTACTCGCGGAGGCTCTCGATCCGGAGCCCGGCCCCGATGAGCGCGGTCACGATCTCGCCGAGGCCATGGTCCCAGCCGTGCTCGACCGCAGCCGCCACCTCGGCCGCCGGGTCCGCGTACGTGCCGTGGACGGGGAACGTCAGAGGCTCGGCGTGCTCCCAGTACGGGTAGGCCAGCCGCAGCTCGCCCGGCGCGACGCCCTCGTTCTCGAACACGTTGGCGACGGGATGGAGCTCGGTGATGTAGAAGGTGCCGCCCGGCCGGACGAAACGGGCCACGACCTCTGCCCAGCGCCGTACGTCGGGCAGCCAGTTGAGCGCGCCGCGCGAGGTGTAGACGACGTCGAAGTCGCCCTCGAGGACCGCCGGCAGGTCGTAGATCTCGGAGCGTACGAAGCGGGCCTCGGCAAAGCCGAGCTCGCGTGCCAGCGAGCGGGCGAGCGCGATCCCGGCCATGCTGAAGTCGACCCCGGTGACCCGCGCCCCGAGCCGGGCCCACGACAGCGTGTCGATACCGAAGTGGCACTGCAGGTGGAGCAGGTCCCGGCCCGCGACGTCGCCGATCTCGGCGATCTCGTACTCGGCGAGCCGGACGCCGCCGCGCCTGAAGCCGTCGAGGTCATAGAAGGACGAGGCGGCATGGATCGCCGTCCACTCGTCCCACAGGAGGTTGTTGTCGCGGATCGCCCGGCCCGTGCGATCGGCGGCGGCACCCGGCGGCTGCCCGGGACCCGCCGGGGTCTCGGGGCCGTCCGACCCGCTGCCGCTCATCCCCGGTAGCCCGCCTCGCGCAGCAGGGCCGGGAGCTCGGTCGGCGACGTGGCGACCCGGATGCCGGCTGCCTCGAGGGCCGCCACCTTCTCCGCCGCCGTTCCGCGGCCGCCGGAGATGATCGCCCCGGCGTGGCCCATGCGCTTCCCCTCGGGCGCCGTACGGCCGGCGATGAACGCGGCCATCGGCACCCCTTTCAGGTTCTCCGCCGCCCAGGCGGCCGCCTCCTCCTCCGCCGCTCCGCCGATCTCGCCGATGAGGACGATCGCCTCGGTCTCGGGATCGGCCGCGAACAGCTTGAGGATGTCGAGGAAGGTCGTGCCGATGATCGGATCGCCGCCGATGCCGACGCAGGTGCTCTGGCCGATCCCGGCGTCCGTCATCGCCTGCACCGCCTCGTAGGTGAGGGTGCCGGAGCGGGAGACGACGCCGACCGTTCCCTCGCGATGGATCGAGCCCGGGATGATCCCGACCTTGGCCCGGCCCGGTGACGTGGCGCCGGGACAGTTCGGCCCGATGAGGCGCGCGCCCGCGGCCCGCACCACCTCGACGACGGGCAGCATGTCGAGGGCCGGGATCCCCTCGGTGATGCAGAAGATCGTCGAGAGGCCCGCGCCGACCGCCTCCATGATCGAGTCGGGCGCCCCGGCCGCGGGCACGAAGATGCAGGACGTGTTGGCTCCGGTCTCGGCGACCGCCTCGGCGATCGTGTCGAAGACGGGGACCCGGTTGTCGAGGGCGTGCAGCCCGCCCTTGCCGGGCGTCATGCCGGCCACGATGCTGGTGCCGTACTCGAGCATCTGGCGGGAGTGGAACTCGCCCTCGCGGCCGGTGATGCCGTGCACGACGAGCCGCGTGTCGCGGCCGATGAGGATGCTCACGCGGCACCTCCGGCGGCCCGCGCGGCCGCAACGGCCTTGGCCGCCGCCTCGTCGAGGGACGCGGCCGTCTCGAAGCGCGCCTCCTCAAGGAGCCGCCCGGCCTCCTCGGCATTCGTGCCCACGATCCGCACGACCATCGGCACCTCCCGCTCCTGGCGGCTGCGGGCGTCGATGAGCCCGCGGGCCACCTCGTCGCCACGGGTGATGCCGCCGAAGATGTTGACGAGGATCGCCTCGACCTTCGGGTCGGCGAGGATCAGGCGCATCGCCGCCGCCACCCGGTCGGCCTTGGCCCCGCCGCCGATGTCGAGGAAGTTGGCGGGCTCGCCACCGGCCCGCTTGACGAGGTCCATGGTGGTCATCGCCAGGCCCGCGCCGTTGACCATGCAGCCGATCGATCCGTCGAGGTGGATGAAGCTGATGTCGTAGTGGCGGGCCTCGGAGTCCGCCGGATCCTCCTCGTCGAGGTCACGCAGCTTCTCGAGGTCGGGATGGCGGGGGAGGGCCGAGTCGTCCAGGGTCACCTTGGCGTCGAGGCAGGCGAGGCGCTCCACGTGGCCCTCGCGGCCGCTCTCGCGGATGATCGCCAGCGGGTTGACCTCGACGAGATCGGCGTCGTTGACCTTCATGGTCGCCACCAGGCCCCGGGCGATCTTCACGAAGTCCCGCAGGTGCGGCCCGGCCAGGCCGACGGCGAACGCCAGCTCGCGCGCCTGGTAGTCGAGCAGGCCCAGGAGCGGGTGGGCCGCGACTCGGTGGATCGCCTCCGGCGTCGCCTTCGCGACCTCCTCGATCTCGACGCCGCCCTCGGCCGAGGCCATGACGACGATCCGCCGGCTCGCCCGGTCCAGGATGGCCCCGAGATAGAACTCCTTCACGATCACGGCCGCCGGGCCGACGAGGACCTTGCGGACCGTGATCCCCTTGATGTCCATGCCCAGGATCCGGGACGCGACCTCCTCCGCCTCCCGCGGCGAGCCGGCCAGCTTGACGCCGCCGGCCTTGCCGCGGCCGCCGACGAGCACCTGGGCCTTGATCACCACGCGGCCGGCGCCGTCCGCGAGGAACCGCTCGGCGGCGGCCCGCGCCTCGGCCGGGGTCCGGGCCACCGCCCAGGGCGGGACGGGCAGCCCGGCCGCGAGGAGCAGCGTCTTGGCGTCGGCTTCCTGGATCTTCACGGGCGGCTCCTGTGGCGGGTCGTGGCGCGGAGGGCCCGCAAGCCGGGCGACGGAGGCCGCCGGCTGGTCGGGCGGCTGGCCGCGGGCCGCGGACGATGGTACCGCGCCGCCGGGACGTCCCGTCGAGGGGTCGCCGGCAGGCGGTTCGGCCCGTGGCCCGGAGGCCGGAGGGCCCGCCCGGCCGGAGCACCGGCGGCTACAATTGGGCACTCGCCGGTCGAGCCCGACGGCGACAGAGGAACGGCGGCGCCGCCCCGGTGCGGGCGTGCCGCGCAGCGGACAACCGCCGGCGCCCGCGGGGCGCGCCGGCCAGGAGGCGAGTCTCCCGGTGCGATACCTGCAGTACCGCGGTGGCGAGGGAATGCTGGCGTGGGCCTTCCACCGCATCTCGGGCGTCGCGATCTGGGTCTTCATCCTCCTCCACGTCCTCGACATCTGGCTCGTCGGCGCCAACCCCGGCCTCTACAACGACGTCCTCAAGCTCTACGCCAGCCCGGTCGGACGGCTCGGCGAGACGCTGGTGGGCGCGGGGCTCCTGTATCACGCCCTCAACGGCCTGCGGATCATCGTCATGGACTTCTGGCCGTCGACGACCGTCTGGCACAAGCAGCTCTGGTACGCCTGCTGGGTGATCTTCTTCGTCGTCGGGATTCCCGGCGCCTACATCATCCTGAACCCGATCTGGAACGGGGCGCCGGTATGAGCGGGGGCGTGCGGACCACCCGGTCCGGACGGGCGAAGCCCGGAGGCGGCGGCTGGGAGCTCGCGATCTGGTACCTGATCCGGCTCTCGGGCCTCGGGCTCTTCGTGCTCGCCCTGGCCCACTTCAGCATCACCCACTTCGTGTTCGACGTGACCAAGCAGGAGGCGAGCTGGATCCTCGACGCGCGCTGGAGCAGCCTCCTGTGGCGGACCGTGGACTGGCTGATGCTCACGCTCGTCATCTTCCACAGCTTCATGGGCGTGCGGACGGTCGTCGGCGACTACACCCGCGGCGGCCTCCGCAGCGGGCTGACGATGGGCCTCTACCTGCTGGCCCTGGTCCTCTTCGCGATGGGGACGATGGCCGTCGCCGTCCTCCCGTTCCCGGTCTCGTAGGCCGGCGATGCAGATCGATCACGAGGCCCTCGTCGTCGGCGCCGGCGGCGCCGGCCTGTGGGCGGCCCTCGAGCTCGCCAAGGCCGGCGTCTCCACGGGCGTCCTGACCAAGCTCTATCCGACCCGCTCCCACACGGGTGCCGCCCAGGGCGGCGTCTGCGCCTCCCTGGGGAACCTCGAGGAGGACCACTGGGAGTGGCACATGTTCGACACGGTGAAGGGCGGCGACTACCTCGTCGACCAGGACGCCGCCGAGGTCCTGGCCCGCGAGGCGATCGAGACCGTCATCGAGCTCGAGCACATGGGCCTGCCCTTCAACCGCACGCCCGAGGGGAAGATCGACCAGCGCCGGTTCGGCGGCCACACCCGCAACTTCGGGGAGGGGCCCGTCAAGCGCGCCTGCTTCGCCGCCGACCGCACCGGCCACATGATCCTGCAGACCCTGTACCAGAACTGCATCAAGGCCGGGGTGAGGTTCTACGACGAGTACCACGTCGTCGACCTGCTCTTCGAGGGCGGCGATGGTGGCGACGGCGGGCGCGCGGCCGGCGTGATCGGCTACCGGATCGCCGACGGCGAGCTGCACACCTTCCGGGCCAAGGCCGTCCTGCTGGCGACGGGCGGCAACGGCCGGATGTTCCGGATCACCTCGAATGCCTACTCCCTGACCGGGGATGGCATGGCCCTCGCCTACCGCCACGGGATCCCGCTCCAGGACATGGAGTTCTACCAGTTCCACCCGACCGGCATCTACGGGCTGGGCATCCTCCTCTCGGAGGCGGCCCGCGGCGAGGGCGGCTACCTCCTGAACAAGGACGGCGAGCGGTTCATGAGCCGGTACGCGCCGAACCTCATGGAGCTGGCCCCGCGCGACATGGTCAGCCGGGCGATCTATCTCGAGGTCAAGGCCGGCAAGGGGGCCGGCCCGAACGGCGACTACGTGCTCCTGGACGTCCGCCATCTCGGGCGCCAGGTCATCGAGGAGAAGCTCCCCGACATCACCGACTTCGCCCGGGTCTACCTCGGGGTCGAGCCGCTGACCGAGCCGGTCCCGACGCAGCCCACGGCCCATTACGCGATGGGCGGCGTGCCGACCGACCTGCAGACCCGCGTCATCCGCGACGAGCGCAACAATGCGGTCGCGGGCCTCTTCGCGGCCGGCGAGGCCGCCTGCGTCTCCGTGCACGGGGCCAACCGCCTCGGCACGAACTCGCTCGTCGACCTCCTCGTGTTCGGTCGGCGGGCCGGCCTGGCGATGGCGGCCTACTGCCGGGCCACCGAGATGCCCGCGGTCGCCGCCGACGCCGAGGCTCCCGTCCACGCGGAGATCGAGACGCTCCGCGCTCGCAGCGAGGGCGAGAGCCCCGTCGCGCTCAAGGCCGAGCTGGCCACCCTCATGATGGACAACGTGGGCGTCTTCCGGACCGAGCCGATGATGCGGGCGGCGGTCGCGGGCGTGGCCGAGATCCGCGAGCGCTACGGGCGCGTCCGGGTCCGCGACGCCGGGACCGTCTACAACACCGACCTCCTGGAGGCGCGGGAGCTCGGCTACCTCCTCGACAACGCGGAGGCGATGGCAACGTCGGCGCTCGCCCGCACCGAGAGCCGTGGGGCCCACTCGCGCGACGACTACCCGGAGCGCGACGACGCCCACTGGCTGAAGCACACGCTCGCCTACAGGGGCGAGGCCGGTCCGAAGCTCCGTTACAAGCCGGTGACCGTGACCCGCTTCGAACCGAAGCCGCGGACCTACTGAGCCGGGAGCGCAGCGCATGCAGGTCGACCTCCGGATCCTCCGCTTCGATCCCGAGCGCGATGCCGCGCCCCACTGGGAGCGCTACGCGGTCGAATCGCAGCCGATGGACCGGGTGCTCAGCCTCCTCCACCTCGTCAAGGCCGAGATCGACGAGACGCTCACGTTCCGGCGGTCCTGCGGCCACGGAATCTGCGGCTCGGACGCGATGCTCATCAACGGGCGCAATCGCCTCGCCTGCAAGATCCGGGTCGATCAGCTGGGCCGCAAGATCAGCGTCGCGCCCCTGGCGGGCCTGCCGGTCGTGAAGGATCTCGTCGTGGACATGGAGGGGTTCTTCGGCAAGTACCGGAGCGCCATGCCCTTCCTGGTGAACGAGTCGCCGGCCCCAACGCGAGAGCGCCTGCAGAGTGCCGCGGACCGGGCCCGCTACGACGACACGACGAAATGCATCCTGTGCGCCGCCTGCACGACCTCCTGCCCGTCGTTCTGGGCGCAGCCGTCCTACGTGGGGCCGGCCGCGATCGTCAATGCCCATCGCTTCATCTTCGACAGCCGCGACGAGGCCGCCGACGAGCGCCTCGAGATCCTGGCCGACAAGGACGGGGTCTGGCGCTGCCGGACGATCTTCAACTGCGTCGACGCGTGTCCGCGCGACATCAACATCACGCGGGCCATCCTCGAGGTCTCGCGGGCCATCGTGGAGCGCTCCGTCTGAGCGGCAGGGGCGCCCGGCGGCTCATCATCCGCACGGACGGCGCCGCGCGCGGCAATCCGGGGCCCGCGGCGTGCGGCGCGGCGCTCATCGACGCGGACGCTCCCGGCGCCGAGCGCCCGGACGCGCCGCCGATCGCGACCGTGTCCGAGGCGCTGGGGCGCCAGACGAACAACGTCGCCGAGTACACGGGCCTCCTGCGGGCGCTCGCCCTGGCCGAGGAGCTCGGCGCGGAAGAGGTGTCGCTCCTCCTCGATTCGATGCTCATCGTCGAGCAGCTTCGCGGACGGTGGCGGGTGAAGGATGCCAAGCTGGCCCCGCTCCACGCCGAGGCCCTGGCGCGCCTGGGCCGATTCCGGCGGTGGAGCGCTCGCCACGTCCCGCGCAGCGAGAACCGGGCCGCCGACGCGCTGGCCAACGAGGCTCTCGACCGAGTGGCTGCGGGTGGCCCGGCCGTCGTCGTGCGCCGCCCGGGGGAAGGCATCCGGTCCGAGGCGCCGGCCCGCCTGCCCGACGCGCCCGAGGGCGTTGACGGTTCGTCGGCGCTGCCCGCTCCCGAGCCGGCGCGAACGACCCGGGCGATCGCCCGCGACCAGCTGCCGCTCGGGCTCGAGCCGGGCTTCGACCCGGGCGACCCCGGGTCCGAGGCCGGCGAGCTCCGCGTGCGCATCCTCGGCTCGGGCACCAGCCTGGGCCTGCCCCGCATCGCCTGCGACTGCGCCACCTGCACCTCCGACGATCCACGCGATCGCCGCCTGCGCGCCTCGGCCCTCCTGGCCTGGGGTGCCCGCCGGATCGTGATCGACTGCGGCCCGGACTTCCGGGCCCAGGCCCTCGCCGCCGACCTCGACCGGCTCGATGCCGTCCTGCTCACCCACGACCACCAGGACTCGATCGGGGGGCTCGACGACCTTCGCCGCTTCAACGAGATCGCCGCCGACTACCTGCCGGTGTACGGGGGAGCGGAGACGCTCGACGTCGTGCTGCGCCGGTTCGCCTATGCCTTCGAGCCCGGCCAGGCCCGCTTTCGCGGGATCCCGATGCTGCGACCGGTGACGGTGGCCGGGCCCTTCGAGATCGCCGGCCGGCGCTTCGTCCCGGTGCCGGTCATCCATGGCGACCTGCCCACGCTCGGCTACCGGACCGGTGGCTTCGGGTACGTGCCGGACGTCCATCGCATCGAGCCGCCGTCGCTGGCCCTGCTGCGCGACCTGGACGTGCTTGTCCTGAACGCGGTTCGCGACGTGCCCCACCCCCGCCATCAGACGGTCGAGGAGGCGCTCGCGGTGGTGGCCGAGCTGGCACCCCGCCGTACCTTCCTGACCCACCTGGACCACGAGCTGCGCCACGGGGTCCTCGCCCGCCGGCTGCCGGCCGGGGTCGAGGTCGCGGTCGACGGGCTCGAGCTGCGCATCGCACGCTGAGGAGAGACGCATGGCTGACCTGCCGACCGTGGTCTGTTTCGGCGATTCGAACACCCACGGCTTCAACGGGGCGACGCTCGAGCGCTTCCCGGGCGACGTCCGCTGGCCGGGGGTCGTGGCCGGCGACCTGGCCGGGCGCGCCCGCGTCATCGAGGAGGGGCTCGGCGGCAGGACGACGATCTGGGACGATCCATTCGGGGCCGGGCGCAACGGGCGGGCCTACCTGCTCCCGTGCCTCCGCTCGCATGCCCCGGTGTCCGTGGTCGTGATCATGCTGGGAACGAACGATCTCAAGGCCTATTACCGCCTCGGGTCCGCCGAGATCGCCTCCGGCGCGGGCAGCCTGGTCGAGCTGGCCCGGGAGAGCCTGTCCGGGCCCGCCGGGATGCCCCCCGCCGTGCTGCTCGTCGCGCCGGTGCCGCTCGGAACCCTCACGACCCTCTCGGAGCTGTGGGGCTACGCGGCCGGCCGCGAGACGTCGCTGCGCCTGGCGACCTTCTACCGCGCGGCCGCGGCCCAGTCGGGCGCAGCGTTCCTGGATGCGGGCGCGCTGGTCACGGCCGATCCCGCGGATGGTGTCCACCTCGACGCGAGCGCGCACGAGACCCTCGGGCGAGCCATCGCGGCCGTCGTGGGGGAGCTTCTCGCGGGCTCGATGACGGCGGGGCAGTAGAATCCCCTGGTCAGCGAGGCGGCTGGACGGTCGCGCGGTGCCGGGCAACCGGCGCGGTGAGGAACGTCCGGGCTCCACGGCGCAGGGTAGCGGGTAACGCCCGTCCGCCGCGAGGCGAGGACCAGCGCCACAGAGACGAGTCCGCCGCCGGGTGACCGACGGCGGGGTGAAACGCGGCAAGCTCTACCCGGAGCAAGGCCAAATAGGAGAGCGCGTCCCGGCTTGCCGGGACACCGGCGCGCCGTCGGAGCTCTCGGGTCGGCCGCACGAGCCGTCGGGCAACCGGCGGCCCAGATGGATGACCGTCGCCGCATCCCCGCGGGGCGCGGCACAGAACCCGGCGTACAGGCCGCCTCGCTGACGCGGCCCGTGCCCGGGGCGGGTCAGTCCTCGTCGGCCCGGAAGATCCCCGCCGCCGTGCAGGCGTTGCAGATGGGGAAGGCGCCCTCCATGTCGCCGAGGGGCATCGGCAGGGCGCGGTCCGGGAAGAGGCAGTCCACGTCGTAGATCCGCTCGCGGAGCCGGTCCACGGCTGTCACCCGGCGGAACGTGCAGCGCTTGATCCGCGGCGCGGCCAGGTAGGCCTCCGTGGTGGGCGCGACGATCGGCTCGGCGAGGGCCATCTGGCCGGACATCCTCGGGGCAGGTGGTGGGAACGTTGGGCGGCGCAGCCTAGCACCGGGTGGCAATGGCACGCAAGGCGCAGAAGGTACTGCGGGGTCCGGGCCGGTGCCACCGGACTCCGTCCAGGCCGGCAGGGCGCGAGCGCCCGTTCCCCCGACGTCGCGCCCGCCGGATTCGTCATTGACGGCCGGGGGCGGCGGTGTATCATCCCATCCCAGTGGCACTGAGTGGTGCCAAGTGGTGATTCCGGAGCGGCAGGTGGAGGGACCCACGCCGGCCCCGGGGCGGACCAGAAGGATCCCGGACTGGTGTTCACCGGCGAGTACCGGCACTCGGTGGACGCGAAGGGGCGGCTCGCCGTCCCCGCGAAGTTCCGAGCGCAGCTCGACAGCGGAGCGTTCGTCTCCCGCTGGATGGACTCCTGTCTCGCCATCTGGCCACGCGCGGAGTGGGAGCGCCTCGCCGCGAAGGTCGCGGCGCTCCCGACCGTGGAGAACGCGGGTGCCCGCCTGTTCAGTCGCTTCGTGTTCGCCAATGCCGTCGAGGTGCTGTGGGACGCCCAGGGACGCTTCGTCCTGCCGTCCTACCTGCGCGAGGCGTCGGGGCTGGGCAGCGAAGCAGTGATCGTGGGCTCGCTCGACCACGCGGAGATCTGGACGCCGGCCGGCTGGGACGACTACCGGAAGGCGCTCGAGGACCCGGACGAGCTGGCGCGCCACTTCTCGGGTTTGGGCATCTAGCGGCACTACATGCGCTTCCAGGATCCGTCCGGGATCCGCACGTCGATGGTGGAGTTGGCATGCAGCAAGGGCACCAGCCGGTGCTCGCGGAGGAGGTCATCACGATGCTCGCCCCGCGCCCCGGCAGCCTCCATGTCGATTGCACCATCGGTGGCGGTGGGCACACCGAGCGGATCCTGGAAGCCGCCAGCCCGGACGGGCGCGTCCTCGGGCTCGACGCCGATCCCGCCGCGATCGCGCGGGTGGGGGAGCGGCTCGCCCGGTTCGGCGACCGCCTGGTGCTGCGCCAGGTGAACTTCCGGTCGCTCGGGGAGGTCGCGCCGGCGGCCGGATTTGGCGCCGTCGACGGGATCCTGCTGGACCTCGGCCTGAGCTCGTTCCAGCTGGCCGACGCCGGTCGCGGGTTCGGGTTCCGCGCCGGCGGTCCGCTCGACATGCGCTTTGATCCGTCGCGGGGCGAGGCCGCCTCGGCGCTGCTCCGGCGCCTCGACGAGGCCGCCCTCGTCGACCTGTTCCGGCGCTATGGCGAAGAGCCGCATGCGCGACGCATCGCGCGGGCGATCGTCGAGGCCCGGCGCGACGCGCCGATCGCAACGGCCGAAGAGCTTGCCGGCCTCGTGGAACGCGTCGTGCCGCGGCGTCCGGGGCCCCGCGGCCGCCTCCATCCGGCCACGCGCGTCTTCCAGGCCGTCCGGATCGCGGTCAACGACGAGCTCGAGGCCCTGCAGGCCGCCCTCGAGGCGTCGCTCGAGCTCCTGCGGCCGGGCGGTCGCCTCGTCGTTCTCGCCTACCACTCGCTCGAGGACCGGCTCGTGAAGCGCTTCGTCGCCGCCGAGCGCCGCGGCTGCACCTGTCCCCCGAGCTTCCCCGTCTGCGTGTGCGGCCGGGTGCCGCGCCTCCGCCCCATCGGCTCCCAGCCGCTGGTGCCCACGGAGGCCGAGGTCGCCGCCAATCCCCGTGCCCGGAGCGCCCGGCTCCGGACTGCCGAGCGGCTCGCCGCATGAGCCGCGCCCCGCGCCAGGGAGGGCCCGGACGATGAGCAAGCGCCACCAGGCGAGCCGGCGTCGCACCTACGGACGTCGTCAGCACGAGGTCCGCGAGCGCCACGATCGCGAATGGAAGGCCGACGACCTCGAGCGCGACGTCGTCGAAGAGGCCTTCGCGCCGGCCGTCGGCTCGGCCCTGGAGCTGCGGTCCCAGCGCCATGGCACGGCGTGGGTCGGGTTGGAGTAGTGGCGGGATACGCGGGGGCTGGACCGCGGGCGGGGCTCCTCGGGCGACGCGGGCCGGCGCGCGGCCGCGAGCTGACGCGCGAGCCCGGCGGCGGGATGCCGCGCAGGCGGGTGCGGGGCGAAACGGCCAGCAGGGCGCGCCGCCGCTCGAGCCGGACCGGGATCCTCGTCGCCTGCATCGTGGTGGCCTTCGCCCTGGGCTTCGTGTCGCTGGTGCAGACCGTCCGCGTCTCGGCGAACCAGGTCGAGCGGGACCAGCTCGGCGTCGAGCGCACGATCCTCGTGGACGAGCAGCAGCAGATCCGCCTCGACCTCTACCGGCTCGGTCGCGAGCCGGCGGTGCGCAAGCAGGCGCTCGACGCCGGCCTCGGCCAGCTCGTCGATCCCCTCATCGTCCCGGCCCGCTGACTTCATGCTCGGCCGGACCGACAGCCGCCCCCGGACGCTCCTGCTCCTGGCGGCCCTCCTCGTCGTCGGGGCGGCCTGCGTCCTGCGCCTGGGCTACTGGCAGCTCGCCCGGCATGACTGGCTCGTGGCCCAGGCCCGCGAGCAGGTGGTCACGCGGACCGAGGTCCCGGCTGTCCGGGGCACGATCTACGACCGCAGCGGGACCGTGGCCCTGGCAACGTCGATCAGCCGCGACCGCCTGGCTGCCTTCCCGGCCCAGCTCCCGGGCCGGTCCGCCGCCGAGCTCGAGCAGCGGGAGAACGTGATCAGGACGCTGGTCGGGATCCTGGGCCTGGGCGGCAGCGAGGCGACGGCCCTGCGCCAGAAGCTCGAGTCCGGCCAGGCGTACGCGGTCCTTGCCCACGGGCTCACCACCTGGCAGTCGCAGACCGTCCGCGACGCGCTCGCCGCCCACGTCCTCTCGCAGGTGCGCCTGGAGCCGGAGGCCGTGCGGGTCTATCCGCTCGACGGCGGCGCCCCGAAGACGACGCTCGCCGCCCACCTGCTCGGCTTCGTGAACCGCGACGGCAAGGGTCAGTACGGAATCGAGGGGCGCTGGCAGGAGGCCCTCGGTGGCTCGCCCCAGGTGCTGCTCGCGGAGCGCGATGCGTCGAGCCAGCCGAACCTCGAGACGGCCGAGGTGCTCGAGGCCGGCAGCCCCGGCGCCGACCTCACCCTCACGATCGACGCCAGCCTCCAGCTCGCCCTCGAGCACGAGGTCTACGCGGCCTGGGTCGCGGACCGGGCGAAGAGCGTCTCGGGAGTCGTGATGGATCCGGCAAGCGGCGAGATCCTCGCCGAGGCGACCTACCCCGCCTATGACGCGAACGACTACCAGGCGATCGCCGCGGCGAGCCCGGGCCGGTTCCTGGACCCGGTCATCTCGGCGGTCTACGAGCCGGGGTCCGTCTTCAAGATGGTCACCGCCGCCGCCAGCATCGAGGCCGGCGCCGTCACCCGGACGTCCGCCGTGCGCGACCAGGCAATCCTCCGGCTCGACGGCGGCAAGGCCTTCGTCACCAACGCCGACAGGGGCTCCAAGGGCCGGCTCACGTTCCAGGACGCGGTGGCCTGGTCGCGAAACGTGGTCATGAGCAAGGTGGCGCTCACGCTCGGCGCGACGCCGCAGGCGGCCGCCCGGGTCCTGTACCGGTCGTGGACCCGGCTCGGCTTCGGCGCCCCGACGGGGATCGACCTTGCCGGCGAGGTCGGCGGCATCGTGCGCGACCCGGCCCGCGTCGCCTACCGCCAGATCGACGTCGCCAACGGCTCGTTCGGCCAGGGGGTGGCCGTAACGCTCCTTCAGCTGGCGACGTCCTACAGCGCGATGGTCAACGGCGGCATCCTCCCCAACCCGCACGTGGTCGAGCGCGTCGGCAGCACCGACGTGCCCGCTGGCGACCGGGGCCGCGTGCTGACGCCGACCCTTTCGGCCGACCTGGTCAGGATCCTGCGCCGGGTGCCGATGGCGGTGCCGTTCTACCACGACCGCACCCTCATCCCGGGCTACGTCGTCGGCGGCAAGACCGGGACGGCCCAGATCTGGGATGCGGCGAAGCGGCGCTGGAAGGCCGGCGTCTTCAACTACTCGTTCATCGGCTTCGTCGGCCGCTCGCGCCCGGACGCGGTGGTCGCCGTCCGCATCGAGGAGGGCAAGCCGACGGTCCAGAGGATCGGTGACATCGAGATGCCGGTCGAGTCGTTCGAGCTGTTCCGGCGCATCGCCACCGACGCCATGGCGAACCTCGACATCGCCCCGGCACCGCCGAGCGCGACTGCCTCTCCCAGTCCCGCGGCCCCGTGAGCCCGGCCTGTGCGACACTCCCGGCCGTGACGACCGTGCCGGCCACGCGGGACGACGCCGACCCGTCGCCCGCGGCCCCCCTCACCGCCGACGACATCGTCGCGGCCACGGGGGGCACGCTGCTTCGCCGCTCCGCTCGACCGATTCGCGGCGGCGCCGTGGACTCGCGGCTCGTCACCCCCGGCTGCCTGTTCGTGGCCCTCCCCGGTGAGCGGACCGACGGTCACCGCTACCTGGGCGCCGCGGTCGCCGCCGGCGCAGGGGCGCTGCTCGTCAGCGCCACCGTCGAACGCGGCGCGCTCGAGGCGCTGGGCGACGTGACGGTCGTCCGGGTCGACAACGCCCTGACCGGCCTGCACCAGGTGGCCGCGGCCTGGCGGGCGCGCTTCGCGCCCCTCGTGGTGGGGGTCACGGGCAGCCTGGCCAAGACGTCCACGAAGGACGCGACGGCCGCCGTCCTCGGGGCCGCGATGCCGACCCTGAAGAGCGAGGGCAACCAGAACAACGAGGTCGGCCTGCCGCTCACGCTCCTGCGCCTCGATCGACACCACCGGGCCGCGGTGCTCGAGATGGGCATGTACGTGGGAGGCGAGATCGCGGCCCTGGCCGCGCTCGGCCGGCCATCGGTCGGGATCGTCACCGCGGTCGCCCCCGTGCACCTCGAGCGGGCCGGATCGATCGAGGCCATCGAGGACGCCAAGGCCGAGCTCGTCGAGGCACTCCCGGCCGACGGCACGGCGATCCTCAACCACGACGACGAGCGAGTACGCCGGTTCGGGTCGCGCACGCGCGCCCGAGTCATCACCTATGGCCTGGATCCGGGAGCCGACGTCACCGCCCGGGGGGTCGTGTCACGCGGACCGGCGGGCATGGCCTTCGAGGTGGTGGCCGGCGCGCCGCGCGCTGCCCGGTTCCCGGCCGCGATCGACGCCCTGGGCCGCCACAGCGTCCACAACGCGCTGGCCGCAGTCGCTGCCGCCCTGGTCGCGGGGGTTGGGGACGAGGCAATCGTGAGCGGGCTCGCGACGCCGTGGGGGCGGGCCTCGGCCCACCGGGGCGTCCTCGTGGAGGCCCCCGGCCTCACCATCCTCGACGACACCTATAACGCCTCGCCGCCGGCGATGGTGGCGGCGCTGGAGGTCCTCGCCAGCCTCGCCGGACGACCGGTCGCCGTGCTGGGCGAGATGCTCGAGCTGGGCCCCGCCCATGCTGCCGGGCACCGCGAGGTCGGCGCCGCCGCGGCTCGCATCGTGGCCGAGCTCGTCGTGGTCGGCGAGCCGGCGGCCGGGATCGCCGCCGGAGCCGAGGACGCGGGCCTCGATCCCGGCCGCATCCACGTTGCCGCCGACCGCGAAGCGGCGCTCGCGATCCTGCACGTGATCCTGCGGGCAGGCGACGCCGTTCTCGTCAAGGCCTCGCGCGGGGCCGCCCTGGAATCCCTGGTCGATGCTCTCCGCGCGGGCGTCCCGGCGCCGGCGGACGGCCCCCGGTGACCGTCGAGCTGATCCAGGGGATGCTGCTGGCGTTCGCGATCGTGGTGATCACGATGCCGGCCTTCATCCGGCTCATTCGCTGGGGCGGCTTCGCCAAGCAGATCCGGATCGAGGGTCCAGAGGGCCACCTGGCGAAGGCGGGCACGCCCACCGCGGGCGGGGCGCTCCTCCTGGGAGTGGTGATCGCGCTCGCGCTGCTGTTCGGCCTGGTCGACGCCTCGACCTTCGCCCCGCTGGCGACCCTGGCCCTGGTCGGCGGGCTCGGCCTCGCCGACGACTGGCTCAACGCCCGCACCGGCGACGGCATCCGCGCCCGCCAGAAGCTCCTGTGGCAGGTCGCTGTCGCCCTCTTCGCGGCCTGGCAGATCCAGGACACCTACGACATCGTCGCGGTCGCGGTGCCCTTCGTCGGGGCCGTCTCGATCCACCCCTGGGTCTACATCGCCTTCGCCGCATTCGCCATCGTCGCCATGAGCAACGGCGTCAACCTGACGGACGGGCTGGACGGCCTGGCCGGCGGGACCCTCATCTTCTCGTTCGTCGCCTTCCTCGTGATCGCTCTCCTGAACCTCCCCGCCCAGCCGCACCTCGCGATCCTCTGCGCCCTCCTGATCGGGTCCCTCCTCGGATTCCTGTGGTTCAACGCCCATCCCGCCCAGGTCTTCATGGGGGACGCCGGCTCGCTCTCGATGGGAGCGGTGCTCGCGGTCATCGCCCTGATCACCGGGCAGATCCTGATCCTGCCGCTGATCGGGCTCGTGTTCGTCATCGAGACGGTCTCGGTGATCCTGCAGATCGGCTACTTCAAGGCCAGCGGGGGCAGGCGGATCTTCCGGATGTCGCCCCTCCACCACCATTTCGAGCTCGGTGGCTGGCCCGAGACGAAGATCACCCTGCGCTTCTGGATCGTGGGCGCGCTGTCCGGGCTCCTGGGGATCACCCTCTTCCTGGCGACCCTGCAGCGGCTCGAATGAGCACCGACGCCCGCCTCGACCTCGACCACCTCACGCTCGCGGGAGTCCGCGCGGGGGCGCTGCGCAACGTGCCGGCGACGGTCCTCGGCCTGGCCCGCACCGGCGCCGCCCTGGCCCGCTTCCTCGTCGACGCCGGCGCCCGCGTCACCGTCTACGACGGCAAGCCCGTCGGCGACCTGGCCGCTGCGGTGGCGGCCCTCGAAGGTCGCCCGGTAACCCTTGCCTGCGGTCCCGAGGTCGAGCCATCCTCGACCTGGGCCGGTGCGGCGCTGGTTGCGTTCAGCCCCTCGATCACGCCGGGATTCCCCACGACCGAGCCGCGCCTGCGGGCGGCCCTGGATGCGCTTGCGGCCCGGGCCGCCGCCGGCGGGGCGGGCGCGCCGGCGCTCGTCTCGGAGCCCGACCTCTTCCTGCGCCTCTGCCCGGCGCCGACGGTCGGGGTGACGGGAACGAAGGGCAAGACCACGACGTCGTCGCTCGCCGCACATCTCCTCGCCGGCGACCCTGGCCACCGCGTCGTCCTCGGGGGGAACATCGGCACGCCCCTGATCGACCACCTCCTCGAGCTGGCGTCCGCCGACCGGGTCGTGGACGAGATCTCCGAGCTGCAGCTCCCGAGCCTCACCCGTGGCACGACGGTGGCCGCCTACACGAACGTCACCGCGGATCACCTCGATCGCCACGGCTCGCTCGAGGCCTATCGGCGCGTGAAGCGTCGCCTGGCCGAGCTCGTCGATCCCGACGGCGCCCTCGTCCTCAACCTCGACGACCCGGTGGTCGGCGCGTATGCCGCCCTGGGCGCGACGCCGACCGTGTGCTATCGACTGGAACGGCCCATCCCCGGCGGGGTCGGCATCGTGGACGGGTGGGTGGTCGCGGCGGGCGTCGAGCGCCTGCCGCTCGCGGGCGGAGGCGTCGCCGCCGCGGGGCCGGCGGGCCGGATCCTGCCCCTCGGCGAGCTGTCCCTGCCGGGCCGCCACAATGTCTCCAACCTGCTTGCGGCCGTTGGCGTGGCCCTCCTCTTCGGCGTCGCTCCCGACGCGATCCGGCGCCAGGCCGCGAGCTTCCGGGGCGTCGAGCACCGCCTGGAGCTGGTGGCCGAGATCGACGGGGTTCGATTCGTCAACGACTCGCAGGGGACGCAGCCCGACGCCGTGGCGGCGGCCCTGCGGAGCTTCGACCCCCCGCTGGTCCTGATCGCCGGCGGTCGCGACAAGGGCGTGGACCTGTCGGGCCTCGGTCCGGTCGCCGCCGCGCACGCCGCCGCCGCTGTCCTGATCGGCGAGAGCGGTCCCGACCTGGCCGCGCTCCTGCGGGCGGCCGGCGTGCCGCGCGTCGAGGAGGCAGGCACGCTCGACGTCGCGCTCCCGCGCGCCGACGCGATCGCCCGCGAGCTGCTCCCGGCGGCCGCTCCGGGCACGATCGCGACCGTGCTGCTCTCGCCGGCGGCCGCCAGCTTCGACCAGTTCGTCGACTACGCGGCCCGGGGCCGCGCCTTCAAGGACGGCGTGGCGGCCCTGGCCACCACCCGGGCCGCAGCCGTGACCAGGAGGTGACCATGGGTCCCGCGGATCGTTCCCGCCCGGCCGCCCGCCCGGTGTCCGTCCCCGCCCGGGTCGACGTGCGGGCGAAGACCGGGTCCGCCGCGTCCGCCCGGGCCAGCGGGCTGCGCACGCCGGCCGCGGTGCGGGCCGAGGCCGCCTCGCTGGCCGTGCCGGCGGGCGCCATCCGGCGCCACGGTCCGGACGCCGTGATCGTCCTCGTCGTCCTCGCCCTGACGGCGCTGGGGCTGCTCGTGGTCTACTCGTCGTCGGCCATGGACGGCTACCTCTCCAAGGAACGCGACACGTTCGCGACCCTGGGGCCGCAGCTCCAGTGGGCCGCGCTGGGCCTGCTCGGCATGCTCCTGGCGATGCGCCTCGACTACCGCTGGCTGCGGCTCGCCTCGGTGCCGCTCCTGCTCGCGGCCGCTCTCCTCCTGCTCCTCATCCAGGTGCCCGCCTTGCAGCTGACGGTGGGCGGGTCGTCGCAATGGCTCAAGCTTCCCGGCCTCCCGGCGATCCAGCCGAGCGAGCTGGCCAAGCTGGCCCTCGTGCTGTACCTGGCCCACTGGATGGCCCGCCGAGGCACCGCGGTTGCCGGGTTCCGCACCGGGCTCCTGCCGTTCGTCGTGATCGTGGCGCCCTTCGTCCTGCTCATCTTCAAGTCGCCGGACATCGGGTCCGCGGCCGTCGTGGGCCTACGGCCATCACCCTCTTCTTCCTCGCCGGAGCCAACCCGTTCTATCTCGTCGGGCTCGGGGCGGCGGCCGTGGCCGGGGCCGCGCTCCTGATGAAGGGCTACCAGCTCGAGCGCCTGCAGTCCTTCAGCGATCCCTTTGCCGACGCGGCCGGGACGGGGTACCACGCCGTCCAGGGCCTCCTGACGCTCGGCGTCGGCGGCCTCGTCGGCACCGGGCTCGGCCAGAGCGCCGCGGGCGGGCTCGTCCTCCCCAACGCCCACAACGACTACATCTTCGCGGTGATCGGCCAGGAGCTCGGCTTCGTCGGCGCGACCGCGGTGATCGGCCTCTTCTGCCTGCTGGCCTACCGCGGCTTCCGGGTCGCGGTCGCGGCTCCGGACACGTTCGGCGGGCTCCTGGCCGCCGGCATCACCGCGTGGCTGTGCCTGCAGGCCTTCGTCAACATCGGCGTCGTGGTGACGCTGCTCCCCGTCACGGGGATCACGCTCCCGTTCGTCTCGGCTGGCGGCTCCTCGCTGATCGTCAGCCTCGTCGCGGCGGGGATCCTCCTCTCGGTCTCGCGCGAGACCGCTGTCTCCGGAGGGTGGGTGCATGCGAGTGGCGATCGCGGCCGGCGGAACGGGCGGGCACATCTACCCGGCTCTCGCCGTCGCTCGATCCCTGCACGCGCGCCCGGTGGCGCCTGAGCTGGCCTGGATCGGCGGGCGGCGCGGCCTGGAGGCCGAGCTCGTCCCGCCCTCCGGGATCCCGCTCCGGCGGCTGCTCCTGCGCTCGCTGCGGAGCAGCGGGCGCGACGTCCACGTCGTCCTCGACCCGCTTCGCCTCGCCGCCTCGGTGCCCCAGGCACTGTGGGCGCTGCTCCGTCGACGCCCGGCCGCGGTCTTCACGACCGGCGGCTACGTCGCCATCCCCGTCCTCGTCGCCGCCGGGATCCTGCGCATCCCGGTCGTGCTCTGGGACGGCAACGTCGTCCCCGGCCGCAGCGTCCGAGCCACCGCCCGGCTCGCCGACGCCATCGCCGTCACCGACCCGCGCACCTGCGAGGCCCTCGCCGCCCGCCGCTGCTACCGGACCGGGACCCCGATCCGGGACCCGCGCACGGTGGACCGCGAGGCGGCCCGCGAGGACCTGGGATTCGGGACCCGCGATCGGCTCCTCCTGGTGTTCGGTGGATCCCAGGCCGTGCGGCGCTTCAACACCGCCGTGACCGACGCGCTGCCCGACCTCGTCGAACGATGCGCCGTCCTCCACGTGACGGGCGACGACGGCTACGCGGCCGCGCTCGCGGCGCGCGATGGCCTGCCCGCGGAGCGGCAGGCCCGCTACCGGCCCGTCCCCTTCCTCGCCGACGACATGACGGCGGCCCTGGCGGCGGCGGACATGGTCGTCGGCCGCGCCGGCTCGTCGACGCTCGCCGAATGCGCGGCCTTCGGGCTGCCGCTGATCTGCGTCCCGTACCCCCATGCCGCCGGCCACCAGCGCGCCAACGCGGAGGCCTATGCCGCGACCGGGGCCGCGCGGCTCGTCGACGATGCCGACTTCGACGCGGCACGCGCTGCTCGCCGCCAGCCGCCTCCTCGACGATCCCGCCGCCCACCTCGCCATGAGCGCGGCGGCCCGGGCGCAGGGCCGTCCGGGCGCGGCGGACGCGGTCGCGGCCCTGGTCGAGGCGGCCGCGGCCCGCCGGCCGTGGCCCGAGCCGGCGGCGGTGGCCGCGATCGCGTCCGGGACCGGGGCCCGCTGATGGAGGGCCCCGCCACGGCCCCGTTCGACGCCGTCGCGGCGGGCAGCGAGATCCAGCGCCGCCTCGGGATCAAGACGTCGCGGGCCGAGCCCCTGGCCCGCTTCACGACGATGCGGGTCGGTGGCCCGGCCGACCTCTACGCGGCCGTCCACAACCTCTTCGAGCTGCGCGCGATCCTGAAGCTCGCGCGTGCGCGCGCGATCCCGCACACGGTGCTCGGGCGGGGGAGCGATGTCGTGATCTCCGATGCCGGCGTGCGTGGCCTCCTCATCCACGTGCGCGCCGAGGGCTACGAGATCGCCGACGAGCGCCTGGTTGCCGAGGCCGGGCTCGGCGATGGCCAAGGCCGCCACCGTGACGGCGGATGCCGGGCTGTCGGGGCTCGAGTTCGGGCTGGCGATCCCCGGCAACGTCGGCGGCGCGGTCTGGGCCAATGCCGGGGCCCATGAATCGGACGTGGCGGCGGTGCTCGAGTCGGCGGCGGTCCTCGCGGCGGATGGCAGCGAGGCTCGCCTCGACGCGAGCGGACTCGGCCTGGGCTACCGCGAGAGCCGCCTCAAGCACGCCGCCGAGGGGTCGCCCCCGGAGGTGGTCCTCGCGGCGACCTTTCGCCTGGCGCGGGCCGAGCCGGCCGTGATCCGCTCGCGGCTCGAGGAGATTCGCCGCTGGCGTCGCGAGCACCAGCCACTGGGGATCCCGAGCGCCGGCAGCGTGTTCCGGAACCCGACCGACGGGCCGTCCGCGGGCGCCCTCATCGATGGCTGCGGGCTCAAGGGCCGCCGGCGGGGAGGCGCGGTGGTCTCCGATCGGCACGCCAACTGGATCCTCAATGATCGTGGCGGGAGCGCGGCCGACGTGCGCGCCCTCGGCGAGGACGTGCGGGCCACGGTGGAGCGGGAGACCGGCGTGCGGCTCATCTTCGAGATCGTCTTCATGGGCGACTGGTCCGGCTGGACGGAGGCAGCCGCGTGAACGCCAGCGGACGCGCGGCGGGCAGCCCGCCCGCGGTCGCGGTCGTCCTGGGCGGGCCCTCGGCCGAGCACGACGTGTCGATCGTGTCCGGCTCCGCGATCGCCGCGGCCCTGGCCGGCCGCGGCCACCCCGTGAGCCAGTTCTACGTCGACCTCGACGGCGAATGGTGGCTGCTGCCCGTCGATCACCGCCGCGGCGACCTGCCGCCGGCGGCCTACGACGATCCGGGCGCCCTCGGCGCCGCCGGCCCGTTCGGGGCGGGCGACGCGGCGGCCGGCATCGCCGCGGCCCGGCCGCAGCCGGTCGTCTTCGTGGCCCTCCACGGCCCGTACGGGGAGGACGGCACGATCCAGGCGATCCTCGAGGACGCCGGGCTCGCCTACACGGGCTCCGGGGTGGCGGCCTCGGCGATCGGCATGGACAAGCCGCTCTTCAAGCGCTTCGCCCGGGGCGCGGGCCTCCCCGTCCTGGACTGGCTGGAGATCGGCCGGGCCGCCTGGGAGGAGGACCGGGCGGCGGTCCTCGCGGACCTCGAGACGCTGGCCGCGACGGCGCCCGGCGGCCGGCTCATCGCCAAGCCCGCCCGCCTCGGCTCCTCGGTGGGGATGGGAATCGCCCACGTTCCCGGGGAGCGGCCGGCGATCGTCGAGGGCGCCCTGGCCCATGATGCGCGGGTGATCGTGGAGCCCTGCCTCGACCGCCCGCGGGAGCTGGAGCTGGGCGTGCTCGGCACCATCGCGGGCGGCCTCACCGTGCTCGGGCCGGGCGAGGTCGTCCCGGGCCGCGAGTTCTACGACTACGCCGACAAGTACGCGGCCGGCTCGCGCGCCCGGACGATGGCCGTGGCCGACGTGCCCGTCGAGGTCGCGACGGAGGTCCGCCGGGTCGGCGCGGCGGCGTTCGCCCTCATCGGCGCGGCCGGGTTCGCCCGGGTGGACTTCCTCGTGGACCGCCGGTCGGGCGCGGTGGCGCTCAACGAGATCAACACGATCCCCGGCTTCACCCCGATCAGCCTCTTCCCCAAGGTCGCCGAGGCAGCGGGGCTCCCGTTCGCCGAGCTGTGCGCGCGGATCGTGGACCTCGGCGCGGCGGCCCGGGCGGCCCGGCCCATCCGGCGGTTGGCGGTCGGGGACCTTCCGCGATGACGGACGACCTCCCCGTCCGCGGTGCCCGCGTCCACCGTCGCGACGGCCGGCGCCGAGCGTCGGGCGGATTCTCGCCCCGCCGCGCCCTGGCGGCGCTGGCGATGCTGGCGACGGCCGGCCTCATCTGGGGCGTCGTGGCCTCGCCCGTCTTCGGGGTGAAGACCGTCGAGATCGAAGGCGCCGTCCTCACCGGCGATGCCGCCGTCGAGGCCGCGCTCGACCTTCCGAACCCGGCCCCTAACACGTTCGTCCTGGCCACCGACGCCCTCCGGGCCCGCCTGGGGAGCCTTCCGGCCGTGGCCGACGCGGAGGTCAGCGTGGGCCTGCCGGGAACGGTCCGGGTGCGGGTGACGGAACGCCGCCCGGTCCTCGCCTGGCGCCGCGGCCGGGCCCTGTATCTCGTCGACCGCGATGGCCGGGTCCTCGCCGACGCTGCCGCCCCCGGTGCCGGGGCAGCCGTCGCGGCGGCCCGCGGGCTGCCCCTCGTCGCCGACGGGCGAACCACGGGCGATGCGCCCGCCGTCGGGGGACGGCTCGACGCCCTCGACCTCGATGCGGCGACGCGTCTCCTCTCGCTCGCGCCGGCCGACCTGGGCTCGACCGCCCCGTCCCTCCAGGTGGAGATCACCGAGAACGACGGCTGGACGATCACGCCGGCGATCGCCGGCCCGTGGCTGGCGGTGTTCGGCTTCTACGGGGCCGAGCTGCGGGGCCCGACGATGATTCCCGAGCAGGTGCGCCTCCTGCGGAGCCTGCTCGCCGGGCGCGAAGCCACGATCCTGCGGGTGGTCCTGGCCGGCGAGCGCCAGGGAACCTTCACCGAGAAAGCCACACCCTCGAAATGACGCGAGCCGCGCTGCGATCGGGCTCCGGGTCGAGTAGCCTTCCGGAAACAGAGCCGAGGAGGGGAAACCGACCTGTGCTCCTGCCGCTGGCGGGCCTGCTCGTCGGAGTCCTGCTGGGGCTCGTTCTCAACGTCAACGTCGGGTTCGAGCTGTCGCGCTACTCGGCGGTGGCCATCCTCGCTGCGCTGGATTCGGTCCTCGGGGCCGTGCGCGCCGAGCTGGAGGGCACGTACGACAACCGCATCTTCATCAGCGGGTTCGTGGTCAACGCGGCCGTCGCGGTGCTCCTGACCTTCATCGGAGACCGGCTCGGCCTGGACCTGTACCTGGTCGCGCTGATCACCTTCGGGCTGCGGATCTTCCAGAACGTGGCGCTCATCCGGCGGCATCTTCTGTAGGCCGGCCGCCACCGCGAGACGATGGGAGAGGAACGGGACGAGTGGAACGCGAGACGTTCGTCGGGATCGACGTCGGCACGACCAAGGTCGTGGCGCTCATCGGCGAAGTGGGCCGCGACGGCGCGCTGACGATCATCGGCAAGGGGATCGTGCCGGCCTCGGGGCTGCGCAAGGGGATCGTCGTCAACATCGACCAGACGGTCCACTCGATCTCGGCGGCGGTCGAGAAGGCCGAGCGCCACGCCGGCTACAAGATCGAGCGGGCGTTCGTGAGCGTTGGCGGCCAGCACGTGGACGGCCTGAACTCGCCCGGCCAGGTCGCGGTCGCCGGCCCCCGCCGCGAGGTGACCCAGGAGGACGTGAACCGCGCGATCGAGGTCGCCCAGGCCGTCAACATCCCGTCGACCCGGCGCGTGCTCCACGTCATCCCCCGCGGCTACACGGTCGACGGCCAGGAAGGGGTGATGAACCCGCTCGGCATGAGCGCCGTGCGGCTCGAGGTCGAGACCCACATCGTCACCGCGTCGGAGACGGCGCTCCAGAACCTCACCAAGTGCGTCACCGCCGCGGACGTGAAGATCGACGAGCTCGTGGCCGCGGGGCTCGCCTCCGCCGAGGCGGTCCTCTCGCCCACGGAGCGCGATCTCGGCGTCGCGGTCGCCGACATCGGGGCGGGCACGATCGACCTGACCCTCTTCGTCGAAGGCTCGCCGTTCCACACGGCCGTCCTCCCCATCGGGGGCTCGAACGTCACGAACGACGTCGCGATCGGCCTCAAGACCAGCATCCACGTGGCCGAAGTGCTCAAGGTGGAGCACGGGACGTGCGACCTCTCGGGGGTCGACCCCGACGAGGTCATCAGCGTGACCGTCCTCGGCGACGAGGCCGGGCGCACGGTGGACCGCCTGGACGTCTGCCGGATCATCGAGGCCCGGATGCGCGAGACCTTCGAGATGCTGCGGACCGAGATCCTCGCGGCGGCGCCCGGCATGCTCCCGGCGGGGCTCGTCCTGACCGGCAGCGGCGCGCAGCTCGCGGGGGCCGCCTTCCTGGGCCGCGACGTGCTCGAGATGCCGGTGCGGGTGGCGGCGCCGAGCGACGTGGGCGGGCTCGTCGACG
Organism: uncultured Chloroflexia bacterium; assembly: GCA_963776355.1. Lineage (GTDB taxonomy): Bacteria > Chloroflexota > Limnocylindria > Limnocylindrales > CSP1-4 > CTSoil-043. Next base: position 1,249,548 of record CAVZLU010000008.1, on the reverse strand, counting down.
GGCTCCTGGAGCCCGGCTCCTCCACGGCCATCGGCCTCCTGCTCTGGGGGGCGCGCCACGTCGCGGCCTCGGAGATGACGACCTACGACTCCGCGCCCGGAGGAGGGGTCATCGCCCGCTTCCGCGGCGCCGTGCGCAGCATCTTCCCGTAGGCCCGGCCGGTCCCGCGGGGCCCGCGGTCCCCCTCGCCGCGGCCAGCCGGGCGCGCGTCCGCGAGGACCTTCGGGGGATGACCCGGTGTGCGACCGCACCGGACCCCCGGCGCGCCGGGGTTCCCATCGAGCGCGCCAGGGGTATACTCCGCGCCAGTCCCCGCTCCAGCGCGCTGTGCCCGCCCGCCGGATCGGACCGCCAGGTTTCGCGCCTGACAACTCAGCCCCGGGCCCGGGAGCCCGGACGGCCGCCCCGTCGGCCGCGCATGTACCGGAGGACGAGCGATGCCGCTGCGGTCGGATTCGGAGAACTTCGCGCTCATTCGTGTCGTCGGCATCGGCGGCGGCGGCAACAACGCCGTCAACCGCATGATCCGGGCCGAGATGATGGGCGTCGAGTTCATCGGGATCAACACGGATGCCCAGGCGCTTCTGCAGTCCGATGCGCCTCACAAGATCCGCATCGGCGACAAGATCACGCGGGGCCTCGGCGCCGGCGGCGACGCGGCCGTGGGCCAGCGCGCGGCGGAGGAGGACACCGAGAAGATCTCGGAGGCGCTGCGCGAATCCGACATGGTCTTCATCACCGCCGGCCTCGGCGGGGGCACGGGCTCCGGCGCCGCGCCGATCATCGCCGAGATCGCCAAGGACCTCGGCGCCCTCACCATCGGCGTCGTCACCAAGCCGTTCAGCTTCGAGGGCAATCGCCGCAAGCTGATCGCGGAGAAGTCGGCCGAGCAGCTGAAGGCCAAGGTCGACACGCTCATCACGATCCCGAACGACCGCCTCCGCGACGTCGTCCAGAAGAACACCTCGATCCTCGACGCCTTCCGCGTGGTGGACGACGTCCTCCGCCAGGGCGTCCAGGGGATCAGCGACATCATCACGGTCCCCGGCCTGATCAACCTCGACTTCGCCGACGTGAAGGCGATCATGCACGACGCCGGCTCCGCCCTCATGGGCATCGGCCGCGCCAGCGGCGAGAACCGGGCGCTCGAAGCCGCGAAGCAGGCGATCGCCAGCCCGCTCCTCGAGATCAACATCACCGGCGCCCAGGGGATCCTGTTCAACATCTCCGGCTCGTCCAGCCTCACCCTGTACGAGGTGACCGAGGCGGCCGAGGAGATCCGCGCCGCCGCGGACCCGGAGGCCAACATCATCTTCGGGACGAGCTTCGACGAGCGGCTCGGGGACGAGGTGATCATCACCGTCATCGCCACCGGCTTCGACGCCAACCGTCGCCGCGAGACCGTGCGCCGCGATGCCACCGCGTCGCCGTTCGAGCTGCCGCGCGCGGCGCGGCCGGAGCGTGACTACCTGGGCGAGCTGGAGAGCAGCCGCCGGGCCGCTGCGGATGCCGAGGTCCGGCCGACACCGGAGATCCGGCCGGCCGAGCGTCCGGCGAGCGGCGAGCCGCCGGCCCGTGCCGACCGTACCGTGTCGCCGGAGCCGGCGCCCACGAGCGTCCGCCGCCAGTACGATGCGGAAGACCTCGAGATCCCGAGCTTCCTCCGCCGCAACAAGTAGCCGGGCCGGTGGACGCCGGCCCGCGTGAGCCCCCGGATCCGGCGGACGTCGCCCGCCTCGCCGCCGCGCGGGCGGCGGTCCTCGCCCGGGTCGGCGCTGCCTGCACCCGCGCGGGTCGCGATCCGCGCCGGGTGACGATGGTCGCGGTGAGCAAGACGGTGCCGGCCGAGCGGCTCCGGGCGGCGGTCGCCGCCGGCCACGACACCCTCGGTGAGAACCGGGTCCAGGAAGCCGCGGCCAAGATCCCGCTGGTTCCCGGGCCTCGCTGGCACCTCGTCGGGCCGCTCCAGGCGAACAAGGCCCGGCGGGCCGTCGAGCTCTTCGACGTGCTCGAGGCCGTTGGCACGATGGAGCTGGCGCGGCGCCTGGACCGGGTCGCCGGCGAGCTCCGGCCGGCGTCTCCGCTGCCCATCCTCCTCGAGGTGAACGTCGACGGTGACCCGGCAAAGGCGGGCTTCACGCCGGCGGCGGTCGCGGAGGCGCTGCCGGCGCTCCTGGGGCTCGAACACGTCGTGGTGCGCGGGCTCATGACCGTCGGGCGCCTGGTGGAGGTGGCCGAGCAGGCGCGCCCGACCTTCGCCCGGCTGCGCGCGCTGCACGACCGGATGCGGGCCGGGTGGCCGGCTCTCGGCCCGGAGCTGTCGATGGGCATGACGCGACGACTTCGAGGTGGCCGTCGAGGAGGGGGCGACGATCATCCGGGTCGGGCGTGCGCTCTTCGGGGAGCGCCCCGCCGACGGGCGGCGGGTGCCGTCGTCCGGGCCCGGCGATGTCCCGGAGCCCCTCGCCGCGACCGGCTAGGATCGGTCCGTGCTCTTCGTCCGCAACTTCCTCGAGATCCTCGTCCTGGTCCTGTGGGGGCTGGTCCTGGGCAGGGTCATCGTGAGCTGGATCGACCCGGCGGCCCGCAACAGCGCCTCGCGCTACCTCGTGATGATGACCGAGCCGATCCTCGCGCCGATCCGGCGCCTGCTCCCGCAGACGGGCATGGTCGACTTCTCGCCGCTCATCCTCATGCTCGTCCTGGGGATCCTGCTGCGGTTCGTGTCCCTGTGAGCACCCGCTTCGCGGTGCGCCTCACGCCCCGCGGCGGCGGGGACCGGGTCGACGGGGTCGACCAGGACGGGACGCTCCGCGTGCGCGTGGCGGCGCCTCCGGTCGACGGCGAGGCGAATGAATCGCTGCGGCGCCTGCTCGCCCGCGAGCTGCGGATCGGCGCGGGCGGGGTCAGGGTGGTCCGGGGCGCCTCGGGTCGCCGGAAGGTGGTCGAGGTCGATCTCGACGACGCCGCGCTCGTCGCGACCTGGCCCGGGCTGGCCGCCGGCGGGACGCCGTGACCGCGACCCTCTACCGCCGGGCGGCCCTGGCCGACGGCACGTCCGAGCGGCGCCGCCTGGCCATGAGCGTGCTCGTGACGGACGGACGGATCACGTGGATCCGGCCCGCCGACGACGAAGGGCCGCTCCCCGCCAGGGGCCCAACGCGGATCATCGAGGCTCAGGGTTGCACGATCGTTCCCGGATTCGTGGATGCCCATGCGCACCTGACCCTTCCCGGCGGCGCGGACTGGATCGCCCGCATCGACGATCCCGTGGAGGCGCTTCTGGCCGCGGGTGAGGAGAACGCCCGCCTGCTCGGCCGGGCCGGCGTCCGCTGGATCCGTGATGTCGGCTCGCCCCGCGTGGTGCCCTCGCCAGGTGCCGGGCCTCGAGCCCTCGCCGTCGAGCTTCGCGACCGCTGGCGCGGCCGGCCGGACACGCCCCACATCCGGGCCGCCGGGACGTGGCTGATGCGGTCGGGCACGCTCGACACGCCGCGGGCGATCGCGGTGGAGGACGCCGACGCGCTCCTGGCCGCGGCGGCCGGCCAGCTCGACGAGGGCGCCGACCTCGTCAAGCTCTATCTCGACGGACCGGAGCCGGACGTCGCGCCCTGGACCGTGGCCGAGGTGGACCGTGTCGTGACCGCGGTCCACGGGCGAGCAGCCCGGGTGACCGCGCACGCGGGCCATCTCGACGGCGCTCGCGTGGCCGTTGCGGGCGGCGTGGACGCGATCGAGCACGGCTTCGAGCTCGACGCCGGCCTCGCCGCGGAGATGGCGCGCCGGGGCACCTACCTGGTGTCGACCCTGGCCATCTTCCGGTCGTGGGAGTCGTTCGGTCGCACGACCACCCTGCCGCGCTTCGCCGAGCCCGCGGGACGCGCGCGCATCGCCGCCCGCCGGGCCCGGGCCGAGGAGAGCATCCGGCTCGCCCATGCGGCGGGTGTCCGCATCGCGAGCGGGACCGACTTCGGTGGGGGCTCGACGCGCGCCAACCAGCTGGCGTGGGAGGTCGAGGCGCTCGTCGGGGCCGGCCTGCAGCCGTGGGAGGCGCTGGCGGCGGCGACCGTCCGCGGCGGTGAGATCCTCGGCGAGCCCGATGCGGGCCGGCTGCGTGAGGGCGGGCCGGCCGACCTGGTGCTCGTGCACGGCGACCCCCTGAGCGATCCGGGGTCGCTGTGGCGGGTCTGGCGCGTGGCCTGGCTCGACGACCGGGGGACGTAGGCACGCGGCCTGGCCCGTGGAGGCTGGCGGGAGCCTTCGCTATACTCCCGGCACGGGCGATTAGCTCAGTCGGTCAGAGCGCACGGTTCACATCCGTGAGGTCACTGGTTCGAGCCCAGTATCGCCCACCATCGTGACCCCGCCAGCGCACGGCCCTCCGGGCCCAGTCTCTGTGTCCTGTGGCCTCCGACCGCCACCGAGACCGAGCGACAGGACGTCGTCCCACGCAGGCGTGACCTCGTCGCCAAGTCGCTGGTGCCTGTCGCCGACCGGCAGTCGCCACGAAGGTAGGGAAACCTTCACCTCCCACCTATTCTCGGAGCGCGCCCCCATACTCGGTGCATCGGGTGGAGGCACGGGAACCACCGGGTTCTCACCAGCGCGGCGCCCTCACACGGTCGCCAAGACCGTCGCGCCGGGCCAATGGCGAGTCCGACCCCCCGTCGCCGGGCACGCACGTGCCCGTGGAGGTTCCCATGCCGTTGATGGCAGTCGCATTCCCGATCCTTCCCGGAAAGACGCCGGAGTGGCGCGCCTGGCAGGCGGAGCTGAACGGCCCGCGCTACCAGGAGTTCGTCGAGTCCCGTCGCCGGGCCGGCGTCCACGAGCGGACGTTCCTGCAGCCCACCCCGATGGGCGACCTCGTGATCGTGACGCTCGAAGGCGACGATCCGGAGCACGCCTTCGGCCGGATGATGAGCGCCGACGACACGTTCACCACCTGGTTCCTCGAGCGGGGCAAGGCGATCCACGGCCTCGATCCGTCGGTGGTGACGAGCGGGCCGCCGTCCGAGCTCATCGTGGACTCGGAGCGCGTCCTGGTCTAGTCACCGGAGACCGTTTCCCCGAGCCCGCATTCACGAGGCCGCTCACTTCGGCGGGCGGCCTTCGATCTTGTGGGCGCACGACCCAAAGCCGCACACGACCCGGCGATGCTGGCCCCGTCAGACAGACAGCCAGCCGGCGCCGCCGCCAGATGACACGTGCGCACACTCACTGACGCTGGTGTGGTGTCGCCTTGGGACCGGGGGAAGACCGTTCATTCGAAGGGGATTAGAATCGCTCCTTTCTCGGGGGGATGGAGGCGGCCTCGCCCTCAACCGGGGATTTTCAGGAGGAAGACCATGCGTCGAGCCCCTTGGATTGTCGCGTGCCTGGCCCTACTCGCGGCGCTGCTCCCGGTCACCGCGTCAGCAGATGACCGGTTCAACTCGCGCCCGTACCGGCAGCTCATCACCGTTCCGAACATCCTGCAGCACGAGCAGCATTTGCAGAGCATCGCGGACGCCAACGGCGGTGTTCGCCTTGCCGGCACCCCGGGGAATGAGGCGACCATCGACTATATCGCCTCCACGATGACGGCGGCCGGATGGTCGGTGACCATTCAGCCATTCCCGTTCAATTTCTTCCAGGAGCTGGCGCCATCGACCCTCAGCCGCGTGTCTCCGGACCCGCTGGCATTCGTGAACGGGACCGACTTCGCGACGATGAGCTTCTCTGGGTCCGGTGACGTCACCGGCACCGTTACCCCGGTCGGTCCTCTGCAGGTCCCCATCGGCGGCGCACCGGCAGGTTCGACGATCTCAGGTTGTGCGGCGTCAGACTTCGTCGGTTTTCCGCCGGGCAACATCGCCCTCATCCAGCGCGGGACCTGCACGTTCGGCCAGAAGGCGACAAACGCCCTGAATGCCGGTGCCATAGGGGTGGTCATCTTCAATGAAGGTCAGCCCGGACGCACCGGGCCCGATCGCGGGCACCCTCGGTGGGCCGGTTGCGATCCCGGCCCTCGGCGCTACGTACGCACTCGGCGAAGATACCGTGACGAGGATCCGCGGCGGCCAGACTGTCGTGTTCCACATGACGACGAGCACGATCAGTGAGGAACGCGAAACGTCCAACGTCATCGCCGACTCCCCTTGGGGTGACCCAAACCGAGTGGTCGTGGTCAGCGCGCACAACGATTCGGTCGCTGCTGGCCCCGGCATCAACGACGACGGATCAGGTATTTCCTTGGATCTGGAGTTGGCCCGCCAGATGGGCAAGGAAGGTCAGCTGCCGCGTAACCACGTGCGGTTCCTCTGGGTCGGTGCCGAAGAAGAAGGTCTAGTCGGTTCCGGCTTCTACGTCGACAGTCTCAGCGCCGCGGACCTAACGAAGATCATCGCCATGCTCGACTTCGACATGGTGGCCTCGCCCAATTACGCCCGCCTGGTATACGACGGCGACGGTTCGACGTTCGGAGCCAACTTCTCCGGCCCGAATGGGTCCGGGTTCATCGAGTCCCAGTTCACGACATGGTTCGGCAGCCAGGGCTTGGCCAATGAGCCGATCCCGTTCGACGGCCGCTCTGACTACGTCGCATTCACGGACGCAGGGATCCCGGCGGGCGGCATCTTCACGGGCGCGGAGGTGATCAAGACTCCCGCCCAGGTCGCGTTGTACGGCGGCACGGCCGGTATCGCGTTCGATCCCTGCTACCACCAAGCCTGCGACACCATCAACAACCTGAACCTCAAGGGTCTCGGCGAGATGAAGGATGCGGCCGCCGACGTGCTGTATCAGCTGATGCTGACGCGCAATCCGATCGTCGACGGATCGAAGGTCAAGCCCGGCAAGAACAAGACGGTCGACCCAGTGAACACGTTCGTCGGGCATACCCCGACCCGCTAGCCAGAACCAACGTAGGTAGCTCCGAGTGGCCCGTGCCTCGCGCGGGCCACTCACATAAATTGCAATTCAGCGAGTCTTCACGCGCTACCCGCAAATCTTGACTCGTCAGGTCCCAGCCGATGCGGATCTCAGCAGGCCGGCTAGGCTAGCCGACTGTAAGATCAGTCGGCCTCGCAATCCACGCCCGGAGCGAAGGCCGCAGGTTCATAGAGTCAGGCCTCGGCTGCCGGCGGCTCACCTCTGTGCCTTCGTGCTCCTCAGGGGACGTTGGCGCACACTGAGTCACGCAGGCGTGACCTCGTCGCCAAGTCGCTGGTGCCTGACCCATTGTCTCAGCACATCGCGACATCTATGGTCCAGCGGTGATCCTCCGCGTTCCCGACCCGCCCCTGAGCGACGGTGTCGTCACCTTGAGGCCGCCCGACGAGCGCGACCTTGCGGCGATCGATCTCGGGATGCACGACCCGGACGTTGTTAGATGGTTCGGCCAGCACGACTCGTCGGCAGTGGACGTTCTCATGCTGAACCGCCGACGCTGGGCTGACGGGTCACCCACGTTCTCGGTCTGCGAGCCGGATGGGACGTGCGTTGGACACGTTTGGGTCAACGTCCGGACCGATGACGCCGCGATCGGGTCTGTCGGCTACTGGCTGCTCCCGACAGCCCGCGGGCGAGGACTCGCCACGAGGTCCGTGCGGCTCATCTCGCAGTGGGCGGTCCGCGATCTTGGGATTACGCGTCTGCGACTGTTCACCGAGCCGGCGAACCATCGGTCGCAACGAGTCGCCGAGCGAAGCGGTTTCCGGCGGATCGGCATCCTCGCCGATCATGGGCAGATCGATGGTCGCTCGATCGATCACGTCCTCTACGAACTACCACGCGAACGCGAGTGACAACGGTCGCCGCGCCGAATACCACTGGATGGCTGCCTTGGTGACTGCGGTCATGCCGGCAGACGATAGGCGCACGCCGTGCCAGATCCGGGTCACGGCCCCCGGCGCTCCGCTCCACCCCTCTTTCAGGCGGGAAGGGACGGATAAAGCGACCCGGGGCCGCTTCGCAACGAACGGCTCTTGGAAACGGTGCTAGAACGGGACCACAATGACCCGTGACGGGAGCTATGACGCGCGGCCCACACCCAGGCCGCCGGGACCGCGCCGAGCCACTGGCGAGACCGACCGCGCCGCGTCGATGGACGCAGGTGGCGAAATGCCCAGTTGGTCCGTGACCCGTATCACCACGATGACATCGCCCGAACGGGGTACCTTCAGGACGGCTCATCAGCTCATCGCCGACGCCAAGGACGCGCTGTCCAACCTCGACGGTTGCCTATACCTTGTCGAGCGCGGGAGCTACGTGCCCAACGAGGCCGAGTACACGCGCTGGATCGTGGATGATCTGGACGAGGCGGTACGCGGGCTGCACGAGCTCCTGGCGGTGAAGAGCCCCTAAGGGTCGCGCAGCTGCCCGCGGCGATCTGACGTCTGGTGTGCTTGACGCACGCCAAGTCAGGCTGGCGGCACCTCGCCCGCATGGGCGTGGCGCCCCGTGCTCAGCCAAGAACATCGACCAGCCGCAGGTCGGGCACCCTGCTTGGTGGAAGGATCGGAATCGCACAGGCGTCACAGTCCGGGTCAGTGTCCAGCCGGAACACGAAGGAGGCCCGACCGGAGCCGGGCCTCCTTTCGTTGCGCATCCCGAGCGCCGCCTGTCAGAGTTCATGCTCCAGCAGGACCGGCAGCGGGACCGACGGCTGGGCGGCCGGGGAGTATGAGGGGTGATGGGTCAGGTCCACGCTGACCACGCGCCAGCCTTGCTTGCCGAGTTCGGTGAGCCGGTCGAGCAACTCGGAGAGGTGCGTCTCTGGATGCTCCTGGAACGGCATACGCTCGATCCGATACTCCACGGGCCGAGCCGTGCCGATCTCCTTCTCTAGAAGCACCGGCAATGGGATCGACGGCTGCGCCGCCGGCGAGTATGAGGGGTGATGGGTCAGGTCCACGCTGACCACGCGCCAGCCTTGCTTGCCCATCTCGTTGAGCTTATCGAGCAGTTCGGTAAGGTGGGTCTCCGGGTGTGCATGGATCGGCACCCGCTCGATCCGATACTCGACCTTCCGCGTCGAAACGATGTCCTTCTCGGTAATACCCATGTGAATCCCTTGCCCGTTCTGCTGTCGCCCGCGGCCGATCCGCGGTTCCGACCACTTGGTCAAGATGCCTCAGTTGTCATCCGGTGTCGGTGACCGTTGTGTGTCGCGTGTGTGACCAGGATCACACCACTCCGGGATCCTTCGCCCCATTCGGCACTTGGGCGCGAGCGCTGGACGCCGTATGGTCACCGCGGATCCTGTGGCAGGCCGCCCGCGGCCCAGGCGAATGAACCGACCGGCGCATGCGCTCGACGAGCTGGCCCTCGATGGACTCGAGGGCGGGTTCATCTTCGCGCTTCCGCGCGAGGCGGCCGAGCGGCTCCTCTCCGAAGCGATCCGGATCAACGTCCCGGCGGGCGCGCTGATCTATCGCGACGACGAACGACCGCGCCTCTTCGTGGTGGTCAAGGGCCTCGTCCGCGTCTTCCTGTCGTCGGCTGATGGGCGCCAGGTGACCGTCCGCTACGCGCGAACTGGTGACGTCGCCGGCCTCGCCCTCGTCATCGGTGGGCCTGCGCCCGAGAGCATCCAAGCAATGACCAGCTCGCTCGTCATAGCCTTCCGGGTCGACACGCTGCGCGCCCTGCTGGCGACCAATCCGGGCGTCGCCCGCGCCTGCGCGGAGGAACTAACGCGCCAGCTCTATCGGTTCCTCGAGGACATCTCAGAGCAGGCTTTCCTCTCGGTTCGCCAACGCCTGGCCCGCCAGCTGCTCCTCCTCGCGACGGCGGACGCCGGCCCGGACCTTTGCGTGCACGCCGGCCAGCAGGAGCTCGCCGACGCGATCGGGTCGGTGCGCGAGGTCGTGACCCGCAACCTCCACCAGCTTCACGAGGAAGGCTTGATCAACATCGCGCGTGACGAGGTGACGATATGCGACCCGATGGCCCTCACGGAGATCGCCACCGAGTCGGCCCGAGGGCACCTTTGAGGGCTGGAAGCACGCCCGTCGGCCCGGTGCCAGACCTCGTCTAGCGTTACTGGCGCACGCCGTGCCAGGCAAGCACGACCTCACCCGGGATGGTGGACGTCGCCGTAGAGGTGTCTCCGACACCGTCGCGTACACTCGAACAAACCACCAGGAGGGGAGCACGATGGATCACGCCGCGACGGCGCGCCGCCTCTACGACCTGATCAACGCCGGCGACATCGACGGGTTCAGCGATCACCTGGCTGACGACTTCGTCGAGCACGAGGTGACGCCTGGCCTTGCGCCGACGAAGGCTGGGGTCAAGGAATTCTTCCAGATGCAGCTCGCCGCGTTCCCCGATCTGCGAATGGACGTGGAGGACGCTTTCGCGAGCGGTGCCAAGGTCGTCGCGCGCGTGAGGCTCACGGGAACCAACCGGGGGGCGTTCATGACCATGCCGGCGTCGGGGAAGAGCGTCGACGTGCAGCTCATCGACATGTTTCTCTTCGGCGACGACGGTCGCGTGCGGGAGCACTGGGGCGTCTTGGATTCACTGGCGATGATGCAGCAGCTCGGCGCCGTGCCGGCCGGCCCACTCGCCTAGACCAGCCGGCATCACCGTCCCGCGCCAGAGTCGGAGCGACGTCGTCGCCGTCCCTCATCGGCCCTCCAAAGGTTGCGGTTGTGGGTGCCCTCACCTGGTACCGATACGGTTCGGACTGGGAGCCAATGTGACCGAGATCCGGAGGGCAACGTCGCGAGAGCCAGCGTGCGCCAGTCACACGTGATGCACGCGGAGCACCGTCGCCGCGTGGCCGGCGAGCTGTCGCGGCGTCGAGGCTCCGCCATCGTTCCGGGGCTCGTTATCGGCGTGGTCCTCGGCCTGATCGGCGTGGTCCTCGTGCCGTTCGCGCTCGTCCTGGTTCCACTGGCCCTGCTGACAGGCGCGAAGGCACTTCGAGAAGTACCGCTGGACAGGCGACGGTCGGCTGGCAGCGCGGGCGTCCTCGTCGGCGCCGGCACTGTCTTCATGTTCGGCGCGTCGAATACCGTCGCGGCATGCGCGGGCACCGAAGACTTCTGCGGCAACACCAACATCGTGCCCCTCCTGGCATTCGCGCTGCTGACGCTGAGCTGCGGGGTCGTGGTGTCGATCCTCACCGCCGTTCGCTCGGACGGATGGCACCCGTCGGTGACATCCGCGGACGCGGACTGATCCGAGGTCCCGGGCTCGCCGGGCCCACACTGCCGATCGAATCGTCCAGGAGCGTTGCCACTGGCTCATGGACGGGGTCGACTCGCCGCGCTGCCCTTCCTGGCCCGACGACTGGGGTGCCGAGTGTCGACCCGGGCGCCGAGATGCGCGGCCTGGCAGATGTCCTCGCGGTCGATCTCGGGTCAGCTCTCTCGGACGTGCCCCGATGGGCGGTCGTGAACCAGCGGGCCACCGGCCGACGTATCGTCTGGTGATGGGTGTTGACGAGACTCGCAACGGCCAGGCGCGGACCGCCCTCGGTGGAGGTCCAGGTCCTGATCTCGAACTTCGCCGCGACCGTGCTGGTGGCGATCGTGGCGGTCCTCGTGATCGCCTTCGTGCCCGCACCACCGCCGCAGCTTGGCCTCACGGGAGCGACGTGGCAGTGGACCGGCTCGACCACCCCCGCGGGTTCGACCCCGCTCGTGGTGCCGAATCCGGGGGCGTACACGATCCGGTTCGCGCGCGACGGGACATTCGAGGCGGTCGCGGACTGCAACCGGTTGTCGGGTACGTACAGCCGGCTTCCGCCCGGCAGGGTGGCAGGTGGGACCAACAGCCTGGCCCTCGTGCCGGCTCCGGCCAGCGTCGCGCCGTGTGGCGCCGCGTCGCTGTCCGACCAGTTCCTGGTGCAGCTCGGATCGGTGAGCCACTACGTCGTCCAGGACGAGCAGCTGACCATCACCCTGGCTCCACCCGGCACGATGACGTTCGAGGCCGCGCTGCCGGTTGCGAGTCCCTCCCCGGGCACGTAGCGGGCACGCTTCCCCGGCCGTCCCGGCGCGGGGCGCAGCGCTCCCCCCGGAGAAGGACGGTGGGCGGAAGGCCGCCCGGAAGACCGGACGCGGTGTGCGGCGCTCGCCCGATCGCGGCCCTCCGTGGGTGAGCGGCATCACCACCAGGAACTTGCCGTCACCGCCTCTCGCCGGATCCGACGGATTCATCGGCTCCGCAACAGTCAAGGTCGCCTCGACGGCTCCAACTCCGCCCCGTTCCGCCGGACGCGCGAGCGCTGGCTGGCCTGGTTCAGCCTGCTGCCACAATGCGCTTCTATGAACGACGTGGTCGGTTCGCCGGGCGACGGCGGCACGCACGGCTTCCTCTTCGCTGATCTGCGGGGATATGCCCGGCTTGTAGATACGCGCGGCGCAGTCGAGGCGAGCCACCTGCTGGGGCGGTACCGGACGATCGTCCGGGAGGTCGTGGCCCACCATGGCGGCGCCGAGATCAAGACTGAAGGGGACAGCTTCTACGTCGTCCTCCCATCGGCAAGTGGCGCCCTTCGCTGCGGTTTCGACATCCTCACTGCCTGCCGGGAGCCGACGGACGGCGGCGAAGCCATCGAGGTCGGTGTCGGCATCCACGCCGGGGAGTCGGTCGCCCACGAAGGCGGCTTCGTGGGCTCAGCGGTCAACATCGCTGCCCGGATCTGCGCCGTCGCTGCCGCCGGAGAGCTCCTGGCGTCGGGCACCATCCGCGAGCTCACCCGCTCGATCGTGGCGGCACAATTCGTGTTTGTTGGTCGGCGCCAGCTCAAGGGCCTGGCCGAGCCGGTCGACCTCTTCAGGGTCGTGCCCGATGGCGCCCCGACGTTCGTCCGGCGCCGGCCGGGGCGCGGAGCCTCCGCGGCACGCCCGGTCCGTTGGCTCGCTGTTGCCGCGGTCGTGATCGCGGTCATCGCGACGGGGTTCGTGACCGCAGTGCTTTGGCATCCGCTTTCCGGGCCGCCGCCTGAGAGCGGCCCGGGAGGTTCAGCGGCGTCGTCGGGACCATCCGCACGTCAACTCGCCCCATCGCCGTCGGACCTGCTCGAACGGCTGCCGCTCGTCGGCCAGGTGGTTCACCCAGGATCGTTCGCACCGAACCGCAATCGGGACGTGGCCTCGGTCACGGTCCCGGCGGCGGGCTGGACCCTGGCGGCCGACGCGGAGGACTTGCTGTTCTTCGAGAAGCCGGCCGGCGTATCCGGGGTCGGGCCTGCGCGGATCAGCGTGGGGTATTCGGGCCCGTGCAGCGATGACCCAACGCGCCTCATCGGCGACCGCCCGGGGGATCTCATCGAATGGGTGCAGTCAACGCCTCAACTCGACGCGTCCCAACCGCGATCCGTCACCGACCTGGGCCGATCCGGCATCGCGATCGAGGCCACGGTGCGGCCCAATCCGGCTGGCGCGTGTGGGGGCGAGAATCCACCGAACGCCTACCTCTGGGGCGTCAGCGGGGGGTCCTGGAGTCCGAACATAGGAACGCGCATCTTGTTCGAGGCGCTGGACGATGGCCCGCGGACCCTCACGATCGTCTTCGCGGCCCCGAACGCGGAGGCGCTATCCACATTCGAACGTGGCCAGCCCGCAACCTGCTCGAATCGATCGTCCTCCGCCCGTAGGCGTTGGTCGCTGCGTTCCTGGCACGGCGCCGTGAGCACGCGCCGAGGTCCCGTGTTGTCCACCTGAAGCGCGAGGAGATCGTCTCGCCGGGCGGCGTCTCGCTGGCCGAGAACCGTGCCTCGACGACGGCGAGGATCTCCGATCGGGGCCGGAGGCAGGCGCTCCGCCTGCGTGGAAGGCCGCCCGGAAGACCCGGCGCGGTGCGCGGCGCACCGCCCGATCGCGGCCCTCAGTGCGTGAGCGGCATCACCACCAGGAACTTGCCGTCACGCCCGCGGTAGGGCCCGGAGCCGAGCTTCCAGGGAAGAATGTTGGCGGCGAGATCCTTCGCGTCGCGCGGCGCGTTGGGTGCCTCGGAGCGGGGCCAGCGGGTCGAGACCCACGGGTACCACGGATCCAGCACGTACGCGGTGGTGACGGCGAACGGCTGCCCGGACAACGGGTCGGCGGTGGAGGTGAAGCCGGTCATCACCCAGGAGTGGACGCCCTGCCAGGCGAGGATGCCGACGGGGCGCGACGTCTCCCGCAGGGCGATGGCCGCTGCGGCGATCGCCTGATTGCGGGTGGCGAAGACATGGAGCTCGTACGGATAGCCCTCCTGGGTGAGCAGGTCGGCCCAGCCGCCGGGACCCGTCCCCCCGTTGTGCGAGTCGGCGTGGGAGGTGAGGGCCACGATCCGGGCGTAGAGCGCGCGCTGCGTCCTGGCCGAAACGTCGGGCTTGCGTCGCTCCTCGACGCTGCGGATGACGTTGAGCATGTTCTGGACGGCGGCCGCGACGCAGGCCTCCTTGTTGACCTGGTGGACGAAGACCCCCCGCCGGTAGAGGTTCACGGTATAGGGTCCGTGCGGCGCGGCGCTGGCCGCCGGGGTCGGTTCCTCGGAGGCTGGCGCCACGGCGCTCGGCGCGGCGGACGGCGCGACCGGCGCCGGCGAGGCGGTCGGCACGATCGGGGTCGGCGCGGCGGTCGCGCGCACCGGGATCGGCGTCGGCTCGGCCCGGACCGCCGCTGACGGCGTGTCCGGGGCGGATGTCGCGGCGAGGCCCAACCCGGCGAGGTAGGGCTCGAGCGGTGGGGTCCCCCCCGTCGCCGCGAGGAGCGCGCCGGCCGCTACGATCGTGAGTGCCGCCATCCCGAGCGCGAACACGGAGTCGCCCGCGGTCGCCCGGCGACGGGGCGGCCGGGGTCGGGCGGCTGGGCGCGACCTCATGCTCATCCTGCGCAATGACGAGAGGCGCGTCCGAGTCGTGACGCGCCCGGCGCCGACGAGGTCGAGACGGCGACCGGCGTCGATGCGGCTACGATCGGGCGATGGAGGCCGAGATCCTGCGCCTGCGCCGCGTCAGCGTCCGCCGCGACCGGCAGGCGATCCTCGCCGAGCTTGACTGGACGGTCATGGCCGGTGAGCGCTGGGTCGTCCTGGGGCCCAACGGCGCCGGCAAGTCGACGCTGCTCGCCGTCAGCGCGACCACGCTCTTCCCGTCCACGGGCAGCGTTCGCATCGCGGGAGCGGAGCTGGGCGAGGCGGACGCGCGGGAGCTGCGGGCCAGGATCGGGGTCACGAGCGCCCTGCTCGCGGGGCGCCTCGAGCCGAGCCAGACCGCGTGCGACGTCGTCCTGGGCGGCCGCAGCGGCGCGCTTGCCCCCTGGTGGGATCACCCCTCGGCAGCGGACCGGCAACGCGCCGGGGTCATGCTGGCGAACCTCGGCGTCGGCGCCCTCGCCGCACGCACCTTCGGCACGCTCTCGACCGGCGAGCGCCAGCGCGTGCTGCTGGCACGGACGCTGCTGCCGGATCCGGACCTCGTGCTCGTCGACGAGCCCGCCGCCGGGCTCGACCTGCGCGCGCGCGAGGACCTCGTCGAGGCCCTGGGCCGGATGGCCGCCGCGACGCGCCCGCGGGCGATCGTCCTCGTCACCCATCACCTCGAGGAGGTGCCGCCGGGGTTCGGGCACGCGATGGTGCTGGCGGGCGGGCGCGTCGTCGCCTCCGGGGCGATCGGCGAGGCCCTGACCGACACGACGTTGACGGCCGCCTACGGCATCCCGCTCCGCGTGGAGGTCCAGGCGGAGCGCTGGACCGCACGCCGCGCCTGAGGCGCCAGCGGTCAGGTTGCGCCGCTCTCGCGGGCGATCCGCCGGAGCACGGCCGGCAGGATGCCGCCCTGGCGGTAGTAGTCGACCTCGATCGGGCCGTCGAGCCGGCAGTCGACCGCGAAGGTCCGTTCGCCCCCGCCGTCGGCCGCGTCGGCCGCGGCAACCACGGTCAGCCGGGCCCGCGGCGTGAGATCGTCGCCGAGGCCGGCGACCGAGTAGCGCTCGCGACCGGTCAGGCCGAGCCCGGCCGCGCTCTCACCGGGCAGGAACTGGAGCGGCAGGACGCCCATGCCCACGAGGTTCGAGCGATGGATCCGCTCGAAGCTCTCGGCGATCACGGCCCGGATCCCGAGGAGCCGCGTTCCCTTGGCCGCCCAGTCGCGGGAGGAGCCGGAGCCGTACTCGCGTCCGGCCAGCACGACGGTGGGGATGCCGGCCGCCAGGTACGCCATGGCCGCGTCGTACAGGAAGGCCTCCTCGCCGGACGGCAGTGCCCGCGTGAACGGTCCCTCCTTGCCCTCCACCAGGCGGTTGTGGAGGCGGATGTTGCCGAAGGTGCCCCGCATCATGACCTCGTGGTGGCCCCGCCGGGCGCCGTACGAGTTGAAGTCGAGCGGCGCAACGCCGCGCGCCTGGAGCCACTGGCCGGCCGGCGACCAGGCGGGGATCGATCCGGCTGGCGAGATGTGGTCCGTGGTCACCGAATCGCCAAGCCAGGCCAGGACGCGCGCGCCCTCGATGTCCGTCACGGCGGCCGGGACGAGGCCCGTGCCGGCGAAGAACGGCGGGCTCGCGACGTAGGTTGACCCCGGGTCCCAGGCGTAGCGGTCGCCCTCCGGGACCGGCAGGGCGCGCCAGCGCTCATCGCCCTCGAAGACCGAGGCGTAGGTCGTTTGGAACAGCTCGCCGTCGATCGCCCCGGCAATCGAGGCCCGGATCTCGTCGGCGCTCGGCCAGATGTCGGCGAGGAAGACCGGGGAGCCGTGATCGTCGATGCCCAGGGGCTCGCGCGAGAGGTCGACGTCGATGCGCCCGGCCAGGGCGAAGGCCACGACCAGCGGCGGCGAGGCAAGGTAGCTCGCCCGGGCCAGCGGGTGGATGCGACCCTCGAAGTTGCGATTGCCGGAGAGGACGGCCACCGCCACCAGGCCCGCATCCTCGATCTGGTGGGCCACCGCCTCGTCGAGGGGGCCCGAGTTACCGATGCAGGTGGTGCATCCATAGCCGGCCAGGCTGAAGCCCAGCGTGGCCAGGGGATCGGTCAGGCCCGCCCGCTCCAGGTATGCCGTGACCGCCCTCGACCCCGGGGCGAGCGAGGTCTTGACGGTGGGAGGCACGCGGAGCCCGCGCTCCACGGCCTTCCGGGCCATGAGCCCGGCCCCGACCATGACCGTCGGATTCGAGGTGTTGGTGCACGAGGTGATGGCCGCGATCACCACGGACCCGTTGCGGACGGCGCCGTCGGCGGCAGCCGCCGGCCCGGGGAGGATCCCCGGGTAGGCGGCCTCGAAGCTCGACCGGGTCGCCGGCAACGGCACCCGGTCCTGGGGGCGTCGGGGTCCGGCGAGGCTTGGTTCAACGGAGCCGAGGTCGAGGTCCACGACGGCGTCGAAGTCTGGTCCGGGCCCCGGCTCGCGCCAGAGGCCCTGCTCCCGGGCGTAGCGCTCGACGAGGTCGACGAGCGCCGGGGCCCGCCCCGTCAGGCGCAGGTAGGCCAGCGTCTCGTCGTCGATCGGGAAGAGGGTGGCGGTCGCCCCGAACTCGGGGCTCATGTTGCTGATCGTCGCCCGGTCGGCGAGGGTGAGCCCGGCCAGGCCGTCGCCGGCAAACTCGACGAACGACCCGACCACGCCGAGCGCCCGCAGTCGTTCCGTCACGACGAGGACGAGGTCCGTGGCGGTGGCCCCGCGCGGCAGCTCGCCGTCGAGGAGGACGCCGACGACGCGCGGCAGGGGCTGGTAGAGCGGCTGACCGAGAAGCACCGCCTCGGCCTCGATCCCGCCGACCCCGTAGCCGAGGACGCCGAGGGCGTTGACCATGGTGGTGTGGGAATCCGTGCCGACGAGCGTGTCGGGGAAGGCGACCGCGCTTCCGTCGAGCTCCGCGGTCGCGACGACCGTGGCCAGGTACTCGAGGTTCACCTGGTGGACGATGCCGGTCCCGGGTGGGACGACGCGGAGTCCGCGGAATGCCCGCTGGGCCCAGCGCAGGAGCTGGTAGCGCTCGCCGTTCCGCTCGTACTCGCGGGCCACGTTGAAGGCGAAGGCATCCGCCGTGCCGAAGCGGTCGACCTGGACCGAGTGGTCGATGACCAGGTCCGCGGGCACCAGCGGGTTCACCCGGGACGGATCCCCGCCGAGCGCCGCCATCGCGTCGCGCATCGCCGCCAGGTCGACGACCGCCGGAACCCCGGTGAAGTCCTGGAGGATGACCCGCGCGGGCATGAACGGGATCTCCGCGTCCGCGCCCGACGACGGCCGCCACCCTGCCAGCGCCCGCACGTCCGCCTCGGCCACGACGCCGCGGCCCGCGTGGCGGAGGACGTTCTCGAGGAGGATCTTGACCGTGACCGGGGTCCGCCCGAGATCCGGTGCGCCTTCGAGGGCCGCCAGTCGATAGAGGTCGGGCAGGCCGGGTCCGAGGCTGGCCCGGGCGCCGAACGGATCGTGGGTCGACACGGTGCTCCTCGCTGGCTCGGGGGCGGGCAGGCCCCCGATGGCGCTACGCTGTGGCCGCAAGAGTAGCGTGGAGAGCGACGATGCGATCCTGGCGCCGGGAGCCGGCCGCCCCGCCCCCGGGTGATCCGGCGACGATGGAGGAGGTGCGCCAGGCGGCCCGTGCGGGCGAAGGGGGGCTGCCGCCGGGAGCCCACCGTCATGGCGGCGAGGTCCACCTCGAAGACCATGCTCATCCCCACGTCGCCGCGGGCGACGACGGCCGGCCGGTGATCGGGATCATCGGCGCCGGGGCCGTCGGGACCGCCCTCGGGGTGGCCCTGAGCCGGGCGGGCTGGCAGGTCGGGGCCGTGGCCAGCCGCGACGCCGGCCGGCGGGAGCGGTTTCGGACGCTCGTCCCGGCCGCCCGTGCCTTTCCCGAGGCGGCGGCGATCCTCGACGAATGCCACCTCGCGATTCTCGCCGTGCCCGACGACGCCGTCGCGGCGCTCGCCCGTTCGCTCCACCTGTACTCGGGCCAGGCGATCGTCCACACGAGCGGCCTCCACGACGCCGGCGTCCTGGCGCCGGCGCTGGCGGCCGGGACGAGCGCCGGCTCGTTCCACCCCCTGGTCGCGTTCGCCGACCTCGAGCGTGCCCTGGCCGCGCTGCCCGGCGCGACCGTCGCGATCGAGGGGGACGATGCGCTCCTGGACCTGCTCGACGAGATGGCCGTCTCCCTCGGCACCGTCCCCGTGCGCCTCGCCCCCGGGTCGAAGGTTGCCTACCACGCCGCCGCGGTGCTGGCCGCGGGCGGCCTGACGGCGCTCCTGGACGTCATCGTCGCGGTGTCGGCACCGACGGGACTCGACGAGGCGGGAGCGCTCGCCGTCTACGGCCCGCTGGCAGCGCAGGCGCTCGCCAACGCCCGGGCCCTGGGGACCGCGGCGGCGTTGACCGGTCCGGCGGTCCGCGGCGACGCCGGCACGATCGCCGCCCACGTGGCCGCCGTGGCCGCGGCGGGGGAGGATCCGCTCGCGGTCTATCGGGCCCTCGGCCTGCGCCAGGTGGCCATCGCCGAGGCCCGGCGCGGTCTCGCACCGGGAGAAGCGGCCCGGCTCGCGCGCCGCGTTCACAAGGTTGGCCTGACGCGGTACGATCTGCACATGCAGCGAAGCATCGCCGCGCGGTACGCGGCCCGCCCGACCGCCCGCTTCGCGACCGCCGTGCCGCGGGCCCGCGAGCCGCGCCTCGGTCTCGAACGGCACGTCCGGTTCCGGACCGGCGCCGACCGACCCACCCTCCTGCGACGGCCGGAACACGGTCCCGTTGCGCTGCTGCGTGCCGAGTGGCGAGCCGTCACCCCGGCCCGGGCCCACGGCTCGGGGCTCGGGCTTGGCGGTCCGCATGCGCCGGTGCGCTGGGCGAAGCTCGGCGTCCGTGCCGGCGAGCGCCGGTCGCGCGCCGCCACGGCGCCGTGGCGCGGCTGAAGCACTCCACCGCCACATCCGCCGGCGGGATCGTCATCCGGTCGATCGACCGGGTACCGCACCTGGTCGTTGGCCGACGACGGCGCCAGCGCGACGGGGTGACCTGGACGCTCCCCAAGGGCACTCCGAACCCGAACGAGACGCTCGAGGAGACCGCGCTGCGGGAGGTCGCCGAGGAGACCGGGCTGCAGGTTCGCCTGCTGGCGCCCCTCGACTCGATCGCATACACGTTCGTCCAGGGCTCGGTGCGCATCCACAAGACAGTTCACTACTGGCTGATGGAATCAATCGGCGGCGACCTCGAGCAGCACGATCACGAGTTCGACGAGGTCCGCTGGGTCCCCCTGGTCGACGCGGCGGCGCTTCTCACGTTCGAGACGGAGCGAGCGCTCGTGCAGCGCGCGGCCATCGCGGCGGAGACGGGCGCGGATTGACTCGCGCAAGCAGGGAGGCTCGTCGATGACGGACGGACCGCGGACCACGCCCCTCCTCGAGCGCCACGAGGCGCTCGGGGCGAGGATGGTCGACTTCGCCGGCTGGCAGATGCCGATCCAGTACGCCGGCATCATCGAGGAGCACCGGGCGGTTCGGCAGCGCGCGGGCCTGTTCGACCTCTGCCACATGGGCGAGCTCTTCCTCGAGGGCCCCGACGCCGGCGACGCGCTGGCGGGGGCGATCACCACCGATCCCCGCACGCTCGCGGTCGGGCGCGCCCACTACTCGATGATCTGCGCCGAGGACGGGGGCATCCTGGACGATCTCATCGTCTACCGGCTGGCCGCGGACCGCTTCCTCGTGGTCGCCAACGCCTCGAACGCCGCGGTCGTCTCGGACGCCCTGGTCGAGCGCTCCGCCGCCCACCGGGCGATCCTCGACGATCGCTCCCTCGCGACGGCGCTCGTCGCCATCCAGGGTCCGGCGGCGCGAGGGATCCTGGGCTCGGTGGCCGCGCTCGACCTCGCCGGGATCCATTACTACGGGATCGCGGAAGGCGTGGTGGCGGGCGTGCCGGCGCTCGTGGCCCGCACGGGCTACACGGGCGAGGACGGCTTCGAGGTGTTCGTCGATGCCGCCGCCGCCGTCAGGATCTGGGACGCCCTCGCCACCGCCGGACAGGCCGCCGGGCTGCAGCCGGTCGGTCTCGGGGCCCGGGACACGCTCCGGCTCGAGGCCGGCATGCCGCTCTACGGGAACGAGCTCGATCGCCGGACGACGCCGTTCGAGGCTGGCCTCGGCCGGGTCGTGAAGCTGGCCAAGGAGGGTGGGTTCGTCGGCCACGACGCCCTCGTCCGGGCGGCCGAGGCGGGACCCACGAAGCGCCTCGTGGGCCTCGTCGTCCGCGGGCGGGGCATCGCCCGTCACGGCCACCCGGTCTGGTCCGGGGACCGCCGCAGCGGCGCGGTCACCTCGGGAACGATGTCGCCGACGCTCGGCGACCCGATCGCGATGGCCTACGTCGCACCGGGCGATTCCGCACCCGGTACGATGCTCGACGTGCAGATCCGCGAGTCGCGGGCGGCCGCCGAGGTCGTGCCGCTGCCGTTCTACACCCGGCCCAGCTGACCGCACCACCGCCGGCCCCGGGCCGGCCCGCAGCCTGGCGGCGCGGACGCGTCGGCAGTGACGAGAGGAGCGCCGCATGATCCCGGCCGACCTGCGCTACACCAGGGAGCATGAGTGGGTCCGGGTGGACGGCGACACCGCCACCATCGGGATCACGGCCCACGCCGCCGACCAGCTCGGCGACATCGTCTTCGTCGAGCTGCCCGACCCCGGACGGGCGGTGGAGCAGTTCGCGACCTTCGGCGTCGTGGAGTCGGTCAAGGCGGTGAGCGACCTCTTCGCCCCGGTCGGGGGCGAGGTGATCGAGGCCAATGCCGCCCTCCTGGCGACGCCGGAGGTCGTCAACTCCGACCCGTACGGGGCAGGCTGGATGCTCCGCATCCGGCTTGCCGACCCGGCCCAGGTCGACGCGCTCCTGGACCCGGTCGCCTACGAGGCACTGGTCGCGGAGGCCTGAGATGGTGTACGGACCGCACACCGCCGGTGAGCGCGGACGCATGCTCGAGGCGCTCGGGCTGGCATCCGTCGACGAGCTCTTCGAGGCCATCCCGCCGTCGGTGCGGGCCAGCGGGCTCGACCTCGCCCCGGCCCTCACCGAGCTCGAGCTGATGAGCCACCTGCGGGACCTCGCGAGCCGCAACCGGACGGACCTCGCCAGCTTCCTTGGGGCCGGCATCTATCGCCACCACCTTCCGCCCGTGGTGGACCAGCTCGTGCTCCGCGGCGAGTTCTACACCGCGTATACGCCGTACCAGCCCGAGATCAGCCAGGGCACCCTGCAGACGATCTACGAGTACCAGTCGCTCATGGCCGAGCTGACCGGCATGGACGTGGTCTCGGCATCGCACTACGACGGGTCGGCGGCGACCGCAGAGGCGGCCCTCATGACCTGCCGGGCCACCCGCCGCGAGCACGTCCTGGTGTCGCGCGGCGTCCATCCTCACGGACGCGAGACCTTCGAGACCTACTTCGCCGGCGCGAACCTGACATTCGCCGAGGTTCCGCTCGCGGTCGACGGCCCGGCCGCCGGCACCACGGACCTCGCGGCCCTGGAGCGGATGCTGGCCGACCCCGATCGCCCCGTCGCGGGCGTGGTGGCGGCCCAGCCTTCCGTTCTCGGCCTGCTCGAGCCGATGGAGGAGATCGGCCGCCTTGCCCATGCTGCCGGCGCGCTCTTCGTCGCGGTGGTGGAGCCGGTCTCGCTGGCGGTGCTCGCCCCGCCGGCCGCGTACGGGGCCGACATCGCCGCCGGCGAGGGCCAGCCCCTCGGCATGCCGCCGCAATACGGGGGCCCGTACCTGGGCATCGTCGCCTGCCGTGAGGCCCTGGTCCGGCAGATCCCCGGCCGCCTCATCGGGATGACGGCTGACCTCGACGGCAAGCGGGCCTACGTCATGACCCTGCGCGCGCGCGAGCAGGACATCCGTCGCGAGCGCGCGGCGAGCAACATCTGCACGAACCAGGCCCTCTGCGCCCTCACCGCCTCGATCTACCTCGCCGCGCTGGGCCCGGGCGGCCTGCACGACGTGGCCGCGACCGGCGCGGCCCGGGCGGCGGAGCTCGAGGCGGCCCTCGCGGAGGCGGGCGCCCCGCGCCTCCACGCTGGACCCTACCTGAACGAGTTCGCGGTTCGCGTCCCCGACGCGGTGGCGGTCCACCGCCGCCTGCTCGCCCGGGGAATCCTCGCCGGGATCCCCCTGGCCGAGCTCGAGCCGCGCGACCCGACCCTCGCCGAGGGCCTCCTCGTGTGCGCCACGGAGGTCACGACGAGGGCGGACATCGCCCGCTTCGCGGCCGCGCTGGCGGCCGAGCTCGTCCCGGTTGCCCGACCCGTGATGCCGGCCGAGGAGGCCCTCCGATGAGCGTCACGGGGAACCCGCTCCAGCCCACGATCTTCGAGCTCTCGCGCCCGGGCCGCGGCGCCGCGACGCGCCTCCCGGCCGCCCCCGAGGGGGCCCTCGATCGCCTGCCGCCGGCGGCGCGCCGTGCCCTCCCGCCGGCCCTCCCGGAGCTGAACGAGGCCACGGTCGTCCGCCACTACGTGAACCTCTCCCACCTCAACTGGTCCGTCGACACGGGCTTCTACCCGCTCGGCTCGTGCACGATGAAGTACAACCCGAAGGTGAACGAATGGGCGGCCCGGCTGCCCGGGTTCGCGAGCCTGCACCCGCTCGCCCCGGACGAGACCGCGCAGGGCACGCTCGAGCTCCTGTGGAGCCTGGAGCGGGACCTCGCCGAGATCAGCGGGATGGACGCGATCACCCTGCAGCCGGCCGCCGGCGCGCAGGGCGAGCTCACCGGCATCCTCATGGTCCGCGCCTTCCACCGGGCACGCGGCGACGTCGCACGCACTGACGTGCTCGTGCCCGATTCGGCCCACGGCACGAACCCGGCCACCGCGTCGATGGCCGGCTTCCGCACGGTCAACATCCCCTCGGCCGCGGACGGTGGCGTGGATCTCGAGGCGTTCCGGGCTGCCCTCGGGCCCACCACGGCCGCGGTCATGATCACCAACCCGTCCACGCTCGGGCTCTTCGAGAGCCGGGTCGTGGACCTGCTCGAGATGGTCCACGCGGCCGGTGCCCTGGCCTACATGGACGGGGCCAATCTCAACGCGATGCTCGGCCACTTCCGGCCCGGCTCGGCGGGCTTCGACGTGATGCACTTCAACGTCCACAAGACGTTCTCCACGCCCCACGGCGGCGGCGGCCCCGGAGCCGGGCCCGTCGGGGTCCGGGCCAGCCTGGCCCCCTACCTGCCGCAGCCGCTCGTCCTGCGCGACGACGACGGTACGTTCCGGCTCGAGCGGGTGGGGGAGCGCCCGACCAGCATCGGGCGGATGCGTTCCTTCGTCGGCAACGTCGGGATCCTCGTGCGCGCATACGCCTACATCCGGGCCCACGGCGCGGCCGGGCTGCGCGAGGTGAGCGAGGACGCCGTCCTCGCCGCCAACTACCTGAAGCTCGGCCTGGCCGATGCCTATGTCGTCCCCTTCGAGCGTCCCTGCATGCACGAGTTCGTGGCCAGCGCGGCCCGCCTCAAGGCCGAGACGGGCGTGCGCACGCTGGACGTCGCGAAGCGGCTCATCGACAAGGGGTTCCACCCGCCCACGATCTACTTCCCCCTCACCGTGGAGGAGGCGATGCTCATCGAGCCCACCGAGACGGAGAGCCTCGAGACGCTCGACGCGTTCGTCGCCGCCATGCTCGAGATCGCGGACGAGGCCCATGAAGACCCCGGACTCGTCATGGGCGCCCCGCACGAGGCGCCCGTCCGCCGGCTCGACGAGGCCACGGCAGCCCGGCAGCCCAACCTTCGCTGGCGTCCCGACGAGGGCGGGTGAACCACCTGGGCCCGCCCGGCGTACTGGTTGGTTGGAGGGCCACAAGGGGCGTCCCGTGAGCGCCTGCGTCGCACCAGGAGACACAGCGATCAGCACCGAGCACACCCTCCGGCCGCTCGACCCGGAAGAAGCAATCCTCCTGCGGCGGATCCGCGCCGACGACCTCGACGCCTTCGAGGCCTTCTTCGCCCGCTACCGCGGGCCCGTCTACGCGACGGCATACGCGGTGCTGGGTGACCGCCACGCCGCCGAAGAGGTCCTCCAGGACACGTTCGCCAAGGCCTACGACTGGCGGCGGCGCCTGCATCCCGACGCCTCGCCGCTGCCCTGGCTTCACCGGGTGGCCCTCAACTTCTCGTACTCGCGCCTCGGCCGCCGCCGCCTCCCCTGGGAGCCGATCAGCGAGGCGATGGCGCACCTGCTGCGCGATCGGGAAGCCGGTCCCGCCGACAGCGCCGAGCGGGAGGAGCTGCGGGCGATCGTGCGCGACGGCATCGCGGCCCTTCCCCCAAAGCACCGCGGGGTGATCGTCGTCTTCTACCTCCACGGGCGTTCGATCAACGAGACCGCGGACATCCTCGGCATCCGGCCCGGGACCGTGAAGTCCCGCCTGCACTTCGGCCTGCGCTCGCTGCGATCCCGCCTCGAGCACGACCGTCGCTTCGGCGGGGCCTACGAGCCCGCCGGCCCCGGTGCGGTCGTCGCCACGGAGCGGGAGCCGTGATCGGCCTCTTCCAGCGCCGCGGCTGCCGGACCCACCAGGAGGCGATCATCGAGTTCGCCGTCCACCACGCCAGCGGCCCGGACGTGCGGCGGGCTCTCGACCACGTCGACCGCTGTCGGGGCTGCGAGGGCGACCTCGCGGCCACGACGCTCGTCCTCCACGCCCTGCGCCGCCTCCACGAGGAGGCGTGCCGGGTCGAGCCCGCCCCCGACGGCTGGGCGCGACTGCGGCCGCGCCTGGCCGCCGCGCGCCGCGAGCCCTCGCGGCTCCTTTCCGGGCTGCCGGGCATCGTGGCCGCGGTCGCGATCTGCATCGCCCTGGCCGGCCCGGCGGCGCTCGCCGGGGGCGGCTCGGGCGCCGTCTACAACGAGGCCCCGCGAGCGGAGCTCTCCCCGTCCATCGAGTTCGAACGGAGCCGCGAGCGGGCAGCGGATGAAGGCCTGCTGCCGGTCCCCGCCGCCGTCCTGCCGTACCGGGGCGTCCGGACGGCACCGCCGCCGATCACCGCCGACCTGCCCCTCTCGAGCGGGCGCCAGACACATTGGGTCGATCCGGCCGTCGCCCCCGCGGCCGTCGGGAACACGGACCCCGACCACGTCATCGAGCAGCGCCAGGCAGGCAGGAGGTGAGCCGAACGCGATCGTGACGAGCCGGTTCCGTGGCGGCCCGAGGCGGCCACGGAGGCGTCCGGCGCAAGTTGACGCACGTTGACGGCCGCGACCATAATCCCGGCAGTCTGCGGGCCGCCTGCCTGAGCACGCGCGTGCGCGGCAAGAGTGGGTGGCATCCAGCAAGGAGGGCGCGGCGCGGAGGAGCGCCGGCCCCGGACACAGGAGGATCTCGATGAGCTTGAGACGGCGCAGTCTCGGCCTGCTCGGGGCGCTCGCCATCGGCGTTGCGGCCTGCGGAGGCTCGGCGTCGCCCACCCCGGCGCCCTCGACGCCCGCGGGCAGCACTGCTCCCAGCGCGGCTCCGAGCGCGGCTCCGGCCGCCTCCGCGGACTTCAAGTTCGCGCTGGACGGTGAGCCAACCTACTTCTCGTACGCCTACACGGACCTGCCGACGAGCTGGATCGTCGGTCTCCTGT
Organism: uncultured Chloroflexia bacterium; assembly: GCA_963776355.1. Lineage (GTDB taxonomy): Bacteria > Chloroflexota > Limnocylindria > Limnocylindrales > CSP1-4 > CTSoil-043. The sequence continues at coordinate 1,222,992 of CAVZLU010000008.1, read as the reverse complement.
ATGAAGGCCTCTACATTCCCGACAACAAGCTGGCGATGGCGCCGGACGTCGCCGACGGCCAGCCGGTCACCTCGGCCGACGGCCTGACCTGGACGGTCAAGCTGAAGCCGGGGGTCAAGTTCTCCGACGGGACCGACCTGAAGGCGTCCGACGTCGTCTTCACGTACCAGCTCGGCCTCTCCAAGAACTGCACGTACATCCCTGACGGCTGTTCCTCGCTCCAGGACAACGTGGCCTCCGTGACGGCCACCGACGACAGCACCCTCGTCTTCGTGCTGAAGCAGAAGTACGCGCCCTTCCTCGTGACCGGCCTCGCGGTCTACATCGTGCCCGAGAAGGCCGTGCGCGACAGCTTCGCCCGCCTGCAGGCCTCCACCGGCGCGGTCAACCCGGCCGACGTGACGGCCCTCTACACCAAGGTCAACGACGCCACCACCGACAAGGCCTGCACGGCCGACAAGCCGCCCGCCACGTGCGACTACGCGACCTACGTGCCCGAGATGGAGGCGATGCTGACCAAGGCCGGGGTCGCCCTGCCGGAGAAGTCCGTGTTCACCGCGGCCGACGGGACCTTCGACAACACCGCCTACGGCACCGAGCTGTTCGCGCGCCTGACCGACCTCAACAAGACCCTCACCGCGACCGACATCGACCAGATCGCGGCATCGTTCCGGATCCTCGACTTCCAGCGGGCTCCCGTCGGTGCCGGCGCCTACAAGATGGTGAAGTACACGACGGCGCAGAGCGTCGAGCTCGCCCGCAATGAGAACTACTTTGGCGGGGCCGAAGGCACCAAGGTCGGGCCGGCCAAGGTCTTCATCCCGATCATCAAGGACGCCGCCGCGGCCTCCGCGGCCCTCCAGAAGGGCGACATCAACTGGCAGACCGAGATCACCTCGGACGCCCTCGCGCCCCTCAAGGCCGACCCCAACCTGCAGATCGCCGAGTATGCCGACTTCGGCTACTACTTCATCGCGTTCAACCTGCGCTCGGACCGCGTCTACACCGACATCAACCTTCGCAAGGCGTTCTCGATGTGCATCGACCACGACGCGACGGTCCAGGCGGCCACCGACGGCAACGGCGTCCCGGTCTACGCCAACACCCCGCCCGCCTCGTGGGCGTTCAACCCGGACGTCCCGAAGTACACCCTCGACGTCGCCGGCGCCAAGGCCCTGATCGAGAGCTCGGGCTGGAAGCTCGGCAGCGACGGCATCTACGCCAAGGGCGGCAAGCGCCTCAGCACGGACCTCTTCGTCCGCTCCGGGCGCCCACAGCGCGTAGCCTTCGGCAGCCTGGCCAAGGACCAGCTGGCCAAGTGCGGCATCGAGATCAACGTCAAGGAATCCGACTTCGCGACGGTCCTCCTGCCGCTGCTCTCGTATCCCAACAAGTTCGACACCTATCTCGGCGGCTGGTCGACCTCCATCGACCCCGACGACTACTCGATCTTCCACTCCTCGAAGTGCACGACCAAGGAGGCCCCCGACGGGAACAACTTCCCCTGCTGGAGCAACCCGCAGGCGGACAAGCTCCTCGAGGATGGACGGACGACGCTCGACCAGAACGGGCGCAAGGACATCTACGGGCAGTTCCAGGTCATCGCCCACAACGACTACCCGTATTACTTCCTGTGGGCCGACCTGGGCCACGCCGGCATGACCAAGACAGTCTCGTCCAGCACGAGCGGCATCGACCTGACGAGCCCGCTCTACTACTGGAACAACAACAGCTGGAACGTCGCGGCCCAGTAGGCCCGACCGACAGCGCGTCCCACTGAGCCGTATCTTCGGCCGGCGGCGGCCTCGTGCCGCCGCCGGCCGGTCGCTAACCGCCGAGGATCGAGTGACACGACGTCCCGCCGGCCGGCAGCCCGGTCGCGCGTCCCCACTGTCGAATCGAGGCTGACCGCATGGCGCGTTACGTCATACGCCGGTTGATCCAGGCGATCCCGATCATCATCGGGATCAGCGTCATCACCTTCCTCATCGTCTACACGGCGCCGGGCGACCCATTCGACCGCTTCCGCTCGAACAAGGTGTCCCCAGAGGTCATCGAGAACCTCCGCCGCGTGTACGGGCTCGATCAGCCGCTGCCCGTCCAGTTCTACAGGTGGTTCACCCAGTTCTGGACGTTCCCCTGGAACCCGATCGCGTGGGGCTATTCCATCACCGACGGGCTGCCGGTCCGCGACAAGATCTTCGAGCGCATCCCCGCCACCCTCCTGCTGATGGGGACCGCCCTCATCCTGACGGTCGTCATCGCGATCCCGGTCGGGATCCTGGGCGCGGTAAAGCAGTACAGCAAGTCCGACAAGACCATCGCGGTGCTCACCACGATCGGCTACGCGCTGCCGACCTTCTGGCTCGGCATCATCCTCCGCCAGGTGTTTGCCCAGCGGCTCGACCTGTTCCCGCTCTTCGGGATGCATTCGTTCGGCGCCGAGGGTGACCCCCTCGACCTCATGTGGCACCTGTTCTTGCCCGTGCTGACGCTCACCATCGTCGGGGTGGCCGGGTGGAGTCGCTACATGCGGGCCTCGATGCTGGAGGTCCTCCGCGCCGACTACATCCGGACGGCCAAGGCCAAGGGACTGGCCTCCTCGCGGGTGATCTTCAAGCACGCGCTGCGCAACGCCCTGATCCCGATCGTGACCTTGCTGGGACTGACGATCCCGACGCTCCTCGCCGGCGCGGCGATCACGGAGGCCGTCTTCTCCTGGCCCGGGCTCGGCTTCCTCGGCGTCTCGTCCGTCACCGAGCGCGACTACCCGGTCGTGCTCGCCTTCACCATGATCGGTGGCGTGCTGGTGATCTTCGGCAACCTGTTCGCCGACATCCTCTACGCGGTCGTCGACCCGCGAATCAAGTACTAGGGGCACGATCATGGAGAGCACGCAGACCACCCGCCTCCCCGGAGCCGCGGCCCCGCTCGTCGACGAGGTCGACCTCACCCCGGTCCGCACCTACTGGCAGCTCGTCCGCCAGCGCTTTGTCCGCCACCGCCTGGCCGTCATCGCCTTCTTCCTGATGACGATCCTCGTCATTGCCTCGCTCGTGGTCCCCTTCATCAGCGGCGGCGCATGGAGCAGGACCGACCTCACCCTGATCAACCATCCCCCGACCCTGTCGGCGCCGCTGGGCTACGACAACCTCGGCATCAACACCTTCGCCCGCCTCATGAAGGGACTCCAGACCTCGCTCTTCATCGGCCTCGCGGCGGTCACGGTGATCGTCTTCATCGGCGTGACCGTGGGGGCGATGGCGGGCTACTTCGGTGGCTGGGTCGACAACGGGCTCATGCGTATCGTCGACATCGTCCTCTCGATCCCGACCTTCTTCCTGATCCTCATGCTCGTCGCCTTCTGGGGCACCGGCAACGTCTGGGTCATCATCTTCGCCATCGGCCTCACCGGATGGACGACCGCCGGCCGGCTGGTCAGGGCCGAGTTCCTGTCGCTTCGCGAAGCCGACTTCGTACAGGCGGCCAAGGCCCTCGGCGCCGGCGACCGCCGAATCGTCACCCGCCACATGATCCCGAGCTCCATGGCCCCGGTGGTCGTCGCGGCCACGCTGGGCATCGCCGATTCGGTCATCATCGAGGCGTCGCTGTCCTACCTCGGGTTCGGGATCGCGCCGCCCGAGGCGAGCCTCGGAAACATGCTGACCCATGCCCAGGACTTCTTCTACCGCGCGCCGCTCATGGCCTGGTACCCGGGCGTGGTCCTGATCCTCGTCGTCCTCGCCGCCAGCTTCCTCGGCGACGGACTGCGCGACGCCCTCGACCCGCGGCAGCGCGTCGAGTCCACCTGATGGCCCATCGGGCGACCGAAGGGGGAGAGCTCCTCGCCCTCGAGGGGCTGCGGACACACTTCTTCACCCAGGACGGCGTCGTCAAGGCCGTCGACGGGGTCAGCTTCAAGATCAGCCACGGCAGGACGATGGGCGTGGTCGGCGAGTCGGGGTGCGGCAAGTCGATCACCGCCCTGTCGGTCATGCGCCTGATCGAGCGACCGGGCCGGGTCGTCGAAGGCACGATCCGGTTCGGCGGCCGCGACCTGCTCGCCGTGTCCGACGAGGAGATGCGCGACATCCGGGGCAATGCGATCTCGATGATCTTCCAGGAGCCGATGACGTCGCTCAATCCCGTCTACACGTGCGGCGACCAGATCGCGGAGTCGATCTCCCTCCACGAGGGCATCCCGCGGCGCCAGGCGAGCGAGCACGCGGTCGAGATGCTCAGGCAGGTCGGGATCCCGGACGCCAAGCGCCGGGCCGGCGAGTACCCACACCAGCTGTCCGGCGGCATGCGGCAGCGGGTCATGATCGCGATGGCCCTTTCCACCAACCCGGAGCTGCTCATCGCGGACGAGCCGACGACGGCCCTCGACGTGACGATCCAGGCCCAGATCATCGAGCTCATGAAGACCCTCCGCGAGCGCAACCGGATGGCGATCATGCTCATCACCCATGATCTCGGGGTGATCGCCGAGATGGCCGACGACGTCGTGGTCATGTACGCGGGCAAGGTCGTGGAGGCCGCGGAGGTGACGACCGTCTTCGAGCACCCGCACCACCCGTACTCGAAGGGGCTGCTCGCCTCGATCCCGCGGATGGGCCAGCGGCGGCTGCGCCTCGAGGTGATCCAGGGCGTGGTCCCCAATCCCCTGAACCTCCCCTCCGGCTGCCTCTTCAAGCGCCGCTGCCGCTATGCCATGCCCGTCTGTGACACGCCCCCTCCCTTCCAGGAGATCGCGCCCGGTCACCTGTCGCGGTGCTGGCTGACCCCGGCCGGCGAGCCGCCGGCCATCGGCGTGGAGCCGACGCCCGAAGCCGCCGAGGAAGCCGCCGCTGCCCTGAGCGCGACCCGATGAGCGGGCTCGAGATGGACGCCGGCAAGCCCGGATCGGGCCAGGGCCCGGCCGACTCCACGGCGGCGGCGCCGGTCGTGGCGCCCGAAGCGCCAGCGCCTGTCCCGGCCGGGTCGGCGACCGTGACCCAGGCTCCCTCCGCGGCCGGATTGGCGGCTCCGACCGCCGGCGAGGTCCTCCTCCGGGTCGAGAACATCGTCAAGCACTTCGAGATCCGGGGCGGCATGCTCGGGATCTCGACGATCGGTGCCGTCCGCGCGGTCGACGGCGTCTCGTTCACGGTCCGCAAGGGCGAGACGCTGGGCCTGGTCGGCGAGTCGGGCTGCGGCAAGACCACGCTGGGCAAGGTGATCCTGCGCCTGATCCCGGCCACGTCGGGCCGCGTCGTGGTGAAGGACCAGGTCATCTTCGACATCCCGACGCCCGCCGAGAAGAAGCAGGGCCGCAAGACGACCAGCCTCGGCGCCGACGAGATGAAGAAGGTCCGCCGCGACCTCCAGGTCGTCTTCCAGGACCCCTATGCGAGCCTGAACCCGCGGATGTCGGTCGGCGAGATCGTCGGCGAGGGCCCGCTGGTCCACGGGCTCACCGACAAGACCAAGCGCGAGGATCTGGTCCGCGAGCTGCTCGCCCGGGTCGGCCTGAACCAGAGCCACATCCACCGCTATCCGCACGAGTTCAGCGGCGGCCAGCGGCAGCGGATCGGCATCGCCCGGGCGCTGGCCCTCAACCCCGACTTCGTCGTCTGCGACGAGCCCGTCTCGGCCCTCGACGTCTCGATCCAGAGCCAGGTCCTCAACCTGCTCGACGACCTGCAGCAGGAGCTGGGGCTGACCTACCTGTTCATCGCCCACAACCTGGCGGTGGTGGAGCACATCAGCGACCGGGTCGGCGTCATGTACCTGGGGTTGCTGGTCGAGCTGGCCGACGTCGACGACATCTACGCCTCGCCGGCCCATCCCTACACGGTGGCCCTGCTGTCGGCCGTGCCCGACCCCAACCCGCGCAACCGGAAGCGCCGGGTTGTCCTCAAGGGCGACATCCCGTCGCCGGCGAACCCGCCGTCCGGCTGTCGCTTCCACACCCGCTGCTGGCTCCGCGAACATCTCGGCAAGCCCGAGGAATGCTCGTCCATCGTCCCCGAGCTCCGCGAGATCGTCCCGGGGCACCAGGTGGCGTGCCATTTCGCCGAGCAGGTCACCGCCGAGACGATCGGCGCCGCCGCCCGGACGGGCGGATCCGCGGCCTGACGCGCCAACCGCCGGGCGCCGGCCGGAAGCGGCCCCGTCAGGTGTCGCGGCATCCGGGACCGCGTGCGCCCAGCCGCCCGCGGGCTGCGCTCCCCACCGCCCGCCGCTCGCCCGGTCCGCACGCCCCGGCCCAGCGCTAGACTCCGGTGAGTGGAGCGCATCCGCATCGCCCTCGCCCAGGTCGCGCCGCGCCTCGGCCTCCTCGAGGCCAACCTCGCGCGCCACGTCGAGCTCATCCGCGAGGCGCGGTCGGGCGGCGCCGACCTGGTCGTCTTCCCCGAGCTGGGGCTGACCGGCTATCTCCTCCAGGACCTGGCGGCCGAGGTCGCCATGCGGGCCGACGATCCCCGGCTGGCCGCCCTCGCCGCGGAGACCGGGGGCCTTTCGGTCGTGGTCTCCTACGTCGAGGAGTCGGCCGACCACCGCCTGTTCATCGCGGCCGCCCTCATCGAGGACGGGCAGGTGCGCCACGTCCACCGCAAGGTCCACCTGCCCACCTACGGCCTCTTCGACGAGCGCCGTTTCTTCGCCCCCGGGGATGCCCTGCGCGCGGTGCCGTCGCGGCTCGGCGTGGGGATCGGCCTGGCGATCTGCGAGGATTTCTGGCACCTCGAGACCGCCCAGGTGCTGGCCCTCGACGGGGCCCAGATCCTGGTCAACGTGTCGTCGTCCCCCGGCCGTGACCTGGCAGCGACGCATGCCGAAGGGCTGGGCACCGCGGCGAGCTGGCGGTCCCTCCTCCAGACGTACGCCCAGCTCACGACGAGCGTGGTCGTCTTCTGCAACCGGGTCGGGGTGGACGAGTCGATCAGCTTCTGGGGCGGCTCGGAGGTGATCGGTCCGGCCGGCGAGCGGCTGGCGCGGCTGCCCCTGTACGACGAGGCCCTCGGCTACGCCGATGTTGTCGTCGGCGACATCCGGCGGGAGCGGATCGCCCTGCCGCTCCTGCGCGACGAGCGGCCCGAGCTGCTCGCCCGGGAGCTCGCCCGCATCATCGCCGTGCGCGCCGGCCTCGCGCCCGACGCCGGCGGCGATCCGGAGCCGGGCGGATGAGCGCGCCCGGCAGCCCGGGGCCGGGCGGCCCCGTGCGGGGCAGCGCGCGGCCGGGGGAGGACCCGGCTCCGAACGGGCGCCCGTTCGAGCTTCCCGAGGAGCTCGCGATCGACACCGACGTGGCGCGCCGGGTCATCACGGGGTTCATCGCCGGGCAGCTGCGCCAGGCGGGCTTCGAGCGGGCGGTCCTCGGCCTGTCGGGCGGGATCGACTCGGCGCTCGTCGCCTACCTGGCGGCGGAGGCGATCGGCCCCGAGCGGGTCCTTGCCGTGCTCATGCCCTACCGGACGTCGTCCCCGGCGTCGCGCTCGGATGCGGAGGAGGTCGTGCGCCGTCTCGGCTGCGGAAGCCGCGTCGTCGACATCAGCCCGATCGTCGACGGCTACTTCGGACCCGACGGCGGGCCCCCGGGATCGGGCGGTGCGGAAGCGCAGGGGGCCTCGGCCCTGCGCCGCGGCAACTTCATGGCGCGGGCCCGGATGATGGTCCTGTACGACGCCTCCGTCAGCTGGGGCGGGCTCGTGGTCGGCACCGGCAACAAGACCGAGACCCTCATCGGCTACACGACCCTCTTCGGCGACAGCGCCTGCGCGTTCAACCCGATCGGGGATCTCTACAAGAGCCAGGTGCGCCAGCTTGCGCTGGCGATGGGCGTCCCGGACGCGATCATCCGCAAGGCGCCGTCCGCCGACCTCTGGCCGGGCCAGACGGACGAGGCGGAGGCCGGCTTCGCCTACCACGAGCTGGACCGGCTGCTCTACTGGATGATCGACCGGCGGCGGTCGGACGACGAGCTCGCGGCCCTCGGCTTCGACGGGGCCACCGTGGCCCGCGTGGACCGCATGGTGGCCGCCTCCGAGTTCAAGCGCCAGGTACCGCCGATCGCGAAGCTTGGCCCGCGGACCGCCGGGATCGACTACCTCTACCCCCGTCGACGGCCCGGCAGCGCGCGCCCATGAGCCGGCAGCGTCGGCCGGCCGCCCGGGCGCGGCCGTCCCGCCGTGAGCGGCCCGCCCGCGGACGGCTCGACCGGCGGCGGGCGCCTGTTCGTCGTCGCGACCCCGATCGGGAACCTGGGCGACGTGACCCTGCGAGCGCTGGAGGTCCTTCGCGCCGTTCCCCTGGTGGCGGCCGAGGACACCCGCCTCACGCGCCGCCTCTTCGCCCGCCATGCGGTCGCCTCCCGGCTCGTGAGCTACCACGCCCGCAACGCGGCGGCCCGGCGCCCGGAGCTCCTCGACCACCTGCGATCCGGCGCCGACCTCGCCCTCGTGACCGACGCCGGAACCCCGCTCGTCTCCGACCCGGGCGGGGACCTGGTCGCCGCGTGGGCCGCCGAGGGCGGCGCCGTGGTGCCGATCCCGGGCCCCTCGGCGGTCCTGGCCGCGCTGGTGGCATCGGGCGTGGCGGGGCCGCGCTGGAGCTTCGAGGGGTTCCTGCCGCGCGGCGGCCGCGAGCGCCGCGAGCGCATCGCCCGCCTGGGCGCCGATGCACGGGCAGCGGTGCTGTTCGAGGCACCGTCGCGCCTCGAAGCGACCCTGGTCGACCTGGTCGCCGCCTGCGGTCCGGACCGGCCCGCCGCCGTCTGCCGCGAGCTCACCAAGCTCCACGAGCAGGTGCGCCGGGGCTCGCTCGGGGACCTGGCCGCGGCGGTCGCCGATGGGTCGATCCCGGCCCGGGGAGAGATGGTGGTGGTCGTTGGAGAGGTGCGTCCCGGGCGGGCGTCGGGTGCCGGCGATGCTCCGGACGGCGCCGCTCGCGCCCGCGGAGAGGCCGGCGATCTCGCCGCCGCCCGGGCGGAGGTGGAGCGGCTGGTGACCGGGGGGCTGGGCCGCAGCGAGGCGGCCCGGCGCGTGGCCGCCTCGACCGGCCTCTCGCGTCGCGTGCTGTACGGGGCCCCGCGCCGGGACTGAGCCGACCGTTGCCGGGAGCGGTGCACCCGGCGGATGGTCCGGCGGGCGCGGTACGCTTGGTCCGACTCATGGAGCCATCCGCCCGCCTCCCCGTCCTCGGCGCCCTCTCGCCCCTCGGTCGGGTCGCGGTCCTCGTCACGCTCGCGCTGGCGGCGCTCGGCATCGTCCTCGACATCGTGGCGGGCGCCGACAAGTCGGTCGTCTTCGTCGTGGCGGCGGCGGCCATCCTCGGCCTCGCCTGGCTCGTGGGGCAGGCAACGGAGCGCCTCGGCGCCCTCACCGGGCCGCAGGTCGGCGGCATCCTCAACGCCACCTTCGGCAACATCGCCGAGCTGATCATCGCCTTCTTCGCCCTCCGCGAGGGCCTCTTCACGGTGGTCAAGGCCTCGCTCACCGGCTCGATCATCGGCAACCTCCTCCTCGTGCTCGGGCGTGAGCGTCCTCGTGGGCGGCCTGCGGAACGGCACCCAGCGCTTCGACGCCCGCGTCGCCGGCTCCAACGCCGCCCTGCTCGTGCTGGCGGCGGTGGGACTCTTCGTGCCGGCCGTCTTCGCCGCCAGCGCCGGCCCGGCGGCCGGCGGCTCCATCGTCGAGGAGTCGGTCCTGATCGCGATCCTCCTGATCGTGGGCTACGCCCTGTCCCTCGTCTGGCAGTTCACGCACGGCCGGGCGACCCTCGGGGGCCACGAGCCGGCCGCGGAGCACGGCGGGCCGGCCTGGTCGCGGACCACGGCGATCGCCGTCCTGCTCGCCACGGCCGCCCTGCTGGCCGTGCTGTCGGAGATCCTCGTCGGCTCGATCGAGGCCTTCATCGACACCTTTCATCTCTCGGAGCTGTTCGTGGGGGTCATCCTCATCCCGACGATCGGGAACCTCTCCGAGCACCTGGTCGCCGTCCAGCTGGCCTGGAAGAACCGCATGGAGTTCTCCATGGCCGTCGCCTACGGCTCGAGCCTCCAGGTCGCCCTGTTCGTGGGACCCGTGCTCGTGCTCATCGGCGCCCTGATCGGCCAGCCGATGGACCTCGTCTTCCTGCCGCTCGAGGTGGTCGCGGTGGGGGCGGCGGTCGGGATCAGCGCCCTCGTCGCCCTCGACGGCGAGTCCAACTGGCTCGAGGGGGCCCTCCTCACGATCGTCTACGTGATCCTCGCGGTCTCCTTCTTCGAGCTCCGCTGAACCTGCGGTCCCGCTGGCGCATACACCTCATGTCAAGGATCATGGGAGCGGCTAGCATGTTTGCGGACCATGGACCGGAACCGAGGTCGCCCCATGGCGGCGGATCCCGCCGCACGCGACCCGCAGTTTGAGGAGGAGAGCCCATGGCAAGCCTCAGGATTGGGGCACTCGTCGCCGCGGTCGCCATCGTGGCCACCGCCTGCGGTGGCTCGGCCACCGCGAGCCCCGCGGCGACCAGCCGGCCGCGAGCCAGCCGGCCGCGAGCCAGCCGGCCGCGTCGGAGACCCCGCCGCGCTTCGGCCACACCTGCCGGCGCCGTGCCGAAGCAGGGCGGCACGCTCGTCGTCGGCCTCTCGGGCGACATCGACCGGACCGACCCGGCGCTGGTCGACGACGCCAACTCGACGTACGTCGAGCAGCAGGTCCTCGAGACGCTCGTCACCCTCAAGCCTGGCACCGGCGACCAGGTCATCCCCGCCCTTGCCGCCGAGTGGAGCGTCAGTGACGACGGCCTGACGCTACACCTTCAAGATCCGCGAAGGGCGTCAAGTTCCACGACGGCACGCCTCTCGACGCCGCGGCCGTGAAGGCCAACTTCGACCGCTGGATGAACATCCCGAAGTCGTACGTCGACCTCGGCTACACCTACTACATCGACACCGTTTCGTCACGGCCGCTCAAGTTCGCTCACGTCGAGGCGCCGCGACCCCAACACCGTCGTCGTGACGCTCAACGCGCCCAACTCGGCGTTCCTGGTCGCGATGACCCTGACGCCGTTCGGGATCCGAGCCCCAAGGCGCTCAGGCGACGGCAACGCCAGCGACCCCGACTTCAAGGACAACAAGTACGCCACCGGGCGGCACCGCCCGCGATGGTCGGCACCGGACCCTTCATGTTCAAGGAATGGGTTCCCGGCGACCACGTGACGCTCGTCAAGAACCCGGACTACTGGGACAAGGCGGCCGGCGGCCCGTACCTCGACCAGATCACGTTCAAGCCGATCGCCGACACCGACGGCGACGCTGAACGCCCTCCAGTCCGTGACGGCATCGACCTCGCCGATGCAGCTGTCGCCGGTCGATGTCCCGACCGTCAAGGCTGACGCGAACCTGTCAGGTCATCGACCGCGGCAGCGCCTGCAACGTGGGCGTCCTCGGCATGAACCAGAAGCACAAGCCGTTCGACAACCCGAAGATCCGCCAGGCCATGGCGTACGCGATCGACCGACCAGGCGCTCGTCGACGGCGTTCTTCGCGAGGCAGTTCGGGCTCGTCCCGACAACTGCGCGCCGCCCGGCACCCAGTATCGTCAATGACGCTGGCGCTCCCGGCGTACGACCCTGAGAAGGCAAAGGCGCTGATCGCCGAGTCCGGCGTGACCGACCTGACGCTTCGACTTCTGCTACCCGTCCGACGTCACCCGGGCCTACCTGCCCGACCCGAAGGGCGAGTTCGAGGCCATCCTCAGCAACCTCGAGGCGGTCGGCTTCAAGCCGAACCCGAAGACCGCCGCCGTGGCGGCCCGACTACCTGGCGGCTGGATCCTCGGGCAAGTACCCGATGTGGCTCATCGGCTGGAACTGCGACTGGCTCGGCATCGACAACTTCCTGTACACGGCGTTCTTCGGCTACCAGGGCGACGCCGTACGCCCCCAACCCGGAGTTCGCCTACAAGAACGACGAGATGAACAAGGCGATGGTCGACGCCCTGGCGGCCACCGACGACAGCCGGCCAGAAGGCCGCCTGGGACAAGGCCCAGGACCTCGATCGGCGCCGACCTGCCCTCCGTGCCGCTCGCGTCAAGCAAGACCCCGGGCGGCCATGCGGACCTACGTGAAGGGCTTCGTCCCGGGCACCGGCCCTGACTCGAGTTCCTTTCGAGCGTCTGGCTCGACAAGTAGCGCCATGACGCCCGCCGGCGGCGGGCGTCAGACCAGCGTGGTCCCCCGGCGGCCGACGGCCCCGGGGGACCATCTGCACTCGCTCACCAGCAGGCCACGACAGCGGATCACAGGACCGCCAGACACGATGGGCAAGTACATCGTCCGCCGGCTCCTCGGGGTGATCCCGGTCCTGTTCGGGCTGTCGATCATCCTGTTCGCCTTCATCCACCTCCTGCCCGGCGACCCGGCGACGGCGATCCTGGGCCAGCACGCGACGCCCGAGCGGGTGGCGGCGATGCGGGAGTACCTGGGCCTCGACCACCCGCTCTGGCAGCAGTACCTGCGCTACGTGGGCGCACTGCTTCCGGGGCGACTTCGGGTCGAGCATCATCAACAACCAGCCGCTCCTGAAGGAGTTCCTGACGCGCTTCCCCGCGCACGATCGAGCTGACGGTCGGCGCGATGATCTTCGCCGCCGGAGTCGGGATCCCGCTCGGCCGCTTCGCCGCCCGCCACGCCCAGGAGTGGTCGGACGGGACGTGACACTCATGTCCCTGCTGGGCAGTCAGCATCCCGGTGTTCGTGCTCGGCCTGACGCTGCAGTACATCTTCGCCGTCCAGCTCGGCTGCTGCCGGCCGGCGGCCGGATCGACCCGCGCGCCAACCTCGAGATCCAGTCGAACTTCGTCCTCATCGACTCGCTGCTGATGGGGCGGCCCGACCTCGTTCCTCGACGGGCTCGCGCACCTGATCCTGCCGGCGATCGCCCTCGGGTCGATCCCGCTCGCGATCATCACCCGGATCACCCGGGCCTCGGTCCTCGACGTCACCAACGAGGACCACGTCCGCACGGCGCGGGCCAAGGGCCTCACGGAGAGGCGCGTCGACGGCCGCCACATCATGCGCAACGCCTGGCTGCCGGTCGTGACCGTGATCGGGATCCAGGTTGGCGGCCTCCTCGCCGGCGCCGTCATCACCGAGACGGTGTTCGCCTGGGGCGGCGTCGGGCGGTTCATCGTCGAGGCGATCAACAACCGTGACTACCTCGTGGTCCAGAACACGATCCTCATCTTCGCCCTGGTCTTCCTGGTGGTGAACCTCATCGTGGACATCCTCTACGCGTTCCTGAACCCGCGGATCCGGTACGCCTGATGGCCGCGCCCGCGATCCCGGCTCGCCGCGTCGTCGATGCCCGCGCCAGCCGCGGCCTGTGGAGCGACGCGTTCCGCCGCCTGCGCCGCAACCGGCCGGCGATGGTGGGCGTGTTCTCATCGTCCTGTTCGTCCTGACGGCCCTCTTCGCCCCGTACATCGCGCCCTACGGCCCGCTCCAGGGCACGCTTGCCGACCGCCTCCAGCCTCCGCAGCCCGGAGCACTGGATGGGCACCGACCTGCAGGGCCGCGACGAGTTCAGCCGGGTGATCTACGGCGCCCAGGTGAGCCTGGTCGCGGGCATCGCGTCCGTCGTCATGGGCGCTCACGATCGGCGGGCACCATCGGCGCCCTCGCCGGCGGCCTCGGCGGCAGGGTGGACTCCGTCCTGATGCGCGTCGTCGACGTCATGCTCGCCGATCCCGGGCATCCTGCTCGCGATCGGCATCGTCGCCTGGCTGACCGCGGGCCTGCCCCAGATCATGTTCGCCGTGGCGATGGTGAACGTCCCGATCTTCGCCCGGATCCTGCGCGGCAGCCTGCTCTCGCTGCGCGAGGCGGACTACGTCACGGCGTCGCGCGCGGCTGGCGCGAGCGGGTCGCGGCTGCTGATGCGGCACATGCTGCCGAACTCACTGACGCCGCTCATCGTCGCCGCGACGCTCGCGCTGGCGACGGCGATCATCGACGTCGCCGGTCTCGGCTTCCTCGGCCTCGGCCCGCCGGACCCGCGCACGCCGGAGTGGGGGACGATGCTCACCGACTCCACGAAGTTCCTGCGCCAGGCTCCGTGGCTGATCTTCTTCCCGGGCCTCGCGATCGTCATCACGGCGGTCGGGTTCAACCTTCTCGGCGACGGGCTCCGCGAGTCGCTCGACCCGCGGATGAAGCGCTAGCGTCCGATGGCACTCCTGTCGGTCGAGGACCTCGTCGTCCGGTTCCGGACGCACGAAGGGACGATCCACGCCGTCAACGGCGTCACGTTCGAGCTCGAGGAGGGTGAGCGGCTCGGGCCTCGTCGGCGAGTCGGGCTGCGGCAAGAGCGTCACGAACCTCGCGATCATCCGCCTCCTTCCCAAGCCGGCCGGCCGGATCGAGGGCGGCCGGGTGGTCTTCGAGGGCCAGGACCTCGTCGTGCTGCGCGAGGAGGAGGTCCGCGACATCCGGGGCAAGGACATCGCCATGATCTTCCAGGACCCGATGACGAGCCTGAACCCGGTCCTGACGCATCGAGGAGCAGATGGTCGAGACGATCCAGGCGCACCGGAAGGTCTCGAAGGACGACGCCCGCGCGCGCGCGATCGAGCTGCTCGAGATGGTCGGCATCCCGAACCCGGCGGCGCGCCTCAAGAGCTTCCCCCACCAGTTCTCGGGTGGCATGCGCCAGCGCGTCATGATCGCGATGGCGCTCGCGCTCGAGCCGAAGCTGCTGATCGCCGACGAGCCCACGACCGCCCTCGACGTGACGATCCAGGCCCAGGTCCTCGAGCTCCTGGCGAAGCTGACGACCGAGAGCTCGACGGCGCTCATCCTCATCACCCACGACCTGGGCGTCGTCGCCGGCATGACCCAGCGGATCAACGTGATGTATGCCGGGTTCATCGTCGAGACGGCCACGACGGCCGACCTGTTCGCCCCCCGTCGCACCCGTACACCGTGGGGCTGCTCCACTCGATCCCGCGCCTCGACGAGGAAGGCGGGCGAGCAGCTCATCCCGATCGAGGGCCGTCCGCCCGACATGCGTCGGCGCCGACCGGCTGCCCATTCGCGCCGCGCTGCGCCTGGCGGGTCGATGCCTGCTGGACGGAGAACCCGGCGCTCCGGCCCCTGGCCGCCGGGGAGCGGGTGGTCATGACCGGCCCGAACGCGACCCACCAGATCGCCTGCCACAACCCGCCGACCCCGAACGAGGTCCGCGGCGGACGGCCGCTGCGCCCCGGTGTTCATCGCGGCACCGCCGCCGGCCGGGCATGCTCGACGAGCTGAGCTCCCTGCCGACGGAGTCGACGGCCGACCTCGCAGGGTCTCATGGGCGGACATCCAGGCCGAGGAAGGGCCCATCTCGCCCTACCCGAGCGCCGGCGGCCTGCCGATTCCGCCCGAGCCGGAGCATCGCAATGACGGCTTCTGAGCGCGGTCCGCTTAAGGACCGGACCCCTCGTGCCCTCCGCGCCGACTGGATCCGCGACAGGCTCGGCACCGCCCGGGACGCTCGAACGGGCAAGCGGTGCACCGCTCCTGGAGGTCGAGGACCTCAAGGTCTACTTCCCGATCCGGGAAGGGATGATCATCGAACGCCACATCGGCGACGTCCGGGCAGTCGACGGGATCTCCTTCACGATGCGGCGCGGCGAGACGCTCGGGCTTGTCGGCGAGTCGGGATGCGGCAAGAGCACGACGGGGCGCGCGATCATCCGCCTCCACGACGCGACGGCCGGGCGCGTGCTGTTCGACGGAGTCGACATCACCTCGCTCGACAAGAACGGCATGCGAGCCATGCGTCGCCGGATGCAGATGATCTTCCAGGATCCGTACGCCAGCCTCGATCCGCGGATGACCGCCGGCGGGATCATCGCGGAGCCGCTCGATATCCACGGGGTTGGGGCGAAACGCGACCGCCGGGAGCGCGTCCGCGACCTCCTGGCCACGGTCGGCCTGAACCCCGACTACGCCGACCGATACCCCCACGAGTTCTCCGGCGGCCAGCGCCAGCGCATCGGCGTTGCCCGGGCGCTCGCCCTCGAGCCGGACGTGATCGTCGCCGACGAGCCGATCAGCGCCCTCGACGTGTCGATCCAGGCGCAGATCATCAACCTCCTCGAGCGACTGCAGGGCAGCCTGGGGCTCACCTACCTGTTCATCGCCCACGACCTGTCGGTTGTCCGCCACATCAGCGACCGGATCGCCGTGATGTACCTGGGGCGGATCGTGGAGCTCGCCAGCTCGCGCGATCTCAACCGCACGCCGCTCCATCCGTACACCGTCGCCCTGCTGTCCGCCGTGCCGATCCCGGACCCGGTCGTGGAGGCTCGGCGGCGGCGGATCATCCTGACGGGCGACGTGCCCTCGCCTGTGGCCCCGCCGAGCGGCTGCCGCTTCCACACCCGGTGCTGGCTTCGGGCGCGCCTGGACAACCCGGTCGAGTGCACCACGATCCAGCCCGAGCTGCGCCCGCTTGCGACCGGCCACGAGGTGGCCTGCCACTTCGCCGAGCGGGTCGACGCCTCCGACGAGCAGGTCCAGGCGACGGGGCGCTCGCGCGGTAGCGCAACCGGCGGTGCCGCCGCCGCGGCCTCCGCTGGGAGTGCGGCCCCGGGCCCGCCTTCGCATCCCCAGGTCCCACCCGCCTGACGCCGGCGATCCACGGGATACCCGGGGATCGGGCCGCGACCTGCTCAAAGGGACGAGTCGCCCGGCCGGGGCATACCCGAATTGTATCGATCGGCACATTGCCGCCCTCGATCCCCGGCCCGAGTCTTCCCCTCAATACCCGCCGTCATCGCACCCACCTCGCTTTCCGGGAGGATGCGTTGGAGCCCGAGCGCACACAGGCCACTCCCGCCCAGGCGTCGCCCGGCGCTCCCACGGAGCGTCGGACGTTCCTGAAGTACCTCCTCGGCTTCAGCGTGTTCTCGACGCTGGCCATGGTGGCCACGCCGGCGCTCGGCTTCCTCGTCCCGCCGAAGAGCAGCACGACGGAGGCCGGCGGCCGGGTCCTGGCCGGGACCACGGCGGACATCCCCGCCGGCTCGGGCAAGGTGGTGGCCATGGGCAGCACCCCCGTGATCGTCACGAACACGGCCCAGGGCGTCCACGCTTTCAACGCCGTCTGCACGCACCTGGGCTGCATCGTGGCCTTCGACGCCACGCTCAAGGAGATCAACTGCCCCTGCCACGGCGGGGTGTTCAACCCGGACACGGGCGCCGTCGTGTCGGGGCCGCCGCCGGCGCCGCTCCCGCCCGTCAGCGTGGTCGTCGAGAAGGACCAGATCTTCCTGGTGAGCGGCTAGCCGTGGCCATCCAGGACGAGGCGTTCGCGACGGCTCCGATGACGGCCCCGGCGACCCCCGCCCAGGCCCCGGGAGACACCTGGCTGGAGCGCAGGACCGGCCTCGGCAGGCTCTTCGGGGCGCTCCTCCACGTCCGCATCCCGATCGAGGCCCGGACCTGGTACCTGGGCGGGATCACGCTCTTCCTGTTCGGCATCCAGGTTGCGACCGGGACGCTGCTCGCCCTCTACTACAAGCCCACGCCCGACGGCGCGTACGACAGCGTCAAGTTCATCACCAGCGGGGTCACCTTCGGGTGGCTCATCAGGAGCATCCACCACTGGAGCGCCAACCTGATGATCATCTTCATGGTGCTCCACGTGATCCGGATCTTCTGGCAGGCCGCCTACAAGCACCGCCGCGAGGTCGTCTGGCTGTTTGGCGCCGGCCTCCTCGTGGTCACCATCGGCTTCGGGTTCACGGGCTACCTGCTCCCGTGGGACCAGCGCGCGTTCTGGGCAACCACGGTCGGCACGGAGATCGCGGGCTCCGTGCCCTTCATCGGGGACTGGCTGCTGACCCTCCTGCGGGGGGGCCAGGACGTCACGGAGGCGACGCTCGGCCGCTTCTTCGGGATGCACGTCCTGGTGCTCCCGCTGATCCTCGCGGTCCTGCTCGTGGCCCACCTCACGATCGTCCACTACCTCGGCCTCGCGAACCCGAAGAAGGCCGAGCCCAACGGCCCGGAGCCCGGCGGCCGCGTCAAGCCGTTCTTCCCGAACTACGTCCTCGACGAGGTCATCGCCTGGTACGCCGTGCTGGCGGTCCTCGTGGTCCTGGCCTCGGTCCTGCCGGTCGGACTCGAGGACAAGGCGAATGCCCTCCAGACGCCGCCGCACATCAAGCCCGAGTGGTACTTCCTGTCCGTGTTCGAGCTGCTGAAGCTGGTCCCGCGGATCGTCGGGATCATGCTTCCCGCCGTCGGGCTCGGAATCCTCGCCCTGCTGCCCTTCCTCGACCGGAACCCCGAGGTCCTGCCGCGCAAGCGCCCGATCGCGCTCGGGATCGGGGCCCTGACCCTGGCGGTCATGGTGGCGCTCACGATCATGGGCGCGCAGTGAGCGCGGAACGATCGATGGCGCGGACCCCGCGCCGAGCCATCGTCGCCGGGCTGGTCCGCCGAGCGCTCGAGGCGGCCGCGATCGGACTGGTCGTGGGGGTCGTCCTCGCCGGGACGGCTGCTGCCGAATCCCCCTCTCCCGCGGCGCCGACGCCGGCGCCGAGCGTCGTCCCCGGTACCACCCCTTCCGGGACTCCGGCCGGGACCCTGCCGCCGGTGCCGAAGGTGCTCGCCCATCCGTCCGACGGGACCTCGAACACCTGCTATGACTGCCACAGCGCGGTCAACCCGGTACAGGCGAAGGTCGCCGCCGCGTGGGCCGCCAGCGTTCACGGCCAGAACGGCGTCGGGTGTGCGGACTGCCACGGCGGGGATCCGCGGTCCGACTCCATCTCGGCCGCGATGTCGGCCCAGGCCGGCTTCATCGGCAAGCCCTCGAAGGCGGTGTCCGTGGGCGTCTGTGGCAGCTGCCACTCCGATGCCGCCCGGATGGCCCAGTACCAGCTCTCCACCGACCAGTACGCGAAGTACTCCACGAGCGTGCACGGCGAGCGTCTCGCCGCGGGCGACGCCCGCGTCGCCGGCTGTCTCGACTGCCACGGCTCGCACGACGTCAAGAAGGCCTCGGACCCGACCGCGGCGGTGTACCCGCTCAACGTCCCGAAGCTGTGCGCCTCGTGTCACGCCAACGCCTCCCTGATGGAGTCGTACGGCATCCCGACGGACCAGTACGCGGTCTACCAGGGGAGCGTGCACGGCAAGCTCCTCCTCGAGCAGTCGGATCTGCGGGCCCCCACGTGCGCCTCGTGCCACGGATCGCACGACGCGAAGCCGCCGACGAGCAAGGTCGTCGTGGAGGTCTGCGGCAAGTGCCACACCGCAACCCAGGCCCTCTACGAGAAGAGCCGCCACGCAACCCTGGACGTCGGGCCGAAGTGCTGGACCTGCCACGGGACCCACGATGTCGCGACCACCGGCGAACAGCGACTCCTCCACCCCACGCCCCCGACGGTCGTCTGCACGATCTGCCACGACCCGGTCACGAACACCTTCAAGCTCAGGACGGAGCAGTTCGCGAACGACGCCGACCGACGCTGTGACACCTGCCACCACTCCGCCTCGGACGAGTACGCCCAGGCCAACGGGATCAGTGACGCGCTGCTGAAGGCGAGCCACGCGTACGACACCGCGGACGCGAAGCTCAAGGAGGCTGCCGGCCTCGGCATGATCGTGACCGACGCTGACGTGGCCCTCACCGAAGCCCGCACCGACCTGATCCAGGCGCGAGCCGCGGTGCACACGACAAGCCTGACCGACGTCGCCAAGCTGACGGACGCCTCGGCTGCCAAGGCGGGCGAGGCCGAGAGCTTCGCCGACGCGCGGCTGGGGGAGAGCACGTTCAGGCGGGAGGCGATGGTCGTCGTGGTCATCGTGATCGCCCTGAACGTGTTCGTGCTCCTCCTGGTTCGCCGCCGGATCCATCGGCGCGACCATCCGCCGGCCGGCGAGGAACCCTCGGCCTGACGCACCGTCCGGGGTGGGCGCCGGTGTGGAGCCGGATTCCGCGTTGCCGACCGGACCTGAGCGTGCGCGAGCGGGCGCCGGAGAGGACGACGCCCGCTCGCGGGGAGCTTCGGGTCAGGCGATCGCGACCTCGAGCTCGTCGCCATCGGGGTCGGCCGCCGCCCGGATCGCGGCCGCCGTTCCGTCGTCATCGACCTCGCTTGGGTCGAGCGCCACCGCCTGGGCCGCCAGCGCGTCGGCGGCGTAGTCCTTCTTGCGACGCCCCGAGAGCATCTCCACCGCGGCCGCGACGACCTCGGTCTTCCAGTGACGGGCGCCCCTCTCGTCATCCCACTGGCGGGTCTGGAGGCGACCCTCGACGGCGACCATTGAGCCCTTGCCGAGGTACTGCGCACAGATGTCGGCGAGACGCTCCCAGGCGATCACCGCGTGGTATTCGGCCTTCTCGCGGCCGTTGCCGACGTACTCGTTGGTCGCCACCGAGAAGGTGGTGACGTGCTTGCCGGACGCGAGCGCGCGCATCTCGGGGTCCCGGGTCAGCCGCCCGGTCAAGAGGACCTTGTTCACGGTCCGATCCCTCCTGGCCGGCCCGGCGGCGCCGGGAGCGGCCTCTCGCATGGACGGCGGGTCGACGCTCGGCGGAGGCGAGGGGACCGCGTGGACGACCGGTGCGGTCCCGTCTCTGCGAACCGTAGCCGCGGCGCCTCACCCTCGGCTCACCGGCGTCTCACCCGCGGATCACCCGCAGGAATGGGCCGCACCGCGAGCGTCGTCCCGTTCGGCTGGCGTCAGCCGCGGCGAACTCCGGGCGGCTACCCCGTCGCGGCGTGGTGTCGAGGGCGGCCCCCACGATCGGCGGCCCGGGCCGGCAGCGACGGCGGCGCGTGGGACACGAGGGCCACGAGGCACGGGTCGAGGTCGGGGATGCCCTCCCCGAAGAGCTCCACGAAGGCGTCCACGAGATCCGGGTCGAACTGGGTCCCGGCGTGGCGGAGCATCTCGCGGATCGCCTCGGCGTGGCTCATCGCCGGCTTGTAAGGCCGGTCCTGGACCATCGCATCGTAGGCGTCGGCAAGCGCCACGATCCGGGCCCCGAGCGGGATCTCCTGGGCCCGCAGGCCGAACGGGTAGCCGCCGCCTCCGAACCGTTCGTGGTGGTGGAGGACGATCGGGACGGCATCCTTGATCGCGGACGCCTGCTCCAGGATGACCTGGCCGATCCGGGGATGCTGGACCACCGCCTGCCACTCCTGGGAGGTGAGGGCGGCCGGCTTCTCGAGCAGCTCCGCGGGCAGGGCGAGCTTGCCGACGTCGTGGAGGAGGGCGGCGATCCGCAAGCGGTCGAGCTCCGCGTCGGGCAGAGCGAGGCGACGCCCGAGGAGCACGGCGAGGGTGGCAATGCGGGCCGAGGGCTGGCCGCGGTGGCCGGGATAGGGAACGAGCGTCTGGATGAGCGCCTGCTCGGCGGCCGAGCGAGCCAGCCGCCCGACCTCGACCGCCCGGGCCCGGCCTTCGGGGGAGATCGGCGCGCGATGGATCCGGGCGTCTTCGTCGGGCTCCTCGAACAGGTAGACCTGGTTGCGGCCGAGGGCTTTGGCCGAGTACATCGCGGCGTCGGCGTCACGCACGAGGGCCTCCACCTGGAGGGTCCGTCCCACGCCCGAGGCGACGCCGATCGAGACGGTGACATTGACCGCCCCCTCGTCCCCGATCCGGAACTTCGCGCCAAACACCAGCTGGCGAAGCTTCTCGGCGAGGGCCGCCGCCGCCGCCGCGTCGGTCTCCGGAAGGAGCACCATGAACTCCTCGCCGCCGTACCTTCCGACCGTGTCCGCGGACCGCAGGTTGGTGCGCAGGGTGGCTGCGACACCCCGCAGGACGACGTCGCCCGCGTCGTGGCCGTAGGTGTCGTTGACGGCCTTGAAGAGGTCGATGTCGACGAACGCGACCGCCAGTGGGCGGTCGTAGCGGCCGGCCCGCTCCACCTCGCCGAAGAGGGCGGCCAGGACGGCCGGGCGGTTGGGGATGCCCGTCAGGCGGTCGGTGGTCGCCGCGTCGTGCGTCTCGGAGAGGTTGCGGGCCACGGCCCGGACGGCGACCGCGAGTCGGCCGCCGAGGCCGCCCCAGAAGTCCGGGATGGAGGCCTCGAGGTCCCCGCCGGCGATCCGTTCCACGGCCTCCACGACGGGGACGATGCGGGCCCTGAGCCACAGGCTGACGATCGCCGCCGTGATGAGAATCCCGGCGAGCAGGCCGCCGGCGATCCCACCCGTGGTCCCGCCGTCGGCGAGGCCGATGATCTCCTTGATCGCCACGGCGATCACGAGGACGAACGCAACCGGGGCGAGCAGGCCAAGGCCCCCGAGCAGGCGGATCACGAGCCCGAGCGTACGCGGGTCGGGTCCCGCGAGCGGGCTGCCGAAAAGTACCGGCCGCCCCGGCGAATGGTCATCGCGCGGGCGGGGAGCCCGGGGCGATCGGGGGCCCTGCTATACTCCGCCGGTCCCAGCCGCCGCGGGCGACCGCCGCCCGCTCCGCAGGAGTCGAGCCATTGTCCGAGGTCGGCCCCCCGGTCCCGCGATGAAGCGAGCGGCCACCCCCCCGGCCCCCGGGCGCCGTCGCGGCGCCGGCAGACGGGGGCCGTGTAACCCGGAGGTCCCCGGCGCGCGTGCCGAGGGCCTTTTTCGTTGCCCGCCGGCGCACCTTGGGTGGAGCGAGGGAGGGCGCCCGGCGATGCCCGCGACCGTGATCGTCGGCCTCCAGTGGGGCGACGAAGGGAAGGGCAAGGCGACCGACTTCCTGGCCGAGCAGGTGCGCTGGGTCGTCCGCTACCAGGGCGGTGACAACGCCGGCCACACGGTCGTCCTCGGCAAGGAAGTGTTCAAGCTCCACCTCGTGCCGTCCGGCGTGCTCTACCCCCACATCACCCCGATCATCGGGCCCGGGGTCGTGGTGAACCCCGCCACGCTCATCGCCGAGATCGACGGCCTGGCGGCTCGCGGCATTGACGCCTCGCGGGTCCGCGCCTCCCACGCGGCGCACGTGATCCTGCCCTATCACGTGGCCCAGGACCGGGCCTCCGAGGCGCGCCTCGGGCGGGAGGGGATCGGGACCACGAACCGCGGGATCGGGCCGGCGTACGCCGACCGCGCCACTCGCGTCGGCGTGCGGATGGAGGACCTCCTCGACGCGGACGCGCTCCGCCACAAGCTGGAGCGCGTCGTGCCTGACGCGAATGCACGCCTGGCGCACCTCGGCGACCGCGGCGAGCCCTTCCTGGTCGACGCGATCCTCGAGACGGCGATCGGCTGGGGAGAGCGCCTGCGGCCGAACATCACGGACACCACGACCCTGGTCCAGGACGCGCTCCGTGGCGGCGAGCATGTCCTCTTCGAAGGTGCCCAGGGGACCC
This sequence comes from uncultured Chloroflexia bacterium, assembly GCA_963776355.1. Taxonomy (GTDB): domain Bacteria; phylum Chloroflexota; class Limnocylindria; order Limnocylindrales; family CSP1-4; genus CTSoil-043. The sequence goes on along the minus strand of CAVZLU010000008.1, from coordinate 1,199,650 downwards.
TGCTCGACCTTGACCACGGGTCCTATCCGTTCGTGACCTCGTCCAGCCCGGTCGCGGGCGGCGCCTGCACGGGCGGCGGGATCGGCCCGCTCCAGGTCTCCGAGGTGATCGGGGTCATGAAGGCGTACACGACGCGCGTCGGCGCCGGCCCCTACCCGACCGAGCTGCACGACGCCGTCGGCGAGGGGATCGCCACCCGGGGCCACGAGTTCGGCACCACGACGGGCCGGCGGCGCCGTGTCGGCTGGTTCGATGCCGTCCCGCTGCGGTACGCCGTCGACGTCAACAGCGTCAGCAGCATCGTGCTCAACAAGCTCGACATCCTGGCTGGCGTCGAGGAGATCCTCCTCTGCGTGGCCTACGAGATCGACGGACGTCGGGTGGAGCGGTGGCCGGCCTCGGCCGGGGAGGTCGCTCGCGCGCTCCCCATCTACGAGCGGTTCCCCGGCTGGCGCGAGGAGATCCACGGGGTGCGCGATCCGGCGGACCTGCCGCCGAACGCCAGGGCGTACGTGGACGCGCTCGAGAGCCTGGCCGGGGTGCCGATCCGCCTCGTGTCGGTCGGCCCGGAGCGGACCCAGACCGTCGTCCTCCACGAGCGGCCGCTGGCCGGTGTCCGGCCGGGCAGCGAGCGCGGCTGACATGGCCCTGCCCGTCCCCGGCCGGATCCTCGTGGTGGGGTCGGGCGGTCGCGAGCATGCCCTCGCCTGGCTGCTCGCCGGTGAGGCAGGCGTCGAGCAGGTCGTCGTCGTCCCCGGGAGCGCCGCGATCGCCGGCGTTCGCGGCGTGACGGTCGACGGCGCCGTCCGACCGACGGATCCGGAAGCGGTCGTGGCGGCGGCCGCCCGGCTCGGGGCCGACCTCGTCGTCGTGGGCCCCGAGGCCCCCCTCGCGGCCGGCGTCGCCGATGCCCTCGACGCTGCCGGGGTCCCGGTCTTCGGGCCGCTGGCCGCGGCCGCCCGGATCGAGACGAGCAAGGCCTTCTGCCGCGAGATCGCCACCTCCGCGGGGATCCCCATGGCCCGCGGCGAGGCGTTCGCGAGCCTGGGCCCGGCCCGCGAATTCGCGGCCGAGCTCGCCGCCGCTGGTGGGGGCGTGGTCGTGAAGGCGGACGGGCTGGCGGCCGGAAAGGGCGTGGCCGTGTGCGACGACCTCGGCGAGGCCGACGCGGCCCTGGCGGCGATCTTCGCCGCCGGCGAGGCGGCCGACGGGGCCCCGCGGGTCGTCGTCGAGGAGCGCCTCCGCGGGCCCGAGGCGAGCGTCATCGCCCTCTGCGACGGTCGGGACGCGGTCGCGCTTCCCGCCGCCCGCGACCACAAGCGCCTCGGCGACGGCGACACCGGCCCGAACACCGGGGGCATGGGTGCCTGCTCGCCCCTTCCGGACGTCGACGACCGGCTCACCGCCGACGTGGTCGCCCGCTTCCACCGGCCGGCGCTCGCTGCGCTCGCGCGGCGCGGCCTGCCGTTCCGCGGGGCGCTCTACGCGGGCCTCATCCTGACCCCCGACCGGGGGCCGGTCCTGCTCGAGTTCAACGCCCGGTTCGGTGATCCGGAGACGCAGGCGATCCTGCCCCGGCTCGCGGCTCCCCTCGCACCGCTCCTGCTGGCCGCTGCCGAGGGGCGGCTCGGCGCGGCGATTGCGGGGGAGGCGCTCCCGTTCGGCCCGCTGCGCGCGATGCCCGGGGCGACGGTGGCCGTCGTCCTTGCCAGTCGCGCCTACCCGGAAGCTCCCTCGGCCGGCGACCCCATCGCCGGCATCGAGGCGGCCGCCGCCACCGGAGCGCTGGTCTTCCACTCCGGGACCCGGCGGGCCGTGGACGGGTCGTGGGAGACCGACGGCGGGCGGGTCCTGGCGGTCGTCGGCCGCGGCGCCGACCTCGCGGCCGCCCGCCGCGCCGCCGAGCAGGCCGCCGACCTCGTGACGTTCCAGGGCCTGCGCCGCCGGCACGACATCGCCGCCACGACGTCCGCTCTCGCCGCCGCGACGTCTGCCGTCGCCGCCGGCGCATCGACCGCGGCCGACGCCGGATCCGCCCCATGATCCGCCGCTACACCCGTGCCGAGATGGGGGCGACGTGGTCGGACGAGGCCCGCTTCGCCGCGATGCTCCGGGTCGAGCTGGCGGTGGCGAGGGCCCAGGTCGGCCGCGACCTCGTCCCCGTCGAGGCGTACGCCGCCATGACCGCCCGGGCCCGGGTCGACGTCGCCCGAATCGCCGAGATCGAGCGGGCGACAGATCACGACGTGATCGCCTTCGTGAGCCAGGTCGCCGAGGCGGTCGGGCCGGAAGGACGCTACCTCCACCTCGGGCTCACGAGCAGCGACGTGGTCGACACGGGGCTGGCGCTCCAGCTGCGGGCCGCGGGCGATCTCATCATTCGCGGTGTCGACGGCCTCCTTGTCGCGATCATCGCCCGGGCCCGAGCCGAGGCGGCGACGGTGATGATGGGGCGGACCCACTCCGTCCACGCCGAGCCCACGACGCTCGGCCACAAGCTCGCCGGGTGGGCCTTCGAGCTCGAGCGCGACCGGATCCGGCTTCTGCGCGCGTTCGAGGACGTGGCCACGGGGAAGATCTCCGGACCCGTCGGCACCTACAGCCACCTCGACCCCGATCTCGAGGCGGAGGTGCTGGCCGACCTCGGCCTCGCGGCCGACCCCGTGAGCACCCAGATCGTCCAGCGCGATCGACACGCCGCCCTCCTGGGGGCGATCGCGATCACCGGCGGCTCCCTGGAGCGATTTGCGACCGAGGTGCGCAATCTCCAGCACACGGAGATCGGGGAGCTGATGGAGCCGTTCCGGGCGGGGCAGAAGGGCAGCTCGGCGATGCCCCACAAGCGCAACCCCATCGTCGCCGAGCGGATCGCCGGCCTCGCCCGGCTCCTGCGGGGCTACGCCGGGGCGGCCCTCGAGGATCAGCCCCTCTGGCACGAGCGGGACATCAGCCACTCCTCCGCGGAGCGCGTCATCCTGCCCGACGCCACGATCCTGCTCGACTACATGCTGGCGAAGATGACCGCGCTCGTGGACGGGCTCGTCATCCGCGCCGACCGCATGCGGGAGAACATCGAGCGCGGCCTCGGGCTTCACGCCAGCAGCCGCGTGCTGCTCGCCCTCGTCGAGGAGGGAGGGCTCTCGCGCGAGGAGGCGTACGCGGTCGTCCAGCGCAACGCCCTGCGCGCGGCCGACGATCGCGTCCAGCTGCGGGACCTCCTCGCCACCGACGCGGCCGTGGCGGGCCGCCTGACGCTCGGCCGCCTCGACGCCTGCTTCGACGACGCGACCTTCCTGCGCCACGTCCCGGCGGTCATCGCCCGCCTCGAGCGGATCGATCCCGCCGGGCGACCGGGCGTTGTCCCGCTGCCCGCCGCGCCCGCGGCGGCGAGACCGTGACGGTGACGCCGGGCTTCGTCCGCCGGGGCAAGGTGCGCGACCTCTACGACCTCGGCGGGGGGCGCCTCCTGCTGGTCGCGTCCGACCGGCTATCCGCGTTCGACGTCGTGCTGCCGAGCGCGATCCCGGACAAGGGCCGGGTGCTCACGGGGCTCTCGCGGTTCTGGTTCGCCGAGACCGCCGGGCTCGTTCCGAACCACCTTTTGGGCACCGACCCGGGCGGGCTGCCGTCGTTCGCGGGCCCGGCGGCCGACCTCCGCGGCCGCTCGATGATCTGTCGCCGCCTGGACATCGTCCCGGTCGAATGCGTCGTCCGGGGCTATCTCGCGGGTTCGGGCTGGAAGGACTACCGGGCGGGACGGCCCGTCTCGGGAATTCGGCTGCCTGCCGGCCTCCGCGAGAGCGATCGGCTCCCGGAGCCGCTCTTCACGCCGTCCACGAAGGCGAGCGCGGGCCACGACGAGCCGATCGACTTCGCCTCCGTCGTCGCCCTCGTCGGCGGAGAGCGGGCGGAGGCGATTCGCGAGATTGCGCTCCGCGTGTACGCCCATGGCGCCGCCGTCTGCGAACGCGCGGGGATCCTGCTGGCCGACACGAAGATCGAGCTCGGGGTCGACCCGGCGACCGGCGACCTCGTCCTGGCCGACGAGGTCCTGACACCGGATTCCTCGCGCTTCTGGGAGGCGGCCAGCTGGGAGCCCGGCCGGTCCCAGGCGAGCTACGACAAGCAGTACGTGCGCGACTGGCTCGATGCGCAGGGCTGGGACAGGACGCCCCCGGGACCGGCAGCTGCCGCCCGGGGTCGTCGCCGGGACCCGGGCTCGCTACGTCGCGGCATTCGAGCGGATCACGGGGGCGTCGTTCGCCCGCTATCTCGAGGAGGACGTCATCGCCCGATGAGCGTGCCCGACGCGGCGCCGGCCGCCACCTTCCGGTTCGCCGTCAACGTCACCCCCAAGGAGGGGATCCTCGACCCCCAGGGTCGCGCCGTGGAGCAGAGCCTGCCGCACCTGGGGCTGACCGGGATCGGCAACGTCCGGGTGGGACGGCGGGTGGAGCTCACGGTGGAAGCGGTAGATCTCGCCGCCGCCCGGGCAGTCGTGGACCGCCTCGCCGGCGACCTGCTGTCCAACCCGCTCATCGAGCAGCACGAGGTCGAGGTGATCCGGGCGGCCCCCTCCGTGGCGGACGCCCCGCCGGGCGAGGGCGACAGCCGGTGACCGTCCGCGTCGGCGTCGTCGTCTTCCCCGGCTCGAACTGCGAGCGGGACACGACGTGGGGCCTCGCTCTCGCCGGCGCCGAGCCCGTGGAGCTGTGGCACGAATCGCCCGACCTCGGCGGGGTCGCCGCGGTCGTCCTGCCCGGGGGGTTCGCCTACGGCGACTACCTGCGGGCCGGCGCGATCGCCCGGTTCAGCCCGGTCATGCGGGCGGTGACGGCGTTCGCCGCCGCCGGCGGGCTCGTCCTCGGCATCTGCAACGGGTTCCAGGTGCTGGCCGAGGCCGGGCTGGTGCCGGGGGCGCTCCTGCGGAACCGGGGCCTTCGCTTCGTATGCCGCGAGGTCACGATCGCGGCGGAGCGGGTCGACACCCCGTTCACCCGCCTCGTTCCGGGACACCGGCCGCTGCGCCTGCCGGTGGCCCACGGCGAAGGCTGCTACTACGCCGACGAGACGACCCTCGACCGGCTCGAACGCGGGGGCCAGGTGCTGTTCCGCTACGTTGCTCCGGACGGCGCGGCGGCCGTGCGGCGCCGACGATCCGGCAAACCCCAACGGGTCGTTGCGGGCGATCGCGGGCGTCCTGAACGCGGCCGGCAACGTGGCCGGGCTCATGCCCCACCCGGAGCGCGCCGCCGAGGGACTGCTCGGCTCCGCCGACGGCCTGCCGATCCTGCGCTCGCTCGTGGAGGCGGCGCATGTCCGGACGGCCTCGGGCGGTCCGGCCGCCGTGCCGACGGGAGGGCGCCCGTGACCGCGCCCGCGGTCCCGCTCCACCGGGCGCTCGGCCTCAGCGACGAGGAGCTGGCGGCGATCGAGGCCCGTCTCGGGCGGCCGCCGAACGATCTCGAGCTCGCGATGTTCAGCGTGATGTGGAGCGAGCACTGCTCGTACAAGAGCAGCCGGCCGCTGCTGCGGACGCTCCCGACGGGGGGCGACGACGTCGTCGCCGGGCCCGGCGAGAACGCCGGGGTGCAGCGGATCGGGGATGGCCTGGCGGTCGCCTTCAAGATCGAGTCGCACAACCATCCGAGCGCGATCGAGCCGTACCAGGGGGCGGCGACGGGCGTCGGCGGGATCCTGCGCGACATCTTCGCCATGGGGGCCCGGCCGATCGCGGTCCTCGACGCGCTGCGCTTCGGCGACCCGGCCGACCCGCGGACCCGGCACCTCGTCAACGGCGTCGTACGCGGCGTCGGCGGTTACGGCAACTGCGTGGGGGTCCCGACCGTGGGAGGCGAGCTCGTCTTCGACCCCTCCTACCAGGGCAACCCGCTCGTCAACGTCATGGCCATCGGAATCGTGCGCGAAGACCGGATCATGCGCGCGGCTGCCCCGGGGCCCGGGAACCTCGTCGTCCTGTACGGCAGCACCACGGGACGGGACGGGATCGGGGGGGCGTCGGTCCTGGCCAGCGCGACCTTCGGCGACCAGGACCCCTCGCGGCGGCCGGCCGTCCAGGTCGGCGATCCCTTCGCCGAGAAGCTGCTCATCGAGGCCACCCTCGAGATCATCGAGCGCGGCCTGGCCGAGGGCATCCAGGACCTGGGCGCGGCGGGGATCACCTGCGGCGTCTCGGAGATGGCCGACCGGGCCGGGACGGGCATCGTCGTGGACCTCGACGCCATTCCGCGCCGGGAGCCCGGCATGGCCGCCTTCGAGGTGATGATCAGCGAGTCGCAGGAGCGCATGATCGCGGTCGTCCGGCCCGACCACCACGCCGAGGTCGGCGCGGTCTGCGCGCGGTGGGGGCTGCCCTGCGCGGTGATCGGGCGGGTCACCGCCGACGGCGACATCACCGTGGTCGAGGGCGGCCTTGACGCCGCCGGGCGGCCGGCGGGTGGCGCCCGCGTCCTCGCCCGCGTGCCGGCCGTCGCCCTGGCCTCGGGGGCGATCGTCTTCGAGCGGGCGGCCGCGCCGCCTGTCCGCCGCCGGGCCGCGCCGGCGCCGGGCCTTCCGCCCGGGCCGTCGGAGCTGCTCCCGGAGCGGGGGATGGATCCCGGCGCCGTCCTGCTGGGCCTCCTCGGCAGCCCCAACCTCGCCTCCCGACGCTGGGTGTACGAGCAGTACGACCAGCATGTCGGGACGAACACGGTCGCCGGGCCCGGCCGCGGCGCAGCCGTCCTCCGGGTCAAGGGGACGCGGCGGGCCCTCGTCGCCAGCACCGACGGCGACCAGGCGGTCTCCGCCCTGGACCCGTATCTCGGCGCGGCCCTGTCGGTCGCCGAGGCGACCCGCAACGTGAGCATCACCGGGGCTCGGCCCCTGGGCGTCACGAACTGCCTGAACTTCGGCGACCCGACGCGGCCGGAGGCGTTCTGGCAGCTTCGCGAGGCCGTGCGCGGGCTGGGCGACGCCTGCCGCGCGCTCGGCATCCCGGTCACCGGGGGCAACGTGTCGCTCTACAACGAGGCCCCCGGCGGCGCGATCGCGCCGACACCCGAGATCGGGGTCGTCGGCCTCGCCGACGATGTCACCGTCCTCGTGGGTCCCGCGTTCGGCGGCGACGGAGCGGCGGTGCTCCTCGCCGGGTCGACCGGGCCGGGCCTCGGCGGCTCGGCGTATGCGGCTCTCGCGGGCGGCGGCGACGACGACCCGCCGAGCCTCGACCTGGACCGCGAGGTCGCCCTCCAGGCGTTCGTGCGGGAGGCGATCAGCGCCCGGCTCGTGACGGCGGCGCAGGACGTGAGTCGCGGAGGCCTGGCGGTTGCGCTTGCCGAGATGGCGACGTGGGGCGGACGCGGCGGGCGATTCCGGGTCGCCGTCGCCGGGGCACCGGCGGTGGAGCTGTTCGGGGAGAGCCCCTCGCGGGCCGTGGTGGCCGCCGCGGACGGCGCGGTGCCGGCCCTCGTCGCCCTCGCCGGACGCCATGCCATCCCGCTCGTCGAGCTCGGCGAGACCGGCGGCGAGCGCCTCGTCATCGAGCTCGTCGGCGAGGGCGCGACCGGCGCCGCCGAGGGTCGGGGCGCGCGGGTGGCCGACGCCCTCGACGTCGCCCTCTCCGACCTGGGCCACGCCTGGGAGCACGGGCTCCCGCGGGCGCTCGGCGTGGAGGCATAGCCGTGTGCGGTGTCTTCGGCGTCGTCGCGCCCGGCGGTGACGCCGCCGCGCGTCGCGGCCCTGGGCCTGTTCGCGCTCCAGCATCGGGGCCAGGAATCGGCGGGCATCGCCGCCTCGGACGGGGAGCAGCTCATGCTCTACAAGGACCTCGGGCTCATCGCCCAGGTCCTCGACGAGCGGCGCCTGCCCAGCCTGCCCGGCCAGCTGGCCATCGCCCATTGCCGCTACTCGACCACCGGCTCCACGGTCTGGGAGAACGCGCAGCCGACGCTGCGCCTCGGCCCCCGCCGCGCCCTGGCCATCGGGCACAACGGCAATCTGGTCAACACCCGCGAGCTCCTGGAGCGCCTGCCCGGCGGGCGCAGCCGGCTTCCGGCGAGCACCGACACCGAGCTGCTCACGGCCCTCCTGGCCGACGAGCCCGGTCAGGACACCGCCGAGGCGCTCGTCCGCGTGCTGCCCCACGTGCGCGGGGCGTACAGCCTCGTCGTCCTCGACGAGCGGCGCCTCATCGGCGTGCGCGACCCGCACGGCTTCCGGCCGCTCGTCCTGGGCCGCCTGCCAGCGACCCACGACGGGCCCGGTCCCGGCGACGACCCGGCCGCCGGCGGTGGCTGGGTCCTCTCGTCGGAGACGGCCGGCCTCGACGTGGTCGGGGCCGAGCACGTGCGCGACGTCGAGCCCGGCGAGCTCGTGATCCTCGAGCCCGGCGTGGCCCCACGCTCCGTCCGCTTTGCCCCGGCCAGCCCGGCGCTGTGCGTCTTCGAGCTCATCTACTTCGCCCGCCCGGACTCCGTCATGGAGGGGCGCAACCTGTACGAGGTCCGGCGCCGGATGGGCCTGGAGCTTGCCCTCGAGCACGCGGTGGCCGCCGACCTGGTGATGCCGGTGCCCGACACGGGCGCCCCGGCCGCGGCCGGCTACGCCGAGGCCTCGGGGATTCCGTACCGCGAGGGGATGTACCGCAACCGCTATGCCGGCCGGACCTTCATCCAGCCCTCGCAGGCGATGCGGCACCGGGGCGTCACCGTGAAGCTGAACCCGCTCCGCGACGTCGTCCGCGGCCGGCGCCTCGTCGTGGTCGACGATTTGATCGTGCGGGGGACGACGACGCGCTCGATCGTCGGCCTCCTGCGCCGGGCCGGGGCGGCCGAGGTCCACGTCCGGATCAGCGCGCCGCCCATCTTCCACCCCTGCTTCTACGGCATCGACACGCAGGTCGAGACCGAGCTGATCGCGGCCCGTCACACCGTGGAGGAGATCAAGGCGTTCATCGATGCCGACTCGCTCGGGTACCTCTCGATCCCGGGCCTGCTGCGGGCCCTCGACCTCCCCTACGAGGGCTTCTGCTTCGCCTGCTTCGACGGGCGGTACCCCGTGCCCGTCCCCTACGACACGGGCAGCCGCAAGCTCATCCTGGAAGAGGCCCCGGCCGGCCGTGGCTGAGCCGTCGGGGGCGAAGGAGGCTGCTCCCCGCGCCGCGTACCGCGCGGCCGGCGTGGACGTCGAGGCCGGCGAGCGGGCGGTCGCGCTCATGCGCGAGGCAGTCGCCTCGACCCGCCGTCCCGAGGTCATCGGCGGCCTGGGCGGCTTCGCCGGCGCCATCGAGGTCCCGGCCGGCTACCGGCGACCGATCCTCGTGGCCTCGACCGACGGCGTCGGGACGAAGGTCGCCCTGGCCCGGCGCGCCGGGCGCCTCGACGGCCTCGGGATCGACCTCGTCGCGATGTGCGCGGACGACGTGGCCTGCGCCGGCGCGGAGCCCCTCTTCCTGCTCGACTACGTCGCGGTGGGTCGGCTGGTGCCGGACGAGGTCGCCCGGATCGTGGCCAGCGTGGCCGCCGGCTGCCGGCTCGCCGGCTGCGCGCTCCTCGGGGGCGAGACCGCCGAGCATCCGGGCGCCATGCGCCGCGGCGATCTCGACCTCGCCGCGACCTGCGTCGGCGTCGTCGAGCGCGACGACCTCCTCGACGGGCACGCGGTCGAAGCCGGCGACCTCCTCGTCGGCCTCCCCTCATCCGGCCTCCACAGCAACGGATTCGCCCTGGTCCGGCGCCTGGTCGACGAGGCGCGCCTGGACCACGAGACGTCGTACGCCGATGTCCTGCGGCGGCATGCGCCCGGCATCGAGGCCGAGCCGGGACTGGGAGACCTGGCCCTCGTGGAGGTGCTCCTGGCCCCGACCCGTGTCTACGCGCGGGCGCTGCTCGCGATCCGGGCGGCGGCGAGGGCCGCGGGCAGCGAGGTCCACGGGATCGCCCACGTCACCGGCGGGGGTCTTCCGGGCAACGTGCCCGCGCATCGTTCCAGCCGGCCTCGCGGTCGAGCTCGATCCCGGCCGCTGGACGATGCCCTCGATCATGCGCTTCCTGGGTGCGCTCGGCGGCCTCGGCGAGCAGGAGCTCCGCGCCACCTTCAACGGTGGGCTCGGGATGGTCGTCGCCGTGCCGCCCGCGGCCGTTGACCCTGCCCTCGCCGCGGCCGCGGAGCAGGGGATCGCGGCGACCATCGTGGGCCGCGTCGTCGACGGCCGATGCCGCGGCTGGGCGGCGATACGCGGAGGTGCGCTGATGGTCGGGCGGATCGCGGTCGGCGTCTCCGGAAGCGGCACCAACCTGCGCGCGCTGGCGGCCCGGATCGGGCGCGGGGCGCTCGACGCGGAGGTCTCCCTCGTCTTCTCGGATCGCGACTGCCCGGCGATCGCGTGGGCCGCCGAGGCCGGCATCGAGACGGCCGTGATCGCCGACCTCGGCGCGCCCGAGCCCGGGGCGCGGGCCGCCGCCGACCGGGTCCTCGCGGCGACGGTGATCGCCGCGGAGGCGGAGGTCGTGGTCCTGGCCGGATTCATGCGCCTCGTGGGCCCGGCGCTCCTGGGCGCGTTCCCGGAGCGGGTCCTCAACGTCCACCCGTCGCTCCTGCCGGCCTTCCCGGGGGCCCACGCGGTTCGCGACGCCCTCGCCGCCGGGGCGGCCGTGTCGGGCGTCACGGTCCACCTGGTCGACGCCAGCCTGGATGGGGGACCGATCGTCCTCGCCGAGGCCGTCCCGGTGGCCGTCGACGACACCGAGGCGACGCTGCTCGAGCGCCTCCACGCCGTCGAGCATCGGCTGCTGCCGCGGGCGGTCGGCCTCCTGCTTGCGGGCGCGCTGCGCGTCGACGGCCGCCGGGTGTCGATCGACCCCGCGCGCGCCGCGGCGGCTGCGCCGACCCCCCATCGGGCGCTCGTGTCGGTGTCCGACAAGAGCGGGCTCGTGCCGTTCGCGGCCGGCCTCGTCGGCCACGGATTTGAGCTCGTGAGCACGGGCGGCACGGCGCGCGCCCTGCGCGACGGCGGCCTCCCCGTGACTGACGTGGCCGCCGTCACCGGGTTCCCCGAGATGTTCGACGGGCGGGTGAAGACGCTCCACCCACGGGTCCACGCGGGGATCCTGGCCGATCGCCGCCTCACCGCCCATCGGGAGCAGCTGGCGGCGGCCGGGATCGAGGCGTTCGAGCTCGTGGTCGTCAACCTCTATCCGTTCGCCGCCGCGGCGGAGCGGGCCGTGCGCGGCGAGCTCGACCTCGACGGGCTCGTGGAAGAGATCGACATCGGCGGGCCGTCCCTGGTCCGGGCGGCGGCCAAGAACCACGCGAGCGTGGCGATCGTCACCGACCCCGCTCGCTACCCGGCCGTGCTGGCCGCGCTCGACGCCGGCGGCAGCGTCCCAGCGGGCCTCCGGGCGGCGCTGGCCGTCGAGGCGTTCCGTCACACGGCCGCCTACGACGCCCGGATCGCGGAGGTCCTCCCGGAGCGGATGGCGGCCGCCGGCGTGAACCTCCCGCCCGAGCCCGGGATGCCCGGGTCGGCCGATCCCTACCCACCTCGCCTCACGGTGACCCTGGAGAAGGTGGAGACGCTGCGCTACGGCGAGAACCCGCACCAGCCCGCGGCCCGCTACCGGCGTCCCGGGGCCACGCCCGCCGACGGCGCGTTCGCGACCGGCGAGCCGGCGCTCCAGGGCAAGGCACTTTCCTACAACAACGTCCTCGACGGCTCGGCCGCCTCCGGGATCGCCCGCCTCCTCCGCGGCCCCGCCTGCGTCATCGTCAAGCACACCAACCCGTGCGGCGCGGCCGAGCGCGAGACCCTCAACGACGCCTGGGAGGACGCCGTCGCGGCGGACCCCGTCTCGGCTTTCGGCGGCGTCGTGGCCTTCACCCGGCCCGTGGATCGCGCGGTCGCCGAGCGGCTGATGGCGATCTTCCTCGAGCTCGTGGTCGCGCCCGCCTTCGAGCCCGACGCCCTCGCGGCGCTGGCGGCGAAGCCGAACCTGCGCCTGGTCGTCGACCCCCTGCTCGGCTCGGGCGCTTGGCATGCGCCGCCCTCCGCGACGGCCTCCCTCCGGGCGGCCGGCGGCGCGATCCTCGTAGGCGCGCCCGATGCGAGCCCCGACGACCCGGCGGCCTGGGCCGTGGCCACGAAGCGTTCGCCCACCGCTGCCGAGAGGCGTGACCTCGACCTCGCCTGGCGCCTGGTCCGGGGCGTGACCTCCAACGCGATCGTCCTCGTCCGCGACGGCATGCTGATCGGGATCGGCTCGGGCCAGACAAGCCGCGTCGACGCCGCTCGCCAGGCCGTCGCCAAGGCGGTGGCGCTCCTGGGAGCCGAGCGGCTGGTCGGGGCCGCCTGTGCCTCAGACGCGTTCTACCCGTTCCCCGACGCCGTGGAGGTCTGCCTCGCGGCCGGGGTGACTGCCTTCATCCAGCCAGGGGGCTCCCTCCGCGATGCCGAGGCGTTCGCGGCGGCCGATGCCGCTGGCGCCGCGATGCTGGTCACCGGCGTGCGCCACTTCCGGCACTGAGGCGGCGCCGGCCGGCCAGCGGGCCCGCCCGGGCCGGACGGCGCCCCTGCTACGATCGCGCGGTCATGCCCGACCGCTTCTATCTCACCACCTCGATCGCCTACGCGAACAACCGGCCCGGCCTCCACACCCTCTACGAGGTCATCGGGGCCGACGCGCTGGCCCGCTGGTCCCGGATGCGCGGGATCCCGACCCGCTTCCTGACCGGGACCGACGAGCACAGCGTCAACATCGCGATGCGGGCCGCCGAAGATGGTCGCAGCCCGCGCGACTTCGTCGACGAGCAGGTCGGCCTCTTCCGGGCCGCCGAGGACGCGCTGCTGATCAGCCCGGACCGCTTCATCCGGACGACGGACCCCGACCACGTCCGCTCGGCCCAGGAGATGGTCCGCCGGGCCTATGCGAAGGGCGACATCTACGTCGGCATCTACGAGGGCTGGTATTGCCCCAACGAGGGCTTCCGCAACGCCACCGACGTGCAGGAGACGGCGGCGGGCACGATCTGCCCGAACCATCCCGAGATCCCGCTCCAGTGGCTGACCGAGAGGAACTGGTTCTTCCGTCTCTCGGCCTACCAGGAGCGCCTCGAGCGCTGGTTCGAGGAGCATCCTCGCTTCGTCCAGCCCGACCATCGCCGCAACGAGATGCTCGGCTTCATCCGGGGCGGCCTGGAGGACTTCTCGATCAGCCGGGCCGGCGCCGGCTGGGGGATCCCGTTCCCGCTCCTGCCCGACGGGTCGGACGCCCGGCGGGCCGACGGCACCTGGGACCCGGACGCCGGCACGATCTACGTCTGGTACGACGCCCTCATCAACTACATCACGGGGGCCGGGTTCCCCGACGAACCGGCGATGTTCGCCCGCTGGTGGCCGGCCGACCTCCACGTGATCGGCAAGGACATCGCCCGCTTCCACACGCTCTTCTGGCCGGCGATTCTGTGGTCGGCGGGACTGGAGGCGCCGCGGCGAGTCTGGGTGCACGGCTGGCTCCTTGCCCAGGGCGAGCGGATGAGCAAGAGCCGGGGCAACTTCCTCGACCCCATCGACTTCGTGGCGGCCTTCGGCGCCGACGGCGCCCGCTACATCGTCCTTCGCGAGGTCGCCTTCGATCGTGACACGGACGTCTCCTGGGACGCCTTCCTGCGCCGCTATAACGCCGACCTCGCGAATGACTTCGGGAACCTGGTCAACCGGACGGTTTCGATGGGGGCCCGCTACCTCGGCAGCGAGCGGCCCCCGCCACGGGACGCGGTCGCCTCGCCGCTCGGCGAGGGGTGGTCCGAGACCCTGCGGGTCGTCGTCGAGAAGCTCGACGGCTGTCTCATCCACGAGGCGCTGGCCGCCCTGTGGGAGCTGGTCGGTCGGGCGAACCGGAGCGTGGAAGCGGAGGCGCCGTGGGCCCTGGCCAAGGCGGCCCGGGCCGGCGACGCGGACGCCGCGGCGCCGGCTCCGGGGAGTGCTCGGCGACCTCGTCGAGACCTGCCGCCTGGTGGCCCTCGCGGCGGCTCCCGTGATGCCCGGCGCCGCCCCCCGGGTGCTGGCCCAGCTTGGCTACGAGTACCCGTACGCCGCCAACGGCAGCGGCGGCCCGCCGCTGCTCGACGAGCTGGCCTGGGCCGCACACGCCGACGAGGCGGGCACGCTGGCCGCCCCCGTGCCGCTCTTCCCGCGCCTCGAGGCGGATGCCGCCGACGGGGTGGCGGGGCCTCCCTAGGCCTCGTCGCCCGGATGCGCCTCGTCGACAGCCACGCCCATCTCCAGTCGCCGCAGTTCGCCGACGACGTCGCGGAGGTGCTGGCGGCCGCCGAGGTGGGTGGCGTGGAGCGCGTGCTCGTGCCCGGCTGGAACGAGGCCTCCAGCGTCCGCGCCCTCGAGCTCGTGAACCGCTTTCCCCGGCTGGTCGCGGCGGCCGGGATCCATCCCCACGACGCCGCCCGCACGGACGCGGACGGCTGGGAGCGGACCGCGGCCCTCGCCGCGGATGCGAACGTGGTGGCGATCGGGGAGACCGGACTCGACTACGACCGCCGCTTCTCCCCGATCGAGGACCAGCTGCTCAACCTGCGACGGAACCTCGCTCTTGCCCTCGCGACCGGGAAGCCGGCGATCCTCCATTGCCGGAGCGCGGCCGGGCAGCGCGACGCCCAGGATGCCCTGCTCGCGGCGCTGCGGGAGGCCGGCTTCGGCGGGCCGGCCGCGGAGGCGATCTTCGGGGATCGACCGCCAGCGCTGCTGCACTCGGTCTCCGGTCCGCCGGATTACGTGGCGGCCGCGGTGGAGCTGGGCTGCGCGGTCTCGGTGTCCGGCCTGTGCTTCCGCACGGGCGAGGAGGCGACCGCCGCCAGCGTGCGCCTCGTGCCCGCCGATCGGCTCCTGGTGGAGACGGACGCGCCGTACCTCTCGCCCCCGGGCGCGCCCCGCCGTCGCAACGAGCCGGCGTGGGTCCGAATCACCGCCGCGTGGGTGGCCGAGCAGCGCGGCGAGCACCCCGATGCGCTCGGGGAGCGGCTGGTAGAGAACTTCGACCGGATCTTCGGCCTCGCGGCCGGGTAGGGGGCCGGCAAGCGGCATTCCGCCGGAGGGCGCCCGGCGCGCGGTCTCGGGCCGGCGCGCTGTCTCGCGCCGGCGGCGGTCAGCGCAGGCGCCGCCAGCGAAGCGTCATCGTGGCGACGAGCGGCTGGCCGGGCTCCACGATCGCGCAGGCGCCGCTGTTGAGGCCGTTCGGTGGTCCCGTCTGGGGCTCGACGCAGACACCCTCCTCGCGCTCGGTGTAGACGACCCAGCACGGCGCGTCGCTGTCGATCCGGGCCTCCAGCGCCCGCGGCCAGTGGACGCCCGGCGTCTTCGTGACGTCGACGAAGCAGTCGTCCCATGGCCCGGGCGGGATCGGACGCACCACCGTGCCGTCCGGCAGGCCGTCGGACCCGCGCCGGAGCATGCCGCCGGCCTCGAAGTCGACGACGACCGGGTCGCCGTGGGCGACGCCGGCACCGTCCCGCAGCACGCGCGCGAACCATGGATGCCAGCCCACCGTTGCAGGCATCGGCCGCGCGTCGGCGTGCAGCTCGATGACGGCGCGCAGGGACGACGGGCCGATCGTCACCCGGTGGACGGCTCGACCGCCGAAGGGCCATGGGTCGGCGAGGTCCACGACGAGGGTCGCCTCGTCGGCTCCGACCGCGGTCGCCGACCAGGCTGCCTCGACCAGGGTGCCGTGGATCGCGTGCGGCGGGAGGAGGCGGTTGGGCAGTCGATGCACCTCGCCGCCCCAGCGCAGCACGCCGTCGCGGAGACGGCCCGCCCACGGGATCATGGGATAGCAGCCCCACGAGAGCGGCCCCGCGCCGCTCGTGACGAGAAGATCGAGGCCGTCGACCCGGACGGCGGCGATCCGGCCGCCGCGGCCAGGATCGAGCGTGGCCTCGGCGTCCCCGGACCGCAGCGTGATCCGATCGAACATGAAGGCAGCGTACCGAGCCGGCGGGCCCACGGTGTGGCCATCGCGCGCGGTCGCCCCACGCGGCGGCATGCCTGCCGGCAGTGACGCGCTGCCCGTTGACACCAGGGGGCTCGTGAGATAGCATCGTTAGCACTCTCAAGATGTGAGTGCTAGCAACTGGGGTCTCGCACCCGGGCCATCCCGCCCGGTCCCGTGATCGCCCCGGTGGGCGAGGCACCGGGGGAGCCCGCGGCGGTGCATCCGCCCGGGGACGCAGCCAGTCGATCGGGCGCGCCACGCCAGCCGCGGTCCGCCCGGAACAGGTCTCGAAGGAGGGATCGCGCGTTGGTCACTTCCAGCAAGCTCCGCCCGCTCGGCGACCGCGTCGTCGTGAAGCCGACGCCTCGGGAGGAGATGACGAAGAGCGGCATCGTCCTGCCGGACACCGCCAAGGAAAAGCCCCAGGAGGGCGAGATCCTCGCCGCCGGCCCGGGCAAGATCCTCGAGGACGGCACGCGCGAGGCGATGGACGTCAAGGTCGGCGACAAGGTCCTGTACGCCAAGTACGCCGGGACGGAGTTCAAGGTCGACGGCGACGACCTCCTCATCGTGAGCCAGAAGGACATCCTCGCGATCGTCGAGGACTGACGCCGACCGGCGCGCCGGCTCTCCGGCCCGCCACGACGCCCGCCCCATCGCAGAAGACACTCCCAGGAGGGACCCGAATCCGTGGCTAAGCAGGTCATCTTCGAGGACGCCGCGCGTCGCTCGCTCAAGCGCGGCATCGACCGCCTCGCCGACGCGGTCAAGGTGACGATCGGGCCGAAGGGCCGGAACGTCGTCCTCGACAAGAAGTTCGGCTCGCCGACCATCACCAACGACGGCGTCACGATCGCTCGCGACATCGAGCTCGAGGACCCGTTCGAGAACATGGGCGCGCAGCTCCTGAAGGAGGTCGCGACCAAGACTGACGACGTCGCCGGCGACGGAACGACCACCGCGGTGGTCCTCGGCCAGGCGCTCGTCAGCGAGGGCCTCCGAAACGTCACCGCCGGGGCCAACCCGATGGTGCTCAAGCACGGCATCGAGCGCGCCGTCGAGGTCATCGTCGAGGAGATCAAGGCCGCTGCCCGGCCTGTCGACTCGCGCGAGCAGATCGCCGCCGTGGCCGCGATCTCCGCGGCCGATCCCGAGGTCGGCGAGATCATCGCCGAGGTGATGGACAAGGTCGGCAAGGACGGCGTCATCACCGTCGAGGAAGGCCAGTCCCTCGGCCTCGAGAAGGAATACACCGAGGGGATGCAGTTCGACCGGGGCTACATCTCGGCCTACTTCGTCACCAACCCCGATCGGATGGAGGCCGTCCTCGAGAACGCCAAGATCCTGGTCACCGACAAGAAGATCTCGGCCGTCGCGGACATCCTGCCGGCCCTCGAGAAGGCCGTCCAGCTCGGCCGCCCGTGCCTGATCATCGCCGAGGACGTCGACGGCGAGGCCCTCGCGACGCTCGTCGTAAACAAGCTCAAGGGCACCATCCAGGCCCTCGCCGTCAAGGCCCCGGGCTTCGGCGACCGGCGCAAGGAGATGCTCCGCGACATCGCGATCCTCACCGGCGCCACCGTCATCTCCGAGGAGGTCGGGCGCAAGCTCGACTCCGTGACCGCCGAGGACCTCGGCGAGGCGCGCCGCGTCGTCTCCACCAAGGACGACACGACGATCGTCGACGGCGCCGGCCGCGAGCCCGACATCAAGGCCCGCATGAACCAGATCAAGGCACAGATCGAGGAGACCACCTCGGACTACGACCGCGAGAAGCTCCAGGAGCGCCTCGCCAAGCTCGCCGGCGGCGTGGCCGTCATCAAGGTGGGGGCGGCGACCGAGGTCGAGCTCAAGGAGAAGAAGCACCGCATCGAGGACGCGCTCTCGACCACCCGGGCCGCGGTCGAGGAGGGCATCGTCGCCGGCGGCGGCACCACCCTCCTGCAGGCCATCCCGGCGCTCGACAAGCTCCAGCTCGAGGGCGACGAGGCGGTCGGCGTGGACATCGTCCGGCGCGCTCTCGAGGCTCCGGCCCGGCAGATCGCCGACAACGCCGGCGCCCGCGGCGAGGTCATCATCGACCAGGTTCGCACGATGCCCAAGGGCCAGGGCTTCGACGCCCTCAAGGGCGAGTTCGGCGACATGTTCGAGAAGGGCATCGTCGACGCGGCCAAGGTGACCCGTTCGGCGCTGCAGAACGCGGCCTCGATCGCAGCCATGGTGCTCACGACCGAGACCCTGGTCACCGACCTCCCGGAGAAGAAGGACAACGGCGCCGGCGGTGGCCACGGCCACGGAGGCGGCGGCGGAGACATGGACTTCTAGTCCGACCACTCGACGCAGGCGGGGCCCCGGCCGGGAAACGGCCGGGGCCCCGTTCGATTCGGGTCGGTCGGCCGCCCCGCGAGGCGAGCCTGCCAGGGTCACGCGGCACGGGCCGTGGACGCCGATCCGGGCAGGCCGCGTACGTCCGCCGGTCACGGCACGCGTGGCGTTTGACCGGCGACCGCGGCTCGGGCACCCTTCGAGGATGCGCCCGCGCTCGCGGGCTTCCCGAGGTCCCCCATGACCATCGCACTTCTTCGGCGCCGCGGCCGGGCCCCGGCAGGACGCGCCGCCCCCGCGGTCGCGCTGCTCACGGCGGTCGCCCTCGCCTCCGGCGCCTGTGGCGGCGGCGCGACGCCGTCCGTCCTGACCGACCCGACCGCGATCCTGCAGGCTGGCGCCGCTTCGCTCGGGACCCTCAAGACGGTCCACGTCCGGGGGGCGATCGACGGAGCGGTGCCGATCAGCATCGGCGGCCTCGGCGGCGGTGGGCCGGTGTCCCTCGACGGCACGACCCTCGAGGGCGACGTCGACGTGGCCGGGCAGGCACTCTCCGTCGAGGTGCTGGCCACCATCATCGTGAGCCTCAAGGTGAACCTCGTCGTCGTTGACGGCACGGCCTACCTCAAGGCCCCCATCATCACCGGCCAGAAGTGGGTCCGCCAGGCGGCCGGGAGCAGCATCGCCGTGAGCCCCGGCGCCATCCTCGGGGGGCTGTCGACGTTCCTCGCGAGGCCAGAGCTCCAGCCCGAGAAGCTGGCGGACGCGCGCTGCGCCGGCGCGGATTGCTACGTCGTCGGCTTCACCGTGCCGGCGGCAGAGGTGCAGGCAGCGCTCGGCTCGCTCGGCTCCGCGATTCCCGGGCTCTCGGGCGACAACGTCGGCGACGTCACGGTCACCGTGGGCGTCCGCAAGGAGGACCTGCGCCTGGCCACGCTGGGCCTGGAGGTCCCGGCCGGCGGGGCGAAGCCCCTCTCCATCCGCCTCGAGCTGAGCGCGTACGATCAGCCGGTCACGATCAGCGCCCCGCCGGCCGACCAGGTGGAGGATCGCCCGGGCGGCTGAGACGTCGGCCCGGGCGGCGGCTCCGCGGATCGGTGGCGCGCCGGCCGGGAACGGGCTGCGAAGTCCCCGCCGGTACAATCGGGCCGTGGATCACACGCCCCCCTGGCTCGACAACGCCGAGCCGCCCCTGCCCGGCGCGCCCGCGCCGGACGCCGAGGAGCCGCCGCCACCCGACGCGCCCGCGCCGGGCGACGCCGAGCCGTGGGGATCACCCGGGGCCGATCCGCGAGCCGCCGAGCGCGATCGCGGCCTGGCGACCGGTGCCGCCAGCCGCGAGGAGCTCGAGGCGCGGATCGTCGCCCGCCTGAACCCCGAGCAGGCGCGCGCGGTCACCACGACCGAGGGACCCCTCCTGATCCTGGCCGGCGCCGGCTCGGGCAAGACCCGCGTGGTCGCCCATCGCGTGGCCTACCTCGTCGGGGTCAGGAACGTCGCCCCCTGGCGGATCCTGGCGGTCACGTTCACCAACAAGGCCGCCGGCGAGATGCGCGAGCGGATCATCGCCCTCGTCGGCACCGACGACGGGCGCAAGGTCGAGATGGGCACGTTCCATGCCCTCTGCGCCCGGATCCTCCGCCGCGACGGGGCGACGATCGGCCACGCTCCACGCTTCGTGATCTACGACGCCGACGACCAGCAGACCCTGATGAAGCAGGTCTTCCGCGATGCCGACCTGCCGATCCAGGGCGGCCCGCTGCGGCCGCGGTCCGTGCTCGAGGCGATCAGCCGGGCCAAGAACAACCTCGAGACCGTGGCCGACCTCGGGGCGGCGGCCACGACCCACTTCGAGCGGGAGGTCGCGCGGCTCGCGGCCCGCTACGCGGACCGCCTCCGCGCCGCCGGCGCGCTCGATTTCGACGACCTGCTCGTCGAGACGGTGCGGCTCCTCGAGACCCAACCCGAGGTGCTGGCCCGCTACCAGGCTCGCTGGCGCTACCTCCACGTCGACGAGTACCAGGACACGAACGCGGCCCAGTACCGGATCGTGCGGGCCCTCGCGGCAGCCCACCACAACCTCTGCGTCGTGGGCGACGACGACCAGTCGATCTACGCCTGGCGCGGTGCCGACATCCGCAACATCCTCGACTTCGAGCGCGACGAGCCGGGGGCAACGGTCGTGAAGCTCGAGCAGAACTACCGCAGCACGCAGCTCATCCTCGACGCGGCCCACGCGGTCGTCGCGAACAACGAGGGGCGCAAGGACAAGAAGCTGTGGACCGAGCACGCCGGCGGCCGGTCGATCCAGCGCTTCGAGGCCTACAACGAGGAGGAGGAAGCCGAGTGGATCGCCCGCCAGGTCGAGGCCCTCATCGGCGGCCGGGCGGCGGCGCTCACCCGGCGGGCCGACGAGGCCGACCGCCTGCGGCCGAAGGATGTGGCCGTCCTCTACCGTACGAATGCGCAGTCGCGGGCGATCGAGGAGGCGTTCCTCCGCTGGGGCCTCCGCTACCAGCTCATCGGCGGGACCCGCTTCTACCAGCGGCGGGAGGTGAAGGACGCCCTGGCCTACCTGCGGGTCCTGCGCAGCGACACCGACGAGGTGAGCTACGAGCGGATCCTCAACATCCCCGCGCGCGGGATCGGGGACAAGACCCTCCAGGTCCTGCGCATGGCCGCCGCAGAGCCCGAGCAGACGTACTGGAGCGCCCTCGAACGGGCCGCCGCCGGCGAGCTGCTCCTGCTCGCGACACGGGCCCGGGGCGCGGTCGCCGACTTCGTCGCCCTCGTCCGCCGCCTGCGCACGCGCATCGGCCTCCTCGGCCTGCCCGAGCTCCTCGACGAGGTGCTCGAGGCCTCGGGCTACCGGGCGATGCTCGCCGACGGGACGGAGGAGAACGAGGAGCGCTGGCGCAACCTCCTCGAGCTGCGCTCCGTCACCACCCGCTATGACGACCTGGCGCCCGATGACGCCCTCGACCGGCTCCTCGAGGAGACGGCCCTCGTCGCCGACCAGGACGCCTACGAGTCCGACGCGGACGCCGTGACCCTCATCACCCTCCACGCCGCCAAGGGTCTCGAGTTCGGGGCGGTCTTCATCTCGGGCATGGAAGAGGGGGTCTTCCCGCACAGCCGGGCCCTCGACGACGAGAAGGAG
Source organism: uncultured Chloroflexia bacterium (assembly GCA_963776355.1). Classification (GTDB taxonomy): domain Bacteria; phylum Chloroflexota; class Limnocylindria; order Limnocylindrales; family CSP1-4; genus CTSoil-043. The sequence continues at coordinate 1,178,170 of CAVZLU010000008.1, read as the reverse complement.
CTCGAGGAGGAGCGCCGCCTCGCCTACGTCGGCATCACCCGGGCCAAGGAGCGCCTCTTCGTCTCGCACGCCTGGCAGCGCGCGACCTGGGGCCCGGGCGGCGGCGGGCCGGCCGTCCCCTCGCGCTTCCTCTTCGAGATCCCGGCCGACCTCATGGAGGGACCCCGCCTGTTTCCCGGCGACGGGGGTGATGCGGCCGACCTGGACCTCGCCTTCGGCGCCCGTCGCAGCAGCCGCTTCGGAATGCCCATCCGCGCCGGCGGCGGCGCCTATCGCTCCGGCAGCGGGCAGCCCGGCGCCCCGGCCGCGGGCGAGGCCTTCCGGCCCGGGCGCGACCTCGCCGCCCGCCGCGAGGCCTATGCGGCCGGGGCTCGCTCCGGCTCGCTCGCCGTGCCCGGCACCCGTCGAATCGTCGCGAGGCCCGACGGCGAGGATCACCCGGAGTCCGCGTTCGCCGACGACCTGCCCGAGCGCCCGATCCAGGTGGCGGCGCATCCCGGGAGCGCCGCAGCTCGCCCGCCGTCGGCGCCGCGGGTCCGCGTCCCCGGGGAGCGGCTCTTCCGGGATGGCGACCGCGTGCTCCACGGGCGCTTCGGGGAGGGCATCGTGGTCACCAGCAAGCTCACGCGCGACGACGAGGAGGTCACGGTGGCCTTCCGGGCGGGCGGGGTGAAGACGCTGCTCGCCAGCATGGCCCGCCTGGAGCACGCGGGGTGACGGACCCGGCCGTCGGGAGCCCCTTCCTCGCGCCGCCGCGCGCCCCCGATCCGCGGGCCCTGGCCGCGCTGAGCCTGTCCGAGCTCGAGCCCGTCGCCCGCGAGCGGATGGCGCCCGCCGCCTGGGACTACGTCGCCGCGGGGGCAGGGGACGGGACGTCCGTCGCCGAGAACGACGCTGCCTGGCGGGCGGCGCGGCTGCGCCCGCGGGTGCTCGTCGACGTGGCCCGGGTCGATACCGCGACGACGCTCCTCGGCGCCCCGGCCGCCATGCCCTGGGCCATCGCCCCGATGGCGGCCCAGGGGCTGGCGCACCCGGACGCGGAGATCGCTGTCGCCCGGGCCGCGGCCGCGGCCGGCGTCCCGCTCATCCTCTCCACGCTCTCGAGCGCCTCGCTGGAGGACGTCGCCGCCGTGGCCCCTGCCGCGACGCGCTTCTTCCAGCTCTACGTGCAGAAGGATCGGGGCCTGACCCGCTCCCTCGTGGAGCGGGCGGCCGCCGCCGGCTACCGGGGCCTGGTGGTGACCGTCGACCTGCCCGTCCTCGGCTACCGCGAGGCGGACCTCCGCAACGCGTTCACGCTCGACGTGCCGCTGGGGAACCTCCCCGGCGGCCGCGCGAGCGACGAGGATGCCCTCGCCGCGGGAGCCCTCGCGGCCCTCGACGGCATCGGCGCGTCGTCCACGCTGACCTGGACGGATGTCGAGCGGATCGCCGGCTGGACGCGGATGCCCCTCGTGCTGAAGGGGATCCTCGCCCCGGAGGACGCGCGACGGGCCGTCGGGATCGGGGCCGCCGGGATCGTCGTCTCGAACCACGGCGGGCGCCAGCTCGACCGGACCATCTCGCCGCTGGCCGCGCTTCCCGGCGTCGTCGAGGCCGCGGACGGCCGGGCCGAGGTCTGGGTGGACGGTGGCGTGCGCCGCGGGCTCGACCTGGCGATCGCCCGCGCCCTGGGTGCCCGGGCGGCCCTCGTCGGGCGCCCCGTCTACTGGGCGCTCGCGGCCGCGGGCGAGGCGGGCGTCGCCCGCGCGTGCCAGATCCTGGCCGACGAGCTGCGCCGGGCGATGGCGCTCCTCGGGGTGCCGGCCCTCGCGGACCTGCGCCGCGAGATGGTGCTGCTGCCGCCTGCCTGAGGCGTCAGCCGGGCGCTCGCTCGCGCCAGGCCGGTCAGGTGGCGCCGGGCGCCGCCTGGCCCTGGAGGTCGGGCAGGTGCTCGGACCAGTGCAGGTCGGTGTCGCCACGGATCGTCTCGGAGAGGGGCCGGCCATCCGTCCAGGCGAAGCGATCGGCGTCGAAGAGATCCTCGTCGGAGGCGGCCTCCAGGTGCGCCAGCAGCTCCTCCCAGGCCGCCTCCTCACCGCGCCGCACGTCGGCCGGGGGGCGTCCGCGGCTCTCCTCCAGGATCTGCGCATTCTGGGCGTCGAGGTCGAAGGGCTCGTCGCGGCCATACGGCTCTCGCCCGGCGCGAAGCGCGTGAACCACGCGGGCCGAATGGCGCTCCCACCACTCGAGGTGGGCGACGAGGTCACGGCGGGACCACGAGCCGTGGGCCGGCAGGTCCAGGTCGGCGTCGGAGAGCCCGTCGATGGTCTCCCGGAGCCGGGCGTGGCCCGCGCGCAGCGTCGCGAGCAGCTCGGGCTTGTCCATCCCCGAAGGATGACGAGGCCGGTCAAGTGGTGCCGGGCGCCGGACTGCCGGCGGTTCATTGCCGATAGACTCGGCGTCGATGACGACGCCCGACCTGCCCGTGGATCCCGCCCTCGTGGAGACCGCCGCCGCCCTCGGGCCCGAGGCCGCGTCCGCCCGACACGCGGCGCTGGCCGCCGAGGTCGCGGCCGCGAACCGCGCCTATTACCTCGACGACGCGCCCACGATCTCGGACGCCGACTACGACGCGAAGCTGCGCGAGCTCGTCGCCCTGGAGTCCGCCTACCCGGTGCTGCGAACCCCGGATTCGCCGACGCAGCGCGTCGGCGCCGCGGACGCGGACGAGACGAGCCCCTTCGCGGAGGTCCGCCACGAGCGGCCGATGCTCAGCCTCGGCAACGCGTTCGGCGAGGACGAGCTGCGTGCCTTCGACGTCCGGGTGCGCCGCGGCCTCGGCCTGCCGCCGCCGCCGCAGGCGGTCCCCGAGCTGAGCTACGTGGCCGAGCTGAAGATCGACGGCCTCGCCGTGAGCCTGCGCTACCGCGACGGCCGCTTCGCGCGGGGCGCCACCCGCGGCGACGGCGCCACCGGCGAGGATGTCACGGCCAACCTCCGCACGATCGCCGCGATCCCGGCCCGGCTGCCAGAGCCGGCCACCCTGGAGGCCCGCGGCGAGGTCTACATGCCCAAGGCCGAGTTCGCCCGGATCAACGCCGAGCGCGAGGAGGCGGGCCTGCCGCTCTACGCCAACCCCCGCAACAGCGGCGCGGGATCGTTGCGCCAGCTCGATCCCTCGGTGACCGCCAGCCGCCGCCTCGCCTTCTGGGCCTACCAGCTTCACGAGGAAGGCGCGCCCGACCGGGAGCCGCCCCCCGGCGGGTCCCCGGCCGCGGGATCGCCGGCCGTCGCGAGCCAGTCGGAGGCCCTCGCCCGCCTCGCGGCCCTCGGGCTGCCCGTGAACCCGCACCGCGAGGCCGGCCTCGACATCGAGGGCGTGATCGCCTTCCTCGAGCGCTGGCGGGAGCCCCGTCACGCGCTCGAGTACGAGACCGACGGCGTGGTCGTCAAGGTGGACGCCGTCGAGCAGCAGCGCCGGCTCGGCATGGTGGCGCGGGCGCCGCGCTGGGCGATCGCCTTCAAGTTCCCACCGGAGCAGGTGGAGACGATCGTCGAGGACATCGTCGTCTACGTGGGGCGCACCGGGACGCTGACGCCCGTCGCCCACATGCGGCCGGCGAAGGTGGCCGGGAGCACGGTCGCCCGCGCCACCCTCCACAACCTCGACGAGGTGCGGCGCAAGGACATCCGGATCGGTGACCACGTCGTGCTCCAGAAGGCGGGCGACGTCATCCCCGAGGTGGTCCGGCCGTTCCCCGAGCGGCGCACGGGCGCGGAGCGCCTGTTCGAGATGCCCGCGAGCTGCCCCGTCTGCGGCACGCCGATCGTCCGCGACGAGGGCGCCGTTCGCTACTACTGCCCCAACGTCGGCTGCCCGGCGCGGCGGGCGCAGGAGTTCGCCCACTTCCTGGGCCGCGGCGGGATGGACGTGGAGGGAGCGGGCTGGGTGGTCCTGGAGCAGCTCCTGGAACGGGGGATGATCCACGGGCGGGGCGACGTCTTCCGGCTGACCGTCGACCAGCTCGAGACCCTCGACCGCTTCGCCCGCCGGAGCGCGGAGAACCTGGCGGCGGCGATCGAGCGGGCGCGCGTCGGGCGGCCGTTCGCCCGCGTCCTCAACAGCCTGGGGATTCCCCAGGTCGGCGAGGCGACGGCGATCGACCTCGCTCGCTGGATCGCCGGCCGCGTGTCACCGGCCGGCTACCCGGCGGCCGCTCCGGACGCCGTGCCCGACCCCTGGTTCGCGGCCGCCGAGGCCGAGCTGCGGCGCGTCGCCGCCGAGGAGCCGGAGGGTCTCACCGAGGTCATGGGCATCGGCCCCAACGTGGCCGCGGCGATCGCCAGCTGGTTCACGGACCCGGCCACCCGCGACGGCCTGCGCGAGCTGGTGGACGCCGGCGTCGTCCCCGAGCGGCCCGTCGCGCCCACTCCGGGCGAGTCCGCCGGAGGCGGCCCGCTGGCCGGGAAGACGGTCGTGGTCACCGGCACGATCGAGGGCTTCAGCCGCGAGGAGGCCGAGGAGGCCGTCCGCGCCGCCGGCGGCAAGCCCGCCGGGTCGGTGTCGAAGAAGACCGACTACGTCGTCGCCGGCCCGGGGGCCGGGAGCAAGCTCGCGAAGGCCCAGGAGCTCGGCGTCCCGGTGCTCGACGCGGACGGGTTCCGGGCCCTGCTGGCGGAGGCGGATCGCCCCGGGGCGGCGCCCGGCGACTGACCCGAGGCGGTCGCGGACACCGCAGCGAGCGCGGTCGTCGCGGTCCGGCCGCGGCCGCCCGCTCGGCTATCATCCCGGGCATGGCCGCGCTCTCCCGCGCCGACGTCGAGCACGTCGCCCATCTCGCCCGCCTCGGCCTCGATGACGAGGAGCTGACGCGCCTCGAGGGGGAGCTGAACCACATCGTCGACCAGTACGCGATCCTCGCCCGCCTCGACACCGAGGCGATCCCGCCGACGGCCCAGACGATCGAGCTCGAGAACATCCTCCGTGACGACGCCGCCCGGCCGTCGCTCCCGCTCGAGGACGCCCTCCGCAACGCGCCGGCCCGCGAGGGCGACTACATCGTCGTGCCCGCCATCATCGGCGGCGAGTAGGCGGAGCACGATCGTGCCCGACCGCGCCCTCACCCGCCTCGCGGCCCGCGAGATGGCCGGCCGCCTGCGGTCCGGCGACGTCTCGTCCCGAGAGCTGACCGCCGCCCACCTCGACCTCGCCGAGGCCGGCAATCGGGCCCTCAACGCCTGGCTCGTCATCGACCGGGACGGAGCCCTCGCCGCCGCCGACACCGCCGACGTCCGCCTGGCCGCGGCGCGCGCGGACGGTCCCGCCGGCCTCGACGCGCTCCACCCCCTGTGCGGGGTCCCGATCGGCCTCAAGGACCTGGTCACGCAGCGCGGCGCCCAGTGCACCGCCGGCTCGCGGATCCTCGCCGGCTACATCGCCCCCTTCGACGCCCACGTCACCGAGCGCCTGCGCCGGGCCGGCGCAGTCATCCTGGGCAAGCTCAACATGGACGAGTTCGCGATGGGCTCGTCCACCGAGCACTCCGCCTACGGCCCGACGGCGAACCCGTGGGACCTCGACCGCGTCCCCGGCGGCAGCTCCGGCGGCTCGGCCGCCTCGGTCGCCGCGTTTCACGTTCCCCTGGCGCTCGGCACCGACACCGGCGGCTCGATCCGCCAGCCGGCCGCGATGTGCGGGATCGTCGGCCTCAAGCCGACGTACGGCCGGGTCAGCCGCTACGGGATCGTCGCCTTCGCCAGCTCGCTCGACCAGGTCGGGCCGCTGGGTCGTGACGCCCGGGACGCGGCCCTCCTCCTCCACGCCGTCGCCGGGCGCGACGAGCGTGATTCGACCTCGGCGCCGATCCCCGTCCCGGACGAGCTGCTGGCGCTGCCCGCGGCGGACGACGAAGCGGCGGGCGCGCTGCGCGGCGTCCGCCTGGGCCTGCCCCGCGAGTACTTCGTGGCGGGCATGGAGCCCGGCGTCGAGGCCCGGGTCCGGGAGGCGGTCGGGGCCCTCGAATCGGCCGGCGCGGAGGTCGTCGACGTGAGCCTGCCCCACACCGAGTACGGCCTCGCGGCCTACTACATCGTCGCCCCGGCCGAGGCCTCGGCCAACCTCGCCCGCTACGACGGCATCCGCTACGGCCATTCCGTGCGCGCCGGCGACGTCCTCGCCAACTACCTGGCCAGCCGGGGCACGGGCTTCGGCGAGGAGGTCAAGCGCCGGATCATGCTCGGCACGTACGCCCTCTCGGCCGGCTACTACGACGCCTTCTACGTGAAGGCCCAGAAGGTGCGGACGCTCATCAAGGGCGACTTCGACGCCGCGTTCGAGAGCGGGGTCGATGCCCTGGTCGCCCCGACGAGCCCCTTCGTCGCCTGGCCGTTCGGGGCCCGGCTGGCCGACCCGGTGGCGATGTACCTGGCGGACGCCTGTACCCTGCCGGTGAACATGGCCGGCCTGCCCGGGATCTCGATTCCCTGCGGCCTGTCCGCGGGGCTCCCCGTGGGCCTGCAGCTCATCGGGCCCGCCTGGAGCGAGGTCCGCCTGTTCGCCCTGGCCCGGGCGTTCGAGGGCATCACCGCCGGGGCCACCTGGCGCGGGCTCGAGCCGCCGGGGCTCGCCGCCACCGATCCTGCCGGCCCCACGCCGGCCCAGCGGGCCGTCGCGCTCGCGGGAGGGCACTGACATGACCGACATCGCCCCGGCGCCGCTGGCCGGCCGGGTCCTCTCCGAGCGCGTCCGCGCCGTGCCCCCGTCCGGGATCCGCCGCTTCTTCGACATCGCCGCGACCATGGACGACGTCATCAGCCTCGGGGTGGGGGAGCCCGACTTCCCGACCCCGGCCCAGGTCATCGAGGCCGGCGTGGCCAGCCTGCGGGCCGAGCGCACCCACTACACCAGCAACTACGGCACGATCGAGCTCCGACGGGCGATCTCCGGGCACCTGGAGCGCCGCTACGGCGTCCGCTACGACCCCGCCAGCGAGATCCTCGTGACCGTCGGCGCATCCGAGGCGGTGGACCTGGCCCTGCGGGCCACCGTGGACCCGGGCGACGAGGTGATCCTGCACGAGCCGTCCTACGTGGCCTACGTCCCGGCGATCGTCTTTGCCGGAGGCGTGGTCCGCCACGTCGCGACCCGCTTCGAGGACGACTTCGCCCTCGACCCGGCGGCCGTCGAGGCGGCCATCACGCCGCGCACGAAGGCCCTCTTCCTGGGCTACCCGTGCAACCCCACCGGGGCGGTGCTGCCGGCGGCGGTCCAGGACCGGCTGGCCGAGATCGCCGTCCGTCACGACCTGCTGGTCTACTCCGACGAGATCTACGATCGCCTCTCGTACGACGACTACCGCCACCGGGCCACGAGCTCCCTCCCCGGCATGCGCGAGCGGACGATCCTGATGGGCGGCTTCTCCAAGGCCTACGCGATGACCGGCTGGCGGGTCGGCTACGCCTGCGCCCCGGCGACGATCCTCGAGGGGATGGTCAAGGTCCACCAGTACGGGATCATGTCCGCCCCCACCACGGCCCAGGACGCGGCGCTGGCCGCGATCACCACCGCCGAGGGCGATGTCGAGGCCATGCGCCGCGAATACGACCGACGGCGACGGATGGTGGTCGACGGCCTGAACCTGATGGGCCTCGACACGTTCGTCCCCCGCGGCGCGTTCTACGCCTTCCCCCGCATCACGTCCACCGGCCTCGACGACAACGCCTTTGTCGAGGGGCTCCTCGAGGAGGAGCACGTGGCGGCCGTGCCGGGCAGCGCCTTCGGTCCGTCGGGGGCCGGCCATGTCCGCATGTGCTACGCGACCAGCTACGAGAAGCTGGGAGAGGCGCTCGAGCGAATCGGGCGCTTCGTGGAGCGGACCCGCGCCGCCCGCGGCGGCTGAACGCGGCCGGAGCCCAGGCGGCAACTCCACCCGCCGGGAGGCCCAGGGCAGGCTCACCTCGCGGTCGCCGCGCCGAGGCGGCCGGAGGCGGAAGCCGCGCCTCATCGATTCGTCGCGGTCACGCAGTCGCTTCGACGAAGGCCTCCACCGTGACCTCGGCCCCGGGCGCGACCGGCAGGGGGGCGAGCGTGCCGGCCACGTCCCGACCGTCCACCACGAGCCGCGTCACGCGGCCGGGAGCGCCCGGCTCCTTATGGACGGCGATCCGGTAGGTCGCGCCGCGAAAGCGCCGGGTGGCGCTGAACCCGCCCCAGGCGGCCGGCAGGCAGGGGTCGATCCGCAGGCCGCCGTGCTCGGGTCGGAGGCCGAGGATCCACTGGCTGGCGGCGGCGAAGTTCCAGGCGGCCGTTCCGGTGAGCCAGGTGTTCTTGGCCTCGCCGGGGGTCGCGGCGTCGCGCCCGGCGATCATCTGGGCATAGACATACGGCTCCCCGCGGTGGACCTCGGAGAGGGCCTCGCGCGCCGACGGGTTGATGCGGAGGTAGTAGTCCATCGCGCCGTCGCCGTTGTCGGCCATGGTCTCGGCGATCATGACCCACGGGTTCGTATGGCAGAAGACGCCGGCGTTCTCCTTGTACCCGCCGGGATAGGTCGAGATCTCTCCCAGGTGCAGGTGGTAGCGGCTGAAGGCCGGCTGGAGCACCACGATGCCGTGCGGCGTCGCCAGGCGTTCGCGCACGGAGGCGAGGGCCGTCTCCGCCCGGCCGTCGTCGAGCCCGATCCCGGCCATGACGCACATGCCCTGCGGCTCGACGAAGATCTGGCCCTCCTCGTTCTCCGCCGAGCCGACGGGCCGACCGAAGAAGTCGTAGGCGCGCCGGAACCAGGCGCCGTCCCAGCCGTGGCGGGCGACCGCCGCCGCGCATCTCGTCCGCGGCGGACCGGCAATGCGCCACCTCGAGGTCGTCGCCCCGCAGGGCGGCGATCGCGGCGAGCTCGTTCGCCGCCAGGACGAAGAGGCCGGCGATGAAGACCGACTCGGCGACCCCGCCGCTCCGGTTCTCGGTGGTCTGGAACGACTCTCCGGGCGTCTCCGAGAAGCAGTTCAGGTTGAGGCAGTCGTTCCAGTCGGCGCGGCCGATGAGCGGCAGGCCGTGCGGCCCTCGGCGTTCGAGGGTGTAGCCGACCGATCGCCGGAGGTGCTCGTAGAGCGGGCGCTCGCTGCCCGGCTGGTTGTCGAACGGCACGGCCACCTCCAGGATCGAGGTGTCGCCCGTCTCCTTCAGGTAGGCGGCCACGGCCAGGACGAGCCAGGCCGGGTCGTCGTTGAACCCGGAGCCCACGTCGTTGTTGCCGCGCTTGGTGAGCGGCTGGTACTGGTGGTAGGCGCCGCCGCTCGGAAGCTGGGTTGCCGCCAGGTCCAGCAGCCGCTCGCGGGCGCGCGACGGGATCATGTGGACGAAGCCGAGCACGTCCTGGCTCGAGTCGCGGAATCCCATCCCCCGCCCGATGCCCGACTCGAACAGCGACGCGGAGCGGGAAAGGTTGAACGTGACCATGCACTGGTACGGGTTCCAGGTGTTGACCATCCGGTCGACGTGCTCGTTCCCGGTCGCGACCTGGCAGGTCGCGAGCAAGTCGGTCCAGCGCGCCTGCAGCGCCTCGAAGGACTCGGCCACCGCGGCGGGATCCCGGTAGCGGTCGATCAGCGGCCGGACGCGCCGCTTGTCGATCACCTGCGAACCGGGTGGGTCGAACTTGGCGTCGCGCGGGTTCTCGGCGTAGCCGAGGAGGAAGACGACCTCCCGGGTCTCGCCGGGGCCGAGCTCGAGTCGGACGTGGTGCGAGCCCGACGGCTGCCAGCCGTGGGCGATCGAGCCCGAGGCCTCGCCGCGCTCGACGGCGATCGGCCGGTCCCAGCCCCGGTAGGGCCCCAGGAAGGCGTCGCGCTGCGTGTCGAAGCCGGCGAGGGGCTCCGAGCAGGCGAAGAAGGCGAAGTGGTCGCGCCGCTCGCGATACTCGGTCTTGTGGTAGATGACGCCGTCCTCGACCTCCACCTCCCCCACGGAGTAGTTGCGCTGGAAGTTGGTGGCGTCGTCCTGGGCGTCCCAGAGGCAGAACTCCACCGAGCTGAAGAGGGACAGCGATGCCGGCCCGGCGCCGCTCGCTCGTCAGGCGGACGCGCCAGATCTCGAGGGTCTCGCCGGGCGGGACGAAGTAGAGCGTCTCGGCGCGGATGCCGCGGTAGCGGGAGGAGATGATCGTGTACCCCAGGCCGTGGCGGCAGGAGTAGTCCTCGAGCTCGCGCTGGGTCGGTTGCCAGCTCGGGCTCCAGTACTCACCCGAAGCGTCGTCGCGCACGTAGACGTAGCGGCCGCCGAGGTCGAGCGGCGCATCGTTGTAGCGGTACCGGCTGATCCGCCGGAGTCGGGCGTCGCGGTAGAAGGAGTAGCCGCCGGCCGTGTTCGAGATGATCCCGAAGTACTCCTCGCTGCCGAGATAGTTGATCCACGGCAGGGGCGTGTCGGGACGCGTGATCACGTACTCGCGCCGCTCGTCGTCGAAGTGTCCGTAGCGCATCGTGGTGGGATCCTCCGCGCCGGGTCGGTCAGGATCGCGACCGGGCGAACTCGACGACCTCGGACAGGCGGCCGTGGGCCATACAGACGACCGTGTCGGCCCCGCCGTAGTAGATCGTCAGCCGATCGGCGGCCGCGTCCACCAGGGCCGCGCACGGGAAGGTGACGTTGGGGACGTCGCCCACCTGCTCGTAGGGAACCTGCGGCGCGAGCAGGTAGTCCCGGCCCCGGGCGATCACCTTCCACGGCTCCTCGAGGTCGAGCAGCGCGGCGCCCATGGAGTACACGAAGCCGTTGCAGGACGTCAGGACGCCGTGGTAGATGAGGAGCCAGCCCTCGGGGGTCTCGATCGGGGTCGGGCCCGCGCCGACCTTGGTCGACTGCCACGTCCACGGGATCGGCGCCATGACGTGGCGGTGGCGGCCCCAGTGGGTCAGGTCCGGGCTCTCCGAGTAGAAGATGTCGCCGAACGGGGTATGCCCGCTGTCGCTGGGGCGGCTGAGCATGGCATACGCGCCGCCGATCCGGCGCGGGAACAGGACGCCGTTCCGGTTGAAGGGCAGGAAGGCGTTGTCGAGCTGGTGGAAGGTCTCGAAGTCGTGGGTGTACCCGACGCCGATCGTGGGACCGTGGTAGCCGTTGCACCAGGTCACGTAGAAGCGGTCTTCCAGCCACGTCACCCGCGGATCGTAGGCATGCTCGAAGGGACCCTGGATCTCGGGAACGCGGCCGTCGGCCGGCACGAAGCTGATCGGCTGGGGGGACAGCCGCCAGTCCACGCCGTCGGCGCTCCGCCCGGCGTGCACGTTCATCGCCCGCGTCGTGTCGTCCACCCGGAAGACCCCGGCGTAGCCGTCGCGGAAGGGGACGACGGCCGAGTTGAAGATGCTGTTCGAGCGGGGCAGGTGATGGCGCCCGATGATCGGGTTGCGCGACGACCGCCAGATCACGCCGCCGGCGCCGGCCGGCCGGTCCTCCCACGGAATCCGGGGTGCTCCCGGAGCCGGGGATGGCGGGATTCGGGGCCGGCCGGGACGTCGTCATGGGAGCTCTCCTTCCAGCCCGCGGTGCCTTCAGGCCGTGAACGCCACGGTCGGAGCGGCGGCCTGCGCGAGGGGGAGTCGCCCCGAGCGCGCCACCGCGCCCAGGAATCTTGCACTGTCGCGGACGCATCGCTCCTGCGTCGCGTAGTCCACGTGGATGAGGCCGAACCGCGGGCCGTAGCCCAGGGCCCACTCGAAGTTGTCGAGCAGGGACCACGCGAAGTAGCCGGCCAGGGGAACGCCCCGTTCGATGGCGTCGAGGGCGGCCTCGAGGTGGCGGGCAAGGAAGCTGACACGCGCCGGGTCGCGGGCCGGATCGGCAGGGTCGACGGGGTACGCCGCGCCGTTCTCGAGGATGTACAGGGGGAGGGCCCCCGTCCGCGAGGCCACGAGCTCGAGGATCTCGACGAGCCCGGCCGGGTAGACCTCCCAGCCCAGCCCGGTCCGCTCCGCCGGATCGCCGGCCGGATCGAGCGGAGGCAGCTGGGACGAGCGCGCGATCGCGCGGCTGTAGTAGTTGACGCCGAGGAAGTCGAGCGGGGCCGCGATCAGCTCCATGTCGCCGTTCCGGACCACGTCGAGGGCGTTCCCCGGGGCGAACGCGGGCAGCTCCGGATAGGGCAGCCCGACGAGCGGGTCCAGGAACCAGCGATTGAGCCAGGCGTGCTCGCGGGCCGCCGCCTCGAGGTCGAGCGGATGGGCGGATGCCGGGTGCACGGGCCCCAGGTTGAGGACGATCCCGGCGGGGGTCCCGGGCGCGGCGGCGCGGATCGCCTGCATCGCGAGCCCGTGCCCCACCAGGACGTGGTGGGCGGCGGCGATCGCCGCGGCCGGGTCGCGCCGTCCGGGGGCATGCACGCCGATCCGGTAGCCGTTGTCGGCGACCACCCAGGGCTCGTTGATCGTGGCGATGGTCCGAACCCGGCTGCCGAGGCGGGCGGCGACGATCCCCGCGTACTCGGCGAACGCCTCGGCCGTCGCGCGGACCGGCCACCCCCCGGCATCCTCGAGGGACTGCGGCAGGTCCCAGTGGTAGAGGGTCATGAACGGCGCGATGTCGTGGGCCAGCAGCTCGTCGACCAGCCGGTCGTAGAAGTCGAGCCCGGCCTGGTTCACGCGGCCGGTCCCGGTCGGAAGCACCCGCGGCCAGGACACCGAGAAGCGGTAGGCATTGAGCCCCAGGCCGGCGAGGAGGGCCACGTCCTCGCGGTAGCGGTGGTAGTGGTCGCAGGCCACGTCGCCGGTGTCCCCGTTGCGAACGCGGCCGGGGGTGTGGGAGAAGCGGTCCCAGATGGACTCGCCGCGATCGTCCTCGCGGGCCGCCCCTTCGACCTGGTACGAGGCGGTCGCGGCCCCCCACGCAAAGCCGTCGGGAAAGGTTCGAGCGTCCACTCGTGTCCCTCACTTTGGAAGCGCGTCCATCCGATTTGGTGACGCGAGACCCGCGATCACGGGCTAGATGGTACCGCATCATCTTGACAATGGGGTTGCGGTTCGGTAGTTTTGGAAGCGCTTCCATTTCTTCGAGGCTACTTGGCGCAGTGGCGCGAACCATCGACGAGCTCGCCCGGCTGAGCGGCGTCTCCCGGGCGACGGTGTCGCGCGTCATGAACGGCGGCTCGCGTCTCCGAGCAGACCCGGCGCCGCGTCGAGCACGTCCTGGCGGAGACCGGCTACCGGCCCAACCTGGCCGCCCGGTCGCTCGCTTCGCGGACGATCCGGCGTCGTCGGCGTCGTCATGCACGTCGATCCGCACCTCCTGTTCCGGGACGCCTACTTCGGCCAGCTGCTGCAGGGCATGAGCGACGAGCTCGTGGATCTCGCCGCCGGGATGATGCTCTGGCTCGGCAACCGGACCAAGGAGGAGACGCTCGACCGGATCCTCTCCGCTCGGCCTCCTCGAAGGCGTCATCGTCACGCGCCCAGTATCGCGAGGACGCCGCTCGTCGACGGGCTGCTCGCGTCGTCGACTGCCGACGGTCCTCGCTCGGGCACCGCCGCAACGATCGCACCGCGAGCTACGTCGACGTCGACCACGTCCACGCGGCGGACAGCGATCACGACGCCACCTCATCCCGATTGGCCGGACGCCGCGTGGGGCACATCACCGGCATGCGCGGCACTGTCGCCGCCGAGGACCGCATCGCCGGCTACCGGCGGGCGATGGAGCGCGCCGGCCTCCCGACCGACGGTCTGATCGTGGACGGCGACTTCAACGCCCCATCCGGCGTGGTCGGGGCGGCGAACGCTCCTCGACGGGCGCTGCGACGCGATCTTCTGCGCCAACGACTCGATGGCGCATGGGCGCGCTCGAGACCATCCGCGCCCGCGGCCTGCCCGTCCCGGACGACGTCGCCCTCGCCGGCTTCGACGACCTCGACTTCGCATCGCGCCTCGATCCGCCGCTCACCACCGTCCGCCAGAGCGTCCGCGAGCAGGGCGCCGAGGCGGCCCGCACCCTCTTCCAGCTCCTCAGGGACCGCCGGACGGCGCCCCCCGCCGCGTCATCCTGCCCGACCGAGCTGATCATCCGACAGTCGACGGTCGGAGGTGTGCCCCGCAGCCTGATCGGCACGACGGTCCTACCCCGTGTGCAGAGGCGTCACGTGCGGTCGACCAGGAGGAGTCCAGCGATGGCAAACAGCAAGACGGCTGATCGCCCTGCTCGCAGTTCGCGAGCATCGCGGCAGCGCGCGTGTCGTCCAGGAGCGACCGCCCGCGCGAGCGCCGACCACCGCCGCCAGCGCGGCCGCCGACCACCGCGGCCAGCGCGGCGTCCGACGCCGGCACCCAGCGCGGCGCGTCACGAGTATCCGCGCGACGGAGACGCTCTACACCACCGGCAAGCAGTGGGGTCCGCCCTCCAGCGACCTGGAACCCGCTCGACCCGAACGCCGCGATGGGCGTCCGTCGGGCTCGCTGTACGAGACCGCTCTTCCTCTACGACCCGCTGACCGACAAGTTCGACGCCCTGGCTCGCCGAGAGCGGCGACGTGGACCGACCCGACCGACCTACACGATCAAGACTGCGCTCGGGCATCACGTGGTCCGACGGCCAGCCCTTCACCGCCGCCGACGTGGCCTTCACGATCGGGCTCGCCAAGATCAAGGCCGTCGGCTCCTACATCTGGGACTACCTCTCTGATGCCACGGCGACCGATGACCAGCACCGTCGTTGTCAAGTTCAACAACCCGGCCTACCAGGAATGGGCGACCTGCACCTACAACAGCCCGATCCTCCCCAAGCACATCTGGGAAGCCAAGGTCGAACGAGGACATCCTCAAGGACGCCAACGCCCAACGGCCTCGGGCACCGGCCCCTACAAGTACGAGACGGCGACCCAGGACCGCATGGTCTGGACCCGCAACGACGCCTGGTGGGGCACCGCGGCCCTCAACCTCGATGCCAAGCCCAAGTACATCGTCGACATCGTCAACGGCGCCAACAACGTCGCCCTCGGCCTGCTGATGCAGGGCCGGATCGACCTGTCAGCAACAACTTCCTGCCCGGGCGTCGCGACACCTCGTCGACAAGGGCTACGTCTCCACCTACTTCCAGGGCGCCCCGTACATGCTGTCGGCCAACACGGCATGGCTCGTCACCAACAACGTCAAGACGCCGCTCGACGACGCCGCCGTTCCGCCTGCGCCCTCGCCTACGCGGTCAACGTCGCCCGACATCGTCAACAAGGTCTACGGCAACATCGTCGCGGCCGCCGACCCGACGGGCCTCCTGCCGACCTGGGACAAGTACGTCGACAAGGCGAAGCGTCGACCCGCTCGGCTTCAAGTACGACCCCAAGAAGGCCAGCCGCCCTGCTGGCGGACGACGGCTACAAGAAGGGCGGCGACGGGTTCGTCACGCAACAAGGACGGCTCCGCCATCAAGCTCACGATCATCGTCCCCACCGGCTGGTCCGACTGGGAAGCCGCCCGTGACGTCATCATCGCCAGCCTCAAGGCCGCCGGCATCAACGCCGAGGCCAAGATCGTCGACTACGCCGGGCTCGTCGCACCCCGCAATCCAGCCGGGGACTTCGACCTGGCGCTCAACAACGACGTCCAGATCTCGAACACCCCGTGGACCTACTACGACTACATCTTCCGCCAGCCGATCCAGTCCGGAGCGCGCCGCGTAGAACCGCAACTTCGGCTCCGTACTCGAACGCCGAGGCCTGGAACCTCGTCCAGCAGCTCGACCAGACGCCGGTCAACGACATCGCTGCCATGCAGAAGATCACCAGCCAGCTCCAGCAGATCTCGCTCACCGAGATGCCCATCATCCCGCTCTGGTACAACGGCGCTTGGTCGCAGGCGAGCAACGTCCGTCTGGACCAGCTGGCCGTCCGATGACGGGCACCCAGATCGTTCCCGGTCACCTGGAACGGCTACTGGCAGATGGGGGCGGTCCAGATGCTGACGCCACATCAAGCTCACCCCCAAGCAGTCACAGGTCACCGCAGCAGGCGCCCCCCGCCGTCCGGCATGAGGGGCGGCCCCTCCACCGGCCACGGCCAGGCGGACCGGAGCATCGCATGCGACGGTACTTCGGCCGCAAGCTCGTGATCTACGCCGCTGACCTTCTACGTCGCGGCCACGCTCGACTGGATGATCCCGCGCTTCATGCCCGGCGACCCGGTCCAGAACCTGCTGTCGCGCAGCCAGCTCGCGCCCGAGGCCCTGCAGCGCGACTGCCAGACTACTACAACACGCTCGTTCGGGCTGGACCTCCCGCTCCGCCAGCAGTACCTCAACTTCTGGGGCGCGCTCGCTCCACGGCGACCTCGGGCGCAGCGTCTGTGCTCTCCGCGTCGCCCGTGACCGATGTCATCATGGCCGCCCTCCCGTACACGCTCGCGCTGCTGGTCCCGGCGATCCTCCTCAGCTGGTTGGCCGGCAACTAGTTCGGGCGCCTTGGCGGCCCGCCGGCAAGTGCCTCGACGACACCGTCCTGCCGCTCGGCTACATCCTCACCGCGACCCCCTACATGTGGCTGGCGATCATGCTCGCCTGGATCTTCGCCTCGGTCCTCGGCTTCTTCCCGATCTCCGGCGGCTACGCCTACTCGCTGGATGCCCGCGCTCACGCTGCGCCTTCGCGGGCAGCCTCGTTCATGCACTGGTTCCTGCCGTTCCTGTCGCTCTTCCTGGTGATCTTCGGCGGCTGGGCGATCGGGATGCGCAACATGATCATCTACGAGCTCGACGCGGACTACTCCCGCTACCTCGACGCGCTGGGCGCCCCCAGCCGCCTCGTCCGCCGCTACGCGTTCCGCAACGCGGTGCTGCCGCAGCTCACCGGGCTCGCGCTCGCCGCTCGGCGTCATCGTCGCCGGCGCCCTCGTGACCGAGATCGTCTTCTCTCTACCCCGGCCTCGGGCAACCTCCTCCTGGCCGCCGTCCAGACCGCAGGACTTCTTCCTGCTCCAGGGCATCTTCCTCTTCGTCATCATCGGCGTCCTGATCGCCAACTTCCTCGTCGACATCGTCTACGTGTTCGTCGATCCGCGGACCCGGGTCGGGATGGCCGGAGGCAACGGCATGACGGCCCGCGATCGCACGGCAGCGGCCGGGTCGCATCGGGCGCCCACGGGCGCTCGTGCCCGTCGCGCCGTCCCGCCGCGCCGGACTCCGGCCACGCCCCGGCCTGGAGCGGGAGCCCCGGAGCGAGATCCTCACTTCATGCTCGCCGCGGAAGCTCCTGCTGGCCGCGGTGATCGTCGCTCTTCGTGCTGGCGCGATCCTCGGGCCCGATCCTCCGGCCCGCCGATCCGAACGCCTTCGTCGGTCCCCTCGGCGTCGCCGCCCGACTCGGCGTAGTGGTTCGGGACGACGACCTTCGGCCAGGACGTGCTTCGCCCAGTTCGTCCACGGTCTCGGCGCCACCTTCCTCGTGGGGCTCCTGGGCGGCGGGATCGCCGCGATCGTCGGCGATGAGCGTCGGCTTCGTCGCCGGCTACCGGGGCGGCTGGTGGACGAGGTCCTGAACATGATCACCAACGTGGTCCTGGTCATCCCGACGCTCGCGCTGCTGATGCGTCATCTACCGCCTACCTCCAGGCCCGCGGGCATCCTGCGTCGAGGCCGTCTTCATCGGCCTCACCTCGTGGCCGTGGGCGGCCCGTGCGATCCGCGCCCAGACCTTCTCGCTCAACGTCCCGGGAGTTCGTCGACCTTGCCCGCCTCAGCGGCGTGCCCGAGCCGCTCCATCATCTTCCGCGAGATCGCGCCCGAACATGAGCTCCTACCTGTTCATGACCTTCATCCTGCTGTTCGGCGGCGCGATCCTCATCGCCGCCTCCCTCGACTTCATCGGCCTCGGGCCCGACGGAGGGCATCTCGCTGGGGCTGATGATGAACAACGCCGTGCGCCTGGAGCGCGCTCCCGCTCGGGCTCTGGTGGTGGTTCATCCCGCCCGGCCTCGGCATCACGGCCATCGTCGGCGTCGCTGTACGTGATGAACGTCGGGCTCGACGAGGTCTTCAACCCGCGCCTCCGGGAGACCTGACGGTGAGCCTCCAGGTCACCGACCTCCGGGTCTACTACCGCACCCTCGCGGGCGACGTGCGAGGCCGCTCGATGGCGTGACGCTTCGGCATCGCCGACGGCGAGATCATGGGGCTCGCGGGCGAGTCGGGCAGCGGCAAGTCGACCCTCGGCAACAGCCTCATCCGGATCGACGAGCGGATGCGCCACGTCGGGGGCACGCGTGGAGCTCGACGGGCGTCGAGCTGCCCGATCGCCGACACCGGCCGCCATGCAGCGCTTCCGCTTCCGCGACGGTCTCGATCGTCCCCCAGTACGCGATGAGCGCCCTCAATCCCACCCGCCAGATCGGCAAGATGGCCGAGGAGCTGCTCGAGTCGCGGGGCATGCGCCCGGCGGAGTGCGCGAGGAGCTCGATGCGACGGCTCGAGCTCGTGGGCCTGGGCAAGGACGTGCTCGAGCGCTATCCCATCGAGCTCTCGGGCGGCATGAAGCAGCGCGTGGTGCTGGTGATCTCGACGCTGCTCGACCCGTCGCTGCTCATCGCGGACGAGATCACCTCGGCGCTCGACGTGTCGACCCAGAAGTCGGTGGCCCTGACGCTCGTCGAGTTCCGCGACCACGGCTTCGTCAAGAGCATCATCGTCATCACCCACGACCTGTCGATCCTGTACCAGATCGCGGACACGCATCCTCGTGATGTACGCCGGCAAGCTGGCCGAGAAGGCGCCGACCGACCGTGCATCATCGAGCGCGCCCCGCCACCCCTACACCCGCGTGCTCATCGCCTCGCTGCCGGAGGTCGGCGTCCGCTTCGACGATCAGCGCCTGCGCGGGCATCCCCGGCAATCCGCCGCCGCTGCTCAACCCGCCGGCCGGCTGCCGCTTCCGCGACCGCTGCCCGCTCGCCTCCGCGGAGTGCGCGGAGGAGCCGCCCGTTCCGCGAGGTCGGCGCCGGGCCATGCCGTCGCCTGCTGGAAGGCTGCCTGATGCTGACGCTCGACCGCGCGTCGGCAAGATCGTACCGGGTCGGCGCCTTCGGCGGCGGCTCGCTCCGGGCCGTCCGCGACATCAGCTTCGAGGTCGACCGCGGCGAGGTCGTCTCGCTGATCGGCGAGAGCGGCAGCGGCAAGTCCACCATCGGGCGGATGATCCTGCGCCTGGTCGCCGTCAACGGCGGGCCGCATCACGTCTCCACGGCACCGACATCGTCGCCGCTCAAGGGCGCGGCCCTGCGCGACTACTACCGCACGCGTCCAGGGCGTCTTCCAGGACCCCTTCAGCTCGTGCAACCCGATCTTCAAGGTCGACCACGTCTTCTCGATCCTGCGCGGCGTCTTCTTCCGCGACCGTCGGCGAGGACGCCGTGGCGGAGCGAACGCGTGGCGGCCTCGCTGGAGTCCGTCAACCTCGACGCCGGGCCAGGTGCTCCACAAGTACCCGCACCAGCTCAGCGGCGGCCAGCTCCAGCGCCTGCTCATCGCCCGCGCCCTGCTCCTCGACACCGAGTTCCTGGTCGCGGACGAGATCATCAGCATGCTCGACGCCTCGACGCGCATCGACGTCCTCAACCTGCTCGGGCGACCTCAAGGCCCGCGGCCTGGGCATCCTCTTCATCACCCACGACCTCTCGCTCGGCAACTACATCAGCGAGCGGACGGTCATCCTCCGCCGCGGGCGCATCGTGGAGATGGGCACGACGTCGCTCGTGTTCGGCAATCCCCTCCACCCGTACACGCGGATGCTGCTGGCCTCGGTGCCCCACCTCCACGACCGGTGGGGGACGAAGGGCGAGGTCGCCGCCGCCTGGGCGGCGGGCGCGGAGACCCCGCTGGAGGGCGCGTGCCTCTATCACGCGGTCCTCCGCGAGCGGTCGGACGGGACCGGCGCAACCAACCCGACGCTCGTCGAGGTGGAGGCGGGCCACAAGGTCGGCTGCCGCCGCGGCGAAGGCGAGCGCCCCTGCTGATCGTCCGGGTCGGCCGCCCAGGCTCCTCCTCCGCGGGCGGCCGGCCACTCCCTCCCGCACGGGTGCCGTGCCGTGTGCGACACTCTCGCCCATGCTGGAGCGCTTCGAGGCCGTCATCGGGATCGAGGTCCACTGCCAGGTTCGCACGGCCAGCAAGATGTTCTGCTCCTGCCCGGTGCCGGACCCGGACGCCGCCCCGAACACGCACACCTGCCCTGTCTGCCTCGCCCTCCCGGGCGTCCTCCCGACGATCAACCGGGCGGCGGTCGAGCATGTCCTGACCACGGGCCTGGCGATCGGGGCCTCGGTGCCGGCGGCCACCCGCTGGGACCGCAAGAACTACTTCTATCCGGACCTTCCCAAGGGCTACCAGATCAGCCAGTACGACCTGCCCCTGGCGTCGAACGGATCGCTCACCGTCGACACGTCGGAGGGGCCCTTCCGCATCGGGATCACCCGCGCCCACCTCGAGGAGGACACGGCCAAGCTCGTCCACGCCGCCGGAGCCGATGGCGAGCGGGTCAGCCTGGTCGACTTCAACCGCGCCGGCGTTCCCCTCATGGAGATCGTGACCGACCCCGACATCCGGACCGCCGAGCAGGCCCGCCGCTATGCCGAGGAGCTGCGGCTCCTCCTGCGCACGATCGATGTCTCCGACGCGGAGATGGAGAACGGCCAGATGCGGGTGGAGGCCAACGTCTCGCTGCGTCCACGGGGGACCGAGCCGTTCGGGACCCGGGTCGAGGTCAAGAACATGAACTCGCTGCGGGCGGTCGAGCGGGCGATCGAATTCGAGATCGCGCGCCAGGGCGCGGCCCTCGACGCCGGCGAGCCCCTCCGCCAGGAGACCCGCGGCTGGGACGACGGTGCGGGCGCGACGTACGTCATGCGGGTCAAGGAATCCTCCGACGACTACCGCTACTTCCCCGAGCCCGACCTGCCGCCGCTCCACGTGGACCCGGCCTGGCTCGAGACCCTGCGCGCCGCCCTCCCGGAGCTGCCCGCCGCCCGCCGGGCCCGCTATGCCGCCGATCTCGGCCTGTCGGCCTACGACGCCGCGGTCCTGGCGAACGACGAGGCGATGGTGCTCGCCTTCGAGGCGATCCGTGCTGCCGACCCGGGACTGCCGGCGAAGGAGGTGGCCAACCTGGTGACGGGCGACTACGGCCGGGCCCTCAAGGAGACGCCGGAGCGCACCATGGCCGGCCTGGCGGGCCACGGCGAGGCCGCGTCGCTGGCGCACCTGCTGGCCGAGGTGCTCGCGGGTCGCCTGAGCCGGTCGAACGCCAAGGAGGTGCTGGCCGAGCACCTCGCGTCCGGGCGCCCCGCCGCGGCCATCATCGCCGGCCGCGGCTTCGCCCAGATCTCCGATTCCGCTGCCGTCGGGAGCCTGGTGGACGACGTCCTCGCCGCCAACCCGGCCGCCGTCGCCGACTACCGGGCCGGCAAGGCCCAGGCGATGGGCTTCCTCGTTGGCCAGGCCATGAAGGCGTCCCGGGGCCAGGCGAACGCGGCCCTGGTCGGGGCGGCCCTGCGGGAGCGGCTCGGGGGAGCGGAGGGCGCATGAGCCTCCTCGGCGCGGCCCTTGTCGGCGGCGGGCTCGTCCTGCTCGCGCTCGGCTACGCCCGGGCGCGCGATCCGTGGCGGCGCTACCAGGCCCTCAAGGCCCAGGACGACAACGCGGCCCGCTACCGCGCCTGGCGCGGCGGCCCGGCCGGAGCGGGCGAGGGCCGGACGGGGGCCTCGGTGGCCATGGACATCCTGCGCCGCCAGGTGCGAATCGGGGCCGCGACCGCGGCGGCGGGCGTGGTGCTCGTGCTGATCGGCCTGCTGCTCATCGGGCGCTGAGCGCGCGCGGCCTCCGCTCGGCGCTGCGGACGGCGCGCGGCCGCCCGTGCGCGGCCCTACCGCCGCAGGCGCCAGAGCTCCACCGAGAGGCAGCGATCCATCACGACGCCGAGCCCACCGTCGCGGGCGATGCGAGCCGCCTCCCAGCTGACGATGCCGAGCTGCAGCCAGAGGACACGGGCCCCGGCCGCGACGGCCTCCGCGGCATGGGGCGGGCACTCCTCGGCCCGGCGGAAGACGTCGACGATCTCGAAGGGACCGGTCGCGGCCACCGCGGCGGCGAGATCCGGGTAGGCGGTCGCGCCCGCGACCGTCGGAGAGCGCGGGCTTACCGGCACCGCGTCGAGGCCGGCGCGCAGGAGCGCCAGGAAGACCTCCCGCGAGGGCCGACCCGGGCGATCGGAGGCGCCGATCACGGCCACGCGCGGCCGGCCGCGGAGCAAGTTGTCGATCGCCCCGTCGTCGAGCAGGGGCACCGGCCCACGGCCCTCCTGGAGGTCGAGCACCTCGGCGAGGCGGCGCGCGGTCGTCCTCGCTCACGGATCCGCGCGTCAGGTTCGCGCCTCCCGCACGTAGGGCTTGCCGTCGGCCGCCGGGGCAACGCTGCGGCCGCCCGCCGCGACGAGGACCACGAGCGTCACGACGTAGGGCAGCGCCCCGTAGAACTCGGGGGGGATGGCCCGCAGGAGGTCGCCCAGCTGGCCCGTCGGCGGGCTCAGGCTGATCGCCACCCGCAGCGCCTCCGAGGCCGTGAACAGGAGCGCTGCCCCGAACGCACCGATCGGCGTCCAGCGTCCGAAGATGACGGCGGCCAGGGCGATGAAGCCGCGACCGCTCGTCATGCCGTCCTGGAACGAGCCGCTCTGCTCGAGGGTCAGGTACGCCCCGGCCAGCCCGGCGAAGATGCCGCCCAGGATGACGTTCCGGTAGCGCAGCTTGATGACGTCGATCCCCAGCGTCTCGGCGGCCTTGGGGTGCTCGCCGACGGCCCGGGTGCGCAGGCCCCAGCGAGACCGGAAGAGCCACAGCTGGAGGAGGAGGACCAGGAACAGGACCGAGATCGCGATGGGTCCGTGGGCGAAGAACCCCTTGATCATCCAGCCGATCAGCGGCAGGTCGACCAGGAAGTCGGGCAGGGCGAGCGGCTGGAAGATCCCCGCTCCGAGGCGCGGGTTCGGCGTGATGATCAGCCGGTTGAGGTACCCGGTGAGCCCGAGCGCAAGGATGTTGATGATCGTCCCGCTGATGATCTGGTCGGCCCGGATCGAGATCGACAGCCAGGCGTGCAGGACGGACACCAGCATGCCGACACCGATCCCGGCGAGCACGCCGATCACGATGGGCAGGGTCGCCCCGAAGATCGACGACGGGGTCGTCGGGCCCATTGCCTCGGCGACGAGGGCCGCCGCCAGGAAGGCCGCGAAGGCGGAGCTCAGCATCATGCCCTCGATGCCGATGTTCACGACACCGGAGCGCTCGTTCATGATCCCGCACAGCGCTCCGAGGGCGATCGGGGCGGCCAGGGCAACGTAGATCGGGGCGATGTCGGGCATCGTCGCGATGAGGTAGCCGAGCAGCTGGAAGACGACCCCGAGGACGGGGATGGAGTCGAGGAAGGCGGGGATCTGGTCCATCAGCTCGGCCGGCCGGCGTACGAGCTCGTGACCGTCTCGATGTCGGCGATTCCCCCGGCCACGCGGATGCGGAACAGGTGGCGGACGACCACGTCGGCGGCGAGGAAGAGCAGGATGATTGCCTGGATGACGTCGACGATCTGGGCCGGGATGTCCGCCTCGATCTGCATCAGCCCCGCGCCCGCCCGCAGGGCGCCGAACAGCAGCGCGGCCGCCGCGATCCCGAATGGATGCGAGCGGCCGAGCAGGGCGACGGCGATCGCGTCGAACCCGATCGAGGTCCCGTAGGACGGGGTCATGAAGTGGCTGACGCCGAGGATCTCTGTCGAGCCGGCGATCCCGAACAGGAGGCCCGACAGGCTCATCGTCAGCATGATCAGGAACGCCGGCCGCATGCCGGCGTAGCGGGCGGCGCTCGGGTTGGCCCCGACGCTGCGGATCTCGAATCCCAGCGTGCTCCGGTAGAGCAGCCACCAGACGGCGGGGACGGCGGCGACCGCGAACAGGACCCCGAGGTGAACCGTCCCCCCGATGAGGATCGGCAGGGCGCTGTTGCCGAGGTCGCCGGTCCGGCCGAACGAGAAGCCGGGCGCCAGGAGCGGCCCGAGGATCAGCCACCCGATAATGGCCGACGCGATCGAGTTGAGCATGATCGTGGTGACCACCTCGTGGGCCCCCGACAGTGCCTTGAGGGCGCCCGGGATCCAGCCCCAGGCGGCACCGGCCGCCATCCCGGCCAGCAGCGCCGCCGTGATCGCGATCGGCCCCGGCGCCGTGGCGAGGGCAGCCCCGACCCCGGCCGCGGCGGTGGCCGCGAGGAGGAACTGGCCCTGCCCCCCGATGTTGAACAGGCCGGCCTTGAAGCCGATCCCGACGCCGAGCCCGCCGAGGACCAGGGGGGCGGCCTGGAGGATCGTGGCGAGGATGGCCGACTCCGAGCCGATCGAGCCCTCCAGCAGGGCGCCGTACGCCACGAGCGGCAGCGTCCAGTCGATGGATCCGGTCGTGACCACGCTCGAGGCCAGGATGATCACGGCAGCGACGACGAGGGCCAGGAAGACCGACGCCACCGGCACCGCGGCGATCCCGAAGATCGTCCCCAGCCGCCCGCGCCGCCAGAATCGCTCGGGCCGGCGGCTCTCCGTGGCGGTCACGGCCCGACCTCGCCCGAGTCGCTCTCGCGGCCGCCGGTGGCCATCAGCAGGCCGACCTCCTCCTTGTTCGCGCCTCGACCCGGGAGCGTCGCCACGAGCTCGCCCCGATACATCACGGCGATCCGGTCGGACATCTCGAGGACCTCGTCGAGCTCGGCCGAGACGAGCAGGATCGCGGCGCCCGCGTCGCGCATCTCGATGGCCCGCTGGTGGATGAACTCGATGCTGCCGACGTCGAGGCCGCGCGTCGGCTGGTCCAGGACGAGCAGCTTCGGCTCGCCGCTGAACTCCCGGGCCACGACGGCCTTCTGCTGGTTGCCGCCGGACAGGGTGTCGGCGACGACCGTCACCGACGGGGTCCGGATGTCGAAGCGGCCAGTCAGCTCGGTCGCCCAGGCCTCGATCGCGCCGTCCTGCCGCACGAGGCCGCGGGCGAAGGGTGGCCGGTAGTAGCTCGTCAGGACGAGGTTGTCCTCGAGCGGGAAGCTCAGGATCAGCGCCCAGCGGTGGCGGTCGCCCGGGACGTGGGCGAGGCCGCCCTCGTAGAGCTGGCGCGGGCCCCAGCCGGTCACGTCGGCGCCCGACATCGTCACGCTTCCGCCGCTCGGCTTGCGCAGGCCGGTGATCACCTCGACCAGCTCGTCCTGGCCGTTGCCGGCCACCCCCGCGATGCCGAGCGTCTCGCCGGCCCGCACCTCGAGGTCAATGCCGCGCACGACCTCCCGTCCGCGGTCGTCGCTTCGCGCGGAGGCCGCGCACCGCCAGCACGACGTCGGCCGGGTGCGATTCCCCCCGGTCGACCGTCAGCTGGACGTTCCGGCCGACCATCAGCTGGGCCAGGTCCTCCTCGTTGGTCTCGGCCGGGATCCGCTGGCCCACCACCTTGCCGCGCCGGATCACGGTGATCCGGTCGGCGATCTCCAGGACCTCGTAGAGCTTGTGGCTGATGAAGATGATGGAGTGCCCTTCGGCCGCCAGGCGGCGCAGGACGGTGAAGATCTCCTCGGTCTCCTGGGGCGTGAGGACGGCGGTCGGCTCGTCGAGGACGAGGATGCGCGCCTTGCGGTACAGCGCCTTGAGGATCTCCACCCGCTGCTGCCAGCCGACCGAGAGGTTCTCGATCCTGGCCTCCGGGTCGATCTCGAAGCCGAACTGGCGGCCCAGGGCGACGATGCGGCGGTGGGCCTCCTTGCGGTCGATGAAGACCGGGTTCGCCATCGTCTCCTCGCCGAGGAGGATGTTCTCGGCGACCGTCAGGACGGGGACGAGCATGAAGTGCTGGTGGACCATGCCGATCCCGCGATCGATCGCGTCGTGCGGGCTCACGATGTCCACCGGCTTGCCGTCGATCAGGATCGTCCCCTCGTCGGGGACGGCCAGCCCGTAGAGGATGTTCATCAGGGTCGACTTGCCCGCCCCGTTCTCACCGAGCAGGGCGTGGATCTCGCCCGGGCGGAGATCGAGATCGATGGCATCGTTGGCGAGGACGCCCGGGTATCGCTTGCTGATCCCGCGCATCTCGAGGACCGGTGCGGACTCGGTCATCAGGTCGCCCCTGGATTGCGCTCGAAGGGTCAGATGGGACGAACGGGCCGACGCGATGTCGGCCCGTTCGGGTGAGGTCGGTGACGACGCGTCCGCGCGTCAGTCCTTCTTGTCGCAGGCGGTCGGCTTGCAGGGATCGATGCTGCCGTCCTTCATCCCGGCCAGGGCGGCGTCGATCTTGGCCTGGATCTCGGGCGTGACGAGGGCAGCGTACTTGCCCTGGTACGGCGAGAGGCCGACGCCGACCGGTGTCGTCGAGGCATCCCAGACGGCGGTGCCGCCGACGTCGGTCTTGGCCTTGACCTTCCCGATCGCCGCGGTGACCGCGTCGACCAGCTTCTTCTCGGCGCTCGTGAGGACGCACGACACGTCGCCCGGGAGCGACTTGCTCTGGTCGACGTCGACGCCGATCCCGATGACGTTCGGCGCGGCGCAGGCCGCTTCGATCGCGCCCTGCCCGGACAGCCCGGCGACCTGGAAGATGGCATCGGCCTTCTGGCCGATCATCTGGGTCGCGATCGACTTGCCGGTGCCCGGATCGTTGAACGCCTTGTTGATGTCGGTCGAGACGTAGGCGACCTTGACGTCGACCTTGTCGTTCACCGACGCGGCGCCGTTGCGATAGCCGTTGATGTAGCGGACCACCGCGGGAATCGTGTTGATGCCGCCGACGGTGCCGATGACGCCCGTCTTCGAGAGGCTGCCCGCCAGGACGCCGGCGAGGTAGCCGACCTGCTCCTCCTTGAAGACGAGGCCCTGGTAGTTCGGCAGGAGGGTCTTCGCGTCGCCCTTGCAGGCGAAGGTCGGGTCGCCCTTGCCGTTCGTGTCGACGCAGACGCCCTGGTCGACGCCGATGAACTTGACGTTCGGGTACTGCTTGGCGGCGATCGTCGTCGCGTCGCCCATCGCGAAGCCGACGGTCACGATGATCCCGTAGCCCTGGTCGACGAACGTCTTGATGTTGGCCGCGTAATCGGTGGTCTTCTTGGTGACGATGTTGCTGGCGGTGCCGCTGAGATCCTTCGCGCCCGCCTGGGCCCCGACCCACGAAGCCTCGTTGAACGACTTGTCCTCGAGCGTCCCGACGTCCGTGACGAGGCCGACCTTCTTGATGTCGGCTGACGTCCCGCCGCAGGCGGTGACCACCAGCGAGAGCCCAAACAGGCCGCTGAGCAGCAGAGCTCGACTTCGCATGCTTCCTCCTCGTGACCGCTCGGTGACCGGGGTCGCGTGGTCGTCACCGCAATCGGTCGTGGACTCGCCCAGCCGGGCGTACGGACTGGCCTCCGCATCGTATCCGTGCCAACCTAGCCACGGCAAGATATGCGGCGAGGTCCGCCGGGCCAAGGATAATCCCTGCGATGTGGGCCGCGCGGGGCCAGAACGCCGGGGGGCACAAGGGAGGGAACGACGATGGCGACACGGGTGCTGCTGCTGGTGGGAACGCGCAAGGGGACCTTCATCGCCGAGTCGGACGCCGCGCGCCGAGGCTGGACCTTCCGGGGCCCCATGTGCGAGGGCTGGCCGATCCACGACGTGAGCGTGGACGCGGCAACCGGAGCCATCTTCGCCGCCGGCGGCAGCCCCTGGTACGGGCCCGCGGTCTGGCGCTCGGACGATCTCGGCGCCACGTGGACCCACTCCTCGGCCGGCCTCACCTACGGCGATGACGGTCCGGCGATCCCGACCGTCTGGAACGTGACCGCGGCCCACGGGGCGGTCTTCGCCGGCGTGGAGCCGGCTGGCCTCTTCCGCAGCGACGATGGTGGCGGGACCTGGGCGCACGTCGCCGGGCTGCGGGCGCACCCGTCGCGCCCCGACTGGCAGCCGGGAAACGGGGGGCTGATCCTGCACACGATCGTGCCCCATGCCACGGACCCCGACCGGATGTGGGTCGGGATCTCCGCGGTCGGGACGTTCGAGACGCGCGACGGCGGCGCCACCTGGGCGACGCGCAACCGCGGCGTGCGGGCGGGCTTCATGCCCGACCCGAACCCCGAGTTCGGCCAGTGCGTGCACAAGCTGGTCGCCGCGGCCGGCGAGCCCGAGACCCTGTACCAGCAGAACCACTGTGGCGTGTACCGCTCGGAGGACGGGGGCGCGACGTGGGCCGAGATCACCTCGGGCCTCCCGTCCGAGTTCGGCTTCCCGATGGTGGCCCATCCCCGGGACGCGGCCACGGCCTGGGTGATCCCGCTCAACGGGGCCGACCAGGGCCGGTTCATGCCGGGCGCCGCGGCCGCCGTATGGAGGACGCGCGACCGCGGGGCCAGCTGGGATCGGCTCTCGGCCGGCCTGCCCCAGGAGGACGCCTATCTCGGCGTCCTGCGTGAGGCCATGGCGGTCGACCGGCTCGACCCGGTTGGAGTCTCGTTCGGCACCAGCAGCGGCGAGCTCTGGACCAGCGCCGACGAGGGGTCGAGCTGGCAGCTGGCCGCGGCCCACCTCCCGCCGATCTGGTCGGTCGAGGCCCACGTCCTCGGGGCCTGACGGGGATGGCCACGGTCGTCCTGCCGCGCTCGCTGGTGGCGCTCTTCCCGGGCGCCGAGCGCCGGGTCGTCGTCGGCGGGGCGACCGTCCAGGAGGTGATCGAAAGCCTCGACGCGCGGGTGCCGGGGATGGCCGACCGGGTCCTGACCGCCGGGCCCGCCATCCGCGAGCACCTCAACGTCTTCGTCGACGGCGACCGGGCCACGCTCGCGTCACCGGTCGGACCCGACGCGATCGTCCACGTGATCCCGGCGGTCTCGGGCGGGTAGGCGGGCCAGTCGGCCGTCCTCCGCGGGCAGCGCGTGGCGGCCGCGGACGGAGCCACCCGGCAGGGGACGGGTCGCCCCCGGCCGCGGACGGGGACTGCGCGGTGCCGCGAGCGCGGCATCCGTCAGAGCGGCGAGGTCGCGCGCCCGGCGCGCCTCAGGGCTCGCCGCGGCGGAGCTCGCCCAGGCGGGTGTCCGAGATCCCCAGGTGGTGCGCGAGCTCGTGGCGCAGCGTGTCCTCGACCCCGGCGATGAGCGCGGCCGGGGTCCGGTAGACGCTCTCGAGCGGTCGCCGGTAGAGGGTGATCACGCTGGGGACGGTGGCATGGGCCGCGCCGAGCACGGTCCGCGGGACGCCCCGGTACAGGCCGAAGAGCCCGGGCGCCCCCGTGACGGCGAGCTCCTCCGCCGACGGCTCGTCGGCGATCACGATCGCGACCGTGGCCAGCTGGGCCCGGTAGTCGTCGGGCAGCCGCGCGATCGCGGCCCCCAGCGCCGTCTCGAACGCGTCGGGCTCGTCAGGCGAGAGATCGTCGAGATCCATGCGAGGTGCAGCCTACTGCGGCCGTCCGCCCGGGGCCGGGGCTCGACCGGTTGGCTCGACCCGCGTCAGGCGGTCTTCGAGGAGGCCATCACGCCGCTCGCGGCGCTGATCGGGACCGCGAAGCCCATCCCCTGGGCGGAGGAGGACGACGCGCTGATGACGCCGATCACCTTGCCGGCGGTGTCGATGAGCGGGCCGCCGCTGTTTCCCGGGTTGATCGCGGCGTCGGTCTGGATCATGCCGGCGAGGTCCCGCGGCCGGCCGGTCAGCTCGTCGGCGACGGTGACCGAGCGGTCGAGGCCCGAGACGATGCCGATGGTGACGGACCCGGGGTAGTCGCCGAGCGGATCGCCGATGGCGATCACGGCCTCGCCCACGTTCGGCGCGCCCGAGGTCTCGAGCGGGATGGTCGGCAGCCCGGAGGCGGCGATCCGGACGACGGCCACGTCGAGGGCGAGGTCGCTGGCCGTGACGGTGCCCTGGAAGGTCCGGCCGTCGGCGAGCGTGACCGTGATCTCGGTCGCGCCCTCGACCACGTGGGCGGCGGTGAGGATGCTCCCGTTCGCGTCGTAGATGAAGCCCGAGCCGACACCTGTGCCCGCGCCCCGGGGATCACCCCGGGCCGTGATCCTGGTGTCGATCGTGACAACGGCGGGGTTGGCGGCCGCTGCGATCGCCGCGATGGACGCCGCCGCGCCGGTCGACGTGGTCGGCTCGCCAGGGATGTCGTGGCGGCCGTGGTCAGGGCGGCGGCCGCGGACGACGTTCGTGAGGATGCACCGAGGGCCGCCGTGGCGCCCGAGGCGAGGACGGCCGAGAGCATCGAGGCGGCGAGGAACAGTCCAATGTCGGAACGACGCCGGCGGGCCGGCGCCGGCGGGGCCTGAGGTCCCAGGCGCGCCGGCCCCCGGCATGCCGGTCCCAGGCCCGCCGGCGTCCCGTACGACGAACCCCGGCGCCCCGAGCCCGATGTCCGCGGCGGCCGGGAGGTCCGCTGCCACGCCGGGCACCGCCGGCTCGGTGCCTGATCGAGAAGGAAAGGGTTCGTTCATGGGATCAATCCTCGTGGTCATGGATGCCGCCCGTGGGGCCGCTTGCTGACCCCGGGTCGTGGCCGAACCTTGCCCCCGACCTGCTTTCGATCGGGTTACGGCAACCGCCGTCGTTGCCCGCCGCCAGGCCCGCGCGCGGTCGCGGCCGCGCCGTGCACCACGCCGTCGATGCGTGTCCGGCGCCCAGCGCGCTCGCCGCCGCGGGGCGTGCACGGCGCCGTCGATCGCGTGGGTTCCGGGGCGTGGTGATGTCGGACTCCCGGACGACGGCGGCGGTCGCCGCGCCGCCAGCCGTACCGCCGCCTGCCGACCGTCAGTCGACGCGGTAGTAGGGGACGCCGGAGAGCCAGGCCCGGATCGGGCGGCCGTTGACATCGGTGTCGAACCGCAGGTCCTCGGGCCCCCGCGGGTCCTCCCCGACCCTGAACGAGCCGTCCGCACGCGGCACGAGCGGCTGCTCGTCGTCGAACCCGTCCGGCGCGGCCGGGAACAGGAGCCACGGGACGTCGCCGCGGAGGATGACCCGGAAGTTCGTCGTCCAGGGGACGTGCGAGCGGTAGTGGCCGGCAATGGCCGCGAGGGCTCGTGGCGGAGCGGGCAGGGGAGGCGCCACTGCGCCGTCGCGGACGAACCGGGCCGGGCCGTGCCAGGCGAGGATCGGCCGCTCCGCGGGCTCGAAGCGGAGCGCGTAGCGGTCGAGATCGGGGTCGCGGGCGAGGAAGCGGCCGTCGCCGAGCGCCTCGAGGGCGATGGCGCGGCCCCGCCAGCGGAGGCTCGGGCCATCGGGGCCGTCGATGACCTCGAACGGGTCGCCGAGCGCGGGATCGGGTTCGGGTCGATAGATACCCGCCCGGTCCGCCGGGATCTCGTCATCCGCGCCGACCCCGCTGCGACGCGGCTCGGGCGCCGCGTCCCCCGCGTGCCCGCGCATCGCGGCGCGCGGCGGCCCGCGCGAGCGCCATCGGATCGCCCATCGGCCCGTTCTGGAGGACGACCGCCCCCGTGCCCGCGGCCGGATCGACCAGGAGCGCCGACTGGTAGCCGACCATCCCGCCGGAATGACCCAGGAACGTCCGCCCGCCGAACGCGAGCGTGGCCAGCCCGTAGCCGTACCCGTTGCCACGCGGCGTCCGCGCGTGCGGCCCGGCCATCCGGGCGAACGAGGCCTCGCTCACGAGCCGGCCAGCGGGCCCTTCGCCGCGGCGCAGGACCATCCGCGCGAAGGCGGCCATGTCGCCGGCCGTCGAGGCGATGGAGCCATCGGCGGTGGCCGTCTCGAGCCAGGTCGCGGGGACCAGCGGGCGCCCCGGGTAGCCGATGCGGTCGTCGTGGAGATAGTCGTAGCCCACCGCCAGCCGCGGCCGGATGTCGTTGGTGATCGCCGGCTCGGTCGCCGCCATCCCGAGCGGGTCGAGGATCCGGGTACGGATGACCTCCGGATACGGCCGCCCCGCGACCGCCTCGATGACGAGCCCCAGGACCTTGTAGCCGAGGTTCGAGTAGTGGAAGCGCTCGCCCGGCGCCGACCCCGGCCGGCGGTCACGCAGGGCCCACACCTGGGAGGTGGCCTCTGGCGTCCCGTCGATGCCCGCGGTGATGCCCGCGGTATGGGTCAGGAGGTCATGGATCGTGATCGGCCGGCCGATCACCGGCATCGCGAACCACGGCAGGGCGTCGACGACCGGCGCGTCCAGGTCAAGGCGGCCCTCCTCCGCGAGCTGGAGGATGGCGATGGCGGTGAACGACTTGCCGATGGAGCCGATCTCGAAGAGCGTCTCAGGCTCGATCGGGCGCCGGGCGGCGAGGTCGGCGAACCCGAAGGTTCGGACAGCAGGTGGGCCGTCCCGCCCGGTGAGACCGATCGCCAGGCCGGGCAGGTCCGACTCGTCCAGCGCGCGCTCGGCGAGGCGATCGATCTCGGCGAGGCGCGCAACGTCGAGCGAGGGGGTCGGCATCAGGAACATCCTAGCGGTCGCGGTCGCAGCCACCGAGCATGGACGGGTTGGGCGTGAACAACTCGGCGCGGCCCGCGAAGGACGCGGGCCGCGCCGAGAAGCCTCTCCGGGTTGCCTGTGCTTCAGTCGCCGGGCTTGGTCCCTCGCAGGATGTCGAGCCAGCCCTGGAAGCAGGTGGTGTTGATCCCGTCGTGGTCGCACGTGATCTGCGTGTATCCCGCTTCCACGAGGTTGCCCTTCAGCCAGCCTTCCGTGACGCGTCCGGTAAGCACGGCCGTATCGCCGGGCGCATGGCCTGTTGCCACGACATGGACGTCCGCCGAGAAGGAGTGGCGCGAGCCGGTGAAGTGGTAGACAGCATCGATCACCCTCCTTCCGTCCGGGGCGGGAAGGTCGATCAACGTGACGACTTCCCCGGTGAACGCTCCAGCGCCGACATCGCCCCCGACGAAGCCCGCCATGCTCGCGACGAGGGGGGCCGGGCCTGCGCCGGTTATCCACTTGGTGAACGTGTTCTCGGCGTTGCGATGATCCTGGCCGCCGGCGGCGAGGGCCGTCCCCGCGCCGAGTGACAGGGTCAGGATCGCGGCGACGGCAAGGCCGGCCAGCGTGCGGGTGTGGCCGTGTCGGACGCTCGTCGTCGCTGCCATTCGAACCGGTTGCATCTTGGATCTCCCAGCTTCTCGCGGCCGGCGGCCGCGCCTGTCTATCCCGGAAACGTGATGGACATGGCTCTCCCTCGAGCGGTTGTCCCGGAGCCAGGCCGCCGGGGACGGCGGTCGCCGGCCCGCGCCGGTCCGCTGTACGGGCCGGTCAGCGGGTCCCGGCCGGGCTGAAGGTCCCGGTCGTCGGGTCGAAGAGCTCGGCCGACGCGAGCGGCGCCAGGTCGCCGTACCCGCCGGTCACGAGGACCCGGCCGTCGGCGAGCAGGTTGGCCTGGAACCACGTGCGCGCCTCGTTCATCGAGCCGGTCGCGCTGAACGAGCCGGTCGCCGGGTCGAAGATCTCGGCCGAGGCGAGGAAGTTGCGGTCGGTGTAGTCGCCGCCGCCGCCCGCCACCAGGACGCGGCCGTCGGCGAGCAGGGTCGCGGTCGTGTACACGCGAGGCCAGGCCATCGAGCCGGTCGCGCTGAATGAGCCGGTCTTCGGGTCGTACAGCTCGGCCGAGAACGGAACGGTCCCTAAGCTGTCGCCTCCGGCGATCAGAACCCTGCCGTCGCGAAGCAGGGTCGCGGTGTGGAAGGCGCGGTCCGTCGCCATCGAACCGGTTGCCATGAACTTGCCGGTCTTCGGGTCGTAGATCTCGGCCGTGACAAGGTTGGCGCAGCCGGCCCAGCCGCAGGGGTCGCCGCCGGCGACCAGGACCCGACCGTCGGACAGCAGCGTGGCGGTGTGATAGCCACGGGCGGTCGCCATCGAGCCCGTCGGGCTGAACGTGCCGGTCTTCGGGTCGTACAGCTCGGCGGAGGCAACGGCGTGGTCGCCGGTGTCGTTGCCGCCGGTGATCAACACGCGACCGTCGCGAAGCAGGGTCGCGGTGTGGCCCTCGCGAGGGATCCCCATCGAGCCCGTCGGGATGAACGTGCCCGTATTCGGGTCGTACAGCTCGGCGGAAGCGAGGTCCGGACCGGGGCGGCTCCACTGCGGGTTGCCGCCGCCGGCGACCAGGACCCGACCGTCGGACAGCAGCGTGGCGGTGTGATAGCCACGGGCGGTCGCCATCGAGCCGGTCGCGCTGAACGTGCCGGTCGCCGGGTCATAGAGGGTGGCCGATGCGAGCGGGAGGTCGGCGAAGTTGAGACCCCCGCTAACGAGGATATGCCCGTCGGCCAGGATGGTTGCGGTATGGATCTGTCGCCCGTCACCCAACGGGCCCGCCAGGGCCATCGGGCTGGGCTTCGGCGTTGGCGCCGGCACAGGGGTCGGCGCCGGGGTCGCCGTCGGGCTGGCCGTCGCGGTCGGGCTCGGGGCACCGACCACCGCCGTCTGGCCCGGTTTGAGCAGGTAGAGCGTGCCGCCGATCGCCACGGCGCCGATGACGGCGGCCGCGGCCAGGCGGGTGAACATGGTCATTGGTGGAATCCTCCGCGGCATGCCCTTAGCGCGCCGCTGTCGGGTGTCGTCGATCTGGTCGAGGGCGGCATCGATCACCCGGTCGGCCAGCTCGTCGTGGCCCTCGGCGAAGAAGGCATCGAGCAGGCTGTCAAGCTCACGCTGGCGGGTCATCGGGATCGTCCTCCGGCCACCGCTACGGGGCGCTCATCGGCCTCGATGGCCGCGCGCATCGCCCGGTGGGCGTAATGGAGTCGGGAGCTGGCCGTTCCCACGGGGATCCCGAGTCGCTCGGCGATCTCGGTCGGGGTCAGGCCCAGGTAATGGGTGAAGACGAGAATTGCCCGCTGCTCGAGCGGGAGTCGGCGAAAGCCGCGCTCGAGGCGGTCGCGATTATCGAGAGCAAGCGCCTCGTCGGGCCCTGCCGGTCCGTCGACCGGGAGGACGCGAACGTTCGCGTTCCAGGCTCGCGAGCGGCGAGCCTCGGCATAGCTGGCGTTGACGAGCAGGCGCTGGAGCCAGGCGTCGAAGCGGTCCGGATCGCGGAGGCCGGGCAGCTCGCGCCAGGCGATCACCAGCGTCTGCTGCACAGCGTCCTCGGCCCGCCCGACATCCCGGAGGATCCGTTGCGCGATCGCCATGAGCCGGTCGCCGTGCGATCGGGCCAGGATGGCAAAGGCCTCCCGGTCCCCTCGCTGGGCCTGCTCGACGAGGTCGCGATCCACCCGGTCGTCCTTCCCTGGCGCGCGTCGGGGACGCCTTCCGACTGTACTGAGTTCCCGGGGCCCGCGAGCCTTCAATCTTCAGATATGAACGATCGCAGCGAGGCGCCAGCGGGGATGGCTCCGGCAGCATCGGCAGCCCGGACGCCGCCGTCGCGCACGGCCCATCTCGGGCCCAACGGCGGTTGACACCGCCCTGCGGGTCCCGAATGCTGCGGCCGGATGACCCTGATCGTCGAGGCGACCGGCCTGCGCAAGCGCTACGGGCGCGTGGCCGCCCTCGACGGCCTCGATCTTGCCGTCGAGGAGGGGCGCGTCGTCGGCCTCCTCGGGCCGAACGGAGCGGGCAAGACGACGGCGCTGCGGATCCTGGTCGGCCTCGTCCGCGCGGATTCCGGCACCGTCACGATCGCGGGTGAGCCGGTCAGCCGGGCCTGGGTCGCCGGCGAGCGCGTTGGGGCGATGGTCGCCACGCCGGTCTTCTACCCGCACCTCTCGGGCGCCGAGAACCTGCGGGTCCTGGCCGCCGCCTGGGGGTGGCCGCGAATGCGTGCCGATGCGCGGATCGCCGACGCGCTCGCGCTCGTCGACCTGGGCGCCGCGGGCGGCCGCGCCGCGAAGGGATACTCGACCGGGATGCGCCAGCGCCTGGGCATCGCGCTCGCCCTCCTCGCCGACCCGCCGACCCTGGTCCTGGATGAGCCCGCCAACGGCCTCGACCCGGCCGGCATCGTCGAGATTCGCGACCTGCTGCTCGCCCTTGCCGGCGGAGGTCGCACGATCCTCGTGTCGAGCCACCAGCTGACCGAGGTCGAGAAGACGTGTGACCAGGTCACGATCGTCGACCACGGCCGGATCGTCGCCAGCGGGACGCCCGAGTCCCTCGCCGGGAGTGGCGAGCGGATCGAGGTCAGCCTGGCGACGGCGGATCTCGTCGAGGCCCGGCGATTGCTCGAGTCGGCCGGATTCCGGGTGGCGCAGCAGTCCGGCACCCCGGAGCTCTGGGTCGAGGGCGCGCCGGACGGCACCACGGTGAGCCGCGTCCTCGGCGCCGCGGGCATCTACCCGGACCAGCTCATCCGCCGACGGGACTCGCTCGAGGAAGTCTTCCTGCGGCTGACCGGAGCCGACGACGGCGACTCGACATGAGGAACCTGCTCCGCGCCGAGCGGGTGCGCTTCGGGCGGCGGCGTGACCTGTGGATCCTGGTCGCGCTCGTCCCAGTCGTCCTGCTGCTGATGTTCCTCGCCGAGTTCAACGGGGTGACGACTCCGCCGACCGGCAGCTTCTTCACCGATCCGCCGGACCCGGTCCTCGAGGCCCAGATGCACGACCAGATGATCGCCGAGTGGAGGCAGCAGCTGGCGACACAGCTGCCCGCGTTCGCATTTCCAGCCAGCCTGCTCAAGGTCGCCGGGAATCTCGGGCCCGTGATCCTGCTCGCGATCTACCTGGCGACGGCCCTCGTCGGCGGCGAGTTCGAGTGGGGGACGGTGCGCACGATCCACCTCACCGCGAGCCGCGGCCGGACGCTGGCGGTTCGCGTCGGCGTCATCGTGGGGCTGATCGGCGTGGTGATGGTCGCCAGGGCTCCTCGTCGCGG
This sequence comes from uncultured Chloroflexia bacterium, assembly GCA_963776355.1. Taxonomy (GTDB): domain Bacteria; phylum Chloroflexota; class Limnocylindria; order Limnocylindrales; family CSP1-4; genus CTSoil-043. The sequence goes on along the minus strand of CAVZLU010000008.1, from coordinate 1,141,348 downwards.
CGATCGTGCCCTTCCTCCTGTCGTTCGAGGGCTCGCCCCTACAGCAGTATGCCGCCCCGGTCCCCGACCTCTGGTCCGGGATCGCGATTCGGCTCGGGACGCTTCTCCCGTTCGTCGCCATCCCCGTCCTGATGGCCGTGCTCGCGAGGTCCATCGGCCTCGCGTTCCTCTTCATCGTCCTGTTCTTCGCGGTCGACCTCGCCATCACCGGAGCCTCGTTCTGGTCGACGAGCGCGCTTCCATGGATGCCCGCCCTGACCGTCTCCGGCTCGATCTCGCGCCTGGTCGGCAACGCGGACTCGCCGCTTGCGTCGGTCGCCCCCGCCGCCGTGTCGCTGGGCGCCCTGCTGGCCTGGTCCGCCGTGCCGGTCCTCGTGGCGATCGCTCGCTTCCGCAGCCTCGATTTCGAGGAGTAGGGGAGGCCGCACGGGCGCCGCTCCGGCAGCCCCCGTCGCGAGCCAGGTCAGCGGGGCGAGTCCACGCGTGGGCCCGTCGCGGCGAAGAGCGCGATCGAGCCGACGGTCTCGAGCTCCACGTGGGCGAACGATGCCCCGAGGATGTCGCGAAGCCCCGCCTCGGTGTCGCCCCGGTTGTCGAAGCCACCCTGCCGGTTGAAGAGGTCGAGCACCCGGCGCGAGAGCCACGTCTGGGGCCCCGATCTCCCGAGGACCGACGCGCCGAAGAGAACGCCGTCCGGGGCGAGGACGGCGGCGACGTTCGCGACGGCTCCCGCCTTGCGCGCGAGCGGCCCGGGCAGGCAGTGGATGACGAGGTGCAGCGCGGCCGAGTCGAACGGCCCGCTGACGGGAAGCGGCTTGAGGACGTCGGCCTCGACGGCCGTGATGTCCAGCTGCCGGACGCGCCGGGAGACAAGGCGGAGGACGTTCGTGTTCGGGTCGAGGATCGTCACCCGGCTGCCCGCGGGGAGGCCGGATCGCGCGAGGAAGTAGCCGGTGCCCGGCCCGACGTCGAGGTGCCGGTCGCGGATGTGCTGCCGGTACCGCTCCAGCAGCCCGGCCGTCGGGCACCGCCAGACGAACCGGGCAACGGGGCCGAGCACGAGGGGGTCGTACGCGGTCAGCAACAGCCGGGTGTAGTCGCGTTGCCCCCGGTACGCGGGATCGTCGCGGTCCATGGCGCCGGGGCGATCCTCCATCGCGGCTGCAACCGTCGAGACCGAGCCTCAACGTACACCATGGCGTCGCCGCGACGGGCCGATGAGGCAGCGACCACGACAGCGACGCATGCGGATCAGCGAAGCCTTCTCGCCCGACGGGCTGCGGCCTGCCCTCCGGTTACCTGTCGTCCCCCGGCGGAACCGGCCACCGGAGGCACGAGCCCGCAGTCGGGCGTGGTGCAGAGATCCAGCCCAAGCTCGGCCAGGCCTTCGGCCAGTGGCGTGAACCCGAGGAGCCCGTTGAAGCTGCGACTCGTGACCCCCGCGGGGATGCCCCGCACGAGGACCGCGCCGCCGGAGTCGCCGACGCCGACCTGGATGCGCGCGGCGATCATGCACGGGAAGTAGCCGCCGTCTTCGGGGTGGAGGTACTCGCCCTTCTCGGCCACCGTTCCGCTGCGGTAGATGTTGCGGCCGTCGATCTCGACCTGGTCACCGATCGCGATATCGGCGCAGGAGAGCGGACGCGTGCCGGGCGCGATGATTCGGTAGCCGGCCGTGCCCAGGTCCACGAGGTTCAGGCGCCCCCACGGGATGCGGTCCCTCGCGACGACGAGGTAGTTCAGGTCGGACGCCGCGCAGTGTGCCCGGGATACGGGCACGAGGCATCCCGGGCGGCCGGGCCGAAGACGCCCCGCACCGTGGTGCCGTCCGGGTCGTAGGCCGTCGTCCCTTCGGTCGTGCAGTGGCCCGTCGAGGTGAGGACGATCGTGTCCCCGTGGCGAGCGTAGAACCCGCCCGGAGCAGTAGCCCCAGAGATGCTGGCCGGCGAGCACCGGCGGGTCGTACACGGGGGTGGTGCGCCGCGGTTGCGTGGCGGCGCCCACGATCCAGAAGGAGCCGACCCCGAGCAGCAGCGCCCGCCAGCGCGACGATGAGGAGGCGGAGAAATCGGAGCCGGGCCCCTGCACCTTGCTTCACTCTCGCATCATCGCCACTCTCGTTGAGGATCGGGTCGCACACGCGGACCTGACGTCAGATCCTCGCGAGCAGCCGCCGGCCGCGCAACCCTGACGATCGGAGCCCTCGGCTCGCAGACCCGATCGTGCCCTGAATCGAGGCGGAACGTCCCTTCGATCGTCCCGCTGCGGCGCCGTGGTAGGGTCGATCGGAGTTCGTAGGCTCTCGGGGCGTCGGGATCACGCGGAGGGGAACAGATGTCGAGAGGATTTCGAGGCCATCGCCAGCGTGACAATCGACGCTCCCAGGGCCAAGGTCTGGGACGCGCTGACCGATCCGGCCAAGGTCAAGCAGTACCTGCATGGGACCAAGCTCGCGACGGCATGGGAGGTTGGCAGCCCGATCACCTGGACGGGCGAGTGGAAGGGCACGTCATACGTGGACAAGGGCACGGTTCTCGAGGTCGAGCCGGAGAAGCGCCTGAGGTACACGCACTGGAGCCCGCTGGGCGGCAGTGAGGACAAGCCCGAGAACTACCACACCGTGACGTATGAGCTGGCCGAGAGTGGTGGCAGGACCACCCTGACCCTCACCCAGGACAACAACGCGACCCAGGAAGAGGCGGACACGATGGCCCGGGACAGTTGGGGACCGGTCTTGCAGGGCCTCAAGGAAACGGCCGAGAGGTAATTGCAGAGACATGATCAGTGGCGCGCACGTCGTGCTGTTCACGGACGCGGTCGAAGCGACGCGCGACTTCCTGCGGGACGCCCTTCGACTGCCCTCCGTCGATGCCGGCGGCGGCTGGCTCATCTTCGCCCTACCGCCAGCGGAGGTCGCCGTCCATCCGGCGGACCGCGCCAGTCACGAGCTCTACCTCATGTGCGACGACCTCGCGGCCACGATGGCCCGCCTGCAGGCCGCCGGCGCCACGTTCGGGCCCGTCCAGGATGAGCGCTGGGGACGCGTCGCGGTGATGACCATGCCCGGCGGCGCGCAGCTTCCGCTCTATCAGCCCTCGCACCCCAGTCCGCAGCGCCGATGATGCCGTGGCGATGAAAGTCGCCGTCTATGGTGCGGGTGCGCTCGGCGGTTACCTCGGTGCGCGCTTGGCGGCGGGAGGGGCTGACGTCACCTTCATCGCCCGCGGAGCGCAGCTGGCGGCCTTGCGCACCGAAGGCCTCAGGGTCCGGAGCCCGCTCGGCGACCTCGAGCTCCATCCCATTGCCGTCGCCCACCCTTCAATGTGGGACTAACCTCCGGCCTTGGGCTGCGCGGGCGCGAACGGCCACGGGATATTGAAGGCGCCGATACATGTTCAAGTCGCCGACACGCGAGGTGCCACGATGCCATTGGTCGAGCTCAGCACGCCTCCCAACACGCCGACTCCCATCGGGCCTTACAACCACGTCGCCGTGGTGGAGAGGTTCATCACCATCGGAGCCATCGCCGGCGTCAATCCGGCGACGGGTCAACTCGCCGGCGAGGACGTCGGGTCGCAGACCAGGCAGATCCTGGACAGCTTCACGGCGATGCTGTCGTCGGTCGGATCAGATCTTGAGCACGTCATCCACGTGAACGTGTTCCTACGGCGAATGGGCGACTTCGAAGCGATGAACGCTTCCTATATCGAGAAGATGGGCCACCATTGGCCTGCCCGTACGGTGATCGGCGTCAGTGAGCTGCCGAAGCCCGGCGTTCTCCTGACGATGAACCTGACGGCCGTCACGGCCGACTGAGCATCGGGTCGCGCCAGGTCCGCCGCGTCGTGTCTCCACTGTGCTCGTCCCTTCACCGACCTCCGACTGTCAACGGGGGCGAGCTCAGGATGACGGCGACGGCAGGGGCTGTGGGTTCGACGCCGTGACCATGGCCCGCCTCGTCCGCCACGACCGAGACCAGGATGTCCGGCCGCAGGTCCTTTCAGGTGGAAGATGACGTGACCGTCGTTCATCGTCGACATCGCGCAGAAGTAGCCGGGTGGGCACCAGCGTCCGTAGTCGAACTCGATGTAGGCGATGGCCGGATCAGGCCCGACGACGGCCTGGGCCGCAGCCACCCCGTTCTCGCAGGTCAGCGTGACGGGGATCGGTGATCCCGAGTCGTCCGTCCCGGCCGAGGTCGGCGCGCTCCTGTCACACACGACCTTCGGCGCGGCAGCCGTGCTCGGGGACGGCGATGGCGGGTTGCTCGACGGCGGTGCGGGCGATGCCGAAGTGCTCGCCTGGGGAGGGGCCGAGACCGACGGCGCAGAGGTGCGCGCAGTGGGAGGCGCCGAGACCGACGGAACCGGCGTCGCACACCCGGCAGCGATGGCGAGGAGCACAGCGACCGCGCCACTCGCCCGCAAGAACGCGCCCGTCTGTCCGTTCATCGCCTTCCGCCTCTCGCCCTCGGCATCACGAAGCATCGCTCCTGAGAGCGTCGCGTCAAGGACGTGCTCGGGCGCCGCGCTGTTCCGCGACGCGCCCGCCACCACCCGTGTCCCAACCGCCCAGGCTCTCTACGAGACATCGCGCGCGGCGACCATTGGCGCCGGTAACCACCCGCCCCGAACGACTTCGCGCAGCTCCACACCGTCAATCGCTCCGAGCTCGCGCACGAAACCTTGATCTGACTGGCGGCGGCTTCGTCTCACGGCGCGTTCGGGGCATGTCCAGTCAGCCGAGGACGACGCTCAGGGGCCAAGGACCAGCGGCGCGGTCCAAACCGGTGGCGGCACCGCCGCATTCGTTCACAGCTGCCTGCGGACCAGCTCCCGAACATCCGGGCGCTGGCTCCCTTCAGTTGCGGCCTGGGTGAGCAGGCGCGGAGCCGGATCCGGACTCTCGGTGGACGCTTCGATCGGCCCCTTCGCTGACCCCCGGGGCGGGTCATCGCGCTCCAGGAGGACCAGAGCCCGCGTCCGCAGAGCTATGCCCGGCCGGGACTCATCTCGCCCGCCGGGCCCACCTGCTCGGCAACGTAGTCCTCCCACGTCGTTCGGCCCACCACGCGGTCGGGGGTCAGGTTCGCGCCCGCTCGGACCGCGGCGGCCGCCCCGCCGATCGTTGGGACCGACACCATCAGTCGACGCCGGTGGGTGGCCTGCAGGTAGATGCGGATCAGCTCGCCCATGCCAAGCACCTGCGGCCCGCCGATCTCGGGGACCAGGCCCGCCGGTTCATCGAGGGCCAGCTCGGCGAGCCGCGCCGCGACCTCGCGGGCGTCGATCGGCTGGAATCGGAAGCCGCTCGGAACCGGGATCACGGGCAGCTTCGCCATTCCACGTGCGACGGCCAGGAACGACTGCTGGAACTGGGTCGCGCGAAGCGTCGTCCAGGGAATGCCGGAGCCGGCCACGACCTGCTCCGCGGCCAGCTTCGACTCGAAGTAGCCGAACATCGCGCGGTCGATCCGGCTCCGGACCGGAATCCGGTCGGCGCCGACGACGGAGATGTAGACGAGATGACGCGCCCCGGCCCGCGATGCTGCGCGGACCAGGTTCCGCGTCGTGTCGTCGTCGCCGACGCGGCCGCCGGCGCAATGCACGATGACCTCGATCCCGTCGACCGCGGCTTCGGCCCCAGCGCCTGTGGCCAGGTCGCCCGTCATGAACTCGACGGCCGCGTCGGCCTCGGCCGCGCCGCCGTGCCGGCTGAGCACGCGGACGTCCCGTCCCGCCTCCCGGAGACGGGCGACGACGAGCCGGCCCAGGGTGCCCGTGCCCCCGGTGACAAGGATCGGCTTGTCCATGGGTACTCTCCTTCGGTCACACCATCCCGCCTGGGCGGGTCAATGAGGTGACACCCCCGAACGAAGGAACGTGACCGAGTGGATCAGCAGGGGTTGCTCGCAGAGCGATTCGAGGCCCACCGCCGCCGGCTGCGCGGGATCGCCTACCGGATGCTCGGCTCGCCCTCGGAAGCCGACGACGCTGTCCAGGAAGCCTGGATCCGGATCAGCCGGACTGACGAGAGCGAGATCGACAACCTCGGGGCGTGGTTGACGACGGTCGTCGCGCGGGTCTGCCTGAACATGCTCCGCGCGCGCAAGGCGCGGCCGAAGAGTACCCACCCGGCCGTGTACCCGAGCCGATCATCGATCGCCCCGACGGGATGGATCCCGAGCACGAGGCCCTCCTCGGCGACTCGGTCGGCCTGGCGCTCCTCGTGCTGCTCGAGACGCTCGCCCCCGCCGAGCGAGTGGCGTTCGTCCTGCACGACGTGTTTGCCCTGCCGTTCGAGGAGATCGCCCCGATCCTCGGCCGGACCCCGACTGCCACCGGCAGCTGGCGAGCCGGGCCCGGCGTCGCGTCCGGGGGGTCGCCCCGCCTCCTGATCGCGACCTGCGCGCCCAGCGAACGGCAGTCGATGCGTTCATTGCCGCGGTCCGCAGCGGTGACTTCGAAGGCTTGCTCGCGGTTCTCGACCCGGAGGTGGTCCTGCGAGCGGACGGCGGCGCACGCTGGCTGGGAGCGACCCGGGAGATCCGCGGAGCCGAGATGGTGGCGCGATCGGCTCTCACGATCACGCGACGTCTGACCGGCTTCGACGTGCAGCACGCGCTTGTCAACGGCTCGGCCGGCATCGTCTCGCGCGATGAGCATGGTGAGCTGTTCTCGGTGATGGGCTTCATGGTCCACGACGGCCGGATTCTCGAGATTGACGTGCTCGCTGACCCTGAGCGCCTGCGTCGGCTCGACCTGACTCGCCTCGGTCCAGCGGTCTCGTGACGGACCGGATGCGGTCCACGACGTTCCGAGACCTGTTGACTTCGGGTCGCCACGTCGGGTCGGAGTCATGCGATCCGAAGTCGGCGCGACGCCACGTACCATGCGGGGATGCCCGAGGAACGGCGGCTCGTCACGGTCCTCTTCGCCGACGTGGTCGGCTCGACGACCATGGGCGAGTCCCGCGACCCGGAGGATCTCCGCCGCCTGCTGTCGCGCTTTTACCAGATCGCGCAGCAGGTGGTCGACGACCACGCCGGGACGCTCGAGAAGTTCATCGGGGACGCGGCGATGGCCATCTTCGGTATCCCGCAGGCCCACGACGACGACGCCCGCCGGGCGCTCGGCGCCGCCCTGGAGCTGCGAGACCGTGTCCGGGACGACCCGCAGCTCGGTGACCTGTTGCCGATCCGGATCGGCGTGAACACCGGGGAGGTCGTCGCCAGCCGCGATCGTGGCGAAGGCGACTTCCTGGTCACGGGTGACGCGGTCAACGTCGCGGCCCGGCTCCAGCAGGCGGCCGAGCCGTGGCAGGTCCTGGCCAGCGCCCGGACGGCGAGCGCGGCCGGCGAGGCCTACGCGTTCGGGCCGCCGCGCGACAAGGACCTCAAGGGCAAGGGATCGGCGATCTCGGCCCGGACGGTGGTCGGGCCGGCGGCCGCGCCACGGAGGCGGGTCCCGCTCGTCGGCCGGGACGCCGACATCGCCCAGCTTGAGCTCGTCGCGCGGCGTGCGTTTACCGAACGGCGGCCGTACCTGGTGAGCATCATCGCGCCCGCGGGGACCGGCAAGAGCCGCCTGGTCGAGGAATTCGTGGGGCGCCTGGACGCCGTCGCGCCGGTCTCGCAGGTCGCGGTCGCCCAGTGCATGCCGTACGGGCAACGCCTGACGTACTGGCCGATCCGCGCGCTCCTCCTCGGCCTTCTCGCGCTGTCAGAGGAGCAGGCGACCCCTGAGACCGTCCGGAGCCGCACGCGGCAGTGGCTCGAGGACGCCGGGGCAGAGACGCCCGCCGAGACCGCCGAGCTGCTCGCCGCCACCATCGGGGCCTCCGACGCCGACGTCGTCGATCGGACTGCGATGTTCGCGGCGTGGCGGACGGCGCTCGAGCTGGCCGCCGCCGACCGGCCGCTCGTCCTGATCGTCGAGGACCTGCAATGGAGCAGCGACAGTCTGCTCGACCTGATCGAGTACATCCTCCAGCCGCGTGCGGATGCCCCCATGCTGATGCTGGCGCTGACCCGCCCCGAGCTCCTCGATCGGCGGCCGGCATGGGGCGGCGGCCGGCGCAACCACGTGTCGCTCGCCCTCGAGCCGCTCGACGAGACCTCGGTCGAGCGACTCGTCGAGCACATCCTCGACGGCCCGGCGCCGGAGCTCGTCGGGATCGTCGTCCGGCGGTCGGAGGGGAACCCGTTCTACGCCGGCGAGATCGTCCGCTCGATGATCGAGCGCGGTATCGACATGCGCGACCCGGCGGCGGTCGCGGAGGCGGCGGCCGGGTTGCCGGACACCGTCCAGGCGACCGTGCTGTCGCGGCTCGACCAGCTCGATCCCGCGTCACGTCGCGTGCTCCAGCTCGGGTCGGTCTTCGGCCGTGGCTTCCTGGCGGACGGCGTCGCCGCACTCGAACCCGCACTGGCCGACGGGCTCGCCGCCGCGGTCGACCGGCTGGTCGAGCGCGACCTGCTGCGCCCCATCGCCCACGGCGAGCTGCTCTTCCGCCACATCCTCATCCGGGAGGTCGCATACGCGACGCTGCCGCGGGCGGAACGCTCCGTCCATCACTTCGCGGCCGGGTCGTGGCTCGAGTCCGGCGCCCACGGCCGGGAAGACGAGCTGGCCGAGCTGATCGCGTATCACTATCGCGAGGCCGCGGTCCTGGCCGCCGCAAGCGGGGCATCCGACACCGACGCGCAACGTCGGGCCGTCCGTTGGCTGCGGCGCGCCGGCGACGTCGCCGCGTCGGCGCGCGGGACGGCCGAGGCGGTCCGCCACCTGCGGTCGGCGATCGAGCTCGCGCCCGCCGACGAGGCGCCCGAGGTCTACCGACGCATCGGGGAGATCTACGGGTCGGGCGACCTGTCGGTCCGGGCGTATGCCGATGCCTACGATCTTGGTCGCGAGCATGGCCGGCCGCCGGACTTCCTGCTCGACAACCTGGCCCAGAGGCTGATGGTGACCTGCCGTTGGTTCGCCTCGGTCGCCCGCCAGCCGTCGTCGGACGAGATGGCGGCCCTCGTGCGCGAGGGGCACGAGCTGGCGGCGGTCGCGACCGATCCCCGTGCGCGCGCCAGGTTCCAGATCGCGCTCGGGTTCATGCCTTTCTGGCTGCGCAACGGCGGGATCCGGACCCCGACGCAGGCGTGACAACGACGTTGCGGCAGCGAGCGTCGAGGCCGGGCTCCGGACGGCCGAGGAGCTCGACGACGCAAGGCTGATCAGCGCGGCGCTCGATGCCATGACCTCCACGGAGCAGTCCACCGATCCCAGGGAGGCGCGGGCCATCTCGCGCCGTCGCGTCGCGATGGGGCAGCGGTTGCCGCTCGACGAACGCCTCGACGCGTTGAACATGGTGGCCTGGGCGGCGGCGCTCATCGGGGACCTCGACGACGTCGCCCGGGCGTCGGAGGAGGCGATGGCGCTGGTCCAGCCTGGCCAGAACCCGGGCTTCGCCCTCGGTTGCGCGTCGTGGCGCGGTTATGCGGCGGCCCTGACGGGCGACTGGGACCGCCTGGCCACGAGCGTGGACGCTCTTCATCGCCTCTGGCTCGACGCCGAGCGGCCCGCCGCGAGCTACTGCCTGCAGGGCCTCCTGAGCGGGGTGGACTGGGCGCGCGGTCGCGGCGACGAGGAGCTCCTCGATCGCTGGCGCGAGGTCGCGACGGAGATCGTCGACCGGTTCGATCCGGGTCATCCGGTTGCCGCACTCGCGTCCGTCATCCGGCTGGACCCCGAGGGGCTCGCCGACATCGTGGTCCATCCGGATCGCTACCCGGATCGACAGCACTATGTCGAGCACGCGGCGGCGCTCTGCGCCGATCGCATCCTCCCGGCCCCGATCCCCGCGATCGACAGCCTGATCAGCCGGGCGGAGCGGTCGGGGATGGGTCTGCTCGAGGCGCAGGCACGCCGCCTCCGAGGCCTGCTCGACGACCGCCCCGACGACCTGGCCCGGAGTCTCGAGCTGTTCGAGGCGGTCGGAGCCGGCCGTTACGCCGCCCGCCTGCGGATCGAGCTCGGCCGGGCGCGCGATGATGTGCCCATGCTCGATCGCGGGGTCGGCGAGCTCGCGGCGATGGGGGAGTCGGGATCGCTCCGCCGGGGCGCGCCACGCGCGGGTTGAGCCCGTGCGCCTGCGACCGAGTCGCCGCCGTCCGGCATTTCGCGTAGCGTTGCATCATGAGCCGGGAAGCCGAGGAGTCGAACCGCCACCTCCTCCGCGCCCGCGACGCCATGGACCGCGCCTACGCCGAGCCGCTCGACGTCCGCGCCGTGGCCTCGGTGGCCTGCGTCTCCGAGGCCCACTTCAGCCGCAGCTTCCGGGCCGTGTTCGGCGAGACGCCGCACCGCTACCTCCAGCGGCGGCGGGTCGAGCGCTCGATGTTCCTGCTGCGCGAGACCGACCGGAGCGTCACCGACATCTGCCTCGACGTCGGCTTCACCAGCCTGGGGACGTTCTGCCGGATGTTCCGCGAGGTCGTCGGCGAGACACCGTCCGGCTACCGGACGGGCCATGGCCCGATCGTCGCGCCCAACTGCGTCCAACTGGCGGCCATGCGACCGCAACGCCCGTCGGGCTGATGATGCAATCGAGCAGTTTTGGAGAAGCCGCGGCCGAGGCGGCTGCCTAGGATCAAGGTCACGCCAATCGAGCTCGCACATGAGAGGAGATGCCGTGATCACCAGGCTGAATGTCGCTTCGATCTATGTCCTCGACAAGGAGGAGGCGCTCGACTTCTACGTCAACAAGCTCGGACTCGAGGTGGGCAACGACGTCCGGCAGGGTGACTACCGCTGGCTGACGGTTCGCGTCCCCGGCGAGTGGGCGACTGAGGTCTCTCTGGAACAGCCAGGCCCGCCGCTGCACGACGAGGCGACCGCCGCGCAGCTCCGCGAGCTGATCACCAAGGGCGCCTTGGGTGGGCTCGTCTTCATCACGGACGACGCCCGGGGCCTGTACGAGACCCTCAAGGCACGCGGCGTCACCGACTTCACCCAGGAGCCGACCGAACACTTCTATGGCACCGACATGGGTGTCCGCGATCCCTTCGGTAACCACGTCCGGATCCTCCAGCAGGGAAAGGTCTCGCAGCCCGCGACCGCCTGACGAACTCTCGAAAGGAGCCACCCATGACGGAGACGAAGACCAGCACGAAGCGCAAAGGCTCGACCGGGACGCCCCAGGAGACCTGGACGGCCGAGGAGCGGGCTGCGATGCGGGAGAGCGCCCGAGAGCGCAAATCGCGGTCCCGACTCAGCCCCGGGGAGGAGCGCGAAGCTGGGGAGCAGGAGGTCCAGGCGAAGATCGCCGAGATGCCCGAGCCCGATCGGGGGATGGCCGAGCGTCTCCACCAGGTCGTCACGGCCAGCGCGCCTGCCTTCGTGCCGCGGACGTGGTACGGCATGCCGGCCTACGCGCGTGACGGCAAGGTCATCTGCTTCTTCCAGGCGAAGTCCAAGTTCAAGGTGCGCTACTCGACGTTCGGGTTCCAGCCCGACGCGAGGGTCGACGAAGGCGAGATGTGGCCGGTCGCCTTCGCGGTGACGAAGCTGACCCCCTCTGTCGAGGCACGGATCGCTGCGCTCGTGAAGCGAGCCGCGAGCTGAGGAGAGTCGGAACATGCGGTGCGTCCCTCCACGCTGAGCGTCCCCTCCGCCGGTACCACTTGACCCCCCGTGACGACCCTCGCCCCGAACGACTTCGTCAGCCTTCGCCTGTCCGTAGGTGGGAGCTTGCGCAGGGAGAGGTGAACTCGATAGCGCCTCGCCCATGGTGGCCGGCGGTCGTTGAGCGTCTGAGGTCCCCCCGGCGCGCCAGCCTGCTTCGAAGCGCCGGCTATGCAGGCGCGCCGATCGCCGCGTACTTCCGCCGATAGGCCGCCGGCGTCATGCCCGTTGTTCTCTTGAAGAGTCGACGGAAGAACGTCGGGTCTTCGTAGCCCACCCGGTAGCCCACATCGTCGACGGCACCGCCGCCAGTCTCAAGGAGATGCCGTGCGCCCTCGATGCGCAGGGCATGGACGTGGTCGATCGGCCGACGGCCGGTCGCCGCCTGAAAGCGGCGCGCGAACGTACGCCTTGTCAGCCCGGACCGGTCGGTCATCGCTGTCACCGGGTTCGGCGTCGCGCAGTGATCCGCGATCCAGGCCAGGCAGTCGCCGATGACCGAGTCGTCAGTCGGCACCTGCCCCGTCACCGCAGAGAACGGCAGCTGCCCGTCGTCGTGCGCTCCGAGCAGGAACACCTTGGCGGTCTGCAAGGCCTGTTCCGGGCCGCAGAACCGGGCGATGAGGTGGAGGGCGAGATCCTGCCACGACGTGACGCCGCCGGCGGTGATGAGGCCGTCGCCCTCGCTCGACAGGTCCAGGATGGCCCCGGGCCCGAACCGGATCCTCGGGTAAGCGGAGTGGAACAAGTCCCGGTAGGCCCAGTGCCCCGCGCAGGACCGTCCGTCGAGCATTCCAGCCTCGGCCAGCAGCAGCGAGCCCGAGCACACGCTCGTCAGCAGAGCACCGCGGGACCGCATCTGCCGCAGCCAGGCGATCTCAGCGCCGAAACGGCCGCGCGGCGGCGTGTGGATCGGCGTGTACATGTCGCACACGACGACCGCGTCGATGTCGACGACATCGGCCACCGCGGCGCGCGGCTCGACGGGTATGCCGCCGAAGCAGCGGAACGGCTCGGCCGTCGCCGCGACGATCGAGACGTCCAGCAGGGCATCGCCCGGCTCCCCGACGGTCATGTCCGGCCACATCGCTCCGACCGACTGGAGGACGTCGTAGAGCCCGTACAGGACCGAACCGGAGGTCTCCGGCGCGACGAGCAATGCGATCCGTGGTCGGCGGGCGACTGTCACCTTTGCCCCGATTCGGTGGAATCCGTCTCTTCCTGCAATCCTACTCCGGCATGGAAACTGCCGTCGAACAGCGAGCCCGGATCGAGCAGACCTGCTGTTCGACTGGACGGCAAACACTCTGCGAGACGAGGAGACCGAATTGGCAATCGATGCCGGTTCTCTCGCCCGGCTGCGGGTCGCGATCCGGGGACGGGTCCTGACCGCCAACGAGGGCGACTACGACGAAGCGCGCCGAGTCTGGAACGCCATGATCGACAAGCGGCCGGTCGTCATCATCCAGGCCGCCAGCGGAGCCGACGTCGGTCCCACGATCGCGCTCGCGCGCGAGACCGGCCTCCCGCTGGCGATCCGCGGTGGCGGCCACAACGTCGCGGGCAACGGCACGGTGGACGGCGGCATCCTCCTGGACCTGGGACGCCTCAACGCGGTCGAGGTCGACCCCGACGCCCGGCTCGTCCATGTCGCGGCCGGGGCGACGCTCGGCGACGTCGATCGTGCGACCGCTCCGTTCGCCCTCGCTGTGCCAGTGGGCGTCGTCTCGGGCACGGGGATCGCCGGCCTGACACTCGGCGGCGGGGTCGGCTGGCTCACCCGCCCATACGGGCTGACGATCGACAATCTCGCGTCCGCCGAGGTCGTCCTCGCGACCGGCGATCAGCTTCATGCGAGCGCATCCGAGAACGCCGACCTGTTCTGGGGTCTGCGTGGCGGCGGCGGCAACTTCGGCGTCGTGACCTCATTCACGTTCCGCGCCCACCCGCATGGCCCCGAGGTTTTCGCCGGCAGCCTGATCTACGGGCTTCCGCGCTGGCGCGAGGCCCTCGAGGCATACGCTGCCTGGGCCGTCGACGCGCCCGACGAGATCACGACTCTGGTCACGTTCATGGTCCCACCGCCCGACTGGGACCTTGGCGATCGGGCGCTCATGTTCCTGGGCTTCGCCTGGGCCGGCACCGACCCGATTGAGGGTAGGGCCGTGATCGAGCGGCTCCAGGCCGCGTGCGCGCCGGACATGGCCCTCCTGGACCCGGTGCGTTGGCCCGCGTTCCAGTCTGGGTTCGACACGGCCATGCCGAAGGGGGTCCGGGCGTATTGGCGGAACGCGTCCTTCGATCGGTTCGACAGCCTGATGATCGACACCCTCGTCGAACACTGCGGAGCCCAGACATGGGTCGGGACCGCCGCCGACCTGCATCACATGGGTGGTGCCTTCGGCCGGGTTGCCGAGGATGCCACAGCCTTCCCGAGTCGATCGGCCCGGTACTGGCTCAACATCTACGGATTCTGGCCGGACGCGGAACAGGACGCGGCGCGGATCGCGTGGGTCAAGGGCTTCTCGGACGCCATGCAGCCCCACGCAGTCACCGGCCAGTACATCAACTTCCTGGGCCACGAGGACACCGACGCGCACAGCAAGGCTCTTGCCGCGTACGGCCCGGCGAAGCTCGATCGCCTCAAGGCGGTCAAGCGTCGCTACGACCCGACGAACCTCTTCCGGATCAACCACAACATCGTGCCCACGGCTTGAGGGGGCCGCGCTCGCCCAGCTCCGTTCACGATCGTCAGGTGGGGCGGCTTCGCGGCAGGCCGGTCAGCGTCCGCCGGGTAGCCGGCCCGGGTGCCCGCCGCCGGGCTACCATTGACCTCCCGTGACGACCCTCGCCCCGAACGATTTCACGCACCTCCACGTCCACTCCGAGTTTTCGCTCCTCGACGGCCTGGGCCGGATCGGGGACCTCGTCGACGAGGCCGAGCGCCTCGGCTTCGACTCCCTGGCCCTGACCGACCACGGCGCCCTGTACGGGGCCGTTGGCTTCTACCAGGCGGCGAGGGCCAAGGGCATCCGGCCGATCATCGGCGTGGAGACGTATGTCGCCCGGCGCTCGATGCGCGATCGGGAGGGCAAGGCCGATTCCCAGCCCTTTCACCTCGTCCTGCTGGCGAAGGACCTCGTCGGCTACCGCAACCTGTGCCGGCTCCTGACCGACGCCCACCTCGACGGCTACTACTACAAGCCGCGGATCGACCGCGAGCACCTGGCCCGCCACGCCGACGGGTCTCGTGGGCCTCTCCGCCTGCCTGGGCGGCGAGATCCCCAAGGCGCTCGAGGTCGACGACTGGGAGTCAGGCGCGCCGCCTCGCCGGCGAGTACGGGGACATCTTCGGGAAGGGCAACTTCTTCCTCGAGCTCCAGGACCACGGCATCCCCGAGCAGGCCCGCCTCAACGAGCAGCTCGCCCGGCTCGCCCCGGAGGCCGGGCTGCCGCTCGTCGTCACGAACGACCTCCACTACGTGCACAGGGCGCAGTCAGAGGCGCACGACGTCCTGCTCTGCGTCGGCACGGGCAACAACCTCGACACGCCTGGGCGCCTGAAGTTCGAAGGGGCCGAGTTCTACCTCAAGTCGGCGGCCGAGATGGCGGCCCTCTTCCCCGGCCAGCGCGACGCCCTCCTGGCCACCCGGCGGATCGCGGAGATGGTCGACCTCGAGCTGCCGCTGGGCCAGCTGCGGATCCCGCACTTCCCGGTACCCGACGGCGAGACCGTCGAGAGCTGGCTGCGGGCCGAGTGCGAGCGGGGCCTCTCCCGCCGCTATGGCGCGGTCACGCCGGAGCTCCAGGCGCGCCTCGACTACGAGCTCGGCGTCATCAACACCATGGGGTACGCCGGTTACTTCCTGATCGTCGCCGACTTCGTCCGCTTCGCCCGCGAGCAGGGGATCCAGACCACCTGCCGGGGGAGCGCCCCGGGGTCCATCGTCACCTACACCCTCCACATCACGCCCGTCGATCCGATCCATTACCAGCTGCCGTTCGAGCGGTTCCTCAATCCCGACCGGGTGACGATGCCCGACATCGACGTCGACTTCGAGGATGGGCGCCGTGACGAGGTCATCAACTACGTCACCCGCAAGTACGGCGCCGACCACGTGGCCCAGATCATCACCTTCGGGACGATGCTGGCCCGAGCGGCCATCCGCGACGTGGGGCGCGTCCTCGGCAGCTCGTACGGCGACGTGGACCGGATCGCGAAGGCGGTGCCCAACCAGCTCGGGATCCGGCTCGAGGAGGCGCTCCAGGTCAGCCCCCAGCTCAAGGAGCTCCAGGAGGGCGATCCGGCGGTCCGCCGGATCATCGACTTCGCCCGGCAGCTCGAGGGCGTGGCCCGCAACGCCTCGACCCACGCCGCCGGCGTCGTCATCAGCCGCGAGCCGCTGACGGAGCTGATGCCGCTCCAGAAGGCGACCAACTCCGATGCGGCGATGACCCAGTACGAGATGCACGGGATCGAAGCCCTGGGGCTCCTGAAGTTCGACTTCCTGGGCCTCTCCAACCTCACGATCCTGCGGGCCGCCGTGGACCTGATCCGCGAGCAGCGCGGGGTCGAGATCGACCTCGAGCAGATCCCGCTCGACGACACGACGACCTTCGCCCTCCTGGCCTCGGGCGAGACGACGGGCGTCTTCCAGCTGGAGTCGGCGGGCATGCGGCGCTACGTCCGCGAGCTGCGCCCGACGTCGGTGTACGACCTGGCGGCCATGGTCGCGCTCTACCGGCCCGGCCCCATGGACAACATCCCGGCCTACATCCGGCGCAAGCACGGCCTGGAGAAGGTGACCTACCTCCATCCGCTGCTCGAGCCCTTCCTGGAGCGGACCCATGGGATCTTCGTCTACCAGGAGGACATCATGGCCGCCGCGACCGCGCTCGGCGGCTTCAGCGGCCCCGAAGCCGACACCCTCGGGTACGCGATCCGCAAGAAGAAGTCGAGCGTCCTGCGCTCGATGAAGGACCAGTTCGTGCGCCAGGCGGCCGAGCGCGGCGTGCTGCCGCACACGATCGACGCGGTCTTCAAGGCCTTCGAGCCGTTCGAGCGCTACGGCTTCAACAAGGCCCACGCCACCACCTATGGCCTGGTCGCCTACCAGACCGCCTACCTTAAGGCGAACTACACCGTCGAGTACATGACCAGCGTCCTGACGGCCGTCCGGGACAGCGCCGAGCGGGTGGCGGCCGCGGTGGCCGAGTGCCGCCGCCTGGGAATCGCGATCCTGCCGCCGGATGTCCACGCCAGCCACCTCGAGTTCACCGTGGAGGGCGCCGCGATCCGCTTTGGGCTGCTCGCGGTCAAGAACGTTGGCCAGGGGGCGATCGAGTCGATCATCGCCGCCCGGGAGGAGGGCGGCGCCTTTCGCTCGTTCGCCGACTTCTGCAATCGGATCGACCTGCGCCTGGTCAACAAGCGCGTCGTGGAATCGCTGATCAAGGTCGGCGCCCTCAATGCGTTCGGCCATCCGGCCCAGCTCCTGCTCGCGCTCGACGACGTGCTGGCCGCGGCCCAGGCCGACCAGCGTGAGCGGGCCTCGGGCCAGATCAGCTTCTTCGACCTCGCGGCCGAGCCGGCCGCGCTCGAGGCGCCCCTGCCGGCGGCCACCGAAGTCGCCGTCCGCGAGCGGCTGCGCTGGGAGAAGGAGCTGCTCGGTCTCTACCTCTCGGACCATCCGCTGGGCGAGGTGGCGGAGCGCATCGGGAAGTTCGTGACCGCGTACTCGGGCGACCTCAAGGACGAGTCGCTCGACGGCCAGCGCGTCGTGGTCGGCGGCGTGGTCACGGGGACGCGAACGGTCGTCACCAAGGCCCGGGCCACCATGGCCGTGGCCACCCTCGAGGACCTCCAGGGCCCGGTCGAGGTGGTCGTCTTCCCCCGGCTCTACGAGCTCACCTCGCCCACGTGGCAGGAGGGAGCGATCCTGCTCGTGGCGGGGCGGATCGACCACCGGGGCGAGGAGGTCTCGGTCCTGGCCGACCTCGTGCGCGACTTCGACGCCGCCGCGGCGGCCGGCGAGGAGGCATTCGCGGCCGAGGTCAGTACCGCCGATCGGGGGCGGCCCAGGGGACGGCCCGGCGGTCCGGCCGCATTGCCGGGGATCCGCCCGGGCAACGGCCGAGGGAACGGCCACGGCGAGGAGCCGCGCCGTGCCCCGGCCCTGTCCGGACCGCCGGTCTCGTCACCCCTGCGGGCGCTCGCCGATCCCGCTGCCGGCGCGGCGGCGGGTCATGGCGCGGGCGGTCCCGGGACGCCGGCGCCCACGCCCGTCGGGCCGCCGATCGTCGCGCCGGAGCCGGTGTCCGGGTCGCCCGAGCCCGCGGACCTCGTGGCCGCGGCCCCGGACCGCGACGAGCCGCCCCTGCCCGAGGAGGCGCGGGCGGCCGCAGTCGAAGCGGCGGCAGGCGCCACGATGCCCCGTGAGGCGGGCCCCGGCGGGCGCCTGAACGTTCGCTTCGCCGCCGGGATTCCGCCGGACGACCTGCAGGCGGCGATGGCGGAGGTGCGCGACGTCCTGCGCGGGCACCCCGGCGCGACGCGGGTGACGATCCACCTGCCGCAGGGTGGGGGACGGGCGGCGCTGCCGATGGAGCTGCGCGGTGGGGTCGCCTACGACGCCGAGCTGGTGTCGGAAGTCACGCGCCGCCTCCGGCCCGGGCTCGTCGCGCTCGAGCTGGCGGCCGACCCGGCCGTCGTGGCCGCGTCGGCCTGACCCTCAGCCGCCCTGGACCGCCCGAATCGCGCGCACCACCGAGAGCTGCTCGCGGTGCTCCGAGCGGATCGCATCGAAGTCCGCGGGATCGATCTCGAGCTCGCTCGCGATCTCGTCGAGAACCGCGGTCTCCGGCGACGAGATCTCGTCGTCGGCAGCGGCCACGACGAAGCAGGCCCGCATCACGCCGAGGCGCTGCTCGGGCGTCGAGACCCGCTTGAACTCGCGGGTGACCAGGTAGTCCTCCGTCGAGCCGAAGAGCCGCGCCTGCTGCTTGGCGATCTCGGTCACGACCACGGCCTCGGCCTCGGTGACGCCGGTGCGCTCGACGAGGGTCTGCTCGATGAGGGCCGTCTCCTCCGCGCTGATCACCATGTCGGCGTTGGCCGCCCGGGCGACGACGTAGGCGGCACCGGCGAGGAGGCGGGCGCGGTCGGGCGGCAGGGCCTCGAGCTTGGCGACGATCTTGCGAACGGTCGCCGTCTCCGCCGCGTCGGGCGCGGGTCCAGCCGGGGCGGCGGGCGCGGCCGCCGGGACGGGGGGATGGTCGTCGCCGCCGAAGAGGCGGTGGATGAAGGACATCGGAGTGCTCCGTCAGGTGGGGGTCGGATCGCGCGGAGCGTAGCGCAGGACGCGATGGGGCAGCGCCTCATGGTCGCCGGATGGGCCGCGGGACCGGAGTCCGCCGCTACGGCGTCCGCGGATCCCCGAGCGCGGCAGTGAAGAAGGAGACGAGGCGCCTCTCGTATTCCGCGGGGGCGGCGAAGGCCGCCTGCACGTGGCGTGCGTGCGGCACGTACCAGGGCGGGAGGTACGCCTGGCCGCCCAGGACTTGCTCGCGGGCGAGGGCGAAGTCGAGGGCGTGATGGGGCTGCACGCGGGTGTCGGCCAGGCCGTGCACGATCATGAGGGGACGGGTCCCGATCTTGGGGATGGCGTCGATCGGGCGGTGCTCGTCGAGGTCGATGCCGAAGAGCCGCCCCCAGAGCTTCCCGCCCGTGGTGAGGATGTCCGGGAACCCGCGGTGGCGGACCTCCTCGGAGATCGCCGTCGTCGTGTCGGAGTAGCCGCTGTCCTCCCAGGTGGCGGCGATCTCCGGCTCCTCGCCGGCGGCGATGACGGCGGTCGAGGCACCGTTGGACTCCCCGAGGATGCCGATCCGGCCGGCGGGGAGGCCGCGTGCGCGGAGCCAGTCCCAGGCGCCGAGCACGTCGGCATATTCCTGGGTGCCGCCGGAGAAGCGCCCGTCGATCACCTCGGAGTCGCCCTGGTCGCGCAGGTCGACGACGAGCACCGCGAAGCCGTTGCGGTGGAGCATCCCGGCCGGGAGAAGGACGGCGGGGTCGCGCCGGCAGCTGCCCATCCCGTGGGCCAGCACGACGGCGGCCGCGTCCGCGCGTTCGCCGGGGATCCACCATGCCACCAGGTTCACGCCGTCGCGGCTGGTGAAGTGGACTTCCTCGTACTCCGGCATCGCGAAGGGGGCCGTGTCGAAGCCGCCGGCCGTGATCTCGTCGGAGATGCCCGCGGTCCCGAACGAGGCGGGGTTGTAGCCACCAAAGCGGGCGTTGCCACTCGCATCCGTGCCGCAGTGGGCGGACACGGCCGAGACGGCGTCGAACACGCGCCAGCTCGCCCAGGCGTAGGCCCCGACGCCAACCAGGAGCACGACGGCGAGCACCACCGCGACGAGACGCCGGCCGCGCATCGTTCAGCACCTCCGGGGCTGCGATCCTGAGGGTGCGGCGATGGTGGGGCGGCGGCGTTCCGGGTGACAGTGCCGGAGGTCCCGTTACGTCGCGATCCTGCTGCTCGCGTCGAGCGCCTCAGCTGGCGGCGGCGGTCCCAGGCGGGCGTGATCGCGGCACGTCGCGACCCGGAGTGCCGGACAGGTCGAGGTCAAGCTGGAGGCCGCCCGCGTCCTCCGGCTGCGTCGCGCCTGGCCGCCGCGGCCGCGACCGGCTCGCGGCTTCCACGCCCTCGGCCAGGAGGGGCGCTCCCACGATCGCGGCCAGGCGCTCGGCCAGCGGCCACCAGGAGAAGGCTTCCGTGATTGAAGAGGCGGCGACCGTGACGAGCCGATCGTCGCGGACGAAGCGCGGCAGCACCTCGTCGAGGATCGCCTCGATCTCATCCCGGAAGGCGTCGTTCGTGCTTCGGATGCCATCCGCGCTGAGGGCGATGTCGGGCGTGAGGCGCACGACGAGATCGTAGGTCGCTCCCCACGCACGGACGAGCGGCTCGACGGCGAAGCGGTCGGTCATCCCACACGAACGGATGTAGTAGGCGTAGTTGTCCACCACGCCCCGGTCGGTCACGAGGACCTCGGCCTTCGGGGCGAGCTCCAGCTCCTGCCGGACCTGGCTCACGAGGACCCACAGCTGGGCTTCGCCCGTCGCCGTCTCGTTGATCCCGAGCGGGTTGTCCCGGACGACCTCCCGGGCGAACTCCACCGACCGACCGGCGCGCTGGATCGTATGGGCAAAGGCATAGGCGGCGGTCGTCTTGCGGATGCCGTGGGAGCCGACGAAGGCGATCTTGGCGCGGCGCGGCCAGGCGGTCACTGCGACGAGCGTAGCGGAGTCTGCCGGCCGGCGAGGAGGAGCGAGGTGGCGGCGCCCGTGACCAGCGGCCCGTCGGGGGCGCTCAGGGGGCCCCGAGCGCACCCTGGAAGAAGTCGACCAGGCGGGATTCGTACTCGGCCGGGGCGCAGTACGCCCCCTCCACGTGATGAGCGCAGGCGACGATCCACGGCTGGAAGCCGGGCACCGAGCGCGCCACGACGGCAGCGAGCCCCACTGCGTGGCTGGTCGGGATGTGCTGGTCCAGCTGGCCGTGGACGATCGCGAAGGGCCGCGACCCGATCGCGGCCGCGGCCTCGATCGGCTGCGGAGACATCGGGTCGATCCCGGCGAGCTTCGCGATCAGGAGGCCGCCGGGCACGAGCAGGTTGAGGGCCTCGGGGTAATCGCGGAAGGCGATCTCGTCACGGATCATCTCGCGGACGTCCCCGAAGCTGGAATCCTCCCAGGTCGCCGCCACGGTCGGGTCCATGCCGGCCGCGATGGTCACGGTCGCCGCGCCCTCCGAGTTCCCCATGATCCCCACCTTCGACGCGGCGATCCCCTGCGTCCTCACCAGCCAGTCCCGGGCCCCGAGAACGTCGAGGTATTCCTGGGTCCCGCCCGCGAAGCGGCCGTCCTGCCTCGGGGAGGCTCCCATGTCGCGGATGTCGATCAGCACCACGCCGAAGCCGGCGCGGTGCAGCATCCCCGCGTGGAGGAGGACGACGTGGTCGCGCTTGCACGATCCGAGCCCGTGCACGATGACGACGGCCGGCGAGGTCGCTGTCCTTCCCGGAACCCACCAGGCGCTGAGCGGGCCGACGGCGGGGTCCCGGCTCGGCACGAAGACCTCCTGGTAGCCGGGCATGAAGTACGGCGAGAGGTCGAGTGCAAGGGATGACTCATCCCACGTGCCGTCGACGTCCTCCGCGTTCGCCAGCGTCCATCCGGCCGGCGTGTTCCCCTGGAAGCGCTGGCCGCCGCTGGTCCGGCCCCCGCACAGGGCGGCCACGGCGGAGATCTTGTCGTACAGCACATACGACCCGTATCCGTACCCGACGAGCGCGACCACGCTGATCGCAACGATTCCGATGAGCAACCAGCGACGCATCCGAGCCTGCCCTCCAGGGACGCCGTTGCCGATGGGACGTCCGCGCTGCCCCGAACGTTGCGCCTTGTCCTCCGGCGACGCGAGGACCACTCGATCACGGTACGTGACGGCCGGATCGACGTTGAGGCGGGCGGGACATTTGGCCCGTGACGGTCGGGCAAGGTGGCCCATAGTGTCAGGGTCGCTCGAGCAGCGGGAAGGGCCCCGGGGGACGCGAATGCCTCACCGGATTCGACTACTGTCCGGAGGTCGCCGCCGGCGCGACGGCCGCACGTCGCGGCTCGATGGACATGCCGCAGGACTGGCGGCCCGCTGGGGAGGGATGCCGGTGAGCGCCACCGCAGGAGCCCGCAGCCTGCCGCTGCGCCAGATCATCCAGCTGTCCATCTACTGGTTCGGGCTGGGGATGATCTTCACGGCCCTCGATACGATCGTGCTGCCCGAGCGGCTCAAGGACATGGTGCCCGCCGGAAGCGCGAACCTCGCGGTCGCGATCATCTCCGGGCTGGGCGCGGTCGTCGCGATCATCGTCCAGCCGACCATCGGCTCCATCAGCGACTACACGACGAGCCGCTGGGGCCGTCGCAAGCCCTACATCGTGGTCGGCTCGACCCTTGACGTCGTGTTCCTGGTCGGTATCGCGACCGCCAACGTCCCGCTCGCCATCGGTGCCTTCTACCTGCTCCTGCAGTTCAGCTCGAACATGGCGCAGGGCCCCTTCCAGGGCTATGTGCCCGACCTCGTCCCCGCCCACCAGGTGGGCCTCGCGAGTGCCCTGGTCGGCATCATGTCCGTGCTCGGCCCGCTCTTCGGGACGCTCCTGGTCGCCGTGCCGCTCCTGGTCGCGCCCGAGGGGACGTCCCCCGACTTCATGGTCGCGACCATCGCCCTGGGTGTCATCGAGCTCACAACGGCGATCGTCACCGTCCTCACCGTCGATGAGGGACGCGTGGCCAAGGACCGGGGAGGCCGGTCCTGGCCCGAGATCGCGCGCGAGACGTGGGGCCGCGACGTCCTCCGCGAGCGGAGCTTCGTCTACCTCGTCGCCTCGCGCCTGTTCATCCTCGCCGGCGGCAGCATGCTCATTCGCGAGATCGACTTCTACCTCGGTGCGGCGCTCGGGCTCGACACCAACGCCCGCGGCACCTGGGTCGCGGCAGCGTCGGTGATCCTCGGCGGATCGGTGGTCATCGCCAGCCTGCCGGCCGCCAGGCTGTCCGATCGCTTCGGACGCAAGCCCGTGATCTTCGGCGGGTGCGGCCTCGGGGCGGCTGGCTCGGCCATCATCTGCGTCGCCCCGGTCGTCCAGGTGGCGCTCCTCGGCGCGCTCCTCGTCGGCCTCGCCTACGGGACGTTCGTCGCGGTCGACTGGGCCCTCATGACCGACATCATCCCCAAGGCCGAGTCGGGCCGCTACATGGGGCTGAGCAACGTCGCCACGGGTCTCGCCGGCACCGTCGCGGTCGTGACCGGCGGGGTCATCGTGTTCGCGCTGACGGGCTTCCTCGGGGCGACGACCGGCGAGGCGCTCGGAACCCGCCTTGCGTACGCGGTCGCGGTCGGCTTCTACGTCCTCGGGGCCGTCCTGCTGCGCCAGGTCGATCCGACCCGGCGCGAAGACCTCGCGATCGTGCCCTCCGCGGCCTGACCTGGGAGTCGGCGCGGGCGCCTGATCGTTCGACGCAACGGCCGCTCGGACCCGGTACGTGGCTTCCGGCCGGGCCCTCGCGGATCAGGTGCGGCGAATCGCCACCCCGTCGACGATGACCCGGTGGCCCCTGGTCGAGACCCTGATGGCGAGGGTTCCCCGGCGGACCGCGGTGAAGGTCGTCACGGTGATGAGCTTCCGGTTGACGGTGGTGGCGGACCGGAGGCTGATCGAGCGGAGGAGTGTCGAGCCCCAGTAGATCCGGACGCTGCCGCAGGTGGGACAGGTCGTGGCGACCAGGGCGATCCGCCTCGCCACCACGCCTGTCCGGGTCAGCTTCGCCGCCGACGTCGACGAGCGCAGCGACGTGGAGCGGTAGTAGGCGCTCCCGACCCCGGCCGTCCAGCCCGGCGACCGGCTGAGCGAGCGGTCGTCGAGGGGAATCGCCGTGCAGGTCTCGGACGTCCACGACGAGAGCCGCCCGTCCGTGTCGCGGGCCCGGGCAGCGAAGCAGTAGGTCCATCCGGGAGATGCCGGGAACGAGGCGGCCGTGCCCGCGACTGCCGAGCGCCATGTCACGAAGGACCCGAAGCTCCCGTTCCAGGCGGCTCGCCGGTAGCGCACGTCGTACGAGGCAACGGCGGACGAGGCGGCCACGGCGCTCCACCTCAGGGAGATCGACGTTGTGGCGAGCCACGTCGGCAGGGCCGTGATGGAGGCGCGCGGT
This sequence comes from uncultured Chloroflexia bacterium, assembly GCA_963776355.1. GTDB lineage: Bacteria > Chloroflexota > Limnocylindria > Limnocylindrales > CSP1-4 > CTSoil-043. The sequence goes on along the minus strand of CAVZLU010000008.1, from coordinate 1,116,892 downwards.
GGAGCAGCCGCGGGGACGGGCACCACAACGGCCGACGGGTCGGAGGCTGGGCTCGCGCCGGCCGCGTTGGCGGCCTGGACCGTGAACGTGTACGGGGAACCGTTGGTGAGGCCGCCGACTGTGCACGAGAGGCCTCCCGCGGTCTCGCAGGTCCTGCCGCCCGGCGAGCTGGTCGCGGTGTACCCGGTGATGGCCGAGCCGCCGTCCGACGCCGGGGCCGCCCAGGAGACGATGGCCGCGCCGTCGCCCGCGGAGGCAGCGACGCCGGTCGGGGCGGTGGGGACGGGGCGATACGCCACGGCGGCGGCCGCATTGACCCGGCCATGGCCGAAGACGTCATCTCGACCGGGTGTGCCGAGATCGATTGCTGTGCTCAGCAGGGCGGTCTCGACCTGGTCCGGGGTGTCGGTCGGCCAGGCGGACAGGACGAGCGCGGCGACCCCGGCGAGGTGCGGCGTCGCCATCGATGTGCCGCTCATGTACCCATAGCAGTCAGGCGCTCCCGCGCAGCCGAAGGGCGGATAGGTGGAAATCTCGCTGACGCCCGGGCCGCTGACATCGACGTACGCGTTGGCGTTGCTGAAGGAGGCGTGGCCGTCGCCGTTGTCGGTCGCCGCCACGCAGATGACGTGGTTGAAGGCACACGGGTACCTGATCGAGCCGTCGCCGTCGTTGCCGGCCGCAGCGATGATCGTCACGCCGGCGGCATGGGCAGCGTCGATGGTCGGCTGCATCGCGGTGACGGACGCCGGCGGGAGTGGCCCGCCCAGGCTCATGTTGATGATCCTGGCGCCATGGGCGACCGCGAAGTCGATGCCGGCCAGGAACGCGCTGAAATAGCCGCTCCCGCCGGCGTTGAGGGCCTTGATCGGCATGACGCGGACGCCCGGCGCGATCCCGGCGATCCCCTTGCCGTTGTTCGCCTGGGCCGCGATCGTGCCGGTGACGTGTGTTCCGTGCCCGTTGTCGTCGACCGCCTCGGGCGTGCCGGTGATCTCGTTGTACGGATTGACGAACACCGTTCCGGCGAGGTCCTCGTGATCCGCGGTGCTGCCGGTGTCGATGATGGCCACGATCACGGCAGCCGAGCCGGTCGTCGTCCGCCAGGCGGCCGGGACGCCGATCAGCCCTAGCTCTGCCTGGTGCGGCGCGAAATACGGATCGTTCGGGCTGCCGGAGGCCGGCCACGCATCCGCCGTCATCCGTGCGTCGGGGATGACGGTGGCGACGTCGGGATCGGACCGCAGCTGCGCGGCGAGCGCGGCCGCCAGGCCGGGCCGGGCGATGACGACCGACCGAACGCCGGCACGGCCGACGACCGTCGAGGCCGCCGCGATCCGCGCGCCGGCGAGGCGCGCAGGGCGACCATGCTTCCAGAAGACGATCAGCCGCCCCTCCGGCGCGGCCGCATCCGCTGCCGCCGTTGCCCTGGCGAGAACGAGGTCGTCGGAGGTGGCGCGCGCCGTGCCCGCCGCTCCGACGCCCGTCAGCAGAGACGCCACGAGCGCGCCCATCACGAGCGGCGCGATGCGGCTCATGGGACGAGGGCGGGCAGGGGAGCGCCACGGCTTCATCGGGGTTCCTCGATCGGCGGGCAGGGACACACCAGCCGAGCCAGCGTCGCCCGCTGGCGGGTAAGGTGCCATCCCTCGGAAGTCATGGCGGCCGGCGCAATCGGGCGACGCTCGTGAGCGCCGTGGTCAGGCCGGTCCGCTCGGGCCGGCAAGGTCCGTTTGACACCGCCGACCCGTCAGGACTGCGGCGGCTGCGCCACCCCGGCGGCCTGCACGAGGCCCGCGACGTCGAAGGGGATGCCGGTCAGCCGCTCCGAAACCTCCCACAGGGACCTCCTGTCAGCCGCGCCCATCCCCCGGCAGAGGAACGGATGACGGACCGGGGACCCGGCAACCAGGAAGCGCAGGGCGTACAGGGATCCGCCCCTCGCCGCGGGATCGGTCGCGCAGCGAAGTTGCGGCAGCGCCCCGCGAGCGGGCGACGAGCCGAGCCACCGGACGGTCACCGCGAAGAACCGCTGGCTGACGCCGTGCGCCTCGCGCGCGGAGCTCGCCTGGAGGTCCGTGTGCGAGAAGCCTGGGTCGGCGGCGAGCGCGTGAACGGGAGCCGCTGCGACCGCCAGCCGCCGATCGAGCTCGACCGTGAACTGGAGAGCTGCCACCTTGGCCCTCCCGTACGACCGCCAGGCGTTGTAATGCCGGCGCATGGTGACGTCGGCAGGGTCAAGGGGACGGCCCAGGAAGCGCCCGGTGCTCGTGATCGAGACGATGCGGCCGCGATCGCCGCGCAGGAGTGCCGGCATCAGCAGCGCGGTGAGGGCGAAATGCCCGAGGTGGCTGGTCGCGAGCTGGAGCTCGTGTCCGTCGATGGACTCCCGATAGGGGATGCCCATGACACCCGCGTTGTTGACGAGGATGTCCAGGCGGGGATGTGCGGCCATCACGGCCGCCGCGGCATCCCGAACCGAGGCCAACGATGCCACGTCCAGGTCGAGCAGCTCCACCGCCGCGGACGGCTGCTCGCGGAGGATGCGCTCAAGGGCCTCGGCGCCGCGCTCCCGGTTGCGCGCGCCGAGCATCACGACGGCGCCATGGCGGGCGAGGGCCCGGACGGTCTCGAAACCGAGGCCACCGTTCCCGCCAGTGACCAGCGCGACGCGGCCCTGGAGGTCGGGGATCTCGTCGACGCGCCAGCCCATGGCGTCATGCTCGCACGCAGCGCCCCGGAGCGTCCGGCCGCGACGAACCCGACGAGGGACAGGATCCAGCGAGCGCGCCGCGATCCAGCTGTCGGTCGTTCGGCTGCCGGCGTGCGCGACCCAGAGGAGGGCGCCGATCGCGCCGCCGTGGCCAAGCGGTGCAGGATAAGCACGCCGGCCACGGGCTCGGATGGTCTGGTCGGACATGCTGGCGGCCTCGCATTCGAGCGCGGCGAGCGGAACCAGGGGACCGATGCCTGGGGAGGATCGGCGGCCGGCCCGGCGGGCTCATTGCGCCTCGGGGGGAGAGGCGATGAGAGCGCGGGCCGAGCCGGCCCCGATGTGGGCCTGATACAGACCCCCACCCGGCTGGGGGAACCGAGTTCGTCCCGCATGATCGGGGCGAGCGTCCGTCGCGGTGAGGGCCGACCGGCCGCCCGAAACGGGCCATCCGGCCTGCGGGAGGGCAGTCTCAGTGATGGCGCCACCCACACCGCGCCTGTAGAGAGCACTGGTCATGAACACTGAGAGGGCCCCGGACGCCCGGTGCGTGCCCCACCACCGCGTCCACGCCGGGCGTAGACGTTAGGCGCGAAGCGCCCTGAGCTGAGCCGGGAACCTGGTGAATCAAGGTGGACTGCGTGGCCGGCCCCTAGGCGACCCGACAGACGAGGGTCCACTCGCCTCCGGTCATGACGACCGCGGTCCGGCCAATCGACCCGTCCGGAAGTCGGCACGGGTAGTCGGTCAGCGAGTGGCGATCGCGTCGGATGAGGTGGACGAGGGTGGCCGCAAACCGCGCGCGCGACGACGAGCGCTGGTTACTCGATCGAGCCTGTGCGCGATGGCGGGCGTGGCGCGGCACTTCGCCGCGGTGACGCTCCTCGTCGATGTTGGCGGCCTGGATCTGGACGAGCATGACGGGGGGCTTGATGGGTGCAACCGACTAGCGGACCCGCCTCGCTCTCGGTTGCGGGAACGAATGGCGAGGAAGGTGGAGCCTACTCGATCGGTGGTGAGTGGGGAAATGGCGCCGGACGCCGGGGCGCGTCCCATCCTCCGCAGGGACCGAGTTCCCGACTGACGAGCTGGGGCCGCGGTGACCTTCAGGCGCGAGGAAGACGCCCAATGACACCACGTGCTGGGACTTGACCGACCCGGCGTGCCTATCGACCAGACCGGCAGGCTTCCGTGACGCAGCCCGGTCCTGTGGCAACGAGTGCTGTCGGTCGTGGGATCTGGTTCTTCATCAGAGGTGGTCCCGGGAGGGAGAGTCGAACTCCCACGGGCTTGCGCCCGCCCGATTTTGAGTCGGGTGCGTCTGCCATTCCGCCATCCCGGGCGCCTCGCAGTCTATCGGCTCTGAATGGGGGCGAGCACTGCTGCGGCCCGGACTCAGGCAGGGCCGCGAGGGGCCGTCGGCCGGCATGTACCATCGCCCGCGATGGAGACCACCCCGTCCGGCGACGGGGACGTCCTGCAGGCGCCCCCGCCGCGGTTCCCGCCCGCCGCGGCCGCCGGGATCGCCCTGAAGGTGTTCGGCGTCGTCGGCGCGCCGACCTCGCTCGTCAGCGAACGCGACCAGAACGTCCGGATCGTGGCACCCGACGGGCGCGGCTGGGTGCTCAAGATCTCCAACCCCGGCGAGCAGGCCGGCGTCGTCGAGATGGAGGTCGGCGTCGTCCGCCACGTGGCTGCCGTGGATCCGTCGCTCCCGGTCGCGGTGCCGCTCGAGACCCGCGACGGCGCGCCGTGGGGCTGGGTGGCCGGCGTCGACGGCGCTCGCCACCTCGTACGTCTCCTGCCGCTCCTGCCGGGCCGGAACGGCAATGCGTCGGCGATCTCGGTCGATGCGATCCGCGCCTTCGGGTCGGTGTCCGCGCGCCTGGGGCGGGCGACCCGGGGCTACTTCCACCCCTCCGCCGGCCGTCCGATCCTATGGGACGTCAAGCACCTCGGCGACCTGCGGCGGTATCTCCCGCTCATCCTCGACGATCGGCGGCGAGCACTGGTCGAGGGCATCCTCGACCGCTTCGAATCCGCGGTGCTGCCGATCCTGCGCGGCTTTCGAGCCCAGGTCATCCACAACGACCTGACCTTCGACAACACCCTGCTCGACGCGAACGATCACGTGAGCGGGATCATCGACTTCGGGGACATGGCCCACACCGCGCTCGTCCTCGACCTCGTGGCCGCTCTCGTCGCTCTCCTCGGCGGCCGGCGAAACCCGGCCGACGTCTTCGCCGCCGCCGACGCGGCCCTCGCCGGCTACACGGCCGTGACGCCCCTCGAGGACGAGGAGGCGGCCCTTCTCGGGGACCTCGTCGCCGCCCGCCTCGCGCAGACGACTCTGATCTCGGCCTGGCGGGTTGGCCTCTACCCCGACAACGCGGCCTACCTCGCGAGCTGGGACGCGGAGGCCTGGCCGCTGCTCGCGATGTTCGACCAGGTCGGCCTCGACGTCGTTCGTCGCCGCCTCGCAGCGGCCGCCGGACGGATTCCCGCGTGGCCGGTGCCCTCCGGCCCGGTGGTCGGCCGCGCCGGGTCCGACGAGGCGCTCCTGGCCCGGCGCGGGCGTGTCCTCGGATCGGCCCTGTCGCCGCTGACGTACCGCCAGCCGCTGCACCTCGTCCGCGGCGAGGGCGCCCGGATGTACGACCCGGAGGGGCGGGCGTACCTCGACGCGTACAACAACGTGCCAGTCGTGGGCCATTCCCATCCGCGGGTGGTGGCGGCGATCGCCCGCCAGGCGGCGACGCTCAACACGAACACGCGCTACCTGCACGAGACCGTGGTCGAGCTCGCCGAGCGCCTGGTGGCGACGATGCCGCCGGGCCTCGACACCGTGATGTTCGTCAACTCGGGAAGCGAGGCCAACGACCTCGCCTGGCGCCTGGCTACGATCGCCACCGGCAACCGCGGGGGGATCGTCACCGACTTTGCCTACCACGGCGTCACCGCCGCGGTCGCCGACCTCTCCCCGGAGGAGTGGCCGCGGGGCGAGCAGCCGGCCCACGTCGCGGCCATCGCGCCGCCCGATACGTATCGCCGCCCCGACGTCGACGAACAGGCATGGTCCGAGCGCGCGGCGGCCGCGCTCGAGCACGCGGTCGCCGACCTGGCTGCCCGCGGCTTCCGCCCGGCGGCAGTCCTCGTGGACGGGGCGTTCACGAGCGACGGGATCTTCGCCCCGCCGGCCGCCTACCTGGCCGAGCTGGTCCGGCGCACGCGGAGCGCCGGCGCGCTCTACGTGGCCGACGAGGTCCAGGCGGGGTACGGACGGACCGGCGATGGCCCGTGGAGCTTCAGCGCGGTCGGGATCGTCCCCGACATCGTCACCCTCGGGAAGCCGATGGGCAACGGCCACCCGGTGGCGGCAGTCGTGACCCGCGCCGACATCGTGGACCGCCTCGCCGCCGCGACCGAGTTCTTCAGCACGTTCGGGGGCAACCCGGTGGCCTGCGCCGCCGCCATGGCCGTCCTGGACGTCATCGACGACGAGGGCCTCGTCGATCGAGCGGCGTCCCGCGGCGAGCAGGCCAGGGCGGGCATCCGCCAGCTTGCCCGGCGCCACCCGGCGATCGGCGACGTCCGCGGGCGCGGCCTGATGATCGGCGTCGATCTGGTTGGGGACCGGGGGACGAAGGTGCCGGATGCCGCCCTCGCGGCGACCGTCCGCGACGGGATGCGCGACCGCGGCGTCCTCGTCGGCACGACCGCGCGGGCGGGCAACGTGTTGAAGATCCGCCCGCCGCTCGTGATCGCGGCCGAGGACGTGGAGCTGCTGTTGGCCGTTCTCGACGAGGCACTGGTTGCGGTCGGCGCCTGATGCGCGAAGCCGCGTGCCCCGCACTGCGGGTCTGGTCCCAGCGGCGCGTCGGCGCCTGACGGCGGGTCGGCGTGCCCCGAGACGGCGTCAGCGAGTGCGGCGGACGGCGAGGACGCGGGCGAGGAGCAGGAGGATTCCCGCCGCGAGGAGGCCCGCCGACACGACGATCGCCGGCGAGGGTCCCGCGGTCACACCGCTCGCCGGCGGCGCGGCCTTTCCGACCGGCGGGACCTGGTCGGTGGGGACGGCGACGGGCGCGGCGCCGCTGTTGCGACCGCCCGCGGGCCCGGGCGACGACTCCGCCCCGGCGCCCGCGTCGGTCGCGGCGTCCGCACCCACATTCGCCGGGGGGAGCGGGGCAGCGCTCTGTGCCGCGCCGGGCAGTGCCGCGCCAGGCACCGCCGCCGGGGCGGCCGTCGCGGCGGCCGGCGCAGCCTGGGACCCGAAGCCCGCGCCGCCACCGGGCGCCGAGGTGGCGGCCGGGACGGGGTTCTGGACGGGGCTCCCCACTGTCTCGAGGGGCGCGCTGCTGCTGCTGCCGAGCCCGGGCAGCCCGGAGCTCACGAGGAGACCGACGATGCCGAGGGTGGCGAGACCGGTCGCAAGCGGGCGGACGGATGAGCGGGGGGCGGCCAGCCAGCCCAGGAGGCGACGCCGGCGGTCGGGCCGGAGGCGGGCGGCGTCGGCCTCCGTGAGGCGGTAGTCGCGGCGTCGCGCCGGTGCCGGGAGGGCCGCCAGCGCGCCCCGGATCGCGACCAGGTCTGCGGCGAGAGCCGCGCACCCCGCGCAGGCCCGAAGCAGCGCCTCGGCCCGCTCGCGATCGACGCCCGCGAGGTCTCCGGCGTCGAGGGCGACGATCAGGTTCGCGTGCTCCGGGGCCTCGGCCGAGGGAGTATGGGGGACGAGCGGCATGGTCTTCTGACGCCCTCAGCTGCGGAAGAGTTCCTCGCGCTCGACGAGGATCGAGCGCAGGGCGAGCCGACCACGATGGATCCGGGACTTCACCGTTCCGAGGGATACGCCCGTCATCTCGGCGATCTCGGCATAGTCGTAGCCCTCGACGTCGTACAGCACGATGGCCGTCCGCTGGTCGGCCCCGATCGCAGCCAGGGCGGCCGCGAGGGCACGACCGCGCTCCTTCGTGGCGGTGAGTGTCTCGGGATCGGTGTCCGGTCCGGCCGGTGGCTGCCACGACTCGTCCTCGAGCTCGGGATAGGGCGACACCGGGCGCCGCTTGCGGGCCCGCTGGAGATCCATGGCCGCGTTGACGGCGATCCGCGTCAGCCAGCCTCGGAACGACGGCCCGCGGTAGGAACGGAGGTGCCGGTACGCGGAGAAGAACGCCTCCTGCACCGCGTCTGCGGCCTGGTCCGGGTCCGGCACCATGCGGACCACGAGGGCATGGCAGAGATCCTGGTAGGCGTCGACGAGCTGGTTGAACGCTCCAAGGTCACCATCGAGGGCTCGGCCCACCAGGATGTCGTCCCGGCGGGCCGCGGCCTCGTCGCCCGGCCGCGCGGTGGCGGCGCCCGCAACGGCCGGCGCTCGCTCGGCGCCCGGGGTGCGCTCGCCGCTCGGGGTCGAGCGCGGATCGTCCAACGGGGCTCGGCTCCTTCCAGCGCGGACGCCCGGGAACGGCGGGGCGGCGAAGCGGCGCGAGTCTAGCACGGCCTTCTCGGCGCCCGGCGGCCGAGCGTCGTGCCGGGCGCCGCGGGGCCGACGGTCATGTCCGGCCGGTACACTGGAGCTGACGCGTCGGCCCCGCCGACCCCGGCCGGAGGTTCCCGCCCGCCATGACCCGCCTGATGCTGCTCGACGGGAACGGCCTCATCTATCGCGGCTACTACGCGCTCCTCGAGACGCCGTTGACGACGTCGAAGGGCGAGCTCGTCAACGCCGTCTTCGGCTTCACCAATATCGTCCTGCGAGCGATCCAGGACGTGAAGCCCGACGCCATCGCGATCGCCTTCGACCTTGGCAAGCCGACCTTTCGCCATGAGCGCTATCTTGAATACAAGGCCACCCGCCAGCGGATGCCGGACGAGCTGCGCGACCAGTTCCCGAAAGTGCGCGAGGTCGTCGCTGCGCTGGGGTTCCCCGTCTACGAGCGCGAGGGCTTCGAGGCCGACGACGTGATCGCCACCCTCGTCGGCCAGGCGGAGCGCGGCGGTCTCGAGACGACGATCGTCACCGGCGACCTCGACATGCTGCAGCTCGTGACCGAGCGCACGCACCTGGTGGTCTCCCTTCGCGGTGGGGTCGCCAACACGGTCGTCTACGACCTCGCCCGGATCACCGACCGCTGGGGCCTCCGACCCGACCAGATGCTTGACTACAAGGCCCTCAAGGGCGACGCCACCGACAACATCCCCGGCGTGCCCGGGGTGGGAGAGAAGACGGCATCGAAGCTCGTGGCGACGTTCGAGACCCTGGACGCCCTGTACGAGCGGATCGACGAGGTCCAGCCCGAGAAGCTGCGGCCCCTGCTTCTCGAGGCAAAGGAGCGGGTGCTCGAGAGCCGCGAGCTGCAGCGGCTGGTGCGCGACGTCCCGGTCGAGCTCGACATCGAGACCGCGCGGATCGGCGCCTACGATCGCGACGCCGTCGTGCGCCTGTTCCGCGAGTACGAGTTCCGGACGTTGATCGACCGCCTCCCCCCGCTCGAGGGCGAGACGGCGGACCAGGCGATCGCCCGGAGCCGGGACGCCGCCGGCGACGTCTCCGCGGCCCGGGCGCCCGGAGCGGTGCCGCGCATGCGCCCGCCATCCGCGGGGGGTCTCCAGCTTTCGCTCGACTTCGATGCCGTCGGGCCCGCGCCTGCCGTCGCCGATCCGGCGGCGCCCCTGCCGGCGTTCGACCTGCCCGCGGCCCTCGCCGCCCTCGTCGCGGATCCGGGCCGCGTGGAGCGCGCCGGCGCCGACGACGCGGCGCGGCTCGGGGCATGGCTGACGACGCTGCCCGCAGTCGGCGTCGCCCTGCTGGCCGACGATCCGCGGCCGCGGGCCGGGACGCCGCTGGCGCTGGCTCTCGCCGGCGAGGATGGCCGCGTGATCGTGTTCGAGGGAGCGGAGGCCGCGGCGGCGGCGCGGAGGGCCCTCGAGGCGGCGGGAACGCCGCTCGTGGGACACGAGGTCAAGTCCCTCCTGGTCGCCCGCTTCGCCGACGATCTCGGTGCGCCTCCGAGCACGATCGCATTCGATACCCAGGTCGCCGCCTACCTGCTCAATGCCTCGCTGCGGAGCCAGGGGATCGCCGATGTCGTTCACGAGCGGCTGAACCTCGACCTTCCGCCCGCGGCCGCCGGCCTCGGCCCCGGGGAGCGCGCGGCGCTCGAGGCCCTGGGGGCCCTTGCGGTCCGCCCGCCGCTGGCCGCGGCGCTCGAGGCCCAGGGCCTCGGCCGCCTGTTTGCCGAGCTGGAGCTGCCGCTCATCGCGGTCCTCGCCCGCATGGAGGCGACCGGGGTCGCCCTCGATCTCGAGGCCCTGGCGGCGCTCGATCGCGAGTTCGCGGCCGAGCTCGCCCGCCTCGAGGCCGGCATCTACGCCGACGTCGGCCACGAGTTCAATCTCGGCAGCCCCAAGCAGCTCGAGCAGGTGCTCTTCCACGAGCTCAACCTGCCGACCGGCAGGCGCACGAAGACCGGCTACTCGACCGATGCCACCGTGCTCGAGGAGCTGCGCCCGGCCCACCCGGCGATCGGCAAGCTCCTCGACTGGCGCCTCTATGCCAAGCTCCGCAGCACCTACGTGCAGGCCCTGCCGGGGCTGCTCGCGGCCGACGGTCGCCTCCACACGACCTTCCACCAGGCGGTGGCCTCGACCGGCCGGCTCTCCTCGTCCGACCCCAACCTCCAGAACATCCCCATCCGGACCGACCTCGGGCGGCGGATCCGGAGGGCCTTCGTCGCCGGTGCCCCCGAGGTGGTCCTCGTCAGCGCCGACTACAGCCAGATCGAGCTGCGGATCCTCGCCCATGTCTCCGGCGACGAGCATCTCAAGGCCGCCTTCGCGGAGGGCCGCGACATCCACCGCGACAGCGCCGCGCTCGTCCTGCGCAAGGACCCCGCCGACGTCACGCCCGACGAGCGCTCGATGGCCAAGATGGTCAACTTCGGGATCGCCTACGGGATGAGCGACTTTGGCCTGGCCTCGCGGGCCAACATCCCCCGGGAGCAGGCGCGAGCCTTCATCGACCGCTACTTCGCGACCTACTCCGGGATCAGCTACTACATGCTCCACATCAAGGAGACGGCGCGCGCCCAGGGTTACGTCACGACCCTCCTCGGACGCCGGCGCGAGATCCCGGAGCTGCGCTCGTCGAACCGGAGCCTGGTCGGCGCCGGCGAGCGGATGGCGATCAACATGCCCATCCAGGGCACCGCCGCCGACATCATGAAGATCGCGATGATCCGGGTCGCGGCCCGCCTGCGCGGCGAGGGGTTCCGTTCCCGCCTCCTCCTCCAGGTGCATGACGAGCTGCTGCTCGAGGTGCCGCGGGACGAGATCGGGGCCCTCGTGCCGGTCGTGCGGGCGACCATGGAGAGCGCCCTCGCCCTCGACGTCCCGCTCACAGTCGACGTGAAGACGGGCGACGACTGGGAGTCGATGACGCCCAGCAGGCGGGAGGAGCCCGCCGACGCGGGTGCCCCGGCCCGTTGACCGCCCGTCGGGGTCCCGCGATCGCCCGCGGCTCGCCCACGGCCGCGCCCGCCCACGGCGAGACGGATGCCGGTCGCGACCGACCGGGGCTGGAGGCGACCGACGGGGCGCCGGCGCGACCGACGGGTGGCGGCCTCGACCGACCGGGTGCCGGCCGCGATGCCTGAGCTGCCCGAGGTCGAGACCGTTGCCCGCGACCTTCGCGGGCTCATCGTCGGCGCCACGATCACCGGCGCCCGTGGTGACTGGGCCCGGACCATCGCCTCCCACGCGTCGGTCGAGGCGTTCGCGGCCGCCGTCGCCGGTCGTCGGGTCGAGGCCGTGGGCCGCCGGGGCGAAGCTCGTGGTGGTGCGCCTCTCCGGCGGCGCCGCCCTCACGATCCACCTCAAGATGACGGGGCAGCTGTTCGTCGTCCCGGTCGGGTCCGCCGCCGACGGCCACGTCCGGCTCGCGCTCGCGCTGGACGATGGCCGGGAGCTGCGCTTCCGCGACGTGCGCAAGTTCGGGCGGATCGGCTGCTGGCCGGTCGATCCGGCGACCGGCGAGGTTCTCGATCAGGCGGGACGGCGCCGGGCTCTTCGCCGCGATCGGCCCCGAGCCGCTCGAGGACGCCTTCACCCTGCGCGCCTTCCGCGACCGGATCCGCGGCCGGCGTGCCCGCCTGAAGCCGCTCCTCCTGGACCAGCGGTTCCTGGCCGGGGTCGGCAACATCTACGCCGACGAGGCCCTGTGGCGCGCCCGCCTCCACCCCCTGCGCACGGCCGCCACCCTGCGGCCTCCCGATGAGGCCCGCCTCCACCGCCAGCTCCGCGCCGTGCTGGCGGAGGCCGTGGAGCGCCGCGGATCCTCGATCGACGACTACACCGCGCCGGAGGGCGACGGCTCGATGCAGGAGCGCCTCGACGTCTACCAGCGCACCGGCGAGCCCTGTCCCCGCTGCGGACGGCCGATCCGGCGGGTGGTCGTCGGCGGACGGGCCACCCACTTCTGCTCCTGGTGCCAGCGCCTGCCGGCGGCCGACCGCCCGGGCGCCGCCGCGATCCTCGCCGCCGCGCGGGCGCCGCGGCGAGCGGGCCGGCGCTGGGCGGAGCTGGCGGGGGAGGGGATCCTGGGCCTGACCCCGGGCGAGGCCGACCGGGCCGCGGCTCGGGCGCGGACAGACCGCACTCGCCGCGCGGCGGCGACCCGGCGGGCGCGGGCCCGCGTCGCGGCGGGCGGCGCCTGACCGTGTCGCTCGTGCGCCTCTCCAACGTCACCCGGGAGATCGGGGCGTTCGTCATCCTCGAGGGCGTCAACGCGGCGGTCGCGGTGGGGGAGCGGGTGGGCCTCGTGGGCCCCAACGGCGCGGGCAAGACGACCCTCCTGCGGATCGCCGCCGGCATCGACGAGCCCGATCGAGGCGAGGTGCAACGGCGCCGCGCGCTGACCATCGGGCTCCTGGCCCAGGAGGCGCACTTCGACGTGGCCTTCGCGTCGGCCCCGGACCTGCGCACGGCGGTGCGCCGGGGCGCCGCGGCGGTCGAGGCGATGGAGGCCGAGCTGCGGGCCCTGGAAGAGGCCCACGCGGCCGGGACGCCCGCGTACGCCGACCTGTCGGCGCGCTTCGCGGCCCTCGACGGGTGGACCCTCGACCAGCGCGTCGACGAGGCCCTGTCCGGTCTCGGCTTCACGCCCGAGGAGATCGCCCGCTCGCCGGAGGAGCTCTCCGGCGGCCAGCAGACCCGGGCTGCCCTCGCCCGGCTCCTCGTTGCGGATCCCGACCTGCTCCTCCTCGACGAGCCCACGAACCACCTCGACCTCTCGGCCCTGGAGTGGCTCGAGGTGGCGGTCCGGCGTCGCCGCGGCGCACTGCTCGTGGCGTCCCACGACCGGGCCTTCCTCGACGCCACCGTGACCCGGATCTGGGAGATCCGCGATCGCCGCCTGGCCGCGTTCCGGGGGAACTACGGCGCCTACGTGCGCCAGCGCGAGGAGCGGGACGCCCGGCTGCGTCGCGACGCAGAGGTCCGCGACTCCGAGATCGCGAAGGAGCAGGCGCTCGTCCAGACGTACCGCAGCCAGCGCAAGCACGGGAAGATGCACGAGCACGAGGCGCGCCTCGCCCGTCTCGACCGGATCGAGGCGCCGCGGACCGGCCACTCCCTGCGCCTGGACCGCGCCCTCGGTGGGCCGGCACCGCGATCGGGCGACGTCGTCCTGCGCATGGAGGACCTGGTCGTCGGCCATCCGGGCGGTCCCGAGGTCGCTCGCCTCGTGCGCCTCGAGGCGTCGCGCGGCGAGCGGATCGGGATCGTGGGGCCCAACGGGGCGGGCAAGACCACGCTCCTCCGCGTGATCGCCGGCGAGCTGCCGCCCCGCGACGGGCGCCTGGCCTTCGGGACCAACGTCCAGATCGGCTACCTGGCCCAGGTGCGCTCGAATCCGCTCCTCGGAGAGACCGTGCTGGAGGCCCTGCTCGGCGAGATCCCGATGACGGCCGGCGAGGCGCGTGGCTACCTGGCCCGCTTCCTGTTCCGCGGCGATGACGTGTACAAGGAGGTCCGCAGCCTGTCGGGCGGCGAGCGGTCGCGACTCGAGCTCGCGATCATGGGGATCATGCCCGCGAACCTGCTCCTCCTCGACGAGCCCACGAACCACCTCGACATCCCGGCCCGCGAGGCCCTCGAGGCCTTCATGCGGGAGACGCCGGCGACGCTCCTGGTCGTGAGCCACGACCGGCGGCTGCTCGAGACCACCTGCGACCGGCTGTGGGTGGTCGACGACGGGGTCGTGGTCCCCTTCGAGGGCGGCTACCGCGCCTGGCGGGCGGCGTTCGCGGACGGCTGGCGGATCGCCGAAGCGCTGGCCCGGGAGGAGGCGAGGTTCCGGGGCCGTCCCCTCTCCGCCCCGGCCGCTCCGTCCTCAGCTCGCCTGCCGGGGCGCCCGGCGCCGCCTTCGCCCCGCGAGCGTCCCCCGGACCGGGCTGCCGCGGAGGCGGCCGTCCGGCCGGCGCCGCGGCCCTCGAAGCTCTCGAAGGAGGCCTACCGCCGCCAGCGGGCCCTCGTCGACGATGACCTCACGCGCCTCGGCCTTCGCAAGGGCCACCTGGAGCTCGCCCTGTACGACCCCTCGATCGCCGCCAACTTCGTGGAGCTGCGGCGGGTCACGAGCGAGCTGGCCGACGTCGAGCAGGCGCTCGCGGCGGCCGAGGAGGCCTGGCTGCTGCTGGAGGACCGGGCGCCGTGACGCGGGCCCTGCGCATCGGCCTCACCGGGCCGATCGGCTGCGGCAAGTCGACCGTGGCCGGCTGGCTCGCCGCGCGCGGCGCGGCCGTCGTGGACGCCGACGCCGTGGCCCGCGCGGTGACGGCGCCCGGCGAGCCCGCCCACGACGCCGTGCTGGCCCGCTTCGGCGACGACGTGCGCGCCCCCGACGGAACCCTGGACCGGGCGGCCCTGGCCCGGATCGTCTTCGCCGACCCGGCCGCGCTGCGCGACCTCGAGGCGATCGTCCATCCGGCCGTCCGGCCGCGAATCCTGGCGGCGCTCGACGCCGCCGACGCGGCCGGCGCCCCGGCGGCCGTGGTCGAGGCGATCAAGCTCGTCGAGAGCGGCCTCGCGGCCCTCTGCGACGAAGTCTGGCTGATCGCCTGCGAGCCGGCCAGTCCAGCGCGCCCGGCTGGTCGCGCGGGGCCTGGACCCCGGGGAGGCAGACCGCCGGATTGCTGCCCAGGTCGGTCTGCGCGAGCGCGCCCGGGCGCGGTCCGCCAGGGCGATGGACACGTCAGGCGACCCCCGCGACGCCGAGGCGCGCGCCGTCGCCGCCTACGAGGCCGCCGTCGCCGCCCACGCGCGGGCGCTCGGACGAGCGCGAGTCCGGCTGAGGCAGGCGCCGGCCCGGCCGGGTCACTCGGAGAGCTTGAGGACGTACGAGCCGAGGTAGCGCGGGCAGTTGTTGGCGGCGCAGGCCGTGACCGCCAGCCGGGCGCTCTGGAACGAGCTGACGAAGTAGCCGCGCACCGTCTTCGCGTCCGCCGTTGGAGGCGCTCACGACGTGGAACGTCGACCAGCCGACGAAGTTGCCGTTGGGGTCCACGACGGCGGCCGTCACGTCCGTGCCCGCGAGGTGCTCCTGGACATCGTCGAAGAGATAGTCGTGGTAGCCGTTGTTGTGCTGGCCGATGTACTCGCCGAACTCGAGCGTCTTGTCGATCGTGAGGTCCCCGCGGATGATCTCGCGAACCTCGGTCGTGTCGACGTTGCCCGTGCCGTAGTTCGTCCAGGCGAAGTCGACGTCGTTGTTGGGGACGTCGCCGTTGCCCTCGCCGAAGTCGGTCGGGGTCTGGTACATCGGTGTTCCGTCGATGGCGAAGGCCGAGGCGGCGAAGATGAACGGCGAGGCCCCGAACGCCGTGTCGGGGAAGCCGGCCAGCGCCGTCCCGCTCGCGGACACCGCCCACGTCGGCATCCCCAGGAGCCCGACGATGTTGTTGTGGTGGGTGCCCGTGATCGTCACCGCCACGGTGATCCCGTTCGACGTGTCAATCACGACCTCGACGTCGGTCTCGGCGTGGTCGTCGGCATAGCCGTTGGCCGCCGCCACCGCGCGGGCCCGGTTGACGGCCTGGTCGTGGCTCCCGTTGATCAGGTAGTCGTTCGCCCCCGCGAGCGCGGCCAGGTCGGCCGCCGTCTGCTCGTCGCGGCGCTGGGCAAAGGCCGAGCCGCCGTCGAGGGCCAGGCCGCCGAAGGCGAGCAGGACCACGAGCGACAGGGCGAAGACCACGAGGACCTGGCCGTCCTGCCGTGCCGCCGGTGCCTTCATCTCGCTCGCCTCCCCGTCATTCGATGGCCGCGCTTCCCGACGACGTGAGCACGAAGGGTCCGAGCGGGATGAGGAGCGGCAGGACCGGGTCGAACCGCGAGGTGATCGTCACCCGCACCCAGCTGCCCGGCTGGCATGGGTCCGCGATGGCCGACCCGCTGATGTCGACGCAGGCGAACGTCGGATCGCCGAGCCCCGGGACCAGCCGCCGCTGGCTCTCGAGGGCGGCCGCCGCCTGGGGGCTGTCGCCGAGGTCGGTCGTGCCGGGGTGGACGCTGGCCGCCCGGGCGATCTCGCGCGCCGCCTGCGTCACCCCGTTGAGCTGGTAGACGGCCCGCCCGAGGTCGATCGTGCCGATCAGGAGCACGAGGAAGATCCCGAGCGCGAGGCTCGACTCGACCAGGGCCTGGCCCCGTTGGCTGCGTCGCCGGCTCACGGGGTCACCAGGACGGTGCGGGTGCGGGTGTCCGAGCCGCCGGCGTTCGAGGCGACCAGCGTCACGGTGTAGGTCCCCTGGGCCTCGTAGACGTGGGAGGGGTTCTGCAGGCTGGACAGGGAGTCCCCCGCGCCGTCGCCGAAGTTCCATGACCAGGTCAGCGGGCACTCGGCCGCCGAGGTCGAGAGGTCGGTGAACTGGAACGCCGTCTTCTTCTTCTTGCCATCGAGGGGGTCCCGGATGAAGTCGGCGACCGGGTCGAAGCAGACCGGCGTCGGCCCGGGTCCGGGAGTGGCTGTCGGCGTGGGCGTCGGGCTGGCACTCGGATCGGGCGTCGGCGTTGGACCCGGGGAAGGGGTCGGCGTCGGCGTCGGGGTCGGCGACGGGGTTGGTGACGTGCCCGCGATCGCCGGGTGAACGGCGATCTGGGCGGTCGCGGTCGAGGTCAGGTCGATCGACTGCCCGCCCAGGAACGGGGCGAGCATCGGCGTGAGCAGGGCGAAGTGGCCGACGACCGAGACCCGGACCTGGTCGCCGAGGGCCTCGGCGCAGGGCGACGGCAGGCACTCGAGACTTACGTCGTCCTTCGTGATCGCGACCAGCGATCCGTTCGACTCCGTGAGCACCGCGCACATGACCCGGTTCACCTGGGCGTCACAGGGCTGGGCCTCCTGGAACGACGTGGGGTGCCGCGCCGCCTCGAGCGCTCCCGCCCGGGCTGCACCCTCGATGGTCACCCGGGAGCCGAAGAGGCGGGCGAGATCCCCGGCGACCAGCAGGATCATCAGCGTGATCGGGAGGATCAGGGCCAGCTCTACGAGGGCCTGGCCACGGGATCGCGGGCCGCGCCCCGGCCAGCCAGGCGCCTTCCGGCGGGCGGCCGGACCGCGCGCCGGCGGCCGCGGCGTGGCCGCGGAGGACATCGGCATGGTTGCTCGACTCGTGACGGGGCGTCCCGCGAGCCCTCGTCGAGCCCGGGGATGGCGCATCTCGACTCTAGGCCCGGGTTGCGGCGGCTGCGAGGGGGTGGGGGTGGCCTGTTGGTACCAGCGCGCCGCGGCCACTGGTTCCGAGCGGTGCCCCGACGCGCCGGGCTATGGCGTGGGGCTCGGCAGGGGCACCGGCGAGGCGGTCGCCGCGGCCGCGGGCTCGGCCGTTGGCGTGGGGGCGGCGACCGAGGACCCGGACGGCTGATCGGCCCCGGGCGCGACCGGCTGCGGGATCGGGAGGCCGTACTTGGTGATGATCCGGTTGGTGGTCTCGCCGAGGTTCGTGGCGTCGACGCGCCGCAGGTCGGCATCCGGGCGGAGGGCGAGGCTGAACGTGGCCCCGGTGGCCTGGAGGTGGGAGATCTCCTCCGCGACCGGGAGCGCGACCCGGATCACGTAGAACGCGTCCTTGCGGGCGAGGATCAGGACGTCCTGGTAGGTGATCTTCGTCGACCGGTCGGACACGTACCGGCCGCTCGAGACGAGGTCGGGGGGAACCGTCACCGCGGTGGTGACGAAGACGTCGACGTTCTGGCCCCCGGCCAGCAGGCCGCCGACGGCGAGATCGTCGGGGACCGTGATCGAAACGGCCCGCCAGGCCTCGGAGTCGGGGGCGATCGTCTCGTCCGGCCGGAGGATCGAGAACTCCCCGCCCTCCGTGGTGGAGGCCAGCATGTTCGTGGTGACGATCTGCCCCTGCAGGATCGTCACGGCCGGGATATGACCGACCACCTGGGCCACGTCGGTCACGATGCCGTTGGCGTTCGTCGGATCCATGGGCACGTCGTGGACCGCGACGTCCGACTGCTTGATCGCCTCGCGGGCCGGGATGACCGCCACCGCGACCACCGCCCGCGTCGTGGCGACGCCCACGTGGGCGGCCTGTTGCTGCGCCTGGCTCATGACCAGGAAGGCCGCCCCCCCGGCCACGAGGGCCAGGATCACGCCGATGATCACCAGGAACTTGGCGCGGCGCCTGTCGTCGCGATACTCGATTTCCATGATCGCCTCGTTCGGGACCGTCAGGGCTCGACGAGCCGAGCCGGCGCGGTCGGGCCGGGAGCGGCGGACGAGCGGACCCGGCCGCCCGTCCGTAACTGTCGCGGGCGCGGGCGTCCGCGGCGATGCCCCGGGAGTCCCATACGCCGGGGACCATGTGGCCACCTCGCCCAGCGGCGGCCGCCTCGCTAGAACGCACGTTCTCTTCCCGTGGTGAGGGTCTGGTAGACTGGGGTTCGATGCCCGACTTCAAGCTCGTTGCCCCGTTCGAGCCGACCGGCGACCAGCCCGAGGCGATCGAGCGCCTGGCCGACGGCCTCGCTCGCGGCTTCCGCCACCAGGTGCTCCTGGGCGCCACCGGGACCGGCAAGACCTTCACGATCGCCCGGGTCATCGAGAAGGCGAACCGGCCGACGCTCGTCCTGGCCCACAACAAGACCCTGGCGGCGCAGCTCTACGCCGAGTTCCGCGACTTCTTCCCCGACAACGCCGTCGAGTACTTCGTCAGCTACTTCGACTACTACCAGCCCGAGGCGTACCTGCCCCGTTCGGACACGTACATCGAGAAGGACTCCAGTCCGCAACGAGGAGATCGACAAGCTCCGCCACGCGGCGACGAAGGCCCTCTTCGAACGGCGCGACGTGATCATCGTCGCCTCCGTCAGCTGCATCTACGGCCTCGGGGCGCCCGGTCGACTACGGGGCCACCGTCCTGCGCCTCAAGCGCGGCGGGGCCTATCGACGCGACACGGTCCTGCGCCATCTCGTCGACCTCCAGTACCAGCGCAACGACCAGGCCCTGCAGCGGTCGCGGTTCCGCGTGCGCGGCGACACCCTGGAGCTCGTGCCGTCGTCCGAGGACCTCCTGATCCGGGTCGAGTTCTTCGGCGACGAGGTGGAGCGGATCACCGAGCTCGACCCGCTGACCGGCGAGCTCCTCGCGGAGCGATCCGAGGTCAACGTCTTCCCGGCCAGCCACTTCGTGACCCCGGCCGACAAGCTGCGGGCCGCGATCGGGACGATCGGCGCGGAGATGGAGGAGCGCGTCGGCTGGCTGGAGGAGCAGGGGCGGGCGCTCGAGGGGGCGCGCCTCCGCCAGCGCACGACGTTCGACCTGGAGATGATCCGCGAGCTCGGCTTCTGCTCGGGGATCGAGAACTACTCGCGACACCTCTCCGGCCGCGAGCCGGGCTCCCGGCCGTGGACGCTCCTGGACTACTTCCCGCCCGACTGGCTCCTGGTCGCCGACGAATCGCACATGACGATCCCCCAGGTGGTCGGCATGTACAAGAACGACCGAACCCGCAAGGAGATCCTCGTCGACTTCGGCTTCCGCCTGCCTTCGGCCCTCGACAACCGGCCGCTCACGTTCGAGGAGTTCGAGGCCACCGTCCACCAGGCGATCTACATGAGCGCGACACCGGGTCCCTACGAGCTGGAGCGCAACCAGCGGATCGCCGAGCAGCTCGTCCGCCCCACCGGGATCGTGGACCCGCGGATCACTGTCCGTCCCACCGAGGGCCAGATCGACGACCTCATGGAGCGGGTGCGGGAGCGGGTCGAGCGCGGCGAGCGGGTCCTCGTGACCACCCTCACCAAGCGGATGGCCGAGGATCTCGCCGACTACCTGCGCGAGCTCGGGGTCAAGGTCCAGTACCTCCACAGCGAGGTGGACACCCTCGAGCGGGTGCGGATCCTGCGCGACCTCCGCCTTGGCGTCTTCGACGTGCTGGTGGGGATCAACCTCCTGCGCGAGGGGATCGACCTGCCCGAGGTGACGCTGGTGGCGATCCTCGACGCCGACAAGGAGGGCTTCCTGCGCAGCGCCTGGTCGCTCATCCAGATGATCGGGAGGGCGGCCCGGAACATCGGGGGCGAGGTCGTGATGTACGCCGACACCGTCACCGAGTCGATGCGGGCGGCGATCGGGGAGACCGACCGCCGGCGGGGAGATCCAGGAGCGCTACAACACGGCCAAGGGGATCACCCCGATCACGATCGTCAAGGAGATCCGCGACATCAACGACCGGCTGCGGGTCGCGGCCGAGGTCGGCGCCCCGTACGGGGACGGTGGCCGCGACCTCGACGGCGCTTCGAAGGCCCAGGTCGAGCAGCTGGTCGGGCGCCTCGAGGCGGACATGCGCGCGGCCGCGCGGGAGCTCGAGTTCGAGCGCGCCGCCGCGCTGCGCGACGAGATCCAGCAGATCCGCCTGCGCGTGCTCGCGGAGGACGAATCCGTGATCGTGGGCGCGGGCGGCGGAGGCCGCCGGCCGCGGCTCCTCGTCCGCCGGCCGCGGCTCCTCGTCCCCGCCCGCGCGGCGGAGCTCGCGCAGCCGCGGCCCGCGCTCGACGGGATCCCCGACGCCGGTCCTCGAGGTCACCGAGGTGACCGTCGTCGCCGGCCGGCGACGAGCCGGCGATCGCCGAGGGAACCGCGGCCGACTGGCTGCCCGGCCTCCGCGACGAGCACGACGACGAGGATTCGGCGGGCTGGCAGGCCCGCTGGCTGGATCGACCGACCTGGGACCGGACGGTCACCCCGAACGTCCGCCACCGGACGGGGCGTCGCGTCCGCGCCGCTGACCGGACGCCGCTCGACCGCCGCTGTAGGCGCCCGTGCAGCCCGGGCCCCGGGCCATAGAACGCCTGTGCGAAATGGGCCCCTGCCGTAGACTAGCTCCGTGCCCTCCGACCAGCTCATCGTGCGCGGCGCGCGCGAGCACAACCTCAAGAACGTCACGGTGTCGATCCCCCGGGACCGGCTCGTCGTGATCACCGGGCTGTCCGGCTCGGGCAAGAGCAGCCTCGCCTTCGACACGATCTATGCCGAGGGCCAGCGGCGCTACGTCGAGAGCCTGTCGGCCTATGCCCGCCAGTTCCTCGGCCAGATGGAGAAGCCCGACGTCGACCAGATCGACGGGCTCTCGCCGGCGATCTCGATCGATCAGAAGGGCGCCAGCCGCAACCCCCGCTCGACGGTGGGGACGGTCACCGAGATCTACGACCACCTGCGGCTCCTGTTCGCCCGGATCGGCCACCCGCACTGCCCGACGTGCGGCCGCGAGATCACGCGCCAGACCGTGCAGCAGATCGTCGACCAGGTGTTCCGGCTGCCCGAGAACACGCGGCTGCTGGTGCTGGGGCCGCTCGTGAAGGACCGCAAGACCGAGGGCGACCGGATCTTCGAGGCCGCCCGCAAGCAGGGCTTCGTCCGCGTCCGCGTGGACGGCGAGCAGATGGACCTGTCCGAGACGCGAACCCTCGACAAGTACAAGCGCCACACCATCGAGGTCGTGGTCGACCGCTTCGTGGTCAGGGCTCCCGAGGGTGACGGCGGACGCCCGGCCGGATGCGGCCCGCCTGGCCGACTCGATCGAGACCGCCCTGCGCCTCGGCGAAGGCGTCGTGGTGGTCGCCCCGGCGCCACGCGACGGCGAGACCCCCGACTTCGAGGAGCGGCGCTTCAGCGAGCGCTACAGCTGCCCCTACGACGGGACGACCATCGACGAGCTCGAGCCGCGCAGCTTCTCCTTCAACTCGCCCCACGGCGCCTGCCCCACCTGCACCGGGCATCGGGACGCAGCTCGTGATCGACCCGGCCCTCGTCATGCCGGATCGAGCGAAGAGCGTCGGCCGAAGGCGCGCTCGTTCCCTGGGCGCGCATGGCCACCGAGGCATCCTGGCGGATGAAGATCCTGGAGGCCATCTTCGCGGAGCACGGCTGGGACATCCGCCAGCCGGTCCGGGACCTCCCGGCCGAAGCGGTCCAGCACCTCCTCTACTCGGCGAAGGAGGAGAAGGTCCTCGTCCGCTACCGCCATGAGCGCGGCGAGAACACCTACTGGGCCACCTTCGAGGGCCTCGTGACGAACCTGGAGCGCCGCTTCCGCGAGACGGAATCTGGAGTACATCAAGACCGAGCTCGAGAAGTACATGGTGGCCCGGCCCTGCCCCGCCTGCGCGGGCCGCAGGCTGCGGCCCGAGGCGCTCGCCGTCACCGTCGAAGGCCGCAGCATCCACGACGTCTCGACGCTCAGCGTGATCGACGCCCTGGCCTGGGTCGATGCCCTCCCCGCCAGCCTGACGGACCGGGAGCGGGCGATCGCCAGGATGGTCCTCAAGGAGATCACCGCTCGCCTCGGCTTCCTCGCCGACGTCGGCCTCGACTACCTGACGATCGACCGGACGAGCTCCACCCTCTCGGGCGGCGAGGCCCAGCGGATCCGCCTGGCCACGCAGATCGGGAGCTCGCTCGTGGGGGTCCTCTACATCCTCGACGAGCCGTCGATCGGGCTCCACCAGCGCGACAACGCGAAGCTCATCGCGACCCTCACCCGCCTGCGCGACCTCGGCAACACGCTGCTCGTCGTGGAGCACGACGAGGAGACGATCCGGACGGCCGACTGGGTGGTCGACATCGGGCCCGGGGCGGGGGAGCACGGCGGCGAGATCATCGCCTCGGGGCCCCTCGAGGCCGTGCTCCGCGAGCCGCGCTCCATCACCGGCGCCTTCCTCCGCGGCGAGCGCGAGGTACCCATCCCGGCCGGGCGCCGGCCCGGGAACGGCATGGAGATCGTGATCCGGGGCGCCCGCCAGCACAACCTGCGGGGGATCGACGTGGCGTTCCCGCTGGGCCGCTTCATCGCCATCACGGGCGTCTCGGGCTCGGGCAAGAGCACCCTCGTGACCGAGATCCTGTACCGCGCCCTCGCTCGGGAG
Source organism: uncultured Chloroflexia bacterium (assembly GCA_963776355.1). GTDB lineage: Bacteria > Chloroflexota > Limnocylindria > Limnocylindrales > CSP1-4 > CTSoil-043. Next base: position 1,093,748 of record CAVZLU010000008.1, on the reverse strand, counting down.
CTCAGCGGCTCGCGCGAGGCGCCGGGCGCCCACGACGCGCTCGAGGGGGCCGATCAGGTCGACAAGATCATCGAGATCGACCAGAGCCCGATCGGGCGGACGCCACGCTCCAACCCGGCCACGTACACGGGCCTCTTCGGCCCGATCCGGGAGCTCTTCGCCGGAGTCCCCGAGTCCCGCGTCCGCGGCTACGGTCCCGGGCGCTTCAGCTTCAACGTCAAGGGCGGGCGCTGCGAGAACTGCAAGGGCGACGGGATCCTCAAGATCGAGATGCAGTTCCTGCCCGACGTCTACGTGCCCTGCGAGGTCTGCAAGGGCAAGCGCTATAACCGCGAGGCGCTCGAGATCCACTACCGCGGCCACTCGATCGCCGACATCCTGGACATGACGATCGCCGAGGCGGTGGAGGTCTTCAGCGCCGTCCCGACGGTGGCCACGAAGCTGCGGACGCTCGCCGACGTGGGCCTGGGCTATGTCCACCTGGGCCAGCCGGCGACCACGCTGTCGGGCGGGGAGGCGCAGCGCGTCAAGCTCGCGACGGAGCTGTCGCGCCGGGCGACGGGCAAGACGCTCTACGTCCTCGACGAGCCGACGACGGGCCTCCACTTCGCCGACGTCGAGAAGCTCCTCCAGGTCCTGCACCGCCTCGTCGACGCCGGCAACACGGTCGTGGTGATCGAGCACAACCTCGACGTCATCAAGACGGCCGACTGGATCGTCGACCTCGGGCCGGAGGGCGGCGTGCGGGGAGGGACGGTCGTCGCCGTGGGCACGCCCGAGGACGTGGCCGGGGCCGCGGGCTCGGCCACCGGCGAGTACCTCGCCCGCGTGCTGCGCGGCGAGCCGCTCGTGCCGCTCTCGGACGTCACCTTCGCCGCGGAGCTCGGCCGCGAGCGTGCCCGCAGCGCGGCCTCGATCGACGACGTCGTCCCCGCGACGCGTTCGCGCAAGCGGGCCGCCGCCGCCCCGAGCCGCGGCAGCTGACCATGCCGGGGCCGCGCCCGGACGCTCTATCCTTCTCGCGCTCGACCCTCGAGGGTCCAGGTACGAGCAGGCACGGGGTGGCGCGATGTTCCGGCGCTCTCGCTGGCTCCTGATCCTCGTCCCGGCGCTGGCCGTCGGGGCGATCGAGCTCCTCAGCGACAACATCCTCGACGTCGCGTTCCCGGTCCCCATCGACGCGGTGCTCATCATGGGCGTGGTCCTGCTGCTGAGCGGCGCGTTCGCCTTCGTCGCCTTCCGTCGAACCGACGCGCTCACCGCCCGCCTGGAGGCGCAGAACGAGGCCCTGCGGGCGCGCAACGCCACCGCCCGCGCCCTCCACCGCGTCAGCGTCGCGATCACCGCCCTGGCCGAGCTCGACCCGATCCTGGCGGCCGTCGTGGACAACGCGCGCGAGCTGCTCGCCGCTGACGTCGCCGTTCTCGTGCTCGCCGGGTCGGACGGCCGGCTCGCCCTCGGGGCGTGGAGCGGGCCCGCGGCCGCGATCAGGTCCGGCGATGGCGACGACGACGACGCCCTCCGCTTCATCGAGCCCGCCCACGCGGTCGGCCGGCTGGCGGCGCCACTCCAGCGCGGCGGCGGCACGATCGGGCTGCTGGTCGTGGGCAGCTCCTCCGCCCGGACGTTCGGCGTCGACGACGTCGAGGCGCTTGTCCTCGCTGGCCAACCAGGCGGCGATCGCCATCGAGAACGCCCAGCTCCAGGCGCGGCTCCGCGAGCTGGCCGTCGTCGCCGAACGCGAGCGCATCGCGCGGGAGATGCACGACGGGCTCGCCCAGGTCCTGGGCTACGTCAACACGAAGTCGCAGGCCGTCGACCAGTACCTCGCGACGAGCCGGATCGCCGAAGCCCGCGCCCAGCTGGCCGAGCTCTCGGCGGCCGCGCGATCGGTCTACGTCGACGTGCGGGAGGCGATCCTCGGGTTGCGCAGCCCGATCGCACCGGGGGCGGGCCTCGTCGGCGCCGTGGAGGAGTACGCGCAGCGGTTCGCGGAGGCCTCCAAGCTGGCCGTCGTCGTCACGGCCACCCCGGAGGCCCGGGCGGCCCCGATCGCGCCCGAGACCGAGGCCCAGGTCTTCCGCATCGTCCAGGAGTCGCTGACGAACGTCCGCAAGCATGCCGAGGCGCATCGGGCCTCCCTCGACCTCGCCATCGAGGGGGACGCCCTCCTGATCCGGGTGAGCGACGACGGACGCGGCTTCCCCGCCGCCGGCTCGTCGCCGGCGGACTGGCCGCACTACGGGCTCGCGGCGATGCGCGAGCGGGCCGCCGCGGTGGGTGCCACCGTCGAGTGGTCGTCGCCGCCGCACGCCGGGGCCACCGTGACCGTCGCGGTCCCCGTCGCCCTGGCGACCGGCTTGGCCGGCTCGGCCGCGGCCGGGGGCGGATGAGACGATGCGGATCGTGCTCGCCGACGACCACCCGCTGTTCCGCGACGGGGTGGCGTCGCTGCTCGCCGCCTGGGGCCACGAGGTCGTGGGGCTGGCCGGCGACGGCGAGGAGGCGATCGCGCTGGTCGAACGGCTGGGCCCGGACCTCGTCCTCATGGACGTCGCCATGCCCGGCGTGGGCGGCCTGGAGGCAACGCGCCGTCTCGTCGTCAGCCGGCCGGAGACGGCGATCGTGATGCTCACCGCCAGCGAGGGGGAGGACGACCTCTTCGCGGCCATGAAGAGCGGCGCCCGCGGCTACCTGCTCAAGAACCTCGAGGCGGGACAGCTGCGGGCGATGCTCGAGGCGGTGGGCCGGGGCGAGGCGGCGATCTCGCCGGCGACGGCCGCCCGGATCATCGCCGAGTTCGCCCGTCCGGCGGCGATCCCGCCGCCGGACCAGCTGACCGAGCGCGAGACGGCGGTGCTGGGCCTCGTCGTTGCCGGCCAGCGCAACAAGGAGATCGCGGCCACGCTCGGGATCTCGGAGAACACGGTCAAGTTCCACCTCCGCAACATCCTCGAGAAGCTGCGCGCGGGGAGCCGCACCGAGGTGGCGGCCCGGGCCGTGCGCGAGGGGCTCGTGCCCCCCGCCTGACGAGCGGCCCGCCGCGGACGGTGCCGGGAGCCTCGCGACGGCCGCCGCCCGCCGGGGACGTCGGCCGCGCCACCCGGGCGCCCCGCCTACCTACCCGATCGGGTAGGGGAGGCACCATCCCGTCGAGGGTGTCGGCGCGTCGACCGGACGCCGATGCTGCCCCCGAACGCGTTCGCATGGAGGCGCTCGATGGGCTATCGGATCGACATCGACCACGACAACTGCATCAACTGTGCCGTCTGCATGGATGTATGCCCGGTGGAGGCGCTCGACATGACCCGGCCGACGGGACCGGGCGTCGAGACGGCCGGCCGGGGCATCGCCCTGCCGTGGATGATGGAGCACCCGGTCCAGGTCGGCGAGTGCATCGGCTGCGGCATCTGCATCCGCGAGTGCCCGACGGTGGTGATGACCCTGGCCACCGTCGACAGCCCCACGCCGCTGGCGGCCCGCCAGGGCCCGATCCACCGCCCGCCGGCCGACGAGGGCGGCTGGGTGCCGCTGTCGGCCATCACCGGCGAGTCGCTCAAGTCGGACCACCCCTCGCCGTGGGGCGATCTCTTCGGCTGGCAGACCGCCGAGCGGCCGCAACCCTGGCAGGTCTGGCGGACGATGGTCGAGGACCCCCCGCCCTTGCCGCTGGCGCCGTGCCAGGCCGCCTGCCCGGCCGGCACCGATGCCGGGCGCTATGTCGGCCTGGTCGCGCAAGGCCGCTACGACGACGCCTACGCCGTGGCCGCGGAGGTCAACCCGTTCCCATCGGTCTGCGGCTGGATCTGCACGGCACCGTGCGAGGCCGCCTGCCGCCGCGGCGTCCTCGACGAGCCGATCTCGATCCGGACGATCAAGCGGTTCGCCGCCGAGCACGGCCACCTGCCGCCGGTCGCGCCTCCCGCCGCCCGGCGGGCCGAGCGCGTCGCCATCATCGGTGGGGGCCCGGCCGGCATGTCGGCTGCCTACTACCTGGCCCGCCTGGGCTACCCCGTCACGGTCTTCGAGGCGATGCCGATCCCCGGCGGCATGATGGCCATCGGGATCCCCGAGTACCGGCTCCCCCGCGAGGTGCTCCAGGATGAGATCAAGCGCATCGTCGACCTCGGCGTGGAGCTCCGGCTGGACACGGCGATGGGCCGCGACTTCACGCTGGGCGATCTCGAGCGCGAGGGCTTCAAGGCCGTCTTCCTGGCGACCGGCGCCTCGAAGAGCCGGCACCTCGGGGTGCCCGGCGACGGCCTCACCGGCGTCGTCCCGGCGACCTATTCCTCAAGCAGGTCAACCTCGGCGAGCATCCCCGGCTCTCCGGCCCGGTGGTGGTCGTCGGCGGCGGCAGCACGGCGATGGACGCCGCGCGCTCTGCGCTCCGGAGCGGCGCCTCGGCGGTGACGGTCGCCTATCGTCGCGGCCGCAGCGACATGCCGGCCCAGGAGGAGGAGATCGAGGCAGCCGAGCGCGAGGGCATCTCGATCCGGCCCGGCCTGGCCGTGGCCGAGGTCGTCGGGCGCGAGGGGGTCGTGGCCGGCCTGCGCTGCACCGAGCAGCGTCCGACCGGGGCGACCGAGAACGGTCGCCCGGTCTGGGCCCCGGTTCCCGACTCCATGATCGAGCTGCCGGCGACGACGATCCTGGTGGCGGTGGGCGAGGAGCCCGATCCATCGATCCTGCCCGAGGGCGCGGGGATCGAGGTGAGCGGCTGGGCCGGCATCGTTGCCGACCCGCGCACGCTGGCCACCGGCCGCGCCGGGATCTTCGCCGGCGGCGACGTCGTGTCGGGCCCCAAGACGATCATCGACGCGGTGGCCTCGGGCCGCCGGGCCGCCGGATCCGTCCACGAGTTCCTGGCCGGCGTGCGCGACGGCGAAGTCGGACATCATGAGGACGGTCCGCTACCGGACCCCACCCGAGCCGACGCTGTCGCTCGACCTCGCCCCGCGGGCCCGGACGCACGCCCCGCTCCCGGTCTTCAACCAGGGCTCGTTCACCGCGACCCAGCAGGGGTTCGACGAGGCGGCCGCCCGCGGCGAGGCCTCGCGCTGCTTCCGCTGCGACGCGGTCTACGGCTGCTCGACCGTGTCGGTCCGGGCCGGCCGCGGGCCGGCCGACCGCCCCAGCCTCGACGTGATCGCCCCGCCGCCGGCCCGCCAACCCGGCGGGCCGAGTCCGGCCGCATTCGGAGGAGACCAGGCATGACACCCGGAGCAGGTAACCGGCTTCTTCGACGCCGGCGAGGCCTTCGTCGAGGGGACCATCGGCGCGGCGCTGGTCGTGCTGTGGCTGGTCGCCCTCGGCCTCCACCTCGCCCGGCCCTACATGGCCCACACCACCGGCAAGTTCACCCTTCGCCTGGGTGCCGACCTGTGGTGGATCATCTACGTGGCGCTGCGGGACATCTTCCTCCTGCAGGTCTTCCTGGGCAGCTTCATCTTCTTCTACCCCGACGTGGTCTCGGGCCAGCCGCTCCCCGTCACGGGCGGCCTGGCGGCGGTCTGCGCGTTCGCCGCCCTGCTCATCAAGCTGGTCACGAAGGGTGACGCGGACCTTGGCTGGTTCCGGGTGCAGGTGATCCTCGTCGCCATCGGGTCCGTGCTCTACCTCGGGCCCTACTTCTTCGGCGTGCAGGCCACCGAGCTGACCGGGCAGCGCATCGAGGGCATCTCGCAGGCCCTCGTCAGCAACGAGAACCTTGATCTCGCGCTGCCGCTGTGCTACCTGTCGGCCGCGATCGCGGGGATCCTCGGCCTGGTCGCGGTCGCCTACAACTTCCGGCTCACGAGCGTGCGCCGGCCGACGCCGGCAACGGAGGAGGATCGATGAGCGGCGACGACCTCGCCCTGGCCCTGACGACCGGCGCCTCCGGCTGGCTGGTCCTCTCGCTCGCGGCCGTCCTGCCCATCCTGTGGGCATTCGCCATGTCGATGCACTTCGCGCGGCCCTACGTGCTGCGCTTCCTGCGAACCCTGACCCTCCGCTTCGGCGGCGACGTGTGGTGGCTCTCGTACGTCCTGATCCGGGACGCCCTCCTGTTTCTCACCCTCGGGCTCAGCATGATCTTCTTCATGCCGAACCTGTACCTGAAGGGCGACGGCCTGCCGATCACGGCGCCGCTGGCCTCGGTCTTCCTCTTCTGGGCCCTCGCGGTGAAGATCATTCGCGACGCGGACGACGACCCGATGGCCTTCCGCCTCGTGAGCAGCCTGCTCGTCGTGGCCTCGGTCCTCTACATCGTCCCCCAGGTGTACGGGATGGAGGCGGCCGACCAGGAGGCGCTGGGCGACCTGCCCTCGAAGCTCATCAGCACCGAGAACCTCGACGTGGCCAAGCCGATCTTCTGGATCAGCATCGCCCTCTTCATCCTGACCGCGGGCGCGCTGTTCCTGCGGTTCCTGGTTCGGCTCGGCCGCCCCACGGAGGCGTCCTCGACGACGATCTGACCCTCCATCTCCCGGGAGAAGCCCCGACCGCGGGCGGCACCAGCCGCCCGCGGTCGTCGATCGTCGGCGCCCGCCGGGACGCGCATGCGGCGCCCGGCGGGCACGGGCTGCCGGCCCCGTTGGCGCTAGGATCACGGCATGCCCGACATCGAGTTCGCCTTCCTCGCCGATGCCGCCCAGGCAAGGCCGGGCGAGAAGTTCAACGTGCTCGGGGGCGGCGTGAGCCGCCTCGGAACGCGGCGCTTCCCGTTCCACCACCCGCACCTGGCGCTCGTGATCGGGCTCACGGTCTCGGCACCCGAGACCCATCGCGAGCACGAGGTGCAGTTCGTCCTCCTCGACCCGGACGGGCGCGAGCTCGCGGGCGCCGGCGGCGTCCTGCGGGCGAGCCCGCCGCCGGATGCACGGGACAGCCTCCTCACCTTCGCCGTGGACCTCTGGAACGTCGGCTTCGAGCGGTCCGGCGACCACTCGTTCCGGCTCCTCGTCGACGGCTCGGAGCGCAAGCGCCTGCCGCTCGTCGTGGAGCAGCTTGCGGGCGAGCCGGACCCCACCGTCAACTGAGCGGGCGACCGTGACCCCCCGGCCTCCGGGCCGCCACGAGCAGCCCGAGATCGACGAGGCCGGGCTGGCGGCCGGACGGTGGGCCGAACGCCTGCTGCAGGCGAGCCGGGCGATCGGCAATGCGCGCTGGGAGGCCTTCCTGGCTCCACTCCCCGAGAGGCTGCGGGACAGCCCGGTCGCCGACCTGCGCGCCGTGGCGCGGCGCGGCCGGGCCGCGTTCGGCGCCAAGGACTCGATCGCGGATGTCCTGCCGTGGGACGAGGCCATGGCCTTTCGCGACGCCCTCGACGACCTCCTCCGCCTGCTCGCCCGGCGCGACGCGGCCGAGCGCTGAGGCGCCGCGCCGTGTAGCGCGAACGGGGCGACCCGCTCACGCCTCATCGCCTCCCGAAAGACACAGCTCCTCGGCGTCGAAGGCCTCGCCCAGGAACTGCGACGGGGCGTTCGGGTCGAACACGAGGATCAAGGTCCGGCGGGCGCGCGTCCAGGCCACGTAGGCGAGCCGGCGCTCCTCCTCCATCGCCCGCGCCGGGTCCGGCGCCTCGGCGAGGCTGCGGGCGCTGGGGAACCGTCCCGCGGTCATGCCGATGACGGCGACGTGGTCCCATTCGAGGCCCTTGGTGCCGTGCGCGGTCGCGAGCGTGAGGCTGGCGTCGGGCCGGCGCAGCGCCTCGAGGCGTCGCCGGGCATCCGCGATCGCCGTCGCGAGCGACGCCGTCGCCGGCAACCCGGCGGCCCAGCCGGTGACGGCCGCCGCGATCTCGGTGGCGGTCCACGCCGTCGCCTCCTCGGCCTGGTCCGGGCCGGGAGCCGGCGGCACCTCCGCGGCTTCCGCGACCCCGCGCCGGGCCGCCGCCACGACCCGCGCCGCGACGGCCAGCCCTGGGGGTCCCCCGCGCTCCGCCGCCGCCGCCAGTCTCATCGACTCGAGCGTCGTCGAGAGGCAGGGGGATCCCGTCGGCCCGGAACTCGACGCCGGCGGCCAGGCAGGCGCCGACGAGCGGGACGAGCTCGCGGCGCGTCCGGGCGAGCACGGCCCGCCGGCCGCCGTCGTCGGGCAGCGCCGCGAGGATCCGGGCGGGGGCCTCTGCCGACGGCGCAAGCGGGGCGAGCACCAGCCGGCCGCCCGCCGCCGGACCCGGCCGGATCGCCTTCGCGAACCGCTCGCGGTTGTGCTCCACGAGGCGCACGGCCCGGGCGAGCACCGGCGCCGGACAGCGGTAGTTCACCGCCAGGTCCACCCGCCGGAGGCCGGGCAGCTCCGCCGCCAGCCCGAGCACGCGGCGCACATCGGCCAGGCGCCACCCGTAGATGCTCTGGTCGTCGTCGCCCACGAGGAAGACGCGGTTCGCGGGCGCCGCCAGGAGGAGGGCCAGGCGAAGCTGGCTCCGGTCGACGTCCTGGACCTCGTCGACGAGCAGGTGCGCGCAACGCTCCCGCCAACGCGACAGGAGGGCCGGGTCGGCCTCGAGGGCGCGCAGCGAGCCGGCCACGAGGTCGTCGAAGTCGATCGCGCCGGCGGCGGCCAGCGCCCGTTCGTAGGCGACGAACGCGGCCGCGACGGGCCCGGGCGCGGGGTCCGTCGCCACCTCGTCGGCGGTCACGCCAAGGTCGAGCTTCAGCCGCGAGAACGCATCGTCGAGCCGCCGCCGGGCCGCGGCATCCGCGCCCGGAAGGACGGACCGCAGCACGCGGTCGCGCGCGACCAGCGTCGGTGGCCGGCCGGCATCGCGGAGGATCTCGAGCCCGAGGGCATGGAACGTCCGCACGCGGACCGCGGCGCCCCGTGGATCGAGTGGCTCGAGGGCCGGGCCGAATTCGATCGCGCAGCTCCTCGGCAGCGCGGGCATTGAACGTGATGGCGGCGATCGTGGCGGGGTCCACGCCGGTCGCGACGAGCCAGGCCACGCGGGCAACGAGGGTGGTCGTCTTGCCACTGCCCGCCGGGGCGACGCACAGGACCGGCCCGGGCGGCGACGTCGCCGCCGCTCGCTGGTCCGGGGCGAGGCGGGCGAGGCGCTCGCGCACCGGCCCGGGCAGGGAAGGGTCGCCGGGTCCGTCGCGATCCATCGTCAGACTGTGGGGGCAGCCGCTGCACCGCCGCTCATCCGCCGCTGCACCGCCGCTCCATCGCCGCTGCGCCGCCGCGCCAACGGCCCGTGGCGCCGGGTGCGGGCGGCGACGCAGCCGGCGGTGAGGGAGCCGGCGGAGCGCGCGGGCCGGCCACCACCGGCGTGGTCCCGGTGGCGCCCCGTGTAGCATCGCGAGGTGACCCCGCACCTCGAGACGACCCTCGCCGGCCTGCCGGCGCGACCCGGCGTGTACCTCATGCGCGACGCGCGCGCGACGGTGCTCTACGTCGGCAAGGCCCAGAACCTCCGGTCGCGCGTGCGCAGCTACTGGCAGCGGCAGGCGCCGGCCAGCGGTCCGGGCGAAGTCCACCGGATCCGCGAGGCGATCGACCGGGTCACCGATCTCGAGTACACGCTGACGGATTCCGTCTCGGAGGCGCTCCTCCTCGAGGCCAACCTCATCAAGCGCTTCCAGCCGCGATTCAACGTCCGCCTCAAGGATGACAAGAGCTATCCCTACATCCGCATCACCCTCGGCGAACCCTTTCCACGCATCGAGCGGACGCGGAAGCTGGTGCACGACGGAAGCCGCTACTTCGGACCCTACGCCTCGGCCAGCAGCGTGGACGAGGCGATGAACCTCATCCGCCGCCTCTTCCCGTTTCGCACCTGCACCCTCGACATCCAGGAGGGCGAGCGGGCCCTGCGACGGCCCTGCCTCCTCTATCACATCAAGCGCTGCCAGGGCCCCTGCATCGAGGCCGTCAGCCGGGAGGCCTACGCGGCCGACATCGCCCAGGTTGAGCTGTTCCTCGAGGGTCGCCAGGAGACCCTGGTGCGCGACCTCCGGCGCGAGATGGAGGCGGCCTCGTCGCAGACCGAGTACGAGCGGGCAGCCGCCCTGCGGGACAAGGTCCGGGCCATCGAGCGGACGATGGAGGACCAGAAGATGGCGGCCTTCGCCCGCACCGAGCTGGACGTCCTCGGGCTCGCCCGATCCGGCGCGCAGGCCGCGGTCCAGGTCTTCGCGGTGCGCGCCGGGAAGCTGATCGGGCGCGATGTCTACATCCTCGAGGCGCCGGCAGGGGCGGACGACGCCGAGACCCTGGCCGCGTTCGTGCTCCAGTACTACAGCCGTTCGACCTCGGTGCCGCCCGCCGTCCTCGTGTCGACGATGCCCACCGAGCCGGGCGACCTGGAGGCCTTCCTGGCCGAGCGCCGCGGACACGGGGTCCGAATCCTCGTGCCCGTCCGTGGTGAGAAGCGACGTCTCGTGGACCTCGCGGCCCGCAACGCGACCGACTTCCTGGGCCGGGAGCAGGCCCGCTGGCTGGCCGACGAAGGCAAGACGCTGGCGGCCCTCGAGGAGCTCGCATCGGCGCTCGGCCTGCCCGGGCCCCCGGCGCGCATCGAGTGCTACGACATCTCCACGATCCAGGGGCGGGAGACCGTCGGGAGCATGGTCGTCTTCGAGGACGGCAAGCCGCGCAGCGGCGCCTATCGCCGCTTCAGGATCAAGAGCGTCGGCGGCCAGGACGATTTCGCCAGCCACGCGGAGATGCTGCGGCGGCGCCTGCACCGGGCCACCCGCGGCGAGGAGGGCAGCGCCGAGGAGCTGCGCTGGGCGCTGCCGGACCTGGTCCTCGTCGACGGCGGCAAGGGCCAGCTGGCCGCCGACGTGGCGGTCCTCGAGGAGCTGCACCTGGCCGACATCCCGATCGCCGGGCTGGCCAAGGAGCGGGAGGAGCTGTTCCTCCCCGGCCGGGCCGACCCCGTGCTGCTGCCGCCGACGTCGTCCGCGCTCTACCTCGTCCAGCGGATCCGCGACGAGGCCCACCGGTTCGCCATCACGTTCCATCGCGACCTGCGCCGGAAGGCGGCGGTCCGCAGCGCGTTCGACGACCTGCCCGGCGTCGGTCCGGCGCGACGGCGGGCCCTGCTCCGGACCTTCGGCTCCGCGAAGCGCGTCCGCGACGCGCCGCTCGAGCAGGTCGCCGCCGTGCCCGGCATCGGTCCCGTGCTGGCGGCGCGCATCAAGGAGCACCTCGAGGCAGGCTGACCGGGACCGGCCGACCGGGGCCGGCCGAACGCCGGCCTGTCAACGGTGATAGCATCCCCCGCCGATGCGTCGATTTACCCCCGTCCTGATCCTCGTCGTGTTTCTGGTCGCCCTCGTCGTCGACTTCATGCCGCACCTCACCCTTCCCGGTCTGGGCGCGGACGGCCAGCCGCGAGCCGTCGAGACGAAGCTCGGCCTCGACCTCGTCGGCGGCCTGCAGGTCGAGTACCAGGCCCTCCCGGCCGGCGGCAAGTCGCCCGAATTCGGGGTCGATGGGGACGATCAAGACGATCATCGAGAACCGCGTCAACACGACCGGCGTGGCCGAGCCCGTCGTCCAGACGCAGGGCGTGGACCGGATCGTCGTCGAGCTCCCCGGCGTCAACAACCCGGACGAGATCCGGAGCCTCCTCGGCAAGACCGGCCTCCTCGAGTTCGTGCCCCTGCCGCCCACGACCTATGGCACCGGCTCAGCGCCGGGCTCCCTGACGGCGGTGCAGGGGCAGCCCCTCCCGAGCGCGGAGCAGGCGCTCTTCGCCGGCGCCGAGATCGACCAGGCGTTCGCCAGCACGGACAGCACCGGCAAGCGGGCGGTGGGCTTCCGCCTCAAGAGCCAGGGGGCCGCGCTGTTCGGCGACTACACGTCGAAGAACGTCGGCAACTTCTTCGCGATCGTGCTCGACGGCAAGGTCGTTTCCGCCCCCGTGATCGAGAGCGCGATCACCGGCGGGCAGGGCATCATCACCGGCGGCTCGACCGGCTTCTCGGCCACCGAGATGAACAATCTCATCACGGTCCTCGCCTACGGCTCCCTCCCGTTCCCCCTCCAGGAGGTCAGCTTCCAGACCATCGGGGCGACCCTCGCCGGCTTCTCCCTGGATAGGATCCTCGTCGCGGGGCTGATCGCGATCCTGCTCGTCTTCGCCTTCATGCTCATCTACTACCGGCTGCTGGGGGTCGTCGCCTGCCTGGCCCTCCTCTACTACGCCCTCGTCGTGCTGGCCATCTTCCGGCTCATCCCGGTGACCCTCACCCTCGCCGGCATCGCGGGCTTCGTGCTCTCGGTGGGCATGGCGGTCGACGCCAACATCCTCATCTTCGAACGGATGAAGGAGGAGCTGCGCGGCGGGAAGTCGCTGCCCGCCGGCATGGAGGCGGGCTTCAACCGGGCCTGGAACTCGATCCTCGACTCGAACGTGTCGAGCCTCATCACGGCCACGATCCTCTACATCTTCGGATCCTCGACGATCCGGGGCTTCGCCCTCGTCCTGATCATCGGCGTCCTCGTCTCGATGTTCACCGCGATCACCGTGACCCGGACGATGCTCCGCTTCGTCGTGCCCAGCGACTGGGCGCGCAAGCCGGGCCTTTACGGCCTCACCGAAGAGGAGTTCGCCGGCGCCCGGGGCCTGCGGGCGCCGCTCCGCGGAGAGGCCCGCTCCCGTGCGTGACATCATCGGGAAGCGGAACTACTTCTTCGCCTTCTCCCTCGCCATCACGATCCCCGGCCTGATCTTCATCCTCCTCGGGCCGATCACGGGCGGCAAGGTCGGCCTCCAGCTCTCGATCGACTACACCGGCGGGACGAAGTGGGAGATCCAGTTCGAGGATCACTCGGTGACCCCGGACCAGGTGAAGACAGCCCTGGCGGCCCAGGGCTTCGGCGATTTCGAGCGTCCAGCGAACGACCGACGACTTCGTCCTCATCAGGATGGCTCCCGTCGGGCTCGTCGGGTCCCCCGCCCCGGGAGCGAGCGCCGCCCCGTCGGAAGCGCCGCCCCGTCGCAGCGCCGCCCCGTCGGCCAGCGCCGCCCCGTCCGCCAGCGCCGCCCCGTCGGGCAGCGCCGGCCCGAGTGGCTCAGCGGCCGCCTCCGCGAGCCCCGCGCCGTCCGCAAGCCCGGCCCCGTCAGGCTCCCCGGCGCCCAGCGCCTCGGCCGCGCCCTCCGGGTCGCCGGTGCCCTCCGCGTCGCCCGCGCCGTCGGCATCCCCGGGCACGACGCCGGTCGCCGGCACGCCCGGCCCGAGCTTCCCCGCGAGCCTTCCCCCGGCCTCGTTCACGGCGCCCTCGGCGGCCCCGCCCGGCCAGGTCACCACCACCGGAGACATGGGCCCCATCGTGGCCGGCCTCGAAGCCTCGCTCGGCCCGATCGCGTTCCAGCGCCTGCTGACGACCATCGGCCCGGTGATCTCGCAGGAGCTGACCCAGCAGGCGATCATCCTCGTCCTCATCGGGTCCATCGGCATCCTGCTGTGGATGACCTTCCGCTTCCGCGACTTCCGCTTCGGGATGACGGCCCTGGTCGCGCTCGTGCACGACGTGCTCGTGGTCGTGGGCGCGTTCGCGATCCTCGGCACCTTCTTCCACCTCGAGATCGACGGGCTCTTCGTGACGGCGATGCTGACGATCATCGGGTTCTCCGTCCACGACACGATCGTCGTCTACGACCGGATCCGCGAGAACCGCTCGCGCCACGCCGGCGAGCGCTTCTCGAGCATCGTCAACCACTCGATCCTCCAGACACTCGCCCGCTCGATCAACACCAGCCTCGTCGTCATCCTGACCCTGACTGCCTTGCTGCTGTTTGGGGGCGACTCGATCCGGCCGTTCATCCTGGCGCTCCTCATCGGGATCACGTCCGGAACGTATTCCTCGATCTTCAACGCCGCCCCGCTCCTGACCGTCTGGGAGGAGCGGGACGTTCGCCGCCGCGAGCGCGAGGCCAAGGGGCGACCGACCCGCCGCGCCTCCGCGTGACCGCGGCCGCCGACCCGGCGACGGCAGCAAAGCCGCCGATGAGCGGTTCGTGCGATGCTCCCGACATGCTGGCCCCCCGGTATCGCTGGCGCTACCCGGACCGCGCCCCCCTCGACGATTCCTACGCGGCGCGGGTCGCGGCCCACGGCGGGTCGGTCCTCCTGGCGCGGGTGCTCGCGCGCCGGGGTGTGGAGCTGGGCGAGCTCGACGCGTTCTTCGGGCCACCGGCCGCGGGGATCAACGACGCGGCCCTGCTGCCCGACGCGGAGCTGGTCGTGGCGCGGACGGCGCGGGCCCGGGCCCGCGGCGAGCGGGTCCTGGTGGTCGGCGACTTCGATGCCGACGGCCTGACGGGGCTGGCCATCCTCGCCACGGCGCTGCGGCACCTCGGGCTCGACGTCGCGACGCACGTTCCGAGCCGCGTCGAGGACGGGCACGGACTCTCGCTGCGGGCGGTCGAGGAGGCGCGCGCGGCAGGCCGGACGCTCATCTTCACGGTCGACACCGGGACGTCGAGCGCCGTCGAGATCGCGGGCGGCCTCGGACCTCGGGATCGACGTGATCGTGACCGACCACCATCGCGTCCCGGATCCGCCACCGCCCGCCGCGGCCCTGGTCAATCCGCATCGACTCGATGCCACGTATCCGGACCGCCGCCTCGCCGGCAGTGGGGTGGCTCTCAAGGTGGCCGCTCTTCTCCTGGAGCGGCTTGCCGGGATCCCGGCGGCCGTCACGACCGCCGAGCTGGCCGACCTCGCCACCATCGGCACCGTGGCCGACGTCGCCCCGATCCTCGGGGAGAACCGTTCGATCGCGCGACTCGGCCTCGACCGGATGCGCACGGCGCCACGACCCGGCGTCGCCGCCCTCCTCGCGGCCGCGGGCGTGGAGCCGGCAGCGGTCAGCCTCGAGACGGTCGCCTTCAACATCGCCCCGCGCCTCAACGCCGCCGGCCGGGTGGGGGAGGCGCGCGACGCGGCCGACCTCCTGCTGGCGGCGACCGCCGACGAGGCCGGTGCTCTTGCCGGTGTGCTCGAGACCGCCAACGCGACCCGCCGGGACGTCACCCGCACGGCGCTCGACGAGGCTCGCGCGGCCCTTGCCGGGGCCGATCCCGACGCCGCGGCCACCCTGGTCAGGGGGCCGTGGCCGCCCGGCGTCGTGGGTCTCGTCGCCGCCCGGCTCGTGGAGGAGCGGGGTCGGCCCGCGGTGGTGGCCGCCGAGCTGGACGGACGGCCTGCGGGCCTCGTGCCGGGCCCCGTCCGGCTACGACCTCGCCGGGGCCCTCGCCGCCTGCGACGACCTCCTCGAGCGGCATGGCGGCCACCGGGGTGCGGCCGGCTTCGAGGTGCGAGCGGATCGGTGGGACGCCTTCTGCGCCCGCTTCCTCGACCTGGTGGGGCGCGGCGGCCCCCCTGATCCGCGGCCCGAGCTCGTCCTCGACCTCGCCCTGCCCGCCCGGGCGGCGGACTACCGGCTCCTCGAGCACCTGGCAGGACTCGCTCCGACCGGGCCCGGGAACCCGGACCCGATCATCGGCGTCCACGGTCTCACCGTGACCCGCATCCGCGCCGCCGCCGGCGGCCATGCCCAGCTCACCCTTCGCCGCGAGCTCGACGTGGTCGACGCCATCGCCTTCGAGCGCGCCGACCTGGTCGACGCGCTTCACGAGGGAGACCGCATCGACGTGGCCGGACGACTTGCGAGCCGCCACTTCGGAGGGCTCGAGACGCTCCAGCTGGTGGTCCTTGACGTCGCCCCGGCGCGGGTGGCCGGCACCGTCGGCCACGAAGCCTCGGCGGTGGCCGGCACCGTCGGCACGAAGCCTCGCCGCTGGCCGGCGCGATCGCCGCGATCGAGGGGAAACCGTGACCGGCAGCGCATCACCCTCGCGCGGGGCACGGGGGCCGCGGCGCACCACCGGCGACCCGTACGGGATCTCGGCGGCGCGCCCCTTCGTGGCCCCGCTCCTGTCGCTCGCCGGGCTGGCGATCGTGGCCTTGCTCACCTTCGGACTCCTCACCGGGAACCTCCCCTTCCTGCCGGCCAAGAGCGGAGGCGGAGGCCAGAACCCGAACCAGCCGGGTACCGGCGGCGTGGTGGCCCCGGGGCAGACGCCGTCGCCGAGCGCGGCGCCCGTCGTCAATCCGGACGTCGGGATCGACGGCCGGCTCGTCTATGCCAAGGCCGGGAACCTGTGGATCCAGGAGGGGACCACGACGACCCAGCTGACCAGGACCGGCCGTGACGCGCAGCCGGCGTGGTCCGCCGACGGGCAGTGGGTCTACTTCATCGAGACCCGCCAGTCGCGGGGCTACTTCCCGTCGAACGGCCGCCCTCTCGTCTATGACATCGCCTACCCGATCCTGACCCGCGTCCACCCCGACGGCTCCGGGCGCGAGGCGATCCTGTCCGGGCTCTTCAGGACGGGGCCGGCCAACAAGTACACGTGGTCGTTCTTCATCCGCAACCCCGCCGTCGCCCCGAACGGGCGCACGGTCACGGTCGCGTCAGACGGGCCCGATCCGACGAAGTCTGATGTCGTCCTTTCGAGCGTCGCGGTGGCGACCCACCGCCTCGCGCCGCTCGGCCTGCCGGAGAGCCCACCGTTCGGGCACCAGGACCCGGCATGGCGCCCGGACGGGACCCAGCTGCTCTACGTGCGGAACGGGCGGGACGGGAGCCGCGGGGCGCCGGCCCTGTGGCGCTACGACCCGGCGACGAAGAAGACGAGCCGCTTCAGCCAGCCCGGCTACTCGCAGCCGTCCTTCTCGCCCGATGGGCGCTACCTCGCCGCCACCAAGATCAGCACGCTCGGCACCGACGTCGTGATTCTCGACGCGCGGACGGCGAACGAGCTCCTCCGCGTCACGATCGACGGGCGATCGTGGGGTGCGGCCTGGTCGCCCGACGGGACCCAGATCGCGTTCCTGCACCTGGCCGGCTCGACCACGGATCTGCAGGTCGCGACGATCGTCCGGGGCGCGAATGCCGACCTGTCGATCGGCACGACCGAGCCGCTCACGGAGTTCAGCGGCCTCGACCCCGAGAGCCGGCCCGCGTGGTGGGGTCCGCCCGCACCCGCAGCGACGCCGGCGCCGTCCGCCTCGGCGGCTGCGCCCAGCGCGGCGCCGTGATCGAGCCGTACCTCGTCCGGCTCGGCCGCCGCACGGCGGCGGTCGGCACCGTTCTCTGTGTCGGCATCGATCCCACCCCGGAGCTCGTACCGGCGGGCTGGCCCGACGGTCTCCGCGGCATCGAACGCCTTGCCCGGCTCCTCGTCGAGGCCGCCGGGCCGCAGGCGGCGGCCATCAAGCCGAACCTCGCCTTCTTCGAGGCCTACGGCAGTGCGGGGATCGCCGCCCTGGAGCGCGTGCTCGCGGCCCGTCCACCGGGGGTCCTCGTGATCGCCGACGCCAAGCGGGGCGACGTGGAGACGACGGTCGCGCGCCAGGCGGCCGCAGTCTTCGATGCTCTCGGAGCCGACGCCGTGACCGTCAGCCCCTACCTGGGGCTGAGCGCGCTCACGGCGTTTCTCGCCCGCGCGGACCGCTTCGCCTACGTGCTGTGCCGAACCTCGAACCCGGGAGCGGGCGAGCTGCAGGACCTCGTCGTCGCCGCGGATCCGTCCATCGGCGCGCCTGCCGAGGCGCTCCATCGCCGCCTGGCGCGGCGCGTGGCGGCCGCGGGGCTCGAGGCGCGAGCCGGCCTCGTGGTCGGCGCGACCGCCCCGACCGAGCTGGCGGCGATCCGGGACCTTGTTCCGGGCCTCGCCTTCCTCGTCCCGGGCGTCGGAGCCCAGGGCGGCGAGGCCGCGCCGGTCCTCGCGTCAGGCCCGGCGACGGCGGCTCCCGCCGGCGCGAGGCCGGGTGGTGGGCTGCTGGTGAACGTCTCGCGCGGGATCGCGGCCGCGGCGAGCCGGCGACCGTCGGACGGGGAATCCGCCGACCCTGGGGAGCGCGTGGCGGAGGCGGCGCGGAGCTGGGCGGCCACGCTTGCTGTGCTATCGTAGGTGCGCCTCGCGGGGCATCGGCGCCCACGACGGGGTAGCCTGATGCCGTCCCGAGGTCCCAGTTGCGATGCCTAACATCGGCCCGCTCGAGCTGATCATCATCCTCGTGATCGCCCTCCTGATCCTGGGTCCCGGGAAGCTCCCCGAGGTCGGGGCGTCGCTCGGCAAGAGCATCCGCGAGTTCCGGAAGGCGGCCACCGACGTGCAGGACTCGGTGAAGCTGGATCCTGCACCCGCGCCGGCGCCGGCGCCGGTCGCGGCTCCGGCTCCGGTCGCGGCTCCGGTCACCCCGGCCGTGGCCCCGGTCGCGCCGGCCGTCCCCGGTGCGAACACCCTGGCCGCCGCCGCCGAGCCCAACGTCCTCGCCGCGCCCGTCCCGGTCGCCGGCGAGGCCGCCGCTCCGCCCGCGCCGGACGCCGAGCCGGTCGCGTCCCGCCCCGAAACCCAGACCTAGCCCGCCGCCCGGGCTCCAGCCATGGCCGACGCGAACGTCGTCACCGACGGCGGCGGCGCGATCGTTGGCGCCCCGGCGCCCGCGGCCCCGCCCCCCGCCGCGCTCGACGGCGCGGTCATGCCCCTGTTCGACCACCTGGCCGAGCTGCGGCGGCGGATCGCCGTCTGCCTGGTCGCGGTCCTGATCGGCGGCGTCCTGGGCTTCATCCTCGCGCCACGCATCATCGAGATCGTCAAGGCGCCGTACGGGACGGCCCCGCTGCTCCTGCTCAACCCCGGCGAGGGCTTCTTCATCAACCTGAAGATCGCCCTGGTCACCGGCGTCGTGCTGGGGATGCCGGTCATCCTCATCGAGCTGTGGCGGTTCATCTCGCCGGGCCTCACGAGCGAGGAGCGCCGCCTCGCCCGGCCATGGGTGCCGATCGCGCTCGCGTTCTTCCTCGTCGGCGTCACCGTGGCCTACGTCGTGCTGCCGTTCGCGATCGCCTTCCTGTCCGCGTTCGGGACCGGCGCCCTCCAGAACGCGTGGACCGCGGACGGCTACTTCGGCTTCGTGGCGATGCTGTTCCTGGGCTTCGGGCTCGTGATGGAGTACCCGATCGTCCTCGTCCTGCTCTCGAAGGTCGGGATCGTCACCAGCCCTCGCCTGCGTTCCTCGCGGCGCTTCGTGGTCGTGATCATCGCGGTCGTGTCCGCGGTCGTGACACCCGGGGGCGACATCATCAGCCCCGTCGTCCTGGGGGTCACGATGTACATCCTGTACGAGCTCTCGATCCTCCTGGTCCGCTGGGGTGGGCACTGACCGCGCGGTAGACTGCCTCCATGGCGACGACCAGGCAGCCGGGAGGGGAAGACGACGCCGGGGGGGAGCCCGGGGAAGGCGCAGGCCAGCAGCACGTCGTGATCCTCTCCGGCCTCTCGGGGGCCGGCAAGACGGCCGCGACCAAGCTCTTCGAGGACCTTGGCTACGTCTGCGTCGACAACCTGCCCGGGGAGCTGCTGCCGGACCTGGCGGACCTGATCGCCCGCGAGCCCGAACGCTTCGAGCTCGTCGCGATCGTGCTCGACGTCCGGGCCGGGGAGGTGCCCGTCGCCTTCGCGGCGATGCGCGGGGCGCTCGAGGGGCGGGGCATCCGGCCCCAGGTGTTCTTCCTCGACGCCCGCGACGAGGTCCTGATCAGGCGCTACTCGGAGACGCGCCATCGGCACCCCCTGGCAGGTTCCGACGGGATCGCGGCCGGGATCGCCGAGGAGCGCCGCATCCTGCAGACCGTCCGGGCAGAGTCCGACGTCGTGCTCGACACGTCGGAGCTCTCCCTCCGCGAGCTCCGCGAGCGCATCTTCTCGCAGCTCTGGCGCGTCGTGGAGCCGGACCAGATGTCGATCCAGCTCGTCAGCTTCGGCTACAAGTTCGGGATCCCGCTCGAGGCCGACCTCGTGTTCGACGTCCGCTTCCTCCAGAATCCTTATTACGTGCCGGAGCTGCGCCGCCTCTCGGGGCTCACCGACGGCGTCCGCTCCTACGTCCTCGACCAGCCCCTGGCCCGGCGGTTCCTGGCCGCCGTGCACGAGCTGCTCGAGCTCACCATCCCGGCCTACCTGGGCGAAGGCAAGACGCGCCTCACGATCGCGATCGGCTGCACCGGCGGCTACCATCGCTCGATCGCGCTCGCGGAGGAGCTCGCCGCCAGGCTGGCGCAGCGGGGGCACGGGCCGGTGAGCGTCTTTCACCGCGAGCTCGAACGGCGATGACGCCGTGAACCTGCGCCGCTGGCTGCGGCCGGGAATCGGGGTCAAGCGCTGGCTCGCGGTGGCCTTCGTTGGCCTGACGGCCCTGGCGCTGGCCGGGGCGCTCGCCCTCAGGCAGCTCTACCGGGAGGTCGACGTCGAGGGCCCGGTCCAGGCGGTCATCTATGTCGTGACCCTCCAGTTCCTGCCCTACTGGGTGCGGGCCGGGGTGCTCCTGGGGATGGGGATCGGCCTCTTCGCCTACGGCTCGTACCGGGTCGTCCTCGTGCTCCTGGGGCCGTTCACCGAGAGCGGCGACGAGCCGCTCGTCGATCTCGTGTACCGCCGCCGCCTGCTGGCCCGGGGTCCGCGGATCGTGACGATCGGCGGCGGGACGGGCCTCTCCGTCCTGCTGCGCGGCCTGAAGCACCACACGGCCAACCTCACCGCGATCGTCTCGGTGGCGGACGACGGCGGCTCCACCGGACGCCTTCGGGAGCAGCTCGGGATCCCCGCGGTGGGCGATATCCGGAACTGCCTGGTAGCCCTCGCGGAGCAGGAGCCCGTCATGGGCGACCTGCTCCAGTACCGGTTCGACACGGACGAGCGAAGCCTCACCGGGCACGCCATGGGCAACCTCCTGATCGCCGCGATGTGCGCGATCGACGGCGGCGACTTCGAAGCGGCCGTCCGCGAGATGAACCGCGTGCTCGCGGTGCGCGGCAGCGTCGTCCCGGCGTCCGGCACCGCGCTGACCCTGCATGCCCGCCTTCGCGACGGCGGGGAGGTGATCGGGCAGTCGCGGATCATGCGGATGCGCGGCATCGAGCGCGTCTGGCTCGAACCGGCGGACGTACGGGCCAGCCGGGATGCCGTGCGAGCGATCGCGGAGGCCGACCTCGTCGTGCTCGGCCCGGGCAGCCTGTACACCAGCCTGCTGGCAACCGTGTTGGTGCCCGAGCTGCGGGCGGCACTGGCGACGACCCCGGCCCTGCGCATCCTGGTCGCGAATGTCGCCACCCAGGAGGGCGAGACGGAGGGCTACGATCTCGCCGACCACGTGGAGGCGCTCGCGGTCCACGGGATCGCGGACCTCCTCGACGTCGTCCTCGCGAACAGTCACCTCGGCGGGCCGGGACCGGATGGCGAGCTTGGCGTCCCGGTCAAGCTGCGCTGGCCCCCGCTGGGTGCTGCCCGCCCCCCGCGCCTCGTCGTCGACGACGTCGTGGACCCCGAGAACCCCCACCACCACGATCCGGCCCTGCTGGCCGCCGCCGTGCTGCGCCTCTTCGGGCGCGAGGCGGGCAACCGTCGCGGCGGGATCGGCCGGATCGCGTAGTCGGTGGCCGACGGGGATCGCGCCCTCGTGACGGCGCTGCGGGCGGAGCTCGCGGCGATCGAGCCGGCACGGGCGTGCGACCGCACGGCCGAGGTCGCCGGGCTCGGGACGGCGGCGATCCGCGGGGACCGGCCCGCGCTCGGCCGGCTCATGATCCGTCTGCTCCGCGACGGCGTGGCACCGCCCGCGTCCTTCGCCTGGGACGGCGCGGCGGACCACTGTCGGGCGGCCTGGCTGCGGGGCCGGTTCCTGGCCCGGGGTTCCCTCTCCGTGGCCCACGGCCGCCTGCATCTCGAGTTCGTGGTCCCCCTCGAGGAGGCGCCCGTGCTGGGCGGACGCCTCGCTTCGGCCGGGCTGCCGGCCGGGGTCAGGGTCCGCCGCGGGCGGGGCGTCGTGACCTGGAAGAGCGCCGACGAGATCGGCACGTTCCTGCGCTGGATCGGGGCCGGCGCCTCGCTCCTCGAGCTGGAGTCGCGGCAGGTCGCCCGGGCCGTGCGGGGCGACCTCAACCGCATCCTCAACGCGGAATCGGCAAATCTCGAGCGCATCGCGGCCGCTGCCGCCCGCCAGCTCGAGGCGATCGAATCCCTGGAGATGGACGGGCGCCTGGCCGGGATGCCGGAGACGGTGCGGGCGGTCGCGGCGCTGCGGCAGGCAACGCCCGAGGCCTCGCTGGCGGAGCTCGCGGCGGAGCTGGACCTCCCGCGCGGACGGGTCCAGCGCGCGCTCGGGCGAATCGAGGAGGCGGCGCTGCAGCCAGCCGCGACCGACGGCGCCGCTCAGCGGTCGGCCTGGCCCCCGGCGCGGGCCGAACGGCCCGGGCACGACGGGCCGCCCGCATCGGGGGCCCGCTCCGCGCCGATGGCATGATGCCGCCATGCGACCCGTGATCATTGCCGCCAACTGGAAGATGAACACCACCCCCGGCGACGCCGGTGAGCTCGCCCGCGTCATCGCCGGCCGGACCCGGGAGCCGGACGTCGTCCGGGTGATCTGCCCGCCCTCGGTCTGCCTCGCGGTCGTGGGCGACGCGGTCGCCGGGGAGGGGATCGGGGTTGGCGCGCAGAACGTCCACCAGGAGCTCGCGGGCGCCTACACCGGCGAGATCAGCGCGCCGATGCTGGCGGGCCTCGCGAGCTGGGTCATCCTCGGCCACTCGGAACGTCGTCGCGATGCCGGTGAGACCGACGCCACCATCGGCCGCAAGCTCGCCCGGGCCGTCGAGGCAGGCCTCCGGCCCATCCTCTGCGTCGGCGAGCAGCTGGCCGAGCGCGAGGCCGGCAGGGCGATCGCGGTCGTCCGCGAGCAGCTCGTCGGAGCCCTCGCCGGGCATGATCCTGCATCCCTCCTTGCGGCCGGCATCGTGATCGCCTATGAGCCGGTCTGGGCCATCGGCACCGGGCGCAACGCGTCGGGGGCGGATGCCGCGGCGATGGCGGAGGCCATCCGCGTCGTCCTGCGCGACGCGGGCTTCGGGGCGTCGGCCGGGGAGGTCCCCGTCCTGTACGGCGGCAGCTGCACGAGCGCAAACATCGCCGACTTCCTGGCCGAGCCATCGATCGACGGCGCCCTCGTCGGCGGCGCATCGCTCAAGCCCGACGAGATGGCGGGCATGGTGGGCCGGGCGGCGATCACCGCGGCAGCGCGCCGCGCCGCCGGCGCGTGACCGCGCCGCCCACGGCAGGCGCTCCCCAGCGTCCCTGACCTGAGCAGCAGGAGCATTCGATGCCCACCCTCGTCCTCCTCCGCCACGGCGAAAGCACCTGGAACAAGGAGAACCGCTTCACCGGCTGGACCGATGTCGACCTCTCGGAGACGGGCGTGGCCGAAGCCCACGAGTCCGGCCGCCTCCTGCGGGAGGAGGGGTTCCGCTTCGACGTCGCCTACACCTCGGTCCTGAAGCGGGCGATCAGGACGCTGTGGATCGCGCTCGACGAGATGGACCAGATGTGGCTGCCGGTGGCGAACTCGTGGCGGCTGAACGAGCGCCACTACGGGGCCCTGCAGGGACTCAACAAGGCCGAGACGGCGGCCAGGTTCGGCGACGACCAGGTCAAGGTGTGGCGCCGCAGCTATGACGTCCCGCCGCCGGCGCTCGACGTCGACGACGAGCGCTTTCCCGGGTCGCGATCCCCGGTACGCGGGCCTGTCCGACGCCGACACGCCACGCTGCGAGTCGCTCAAGGACACGGTGGCCCGGTTCCTCCCCTTCTGGGAGTCGGCCATCGCCCCGGACCTGCGGTCCGGGCAACGCGTCCTGGTCGCGGCCCACGGAAACAGCCTCCGCGCCCTCGTGAAGTACCTCGACGGCATCTCGGACGGGGAGATCGTTGGCCTCAACATCCCGACCGGAGTCCCCCTCGTGTACGAGCTCGACGCGGCGCTGCGGCCGCTGGCGAGTCGATATCTCGGGGACCCCGCGCGGGTCGCCGCGGCCGCCGCAGCCGTGGCCGCCCAGGGAACGGCCCGGCCGGCCTGAGCGGGCGCCTCCCGCGCCGCCGATCCGCCGCCGTGTGCTACGATCCCGCGCGGCCCATCTTCTGGAGGATCCCCCGAGAGTGAATCCCTTCCTGGCCTTCGGCCAGATCATCGTCAGCATCGGCCTGATGGTCGCGATCCTCATGCAGGCGCGCGGGACCGGGCTGTCGGGCGCCTTCGGTGGCGACTCCGCGGTCTACCGGAGCCGTCGCGGGATCGAGCGACGGCTGTGGCAGTTCACGATCATCCTGGGGATCCTGTTCGCGGTGTTCTCGCTGGCCAGCTACGTCTTCGCGCCGACGACGGCCTGACCGGGTCGTCCCCGGCCCGCAGAACACCACGTGAACCGGCGCGACGGAGGCGTTGTCCTCGTCCTCATCGCCGTCCTGGCCGTCCTCGCGGGGATGGTCGCGGCCCCCTCGTTCGCTCCCGCGCCCACGCCGTCGCCGACCCCCACGCCCGCGGCGGGGTTGGCGGAGGTGGAGGGGATCGTCGGGCACCCGTCGTCCGTGAACCCCCTCACGGCTCGCACCCAGGCCGACCGCGACCTCGTGGCCCTCCTCTTTCGCGGCCTCGTCCGTCTCGGAGCCGGCAGCACGGTGCTGCCCGACCTCGCCGATCGCTGGACCGTCAACCCCACGGGATCCCGCTGGACGTTCCATCTCCGCGACGACGGGTCATGGCACGACGGCGAGCCCGTGACGAGCGCCGACGTCGTCTACACCGTCGGTGTGCTCCACGACCCGGACTACTCCGGCCCGCTCGCCTCCACCTGGGCCGAGGTCACCGCGACGGCGCTGGACCCCCAGACGGTCCAGTTCGACCTCGGCGACCCGGTCGGCGGATTCCTCCAGGTCGCCGCCCTGCCCCTCCTGCCGGCGCACATCCTGTCCGGCGTCCCCGTGTCCGCCCTCGCCGACGACCCGTTCGCCACCGATCCGATCGGCTCGGGGGCCTTCGCCCTCGTCGAGCTGACGCCTGCGCATGCGATCCTCGAGCCGGTCCTGCCGCCGGTCGCCGCCCCCACGGCTCCGCTCGACGATCCCGCTGCGGGCCCCCCGCTGAGCCGGGCCCCGCGCCTCTCCCGGTTCGAGCTGCGCTTCTTCGACAACGCGCAGGATCTCGCGGCCGCCTTCGCGGCCGGCGAGGTCGCCTCCGCCGCCGACCTGCCCCCGGCGACCGCGATGACGCTCGCGTCCGCCACGCCGGGGGCGCGCGCGATCCGCTATCCGACGCAGACGCTGACGGCCATCATGTTCAACCTTCGCTCGCCGCGGGGGCCGTTCGCGGATCCGCGGACACGCCGCGCGCTGCTGGCGGCGGTCGACCGCCGGACGATGATCGACAAGCTGCTCGGGGGTGCGGGCGCACGGGCCGACACGCCCATCCCGCCCTCGTCGTGGGCCTTCGACGTGACCGCCGCTCCCGAGGTGGCCTATGACCGCGTCGCGGCGGCGAAGGGCCTCCGCGACGCGGGCTGGAAACGCGTCTCGGGGGCGTGGGTCCCGCCGGGGGCCGCCAAGTCCCTGGCGGTCACGATTCTCGCCCCGCTGCGGTCGGTCAACCCGGTCGCCGAGGCGGCGGCGACCAGCGTGGCGGGGGCATGGAGCGCGATCGGGCTGGCCGCGACGGTCAAGGAGCTCGCGCTCCCCGACTTCGTGCGGCAGCTCCGGGCCGGTGACTACGCGGTGGCCATCGTCGACGTGAACATGGGGCTCGACCCGGATCCATACCCGATCCTCGCCTCCACCCAGGCCCGGGAGGGCGGCGCCAACATGTCCGGCATCCAGAGCGCGACCCTTGATGCCGCCCTCGTGGCCGCTCGCGCCCCGGGCACGATGGCGGCCCGACGGCGTGCCTACCGGAGCCTGCAGGTCCTGCTCGGAAGCCTCCAGCCGATGCCGACGCTCTTCTTCCGCGACAGCGTCCTCGTGGCCGGGCCGGGGCTCGCCGGACCGGCCCCTCGACCCATCGCGGATCCGGGTGACCGCTTCTGGGACGTGATACGATGGAGCGCCGGACGGTGACCCTCGCCGCCCGGAATTTGTCTCTGCCGAGGTGGCGGAACTGGTAGACGCGCTAGCCTCAGGAGCTAGTGTCCGCAAGGGCGTATGGGTTCAAATCCCGTCCTCGGTACCACGGCATCGCAACCACGCATGACACGGCGCACCGGCCCAGGTGGCGGAATTGGTATACGCGTACGTTTGAGGGGCGTATGAGGCAACTCATCCGGGTTCAAGTCCCGGCCTGGGCACCATCCTCGGGCACCGGCGACGGGGCGGCTCCTCCAGGGGGTCGCCCTCGCCATCTCCGGGCCCCGCGCCGGTCTT
>CAVZLU010000008.1:0-1065000 GCA_963776355.1 uncultured Chloroflexia bacterium | reverse complement strand
TCGGGCAGATCGAGGTCCAGCTCAAGCGACGCCACGACCTGGTGCCGAACCTCGTCAACGCGGTCAAGGGCTACATGGACTTCGAGCAGGACGTGCTGACGAGGGTCACCGAGGCCCGCGCGAATGCCGTCGCCGCCGGAGCCCAGGGGACGGTCACCCAGCAGCAGGCGCAGGCCGAGAACGTCCTGACGGGCGCCCTGCGCTCCCTCTTCGCGGTCGTGGAGAACTACCCGCAGCTGAAGGCCAACGAGAACGTCCTCGCCCTGCAGGAGCAGCTGACGACCACCGAGAACCAGATCAGCTTCTCCCGCCAGCACTACAACGCGACGGTCAACGAGTACAACACGACGATCCAGACGATCCCGTCCGTCCTGGTCGCGGGCCCGCTCGGCTTCACCAGGCGCGAGTTCTTCGACGCGGAGCCGGAGGCGGACCAGGTCCCGGTGGTCGCGCTGCGCTGACGCCGACGCGGGCGGGCGCTCCGACCCGCGGGGTCCACGATGGCGGCCTCGTTCTACAGCCAGGCTTCGGCCAACCGGCGGGAATCCTTCCTGCTGGTCCTGATCATCGTCGGCCTGCTCGGCGTCCTCGGGTTCGCCATCGGATACGGCACGACCGGCGAGGTCGCTGGCGGCCTCGGCTGGCTGGGGATCTTCGGCGTCATCGCCATCGTCTCCTCGCTCGCCGGCTACTACAACGGCGATCGGGTCGTGCTCGCCGCCTCGCAGGCACGCGAGGCGACCGAGGCCGACCAGCCCCAGCTCTTCAATGTCGTCCGGGAGCTCACCCTCGCGGCCGGGATCCCCATGCCCCGCGTCTACCTGATCGACGACACGGCGCTCAACGCCTTCGCCACCGGCCGCGACCCCCAGCACGCCTCGATCGCGGCCACGACCGGCCTTGTCGAGCGCCTCGACCGCGAGGAGCTCCAGGGCGTGATCGGGCACGAGCTGTCGCACGTCCGCAACTACGACATCCGCTACGCCATGCTCGTCGGCGTGCTGGTGGGGACGATCGCCCTCGTTGCCGACGTGTTCCTGAGGATGACCTTCTGGGGCGGGTTCGGTGGCCGGCGGTCATCGTCGGACGACCGCGGCGGAGGCGGGCTGCAGGTCCTCATCTTCATGCTCGCGGTCGTGCTCGCGATCCTGGCCCCGTTCTTCGGGCGTCTCGTCCAGCTCGCCGTGAGCCGCCAGCGGGAGTACCTGGCCGATGCCAGCTCGGTCGAGCTGACGCGCAACCCAGCCGGCCTGGAGCGGGCGCTGGCCGTGCTGGCGGATGACAAGGAGGTCCTCGAGGTGGCGAATCGCGCCACCCAGCACCTCTACTTCCGGAACCCGATCTGGAAGTTCGAGGCGCGCTCGAAGGGCCTCTTCTCGACCGCACCCGCCCATCCTCGACCGGATCAACCGCCTGCGTGCCCTTACGGGCGAGACGCCGCTCGATGTGGCCGGACTGCCCGACGTCCAGGGGAGCGACTGACGGTCGCGGGGGCCTCGGCCCGGCCCGCCGGGCCCTGCGCCGTTCCTTGCGGCTGGCCGCCGCTTCGTGGTACGGTTTCGGCCGCTGACGGGCGGTGACGCCCGGAGGGGCCTGCGAGCCGAGATAGCTCAGTTGGTAGAGCACGCGACTGAAAATCGCGGTGTCGCCAGTTCGAATCTGGCTCTCGGCACCATCAGCCCGGGCGGCGCTCCGAGCGGAAGTGGCTCAGTTGGTAGAGCATCACCTTGCCAAGGTGAGGGTCGCGGGTTCGAGTCCCGTCTTCCGCTCCATTTTCTTGTCCGGGACCTGCGCTGGCCCTTCGCACCGCTGGCCCTTCGTCTAGTGGTAGGACAGCGGACTTTGGATCCGTGAACCGAGGTTCGAATCCTCGAGGGCCAGCCAACAATCCATGGCGACGTGGCGAAGTGGCCTAACGCGGGGGTCTGCAAAACCCTTATTCATCGGTTCGAATCCGATCGTCGCCTCCAGCAACCCGAACTCAGACGGGGCCCCCGTGGGCCCCGCTTCTGACTCGACCACGGGCTACCGCCGTTTCGAAGAGGGCGGGGACGCCGACGCCTTCAGCCGGGTCGACGGACCGCCGCCAGGATCCGCGGCGGGCCCGCGGATTGGTGAAACGACACGACAGCCGGGTCGGGCCGATGGGAGAATCCGGGGCATGCAACGCCAGCCCCGTGCCGTGACCCTGGGTGAGGACGACCGCCGCGTGCTCGCAGCCCCGAGTCGCCCCGCGCGCCGGCTCGGGGCGCCGATCAACGACATGAAGGCGAAGCTTCTCCGGCACCGCATGACAGAGGCGACTGATGGCCAATGACCGCGGGCTCACGATCGGCTTCCCGCGCATGTACAACGAGCCCGGCGAGCGGCGGGCCTTCCTGCCGGCGCTGGGCGGCCTGCTCGCGAACATGGACGTCGACGTGTACGTCGAGGCCGGGAGCGGCGCCGGCATGGGCATCTCCGACGACGACTACCGGGCCGAGTCGCCGAGGGTGCGCATCGTCGACGAGGCGACGGCGTATCGACAGGACATCGTCGTGGTGCTGCGGGCGCCCGAGGGACGCTACCAGCTGCTCCGACCCGGCGCGATCCTCATCTCGATGCTCCACTTCACCACGCGGCCGGAGCGCGTCGAGCTGCTGCGGGGCCTGGGCATAGAAGCCGTCGCTCTCGACATGGTGACCGGCGACGACGGGCGGCGCCTGGTCCAGAACCTGCGCGATGTCGCCCGCAACGGCGTTGCGGCAGCCTTCGACGCCCTGGAGCGACGCTGGCCACCGCTCTTCTCGACCGCGCGCCCGCCCCTCAGCGTCACGGTCCTTGGCGCCGGCGGGGTCGGGAAGAACGCCATCGAGTGGGCCGCGCGGTGCGGCTCCGAGGCGCGCAACGAGCGATTCGTTCGCGAGCGCCTGGCCGGGGTCGAGGTCGTGGTCGTCGAGCAGAACCTGTCCGGCAACGAGACGTACTTCCGGAACCGCCTGGGCCACACCGACATCCTCGTCGATGCCACGGCCCGCCGCGACACGTCGCGTCCCCTGTTCCCCAATGCCTGGCTGGGCTGGCTGCCCGGCCATGCCGTTGTCTGCGACCTTGCGGTCGATCCCTACCTGCTCGACGACGACCCGCCGGTCGTGCGGGGGATCGAGGGCATCCCCCAGGGCAACCTGGACCAGTGGGAGTTCGGCCCGGACGATCCGGCCTGGGACCGCCTGCCCCCCGGATCCCGACGGCGAATTGGCGCACGGTCGTCTCCTGCTACTCGTGGCCGGGCGTGCAACCTGCAGCCTGCATGGAGCTCTACGGCTCGCAGGTGACTCCGCTCCTCAAGACGCTCATCTGGTACGGCGGGCTGCCGGCGATCGGACCGGAGGTCTCGTTCCACGGCCGGGCGCTGTGGCGTGCGAGCCTGCATCGCTTCCTGGGCGGCGAGACGCCCGCCTGACCTCGCGCCCGGCCCGCCGGCCGGCCCTCCCGGGTTCGATCGCCCGAAGCCCGGAGTCACCTGCGCGTGTTCCGGCGTCGTGGGCGCTACGATGCGGCGACCCGGGCCGAGGTGGCGAAACCGGCAGACGCGGCGGACTTAAACTCCGCTGACCGCAAGGTCATGTGAGTTCTCTCCCCTCCCCCGCTGTAGCTAGTGTACTAACTCACACCGCACGCCACACGAGACCCCCGCCCGACGCCGAGGTCCGAGCGCAGACCTGATCTGAGTCACCACCATACCGAGCTACCACCCCGAAGCGACGGCGGCCGCGGGCGAAGGTTCCATCTACGTCGGCGCCGACGGCGGCGCGCGGCGCGGCTCGTCGTCGACCCGGCCACCGGCCAGGACCGCCGCGTCGTCTCCGGCCGAACGACCGAGGTCCGCGAGAACCTCGCGAAGCCCGACGGACCTCGACGCCGGATCGACGTCCGGCCGAGCGGACCGAGACGCTCGCCGCCTACGTCACGACTTGGCTGCCCGCCCTCCACCAGCGGGTCCGCCCCTCGACCTGGCGGTTGCACGAGCGACCTCCGCCGTTACGTCCTTCCCGCCATCGGCGACGTGCCGTTGGCCCAGCTCACGCCCACCAGCGTCGAGCGGTGACGGCCGGCTGTCCGACGGGGGCTGTCGCCCACGACCGCCCGGGCCGCCCGCACCACCCTCCGGTGTCCTTCGCGACGCCGAGCGCGACGGCTGTCGCCCGGACGTCGCCGCTCTCGCCCGGCCTCCGAGGTCGCGGTGGGAGTGCGGTCCTCACCGCGCGGACGCGGGAGCTCCTTGAGGCACGGTCGCCGAGAGCTAGACCCCTGTTCGCTCGCCGCCACGACTGACTGCGCCAGGACCCTCGGCTCCTGCACTCGACCCCCGGTTCGTCGCCGACGCTCCGTTCGTCGCGCCTCGCCCGCACGGACGCTGGCTTCGACCTCGCCGAGACGAAGACGGCCCGGAGCCGGCGCACGATCGACCTCGCTCCTGCCGCGGTCGCCGCCCTCCGCCGCCAGAAGACGCGCCAGAAGGAGGCCAAGCTCGCTGCCGGCGACCTCTGGCAGAACGTCGACAACCTCGTCTTCACGGACGAGATCGGCCGACCGCTCCACGGGTGGCACGTCACGAAGACGTTCGCCGCGTCCCTCGGCGGCTCGGACTGCCGCACGTTCGGTTCCACGACCTCCGGCACGGCGCGGCGAGCATGATGCTGGCGGGGGGCGTCCCGCTGAAGGTCGTGTCCGAGACGCTCGGGCACTCGGGGATCGCGATCACCGCGGACGTCTACGCCCACCTCGACCGGGAGCAACGACGCGAGGCCGCCGACGCGATCGAGCGCGCGATCGGGGGCGAGCAATGAGCGGCGGCGATCGCCGTGGTATGAGGAGATCGGGCGCGAGCCGTGGCCCGATGAGAAGGTGGAGGCCGCCATCGCGGCTTGGGCGGCCGCCCATCATGACCAGCTCGTCATGGCCACGGCCACGCGGATGCGCACGCTGAATGCTGAGGCACGGGAGCGCGCCGAGGCCGAGGCTGCCGGGACCACCGTAGAGGCAATGCGCCAGGCGAAGGCGGAGCGGACGGAGCGCAGAGAAGCGCCCGCCGGCAGCGGGATCTGGATGTCGCTCGGCGAGTCCTCGGGGAACCGCGGCGGGGCGTCCGCGAGCACCTCGATCCCGACCTGGCCGAAGCCCTCCTGCCGGGCGAGCTCACCTGGCCGAAGATCGAAGCGACCTACCGTGAACTGGCGATGGGACCGCCTGCCGCCAACGCCGTCGGCGCAGCCCTCATGAGCCGTCGCGACCCGAGGTGGCCCGCGCCTTGGACGTCTCGCCGCCTACGCTCAAACGAGCCTGCAAAGCTGCTGGCAAAGGAACCCGGTGGCCGCCGGCTGGACTTTGACCAGCCTGACCCGCTTGTTTGACCACCCTGACTACATGGACGTGACCACCTAAAAGGCCGGCAGCGTTTCGGGGCGTGAGAAGCATCTACGTCCCGCTCCCCGAAGGCGCCGCCGACCAGCTCCGCGAGCTGGCCCGCCGCGAGCTGCGCGACCCGAAGGAACAGGCCGCCTTGCTGATCGTCGACGGGCTCCGACGCGCCGGCCTGCCGGTCGCCACGACGCCGCGGTCAACCGCGCCGCCGAGGGCCTTCTAGGTGAGCGACCGCCTCGCTCTCGCCCTGGCCGAGCTGGTCGACGCTCTCCGCGACGAGATCCGCGACGAGCATGACCGCGCCCGGCCGAGCGCTCCCGCCCCGTCGAGCTGCTCAGCGTCGCCGAGTTCGCGCCGAGCCTCCATCGGACGGTCGTCGGCATATCTCGGCGTCGGCGACGGCTCGATCCGCTCGATCAAGATCCGCGGGCGCCGGCTCGTCCCGGCCTCTGAGCTGGATCGCCTCGCGCAATCCTCCAGCCGGGATCGCCACCGGCCCGGATCCCGGCCATGACCGCTCGCAAGTTCCCCTGCGCGAACCCGCCATGCCTCGCACGGCCGGAGCGCTCCCCGCGTGACCCTCGCCGCGTCTGGATGCGCCTCAGTCGCCGGCCGCGCCCCTTCACGAACCCCACCGCTGGCTACCTCGCCGCGTGGGCCGACGCGGTCCTGTTTCTCGAGACGTGGGCGGCGTGGCAGGCCTCGCACTCCGAAGGCGGTCCGCTGTGAAGCCGTCCGACCTCGACGTGACCCTCGTGACGCTCGACCAGCACCTGAGGCGATACGTCTGGTTCGTCCGCCCGGAGCAGTCGACCGCGATCGTTCTCTGGGTCGCCCACACCCACGCCATGAAGGCGGTGGAACAGTCGCCCGTCCTGGCGATCACCTCGGCGGTGAAGCAGTCCGGCAAAAGCCGCGCGCTCGACGTGATCGAGACGGTGGTGCCGACCCCCTGGCGGATCGAGCGGCCATCCGAGGCAGTCCTGTTCCGCCGGATCGCCCGGGACGCCCCGACGGTCCTCATGGACGAGGCCGACACCGTCTTCGAGGATCGCAAGGGCCAGTACGAGGGCACTCGCGCCGTCTTCAACGCCGCATCGACCGTCAGGCGCTCGTCGGGCGGCAGCTCGAGCGATCCCAGCCAGGTCCGGCCGCGCACCCCGAACAGGTCGGTCGCGGGCGAACGGAGCAGCTGTCGCGAGAGCACGGCGATGACCCGGTTGCGGACGGCCGTCCGGTCCCGGACGAGCCCGGCCCGGTGGGACACCAGCCGGCGCAGCCGCCGCGTTGCCTCGTCGGGCTGCCACACCGGCGGCAGGTAGTCGGCGGCGAGGAGCTCGGCGAGCGTGGCGGCGTCGATGTCGTCGGTCTTGCGCTTGGCCGACGCGATCGCCCGGGTCCGCAGCGGGTTGGACACGACGACCGACCCCGCGTGGCGCCCGAGCAGGTCGACGAGGGCCCAGGTGTTGGTCGACGCCTCCAGGGCGACCGCATCATTCGCGGTCAGCGTGGCCGCGAAGGCCCGGAAGTCGTCGCCCATCCCGACCCGCGGCAGCCGGCGCGCCGGACCGCCGCCGTCGACGACCGCGACATGGGCGAAGTCGCGGCCGATGTCGAGCCCGATGAACCGCATGGCGTGCTCCTCCACGCTGCCGACACCAGCCCGGGCGACACGACACCTACGGATCCGCGCTCACGCAAGGCGCAACCGGTCAAGTCGCAGGGGCGGCCAGACACACTCTCGGGCTCACAGCCCAGTAGGTCCCCGGCCTGCCCGTCGATGGTGTCCCTCGAAGCCCCTCGTCCGGTGAGCGCACGCTACGCCTGACCCAAAAGAGTCGACACCTTCATAGCCGATACACTCGCGACGGGGGACTGATGCGGGAGGTTCGCATGGCATCCAGGCGGGCACGGATGCGAGCCGCGTGGGGGCAGTTGTCCGGTCAGCAAAGCTGACGTCCGGGGGCTGTGTTCTCCTCCCCGTGGGGTTCTTGGTTGCCATCCTCGGGACTAGCCCGGCCGTGACGGGCGCCTTCGGGGCGATCGGTGGGTATGTGGGGATCGCCGTGTTCGTCGGCGGGATCGCCCTGATCTTCCTCGGCCTCTATGGTGATCCCACCAAGGGGTTTGGCCCGACCGAGGTCACTTCAGCTCCGCTCGCCTGGTTGTCCAGCAGCCCCGCAAGGAGGCCCGCGACAGTTATCAGGATGTACCGAGGGTCACAGCAGGCCAACGCTGTGGCGGCCTTCCAGCGCGAGTCTGAGGAGTTGGCACGGCTGGGCTACTCGCCGGTGAGTCAGAGCTGGGCGCAGGGGCAGTGGGGTTGTGGCGCTTGGCTCGTAGCTCTTGTCCTCTGTGTGGCTCTCATCGGCCTTCTCATCTTCGTCTACATGCTGATCGTTAAGCCGCAGGGCACCTTGACAGTTACGTACACGCTCAGCCCGGCCGCTGCGCCACCTCCTCTGCCCACGACCGACGGCACACTCGACATTCGATGGGCCACGGTCCGTGAACGCCTCGCCCAGCTCGACGACCTTCGCACGTCCGGCGTCGTGACGGAGGAGGAGTACGCGGCGAAGCGGGCGAAGATCATCGACCAGCTCTAGGCGCCCCGGAGGATGGGACGCGCATCGGGCGAACGGGGGCCGTTTACCCGCCCCTCAGCGACCGCCGGTGCGACGCCTCGTCCGGGCGTAACCTGAAACGCCGGTGCAACGCGGAGGCCGACTGCTCCGCCGGCCGTTTCATGCCACCGGAGTTAGCGTCAAGGTTGACCGGCGAAGCGTCCCCTCGGACGCAGTGCCCCGCCGGTCACGAACGGCCTCCGCTCCCCTCGCCAGTTCGCCGCTCCGGGTTCGCCGGGATGGGCAGACCGGCGGCGACGGGGGTCGTTCCCTAGGCGCTGCGCCCGGTCGGCCTCAGCGGGTCTTTCGCGTGGGTTTAGAAATCCCCACCGACCCGATACTGGTTTCCACCCGTCGGCCTGCGACACTCCGCAACGACCCCGCGGGCCGATCGGTCACATAGCCGAACCGGTCGATCAGCGGGACTACTGCCCCGCCCGCCGAAGGCCCCCAGCCATCGGTCTGCGCGGGGCACAACGCCATGCTAGCCCGAGCTCGAGACCCACTCACCCCGACGATCAGGCTAGGACCACACGCGGCGCCGGCCGAGACGGCCTCAAGGCCGACGCCACACAGGAGCCCTCGTCTGGCGGGCACACGGGCGGGGGCTCCACCCTGTCTACGCCACTAATGCTTATCCCGTTGTTTCAGCAGACCACAACATGTAGATGCGAGTCGCTGCGGCCCGCATACAGGTAGTCGTCTAACAGCAGCGTCGAGGTCTTCTCAGCCTCGCTCAGGCTGTAGCCGGCATGTCCCAGACCGGCGCCTGGCCGTCGAGCACGAGGTTGACGAGGCGGTAGCCCCAACCGGGCGAGTCCGTCACCTCGAACAACAGATGCGAGCCGTCGATGTTCAGGACCAAGCGCTCGGACGGCAGCGCGCGGTATTGACCACCCCGTGTCGCCGTATGGCTCTCCAGTTCTGGCTCCCGCGGCTCGCTGTGACGCGACGCCTTGAACGCCGAGACCCGCTCGGCCCCGCGGCCCGCGAAGGGCGAGGCGATCGAGGCGAACGGGCCGACCGAGATCGGTGCCCTCGAGGCCCTGGCGGCGCTCCTCGAGGCCCGCAAGTAGCATCGGCATCGGCCAGCGTCGTCCCTCGGGGGCGGCCCCGCCGGCCACCGGCCCCCGGCTCCGCACGGGACGCCCGCTCCGACCCTACGAGGCCTGACGATGGGGACGCACCCGGCGACCGGGGGCCGTTGTACGTGCCGCGGACAAATCTGCGCATTGACACCTCATCCGTCGAGATGCACGATGCGCCGACCCCCGACACGTCCTGTGCCCGATCGCCCGTCTCCTACTTTGGGGGGGTCACGGCGATCATGGACGGTCGGGGGTCGTTCTATGCCACCGGGCGCTCCGCTCCGCGCACTGATGGGTCGCGCATCGGGCGTCCAAGGGCCGTTCGCCTCTCGACGCCCCGTCCCTCTGTCGCCATCGTGACAGGTGGCGGGAGGCTCCGACACGCGGTCCATACCCGGCCGCCGGGACCGCGCCGAGCCACTGGCGAGACCGACCCGCGAGGAGGCGTCCGCGGAAGGCGGTCCATGCCATGCGCAGACTTGCTGTCGCAGCGACCGCGGGCGCGGGCCGCGCGTCGGACGTCCTGCTGGACACCTACGTTGGCAACCAGGCCTATCTCTGCGGCGCGTTCGTGATCGAGGGCGGCACCACCAACGGGTACCCAAAGACGGCGGCATCGTTCACGGTCACGCAACCCGCGAAGGTCACCAGCGTGGTGTTCCCGCTGATGGTCGAGGTTGGGCCCGCGAGGATCCAGGTCACGATCGTCGCCGCGAAGCCGTGGGACGGCATCGACCCGGGAACCGGATCAGGAGGATCGCAGTTCTGGAACAACACACCCGACGAGTCCGCGGTCCTCGGTCAGGCGAAGAGCCCGATGGTGAGCGTCATCTACCACGCGGGTGCCCTGCCTTCCCCGTGCGGCCCGCCGGCCCAGATCGTGACCGCGACCTTCCAGAAGCCCGTCTCGGTACTCCCGGGGATGGTCTACTGGGTCCTGCTGCAGAACCCTGCCGGGCAGACGAGCACGTTCACGTGGTTCCAAGGCCTAACCCTAACTACCGCATCCGGGTACGCGCTGTACCAAGTTGACGCGAACGGGTCTCGCTGGGTCTCCATTCTGACTGACTACTGGCGTCCGGCGGCCATGCGCGTCATCGGCAAGATCGGCAAGTAGCCAAAGTCCCTCTGCCGGGTGTTCAGGGTGCCCCGGCTCCGCACCGGGCGCTCCGCTCTCCTCGGAGGATGGGACGCGCCCGACCGGGCGACCGGGGGCCGTTGCCGTGCGGCCCGGCGGCGAAAGGTGACCTGCAATGTGGCGTCCCTACTCTCCTGGTTCTCGGGGTGGTCAAGCTGTAGGGCCCGAGGGGGGAGGACACCGTGTTTCCGTCGGTTGAGCCAACTGACTGCCGCTGCGCGGTCTGCCTGTGCCCGCGCGGCACCCGGCTCCCGAGCCGGGTATGCCGCGAGTGCGGGCGCGACATTCACCCTGGGGATCGCCGGGGCTGAGTCCACCAAGGCGGAGCCTGACTGGCGGATGGGACGCGCACCGGGCGACCGGGGGCCGAGATCTGGTAGCACTCAGCGGTAGCATACGGGCGGGACTCGACCCCCTTCGCCCGTCCGGCGACCCATTCGTCCCGACGGAAGAATCCGGACGAAACGGACGGCGCGGGTACGCCCCGGCTAGTTCTTAAACTCCGCTGACCGCAAGGTCATGTGAGTTCAAATCTCACCCTCGGCACCACGCTGGTAGGTACGTAAGCGGCTGGCGCCATCATGGCCACGACCCCCGGCTCCGCACCGGGTGCTCCGCTTCGTGCGCGGGGCGCGACCGCACTGGGCGAGAGGGGCCTGCAAGGCCTAGCTGAGGGCATCACACAAGACCTGGTCGCCGTTCAGAACCTCGCTGTGGTTGCGGCCGCCGGCGAAGAACGTGATGTTGAAGGCGGAGTCGAAGACGACACGTCCGGCATCCTGCACGACGACGCCCCTGCCGGGCCGGTTCATGATCTCCTCGTTGCCGGTCAGGACGTACGTGCCGGCCACGAGGTCGTCCGTCTCGGTGTAGTGGCCGTGCTCGTGGAGGGTCAGGCCCGTCACAGAGTTCGTGTCGTCTGAATGATGCTCGATGTGATAGGTCACGTTGACCAGGTTCCCGTCCGTGTCGAAGATGTCGGTCTCGGCGACGTCGTAGTAGTCGGTGAAGTGGTCCTCGAAGCTCCCGCAGTCGATGACACCGCCCGGTAGCGTGACGGACCAGTGCGACCTGTCGCGCTGTCCGGCGACCGCAGTCGATGGGATGATGAGCCCCAGGATCAGCACCGCAGCGATGGCGATGGCGGGTCTGGCTGACCTCGAGCTTCGCAGCGCGATGGACCCTCTCATGGTCGGACCCCCCAACGAGGCGGCTGGACCATCGAATCGTCCGTCACGGGCCGCGTCGGCTCGCATCCACGTCCACGTCGCCTCGATCGGCGGATTATGCCGGACCGTCGACCCGCGTCAAGGCGAGAGGGTTGTGGATCTGAGCACCCGGGCGCCCTTATCCGGGGCCCTGCACGACTTCAGGAGGTACCCATGACCGACCGGATCCTCTCGCGGCAGTTCCACGGGGCAGAGGGCGCCGAGGCGTGGCGCGTGCTGCCCGACGGCGCCTACGCGTTCTTCCGGACGGACTCCTTGAGCACGTCCGCCCGATTCATCGACGCGATCAGCAGGCTCGCAGGGGATGGCGTCGGGCCCGACATCGACATCCGCGGCGACGGCGTGACCGTGCTGATCCGGGCCTTCAAGGATCGCGACTACGGCCTCGTGCAGGGCGACCTCGACCTCGCACGAGCGATCGCGACAGCTGCCCGCGAGATCGGGCTCACCGCCGAGCCGGCGGCGATCCAGGTCCTCTCGATCATCCCCGGCGCGACCGACAGAGGCAGGATCATGCCCTTCTGGCAAGGGGTGCTCGGCTACGACCGACGGCCGGACAGCCCAGACGAGGATCTGATCGATCCGCACGGACGCCTGGCGCCGTTCTGGTTCGAGGAGATGGACGAGCTGCGGACCGATGGTGCGGGGACCATCCATCTCGTCGTGTGGGTGCCATGGGACGAGGCCGAGTCGCGGGTGGCGGCAGGCATCGCGGCGGGTGGCCGGATGGTCCGCCACAATCTCGAGGACAAGTTCTGGACACTCGCCGATCCGGCCGGCAACGAGGTGGACGTCGCAACGACGTCGGCGCCGGATCGGGCCGGGTGAGTGTCGGGTCAGCGGTCAGCGGCCCGAAGTCGATCGGTTCCTGCGGCGCCGGGATCCGTCGTGCGAGACAGCCCTGCGCATCGGTCGCGGAGCCGCACCCGCACGGGCGGACAGGCGGCCGGCCGGTCTCAGGCGCGGCGGCGGAGGCCCCCGAGGAGGCTACCTCGCTTCGGCTCGCGGCCATCGCCGGTGGCCACGTCGGCGCCGATCGCCAGCCCGGCGATCCGGGCGAGAGCGCGGCCGGGAGCGGAGCCGGGCGCGCTGCGCACGACGGGGATGCCCTCGTTGATCGCCTTCAGGTACAGCACCGGGTCGTAGGGCAGCTCGGCGTCAACCCGGGCGGCGATCGCGTTCTCGATCTGCTTCATCGAGAGCATGTCGCGGGCGAAGAGATGGTTGAGGACGAAGGTCGACTTGGCGGGGACGGCCCCCTCTTCGACAACGAACTCGAGGAACCCGTGGAGCGCCTTCAGCGCGCCGACCTCCGGGGCGATCGGGACGATCACGGCCTCCGCTCGGTCGAGGACCGTGAGGTTCCGCTCGTCGAGGGTGGACCCGATGTCGATCACCGTGGCGGCGAAGGCCTGCGCCGCGGTGGTGAGGATCTGGTCGACCTGGACGGGCGACATGAGCCGGCCAAGCTCGGGCGTGGCCGGCGCCGAGATCACGTGGAGCCCCGGCTCGACCGTATCGGCGTAGGCGCGCAGCAGCTCGGGCTCGCGGGTCGCGGTCTCGTCGGCGGCCAGGTCCGAGACGCTGTAGCGGGGCTTGATGTTGAGGTGGGTTGCCACCTGGCCGAAGTCGACGTCGAGGTCGAGGATCGCCACGTGATACGGCGACTGGAGGGCCAGCGCCACGGCCACGTTCACGGCGATGGTCGTGGTCCCGACGCCGCCCTTGGGGCTGAAGCACGCGATGAGCTTCCGGCGGGCCATCGTGGCCGCGCCCCCGGACAGGGGGGCGAGGTCGCGTGACCGCTGGAACCGGATCAGCAGACCCTCGACGCGAGCATCCAGCTCGCGCTGGTCGAAGGGGCGAGCGATGACGTCGTCGGCGCCGGCCTCGAGGAAGCGGACGCGCTCCTCCACGTCGTCCTGCTGTGACACGCAGAGCACGGGGATCCTGGCCAGGGCGGGCGTGCGCCGGATCTCCGCGCAGACGTCGACGGCCGTTCGCGGCGGCTCGACGGCGTCGATGACGACCATCGCGAACTCGGAGGCCCGGCGGACCGCGTCCTCCGGATCGACCATGACGGTGACGACGTGGCCGGCCGTGCGCAGGGCGGCCGCGATCGACTCGACGGACTCGGCTGCCGCCGAGAGCAGGAGAATGGTGGTGGTGGGCACCTGGGTTGGGGCTCTCCGGGTTCGGGCGCTGATCGGGGCGAAGGATACACTCGGGGTCGCCCGGCCGCGCGCCGGCGGCCGGCCGGCGCCCAAGGGGACCCGTGGTACACTCCCGCGGTCCTTTCTGCTCCGCCGGGGGACAGGCCGGGCTCCGGCCGCGCCGAGCGGGGCACTCCCATAGGAAGGAGCGGACACGGCCCATGCGCCGCTATGAGCTCATGCTCGTCCTCCGGCCGGACGCGCCGGAGGATCGCATCCAGGCAGTCCTGGAGAAGTCCACCCGGACCATCACCGACACCGGTGGCCAGGTCGTCAAGGCCGCCCCCTGGGGCCGCCGACGCCTCGCCTATCCCATCGACCGCTACCGGGAGGGCTCGTACCACATCCTCCATTTCGATGCGCCCCCGGACGCGGTCGGCGAGCTCGAGCGAACGCTCCTCATCACCGAAGACGTCCTGCGCCATCTTGTCGTCCGCGTCGACCGCCCGATCCGAGCCGCCCGCGGTGACAAGCCCGACGACGGCGACCTCGTGCCCGCTCCCGGCGACGAAGAGGACGAGGAGCCGGATGGCGAGCGGATCGACGAGTCCGAGAGCGAAGCCGCCCCGGCGGCCACCGACTGACCCGCTCCAGCCCCGACTCAACGGAGGGTCCGTCCCGTGTCGCTGAACAAGGTGATGATCATCGGGAACCTCGGCCGTGACCCGGAGATGCGGTACACGCCGAGCGGCCAGGCGGTCACGCAATTCACGGTCGCCGTCAACCGCAACTACAAGGGCCAGGACGGCGCCTGGCAGGAAGAGACCGAGTGGTTCCGCGTCGTCGCCTGGGCCCAGCTCGGCGAGCGTGCCGCCGAGAACCTTCGCAAGGGCATGAAGGTCTACGTCGAGGGCCGCCTCCAGACCCGGCAATGGGAAGACCAGCAGGGGCAGAAGCGGTACACGACGGAGCTCATCGCCAACCAGGTGACCAACCTCGACCGTCGACCCCGCGAGGACGCCGAGGGCGGCTCCGCGCCGCCGTTCACCGCCGATGCCCGACCCGCGTCGTCGCCCGTCCGCCGCGAAGCCGCCCCCGAGGACTCTCCATCGGACCTCGACGACCTCCCGTTCTGACATCTTCTCCGAAGGAGCCTGAGCACCCATGCCTCCCCCCCGTTCCCGCAAGCGCGACGACTACTACCGCGATCGGCGTCGCCGCAAGGTCTGCGCGTTCTGCGCCGACAAGACGCCGCAGATCGACTACAAGGAGGTGAGCCGCCTCCGCCGCTACCTGTCGGAGCGAGCGAAGATCGAGCCGCGTCGCAAGACCGGCACGTGTGCCGCGCACCAGCGCGAGCTGGCGGTGGCCCTGAAGCGCGCCCGTCACGTCGCGCTCCTCCCGTACTCGCCGCAGCACCTGCGCCCCTGATCCGGAACTCCTGACTCCTCGGCCGCGCGCGCGGTGGTCCTCGGGCTTCTGCTGGCCGCCGGTGGCGTCGCGGCCGGCGTGTTCGGATCGCTCCTCGGCCTGGGGGGCGGCGTCCTGCTCGTGCCCCTGCTCACCGTCGGCTTCGGGGTGCCCTTCCGCGACGCCGTCGGGGTGAGCCTCGTCTGCGTGATCGTGACCAGCAGCGCCGCCGCCGGGGTCTACCTGGAACGCCACCTTGCCAACCTCCGCCTCGGGATGCTCCTGGAGGTGTTCACCGCGACGGGTGCCCTGTTCGGCGGGCTGGTCGCCTTCCTCCTCCCCGTGCGCGTGCTCGAAGGGCTGTTCGCCCTCCTCCTCGCCTACACTGCCGTGGCGATGCTCCGGAGCGGCCGTTCGCGGGCGCCGGCCGCCGCTCCCTCGACCGGGCTCCCCGAGATGCCTGTCGAGACGGCAGGTCTGCCGGACGACCCGGCCGCGCCACAGAGCCTGGCCGAGGAGATCTCGGGGCCCGGGTACCAGCCGGGACGCCTGCCGGCGGGCGCGGTCGGCAGCCTCGGCGCGGGCGTGATCTCGGCGCTGCTCGGCGTGGGCGGCGGCATCGTCAAGGTGCCGCTCATGCACCTCGTGATGGGCGTCCCCCTCAAGGTGGCGACGGCGACGAGCAACCTGATGATCGGCGTCACCGCCGCGGCGTCCGCCATCGTCTACCTGCTCCGCGGCGGCCTCGACCCCCTCGTGGCCGGGCCCACGGCCGTCGGGGTCTTCTTCGGCGCGCTGATCGGCTCGAGGCTGGCCTCCCGCATCGACGTGCGCCTCCTGCGCCTCCTCTTCGTGGTCGTGCTCCTGGTGACGGCGGCCCAGATGACCCTGCGGGCGCTCGAGTGAGCCGGACGTCTACGGTCGCCGGCGCCGCGACGACGAATGCGATCGACGCCCGGATCGCGCGCCTCCTCCGCGCGGGGACCCGGCTGGGCGTCGCGCTGCTCGCGGTGGGGAGCATCCTGCTGGTCGCGGCCGGCGGCTCGCCGCTGGCGGCGAGCTGGGCCCCGTTCGACCTCGCAGCCCTGCCGGCGGGCCTGGTGGCGCTCCAGCCCGAGGCGTACCTGTGGCTGGGCCTGCTCGTCACGATCTCGACGCCCCTCCTGCGGGTCGGGGCGGCCACCCTGGCCTTCGCCCGGGCGGGCGAGCTGCGCATGGTCGTCCTGGGGGTCGCGGTGCTCGTCGTCATCGCCCTCGCGGTCGTCGCCGGGTCGGCCGGCGGCTAGGCGGACGCGGTCTATACTCGGGTGGCCCGCCGGGCGCGCGCCCGGCCGGACGATCGGAAGGAGCCCCCCGGATGCTGACCCAGAACGCCGCCGCGGAGGTCGCCCCGGCCGGCGCCGACACGCCCGTCGACACGGCCTCGCTCATCTGCCTGTTCGAGGGTCGATACGTCCCGCTCGGCGAGGCCAACGTCAGCATCATGACCCACGCCTTCATGTACGGGACCGCGGTCTTCGAGGGGATCCGGGCCTACTGGAACGGCGCCCACGAGCAGCTCTACGCCCTCAAGGTGCGGGAGCACATGGAGCGGATCCGGGGCTCGGCCAGGATCCTCCTGATGGCGGACCTGCCGTCGGTGGACCAGCTGACCGCCGAGGCGGTCGAGGTCCTGCGCCGCAACGCGTTCCGCTCGGACGCGTACGTCCGGCCGTCGTTCTACAAGAGCACCCAGGCCATCGGCGTGAAGCTGCACGGGCTCGAGCACCGCTACTACATCGTCGCCATCCCGTTCGGCGACTACGTCGATACGACGGTCGGGATCAAGGTCGGCACGGTCTCGTGGCGGCGCACCGGCGATGACTCGATCCCGTCACGCGCGAAGATCGTGGGCAGCTACGTCAACCCCGCCTTCAGCAAGTCCGAGGCGATGCTGAACGGCTACGACGAGGCGCTCGTGCTCACCGGGGACGGCCACATCTCGGAGGGTTCCGCGGAGAACATCTTCCTGGTCCGCGACGGCGTGGTGATCACGCCTCCGGTCAGCGACGACATCCTCGAGGGGATCACCCGGGCCGGGATCATCGAGATCTGCGCCGAGCTCGGCCTGCGCGTGGTCCAGCGCTCGATCGACCGCTCGGAGATCTACATCGCCGACGAGGCCTTCTTCTGCGGGACGGGCGCCCAGATCAGCCCGATCATCGAGGTCGACCACCGTCCCATCGGCGGCGGAACCGTCGGCCCGATCACGAACCGGATCAAGGACCGCTACTTCGACATCGTGCGGGGCAACGTCCCGGCCTATGCCCACTGGCTGACGCCGGTCTTCCCGCGCTGAGTCGGGCCGGGCGCTGCCGGCCGGTCAGGGGTTGACGGGGGCGTCCAGCCGCGGTGTCTTCGTTCCCTGGAGGACGACCACGTCGGCCCGCATCTTCGGGTCGGTCGCGGCCACGACCGTCACCTTGAAGATGTCCTGGAGGCGGGCGATCGTCTGGGGAAACTTCGCCTCGGCCCCGTTGTAGGCGGTGACGACTGTGCCCGGGGCGACCGTGTCGGGCGCCTTGAGCCGCGGCGCCGAGGCGGCGAAGCCTTCGAACTCGAGGTACCCGGCGAGGGTCGCCGCGCGGGCGGCATCGCCCGTGCCGCTGGCGACCCAGACCAGGGCCGCCTCCTCGGCGACGTCCTGGCGCTGGGCCTGGACGCGCGGGTCGAAGTCGAACGCGGTCCTCGCGGCCTGCTTGATGCGGCTCACGTTCGCCTGCAGGGTGTACGTGCCGCCGGGGTAGCCCTCGCTGCCGTAGTAG
Source organism: uncultured Chloroflexia bacterium (assembly GCA_963776355.1). Taxonomy (GTDB): domain Bacteria; phylum Chloroflexota; class Limnocylindria; order Limnocylindrales; family CSP1-4; genus CTSoil-043. Next base: position 1,047,151 of record CAVZLU010000008.1, on the reverse strand, counting down.
GGCGGGGTGAACACGAACGAGCGCACGTTGCCGATGTCGATCCGCTGGGCCAGCTCGATGAGCTGGGGCAGCTTGGCCACGGGAAAGTCCGTCTTCAGGGCGCCCTTGGTGGCGCTGACGAGCCGGGAGAGGATGTCGGGGCGGGCGAGCGAGGCGAAGTCGGCCTGCTGGCGCAGCGACAGGATCACGCGCTGCTGGCGGGCGGCCCGGTCGAAGTCGGACGAGCCGTGGCGCGAGCGCGCGTAGACGAGGGCCTCGGCACCCGTCATGTGCTGGACGCCGGTGGGGATGTAGACGCGGAGATGGCCGTTGTCGCCCGGATAAGCGTCGTCGACGACGGGCACCTGCACGTTGATGGTGACGCCCCCGAGGGCGTCGACCACCTTCGTGAAGCCGCCGAAGTCGACCTCCACGAAGTAGGGGATCGTGATCCCGTAGAGGTTCCCCAGGGTGTCCTTGAGGGCCTGGTAGCCGCTGAGCTTGCCGCCGGGGAAGAGGTCCGGCCGGGCCCGCGCCTGCTGGAACAGCGCATTGATCTTGCGGTTCCACGTCGTCCCGAAGACCGACCGGGCCGGGACGTTCGGGAGCGGGATGCCGACCGTGTCGCGGGGGAGGCTGAACATCGCCACCTGGCCGCTCGCGGGGTCGATGCTGGCCACGATCAACGTGTCGGTGTTGTACGAGCCCTCGCCGGGCCGGCGATCGGAGCCGATGAGGAGCACGTTCAGGCGGCCCTTGCCGTCCCACGGCGGGAGGGTGGCCCCGACGGGCGCCTCGGTGGCATTCGGAGGCGGCGTGGACAGCGGCGTGTCGGTCGGCTCCGGCGAGTCCGCGGACGTCGGGCCGGCGGTGGCCCCCGGGCTCGCGGTCGCGTCGGCGCTGCCGTCCCCCTCGGGGTTGAAGATGCCGCCGATGAGGTCGAGCGCCTGCATGTCGTAGTAGCCGACGGCCGCGTGGGCGCCTCCCATGGCCAGCACGACGGCGAGCAGACCGGCGATCGAGAGGGGCGCGAGGATGGCCCGCGACGGACCGAGGCGACCCTGGCCCTCGTCCCAGCGGTTGAGGTAGGTCACGACGCGGTAGGCATCGACCGCGGCCACGACCCGGTAGAGGAGGGCCACGATGTTGCCGACGAAGATCCCCATGAGGACGCCGGGCTGGAGCGCAAGTCCGATGATCTCGATCTGGTAGGTGGCCGCCGCGCCGAGGACCAGCGCCAGCAGCAGGAAGGGCGGCGTGGCGAACGCGACGGCGCGATACCAGGCCCGGGCGTACGCGTGGCCGAGGCCGGGGAAGATGAGAGACAGGAAGGCCGCCGTGAACGCGGATCGGGCGCGGGGGCGCGGTTCCTGCGGGTGGGTCATCGCGGGTAGGATAGGGGCAACCTCCGAACGGCGTGTCCGAGGGGCTGTGACGGCCGGTGCGGCCGCTGCGTGACGCTGGGCCCGCCCGCTTCCACGATCCATCCCCAGCCGAGGCCCGATGTTCGACCCCGTCAGCAGCAAGCCCGACCTCGTCGCCCAGGAGCACGAGATCCTCGCCCTGTGGCGGGAGCGACGGACGTTCGCCCGCCTCCGCGAGCAGAACGCCGGCGGGCCGCGCTGGAGCTTCCTGGACGGCCCGATCACGGCGAACAACCCGATGGGCGTCCACCACGCCTGGGGTCGCACGTACAAGGACGTGTTCCAGCGCTACCACGCCATGCTCGGCGAGGAGCAGCGCTGGCAGAACGGCTTCGACTGCCAGGGGCTGTGGGTCGAGGTGAATGTCGAGCGCGACCTCGGCTTCACCTCGAAGCGCGACATCGAGGAGCACGGGATCGCTGCCTTCGTCAGCCTCTGCAAGCAGCGGGTGCTGACCTTCGCCGCCCGCCAGACCGAGCAATCCGAGCGCCTTGGCTACTGGATGGATTGGAACGATCCGGAAGAGCTGCGGCGGCTGCGCGACCTGCTGGCCGCCGATCCCTCGCGGGTCCTCACGATCGCGGGCTCCCGCGGCCCGGTCACCGACACCGTGGAGATGCTGGTCGGCCGGCTGGGCATGCCCGAGCTGGGGGGGTCGTACTTCACCTTCAGCAACGAGAACAACGACCTCATCTGGGCCTTCCTCGCGGAGTGCCACCGCCGCGGCTGGCTCTACAAGGGCCACGACACGATGCCGTGGTGCGCCCGGTGCGGGACCGGCATCAGCCAGCACGAGATGACGGAGGGCTACGCCGAGCGGACCGACCCGGGTCTCACGGTGCGCTTCCCGCTGCTCGATCGTCCCGGTGAGTCGCTGCTCGTCTGGACGACCACGCCGTGGACGCTCACGAGCAACGTGGCCGCCGCCGTCGGGCAGGACCTGCGCTACGTCAAGGTCCGCCAGGGGGACGCCGTCTACTGGCTGGGCCGGGGGACCGTCCGGGAGGCGCTCGTCGGGCCGTTCGAGGTCCTCGAGGAGCGGGCGGGTGCGGACCTGGTGGGCTGGCGCTACCGGGGGCCGTTCGACGACCTGCCCGCGGTCCACGCGACGTTCGTCGCCGCCGGCGCCGGCGGCCACCCCTACGAGCACCGGGTGGTGGCGTGGGGCGAGGTCGGCGAGGAGGAGGGGACGGGCATCGTCCACATCGCTCCGGGCTGCGGCGCCGAGGACTTCGCCCTGGGCAAGGAGCTGGGCCTGCCGATGCTCGCCCCGCTTGACGAGGCCGGCATCTTCGGCGACGGGTTCGGGTTCCTCGTCGGGCGCGACGTCCGCGATTCGGTCGAGCCGGTGGTCGAGCACCTCCGCCATCACGGGTTCTTCTACCGCCTGGAGCCGTACAGCCACCGCTACCCGCATTGCTGGCGCTGCCGCACGCCGCTCGTCTTCCGGCTCGTCGACGAGTGGTACATCCGCATGGGCGAGGTCTACGACCGCCCGCGGTCGGAGCTCTCGCCGGCCGAGGTCGAGGCGAGCCTCCGTTACCAGATCATGGAGGCCGTCGACCAGATCCGCTGGCTGCCGGCGTTCGGCTACGAGCGCGAGCTCGACTGGCTTCTCAACATGCACGACTGGATGATCAGCAAGAAGCGCTACTGGGGCCTGGCCCTCCCGATCTTCGATTGCGCCAGGTGCGGGACGTTCGACGTCGTCGGCGGCCGGGCCGAGCTGCGCGAGCGGGCCGTGGCCGGGTGGGACGTCCTCGAAGGCCACACCCCGCACCGGCCCTACATCGATGCGGTCATGGTCGCCTGCCCCGGCTGCGGAGAGCCCGTGTCGCGGATCCCCGACGTCGGCAACCCCTGGCTCGATGCGGGGATCGTGCCGTTCTCCACCCTGCACTACCGCGAGGACCCGGCGTACTGGGAGCGGTGGTTCCCCGCCGACTTCATCACGGAGAGCTTCCCCGGCCAGTTCCGCAACTGGTTCTACTCGCTCCTCGCGATGAGCACGGTGCTGCGTCGTGAGCCGCCGTTCAGGACGATCTTCGGCTACGCCACCCTCTTCGGGGAGGACGGGCGGCCGATGCACAAGAGCTGGGGCAACGCGATCGAGTTCGACGAGGCCGCCGAGCGGATGGGCGTCGACGTGATGCGCTGGATGTACGCCACTGCCCGGCCCGACGACAACATCCTCTTCGGCTGGCACGCCGCCGACGAGGCCCGCCGCGAGCTCCTGGTCCTGTGGAATGTCTACGCCTTCTTCCTCACCTACGCTCGTCTCGCCGACTGGTCGCCGAGCGCATCCGCTCCGCCGCCGGCTGAGCGCCCGGCGCTCGACCGCTGGATCCTCTCGCGCCTCGCCGCCCTGGCCGCCCGGGTCGGGGATCGCCTCGGCGACTACGACACCCAGGCCGGGGCGACCGCGGCCTCCGGCTTCATCGACGAGCTCTCGACCTGGTACCTGCGCCGGAGCCGCCGCCGCTTCTCGCGGGCCGCCGACGCGGCCGACCGGGCGGCCGCCTTCGCCACCCTCCACGCGGTGCTGGTCGGCCTGGCCAGGATCCTGGCCCCCGTGCTCCCGTTCCTCGCGGAGTCGATCTACCAGAACCTCGTCGTCCGGGCCGCCGTCGACGCCCCCGACAGCGTGCACCTGACGGCGTGGCCGGCGGTCGAGCTGGCTGGCCTCGCCGACCCGGGCCTCGAGGAGGGCATGGCGACCGTGCGTCGAGCGGTGGAGCTCGTGCGGACGCTGCGCTCCCAGGCCGGGCTCCGCACCCGGCAGCCCCTGGCTCGCCTGTGGGTCGCGATCCCCGGCGGCGCAAACCACGAGCTCGACCCGCTCCTCGACCTGGTCGCGGACGAGGTGAACGTGAAGGCGGTGATCCGGATCGGCGACGAGTCCGCGCTCGTGGAGCGCCGGGTCAAGCCGCTCCTGCCGAGGATCGGGAAGAGGCTGGGCCCGGCGATCCCGGCGGTCATGGCCGCCGCGCGGGAGGGCCGGGTCGACATCAGGCCCGACGGGTCGGTGGCGCTGGGCGGCGTGGTCCTCGCCGCCGACGAGGTGGAGATCCTGGCCGTGCCGCGCCCCGGCACCGCGGTCGCCCACGACGACGGGCTCGTCGTGGTCATCGACACGGAGCTGACCGACGAGCTGCGGGCCGAGGGCGACGCCCGCGAGCTGCAACGCGCGATCCAGGACCTGCGGCGCGATGCCGGGCTGGCGCTCGATGACCGGATCGACGTCGTGCTCGCCCTCGAGGGCGAGGCCACGGCCGCCTCCATCCGGCCGTACCTCCCGGGGATCGCCGTCGAGACGCTCGCGGACGCCTGCAGGGAAGGCCCCCTGCCGGCCGGCTGGGCGACGGCGACCGTGTCCCTGGGGGTGGCCCGGGCCGCCATCGCCATCCGCCGCAGCGACGGGACCGGGGCATGAGCGATGCGGGGGGACTGCCGGCCGCGGGCGGGGCGTCCGTGACGCGACGCCGGGGACGGCCTGCCGGCAGCCTCGGCCACCTCCGGCTCGACCGTGCGGGCCCGGCACTGGATCGCGTTCGTCGGCATCGCGGTCGGGGTCATCGTCGCCGACCAGCTGAGCAAGGCCTGGGTCGTCGCCAGCGCTCCCTTCGGCCAGCCCGTCGAGGTCGTCGGCGGGTGGCTCCGAATCTGGTACGTCGCCAACAACGGCGCGCTGTTCGGGCTCTTCCGCGATCAGGCCCTCGTCTTCGCCGCCTTGAGCCTTGCCGTCATGGGCCTCATCGTCTGGTACCACGGGCGGGCCATGACGAGCAGCGGCTGGCTGGCGACGATCGCCCTCGGGCTGTTGCTGGGAGGCGCGATCGGCAACTTCATCGACCGGGTCCGGCTCGGCTACGTCGTCGACTTCGTGGACATGGGAATCCCGGGTGGCTGGCGCTTCTACACCTGGAACGTCGCCGACGCCGCGATCAGCACCTCGATCCTGCTCCTCCTCCTGATGGCCATCCTGCCGCCCGGCCGCCTGGGGACCGGGCGGGGATGACGGGGCTCCGCCTGGTGGTCCCGGCCGGCGGGGGCGGGCGTGCCGACCGGTTCGCCGCCGACCTCTCCGGGCTCTCGCGGAGCCGCGTCCAGCGCCTCATCGCCGAGGGCCGGGTCACGGCCGATGGCAGGCTCGTGAAGGCGAACACCCTGGTGCCGGCGGGGTCCGTGCTCCTGATCGACGTGCCTCCGCCCGAGCCGGCCGGGATCGAGGCCGAGGCGATTCCCCTCGAGATCCTCTTCGAGGACGCCGACGTCCTCGTCGTCGACAAGCCGGCCGGCCTCGTCGTCCACCCCAGCCCCGGCCACTGGTCGGGGACGCTCGTCAACGCCCTGCTCGCCCGCGACACCGTCTACGGCGGGATCGCGGGGGTCGAGCGGCCGGGGATCGTCCACCGCCTGGACCGCGACACGTCGGGGCTCCTCATGGTCGCCAAGACAGACGCCGCCCAGGCCAGCCTCATGGCCCAGCTCAAGGCGCGCCGGGTCAAGAAGACCTACCTCGCCCTCGTGCAGGGCAGCGTGCAGGCCGCCCTCGGCCGTGTCGAGGCGCCCATCGGTCGAGATCCGAAGAACCGGATGCGGATGGCCGTGGTCCCGGACGGACGGCCGTCCGTCACGGGCTACCGGGTCCGCGAGCGCTTCGCCGGCTGGACGTTCCTCGAGGTCGACCTCGTCACCGGCCGGACCCACCAGATCCGGGTCCACCTGGCGGCCCTCGGCCACCCGGTCGCGGGCGACCGGGTCTACGGGACCGGGACCTCCCGCCGGGGTCCCGACGGGCTCGAGCGCCTCTTCCTTCACGCCTGGCACCTCGTCTTCGCGACGCCCTCCAGCGGGGACCTCGTGCGCGTGGAGGCGCCGTTGCCGCCGGAGCTGGAAGCGGTCCTCGAGCGCCTGCGGTCGTCGGGGGCGGACGTCATGCCGCGACTGCCGGACGCCGGGCACGAGCCGCGATGAGCGAGCGACCGCTGGAGGCGACGGCCGCGCCCGACGACGCGCTCGCGGGCCGGCCGACCGCCGGGGCGGCGGGCGCGCTCCTCGTGGTCGTGTCGGGCCCGTCCGGGGTGGGGAAGGACACGATCATCGAGGCCATCCGCCGCCGCCCGCGGGATCCCGACTACCACTATGTCGTGACCTGCACCACGCGCGACCCGCGGCCGGGGGAGGTCGACGGCACGAGCTACCAGTTCATGAGCCGCGAGCGGTTCGCCGCCCTCCAGGCCGCCGGCGCGTTCCTCGAGGCGGCCGAGGTCCACGGCAACTGGTACGGAACGCCGCGGGCCGAGGTCCGGCGGGCGCTCGCCGGGGGCCACGACGTCATCCTCAAGATCGACGTCCAGGGCGCGGCCGCGGTGAAGGCCCTCGTTCCCGACGCCCTGCTGGTCTTCGTGGTGCCGCCCTCGCTCGAGGCGCTGTTCCGGCGACTGCGAGCGCGGGCGACGGAGACGGCCGGCGAGCTGGAGCTGCGCCAGCGCAACGCGGCCATCGAGCTCGCCCGGGCCGGCGACTACGACCACGTCGTGGTCAACGACGACGGCCAGGTCGAGCGCACGGCCGAGCGGATCGACGAGATCATCCGCGCCGAGCGCGGCCGCCGCCCCAGTCACCGCGTGGTCGTCTGACGGCGATGGACCCGGGCCGGGTGGGCGATCCGGCGCCGCCGGCCGGCCCAACGCGCGGCCAGGACCCAGCGCCGGCCCGCCACGTGGAGGTGGCCATCGACGCCGCGGGCGTGGCCGGGAGGCGGACCTGGACCTACGTCGTGCCGGCGGATCTTGACGACATCGAGCCCGGTGAGGCCGTCCTCGTCGAGTGGGGACGGCGGCGGGCGCTCGGGATCGTCCTCGGCGACGCGGCGCCGCCGGAGGGCGTCGAGCCTCGCCCGCTCACGGCCCGCGTGCGCGCGGACGGCCCGCTCCTGCCGCCGCTCGCGCTCGCGCTCGCGCGCTGGATCTCCGCGCACTACATCGCCCCGCCCGCCCTGGTCGTCCGGGCCATGCTGCCCCCCGGGCTCCTCGAGCGGCTCGACCTGGTCGCGACGGCGCTCGACGGAGCCCGGACCGGCGACGACGGGCCGACGGCCGCCCTCCTGGGAGCGCTGGGCACGGGCCCGCGGCCGCTCCGGGGCCTGCCCGTCGCCGACGGCCGGCCCGCCGTCCTGCGAAGGCTGCGGGCGCTGGAGCGGGCGGGACGCGTGCACCTGGAGTGGACGCTCGGCGCCGCCGGCGCCCTGCCGCGCTACGAGCGCTGGGCGAGCGCGAGCGCCGCCGGCCGCGACGCGGCCGCCGGGGCGCGGCCGGCGGACGGCCGGGGGCTCGGGCCGCGGCAGCGGGCCGCCCTCGACGAGCTGGCCTCCATCGGGCCCAACGCGGACGGCCTGCCCGCGGCCGGCCTCGCCGCCCGCCACGGCGGGGGGGCGGTCGCCTCGCTCGCCCGGCGCGGCCTCGTGGACCTGGCGACGCGGGAGCGGCCGCGGGACCCGCTGGAGGCTCGCCCCCCCGGCGCCCGCGGGTCACGCCCGGCCGATGCCGATCTCTCGGCGGCCCAGGCGGGCGCGCTGGCGGCGATCGTGGCGGCGATGGCCGCCGGCGACTCCACGCCGTTCCTGGTCGACGGTCCGACCGGTGCCGGCAAGACGGCCGTCTACGCGGAGGCGATCGCAGCCTCGCTGGCCGCCGGCCGCCCCGCCCTCGTGCTCGTGCCGGAGATCGCCCTCGCGCTGCCCCTGGTCGACCGGCTGCGGGCCGACCTCGGGGCCGAGGTCGTGGTGGTCCACTCGGCGCTCGGCGACGGGGAGCGGGCGGATGCCTGGCGGCGCATCCGCGCCGGCGCGATCGACGTCATCGTGGGGACGCGCGTCGCCATCCTCGCCCCGGTCACCGCCCTCGGGATCGTGATCGTCGACGAGGAGCACGAGGCGACATACAAGAGCGACCGCACGCCGCGCCTGCAGGCCCGGGACGCGGCCGTCCGACTCGGCGCCCTCGCCCGGGCCGTGGTGGTCCTCGGCAGCGCGACGCCCTCGGTCGAGTCGGAGGGACGGGCGCGCCTGGGTCGCCATCGTCGCCTGACCCTGCCCGAACGGATCGCCGGCGCGCCGCCGACCATCGAGCTGGTGGACCTGCGGGCGGAGCTCGCGAGCGGCAATCGCGGCCTGCTGTCGAGCCGCCTCGCCGGGCTCCTCGGGAACCTTGACCGAGAGGCGGGGGACCGGGCGATCCTGGTGATCAACCGACGCGGGACGGCCTCGGCCGTCCTCTGCCGCGACTGCGGCCACGTGCAGGCCTGCCCGGAGTGCACCCGTCCGCTCGTCTACCACCAGGCCGGGATGACGCTGCGCTGCCACCACTGTGGGGCGGCCGCCCCGATGGCGTCGCGCTGCCCCGCCTGCGGGTCGCCGCGGATCCGCTACCTCGGCGGCGGCACCGAGCGCCTGGAGGCCGAGGTGAGGGATCGCTTCCCGGGTCTCCGCGTCGGCCGCCTCGATCGTGACGTCGCCGAGCGCCGCGGGGCCGCGTCGCGCCTCATCGACGCCTTCAGCGACGGCCGGGTGGACGTGCTCGTCGGGACCAGCCTGGTGACGAAGGGTCTCGACATCCCCGAGGTCACGCTTGTCGGGGTGGTCTCGGCGGACGTGGCCCTCACCCTGCCGGACGAGCGTGCGTCCGAGCGCACGTACCAGCTCCTCGTGCAGGCGATCGGGCGCGCAGGGCGCGGGGCGCGGGCCGGCCACGCGGTCGTCCAGACGTATCAGCCGGATCATCCCGCGATTCGCGCCGTCGTGTCCGCGGACGCGACGACCTTCTACGACGCGGAGCTCGCGGCGCGCGAGCGATTCGGCGCGCCCCCGTTCGGGGCGACGATCAAGCTCACGATCGGGCTGGAAGATCGCGACGCCGCCCGCGACGCGGCCCGCGAGATGGCCGAGCGCCTCCGGGCGCGAGCCGTCGAGAGCGGGCTGGCGATCGGGGTCGCGGGCCCGGCGCCCGCGTACGTGCCGCGTCGCGCGGGCCGCTGGCGGTTCAACGTCGTCCTCCGCGGGGCGGCGCCCCGGGCCGTCCTCGACGGGGATCCCGGCCCGCCCTGGTCGGTGGACGTCGATCCCGAGAGCCTCCTGTAGACGGGTGGGTCGAATCGCGCCGGACCCGTGCCGGCCGGCTCGTGCCCGACCGCTGCACGGCTGGGCGGCGTGGCCGACAATGGGTGCCTGCAGGAGGAGTACCAGCGATGTCCGAGGAGATGAACCAGCCGTCCGAGCCGGGGCCGGAGCCGGGCGAAACGCCGTCCCCGTCCGAGCCCGCGAGCGACTCCGGCCGGGAGTGGGAGGCCGGCCCGGCCCCCAGCGCACAGGGCCGCGAGTGGCTCGCCCAGCTGCAGCAGATGATCGACCGGGTCGCGGCCGAGGCGGCGCCGGTCGCCCGTGACGTCGCGGCGAAGGCCGCCGAGCTGGCCGCGGTAGCGGGCGAGAAGGCAGGGCCCCTGGCCAAGCGCGCGGCCGAGGTGACCGAGGATGTCGGGGCGCGGGTCGCGGAACGCTCCCGCCGGTTCGCCGACGACATGCGCCACCGCGGCGCGGAGGGCGCGGCGCCGACGCCCGCGGAGCACCCGGACGCGGCGCCCGGCGAGGCCTCGTCGCCAACCGACGAGGCGCCGCCCGCGGCCGATGAGGCCCCACCGGCCTGAGGACCGCCCGGGTCACCGGGAGCCGTCCCGTATACTCGGGCCGATGAGCGTGCTCCCGATCCTCATGCTGGGCGATCCGCGACTGCGCCTCAAGGGCGAGCCGGTCGAGAGCTTCGGCAAGCTCCTTGGCCACCTGCTCGACGACCTGACCGACACGATGCGCAACGCGCCCGGCGTCGGGCTGGCGGCGCCGCAGCTCGGCGAGGCGATGAACGTGGCGGTCGTCGAGGTCGGGGATCGCCTCCTCGAGCTCGTGAACCCGCGCATCGTCCGGGCGCAGGGCGACGACCGCGATCTCGAGGGCTGCCTGTCGATCCCGGGGTTCGTCGCCTACGTGACCCGCCGCGAGCAGGTCTGGGTCGTGGCGCAGAACCGCGCCGGGCGGAGGTACAAGGTCGCCGGCACGGGCCTCCTCGGACGGGCGCTCCAGCACGAGCTGGATCACCTCGAAGGCAAGCTCTACATCGACTACCTGGGCTCGCCCGACGAGCTGATCCCGGTCGGCCTCGGCGGGGCCGACGACGATGGCGGCGAGGTTGACGCCGAGCTCGAGCGCCGGGGGATCGACCCCGAGCGGGCGAAGGCGGTCTCCCGCGGCTGACATACGGCCGGCGCGGACCGTCTTCTTCGGGTCCGGCGCGTTCGCCGCCGATGTTCTCGACGCGATCGCCGCGATCCCCGAGCTCGACGTCGCGGGCGTGGTGACGGCAGCCCCACGGCCCGCCGGCCGGCGGGCCCGCCTCACCCCGACACCGGCCGGAGCGCGGGCGACCGTGCTCGGCGTTCCGGTGCTCGTCCCCGATCGCCTGCGCGACCCGGCCTTCCTCGCGGCGCTCGCGGACCTCGACCCGCGGATCGGCATCCTGGCGGACTACGGCAAGCTCCTGCCGCCGCCGGTCCTCGACCTGCCGCCGCGGGGGATCCTGAACCTCCACCCCTCCCTGCTCCCGCGGCACCGGGGCGCGACGCCGATCCCGGCAACCATCCTGGCCGGCGATCGCGAGGGCGGGGTGACGCTCTTCCGCATGGATGCCGGGATGGACACGGGTCCCATCGTCGCGGCCGCGCGGACTCCGGTCACCGCCGACGAAGACGCCCCGGGGCTCGAGGCGCGCCTGGCGAGGATCGCGGGCGAGCTCCTCGCCCGGGCCATCGGGCCCTACCTCGGCGGGCAGATGGTCGCGGCGGCGCAGCCGGAGGCCGGGGCCACGATCACCCGACCCCTGACCCGCGACGACGGACACCTCGATCCGGGCCTGCCGGCGGCAGACCTCGAACGCCGCGTCCGCGCGTTCCGGCCGTGGCCCGGAACATACGTCGAGCTTCCTGCCGGCCGGCTGGCCGTGCTCCGGGCGGGCGTCGGCCCGAGCGCGGCCGGCGACGAGCCCGGGACGATCGTGGCCGATGACGCCGGCCTCGCCCTCGCCACCGTGGCCGGCCGCCTGCGGCTCCTCGATGTGCGTCCGGCGGCAGGCCGGCCGATGGACGGCGCCGCCTATCGCCGCGGCCATCCCGGCAGCGTCGGGGCGCGGGTAGCATGAGGTGGCCACCATGACCGAGCCCCCGGCGCCTCCGATCCCGATCACCGGCCCCCGATCGCCGTCGACCCGCGACCGCCGGCCCGGCATCGCCGGGCTCGACGAGGCCGAGCTGGCGGCGCTGATGGACGACCTCGGACAGCCGGGGTACCGCGCCCGCCAGGTCGGGGACGCGACGTGGCGCTCGACGGCCGGCTCCTGGGACGAGGTGACGACGCTCGGCAGACCGCTCCGGACGGCCCTCGCGGAACGCGTCCGGTTCGACACGCTGGCCGAGACCTCGATCCGCGCCGCCGAGGGCGGGACCACGGACAAGGCCCTCCACCGCCTGTCCGACGGGCGCCTCGTCGAGTCGGTCCTCATGCACTACCCGCGGGCGGCCGATCGGCGCGAGCGGAACACCCTGTGCCTCAGCAGCCAGGCGGGCTGCGCTGTCGGCTGCCCGTTCTGCGCCACCGGCGAGCTGGGGTTCGAGCGCGACCTCGAGGTGGCGGAGATCGTGGACCAGGCTCGCTACGCCCAGCGCCGTCTCGCGACGCTGGATCGCCACCTCACGAACATCGTCTTCATGGGGATGGGCGAGCCGTTGCTCAACCTCGACGCCGTGCTCGGCGCCGCGGCCGCACTCACGGACCCGGCCCGCTTCGGGCTCGGGGCCCGGCATCTCACCGTCTCGACCTCGGGCGTGGTGCCCGCCATCGAGCGGCTCGCCCGGCTCCGCCCCCAGTGGACGCTGGCCATCAGCCTGCACGCCGCCCGCGATCCGCTGCGCGACCTGCTGGTGCCTCTCAACCGGCGCTGGCCGGTCGCCGAGGTCGTGGCCGCGGCGGGCGTCTACGCGCTGGCGACGGGACGCCGGGTGAGCTACGAGTACGTCATGATCGACGGGATCAACGACACGATCGCGGACGCGGACGCGGTGGTCCGCCTCCTGCGCGGGTCCGGCGCCCACGTGAACTGCATTCCGATGAACCCGGTCGCCCATACCCCGTGGCAGGCGAGCGGCCCGGAGCGGATCCGGGCGTTCGCGGACCGCCTGCGCGCGGCCGGGATCGGGGTCACGGTCCGGCGAAACCGGGGCCAGGAGGTGGGCGCCGCCTGCGGCCAGCTCGCCGCCGAGCAGGCGGGCGAGCCCGCCGCGCCCACCGTCGCGCGGCGACGCGAGCTGCTCGTCGCGGCCTCCGCCGCCGCCCTGCGCGGCGAGCGCAGCGCCGAGCCGGCCCCCGCCGGCCTCGCGTCGACGCGGCGGGACCGGGTCGCGCCCGGGCGCCGCCCCGGCTCCCCGGCCACGCCGCCCGAGCGGTCCCATCTCGCGCCCGCCGCGCCGGCGACCGGCACGATGACCGGCGGCGGCCGCGCTCTCGTCGCCGCGAGCATCCTGAACGCCGACCTCGCGAACCTGGCCAACGAGGTCCGGCGGGCCGTGAAGGCCGGTGCCGACCGCATCCACCTCGACGTGATGGACGCCCGGTTCGTGCCCAACCTGACCTTCGGCTGGGCCACGATCGGTGCCCTGCGCCCGGTCACCCGCACGCCGTTCGACGCGCACCTCATGATCGCCGAGCCGGGGCGCTGGCTCGACGACTTCCTGGCGGCGGGCTGCGACTCGATCACCGTCCATGTCGAGGTGGAGGAGCCGATCGAGCCGCTCCTGCGCAGGATCCGGGCCGCCGGCCGGGCCGCGGGCCTGGCGATGCGGCCGGGGACCCCGATGGCGGCCCTCGAGCCGTACCGCGACCTGCTCGACATCGTCATGGTCATGACGGTGGAGCCGGGGTTCGGCGGCCAGGGGTTCATGCGCGAGGTCGCCGCGGCGAAGATCCCGGCGGCCCGGCGCCTCCTCGCGGACAAGCCGTGGGGCGGCGAGGTCCACGTCGACGGCGGCGTGAATCGGGAGACGGCGGAGATGATCGGCGGCCTCGGGGCCGACGTGCTGATCGCCGGCACCGCGCTGTTCGCCAGGGGCCACAACCCGGCCCGGGAGGTCCGCCTCATGCGGGCCCTCGCCGACGAGGGATTCGCCGTCGAGCTCAACGACGGGGTGCCGCCCGAGCCGCGCGACCAGGTGGTCCGTTTCGCGAGCCTGCCACGGTCCCTCGGCGAACCGCTCCACGACGCCATCGAAGCGGCCGGCGTCCCGGTCGTCATGCTCCGCGGTGACGGTCTCGTGGGCGCCGACGGCGTCCGCGACGTCGACCTGCTGGTGCCGCGAGCCGCCGCGGCCTGGGTCGAGGAGCGTTTCGGCGCCCGGCGCGACGAGCTCGCCGCTGCGGCCGCAGCGGCGCGCCCGCCACGGTCCACGCCCCCGCCGGGAGGCGCTCCGGGCGACGCGCCCGGCTCGGGCCCGGAGTAGATGCGCGCCCTCCTGCAGCGGGTTGCCCGGGCCGAGGTCCGCGTCGACGACGAGGTCGTCGGCTCGATCGGGCGCGGCCTCCTGGTCCTCCTCGGCGTCGCCCCGGCGGACGATGCAACCCGGGCAGCCGCGATGGCGCGGCGCATCGTGGAGCTGCGAATCCACCAGGATGCCGGGGGTCGAACGAACCTGGCCCTCGGGGACGTCGGCGGCTCCGTCCTTGCCGTCAGCCAGTTCACGCTCTACGCGGACACGCGGCGCGGCCGGCGTCCCGGCTTCACCGCGGCCGCACCCCCGGCTCATGCGGCGGCCATCTACGACGCGTTCTGCGCGGCCCTCGAGGCGCTGGGCGTGTCCACCGAGCGCGGGCGCTTCGGGGCTTCGATGGAGGTTGAGCTCGTCAACGACGGCCCGTTCACGATCTGGCTCGACAGCGACGATCGCTGAGCTGTCCGCCATCGGCCGGGTGCCCCCCGCGCCGTCACAGCGGTCCGGCAATGGAGGATTCGGGCGCGCCCCGGGGCGCGATCACGGGCCAGGACACGACGGACGCGAAGAGGCCCGGTCGCGTCGGGCGCGCCGGGCCGGTCTGGGACGTCGAGCCGGGTCGGGACCCGGCAGCGGTCAGCGGGACTTCTTCGTCTGGGTGCGCTTGCAGCGCGTGCAGACGAGCTTGCGGGTCACCACGCCACCCTCGACGACGGCGAGCGTCTGGAGGTTGGGCTGGTAGCGCCGGTGGGCGCGGACGCGGTTCATCCCGCTCGACTGCGGGTTGAAGCCGCCCATTGCGACCTTGCCGCAGATCGCGCAGCTACGGGCCATCGGGTTCCTCTGGATGCGGTGGTGGCGGTGCGGGCCGGAACCCGGACATGCCGGTCGCCGGCGCGCCGAGGCGCCGCCGGACGGGCTCCGGGGAGGCTGTATGCTAGCACATCGTTCCGACCGCTCGTTCCGTCCGCGCCCGCCCAGACCGGAGGCTCGTGCTCGCATGACCGATGCGCCCTCGCGCCCCGTCGTGCCCGGTCGGGCCGTCGTGACGCGCCGCGCCCTCGAGGAGGTGGTGCGCGCCGCCGTGCTCGGGAGCTATGGCGTGACCGGGCTCGCCGAGCCGTTCCGGCGCCGGCTCGGCCTCGGCGGACGGGCCATCCGGGTCACCCTGCGCCCCGACGTCGCCGTGGACGTGCGCCTGATGATCGCCTACGGGCTGCCGGTCGCGGAGGTCGCTCGCCAGGTCGACTCGGCCATCCGGTACGCCCTCGGGCGGGCGCTCGGGCGCGAGATCGGGCCCGTGATGATCCACGTCGAGGGCCTCGACGCCGGGCCGTTCAGGACCGCCCGCGCCCCCGCTCCACCCACCGAGGATCCCCGGTAGGTGGTGCGCCTCGCCTGTGACGGCGCCGGGCTCCTCGGGGCCGTCCGCGCGGCCGTCGCGAACCTCGAGGAGCACGTCGAGGAGATCAACGCACTCAATGTCTTTCCCGTGCCCGACGGCGACACCGGCTCGAACATGCTGGCGACCTGTCGCGAGATGCTGGCCTACGTGCGCGAGGACACGAGCGTCGAGGCGGTTGCCGAGCGCCTCCGCGAGGGGGCCCTGTTCGGGGCTCGCGGCAACTCCGGGGTGATCCTGAGCCAGGTGGTCCGCGGCCTCGCCGAGGGCTTCGCCGGCAAGCGTCGCTTCAACGGCCTTGACCTGGCCCATGCCCTGGCGCTGGCCTCGACGGCCGCCTACGGGGCCGTCCCCCGGCCCGTCGAGGGCACGATGCTCACGGTCATCCGCGAGGCGTCCGCGGTGGCCGTGGAGACGGCGGAGCGGGCGAACGACCTCGAGGCCGTGGTCCGGGCTGCCACGCAGGCCGCGGCCCGGGCCCTCGACAAGACACCCAGCCTCCTGCCGATCCTCCGGGACGCCGGCGTCGTCGACTCCGGGGGAGCCGGCCTCCTGCGGCTGTTCGAGGGGGCGCTGGCGTACCTCCGGGGCGAGGCCGCGGTGTCGGCGCCCGGTTCGGGCCCCCGCCATCCCGAGCCCGAGACCGGCCGACGTGGCCCCCCTCGACTCGGGCCACGGCTACGAGACCGTCTACCTTCTCCACCCCTTCCCGGGCCAGCTCCTCGACCTGGACCGCATCCGCTCGTACCTGGTCCGGACGGGGGAGTCGGTGAACCTCGCGGGCGACCCGAAGGTGGCCAAGATCCACGTCCACAACGGCCGCCCCGACCTCGTCCTGCGCCAGGCCCTCCAGGTGGGACGGATCGTCAACGCCACGATCATCGATCTCGACCACCAGGCGGCCGAGCTGCGGGAGGCGCGGGCGTTGGCCTCGCCGCCGCCCGTCGAGCGGATCGAGCCGGCTTCGCGCGTCGCGCTGGGGATCATCGCCGTCGCGCCCGGCGACGGCCTGGCGGAAGCCCTGGCGGCGTTCGGCATCGCCGACGAGCGCCTCCATGTCTCGATCGTCCGCGGCGGCCAGGCCGAGAACCCGAGCGCCGGGGAGATCCTCGCTGCCGTGATCGCCTCCCCGGGCGAGGAGGTCGTGATCCTCCCCAACAACCCGAACGTGAAGCTGGCCGCCGGCCAGGCCGCCGAGATGGCCGATCGCCCGGTGCGCGTCGTGCCCACGCGGAACGCCGCCGAGGGGATCGCCGCCCTCCTCGAGGTCGATCCGGGGATCGGCGCCAGTGGCAACGCCGAGTCCATGCTGGAGGCGAGCCGGGCCCTGCGCACGATGCTGGTCACCGAGGCCGTTCGCGACGCCGTGGTCTCGGGGCGCAAGGTGCGTCGAGGGCAGACGATGGCCCTCGACCCGGACGATGGCCTCCTGGCGGCCGACGATGACCGGACGAAGGCAGTGCTTGCCGGGATCGCCGCCATGGAGCCCGGGTTCAGCCTCGTGACTCTCTGGTACGGCGATGGCGCGGACCTGGCCGAGGCCGAGCTCGTCGCCCGCCTGGTCCAGGCGGCGTGGCCCGCGGTCGAGGAGGTCGAGGTTCGTCACGGGGGCCAGGCCCATTACCGGTATCTCGTCAGCGCGGAGTAGGGGAACGGCGGTGGCGACCCGGGGCGCGCGCGCGAGACCGTCTCCGGCCCTGCCGCCGGCCGACCCGTTCGAGACGTCCCTCCGGACCAGCCACCTGCCGGGCGCGGCCGCCCTCGGCAGGGTCGGCGGCCGGATCGGGTTGCGGACCGTTCGCGACCTCCTGCTCTGGCTGCCCCGCCGCTACGACGACCTCCGCACGATCTACGACGTGGGAGCCCTTCCGTTCCTCGACGACGACACGGTCGTGAGCGTGCGGGCGCGCGTGGACGCGGTCCGCCTGGGCCGCACGGCGCGGCGCCACACGCCCGTCGTGACCGCCACCCTGAGCGATCCGACAGGCGCCGTGGAGGCGCAATGGTACGGCCGCCAGTACGTCGAGCGGCGCCTCCTGGCCGGGTCGGAGTACCTGTTCTCGGGCAAGGTCCGGCAGCCGCGGCTTCGGGTCGCCTGCTCGACAACCCCGCCTTCCAGGCCCCCGATGGCGACCTGCTCCACGTCGGGCGGATCGTGCCGGTCTACCGGCTCACCCAGGGCCTCGCCCTCAGGACCCTGCGGGCGGCCATCCGGGCGGCGCTCGATCGCGGCCCCGCCTACCCGGAGTACCTGCCGCCCGAGCTCCTGCGGGCCGAGCGGCTCGTGGGGATTGCCGACGCTCTCGAGCAGGCGCACTTCCCCGACGAGTTCCCGCGTCGGGACGCGGCCCTGCGGCGCCTCGCCTTCGACGAGCTGCTCGCCCTCCAGGTGGGAATGGTGTCCCGGCGCCGCCAGCGCGCGGTCGCCGCGGCCGTCAGCGTCGAGATCCCCGACGGTCGTGACGCGATGATCCGGAGCGCGCTTGCGTCCGCGCTCGCGATCCGTCTGGACCGGCCGGTGGAGCTGACGCCGGACCAGGAGGCGGCGATGACGGCGGTCCGGGGGGACCTTGCCGGCCGCCACCCGATGCTGCGCCTGCTCCAGGGCGACGTGGGCTCGGGCAAGACGGCCGTCGCCGCGTATGCCCTCGCCGTGGCCGCGGAGGCGGGGGTGCAGGGCGCCCTCCTTGCCCCGACCGACCTCCTCGCCCGCCAGCACGCAGCGACCCTCGGCGACCTGCTCGCGCCCCTCGGAGTTCCCGTGACGCTCCTCACCGGATCCCTGAGCGGGTCGGGCGCCACCACGGCCCTCGAGGCGCTCGCCGACGGACGGGCGGCCGTGGCCGTCGGCACCCATGCCCTCTTCTCGGAGCGTGTCCGCTACGCCCGGCTCGGGCTGGTCGTCGTGGACGAGCAGCACCGCTTCGGCGTCGAGCAGCGCGGCGCGCTCGAGGCGAAGACGCACGGCGGCGCGGCCCATGTCCTGCTCATGACGGCGACTCCGATCCCGCGCACGCTCGGCCAGGTGCTCTACGCGGACCTCGACGTCGCCGACCTCCGGACCGTGCCGGCTGGTCGGCGGGTGATCGACACGCGACTGCGCCACCCGGACTCGCTCGAGCAGCTCTGGGCGCTCGTTCGCGCCGAGGCCGAGGCCGGGCACCGCACGTTCGTCGTCGTGCCGCGGATCGACGAGGCCGAGGGCGACGCGGAGAACGTCGCCGGCGCGGAGGCAGAGGCGGAGCGCTTGCAGGCCACGCTCGCCCCGCTGCGGGTCGGCCTGGTCCACGGGCGCCTGAAGGCCGCCGCCCGCGACGACGAGATGGGCCGCTTCCGGGACGGTGAGCTCGATGTGCTCGTCGGGACCACGGTCGTCGAGGTCGGCGTGGACGTGCCCGAGGCCACCGTCATGGTGATCCTCGGCGCCGACCGCTTCGGGCTGGCCCAGCTGCACCAGCTCCGGGGACGGGTCGGGACGGGGCTCGGCCCCGTCCTACTGCGCCCTCGTCGACGACGCCGTGCCCCGCGACCGGGCGGCGGCCGACCGCTTCGTCTCGTCCGGGGAGGACGGCGGCACGCCGGCGCTCCAGCGGTTGCTGGCCGTGGCCCGGACGAGTGACGGGTTCGCGCTGGCCGAGACGGACTTCGCCCTGCGTCGCGAAGGGGACGTGCTCGGCCTCGCCCAGAGCGGCCTGCCCGGGCTGCGGGTCGCGACCCTTGCCCGGCAGGACCATCGCGAGCTCGCGGCGGCGGCCCGGGCACATGCCGGGGACCTCCTGGACGAGGAGGGCGCCTTTCGCGCCGCCGGTGCCCCGCTCGCGCGCGAGCTGACGGCGGGCTGGCTGGCGCGGGTCTTCGCCGGCGATCCCGCGCCCGGGTCGTAGCGCGTGGCGAGCGGTGGCCGCGTGGTGGCCGGGATCGCCGGCGGGATCCAGCTGGCCGCCGCCGGCCCCGCCACCCGGCCCCTGGCCGACCGGGTGAAGCAGGCGGTGTTCGGGTCGATCGAGCCGCTCCTCGGCGGGGCCGCGGTCGTGGACCTGTGCGCCGGCTCGGGGGCCGCGGGCATCGAGGCCCTGTCGCGCGGAGCTTCGTCGGCCGTCTTCGTCGAGCGGGATGCCCGGGCCTGCCGCGTCATCGCCGACAACCTGCGCCGCACGGGCCTCGCGGCGCAGGCAACCATCGTGCGCCGTGACGCGATCGCGGCGCTGCGCGACCTGGCGGCGACCGGGACGCGCTTCGGGATCGCGATCGTGGATCCACCGTATGCCGAGACCGTGCTGCGCGACGCCATCCTGGGGGTGCTGGGGGCCGCCGACGGGCCGCTGGCCGGGAGCGCGACGGTGGTGGCGACGTCGCACTGGCGCGAGCCCCCGCCGCCGACGATCGGGCTGCTACGATCCACGCGGGTCCGCCGCTTCGGGGAGACCGCGATCACCTTCTATCGCCGGGAGCCCGGCGAGGTCGCGCCGGTGGGCTGATGGGAGGCCCGATGCGCACCGCGGTCTACCCCGGGTCCTTCGACCCCATCACGCTCGGCCACCTCGACGTCCTGCGACGCGCGGCCGGCGTCTTCGACCGCGTCGTGGTGGCCGTCCTGGTCAACCCGAAGAAGGCCCCCGCGGGGGCCGCGGAGGCACGGGCGGCCATCATCCGGGAGGCGATCCTCGAGGTCATCCCCGAGCTGGCTCCCCGCATCGTCGTGCGCGTCTTCGACGGGCTCACCGTGGACGCCTGCCGGGCCGTCGAGGCCCGCCACATCGTGCGCGGCCTGCGGGCCGTGTCGGACTTCGAGGCCGACCTCCAGATGGCCCACATGAACCGCCGCCTGGCCCCCGAGATCGACACCGTCTTCTTCATGACCGCGCTCGAGTACGGATACCTGTCCTCGAGCCTGGTCCGGGAGATCGCCCGCTTCGGCGGGGACGTGACGGCGATGGTCCCGGCGGGGGTGGCGGCCCGCCTCCGTCCCTCGGAAGGGCCGGAGCCGCCGCTATAATCCCGGCACCACGCCACGGGCGCCGAGGAGGGCAGTCCCATCGACATCATGTTCTTTGTCGAGCGCCTCGAGGGGATGCTCGCCAACGGCCGCAAGCTGCCGCTGACCTCCAATGTCGTCGTGGACCAGGCCGCGGCGCTCGAGCTCATCGACGAGCTGCGCCACGCGGTCCCGGAGGAGGTCCAGTCGGCCCGGCGAATCAACGCCGAGGGCGAACGCATCCTCGAGCGGTCGAACCAGGAGGCGGAGCGGATCGTCTCCCGGGCCCAGGAGCAGGCCGCCTACCTCATCGACGAGCAGGGCCTCACGGAGGCCGCCGAGGCCGAGAGTCGCCGGATGATCGCCCTCGCCGAAGCCGACGCCGCCGCTACCCGCCATGGCGCCGACGAGTACGCGGCCGACGTGCTGCTCCGCCTCGAGGAGGAGGTGTCGCGCGTCCTCGCCCAGATCGAGCGCGGGATCGACACGCTCCGCGTCCGCGACGAGCCCGAAGCGCCCCCGCTCGAAGTGGCGCCGGACGTTCCGGCCGAGTCCGGCGCCGGATGACGACGTCCCCAGCGGACGCCCTCGTCATCAACGTCGCCGGCCTCCTCGGCGAGACCCCCGGATCGCATCGCGAGGTCGCCGCCGGGGGCGTGCTCCTCGACCTCGGCGAAGGCCTCGTCCAGGCGGCTCCCCTGACGGTGTCGGCCCGGCTCGGGCGCACCAACCGCGGCCTGTTCGTGAGCGGCCACGTCCGGACGAGCCTCGCCGACACGTGCGGACGGTGCCTGGCCGCGATCGAGATCCCGATGGACGCTCCGATCGAGGAGGAGGTCCTGCCCTCCCTCGACCTGCAGTCGGGACTGCCCCTTGACGCCTCCCTGGAGCCGGGCGTGTTTCGACTGTCGGATCACCACGAGCTCGACCTCGAGCCGCTGGCCCGCGAGGCGGTCGTGCTGGCCGCGCCGATCGCCCCGGTCTGCCGGCCTGACTGCCCGGGGCTCTGTCCGGAGTGTGGCGCCGACCTCAACGACGGTCCCCACGAACACGCCGAGGCGCCGCTGGACCCGCGGCTGGCGGCGCTCCTCGAGTTCCGGGCCGACGAGTAGCGCCGAAACCGGCTAGACTCCGCCTTCGGCCGGACGGCGTCAGCGTCGCCGCGCCCCATCGCCCGACGAACCGGCGACCGCGCGCCCCCGCGCCCGCGCCGCCGCATCACGACAGGAGCAGCAACCCCGATGGGCCTCCCGAAGCGGAAGGTGTCGCACGCCCGGCAGGGCAACCGGCGCTCGCACCACGCGCTCAGCCTGCCGAATCTCGTGGAGTGCACCCACTGCCACGTCATGAAGCGGGCCCACCACATCTGCCCCAGCTGCGGCTACTACGACGGCCGGCAGGCGGTTGAGCTCAAGAAGAAGGGCGGCGAGGCGGCCTCCTGACCGCCGCCCGCCGTCGAGCGCGAGGCACAGCCTGCGATGGACCTGGCGACGGTCCGGGGGATCGAGCGCACGCGGCGGGTCCGCCTCGCCGTCGATGCCATGGGCGGGGACCACGGCCCGGCCGAAGTCGTCTCGGGCGCCCTCCTCTACGCCTCCGAGTCCCCCGATGACGAGATCATCCTGGTCGGGATGCCTGATCGGATCGCCTCCATCGCCGGCGCGCGACTGCCCGCGAACGTGACGATCGAGCCGGCGACCCAGGTCATCGAGATGCACGAGCACCCCGCGCTCGCCCTGCGCGAGAAGAAGGACGCCTCGATCCTCGTCGCCTGCGAGCTCGTGAAGCGTGGCCGCGCCGATGCCGTGGTCACCGCCGGCCATACCGGGGCCGGAATGGCGGCCGCGGTGCTGCGACTCGGGCGCGTCGCCGGTGTCGACCGGCCGGCGCTCGCCGTCCAGATGGTGACCGACACGGGCCCGCTCGTGCTGCTCGACATCGGCGCCAACCCCAATTCGACGCCGGAGAACCTGGTCCAGTACGCCCACATGGGGTCGCTGTTCGCGGAGCGTGCCCTCGGCGTGGCGCACCCGCGCGTGGCCCTTCTTTCGATCGGCGAGGAGAAGGGCAAAGGCGACGCCCGGATCCAGCGCGCGACCGAGCTGCTCGATGCGTCCTCCCTCAACTTCACCGGCAACGTCGAGGGCAAGGATCTCGTCCACCACCCGGCCGACGTCGTCGTGTGCGACGCAGTCCTGGGCAACGTCACGATCAAGTTCTTCGAGGGACTCGCCACCTTCATCTTCGACCTCTGGGCCGACGAGTTCCGGCGAAGCCTGCGGGGCAAGCTCGCGTACCTCCTCATGCGGCCCGGCATCGGCCGGATCCGCACCACGTTCGACTACGAGGTGCTCGGCGGCTCGCCGCTGCTCGGCGTGCGGGGCACGGTCGTGATCACGCACGGCCGCGCCAGGCGGCGGATGATCAAGCACGCCCTGCGCGTCGGGGCGGCCGCTGCCCGGGCGGGCCTGCCCGAGCTCATCGGTGAGACGTTCCGCCGCCCGGTGGCCGCTCTCGCCGGAACGGCTCGCGCGGAGGAAGCCCAGGCGTGAACGGCGACTCGCTGGCCGTCCGCCGCCCCGTCATCCGCGACCTCGTCCGCCTGGCAGCCATGGAGGTGCCGGGCGTCCAGCGCATCGGCTGGGCCCGATCCCCCTGGTGGAGGGTCAACAGGCGGCGGCCGGTCTCGGTGCGGGTTCGAGATGGTGCCGTGGATGCCCGGGTCGTCCTGGTGGCGCGGCCGGGGCAGCCGCTGGCGGACCTGGCCGCGGATGTGCAGGTGGCGGTGGCCGCCGCGATCGAGCGCCTCCTGGGGCTGGAGCTGGGCGGAGTCACGGTCCGGATCGACGGCGTCGGCGACCTGGGCGCGTGAGCGGGCGCGCGGGCCGGCCCGGCTCCGACCTGGTGCGCGCGCGCCGGGCGGCCCGGCGGCTCGTGCTCGCCTCGCTGTTCGAGGCCGAGTTCGGCCAGCGCACGGCGCCGGCGGTTCTCGAGCGGCACCTGGCCGAGACCGAGGGCGACCCGGAGACCGCCCTGCACGCGCGCCGGCTCGTCCTGGCCACGATTGAGAATCGCGATCGGATCGACGCCCGCATCGAGGCCGCGGCGCCGCAATATCCCGTCGTGACGCTGGCCCGGATGGACCGCGTTCTCCTCCGTGCGGGCATCTGCGAGGTGCTACACTCGCCCGCGACGCCGGCCCGGGTGGCGATCGCCGAGTGGGTCGAGCTCGCGCGGGTCTACGGAGGTGATCCGGCACGTCGTCTCGTCAACGGGGTCCTGGGCCGCGTGGCCCGCGACGTCGCGAGCGGGATGCCGGAGGCCCTGCCCGGACCGCGCAGCACCGGAGTCCCCGACGCGCAGCAGTGACACCCAGGGAGGAAGGGGCCAGTGGCGACCACCTACGAGCGGCTGAAGAAGATCGTCGTCGAGCAGCTCGGCGTCGACGAGGCCGAAGTGAACCCGGAGGCCTCCTTCGTCGACGATCTGAACGCTGACTCGCTCGACCTCGTCGAGCTCATCATGAGCCTCGAGGAGGAGTTCGGGATGGAGATCTCGGACGAAGAGGCCGAGAAGATCCAGACCGTCCAGGACGCCGCCGACTACATCGACGAGCACGCGACCTGACCACGCCCCGGTCACTGCCGGGGGAGGCGGCCCGACCGCCGCGATCCGCGCTCGAGCTTGCCGAGCGACTCGGGCTCACCTTCCGCGACCCATCGCTCCTTGAGCGCGCCCTCGTCCACGGCTCGTGGCTGCACGAGCATCCGGAGGGAGCGACCGGGCAGAACGAGCGCCTGGAGTTCCTGGGCGACGCGGTCGTGAGCCTCGTCATCTCGTCGGCGCTTCATGCCCTCCGTCCCGGCGACGACGAGGGCGTGCTGTCGGCCCGGCGCGCGGCCATCGTGAGCACCAGTGGGCTGGCCCGGCTCGCCCGCCGCCTCGACCTCGGACCGTACCTTCTGCTCGGCGAAGGTGAGGAGCTGCACCAGGGCCGGGCCCGTCCGATCCTGCTCGCGTCCGCCCTGGAGGCGGTGGCTGCGGCGATCTTCCTCGACCAGGGCTGGGAGGCGGCGCGCGCCTGGCTCGCGGCGCTGGCCGCGCCCGAGCTGGCGGCGGACGCGGCGCCCGGGACTCTCAAGAGTCCCAAGAGCCGGCTCCAGGAGCTGACCCAACGACGCTCCGGCGAGCGCCCCGACTATCGGCTGGTGGAGGTGACGGGACCCGACCACCAGCGCCGCTTCCTCGTGGAGGTGTCCGTCGGCGGCCGGCTCGTGGGCGCCGGGACGGGCGGGTCGCGGCGCGGTGCCGAAACCGCGGCCGCGGCTTCGGCGCTCGAGTCGCTGGCGCTGGAGCCGGCCAGTCCCGACGCATCGATCGAACGAACGTCCGTCACTCCACCCGAACCGGGCTCGCCGGGCGAGGGGACGGCCGCGACATGAGCGGCCGCGCCCGGCTCCAGGCTCTCCGCGTGCAGGGCTTCAAGTCGTTCGCCGAGCGCACGGTCGTGGAGTTCGTGCCCGGGATCAACGCCGTCGTCGGGCCCAACGGCTCGGGCAAGAGCAACCTCGCCGACGCCCTCCGCTGGGCGCTCGGCGAGCAGGGCCGGGCCCTCCGGTCACGCCGCTCCGAGGACGTCGTGTTCGCGGGCTCGGAGCGACGCGCCGCCCTGGGCATGGCTGACGTCGCCCTTGTCCTCGACAACGCGGACGGGCTCGTCCCCGTGGAGTACGCGATCCTCGAGGTGGGCCGGCGCCTGTTTCGGTCGGGCGAGAACGACTACTTCGTCAATCGCCAACGCGTGCGCCTCAAGGACCTCGTCGACCTCCTTGACGCGGCCCATCTCGCGGACAATGCCTTCCTCTTCATCGGCCAGGGCATGGTCGACCAGGCCCTGGCCCTGCGACCGGAAGAGCGGCGACCCCTCTTCGAGGAGGTGGCGGGTGTCCGCCGCCACGAGCGCCGCCGGCGGCGCGCCGAGGAGCAGCTCAACGAGGCGACGGCCAACCTCGCCCGCGTCGAGGACATCCTCGCCGAGCTCCGACCGCAGCTCCGTCGGCTGGCCGCGCAGGCCGAGCAGCAATCGTCGCGGGCTCGAGCCGGCGAGGAGCTGGCCGCCGCGCTGGCGGCGGCCTTCGCCGCTCGCTGGCGAGCCGCGGCCGAGGACGCGGAGCGGGCGGCGACATCTCTCGGCGCGGCCCGCGGCGCTGCCGCGACCGCGCTGGAGACGCTCAGGTCGGCGGAGAGCCGATCGATCGCCGCTGCCACCCAGCTGGACGAGCACGCCACCGCCGAAGCCGCTGCCCGGGCCGCCTACGAAACGGCGCGTGCCTCCCGGGCCACGCTCGACATCGCGGCTGCCACGGGCGCGGCCGAGGCGGCGGCGATCGCCCGCGATCGGGAGCGCCTGGCGGCAGACCGAGCGGCGGCGGACCTCGAGCTCGGCGAGCGTCGACGGGAGCTCGCCCTCCCGATCCCGGCAGCGGAGAGCACCCTCGACGGCGAGATCGCCGAGATCGAGCGCTCACTGGCGGAGGCGCGCGCCGAAGCCGGTGCACTGCGCGCCGCGACATCACGCCGGACGGAGGCAGATGCGGCCGCGCGCCGCGCCGCCGCCAGCCGGACCGATGAGCTGGAGCGCCTCCGGCGACGCCTGGCCGTGGCCGATCAGTCCCTCACCGACGCGCGGGCCGCGGCGGACGGCGCCGGAGCGAGCGCGACGGTGGCCGCGGAAGCGCTCCGGGCGGCGCGGGCCGAGGTGGAGGAAGTCCGCCGACAGGAAGAGGTCGCGCGCGGGCGGAGCGAGGCGGCCCGGCTTGCCCTGGCCGGTGCCGAGGCCGAGCGGCTGGCGGCGGCGGACGCGGCCTCCGGCGTCGCGGCCCGCGCCGCGACCCTCCGCGGTCGCGTCGAGGCGATGGAGGCGCGGATCGCCGCCGATGAAGGACGGGGGATCGCGCCGGCAGCCCGCCGCGCGGGGGGGCGGCCCCTGGCTGCCGGCCTCGAGATCGACCCGGCCCTGCGGACGATCATCGCCTCCGCGCTCGGCGGTCTCGGTCGCAGCTACCTCGTCGCCGGCGCCGCCCTCCCTGGGCTGGCGGGCCAGCGCGGGCTCGTCGTGCTCGACGACTTCGAAGGCGCCGGGGCCCGGGGACCGACCGCGGCCGAGGCCGAGTCCGCCCGAGGGCAGGCGGCTCGCCATGGCGGGGGACTGCTCTCCGACGCCGTCCGGTCCGATCCCGCGGGCGCGGCCCGCCGCCTGCTGGCCCGGTGGGCCTGGACGCCGACCCTCGCCGACGCCGTGGAGCTCGCGGCCCTGCTCCCGGCCGGCTGGCGGATCGTCGCCCGCGAGGGCGGCCTCGTCGGGACCGACGGGGTCGTGAGCCTGGGAGTTCCCGACGCGCCGCTGGACCGGCGCACGGAGCTCGATCTGGCCGCGGCCGACCTCGCCGCCGCCGAGGCCGAGCTGGGCCGGCTCGTCGAACGCCGCGAAGCCGCCGAGGCGACGGCCGCGGCGGCACGTCTCGAGTCGATCGCGTCCGCGATGGTGGAGGTGGAGGCGACCGGGCACCGCCGAGCCGCCGACGAGACCGAGCGCCAGGCCGGACGCGCCGCGGAGCAGGCGGCGCGTGAGCACGCGTGGGGTCTCGCCCGCGTCTCCTCGCTGGAGGCCGAGCGCGACCCGCTGGCCGAGCGCCTCGCCGTCGCCGACGGGGAGCCGGCCCCGCCGGCGACGATGGACGGGGCGGGCGCCGGGGACGGCGCGGGAGCCCTCGCGACATGGGAAGCCCGGGCGGCCGAGCTGTCGGGCCGGCGCGAGACGCTGGCCGCCGCGCGCGCGGTGCAGGATGCGGGGCGGCGCGCGGCGGAGGGTCGGCGAGCGCGCGCGGAGGCTGCCGCCCAGATCGCCGAGGAGCGAATGCGCCGAATCGATGCCGAGTCGGCGCTCCTGGCGCGGCGGGAAGCCGAGATCGACGCGTCGCGCGGGGCGCACGACCTGGCCCATGCGGAGGCGACAGCCCGGGAGCGAATGGCCCGCGAGGCGCTCGACGCGGTGCGCGCGGCCGACGCCATCGGCCGCGATCGGCTGCGCGCCGCCGAGGTCGAGGTGACCGCCGCTCGCGACGCCCTGCGGCGCGCGGAAGACCTGCACCGGGTCGCCGAGGTGCGCGAGCTCGAGGCTCGGCTTTCCCTCGAGGCCGTGCGCGAGCAGGCGCTGGTGGAGTTCGCTGGACTCGGGGTCGTGGGCCTGCGGGCCCTGGGCGGAGGGCCCGAGGCGGAGGCCGACGATGACGAGGGAGCCGCCCTTGCGGCGGCCCTGGCGGAGGCCGGCGCTCGCTGGGCGACCGGCCCCGTGACGGTCGAGCCCGATCGGCCCCGGCCGGCTGACCACCCTGCGGAGGAGGTTTCACGAGCTCGGGGCGGCGAACCCGTTCGCGGCCCAGGAGCACGCGGAGCTGCGATCCCGCGTCGACGGCCTGCAGTCCCAGCGCGCGGACCTCGAGGGCGCGATCGAGAAGACGCGGGGCATGATCGGCGAGCTCGACGGGCTCATCGCCCGCCAGTTCCGGACCACGTTCGCGGCCCTCGAGACCGCGTTCGACCGTCGCTTCCAGCAGCTGTTCGGTGGCGGATTCGCCCGCCTGAGCCTGACCGACCCGGCCGATCTCGCCCAGACCGGCGTCGAGATCGTCGCCCGGCCGCCGGGCAAGAAGGCGCAGGCGCTGGCGATGCTGTCCGGCGGCGAGCGGGCGCTCACCGCCGTGGCCCTCCTGTTCGCGATGCTCGAGGTTCGACCCGTTCCCTTCTGCGTGCTGGACGAGGTCGACGCGGCCCTCGACGAGGCGAACGTGGGCCGCTTCGTGGATGCCCTGCGGGGACTGGCCGAGACGACCCAGTTCATCGTGATCACCCACAATCGGGGCACGATCGAGGCGGCGGACGCGCTGTTCGGGGTGACCGTCGGCGAGGACGCGGTAAGCCGGGTCGTGAGCCTCAGGATCGAGGAGGCGCGCTCCGTCGCCGATCGGGCCCGCGGGAAGGCCGGGCATGGATCGGCGCAGGCGGCCCCGATCGGGCCGCCGGCCTGACCGACGCGGCCGCCGCAAGGAGACGAGGAACGCATGTTCTGGCGCCGCAAGCCGAAGCAGGAAGAGGAGCCGGTCGCGGTCGAGGCCGCGCCCGACGAGGTCGTCTCGGATGCCGAGATCGAGGCCCAGCTCGAGGCCGAGCTCGCCGCAGCGGACGCGGCAGGGACGGACCCGGCGCCGGCGGGGATCGCGGCCGAGCCCGGCTCGCGCGACGGCGCCGGCGAGCCGGCTGACGCCGTCGAGACGCCGCCCGCCGCCGAGACGCCGCCCGCGGCAGAGCCGGAACCCGGGGCAGGCCCGGAGCCGATCGTCGACGGCGACCTGGTGGCCGGCGTGGCGCGCAGCCGGGGCGGCTTCATGGCCCGCCTTCGCGGGATCCTCGGTATTGGGGAGGCCGACGAGGCGACGTGGGAGGAGGTCGAGGAAACGCTCATTGCCGGGGACGTCGGCGCCGCGCTCGCCATCGAGGTCGTCGAGCGCGCCCGGGCACGCCGCGACCCGGGCGGCCCGGCAGGCGCGGTCCGGGCGGAGCTTGCCGCCCTCCTCGCGGCACGCGAGCCTGGCTGGGGGTTCGAGCCGGCAGTGCCGGGCCAGCCGGCCGTCATCCTCGTCGTCGGCGTCAATGGGACCGGGAAGACCACGACGATCGGCAAGATCGCCGCCCGGGAGCGGATGGCGGGCCGGAGCGTGCTCCTCGCGGCCGGGGACACGTTCCGTGCGGCCGCGATCGACCAGCTCCGCCTGTGGGGCGAGCGGGCCGCGGCCCCGGTGGTCGCCCACGCCCCCGGCGCCGACCCGGCGGCGGTCGTCTATGACGCCCTCGACGCCGCCATCGCCCGCGGCGTCGACCT
Organism: uncultured Chloroflexia bacterium; assembly: GCA_963776355.1. Taxonomy (GTDB): domain Bacteria; phylum Chloroflexota; class Limnocylindria; order Limnocylindrales; family CSP1-4; genus CTSoil-043. Next base: position 1,017,851 of record CAVZLU010000008.1, on the reverse strand, counting down.
GCTCATCGCCGACACGGCGGGCCGGCTGCATACGAAGTCCAACCTGATGGACGAGCTGGCCAAGATGCGGCGGGTCATCGACCGCCGCCTGCCGGGCGCGCGCCCCGAGGTCCTCTTCGTCCTCGACGCCACGACCGGGCAGAACGGCCTCGCCCAGGCGCGGGCGTTCCACGAGGCGACCGGTCTCACCGGGATCGTGCTCACGAAGCTCGACTCGACGGCCAAGGGCGGCATCGTCTTCGCCATCGAGCACGCCCTCGGCGTCCCCGTCCGCTTCGTCGGGGTGGGGGAGAAGGTGGGGGACCTCCTGCCCTTCGACCCCGACGCCTTCGTCGCCGCCCTGTTCGCCTAGCCGGGCGAGCCGGCCGCAGGCCGCGGGACCACGGGGCCGGGGGCGGTCCGGCGGCGTGGCTGCCAGCCGACAGGCACCGGGCGATCGTCGCCGCCGGCGAGGACCACCGTACCCGGGAGGCCGCGCGTCGATGCGCTAGACTGGGCGCGCCCCGGTGTCGCCAGAACTCGCGCACCACCCGGAACGGAGCCTCGCTCCGCCGGCCCCGGTTCACTGGAGTCCTCCCACACCATGTTCGACGCCCTCTCCGACCGCCTTCGCAAGACCCTCGGTGCCCTGACCGGCCGCGGCCGCGTCAGCGAGGCGGACGTGGACGCCGCGATGCGCGAGGTCCGGCTCGCCCTGCTCGAGGCCGACGTCAACTTCAAGGTGGTCAAGGAGTTCACGGCCCGGGTCCGCGAGCGTGCCGTCGGCGCGGAGGTCCTGGAGTCGCTCAACGCCGGTCAGCAGGTGGTCAAGATCGTCCACGAAGAGCTCACGGCGCTCCTCGCGGCCGGCGATCGGACCTTTCACCTGTCGGGAAGCCCGGCCGTCGTCGCTCTCGTCGGCCTCCAGGGCTCCGGCAAGACCACCTCCGCGGCCAAGCTCGCGCGCCACGTGGTGAAGATCGGCCGCCGCCCGATGCTGGTGGCGGCAGACCCCTACCGGCCGGCGGCGATCGAACAGCTGAAGAGCCTCGGCAGGAGCCTCGACATCCCCGTCTACGCGGCTCCACCCGGCACGCCCGTGCCCGAGATCGGTCGCCTGGGCGTCGAGGCAGCCCGCCGCGAGGTCCGCGACACGGTGATCCTCGACACGGCCGGGCGCCTGACGGTTGACGAGATCCTCATGGCCGAGATCACCGACCTGGGCCGCCTGGTCAGGCCCGTCGAGATCCTCCTGGTCATCGACGCCATGGTGGGCCAGGAGGCCGTCGCGGTCGCCCAGGCGTTCGCCGCCGCCGTCCCGCTCACCGGCCTCGTCCTGACCAAGATCGACGGCGATGCCCGGGGCGGCGCCGCTCTTTCGATCAGCTCGGTCACGGGCCTGCCCGTGAAGTTTCTCGGCACGGGCGAGAAGACCGACGCCCTGGAGCCCTTCCATCCGGATCGCCTCGCGGGCCGGATCCTCGGCATGGGCGACGTCCTGACGCTGGTCGAGCGGGCCCAGGAGGCGTTCGACCAGAAGGAGGCGGAGAAGACCGCCGCCCGGCTCGAGTCGGGCAGCTTCACCCTCGAGGACATGCTCGAGCAGCTCCAGCAGGTCAAGAAGATGGGCCCGCTCGGGCAGGTGATCGAGATGATCCCCGGCCTCGGCGGGATGGCCAAGCAGGCGCAGGAGTCGGTCGACCGGGGAGATCTGTCTCGCACCGAGGCCATCATCCGCTCCATGACCCCGCGCGAGCGCCGCGACCCGGACGTTCTCAATGCCAGCCGTCGCCGCCGGATCGCCGCCGGCTCCGGGACCTCGATCGCCGAGGTCAACCGGCTCGTCAAGCAGTTCAACGACATGCAGAAGCTCATGAAGCAGATCCGCGGGGGCCGTCGCGTCCCCGGGATGTTCGGCCGCTGAGGTCGAGGGAGGCACCAACATGGCCGAGATCGAGCCGATCTCCGGGCCGCCCACCACGCCCGGAAGGCCCCCCGCCGGGCGGGCCCGGCACGCCCCCGGAAACGACCATCGAGGTGACGCCGGGGGCCGGTGGGACTCCCGTGGCGCCCGTCACGGCGGGTGCCCGGCCGCGAGGCCTCGCCCGCTGGGGCATCGCCCTGCTGGCCGTCGCGGTCATGGTCGGAGTCCTGTCGGTCGCGGCGGCGATCCTGGCGGCCGGCGGCAGCTCCTCGGCCATCCAGGGCTGGCTGCCCAAGGACACCGTCGCCTACCTCGAGATCCGGGCCGACCTGCCGGGCGACCAGCGGGCCAAGGTCGGCAACCTGCTGGCGAACGTTTCCGGGCTTCGCCGACCAGTCGAACCTCGACGCCAAGATCGACGAGGCGCTGCAGAGGATGCTCGAGGGCTCCGGCGTCAGCTGGACCGCCGACATCAAGCCCTGGCTGGGGGGCGACCTCGGCCTTGCGGTGACGGCCGCGGCATTCGACCAGGCGGTCACCCCGACGCTCGGGGCCGCCGGTGGCGCCGGGGCGGGCCTCGGAAAGGTCCCCGACGACGGCGCCGTGCTGCTGGTGGCCGTGAAGGACGCGGCGGCGGCCACGGCGTGGGTTTCGAAGCAGCTCGGCGGCACGCAGACGAGCGAGCCCTACGCCGGGGGCCAGATCACGATCGTGTCCGGGCCGCTGAAGGGCACGCTGGCCTTCACCGTGCGCAACAACGTGCTCATCGTCGGGCCCGAGCTGGCCGTCAAGGCCGCGCTCGACACGGGGGGCTCCAGCCCGGTCCCCGGGTCCGCGTCCTTCGCGGCGGCGCGGAAGTCCCAGCCCGACACCTACTTCGGCTTCGGCTATGTCGACGTGAAGGCCTTCGTCGACGCTTCGCTCGCGGCCGCCAAGGGCCAGACCGGCAGCCTGCCGGCGGCCTGCCTCGACGACGTGGTCGGCCTCGTGCCCGACTGGGCGGCCGGCTCCGCCCGGGCCGAGGACAGCGCCCTCGTCTTCACCGCGACGAGCCCCGCGTCGGGCGAATCCTCGTCGGCGGTCAAGAACAGCAGCAGCGCGATCGCCTCGCACCTGCCGGCGACCACGTTGGCGGCGATCGAGGTCCGTGACCTGGGGCCCCGCCTCGTGTCCGGGTTCGATGCCCTGAAGAAGCAGCTTGCCTGCGACCCGTCGACGGCCGCCGTGATCACGCAGGTCGAGCAGGCCCTCGCCGCCATCGGCGGCGTGGAGGCGCTGGCCGGCTGGGCCGGCGACGCGGCGATCTCCGTCGAGCTCAACGGCGGGACCTTCGGAGGCGGCCTCGCCGCGATGGTCACCGATGAGACGGCAGCCCAGCGAACGCTGCAGCAGCTGCAGGGGCTGCTCGTGCTTGCCGGTGGCGGAGCCGGCATCAGCTCCCGCGAGGAGCCGCTGGGCAACGGCACGATGCTCGTCGTGACGCTCCCCTCCCAGGGAGCCGGGATGGCGGTCCCCGAGATCGGCGTGACCGTGCAGAACGGCGTCTTCCTGGTCGGAACCGTCGAGTGGGTCAAGGCGACCGCAGGGGTCGTCGCCAGCTCGTCGCTGGCCACGACCGAGGCCTACAAGACGGCGATCTCCGCGGCCGGGGGCGACGGCGTCAGCGACGTCTTCGTCGATATCAGCGCCCTCCGGACAGCGGTCGAGTCGATGATCCCGGCAGCCGAGCGGTCGCGCTACGAGACCGAGGTCAAGCCCTTCCTCGTCCCCTTCGAGGCCTTTGCCTCGGTCGTCAAGGCCCCCGCGGCGACGAACGAGTCCCGCAGCGTGATCACCTTCACGAAGTAGCTCCAGCAGGAGGACCTCACACCCAGATGGCAGCCCGCATCCGCCTCACCCGCGTCGGCGCGACGAAGCAGCCGACCTACCGCGTCGTCGTGGCCGACAGCCGCAAGCCCCGCGACGGCCGCGCCATCGAGATCCTCGGGCATTACAACCCGCGGACCGAGCCCGTCGAGTTCAAGGTCGACGTCGAGAAGACGAAGGCCTGGATCGCCAAGGGCGCGCTGCCGACCGAGACGGTCGCGCGGCTGCTCCGGGCCGCCGGCGTCCTGCCGGCCGCGAAGTAGGAGGAGGCCCCATGGCCGCCCCGCAGCTCGTCGAATACGTCGCCAAGTCGCTCGTCGATCATCCCGAGCAGGTGGAGGTCACCGTCAGCCGCGAGGCCGGCGCGACCGTCATCGAGCTGCGGGTCGCCGAGGACGACATGGGCAAGGTGATCGGCCGCAACGGCAGCGTCGCCAAGGCCCTGCGGACGCTCCTCAAGGTGGTCTCCGCCCGCGATGGGGAGCAGTTCCAGCTGGAGATCGTCTGATCGACCCGGAGGGCGCCCCGGGAGGACGGCTCGTCGTCGGGCTCGTCCGGGGTCTCCACGGCATCAACGGCGCGATGCGGGTCGAGGTCCTCACGGATCGGCCTGCCGATCGCTTCGTCGTCGGTGCGCGCCTCTTCCCGGAGGAGTCGACGAACCCGCTCACGATTGCCGAGGCGCGGCCGGCCCATCCCGGCTGGGTCCTGCGCTTCCACGAGGTCCGCACGCGCCAGGCTGGCGAGGCGTTTCGAGGGACCTACCTCGAGGTGGAGTCGGGGCCCGGCGATACCCTCCCGCGGGGCGCCTACTACTGGCACGAGATGATCGGGGTCGCGGTTCGCGACCCCGAGGGAGCGGAGCTCGGCACCGTGCGCGACGTCTACCGGACCGGCGGCGCCGACGTGCTCGAGGTCGTCGGGGGCCCGCGCGGCGACTTCGACCTGCCGATCACCCGCCCCTTTGTCCGGATCCTGGCGCCGCGGCGCGGCGAGATCGTCGTCGATCCGGAGGCCCTGGACCTGCCCGGGCCGGCCAGCCTCCGGCCGGCGGCGGCCCCGCGCCCGCCCCGACCGCGGCGGGCGACTCGGCGACGGCCCGCCGTGCCGATGACGCCGAAGCCCGCCGCCGACCAGCCGGCGGATCCGCCGCCGCCGTCGTTGCCACCTTCCGCGGATGCGCCCGGGAACGCGTCGAGCGGGGCACCTCAAGCCGACGGCCCGGCCGCCCCCGAGGCCTGACCCGTGGGCCTCGAGATCGACCTCGTCACGCTCTTCCCCGAGATGATGGCCGCGCCCCTCGCCGCCAGCATCCCGGGCCGCATCCAGGCGCGGGGCCTGGCCACCGTCCTCGTGCACGACCTGCGCACGTGGGGCCTTGGTCGCCATCGCAGCGTCGACGACGCGCCCTACGGCGGCGGCGCGGGCATGGTCCTCCGTCCGGAGCCGGTGGCCGGCGCGCTGGCCACGCTCCGCCGGCCCGACTCCACGGTGATCCTCCTCGACCCGGCTGGCGAGCCGTTCCGCCAGGGTCGCGCGGAGGACCTCGCCCGGCGTCCCCACCTGGTCCTGCTGTGCCCGCGCTACGAGGGCGTCGACGAGCGGATCCGGGGCATGGTCGACCTCGAGCTCTCGGTCGGCGACTATGTCCTCAGCGGTGGCGAGCTGGCCGCGCTCGTGGTCGTGGACGCGGTCCTGCGCCTGCTGCCCGGTGCGATCGAGGAGGCGTCTCTCGAGGACGAATCCTTCGCCCGCGGGCTCCTCGAGTATCCGCAGTACACCCGGCCGGCGGTCTTTGCCGGGGCCGGCGTCCCCGAGGTCCTCACCTCCGGCGACCACGAGGCCGTGCGGCGCTGGCGCCTCCGTGAATCGGTGCGGCGGACGGCTTCGCGACGACCCGACCTGCTCGACCGGAGGACGTGGACCGCCGAGGAGCAACGGCTGCTCGCGGAGGTCCGCAGCGACCTCGAGGCCGAGGGCGGTGGCGATGAGGACCCGGAGGCGATCGCGCCGTCACAGCCGCCCGCCTGAGCCCGGTCCCGGGCGTGCTATACTCCGCCGCCGGTCGCGCCCCCGCGACCCTGCTCCACGCCCTCGACGCGGCACGCGGAACGACCCGGCCGCTCCCACCGAATCCAGGGGACAGCCGTGAACGTGCTCGACGAGATCGTCAAGGACCAGCTTCGAACCGACATCCCGGAGCTCGCGCCCGGCGACACGGTGAAGGTCGCCGCGAAGGTCGTGGAGGGCAACCGGGAGCGCGTCCAGGTGTTCGAGGGAACGATCCTGCGCCTGACCGGCGGCGGGATCACGCGCTCGGTCACCGTTCGTCGGATCGCCTCTGGCGTCGGCGTCGAGCGAACCTTCAAGGTCAACAGCCCGCGGATCGAGAGGATCGAGGTCGTGCGCCACGGCGTCGCCCGGCGGGCCAAGCTCTACTTCCTCCGCAAGCGGGTCGGCAAGGCCGCCACCCTGCGCGAGCGCCGCACGAGCTAGCGCGCCCTCGGCAGATCGCCGCCGCCCCGCCCCTCGCGACTCGGCCCCGCCACCCGGCGGGGCCGCGCTGATTCCGGCTACCCTTGCCGCGATGGCCTCGCCCGTCCCGACGCTCCGCCGCGAACGCGCCCTGTGGAGCGCGGGCGCGACCCGCGTGGCCGGCGTGGACGAGGTCGGCGTCGCGCCGGCCTGCGGCCCGGTCGTGGCGGCGGCCGTGATCGTGCGCCCGAATGCCCGTCGAATTCCCGGCGTGCGAGATTCGAAGCTGCTGTCGCCGGCGCAGCGCGAGGCCCTTGCGCCGGTGGTCCGCCGGCGGGCGCTCGCGGTAGGGATCGGTGCGGCCTCGGTCACGGAGATCGATCGCCTCAACATCTATCACGCCACGCACCTGGCGATGCGCCGGGCGCTGGCTCGCCTCGGCGGCCACGACCACGTCCTCGTCGACGGCCTCCGGATCGTCGGCTTCGAGGCCGACGTGGGACCGTACGAGGCGATCATCGACGGTGATGCGAAGGTCTATTCGATCGCCTGCGCGTCGATCGTGGCCAAGGTCGTCCGCGATCGCCTCATGGCCCGCCTCGCGGTCCGCCATCCCGGCTACGGCTGGGAACGGAACGCCGGCTATGCCACGGCGGAGCATCGCGCGGCCATGGCGACCCTTGGAGTGACGCCCTTCCATCGGCGGTCCTTCATCACCACGAGGCGGGCGATCGAGGGCGTCGAGCAGCTTGGCCTCGACCTGGAGCCGACCGTGACCGGAACCGTGGGTGCCACCTCGCCGGAGGTCGACGACCTCCTGGGGGCGTGGGAGCAGGACCTTGCCGTCGCCGGAAGTCGCGTGAGCTCGTCGTAGCCAGGTGTGCCCACCCGGGCGGTGGGACGCCGCAGGGATAGGCCGCGACGAGACGGCGGTCGAGCCAGCGTACGTTCGCGATGAAGCCGTGGCGAAGCCGGCGATGAACCGCGGCGAAGCCCGCGATGAGCCGGGGCGCCTATCGTTCGGCGATGGACTCCGGAGCTCCCACCGTGACGGTCCGGACGCCTGCCCAGCAGGCCGGAGACGAGGGCGAGGAGGCCGTCGCGAGGGCCCTGGAGGCCGCCGGCTGGAGCATCCTCGGGCGCCAGGTCCGGGTCGGCCGGGCCGAGCTGGACATCGTGGCGGTCGATCCCGGGCCCCCGTCCGGTCTGGTCGTGGTCGAGGTCCGCTGGCGGCGGTCGCGGGGCTTCGGGCTTCCCGAAGAGACCCTCGACTGGCGGAAGCTGGCCCGGCTCCGCATGGCGGCGGTTCGCCTCGTGGCGGCCGGGCGCCTGCCCGCCGGACCCGACCTTCCCCGGTTGCCCCTGCGCCTGGACATGGTCGCCGTCGAGCCCGGGACGGGGGACCGCGTCCGGCTGCGCCACCATCGGGGCATCGGGGACGAGGGACGCGGCCGACCCCTGTGCTAGACTCCGCCGGGCTGTCGGGCCGTTCCGCCAGCCACCGCCGCCGCGACCGCGGCGGCGAGCCCACACGCGGTGCCGCCACCGAACCCGGGCGGTGCCGGGGTCGAGCCGGAGTGCTCGAGCCCGGTCCGGGTCGGGGCCCGCGGAGGATGGAACCGAACAGGAGGACCACGCGTGCCCACCGTCTCCATGCGGCAGCTGCTCGAGGCCGGCGTCCACTTCGGCCACCAGACGCGCCGCTGGAATCCCAAGATGCGCCCGTTCATCTTCGCCGAGCGCAACGGGATCCACATCATCGACCTGGCCCAGACCGTGCAGCGGCTCGACGTCGCCCTCGATGCCGTCCGCGAGACGACCGCCCGCGGCGAGGCCGTCCTCTTCGTGGGGACGAAGAAGCAGGCCCAGGAGCCCGTCGCCCAGGAGGCGGATCGCGCCGGCCAGCCCTACGTGAACCAGCGCTGGCTCGGCGGCATGCTCACGAACTTCGTGACCATCAAGAAGCGCCTCGGCCTCCTCGAGCAGCTCGACGCGCGCCTGATCAACGGCGATTTCGAGCGGATGCCCAAGAAGGAGGCCGCCCGCTACATGGAGGAGCTTCGTAAGCTCCGCCTTACGCTCGGTGGCATCCGCAAGATGAAGCGCCTGCCGGGCATCGTCTTCATCGTCGACCCGGCCCGCGAGCGGATCAGCGTCACCGAGGCCCGCAAGCTCGAGATCCCGATCGTGGGCACGGGCGACACGAACGTCGATCCAGACGAGATCGACTACATCATCCCGGCCAACGACGACGCCATCCGGGCGATCCGCCTCCTGTGCCAGCTGGTCGCCGATGCTGCCATCGAAGGCGGGCGCGAGCGCGCCTCTCGCACGGAGCGCGAGCCCGAGCCGGAGCCGGAGATGATCAGCGCCTTCGAGGCAGAGGACATCGCCTCGGCCGACGATCTCGTCGCCCAGCTCGCGGCCGGCGGGGCCCTGACATTCGAGCCCGACGCCGACGAGGTGCTCCTGCCCGAGCCACCGGTCATCGACGTCGAGGCCTGACGAGCCGACCCTCTTCGTGCGGCCGCCAGCGCCGGCCGCACCCGAACCCCCGGTCCGGCCGGGCGGAAGACAGGAGACGCATCCACCGATGGCGAACTTCTCCGCCAGTGACGTCAAGGAGCTCCGCGAGCGCACCGGCGCCGGGATGATGGATTGCAAGCGCGCCCTCGAGGAAGCCGACGGCAACGTCGAGCAGGCGGTGCTGCTGCTCCGGGAGCGCGGCCTGGCCGCGGCCGCGAAGCGGGCCGGGCGCGAGGCCCGCGAGGGCACGGTCGCCAGCTACATCCATCCCGGCGGCCGCGTCGGCGTCCTGATCGAGGTCAACTGCGAGACCGACTTCGTGGCCCGCACCGACGAATTCCAGAAGCTCGTCCGCGCCCTGGCGATGCAGGTGGCAGGGCTCGCCCCGATCTATGTCGATGTCGATCGCATCCCCGCGGCCGAGCTCGAGGCCAAGAAGACCGCCCTCCTTGCCGACGAGACCGTCCAGAAGAAGCCCGAGCACATCCGTCCCCAGATCGTCGACGGGCAGCTCCGCAAGTGGTACGCGGAGGTCTGCCTTCTCGAGCAGCCCTTTCGCGACACTGACCAGACCGTGCGCGACCTCGTGATCGCGGCCGTGGCCACGATCGGCGAGAACATCAGGGTCCGGCGCTTCACGCGCTACGCGCTCGGCGAGGAGCTGTGAGCCAGCCCGGCGACACGACGCGTTCGGGGGGTGGCCAGGCGGCGCCGTCCGGGGCGCGGGTCGTCCTCAAGATCTCGGGTGAGGCGCTGCTCGGCGACCGGGCCTACGGCGTGGATCCCGCGTTCTGCGCGTTCATCGCGACCCAGGTCGCGGCCGCCCAGCGAGCCGGCGTCCAGGTGGGCCTGGTCGTCGGCGGCGGCAACATCTTCCGCGGGCTGGCGGCGGCGGCCCGGGGGATGGACCGCGCGACCGGTGACTACATGGGAATGCTCGCGACCGTCATGAACGGGCTCGCCCTCCAGGACGCGCTCGAGCGCGTCGGCGTGCCGACCCGGGTCATGACCGCCATCGCCATGAACGAGGTGGCGGAGCCGTACATCCGCCGTCGGGCGATCCGGCACCTGGAGAAGGGCCGGGTCACGATCTTCGTGGCCGGCACCGGCAACCCGTACTTCACGACGGATACAGCGGCGGCGCTGCGTGCCGTGGAGATCGGGGCCTCGGTCCTCCTCAAGGCCACGAAGGTCGACGGCGTCTACGATGCCGACCCCCTGACCCATCCCGATGCCCGGCGCTACACCGAGCTGACCTACGCCGACGTCCTGGCCGAGCGCCTCGCCGTGCTCGACGCGACGGCGGTGTCGCTGTGCATGGAGAATGACCTTCCCATCGTCGTATTCGACCTGAACCGGGCGGACAACGTTCGCCGCGCGGCGATGGGGGAGCAGGTCGGGACCCGCATCTCCGGAGGTTCTGTCCCATGACCAGCCAGGTGATCGCGACCGTCGAGCCGAAGATGGCCCGCGCCGTCGAGGTCCTGGGGCGCGACCTCCAGGGCGTCCGGACGGGAAGGGCCTCGACGGCCCTCGTGGAGCGGATCCACGTCGAGTACTACGGGACCCCCACGGCCCTCAACCAGCTCGCCGGGATCAGCGTCCCCGAGCCTCACCTGATCGTCATCCAGCCGTGGGACCGCGGCGTCCTCGGGGCCATCGAGAAGGCCATCCTCAAGAGCGACATCGGCCTGGTCCCGAACGTCGACGGCACCGTGGTCCGCCTCAACATCCCGCCCCTCACCGAGGAGCGGCGGCGAGAGCTCGTCAAGGTGGTCCACCGGCGCATGGAGGAGGCCAAGGTCGAGATCCGCAACCTGCGCCGTGACGCCGCCGAGGCGATCAAGCACGAGGAGCGCGACGGCGTGATCGGGAGCGACGACGCGCACCGCGAGCTGGAGCAGCTCCAGAAGGTCACGGACCGGCACGTGGCCGACGTGGACCAGGTCGGGGGCGCCAAGGAGCGCGAGGTGCTGGAGGTCTAGTGGCCGCCGGCCCCCTTGCTCGCCCAACGGACGCGCCGCCCGCGGCCCACGCGGCGGCCGCCATCGCCGAGCCCGGTCTCCCGCCGCTCCCGCCCGGGGCTGACGAGACAGCCGCTCGACTGATCGCGTTCGCGGGGCGCTCCCGCCGCTTCGGCACCTGACGCGACTGCCATGCGCGCGCGGACGCTCAGCGTCCTGGTCATGGTCCCGGTCGTCGTGCTCGCGATCGCCGCGGGCGGGGTGGGGGTCGGGATCCTCGTCTTCGCCCTGGCGGTTCTGGCCGCCCGCGAGGCCGAGCGCCTCCTCCCGGCCGCCGGCCGGCCCGTCATCCGCAACGGCGTCACCGGGGGCGCCGGCGTGCTGGTGGCCGCCGCGGCCATCCCGGCGATCCTCGGCAGCAAGCTCCTCGGCGAGCCGTCGGCCGCGGTCGACCTCGCCGCCCGCGTGGCAGCAGTCAGCGGACTCGCCCTCCTCGGCGTGGTGGCCGTGGCCCTGGCGATGATCGCGTTCGCCCGGCGCGACCCGGGCGACGGGTTCGCCGCCTGGTCCGCGACCGTCTTCGGCGCCTCCTACGTCGCCCTCCTGGGGACGGTGGCGGTGCTCACGACCGAGTGGACCGCGCCGCTCGACGGCGCCTTCTGGCCCGAGCGCCGCTGGGTCCTGGTCCTGCTGGCCGGCGTCTGGAGCTTCGACACCGGCGCCTATCTCGTGGGCCGGGCGATCGGGCGGCGGCCCTTCCTGCCCTGGATCTCCCCGAAGAAGACGCTCGAGGGCGTCATCGGCGGGCTCGTCGTGGCCACGATCGGCGTCGCCGTCGTGCTCGCGATCAGCGGGAGCTCACCGCTGGAGGCACTGGTCCTCGGCCCGCTCCTCGGGGCGGTCGCCCAGGCGGGCGACCTCGCCGAGTCGCTCCTCAAGCGCGCGGCCGGCGCCAAGGACTCGGGGGCGCTCATCCCGGGCCACGGGGGGATCCTCGACCGGGTCGACTCGATCCTCTTCGCGGCCCCGGTGCTGGCGGCCTGGGTGGCCCTCGTCCATGGCTGACGGCGGGGTCGTCGGCCCACCCGTCGGGGTCGCCCTGCTCGGCTCAGGCGGCTCCATCGGCACCCAGGCCGCCGGCGTCCTCGCCTCCCTTGCTCCCGAATGGCGCGTCGTGGCCCTCGCCACGGGCAGCCGGTCCCGCCTGCTCGAGGAGCAGGCTCGCCGCTTCGGCGCCGCCGCGGCGGCCGTCGGCACCGACGTCCCGCTCGACCTCCCCGCGGGCTGCACCCAGGTTCGTGGTCCCGGCGCGCTGGAAGCGCTCGCGACCCGCGCCGACGTCGACCTCGTGATCGTCGGCACCGGGGGAATGGTCAGCCTGCGCCCGGTCCTCGCCGCCCTGGCGGCGGGCAAGGTCGTGGCCACGGCCAACAAGGAGACGCTCGTCGCCGGCGGCCACCTCGTCATGGCCGAGGCGCGGGCCCGGGCGGCCGAGCGCGCCCCGGGACGGGCCGGACCACCCCCTGGCGACCCCGCTCGGCTGGCTGCGACCGATCGACTCCGAGCACTCCGCGATCTGGCAATGCCTCGTCGGAGAGGCCATGGAGGACGTCGGGCGCCTGGTGCTCACGGCCTCGGGCGGGCCGTTCCTCGACACCCCCACGGAGGCCTTCCCCGGGATCACCCGGGAGCAGGCGCTGCGCCACCCGACGTGGACGATGGGGGCCAAGATCACGATCGACTCGGCGACGCTCGCCAACAAGGGCCTGGAGATCATCGAGGCCCACTGGCTGTACGGCATGCCGTTCGAGCGGATCGACGTCGTGATCCACCCCCAGTCGGTCGTCCATTCGGCGGTCCTCTTCCGCGACGGATCGCTCAAGGCCCAGCTGGGGACCCCGGACATGCGCCTGCCGATCCAGTATGCGATCACCCACCCGCGCCGCCGGCCGTCCCCCGCCGTGCCCGTCGACCTGGTGGCGGCCGGGCGCCTCGACTTCCGGGCCCCCGACGAGGGCCGCTTCCCGGCCCTCCGGATCGCCCGCGAGGCGGGCGCCATCGGCTCCCGGGCCACGACCGCCCTCATCAGCGCCGACGAGATCGCGGTGGCGCGCTTCCTCGCCGGGACGCTCGACTTCCCCGGCATCCCGCACCTCCTCGAGCAAGCCGTGGCACGCTACGGGTTGGGCGCGGACCAGGCGCCGGCCGTCGAGGAGCTCGTGGCGCTCGACCGCGAGGTCCGCGACGCGTTCGCGGGGCCCCGGCCGGGGACCGGGCGGGGAACCGGCCCGGGTGCGACAACGTAGAGGAGAGCATGGCCATCCTGCAGGGCGCGATCACGATCGCCCTCTTCATCCTGATCCTCGGCGGGCTCGTGGTGATCCACGAGCTGGGGCACTTCGTCATGGCCCGCGCCTTCCGCATCCGCGTGCTGGAGTTCGGAATCGGCTTCCCGCCGCGGGCGAGGGTGCTCCGTTCGCGGGGCGAGACCCTGTACACCCTCAACTGGCTGCCGATCGGCGGCTTCGTCCGCCTCGAGGGCGAGGATGGCGACTCCGAGGACCCGCGCTCGTTCTCGGTCCAGGGCCTGTGGAAGAAGCTGGTCGTCCTGATCGCCGGCGTGGGCATGAACCTCCTGCTCGCGTTCGCGATCTTCTTCGGCATCGCCTGGCTGGCCACGCCGCAGGGCGGGCTCACGTTCGCCGAGGTCCAGGCGGGGTCGCCGGCGGAGGCCTCCGGCCTCAAGGCCGGCGAGACGATCCTCGCCATCGACGGGGCCACGTTCGACCTCTTCCCCAGCCCGAATGCGGGCCGGGCGGCCGTCGAGGGACTCCGCGCCAAGGCCGGCGAGACCGTGACTCTGACCGTGAAGGGCACCGACGGGAGCGTTCGCGACGTGCAGGTGACCCTGCGCCCGCCCGAGGTGGCGGTCGACAAGGGGGCCCTGGGCATCCGCGGGGCGCAGCTGGCCTTCACCGGCGAGTACCGTGGCCGGGATCTCGCGGCAGCGCTCGCCGCCGGCGCCGCCTGGACCGTGGCCGCGTTCACCCTGATCCTGAACGGCCTTGCCGACCTGCTGGCCTCGATCGTCTCGAATCCCGGGCAGGCGCCGCCCGTATCCGGCCCCGTCGGCATCGCCGTCCAGGTCGGCGACGTCTTCTGGCAGCTCGGCCCGATCTTCACGCTCTACCTGGCCGGCCTCCTCTCGGCCAACCTGGCCCTCGTGAACATCCTCCCCTTCCCACCCCTCGATGGCGGGCGGATGCTGGTCCTCGTCCTCAAGTCGCTCGTCGTCGCCGGCGGGCGGGCACTGCGGGCCGCCGGGGTGCGGGTGAGCGGCCCATCGTCCGCCACCGCCGTCTCGGTGGAGCGCCTGACCTATCTCGTGGGCTTCGTCTTCCTCTTCGGCTTCCTCATCTGGATCACCTACTTCGACATCGCCCGCCTCGGCGGCGGGACGCCGTGACGACGGCCGCCGCCCTGCGGCCACACCGTCGCTCCACAAGCTCGGTCGACGTGGGGGGCGTGCTCGTCGGGAGCGCCCACCCCGTCGTCGTGCAATCGATGACGAACACGGACACCGCTGACGCCGACGCGACGGCGCTCCAGGTGGTCCGGCTGGCCCAGGCGGGCTCGCAGCTCGTTCGGGTGACCGTGAACAACGAGGCGGCCGCCGCGGCCGTGCCCGACGTCGTGCGCAAGGTCCGCGATCTCGGCTTCGAGACCCCGATCGTGGGCGACTTCCACTACAACGGCCACAAGCTGCTCGTGGACTTCCCCGAGGCGGCGGCGGCCCTCGCCAAGTACCGCATCAACCCGGGCAACGTCGGGACGAAGCACCACGACGCCAACTTCCAGACGATCGTCCGGGTGGCGGTGGAGCGTGACAAGCCCGTGCGCATCGGCGTCAACTGGGGATCTCTCGACCAGCAGCTCCTGACCGACCTGATGGAGGAGAATGCCGGCCTCCCGTCGCCGCGAGACGCGCGCGACGTGATGATCGAGGCCATGATCCAGTCGGCGCTCCGCTCGGCCGAGCTGGCGGAGGAGACCGGGCTGGCCCACGACCGGATCATCGTCAGCGCCAAGGTGTCGGGCGTGCGCGACCTCGTCGACGTCTACCGCCTGCTCGCCGCGCGCTGCGACTATCCCCTCCACCTTGGGCTCACCGAGGCCGGGATGGCGATGAAGGGCATCGTGGCCTCCACGGCCGGGCTGGCGATCCTGCTCAGCGAGGGGATCGGGGACACGATCCGGGTATCGCTTACGCCGGAACCCGGCGCGGGCCGGGAGCTCGAGGTCGAGGTGGCCCAGCAGGTGCTCCAGTCGCTGGGCCTGCGATCGTTCATGCCCCAGGTATCGGCCTGTCCCGGGTGCGGGCGCACGACGTCGACGTTCTTCCAGGTGATGGCCCGCGACATCCAGCAGCACCTCAAGGACCGGATGCCCGAGTGGCGCGAGATCCATCCCGGCGTTGAGGAGCTCCGGGTGGCGGTGATGGGCTGCGTGGTGAACGGGCCCGGCGAGAGCAAGCACGCCGACATCGGGATCAGCCTGCCGGGCACGTTCGAGGACCCGGTCGCGCCGGTCTTCGTCGACGGGAAGCTGCACGCCACCTTCCGCGGCGACGACATCGTGGAGCGGTTCCTGGCGCTGCTGGAGGACTACGTGGTCGAGCACTTTCCCGCCCGGGCGAGCGGCGTCGGCGCGGGCCCTGCCGCCTGACGGCGATCGACGTCGGCCCGCGAAGTGGCGCGGAGCTGCCCGATCGGGCTCCTCGAGGCCGGCGGCCGAAGCCGCGATCTGCCCGGACGGGTGGACCCCTGAACCGCGAACAGCGTCGCGCGCTATACTCTCGCCAACACGACCGCGCCGCTCCATGACGTGGCTGACCGCCACGTTTTTCTTTCGGTCCGGCGGGCGCGGCGGGCACCGGACCCGACAACAGCGAACATGGAGGTGCGCGCATGAGCCGGGACTTCGTCGGCGCCCTCCTCCAGCTGAACGCCGAGAAGGGCGTCCCCCGCGAGCACCTCATCCGGACGATCGAAGACGCCATCGAGTCGGCCTACCGCCGGATCCCCGGAAACGAGGACGTCCGGGTCAGGATCGACCCCGAGCGCGGCGAGATGATGGTGACCCGCGAGCGCCTCGTCGTGGAGCAGGTCGAGGACGAGCTGACCCAGCTCTCCGTCGAGGCGGGTCGCGCCTACAAGGAGGACGCCGCGCCGGGCGACGTCGTCGTCACCGAGCAGCTGGGCCAGGACGCCTTCGGGCGCATCGGCGCCCAGACCGCGAAGCAGGTCGTCCTGCAGCGGTTGCGGGAGGCCGAGCGCGATGTCGTCTTCGACCAGTTCGCGAGCCGCGAGGGCGAGCTCATCACCGGCACCGTGAACCGCGTCGAGCCCCGGGCCATCATCCTGGACCTGGGCAAGGCCGAGGCCATCCTCGCCACCACCGAGCAGTCCCCGGTCGAGCACTACCGGATCGGCCAGAACGTCAAGGCGTTCGTCCTCGAGGTGCGGCGCACGCCCAAGGGGCCCCAGGTCCTGGTCAGCCGGACCCACAAGGGCTTTCTGCGGCGCCTGTTCGAGCTCGAGGTCCCGGAGATCCACGCCGGCACCGTGGAGATCAAGGCCATCTCCCGTGACCCGGGCAGCCGCAGCAAGGTCGCCGTTGCCTCCCGGCAGGAGGGCCTCGACCCGGTCGGGGCGACCGTCGGCCAGCGAGGGGCCCGCGTGCAGGCCGTCGTGGCCGAGCTCGCGGGCGAGAAGATCGACGTCATCGAATGGCACGAGGACCCGGCCATCTTCGTGGCCAAGGCCCTGTCGCCCGCCCAGGTGGACGGCGTCGTGATCGACGAGGAGAACCGCGTCGCCAACGTCACGGTCCCCGAGAAGATGCTCTCGCTCGCGATCGGCCGCGGGGGCCAGAATGCCAGCCTGGCGGCGAAGCTGACCGGGTGGCGCATCAACATCCGGAGCGACGTCCAGGGGCATGAGCCCGCCCCGGCCCCGGCCGCGGTCGTCCTCGGGGCAACCGAGGCCGACGCCCCGAAGGAGGTGGCGTCGTAGCCCGGGGCGCGACGGGAGGACCGCCCGCGCGGCGGTACCCGACCCGGACCTGCGTCGCCTGCCGAACGCCCCGGCAGAAGCGGGAGCTCGTCCGGGTCGTCCGGGAGCCGGCTGGGACGATCGCGCTCGATCCGTCCGGCAAGGCACCGGGGCGCGGCGCCTACGTCTGCGCCGACCCGGCGTGCCAACAGCGTGCGATCACGAAGGGAGCCCTGCGACGGGCTCTCGGGGTCCCGATCCCGCCCGGGCTCTTCGGCCCGTTGGCGGTCCCCGGGACGACCACCGATGACTTCATCACCGACCACGAAGGAGGGTCCTGATGGCCAGGAGCAGGAGCGGGACCCGCGGACGCCGCGGTCCCCGCAAGCCACCGCGGCGCGAGGGTGGCTTCACGCCGGCCTCGGTCGCCGAGCCGCGCGAGCGCAGCGCCGTGACGCTGCCGCCGACGATCACCGTGAAGGAGCTCTCCGAGCTCCTCGAGGTCAACCCCGCGGACGTCATCCGCGAGCTGATCAAGAGCGGCATCTTCGCCACCATCAACCAGCTCATCGATCGCGACACCGCCTCCCTCGTCGCCACCGAGCTCGGGTACGAGGTCGCCGAGCCCGAGGAGACCGCGGCCGAGGCCGCGGAGGAGGGGATCGAGGTCGCCGCCCCGGCCACCAAGGACCCGACGCTCCTCGGCGAGGACGATCCGGCGCTGCTGCTGCCGCGCCCCCCGATCGTCACCGTCATGGGCCATGTCGACCATGGCAAGACGAGCCTCCTCGACGCCATCCGGAGCACGACGGTCGCGTCCGGCGAGCGGGGGGGCATCACCCAGCACATCGGCGCCTCCGAGGTCACGAAGGACGGCAAGAAGGTCGTCTTCCTCGACACGCCGGGCCACGAGGCCTTCACCGCCATGCGCGCCCGGGGGGCCCGCGTCACCGACATCGCGGTCATCGTGGTGGCCGCCGACGACGGCGTGATGCCCCAGACCCTCGAGGCGATCAGCCACGCCCGCGCGGCCAGGGTGCCGATCATCATCGCCCTCAACAAGATCGACAAGCCGGACGCCAACCCGGACCGGGTGAAGACCGAGCTGACCGAGGCCAACGTGGTCATCGAGGAGTACGGCGGGGACGTGCCCCTCGTCGAGGTGTCGGCGAAGGCGCGCCTGGGACTCGAGGACCTCCTCGAGATGATCCTGCTCGTCGCCGACCTGCAGGAGCTGAAGGCCAACCCGAAGCGGGCAGCCGTCGGCACGATCATCGAGGCCGAGATGGACAAGGGCCGCGGCGCCGTGGCCACGGTCGTCGTCCAGGCCGGGACGCTCCGCATCGGGAACGTCGTCGTGGTCGGCAAGACCTACGGCAAGGTGCGCGCCCTCGAGAGCGCCGGCGGCAAGCGGATCCAGAAAGCCGGCCCCTCCTCGGCCGCGGTCGTCCTCGGCCTCGCCGAGGTGCCCGAGGCCGGCGACATCCTGCGCGTCGTGCCCGACGAGAAGATGGCCCGGACGCTCGTCGAGAGCGCGCGGACGGCGGCCTCGTCGGCGGCGGGCACCAGCCAGAAGGCCACCCTGGAGGACCTCTTCGAGCAGTTCAAGGAGGGCCAGGCCAAGGAGCTCAGGATCATCCTCAAGGCCGACGTCTCGGGCTCCCTGGGGGCGATCACGCACGCGCTCGGCCAGATCCAGTCCGAGGAGGTGCGGATCAGCATCCTCCACGAGGGCACCGGCGACATCACCGACACGGACATCCTGCTCGCGTCGGCCTCGAACGCGATCGTCGTGGGCTTCAGCACGAAGCTCGACCCGCAGGCGCGCCGGACGGCCGAGGCGGAGAAGGTCGACGTTCGCCTCTACGACATCATCTACAAGCTCACGGATGACATCGAGGCGGCCCTCAAGGGCATGCTCGAGCCGGAGATCGTGGAAGTCGTCGAGGGCCGCGCCGAAGTCCGCCAGATCTTCCGCGTGGGCAAGAGCACGGTCATCGCCGGCTCCTTCGTCACCGACGGCCGGATGGTCCGCAACGCCGGCGCCCGGGTCTACCGGAGCGGGAAGGTCATCAGCACGGACCGCATCGACTCGCTGCGCCGGTTCCGCGACGACGTCCGCGAGGTCGCCCAGGGCTACGAGTGCGGGATCGGCCTCGCCGGCTTCCACGACCTCGTGGAGGGCGACGTCATCGAGGCGTTCACGCAGCAGGCGGTGAGCCGCGTCGTGATTTGCTGATCGGCCGGCGATGAGCCAGCGGATCGACCGCGTCGACGAGCTCCTGCGGCAGGAGATCGGGCGGATCCTGGCCAAGGAGGTCCAGGATCCGCACATCGGGTTCGCGACCGTGACCGACGTCGAGACGACGCCGGACCTGCGCCACGCGCGGGTCTGGGTGAGCGTCATCGGCGGGGCCCGGGAGCGGGCGGCGACCCTGGCGGCGCTCGAGCGGGCGATGGGCTACGTGCGCCACGAGCTCGGCGTCCGCCTCCGGCTGCGGCGCATTCCGGCCCTGCACGTTGCCCTCGACGACTCCGCCGAACGTGGCACCCGGGTCATGCGGATCCTCGAGGAGCTCGAGCAGGGCCGGGACGCCGAGGGAGAGGCCCTCGCGGACGCGCCGCGTGGCGAATCCCTGCCGACGCCGGTACCGCGACTCGGACGGGAGGGCGACGCCGCGGAGCCCACCGCCGATCCGGACGCCCCCGCGGAGGCGACCGGGGCGGACGCCTCCCCGCGGCCTCGCCGGGCGAGCCGCCCGCGATCCCACGGAATGCGCCCGGGTTCACGGCGGGGGGAGCGGTGACGGCCGGGTCCGGCCTCGCCGCGCTCGCGGCTGCCGTCCCCGAGGCCGTCGTCGAGCGGTTGCGAACGGCGAGGGCGGTCCTCGCCATCGGCCACGAGAATCCGGATGCCGACGCGCTCGGGGCCGCGCTCGCGATCGCGATGCTCGTCGAGGCCGGCGGCGGACGGGCCACGGTGGCCGCCAGCGATCCGGTGCCCGCCATCTACGCGTTCCTCCCCGGAATCGACGCCGTGCGCACGGATCCGGAGCCGGGCGTTGCCTACGACCTCGTCGTGCTGTGCGACTGCGGCGACCTCGCCCGCGCCGGCGCGATTCCCGAACGGAACGCGGACCTGTTCGCGCGCGTCCCGCTCCTCACGATCGACCACCACGCCAGCACCCGCGGGGCGGGCGACCTGGCCTGGATCGACCCGGCCGCCGCGGCCACCTGCGAGATGGTCGCCCTGCTCGCGGAGCGCCTCGGGATCCCCCTGGCGGCCCGGGCCGGGGGGCTCGCGACCGCCCTGATGGCGGGGATCGTGATGGACACCGCCACCTTCGCCCATCCCAACGCCACGCCGCGGACGCTGCGGGTCGCGGCCGCGCTCGTCGAAGCCGGCGCGCCCCTCTCGGACATCAGCCGGCGGCTCTACCGCACCAAGCCCGACGCCCAGCTCGCCCTCTTCGGGCGGGTCCTCGCGCGTCTCGAGCGCCTCGCCGACGGGCTCGTCGTGGCGTCCACGATCGAGCTCGCCGACCTCGCGGCCACGGGCGCCCTCTCCGAGCACTCCGAGGGGATCATCGACCTGCTCTCCCAGGCCGAGACGGCCGAGGTCGCGCTCATCCTGAAGGAGAAGGGGGCCGAGACGCGCCTGTCCGTCCGCACGAAGCCGGGCGGCGTGGACGCCACCCTCCTGTGCGGCACGTGGGGCGGCGGCGGCCATGCGCGCGCGGCGGGTGCCTCGCTGCCACTGTCGCTCGCCGAGGCAAAGGCGGCGGTCCTCCCCGTGGCCGAGCGCATGGCCCGGGCCGTGGCCCGGTGAGCGCGGAGCGAGCCCGGGTCGACGGCATCCTCGTGGTCGACAAGCCGATCGGCCCGACATCGCACGACGTCGTCGCCCTCGTCCGTCGTCTCGCCGGGACCCGCAGGATCGGGCACGGCGGCACCCTCGACCCCTTCGCCTCCGGCGTCCTGCCGCTCTATCTCGGCCTCGGGACGCGGGTGGTCGAGTTCCACCTCGGCGCCCGCAAGGCGTATCGCGCGACCGTCGTCTTCGGGGCCGGGTCGACGACGGACGACCTCGAGGGCGAGCTGACGCCCGCGGCCGCCGCGGCGCCCACCCGGGCGGCGGTCGAGGCTGCCCTGGCGGGCTTCGTCGGCTCGCAGGAGCAGCGGCCGCCGGCCTTCTCGGCCCGCAAGGTCGGTGGCCGGCGTGCCTACGCCCTCGCCCGCCGCGGCGAGATGCCCGAGCTCAAGCCGCGGGCGGTCACGTTCCACGCGCTCGCCATTGCCGCCTGGGATGATGCCGACGCGGAGCATCCGACCGCGGTCGTGGACGTGTCCTGCTCGGCCGGCACCTACGTGCGGGCCCTGGCCCGCGACCTCGGCCTCGCCGTCGGCAGCGCCGCCTACCTGGGGGCGCTGCGGCGGACAGCCTCGGGTCCGTTCAGCCTCGCCGACGCCCATCCGCTCGACGAGCTGCGGGCGGCGGCGGCCGGGGAGCGCCTGGGCGACCTGCTGCTTCCCGTGGAGGCCGGCCTCGACGACCTGCCGGCCGTCGACCTCGCGCCGGCGGAGCTGCGCGCCGTGGCCCACGGCGGGTGGATCGGGCACGTTGATCGCCTCGGCCCGGCGGGGTCCGGGACCGCGGTGGGGACCGCGGTTCGCCTGCGGACGCCCGGAGGCGGGCTGGCCGCGATCGCGCGGGTCGCCCCGGGCGGACGACTCGTGACCGACAAGGTGCTCCTCGATCGCGAGGCCGCGGATGCGTGACGCGCTGCCCGGCATCGAGTCGCTGCGACCGTCGGACGGGCCGATCCTGGTCGCGGTGGGCGTGTTCGACGGCCTCCATCGCGGGCACCTCTACCTCCTGCGCGAGCTGCGGCGCGCCGCGCGCCGGCTGGGCGCTCGTCCGACGGTCCTGACCTTCGACCACCACCCCGACCAGATCCTCGCCGGTGCGGCTCCGCCGCTGCTGTGCGACCCCGATGAGCGCCTGGCGCGGCTCGAACGCGACGGGGTGGAGGTGACGATCGTCGAGCACTTCGACGAGGCCCTCCGGCGAACGCCCTACGACGCGTTCGTGGCGCGTCTCCGGGCGCGGACCCGGCTGGCCGGATTCCTCATGACGCCCGACGCCGCGTTCGGCCACGAGCGCCGCGGCACGCCCGAGACGCTGGCCCGGCTCGGCGCCGAGCTGGGGTACGAGGTGGTCGTCGTGCCCCCCTTCGACATGGACGGCCGGCCGGTCCGCAGCACGGAGATCCGGACGGCGATCGCGGCCGGCGACCTGGCCGGCGCGCGTGCGCTGCTGGGTCGCCCGGTGGCGGTCACGGGCACCGTGATCGAGCGCGCCGGGGCGGGTCGCGAGGTGCTCCTGGGATTCCCGCTTCCGGTCGCCCTGCCCCCGGCGGGCACCTACACCGCCAGCACGTCGGCCGCGTGGGGGCCGAGCGTGCGCCGCGGCCCGGCGCGACGGGCGGTCGCGATCGTCGACGGCTCCGGCACGGTGGCCGTCCGCGCCCGGCCCGCCGGCCTCCGCCACGATCGGCTGCGGGTGGCGTTCCAGGGCTGAGGATCAGGGAGCCCGGTCGACCTTGGTCGCCCGGACGGTCCGCCGGGCCGCGGCCACGGCCCGCAGGAAGTGGCGCACATGGGCCGCGGGCCGGATGTGGCTGGGTTCGCCGGCGTAGATCGTGCGGATCGGGACCCACGCGACCGGCCAGCCACGGGCAATGCAGGTCGCGAGCATCTCGACCTCGAACTCGAACCCCGGCTCGTCACTGCCGAGGGCCGTCTCCATGAGGCGCCGACCGACCAGTCGGTAGCCCGACTGGTTGTCGGGCACGGACGACCCCACGGCCCAGGAGAACGCCTGGCCCCCGAGCGTGTTCGCGAGCCGGCGGGCCGCCGGCATGCGGGCGAAGTCGCGCCGCCCGACGACCAGGTCGGGACGGCGGCCGGCGGCGGGGGCGACGGGCCGGCCGGGGTCGCCCGGCGTGCCGCCGGCGAAGGCCGCCAGGAACGCGGGGATCTCGGCGGGGTCATGCTGGCCGTCGCCGTCGAGCGTGAGCGCCCCCTCGTAGCCACGATCCAGGGCCCACCGGAACCCAACCCGCAGGGCGGCGCCCTTGCCCGCGTTCGGGCGCTGCTCGAGGACGTCAGCGCCCGCCCCGCGGGCGACGGCGGCCGTCGCGTCCGCCGACCCGTCGTCCACCACGAGCACGGGCAGGTGGACCGCCGCCCCCGCGACCACGGCCGCGATCCGCGGCCCCTCGTCGTGGGCCGGGATGACGGCCAGCACGCGCGGTGGGGGAGGCGGCTCGTCGGTCGTCATCGGCCCATGCTAGCGGCGCGGCCGGGGCCGGGAGGTGGCGGCGGCCCACGCCGGCGAGCGGCTGGTCCGCCGGCCAGGCGATCGGGCGAGGGCGACCGACCGCGTGGCCGTGCGTTTGCGCGCGCGCAGCGGCCCTGCTACTCTCCGCGGGTTGAAGAAACGGTAGTACAAGTCAATCGTGTCGGAGGACCGAGTGCCGCTCGTGCGGGAAACCAAGGACCGGATCGTCGCCGAGTACGGCGTCAAGCCCGGTGACACCGGCTCCCCGGAAGTCCAGATCGCGCTCCTCACGGAACGGATCAAGGACCTCACGGGGCACCTGAAGCAGTTCCCCAAGGACAACCACTCCCGCCGCGGCCTCCTCAAGCTGGTCGGCCAGCGCCGGCGCCTTCTCGCGTACCTCGTGAAGAAGGACGCCCCCAGGTATCGGGCCGTCATCGCCCGCCTGGGCCTGCGGCGCTAGCACCCGCATCGGGGACCCGGGGCAGGCGCCCCGGGTCTTCGCGCATCTCGGCCCGGGCGTCACCCGCGCTCGGCCCTCGGTCCCGCGCCGGCACGGGCAAGGAGTAGCTCGTGTCTCATTCTCTCTCCGTCGAGTTCGGTGGTCGCACGCTGACCATCGAGACCGGCAGGCTCGCCCGCCTGGCGGGTGGCTCGGTGACCGTGCGCTACGGCGACACGGTCGTGCTGGGCACCGCGAACCGGTCCGAGCCGCGGCCCGGCCTCGACTTCTTTCCCCTCACGATCGACTTCGAGGAGCGGATGTACGCCGCCGGCAAGATCCCGGGCGGCTTCATCAAGCGCGAGTCGCGCCCGTCGGAGGCGGCCATCCTCGCCGCGCGCCTGACGGACCGCCCGATCCGCCCGCTCTTTCCCGAGGGGTACAAGGACGACGTCCAGTGCGTCATCACGGTCCTCTCCACCGACCAGGAGAACAACCCCGACGTCCTGGGCACGATCGCGGCCTCGGCGGCCCTCACCATCAGCGAGATCCCGTTCCAGGGACCGATCGCGGCCGTGCGGCTGGGGCGGATCGACGGCGAGTTCGTCATCAATCCCACGATCCCGCAGCTCGAGGAGAGCGAGCTCGACCTCATCGTGTCCGGCACCCGCGACGCCATCATGATGGTCGAGGCCGGGGCGAAGATCCTGCCCGAGGACGTGATGGCCGAGGCGATCCTGTTCGCCCACCGCGCCCTCGAGCCGCTCATCCTGCTCCAGCTCGAGCTCCAGGACGCCGTCGGCAAGGCCAAGCGCCTGCCGTTCCTGGACCCGGGTACCGAATCGGTCCTCGACTTCGCGGCTCGCGCCCGGGCCGGGGCCGAGTTCGTGATCGTGGATGTCGAGACCACGGGGACGAACCCCGAGATGGCCGACCTCGTCGAGATCGCGGCGGTGAGGGTCCGGAAGGGCAAGGTCACCGATCGCTGGTCGACGTTCGTCAATCCCGGGCGGCCCATCTTCGGCAACCAGATGCACGGCATCACCGACAAGGAGGTCAAGGGCGCCCCGAGCCCGGCCGCCGCGGCCCGCAGCGCGCTCGACTTCGTCGGCGAGGCCACGATCGTCGGCCACTCCGTGGGCTTCGACATCGCCTTCCTCGAGGCCGCCCTCGGCGACGGGACGCGGATCGAGAAGGGCCGCTATCTCGACACCCTCACCCTCGCCCGGGACGGGTATCCGGACCTCCCCAGCTACACCCTCGGCGAGCTGTCCCGCTTCTTCGGCATCGAGCTCGGGCAGGCCCACCGAGCCCTGCCGGACGCCGAGGCCACGGCCCAGCTGCTCGTCGCCATCGCCGCTGACCTGCCGGCTCGCCTCGACACCCTCGCGGAGGGCATCGCCGACTCGATCCGCGCCCAGCGCTCGTCGAAGGACGAGGCGAAGGCGAAGCTGGATGGGGCCCGCCGGGCGGCCCGCGTCAGCAAGGCGCTCTTCGGTCTCGTCCACAAGAAGACCGCCCGCAAGCTCACCCTCTCCGAGGGGATCCGGATGGACGGCCGCCGGGTCGACGAGATCCGGCCGATCACCGTGGAGGTCGGCCTCGTGCCGCGCGCCCACGGCTCGGGCCTCTTCACCCGCGGCGAGACCCAGGCCCTGACCGTGGCCACGCTCGGCCCGTCGTCGGACGTGCAGCGCATCGACACGATCAGCCCGGAGCTCGAGAAGCGCTACCTCCATCACTACAACATGCCGCCGTACAGCACGGGCGAGAACAAGATGATGCGCGGACCCGGCCGGCGCGAGATCGGCCACGGCCATCTCGCCGAGCGGGCCCTCATCCCCGTGCTCCCGTCGAAGGACGACTTCCCCTACGTCATCCGGCTCGTGTCGGAGTGCGTGACCTCCAACGGCTCGACGTCGATGGCCTCGACCTGCGGCTCCACGCTCGCCCTCATGGATGCCGGCGTGCCGATCCTGGCCCCGGTCGCGGGCGCCGCGATGGGCCTCATGTCGGAGCCCGACGGGACCTTCACGGTCCTCACCGACATCCTCGGCAAGGAGGATGCCTTCGGCGACATGGACTTCAAGGTCACCGGGACCCGCGAGGGGATCACCGCCCTCCAGATGGACATCAAGGTCAAGGGCATCAACGAGGCCATCATCCGCGAGGGGCTGGCGAAGGCCTATGCCGCCCGCATCACGATCCTCGACAAGATGACCGAGGTCCTGCCGTCCGCCCGCGAGACGATGAGCGACTTCGCGCCCCGGATCACGAAGATCAAGATCAACCCGGAGAAGATCCGCGACATCATCGGCAAGGGCGGCTCGATGATCCGCAAGATCCAGGAGGAGACCGGCACCGAGATCAACGTCGAGGACGACGGCACCGTCGAGATCGCCGCCGTCCAGGGCGAGAACGCCCGCAAGGCGATCCTGTGGATCGAGAGCCTCACCCGCGAGGTCGAGATCGGCGCCCTCTATCTCGGCACCGTCACCCGTCTCATGACCTTCGGCGCCTTCGTCGAGATCCTCCCGGGCAAGGAAGGCCTCGTCCGGATCGGCGAGCTTGCCGACTACCACGTACCCTCCGTCGAGGACGTCGTCTCCGTCGGCGACGAGGTCATGGTCGTCGTCACCGAGGTCGATCGCCAGGGTCGCGTCAACCTCTCCCGCAAGGCCGCGATGCAGCGGCACCTCGCCCGGGGATAGGGCTGAGGGGCTGGGCGGCGACCCGGCCCCGGCCATCGGCAGGACGGCGCCCCCGGGAACTCCCGGGGGCGCTGCTATACTCGGGCGGTGCCCGTCGGTCTTCTCGCGCCCTGAAAGCGGAGCCATGTCCGGACACCATTCCCGCCCCCTTTCCGTTGCCGTCGTCGGTGCCACCGGCGTCGTCGGCCGCATGATGGCCACTGTCCTCCTCGAGCGGGACTTCCCGATCGGGGAGATCCACCTGCTGGCCTCGGCTCGATCGGCGGGGATGACCCTCCCCTTCGACGGGCGCCAGGTCGAGGTGCACGAAGCCACCCCCCAGGCGTTCGAGGGCGTCGACATCGCCCTCTTCTCGGCCGGTGCCAGCGTCTCCCGCGAGCTCGCGCCCCACGCGGCAGCCCGCGGGTGCACGGTGATCGACAACTCGAGCGCCTGGCGCATGGAGCCGGACATCCCCCTCGTTGTCAGCCAGGTCAATCCCGCCGACCTCGAGGCGCACCAGGGAATCATCGCCAACCCCAACTGCAGCACGATGCAGCTCGTGCCGCCGCTCATGGCCATTCGCGACGCCGTGGGCCTCGAGCGCATCGTCGTCGACACCTACCAGGCCGTGTCGGGGACCGGCCGGCGGGCGATCGCCGAGCTCGAGGCGCAGATCCGGGCCCACGTCGCGGGTGTTCCCAAGGAGCCCCGCGTCTACCCCCACCCGATCGCCTTCAACGCCCTCCCGGAGATCGACGTCTTCCTGGAGAACGGCTACACGAAGGAGGAGTGGAAGGTCGTCACGGAGTCGCGCAAGATCCTCCACCTCCCGGAGCTGCGCGTCTCCTGCACGGCCGTCCGCATCCCCGTCTTCATGAGCCACTCCGAGGCGGTCCACGTGGAGACGCGCGAGCCGATCACGGCCGACAGGGCCCGCGCGCTGTTCGCCGCGGTGCCCGGCGTGGAGGTTCGGGACGACCCGTCCGTCCACCTCTACCCGCTGGCCACGGCGGCGGCCGGCAGCGACGAGATCTTCGTCGGCCGCGTGCGCAGCGATCCCTCCATCCCCGGAGGCCGCGGCCTCGCCTTCTGGGTGGTGTCCGACAATATCCGCAAGGGGGCGGCCTCGAACGCGATCGAGCTCGCCGAGGTGCTCGTCGAGCGTGGCTGGGTCCGGGCCGCGTCGCGGCGGGTGATGGAGGCCCCACCCGCGTGACCGAGGCCGAACGCCGCGCGGCGCTCGAGGCGATCGCGGCGGAGGTCCGGGCCTGCACGCGCTGCCGGCTCCACGAGGGCCGCACGAACGCCGTCCCGGGCGAGGGGCACCCGAGCACGGAGGTGGTCTTCGTGGGCGAGGGCCCCGGCGTGAACGAGGACCGCCAGGGCCGGCCCTTCGTCGGCCGGGCGGGCGACCTGCTCGTCCAGCTGCTGGCGTCGATCGGCTGGCGGCGGGAGGACACCTTCATCACGAACATCGTCAAGTGCCGCCCGCCCGACAACCGGGATCCGGAGCCCGATGAGATGGCCGCCTGCCTGCCGTTCCTCCAGCGCCAGCTCGAGGCCCTGGACCCGGCGCTCGTCGTCACCCTCGGACGCCACTCGATGGCCCGCTTCATGCCGGGCACGACGATCAGCCGGGCTCACGGGACGGTTCGTCCGGCGGACCCCTCCACCGGCGCCCGGGCCGCGCTCGTGCTCGCCCTCTACCATCCTGCGGCAGCGCTCCGCACGCCGGCCATCGAGCAGGCGAGCTACGCCGACATGGCGGTCGTCCCGGCTGCCCTCGACGACGCCCGCGCCCGGCGGGCAGGCCCGGGCGGGGCGACACCCACCGGCCCGGAGCTCGCCCCGGCGGCGGGTGCCTCGCCGGCCGCCGCCCCCCCTGTCCCGGAACCCCCCGCCCCGTCGCCCGCCACCTCCGAGCCGGATCCACCGGCTTCCGACCAGCTGACGCTCTTCCGGTGACTCCATGACCGTCGAGGGCTCCGTCCAGAAGCCGGCCGACCTCGGCCTGCCGCTCCGCGTCATCCCCCTGGGCGGGGTGGGGGAGATCGGCAAGAACATGTACGTCTTCGAGTACGACGACGCGATCATCGTCGTCGACTGCGGGCTCATGTTCCCCGACGAGGAGATGTTCGGCATCGACCTCGTGATTCCCGACGTCGCCTATCTCCGCTCGCGCCGCGAGATGGTGAAGGCGTTCGTCATCACCCATGCCCACGAGGACCATGTCGGCGGCCTGCCCTACGTGCTCCCCGAGTTCCCCGGCGTCCCCGTCTATGCCTCGACGCTGGCCCGCGGCCTGCTGGGCACGAAGGTGAAGGAGCACAAGCTCCACAACAACCCCCTGCTGCCGCTCGACCCGGGCGACGAGCTCAGCATCGGCCCCTTCACCGTCATCCCCTTCCGGATCGGCCACTCGATCCCGGACGCCATGGGCGTGGCCATCCGCACCCCGGTGGGCGTCGTGGTCCACACCGGGGACTTCAAGTTCGACCACACGCCCGTCGACGGCAAGCCGTCCGACTTCGCGACCCTGGCGAGGCTCGGCGCCGAGGGCGTCATCTGCCTGCTGTCCGACTCGACGCGGGCCGAGAACCCGGGCTACACGCCGTCCGAGCGAACGGTGGGCGAGGCCTTCCGCGAGATCATGGAGCCCCTCGAGGGGCGCGTGATCGTGGCCACCTTCGCCAGCAACATCGCCCGCATCCAGCAGGTCCTCGACGCCGCCGCGACCTTCGACCGCAAGGTCGCGGTCGTGGGGCGGTCGATGGAGCAGAACTTCCGGATCGCCACCGAGCTCGGGTACCTGACCTACGACACCGGCCGGATCATCTCCAAGGACCAGATCGGCGCGCAACCGCCGAAGCGCCTTGTGATCGCCACGACCGGCGCCCAGGGCGAGCCGATGGCCGGCCTCGCCCGGATGGCCAACCGCGACCACCGGTTCGTGGAGATCCAGGCGGGTGACACCGTCATCGTCTCGGCCAGCCCGATTCCCGGCAACGAGGAGTACGTGTCGCGGACGATCGACAACCTCTTCAAGGCGGGGGCGAACGTCTTCTACCACGCCATCAAGCGGGCCCATGTCTCGGGCCACGCCAGCCAGGAGGAGCTCAAGCTCATGCTCGTCCTGACCCGGCCGCGCTACTTCATCCCGATGCACGGCGAGTTCCGGATGCAGGTGCAGCACGGTCGCCTGGCGATGGAGACCGGCGTGGCGCCGGACAACGTCCTCATCATCGAGAACGGGCAGCCCATCGAGTTCTTCGCCGACGGGTCCGCCCGTCGCGCCCAGCCGGTAACCGCCGGCTACGTCTACGTCGACGGCCTCTCCGTGGGCGACGTGGGCGAGATCGTCCTCCGCGACCGCCGGGCGCTCGCCAACGACGGCATGTTCATGGTCGTCGTCACGGTCGACAAGCAGACGGGCACGATCGTGGGACGGCCGGAGATCGTCACGCGCGGCTTCGTCCACCTCAACGAGAACGACCCGATCATGGCCGAGGCGGTGGCCCGCGTCGTCGCGGCGATCGAGAATCCCGGCAGCCACATCAGCGAGGTCGCCCTCCTGAAGAGCCAGATCAAGGACGGCGTCTCCCGCTACCTCTACGAGCAGACGAAACGCCGGCCGATGGTCTTCCCGGTGGTGGTGGAGGTCTAGGTGGCGACGCGACGCAAGACGCCGGCGCCCCGGCCGCGCCGCGCCACGCGCCGGGCCAGCCCGGCGCGGTCCATCCCTCGCCTCAACCCCGACGTCACGCGCTCGATCGTCGCGGTGATCTTCCTCGTCCTTGGGGCGGTCATCCTCGTGGGCCTGACGCTGCCCGGGAAGGGCGCCCTCACGGACTGGATCGTGCACGTCATCGCGCCCTGGTTCGGCTCCGGCCGCTGGCTGCTGCCGTTCCTGCTCATCGGACTCGGCGTCTACGTCGAGCGGGCCCGCGGGCCGCGCGCCGGCTGGGGACGAACGGTCGTGGGAGCCACGCTCGCCTACGTCGCCCTGCTGGGCATCCTCTCCGTCTTCGTCGCCGCGGGCCTTCTGGAGGACCGCAGCGGCGGGCGGCTGGGCACCCTGGTCGCCGACCCGATGGTGCGCCTCGTCAGCGTCCCGGGCGCGTTCGTCGTCCTCCTCGGGGTCCTGGTCGTCGGGGCCGTCATCGCCCTCGACCGCCCGGTACGCGAGCTCCTTGCGCCCGTGGGCCGCGGCGCCCGCGAGATCGGGGCGGCCCTCGTGCCGCCGCCCTCCGACTCGCCGGCCGGCCCGCCCCAGGCCGCCGGCCGCGGCCCCAGGGCCGTTGCGGCCGACGACGCCGCCTCCGTCCGCAACGGTCGGGGCGCCCGGGACGCGGTCGCTCGGCCCGACATCCCGACCCCGTTGCCCGCCCCGGCCCAGGTCTCGTCGGTCTTCTCGGGAGGGATGGCCGCGGCGGCGGCGTGGCCGCGGTCGCGGCCCCGCCGGCCGTGGACGGCCCCGAGCACGAGCCGGTCCGCGCCGCGTCGCCCGCCGACCCGGCCGGCGTCATGGAGGCGGCCGATGGGCCGGAGCCGCCCGCGCCGCGCGAGTACCGCCTGCCGCCGATGACGCTCCTCGAGGACGTCGCGGCCCGGGAGGCCGGCCGGGGCATGGACCACGAGCGGAACGCGGCCATCATCGTGGGCAAGCTGGCGAGCTTCAACCTTCCCAGCCGGGTCGTGCGCTGGAACGCGGGCCCCGTGGTCACCCAGTACGAGGTCGAGCCCGACCCCTCGGTCAAGGTGAGCCGCATCGAGGGCCTCGCCGACGACCTGGCGATGGCCCTCGCGGCCCGCACGATCCGGATCGAGGCCCCGATCCCCGGGAAGTCGGTCGTCGGGATCGAGATCCCCAACATGGACTTCAACGTGGTCGCCATCCGGCGGATCCTCGAGGACCCGGAGGTGGCCGCGATCCCGTCGCGGATCGCCTTCGCCCTGGGACGCGACGTCGCCGGTCACGCCCGGGCCGCCGACCTCGCCCGGATGCCGCACCTCCTCATCGCCGGCGCGACCGGCTCCGGCAAGAGCGTCATGGTCAACGCCCTGATCGCGAGCCTGCTCATGCGGGCGACGCCGGACGAGGTGCGCCTGATCCTCGTCGATCCCAAGCGCGTCGAGCTCGCCGACTACAACGGCGTGCCGCACCTGCTGGTGCCGGTGATCACCGAGGCCGACCGCGCCCGGGCCGCCCTCAAGTGGGCGGTGGCCGAGATGGAGACCCGCTACCGCCGCTTCGCCGGCGCCTCCGCCCGCAACATCACGGCCTACAACGAGACGCGGGTCGACCCGGCCGACCGGCTGCCGTACCTCGTGATCGTCGTCGACGAGCTGGCGGACCTGATGATGCGCGACGGCCGGACCGTGGAGGACCCCATCGTCCGCCTCGCCCAGAAGGCCCGGGCCACCGGCATCCACCTGGTCCTGGCCACCCAGCGGCCGTCGGTCAACGTCGTGACCGGCCTCATCAAGGCCAACTTCCCGAGCCGGATCGCGTTCGCGATGGCCTCCCAGATCGACTCGCGCACCATCCTCGACGCACCCGGCGCGGAGGACCTCATCGGCCGCGGCGACATGCTCTTCCAGCCGTCCGACCTGCCGCGGCCCATCCGCCTCCAGGGCGTCTTCGTCTCGGACAAGGAGGTCCGCGGGGTCACGTCGCACTGGCGGGCGGAGGCGGAGCCGCACTACGACCTGGCGATCATCGAGGATGACGAGGAATTCGACGGGATCCGCCGACGACCTGGCCGACGACGATGCCGACCGGCTCCTGCCGGATGCCGTCGGCGTGATCCAGGAGTACGATCGCGCCTCGGCGTCGCTCCTCCAGCGGCGCCTGAAGATCGGCTATGCGCGCGCCGCCCGGATCATCGACCAGCTCGAGGCGCGCGGCTATATCGGGGCCTTCGACGGCTCGAACGCGCGCCAGGTGCTTCGCCGTGACGGCGGGGCCGGACGCGCCAGGGCAGACGAGCACGGGGACGACGATTGACGACTCGGGAGCACGCCCGACCGCTGGGATCCTCGGCCCGCGGGGGCGACGGCAGCCGCGGACAGGAACCGCGCCCGGCCGCGCCCGGTGAGCGGCTGGCCGACCGCCTGGTCGCCGCGCGGGAGGCGAAGGGCGTCGACCTCCTGCGAGCCGAGCGCGAGACGAAGATCCGCCGCCCATACCTCGCGGCGATGGAGCGCGGGGCCTGGGAGGAGCTCCCGCCGGGCGTCTACGCGCGGGGGTTCCTCCGCAACTACGCGATCTACCTGGGGCTCGACGCCGACGAGGTGCTGGCGGCGTGGGGCCGCGAGCGCGGAGAGGTCCCGGTCGAGCCCTCGATCGTGGTGCCGCGGCCGATCGACGCCCCGCGGCGCGGCCTGGTCCTCGGACCAGGGATCATCGTCGCTGCACTGGTGTCCCTGGGGGCCCTCGGCATCATCGCCTACATCGGCTTCCAGCTCCTCCGCTTCTCCGAGCCGCCACCGCTCGCCGTGACCGACCCGGCGGCCGCCGTGACGGTGGTCGCCGAGGAGACCACGTCCTATACCCTGCGCGGCACCACGATCGCCAACGGCGAGGTCACGATCAAGGCCCCGGGGCGCGAGGACAGCCGGGTCCTCGCCGGCGGGGACGGCGTATGGCGGACCGTCGTGGATCTTCGGCGGGGCGATAACCGATTCGACGTCACGGCGATCGACACCAGCACCGGCAAGGGCGCCGTGGCTCCCGTCCAGATCGTCATCACGGTGCCGTTCGCCCAGGTCGCGGCGCCCACCCTCGTCCTGACGTCGCCCGAGGAGGGGCTCAGTGTCGAGAACGGCGCGATCCCGGTCGCGGGCACGGCCACCGACGCGACCTCGGTCTCCGTCTCGGCGGCGTACGTCGGGCCGGCGCCCGGGCAGGGCGCGGTGGCGGCAGCGACCCCGGCCGCGATCCCATCGGCCAACGTAAAGATGGCCGAAGACGGCTCGTTCTCGACGGCCGTCGATCTCACCGCGGGTCGCTGGACGATCACCGTGGCCGCGCTCGGCGACCAGGGCAAGAGCACGACCCTGACTCGCAACGTGACGGTCGCCTACCAGGGCCTCACGGTCGTCATCGACATCAAGAACCAGCGAACCTGGCTCAAGGTCTGGATCGACGGCGTGGTCTCCCCCCAGACGGGCGCCGGCGGCAAGGTGTTCACGGCCGGCAAGACGCTCACGTTCCAGGGAACCAAGCTGATCGAGATCCGGACCGGCAAGGTGTCAACGACGTACGTGACCGTCAACGGCACCTCGTACGGGGCCCTCGGCACGGCGGCCAACCCCGGCACCTTCCGCATCGAGCCCGGCAAGGCGCCCAAGGCCTCCAACTGACGGGCTCCCCGTGGCCGCCCCGGATCTCGCCCAGCTCGCCGCAGAGGTGCAGGCCGCCTGCCTCGCGGCCGGGCTGCGCGTCGCCCTCGCCGAGTCCTGCACGGGCGGTCGCGTCGGAGATGCGCTGACCGACGTGCCGGGCTCCTCCGGCTACCTGGCCGGCGGCTTCATTGCCTACGAGGACGAGGCCAAGCGGTCGATGCTCGGCGTCCCGGCGGCCGTCCTGACCGCCCACGGCGCCGTCAGCGCCCAGGTCGCGCTGGCGATGGCCGAGGGAGCCCGGACCCTCCTGAGCGCCGACGTCGGCGTCGCGGTGACCGGGATCGCCGGTCCCGGAGGCGCCACCGCCGGCAAGCCGATCGGCCTCACGTACGTCGCCGTCGCCGACGCGGCCGGAGGCCAGGTTCGACGGTTCACCTGGTCCGGGGACCGCGAGGACAACAAGGCATCGAGCGCCCGAGCGGCCCTGCTGCTGCTCCTCGAGCGGGTGATCGGCGGCGGGTCCGCCCCGGGTTGAGCCTCCGGGCGACGGCGAGGCGCGCCGGGCGCCATACTTGGGCGGAGCCCAGACGGCCGCGCGCGGCCCGCACGGAGGAGCCGATGGCAGGGGAGTTCTCGTTCGACGTGGTCTCGGAATTCGACGCCCAGGAGCTGCGGAACGCCCTCGACCAGGCTCGTCGGGAGATCGTCACGCGCTTCGACTTCAAGGGCGCCCTCGCCGACATCACGCAGGAGAAGGACGCGCTGACGATCCACACCGACAGCGAGCTGCGGGCGAAGGCGATCCGTGACCTCGTCGAGTCGAAGGCGATTCGCCGCAGCCTGTCCCTGAAGATCTTCGACTGGGGGCCGATCGAGCCCGCCGGCGGCATGACCGTGCGCCAGCGGGTCGACCTGCGCCGCGGCCTCCCCGACGAGCTCGCGCGGAAGATCACCCGGATGATCCGGGACGAGTTCCCGAAGGCGAAGAGCCAGGTGCAGGGCGACGCGGTCCGCGTCTCGGCGAAGAGCAAGGACGACCTGCAGAAGGTGATCGCGCGGCTGCGCGAGCTCGACGAGGCCGTGCCGCTCCAGTTCACGAACTACCGGTAGGGAAGGGGAGTGACGTGCTCTCGCGATCGCCGATCCTGCGGCTCGTCCTCGTGCTCGTGGTGATCCTTGTCGTCGTCGGGTTGATGGTGACCTCGCTGCCGGCCGGCGTGGCCAAGTAGATGACCGGATCGGAGGGCACCGCCGGCCGCTTCGTGGCGGACATCCTTGCCGCGGCCGGCATCCGCATCGCCTACACCGTCCCGGGCGAGAGCTTCCTGCCCCTTCTCGACGGGATGGCCGCGGCCGGCATCCGCGTCGTGGCCGCCCGCCATGAAGGGGGCGCCGGGTTCATGGCCGTCGCCCACGGCGCCCTCACCGGGCGGCCGGCAGCGGTGCTGGTCACGCGGGCCGTCGGCGCTGCCAACCTGGCCATCGCGCTGCACGCCGCCCATGCTGATTCGGTCCCCCTGGTCGCCCTCGTCGGCCAGGTCGAGCGGGCGTCGCGCGGACGCGAGGCGTTCCAGGAGGTCGACCTCGTCGCGACCCTCGGTGGCCTGTGTCGCTGGGCTCGCGAGGTGCGCGACGTGGCGGCCCTGCCGGGCGTGCTCGACGAGGCCCTCCGTCGGGCGACCACCGGCCGCCCCGGCCCGGTCCTGCTCAGCCTTCCGGAGGACCTGCTCGACGAGGTCGCCCCGGTCGATCCGGGGCGCGTGGCCACGGCCACCGTCCTCGGCCCCTCGCGGGCTCCCGAGCCGGATCCCGCCACGACCCGGAGGATCCTGCACCTGCTGCTCGACGCGGAGCGGCCCGTGATCCTGGCCGGAGCCGGCGTCCTGCGCTCGCGGGCCACCGCCGACCTGGTCCGATTCGCCGAGCTCGCCGAGGTTCCGGTGGTGGCCGCCTGGCGGCGCCCGGACGTCTTTCCCAACGACAACGCCCTCTACCTCGGGATGAGCGGCTACTTCGCGGCCTCGACGGTGCACCCGCGCCTGCTCGAGGCCGATGCCGTCCTCGTTCTCGGCTGCCGCCTCAACGAGGTGGCATCCCACGGCTGGTCGGTGCCGGCGAGCGGTGCCCGATGGGCCCACGTTGACATCGAGCCCCAGGGGGGCCACGCCGCCCCGGGCGCCCCGACGATCGCATTGGCCGTCGACGCGCGAACCTTCGTCCGCGAGGCCCGCCGCGTGCTCGGCGGCGGCGTCCTTGCGATGGCCTCCCTCGAACGTCGCCGGGCTGCCAACGCGGCCGATCGGGCGGCCTACGAGGCGGCGCGGATCGTCGACTCGGCGCCGTGGGAAGGCCCCGGCGTCCACCCCGGGCGCGTGGTCGCGACCCTGGAGCGGATCCTGCCGCCCGACGCCATCATCACGACGGACGCCGGCCATTTCGGCGGCTGGGCGGCCCGCGGCCTGTGGCTGCGCCGCCCGGGAACGTACCTTGGCACGACTGCCGGAGCCATGGGCTATGGCCTCCCGGCCGCGATCGCGGCCTCGCTCGCGTCGCCCGGTCGCCCGGTCGTCGCCCTCGTCGGGGATGGCGGGATGGGCATGACCGGCGCCGAGCTCGAGACCGCCGTCCGGGAAGGAGCCCGCCCGCTCGTGCTCGTCTTCGACAACGCCCGCTATGGCACCATCCTCGACCACCAGGCGCGCCGGGGCCTGCCGCCCGTCGCCACCGAGCTCGGTCCCGTGGACTGGGCCGAGGTCGCCGCCGGGTTCGGGGCCGCCGGGTTCCGGGTCGAGGATGACGAGGCATTCGAG
Organism: uncultured Chloroflexia bacterium; assembly: GCA_963776355.1. GTDB lineage: Bacteria > Chloroflexota > Limnocylindria > Limnocylindrales > CSP1-4 > CTSoil-043. Next base: position 981,429 of record CAVZLU010000008.1, on the reverse strand, counting down.
CCGGCGCTGCGCGCCGCCCTCGCGGCCCGCCGGCCGACCGTCCTCCACCTCGTCGTCGATCCGCGCTGGGTCAGCGTCGATCGCATCGAGGACGAGCGACCGGGACAGATCGCGGGCACCCCGGTGGCCGCGGATGACGGGGGCGAGGCGGTCGCTGCCAGGGCCCGGCTCCACGAACCTCGCCGACGTTCTCGATCCCGGACCCACCGCTCAGCCACCGACCGAGGTGCCGCCTGAGTCCGAACCGTACGTGGCCGAACCGCTCGAGTGGGACGGTTGACGGCGCCCTGCCGGATGCCTCGGAAGTCCTCGCGGCCGAGGCGCAGGCGGTCTACGACGCGGGGCCTGCCGCTGACGACCTCCCGACGCCGACGCTGGCGCACGCCGTCGCCGACGCCCATGGCCGGCGGCGGTCGCGGTCGAGGCCGATGGCCCGATTGCCGCGGACGCCGGCGATGGCCTGGCGGCCGAGGACGACTGCCAGTGGCCCGCCTGCTGCGGGCCGCCCCGACGCTGCGGGGAGCCCGCCGCCCGAGCCGGGTCGCGACGCGCCGAGCGTCGTCCCCGTCCTCGAGTCGATGGAGGCGGGGACGCCCGGCGAGGACCCGTCGGAGGCGTGACCCGACGGCCGGCGTCCGAGATCGGCGCCGGCCTCGAGCCGGTTCGTCCCGCCCGGGCGCTGCGACCCGGCGAGCGCATCCACGTCGTCGGCGCCGCCGGCGCCGCCGGGGCGGCAGCCGCGCTCCACGCGCATCTCGTCGGAGCGGCCGTCTCCGGGTGTGATGCAGGCGGACCGTCCCAGTACACGCAACCGCTGGCCGACGCCGGCATTCCCCTCTCGTGGGAGCACGCCCCGACCCACGTGGCGGCCGCGGACCGGGTGCTCGCTGATCGCCTCGCCGTGAGCAAGGCCCTGACGGCGATCGCGCCCGGCCATCCCGAGCTCGCGGCCGCCCGGCTCAACGGGGTACCCGTCTCAAGCCTGCAGCAGCTGATCGCCGACAGTGCGGCAACCCGCGGCCAGTCACTCATTGGGATAGCCGGCACGCACGGTAAGTCCACGACGACCGGATGGGTGGTTCACCTCCTCGTGGCCGCGGGCCTCGATCCCTCGGCCTTCGTGGGCGCCCTGTTGCCGGCGGAGCTCACGGGAACGCGCCGTCCGTCGACGGTCCGCGTCGGCGGAGGTCCCCAGTTCGTGGTGGAAGCCGACGAGTACGCCGGCAACTTCGACCCGTACGACCCGCGCATCATCGGCCTCCTCAATGCGGATTGGGACCACCCGGACGTGTTCGCGGATCGGGCCGCCGTCGTCGCCGCGTTCACGTCCTGGATCCGGGGTTCGACGGTGGGCTCGGTTCCGACCGTCGTGGTGGCGAACGCCGGCGACCCGGGCGTGGGCGAGGTCCTCGACGGCCTCCGTGACTGGCCGGGACGCCTCGTCGCGGCGGAGGTGGTCGGCGAGGACGCCGACCCGGCGGGGACGGCGGTCCGGCTCGCGGCGCTGCGGACCGGCGCCGGCGCGGCCGTGCCCCTGGTCGCGCGCTGGCGATGGATGGCAGGGCAGGGGAGCCTGGAGATCGACGGCCTCGATCCGGCCGGTCCGCGCCGGACCGTGCTCGCGCTCGCCGGCCGGCACAACGCGGAGAACGCCCTCATCGCGGCGGGCGTGGCGTTGGCCGCTGGAGCGGCTCCCGACTCGATCGTCGCGGGCCTGGCGACGTTCCCGGGCGTGGGTCGCCGCCTGGAGCTCAAGGGTGACGTCGGCGGCGTCGTCGTCCTCGACGACTATGGACACCATCCCACCGCGATCGCGGCCACGTTCGCGGCCGTCCGCGACCGGTATCCCGGCCGTCGCCTGTGGGGCGTCTACGAGCCGCTCACGTATCACCGGACGGCGGCGATGCTCGGGGAGTTCGCGGCCGTCCTGGGAACGGCCGACCGCGCGGTCGTGGCCGACGTCCATGCCGGGCGCGATCCGGACACGACGATCACGTCGGCGCAGGCCCTGGCGGACGCGGTGACACGTGTTGCGAACGTCCCGGCGGTGGCGCCGGGGAGCGTCGAGGCGACGGCCGACTGGCTGGCCGGGCAGGTCGAGGCGGGCGACGTGGTCCTCGTGATGGGTGGCGGGCGCAGCTACGTGGTCGCCGAGCGCCTCGTCGCCCGCCTGCGGGGGCGACGAGGCTCCTGACGGCGGCGGCCCGCGCGGCGGTGCGGCACGAAGGGCGACGGGCCGCCGGCCGCGCCGACGGCCCGTCGCCTGGCGGGCCCCCCTGCTGGCGCCGCGATCCGCGGTCGTCAGCCTCCGGTGATGGTGAGCTTGGTGGCCATGCCGCCCAGGAAGTGCCCGGGCAGGTTGCACATCAGGAGGTAGTTGCCCGGCGCGAGGCTGACCGTCAGGGATTCCGTCGATCCGGCCGCGATGTCCTCGATCTCGTCGACCGACACGCTGCCGCCGCTGTCCTCGGCCACCGTCCCGTCGTCGTCCTTCTTGAACGAGGCGGGCGAGGCGTCCGTCCGCAGCACCACGAACTCGTGCGTGATCGTCCCCGTGTTCTTCACCTCGAAGGTGGTGGACCCCGCCGCGGCCGTGGTCGCGTCGGGCTCGATCTTGAACTCTTGCTCGGCGACCTTGATGGTGGCGACCCCTCCGGTCTTCGACGCGGCAGATGTCGACGCGGCCGGCGCAGCGGCCGCGGGCGCGCAGCCTGCGATGGCGACGCAGGCCGCAACTCCAATCAGTGCGAGGCGATGTGCAGGTGTCATGACTCCCCCCGTGGCCGCCCGGCGTTTCCGACCGATGTCGCCCGGCCGGGCGATAAGTGCACTTCGATCGTATGAGTTCCGGCGCGAGCCGAACATCGGGTGTCGACCCGGCATTGCCGCCCGCCGTGGCCCGGGGGACGGCACCGCGGCGCCCGGGGTGAGGGTCGGGTGTACGTTCGAGGCTCAGCCCGGAATCACCCGAGGGTCGCTCCCGGGGTCCGCCGTCGGAAGTCCTCGACCGCCGCGGCGACCGACAGGTACACCCGTTCCTCGCCGGCGGCCTCCATCAGTCCGCTGCGACGCATGCGGTCGCGCACCGGGCCCTTCACCTGGGCCAGCAGGACGTCCACCGACTGGTCGTGGAGGTCACCGAGGAGCTGGCGGACCGCGTCCGCGGTGGTGACGTCGAAGTCAGCCGTGGCCCCGATGTCGAGCAGGACCGCGGCCGGCCGGGGATCGGCCCGAGCGACCGCGGCCAGGACCGTGGTGCGAGCGACGTTCGCATTGAAGAAGTAGAGCGGCGCATCGATCCGGAGCATCAGGAGGCCGGGGATCGACGTCGCGTCCGGGTGGCGCTCCAGGTCGCCGTACGTGGCGTGCGAGTCGCCGACCTTGCCGAGAACGGCCACGTACGGCCGGCTCGCCCGATACAGCAGCATGCTCAGCGAGAGCAGGACGGCGATCCCGAGCCCGACAAGGACGGTCGTCGTGATCACGCCGACGAGGGCGACGAGCGCGAGGAACAGGTCGGTCCGCCGCGAGGCCGCGTAGCGACGCAGCTCGGAGACATCCATGAGCCCCAGCACAGAGGCGATGACGATCGCCCCGAGGACCGCATTGGGGAGGTTCTTGAAGATTGGTGCGAGGAACACCACGGTCGCCAGGATGAGCCCGGCCGTTAGCAGCGAGGCGAGCTGCGACTTGACCCCCGCCACCTCGGCCGTGGCCGACTGGGAGAGGCTGGCGTCGACCGTGAAGCCACCGAACAGGCCGGCGGAGAGGTTCGCCGCCCCGAGGCCGATCAGCTCCTGGTCGGCGTCGATCTCGTACGCGTGGCGCATCGCGAAGGCGCGGGCCGCCCCGAGCGATTCGCCGACCGCGAGGAAGACGATGCCGGCCGCCCCGGCGGCCAGGTAGGGAATGTCGAGCAGCGAGATCCGGGGGATGCCCGGCAGCGGCACTCCCGTGGCCACCTCGCCGACCACGGATACGCCGTGGGCGGTGAGGTCGAATGCGGTGGTTGCGAGGATGCCCAGCCCGAGGGCCACGAGCGGGCCGGGAACGCGCGGCGCGATCGCCCGCAGCAGCAGGATGAGCGCCAGCGCGGACGCGCCGACGGCGAGGGTCCAGGGGTCCGTCTCGGGGATGTTTTCGACGAGGGCGGCCAGCTGGGGGATCGTCCCCCCGGAACCTGCAGGTACGCCGAGGAGCTTCGGCAGCTGCCCGATGATGATCGTGATGGCGAGCCCGAAGATGAACCCGGTGATGACCGACTTCGCGAGGAAGTCGCCGATGAACCCGAGGCGGGCCACTCCGGCCGCCACGAGGATGACGCCGACCACGAGGGCAAGGGCAGCGCTCAGGGCCAGGTACTCGCTCGCGCTCGTGGCCGCGAAGCCGGCGACGACCGAGGCCGACATGATCGCCATCGTGGAGCTCGTCGTGACCTTCAGGTGGCGACTCGTGCCGAACACCGCATAGGCGGCCATCGCCGCGAATGCCGTGATCAGGCCGAACTCCGGCGAGACGCCGGCGAGGGCGGCGTACGCCATGGCCACCGGGACCATCACCCCCCAGGAGGTAAGCGCACCGAGGAGATCGGGCCGCAGCCACTCGCGCGGGTAGGCCGGCAGCCAGACCGTGATGGGGACGTGGAGGGCGATCAGCGGCCGGATTCGCGCCCACAGGGGGGCGTCGACAGCGGAGGGCGACGCGTTTGGCTCCAGCGGGGCCGGCCCCGCCGGGATCGCGGCGGGTTCCGGCGCCGGGCCCTCGTCGGACGGCGGGCGGCGATCGGCTTCGGCCGGGTCGGGCATGGACGGATGATGCCTGACGACGGGTTGCGCCACGCGGGCGATCGCCGGCAGCGGTGCCGAATAAGGCCGGAAACGACCTCCCGATAAGGCCCTGCCCGATGTCGGAACCGCGGGCCCGATCCGAAACTGGCCCCCTGGCCGCGCCCGCGGCCGGTCAGCACCGACAGGGGGCCACGATGCAACCGTTCACGCTGTACCTGCTCACGGCGGACCGGATGACCCGCCGTCACGAGGAAGCCGATGACGACCGGCGCGCCCTGCGAGTGCCGCCGGAGGCCGGCCGGGCGCTCGAAGTGCCCGCGCAGCCGTCACGCCGGCGACAGATCTCGACGGCGCTCCGCCGGGCGCTGGCCGGACCGGTGGGGGCGTAGGCACGGCGCCGCCTTCCCCGGGCGTGGACGGTGGCCCACGCCCGGGCGTCAGCGCGGCACGAACCTGACGTCGCGGTCGCCGGCCTCGCTCGCGAGGAACGCGAGCAGTCGCTCGCCCTCCGCCTCGACCGCCTCCCGGTCCGCGGGTGCCAGCGGTCGGGCGGGCATGATGAGGAGCGAGGCCCGACCGGCATGGCGCTCGACGCGCCAGCCCGCCCCGACGAAGCCGTCGACGAGGACCGAGCCGCGGGCGAAGATCCGGTCGAACTGGCCGCCCTCCACGATCCACGTCGACGTGTCGCCGAGGATGCGTCGCCGGTCCCTGTGCGAGAGGACGATGTTGTCGTACGTCGGCAGGAACCGTGGCGGCGCGGGCGTGTCCGGATCGGGCCGAGGCGCGTCGGGGACATCGAACAGCTCGCGGCCGTCCTCGTCGCGGAAGGTCCGGAGGCCCGGACGCAGGCGCTCGACGATCGGACCGAGGCGGGTGAGCCAGCACCACGCCTGGATGTCCATGACGCTGGCCGGGCCGAAGGCGGCAAGGTAGCGGACGATCATCCCGTCGGGCGCCGTCTCGGCGCCGATCGGGCGCCCGAGCCAGGCCTCTCCGGTCGCGAGCAGGGGCAGCCCGCCCCTGCCCCAGACGCCGCGGGGTGGGACCTGGACGAGCGGCAGCAGGTAGCGCACGGCCTGGGCCAGCGACGCCGGGTCGCGTTCGGGCCAGCGCTCCTGCAGCAGCCGCCCGAGGACGGCGACCGACCGCGGCTTCTCGTCGAGCAGGGCGCGACCCGCGGCGACCACGTCGTCGAGGTCGAGGCCGGCGAGGTTCCGCCCGAACGGGCTACCCGTCCGGAAGCCGCGCGCCTGCACGTCCTGCAGCACGGGCCGCAGCGCCAGCCAGTCGCGCGCCGTCATGAGGTGGATCGTCGTCCGCATCATCGCGACGGCGCGGACGGCCCGCCGCTCGAGGAGCAGGTCGGCCAGCTCCTGCGCCCGGAAGTCCTCGAGCCGCGACCAGAGCGCCGTGTACGGGTCGAGCGGCTGCTGGGCCTGCATGCCGACGAGGTGCTCGATCGCCGCCTCGGCGGGCATGCTGGCCCGGCGCAGGAGCAGCTGGCGAGCCAGCAGCGCCCGATTGAGAGATCGCCGGCCCAGCAGCGGGGCGTCCGGTCGCGGCGTTCGCGGCGGTGTCACCTGGGCGATGGTAGCGGCTCGGGCCGGCGGTCGACCCACTGTCGTACCGCGGGCTCCGCGGCACGGGCGTCCGTGCGCGGACCACGTCGGGAGCAAGAGGGTACGCTGGCGCCCATCGCTCGCACCGTCGAACGCGAAGGCGGGGTGGCGGCGGGCGGTTCAAGGCCCCAGCCGGAGGTGCACGATGGCCGTTGAGGCTCCATCGTTTGCCGGCTTCACGCCGGCGGCGATCCAGTTCCTGGCCGACCTGGCGCGGAACAACGACCGTGCCTGGTTCGCGCCGCGCAAGGGCGAGTACGAGCGGCTGCTCAAGGAGCCGCTCGCGGCCTTGTGCACGGCCCTCGCCGAGCGGTTCGCGGCCAGGGGCATCCCGCTCCAGGCCGACCCCGCGCGCTCGCCGTTCCGGATCTACCGTGACACGCGGTTCAGCAAGGACAAGTCGCCCTACAAGACGCACCTTGGCGCGACCTTCCCCTGGGTGGAGGCGACCGGCGGGGCCGGCGAGGCGGCCGACGCCGGCGCCCATGGCAATGGCGGCTACTTCAACTTCCAGCCGGGCGAGATGTACGCCGGCGGGGGGATGTGGATGGCCGAGAAGCCGCGCCTGGATGCCCTGCGGCGGGCGATCGTCGAGTCACCGGACCGCGTCCAGGCGGCGATCGAGGAGCCGGCGTTCGTCGCCTGGTTCGGCGGCGTGCGTACCCACGATCGCTCAAGCGGATCCCGCCGGGCTATCCCCAGGATCATCCCCTGGCGGACATGTTCCGCTGGAAGGACGTCGTCTTCGGGCGGCACCTGTCGGACGCCGAGGTCTGCTCGGCCGACCTGCCCGACCTGCTTGCCGACGGCTACGCGACCGCGATTCCCGTGTTCCGCTTCCTCGCCACCCTCCGCTGAGCGGTCCAGGGGCACGTCAACGTCGAGAACCCCGCGGCCGACGATGGTCGACCGCGAGCGTGAGCCGCGCGAACGCGGTTTCGATCAGTGGTGGTGGAGGTACGGCCAGAGCTGCGGATCGACGCGATCGAGCATCGCGTCGGAGTCCTGGCGGAGCGCGGCGACGACGACGACGGCGACGACCGCGACCAGCACGACGAGCATCACGAGCGTGGACCCCAGGAGGTGAGCGCGAACCACAAGGCGAGGGGCAGGCGGACACGTGTCCGGCATTCCTGCGCGCATTCTATCCTGGAACCTTCCGTTCCATGGTGGAAGCGACGAATGACCCATTCTTTGTTAGGCATTCGTCCTGTTCTGCCTTCGTTCTGTCGACCAGGTGGGGCCGCGACATCGCGATTCTCCGTCACCTCCCGGCGGGCCGACGGCCGGCGCCGGACGCGGTAGGCGGGCCGGATGCGCCCCCCGGCGAGGCGCCGGATGTCGGGGGTTGACAGGCAACGGCCCGCGTTGTTCAATACCGACGCCACTCCATAACAGATTGGTTATGAATGACGACCGAGCCCTTGAACGCCGTCTTTGGCGCCCTCGCCGATCCCACCCGACGGGCCATCCTGGCCCGCCTGGCCGGCGGCGACCTGACGGTCGCGGAGCTGTCCGCCCCGTTCTCCGTATCGCAGCCCGCCATCTCTCGCCACCTGAAGGTGCTCGAGCGGGCAGGGCTGATCTCTCGCAGCCGGCGGGCGACGACCCGCCTCAGCCACCTGGAGGCCGAGCCGCTCCGCGACGCGACCACCTGGCTGGCGCGCTACCAGGCGTTCTGGGACGAGAGTCACGAGCGTCTCGACGCCCTGCTCGCGGCGCTGCAGGGCGATCACCAGGAATGATCGCCGCCGGGCGGTCGGAAAAGGGGGACCACGCGATGACCACCACCACCATCACCGCCGATCCGGGCGTGCCGATCATCGACTTCGCCCGCGAGTTCAACGCCCCGCGGGAGCTGGTGTATCGCGCCCATACGGACCCCGAGCTGCTCGTGCAGTGGCTCGGGCCACGTCGTCTGACGACGGAGATCGACCGCTTCGAGGTGCGCGACGGCGGCACGTGGCGCTATGTCCAGCGCGAGCCGGGCGGCGCCGAGCACGGCTTCCACGGCGTGTTCCACGGTGCGCCGTCGGTGGACGGGATCGTGCAGACCTTCGAGTACGAGGGTGCACCCGGCCACGTCGCCCTCGACTCGATCACGTTCGAGGACCGCGGCGGACGGACGCTCGTCCGAGGACGATCGGTCCACCAGTCCGTCGAGGCCCGGGACGCGATGGTCGCGGCCGGCATGGAGAGCGGCGTCAACGAGGGCTACGAGCGCCTGGACGAGCTCATCGAGCGGCTCGCGCCGGTCGAGTCGGGGAGGGGGCGATGATGGAGTACAAGCTCGAGGTCGTGGTCGTCCCCGTGAGCGACGTCGACCGGGCCAAGCGCTTCTACAGCGAGCAGGTCGGCTTCCACGTCGACGTGGACATGGCGCCCAGCGAGAGCTTCCGGGTCGTCCAGCTGACACCCCAGGGCTCGGGGTGCTCGGTCACCATCGGCACGGGGCTCGCCCACATGGAGCCCGGCTCGTTGAAGGGCTTGCAGCTCTCGGTGGCCGACATCGTGGCCGCGCGGGCCGATCTGCTTTCGCGCGGCGTGCCCGTATCCGCCGTCCAGCACCACGACGGGACCGGCTTCGTCGATGGGCCGGGCGGAGACTGGAACTCCTTCCTCTTCTTCGACGACCCCGACGGCAACAGCTGGGCCGTCCAGCAGAGCCCGACGGTTCGCGAGGCCGGCGACGCGGGCGCCGGTTCCTGAGGACGACAGTCGGCCGGGCGTCGGCGGGGTTCGACATCGGCCGCCCGGGCAGCCCGCTGGCCGGCTCAGCGCCGCGCGGGAACGCCCGCGTCGAGCCTCGCGTCAGGTGGGCGTCGCGGCCTCGATCGGCTCGAGGACGAAGACGGGGATCTCCCGCGTGGTCTTCGCCTGGTACCGGGCGTAGTCCGGCCACGTGGCCACCGCCCTCGCCCACCACGTCGACTTCTCGGTGCCGGTGACCTCGCGGGCCCGGTAGTCGCGCCTCGATGGGCCGTCCTGGAGCTCGACGATCGGGTTGGCCACCAGGTTGTGGTACCAGACCGGGTGCTTCGGGGCGCCGCCCTTCGACGCCACGACCGCGTAGACGCCGGCGTGCTCGACCCGCATCAGCGCCGTCTTGCGCAGCCTGCCCGTCTTCGCGCCGACCGAGGTCAGGACGATGATCGGACGCCCCCGCAGGTCGCCACCCTCTGCGCCGCCCGTGGCCTCATAGAGCTCGGCCTGCTTGCGGGCCCAGGCGGAAGTCCCGGGTGCGTAGTCGCCGCTCAATGGCATCCACCGATCCTGCCACGGATGGGCTGGCGATGCGACGCGGAGCCTCAGCTGCGATCGCGGCCGCCCGCTCGGGCGTCGCCCGGCAGGGGAGCCGTCCCGGACGCGATCACGCGTTGTCGTCCGCATCCGCGATCGGGGCGATCGTCCTGCCCGTCGCCGCGGATCCCCGGCGGGACGGCGCGCCGACGCCAACCGATGACCCCGACCGTGCCGACCGGGACGTGCCGCTGGCCCCCGCGCGCGCCGGTCGAGTCGCGAGCGTCGAGCCGAGGATCACGAGGGCAAACCCGATCCCCATCGCCGCCGTGAACGTCTCACCCAGGACGGCCACGCCGAGCACGGCCGCGACCGCCGGGTTGACATACGTGATCACGGTGGAGCGGACCGGGCCGATCGCCGCCACGAGGGCGGCGAACAGGATGAACGCGGCCGCGGTACAGACGACGGCGAGGATCGCGACGGAGGCGAGCACGTTCGCCGAGGGCATCGCCGCCGGCCACTGGGCGGCCGCGACCGGGGCATACAGGATGGCGCACAGCGCAAGGGACAGGCCCATGACCCCGATCGACGGCAGCCCGTCCAGGCGGCGCGACAGGATGGCGGGCCCGAGGGCATACCCGACGACCACGACGCCGACCTGGAGGAGCGCGATGGTGTCGGACGCCTGGAAGTCGCCGCCGACGATCGCAGCGACCCCGGCGAGCCCGATGAGCAGTCCGAGCAGCCCCGTCCGTCCGAGGCGATCGGTTCCCCCGCTCGCAATCGCGATCGCGGCCCCGACCAGCGGGACGCCCGCGATCAGCAGGCCGGCGAGCGAGCTCGAGATCTGCTGCTCGGCGGATCCCAGGAACACCCACGGGATGGCGATCTCGACGGCGGCGAAGGCAACGACCCAGCGCCAGCGCCGCAGCACGGGACGGAGGTCGACGCGCAGGAGCGCGATCGGGACCAGGATGGCCGCGGCGATCGCCGTGCGGACGAACACGAGCGTGGCCGGCGTGATCTCGGCCACCGCGACCCGGATGAAGAGATACGGGATTCCCCAGATGATCGACATCAGCCCGAACAGGACGAGGCCCCGTCGCGTCACCCAGGCACCCTCCGACTCTCGCGTCGTCCTCCCGCGGGAACGCGACCGGCAGGTGCACCAGGGAGGCGGCCTTGCCGGCGACGTGCGGCACGGCGCGGTTGCCGGTCAGGATACCGAGCCGTGGGGATCGCGCCGTCGGGGCCGGCGATGTTACGGATCGCCGCCGCCGCGGGCGCCACAGCCCCGGGGGCGCCGTCCCTCCAGGTGCGGGAAAATGGCGATGATCCGAGGTCGAAGGGGGCGCGCATGCTGGAGCATCTCGACTACATCTACATGCCCAGTCGCGATGTCGCGGCCGACTCTCGCTACTTCACGGAGGTCCTCGGGGGCCGGCTGATCTTCGCGATCGAGGCGATGAACACGAGAGTGGCGATGGTGGAGCTGACGGTCGATCCGCCGCGGATCCTGCTTGCCGACCACCTCGAGGGCGATCGACCGATCCTCGTCTACCGGGTCCACGACCTCGATGCGGCGACGTCCGATCTCGAGGGCCGCGGCTGGACCCGCGGCCGGACGCTCGAGATCCCCCAGGGCCCGGTCCACTCCTTCAGCGGCTCCCGGCGGCCACCGGCTGGCCATCTACCAGCTCACCCGTCCGGGCGTCGAGGCCACGTTCGTCGGGCGCCGCGACTTCTGACGTTGCGGGGCACAGGCGCTGGTCGACGCCGGCCTACGTCCGGGCGCAGCTCGAGCGCCTTGAGGGCTGCGCGCAGCGGTCTGGGGCGAGTGCCGGCGGCCGGGGCCGCGCGCCGGTCGACGCGCGAGAGCCGGCCCCGCTGGGGGCCGGCTCTCCGTTCGAGGCGGGCAGGGAGGCCGGTCGTGCCGGCCCCGCGGCTACGGGGTCACCTGTCCGATGAACGTGCCCCAGTTGGCAAGGATGGTCCGGGTCCCGCCGCACGAGGTGTCGGCGAGGAACTGGTTGACGGTGCAGGACTGGTTGATCGACTCGTTGGCGAACCAGATCGAACCATCGGCAGCGGCCACGGCGGCGCCGTAATCACCCCAGCGCTCGACGCCGCGGTCGCCCGGGTCCTGGCTCACCTCGCCGGTGAAGCCGTCGGCCGCCCCGGAGCCGAAGCGGGCGACGCTCACGGCCGCCGGCGAATGGGCCGCGTCGACCCGGACGTACGCGACGCCCGGGAAGAAGTCCCGGCCCACGAGGGTGAAGCTGACGATGCCCTTGCCCGCCGCGTTGGCGGCGATCGCGGGGAACACCACGTTGTTGTTGCCCACGTTGATGTAGCCCTGGTTGGCGATCGTCCCGGAGAGCGATGTGCCGCTCCCCGACGGGGTCACGATGAACCAGGCGATCCCGGTCCGGGCCACCCCGTTGGGTCCCTTCACGACGGTGTTCACGGCGCCCCAGACCTTGCCCCCGGCGAACACGGTCTGGTTCATGCGGTCGTCGTTGCTGTTCAGGACGTTGAAGTGCTCGGTCGCGGGCTTCGCGACCAGGCCGAGCCTGACGCCGAGGCTGCCCTGCAGGACCTCGTCGAGTGGCGCCGACCCCTTGCGCTGCTGCATCGCCGGCGGCTGGCCGTAGACCTCGGTGCCGACGATGGTCTGGCTCAGCGCGACGGACGGCGTGGCCGACGCCAGGCTGCTCGTGTTGCTGAGGGCCCAGAGCGAGATCCGGTTGTCGAGCGTGCCGTTGAAGTCGAGCGCCGACAGGAAGTACTCGGTCCCGCCGTTCGCCGTCGCGTGCGCGCCACCTGGCGGCGTCGTCGTCGGCTGCATCGAGTAGTCCGGGCCCTCGGCCTGGGTCAGGTTGCCGATGTGGACGACCGTCGGCAGCGTCCCCGCGGCCAGCGCGGCCTTGCTCATCGCGTAGAGCTGCGTGCCGTTGAACCCGGCGACATGGATCGGGAACTCGTTGTTGCTGATGTAGAAGCCGGTGGCGTCGGCGCCGATCAGGGGCTGGTCGCCGAAGCAGGGGCAGCCCGGATTCGACGGCGTGCCGTTCGTCCCGTCATCGGTCGTGTCGATCGAGAAGAGGTACCAGGCGCCGGTGGGGTCCGATGTCTGCGAGACCGCGAGCAGCGTCTCGGACCTGTTGCCGAAGTCACCCGTGACCGGGTCGGTGTCGATCTCGAGAAGCGAGACGAAGAAGCGGCCCGTGTCGGGGTCGAAGAAGCACTTGGGATCCGAGGTGAACTCGCCGAACGGCCCGCTGGGGCGGACGAACTCCGGCTTGAGGCCGAAGAACGCGTTCAGCGGGGTCACCGCGGAGAGGCTGGTACCGGCCGCATCTCGTACGCGGATGGCGGTGTTCACGCTCTCGACGACGAAGCCGGCGCCGACGCACAACGCCTGGTCGGGCGGCTCCAGGGAGAACTGGGTGTTCGTGAACGCGCCAGTGCCTGCCGTGCGCTGGAGGAAGTGATTGAGGCCGTCGAAGCCGTGACCGCCGGTCGCGTCCATCACCGGCAGCGCGGCCGGCCGCGGCACGTGCGCCGAGGGCACGCGGGCGGCGTTGATGGAGTTCGGGATCTGCTTGTCGAGCGCGGCCTGGGCCTCTTCCGGGTCGGGCTGCGTCTGGTCGACCGTGGGCGCCGTGGCGCCACTGCTGCGGCCAAGGTGGGCGGTGCCGATCCGCGTGATCTTCGCGGTCGACTGGTGGCCGAGCGACCTGGCCGGCGCGGCCGCCGCCACGGTCCCCACTGAGCCGGCGAGAAGCCCGACGACGGCGCCGATCGCCGCCAGGCGGGCCAGGGATCGACCCGGCGTCATGCGCGCCGCGGACAGTCCTGCCATGCGTCACCCCCATGCTGCGGACAGACGTCCCTACGACGGGCATCTTGATCCGGTTTCGCGAACGGCGCTGGCGACAACCGGTTGCGGCCCGCGGAGCGCTCCCGGCGGCGGTAGCGTTGTCGCGGTCCCGACTTCGTGCCCGACCAGGCGATCAGCGGAGGACACCAGCCGTGTTTGTCTTCGGAGTCCACCCCTTGGAGCTGGTCGCCCGGACGGCGGTGGTGTACCTGGTCTTCATCGCGATCCTCCGGGTCTTCGGCAAGCGGGAGCTGGGCCAGTTCACCATCTTCGATCTCGCCCTGCTGCTCCTGGCGGCCAATGCCCTCCAGCCGGCCATGACGGGGACCGACACCTCGGCCGCGGGCGGCATCGTCATCCTGGCCACGATCTTCGCCCTGAACTGGCTCACGGCCATGGCCCGGGAACGCGTGCCGTGGGTGCGGCGCCTGCTCGAACCCGAGCCGACCGTGCTCGCTCGCGACGGCAGCTGGCTCGACGGCGCGGTACGGGCCGAGGACCTCGACCAGGATGACCTCGCGGCCGCGCTGCGAGAGCACGGGCTCGAGCGGGTCGAGGACGCGCGGCTCGTGGTGCTCGAGCAGGACGGGTCGATCAGCGTCGTGCCGCGGGAGAGCGACCGAGAGGCCCTGCGTCGGCGTCGCATCCGCGCTCGGCGCCTCTGACGGGTCGAACGAAGCCGGACCGGGCGGGCGGCGCCGACGAGACCGGGTCGAGCCGCCGCCCCAGGCTCGGTCGAGGCGCCGATCCGCGCCGTCAGGCGTCCGGCCGGTACTCGCTGATCTCGAAGAGGTGGCCGTCCGGGTCGCGGAAGAAGCAGCGGGTCTCGGACGTATGTGTCACCGGCGGCGTCAGGAACGACGCGCCGCGAGCGACCAGGATCTCGTACGCCGCCCGGCAGTCAGCGACGCGGATCGTGAACAGGCTGTCCCGACGGCCGGGATCGTCGGGCGGGGCGAGCGTGACCCCGGGCTTGTCGTCGGTGGGCGGGCCGCCGGTCACGAGGAGGAGCCAGGCGCCGGCGAAGCTCAGGACGACCGATGCCCCGTACTCCCGAAAGACGGACGCGCCGAGGACATCGACGTACCAGGCGCGCGAGCGGGTGGGATCGCGGACGACGAGGATGTGCGTAAGCGCGGTGTCGGTCGCCGGGAAGGTCGCCACCCGGGCATCCTGCCATGATCGCGCGGCGCTGTCCGGCGGGCACCCGCCGGCGTGGTGGCACCGTAGGATTGGGTTGATGCCCGGGCTGACGTACCCTCCGCCCCCAATCGCCGACCAGGTCGACGACTACCACGGCACGCCCATCGCCGATCCGTACCGCCCGCTGGAGGACGGCGACGCGCCGGCGACGCGCGCGTGGATCGCGGCCCAGAACGCGCTGAGCGAGGCCGTCCTCGGCGAGGTCCCTGCTCGGCGCGCGATCCGCGAGCGTCTCGCGGAGCTGTGGGACTTCCCGCGCGCGGGCGCTCCGTGGCGGCGCGGCGACCGCTGGTTCCAGCTCCGGAACACGGGCCTCCAGGACCAGGACGTCCTCTGGACGGCCGATGGGCCCGTGGCGGCGGGCGCGGTGCTCCTCGACCCGAACCGGCTGGGCGAGCAGGGCACCACGGCCCTCGCGGCGGTAGCGGTCGCCGAGAGCGGCGAGCTCGTCGCCTGCGCCACGAGCGACGCGGGCTCCGACTGGCGCACCTGGGGTGTGCGGCGCGTCGCGACCGGCCAGGACCTGCCCGACCGGATCGCCTGGAGCAAGTTCTCGTCGGCGGCGTGGACGCATGACGACGCCGGCTTCTTCTACTGCCGCTACCCCCAGCCACCGGGCGGCGCGGCCGACGACACGCCCAACCGCGACATGGAGCTGCGCTACCACCGGCTCGGCACCGACGCGGCGGACGACCACCTCGTCTTCGCGACGCCGCACGAGCCCGAATGGGGCTACGAGCCCGAGGTCTCCGACGACGGCCGGCTGCTGGTGCTCGGCGTCTGGCGGGGCAGCGACCCGGAGGACCGGATCTACGTCGCGGACCTCGCGGCCGGCGTCGAGGCGGCCATCGTGCGCCCGCTCCTCGACGCGGCCGACGCCCACTACGCCCACATCGCCACCGTCGGGGAGACCCTCTACCTGCTGACCGACCGCGACGCCCCGCTCGGCCGCGTCGTCGCCGTCGACCTCTCCGACCCCGACCACCCGCGCGAGATCATCCCGGAGGGCGCGGATGCGCTCGAGCGCGTGCGCCTCGTCGGGAGCCGTCTTGCGGCCGTGTACCTCCATCACGCCCACCACCGGCTGGCCATCTTCGAGCTCGACGGGCGCCACGTGGTCGACGTGGCCCTGCCCGGGATCGGCACGATCGTCGACATGGCCGGACGGGTCCGCGATGACGAGCTGTTCGTCACCTTCATGACCTTCTCCGCCCCGCCGTCGCTGCTTGCCGTGACGATGGCGGACGGAGCCGTTCGCCCGGTGGGACCGCCGGCCTTCGCCTGGAATCCCGACGACTTCGTGAGCGAGCAGGTGTTCGTCACGTCCGGCGACGGGACGCCGGTACCGCTCTTCCTGGCGCACCGCCGCGATGTCGCCCGCAGCGGCGACGTGCCCACGCTCCTCTACGGATATGGCGGCTTCCAGGTCCCGATCGGCCCGATGTTCAAGCCGGAGTGGCTCGCGTGGATGGAGCGGGGCGGCCTGCTCGCCGTCGCGGCGCTGCGCGGGGGAGGGGAGTACGGCAGGGCCTGGCACGACGCCGGGCGGCTGGCCAACAAGCAGAACGTCTTCGACGACTTCGCCGCCTGCGCCCGGTGGCTGGCGGCATCGGGGTGGACGCGGCCCTCGCGGATCGGGATCAGCGGACGCTCGAATGGTGGCCTGCTGGTGGGTGCAACCATCACCCAGCACCCGGAGCTCGTCGGCGCCGCGGTGGCCGAGGTCGGGGTGATGGACATGCTCCGCTTCCACCGCTTCACGATCGGCTGGGGCTGGACGGCCGACTACGGCTCGGCCGACGACCCGGAGCAGTTCCGCACGCTCCTCGCCTACTCGCCGCTCCACAACGTGCGTCCCGGCGTCGCCTACCCGGCGACGCTCGTGACCACCGGCGACCACGACGACCGCGTCGTGCCGGGGCACTCCCTCAAGTTCGCCGCGGCGCTCCAGGCGGCGCAGGCGGGCGAGGCGCCGATCGTCATCCGGGTCGACACCGACGCCGGCCACGGCGTCGGCAAGCCGGTCGGCAAGCTGATCGATGAGCGGGCGGACGTGCTCGCCTTCCTGGAGATGGCGTTGCGATCCGGGTAGAGCAATCGGCCGGTGCCGCCACCCCGCGCGCCGGTCGCGTACGACGGGCGAACAACCCAGGCCAGCCGCGCGGCGGTGCGCTCAGTACGGTTGGCGGAATCGAACCGTCGAGGCCACGGGCGTCCACGACCCGACGGTGAAGCGAACGATCAGGAGGTACGTTCCCGCCCTCAGCGCCGATGCGCGCCCGAGCGTCACCGCGATCCGCGCGCGGATCGTGTCGCCCGGGTACAGGGCTTCCACGCCATGCCCCGACGCGATCGTCCGACCCCGCGGGTCAGCGACCCGCCACGTGAGGGTTCCGCGTTCGGCGCGTGACCCCCGGTCCCCAAGGACGATGGACGCGTCGAGCCGGACCGCACCTCGGTCGAGGCGCACCGGACGGACCGTCGTCCTGGCGGTGATCCGGCGGATCGGATGGACGAAGGTCCGCTGGATCGCCTGGGCCATGCCGCCGTAGCCGGCATCGTTCCCCATCGACCAGATCCCGACACCGGCGAGACCGTTGGCGATGGCGAAGTTGAACTTCGCCGCTGCCGACGCGGCGTCCTCGAAGTGCACCTGGCGCACGGTCTTCTTCGCCCGGTCCTGGTACCGGAACCACGATCCCGTCGCCGCGTCGTGATGGACCTTGACCGAGGGGTGTCGGGTCAGCCAGTCGAGCGCCGACGCGTACGTGACGGCCCGAACGCCGCCCCAGCGCGCAGGGTTCGAGCGCACGCGCCAGGTCCCGCCGGCCTGGACCACCGGCCACGAATAGCCGTAGAAGGGCACGCCCAGGATGAGTTTCCGCCGTGGCACCAGGCGCAGGTAGTTGCGGATCGTCTTCCCGACGTTGTGGGGCCCGTCGCTCAACGGCGCGACCGCTCCGGGAAGCCGCGATCCTTGCCAGTGGTAGTCGTACGTCATCACGAAGAAGCGGTCCACAACCGGCTCGAGACCCTTGAGCAGCCGGTCCGAGACGATCGCCGGAGTCGCGACGGCGAGCTGTGAGCCCGGGAACCGGCGGTGCATCTGGCGGCTGAACCGCCCCACGAAGGCCGTGAACTCCGCTGCCAGGGAGGCCGGCACTGGCTCCACGTCGAGGTTCGCGCCATCCGCTGCCCGGCGGCCCATCAGGGCCAGGGCCTGCTGGATGAAGCGCGCCTGGGCCGCGCGATGGTCAAGGAGCGAGCGCAGCTTCGAGCCGTCGAAGAGCTGAAAGGTCGGGACGACGCGGACGCCCCGGGCATGGGCGGCATTCGTGACCGCTCGTGCGGCCTGGCTGACGTACGCCCGATACCCGATCGCGCCCCGATCGAGGGCGCCATCAGGACCGATGGGGACGGCGAAGAAGGCGATCGAGGACAGCCGGTTGAAGGCGAGTCGTCGTTCCGTTCCTGCGTCGAGCTGCCAGTACGGCAGGTAGCCGTATACCTCGTGCGACGGCGCCGGGCGCCGATGGGCGAGCGCGTGGATGCCGGGATCGGCGGCTCGAGCGTCGGTCGGCCTCGTCGCATCGAAGGTGAGGAAGCAGGCGAGGAGGGCCGGCACGACGACGACGAGCCGAAGGGCGGCCGGACGAAACCGGGATCTTTGGCGCACGGGTGGCCTCATCGATCGGTCGACCGCCGGATGGGGCTCATCCCGACAGGGCCGACGTGGCCGGCAAGCCGGCCGTGGGCACGAGGCCACCTTACCGCCCGCACGCAAGCCCCGGTTGGCAGGATCTGCTGGCGCACCAGCAGTCGACCGATGGATCGGCGGGCTCGCGCGATCGGCCCGACCCTCGCTGGACGAGGCGATCGGCGTGGTCCGCTCGAAGCGGCGACCGGATGGCACGTGGCTGCTGGAACACACCACGCCGGCGCCGTCCATTCACGATCGACGGCGATGGTCAGCCCAGCCGCTGGAACACGATGCGCGCGCTGCGTGTCTGCGCTGGTACGACCAATCGCTCCCGAGCTCGCCGTAGCGGATCCCGCCGGCCGCGGCGGCTCACAAGGTCCCCGCGGGCGACGCTGCCACCTTCAGCTCCGGCTGCGCCGCGAGGAACGCGTCCACGGACACCAGGGCGATCCCGAGTCGCCGCGCGTTCTCGAGCTCCTCGACATGCGGCACATCAGCGTGCTCCAGCAGGAGCGCCAGGTGGTCCCCTCGAGCCTGCGCCTCCTCCGGCGACAGGCGGCAGACCTCGATGGGGCGCCCGATGCGACGCGACCAGCGCTCGACGAGGTCCTCCCACGCGATCGCTTCCGGCCCGCCGATCACCAGTCGTCTGCCGATCGTCCACGGCTGCTCCAGCGCGGCGACGACCGCGGCTGCCACGTCCATGCCGGCGATGAGCGGGCAGAGCGGTGCGCCATCCACGAGGCGGACGGGAAGGCCCCGGCGCGCCGGGTCCAGGACGATCGAGGGCACCCAGACCTCGGTGAACATCTCGGGAGCGACCGCGCTCCAGTCGAGGTCGCTGGCGGCGAGGTGCGCTTCGGCGGCGGCCTTGGCGCGCAGCAGCTCGTGGCGACTGTCGCGATGGGCGATGGCGGCGGTGACGACCACGATGCGCCGCACGCCCGCCAGCGCGGCGGCGGCCACGAGTGCGCGGACCCCGCCGTCGTCGACGAAGTCGGGCGTGTCGCCCGGCTCTCCACGGGCCCCGGTCGCGGTCATGACGATCGCCGAGGCGCCGTCGACCGCCCGAGCGAGCGACCTCGGGTCCCGGAGGTCACCCGCGGTTCGCTCGACACCGCGAGGCGCCGGGGAACGAACCCGGGTCGTGGGCCGCACGAGCGCGCGAACCGCCAGGCCTCGGTCGCGCAACAGGCCGGCCACGCGGCCCCCGACCCGACCACCCGCGCCTACGACCAACACGGGCCCCGAGGGCGCGCCGCTCACAGGTAGCCCGCTTCCCGCGCCCGTGCGAGTGCCGCCTCGAGGGGCAGGCGAAGGTCCGCCGCGAGATCGTCGGCAGCGGACTGGAATGCGCGAAGAGCCGCCGCGACCGGTGCGGCCGGCGGCCACTGCCCGGGGCTCAGCAGCACCGCGACGCGGGGGAGGGCGCCGCGCGCCTCGCCGAGCGCGGCGTCCGCGGCGATCGCCGGCCAGAGGCCCAGCCAGCGGAGCGGGAGCGGGGGAGCGGGGGGCCACGTGGCCTCGGCCTGCTCGGCCAGCTCGCGTGCGCCCGGCACGTCGCCGGCTCGCAGGCGGAGCCAGGCGCGGTTCGCGATCCCGGCGGCGACGTACTGCTCGATCCCGAGCCGCCGGCTCGATTCGATCGCCCGCTCCGTCATGTCAGCCGAGTCCGTCGCGCGACCGGCCAGCCGCAGGGCAATCGCGAGATACGTGGCCGCGCGCGCCTCCAGCAGCCGGTCGCTGATGACCGGTGCGCCGTCGAGCGCGCGCCGGAGGTGCTCGATCGCCTCCGCGACGTCGGTGTTGAAGAGCTGCGCAAATCCGAGCATGAAGTCGGCCCAGGCGATCGCGTCACGCTTGCCGCTCCGGCAATCCGCCTCGAAGGCCGCCCGGGCGTGGGCCATGACCTCCGCCGACGGGCCGAACGAATCGCGGCGATGGAGGTAGAGCACATAGTTGTGCTCGTGCGCCGCCCGCTGGTCCGGCGAGGCATGCAACCGGACCGGCTCATCGAGCGACGCCAGCAGCGCCGCGAGCTCGTCGGTCCGGTTCAACCAGTAGGCAAACCCGACCCGCTGCGACCGGACCTCGATCCACGCCTCCCACCAGCGTTCGTCGCGCGGCTCGGCCACGGTCTCGAGGGACGCTTCCGCCTGCAGCAGCAGCGCCTCCTCCTCGTCGTGGTCGGCCCGGTTGTCCGCGCTCGACGCGAGCCGCACCAGCGCGCGCGCACGATCGACGTGCGCGGCCGGTGGCAGCAGGGTCAGCACCTCGCGATTGAGGGCCTCCGATTCGGCGTACCGACCACCCACCATGAGCAGCCAGCTGTCGGCGCGCAGGAGCTCGGCGAGATCCATCTGGAGTGCCGCAGCGTGGGCCTGAGCGGCCGCCGCCCCAGCCGCGTCGCCGGCTGCCGCCCCCGCGAGGAGCTCGCGGGTCGCCTCGATGGCGATGCCGTACAGGGCGATCGCTTCTTCGTTCGCATAGTCGGCCGCAGCCCGTACCGCCGCCGCCCGGGCGTACCTGACCGCCGCGGGGTGGTTGCCCGCCAGCAGGAAGTGGCGAGCCAGGGTCGGCCCGGCATCCGCGAGGCCATCGCGGTCCGTCGCCTCGAGCTCGAGCTGCCGCGCCACCAGGCCGTGGAGGCGTCGCCGTTCGGCCCTGGCGAGGAGCGAGTAGGCAGCGTCGTGGACGAGGGCGTGCCGGAAGGACAGCAGCGCTCCACGATCGCCCTCGAGGGCCAGCAGCCCGCCGGAGTCGCTGACCGGATCGACCACGGCCGCGGCGTCCGCGTCGCCGGCCTCGGTCGCCACCGCCCTGAGCATCGCCAGGGGAGCGCTGCGCCCCACCACCGCGCCGATCAGCGCGAGCCGCCGCACCGGCGGGGGCAGCGCATCCAACCGCGCGACCAGCAGGCCGTGGAGGCCTGGCGGGATCTGCATGACCTGGCCGCTCGGCGAGCTCGAGTCCGGATCCGGCGCCCGCCGCGCGCCGCAGGAGGCCACGCTCGACGAGGACCTCGAGCAGCTCCTCGATGAACAACGGGTTCCCGTCGCAGCGCTCGACCACGAGGTCGCGGAGGGTGGCGGGGATCGCGTCACCGGCCAGGCGCTCGGCCAGGCTGGACTGGTCGACGGGATCGAGCGGGCCGAGATCGAGACGAACCACGCGCTGGCCATCGAGCCCGCCGAACGCACGTTCGAGGCGCTGCAGGGCGGGGGATTCCTCGGGCCGCGCGGTGAGCACGACGAGGAGGGGCAGCGACTCGACGAGGGGAGGGCCGTCGCGAGGAGCTCTGCGCTCGACGGGTCGATCCAGTGGATGTCCTCGATGACGATCACCTGCGGCCCGCGAAGCGCGAGCGCCTCGAGCAGGCAGCGGAGCGAGGCGGCAGCACGGCCCTGCCGCGCGCGCCCCTCCAGGCCGCTCAAGGCTCGCTGCTCGGCAGGCGTAGGCGGCAGATCGAGGAGCCAGGCCAGGAGCGGAGCGGCGTCCCGCCACGGCAGGGCGGGCGCGGACCGGACGGCGCCGCGGATCGAGGCACGGAAGATGCGACGCTCCGCGACCCGCGAGGCCCCGTCCGGAATCCCGACGGCCGCCCGGACGAGGCCCGCCGCGAGGTCGTACGGGAGGTCACGGCCGGTCGTCCGGCAGCCGACCTGGATCCAGGCGACGCCTCACGTGTTCGCGCGCCCGGGCGCGCCTCGCCCGCCTGCTCGAGGTCGGCTCCCGCCTCCTTGAACGTGCGGCGCCACTCGGCCAGGAGCCGCGTCTTCCCGAGACCGGGCTCGCCGCGGATGAGCACCACGCCGCCGGCGCCCAATCGGAGCTCGTCAGCGACCGCCGCCAGTCTTCCGCGTCTCGGTGGTCCGGCCGACGAAGGCAACCGACGAGCGGACGGGCCGGCCCCGCCCCCGCCGATCACGGATCCCGACCACCTCGATCGCCCGGATCGGCTCGGCCTTGCCCGAGAGCTTCAGCGGGCCTCGCGCGCGGCCGTCAACCTCGGCGGCCACGCGCCGGAACGTCTCCTCGGCGACGAGCACGGTCATCGGGGCGGCCGCCGACTGCAGGCGCGCAGCGACGTTCACGGCGTCGCCGACGGCGAGGTACTCGCTGTGGCCCGATCCGCCCACTCCGCCCACGACGACCTCGCCGCTGTTGATGCCGACGCGCGCCTGCAGGCGCACGGGTTCGGAACCGCCACGCCCGCGGGCCCACTCGTCGGCCGGCCCTGCGCCTGCCGGCGGGTCCGCCGCCAGGGATGCGATCACGTCGAGGCCTGCCCGGACAGCCCGCATCGCGTCGTCCTCGTGGGCGATCGGCGCCCCGAAGAACGCGAGCAGGCCGTCGCCGAGGAGCTGTGCCACGTGCCCGCCGTTGCGTTCGATGGCGGCGCCGAACCGAGCCAGCGCCGGATTCACGATGGACTTCCAGTCCTCGGGATCGAGCTGCTCGGCGAGCGAGGTTGACCCGACCAGGTCCACGAACAGGATCGTCACCGGGCGGCGCTCGTCCGTTCGCGGCTGCGCGGCGGCTGAGCCGCAGGCGGGGCAGAAGTGGGCGCGTGGTGGCAGGCGCTCGCCACAGGACGCACAGGCTTCGCCGATCGCCGACGTCGGTTCCTGCGGGCGCAGCTCCTGCGGATGCAACCCTGGCGCCACTCGTTCGAACCCCAGCCCCTCTGGCGCCGAGTATATGGGCGTCGCGCGTCTCAAAACGGGCGCCACCTGCGGTTTCCGTGCCGGTCCCATGGCCCGGCGCCGCGCAGCGCACCGGGCTGGAGGGCCCACGGCCGCCGCGACGGCGGGGCAGGGGAGCGGGGGCGCGGGCGCGGCGTGACGAGTTGGCGTCGGAGGCTTGACACGGGATCGGTCACCCACGCCGGCCCGTTCGAGGTGGTTCGCCGCCATCGTGTCGTCGATCGCGGCTCGGCCGCCCGTCGCCTGGGACTCGAACGGCTTCGCCTACGCCTTCGAGCAGGCGACCCACGTCCGCGTCCCGCCGCAGTTCCTCGCGACCACGTCGGCCGCTGCCACGTCGAAGGCCCACGGCGCCGTGACCCGGGGCCCCGATCACGCACCCGCGCGGGGTCGCAAGGGGCTGCCGATGCGCTGACCTCGATCAGGACCCGTCGCCTTGAGGCACCCGGCCTCCACAGCTCGCATCTGTCGCTTCGGGGAACGACAGGCGCCCGCGAACCACGAAGCTGCGACGAGGCAAGATGCGGGCGGACCGGCTTGCCCTCATCGCTGAGGACCAGGGCCGAGTCTGGGGCTGCTCCCCCTGGAGCACGGCCCCACCGCGGCGGTGGGGCCGTCGAAGCCCGGGAGGGGCTCAGGACAACGCTCGATCTACGGGCAGCCGCTCGCGAAGGCAGCGTTGTAGCCGTCGGCAACGGCGGCAAGGATCGCATCTCCGGTCGCCTCGAGATGGTCGATCCCCTTGCCGTTGCCACCCAACGTGGTGGCCATGTTCGGGTTGTTCTCGGCGATCACGCCGCCCTGGCCCACCGCCTGCTTGCCGCCGACGGTGAACACGAGAGGAAAGCCGGTCTGAGCGTAGGAGCCGAGGAAGACCTGCTGCTGGCAGGCGTCGAGGACGGGGAAGCTGCCCACCGGAAAGAAGCCCGAGCCGCCGGTCGAGATGATCTCGCGGACGTCGGCGGCCAGAACCCACGTCTGCGAGTGCTCCGCCTTGCTCAGGGCGCCCTGCGCTGAGGCACTGGCGTTGTAGCACTCGTGCGCGAAGACGGACGTGACGAGCACGAGCGCGAGGGCGACAGCGAGCAGCGAAGCTCGGCCGACGGAGCGGACGATGCGCATGGCACGACCTCCTTGGGCGCTTCGCGCCCGGCGATGGACGTGGGTCGGTCTCGCCACTGGCTCAGCGCGTCGGTTGGGCGACCGAATTCAGGACGTCGCGCTGGTGGAACCACCCGGCTCCATGCCCCCCAAGCCTCAGTTGCGGGAGTATGCATACCCCCCGGACTCCAGGGAGCCCGCCTTGACGAAAAGTGGTGCCGTTGGGCACCACGAGCCGCAGAACGCTCATCGGGACGAGACAGCTGCTCCCCATCAGCGTGCTTCTGGGCTGCGCATGACCGTCCGGATGTCGGCGTCGGTCATGCCCACCGACCGCACCGCGAGGCCATCGGCGTCCCGCTGCGTCAACCGCCGAGTTTCGGACACTACCTGGTTCGCGACGGGACGCCGACCGACGCCGACGCACGTGAGAAGCAAGCCCGCGAGCGGCTCGCCGAGCAGGCCCTCGATCTCGGAGTCGAGGAACGTCATGCCCGAGGCGCCGATCCCCAGCGCGTAGGCGGCGAGGTGCAGGCGGCCGTCGACGAGCCCCGCCTGGAGCTGGGCCTCGCGGTAGCCGCGGTCGTCCAGTGCGTCGAGGTCCACCGCGGAGATCACGACGAAGGCCGCATCCCGCCCGAGCTCCTGGTCCCAGCAGACCCGGAACAGCTGGTCGCGCAGGAGGCCTGCCCGCATTGGCGTGTCCATGTCCGGCCAGCGGTAGAGCCCGGGCTCGACACCCTCGACGGCGTGGACCGCAACGAAGCTCGGGAGCTTCGACCCGCGCAGGCCGAGCGCGACGCAGGACTCGAAGGTCTCGCGCGCGACGAGGGCCGTCGGATCCATGACGCGGGTCGATCGATGCGCGGCGATGACCCCGTCGAGCTCGTCCGACAGTGGCGGCGCACGGAGCGGGGGAGGGGAGGGCGGCCAGGGCTCGCCGGGCTGGTCGCGATCTCCCGCTCGTTGCGCGAGCGTGACAAGCGGGAACTCGACCGGGGACTCGGCAACTGCCCCCGGCGTCGAGTCGCGTTCCGAGCGGATGGCGGGCTCGCCGTCACCCAGCGTGACGGCCGCGAGCGCGAACTCCTGCACGCCGTCCGCCCCGACGAGGCGCGCGACCTGCGCGTCGGGGAAGCGGGTCCACAACCGCGCACCGAGCCCGGCCGAGTCTGCCAGCGCGAGTGAATGGGCGAGGGTCGTGCCGGCGTCCCAGTACAGGTGGCGGAAGCCCCGCTCGGCGTATCGCCAGCCCGTGCGCCAGGGCACGCCGGTCACGATGATCGCCGTCGCGTCGCCACCCGGCGGCGGGCCCACCTGGACGAGGCCGTGGCGGAGCGGGTCATACCAGTGAACCCCGTCCGCGAGCCCGTCGACGCCACGGGCCGCCACGTACAGCTCGAGCGGGAAGAGCCCACCCGCGGACCGCGACGTCCGGAAGAAGAACCGGCGGCCGTCAGACCGCTCGACGAACCGGACGACGGCGGCCGACAGGTACAGGAGGCGCGCGATCTGCGCGAGGTCCAGCCGGCTCGACGCGGGCGCCGCCTGCCCGGCGAGCACCGACGTCGCGGCAATCTGCGGTGACGTCCACGCCCGTGGCAACGCCACCCGGGGCAGCCCGGGCGGGTACATCTTGAACGGCGCCGGGAACGTCGGCAGGTGGTTCCGGACGAAATCCTGCCGGACGAGCGGATGGTCGGCGGGCTCCGGGTCGAGCTCCCCCGGGGCGTAGGCGTACGAGCTCAGTCGGTGATACAGGCGCGCGATGTCCCCGGGTTTCGTCGCCGAGGGCGGCTCGGTGCGTGATGCCATCGGCGGATGGTAGCGCCCGCCTGGGACCCTGCCATCCCGCCGATCGCTGGGGGCGGGCTCACGCCCGCGGTGAGGACCTCGCGCAGCTTCGCGGCGAAGGCGTCGGGATCGCCCCGCTGGCCGTACTCGCCAGCGAGGAAGCCGCCGTGGCCGCTCGGGAAGCTCACGGCTGTGGAGCCGAGCCGCTCGGCGGCGGCGACCGCCCCGCGATGCGCCATCTCGCCCTCGGACTCGACGCCGGCCGCCATGACGATCCGGGTGGGGGCCGCCCGCAGCGCCTCGAAGTCGGGCTCGAAGTGCGTGCAGGAGATGATGTTCTGCCCCAGGAGGGGGTCGGTCCGATCGCCGTCGTCATCCGCGGGCAGGCCGAACATGGCCGGATCAGGCGCCGGCTGGCTGGCGTCTTCCGGGCCGAACGGCCCCTTGTGGCCCACGGCGACGATGAACCGCGCCATGCCGGCACCGAACCCGCTGCGCTGGTACGTCTCATGGACCGCACGGCAAGCCGCGAGCGCGCCCTCGCGATCGGGGAGGATCGAGGCGAGCGGCGGCTCGTGCGCGACCAGCGTCCGAACCTGCTCGGGGTGCCTTGCCACGAGGGCGAGTGCATTCACGGCCCCACCGCTGCTCGCGAAGAGGTCGACCGGGCCGGCGTCGAGCGCGGCGATGAGGCGGTGCAGGTCGTCGGCGTGCTCCTGGGGCGTGGACGGGCTGGCCGGATCGGCCTTCGTGCTGCGCTCGACGCCCCGGGGGTCGTAGGTCACTACCGTGCGATCGGTGAAGTGCCCGGCCAGCGTGGCGAACCCGCCGGCGCCCATCGGCGATCCGATCAGCAGCAGCATCGGCACGGTGCTGGAGGCGCCCTCGCCGGACGTCGTAGGTCAGGACGGCGCCGGGCACATCGAGTGTGCGCGTGGTCGGCGCGATCATCGTGGTCATGCTGCGACTCCTTCGGCGAGGATCGCGTCGATCTGGGCGACCGCCTGCTGGAGGCCCTCCTCCATGCCCATTGCCAGGAGCTGCTCCATCGCCTCGGTGCTCGGGAAGCGGCTTTCGATCGACATCCGCGTGCGGCCCGCGGCGATGGGCTCGATCGTCACCCTGGCGTTGGTGCCCGGGAGGTCGGGGTTCGGAGTGCCGTCCTCGTTCGCGAACCCATCGCGGAAGACGAGCGAACGCGGTGGATCGGCCTCGATGATGTCCCAGAAGCCGCGCGGCTGGTCGCCGCTCGGGCCTGTCATGTGGTACTCGACGCGACCGCCGGGGGCGAGGTCGTGGGCGGTGAACGTGGCGGGGTACGTCGGCGGACCCCACCAGCGCTCGAGCTGGCGCGGATCGGCCCACAGCTCCCACACGCGCGTCGGCAACGCGTCGAACTCGGCGGTAAGGGTCAGCGTCAGCGCTTCTGGATCCTTGCGAACAGCCGTGACAGTCATGTGTCGGCCTCCTCAGTTCCGGCGATGAGGTTGGTCATGCGCTCGACGCGGCCGCGCCACAGCGCCTCGTACTGGTCGAGCAGGCCTCGAGCCAGCTGGAGCCCCTCGATGTTGGTCCGCACGACCTTGCGGCGGCCGGTGCGTTCCTTGGTGACCAGGCCGGCGCGCTCGAGCACGGCGACGTGCTTCTGCACCGCCGCAAAGCTCATCGGGTAGTGCCCGGCCAGCTCGGCCACGCCCTCGCGGCCTGCAAGGGCCCGCAGGACGATGTCGCGCCTGGTCGCGTCCGCCAGGGCGGCAAAGACGTGGTCGGCGTTGAATGTGGTGTCCATTGATACAACCATACGGTTGTACAACGGATCCGTCAAGCCCTCCTCCGCGGCCCGCCGCGCCACGGTCGAGCTGGACATTGACGACGCGATTCCCCGGATCGAGCAGACGCGCTACCGTCAACACCCAACCGGAGCCGGTGGACTTCGTGGACAAGGAGGACGTCATGGCACTGACCCTTGGAATCCTGGCCCTGGTCGAGGCGAAGCCCGGCAAGGAGGCGGAGGTCGAGGCCTTCGTCAAGGGCGGTCGGGCGATCGTGGAGCAGGAACCGGGCACGCGGGTCTGGTACGGCTTCCGCGTCAACGACTCGACGTTCGGGATCTTCGACGCCTTCGAGGACGAACCGGCGCGCCAGGCGCACCTCTCGGGGCAGATCCCGGCCGCGCTGGCCACGGCGGGCCCGCAGCTGCTCGCGAGGGATCCGGACATCCGCCTCGTCGATGTCCTCGCGGTGAAGGGGTAGGTCGACCGCCGGGTCCCGCCACGGGGCGGAGCGTCGAGCGGCCCGCCGTTCCGAGACGGCGTGGGCTCCGAGACTGCCGAGACCGGCCGAGAGGGCGCGAGGGAGGCGACATGACCGTCATCGATTGGCTGCTCGACGCTGATCCCGCGATCCGCTGGCAGGTGATGCGCGACCTGACCCACGCGCCGGCGGACATCATCGCCGCCGAGCGGTCACGGGTTGCGACCGAGGGTTGGGGCGCCCGGCTGCTCGCGCTCCAGGCGCCGGACGGCCTGTGGGCCGGCAACGCGTTCTCGCAGGACCAGACCGACACGTTTCACGTCCTGGAGCTCCTGCGGCGGTTCGGCCTCGATCCCGAGAGCGAGCGGGCCCGTCGCGCCGTGGATCTCGTCCGCGAGCACGTCACCTGGGGGGACGGCGCGTGGTGGAACCCACCCTGGGCCGAGAGCCGGTTCTTCGAAGGCGAGGTCGAGCCGTGCATCAACGGCAACGTCGTCGACACCGGCTCGTACTTCGGCGTGGACATGACGCCGCTTGTCGCCCGCCTCCTCGGTGAGCAGCTCCCGGACGGCGGCTGGAACTGCGAGGTCGAGAACGGCGCGACGGTGTCGTCGTTCGGGACGACGATCAACGTCCTCGAGGGCCTGCTCGCCCACGAGCGGGCGATCGGCGGCTCGGCGGAGGTGCGCGCGGCACGCCGCCGCGGCGAGGCGTACATGCTCGAGCGCCGGCTGTTTCGTCGGAAGTCAACCGGCGAGGTGATCGACCCGACCTGGCTCCAGTTCTCGTTCCCGACCTGGTGGCACTACGACGTCCTGCGGGGCCTCGACTACCTGCGCGCCGCCGGGGTCACGCCCGACGAGCGGATGGCGGAGGCGATCGGGGTCGTCGAGGGCAACCGGGATCCCGACGGGCGCTGGCCGCTCCAGAACGTCCACGCGGGCGAAACCCACTTCCAGATGGAGGACGGCGAGGGAAAGCCGAGCCGGTGGAACACGCTCCGCGCGATGCGCGTGCTCGACTGGTTCGCGCCGGGTGGGTAATGGCGCCGCGCCGAGGCGCTGCGCCCTCAGCCGGCGGTCCCGAAGGTTGCGCGGCCGGCCGGTCGATAGGTCAGGATCGTCACGCCGGAGGGCGTCGACCGCGACTCGACCAGCGTCATGTCGTGCGTCTGGCCGCGGCCGGGGAACAGCCGCAGCCCGTCGCCCACCACGACGGGGTACAGCCTCAGGTTGAGCTCGTCCACGAGGTCGCGCTCGAGCAGCCACCGGAGCAGCTCGCCGCTGCCATGGACCTGGAGCTCGCGCCCGGGCTTCGCCTTGAGCTCGCGCACGGCCGCCTCGACGTTGCTGGAGATGACGTGGGTGTTCTGCCATGCCGGGTTCTTGAGCGTGGTCGAGGGCACGTACTTGGGCAGGATGTTGATGCCGTGGGAGACCGGATCTCCCGCGTCGTGCTTCGGCCAGTACGGCTCCCAGATCTCCCAGGTGCGGCGTCCGAGCAGGAGCGCATCGGCGCGCTCGAACATCGAGGTGAGGAAGGGCCACATCTCCTCGTCGGCGTGCGCAGCGGTCCAACCGCCGCGGTCGAATCCCTCGCGTCGGTCCTCGTCGGGGCCTCCGGGTCCCTGGTACACGCCGTCCAGGGTCAGCATCATCGTGGCGGTCAGCTTCATGGTCATCGCTCCCTGCGACCTGTCGTCGATGGTCAGACTACCGTTCGGACGGAGGTCCTTCAGCCGGGCGGGCGACGTTCGGCATCACCGGGGGAGTGACCTCCGGGCCGCCGGTGCAACTCGTGTCAGGCGTGCGCACGAACCGTCACCGTGCCGATCGCCAGCACCGGTTCGGCCTCAAGCACCCCGCCGACACGCGCCGCGTCCGCCTCGAGGTTGCGTCGTTGCACCGTTGTGAGCTCGCGAAGCGGCTCGACCGTTATCTCGATGCGCCTACCTGACCGCCGTTGGTGCCAGACGCCGCCGACGACACCATCGACGAGAAGCACCGGGTAGTTACCGGCCTGACCGGACGGGGTAAGCGCCCGCGCGGCGGCCGGCCCCGGGAACAGAAGTGCGCGGGGCTGCCCGGCAACCACGTAGGGGTCGAAGTAGGGGAGGAGGCGGATCGCATCGGCCTGTCTCGAAGGAACCTCGTCATCGCCTGTCGCCACGAAGGTGCGCTTGCCGTCCATCTCGACGGGCTCGAGCTCGTCGCCGAGCGCCTCGAACGCCTCCCTCGCGCTGCGCGGCGGGATGGCGAGCCACCTGGCGAAGTGTTCGGGCGAGGCGGGTCCGAAGACATGGAGGTAGCGCAGGATTAGCAGGCGTACGGCCTCGGATCCGGCGAGCGGCCGTAAGCCCTGCAGCCAGCGGTGCGGGTTGGTGTATGTCACGTTCCGGCCCCTGTTCGGCCCGAAGCAGAGCACCCCGCGGTGGGCCGCGATGCTCGTCAGCTGCCGCCAGCGAGGCCACCTGTCCTGGAACGCGTCCATCGTCCGCTCGACGGCCCACGGCCCGGTGCGCTCGCGGATGGCAAGTGTCAGATCGTCGACCGTGAGCTCCGCATCCTTCAGCGCGTCACCTATCGCAGCGATGACCTCGTCGGCCTCGTCCCTGGCGAATCGGACCGGCTCAGGATGCCGCGGCACGGACATCGGGAGGGCCGACAGCGCGCCAGTCCACATCGGGAGGTCCGCGGTTGCCACCAGGTGAATCGTGCCGCGTGGGCCGAACGTCTTGACCAGCGTCCTCTGTTCCCAGAGCGCCCGCTGGACGTCGCTTCGCGTCGCTCCTGCAAGTCGCTGTCCGATGGCTAGCTCGGCGGCCCCGAGCACCTGGGCGTGGACGCCGCACAGGATCCGCGCGACGCCGGCCGGGTCGAGTTCCGTGGCCGGAGCGGCCAGCGCCTGACGGGCAAGCCGCCGTGCCACCACCTCGCTCCAGGTCAACCGACGAGGGCCGGGCGTCGCCATCACCAGTCCATCTTGACGGAGCGGCATGCTGACATCGCATAGATGCGGATCGCCGTTGCGGAGAAAGCCCGCAAGGGCCAGGAAGCTCGCGGCAGATGAGGACTCAGACGAGCTCGTGGATCGCCCTGACGCGCGACAGCCCGAGGGCGAACGATGCGAGCAGGACGCCACTGATGGCGAGCGCGGCCGGCGCCCCGAGCGCGGTCGCAGCCGCGCCCAGCCCGACCAGGCCCACCGGCCCGAACCCGATCGCGAAGAACCAGATCCCCATGGCCGACCCGCGCTCGGCATCATCCACGTTCCGCTGGACCAGTGTCTGGCCCAGGGTGTCGACGCCCGCCATCGCCGCGCCAACCACCCCGAGCACCGCGAGCGAGAGCGCGAACGACGTGCTCGCGGCGAACGCCGTCAGGCCCAGCCCGATCGTGAACGTGGCGAGCAGGATCAGGCGGCCCCCGCGGCTCCTGCCGAGGCCCAGGCGGGCGAGTACGAGCAGGCCAGCGATCGCGCCGATCTGCCTCGCCGTAGCGAGTGCGCCGAGCCCGGCCGCGTTCGAGTCCAGGATGTCGCGCGCGAACGTCGGGTAGACGGTGATGCTCGAGAACCCGAGGATCTCGGTCGTCACGACCACCAGCGCGATCAGGGCGACGCGGCGATTTCGAGTGATCAGCGTCATTGACCGGGAGAGACTGGGGACCAGGTGCGGTTCCGGCCGTTCCCGTCGAGCTCGAGTGCCACCGGCGAGGAGGCACCCGGCCGCGACGGCCGCCATGGTCGCCGCCAGGATGAACGGCGCGCCGACCCCGAGCCGTTCGAGGGCCAGACCGCCGGCGATCGACCCGACACTCCCGGCCAGGAACACCCCGAGGTTGCCGAGCGCGATGGCATTCGTCGCCCCGGCGGCCCCGACGAGATCGAATGAGTAGGTCTGCGTGGCCGTTCCCTGGAGCGTGTCGACCACCCCGAGGGCGAGGCTCAACACGATCAGCTGGGTCACCGCCAGCGTCCCGGTCGCGGCCACGGCAGCCGCCCAGAGCAACGGGACCATGGCCGCGAGGTTGA
This sequence comes from uncultured Chloroflexia bacterium, assembly GCA_963776355.1. Lineage (GTDB taxonomy): Bacteria > Chloroflexota > Limnocylindria > Limnocylindrales > CSP1-4 > CTSoil-043. The sequence continues at coordinate 949,105 of CAVZLU010000008.1, read as the reverse complement.
CCATGATCAGCGTGAACCGACGGTCGTGCCGGTCGACGAAGCCACCGAGCGGGATGCCGAGCACGAGGGCCGGAAGCACTCGAACGGCAAGGATCGCCCCGACCGCCAGGACCGAGTCGGTCGTGGTCAGCGCGATCCAGCCGATCGCCACCATGGTTGCCGACCGCTCGAGGCCTGCCGCCGCGCCGCTCAGCCACAGTGCCGGATACCCCGCAACGCGGAAGGCGGCCAGCGTGACGCTCGATGCGAGGGCGGCACGAGACCGCGCGCGCAGGCCGCTCGTCGTCACCGTGTGTGCGTCGCCTCCCGCTGCGAAGCCGTTGGCGCGTTGCAAATGACGATGCCGGACATTGGCAGCAGTCTCCGTGGCGTGCACGGTCGGCGTCAACGCGGATGGGCGACCGCGGAGTACTTGCGCAGTTCAGGCCGTGCGGATCTTTGCGGGTTGCCGTTCCATACTCGGACCGGACCCCGAGACCGAAGGAGGCATCCCATGGCGAACCTGGTCGTGCACTTCGAGATCCACGCGTCGGAACCGCAGCGCCTCATCGACTTCTACTCCGAGCTTCTCGGCTGGAAGTTCACCCAATGGGGCGAAGCGCCGTACTGGGCGATCGGCACGGGGGACGGGGCCATCGGCAACGTGGCCGGCACGGCCGGGCATGGCATCAACGGAGGCCTGATGCCGCGACGCGGTCCGAAGCCGGAAATCGGCGCACCGGTCATGGGTTGCAACGTCGTCGTCGGCGTCGACGACGTCGACGGCCTGATGCGGCGCGGCCTCGAGCTCGGCGGCACGGAGGCCCTGGCGGCGGAGGACATGCAGGGCGTCGGTCGCGTCGGCTACCTGCTCGACCCCGACAACAACGTCTTCGGCCTGATCTCGGCGGTCTTGTCCGACGGCACGACCGGGATGGGCGGCGGCGCCTAGCAGCGGTCTGGCCGAATTCCGGCCGGGAACGCGATCAGGCGAGCGGCTTGAGGCGGGCGATCGGGATGATTCGGTCGGTCTTCGAAGGGTATTCGGCGAACTGCGGGTGTTCCGCCACGTGCCGGTCCCATAGCGTGTCGCGGTCAGCCCCTTCCGCGACGGTCGCGCTGGCCTGGAAGGTCTGGCCGTCCGCTTCGACCGTCACGACCCGGTTTGCGACGAGGTTTGTGAACCACGCCGGATCCTCGGGTGCGCCGCTCTTCGACCCGACCACGACATAGTCGTCCCCATCGCGCGAGTAGGCAACCACGGCCGTTCTCGGTTCGCCGCTCTTCGCCCCGGTCGTCGTGAGGACCATGACCGGGCGCCCTTTGAAGTAGCCACTCGTGGGACGGCCGTTGGCGCGTATGTCGGCGATCAGGTTCTTCGTCCAGTCGGCGTAGTCGGTCATCGGAGATCCTCGGGCTCAACCGCGATCGGTTGCGTGAGCAACCATCCCACAGATCGGCGGGCTGCGCTGGCGCCCTGCCAACGCCGCGCCACACTTCGGTGGTGGGGGAGCGGAACCGCACCCTTCCACTGGCCGATGGGCGCGACTGCTATCATCGCTATCAGAGGTGAGGACATGAGCCAGCTGATCGTGCGCAATGTCGGGCAGGACCTCGTGGGAGCCCTGAAGCGGCGTGCGGCCCGGCACGGGCGCTCCGCAGAAGCCGAGCATCGCGAGATCCTGCGGGCGGCCCTCCGCGAGGACGTGGAGCGCGCCTCGTTCAAGGCCGCCCTTGCGTCGATGCCCGATGTCGGCGCCGACGAGGACTTCGAATTCGAGCGCGACCTGCCTCGGCTGTCCCTGTGACCTGGCTGGTCGACACCAACATCCTCTCGGAGCTCCGCAAGGGCGTCCGGGCGCACCCTGGAGTCCGGGCCTGGTTCGCCGACTCTCGAGATGAAGAGCTGTTCACCAGCGTCCTCGTCCTGGGCGAGATCCGGCGGGGGATCGAGTCGATCCGGCGCCGCGACGGGCCGTCCGCCCTGGCACTTGAACAGTGGCTGGCCCGGTTGACGAGCGACTTCGCCGACCGCGTGCTGCCCATCGATGCGCCCACAGCCGACCGTTGGGGCAGCCTGAACGTGCCGGACCCCATCCCCACGATCGATGGCCTGCTGGCGGCCACGGCGCTGGTGCACGACCTCGTCCTGGTCACGCGCAATGTTCGCGACATCGAGCGCACCGGCGTCCGGCTCTGGGACCCGACCGCGGCTGGCTGAGGTCCGCCCGTTCAACCGGCGCGCCATTGAATTGACACGGCAGGGTTATACTCCGGGTATGAAGACCGCGGTATCGGTGCCCGATGACGTGTTCGAGCGCGCAGAACGACTGGCCCGTCGAGAGAAGCGTTCGCGCAGTGATGTCTACAGCGCCGCTCTTCGTGAATACGTCGCCCGTCACTCGCCCGACGAGGTCGCAGAAGCGCTCGACCGGGTCGTCGCCGAAGTGGGGGAGGGGACGGAGCCGTTCGTGGCGGCCGCCAGCCGCCAGGTGCTCGAGTCGACGGAGTGGTGATCTCGCAGGGCGACGTGTGGTGGGCTGACCTCGGCGAACCGGTCGGCTCAGAACCCGGCTTCCGACGACCCGTCGTCATCGTCCAGGGCGACAGCTTCAACCGGAGCACGCTGCGCACCGTGGTCGCGGTTCCATTGACGAGCAACCTCCGCTGGGCGCCGGCGCCCGGGAATGTCCGGTTGACCGCGCGGGCCACGGGACTGCCGCGCGACTCAGTGGCCAACGTCTCGCAGATCGTGACGCTGGACAGGTCGATTCTTATCGAGCGCGTGGGCAGGCTCTCGTCAGCCAAGCTCGAACTGGTGCTCGCGGGGATCGACACGGTGCTCGGCCGGTGATCGGCTAGCGTGACGACCCAGCCCAGCCTCGCACCGGGCGCGTTCGCGGCCAAGTGGCGCGGCGTGACGACCACGGAGAAGGCCGCCTCCCAGGAGCAATTCATCGACCTCTGCCGGATGCTCGGGGAGCCGACACCCCACGAGGCCGATCCCACCGGCACCCACTACGCCTTCGAGAAGCGCGTCAGCAAGGCCGAGGTAGGGGAGTCCTGACCGATGCACCTGTACCAGGGCACCACTCAGCAGTTCATCGGCGATGCGACCCAGGCTCGGCTCGCGAGCCAGCTTGCCGATCGGTTCTTCCAGGAGTTCAGGTACCGGCCATCGCCGTCCGAGGTCACGTCGTGGCGCAACTCGCTCGGCGCGATGGCCACGGTGCTGCAGCTGGCCGACCTGACGGATCAGGGAATCCTCGTCGAGGTCAGGTTGCCGCTCTCCTCGAGGCGCCTGGACGTCCTGATCACCGGCCAGAGCCCAGCCACTGGCGATTCGGCGGTCGTCGTGGAGCTCAAGCAGTGGACGGAGGTAGGCCGGTCGAACGTCACCGACTGCGTGACGGTGGACTTTGGCGGCCGCCTTGTCGACCACCTGCACCCGTCACGCCAGGTCGCCCAGTACCAGCGCTACCTGATCGACACGCACCCGGCCTTCTCCGACGGCGCAATCGCCCTTGACGCCTGCGCCTACCTCCATTACGCGCAGCACGATCCACTCTCGCCGCTATATCACGCCAGCTTCGCGCAGCTCCTTGCGACGAACCCGTCGTTCTCGGGCGACGAGCGGGATGCCTTCGCGACCTTTCTCGACCAGCGGGTGGGTGGCCCGGACGACGGAGCGATTCTCGAGAGGGTCGCAGCGACCGCGTTCAAGCCTCACAAGCGGCTGCTCGACCACGTTGCCCGCGTCATTCGCAACGAGCCGGCGTTCACGCTCCTCGACGAGCAGTTGGTCGCCTACAACGCGATCATCGACGAGGTCGGCGGCGCCGGTCAGAACAGTCGGTCGGTCGTCTTCCTCGTCGAGGGAGGACCGGGCACCGGAAAGTCGGTGATTGCCGTCAACCTCGTCGCCGAGCTGGCGGAACGGGGTCTCAGCACCCTCCACGTGACCGGCTCGAAGGCCTTCACCGAGAACCTCCGCAAGGTCGTCGGCGGCAGGGCGAGCGCGCTGTTCAAGTACTTCCGCGATACGGCGAACGTCAGCGAGCCGCTCGACGTCGTCATCCTCGACGAGGCGCACCGGATCCGAAGCGTGAGCACGAGCCGCTTCACACCGGCGAAGGCACGCTCGGGCAAGACCCAGATCGATGACATCCTCGACGCCGGCCGGGTATCAGTGTTCTTCATCGACGATCTCCAGGTCGTTCGGCCGGGCGAGGTCGGCAGCACCGACCTCATCCGCGAATCGGCCGCAAAGCGGGGGATCGAGCTCCGTGGTTTCAAGCTGGAAGCCCAGTTCCGATCGAACGGGTCCGACTCGTTCATCCAGTGGGTCGACAACACCCTCGAGCTCGGTCGCACGCCTCAAGTCCTGTGGCCCATGGACGACGACTTCGACTTCCGGATCATCGGGAACGCCCGGGAGCTGGAGCGGCTCATTCGCCTTCGCGCCGCCGATGGAACGACAGCCCGACTGGTCGCCGGCTTCTGCTGGCCGTGGTCGGATCCCGACGAGGCCGGCCTGCTCGTACCGGACGTCACCGTGGGGGACTGGGCGATGCCCTGGAATGCCAAGGCCGGGGCGCGCCGGCTCGGGCCCGGGATCCCGAATTCAGACTTCTGGGCGAGCGCCAAGGAGGGCCTCGAACAGGTTGGCTGCGTCTACACGGCCCAGGGCTTCGAGTTCGACTACGTCGGCATCATCTTTGGACCCGACCTCGTCTACAGATCAATGGATGGCGGCTGGGTCGGCCAACGCGAGGAGTCGCACGACCGGGTGGTCCGCCGAGGTGTCACCGACGCTGAGTTCACCCGCTTCGTCAAGAGCACCTACCGCGTCCTGCTAACGCGCGGCCTCCGCGGCTGCTACGTCTACTTCATGGACGCTCCCACTCGGGACTTCGTCCTCAGCCGGACGGAGCGCCGCGCGACACCTGACACCCGCGCGGCGGAGGTCGGCGGGACCTACGAGCCGACGAACCGACGCGAGGTGGATCCGTAAGGCGGCACGTCCTGGTGGGCGAGGTGCCGGACCGACGTAGTTCCCCGCGCGTGTGAGGTCCCAAGATTCCGTCCGCAGGAATCCCAGTTCTTCGTCCCCAGAACCTCAGATCACGTCCAGCCGCCTCAGATTTCGTCCTCGAGCGGTTTCCGACGGACCGGTCGGGTTGCCTGGGGAGCTTGGTGGTCGCGTCGGGGTGGCTATCGTGGAATAGGCTTGTGGACCAGCCATCCAGCCCAGGAGGTCCATTCATGACCATGGAGTACGTCTCCCTGCCCGGTGAGACCGCTCCGCCCGTTCCTGACGGGCCGAAGCTGTGCAACGGCGACGACATGCGCATCCTGCACAACGCGTTCCTGTGGGGATACGAGGTGGCGCCTGGACTAGTGCGCGGCACTCCCCCCGGTGACATGGCGCGCAGCGAGTTCGTCGGGCAGTGGCTCGCCGATCTCGACGCGACGCTGCACACGCATCACGAGAGCGAAGACGAGTTCCTGTGGGACAAGCTCGAGCAGCGCGCTCCTGCCTGCGCGCTCCACGTCGGCCAGATGCGCGCGCACCACGCACAGGTCGCAGAGCTGCTCGGGGAGGCAGCTCCGCTCCTCACCCGATGGCGCGCGACGGCCGAGCCGGCGCTCGGCGAGCAGTTGGCCGATGCCTACGAGCGGATGCTCGGTGTGCTGACGGTGCACCTGCGCCGTGAAGTGGTGGAGGTCGTCCCGGTCGCCGAGCGGGTGGTCACCGCGGAGGAGTGGACGGCGATGGGCGACCACAGCGTCGACGCGATCCCGAAGAGTCGCCTCCTGCCGCAACTCGGGACGCTCCTTGCGAACTCCACGCCCGCGGACCGCAAGATCTTCTACGCGGGCCTGCCCGTCTCCGTGAGGGTGCTCTGGCGCCTCGTGGGCAGGCGTCAGTACGCGAAGCAGTTCAGGCAACTGTTCCCGGGCAAGCCAATCCCACCGACTGGCTGACCGACACCCGGCGGCGCCAAAGGACACTTCTGCGGGACTTCACAGGTCGCCTGTGAACTCTCGGGATTCCGTCCGAACGGTTCTCGGAGAGTTGTCGCCAACTCTCGCGATTTCGCCGCTGACTCTCACGGTTTCGCCGACGCAAAGGCCCCCATTGGAAGGGGAGTCGCAAGGATCCACACCTACGCCCTGATCCCGATCGGCCGGCCCATGGGCTCGTTCGAACGGTCCGGCGTCGCCCCGTCGATGAGGCGATCCACCCCGACCGCTGGCAAGCCGGCCGTCAGCCCGCCAGCTCCAGCAGCTTCATCGTCGTCGCCCAGTTGCGGATCGTCATCGACGTGTAGAGCGGCGATCCCATGACCTTGCTCAGGCGGCTCCTCGTGCGCTCTGCGCTCAGACGCTGCGAGTAGATCACGCCGTCGCCAGGCCACACGGTGTCGACGCCGGGGCGCGGGTCGAACGCTCGCATCGCGGTCGCCGCGTCGACCCCCATCAGGAAGATCGCATCGCTGTGGTAGGTGTCGGGCTGCTCGCCGAAGCCCGGCGGTTTCCGGTTGACGACGGCCTTGAGCTGGGCACGGGTGAGGACGAGCACCGTGACGCGCTCGCTGTGCAGGCGGAAGGCGTTCGGCAATGCGGCTTCGATCTCCTGCTTGATGGCTTCCGGTTCGCGGTCGGACGTCAGGATCACGTTCCCGCTGGCGATGTACGTGGTGATGTCCGCATAGCCCAGCTCGCCGAGCAGGTCGCGCAGGCGCGCCATCGGCACATTGTTCTTGCCGCCGACGTTGATGCCGCGCAGGAGGACGACGTACCTGGTCACGCCGTCTAGGCTACCGGCTGACGCGATCAGTACTCGTCGTGGCGGCGGAGCCAGAGCTGCCAGTCGTCCGGGCCCTCGGCGCGGCCCTTCGGGGCGTGATCGAGGACCGGGTAGTAGCCCATCAGGAACTCCAGGCCGCGCCACGTGGTCGAGTACGTGTGGTACGGCACGCCGTCGTCGAGGACGAACGAGCTGAAGCCCGGGCTCTCGGTCATGTAGCCGGCCGCGTCTGTCCCGGCGTTGCGGGCGTTGTGCTCGACGATCGGCGGGATCCCGGCGCTGCCGATCATCCCCTCGACGACCTCGCGTCCCGCCTCCTCGGCGTGCGAGAAGCCGAGGTCGACGTTGAAGGTCGTGCCATAGGTCGACACCCACGGCACCCGCCAGCCCATCCGGCGCCGGTACCTCGCGAGCTTCTCGATCGGCGCCCCGGACGCGAGCACGAACGTCACGTCGCGGGCGTGGAGGTGGGGGAGGAGTGCGTCGATCGTGTCGACGATCGACGAGTTCACGGCGTCCCCGGCCTCGTAGCTGGGCCCGAACATGAAGTGGTAGACGAGCAGCTGCGAGCGACCGTCGAACAGCTCGTCGAGCGTCCGCTCGCTGCCCTCCGTGCCGAAGCGGTAGTCCTGGTCGACGCGCACCCACGGGAGGGCGCGGCGCTCGCGCGCCAGCTCGTCGCCAAGCCGCGTGTGCGCCTTCTCCCGGACGAGCAGGGCCTCGCGGGCGGCGAGCCACTCGTCGCGGGTGCCGACTCGATGTATCGAGATCGTCGTGTCCATCCCTCAGTCCCTCCGCTGGTAGATCAGGTATGCGGTGTCGCCGTCGATGCACCGGGCGTCGACGAGCCGCATCCGCTTCGTCGACCTCGTGTCGCCGAACAGGGGCCGGCCCGCTCCGAGCACCACCGGGAAGACCTTCAGACGGAGCTCATCGACGAGATCGTGCTCGAGCAGGGTCTGCGCGATCTGGGAGCTGCCGGTCAGGACGATGTCCCTGTCGACGCGCCGCTTGAGGTCCGAGACGGCGTCGAGCAGCGTGCCGGTCAAGATCACCGTGTTGTTCCAGGCGGGCCGCTCGAGCGTCGACGAGACCACGTACTTCGGGATGGCGTTCAGCCGGTCCGCCAGCGATCCCGTCCTCGACGGCCAGCGACCAGCGAACCATTCGTAGGTGCGGCGGCCCATCAGGAATGCATCGGCGCGCTGGGCGTCATCGAGCGCAAGCTGGAGGAGATCCGGCCGATCCTTGATCGCCCCGACCCATCCGCCGCGCTCGAAGCCCTCGTCGCCCGCCGGATCCTCGAAGACGCCGTCGATGGAGAGGTTGTCGCTGACGATGATCCTGCCCACTGGGCGCCGCCTCCGTTTCCTGCTAGCCTGTCCGTTGTCGGACACGGTGTCCGGGAACGGTGGGCAGGTCAACCGACAAGGTGGCGCCGGATGTTCGATGCCGAACGATCCGCCGGGAGTTGTGCGGGAACTGGTGACAGGCGATGTCGATCGGGCGCGATCAGGGTGGGGGAGGGCGGCCGGATCGACGCGTCGCGCGGTCGAGGCGGGCGCTCAAGGAGGCGCTGACCGACCTGATCCTCGAGCGGGGGTACGAGTCGGTGACGGTCCAGGACGTCATCGACCACGCAGACGTGGGGCGCTCGACCTTCTACGCGCACTTCCTGGACAAGGACGACCTCCTGATGGCGATCCTCGCCGACCTGGAGATGCCGGCGCCCGACGCCACCAGCTGGACGCCCGACGACCCGGCCTTCGGCTGGACGCTGCAGCTGTTCCGGCACTTCGGCTCGGGCAGGCGGCTGTTCAAGGCGGTCGCCAGCAGCCAGACCGGCGCGCTCGCGCGCCGCGAGACGACCCGCCGGCTCGAGAACCTCGCCCGGGCAGAGCTGTCACGCCTTCAGGCCGCGAGGAAGCTGGATGCGTTCCGGCTCGAGACCGTCGTGCGCTTCCTGGTGGGGACGTTCATCGGGTTCATGGACTGGTGGATGCGCGAGGAGAACGAGCACCTGCCGGCCGAGGTGGTCGATCACGCGTTCCGATCGCTTGTCCTGCCCGGCGTCGCGAATGTCCTCGAGCTGGACCTCGAGCTCCCGAAGGCGCTCTAGTAGGCTCCCGGCGCTGTCAGCTCCAAGACAAACATAACTACTATTATCGGCAGTTGATTGGGGAGGATCGTGACGGAGAGATGGGACCGGTCACGACCCGGCTCCAGCGACCGCTCGGGCCCCGCCCATCTCGGCGCGTGCCCACAGTTGCCGCCGTCTCGAGCTCGAGAGTTCCAGCGCGGCCAACGGCGGTCCGCAACTCCGCCCGGCTAGCGCCGCCAGTCCAGGCGTTGGGCAGCTGCTGCTGACCGGGTGACGTCGCCATCGACTGGCACGGCGGCGGGTTCAGCCTCGGGGAGCCGGCTGCCGGCTGCGCGGCCCTCCTCCGCCGGCCGGCTCCGGCCGCGGCGATCGCGACGGCGGCAAGACCGAGGACAACGGCGACGATGGCGATGGCGGGCCAGGGCACGGTCGGTGGCACAGAAGGTAACGTCCCGATGCCGGCCGGGCCCGGGGCGGCCGCGCCGCCCGAACCAGGTACGACCGGGGCAGTGCCCGGACCCGGCACGCCGGCCAGGAGCGGGACGCCGGCGATCGCGATCGGGAGGTCGGACGAGCCCGTGACCCCGATCTCGATCCCAACGATGCCGCCCGCCGGCGCGATCACGCGGGCGACGTAGTGACCGACCGACCCCGATGGATCGACGGCCGCGGGCGCCCGCGTCTCCGAGCCGTCCCCGCCCGTGAGCCGGATGTAGAAGGGCGTGCCCTCGACCGGGTCGTGCCTCCCGGAGACATTCACCCACCCTGAGAAGCCGACCCGGAGGATCGTGCCGGCCGGCGTGTCGCGGGCGACGGGCGCGTCGAGGGCAGCCGTCATCGCTTCCTTCGCCAGGACGGGGCCGGCGGCGGCGGCCGCGAAGGCGAAGCCGAGAAGGCCGGCGAGGAGTGCCGGGAACCGGTGGCGGATGGGCATCTTCTGGGTCTCCAGGCGCGATGGTTGGTTGCTGTTCCTACACCGCCCGGGTGGCAACGGTTCCCGGCGGCCGGCCTCTCGGTCCGCGCCCGAGGCCGGCATCCGGCATGCGCGTGGATCCGTCGAGGGCGCCCCGGGCCTTCGGTTTCGGCGACGGGCGCGCGCCGCGAGCATGGGCGGCGGGAGCCGCGAGGCACGCCGTCGGGATCCAGTCGGCGTGCACCGGCGTATCACGACTGTCGGCGACAGCGGTCGGGTGGGCCGCAGCCGGCACCTGACACATGGAGGATCGGACGTGACGAATCACGGACGACGAATCTTCGGCCGCCTGCTGCCGCTGGGAGCGGCTGCGGCCCTGCTCCTCGCTGCCTGTGGAGCGGCTGCGACTCCGACGCCGGTTCCGGCGACGCCGGCGCCCGCCGCGACGCCGTCGGCGGCCCCGTCCGAGACACCCGAGGCATCGGCGGAACCGTCCCAGAGCCCCGAGGCCTCGGCCTCGGCGGACGAGTACAAGGTCACGGTGGCGACGAGCGCCAAGGACGGCACGTACCTCGCGGGAACGGACGGCATGGCGCTGTACATCTTCAAGAAGGACACCGGCTCGACGTCGGCCTGCACCGACTCCTGCGCCGACAACTGGCCGCCGTTCACCGTCGAAGCGGGTGAATCCGCGACCGCCGGCGACGGCGTGACGGGCACGTTCGCGACGATCGACCGCGCCGACGGCACCAAGCAGGTCACCTACAACGGCGCCCCGCTGTACTACTTCGCCGCCGACAAGGCGGCGGGCGACACCAACGGCCAGGGTATCAACGACGTCTGGTTCCTGGCGACCCCGACAACCACGAGCTCGGGATCGAATCCCCCTTCGGGCGGCTACGATCCCGGGGGCTACGGATCGGGCAACTACGCCCCCTGATGTCCCCGGGGACGGTCGATGAGCGTGCGCGGAGCTGCCGACCCTTCCTATGGCTCCAGGGGCCACGACGGCCCCGGCAGGCCGTCCTCCGGCGCCGGCTGGGCCACGAGGGCATCGCTCGCACGCACCGTGAGGTTGCTCCCGACCGCGAGTCCCGGGGAGGGGGCCGTTCCGACGGCTCCGAGGGCGGCAGCCGCGACCGGCTCCTCGGGCAGGACGAGGACGTGCCGCGGCGACCAGGAGAACGCGAGCGGGACGACCCCGTCGGCGGTCACCACGTTGCCGTGAACGCCCTGCCCGCCGGGCTCCGGGTGCAGGGTCAGGATGCCCGCCCAGGTCGCCAGCTCCAGGCGGCTCCAGCGGCCACCGGGGTCGACCTCCAGGAGCAGGTCGGAGTGCACGCATCCCGCCGGGTCGCGGCGCAGGGATCGCCAGCGTCGTCCCCGGCTGCCCTCGGCGACCGACCAGAGGATGGTCTCCCCTCCCCCGGCGTCGAGGCGGCCGGCCCGCCGTAGCCAGGCTCGTGCGCCGCTCACGCCGATGCCCTCTCGGTGCCGGTGACCGCGAGGATCGCGGCCACGTCCGCCTCGAGCGTCGGCTCCCAGTCGGCGAGGAGTGCCAGGCCCATCGCCTCCCCCGCCGCAGCCACCCCCCGCGAGCCGGCGGTGTAGCCGAGGGTCTCCGCCCGCGCCTCGAACGTGTCCCAGTCACGCACGACGACGACGCCCGCCGCGTCCCGGATGACGTCGACGTCGAGGTCGACGAACAGGAAGCGGCCGCGCCGGAACGGCACCGGCAGGGCGGCATCGACCTTGACCTCGAGGATGGCCGCGGCCTCGTCGAGCTTCACCACGATCGTCGCCGGGGCCCGGGTCCCCATCCAGCGCAGGGTGACCGCGGACTGTGGCTCCGCGTCGCCGGCGGCCAGGAGCACGCGCGCATCGACGACCCGACGGTGGCGGACGACCCGCCAGCCGCGGCCCGCGGTCCCGATCAGGTCGCCGTCCCAGCGCCAGCGGTCGCGCCGGTCGCCGTGCTTGCGCTTGGCCACGACGACACGCCGCGGCACCGCGAGCGGTCGGAAAGAGCCCGGGAGGCGACGATCGAGCACCTCCGGCCGGCAGGTCACGGAGTCGCGGACTCGCGCAGGCTCTCGGCCCAGCGGGCGCCGGCGGCGCGCAGCTCGCCGGCGAGCACCGGGGCGACGCGGCCTCGGACGTGGACATCCCGCTCCCCGTACTCGAGCTCGATCGCGCCACGCTCCCGGACGCGCGCGAGGAGCTCGCCCGCCGCGTACGGGACGTGGAGGTCGATGTCCTCCCAGAGGGTTGCGAGGAGCGCTCCGAGCTCGGTCCGCAGCGCGTCGAGCCCGAACCCGGTGAGGGCCGAGACGAGGACGCTTCCGGCCACGATGGGGGCCTGCAGGCCGTCGCCCCCGTCCGCGCCCAGCAGGTCGGCCTTGTTGAAGGCGACCAGGCGTGGCTTGTCGCCGGCGCCGAGCTCATCGAGGACGGTCTGGACCGTGGACCGATGCTCCGCGAAGTGGCCGTCTGACGCGTCCACGATCTCGACGAGGACGTCGGCCCGGGTGACCTCCTCGAGGGTGGCCCGGAAGGCGTCCACCAGCTGGTGCGGGAGCTTGTGGATGAAGCCGACGGTGTCGGTCACGATCGCCGTCTGGCCGTCGCCGAGCTTCACCTGGCGGCTGGTCGGGTCGAGGGTCGCGAACAGCCGGTCCTCGGCGAGCGCCACCTCGCTGCCGACGAGCGTGTTGAGCAGCGTCGATTTCCCGGCATTCGTGTAGCCCACGATCGAGACCGTCGGCATCAGGCGCCGGTCCCGCCCGCGGGCGGCCGTCGACCGCTGCTGGCGCACGTCCTCGACGCGCTCCTTCATCTTCTTGATCCGCTCCCGGATGAGGCGGCGGTCCGTCTCGAGCTGGGTCTCGCCGGGTCCCCGGGTGCCGATCCCGCCGCCCGTCCGCGAGAGGTGGGTCCACATCCGCGTCAGGCGCGGCAGCTGGTACTCGAGCTGGGCCAGCTCCACCTGGAGGCGCCCTTCGTGGGTGCGGGCGTGCAGGGCGAAGATGTCGAGGATCAGCCGGCTGCGGTCGATCACCTTGACCTTGAGCAGCTCCTCCAGCGCCCGTTGCTGGCCCGGCGACAGCTCATCGTCGGCGACCAGCACGCCGTAGCCGGTCTCGGCCTTGGCCGCGAGGAGCTCCTCGGCCTTGCCCTTGCCCACGTACCAGTTGGGATCGACATGGCGCCGGTTCTGCCACTCCGCGCCCACCACGTCGGCGCCGGCCGTCTCGACGAGCGAGGCGAGCTCGGCGAGGCTGTCCTCCGCGTTCCAGCCCGGGTCCTCACCGGTGTCGACGGCGACGAGGAAGGCCTTCTCGATGGGCGGGGCGAGATCGATCGTGGTGGAGCTCCGGGGCATTGCGGGAGGATACCGCGCGGCTCAGGCGCCGACGAAGGCGCGCGTCGCCGCGATGGCGCCCGCGATCGTCGCCGGATCCGCGGCATCGAGGGCGAGGTCGGCCGGCTCTCCGCGGAACCAGGTCCGCTGGCGACGGGCGAAGGCCAGGTTGCGCCGGACGTTGACCTCGAGGTAGGTCGCCCGGTCCAGGCGGCCCGCCAGGAGATCCCAGGCCTCGCGGTAGCCGATGGCGGAGAAAGCCGGCAGGCTCGGGTCGAAGCGCGCCCGCAGGGCTTCGGCCTCGGGCAGGATCCCGCCGTCGAGCTGGGCCTCCGCCCGCGACGCGATCCAGGCCCGGTGGACCGCGCGGTCCGTGACGTCGAGGCCGATCCGCAGGACGCGTCCCGGATAGCCCCGGGGCTCCGGCCGGGGAACGTCGCCGGCAAGCAGCGCGATCTCGAGGGCGCGGACGACGCGCCGCGGGTTGTCGCGGTCGACCCGTCCCGCGAGGCCCGGCGCGAGCGCCCCCAGCCGGCGCACGAGCGGGACCAGCCCGTCGCGGGCGAGGTCGCCCTCGAGGGCGGCGCGCGTCGCCGGATCCCAGGGCAGCGCATCGACGGCCAGCCCGCCGGCCACGGCCCGGATCCAGAAGCCGGTGCCGCCGACGAGGATCGCGACGCCGTCACGCCTGGCGAGGTCCGCCAGCGCCGCCATCGCGTGCCGGACGTAGTCGGCGACCGAGAACGGGACATCGGGCTCGACGAGATCGAGGCCGAGGTGGAGCACGCCGCGGCGGTCGGCGAGGGTGGGCTTCGCCGTGCCCACGTCCATGCCGCGGTAGACCTGCCGCGAGTCGGCCGAGATCACGGCGGCGGCGCGGCCGCGATCGAGCAACGCCAGCGCGAGCTCGATGCCGAGGTCCGTCTTGCCGCTCGCGGTCGGGCCGCCCACCACGACGAGCGGCGGGAGCGCGGCTCCGCCCTCCCCCCGCCGGAGGCCGCGGCGCTCGATCGCGGGCGTGGCGCTCCCCTCCCCCGCCCTAGGCGAGGAGGCCACGGAGGCTGTACGGACCGGCGCCGACGATCCGTGCTTCCACGATCTGGCCGACGAGCTCTTCGGGGCCCGGAAGATGGACCAGCTTGTTCTCTCGCGAGCGACCGGAGAGACGGACGGAGCCCGCCGCCAGCGGGCTCGCGAACGGGTCCTCGCCGGCCAGCGTCGGCGGCATGCCCACGGGCTCCGCGGATGCGTCGTCGTCGTGGTCGTGGGCCCGCGATCGGGCGACGGCGTCGACGAGCACGGATGCGGTGCTGCCGAGACGCTCCCGGTTGCGCTCGAAACCGATCGCTTCCTGCAGCGCGAGGAGGCCGTTGAGGCGCTCGCGCTTCACGGCGGCGGGCACGTCGTCGGGGAGCCGTGTCGCCGGCGTGCCCGGGCGCGGCGAGTAGGCGGCCGCGAAGACCTGGTCGTAGCGCACAGCCCGCAGCAGGTCGAGGGTGGCCGCGTACTGGGCGTCGGTCTCCCCGCAGAAGCCGACGATGACGTCGGTGCTGATGGCGACCCCGGGGAGCGCGGCCCGGATGCGATCCAGTCGCTCGCGGTAGTGGGCGATCGAGTACTGGCGACCCATCCGCCGCAGGACGGCGTCGTCGCCCGACTGGACCGGGAGGTGGAGCGCCCCGCACACCGACGGGCAGGACGCCATCGCCTCGATGAGGCGGTCGGAGAGGTCCCAGGGGTGCGAGGTCACGAAGCGCAGGCGCGGCAGGGAGGGCGTCCCGGTCGAGTCGCGGATGGCGTCGATCGACCGGATGAGCGCCGCCAGGTCGGGTCGGCCGGCGCGGTCCTGGCGCCGTCCCGCCCAGCGCTGCTCGGCGGTCCCGGCGAAGCGGGCGTCGGGCGGGAGGTCGTGGCCGTAGCTGTTGACGTTCTGGCCGAGGAGAGTCACCTCGCGGTACCCGGCCGCGGCGAGAGCCCGCGCCTCGGCCACGATCTCGTCGAACGGGCGGCTCCGCTCCGGGCCCCGGCTGAAGGGGACGATGCAGTAGGTGCAGGTCTTGTCGCAGCCGTAGATGATCGGGATCCAGGCGGCCGTGGGCGACTCCCGGCGGACGGCGCCCGCGCCGAGGGCGGCGGCCCGCGACCCCGCGAGGTGGTCGGCCGCGGAGACCGCCACGCCCTTCACGCGGGTCGTCGCGGCCGTGGATGGGGCGAGGCCGACCGGTCCCTGCGCGGATGCGAGCCCGAGGCGCTCCACGAGCTCAGGCTCCTCGTCCGGCCGCAGGAACAGGTCCACCGCCGGGAACTTGCGCGAGAGGCCGGCGCGGTCACGCTCGCGGACGGCGCAGCCCGTAAGCACGACGCGCATCCCCGGATTGGCCGCCTTGAGCGAGCGCAGCACGCCCTGGCGCCCCACGACCTTGGCCTCGGCCGCCTCGCGGATCGCGCAGGTGTTGATCACCACGAGGTCGGCCGCCTCGAGCGCCGCCGCCTCGGCGCAGCCCGCGGCCAGGAGGCGCCCGGCCATCTCCTCGGAGTCGCTGCGGTTCATCTGGCAGCCGAGCGTCCACACCCAGAAGCGGGGCAGCGCCTGGTCCTCCGGCCTGAACTCGCCGACGCGCGCATCATGGGCGACCGCCGCGGGGCGCGGCCCGTCGGCGAACGGTGACGGCGCCGGGATCTCGAGGACCGGCAGCTCGCGCGCCGTCACGCCGGGGCCTCCGCCGCGGCCGCGCGCCGCCCCAGGCGGGCCATCACGCCGGCCGCCACCTCGTCGGGGATCCAGGTCTCCGCGACCGCCTCCGCGTACGACCCATCGTCGCCGTGGAAGTCGGTGCCACCCGACGGCAGGAGCCCGTGCCGGACGGCCACGGCGCGCATGGCGTCGACGGTGGCCGCGTCGAAGCTCCGATGGTGAACCTCGATCCCTGCCAGGCCGGCGGCGACCAGCTCGTCGAGCAGCGCGGGCAGGCGCGGAGCGGCTGAGAAGTGAGCCAGGATGGGGAGCCCCCTCGCGCCGCGGATGGCCGCCAGCGCCTCGAGCGGGCTCATGCCGATCCGGCGGATGTAACCCGGCTTGCCGTTGCCCACGATCCGGTCGAAGGCGTCGGGCACGTCGGTCGCGAACCCTGCGGCGACGAGGGCCCGGGCGATCGTCGGGCGCCCGAGGGACTCGTCATCGTCCCGGTGAAGGCCCTCGAGCTCGGCCTCGATCGGCATGTCGATCTCGCGCAGCCGCTCGATCATCAGCTCGAACCGCCGGCGCCGCGCGCGGCGCTGGCGATCGAGGAGCGCCTCGAGGGCGTCCGCGGCGGGATCGACGCCGAGCCCGACCATGTGCAGCTCGCCGTCCTGCAGGCCCGCGCGGTCGTCGGTCGTGGCATTGATCTCGACCCCAGGGATCAGCTCGAGGCCGGGTGGGAGGTGTGGGGCGCCGGGCGCCGCCAGCTCGCGGAAGCCGGCGAGCGTGTCGTGATCGGTCACGGCCAGGGTGCGCACCCCGGCGGCTGCCGCGGCCGCGGCGAGCTCGGCGGGCAGGAGCAGCCCGTCGGAGCGCGCGGTATGGGCGTGGAAGTCGGCCGTGGTCGGGATCGGCGGGTCCACTCGCCCCTCGATGGGCGCCCGTCGGCCGCCCGTCATCAGGCGTGCTCCACGATCTGCCGGATCCGTTCCACGCCGAGCGCCCGGCCCGTCGCCGGGTCGACGTCGATCCGGAGGGCGTTGAAGACCACCGGCCAGCCGCCAACCTCGAAGCGCGTCGGCAGGCCGTTCCGGAAGCGCGGGATCACGCTCGACGGCTCGAAGCCGATGATCGAGTGGAGCGGGCCCGTCATCCCCACGTCGCTCTGGTAGGCGGTGCCGCGAGGGAGGATCCGCTCGTCGGCCGTGGCCACGTGCGTGTGCGTCCCGGCGACCGCGCTCACCCGCCCGTCGAGGTAGATCCCGAAGGCGTTCTTCTCGCTCGTGAGCTCGCAGTGAAAGTCCACGAGGCGCACCGGCGGCAGGGCGTCGGCGGCCTCGTCGAGCAGGCGGTCGGCCTCCGTGAACGGGTTCTCGATCGGGATCATGTACGTCCGGCCCTGGAAGTTCAGCACCGCGACCTCCGTCCCGTCGGCCGCCTCGAAGACGCCCCAGCCGCGACCCGGGACGCCGTCGCTGCCGTAGTTGTGGGGCCGCAGGATCCGCTCGTCGGACTCGAGCGCCGGGTAGATCTCGCGCTTGTCCCAGATGTGGTTGCCGGACGTGATCACGTCGACTCCGGCGCCGAACAGTCCGCCCGCCGTCTGCGTGGTCAGGCCCATCCCGCCGGCGAGGTTCTCGCCGTTGGCGGTCACGAGGTCGATCCCGGCCGCGGCCCGCAGCTCCGGCAGGACCTGCTCGACCGCCTCGCGGCCCGGCTTCCCGATGACGTCGCCGATCATCAGGATCCGGCACGCCCGGGGGGAGCGCGGTGCGGTCACCGCCTCTACTTCGCGGAGGCCGCGGTCACGCTCGCGGCGGTTCTATGGCAGCAGTCCTGCATGCGTCACCTCGGGAGGATCGTGGCCGCCGGGCCGAAGGGCGATCGGGCCCGCATCGAAACCGACTCGGAGGCAACCGAGCCGCTGCCCGATCCTACCGCACCCCGCGCAAAGCGGGCCCGGCGTACCCGGGGCGCCGGCTGAAGGCACGGGCGTTCAGGGAGCGTAGGCTTCGGTGATGACCGGAGGGCCCCGTTGAACGCACGCCGCCTTCGCTGGTCGCTCGCGATGATCGCGGTCGCCGTCGAGATCGCCGCGTTCGTCGCCTGGCGCGCCCGGCAACGCAGAGGCCGGTGACCCGGCGAGGAGGGCGAACGCCTCGTCGAAGCCACGCGACGCCGTTGCCCGGATGCCCGAGGCTCCGCTCACCCTGGAGGACGCGACGCGCACGGCGCGGCCAGGGGCCGCGGCGCACCCGGCGACCGGGTCCGCTGCGGAGCGATCGTCATCCCTGCCTGACGGCCGCCCGAACGTCGGGCAGCAGAAGCAGGACCAGGACGAGCCCCCAGACCGCCACGCCGAACAAGGTGATGGAATCCAGCCCGAGGAGCGTCGTCTGCCAGGTGAGCTCAACGAGGCCGACGGCGATCGTCAGGAGCGCAAGGCGGTAGGCCCAGTATCGGCGCCGGAAGACGCCGAACCCGCCGACGATGGCTGCCACTCCGTAGGCGGCGATCCCGGCCGGGATCGCGACGGCCGCGGGATCGCCTTCGGTCGTCACCGGGCCGCCGACCGCGAGCAGCTCCAGGCCAACGAGGAGCCCGGACACGCCGATGACGATCAGCAGCACGGCGGCGATCAGCAGGGCTCGCGGGCGTCTGATCATCGGCGCGGAGGCTCCAGGTTGCGAAGAGCGGCTCTTCGCACGATATCAGCGCGCCGAGGGCGAGGCGGATGCTCCCCTCGAGGCGCGACATGAAGTCGCCGCGACCGGGGGGCCGTTTGACCTTTGCATCCAGACCGCGGCCTGGCCGATGATCCGCCCATGCTCGAGTACGCGAACACGACATGTCCGTACTGCTCCGCCGCCCTTGACCCGCTCCCGGAGGCGCGGCAGGACTGCCCGGCATGCGGCGCGACCATCTGGGTTCGGGGCGGTCCCGACGGCCTGATGTACCTCCTGCAGGAAGTCGACCTGGCCGTCCTCGAACAGGCGTGGCAGGAGGCGGACGACGCGGAGCACCAGGAGCTGATCGCCAACGCCGTCGCTCGGGGGCGCGCGTCCTACGAAACGGCCATCGCCGAGGCGCGAGAGCTCGGCATCGCGGAGGTCGAATACCTGGTCGACGAACACGCCTGTCCGGTGTGCCGGCGCCTCAGCCGGCACACCGTGGACGTCAGCGTCGCCCCGCCGCTGCCGATCGCCGGCTGTCGGAACGAGCTCTGCCGCTGCGACGTCGTCGTCGCCTTCTGAGACCCGGAAACCGGGCCACGTCGCCCGTTCGAACCCTCACCACGTTCACAAACGCGTCCCTGGGACGGCTTGAGGCGCTCGGTCGCTCACTTCGCGTACTCGACGGACCGCGTCTCGCGGATCACCGTCACCTTGATCTGGCCCGGGTACGTCAGCGTCTCCTCGATCTTGCGCACCACGTCGCGGGCCAGGCGCGTCGCCGACAGGTCGTCGATCTCCTCGGGCCGGACCAGGATCCGCACCTCGCGGCCAGCCTGGACGGCGAACGTGCGGTCCACGCCGGGGAAGCTGCCGGCGATCGCCTGGAGGTCCTCGAGGCGCTTCACGTACATCTCCACGGACTCGCCGCGGGCACCCGGGCGCGAAGCGCTGATTGCGTCGGCCGCCTGCACGATCGGCGCCTCAAGGCAGGCGTACTCGACCTCCTGGTGGTGGGCCGCGATGCCGTTGATCACCTTGAACGAGAGGTTGTGGCGCTGGGCGATCTGGGCGCCGATGGCGGCATGGGGACCCTCCACCTCGTGGTCGATCGCCTTGCCGATGTCGTGGAGCAGGCCGCCCGTCTTGGCCGCCTGGACGTCGGCCCCGAGCTCGGACGCCATGACCGCCGCCAGGCGGCTCGTCTCGATGACGTGGTTCAGCACGTTCTGGCCGTAGCTGGTCCGGTACTTGAGGCGACCGAGGAGGCGCAGGATCTCGAGCGGCAGCCCGGGGACGCCGGCGTCGTAGGCCGCGGTCTCGCCGGCCTGGCGGATGACGAGCTCCACCTCCGCCCGCGCCTTCGCGACGACCTCCTCGATGCGGCCGGGATGGATCCGGCCGTCGGCCATCAGCTTGGTCAGGGCGATCCGCGCCACCTCGCGGCGGACGGGGTCGAAGCCCGACAGGACGACCGTCTCCGGGGTGTCGTCGATGATGAGGTCGACACCCGTGGCCTGCTCGAGGGCCCGGATGTTGCGCCCCTCGCGGCCGATGATCCGGCCCTTCATCTCGTCGGACGGCAGGTGCACGACGGACACCGTGTGCTCCGCCGTGTGGTCGGCGGCTACCCGCTGGATGGCCGTCACGATCACCTCGCGGGCCTTCTCCTGGGCTTCGTCACGGGCCTTGCGCTCGATCGCCCGGGACAGGCGGACCCCGTCGTTCTCGGCCTCGGCGCGGACCGCGTCGAGGAGCTGGGCCTTGGCCTCCTCCGCCGTCGTGTTGGCGATGCGCTCGAGGACCGCCGACCTGCTCGGCGCGCGCGGCCGCGAGCTCTTCACGGGTCTTGTCGAGGTCGCGCTCCTTCTCGAGGAGCTTGCGGTCGCGCTGCTCGAGCATGTCGGTGCGCTGGTCGAGCTGCTCGTCCCGGGTGAGCAGGCGGCGCTCCAGCGCGGACAGCTCCGCGCGCTTGGCGCGGGCCTCGTCCTCGGCCTCGCGCTGGAGCTTGAGCCGCTCGTCCTTTGCCTCGAGGATCAGCTCCTTCTGCTGGGTGCGGGCCTCGGCCACGATCCGGCCGGCCTTCTCCTGCGCGGCCCGCATCGACTGGCTCGCCCAGCGGCTGCGGGCCACGAATCCGATGGCCAGGCCGCCCACGATGGCCGCGAGCAGGGCCACCGCCACGACGACGGGGTTGTCCATGGTGTGCTCTCGCCTCCCGTCCGGCCGGTGCGCGGCCGGCGAGTATGTCGCGGGTTCGGCGATCGCCGGGACCGGTCGGACGCGCTTTCTCGGGGCACGCGGGACCAGTTTCCGGCGTGGGCTCGCCGGCATGGAGGTACGTTCGCTTCCGGTTGGGAACGCAACCGGGTTGCGCGTAGGGTACGGCCCGTGGCGGGGAGGGTCAAACGCTGGGGTCCCGCGGAACGCGGAGGGTCCGTCAGGCGGCGCGGCGGCCGCGGGAAGGACGTTCGCCGAACCCCCCGATCGCTCGCCTGCCCGGCGCGCTCGAGCCCCGCTACTCCGGGCCGATCGGCGCGGTTGTCGGCGACCCACGCCGCCGCTGCCGTCGCGCACACCTCCACGTCGAACCCGTTTCGAGCGAGGAGCGCGTACGCCCGGGCCCTGCGCTTCCGTGGGTCGGGCTCACGCAACAGCGGACCGGCGCGGCGGGCAAGGAGCCGCCTCGCCGCATCCTGGTCCGACGTCCCGGTTGGCGCCCGCTCCCCGCCGGCCGCGGCCAGGGCGGCCTCGTCGGCGTCGCGGTCGGTCGCCGCCGCCTCGCGGGCCGCGAGCGCGGCCTCGATGTTCACCGTTGACACGCCCTTGCGCCGCAGCTCGTCCCGGAGCGCCCGGGCGCCGCGGGGCCGGGCGCGGTCCCGCGACTCGACCCACGCCCGCGCGAACGATGCGTCGTCGAGCATCCCGAGACCGACCAGCCGATCGATGGCCGCCTCCGCGAGGTCGGGCCGGTAGCCCGCGTCGTGGAGGCGGCGGCGCACCTCGGCCACGGAACGGGAGCGAGCCTCGAGAAAGCGGGCGGCCGCGTCGAGGACGACCGCGGGATCGTCGATCGCGGCCCGCCGGGCGCGGCGCTCCGCCGGCGATTCACGCGGCGGGGCGCGTCATGGGTGCCGGGCGGGCCGCGATCGACGGTCGGGAGGCAGGCGATGGCCGGCCGGCTACTCGGCCTCCTCGATCCCCTCGACAGGGATGGCGGCGCTCGACATGGCGCTGCGGATCCTGCCCTCGATCTCGGCGCTGACGGTCGGGATTCTCGCGCAGGAAGACCTTGGCCGCTTCGCGGCCCTGCCCGAGACGGGTCTCGCCATAGGTGAACCAGGCGCCGGTCTTGGTCACCACGTTCATCGCCACGCCGACGTCCAGGAGGCCCCCCTCGCGGCTGATCCCCTCGCCGTACATGACGTCGAACTCGGCCACCCGGAACGGGGGCGCCACCTTGTTCTTGACGACCTTGACCCGGACCCGGTTGCCCACCGACTCGGTGCCGGTCTTGATCGTCTCGACGCGCCGGATCTCGAGGCGGACCGAGGCATAGAACTTCAGCGCTCGGCCGCCGGGCGTCACCTCGGGATTGCCGAACATCACCCCGATCTTCTCGCGCAGCTGGTTGGTGAAGACGAGCGACGTGTTGGAGCGGCTGACCGCGCCCGTGAGCTTGCGCAGGGCCTGGCTCATCAGCCGGGCCTGGATGCCCACGAACGAGTCGCCCATCTCGCCCTCGATCTCGGCCCGCGGCACGAGGGCGGCGACCGAGTCGACGACCACGAGGTCGATCCCACCGGACCGGATGAGGGTCTCGGTGATCTCCAGGGCCTGCTCGCCGGTGTCCGGCTGGCTGACGAGGAGCTCGTCCACGTCCACGCCGCAGGCCCGCGCGTAGCCCGGGATCGAGCGCGTGCTCCACGTCGATGAAGGCGGCGACGCCGCCCCGGCGCTGCGCCTCGGCGATGATGTGCTGGCAGAGCGTCGTCTTGCCGGACGACTCCGGGCCGTAGATCTCGGTCACCCGTCCGCGCGGGATGCCCCCGACCCCGAGGGCCAGATCCAGGGCGATCGAGCCGGAGGGGATGAAGTCGACCTGCTGCCGTTCGGCGGAGCCGAGGCGCATGATGGAGCCCCGTCCGAACTGCTTCTCGATCGCGAGGATCGCCGCTTCGACGGCCTTGCCCCGCTCGCTGCCGGCCTTCTCGCTCGCCTGCTCGACCCGGCGGTCGCTCGTCAACGCCATCTCGTCATGCTCCTGTCCGTGCCCACGGCCCCGGCGGAGCGGACGTTCCCGCGCCCGCCACCGATGTCAGCCTTCGCCCTCGTCCTCCACGACCGTCCGCGGCTTGCGCTTCGGCTTGATGACCTCGACGCTCTGTGGAGGATCGGCGTACGGCTGCAGCTTCGGCTTCGGGTCGGCCGCCTTGGCCTTCTTCTTGACTTCGCGGTGAGGACGGTCCCGGGATCCCATCGTCGAACGCCTCCGCGCATATCGAGGGTAGCGACACGGCCTTCACGCGGACTGCACCGCCGCTTCGTCGCGACCTCGCTGACTCGCGTAGGTGCGCAGATCCGGAAGGCGTTGAGGGAAGGTCCCGGCGCGCAGCGCGGCCCGGATCTCGGCCATGAAGTCTAGGGTGAACGTCAGGTTGTGACAAGTCGCGAGGCGATAGGCCAGCAGCTCCCCGGCCCGGAACAGGTGGGCGAGGTAGGCCCGCGAGAAGCGCCGGCAGGCGAGGCACGGGCAGCCATCCTGGATCGGCCGGGGGTCGTCGCGGAAGCGCTCGTTGCGGAGGTTGAGGCGTCCGCCCGGCACCCAGGCCTGGGCGTTGCGGGCGACCCGCGCCGGCAGCACGGAATCGAACAGGTCGAGGCCGCGATCGACGGCGTCGAGCAGGTCGAGGGGCGAGCCGAGCCCCATGAGGTACCGGACGCGCGGGTCGGCGGCCAGGAGCGCCACCACGATGTCGAGCACCTCGGCCCGCTCGGCCGCCGTCTCGTCGCCGGCCAGGCCGCCGATGTTGAGGCCGTCGAACGGCAGGCCGGCGATGAAGCTGGTCGCGGCCCGGCGCAGGTCGGGATCCAGCCCGCCCTGGATCACCCCGAAGAGCGCCTGGTCGGCGCGCCGGTGGGCCGCGAGCGACCGCTCCGCCCAGCGATGCGTCCGCTCCGTCGCCACCGCCACGTCGCCGGCCGCCGTTGACGCCGGCGGGACGGGTTGGTCGAACGCCACCGCGACGTCGGCCCCGAGGGCCTCCTGGATCCCGATCGCCGATTCGGGCGTGAACCGGTGCGACGACCCGTCGTGGTGGCTGCGAAACGTCACCCCGTCGTCGTCGATGACGTTGAGGCCGTCGAGCGAGACGACCTGGAAGCCGCCGGAATCCGTGAGGATGGGGTGGTCCCAGCCCATGAACCGGTGGAGTCCCCCGAGCCGGGCGATCCGTTCGTGGCCCGGCCGCAGGTAGAGGTGGTACGTGTTGGCCAGGATGATCTGCGCCCCCACCTCGTCGAGATCGTCCGGGTGGAGCGCCTTGACCGTCGCATTCGTGCCCACGGGCATGAAGGAGGGCGTGTCGACGGTGCCGTGCGAGAGCTCCAGCCGCCCGACGCGGGCGCGCGTGGAGCCGTCGGCGGGCGGCGGAACGACGATCTCGAAGCGGGCGGCGCCCGGCACGGGGCGAGCTCAGGCCTCCGGGATGCCCGAGGGTGCCGTCGCCGGCGGGCTCCCCGGCCGGCGCGGCCGCCGCGGGGACCTCCGGCGCGGGCGCCTCCCAGAGCGACGGCTCGCGGTCGGTGCGACGGGGCGGCAGGTCGTAGCCGAGCGACGCGAGGTGAACCCTGGCCCCCTCGGTCGCCACCCGGCCCTGCGGCGTCCGGTCCAGGAAGCCGATCCGGAGGAGGAACGGCTCGTAGACGTCCTCGACCGTCTCCGGCTCCTCCGCGAGGACCGCGCCCAGGGCGGCCACGCCCACGGGGCCGCCGCCGAACTTCTGGATGATGGTCGCGAGCAGGCGGCGGTCGGTCGCGTCGAGGCCGATCACGTCGATCTCGAGGACGCCCATCGCCTCCTCGACGGCCGCCAGCGTGATCCGGCCGTCACCGTGGACCTCCGCGTGGTCGCGCACGCGTCGAAGGAGCCGGTTGACGATCCGCGGGGTGGCCCGCCCGCGGCCGGCGATGGCGGCGGCGGCCTCGTCCGACATCTCGATTCCGAGGATCCGGGCCGAGCGGCGGACGATCGCGACGAGGTCCTCCTCGGCGTAGAAGTCGAGCCGGTAGACCGCCCCGAAGCGATCGCGCAGCGGCCCGCTGATGCGGCCCGCCCGGGTGGTGGCGCCGACGATCGTGAACGGCCGCAGGGTGAGTCGCAACGATCGCGCCGAGGGCCCCTTCCCGATCATGACGTCGAGGGCGAAGTCCTCCATCGCCGGGTAGAGGATCTCCTCCACCGCCCGGTTGAGGCGGTGGATCTCGTCGATGAAGAGCACGTCGCGATCGTCGAGCGAGGTGAGGATGGCGGCCAGGTCGCCGGCCCGCTCGATCGCCGGGCCGGACGTGTAGCGGATGTTGACCCCCAGCTCGCGAGCGATGATGGTCGCCAGGGTCGTCTTGCCGAGGCCGGGCGGCCCGTGGAGGAGGACGTGGTCCGCGGCCTCGCCCCGCTGGCGAGCCGCCGTGAGGAGCACCGACAGGCCCGCCTTCACCTCGCGCTGGCCCAGGTACTCGTCCATGCTGCGCGGGCGCAGGGAGCGCTCGACCTCGACCTCGGTCGCGTCGACGAGGTCCGCAGCCAGGAACTCCGAGGCGTCGGTCATCCCGGCGAGTCTACCATGCGCCGGCCGCGTTTCGCACAGATGTTCGATACGTCACGATCCCCTCGGCCGGTTCGCGGAGGCCGTCAGGCGGTGCCGCCCGAGATGGCCCGCAGGGCGGCCTTGACCCGGTCCTCGAGCGTCGTCCCGGGCGCCGTGATGCCCCCGACGACCCGCGACGCCTCCCGGGCCTCGGCGAGCGTGTAGCCGAGCGCCTGGAGGGCGGCCACCACCTCGCCCTCGGTCGATCCCCCCGCCCCGCGTCCGGCCCCCGCGAGGCTGGCGGCGGCCGTCCCGGCCGCGGCCACCTTCTCCCGCAGCTCGAGGATGATGCGGCCGGCGAGGCGCTTCCCCACCCCGCTGATCGAGGTCAGCACCGCATCGTCGCCGGCGAGGATCGCGAGCTGCAGCTCGGCCACCGGCCGGCTGCCGACGATCGCGAGCGCGACCTTGGGTCCCACCCCGGTCACCGTGAGCAGGAGCCCGAAGAAGCCGAGCTCGTCGACGGTCCGGAAGCCGTAGAGGGCCTGGAGGTCCTCCCGGACGAGGTGATGGGTGTGCAGCTTGAGGCGCCTGCCGGGCTCGGCGCCGGCGAGGACGGCGGGGGCCGCGAAGACGCGGTAGCCGATCCCCCCGACCTCGAGCACCAGGCTGTCCGCCGCGACGGACGCCACCACGCCCTCGACGGAAGCGATCATCCGGCGCGATCGACGCGCGGGGCGCTCCGGGCCCGGCGGGCGGGCGGACGCGCGTTCCGGGTCGACCCCGAGCTCCACGCGGTCCCGTCCCATTCCTCGAGCATCCGCTCCTCGCGGGCGAGCGCCTCGCGCACCGCCCGCTCGTACGGCGTCTCGTCCGCCCGCCGCGGCGCGACGGCGGCGCGGTCGAGGATGCCGGCGTTCATCCGCTCGCCGGCCCGCTCGCGGTTCGCGGTCCAGATCGCCACCGCCAGCGCGTCGGCGGCGTCGTCGGGATGGGGCGGCTCGGACAGGCCGAGGATCGCCTGGACCATGCGGCCGACCTGGCCCTTGTCGGCCGAGCCGTAGCCGGTCACCGCGAGCTTCACCTCGGAGGGTGTGGCCTCGCGGACCTCCATCTCGTGGGCCGCCGCCGCCAGGAGCACGACGCCCCGGGCGTGGCCGACGGCGAGCGCGGTCTGGACGTTGCGCGAGTGGAAGATCCGCTCGACGCCCAGGAGCGCGGGCCGGTGGAGCTCGATCAGGTCCCGCAGGAAGGCGTGGATCGCGAGCAGGCGGTTCGGCAGGCTGGTGTCCGCGCCGGTGCTGAAGACGCCGAAGTCGACCGCGCGCAGGTGGCTGCCGGTCCGGTCGACGAGCCCGTAGCCAAGCGAGGCCGTCCCCGGGTCGATCCCGAGGACGATCACCCGGCGACCTCGGCCAGGATCTCGTCGGTCAGCTCGAGGTTGCTCGTCACCCGCTGGACGTCCTCGAGGTCCTCGAGGTGCTCGACGAGGCGCAGGTTCTGGCGCGCCCTCCCGGCGTCGACGGCGATGGTCTGCTTGGCGATCATCGCCGCATCGGCCGACTCGATCGCCACGCCGGCCTTCAGCAGCGCGTCCTGGACGGCCTCGAGGTCGCCCGGCTCGGTGTAGATCTCGAGCGGATCGGTGGTCGTCTCCACGTCGCTCGCCCCGGCGTCGATCGCGAGCAGGGCCACCTCGTCGGGATCTGCTCGCGTCGCGCGGGACGGAGATCACGCCGCGCTGCTCGAACTGCCAGGCGACGGCACCCGCGCTGGCCAGCTGGCCGCCGGCCTTCGTGAGGATCGAGCGGACCTCCGCGACGATGCGGTTCCGGTTGTCGGTCGCAACCTCGACCAGGACAGCCACGCCACCGGGGCCGTAGCCCTCGTACACGATCTCCTCGAACTGCACGGCGTCGCCGCCACCGGTCGCCTTCTCGATGGCGCGCTTGATCGTGTCCGCCGGCATGTTGACGGAGCGCGCCTTCTCGATCGCGAGGCGAAGGCGGAAGTTGCCGTCCGGATCGCCGCCGCCCGCCCGGGCCGCCACCGCGATCTCCCGCCCCATCTTCGTGAAGATGGCGCCACGCTTGACGTCGTTGACGCCCTTCTGGCGCTTGATCTGGGACCACTTGGAGTGACCGGACATCGGGCCCGAGTATAGCGGACTATCATGCTCAGAACGCCGGGCCCGACCTGATCCCCAGCGCCGCAGGGCCCTGCACGGCGGCGTCCGCCGCGGGCGTTCCGCCCGCCCCACGAGGTTCCATCGCACCGATGACCACGAAGAGCGTCGACACCCCCCACCTCCGCAGCGTCGTCCTCGCCGGCCACTCCGGAGCCGGGAAGACGACGCTCGCCGAGGCCCTCCTCTTCCGGACCGGGACGATCTCGCGCCAGGGTCGCGTCGAGGACGGCACGTCCACCCTCGACTTCGAGCCCGAGGAGCAGAAGCGGCGCATGTCGCTCTCGCTCGCGGTCGCCTCGCTGGACGACGACGGCAACCTCGTCACGATCGTTGACACGCCGGGCTACCCGGACTTCGTGGCCGAGGTCGTGTCGGGCTTCCAGGCGGTCGACGCGGCGGTCATCTGCGTGGACGCGACGGGCGGGGTCGAGGCGGGCACGGAGAACGCGGTCGCCCTCGCGCGCGCGAACCGCACGGCAGCCCTCTTCCTGGTCAACAAGTGCGACCGCGAGAACGCGGACCCCGCGTCCGTCCTCGACGCCCTGCGCGATGCCTTCGGCACCAAGATCGCGCCGCTGCAGCTCGCCATCGGCAAGGCCGAGTCGTTCACCGGCTACGTCGATCTCGTCCACCGCAAGGCCTACCGCTGGGACGGGAAGCAGGAGGTCGAGGTCGCGATCCCGCCCGAGCTCGAGGGCGAGGTCGCGACCCGCCGCGACCAGCTCATCGAGGCCGCCTCCGAGGCCGACGACGACGTCCTGGCCAAGTACCTCGAGGGCGAGGAGATCACGGACGCCGAGCTCGATGCCTGCCTCCACCGGGGCGTGCGCGACTCGCTCCTGGCGCCGGTCCTCGTGGCCAGCGCGACCAAGGGGATCGGCATGCGCGGCCTGCTCGACGCCATCGTCCGCTACCTGCCGACGCCCGCCGAGGAGCCCCCGGCGACGGCGCACGAGCCTCGGACGGGCGATCCGCTCGAGATCGCCCCCGACCCGGCAGGACCGCTCCTCGTGCGGATCTTCAAGACCACCGCCGACCCCTTCGTCGGCCGCCTCACCTACTTCCGCGTCCTCGCCGGCACGCTCCGCAGCCAGGCCCACGTCTGGAACGCCGAGCGCGGCGAGGACGAGCGCATCGGCCAGCTCCTCCGCCTCCACGGCAAGGAGCAGGAGCTCGTCGGGGACCTGAAGGCCGGCGAGATCGGCGCGGTCGCGAAGCTCGCTGCGACCGCGACCGGCGACACCCTGTCCACCAAGGACCACCCGCTCCTCCTCGACCGTCCCGTCTACCCCACGCCGACGCTCGTGGTCGCGATCGAGCCCCAGACCAAGGCCGACCTGGACAAGATGGGCCCGGCCCTGCAGCGCATGCTCGAGGAGGAGCCGTCGGTCCGGGTCGAGCGAAGCCCCACCGGCGAGCAGCTCCTGGTCACGCTGGGGGAGACGCAGATCGCGGTCATCACGCGAGCGCCTCAAGCGCAAGTTCGGGTCCTCCATCGCGACCCACACCCCGAAGATCCCCTACCGCGAGACGATCCGTGGGCGGACCCAGGTCGAGGGCAAGTACAAGAAGCAGACCGGCGGCCACGGCATGTTCGGCCACGTCTGGCTCGAGATCGAGCCGAACCCGGAAGGCGGTGTCGCCTTCGCCGAGCACGTCGTCGGCGGCACGGTGCCCAAGAACTTCTTCCCGGGCGTCGAGAAGGGCGTCCGCTCCGCGGCCGCCGACGGCATCCTCGCCGGCTATCCGCTCATCGACTTCAAGGCGACCCTGTACGACGGGTCCTTCCACACGGTCGACTCGAACGACCTCTCCTTCCAGCTGGCTGCCGCGATGGCCCTCAAGAAGGGCGTCATGGACTGCAAGCCGGTGCTGCAGGAGCCGATCATGAACGTGCAGATCCGCGTGCCGGAGCGCTTCATGGGCGACGTCAACCGCGACCTCAACGGCCGCCGCGGCCGGGTGCTCGGCATGGACGTCACCGGCGACGGCATGCAGGTCATCACGGCCCAGGTCCCGCAGGCGGAGCTCTTCAGCTACGCCACCGAGCTGCGGTCGCTCACCGGCGGGCGGGGAACGTTCACCTCGACGCTCGACCACTACGAGGACGTCCCCCAGCACATCGCCGAGAAGGTGGTCGAGGCCCACAAGAAGGAGCTCGAGGCCGCCAGCCACTGACCGCCGCGTCGGGGCCCGCCGCGGGCGTTCAGGTGCAGGCAGCGAGCGCCTCGGCCAGGTCGAGCCGGCCTTCGTAGAGGGCCCGCCCCACGATCGCGCCCGCGCAGCCGAGCGCGCGGACGGCGCGCAGGTCGTCGAGCGTCGCGACGCCGGCCGAGGCGATGATGTCGCCGCGGCCGGCCGCGACGAGCCGTCCCAGGAGATCGACGTCCGGGCCGGCAAGCGTCCCGTCGCGATCGATCGCCGTGACCTCGAACGTGCGCACGCCGGCGTCGGCCAGCGACGCGAGGGCCATGCCCAGCGGCACGCCGCCCGCCCCCTCGGCCCATCCGTGGCCGACCGCGCGGCCCTCCCGGACATCGAGGGCGACCGCGACCCGGTTGCTGCCGTGGGCTTCGACCAGGCGGCGGGCGAAGCCCGGGTCCCGCAACGCCGCCGTGCCGACGACCAGGCGAGCCGCCCCGGCTCCGAGCATGGCGTCCGCGCTCGCCTCGTCGCGGATCCCGCCGGCGACCTCGACCCGGGCGCGGTCCCCCACCCCGGCGAGGATCGCGACGACGAGGTCGAGCTGGCGGTGGGCCGGGTCGCGGGCGCCGTCGAGGTCGACGACGTGCAGCCAGCGCGCACCCGCGTCGGCGAACCGTCCGGCGACGTCGAGCGGGTCATCACCGTAGACCGTCTCCCGGCCGAAGTCGCCCCGCACGAGGCGCACGACCCGACCGGCCCGCAGGTCGATCGCGGGGAGCAGCTCGAAGGACTGCGGGATTTCCTGCTTGCGCGATGTCATGTCAGCATGATAGCGTTGTAGCACGCTACTACGCTACCCTAGTTCTGACGAGGCCGAACCCATGCAGCCCCGCCCCGACGATTGGCGCAGTCCGGATGCCGACGCCCTGCTGGACGCGATCCTCGCCCTCGACGATCGGGCCGAGGCCGCCGCCTTCCTGCGCGACCTGTGCACCCTGGGCGAGCTCCGTGACCTGGCCCAGCGATGGGCGGTCGTGCGCCTCCTCGATTCGGGCCTCCACTACTCGGAGATCTCACGGCGCACGGGCGCCAGCACCGCGACCATCACCAGGATCGCGTCATGGCTGCACCACGGGGAGGGCGGCTACGCGACGGCCCTCCGCAAGGCCGGGGCCCGGGGAACGGTGTACCCGGAGGCGCCGGCCCATCAGCCCGCGAGGCGACCGTGAGCGCCTCCCGGATGACCCTCGCCATCCCCAACAAGGGTCGCCTCGTCGAGCCCAGCCTGCGGCTGCTCCATGACGCCGGCCTCGTGTTCGAGGAGCGCGATCGGAGCCTCGTGAGCCCGGTCGAGAACGTCGACCTCGACATCCTCTTCGTGCGCACGAATGACGTCGTCGAGTTCGTGCGCGATTCGGTCGCGGACCTCGGGATCACCGGTGTCGATCTCCTCGCCGAGTCCGAGGTCGACCTGCCCATCGTCCACCGCCTTGCGTATGGCCGGTGCCGGCTCGCGGCAGCCGTGCCGGAGGACGCCCCCCTGAGCCGGATCGCCGAGCTCGCCGGCCTGCGCGTCGCCACCTCCCACCCGCGCGCGACCCGCGCCTGGTTCGCGGCCCGGGCGATCGACGTCGAGGTGATCCCCCTGTCGGGCGCCGTCGAGGTCGCGCCGCGCCTCGGCCTCGCCGAGGCAATCGTCGACCTGGTCTCCAGCGGCGCCACCCTGGCCAGCAACGGCCTTCGCCCGATCGGCGACCTCCTGGCCTCCGAGGCGATCCTCGTCGGCAACCCGGCGGCGCTCGCCGAGCGCGCCGCCGAGGTGGACCGCCTCGTCACGATGCTGGGGGCAGTCCTCGAGGGTCGCCGCCGCAAGTACGTGATGATGAACGCCCCCGCCGCACGACT
This sequence comes from uncultured Chloroflexia bacterium, assembly GCA_963776355.1. GTDB lineage: Bacteria > Chloroflexota > Limnocylindria > Limnocylindrales > CSP1-4 > CTSoil-043. Next base: position 917,541 of record CAVZLU010000008.1, on the reverse strand, counting down.
CGCGGAGCTGGAGGCGCTCCTTCCGGGCCTCGAGAGCCCCTCGGTGATCCCCCTGGCCCACGCCGGCATGATCGCCATCCACGCCGTCGTCGGCGTCGACGACGTGTGGGGCCTGCTGCCGCGGCTCAAGGCCGCAGGCGCCTCGGGGATCCTCGTCCTGCCCATCGAGAAGCTCGTCGCATGAGCAGCGCGCCAACGGCCTACGCCTGGGAGGCGACCGACGAGCAGGTCGCCGAGCGCTACGCCGTGCCGGTCGAGGAGATCATCCGCTTCGACCTGAACACCGCGCCCGCGCCTCCGGACCTGGCCCTGCGCCTCCTCCGCGCCGGCGAGTTCGGCCGCGCCATCTCCGAGTACCCGCCGTCCGACTATCGACTGCTCGTGGACGCGGCCGCGCAGCGCTACGGCGTTTCGCCCGACGAGATCCTGGTCGGTGCCGGCGCCGACGAGGTCCTCGACCTCCTGGCCAAGGCATTCCTTGGGCCCGGCGCCGCGGCCGTGATCCCGACACCCACCTACGCGATGTACCGGGTCCTCAGCGAGCAGCGCGGCGCCCGGATGCTCGCGGTGCCGCGCCGCGGCCCGGAGGACGGGTTCGCGATGGACGTCGAGGCCGTCCGGGCGGCCGCTCGTGGGGCCGCCGTGGTCTGGCTGTGCGACCCGAACAACCCCACGGCCCAGGCCGAGCCCGAGGGCGCCGTCCCGGCGCTGCTCGAGGGCCTGCTCGCCGACGCCACGTCCCGTCGGCTCCCGCCCGTTGTCGTCGTCGACGAGGCCTACGCGGAGTTCGTGGGCCGCTCGCACCTGGCGCTCCGCGCGGCGTACCCCCGCCTCGCCGTCGTGCGAACCGCGTCGAAGGCGTATGCGCTGGCAGGGCTGCGGGTCGGCTTCGCGATCGCCCGGCCCGAGCTGCTCGCTGCGGTCGCGCCGTACCGGCCTCCCGGCTCGGTCGCCGTCCCCTCGGTCGCGGTCGTGACTGCGGCCCTTCGCGATCCGGGCCTGCTCGCGGCCAACGTCGCCCGCGTCGAGCACGAGCGGGCGCGGCTCGCCGCCGCGCTCGGCGCGCTCGGCCTGCCCGCGGCCGCCTCGGTCACGAACTTCCTCCTCGTTGACCTCGGGAGTCGCGGGGCGGCGCGGGCCATGGCCGACGGCCTGCTTCGTCGCGGGCTCGTGCCCCGCACGTTCGGCGCCGACCATCCCCTCGCCGGCTACCTTCGCTTCACCGTCCGCGACGCGGCCGAGGACGACCGCCTGATCGCCGCCGTGAGCGAGCTCGCCCCTCCGTCCGGCCGCGTCCGCGCTGCCTCCCCGGCCCGAGAGGAGCCCGTCCGATGACCACGGCGCCCGGCAGCCTCGCCGTCCTCGCCCGCGACGGGCGCCGGGTGACCGTCTCCCGGCGCACGCGGGAGACCGACGTCACGATCAGCCTCGATCTCGACGGCAGCGGGCGTGCCGAGGTGGCGACAGGCATCGGGTTCTTCGATCACCTCCTGACGTCGTTCGCCCACCACGGGCTCTTCGACCTCGAGGTGCGGGCCAGCGGGGATCTCGAGGTCGACGAGCACCACACTGTCGAGGACGTCGCCCTCGTGCTCGGCGGGGCCCTGGCCGCGGCCCTCGGCGACCGGTCCGGCATCGTCCGATTTGGCGACGCGTCCGTGCCCATGGACGAGGCCCTCGCCTCGGCGGTGGTCGACGTGGGCGGACGCCCGTACGCGGTCGTGGACGTCCCGTTTCGCGGGGAGCGCGTGGGAACGCTGCCCACGCAGCTCGTCGACCATGCCCTCGACGCGTTCGCGCGGAGCGGCGGCGTGACCCTCCATCTCCGGGCAACCGGGCGCAACGACCACCACGTCGCCGAGGCGACGTTCAAGGCCCTGGCCCGGGCGCTCCGCGCGGCCGTCTCCCCGGATCCCCGTCGCCTCGGCGTGCCCTCGACCAAGGGGAGCCTCGGGTGACCCGCATCGCCGTCGTCGACTACGGTGCCGGCAACCTCGTGAGCATCGACCAGGCCCTGCGCGAGGCCGGCGCCAGCCCGCTGATCGCCCGCGGCCCAGGGGACCTCGTCGGGGCGGATGGCCTCATCGTCCCCGGCGTGGGAGCGGCGGCGCCGGCGATGGCCCGCCTCGAGCGGCGCGGCCTGGCCGGCTCGATCGCGGCCTGGGCCGCGGCCGACCGCCCGCTCCTGGGGATCTGCCTCGGGATGCAGCTCCTCTTCGACGGCAGCGACGAGGATGGCGCCACCACGCTGGGGATCCTCCCCGGGCGCACGGAGCGGCTCAGGGACGCGCCCCGGCTCCCTCACATCGGCTGGAACGCCGTCCTGCGCAGCCGGCCCGACCCGCTCTTCGCGGGGATCGCGCCCGGGGCCCCCTTCTACTTCGTGCACTCCTATGCGCCCCGGCCCGCGGGACGCGACGCGGTCGCCGTCACCCTGGCCACGACCGAGCACGGCGGGATGTTCGTCTCGGCCGTGTCTCGCGGGCGCCTCGCCGGCGTCCAGTTCCACCCCGAGCGCAGCGGCCGCGACGGGCTGCGTCTCCTGGCCAACTTCGTGGCGCTCGCGGCGGCGCGGACTCTCGACGCACCGGCCCTGGTCGCGCCCGGCGGGCCGGCCTGATGCTCCTCGTGCGCGTGATCCCCTGCCTCGACGTCGCCGACGGGCGGGTCGTGAAGGGCACCCGCTTCGTCGACCTCGTCGATGAAGGAGACCCGGCGGAGCTCGCGGCGCGCTACGCGGCCGAGGGCGCCGACGAGGTCGTCTTCCTCGACATCACCGCCGCGCCCCAGGGCCGGCGCACGATGCTCGACGTCGTCGAGCGCGCCGCCCGGCGCGCGTTCGTCCCGCTGACCGTGGGCGGCGGCGTGCGGACCGTGGCCGACATGCGCGACGTCCTCCGGGCCGGAGCCGACAAGGTGTCGTTGAACACGGCCGCCGTGGCCACGCCCGACCTCGTCCGCCGCTGCGCCCGTCGCTTCGGCTCGCAGGCGGTCGTGGTCGCGATCGACGCCCGCCGGCGCGCGGGGGAGGATGGCGGCCGGCCACCGGCATGGGAGGTGGTGGTCAACGGCGGCCGCCAGGTCACTGGCCTGGAGGCCGTCGCCTGGGCGAGACGCGCCGTCGAGCTCGGGGCAGGCGAGCTCCTCGTGACCTCGATCGATCGCGACGGCACGCAGTCGGGCTTCGACACCCTTCTCCTGCGCTCCATCGCCGGCCAGGTGCCGGTGCCGGTCGTCGCGTCGGGTGGCGCCGCCGGCCCGGCCGACTTCGTGGCCGCAGTTCGCGAGGGCGGCGTCGCGGCGGTCCTTGCCGCCTCGATCTTCCATCGCCGCCGCCACTCGATCGCCGACGTCAAGGCCGCCATGGCAGCCGCCGGGATCCCGGTCCGGCCCGTTCCGGCGGCCGCATGAGCGAGCGCGTCGACGTCCGGGCAGCCCTCTCGGACGCCTCCGCGCCCGGTGCCGGCCGCTCGCCCGCGGGGCCGCTCGGCGACCCGGGGCTCGTCCGCTTCGATGCTGCCGGCCTGGTCCCGATCATCGTCCAGGACAAGGGCGACGGGCGCGTCCTGATGCTCGCGTGGGCGGACGCCGAGGCGATCGCAGCGACCCTGGCCAGCGGCGTCGTCCACTTCTTCTCGCGGTCGCGCGGCGTGCTGTGGCGGAAGGGCGAGACGAGCGGCAACACGCTGCGGCTCATCGGCCTGGCCCTCGACTGCGATGGCGACGCGCTGCTCGCCACCGTCGAGGCCGCCGGCCCGACCTGCCACCGTGGCGAGCGGAGCTGCTTCGACGCCGACGGCACCACGGACCAGCGCGCGGGCCAGCCGGCCGGGGCGACGGGCGGCGGCGTCGAGGGCTTCGCCTGGCTCGAGACGCTGTGGATGACGATCGAGCGTCGGGCGGCCAGCCGTCCGCCGGGCTCGTACACGGCACGCCTGATCGCCGAAGGCGTGGACGGGCCGGCCCGCAAGGTCGTCGAGGAGGCGACGGAGGTCCTCATGGCGGCCAAGGACGATGCGACGGCCGAGGCCGCCGGGGCCGACCGAACGGGCACACGCGATGCGCTCGCCGGCGAGGCCGCCGATCTCGTCTACCACGCCCTCGTCCTGCTGGCCGAGCGCGACCTCCCGCCCTCGGCCGTCATCGCCCGGCTGCGCGAGCGCCACGCCCCCTGAGTCCCCGGGCGACGCCCGGCGTCCACCCGGGCGGCGCCGTGGCGGCCGTGGCGTTCGGGTTCAGGGCAGCTCGTGGTGCGCCCGGCAGCGGGCTTCGTACGTCTCGCGCTGCTGGGTCGGCGTGTCGGTGGCCAGTCCGCCGACCACGACGACGGGCTCATCCGACCCCGCCGGCCGGCCGTCGATGAGCCGCTGGGTCCGCGTCGCCTCCTCACCGCACACCGTGCAGATCGCGGTCAGCGAGGTGATCCCATCAGCGATCGCCATCAGGCGCGGCATGGGGCCGAAGGGCCGCCCGCGGAAGTCCGTGTTGAGACCGCAGCAGACGACGGTCCGTCCGGCGCTCGCCAGGCGCTCGACGACCTCGACGAGTCCCTCGGGGAAGAACTGCGCCTCCTCGATCGCGATCAGGTCAGCCCAGGCGTCCTTGGCCAGCGTCTCGATCTCCCGCGGGTCGACGACCGCCTTCGACTGGAAGGCGGCGCCCGAGCGGCTGCGGACCACCTCGAGCTCGGTCCGGTCGTCGATCGTGGGGCGCACGAGCAGGATCCGCCGGCGGGCGATCTCGGCCCGCCGCAGGTTCCGCAGCAGCTCATCCGTCTTGCCGCTGAACATGCAGCCCGAGATGACCTGGACGTGGCCGCGGGCCGCCACCGTCATGCCCTCGCCAGTCCCCGCACCAGGATCCGCTGGTCGTGCCGGCCGCGCCGGACGAGGAGGAACCGCCCGGCGAGCAGGTCGGCGGCGCTGTACGTCGCCGCCGGGTCGCGGACGACGGCGCCGTTGACGTGGATCCCGCCCTGCTCGACGAGGCGGCGGGCCTCGCCCCGCGAGGCAGCGGAGCCGGCCGCGACCAGGAGCGAGACCACGTCGAGCGTCCCGTCGCCCTCCGGCCAGGCGGCGGACGGGATCTCGGCTGCGAGGTCGGCCAGGGTCTGCTCGTCGGCCGCCGCCGGGTCGCCCCCGAAGAGGACCTCGCTGACGCGGGCCACGCGCTCGGCCGCTCCCCGGCCGTGCGTCAGCTCGGTGATCGCGCGGGCGAGGGCGCGCTGCGCGGCTCGCCGCTCGGGAGCGGCCGCCCCCTCGGCCTCGAGCTCCTCGATGCGGTCGTGGTCGAACAGCGTGAACCAGCGCAGGTAGACGCCGACATCGCGGTCGTCGGTCTCCACCCAGTACTGGTAGAAGCGGTAGGGCGAGGTGAGGGCGGCGTCGAGCCAGATCGAGTCGCCGCTCTCGCTCTTCCCGAACTTCGCCCCCGACGGCGAGAGGAGCAGCGGATAGGCCAGCCCGTGGGCGAGCTCGCGGCCGTCGCCGCTCGGCCGCGCGGTTCGCCGGATCAGCTCGAGGCCGGCCGTGATGTTGCCCCACTGGTCGGCTCCACCGCACTGCAGCTCGACGCCGTGGGAGCGCTGGAGGTGGGCGAAGTCGGCGGCTTGCAGCAGCATGTAGCTGAACTCGGCGAAGGAGAGGCCACGCCCCAGGCGGGACTGGACGGAGTCCTTGTCGAGCATGTACGGGATCGTGAAGTGCTTGCCGACATCACGGAGGAAGTCGAGCAGGCGGGCCTCGCCGAGCCAGTCGAGGTTGTTGACGACCAGGGCCTGGGTCGTCCCCGGGGAGAAGTCGAGGTAGCGCGCGAGCTGGTCCCGGATGGCGTGGACGTTCGCCGCCACCGCGGAGCGGTCGAGCAGGGGGCGCTCGCTGGAGCGCCCCGAAGGGTCTCCGATCAGGCCGGTCGCTCCGCCCACCACGGCCACCGGCTGGCCGCCGGCCCGCTGCAGGCGCATGAGCCCGAAGATCGGCACCAGGTTCCCGACATGAAGCGAGCGGAAGGTCGGGTCGAACCCGTTGTAGGCGCGGATCGGCTCGTTCGTGGCAAGGCGCGCCTCGAGGCCCGCGGTCACGTCGTGGACGAGACCTCGCCAGCGCAGGTCGGGCAGGAGATTCGCCAGGTGGGTCGCGTTCATGCCGTCACACCCGGCGCGGGGCACACGTCGAAGCACCCCGGGAGCACCGAACGGGGATTCATGACCGCTATGCTATCGTGACCGACGCCATGCAGACCAGCCTCGCGCGACGGCAGCGCCGTCGCCGGAACGGCTCCGGCCAGCGGCCCCCCTCCGGAAGGCGCGCCGTCGCCGCCATCGCGATCGCGATCCCCCTCTTCCTCTTCGCGTCCCTGCTGATCGCCGGGCTCGTCGGATTCGCCGGGGTCGTGAGCGGGTTCTCGTACTACAGCCAGGGCCTCCTCGATCCGAAGGAAGTGTTCTCGAACATCAAGTTCGACGAGGAGACCACGGTCTTCGACCGCAGCGGCAAGGTCCAGCTGGCGACCTTCGCCCGCGAGCGCCGCGACGTCGTCACCTACGACGAGATCCCGCCGGTCGCCATCGACGCCACCACGTCCGTCGAGGACAAGACGTTCTGGGAGAACGCCGGCTTCGATCCGGCGGGCATCATCGCCGCCGGGATCGACACGCTGACCGGCAAGGCCCGGGGCGCTTCCACGATCACCCAGCAGCTCGTGCGCAACCGGCTCCTTCCCGAGTCGGCCTTCACGACCACGTACGAGCGCAAGATCCGGGAGATCATCCAGTCGATCCGCCTGACCCAGGCCTTCCCGGGCGAGGAGGGCAAGAAGCAGATCATCACCGCCTACCTGAACGACAACTTCTACGGCAACAACAGCTACGGCATCGCCGCCGCCGCGCGGAGCTACTGGAACATCTCCGATCTGCGGAAGCTCACCCTCGCCCAGGCGGCCCTGCTCGCGGGCATTCCCCAGTCCCCGACCACCTACGACCTGGCTCGCAACGCGGTCTCGGAAGACCTGGCCGACGGCACGACCCGGGTCGTGGTCCCGGCGGATTCGCCGGTCGTCCAACGCCGCAACCGGATCCTCGAGCTGATGAAGACCCGCTCCGTCCTCACGGTCGGCACCTACACCAGCGACGACTACGACAAGGCCATGCAGGAGCCGGTCATCCTGACGCCGCCCCCCAACAAGCCGATGCTGGCCCCCCAGTTCGTCCTCCAGGTTCGCAGCCAGCTGGGCCAGATCCTGTGCGGCGCCGACGCGGCCGACAACTGCCCACAGGTCGACACGGGCGGCTACCACGTCGTGACGACGCTCGACTGGCGCCTCCAGCGGATGGCCGAGAAGTGGTCCGAGGCCGGCGCCCGGGCCCCCAACGTCAAGGACACGGCGGCCTACCTCAAGACCCTCGGGATCCCGTACCAGGACTGGATCCGGAACATGAAGGGCAAGGGCGTCCAGAACGCCGCCATGGCCGCCATCGACTACCGGACCGGACAGGTCTACGCCTACACCGGCAGCGCCGGGTTCTACCTGAAGGGCAACCGCAAGTTCCAGCCCCAGTTCGACGTCCTCGAGGACGGCTGGCGGCAGCCCGGATCCGCGTTCAAGCCGATCAGCTACGTCGTCGGCGTCGACGATCGCACCCTCACGGCCTCGACCCTCTTCATGGACGTGGTGACCGACTTCGGCGGTGGCTGGACGCCGGTCGATGCCGACCGCCAGGAGCGCGGCCCCCTGCGCCTCCGCCAGGCCCTCCAGGTCTCCCTGAACATCCCGGCGATCAAGGCCGCCATCCGGATCGGCCCGGACCGCGTCTTCCAGCGGGCCAAGGACTTCGGGATCCGCTTCCAGAGCAAGTCGAACCCGGGTGGCGCGTCGATCGCCATCGGCACGGTCGAGGTCCACATGGCCGACCTGATCAGCGCCTACGGCGCGATCGCCAATGCCGGGGTCCTCATGCCGCGCACGACGATCCTCGAGGTGGACAACGCCAGGGGCGACAAGATCTGGCCCCTGCCCAAGACGCCCCCGGCGGGCAAGCGGGTCGTCAGCGCCCAGGCTGCCTTCATCATCAGCGACATCCTGGCCTCGAACACGGACCCGGCCCAGAACCCCTTCTGGAGCAAGCGCGCGATCTACAACGGCAGCACGCGCCGCCCGGCCGCCCTCAAGACCGGCACCACCGACGCCACCAAGGACCTGACCGCGGTCGGCTTCCTCGCCCCGCCGAAGGACGCCAAGGCACCGGCCCTCGTCGTGGGGACCTGGATGGGCAACAGCGACAACTCCGCGCCGCCCAACGGGGTCGTCGCCCTGGAATCCGCGGCCTCGCTCTGGCAGTCGTTCCTGACCCAGGCGAGCAAGGGGACCCCGATCGCCACCTTCCGCCGTCCGCCGGGCCTGGTCCAGGCTTCGGTCGACGCCTTCAGCGGGATGCGGAGGGGACCGTTCACGACGAGGACCGTCAAGGAATGGTTCATCGAGGACACCGTTCCCCAGCAGGTCGACAACACGAAGGTCGGGATCGAGGTCGATGCCGCCACCGGCGATCGCTGGCAGGAGGGCTGCGCGGGCCCCAGGGTCGTCCGCGGCTTCCTCAACCTCTCCAACGTGGAGACGGAGTTCGCGTCGTGGGGCAAGTACAACCGCGGCTGGCTCTCCCGGGCGGCCCGCGGACCGGGCCGCGTCGGGGGCCCCGAGCGTACCGCGACCGGCTACTTCTACGAGGCCTGGAACCCCTTCGGCCGATCCTGGGGCGCTCCGTTCGCACCAAGCAAGGTCTGCGCGATCCCGGTCGCCACGCCGACGCCACCCCCGTCGGGGAGCCCGCTTCCAGGCGGCGGGCCACCGTCCGCTCCGCCCGGCAACGGCGGCACCGGAGGTGGCAATGGGGGCGGCAACAACGGGGGCGGCAACACCCCCTAGAAGCCGACGATCGTCGCCCCGTCGCCGCCCTCGCCACGTTCGCCCGGTCGCACGGCGCGCACGAGCGGGTGCGCCGAGGCAGCGCTCCGGACCGCGTCGCGGAGGGCGCCCGTGCCGGAGCCGTGGATGATCGTCGCCCGCTCGAGGCCGGCCAGCGACGCGTCCTCGAGGTAGCGCCCGACCACCTCGAGCGCCTCCTCGACGCGCGCCCCGCGGACGTCCAGCGACGACGCGACCGTGCGGGCCCGGTCCAGGCGCAGGCGGCTGATCTCCGACCCGCTCTCCGCGGGCGCGTCCCATCGCGGTGACGGCCGACGCTCGTCGGCGGCCGGCACCTCCAGCTCGTCGGTTGGCGCGCTCACGCGGAGGCCGCCCACCTCGAGCGTCGCCCGCTTGCCGCCCCGCTCCAGGGCGACGATCCGGCCCTCCCAACCGGCGCTGCGGCTGCGGGCCCGGGCCCCCACGCGCCAGGCGATCGGCTCGACGCGGCGGACCGCGGCCGGGGGCGGCGCAGGGAGCCGCCCGAGGTGCTCCTCGGCCCGCTCGACGAGCTCGTCGAGCGCGGGCGCGGTGATCGTCTCGCGCTCGAGCCGGTGGCGCGCGCCACGAATGTCGGCCCGCAGGTCCTCGACGAGCCGCTCGGCGTCGCCCCGGGCGGCCGCCACCGCCGCGTCACGCTCGCGGCGCGCCCGCCGCCGCTCCTCGTCCGCGGCGCGCTGCGATTCAGCCGCCCGAAGCTCGGCGGCGCGGGCGCGATCCAGCGACTCGCGGACCGCGAGATCGGCGGCCCGGATCGAGGCCAGCGTCTCCTCGAACGCCTGCTGGCCCTCGCTCAGGCGCGAGCGGGCGTCGTCGACGATCTCGGCCGACAGCCCCAGCCGCTCGGCGATGGCAAAGGCCTGGCTGCCGCCCGGCAGGCCGATCCGGAGGTGGTAGGTGGGTGTCAGCGTCTCGAGATCGAACTCGACCGAGGCGTTGCTGGCATCCGGCGTCGTGTGAGCGTAGACCTTGAGCTCGGCGTAATGGGTCGTGGCCGCGACCAGGGCGCCCGACCGCAGGAAGTGATCGAGAAGCGCCTGGGCGAGGGCGGAGCCTTCCGTCGGATCGGTGCCGGCCCCGAGCTCGTCGAGCAGGACGAGCGTCGCCGGGCCGGCCGCGGCCGCGATCCGCACGATCGATCGCATGTGGCCCGAGAAGGTGGACAGGCTCTGGGCGACCGACTGCTCGTCGCCGATGTCGGCGAAGACGTCCCGGAGCACGGGCAGCCGGCTGCCGGGGTCCGCGGGCACGTGCAGCCCGGCCTGGTGCATCAGGACGAGGAGCCCGATCGTGCGCAGGGTCACCGTCTTGCCACCCGTGTTGGGGCCGGTCACCAGAAGCGCCCGGAAGTCGGTGCCCAGCTCGACGTCGATGGGGACGACGCTGCCGGTCAGGCCGGGGTGGCGGGCGCCTTTCAGGCTGATCTCCGCCCCTGGAGCCGCCTCGGCCCGCACGGCGTCCATCTCCTCGGCCAGGCGCGCCTTCGCGCTCCACAGGTCGAAGCGGGCGAGGGCGGCCAGCGTCTCGGCGAGCGGGGCGGCCTGGCTCCCCACCAGGGCCGAGAGCTCGTCGAGGATTCGCTCGACCTCGGCCGCCTCGGCGACCTGCGCCTCCCGCCAGGCGTTGCCCATCTCCACCGCGACCAGTGGCTCGACGAACAGGGTCTGGCCGCTGCCCGAGGCGTCATGGACGATGCCCTTCACCCGGCTTCGGGCGTCGGCGCGCACCGGGACGACGTAGCGCCCGTTGCGGAGAGTGACGATCGGGTCCTGCAGCGCCGGGCCGAGCTCGCTGGAGTGGACGAGCTGCTCGAGCCGCGAGCGCAGCCGCTCGTACGCGATCCGGGTGGCCCGGCGCAGCCCGCCGAGCCGCGGCGAGGCGGTGTCGAGAAGCTCCCCGGTCGGATCGAAGCTCCGCTCCAGGGTGGAGCGCAGGCCCGGCAGCGGGTGGAGCGAGCGCGCCAGCTCGTGCAGCAAGGGTCGGCGATCCTCCGCCAGGGTGTCCCGCAGGCGCCCGGCCGCCTCGATGGTCTGGGCGATGGCGGCGAACTGGCCCGCGTCGAGGCGGCCGCCCCGGGCTGCCCGGTCGACCGCGGGCCCGATGTCGTGGGCGCCCCCGATGCCCGCGCTCGGGCGCTCGGCGAGCAGCGCGCGGACCTGGCTGGTCTCCTCGAGGCCGATCGCGACCAGGACCGGGTCGTCCACCGGAACGATGGCCTCGGCCAGGCGACGCCCCGGCGGAAAGCCGGTGGCGGCGGCCAGGCGCTCGCGCACGAGCGGGAACTCCAGCAGGGCGATCGACTTGGCGTCCATCAGCGAGCGCCCGGGCCGCGCTCCCGGACCTCGACGAAGCGCCACGGGCGCTCGGCCCAGCCCGGGCCGGCGTAGGCAACGCCGATCCGGGGTGTCGCGACTGATCGCGGCCCGGGCTCGCCGGCAGGCGCCGCCTCGAGACGCAGGCTGCTGGCCGGGTCGAGGAGATCGAGGCCGTCGTCGCCCCGGGTCAGCCCGAACGCGGCCGCGAGGTTGCCCGGCCCCGCGGCGATGCGGCCGGCCGCGATGCGGGCGATGCGCGCCGACGCGGCGGCCGGGTCGGCGCGATCGGCGCGCCGCGACGCCACCGCGTGGGCGGCCCGGGCAGCCCGCATGGCCTCGATCCCGGCGAGCGGCTCCACGCCGCGCAGGAGGATCGCGGTTGCCGTTCCGGGTGGGCCGACGACGACGTTGAGGCAGAGGTGCATGCCGTAGACACCGTACACGTAGGCGCGTCCGGCCGGGCCGAACATCGCGGCCGCGCGCGACCCGGGCCCGAAGCGCGCGTGGGAGGCCCGATCCTCTGGGCCCCCGTAGGCCTCGACCTCGACGATCCGTCCGACGCGCAGCCCGTCGCCGTCGGCGCGAACGAGCCGTGCCCCGATGAGGCCGCGGGCCGCATCGACGACGGGTCCCTCGAGGAGGCGCGCCAGGCGCCCGGCCGGGCCCCGGGTCAATAGATCTTCAGGTCGGACGGCGTGATCCAGCCGAAGAGAGCGAAGAAGAGCGGGATGAGCGAGGTGCGGAAGAGCGCGGCCATCTGGGAGGGATTGTAGAAGTCGAAGATGCTCCGCAGGAACCCCAGCTCGTCCGGGTCGGGGGCCGCGAGGGGCAAGTGGTAGTACGAGTCGAGGACCAGGATGAGGATCCCCACGAGCAGCAGCGCCTGGATGACCCCCAGGATGCCTCCGAGGACCTCGTCGAGGACCGACGCCCTCGCGAAGAGGGGTGTCCGCCGGTAGTACACCTGGGCCGTGATCGAGCCCGCGATGTAGATCACGAGGAAGCTGCCGCCGAAGGCGAGCATGTACACGTACTGCACCGGCAGCTGGGTCCAGTACTGGGCCAGCCAGGCGCCGAGCGGGGCCCGCAGGTTCATCGCCAGCAGGAACGACACCAGGGTGATGGCCAGCCCCAGGAGCCTCCGCAGCGTCCCCTGGATGTAGCCGAGCACGAAGAAGCCCGCGACGAAGAACGCGACCAGGATGTCGAAGAGATGGAGTCCCTCGATGAACCCGACGACGTCCACGCCACCTCCGGTTCTGGGCGCGCCTCGCGCCCCTGCGTCCGAGAGGTCGCCTTCGCAAGCGGCCGTTCCTCAGAGTACGCTGCCGCTTACGCTCGCCGCAACCGGGCGTGGCGCACCGGCGCACCGCCGAGGAGCCACGGCTCAGGTTCGCAGGCGCCCGCCGTGCGTCCCCGCAACCGCCTCGACGAGACGGGCCACCAGCGCGTCTGCCTCCCCGTCTTCGAGCCTCCGCTCGTCGGCGCCGACGACGATGCGCCAGGCGAGGCTCTTCTCGCCCGCCGCCAGCGGCGCCCCGCGGTAGACGTCGAAGAGCGTTGACTCGCGCAGGAGCGGGCCGCCGGCGGATCGGAGGGTCGAGGCGACCGCGCCCGCCGGAACCTCCTCGGCGACGACGACCGCGAGATCACGCTCGACGACCCCCAGGCGACCCGCGAACGGCACCCGCGCCGGCGCCAGCTGGCCCGCGCTGAGCCCCGCGATCGCGAGCTCGCCGACGAGCACGTGCTCGGCCCGCAGGTCCCAGGAGGCGAGCGTGGACGGGTGAATCTCCCCGACGAGCCCCGCGATGGCCCCGGGCGAGGCAACCACGGTCGCGCGACCCGGGTGGAGCGGCTCCCCGTCCCGATGCGGCCGGAATGCCGGCTCGGCGGCGCGGATCACGCGGGCGACGAGGCCGCCGAGGGCCTTCGCGTCCTCGACGTCCCAGGCCCTGCGCGGCAGGCTCCAGGACGCCGGCACGGCCGCACCGGCGAGGAGGAACCCGAGGCGCCACCACTCGGCTGCGGCGCCCGTGGCGGTCGCCGCGTACCCCTTGCCGATCTCGAAGATCGCCACGTCTCCGCGGCCGTGGCGTTCGTTGTGGGCGAGCACCTCCAGGAGGCTCCCCACGATGTCTCCGCGGAGGACCGCATGGCGCTCGGAGAGGGGGTTCCGCACCCGGATCGGCGACCCGGCGGCCGCTTCCTCACCGGGAACCGTGGCGGCCGCTCCAGCGGGCCAGGCGAGGCGGGCGGCCATGCCCGCCGGGACGAGCGCTGGCGTCACCACCTCGGTCAGGCCTGCGCCCGCGAGGGCGCGCCGGATGGCGTTCCGGCACTCGAGGGGGTCCGGCCGGAACCGCGGCATGGCCGTGTCCGGGGTCTTCGTGGGCACGGTGTCGTACCCGCCCACCCGGGCAACCTCCTCCGCCACGTCGGCCTCGATCAGGAGGTCGCCACGCCAGGTCGGGATGATCGCCACCATGGCGCCGTCCTGCGCGACGACATCGAGGCCCTGCTCGCCGGTGGCCACGGCGACCCGCGCTCCCGGCGCGGCCGCCTCGGTGGCGATCCCGACGCGGGCGAGAAGGGCGGCCTGCTCCGCCCCGGAGAAGGCCGTCCCGAGCAGCCGGTTGACGCGCGCCGGCCGGAACGCGACGCGCGCTCGCGGCGGTTCGTCGGGGGCCGAGTCGACCCGGCCCGCCGCGATGGCGCCGCCGGCCCAGGCCGCCAGCAGCCCCGCGACGCGGTCGGCCCCGACCGGCGCAAGCCGGCCCTCCTGTCCCTTCTCGAAGCGCAGGCTCGCCTCGGACCGGAGGGCGTAGTGGAATGCCGTCCGGCGGATGCTCACGGGATCGAAGATGGCCGACTCGATGATCACCTCGGACGTCGAATCGGAGACCTCCGAGGTCGCCCCACCCATGACCCCGGCGATCGCCAGCGGCCCGCCCACATCGGCGATGAGAAGCGTGTCGGGGGCGAGCGGGCGCTCGACATGATCGAGCGTCTCCAGCCGCTCTCCGGGGAGCGCGAGGCGCACGTGCAGCTCGGCGCGACCGGACGCCCCGCGGGCGACCGCCCCGGCATCGAAGGCGTGGGTCGGCTTCCCGAGCTCGATCATGGCGTAGTTGGTGGCGTCGACGACGTTGCTGACCGGGCGCATCCCGGCCGCGAGCAGGCGCATCTGGGCCCGATCCGGCGAGGGCCGGACGGCGACCCCGCCGACCCAGCGGCCGACGAACCGGGGGCACAGGCCGCGCTCCTCGACGGCGACCGCGAGGCGCTCGGCGGTGGCGGTCCCGACCGCCTCCACGAGCGCGACCTCCGGAAACCGGACCGGGGCCCCGGTGACGGCCGAGACCTCGCGGGCGAGCCCCACGAGGCACAGGGCGTCGCCGCGGTTGGGCTTCACGTCCACGTCGAGGACCACGTCGCCGTAGAGGTCGGCGAGGGGCACGCCGACGGGCGTGTCGGGGGGCAGGATCAGGATGCCCTCGGCGTCCCCGGTCAGGCGCAGCTCGTCGCCCGAGCAGAGCATCCCGTTGCTGACCACGCCCATCTTCTCGGTCCGCTCGATGGCCCGGTTGCCCGGCAGGATCGCCCCGGGCAGGGCCACCGGGACCCGCTGGCCGGCGGCGATGTTCGTGGCCCCGCAGACGATCTCGAGGACCTCGTCGCCGACCCGCACGCGGGTGAGCGAGAGCCGGTCGGCGCGGGGATGCCGGGCCACCTCGAGGAGCTCACCGGTGACCACGTTGCGCCAGTCGGCGCCCCAGCGCTCGAGCGCGCTGACCTCCATGCCGAGCAGCGTCAGCCGCTCGGCCAGCTGCTCGGGGCTCAGCTCGATGTCGACATAGTCGCGCAGCCAGGACAGCGGGACCCTCACGGAAACTGCTCCAGGAAGCGCAGGTCGTTCTCGAGGAAGAGGCGGATATCCGGGATCCCGTGGCGGAGCATCGCGATCCTGTCGACACCCATGCCGAAGGCGAAGCCCTGGTACCGCTCGGGGTCGATCCCGCCGTAGCCGAGGACGGTCGGGTGGACCATGCCGGCGCCGAGGATCACCATCCAGCCGGTTCGCCCGCAGGCCGGGCAGCCGGGCCCGCCGCACACCAGGCAGCCGATGTCGAACGCGACCGACGGCTCGGTGAAGGGGTAGTAGCCGGGCCGGAACCGGGTCCTGGTCCCCTCCCCGAACATCGCGTGGGCGAACTCGACGAGCTGGCCCTTCAGGTCGGCCAGGTTCGTCCCCTCGTCGACCATGAGCCCCTCGACCTGGAAGAACTCCGAGGCATGCGAGGCATCGGTGGCCTCGTAACGGAAGCAGCGCCCCGGCAGCAGGGCCCGGATCGGCGGGCGCTCAGCCCGCATCACCCGGATCTGCCCCGGCGACGTGTGCGTGCGCAGGAGCGCTCCGTCGAGGTCGACGTACATGGTGTCCCAGAGGTCGCGGGCGGGATGGTCCGGCGGGATGTTCAGCATTCGGAAGTTGGTGGCATCGGTCTCGACCTCGGGACCTTCGTAGGTCACGAACCCGAACTGGCCGAAGATCGCGGCGATCCGCTCGATCGTCTCGACGATCGGGTGCAGCGTCCCCCGGGGGATCGAGCGCGCGGGCGCGGTGACGTCCACGGTCTCTGCGGCCAGGCGAGCGCCGAGGGCGGCGCTGCCGGCCCGGGAACGGGCGGCGGCGAGAGCCTCTTCCACCTCGGTCCGGACCTCGTTGACCACCGCGCCGATGCGCGGCCGATCCTCCACCGGCAGGGCGCCGATGCCGCGCATGAGCGCGGACAGGGCGCCGCCCTTGCGTCCGAGGTACTGCACGTCCAGCTCCTCGAGCGCGGCCAGGTCGAGCGCGGCCGCGATTCGCGGCAGCGCCTCGTCACGAAGGTCGCGCAGCTGGGCGGTGAGGGTGGCGAGGTCCACGACGGGAAGGCGCCTCCTGTGCGGGACGGGAATCACGGACCCTCGCGGCGCCGTGCTCGCGAGGGTCCCGCTGCTGGGGTGGTTGCTGGCCGGTTGCGGGCCAGGCCGCGCCGTCAGGCGCTGCGGGCGACCTCGACGATGCGGCCGAATGTCGCGTCGTCGCGAACCGCGATGTCGGCGAGGATCTTGCGATCGAGCGCGATCTCCGCCTTCCTGAGGCCGTTGACGAAGTGGGCGTAGGTCACACCGTGGGCCCGCGCCGCCGCATTGATGCGGATGACCCACAGCTGGCGCATCTGGCGCTTGCGAACCTTGCGATCGCGGGTGGCATAGGAGAGGGCGTGGAGGAGCGCCTCGCGCGCCGGCTTGACGAGCCGGCTCCGGGTGCCCTTGCGACCTTCGGCCGCGTTCAGGAGCCGCTTGTGGCGGCGGTGCGAGGTGACGCCCCGCTTGACGCGTGCCATGGATCAGCCCTTCTTGAGGTACGGCAGCAGCTTCGCGACCTGGTGCGCGTGCTCGCTCCCGATGATCGACTTGCCGGCGTAGCGCCGCGTGCGCCGCGACGACTTCAGCTCGAGATGGTGGCCTCGCCAGGACTTCACGCGGATCGGCTTCCCGCTGCCGGTCACCCCGATCCGCTTCTGGCTGCCCTTGTGGGACTTCATCTTCGGCACGCCGGACTCACTCTCCCGTGATCGCGGGCGCGGGGCCCGCGGCGTCGATCGCGACCGCCGGAGCGGCACCCACTGCCTCGTCCGCGTCGACGGCGTCGGCGTGGGCTCTGTCCCCCGCCACCGCCTCTCGCTGCTTCGGCTTGTGGGTCGACGCGATCGTGATGTGCATCGACTTGCCCTCGAGCAGCGGTGCCCGCTCGAGGACCCCGTGGTCCTTGATCTGGTCGGCGAACTTGGTCAGCAGCTCCCGACCGAGGTGCGGGTGCGTCAGCTCACGACCACGAAACTGGACGGCCACCTTGATCCGGTCGCCCTCCTCGAGGAACTCGATCGCGCGTCGGACCTTGGTGTCGAAGTCGCCCTGGCCGATCTTCGGCTTCAGGCGGATCTCCTTGAACTCGATCGACCGCGACTTCCGCTTCGCCTCCTTCTCGCGCTTGGCC
This sequence comes from uncultured Chloroflexia bacterium, assembly GCA_963776355.1. Lineage (GTDB taxonomy): Bacteria > Chloroflexota > Limnocylindria > Limnocylindrales > CSP1-4 > CTSoil-043. Next base: position 900,222 of record CAVZLU010000008.1, on the reverse strand, counting down.
AGCTCGTACTTGTACTGGCCGTAGTCGAGAAGTCGAGTCACGGGCGGCGCGGCCGTCGGAGCCACCTCGACGAGGTCGTAGCCGCGCTCCTGTGCCATGCGGAGGGCTTCCAGCGTCGGCATGACGCCCAGCTGATTTCCCTGCTCGTCGATCACCCGGACCGTGGGGATCCGGATCATCTGGTTGACACGCAGCTCTCGGCTTATCGTCGGCCCCTTCGCGCTACTGAGACTGCTCGAGCGCCCGTGAACGGCGTGCAGGCGCACGCGCGAACCGGGCGCGGTTCGCCGGCGGAGGATAGCACAACCGACCCCCGCGAGAGCAAGGACGGCAGGGCCGGCGGACCGTCGTGCCGATCAGGACGGGAGGCGCGCCGCGACCTCCGCGGCGAGGCGCTCGGCGAGGGCGTCCCAGCCCTCGGGAGGCTGCTGCTCGCCCGCACGCGTCCGCGGGGCGGCCGTGCGGGCCTCGACTTCGCGATCGCCGAGGACCAGCATGTAGGGCACCTTCTGCTCCTGGGCGAGGCGGATCTTGTTCTGCATGCGGCCGTCCGAGCCGTCCACCTCGACCCGGATCCCGCGGGCACGCAGGACGCCGGCCAGCTCGCGGGCCGGCTCGAGGTGGCGGTCGGCGATCGGGATGACAACGGCCTGGACGGGGGCGCACCAGAGGGGGAACGCGCCCGCGAAGTGCTCCGTCAGGACGCCGATGAACCGCTCCAGGGAGCCGTAGATGGCGCGGTGGATCGCGACCGGCCGTTGCTGCCTCCCGGCTTCGTCGATGTACCACAGGTCGAAGCGCTCCGGCAGCATCACCCGGTCCACCTGGATGGTCGCGGTCTGCCACTCCCGGCCGAGCGCGTCGGTCACCTGGATGTCGATCTTGGGGGCGTAGAAGGCGCCATCCTTGGCCTTGACCCGGTAGTCGAGACCCGACCGCTCGAGCTCGGCGCGCATGATCGCCTCCGTCTCGTCCCAGGTCGCCACGTCGCCGAGGGCCTTGTCCGGCCGCGTCCCGAAGGTCAGGGTCGGCGTGAGCCCGAACCACGAGTAGGCCTCCCGGACCTCGCCCATCAGGCCCTCGATCTCGGCCGCGATCTGGTCCGGGCGGACGTAGATGTGGGCGTCGTCGGTGACGAAGTGGCGGACGCGCGTCAGGCCCGAGAGCACCCCCGAGAGCTCGTTCCGATGGAGGACGCCGTACTCCGCGAGCCGGAGGGGCAGGTCACGGTACGAGCGCAGCCGGCTGCGGTAGATGAAGGTCGATTCCGGGCAGTTCATCGGCTTGAGGCTGAACGTCTGCTGCTCGGCCTCGACGAGGAACATGTTGTCGCGGTAGAGGTCCCAGTGGCCGGACTGCTCCCAGAGCTTCTGGTGGACGAGGGGCGGCGTGTAGACCTCGTCGTAGCCGCGCCGTTCCTGGAGCTCGCGCATCGCGTCGCGGAGCGTCTGGTACAGGCGCCAGCCCTTGGGGTGCCAGAAGGCCGCTCCCGGGCTCACGTCGTGGAAGCTGAACAGGTCGAGGCGGACGCCGAGCTTGCGATGGTCGCGCTTCACGGCTTCCGCTCGTCGCCACAGGAACTGGTCCAGGTCAGCCTGCGACTCCCACACCGTGCCGTAGACCCGCTGGAGCATCGGGCGCTTCTCGTCGCCGCGCCAGTACGCGCCGGCCACGGACAGGAGCTTGAAGGGGCCGATCGCGGCCGTCGAGGGGACGTGCGGTCCCTTGCACAGGTCGCTGAAGGACCCGTGTTCGTAGAAGCTCGTGGCCGGAACCGGCTCGCCGGCGGCCGCCGCGCGCGCGGCGAGATCGTCGAGGATCTCGACCTTGTAGGGCTGCCCCTCGGCGACGGCAGTCATGCGGGCGGCATCGAACGGGATCTCGCGGCGGACGAACGGGTGAGCAGCGGCGACGCTGGCGGCCATCCGCGCCTCGATCGCGGCGAGGTCGTCAGGCGTGAGCGGGCGGGGCAGCTCGAAGTCGTAGTAGAAGCCGTTGTCGATCGCCGGCCCGATGCCGAGCTTCGCGCCCGGGAACAGGTCGAGGACCGCTTCGGCCATGACATGGGCGGCGGAGTGGCGCATGGCGTCGATCGGGTCATGGGCGCCGGCGTCGAGGAGCTCGTCCGCCGAGCCGCGTGCGGGTGCCTCCAGGGTCTCCTGGATCTCGAGCTGCTGCTCCTCGCTCATCGCCATCCTCCTGTGGGACACGCAAAGCCCCCCGTCCGTGCAGGACGAGGGGCCGATGCCTCCCGCGGTTCCACCCGCCTTCGCCGGTCCGGCGGCTGCCGGGGGCGCTCTCGTGGCCGCGCTAACGGGCGGATCCCGGGCCGGTTCGCCGGCCGCTCGCGGGTGGTGCCCTGTCGTCCGGCCGCGGCGGGTCTCAGCCTGGGCCCGCCGCTCTCTGGGGCCGGAGTGTCGGCGGGGCATGTCCCGGTCGACGCGCTCTCACTCTGGTGGGCGGTAGAGGACTTGAACCTCTGACCTCATGCATGTCAAGCATGCGCTCTAACCAACTGAGCTAACCGCCCGATGGGCACGCATTCTACGGCAACCGCCGAGTGGGGCGCCCCGCTCCTCCGGTGGCCGGCATCCGTCGCGAGCACGCCGAGGCGTTCGTCTCCGACCCCCGATCGCCGTGGGGGCACATCTGCGCCGGGCGGGTCACAATACCGACGGGGGGAGCCCCGGTGGAGCGAGATCCGACCCCTGATGCGGGCTTCGACACGACCGCCGTGCGAGCCTGGCTCCTCGTCGGCGGCGGTCGGCGAGCTTGAACCTCCGACTCGGGGCCTCGCACATGGACGCTGCCAACGACATTGACGCGGCCGTCGCACGGCGGCCTTCGACCGACAGGACGCAGGCGCTCGGAAGGCGCAATGGTCGCCTCCTGGTGGTCGGCGTCGCGGTCTACAGCGTCTTCATCGTCGGCCTGATGTTCCTGCGCGGGATCGACATGACGCCGGACGTCCTCGCCGTCGCCTTGGGGCTGGCGGCGGTGATGCTCGGGCGCGGACGGCTCTTCATTCGCGATTGGGTGCCGTTCATCGCGCTCTTCCTCGCCTACGAGCTCGTCCGCGGCCTGGCCGGCAGCCTGGCCTTCCCGGTGCACATCGGGTCGATGGTCGGCGCCGATGAGCTCATCACCCTCGGGAGCGTACCCACCGCCTGGCTGCAGGAAGCGTTGCGGCCGACGAGCGGTGTCGACATCGTCGCCGAGATCGCGACCGTCGTGTACATGCTCCACTTCGTCCTGCCGCTCGTGACCGGCTTCATCCTCTGGCTCTGGCGACGACCGGCCTATTTCGACTACGTGGCAGCCCTGATCCTTCTCAGCCTTGCCGCGTTTGTGACGTACGTCGTGATGCCCACTGCCCCGCCCTGGTACGCCGCGCAGGCGGGAGTGCTGAACGACGCCGCCGGGAATCCGATCCTCGCCTATCTCAAGCCTGGCGCATTCGACACGCTGGCCAACGCGCTCGGGTTCAAGGGCAGCTACCTCTACACGTACGCGTTCTACGACATCAACCCGGACAACGTCGCGGCGTGGCCGTCCCTGCACGTCGCGTACCCGTTCCTTGCGTTCCTGGCTCTGCGCCGCGCGTTCGGGCGAATCGGCTTGATCGCCCTCGGATACACGGCCCTCGTCGCCTTCTCCGTGATGTACACGGGCGACCACTGGCTCATCGACTGCATCGGCGGCATCGCGTACGCCTACGTGGCCTATTACGCCGTCGTCCACGCACCGGCCCCGCTCCGCCGTCGCCTGGCCCGCGTCCGCGACGATGCCATCGCGGTGCGAGGAAGCAGAGGGAGCGTTCGGGGATACGTGTCGGACCTCCGCACCAACATCGGCTGGCCGACGCTGGTCGCGGGCGTCTTCCTGGTCCTGGCTGGCTGGAGCTGGGTCCAGGACATGGAGCACGCCGGCCAGTTCCAGACGTGGCGGTATCTCCTTCCGTGGGGCGTCCTCTTCACCGGACTCTGCCTCTTCGCAGGCTCGATCATCCGGGGCCGACGAACCGCTCGTGGCCTGGCGGAGCCGCGAGGGCCAGGGGACGCCGCGGAACGCGGGGCCGACGACGGGTGAGGGCAAGGAGAGGGCTCCGGCTACGCGGCCTGCGCGATCGACCGCGCTTCTCCCTCGACGTTCCGGGCTAGCAAGGGCCCGCCAGGGCGCGATCGAGGAGTAGGATTGGTCCATGGTCGAGTACGGCAATGGCGTCAGCCAGGGCGCGGGCCAGTTCGGTGGTGGCCACGGCGCGGGCGGCAGCGTGGTTGACGTCGGCGCCCAGGTGGGGAATGCCATCGGCAACGCGGCGCACACGGTCTCGAGCATGCCGCCCGGCGAGCTGCTCGTGGCCGCGGTCCTGATCGTCGTCGGCCTGGCGCTCCTCCGCCGCGCGTTCTGACCGGCTTGGAGCCGATCCGACCTATCGCGTCCCGATCCCCGGACCCGCGAACGACCAGAATCCATCGTGAACCGCCCGGGCCTCATCCTCGAGCAGCGGGCCGATGACCTCGATCGGGCGCTGGCCCCGGGCGAACACCTCGCGGCACGGCAAGGCGAGCGTGGGGTTCGCCGGATCGGCGCCGGTCATGGCCCGCAGCTCGCCCTCTCGGAGCCCGAACACGACCCGCGACACGCCGGCCCAGTAGATGGCGCCGGCGCACATCGCGCACGGCTCGGTGCTCGAGTAGAGCGTGCCTGCCGCCAGTGCGCCGAGATCGAGGTCGACGCTCGCCCGGCGCACCAGGTTGAGCTCGGCATGACCGGTGCAGTCCGACTCGGTCACGACGGTGTTCTCGGCCTCCACCAGCACCCTGCCGTCGGCGTCGACCAGCAGGGCGCCGAATGGGTGGTTGCCGTGCTCTCGGGCGGTTCGCGCGAGGTCGAGCGCCCGACGGATGAAAGTTTCCGCCTCGATGTCTGGCGGTCGCGCGGGCGCCCCACTCATGGCCCCATTCTCCCACCGCGCGCCGACCCGCGATCGGGTTGACTGGATGTGCACCGGGGTCGGCGGCACGAGCGGCTCCGACACGCCAGGGTCCGATTCGATAGGGTGAGCAGAGCCCGCCCGGGCGCCGGGCGATCAGTCGCTCCCACGGCAGGAGGACTCGTGACCTATCTCCCCGACCCGCGCGTGGACGACTACATCGACGCGCTCCCGACCTGGCAACAGGCCGTCTGCCGCGAGGTCCGTGACCTCGTCCATGCCGCCGACCCGGAGGTCGTTGAGACGATCAAGCGCACCGACCGCCCGTACTTCGTCCTCCAGGGCAACATCTGCGCTCTCCTCGCGGCCCGGGATCACGTGAACGTGTTCCTCTACGACGGCGGGATCGTTCCCGATCCGGAAGGCATCATCACTGCCGGCCACGACAACGTGACGGCGCGAACCGTGGCGATCCGACAGGGCGAGGCGATCAACGCCCCTGCGCTCCTGGAGATCTTCCGTCGGATCATCGCCGACAACCGCGCCGGCGGCTGGCGACGGTTGAAGCGCGAGCAGGCGGAGCGGGCGTAGGCAGTCGGGGCGCCTCTGATCGCTGGAAGTGCTTGTCGTCCCCGGGTCACGGCGGGCCGTCGGGCTGGTCGCCGACCGGCTCGCGATCGTCCCCGCTGTCGTCACAGGACGCGCCCCGGTCCCGATCGGCGATGATCTCGGCAAGCGGCGGCCACGGCCGTCCGGGGTGGCTCAGCAACGGGAGAGCTCGCCATGACGACACCGTCGCGTCGCCGGGTCATCGTCGTCATGGTCGAGCTGTTCGAAGAGGCCGGAGTTGGAGGCGGCTACGGCGACGACCTGAAGACCGGGGAGCGGGTGATGATCCGGGGGCCGCTCTCGTTGATGACCGAGGTGCAGCGGCTCATCGAGGAGACCGGGCAGCCGGTCGTGGTCGAGCACGTGCCCGCCAGCGCCATCGTCGAGACCGGTCCACCCGGACATGACCTCGACGCCGTGATCTCGGACCATCCCGATACGCCCGCGTCCGCACTCCTGCGCCCCGACCACGCGGTTCTCCCCTGGCCCGACCGCGAGAGCCGGCCGGGCTCGCCACCCGCTGGTGGCCCAGCATGACCCGCGACGTGGGAACGGGACCGTCCGATGGCGCGGGACGGCCGAGGCGGAACGTCCGGCCGCCCGAAGGATGCGCGCAGCAAGAGGAACGGGACCCGTGAGGGCCATTGTCTGCGACAGGTACGGGCCGCCGGATGTCCTCCGCATCGAGGAGGTCGAACCGCCGGTCCCCGCGGACGACGAGGTTCTCGTGAGGATCCACGCCACCACGGTCACGCGGGCCGACTGCGCGACTCGCGCGGCCAACCGCGGGAGCGGCCTGGCCGCCATGATCCTCAGTCGCGCCGTCTTCGGCATCCGCCGACCGAGACGGCGGATCCTGGGCAGCGAGTTCGCGGGCGAGGTCAGCGGCGTCGGGTCGGGCGTCAGCGAGTTCGCCGTCGGTGACCGCGTCTTCGGAACGAGCGGGCTCCGGTTCGGAGCGCACGCGGAGCTCATCTGCGTGCGCCGTGACTCCGCGGTCGCGCGCCTGCCGGCCGGCGTGCCCTTCGACGAGGCGGCGGCAGTCTGCGACGGGGGGATCAACGCCCTGACGTCCCTGAAGCGGGTGGATCTCCGGCGGGGACAGAGGATCCTCGTCTTCGGCGCGTCGGGATCCATCGGCACGGCGGCGGTGCAGCTGTCGAAGGACGTCGGTGCCGACGTCACGGCGGTGTGCAGCACCAGGAACGTGGCGACCGTGCAATCGCTCGGCGCGGACAGAGTCATCGACTACACGAAGCACGACTTCACGGGTGACAACGAGCGATACGACGTGATCTTCGACGCGGTCGGCAAGCACTCGTTCAGGCGCTGCCGAAGCTCGCTCAAGAGGCGCGGGATCTACATCGCGACCGATGGCCTGCTCAACGCCGTGCTGGCATTCCTGACTCCACGGGTCGGAGGCCAGCGGGTGGTGTTCCCGATCCCTCGCACCACCGGGGAGAACGTGCGCGTTCTCAGGGAGCTCGTCGAGGCCGGGAGATACCGGGCGGTCATCGATCGCCGCTACCGGCTCGAAGAGGTCGTCGACGCGACGAGATACGTCGAAACCCAGCGGAAGACCGGGAATGTCGTGCTGACCGTCGGCGACGGTCCATCGGCCGGCAATGGACGATCCTGAGAGGCCGGCCCGCAGGCGGCGGCTCCGGCGACGTGCGTCGCCTCCTTCGAGCAAGAAGGAACCCCTGCTTCCGGTGATCGGTACCGGGGAGTGCACTCGGCACCGGAAGCAGGGGTTGGGACGATTCACTTGATAGAGGAGTCGACCGCCGAGAAGGTTTCAACGAAATCGACGGGAGATTCGCGTCGGCGTTTGAGGGGCGACGTGCGCTGAGGAAGGCGCGATGTTGAGCCCTGGGACGCTACGCTCGCGGGCGCCGTTCGTGGATTTCGCGCCGCGTCCTCGCGCCGCGCCGCGCGGTCCGCTCAGCGTCGCTCGAAGGCGCGCACGATGACCGCGAGGCCGATCAGGATGACCAGCAGCGGCCCGGTCGGGATGTCGACGCCGTACACGCTCCCAAGGCCGGAGAAGAGGGCGATCGTCCCGAGGATCAGCGTAAACCAGCTGACCCGGATGCCGACCACGAGGCGGGTCGCGTTGAGGCCCAGCATGATCACGCCCGCGCCGATCAGCCACGTTCCCTCGGGCACGCTCTTCACGAGGGCGAACCCGCCGATCATGATCAGGAAGAGGCCCCAGCAGATCGTCTCGAGGCGGTGGTTCAGGTCGGCCTTCCGGGCCTCGTCGGGCATCGACATGGACGGCGATCCTCCGTTCCTGGGCGGCTGCTGCCCCTAGGATATCGACCAATTCGCGTAGCGGTCAGGGTCCGCCTGGCCCTGCCAGCAGGGCCCGAAGGTCGTCGCCGCCGAGGCCGGCGCCGAGCGCGAGCGCGACCGCCACCCGGGCCTGGACGGGGGTGAGGGCGGCGCCGGACAGGATCCCCGCCCGCAGCCAGGTCGCCCCGCCACCGGGGAACGCATACGAGGCGCCGACCGAGCCGGCGCCCGTGCGGGAGACCAGCACGACCGGCACCCCGGCCGCCTGGGCGTCGAGCGCTGCCCGCAGGAGGTCCGGATGGGTGTTGCCCGACCCGGTCGCGGCGACCACCACGGCCCGCGCCCCGTCGCGCACGGCTGCGTCGACCGCGGCTCCATCGGTCTCGAGGGCGGCGATCACGATCGGCACCGGCAAGGCGGCCGAGTCGGGCACGAACGGGAGGATGCGCCGCGGACCGCGCCGGCGGAGGCGAACGCCGCCCTCCCCTACCCGACCGAGCGGGCGGCCTTCGCGGGTTGCGAAGGCGTCGAGCGCGGACGCGTGCCGCTTGGCGACCGCGTCCGCGGCATGGATCAAGCCCCCGAGCACGACGACGACGCCTGCGTCCCGGGCGTGGCTCGAGATGGCCACCCTGACCGCGCCGAGAAGGTTGGCGGGGCCGTCCCAGCCGGGCTGGCTCGCGTTGCGCATGGCGCCGGTGACGACGACGGGGCGTTCGTCCCGGTGGCAGAGGTCCCACGCGAACGACGTCTCCTCGAGCGTGTCCGTGCCCTGGACGACGACCACGCCGCGCACGGCGGGATCGTCCAGGGCGTCGTCGATGACAGCCCGCATCCGGAGGACGTCGGCAAATGAGAAGTGGCTGGCCGGTGTGCGGCCGAGGTCGATCGGCACGAGCTCGGCTCGCGCCCGGAGGTCGGGGGCGGCGGCCAGGAGCTCGACGCCGCTCATCGTCGGCACGGCGCCGCCGGCGACGGGATCGACGGTCATGCTGATCGTCCCGCCGGTGAAGATGACCGCGATCCGCGGGAGCCTCCTCACGGCTCGTCGGGCGATGGTCCCGCGCTTGCCCCGACGGCCGCCGCGCTCCCTTCCCCGGGCGAGGGCGCATCGATGGCCCCGGACAGCGAGGCTTCCTCCCAGGCCGCGAGCGACCCGACCGCCCGCATGGGCCCCGCGATCTCGTCGGACCACCGATCCTTGCGGCGCGTCACCGAGGCCGCGCCGACGACGATGATCACGCCCGACGCGAAGAGCACGACCGGCATCGGCCCGACGACCTCGGAGATGAACCCCACGATGATGATCGGCAGCAGGCTGCCGACCGAGACGAGCATGTTGAGGATGCCGAAGACCCGGCCCCGGACCGCCGTCGGGAGCTCGACCTGGAGCTCGGTCTGGGCCGGGATGGCGATCGCAGCGTAGCCGACGCCGGCCACGAAGGCGATGGCCACGACGACCGTCAGCACGCTGACGTAGGCCGACACGTCCGGCCCCGGGACGGCGTCGTTGATGCGGCCCAGGAGCTGGGTGATCTGGGAAGCGACGGAGATCAGGGCCAGGCTGATGCCGAGCACGAGGAGCCCGGCCTCGATCAGGCGTCGCCGGGGGACGGCCCCCTGCACGGCGTTGACGGCGAGGGCTCCCGTCACGACGCCGATGCCCATCGGCAGCACGATCACCACGAAGTCCTTGGGCCGCAGGTGAAGGACGTCCTTCGCGAACGCCGGGCCGAGGACGCCCAGAACGCCGACGATGGACGCCGCAACCCCGAGGTAGAGCAGGGCCCAGCTCACGACCGGGTTGGCCCGGATGTAGGCGATCCCCTCGCGGAACTGCTCGACGAACGAGCCGACGGCCTCCTCGGCCTGGTGCATGGCCGCGTCCTGGGGCATCGTGCCTGGCGGTGCGGACGGCAGCGTCCAGCAGAAGACGCCGGCGACAAGGTAGAGGGCTGCCACCACGACGACGAGCACGGTCGGGTTGGCGATCGTGACGAGCAGCGGCCCGAGCACCGTGAATCCCACGGCGAAGGCCGCGTTCAGGGTCAGCGTGAAGATCCCGTTGGCCGCCGTCAGCTGGGTCCGGGGAACGACGAGCGGGATCATCGAGAGCTCGGCCGGCGCGAAGAACGTGGTCACCACCGAGATGAGCGCGTTCAGGATGAAGACCAGGATGATGTTGGCGTTGAACACCGCGATGGCCACGAACAGCACGGCGCGCAGGAGGTTTGTCACCACCAGGACCAGCCGCCGGTCGTAGCGGTCGACGTAGACCCCCGCGAGGGCGCTGAAGAGGACGGCCGGCGCCAGGAACGTCAGGATGAGGAGCGAGACGGCACTGGTCGAGTTCGTCTCGCTGAACACGAGGACCGTGAGCCCGTAGAGGACCATGTTCCCGCCGACCTGCGTCGCCAGCTGCGACAGCCACAGGAGCAGGAAGGGGCGATTCCTGAAGACGGCGGCCGCGCCGGTCTCGCGCGGCGCGACCGTGCTGGCGGCGCCGGTCACGCCGGTGTCGCCTCTGGCCCGCGCTGCTCGAAGCGCACGAGCCGGCGCTCCACGCGGGCCCGCTCCACGAGCACGCGGCGGCCACATGTCGTGCAGCGAAGGCCGAGGTCCGCGCCGAGCCGATCGACGTCCCAGGCGCGACCGCCGCAGGGGTGCGGGCGACGCAGCTCGAGGCGATCGCCGACGCGGAACGGAATGGGAGCGCTCATGGGGACGACGCGGAGTCCATCGGCGGCGAGGGTAGCACCCGCGCCGCCGGGACGGCGCCCCCGCCGGGCTACGGACGCGGCTTCGCCAGGGTCGGGACGAGGGCCAGGTCGGTTGCCGGCAGGTCGATCGAATCGAGAGGCGTCACCTCGACGATGACCTCCGCGTACGTGGCTTCGAGGAGACCGACGAGCCCGCCGGAACGGGTGAGGGCGCCCGTGAGCGCCGCCGGATTCCCGATCCCAAGCACCTCGATGCGGGGGCCGAGCGCGGTGTTCTCGATCGAGAGCCCGCCCACCGGGCCGGCGACGACCGTGCCCGCGACCACCCGCACGCCGCCGATGCCGATCGCCTCCGCGCCGGCGTTGCGCAGCTCGTTCAGGAGGTCGGAGACCGCGCCGGCGGGGACGCCCCCGAAAAGCACGACGCGAATGCCGGGGCCCGACACGGGGTCGAGGCCTGCCCAGCTGCGGACCCGCTCCACGTCGGCGCGCAGCTGGCCGAGCGACGTCTCGCCACGCGCCCGCGACGCCGTGAGGGCGTCGAGCTGGCGCCCGATGTCGGCGACATCGCCGCGCAGCTGATCGTTGTGGGTGTTCAGGTTGGCGATCAGCAGGGTCAGGTCCTGCGAGGACTGGGTCTCCAGGCCGGTCGACACCGTCTGGGCCTGGAGCTGGATCACCACGAGGAGGCCGAGGAGGAACGTCACGGCGGCGAGCGTGAGCTGGCTCCGCGGCTGGCGCATCTTCGTCACGGAGCCGCCGCTGGGCTCGGAGCCGGGGTCGGGCTCGCAGCCGGCGGCCCTGCATAGCGGAGGGTCACCGACCCGGCGTACGCCGGAACCTCGACCGTGGCCGGCTGGGCGAACGAGATCCGGATCCCGAATCGCTCCGCGCGTGCCTGGACCAGCTCCACGAAGCCGGGCGACGAGGCAAGCGCGTTGTACAAGTCGGGCGGGCCGATGGCCGTGACCTGGAACGGAGGCGTCAGGTAGGCAGAGTTGACGAGCACGGACCCGCCGATGTCAACGAAGGCCGCCGCAGGCACGATTCGTTCCCCGTTGACGGCCACGGCCTCTGCCCCGCCGAGCCACAGCTCCTCCACGACCGTGCGGATGTCGCGCGCGCTCACGCGATAGTCGGCTGTCGAGGCACCGGCCGGGACCGGCGCCTGGGAGTCGTCGAGCTGGAGCACAAGGCCCGGTCCTTCGAGCGCCGTGAGCCCGGCGGCCAGGCGAGCCGCCTGCAGGCTGGCATTGAGGTCGTGGACCAGGAGGTCGCTGCCCGCGGTCACCTGCTCCGCCTGGGCGATCCTGGCCCGCAGGTCGAGGATCTGCTGCTTGAGGCCATCCTGCTGCGCCTGCAGCTGGACCACGGTCTCGACGAGCGGCGCGCGCTCCTGGGTCGTGTAGCGCACGCGGGGCGCCTCCGAGCGAGCCTGGGCCGCGACCAGGAAGCCCAGGGCCACCAGGGCCACGAACAGGGTCACCTGCCACGTCGGCACCGCCCGCAGGCGGGCCGCGACCGGGGTCACGGCGACGGCTCCGCTGCGCCTCCGCGCCCGCGGCGACGGCGCACGAAGGCGATCGACCCTCCGAGCGCGAGGCCCGCAAGCGCAACGGCGACCAGGAACCAGCCCTCCCCGCCCGGCGCTCCGCCGGACCCTTCGATGCCCGGCGAGGCGACCGGGGCGGCCGGCGAGGCGACCGGGGCGGCCGGCGCGCCCGGCCCGGCCGAGGGAGCACCGGGAGCGGCCGGCGACGAAGCCGGCGCCGCCGCGTCCCAACCCGGAGGAACGGGACCCGGCGCCGCCCGCTGCGGCCCGACCTGGACGGGCGGATGGGCCCCCAGGTCCTTCAGCCAGGCCGCTTCGAAGGTCGCAAGGTCGGCGCCCACCGCCGCCGTGAAGGCTTCGTCGTCCGTGACCCCGCCGGCGTAGCTGCGGATGAGCTTGACCAGGGCGTCCGACCCGTGCGTGCGGATGAGGAAGTCGATCGCCGACACGCTCTCGGCGTAGGCCAGTGAGAACCGCTCCGCCGTGGTCGGGAACTGGCCGCTGAGCGCTCGCAGCGGCATGAGGCGGTCGGCCCGCGCGGCCTCCTCCACGGCCGCCCGGTTCGAGGCGGGGTAGCCCTCCGACTCGTAGACGGCGACGCCCTCGTTGAGCCAGCGGGGCGGGAAGTGATACGGGTTCCGCACGGCCGTGTCGAAGACGAGGTGCGTCAGCTCGTGCGGGATGACGATCCCGACCCACGCGGCGTTGACTTCGTCCGGCCCGATGAGGGCGAACAGGGTCCGGATGTCGGAGTGCGCCTCCCCGCCGACGTTCTCCCGCGTTCCCGGCCCCAGGGCGTCGTAGAAGGGAGCCTGTTCGGCGTAGACGAAGAAGTCGATCGGCTCGGTCTCGGTCACCCCGAGGAACGCCGCCGCGTCGGCGACAGCCTTGTCACCGATGGCCAGCGCCCGCTTGCCGAAGGCGTCGTCGCCCTGGTACCAGTGGAGCCGGACGAGATCGCCGGTCATGGTCCGCCACTGGAAGCGCGTGTCCGCGTACACGGTGGTGAGGGCCGGCCCGACGAAGGGCGCGATCGCCCGATCCACCGGGACCAGCCGCCAGCGGGCGGTGATCGGCGTGTTCGGCACGACGTGGCCCGCGGTGGCGATCGACCAGGCGTAGGTCACCTTCTGGGGGCCGGCCGGCGTTGCGCCGGCGGCCTGGGCCACGAACGGGCCGATGCTCTGGGGGAAGCTGAGGAGGACCTCGACGCGCGCCAGCGCCACGGGCGAATCGAACCCCTGGGTCCAGGTCACCTGCGTCCCGAACGTCGACGTCGAGGAAGGCTTCTCGAACGTCGCCGACGCCGCCGATGCGATCGACGGCAGGAGGCCCGCCAGCAGCAGCGCGACCAGGGCCGCGCGCAGGAGTCGCGTCATTGGCCGGCCCAGGCGAGGCCCGCGAGGCGCAGGATGCCGAGTCCGTTCGTCGTCGCGCCGAGGAGGCCGTCGCGCGCCAGCGCGGCCTGCGTCCCGTAGCTGACCGGGATCGTCGGCACCTCCGTGGCGAGGATCCGCTCGGCCGCGTCGTAGCCGGCCCGGGCGCTGGCCGGCGTCCGTGGTCCCGATCGCCCTGGCAATCGCGGCGTCGAAGGCCGCGTTCGTCCACCCGCCGTAGTTGTTGGGCTGGCCCGTTCCGAGAAGGATCCCCAGGAAGTCGTTGGGCGAGGGGTAGTCGGCGATCCACGACAGCGCCCAGATGTCCGGCGAATCGGCGCCCCCGAGGCCCGTCGTCAGGGTCGTGAAGTCGACCGACTCGAAGCGGACGGTGACCCCGAGGTTCTCCTTGAGCTGCGCCAGGATGGCCGCGTCGTAGCTGCTGCCGGCCGTGACCATGGTTACCACCGGGAAGGTCGCCGGGTCGGGATAGCCGGCCTGGGCGAGGAGCGCGCGCGCGCCGGCGGGGTCGAATGCCGGCAGGAACCGCTCGTCGCTTCGCCCGGGAATCCCCGGCGGGACCATGGAGGTCGCCGGCAGCCCGGCATCGCCGTCGGCGAGGGCCACGATCCGGGGCCAGTCCACGGCTGACGCGAACGCGCGGCGCACCCGGGCGTCGTCGAAGGGCGGCCGCCGGGTCTCGAAGCCGTAGTAGTTCACCGCGAGCTCCGACCAGCGGCGCAGGTTCTTCCCCATGTCCGGGTCATAGGCCAGCCACGAAGCGTCGAACTCGGCGACGGGGGCCCAGTCGAGCTGGCCGGCGGCGAAGACGTCGACGGAGCTCTTCCCACCGATGTCCGCGACCAGGGTGATGTCGCCGATCGCCGGCGGGCCCGCCCAGTAGCGCGAGTTTGCGTGCAGCGTGAGCCCGTCGGCCGCCGCGCCTGCCAGGAGGTAGCCTCCCGAGCCCACGAAGCCAGGGCCCGGCCGCAGCGCGGCCGCGTCACGCCCGACGGCGGGCGGGACGACGGCCAGCGTCGGGCTTGCCGTGACCGCCGCGAAGTCGCCCCCGGGCCGGGTCAGGTGAATCTCCACGGTGCGCCCGTCGGCCCGGATGCCGACGGCATCGGCCGTGCCGCGACCCGAGGCGTAGTCGCGCGCGCCGACCACGTCGTACAGCAGCGAGGCCAGCGGTGACGGCGCCGCCGGATCGATGACGCGGAGCCAGCTGCGCCGAACGTCGTCGGCCGTCAGGGCCGACCCGTCCGAGAAGACGAGACCGTCGCGAAGGGTGAAGACGACCGTCCGGCCGCCGTCGCGGAGCTCCCACGACTCGGCCAGCGCCGGTCGCGCGGCCCGCGACGGGTCGATGGCCGTGAGGCCCTCGAAGAGCTGGGCGATGACGGCGGCGCTGCCCGCGTCCCCGGCCACGGCCGGATCCAGGGTCGCCGGCGCGCCCATGAAGATCCGGGCGGGCCGCTCTGCCACGGCCACCCGGCTGCCCATCGAGAGGCCGGCTGTCGCGACGAGCACGGCCGCGACGACGGCCACGACGGCCGTGCGCCGGGAACGGCGCGCGGAGAGGCGGCCCGGGTCGCTGGGGATCACGACCGGAGTATAGGTCGAGGTTCCTTAAAGGCCCCTGAAACGAACCCCGGGCCGGCGACCGTGGCAGGGCCACGGGGCCAGCGGCCACTGCGATCGGCGCGACGCCGACGGCCCGAACGCAGCCGTCAGGCGCCAGGTGTCGCCCCGGCGTCGGGCTGGTGGCGTCAGCCGTCGAGCTGGCCGGCGTCCGCCTCGCGCTGGCGGCGGGCTTCGTACAGGAGGATGGCCGCCGCGGCCGAGACGTTGAGCGAATCGCCGCGGCCGAGCATCGGGATCCGGACGCCGGCGATGTCGGGCGCCTGCCACTCGGATCCGAGGCCGTGGGCCTCGCTGCCCAGGGCGATCGCCAGCGGGCCTCGGAGGTCCAGCCTCCCGTACGGGGCCGACGCCTGCACGCGCGCCGCCACGATGCGGATCCGGGCCGCCCGCAGCCAGGCGAGGACCGCCCCGGTCTGCGCGACCGCGAGCGGCAGGCCGAAGATCGTTCCCAGGCTCGCCCGCACCGCGTTCGCGTTCCACGGGTCGGGTGCCGGACCGCGGCCGACGGCGGCCACGACAGCGGTTGCTCCCGCACCGTCCGCGCTCCGCGCGATCGCCCCCAGGTTGCCCGGCTTCTCCGCGTCCTCGACCACGACGACCAGGGGGTTCGGGCCGGGCCGCGACGATCTCGGCGACGCGGTCCAGGTCAGTCGGCGGGGCGGCCGCCACGACCACGATGTCGCTGCCCCGCTCGCCGTAGGCCAGCCTGGTCCGGGCTGCGCCTGCGACTGGCACCAGCGCGACGCCGGCGGCCACCAGCCTGCTCGAGGATCGCCGCCCTGGCCTCGTCGCGCGAGCCGCCGATCGCGACGAACGCCTCGACGACCACGAGCCCCGCGTCGAGCGCGCGGCCGACCTCGCGGACCCCATCGATGAGCACGTGCCCGGTCCGGTCGCGATTGCGCCGCTCGCGAAGCGCGAGCGCGGCCCGAATCCGCGGGTTGGCCGCGCTCGTGATCGCATCCGTGCCCATCGGCATCATCCGATCACCTGCGTCGCGGAGAGGAGGATGGCCGCCCCTGCCGCCATCCTCACCCCGCTCGACGCCAGCAGGGCGAGGTCTCGGACCTCGGCCGCACCCGACGGGCCGCCCGAGGCCCGCGATCGCGGTGGCGAGCAGCCCTGACGCGTCGACCCCCGTCGCATGGGCGGTGCAGGCCAGGAACCACGGCCCGTCGGCCAACAGACGATCGACGCCTGCGAGCAGCGGCGCGAGCCCATCGGCCAGGCGCCACGCGCCGCCGTCGGGCCCGTGGCCGTAGGTCGGTGGGTCGAGGATCACCCCGTCATAGCGGCGCCCGCGCCGCGCCTCCCGGGCGACGAACGCAGCCGCGTCGTCGACCAGCCAGCGAACCGGGCGGTCGTCGAGCCCGGCCAGGGCGGCGTTGCGGCGCGCCCAGGCGACGGCCGGCCGGGACGCGTCGACGTGGGCCACACGCGCGCCGGCGCGAGCCAGTGCCAGCGTGACCAGGCCCGTGTAGGCGAACAGGTTGAGGACCGTGGCCGGGTGGTCGTTGATCCGGGCGACGTCGGCGGCCCGCTCCGCCGCCCACCCGGCCACCACGGCGTGCTCCGGGAAGACGCCAACCTGCCCCGCCGGCGTCGGGCGCAGCTCGAGGGCGATGCCCTCGAGCGCCATCGTCCAGCGCTCGGGGACGGCCCCGGGCGGGATCCAGGCCCCTCCCGTCGCGGCCGCGAGCGTCGAAGACGCCTCGTCCATCGTCTCCGAACCGCCGCGCGTCGACGCCCCGGCCTCGGGGCTGCGCACGTACCTGGCCGCCGCGCTCGACCAGGCGGCAGGGTCGCGTCGGGCGATGCCGGCCATGGCCGGCGCCGGGCGATCGAGGGTGATCGCGCCGAAGCGCTCGAGACGCCGCCCATCGCCCGCGTCGAGCAGGGCATACGTGCCACCATCCGGGTCCATCGTCCGATCGTACCGTCCCGGGACCGCGCGCCGCCGGGACCGGGGCGTGCCGCGGGTTGGGGCCCAGCTCGGGGCCGCCGGCTCATGTCGCAGCGGTCGCGGGCGAGCGGGTACGATGGCGAGCGTGGCGGCGTCCATCGACCTCAATGCCGACGTCGGCGAGAGCCTCGGGCCCTGGCCGATGGGGGCGGACGCGGCCCTGATCCCGCTTGTGAGCTCGGTCAACGTCGCCTGCGCCTTTCACGCCGGCGACCCGCTCACGATGCGACGAACGGTCCGCCTGGCCCTCGAGGCGGGCGCGTCCGTGGGCGCGCATCCCGGGTACCCTGACCTCGTCGGCTTCGGGCGCCGCGCCCTGGAG
Organism: uncultured Chloroflexia bacterium; assembly: GCA_963776355.1. Taxonomy (GTDB): domain Bacteria; phylum Chloroflexota; class Limnocylindria; order Limnocylindrales; family CSP1-4; genus CTSoil-043. Next base: position 882,799 of record CAVZLU010000008.1, on the reverse strand, counting down.
ATGACTCCCGACGAGCTGGAGGCGGCCGTCCTCTACCAGGTGGGGGCCCTGTCGGGGCTGGTCCACGCGGAGGGTGGACAGCTTGCCCACGTCAAGCCCCACGGGGCGCTGTATCACCGGGTCGCGGCCGACCCGTCGGCCGCCCGGGCCTTCGCGGCCGCGGTCGTGCGTCTCGACCCGGGCCTCCGCCTCGTGGGGCCGCCGGGTTCGGCGCTCCTGGCCGCCGCGATCGATGCCGGACTGGCGGCGACCGCCGAGGGGTTCGCCGACCGCGTCTACGAGCCGGACGGCAGGCTCCGGTCACGGGCGCTCGCGGGCTCCCTGCACGAGGACCCCGAGGCGGCAGCGGCCCAGGCGCTCGGCATCGCCCGCGACGGGACGGTCGTGGCGGCCGACGGCTCGGCGCTCGCGGTTCGCGCGGACACGCTCTGCATCCATGGCGATACGCCCGGGGCCGCGGCCATCGCGGCCGCCGTCCGGAAGGCGCTCGCCGCGGCCGGCTTCGACGTTCGTCCTCCGCATGCCTGACTCCCCGCCAGGGGCCCCGTTTCGAATCGACATTGCCGGCGAGGCGGCGCTCCTCGTCACGCTGGGCGAGCGGGTCGACGTCGAGCTCAACGGGTGGGTCCACCGCGCCGCCGCGCTCGTGGCCGAGCGCCGGTCGGCGGTTCCCGGACTCGGTTCACCGGTCCCCGGGTACGCCAGCCTGCTGATCCCGTTCGACCCCGACGCCATCACGGAGGAGGCCGTCCGGGGCATGGTCGAGTCCGACATTCGGGCGACGCAGGCCGCAATGGGGACCCGGCCGGGGCCGCTCGTCGAGATCCCGGTGCGCTACGGCGGGGCCGACGGCCCGGACCTTGTGGAGGTGGCGAGCCGCACGGGACTGACGCCCGAGGCCGTGATCGGGCTGCATGCCGGGACCGTGTACCAGGTCTTCCTCCTCGGGTTCGTGCCGGGCTTCCCGTACCTGGGCGTGCTCCCGCCCGCGCTCGTGCTGCCGCGACGGCCGAGTCCACGCGTCGAGGTGGCCGCCGGCAGCGTCGCCATCGCCGGCCTCCAGACCGGGGTGTACCCGTTCGCCAGTCCCGGAGGATGGCATGTCATCGGGAGGACGGACGCCATCCTCTGGGAGCCGCGGCGCGACCCACCGGCACTCCTCGCCCCGGGGACACGCGTCCGTTTCGTGCCCGTCCTCCCTGCTTGACCGTGCTCGAGGTCGTCGATCCCGGGACGTTCCTGTCGGTCCAGGACCGCGGCCGCACGGGCTTCGAGCACCTCGGCGTGCCTCGGTCAGGCGCGTGTGACGCATGGGGCCACGCGGTCGCCAACCTGCTCGCCGGCGCCCCGCCCGACGCGGCGACTCTGGAGGTGACGCTCGGCGGCGCGGAGGTCCGGGCGATCGCCACCTGCGTGATCGCCCTCGCGGGTGCCGACCTCGGCGCGCGGCGCGATGACGGCCGACAGCTGCCGCCCGGGACCGCGCACCGCCTGCCGTCCGGCGCACGCGTCCGTTTCGTCGGCTCGGCAGGCGGCCTGCGGGCATACCTCGGCCTCGCCGGCGGGATCGCGGCCGACCGATCCTTCGGGTCGGCGTCCAGCCTGGCGCGCGGCGGGCTCGGCGCATTCGGGGGCAGGGCGCTCCGGGCCGGCGACCGCGTGGAGCCGGTTCGCGCCGGCGACCTCGCCGCGGCCGGACGGACGTGGCCCGATCGAGTGGCCCCCAACCCCGCGGTCGAGCACGGGCCTCTCCGTCTCGTTGCAGGCCCGGACCTCCGTCGCCTGCCGGACGGTCTGGCCGGGCGGCTCACGGCCGCGTCCTGGCGCGTGGGTGCTGCGAGCGATCGAATGGGCCTCCGCCTCGAGGGTCCGTCGCTCGGCGCGGGCCTCGAGATCGTATCGCACGGCGTCGTTCCGGGCTCGCTCCAGGTCCCGGCCGACGGCCAGCCGCTGGTCATCCTTCCCGATGGGCCCACGGTCGGCGGCTACCCGGTCGTCGGGGTCGTGGCCCGGGCTGACCAGCCCCGCCTCGGCCAGCTCCGCCCCGGCGACGATGTGTCGTTTGCCCTTGTGACGGCCGAGGATGCGCGGGTGGCGTGGCGCGAGCAGCGGGCGCGAATGGCGGCGGCGGCCAAGGCGCTCGACGCCGACGCCGTCTGGCAGCGCCTGGCCGACGGCGCGGCCGGCTGATACGAACGTCAACCCCGGGGTGGCCGGCCATGTCGCCCGCGGCGGACGGCGGCGGGGCGGGCGCGCCGGCAGCGATTGCGGCGCGTCGCCGGGAAGCGGTACCGTTCCCTCGAACCGCAGCTCGCGGCCCGACGATCCAGCGGGTCAGCGTCGCGCGGGAGGATGCCCGCCATCGCAGGCCAGCCCCTGGCCGCGACCGACATGTGCCGGTGTCCAGGCGAGGCACGGCGAGGGCGCCGAGGGAGGCGAGGACCGATGGCTAGCGGCTTCAAGGGCACCGTCAACGTCGACATCCGCGATTCGGTGCCCGACTGGTCGCCGTTCGAGCCGCCGAAGGCGCCCGACGGCGCGCCGAGCGTCGTGTACATCGTCCTCGACGACGTCGGCTTCTCGGCCATGAGCTGCGTATGGCGGGCCGATCGAGACGCCGAACATCGACCGGATCGCGGCTGAGGGCGTGCGCTACACGCAGTGGCACACGACGGCCCTCTGCTCCCCGACCCGCTCCTGCCTGCTGACCGGGCGCAACCACACCCGCAACAGCATGGCCTGCATCACCGAGGCGGCCATCGGGTTCCCGAATGCGAGCGGCACGATCCCGCCCGAGAACGGGATGCTGCCCGAGATCCTGGGCGAGCTTGGCTGGAACACCTACATGGTCGGCAAGTGGCACCTCTGCCCGACCGTCGAGATGAACCTCGCCTCCACCCGCCGCAACTGGCCGTCGGGCCGCGGCTTCGAGCGCTGGTACGGGTTCCTCGGCGCCGAGACGAACCAGTGGTACCCGGACCTCGTCTACGACAACCACCCGGTCGACCCGCCGAAGACACCTGAGCAGGGCTACCACCTGACCGAGGACCTGACCGACAAGGCGATCGAGTTCATCAAGGACGCGAAGTCGGTCGCGCCGGACAAGCCGTTCTTCCTTTACTACGCGCCCGGCGCCGCCCACGCCCCGCACCATGTCGCGAAGGAATGGTCGGACAGGTTCAAGGGTCGCTTCGACATGGGCTACGAGGTGATGCGCGAGCAGACTCTCGCCCGCCAGAAGGAGATGGGCCTCGTCCCGCCGGACACCGAGCTGCCGCCGCTCAACCCGCTCGGCACCCCGCAGACGCGACAGGGCCCCAAGGGCCAGCCGTTCCCGCCGCTCGAGTACACCAAGCCGTGGGACACGCTCTCGGATGACGAGAGGCGCCTTTTCTCGCGGATGGCCGAGGTCTACGCGGGGTTCCTGGCCCACGCGGACCACCAGATCGGGCGGCTGCTCGACTTCCTCGAGGTTACCGGCCAGCGCGACAACACGCTGGTCATCCTCGTGTCGGACAACGGCGCGTCCGGCGAGGGGGGCCCCAACGGCTCGGTCAACGAGAACAAGCTGTTCAACGGGATCCCCGACGACCTCCAGTCGGCGCTCGCAGTGCTCGACGAGCTTGGCGGCCCCACGACCTACAACCACTACACAAACGGCTGGGCGATGGCCTTCAACACGCCGTTCAAGATGTGGAAGCGCTACGAGTTCAACGGCGGAACCGCCGACCCGTGCATCATCATCTGGCCTGGCAACAAGGCGGCCGCCGGGCAGATCCGCGAGCAGTACCACCACGCCGTCGACCTCGTGCCGACGATCCTCGACCTGCTCGGTGTCGAGCCCCCGGCCCGGATCAAGGGTCACGTCCAGGTCCCCTTCGACGGCGTGAGCATGCGCTCCAGTCTGCCCGACGCGTCCGCGCCGTCGACGCGCCGGACCCAGTTCTACTCCATGCTCGGCTCGCGCGGGATCTGGCACGACGGCTGGAAGGCCGTGACGACCCACCCGACCATCGCCGGCTGGAGCAACTTCAACCTCGACACGTGGGAGCTGTACCACACGGATGTCGACCGCTCGGAGCTCCATGACCTGGCCGCCGCGCAGCCGGAGAGGCTGCGCGAGCTCGTCAACCTCTGGTACGCGGAGGCCGGCGCGAACGGGGCCTTCCCGCTCGACGACCGTTCGCCGCTCGAGATCATCCTCACGCCGCGCCCGCAGCTCGCAACCCCGCGCCAGCGGTACATCTACTACCCGGACACCGCGGAGGTCCCCGAGAGCCAGGCCGTGAACATCCGCAACCGCTCGTTCACGATCGGCGCGCTCGTCGACATCGCGGCCCCGGGTGCCCAGGGGGTCCTGTTCGCACAGGGTGCCCTCTTCGGTGGCCACGCCCTGTACGTCAAGGAGAACCGGCTCCACTACGTCAACAACTTCGTCGGGGTCTTCGAGCAGAAGGTCGTCGCGAACGAGGATGTCCCGACGGGTACCAACCTCATCCTCTCGGCCTCGTTCGAGAAGGATGGCGAGGACCCGCCGCATGTAGCCACCGGCATCCTCTCCCTGTACCACGGCGAGAAGAAGGTCGGCGAGGGCCGGATCAAGACCCAGCCAGGGATGTTCAGCCTGGCCGGCGAGGGCCTGTGCGTCGGGCGCGACAGCAGCGAGCCCGTCACCGCCGACTACCCCGGGGTGGCTCCTTACGCCTTCGCAGGCGGCACGATCAACCGGGTCGTGGTCGACGTCAGCGGCGAGGCGTACGTCGACCTCGAGCGCGAAGCGGCGGCGATGCTGTCGCGCGAGTGATGGCTCCCCGTCCCTTCGCGTCCTGATCGGAGCCTGGCCCGCCCGCGTCGCTTTTGCCGGGCTTTCTCGTCACGTCGATCGGCGGCGCGACCGCTCCCGCTGGAGGATGAACACGCTCACGACCGCGACCCAGGCCGGCAGCACCAGGATGATCCAGTCCCAGAACGTCACGACGGTGAACAACACAGCCCCGAGCAGGTAGCCAGTCACCGCGAACCAGCGAGGAAACACGCGGCTCTTGAGCCCGATGGTCGCGGTCGCGATGAGGAAGACCGCCGCTGCGCGGGTCCCGAAGGCGAAGAGAAGCGTGTACGAGAGGGCTCGCATCAGCGCAACCTGGGACGCCAGGGGAGCAGCCTGGTCGAGGTAGCGAACGCCAACCACCAGCTCGCTCGCGGCCGCAGTCGCGGCGAACCAGAGGCCGACGAAGAGGATGCCGCTCCCGAAGAAGACGGTTGCGAAGAAGCGATCCTCGCGCTCGCCGATCTGGTCGCGGATGACGGCGACGAACCAGAGGAACATGATTCCGGCGAATGGCGCGAGGTAGAGCCCGCTGATCACGATGGAGAGATCCTGGCCTGTCGCGAACAGCCGTCTCAGCTCCGCGTCGTCGGCCGTGAGCAGGGGTGAGTTCCGCCCCAGCACCAGCGATCCGGCGAAAAGCACCGCGAACAGGAGCCCCGCGACGCTCGCCGCCCAGGGCGCCCGGAGCTGCCGGCCAGCCTCGTCGATGACCGCCACGACCGCCTCATCCGGCCCGACGCCCGGCCCGATGGTCTCCGCCGGCGGGAGCGGTCGTCGGCCTCCTGGATCGCTCATCGCCATGCCCCAGCTCCTTCTAGTCGACGATCGCCGCGGCCGAGGCGGAGGCGTGGGCGTCCACCTCCGCCGTCCCGTGGCACCGCTTCCACTTGCGCCCGCTGCCGCAGGTGCACAGGTCGTTGCGACCGCGCCGGGCGTCGGCCCCGGCGTAGGCCGCCATCAGCTCCCGCGGCGCGCGGTCCGCGGCCAGCAGGTCGCGCATCGCCGCCATCGCCGGGCCGACGTGGTGGAAGAACGTCTTGTAGCTGGGGCACAGGTAGTGCTGCCCGGGCTCACCGTAGGGCGAGGTCGCGAAGCGGTCCTTGGGGCAGCCGCCGTGGCAGGCGAAGCGGACGTCGCAGTCGAGGCAGAACTTCGTCAACGTGTCGAACTTGTCCTGCCCGAACTTGCGTTGCTGGGCCGATCCGACCATGTCGACCATGGGCAGCTCGCGGATGTTTCCCAGCTTGAAACGCGGCTCCACGAAATGGTCGCAGGAGTAGAGATCGCCGTTGTGCTCGAGGGCGAGCTGCGACCCGCACGTCTTCGCATGGACGCACATCCCGCCCGGCTCGCCCACCCAGTTGGCGAGGGCGGTGTCGAACATCTGGACGTAGACCGATCCGATGTCGCGGCGGACCCAGTCCTCGAAGACGTCGACGAGGTAGCGGCCGTAGCCTTCGGGGCTCACGGTCCGGTTCGTGACCAGGCTGCCGTCGAGGACGTACAGCGGGCGGAGCTTGCCGCGCTCGCCCCAGCCGGCGTTGGCAGCCTCGAGCGTCTCCGGCGTGGCTCGCTCCACGATTGGGATCGTCTGAATGAACTCCGCGCCGCACTCGTCGCGCAGGAAGCGATAGACCTCGCGGCCACGATGCTCGTTGGCCGCGTGGACCGTCGTCAGGACGTTGAAGTCCACCTTGTGGCGGCGCAGGACCTCGAGCCCCCGCATCACCCTGTCGAAGGTCGGCTTGCCGCCCTTGTCCACCCGGTAGGTGTCGTGGATCTCGCGCGGGCCGTCGATCGAGATGCCCACGAGGAAGTGGTTCTCGGCGAGGAATGCGCCCCACTCGTCGGTCAGGAGGGTCCCGTTCGTCTGGAGCGTGTTGAGGACATGCTGGCCCGGCCGGGCGTAGGTCCCGATCAGCTCGATCGAACGGCGAAAGAAGTCGAGGCCCATGAGCGTCGGCTCGCCGCCCTGCCAGGCGACGACGACCTCGGGCACGCTGCGGTGGGCCTCGAGGAGCTGGCGCAGGTACAGCTCCTGGAGCTCCTCCGCCATCCGGAACCGGCTGCCCGGGTAGAGCATCTCCTTGGAGAGGAAGAAGCAGTAGTCGCAGTCGAGGTTGCACGTCGCACCCGAGGGCTTGGCCATCAGGTGGAACGCGCGCGGCGCGGACGGCATCGTGAGCACCGGGCCGGGGACCTCGGTTGGGACGCTCATCGACGGGGATCTCCCCTGGTGGACCGCTGCCGGTGCTGAGCGCTGGCGGTCGTCATTCGAAGACTGACGCGAAATCGTTCTTCATGCTCGCGACGGTCCATCCGCGTGCCGCCGCTTCCTCGAGGGCGCGCTCGGCGCCCGCGTCGTAGGTCGAACTCGGCCCGGGATGGGCCGCCTACAGCTGGCACGATGGGCAGAAGTAGCAGGCTCCGCCGAGGTACTGGATCTTCTGGATGGTCGTGCCGCACCGGGGACAGGGGTGTCCCGACGCCGACCTATCCATTATCCGGACGTAGCCGCCCGCCCTGCCGAACAGGTCGGTCTCGTCGGATCGCCCGCCGCGATCGATCGCCTCGCGGACCGTCGTGGTGATGGCGTCGAAGAGGGCCCGCCGCTGGGCGGGATCGACGTCGACCAGCGGGTGTCGCGGGTGGAGCCGCGCGCGAAAGAGGATGTCCTGGGCGATGGCGTTGCCAAGGCCGGGGATGAGCTGGTCCTGGGTGAGGAGGCCCTTCACGCTGCGCCGCTCCCCCGCGAGGAGCTCGTCAACCAGCCCGCAGAAGTAGCCGAACGTGAACTCCGGGTCCACGGGGGTCGATCGCATCCCCCGGACGTACTGCCGTTCCTCTTCCTCGCCCGCGCGGTACAGCTCCATCGCGCCCCACATCGCCGTCGTGACGGTCAACGCCGAGCCGTCAACGAAGGCCAGGTGGAGGTGGTACGTGTCGGGCAATCTCGCTCCCGGGGGGTGGAACAGCATCCTTCCGCCACATTCGCCGAAGAGCAGCAGGTATCCCGGATCCAGGGGGAGGAAGAGCCACTTCCCGCGGGCGCGTGCCTGCCCGACCTGCCTGCCCGCCGTCAGCCGGGCGAATTCCTCGGGGCTCTGGTTGTACCAGACGAACTTGTGGGGCTTGTTGCCCAGCGAGCCGGCGCTGATCGTGCGGCCGCGCAGCGTCTCATTGATCTGGGCCGCCAGCGTCGCGACCTCTGGCAGCTCGAACATGGGCTCAGGAGGTGCCCGCGGTGCCCCGGGCCACACCCGCCGCGCCAGTCGCGGCCGGAAGCCGAGCGGGAAGCCGGAGAACCCGGTGCCCGGTCGCATGGGCGATGGCGTTCGTGATGGCCGGCGCGACGACCATGTTCGAGCACTCGCCCACGCCCTTCGCCTCCAGCTCGGGCGGTTCCCCGGCTCCGCCGACGAGGATGGTGACCATCTCGGGAACGTCGCGCGTTCTCGGGACGTGATACTGCCTGAATCCCCGGGTCTCTCCGGGGACGAACTCCTCCGTCAGGGCGAAGCCGACTCCCATCGCGATCCCGCCCTCGATCTGGCCCACGACGCCCTCCACGAATACCGGCCGACCCACGTCGTGGGCGGCGACCACCCGCACGAGCCGGACCGCACCCGTCCTCGTGTCGACCTCGACCTCGGCCATCTGCGTGGCGCTGACGTACATCGCGTAGGGCTCGCCAAGCCCGGAGCGGACGTCGTAGACGGGCACGTCGGCGTCGAACGCCGCCTCGAACGTGCAGCCGAGCTTCGCGTCGGCCCTGGCCCGGGCGATCTCGGCCAGGGAGACGCCATCCTCGATCGCCCCCCGGACCCGCACCTGCCCGTCATCGAGATCGACCTCGCCGATGGGTCGGGCGAGCATCCCGCTCGCGGTGCCGAGGATCGCCTCCCGCAGGTCGGCCGCCGCACTCCGCACCGCGTTGCCGACGAAGAAGGTCACCCGGCTGCCCACCGTCGCGCCGGCGTCGGGGCAGGTCGCGGTGTCGCCCGTGAGGACGGTCACACGCTCGAAGGGCACGCCGAGCTCCCCGGAGGCGATCAGGCCCATCGCGGTGGCGGACCCCTGGCCCAGGTCGACGGCACCGGTCCTCAGGGAGATCGAGCCGTCGGGCCGGAGGTCGAGCGCGGCCCGCCCCGGCCCGCGCCCCACCGTCAGGGCGGGGTCCTGGCCGGGCGTCGGGCCGCCGCCTCCACCGCCGATGCCGTACCAGACCGATGCCACCCCCACCCCGCGTCGCAGCGCGTCCGGTCCGGCGGCGGACCCGGCGCAGCGCGCTCGGTGCCTCGAGCCAGTGCGGCCGGATTGCCTCGATCGTCGCGCCGTACGCGGGGTCGCGCTCGAGGACCTGGCCGGACAGAAGTCGGTCGCCCCGCCGGAGCCGGTTCCGCTCGCGGAGATCGAGGGGGTCCATGCCGAGCCGCTCGGCGAGCAGGTCCATCTGCGATTCGATGGCAAAGGCGACCTGGGTTGTCCCCGGACCGCGCATGCAGCCCGCCGTCGGGTTGTTCGTGAGCACCACCCGGCCGTGGAGCTCGACGTGCGGCCAGCGGTAGGGACCGGTCGCCGAGGCGAACGTCTTGACCATGAGCCCCGGACCGAACGAGGCGTAGGCGCCGGAGTCGGCGAGCAGGTCCACCTGGATCGCGGTCAGGGCGCCGTCGCGGGTTGCGCCCGCTCGGCAACGGATCCGGAAGGGGTGCCGCTTCACCGTGGACACGAAGCTCTCGGCCCGGCTGTAGACGATCCTGACCGGGCGGCCCGTGCGCCACGCGGCGAGCGCCACGAGGCACTGGCACGAGATGTCCGTCTTCCCGCCGAACGCGCCCCCGACGACCGTGGGAGCGACGCGGACGCGCTCGACCGGCAGGCCCAGCGTCCTTGCGACCTCGGCCCGCTGGTAGTGGGAGTACTGCGTCGCCGTCCGCACGACCAGCGTGTCGCCTTCCCAGGAAGCCAGCGCGGCCTCCGGTTCGAGGTAGCCATGCTCGTTCCACGGCGTCGAGTACGTGCTCTCCACCACGACGTCGGCGCGGGCGAACCCTTCCGCGATGTCGCCGGCCCGGAGCCAGTTCTCGGCAAGCAGGTTGCCGCCCGGATGGATGCGCGGCGCGTCGTCCGCGAGGGCCTCGTCGGGCGTGAACACGGCCGGGAGCTGGCAATACTCCACCTCGATCATGGAGAGCGCCGCGGCCGCCACCTCCGGCGTGGTCGCCACGACAAGCGCGACCGGATCGCCCTCCTGGCGAACCGTGCGATCGGCGAGGACCGGCTGGTCCTTGACCTTGCGCCCGTAGGTGTTCTCCCCCGGGACGTCCTTCGCGGTCAGGATCGCCTCGACGCCCGGCAGCCGCGTCGCCCGCGTCGCGTCGATCCGCACGATCTCGGCGTGGGCGTGCGGGCTGCGCAGGGCGCGGGCATGGAGCATCCCCTCGACCGCCAGGTCGGCGGCGTAGAGGGCCCGGCCCGTCGCCTTGTCCAGTGCGTCGGGGCGCACATGCCCACGAGGCTCGGGGTGCGATCGTGCGCCGCCGAGCAGCGGGTCACATGGCCAGCGGCGGGGCGTGCCCTCCTGTCCGTTGGCCACCCACTCGACCGCATCGACGATGCCCTGGTAGCCGGTGCAGCGACAGAGGTTGCTGCCGAGCCAGCGCTCGATCTCGCCCCGGGTGGGCCGGGGCCTTCTTTTGAGGAGTGCCGCGGCCGCCATGATCATCCCCGGCGTGCAGAACCCGCATTGCACCGCATCTGCCGTCGCGAAGGCCTGCTGCAAGGGGTGCGGGCGCTCGGGGCTTCCGAGGCCCTCGATCGTCAGGACGTCCCGGCCCGCGACCTCGCCCGCCTGAGTGCGGCACGCGCGCGCCATCTTGCCGTCGACGATGACGGCGCAGGTCCCGCACGTCCCGTCGTCACAGCCCTCCTTCGTTCCGGTCAGGCCAAGGCCGTCGCGGAGCAGGTCAAGGAGCCTCCACCCGACGTTCGCCTCGAGGCTGCGCGGGATCCCGTTCACCACGAGGGCGACGCTCGTCGGCTGGGTCATGCCCGCAATACCTGCTTCCGTGTTGGGTCGGCCCCGCGCGAGGACGCGCGGGCCTCATGGGTTCGGTGATCCGAAGGGTACCAAGGGCGCCGGGGCCGGTGTCAGCTTGCGAGTCGCTTGTAGCGGATGCGATGCGGCTGGTCGGCCGCGGCCCCGAGCTCCTTGTGGCGGAGTGCCTCGTAGTCGCTGACGTTGCCCTCGAACCAGCGCACCTGGCTGTCGCCCTCGAAGGCCAGGATGTGGGTCGCGATCCGGTCGAGAAACCAGCGGTCGTGGCTGATGACGACGACGCAGCCCGGGAAGGACTCCAGGCCGGCCTCCAGCGCTCGCAACGTGTCCACGTCGAGATCGTTCGTGGGCTCGTCCAGGAGCAGGACGTTGCCGCCCGCCTGGAGCAGCCTCGCGAGGTGCACGCGGTTCCGCTCTCCGCCGGAGAGCGCGCCCACGAGCTTCTGCTGGTCGGTTCCTCGAAAGTTGAAGCTCGACACGTAGGCCCGCGCGGGGATCTCCCGCGAGCCGACCTTGACGACCTCGACGCCGTCGGTGATCTGCTCGAAGACCGTCAGGTCCGCGCTGCAGGTCCTCGCGATCCTGGTCGACGTAGCTGAGCTGGACCGTTTCGCCGACCTGGATCGTTCCGCGGTCGGGCGGCTCCTGCCCGACGAGCATCCGGAACAGCGTGGTCTTACCCGCGCCGTTGGCGCCGATGATGCCGACGATCCCGGCCCGCGGCAGCGAGAACGTCAGGTCCTCGATCAGCAGCCGGTCGCCGTACCCTTTGCGCAGGCCCGTCGACCTCGATGACCGTGTCGCCCAGGCGCGGACCCGGAGGGATGGCGATCTCGAGCTCCCGGGAGCTCCCCTTGTCGTCCTGCGCCTCGGCGAGCAGCTGCTCGTAGGCACTGAGGCGAGCCTTGCCCTTCGCCTGGCGTGCCCTCGGCGACAGCCGCACCCAGGCGAGCTCGCGGGCCAGCGTGCGCTGGCGGGCATCGGCGGACTTCGACTCGCGCGAGAGGCGCTCGAGCTTCTGCTCGAGCCAGCTCGAGTAGTTGCCGGAGAACGGGATCCCCCGGCCGCGGTCGAGCTCCAGGATCCACTTGGCGACGTTGTCGAGGAAGTAACGGTCGTGGGTGATGGCGACCACGGTGCCCGCGTACTCCTGGAGGAAACGTTCCAGCCATTCGACCGACTCGGCGTCCAGGTGGTTGGTCGGCTCGTCGAGCAGGAGCAGGTCCGGGTGCTGGAGGAGCAGCCGGCAGAGCGCCACCCGACGCTTCTCCCCGCCGGACAGGTTGCCGACGTCGGCGTCGTCCGGCGGGCAGCGCAGGGCGTCCATGGCGATGTCGACGTTCCGCTCCAGGTTCCACGCGTCGGCCGCCGAGATCCGGTCCTCGAGGGCCGCCTGCTCCGCCCCGATCGCGTCGTAGTCGGCATCCGGCTCGGACCACCTGGCCATCACCGCGTTGTACTGGTCGAGCAGCCCATGGACCTCACGGACGCCGTCGAGCACGTTGCCCTTGACGTCCTTGCCCGGGTCGAGCTGCGGTTCCTGGCTCAGGTAGCCGACCGTGAAGCCGGGCGTGAGGCGGGCCTCGCCGGTGAACCCGTCGTCGAGGCCGGCCATGATCCGCAGGAGGCTGGACTTGCCGGCGCCGTTGGGGCCGATGACGCCGATCTTGGCGCCCGGATAGAACGAGATCGAGATGTCCTCGAGCACCGTCCGATCCGGCGGGTAGTGCCGGGCGAGCCGGTACGACGTGTAGATGAACTCGGCTGGCATGTCCGGACAAGGGTACCGACTGGGTGGGCCCGCGCGTCGGCGCGGTGCCGAGAGATCGGATGCGGTCGACCCGCCCGCTCAGCGCAGGAACTGTCACCACCCGCAGACGACGCGGCGCGCGTCCACGGGTCTCGGTGTGGCTCGCCGCGCGATAGCGACAGCCCTCCGGCCTCGGCGAACCTTCAGCGTCCATGCTTCGGGACGAAGCCGTCGCCTGCCGGGCGGCTGGGTTCAGCCCGGCGCCGCCGCCCGCTCGGTCGCGGCGGCCGCCGGGCGACCGCGTCGAGCCCCGAGCAGCTCGGTGACGATGTAGGCGACGACGACGGCCAGGATGATCAGCGGCGCAACCGACAGCCCCGCCTGGGTCAGGACCATCGCCAGGATCACCGCCGAGAGTGGCAGCCGCAGCATCGAGACCGTCATCGCCCCCATCGCGATCCCGACCATCGCGGTCTGCGACAGGCCCAGCAGGTTCGCCGCGATGAGGCCCCCGACGAGGCCGAGGAACATCGCCGGGAAGGTCGGCCCACCTCGGAAGCTGGCGAGCGAGGCGCTCCAGGCAAGCCCCTTGAAGAGCAGCAGGGCGATGAGCGTGCCGGCCGACACGGTCGGCGCGAGCTGGACGACATCCCCCATCGCGTCCTGTCCGGAGAAGAGGACGGTGTTGGCCGGCTGTCCGGTCAGCTGGGCGAACACGATCGCGAGCAGGCCCACGACCAGGCCCGCCCCCGGGATGAACGCCAGCGGGCGTGCCATCACGACGCCCTCGGTCTTCCATGCGAGCTCGAGCAACGCGCGCACGATGATCGCGGCAATCACCGCGAGAGCGACCGCCCAGACGAACTCGTTGATCGACAGCTCTCCCGGTGCCGGCAGTCCGAGCGGGCTCAACGCATAGGCGGATGTGCTGAGTCCGGTCACGTTGCCCATGCCGATGAACACGACCGAGCCGATCCCCGCGGCGAGCAGCCCCGGAAGCAGGACCAGCGGGAGCATCGGCCCGCCCAGCCCAGCCGCCTCGATGATGATCACGGCCCCGATGATCGGGTTGCCGAAGACCGTCGAGATGGCGGCGAAGCTCCCGGCCGCCGCCATGACGGTCTTGAGCTGGTCGGGGGCGCCCTTCCGGACGAGGTCCACGGTCAGGATCGCGAGCCCCCCGCCGAGCGCGATCAGCGGCGACTCCGGCCCGAGGACCACGCCGAGGCCGATGCCCGCGACCGCGGCCACGAGCACGCCTGGCAGCTGGACCGGAAGCGTCGGTGACCCGGTCGCGAGCCCCGCAGCGGGTCGATGACCGCCATGGCCCGCCATCCGGGTGATGGCGAAGGCGATCGGCACGCCGGCGATGCCGAGGATCGGCAGGGGCCACCACCAGGGAACGGTCGAGAACCCGATCGCCGCCGGGAGGTCCAGGTAGGCCCACTGCTGCATGCGCACGGTCAGCTCGAGGAATGCCCAACCGACCAGCGAGACGACGATCCCGACGATCGCGGCGAGGATCAGCACGACCACGTAGCCCCGGCTTCGGATCAGGGCTCCGGGGTCGATCGGCTTGTCAGCAGCGGTCATGCGGTCCTCACCCCTGGCAGTCCCGACATGCTACGGGTCGAGATGGTGGCCTTCGGGCGGCGAATCGACGCGGTGGTCGTGCTGCTGATCTACCCGCCGCCCTGTCCCAGTCGATACGCCGCGAGCGCAGCGGCGTCACGCCCGACAGCCTACCTGGGCACCACTGCCCGGCGGCGAGTTCGACGGCGGCGCGAACGCCACACCCAGATGCGCCAGGCGATGAACGCGATGACGACCTGACCCGCGGCCGCGATGATCACGCGTGCCAGGCGCAGACGCGCCAGCCCGCGTCGGGCCGCGATGCCCGCGTCGGCCAACTCGGTCCGGATGCGCTGGACGTCGTGCGCGGCCGACGTAGGCTCGGGCTTCGGCTCGTCCGCAGTCTCGGACCGGGGCCTCGAGAAGCGACGAACCGCAACCCGGACCCGCTCCCCGGCATTGAGCCCCCACATCGGGCCGTCACGCACGGGCTTCGTGACCGGGGTCGGCGTCGTGGCCCCAGGCTCGTCCTCTGCCAACTCGCGTCCTCCTCCTCCTCCTCGGGGTCGCCCCGGTACGGGCGCAGGGTAGCTCCGGCGAAGGCCCGGTGCGTGGCCTGTTCGCCCCGCCCACGCGTCCCGGCCATCTGGGCGCAGCGAACCCGGCGGGCTCGGCGCCGTTCGTCAGACTTCGCGGACGTGCCGCGCTTCTCGTGCCGCGAGGCGCTCATACGCCTCGTCGAGGAGCGGAAGGACGACGGTTTCGAGCGTGGCGCCGGTCGGGTTCACGACGCTGATCCAGTGTTGAGCCGCGTAGACAGGGTGCGGAACGATCCGATCCGCCGCGGTGAAGTCGGGCTCAGCCGCGCCGCCGGCCACGCGCTGGAACGTTGCGCGGCTGACGCCGATGTTGAGCCGGAAGAAGCCTGGCCGCGAGAGGCTTGAGGCCGTGTCGTGCTCGTCGGTGGTCACGATGGTGACGAAGTTGGGCCAGTTCTTGTCGTCTAGGGAGAAGAACCAGGCGTGCATGGCGGTCGCGATGACCACTCCGGCGTAGCGCTCCGTGATGAGCGTCGTGATGGTTCCCGGCGTGGGCTGGGACGTGTCGAACGGTTCCATGCCTACATCATGCCCGGCGCGTGTCAAGCGCCGGGCTGGCCGCTCCGTCTGGCGGTCGGGTCGAGCGGGCGCGTGCCGTCCATTCGTGCCTCGTCTGAGCCGCGCGATGGCGAGGAAGGAGCCATCGTCTATCGTGTCGGGCACTGGGACTTGCGACGCGTCCTCTACGGCGGCTTGAAGCTCCGCCTCCCTGGCCGGGTCAACCAGGATCCCGTAGTCCATTAGCTTCAGGGCGGCGGGACCGGATCTCGGATGCGACACGGCGCGGCGCTCGAACCTGACCTCGTCATCGAGTAGCAGGAAAGGTGGGGATGACTGGCATGCCTACGCTGTCAGGACCAGTCGTCGCGTTCCTCGAGAGCGGCCCGCTGGCGCACGTTGTGACCCTCGACGCTCGGGGGGCGCCGCATGTCTCCGTGGCCTGGGTCGGCGTCGAGGATGACGAGGTCGTGATTGGGACCTTGAACGACCAGCCGAAGCTCAGAAACCTTCGCCGCGATCCCCGCATCGCGATGTCCTTCCGGGCTGACGGGCGCGACGCGTATGGCCTCGACCACTACCTTGTGCTCCGAGGTCGGGCACGGGTAACCGAAGGTGGCGCGGCGGCACTTCTGCGGCGACTGGCCCAGGTCTACCTCGGGCCGGGCGTCGACTTCCCACCGATGCCGGATCCGCCCGCGGGGTTCGTCATCAGGATGGCCGTCGAGAAGGTCTCCGGCAACGGCCGCTGGTCTGACGAGTAGCTGACCGCCGACCGATCGGGGTCAGGTCGCTCCCGAGGCGAAGACAAGCTGCGTGCCTGGCGCTCGACAACGGGGCGGACGGATGAATGGCGAGGTACGGTTTGTGAAGCCGCCCGCTGCTGCGACCCGCAATTCGCGCATGACCGGGTCGTGGCACAGGAGCTTCGGAACTTCGTCAGGCCGCCCGAGATGCCGTCGTTCAGTCGTCGAGACGACGGTGCAGTCGCGGTAGGGGCGACGCCTCCGGGGCTGGTGTGCCCGCCAGCCCGCGGGTCGCCTCGATGATCCCCTTGAGGACATCGACGGGAGCCGCTCGGGCAGGCCCGGCGCCACCGCGTCACCCGCGGTCGCGCCGCCGAAGGGCGGTGAGCGAGAGCATCTCGAAGGCGAGGTTGGCGGCCAGGAACGAGGTCTGGCCGGCCGGATCGTAGGCCGGGATGACCTCGACGACGTCGAACCCGACGAAGTCGATGCCCGTGAGCATCCGCACGACCTGCAGCATGTCGTGAGACGAGGGGCCGCCGGTCTCCGGCGTGCCGGTCCCGGGGGCGAAGGCCGGGTCGACGACGTCAATGTCGAAGCTGATGAACGCCGCCTGCGCGCCGACCCGCTCACGGATCCGGCGGGCCGTCTCCTTGGGGCCGATCCGCAGCACGTCCTCGGTCGTGAGGTAGGCGAGCCCGAGTTCGGACGAGAGGCGGGTCCAGTCTGTTGCGTCGTAGAGGCTGCCGCGGAGGCCGACCTCGATCGAGTGCTCGACGTCGACGAGGCCCTCCTCAATGGCCCGCCGCATCCACGTCCCGTGGTTGTACTTCTCCCCGAAGTAGCTGTCCCAGGCGTCCGTGTGCGAGTCGAAGTCGATGACCGCGACCGGCCCCCGCGAGCGGGTGGCCCGCAGGTGGGGCAGGGTGCAGGCATGGTCGCCCCCGATGAGGATCGGGATCACCCCAGCCTCGACGATCGGCGCCACGGTCGCCTCGATGGCGGCGTAGCTGCGCTCCGTGTAGCCGGGGACGATGGCGACGTCGCTGTAGTCGACGCAGGAGAGATGCTCGAAGGGGTTGATGTCGAGGTTCGGGTTGTACGGGCGGATCATCACCGACGCCGCACGGACGGCGTTCGGGCCGAACCGGCCACCCACGCGGTAGGTGACGCCCGTGTCGAACGGGACGCCGACGATCGCGACGTCCACGTCCACGAGCGAACGGACCAGTGGCAGGCGGGCGAAGGTCTCCGGGCCAGTGAATCGCGGCGAGCGGAGCGAGTCTTCCGGGACATAGCGCGGCACGTGCGTTCCTCCCAGGCTGCAAACCCGTACCGGGACTGGGACGCCGGGACTGGCCGGCGCTCCGGATGGTACGCCGCGCGAGCAGGCTAGAGGATCTGTTGGCCTGGCCGGGTGGTCGCCACACCGTCCGAGGGCCCCACCCTACCCGCCTCGCGGAAGTCCCGCGTCGACGGCCACCGTTGCGCGAGCCGATATCGTGCGCGAGCATCCGAAGCTCGTATCGGTGGCCCGCCGAGGCGTTTGATTTGACATGCGACACACGGCTCGCCAACGCTCGTAGGTTCGGGCTGAACTGGCGCCCCGGACGAACTCAAGGGCTCGGAAACCAAAGCGTTCGATCCGCTCGCTTGGTACGCGATGGCGTCGGCGCCTTGATTCAGCCGCCACCTCGGACCAAGGGGGCAGGGATTGCAGCCTACCCGCCGTCAGGTACGGAGCACCTTCTCCAGTGCCCGGCCCTTCGCAAGCTCGTCCACGAGCTTGTCGAGGTACCGGATCTGCTGCATGAGCGGGTCCTCGATCGTCTGGACGCGCACTCCGCAGATCACGCCAGTGATCAGTCCTGCGTTAGGGTTCAGCCGCGCCACTGCGAAGAAGTCCGCGAAGGTTGTGCCGGCGGCAAGGTGCCGCTCGAGCTCGGCCTCGTCGAATCCCGTGAGCCAGCGGATCACGGCGTCGAGCTCGTCCTGCGTGCGGCCCTTCTTCTCCACCTTCGCGAGGTAGAGCGGGTAGACCGAGGCCACGGTCGTCGAGAAGATGCGGTGTCCGGTCGTCGTGCTCACTGCGTCACCGCGAACCAACGGCCCTCGGGATCCGAGAAGGCGAAGCTCGCCGTGCCCTGGTGATCGCCAACGTCCGTCGCCTGGACCCCGCGTCTGACGAGGGCGGCGCGCGTGGCCTCGAGATCGTCGACCGTGAAGCAGATCGACGGTGTCGCGAGGTCGAGGCCGTCCGGGTTGTCCTTCATCAGCTCGATCGGCACGAGCTCGAACGCGAACGGCTGGTCGGCGAACCCGACCTGCGCGATCGTGAAGTTCCCCGTTTCGGACCGCCGCTTCTCGACCATGCCCATCTGCTCGACCCAGAACCTGCGGCAGGCCTCCGCGTCATTCACGTACAGCACGACGTATCCAACCTTCATGAGCGACTCCGGAACGCGGCGCCGTGTACGGCGCTGGCGCGCTCAACTTCCATCATATGCGCGGCCGCCGACGCGCTACTCCCTCACTGGCGCCGGTACGATCAGCCGGCCATATGGCAGTCGGACGTTCCACGTGTGAACCTGGATTCAGCCCCCGGGTGGTGCCGATGTCGCTCGGACCTGATAACGCCACCGGCTCCAAATCGTGGCGCTATGGTCGGGGCAAGAGGGATAGCCCCGCCACCAAAGACCTTCCGATCACGATGCGCCTCGCCGAGCCGCCCGAGCCCGTCGAGCTGGTCCGTAGCGCATGACGCGACGGCCCCGCCACTCCGCCGAGCGTGCCACCGACCGCGAGGTCGGCGTGGTCGCCGCGGTCCTGGCGGCCGGGTCGGAGAAGGCGGCCGCCCTTCGCTTGGGCCTGTCGCACTCGACCGTGAAGCACCACCTGGCGAATGCGCGGTTCAAGGTCGGAGCCGTGACGACGGCGCAGCTCGTGTGGATCCTCGCGCCACGGTTGCCGGAGCCCGACGGCATGACGCAAACGGAGGAGACGCCCTCCTCGGCTGTTCCGGAGCGCGTCACCAAGAGTCGCCACGCTCCGAAACGACGGGTCCCGGCGACGCGTTCGTCGGCGCGTTCGCCCATGGTCTGGCCCGAGGTCTCGGCGAACCCGAGGCCGTCAGATTAGGCGTGCGGTGCGCCTCGGACAGCGTGCATCGACCCGGGACGCAGCGGTCGTTCCCGCGCGCACTGGCCCTCAGTGAGTTCCTCGCGGAAGCCTGAGGCACGGTTGTCGCCCGCGGTGCAGACTGCCCCGATGGGCTCGCCGGATCTGCCGACGCTGCTGTCCCAGGCCTTCCTCGCCTGGACGATCGAGGTCGACAATGTCTTCGAGGCGACGATGCCTCACATGACGTCGGCCCGTCGCCGGTCGGCCGAGCCCGGCGCACCGTGGCTCACGTCCTGCGCGATGCACTGGACATGCCTCCGCGGTCTCGACGACGGGATGACGCTCGCGGAGCTCCACGCCCGCACGGGCCTCGAGACCAACCTCAACGGGATGCGGCGGTGGGGCTACGTCAGCGTCGACGGCGCCCCGGACGACCGGGCCGCGGTGCGGCTGCGGCCGGAGCTCGTCCTTCGCGCAACCGACGCAGGCCGACGGGCGAGGCGGACATGGGCCGCCGCCCTCGAGGAGGTCGATCGGCGTTGGCACGATCGGTTCGGCGGACCGGCAGCGAGGCTGGCCCGGTCCTTGGCGGCAATCGACGCGTCCCTGCCTTCGACCACGCCGGACAGCCTGCCGATCATCGGACCTGCGTTGTCGAACGCCGGACGCGCCCGGGACGTGATCGAACGAACCGGTTTGGCCTCGGAGCCGCCGCTCGCGATCCATCTCGGGCGCGTGCTCGTGGCACTCGCCCTCGACCTCGATACGGCGTCACCGGTCCCGATGGCCCTCGCGTCGAACCTTCTCCGTGTGGTCGACGCGGAGCCGACGGACTATCGCCTGCTGCCGGCACGAGCGGGCATCTCCCGGCCGGCCATCGGGATGGCGCTTGAGGTGGCTTCAAAGCGCAGGCTCGTCGAATCCGCTGGGACGGTCGGGCAATCGAAGTCGGTCCGTCTGACGGCAGCGGGCGCGACGGCCCTCGCCCGGTTCGAGGCGACGGTCGGGGCCGTGGAGGATCGCTGGACCGAGCGGCACGGCGCGGCCCGGATCGGTGCCTTGCGTTCCGCCCTCGCCGCCCTGGTCGAGCCCCTGGATTCCGGCTTGGCGCCGATCCGTATCGGGCTGGCCGCCCCGCCAGACGGTTGGCGGGCCGCGGAGCCCGCGACCCGTGTGCTCCCGCACGCTCCGATGGTGCTGCACCGTGGGGGCTTTCCCGACGGTGCCTGAGGCGACGGCGCGGCTCGCGGGGGTCGCCGAGCACAGCTGTCGTCTCCCGAACCGTACGGTCGGTTGCGCGTTCGCAGGTCGAACAGCGACCCGATGGCGGGCGGCCCGGGATCCGCTGGATCCAAGGTCGGGGGTGACGTAACCGCTGGACAGCGAGGTCAGCGCGCGGAGGCGAGTGCGGTCGCCGCCGCAACAACCTGGCAACCGTACTCCTCAGGATCGTCCGCGGGCGCGATGAGGCAGGTGGTCGGCGGCAGCGGCATCATCACGGGCTCGACGTAATCGACCAGGAACACCACGAGCGTCGGGAGGCGATCGTGGAACGGCACGAGTGCGTTCCAGAGCGCCCGCTGCTCGCGGCCGGAGCCGTGGAGGCGGCGGGCATCCGACATCCGCCACTTCCAGGCCCCACCGGACGGCTCGTAGTCCGTGAAGACCTCGTTGAGCCGCTCTTGGAGCTTGACGGGTCCGGGACAGAACGATCCCGGCTTCCGGAGCACCTCGGCCGCGGCGAGCATCTGTCCGCGCGAGTCCGGCGTGCTGGCCGTGCGCGCAAGTTCGTCGATCGTCGCGTGTTGGCGAAGGACGCCGGCGAGCCACGCCGCCCACGTCTCGGCGTCAAGTCCGAGCTCCCGCAAACGGCCGTCGCCGTCGGGGTGTCGGTCGAATGGCGGCACCGCCAGACCGTCGAGGACGAGTGCTCGAACGCAGAACGCGACGGGAGGAAAGGCGTCGCTCGACCAATGCCACTGGTCCGACGAGCCGAGGAGGATGTCCCGCACCAGCCTCATGGCGGGCATCCTGCCACGGCCGCTCTCGCGCGACTATTCGGCAGCACCTGTCCTGTCGCATTCGGCCGTGAAGCACCACCTGGCGAATGCGCGGTTCAAGGTCGGAGCGGTGACGACGGCGTAGCTCGTGTGGATCCTAGGCCCGCGGCTGCCAGAGCCCGACGACCTTCCGCCTGGCGAGTAGCGAGGGGGCGCGCCCACCCGCCGACGCGGCGCAGTCGGCTCTCGCTACTGCGTGCCTTGCGTCCGCGCTTTGCGGCGCGGGTGCGCCCATTCCTGCCCGATTCACCTCGGCACGTTCGCCAGCTGCAGGCATGTCACGACCGACTCCGCGATCGACGACTTCATGACCGTCCCTCGCTCGCGCCCAGGGTGACGAGAAGCTCGTCCAGTTGCTCGAACGTCTCGCCCATCGCATCCGCCGCCCCGGTGCCGGCGGCGTCGAGAGCTTCCTTCGAGGGATAAAGCTCGTGCATGACCAGCAACGTCTTGCCGCCTTTTTCCGCGAAGGTCACCGTCGTGACGGAACCCTCGTCACTTTCCTCATTGGTCCAGACGAGGCGCGAGTGCGGTGTTACTTCCTTGTACGTGCCGAAGAACGCCGACTGTGAGTCCCCGTGTGCGAACTCCAAACGGTACCTGCCCCCGACACGAACATCCATTTCGCAGGAAAGCAGGGACATTCCCATCGACTTCGGCACCCACCACTGCCTGAACAGCTCGGGCTTGGTCCACGCCTCGAACACGAGGCGCGCCGGGCCGTTGAAAGTTCGCGTGACGACGAGCTCACGCTCGGACTTCCGCTCCACCGTCGTACGGTTCTTCATGGGGGCAACCTCACTCTCTCGTCTTGCGTCCATCGACCTTCTCCTTCCGTTTCAATTCCTCGACAACCTTGTCCAACTCGTCGAAGCGTGAGTCCCAGAGCTGGCGGTACCGCTCGATCCATGCCGTCTCTTCTTCGAGTCGGCGCGGGCCGAGCCGGCACGTCCGCACGCGCCCGACCTTCTCCGTGGTGACGAGCTCGGCCTGCTCCAGGACGCCGACGTGTTTCCTCATGCCCGTGAGGGTCATGTGGAACGTTTGGGCCAGATCCGTGATCGAAGCGTCGGCACGTCCGAGCTGCTCCAGAACGCCGCGTCGGGTGGCGTCCGAGAGCGCGGCGAAGGAGGCATCGAGTCGGCCGCTCGCATACTGAACCATACGGTTCAGTATGCGCCAACGAATCGGCGAATGCAAGGGGGCTCCGCGAAGGTGGCGTTGGCCGTCTCCGGGCGCGCTCGTTGGCCTCGTTCGGGCGCCTCAGGTTGCACCGACTGCAACCGACGGAGGCACGCCGCCAGGGCAAAGTCGGCGGACGTGGAACCCGAGACCATGGCCCAATCGGCCAAGTAGAAACCGCGGCCCGCCGCCACCCACGCGGTAGGTGACGCCCGTGTCGAACGGGACGCCGACGATCGCGACGTCCACGTCCTCGAGCGAACGGTCACGTGCGGACCCTCTCGATCTTGGCGCCCCCGAACGGACTCGAGCCCCCAATACCCACGCGGCGGGCTGGACTACTACCTCGAGGTCGGCTGCCGCGAGGGCCCCTCCGCCTGAGCATCTGCGCGTGATCGCAGGAGGAGATGCCAGTACGCCCAGCCCTCGTGCGCCTCGGTGTCCTGTTCGACGACGGCCAGGCCCTCGGCCTCGAGCCAGCGCCTGACCCGGTCGCGACCGGGGTAGTAGTGGTAGCCCGCGACGTCCCCCTCGATGACCTCACCGCGCACGACCGGAAGGCCGCGCGCGACGAGCGTCGCGAACGTGCCGTCGACGACGC
Source organism: uncultured Chloroflexia bacterium (assembly GCA_963776355.1). Taxonomy (GTDB): domain Bacteria; phylum Chloroflexota; class Limnocylindria; order Limnocylindrales; family CSP1-4; genus CTSoil-043. The sequence goes on along the minus strand of CAVZLU010000008.1, from coordinate 859,782 downwards.
TCTCGGCAACCTCTTCGACGGTGAGATACAGGTGGCCGCCCGAGCGCACGGCTCGGTGCAGGTTCGCGAGGACGAGCGGCCAGTGCTCGGGGAACACGTTCTCCATCGCGTCGATGGTCATGACGGCGTCGAACTCGGCCTGGAAGCGCAACTCCTGGAGACCGACCTGATGGAGGGCGACCGCGATCCCTCTCGCCCGCGCCTGTTCGAGCATCCCCAGCGACTGGTCGATGCCGACGACACGGCGACCGGCAGCCGCGACGAGAGGGAAGTACTGACCCGTCCCACACGGGGCGTCCAGCACGACGCCGTCAGGCGGGCACGCGGCCATGAGCCGCCCGACGAACCGTCGTTGCGTCGCGGCTGGGTAGGGGTGCTCGTCATAGGTCGGAGCCTCAGCATCGTATGTTGCCTCGACCGCCGCCCGTCGCTCGAGGAGCCAAGCCCGCCTGTCCAAGTTGCACCCCCCTCCGGTCCGGTCGCAGGCTACTCGCCGTCACGGGCCAGTGGATTATCCCGACATGCCAGTTCTGCTGATCCCGGTGACGAACGTCCCGAGCCGCGTCCACCGGGCCTCGGATGGTCCAGGCGCTCAGGGCTTGAAGATCAGTCCCTGGCCGGTCGGCAACAGCAGGACCTGGACGCCACGGGCCGCCGCGAAGGCGTCGAACGCGCGCTTCTGCGCCACGAACGGCAGATGCCCGTAGTCGTCCAGGATCATGACCGCGCCGCTGACGAGTCGTTCCCAGAAGTGCTCGGCCGCCGCGATCTCCGGCAGGACGACGTTCATGTCGATCGACAGATAGCTCACCTTCTCGGGCGTCACCTGGGCGAGCGTGTCGGGGATCGGCCCACGGACGAGGACGACATTGGCGAACGGGCGGAAGGCGTCCCGCACGTCGTCGAAGCTGTCGCTGTAGTGGGCGAAGGCCTCCCGACTCCGGCCGTGAGCTCGCTCCTCGGGCGTGATGTGCGCCTCGACGAGCCCGTCGAACGTGTCCATGAGGTAAAAGGTCTTGGCCAGGCGACCGAAATCGACGTAGTCGACGACGGCCCGCGAGAAACCGCCCCGATTGACACCGCACTCGACGAAGTCGCCTTGGAGGCGGGCGGCTCGCCACGCGGCCCACAAGATGACGTGATACCGCCATCGGACGTCCCGCGCGAGGTTCCACGACTGTCGGGCGTTTCCGAGCTCTACCGCGCGCATGAATGCCGGATCGGTGAGGAATTCGGGGTTGTGCCAGGACACGAGGTCGTCGCCGGCGAAGCTTGGGACCGTCCGGATCGGGACCTTGCCTCGGAGGTAGTCGACAACCGCCTTGGTCTCGACGTCGATCTTCGACACCGTGGGCTCGATGGCGAGCTGCGATCGAAGCCAGCGCCTGGTGCGGCCCGGGATCAGACGCTTCGCCACCCGGCGCGCGATCGTCGCACCGGCGCCGCCCTTTCCGAGGATGTCGGTGTTGTTGACGGTCACGTCAACTCCCTCGGCCCATCATCCCTCGATTGTCCACACCGGGTGGCGTCGTGGCCGCCAATGTAGCAGCCAACTCGGGTTCGCCGTCAGTCCCGAGGGGGATGTCGCGGCCAGCCGGCTCCGGTCCGAGGTCGAGGCCGACTTGCTGGCGATCCCGGGCTATGCGGAGAAGGTCGTCCTGTTCGACCGCCACCGCCTCGTCATCCAGTCGCACAACGTCGCCAATTCTGCTGATCCCCGTGAAGAACGTGCCGAACCAATTCCGCGGGGCATTTGATATCGCCTGAGGAGGGTCAGCCCGGGCGCCAGCGGTTCGCCTCAGCCCTCGGATTTCATTGGCCCGATTGGCGTGGTCGTCCTGCGTCGGGTTCATCCTTCGAGACTTCACCCTGGGGCGGGGAACCCGCGTGCCCGGCGTTGCCAGCACGGTGAGCCGCCGACGTTAGGGCTCGTAACGCTCCACGAATGGGGCTCGCCAGGCGGGCGCCTCGAACGGGTTGGCGAAGTACTCGGTCATCCGCGCGACCTTGCCATCACGCACCTCGCCGACGGCCACGTATCGCACCGGCACGCCGTCGCCGTAATCGACGGTGCCCTCGATGACGAACACGTCTCCGCCGGTGAGCATCCGCTTGTACTTGAACGACGGGCGGGTGCCGGTGGCGTTCGGGTAGGCCTCGCCCATCTTCTGCAGGGCGGCCATGTTCAGGCGCTCGCCGGATTGCGGCCACTCATCGACGAAATCGTCGCTGGCGTACTGCTGGAGCCGGGAACCCATCTGCTGGAAGTCGCCCGACTGCGCAGCCTCCTCGTAGGCGGCCTTCATCTCGTCCATGCTCGCCATGACCGGTATCCTCCACGCTTCGGCGACCACAGCGTGAACTCATCTTCAGGGCCTGGCAATCCCCGCTGATTCGTGGCAATTTCGGACCGCGAAATCGCCCCCATCCGAAACCCACCATGCCGGGCCTCGGCCACCGGTCCACGATGACCAGATGGCGTTGGACGCCGCCTGCTCGACCTTCTTCCAGCCGGCTTGCGTTGCCATGGCGCCCCCGGACGGACTCGAACCGCCGACGCAGGCCTTAGGACGGCCTCGCTCTATCCACTGAGCTACGGGGGCGCAGGCCGCGATCGTACTCCACGGCCGTGGCCTGCCGCCTTCCGGCCGTTCGGCTACCCGCCGTCCGGCCGTTCGGCAGCCCCGCCGTACAATCGCCGCCGATGGACCCTGCCCGCGCTCCCCTCCCCGACCTCGTCCTGTGGCGCTCCGATCGCTGCCACCTGTGCGAAGAGACGCAGGAGCTGCTCGGCGCGCTGCTCGCGGAGCGAGCCGCCGCCGGGCGCGACGTGCCACGCCTGGTCCCGCGAAGGATCGCCGAGGACCCCGCGGTGGAGCGGGCCCTGTTCGAGCAGATCCCGGTCCTCGAGGTCGGCGGGCGCCGGCTGCCGCTCGCACTGCGAAGCGGCCCGATTCGCGCCTTCCTCGACGAGGCCTATCCCTGATGGACCCGGCGGACCTGACGCTCCTCGTCGCCTTCGGGGCGGGAATCCTGAGCTTCCTGTCGCCGTGCGTCCTGCCGCTGGTCCCGGCCTACATCGGGCAGCTGACCGTCGTCGCGGTGGTGGGTCGGGCGAACGCGGTTCCCTCGCGCTGGCTCGCGGTCCGCCACGCGATCGCCTACGTCCTGGGCTTCGGGGCGGTCTTCACGATCCTCGGGATCACCGCCACGTTCGTTGGCGGGCCGATCTCCGATTACCTGCCGGCGCTCCGGGTCGCCGGCGGGTTCCTCCTCATCGTCATGGGCCTGAACCTGGCGGGGATCCTCCCCATCCCCGCCCTCGACCGCACCTGGCGTCCCCTCGAGGCGGGGGCTGCGGGAGCGCTCGCCCAGCAGACCGGGACGGTGGCCTTCGCCGCGACGGATGCCGGCGCCCGCCCGGGCGTCGGGGATCGGCTCGGAGGACGCCTGGTCGGGGGACGTGGGGGAATCTTCGCGTCGTTCGGCCTCGGCGTCGTCTTCGCCGTCGGCTGGACCCCGTGCATCGGCATCATCCTCGGCAGCATCCTCACCGTCGCCGCCTCGTCCGGCACGACGCTGCAGGGCGGCCTGCTGCTCGTCGCGTACACCCTGGGCCTCGGGGTGCCCTTCATCCTGCTCGGCGTCGTCTACGACCGGGCGCCGGCGCTCGTGCGCCCGCTGGTTCGCCACGGGCGGGAGGTCAGCTTCGTCGGCGGCATCCTGGTGGCGATCATCGGCGTCTTCATGATCCTGGACTGGCTGACGTTCTTCTCCCGGCTGGCGCCCGGGGTCTGAGGCGGCGTGACCCTCCCCCACTCCGACCCTCCGGAGGCGCGCCGCGGCGTGGTCGGGCCGTTCAGCGGCCGCCAGCTCGCGACGGTGCTCGTCGCCGTCCTGGTCTCCGCGGTCCTCCTGATCGCGGCCACGCGGCCGCTCGTTGCCCCCGGCCAGGCTCCCGCGCCCGTCGACCCGCGGGCGACCCAGTACGTCATCGGGTCCGCGGGCGAGGGCCTCCGGGTCGGCGACCTCGCGCCGGATCTGGAGATCTCCGGGCCGGACGGTCGCCCCGCGCCGCTGGCGGATCTCGACGGCAAGCCGGTGCGGCTGGCCGACCTTCGTGGCCACCCCGTCTGGATCAACTTCTGGGCGAGCTGGTGCCCGCCGTGCCAGGACGAGACCCCGACGATCCGCGACCTGGCCGCGGCCTACGCGCCGCAGGGGCTCGAGGTCGTCGGGATCAGCGTGCAGGAGGCGACCGCGGACGACGTCCGCGCCTATGCCGAGAAGTACGGCCTCGGCTACACGGTGGCCGCCGATCTCTCCGGCGACGTCTACCGCCGCTACCGCGTGTTCGGGCTGCCGACGCAGTACTTCCTCGACGGGAGCGGGGTCATTCGCTCGATCGTCCAGGGGCCGGTGACTCCCGAGAGCGCGGCCTCGAGCCTCGCGCTCCTGGGCCTCGCAGCGCCGGCGCCCGCGGCCTCCGGCCCACCCTAGGCGAGCGGCTCCCAGGCGAAGCGGTCGCGGTCGGGCACGAGGCGCCCGACCGGTCGGCGGACCTCGTGGGAGAGCACCACGGTCCAGCGCTCCTCGGCCGCCCGGGCGAAGAGCGTCGCCTTGCGGGCCACCGAGTCGAGCGGGAAGTCGTCGAACGCCGGGATCCAGCGCGGGTTCGCCGACCAGGGCCGCATCGCGATGTCGCCGAAGAAGGCGAGCGTGTGGCCCGGCGACCGCACCACGATGGCCTGGTGGCCGGCCGTGTGGCCACCGGTCGGGATGGCCCACACGCCGGGAACCAGCTCGACCTCGCCGTCGGCGGCTCCCTCGTCGCCCCAGGCGCTCACGAGGCGCAGCTCCGGCTGGTCGTACGAGGCGACGATCCGCGGGTTGTCCGACAGGGCGATCTCCCATTCCGCGCGCTGGGCCACGATGCGGGCTCGGGGGAAGGCGCGGGTCCCGTCCGCCCGCAGGAGGCCACCGGCGTGGTCGTAGTGCAGGTGGCTCATCGCGACAAGGTCGACGGTCTCCGGGTCGAAGCCCGCGCGCGCCAGCGCCGGCACGACCGGCTCCCCGCCCAGCCCCCGCCAGGCGCGGCCGCGCTCGTCGAGTCGCTCCCCGATGCCGGTCTCCACGAGAACCCTCCCGGCCGGCGTCTCGACGAGCAGGCAGTTGAGCGCCTGCAGGAGGCGGTGCTGGTCGTCGAGCTCGTCGGCGACGAGGCGGTCCCACAGGACGCGCGGCGCCGGCCCGAAGATCGCCCCGGCATCGGATCGGAACGTCCCGGCCTGGATGAGCGCCACCCGGGTCCCGCCCCCGAGGTCGGCCGACCAGTGGACGGCGTCGTTCAGGGCCATCGCGTCAGCGCGATTCCGGCAGCCTGCGCCGGGCCTCGAAGTCGCGGTGAAAGGCCGACGCCGTGGGCTGGCTCTGGCCCTGGTACTTCGAGCCGAGCTCGGAGCTGCCGTACGGCCGCTCGACGGGGCTCGACATCTTGAAGAAGCTGATCTGCCCGATGCGCATCCCGGCGTAGAGGGCGATCGGGAGGGTGGCGACGTTGCTCAGCTCGAGGGTGAGCGTCCCCTTCCAGCCGGGGTCCACGTAGCCCGCCGTGGAATGGATGAGGAGCCCGAGACGGCCAAGACTCGACTTCCCCTCGAGCCTGGCGACGAGGTCGTTCGGCAGCTCCACCCACTCGAGCGTCTGGCCCAGGACGAACTCGCCGGGATGAAGGATGAACGGCTCCGCATCGCGGACTTCGAGGAGCTCGGTGAGGTCGGGCTGGGCCTCGCGCGGGTCGATGAAGGCATAGCGGTTGTTGCGGAAGACGCGGAAGCTTCGATCGAGGTGGAGGTCCACCGACGAAGGCTGGAGGTCGCCCGGATCATAGGGCTCGATCCGGATCCGGCCGGCCTCGAGCTCGGCCCGAATGTCGCGGTCGGCGAGGACGCTCACGGGCGCCGCCCCCCGACCTCGGGCCCGCGCTCCGCGTACAGGGAGTCGACCTCGCGCTTGAGCGCCTCCAGGTCCTCGAAGGACTGGTAGACGCTGGCGAAGCGGATGAACGCGATCTGGTCGAGGGCCCGCAGCTGCTCCATCGCCAGCTCGCCGATCCGCGCCGAGGCGACCTCCGTGGCGCCCGCCGCGCGGAGGGTCGCCTCGATCTCGTCGGCCGCCTGCTCGGCCGCGCCCTCGGGCACCGGCCGTCGCGTGAGGGCCTTGCGGATGCCCGCGGCCAGCTTGTCGCGGTCGAACTCCTGGCGCACGCCGTCCCGCTTGACGACGATCAGCCGCGCCGCCTCGATCCGCTCGTACGTCGTGAAGCGGGCCCCGCAGGCCGCGCATTCGCGGCGGCGGCGAATCGTCGCCGCGTCGTCGAGGTCCCGGAAATCGACCACCCGCGTGTCGCGCGCCTCGCACGTCGGACAGCGCATCCGGTCCTCCAGCACCCCGCCACCACTACATGTTGTGGTCCCCGGCGACCATACCACGACATACGGTGGTCCGACCCGTCAGGCGCGCGGCCGGTCGCTGAACCAGCGGCGGGAATCGGCGCGCCCGGAGCGCAGGTCCACGGCCAGGCTCACCATCGCCTCGCGGGCATGGAGCAGGTTCAAGTAGCCGCGCTTGACCGAGGTCTCGCCCTCCTGCTCCCGCGGACGGCCGGTGGTGACACCGAGGAGCGTGCAGCCGTGCTCGACCGTCTCGACCGCTCGCGAGGCGCGGACGATCTCCTCGGAGAGTCGCGCCCGGAGTGGGGCCAGGGGGGGCGGGGGGGACAGGGCATCGACCTCCGTGCGGAACTCGGCGAGGGATTCACGAAGGTCGGGCAGGAGGTCGTCGAGCGAGGTGGGCGGGTCCTGCCGCCGGCGGACGCGGTCGATGCGCTCGGCTCCGCTGGCGATGGTCGCGGCCGTCCGCTCCGCGAGCGCCGCGCTGTCCCGGCGGAAGACGTCGTCCTCGCGCGCGGTGGCCACGACGCCACCGGCCCGGCGGAGCACGTAGACGAATGCCGCCGCCAGGGCGACAAAGAGCCCGAGCGATCCGACGACGACCACCTGCCCCATCGCGCGTCGCCGTTCAGGTCGCGCGGGCGCGGAGGGCGGCGACGAGCGGCGGGACCACCGCGAACAGGTCTCCGACGACGTACAGGTCGGCATGCTCGGCGAGGGGCGCGTCCGGGTCGCGGTTGATCGCCACGATCGTCTCCGCATCCTGCATGCCGACCCGGTGCTGGATCGCCCCGGAGACCCCGATCGCCACGTAGACCGAGGGCCGCACGGTCTTGCCCGTCTGGCCCACCTGGATCGCGTAGGGAAGCCAGCCGGCGTCGACCGCCGCCCGCGTCGCCGCCATGGCGCCGCCGAGGGCCGCGGCCAGCTCCTCGAGCAGGGCGACGCCGTCCGGCCCGCCCAGGCCGCGGCCGCCCGCAACGACGATGGCGGCTTCCTCGATGCTCGCCGTCCGGGTGGAGGCGTCCACCTGGCCGATCACGCGGGTCGCGGCGGGCACCGCGGGCGGCGCCGTGGCCGCCTCGACGACGCCCGGCTCGTGCGGCCGCCACGGCCGTCACGGCACCCGGGCGGAGCGTCACGATCCCGGTTCCCGCGGCGAACGCCGACGTGGTCAGCGCCCGACCGCCGAGCACGCTCTTCTCCACGCGGGGGCCGGCCGGTGCAACGGCATCGCCCCCGCTCCACGAGACGGCGGTCGCGTTGCCGAGGACGCCGAGGCCGAGGCGGGCGGCGAGGATCCCTGCGGCCTCCCGCCCGTCCGGGGTCGCGCCCAGGAGGAGAACCGCCGGACGATCGGTTGTCGCCAGGTCCGCCACGGCGGCAGCGAGACGGGCGGTCGACGCGCCCGGCTCGTCGTCGAGACGGATCGCGACCACCCGCTCGACCTGGGCCGCGAGCGCGGCCGCGGCCGCGGCCGGCTCCGCGGCGACCACGATCGCGGCGGCGGGCACCCCCGCCGCCGCGCCCAGGGTCCGGGCGGCCGTCGCGCACTCCAGCGAGAGGCGGGTCGGCAGCCCGTCCGTCCCGAGCTCCGCGATCGACCAGATCCCGCCGGCCATCAGATGACCCTGCGCTCGACCAGGAAGTCCACGACCGCCTGCGCCGCGACGTCGGGCGCCTCGCGCACGATCCGGGCGGCGGCCCGCTCGGCCGGTGGGCGCTGCTCCAGCACGACCGTCGTCGCGGCGGCGCCCCCAACCGCATCGCCCGCCAGCCCCAGGTCGGCCAGGGACCGGATCGCGATCTCCTTGGTCCGCGCACCCATGATGCCCTTGAGCGTCGGGTAGCGCGGCTCGCCGAGGAGCTGGGTGCCAACGACGGCCGCCGGCAGCCGCACCTCGACCGTCTCCTCGCCGGACGGGACGACACGCCGGACGTGGACCAGGCCGTCGCCGGCGGCGTCGATCGCGGCCGCGCCCGACACCAGCGGCAGGTCCAGCAGGGTGGCGATCCCCGCCCCCACGACCCCTCCTCCACCGTCGGCGCTATCGGCGCCGGCAAGCAGCAGGTCGAGCTCGAGCGAGCGAACGGTTGCCGCCAGGACCTGCATCGTGGCCAGGGAGCACGACCCGGCAAGCGCGTCGTCGGTGACGAGGACCGCGCGAGCAGCGCCCATGGCGAGTCCCTTGCGCAGGGCCTCCTGGGATCCGTCGGGTCCCATCGCCACGAGCGTCACGTCGCCCCCGCCGGCGTCGACCAGGCGGAGCGCGGCCTCCAGCGTGTACTCGTCGTTGCCGTTGAGCACCGGTGGCGCGGCCGAACGGTCGAGGCGACCGTCGGGCCGGAGGCGCTCCTGCCCGGTCGCGTCGGGCACGGGCTTCACGAGCACGACGATGCGCACGGGCGACGCGCCTCCTGCTGCGTCCGGCGGAGATCCGGCCCCGCTCGGCGGAGCCGAGTGTACACACCGGCCGCGACACGGAGCAGGTCGGACCGCTTGCCGGGTCCGCTTCGGGCGCGGCGTCCAGGACGGCCCGGCTGCCGGCGACGTCCATCGATGAGTCCTGACCCCGCGCCGGGTCGACGAGTTGCCTACTGCAGCACCGGCAGCTCGCGGCCACCCCGCGTGGCGGGACCGGCCACGGCGACCGGGGCCAGGATCTCGGCGAGATCCAGGGTCGTGACCCCCGCGGTGTTGCCGGCCTCGGCTGCCAGGCCGTCGCCGAGCATCGTCATACAGAAGGGGCAGCCGACGGCCACGGCCTCGGCCCCGGTGGACAGCGCCTGCCGCGCCCGCTCGGCGCTGATCCGCGTCCCCCGCCCCTCCTCCATCCACATCCGCCCCCCGCCCGCGCCGCAGCAGAAGCTCTGGCGCCCGTTGCGCTCCATCTCGGTGAGCTCGATCCCGGCGACTGCGCCGAGCACCGCCCGGGGCGCGGCGATCACGCCGTTGTAGCGGGCCAGGTAGCAGGCGTCGTGGAAGGTGATCCGGCGCGGCGCGGTCCCGTCGGGTCCGACGAGCGTCGCCAGGCGCCCCTCCTCGAGCAGGCGGGCCAGGAACGCGCTGTGGTGGACCACCTCGAACGAGCCGCCGACCTGGGGGTACTCGTTGGCGAGCGTGTTGAAGCAATGGGGGCAGGCGGTCACGATCCGTGGTGGCCCATACCGGCGCAGGGTCTCCACGTTCTGGGTCGCGAGCAGCTGGAAGACGTAGTCGTTGCCCATGCGCCGGGCCGGGTCACCGGTGCAGGCCTCCTCCTGCCCGAGCACCGCGAACCGCACGCCGGCGGCGTGGAGGCAGGTGGCGAAGGCGCGGGCCACCCGCCGGTTCCGATCGTCGAAGGCGGCCGCGCAGCCCACCCAGTAGAGGACCTCCAGGGCGTCGAGATCGCCGGCCGCTGCCACCGCGGCCGCGGTCGGGACCTCGAACGGCAGGCCCTGGGTCCAGTCGAGGCGCGCGCTGCGCGGCTCGCCCCACGGGTTCTGGGCGGATTCCATGGCCCGGAAGGCCGGGGTCAGCTCGGCCGGGAAGCGGCTCTCCTCGAGGACCAGGTTGCGCCGGATTCCCACGATCTTGTCGACGTGCTCGATGAGAAGCGGACAGGCCTCGACGCAGGCGCCGCAGGTGACGCAGTCCCACACCGCCTCCTCGGAGATGGCTCCGGGGACCAGGGCGACGGACACCGCGGCCGGCCGCAGGCGGTCGTCGAACGCCCCGCCGCGGGCGGCGATGTCGGGCGAGTTGGGGATCACGTGGAGCCCCTCCTCGGCCTCCCCCGTCAGCTCGCGGATCCCCATGATGAGGGCCTTGGGGTTCAGCGGCTTGCCGGTGAAGTGGGCCGGGCACGCGTCCTGGCACCGACCGCACTCCGTGCACGTCAGGCCGTCGAGGACGTCCTTCCAGGCAAGGTCGGCGAGCGCGTGAAGGCCGTACGTGGCGTCGGTCGCCTCGAGGTCCATGGCCGGCAGCGCGCCCCGCGGCTCGAGCTTGCGGAGGTAGACGTTGAAGAAGCTGGTGACGACGTGGAGGTGCTTGGTCGTGGGCAGCCAGACGACGAACGCCGCCACGAAGGCGACATGGGCCCACCAGTGGATCGCGAACAGGGCCTGCAGCAAGGTCGGGTCGGCGCCCGCGATCGCGGCCCCGATCGCGTTCGTGATGACGGCACCCGGGATCGGACCCCACAGGGCCGCCTCGTAGACGAGGGTCCCGAGCTCGGCCCCGATGATCCCGCCGATGAGCAGCAGGATCGCGATCCCCGAGCGCGACAGGGTGAGCCGGGCCGGCCGGATCACGAGGCGGCGGAAGAGGGCGTAGGCGACGGCGCCGAGGGCGGCCACGGCGGCAAGGTTGCGCAGGAGCAGGATCGCCGCCCAGATCGCGCCCCCGAAGGGAGCGGCGAGGATCGTCTCGACCAGCCCGAACGTGACCGCGTTGGCGACCCCGATCGCGAGCAGCACGAAGGCCCCGAAGATCAGGTAGTGCATGACCCCGGCGCGGGCATCGCGGAACATCCGGGTCTGGAGGAGCGCGTAGCGCGCCAGGGCCGCGGTCCGGCGGGGAACGTTCGCGAACGGCCGGGCGGGCCGCACGGCGCCGAAGACCCGCAGGTGGCGGGCCATGAGGAGGCCGAAGATGGCCAGCGCTCCGTAGAAGAGGGGGAAGACCAGGGGGTACCAGGGGACGTGGGCCACCGACGCGGTCATCGCTCAGCCCGTCGTGCGCGGCCAGCCCGCGTGGTCGTACGGGCCGGCGAGCGTCTCGAGGGCATGCTCCAGCACGGGCTCGATGGAGGCCAGGGATTCGACGGCGCCCTTCGGGCTGCCGGGCAGGTTGACGATGAGGCATCGGTCGCGGACGCCCACCACGGCCCGCGACAGGATGGCCATCGGCGTGATCGCCCGCCCGTCGGCGCGCATGGCCTCGGCAAAGCCCGGGATCTCGTAGTCGATCACGGCCAGCGTGGCCTGCGGGGTCACGTCGCGCGGGGTCAGGCCGGTGCCCCCCGTCGTGACGACCAGGGGGTTGCGGGAGGCGGCCGCCACGAGCGCCTCCCTGATCCGCTCGCGCTCGTCGGGAACGATCCCGCGCTCGACCGCGAAGCCGAGGGCCGCGAGCCTGGCGGCAACCGCGGCTCCCGACGCGTCCTCGCGGCTGCCCGCCGCACCACGGTCGGAGACCGTCAGGACGAAGGCGGTGCGCAGGTCGGCCACGACGTCAGCTGCCGGGCTTGTGCGGCGTGCGACGAACCCCGCCGCCGCGCGAGGGGCCCCGGACGGCTCGCGGCCGGGGGCCCCGAGGGGCCACGGGGGACATCGTCGACGTCGCGATGCCACTCGCCGGACTTCCCGCCGCTCTTCGAGACCAGCCGGACGCTCCGGATCTCGACCCCCTTCTCGACCCCCTTGACCATGTCGTACAGGGTCAGGGCGGCCACGGCGGCCGCCGTGAGGGCCTCCATCTCGACACCGGTCGGGGCCGTGGTCGCAGCCTCGGTGTGGATCCGCAGCGCCGACGCGACCCGGTCCGGGTGTGATGCGCACGACGACGTCGGTCAGGGGCAGCGGGTGGCAGAGGGGGATGAGCTCCGACGTCCGCTTGGCCGCCATCACGCCGGCCAGCTCGGCGACGGTGAGGACGTCGCCCTTCGGGCCGCCGCCGTCGATGACGAGGGTGAGCGTGTCCTGCGAGCAGGTGACGAGGGCCTCGGCGACCGCCCGCCGCGCCGTCGGGGCCTTCTCCGACACGTCGACCATGCGGGGGCGTCCGCCGCGGTCCACGTGGCTCAGGCGGCGGCGGTCCGCGCGGGGCTGCGTGCGGTCGTCCATGGCGCCTCCGGCGTCTCGCGGCTTGGGCCTCGTCAGGGTCGGTCGAGCCACGACAGCTCGACCGGTGCGCCCGCGGGGAGCGCGTCTGTGGATTCTGGCACGACCGCGAGCGCGTCGGCGGCCGCGAGGCCCGAGATGACGTGACTCCCCTGCGCGCCGGCGAGGCGCACGCGTGCGCGTCCGGCGGGATCGCGGGCGGGTGGGCCACCGGGCGTCTCGCGCACGGCGACGACGCGAAGGAACGCGCGCCGGCCGGGTGACTTCGAGACCGGATCCTCCAGGACGCCGGCCTCGACCGGGCGCAGGAGGTCCGTGTCGGCCCGCCCGGCAAGGCGCCGGAGGGCCGGACGGACGAACAGCTCGAACGTGACGAACGCCGAGACGGGGTTGCCGGGCAGGCCCAGGAGCAGCACCGGGTTCGGCGTGTCCGCCGGGCCGGGGCGAGCCGCCACCCCGAAGGCAAAGGGCTTGCCCGGCTGCACGGCGACCCGCCACAGGTCGACCGTGCCGACGGCCTCGAAGGCCGGCTTCACGACGTCGTACGGCCCCACCGACACTCCGCCGCTGACGACCACGAGGTCGGCGGTCGCCAGCGCCTCCCGCAGGAACGCCAGCATCGCCCCGAGCTCATCGGGCGCGATGCCGAGGTGGCGCGCGTCCGCTCCGGCGGCGGCGCACAGGGCCACGAGCGCGGGTCCGTTCGCGTCGGGGATGCCCGCCGGTCCGAGCGCGGTCCCGGCGGCTCGAAGCTCGTCTCCCGTCGAGATCACGGCTACTCGTGGCCGGCGGTGGACGGTCACGACGGGAGACCCCGCCGCCGCCGCGAGGGCGACCTCGGCCGGCCCGATCGCGCGACCGGCCCCGAGCACGGTTGTGCCCGCACGGAGGTCGCCACCGCGGCCCCGCACGCTGGCTCCCGGCGCGACGGCCGCGTGGACGAGGACGGCGGGCGGTGGCGGTCCGGCCGCGTCCCGGCCGCGCGGTCCGGCGACGCCGGCGGCGTCGAGCGGCGTGGTCAGCTCCACCGGGACGACGGCGTCGGCCCCGGACGGGAGCGGAGCGCCGGTCGCGATCCGGATCGCGCTCCCCGCGCCGACGATGGTGTCGGGCGCCCGCCCCGCGGCGATCTCGCCGCGGACCGCGAGGCGCACCGGGTGGTCGTCGCTCGCGCCGGTCACGTCGGCGGCCCGGATCGCATAGCCGTCCATCGCGCTGTTGTCCCACGGCGGGAGATCCGTCGTCGCCACCACCGGCGCGGCGAGCACGCGGCCGCGGGCCGCGACGACGGGCATCACCTCGATCGGCAGCGCCACCGGGATGGCGGCCAGGACGCGGGCCCGCGCTTCCTCGACGGAGAGCAGGTCCCCCACCGTCACCCCCCTCCGTCCGTCGGCGCCGCCGGAGGCTCCGGACCGCGGCCCGGCGGGGACGCCACCGATCGGTCGTGAAGGAGGCGTCCGACGGCGAACCGGCTGAGGACGCCGGCAAGGCGTCCGCCCTCCAGGACCGGGAACCCCGAGGCCAGCGACGCTCCCAGGCGGTCCGCCGCGGGCCGCAACGGATCATCCGGTGCCAGCGCGGGCAGGTCCCCGGCCGCCGACATCGCCTCGACCGCGTGCACCGTGTCCCATTTCGCCGGCGGGATGCGACCGACCTCCTGGGGGCCCACCAGGCCGAGGAGCTCGTCGTCCCGCATGACGCGGGCCACGGTCGTCGCGCCCGTGACATCGAGTGACGTCGCGAACGTGCTCAGGGTCGCCTGTGGGGCCACGACCAGGGGGGTCGTCTCCATGACCTCGCCCACGGTCACGCCCTCGATCAGCTGCTCCAGGTGGCTGCGCCGGCGCGATCCGCGCAAGGCGATGCGGGCAAACGCGGCCGCCGCGATGAGCGCCAGCCCGCCCGCCGGGTTGCCCGCCACGACGAGGACCAAGCCCAGGAGGAGCAGCAGCGGTGCGACCAGGTCGCCGCCGATCCGACGGAGGCGCGCCTCCATCTCAGCCCCCCACCGTGATCGCGGCGGCGGCAGGCACGTGGGCCGCCTCCGCCCGGCGTGCGAGACGCCCCGCCAGCAGCCAGACCGCGATAGTCAGAAGGAGTCCGACGGCGGCAACAGCGATCGAGGTCTCGGTCCAGAACTGGTACGGGAACAGCTGGACGAGCCGGTCGGTGGCCGGGTCGAAGGACCACGTGCCCGCGGCGAAGAAGAGGCCGTGGAAGATGGTGAATGCGGTGTCGAAGACGAAGAAGAAGGCGATCCCCACCGCGACCGTCCCCACCCCGAGGAGCTTGGCCCCCGTTGCGACGGCCCGCCAGAACCATGGGGCGCCTCGGCTGCCAAGCCCGATTGCGAGCAGAACGACGAGGCCGAGGGCGCTCAACACCGTGAACGAGACGACCACCCGTCGCACATCCGCCATGTGCGCCCGCTCGCGCTCGACGAAGACGGGCATGCCGTCCACCGCCTGCTCGAACGTGCCCGGGCCGAACCATACCTCCAGGACGATGCCTGGGGTCACGGTATCGACCTGGGCCGGCGTCCAGCCGGTATACGCAGCCGCGTTCGCGCGTCCCTGGGCGAACGACACCCAGGCCGGGTTGAAGAAGACGGCGATGGCGACCCACACGATCACGAGGGCCGTGGCGGCTGCGACCGCCGCCCGGGCGGCGAACCGCATGGGGCCGCCGCGGCCGGCGGGTGCGGCCGTGCTCACTCGTCCTCGAGCGTCCGCGCCTGCTCCCACCACGTCTCGATCATGAGGTCGCTCGGCGCGTCGACCTTGAGCTGTCCCGCGGCGCGATCGACGGCGCCCCGGAACGTGTCGAGGTTCACGGCAAGCACGGCCCCGAGGCCCTCGAAGCCGGCGAACCGGAAGAGCTCGTGCTCGGCCGCTCCGAAGCCGGCGAGGTTCAGCATCAGGGCCTCGTCGCGCCAGGCCAGGACATCGTTGGTGGAGGCCTGCACCTGGTCCGCGAGCGTCTGGCGCCGCGTGCCGGTCTCGGAGACCTCGAGGAGCAGGCCGGTCGTGAAGACGCCCTGGTGCGACAGGCGCTCGAGATGGATCGGCTCGATCCGCGTGAGCTCGGTGATCGGCGGCACGGTCGCGGGCTCCTGCAGGAGGGCTGCTGGCGGCCGCCATTGTATCGGGCCGGCGCGATCAGGCGACGCAGGGTACGACCGCACGAGAGACCCGGCCGCGGCGGGGCTCCGATCATCGCGGCCCAGACATCAGGTGCGGCGGCTCAGGTGCCCGGCGCGCGATAGACGGGCATCCGCTTGAGCCCGCCTACCCGGCAGGCCTGTCGCCGAAGATCGTGTAGTGCCAGGGCTTCTCGGGTTCGCCCGTGAGCTCGATCATCACGTGCTTGACCCGGGTGTACTCCTCGAACGAGTACATCGACATGTCCTTGCCGAATCCGGACTGCTTGAAGCCACCGTGCGGCATCTCGCTCGTCACCATGAGGTGATCGTTGACGAGCACATGGCCGAAGTTCAGCGCCTGCGTCGCCCGCATCGCGATCCGCAGGTCGCTCGTCCAGACCGAGCTCGCGAGACCATACGGCGTGTCGTTCGCCATCGCCAGGGCCTCGTCCTCCGTATCGAACGGCAGCACCACCAGCACCGGCCCGAAGACCTCCTGCTGCACGATCTCGCTGCCCTGGGCCGCGTCCACGATCACCGTGGGCAGGTAGAACGCACCGTGCGGGAAGCCCGGCACCTCCGGCCGGCCGCCGCCCACGAGGACGCGGGCCCCGGCGGCGATCGCGCGGTCGACGAAGCCGGCGACCCGCACGACCTGGGCCGTGCTGATCAGCGAGCCCAGGTCCGTCTCCGGGGCCTCCGGGTCGCCGACGCGCACTGCCCCGAAGAGCTCGACGAGGCGCGCCGTGAACCGCTCGGCCACCGAGCGGTGGACGTAGACGCGGGTCGCGGCCGTGCAGTCCTGGCCCCCGTTGATGAGGGCGCCGGCGGTTGCTCCACGGGCGGCAGCCTCGAGGTCGGCGTCGGCGTGGACGATGAACGGCGCCTTCCCGCCCAGCTCGAGGTGGACCCGCTTGAGGTTCCCCGAGGCGAGGGACATGATCGCGCGACCGGTCTCGGAGTCGCCCGTGAGTGACACGAGGTCGACGTCGGGGTGCCCTGCCAGGGCCGCCCCAACGACGTCCCCGCGCCCCGTGACGACGTTGAAGACGCCGGCCGGGACGCCCGCCTCGGCCGCGAGCTGCGCCAACCGGATCGTCGTGAGCGGCGTGGCCGTGGCCGGCTTGAGAACGACGGAGTTGCCGGCCGCGAGGGCCGGCCCGATCTTCCAGATGGCCATCCACAGCGGGTAGTTCCAGGGGCTCACCTGCCCCACCACCCCCAGCGGCTCGCGACGCACGAAGCTGGTGTGGCTCCCCGAGTACTCGTAGGCGGCCTTGCCCTCGAGGTGACGGACCGCGCCGGCGAAGAAGCGCAGGTTGTCGATCGTGAACGGAAGGTCCGAATCGCGGCGAAGCTTGTAGGCCGACCCGGTCTGGGCCGTCTCGAGATGGGCCAGCTCGTCGGCGTGCTCCTCGATGAGGTCGGCCAGTCGCTCGAGGATCGCGACCCGCTCCGGCAGGTAGCGGCGGCTCCAGCGTCCGTCGCGGAAGGCCGCTCGAGCCGCGGCGACGGCGCGATCCACGTCGGCCGCCGACCCCGCGGGCACGCGGCCGACGAGCGATCCGCTCGCCGGGCTGCGGACCTCGAGCCAGCCGCCTCCGGCGGCAGCGGCGGACGCCCCATCGATGAACATCGGGAACTCGCGGACGGCCTCGGCGACCATCGTCGGCACTCCTTCGCGGGCGCCAAGCCGGGGCGCCGGATGTGGCCCCGACCTCCTGGGGCGCGAGCCTAGCACGCCGGCGTCCACCGGCCCGATCCCCGTCCCGTCTCGCGGTCGCCCGGGCGACCGGCCGCAAGCGGGGCCATGGCCGCGGTACGATCCCCCGCGTGACGAAGCCTGGTCGCCCTGTCGTCGCCCTCCTGCTCGTCCTCGCCGGCACTGCCGCCTGCGCCGGCCCCGCCATCCCGTCTCCGGCGACACCGTCGCCGGCGGTGGAGACGCCTGGCCCGTCCATCGGCCCGACCGTGACCCCAGCGGCGACGGTCCCGCCAGCCGCCTCGACGCCCAACCCGGCCACGCCGTCGCCCACACCGGCCCCGACTCCGACGCCGAGGGCCACGCGGCCTCCGCCGGCCGCACCCAGTCCGGGCGCCGACACGCCGCTGCCCGATACGTTCTGGGGTTACGTCGAGGAGGGCATCCGGCGGGCAGGTCGGCTGCAGCTCGACATCGTCCGTCCCGATGCCGCCACCATGCGCTTCGAGGTTCGCGCCTCGGCCACGGTCATCGACGGCGTGATCGGGCTCGTCTGCATCGGCGGTAAGGCGTACGACGGTCAATCGGCGTTCACCGCCATACCCGGCCGGTGGACCTGCGGCGCGCCCGCGCTCGTCGCCGGGTTCCGCCACATCGGCCAGCCGATCGACGCGTGGAGCACGGCGATCCCGTCGGACCGGTCTCGGCACGAGACCGTCACCGTGCGCGGCGACACCTGGACGTGGACCTATCGGGCGACGTCGCCCTACCTCGGCGGGACCGTGACCGCGACGGTGGTCCTGGACCGCTCCAGCCGGCGGATCACCTCCGCCCACCGCCAGGACCCCACCGGGGCCACGCGCTACGCCTTCCACTACGGGGCAAGCTTTCCGCCCCTTGCCGTCCCGCGCTGACGCCGACGTCGAGGCTCACGCCTCGAGGGCTCGCGCCTCGCGACGGATCAGCTCCCAGGCGCGATCGACGTGGCGCCCGGTGGTCCGCAGGTTCCCGATCGCCACCCGGATGACGAAGCGACCGTTGAGCCGGGTGTGCGACAGGAACACCTCCCCGGACGCGTTGACGGCAGCCATCAGGCGCTCGTTCGCGGCGTCGAGGCGGGCCAGGACCCCGGGCTCGGCCTCGTGGCCGGCGAGGCCGGCGGGTCGCCAGAGGAGGCAGACCGTCGAGAAGGGCGTCGGGGCCGCCCGCTCGAAGTCCGGGTCGGCGTCCACCTGGGCCGCGAGCGCGGCGGCCAGGTCGCAGTGGGCGTCGATCCGCCGCCTCAGGCCGTCAAGGCCGAAGTAGCGCAGAAGCATCCAGAGCTTCAGGGCGCGCATCCGTCGGCCGAGCTGGGGCTGGTACTCCGTGAAGTCGTGGACCGGGCGCTCGCGGTCCAGCGTGCGCAGGTATTCCGGCACGAGGCTGAAGGCGGCCCGAAGGTCACCCATCCGGCGGCTCAGGAGGAGGGAGGCGTCGAGCGGCGTGAAGAGCCACTTGTGGGGGTTGACGACGAGCGAGTCCGCCTGCTCCCATCCGGCAAACGGACCCCGCCGCGCGGGCACGAGGGCCACCGCCCCGGCGTAGGCAGCGTCCACGTGGAGCCACGTATTCTCGCGGGCCGCGATCCCGGCAACTGCGGCCACCGGGTCCACCGACGTCGACGATGTCGTGCCGATGGTGGCCACGATCGCGACGGGCACCACCCCCGCCGCGCGGTCCTCGGCGATCGCGGCCGCGAGGAGGTCCGGCCGCATGGCGTAGGCGTCGTCCACGGCGATGTGGCGAAGGGCCGCGCGGCCGAGGCCCAGGGTCATGCAGGCCTTCTCGATGCTGCTGTGGGCCTCGGTCGAGGCGTAGACGGCCGGCGGGCCGGCCGCCCCGCGGCCCGCCAGCCCGTCGGCCGCGGCACGGAGGCCCGCCGCCTCCCGGGCCGCGGCGAGGGCGATCAGGGTCGAGGTCGACGCGGTGTCGGTCAGGAGCCCGTCGAAGGCCGCCGGGAGGCCGAGCGCCTGGCGCAGCCAGTCGACCACAACCTCCTCGAGCTCGGTGCCGATGGGTGACGTGCGCCAGAGCATCGGGTTCTGGCCGAGGGCCGCCGTCCACATCTCGCCGAGGATTCCGGGCGCGGAGGCCGTGGTCGAGAAGTAGGCGAGGAAGCCGGGGTGCTGCCAGTGGGTCGCGTTGGGAACGACGAGGCGCTCGACATCGGCAAGGATCGCCGCCAGCGGCTCCGGCGACTCCGGGGGTGCGGAGGGGAACGCCGACCGGATCGCTCCGGGCTCGATCGCGGGGAACACCGGGCGAGTCCTCGACGCCGGCGAGGTAGTCGGCCATCGCGTCGACGACGGCGTGGGCGGCGGCACGGAACTGCTCCGGGTCCATGTCGCCGAGGCCCTCCCGCTGCGCGTCGTCGAGGCCCGCGAAGCCGCGGGTTGCGGGCTCGGACCCGGAGGGATCCTCGTGGTTGTCGGGCATGGCCGGAGTGTAGGGCGCACCCGCGGGTCATCGCTCGCCGCCGGCCTGGGCCGCGCTGGCAGTCGCCAATCACCCGGCTGGGAGCCGCCGGCCGGTCCAGCCCAGGGCTGAAGCCGCGGCGTCACGGCACCTCGAGCGCGCGCGTCGAACGGATGTCTGATCCACCGCTCGAGAAGGGATGCCCGCCGTGAGCCGCGAACGCCGCGCGATGGCCATCGCCCTGATTGCATGCCTCGGGACCGCCGCGATCGTCGCGGGCTGCGCCGGCACCGCGTCGCCGGCGCCGCCAGGGTCGAGCGCAGCGGCGATCGGTTCGGCCGCGGCCAGCGCCCCGCCGAGCGAGCAGCCGCCGGCGTCGGCTTCGCCTGTGTCCACGGCGACCGCAGCGCCCACGGCGACTGCCGCTGCCTCGCCGTCGGCCACGCCGTCAGCGTTCAGCTGTGCCTACCCGTTCCACCGCCCGCCCTCGTCCACCGCCATGGCTCACGTGTCCGACGTCGCCGTTGGCACCCACGACGGCTATGACCGCGTCGTCTTCCACTTCGCGGGATCGGCGGTCCCAGAGCTGGAGCTGGAGCAGGTCTCGCCGCCGTTCACGCAGGACCCCAGCGACCGGCCGCTGGCCGTCTCGGGCAACGTGTTCGTGCGGCTCGTGCTCCGCAACGCGAGCGGAGAGGGATATGCCAGCTCGGACGGCATGCCGACCTACTCGGGCCCTTCCGCGTTCTCCCCGGGCTACCCCCGGCTGACGTCGCTCGTCCGCGCCGGCGACTTCGAGGGCACGGTCACGTGGATCGCCGGGCTCGCCGACCCGGCGTGCTACCACGTGAGCACGCTGGCGAACCCGACGCGACTCGTGCTGGACCTTCGGGCAACCCCGTAGCACCCGGTGCGGGCGCTCGGGGGCCCGCCCGCAGGTCACCCGCGACGCGAAACACCTCGACGCCACGCGCGGGATACATCGAACGGCCGCACCCGTCGGGGTGCGGCCGCTCGCCGTGTCTGGGTCGCGATCGGTCAGTGGACGACGATCGTGCCCTTCATGCCGTCATGGATCTGGCACACATACGTGTAGGTGCCGGGGGTTGCGGTCGTGAACCTGACGGTCCACCTGGCGAGGGTGGCGGTAGCGGGCAGCCCGAAGCCGCGCTGCAGCCGGGCATTGCCGATTACCCCAGAGTCGGAGACGCTCGTCGGGTCGGTCACCTGGTTGACGCCGTTGCCGCCGCCGAGCTCGATCTCCTGGACCGGCCCTGCGCCGCAGGTGAAGTCGAACGGTCCCTGCGGCGGCGTGTGACCGGGCGTTGCCGGCGTGTCAGCCGCCCCGCCCGTGCCCTCGCAGAGTGGAACCAGGTCGGTCTCCAGGTCGCCCGGGAAGGTGACCGTATGCGGCTCGTTCAGACCTGTCGCCCGCCAGGTGACGACATCGCCCGCGTGGATGTTGAGAGCCGGCAGGAACTCGAGGATCACGACGCGGCCGTCGGGCGACGAGGTCCCAGCCTTGATGATCCAGCGGGTGTGGCCGTTGGCCATCTTGACCTTTCGGACGACCTGGTTGGCGCGCTCGGCCTTGTAGCCTGCTGCCACGTCACGGCGGACCTGTCGGTTGACCGTGGCCGCGAGCTGCGCGGGCGTGGTCGCGTGCGCCCGCCGGGGCACGACCACGACCTTCGCGGACATCCCCGGATGGACCAGGCAGATCAGGTTGTAGGCCCCGGGCTTCGCGTTCATCGTGACCGCGAAGGGAGGGGTTGGCCCGAGCGGCACGCCGCTGCTCACCGTCTGGCTGCCCGTGAATGAGCAGGGAAGGGCCGCCGTGCCACAGCCGCCCGGCGCGGGTCCGGCGCTGGCGAGCCTGAACTCCGTGTGGCTGGTGCCGTTCGGGTTGGCCGCGGTGTCATCGCTGTCGGGCGCGATGAGCCCGGCGGTCCTCCACGCGGTCTTGGGCCGGACCCCCGCTGGGAGGAAGGTCGCCGTGTGGAAGCCCTCGATGGCGACCTGGATGGTCTGGCCCTGGTGGACCTTCAGGCCCCGCGGGAAGAAGTCGTTGAACGCCCATACGTGACCCGCGGGCACCGCGTCGAGCCGGTCGGCCGTGATCGTCAGCGGCGCCGTTGGACCCACGGGCGGCGAGGCGACGACCGGTGCGACGCCGGCACCAAGTGATCCACCAACGAGCGTCGCGACCGCGATCGCGCGGGCAAGGCGCCCATGGCGGAACAGCGATCCGTGCATACGCGAGATCCCCCCTTTGTTCCCGAGCGGCAGGTGTCGTTCAGGTTTCCGGGAGGATACGGGCCCGTGACGCATTCGGCAAGGCGCCGCCCGGCGAGGCGCACCAAGCGAGCTGGATGGAGTGCCGGCCGGACCAGAGCCGGCCGGACCAAGGTCGCGGGTCAGGCGGGGACGGGGACCCTCTCACCGGTCGGGTCGGCCGATGCCGTGTTCGCCGCGGGCTCGCCGCGCGGCTCGACGAGCGCTCCCGGCTGCTCCGCCGCCCGGTGCAGCAGGAGGTACCGCATCCCCAGCCATGTGCCAAGCCAACGGGACGGCCCGGCGACCTCGTCGAGCTCGTCCGGCGCGAGCAGCACCGGCTCGTCGAGGTCGTAGACGACGTCGTGCAGCTGCAGCCGGCAGTGGCCCGCGGCCAGGACGTTGCGGGCCCACTCGGACGCCTCACCGACGGGCACTACGATGCGGAACCCCGACGCCGTGGGCACCGGATGGACCGGCGTGAGCCGCCGCGTTCCCGTTCGGCGACCGACGTGCTCGAGCGTTCCGACCTCCGACCGTCCCGCGCCGGCGAGGCCGTGACCCACCACGAGCGGGTTGAGCACCTCGTTCATGAAATGCGTCCCGGTCCGCGGGTTCCGCCGCCACAGGATGACGCCGCCGGCCGCAGCGCCGGTGACGGCCCCCAGCGCCACGATGGTCTTTCGCATGTGCGTGTGCCTCCTCGACTGGTTCGGGCACGATGCTGCGACGCCACGAGCCCGGCCGCCAGTGCCGAAACGCCGGACGATGTGGTCGGACTGGCCGACTTTCCCGACGCCGCCCGACGCCGCCCGACGCACGGAGGATCGCCTCATCGCGGCCCTTGTGAGCGCGTGACCCCCGGCCTACAGTGACCGGGCGGGGCCGCGATCCCTGGTTCCCGCTGGCTGCGGGTCCACCAGGCGCCGCGGGGGAGGCCGTCGTGAGTGTCGTTCTCGTGCATGGCTCGTACTTTGGCGCGTGGTGCTGGGAGCTCGTCGCTTCGGAGCTTGGTCGCCTCGGCCACCGGACGAACGCCGTCGACCTTCCGATCAGCGAGCGAGGGCTCGGCGCCGCGGCCTATGCCGAGGCGGTGATCGCGCAGGCGGAGTGGGACGAGGAGCCGGTCCTTGTCGCCCACTCGATGTCCGGGCTCGTCGTGCCGCTCGTCGCTGCCGCTCGGCCGGTTCGGCGGATGATCTTCATCGCCGCATTCCTGGCGAAGCCCGGGATGAGCGCCATGGACCAGCGCGCAGCGGAGCCGATCGACGCGCCGACTCCACCGGCAACGAGCGAGTGGACGGATCTCGGCGGCGACCTGTGGACCATCGGCCCAAACACCGCCCGGGAGCTGTTCATGCACGACGCGACGGCGGACATCGCCCGCGAGGCGATCGCCCGACTCCGCCCGCAGTGCTACGTCGTCATGTCGGAAGTGACGCCCCTCGCCGCCTGGCCCGACGTCCCGTCCGACTACCTCGTCTGTGCCGATGACCGGGCGTTGAACCCGGAGTGGGGCCGGCGCGCGGCCCGCGAGCGGCTCGGCGTGGAGCCCGTCGAGGTCGAGGGCGACCACTCCCCCATGCTGTCGAGGCCGACCGCGTTGGCCGCGATCATCGATCGCCTCGCCCGACAGTAGGCGCGCACGGCCGACCTGCGGCGGCCGTCCCAACATCCGGGAACCGATCGAACGTCGAGGGTGTATTCGGAGCGCCCGCGGGCCGAGCGGGGAGGACGCTACCGGTAGCCTCCCCTCCCCTCCTTCCGCTGGAGGTCGACGTTCATCCGCGTCAGGTCGGCCTCGGCGGGCCGCCGGCATCGACATCGGGCGGTCCCGCATCATCCGATGGTGGGCCAGGAGAAGGTCCGCACGAACGAGGCAGCCTTCCGGACGACGCTCCAGGCCGCCGGATGATCGATCCCAGCGAGTGCCTCCGATCGGCGCGATCCCGGCGGCCGGGGCAGGGCCGCGCGTCCAAGCTTCCCGCCGGTCGGTCATGGCAGGGCGGCTGCGACGGATCTGGCGAGATGCAAGCGGCCCCGCGCCCGGTGCCGGCCCCGACCTCGGAGGAGACGGTCAGCGCCTCGCCAGGGTCCGGAAGATCGAGCGGAGGACCAACAGGGCCACGATGGCAACGCCGGCGCGCTGCAGGGTGAGGCGGTTCGTGTCCAGGGCGGGCTTCCACTCGACCTCCCCACCCTTGATGACGTAGACGCCGGCCGGGGTCGCCCGCAGCCCGTACCCCATCCCGTAGCCGGAGTCTCCGGGGCCTTCCCCGGCTTCCTTGGCGGCGGCGTTCGCCGGCCTCGTCCCTGCCTCGATGCCGCCGCCGGCGCCCGCACCGCCCATGACGTTGGCGACGGGAATGACCGTGATCCCGTCCTTCTCGTAGGGGTCGCCAAAGACGCGCTTGACGGTCATGGCGTCTCGCGCCTGGTTGAGGACCTCGTGAGCGTCCATCGTTTCCCCCAAGCTTCAGTGGGCCCGACATCCGGCCATCAGGCACTATCGTATTCGAGCATCCGGCCGCCCACCCCACGGGCCGTCCCGGCCTCTCAGCTGGCAGGTCCTACTCGCCTTTGTCGTCGCGGTCGACAGATTCCAGGCCGAGCCACGCCGCCAACGCTTCCAGCTCGGCGTTGACGGCTGCGGTGATCGAACGGGTGAAGCGGACGTCCTGGTGGATGGCGTGCACGCGCAGCCTCGAGCCCTGGCGGTCGGCCGAGGCATCCACCTTGCCCACGAGTCGATCGTGGTGCAGGACGGGGAGCGCGAAGAAGCCCCAGCGGCGCTCGGCCTTCGGCTTGTACATCTCCAGTCGGTACTCGAAGTCGAATAGGTCGAGAGCGCGGGCGCGGTCGTAGATCAGGCGGTCGAACGGCGACAGCAACGCGGTCCGTCCTTCGAAGGGCTGGCTGGAGCGCCTCGGGGTCCACGCGCCATGTCCCGCGGACGCCCTCGACAACCGCGGCTCGCCGGCATCGCCCACATCGACCGGCTCGACGGGGACGGCCACTGTCTTCCCGCGCGCGATGCCCAGCGAGCGCAGGCGCCGGTGGCCGCGGATCCGGCGCGCTTCGTCCGCCGGGACGACGGGCGTGCCGGCCGGGTACACCCGCCTGGCCAGATCCCACAGGCGCTGCCGCCCGGTGCGACCCGCGATCGCGACCTCGCCGCGCATCATGAGGAACTCAAGCATCTGGGTGACGTTGCGATCGTTGGTCCAGCCGGTCGAGGGCCACGGGACCACGCTCGTGTCCGGGATGTCTCGAGATACCAGCGGCCCAGAGGCTCCGAGCCGGTCGAGGATGTCGCGACGGAACGGGTCGTTGGCCCGCAGCCAGTCCCGCGGCCGCTCGCGGGAGGGCCAGGTCGCCATCTCCGCGAGGAAGAGACGAAGATCGCTCATCGGCCGGATCACAGCGTTGAGCTCGAACAGCGTCCGGTCCTCCTCAAGGGCCTGCTGCAGCTGGGCCGGCCGGTATGACGATCCGAGGCGACTCCAGGCGACCAGGTCCACGCTGGGAGCGACGGCGGCTGTCGGGTCGAGCTGCAGCAGCGTCAGCCGGTCGACGAGCGCCAGCAGGTCGGTCGGTCGCGGGGCGTCCAGCAGCTGGGCGCGAACGGCGATTTGCCGCGCCTCCGCGAGATCGAGTCGATGAGCCCCCACTCAACGAGGATACCGAAACCCGCGGCCGCCCAGACGGTCGACGCCGCATCCGGCGCTATCGACCAGGCCCTCTCGTCGGCCGCCACGGCTGGTGCGCGGTGAGCGCAAGCTGCCATCGGCACGTAGACCGGACCTACGCCGAGCTCGACGTCGGGCCTTATGGCTTCCCGTGGGCCTGCCGAGGCCTTCCCGTGGCGGGCGCTGATGACCGGTCAGGTGGCAGGCCTCAGCGAGGCGATGACGGCTCGGACTTCGGCTTCGTGGGCCGCGAGGTCTGGGCCTCGCAGACAGGCAGTGAGGACCGTCGCCGCCCACAACGGACCACATCTCGGCATCGCCGCCGATGGCGTGGCACGGCTTGGTCTTGTTCCCGAACGTTACCTGCGGCGGGTTCATCGCGGGGAGACCGAGGTTCGGATTGACGGTCACGAGCACCCCGCCGGACGGAAGCGCGGCCAACGGCTCCCGGGCAGCCCTGGAACTCCCCGCTCTTCGGATCCGGCGGCGGGCAGGGGCCGACGGTGAGCGGCGCGTCGCTCAGGTAGACAGTGGAACGGGCCGACCGGATTCCCTTGGGCCTGGGACCAACCGTCAGGCGACCGCGTGGGCCTTCGGTCAGGAGACGACCCGTTCGGCGATCACTGACACGGTCGGAGACTGCGACGGAGAGGCGCTTCTCGATGAACTCGCGGTCGGCAACGCAATCGGCGACGCGGTGCCCGATGCGGACGGGTTGGGACTGACGGTAGGGATCGGCTGCCGTCGCAGGCTGCCACGACGATCACCGCGGCGAAGTCGTCATCCATTCTCGCATGGCGCTCCAGTTGGCGAGCTGTCTCGGGATGACCATGATCGCCAGTACGCAGTCGGCTGTCGAGTCGCCGCGTGACATCGATCTCTGGCTCAGTGAGCCCACCTGCGGAACGTGACACATCCCGAGCAGTGACGGCGGCCCTCGCGGAGGCAGGCGGCCTACGGGACGTCAGGCCGTGGGCACCTCCCGCACGACGCTCGCGCGGGTCCTTCCCGTGGTCGAGTCCCTTGTAGCTCGCCTGGCGCACGAGCCCGTCGCCGGTCCAGCCGGCGAACTCGGCCCGGATGACGAGCGAGGGGATCACCCACGTCGCTCCGGCGAGGAGCCGCCGTGGCGGGGGCGGGTTGAACGGCGGGATCTCGGTCGCGAGCGGCGCGAGGGCTTCGAGCAGCTCGGCGCGCGTCGCCCGCGTGAACCCGGCGCCGATCTTGCCGGCATAGCGCAGCACGTCGCCCTCGTAGATGCCGACGTGAAGGGCGCCGAGGTCGACGGCGGCGCCCTTGCCCGGGTTCCAGCCCCCGACGATGAGCTCCTGCTCGGGCCGGATCTTCACCTTCTGCCAGGTCGATGACCTCGCGCCGGGGAGGTACGGACTGTTGCGGACCTTGGCCATGATCCCTTCGAGACCGCGGGCCCTGGCCGCCTCGTAGAAGGCGATGCCGTGGGTCTCGACGTGGTCGGAGAAGCGCACCCGCGGGTCCTCGCGCAGCACGCCCCGCAACAGCGCCTTGCGCTCCTCGAGGGGCAGCGCCAGGAGGGAACGCCCATCGAGCCAGAGCAGGTCGAAGACCTGGTAGACGAGGTCGCCGACCGCCGGGCGCTCGACCTTCCGCCGCCGGATGCGCTCCTGGAGCAGCGAGAAGTCGGGCTCGCCGTCGGCACCGAAGGCGATCACCTCGCCGTCGACGATGGCGTCGGTCGCCTCGACCCACGTCGGCGGCGTGAGGAACGGGCCGAAGTAGCCCTCGGCGTCCTTTCGGCCGCGCGTCCACAGGCGCACCTCGTCGCCCCGCACGACGGCCTCCACCCGGAAGCCGTCCCACTTGACCTCGAACAGCCACGCGGGATCGTCGAAGGGTGCCGCGACGAGGGTCGCGAGCATCGGGTCGACGAAGTCGGGCATGGCGCTCATGCCGGTCAGGTTGAGGCAGTCATTGGCGCTCGCCTGCGCGCCATCGCGTGGGCCGGCTCCCGGTTCAGGACTGGCGCCGCAGCGCCTCGGACGACGCCTGGCGATAGCGCTCGTGGGCCTCGGCCTCGGCGACCTCGGACATCGCCACTCGCTCTCGGCTTCCGCCACGTCGCCCCGCGTGTGCTGGACGACAGCGCGCGCCGCCGACGCCGTCTTCGCCGCCGACGTCTCCGCGAGCGCAGCCGAGGTGAGCGCGGCCTTGGCCGCTTCTGCCGTGGAAGCCGCCGCGGACGCCGTCGCGGTCGCCGCCTCGGATGCCTCCGCCGCCGCTACGGCCGCGGCTTCGGCCGCGACGCGGCCCCGGCGCGCCACCGCTGCCGACCGCTCCGCCTCGCGCCACTCCTGGAGCGCCTTCGCCGTCGTGATCTCGTTCGTCTCGTCTCCGCTCGTCGCCACCCGCTCGCCCTCGTGCCACGTCGCTCAGCTGGGTCAGAGCTCGGCAGCCGCCGAGATGACGTCACGACCCATGATCTCGAGTGGACGGATCGCGTCGACGGACTCGACGAACCCGAACACCGTCTGGATTCCCATCCCGCCCAGCCACTGCAGCTGGCCCAGCAGCTCGGGCACCTTCGCCCCGTCCTCGCCCACGTCAAACTTGAAGGGCGCCGTCTTCTCGATCGCATCGTAGTCGCGGCCCGCCTCGTCGCACAGCCGTCGGAGCAGGTCGAGCTGGCGCGGGATCTCCGGGCTCGGCCGGATGTTGCACGCGTCAGCGTACTGCGCGACGAGCGGGAGGGTCCGCCGCTCGCCTGAGCCCGCGACGAGGATCGGCGGATGCGGGCGGGCGAGGCTCTGGGGCACGTTCAGCGCCCGGCCAAGCCGGACATGGCGACCCTCGAACGACCGTTCGTCCCCTCGCTCGCCCTCCCACATCTGGAGGCAGACCCGGAGGGTCTCCTCGAGGATCTCGAACCGCTCGCGGAGCGACGGAAACGGCAGGCCGAGGCCGACCGCCTCCTCCTCGTAGTCGCCGGCCCCGATTCCGAGCATCGCTCGCCCGCCCGACAGCACGTCGAGGGTCGTCACGGCCTTGGCGAGGAGACCCGGCGGCCGGTAGGAGGCCGCGGTCGCCAGCGCGAGCAAGCGGACCCGCTCCGTTCGTGCCGCCAGGAAGCCCAGTGTCGTGTAGGCCTCGATCTCCGGTTCAAGCTCGCCGCCCATGTACGGGCTCTGCCACACGTGGTCGACGACCGAGATGGCGTCGAAGCCCGCCTCCTCCGCCGCTTCGACGATCCGGACCAGGTTCTGCCGGAGCGCGGGCGATCCCCCGCGCCACGACGTCGCGGGGAGGTGGAGGGCCAGCTTCACGTTCAGCTCCACGACGAGGCACCGGCGCGCGGTTGTGTCGGCGCCGGTTACGGCCTGGTCTGCCGCAGGCGATAGCTCCCGGCGCCGAGCATCTCGACCTGACGTCACATGTGTCTCTCCCCGTCCCTCCCGGGCGTTGCGTTTGACTCTCATCGAGGCGTGGGAACCAACTCCGCCCGGGTCCGACACCACGGCATTCGAAGGGCCCCACCGTCGCTCCCCTCGGGCGCTCGGCGAGATCTACCCGTGCGGGCGGCGCAGCTCGTTCCAGGCTGCCCAGTGGTCGGTCCACCCCGGCTCGTGTGCGGAAGCCCAGTCCGGCCGCTCCCGCGGCTGAGCGTCGCGGTGCGGGACGCCGTCGGCGGGCGCGTGCGGAAGCATTGCGTCCCGTGCCGCCGAGAGATCCGCCATCTCGGCGGTGGTGTCCGCACCGGAAACGTCGGGGTGGATCTGCGCGCGCCCGAGCACGGAAGGCCTGGGCGATATCGTCACGGCTCGCGCCGCGACGCACGCCGAGGACTTCGTGGGGCTCGTGGGACGCACGGCGGGCCATGGCCCAAGGGTCCTTCATCTGCGGCCCGTGGTCAAACGCTCGCTGTTCGGGTCGGACAGGACATCGATCCGTTCCTCTGGCCGCCGATCCACCCGGGGACTCGGTGCATTCCTGCACCTTTCATGCTCTTCACGGTGACGGCCGGGGTCGGCCACTCGCGACGAAAGGACAACACGGGTCATCCGGACCAGGAGATTACCGGGCCGTCATGACGTCATGGCGATGCTGAATGAAGATGGGGCCGGATCGCTCCCGGGCGCCATCGCCGGAGCGATGTCTTTCGCGATCGGTTGGCTCCCGCGAGGTCAGTGGCAAGGAGTGAGCGTCATCGTTGCCGAGGGCAGGCCCCCAGCAGTCGACACTCGCCGCGCGATGGTGCTTCACGATCGCCGCCTGATGGTCGACCTGATCGAGCTGACGCTGAACCACGGCCGCTTCGTGGTTCGGGCCGCGAGCACTTTGGCCGAGGCAGAGGCGACCCTCGTCGAGTGGCAGCCGCACATGTGCGTGGTCGACATGGACCACGACGACAGCTCGACGCTCCTCGAGCTGCTCGGGATCGCGAACCGCCTGATGAGGCGCACGACGCCGGTCCTGGGCCTGACCCGCCGCGGCGACCTCAAGACGAAGCTGCGGGCCTTCGATCTCGGGGTCGACGACATCCTCGCGATGCCGTTCACGCCCGACGAGCTGTTCGCGTTGGCCATCGCCATGACCCGTCGGGCGACGGGAGCCGACCGGCCGATCCTGCCCACGATCCGCTTTGGCGAGATCGAGACCGACATCGTCAGCCGCCAGGTGCGCGCGGGGAGCTTGGTCGTCCACCTCAGCGGCATCGAGCAGAGCCTGCTGTACCTCCTCGCCAGTCGCAACGGACGCGTCGTGACGAGGGAGGAGATCCAGCGACGCGGTCTGGGGCACCGACTTCGTGACCGAGAGCACGATCGTGGATCGCCACATCCGGAGCCTGCGTTTCAAGCTCGAGAAAGACGACCGTCATCCACGGTTCATCGAGACGGTCCCCGGGCAGGGCTATCGGTTCATCCCGACCTTTCGATCCCAGGCTGGGGCTTGCGCCCGAGGAAGAAGAGCGCCCGACGACGTCGCTGCGCAACTGACTGTCAAGAGACCGGCCCTGGGTCTCCTGCCCCGCCTTTGGAGGCTCCGGGACTCGATAATCCTGTCGCCCTCGCCGGCCACCAGGCTCGCCGACTGCCTACCGCGTAGGATCGGCGTCGGGGCCGGCGTCGTCCCTCGGGGCGTGTGCCCCGCCGGCCCCACCTCCGGGGCTGCTCGGCCTGCACCGCTCGGAGGAACCCGCGAGGCCCCGGCCCGGTCCGGGCGCTTCGCGGAGATCGCTGCGCTCGGTACCTGGTGAGACTGCTCGCTCGGGTGACGAGTCACGGACCCGCCGGGATCCCACACCCCGCAACGGGGGGGACGAGGCCCCCCGAGAGTGGGGATGTGCCGGCCGAACCGCGCCCAGTATCGTTCCGATGGAGAGGCCTTTCGCCCGGTTGGGGGGAGCACCATGAGTCCATTGACGGAGCTGAAGAGCTGCCGCTGCTCGTTCTGCCTGTGCCCGCGCGGCACCCGGAACGCGAACAAGATCTGTCGCGATTGCGACCGCGACCAGCACCCTGGGGATCGCCGAGGCTGAGTCCGCCACCGGCGCGCCGCTTCCCGTCGGCGACGACCATCGTCACCAGCAGGGTAGGACGCGTACCGGGTGACCGGGCGTTGCAGGCACCGCACAGCTCCAGGGGAGTTGTTGTGGGTCAGAACGGGGTTCACGCTCAGCGCTGAAAGCCCTCGGGCGTTCCCGGGCGCTCCTTGGTGCTTGGTAAGTGGTCGGGGTGCCGCGATTTGAACGCGGGACCTCCTGAACCCCATTCGGGAGGAGGCCACGCTCAGGGGTCCGATTCTGGTGCGTACAGGGTGTCCACCACGTGCATCCTTGACCAGCAGGCAACGCACCCGGGTGCAACCAGTGGAGCAGGGTACGTCGCTCCTGGTGGCGTCGCCCGCTCCAGGTGCCGGGAGTGCGAGGCCGACCGTGCCCGCCTCCGGTGGGCCGCCCAGCGCTCGAAGCTCGGCCTGCCCTACCGGCCCCACCACGATGCCCCACGCGGCCCCTAGAGCCACGCAGACGGGCGAATTGCCCTCCATTCGCATCTGCCCTCTTGACCAACGCTAGGGGCGGGGGGACGATGATGGGGCGTCCCCGGAGGGCACTCCCGAGAGGGAAGTCATGCGGACGATCCTTCGTCGTCTGGGGGTTGCGTTTGGGTCGCTCGTGATCGCCTACCTGGCCGTGTCGCTGGTTGCCGGTGTGCTGGTGGGCAGGTCAGCCGAGTCGGATCCAATCATCATCGTCGCCATCGTCGTTCTCGGCGGACTCCTATACGAAGACATCATGCGGCGGGAGCGCCGCAGGGCTCCGCCGGACAGCGCGCCGACCTGGTGACCGACGACGCTCGCGAGCGGGCATGGGCGGCCGTCCACGACGCGATTGCCGCGATGCCGGGCTGGGCCGTCGGCCCATCCCAGTACCACGGCGCGGAGGCCCGCTGGCACGTCGCCGCGGTCGACCTCCGGCCCCGTGGGCGGCAGGCGAAACGCGAGGCGATCGAGGCGTCAGGGCCGACGGAGGTCGGCGCCCTCGAGGCCCTGGCGGCACTCCTGGACGCCCGGATCAGCTCCGCTCCGTTCCCCGGCCGGCGTGGGACGGGCACCGGGCGTCCGGGGGCCGTTCGCCTCTTGCTAGATGCGTGACCGGGGCCCACGCTGTCCGGTCGGCGGGAGGTTCTGACGCGCGGTCCGCATCCGGCCGCCGGGACCGCGCCGAGCCACTGGCGAGACCGACCCGCGACGATGCGTCCCAGGGGAGGCTCTGTCGGTGAGGAAGGTTGTCGCTCTGCTGGCGGCCGGCGTCCTGGCGCTGGCGGTCGCCGCACCTGTGTCGGCGGTCCCGGTCCAGAACCCGAAAATCAATACCTACGAAGTGAAGTGCCAGCCCCCGCTCGGCACGTTTGCCGTCAATGCCTATGGCGTGCCGGGCTGGTCGACCGACTGGATGCCCGGCACCAGACCGATCCTCCTGGAGGCCGGGACGATCACCATCTACGGGGACAACGCGGTGCTCGCCGGCCCATTCGTCGTCGTGCCTCCGCGGGCCTGGTGGCGAAGCTCGTCGGCCCGTGTTCGATGCATATACTCGGCGGCTCCTTGTCGACCTTCGACATCGTCGGCGAGGAGATGTGGTTCTTCACCCCGTAGGAAAACGACCGGTCCCCTGATGTAGCAGCCCACGGCCCCCGGCTCCGCACGGGACGCCCGCTCCGCCCTCGAGGCGGGACGAGGACGCACCCGACGACCGGGGGCCGTTGCGCGCCCGGCGCACAATCCGAGCGTGCCACTCCTCACCCGCCGCGACCGGGCAGCCGTAGCCGCCCTCGTGGCGACGGGCTCGATGATCGAGGCGGCCTGCCAGCTCGGCTGCACCCCGGGCACGCTCAAGAACCGCATGGCCTCGATCCGGGACAAGGTCGGGGTCGACCGGACGTTCCAGGTGATCTACGTCTTGACGGCCAGCGGCGAGCTCGAGGTGCCCGACCTCCGCCGGGAGTAGGTGCGGACAGCGGCCGCCGGAGCCTGACCTCCGGAGGTCAGAACGGGGGTCAAGGGTGGAATTGCAAGCCCCTCCGGGTGACTCGGAGGGGCTTCTTTCGTGCGTAAATGAGTGGTCGGGGTGCCGCGATTCGAACGCGGGACCTCCTGAACCCCATTCAGGTGCGCTACCAAGCTGCGCCACACCCCGACGCGGCGAAGAATAGCAGAGGCGTGGAGACCGGCCCGCTCGCCAAACGGCCTGATCGCCGAATTCTGATCGCCGGGGGCTTGATCGCGACCGGGATGCCACCGCACCCGCAACAGCGATGGCGCGCTCAGACGGCTCCTCGCGCATGCTCGCGGGCAAGCTCGGCCAGGCGAAACGGATCGCGGATGGCGATCTCGTCGCGAGAGATGTCGACCAGCCCCTCGTCGTGGAGCTGGTGGAGGTTCCGAGTGATGACTTCTCGCACCGAGCCGATCGCATCGGCAAGATCCTGCTGCGCGGCATGAACGACGAGCTCGTGCCCGCGCCTCGGTGTCGCCAGCAGCAAGAGCTGGCGGACGAGGCGCTGGCGAACCGAGAGGAACGCCTGCTCCGAGATGTCGTCCAGGAGTTGGTGGAGCTGACGGGTCAGCTCCTCGGCGCAGGCTCGGGCCACGCCCGGATCGGACGCCAGCAGCGCCCGCAGGAGGTCGACACGCAGGGCAACCACGAGGGCGCTCGTGACGGTCTGGATGCTCATTGGCGCTGGGCCACCGATGACGAGGGCCAGCCCTGCCACGTCGCCGCTGCGAGCATAGCGGACCGTCACCTGGCGGCCGTCGGCGGAGGTGAGGAACACGCGCAGGAGCCCCGTGACAACCACGATCAGGCGAGGGCTCTCCTCGTCGCGATAGACAAGCGCTCCTGCCGGCAGGTTGATCAGGATCGCTTCAGTCAGCAGGCGCTCCGCGACCTGGCGAGGGAGGGCGAAGAGGAAGCCCCCCTCGAGCCCACTCCGAGCCAGCTCTTCGAGCGCCGCCGTCGGTCGGTCCATCGTCGTGGCCGCCCCTGCGGCCGCCTGCTTGATCCGCATCGAACATACGCCCGTGGCCGGCGCCCCCCAAGTGCCGGATGGGGCGAACAACGCCGCCGGCGTGACTGCTGTCACGCCGGCTGCGCACCCGCATCACTGACTCGCGGGCGAGGTTGCTCCATCCTGACCCTGCGGTCGGAGCGGCGGAGGCACCGCGGCCCGACGGCAGAACAGGCCAGGGACGAGATATGGTCGTCAACAAGGTCATGATGTCGGCCCATGCGGTCGACTATCGCCTCGAGCGCCTTCCGATCCGGGAGCACCCCGAGGAGCACCTCGCGGAGCTTCTCGACCGCCTGAACGAGCTGGGCAAGGAGGGCTGGCGTGTCGTCAGCGTCGATCTGACCCACCACCCGTCGTACTCGGTGGCGGCCCAGCCGAGCATTCCGTTGCCCGCGCTGCTGGAGAAGCCGACGGGGTCGGCCCGGCCGGTGGAGTACCGCATCGAGCGCATGCCATTCAAGGAACACCCGGAGTCGCATCTCGCGGAGCTGCTTGCGCGGCTGACCGAGCTGGGGAAGCAGGGCTGGTGCGTGGCGAGCGTCGACCTGACGCACCACCCCTCCTACTCCGTGGCGGCCCAGCCCAGCATTCCGTTGCCGGTCCTGCTGGAGCGCGAGCTCTGACCCAGCGACCGCTTCCTCATCACGAGGCACGACGAGGCCCGGCCGGCCGGCCGGGCCTCGTCGTGTCCGATGGTCAGCGGCGGCGGGAGCTGCCTGCCTTCGGGCGGCCCGCTCGCGGCCCGGTCGCCGCCGGCGGCGCTCAGAGCCAGCCGCGGCGCCGGAACCAGTAGAGCATGCCGCCGGCCAGCGCCACGCAGACGAGCCAGGAGAGCGGGTACGTCAGGGCCGGGCGGTCGGCCCTGGCCGATGGCGGTCCACGGCGCCGTCCGGCGGATCGGCGGACGGGGCGGGCGGCTCGGGAGCGGCGGTGCTCATCGCGGCGGCCGGATCAGCGGCGGTGGGCGCTGCCGGCCTTCGGGCGGCCCCGGCGGCCCGTCGGTCGGGGGCGGTCGGACCCGCGGTTGCGGAACACGAGGCGCACGGGCGCGCCGTGGAAGCCGAGGACGTCGCGGATCCGGTTCTCGAGGTAGCGCCGATAGCTGAAGTGGATCAGCTCGGCGTCGTTGGCGAAGAAGATGAACGTCGGCGGCTCGATGGCGGCCTGGGTGGCGTAGAAGAGCTTGGGCCGCCGGTTCTTCACGGCCGGCGGCACCTGGCGCGCCGTCGCCTCGGCCAGCAGGCGGTTGAGCTCCCCGGTGCTGATCCGCTTCCGCCGCTCGCCCCAGACGTCCACCGCCATCTCCAGGACGCGATCCACCCGCTGGCCGGTCTTCGCGCTGATGGAGACGACCGGCGCGAAGTGGAGGAAGGGTGCGTCGCGGCGGATCCAGGCCACGTACTGGTCGAAGGTCCGGTCGGTCTTGGATTCCACGAGGTCCCACTTGTTGACGGCGATCACGAGGCCCTTCCCGGCATCGATCGTGTAGCCGGCCACGTGGGCGTCCTGGGCGGTGAGCCCCTCGACGGCGTCGATGACGAGCACCGTGACGTCCGCCCGGTCGATCGCCTTGAGGGCGCGCAGGGTCGAATAGCGCTCGGCCGCGGGCCCCGAGGCGACCTTGCCCCGCCGCCGGATGCCCGCCGTGTCGACCAGCACCACCTCCCCCTGCCCGTAGGCGAGGTGGGTGTCGAAGGCGTCGCGGGTCGTGCCGGGGATCTCGGAGACGATGGCCCGCTCCTCGCCGAGGAGGGCGTTGAGGAGGCTCGACTTCCCGACATTCGGGCGCCCAACGAAGGCGATCGTGACCGGCCCGGGCAGGGCGTCCTCGTCGAAGGCCATCTCCGCCGGCTCGATTCCCTCGGCCAGCTCGTCGGCGATCAGGTCGGCCTCGCGGTCGGCCTCGGCCTCACGCGCCTTCCGGTCGCGCTCGAGGTCACCCTCCGGGGGCAGGGCCAGGACGATCTCGTCCAGGAGGTCGGCGACGCCGCGCCCGTGGGCGGCGCTGATCGGCCAGGTCTGGTCCCAGCCGAGGGCCCAGAACTCCACGGCGTCGAGCTCCCGCTTCGCGTTGTCGGCCTTGTTGACGGCCACCAGCACGGGTGTGGAGGCCCGGCGCAGGATGTCGGCCGCCTCCTCGTCGGCTGGCGTCAGGCCGGCGGTCGCCTCCACGACGAGCACGATGAGGTCGGACTCGGCGATCGCGAGCCGGGCCTGCTCCTGGACCTTCTCCTCGATCGCATTGCCGGGTGCGATCTCGAGGCCCCCCGTGTCCACCACGAGAAATCGCCGCCCGTTCCACTCGCCTTCGCCGTAGATGCGGTCGCGGGTGGTCCGGGCGCGATCCTCGACGATCGCCGCCCGGCTGTCCCCCACGATGCGGTTGAAGAGGGTGCTCTTGCCGACGTTGGGGCGTCCGACGATCGCGACGACCGGGAGCGGGCCAGGCCCGATCAACGGGTAGCCGGAGCGGGCACGGCGGCCGCGGGCGCGATCGCCGGCAGCGAGCTGGTGCGGCCGGCCGGGGTGGCGGCGGCGGAGAGGGCCCGGAAGGCGAGCTCGCCGGCGCGGGCCCGCGCCTCGGGCGTCCCCGCCAGCTCCAGGATCCGCGTGGCCACGAGCTCCAGGTCCTCGATCGGCGTGGACGTCCCGCCGGTCACGCCGACCAGGCGGGCCGCGTCGAACACCGCCGGGTCGACGAGATCGCGAGCGTGCTCCACCTGGATCGCCGGCGTCCCCACGATCTCGCAGAGACGCGTCAGCTCCTTCGTGTTCGCGCTGCTGCGCCCGCCGACGACGACCATGAGGTCGACCTCCCCGGCCGTGTCGACGGTGTCCTCCTGGCGGCGGATCGTCACGGGACAGACGGTGTTCACGATCATGAGCTCGTGGGCGAGGTGGACCATGCGGGCCGCGAGGCGCTCGAACTTCCACGGCGGCTGCGTGGACTGGGTGATGAGGGCCATGCGCTTGCGGCGCGGGATGCGGTCCCAGTCCTCCTCGTCGTCGACCACGATCGCGTCCGGGGCGAACCCCAGGAGGCCGATCACCTCGGGGTGGTTCGGCGTCCCGAGGAGGACGATCGTGTAGTCGTCCGCGACCAGCTGCTGCAGCTGCTTCTGCTCGGCGATCACCCATGAGCAGGTGCCATCGATCACCTCGAGGCCCTTGCCCGACGCGGCCTCCCGCACGGCGGGAGTGACGCCATGGGCGCGGATGACGACGGTCGACC
This sequence comes from uncultured Chloroflexia bacterium, assembly GCA_963776355.1. GTDB lineage: Bacteria > Chloroflexota > Limnocylindria > Limnocylindrales > CSP1-4 > CTSoil-043. The sequence continues at coordinate 822,459 of CAVZLU010000008.1, read as the reverse complement.
CGGATTCCGCCTCCTCCAGGCTGGCGATGGAGGCGACGCCGCGGGCGTTCAGGCTGGCCACGACGCCCTCGTTGTGGACGACCTGCCCGAGCGTGCGGGTGACCTTGCCGGCGTCGGCGGCTTCCTTCGCCCGGTCCACCGCCTCGCGGACGCCGTAGCAGAAGCCGGTGCGCTTCGCGATTCGAACGTCCTGGACCATCCCCATGGCCCGATTATTGCACCTCTGCCGACGAAACCCCGGCAGCGAAGCCGCCGGTCGACCGGCAGCGGGGCCGCCGGACCGCGCTGGGGACGCCGCTCCCGACCGTGCGGGTCTCGGCCGACGAGGGCGAATGTGACGGGCTCACTCCCCTTCCGGAGCGGGGGGCGAGGCGGACGAGGGGCCGGGCAGGAGGGGGCCGTAGTGGCCGCGGTGCCGTTCCGGGAGCAGCGCGGCGATGTGGAGCATCAGGCGAGTCGTGACGTCCTCGAGCGACTCCTTCCGCCCGTCGGGCCCGAGGCCGCGCTCGAGAAGGAACGGCTCGCCGACGCGCAGGGCGATCCGGCTGCCGACGCGCCAGGTCTTCGCGCCCCGGGGCCAGAAGCGGTCCGTTCCGCTGACGCCGATCGGGAGGACGGGCGCCCCCGTCCGCAGGGCGAGGAGGGTCACCCCGTCCTTCGCCTGCTGGAGGGTCCCGGTGGGGCTGCGGGTGCCTTCCGGGAAGGTGCCGAGCACCCGGCCGTCGTCGAGAACCGACCTGGCGAGGCGGAAGGCTTCCGTGTCGGCTGCCCCGCGCTGGATCCCGAAGGCGCCGTTCTGGCGCATGAACCAGCCGGCCAGCGGCCACTCGAGCGCCTCGGCCTTGGCCATCCAGTGCACGGGCCGGCCCAGCACCGGGGTGAGCCAGTTGGCGACCAGCGGTGGATCGGCATTGCTCATGTGGTTCGCGGCCAGGATGAGCGGCCCGCTTCCGGGGACGTTCTCGAGCCCGCTGACGCTGACCCGGCAGGTGCAGCGGAAGATCGTGCGGCCGACGATGTTGCTCAGGCGGATCACGAGGGGCAGGCGGTCCCCCGGCAAGGAGAAGGCCGACGTCTCCTGCTCGGATCGACGGCGCCGCCCCTCGGGCGGGGCGCTCACGGCCGAGACCCGGGTGAGCGGGAGGAGACCGCCCGCACGACGACCAGCACGGCCTCCACGGTCTGTTCGAACGTGTTGCCGTCGGTTCCGACGTGGACGGCGTCGGCCGCGGCCCGCGCCGGCGCGTGCTCGCGGGAGCCGTCGGCAGCGTCCCGGCGGCGGAGATCGGCGAGGATGGCCATCCCCGCCGGCGACGCCGGATCGATCCCACGCTCGCGCGCGCGCCGGGCGGCGCGTTCCTCGGCCGAGGCGTCGAGCCAGACCTTCAGGTCGGCCTCCGGAAGCACGACGCTGCCGATGTCGCGTCCCGCGACGACGATGCCGCCCGCGGCCGCGATCGCCCGCTGCCGGCCGAGGAGCGCGGCTCGAACCTCGGGCTGCCGCGCGACCGCGGAGACGGCCCGGTCCACCCGGGGCGTCCGGATCTCGCCCTGGACCTCGCGGCCGTCGGCGATCACGCGGGCCAGCCGCCCGGCGTCGTCGGCGCCGAGGTCGATCTCCGCGGCGAGCGGGGCAATGGCCGGGCCGTCCGCCGGGTCGAGACCGCGGTCCAGGGCGAGCCAGGTGAGCGCCCGGTAGAGCAGGCCGGTATCGAGGAAGCGCAGGCCCAGGGCGCCCGCGACCGCCGCCCCGACGCTGCTCTTGCCCGACGATGCCGGACCGTCGAGAGCGACGACCAGGGATCGCGGCCCCGTCATCAACGCCCCCTACCAGCCGAGCGAGGGGTCGGCATGGACCGCGACCCCCTCGGACAGGGTCAGGAGAACCCGGGCCTCGCCGATCGCGCCGGCGGCGCGGTCGAAGAGGTCGCGATCGAGGACCACGAGATCGGCGAGCTTGCCGGTCTCCAGCGTCCCCGCCTCGAGCTCGATCCCGTTGGCCCACGCCGCGCCGGCCGTGAACGCCCGCAGCGCCGTCTCGATGTCGAGCCGCTCGTCGGGCAGGAACGGGGGTTCGATGCCGCGGCTCGCGGGCGCCACCCGGTTGACCGCGACCTCGATCTCGGCGAGGACGTTCGGCGGTCGAGATCGGCCAGTCGCTCCCGCCGACGAGGCGCGCGCCCGCCCGGTGAAGGCTGCGGAACGGGTACTGCCAGCCGCTGCGCCGCGGTCCCAGGAACGGGATCGTCAGGTCCCGCATCTGGGCCTCGTAGACCGCCCACCAGGGCTGGATCGTGGCGCCGACGCCGAGCGCGGCGAAGCGGGGCACGTCGCTCGGGTGGACCACCTGCAGGTGGGCGATGTGCGGACGCCGCGGCGACGGCCCGTTGGCTCGCCAGGTTGCCTCGACGGCGTCCAGGCCCGAGCGCACGGCGCGGTCGCCGATCGCGTGAAAGTGCAGCTGGAAGCCGGCCGCGTCGATGGCCGGGGCGATCTCGCGCGCCAGCAGGGCGGGGTCGATGAAGTCGAGCCCCGCGTTGGCCGTCGGCCGGCCGGCGGCGTCGAGGTACGGCTCCAGCAGCGCGCCGGTGTGGTTCTCGAGGACGCCGTCGAGCATCAGCTTCACCGTGGAGGCGCGCAGGCGCCCGACGCGCGACGTGCGCCGCGCTTCTTCGAACGCGCCGCCAGCTGGCCGAGATCGCCGGCCCGATCCCACCAGAGCGAGAGCACCGTCCGCAGGGTCAGCTGGCCGCGCTCGGCCAGGGCGCGGTACGCGGGCAGGTGCTCGGGCTCGACCCAGGCGTCGGTGACCATCGTGATCCCGAGGCCGTGGAGATGGGCCTGGGCGGCCAGGAGGGCGTCCTGCCAGCGTTCCGGAGTGAAGGCCGGCAGGAGGCGCCGCACGAGGTTCGCGGCGCCTTCGTGGAGCGTCCCCTGCGGCGCGCCGTCCGGCTCGCGCTCGATCCGGCCGTCGGGCGGATCGGGCGTGTCGGCGCCGATACCCCCGAGGGCCAGGGCGCGCGAGTTCACCCAGGCCCCGTGGGCGTCCCGGTTCTCGAGGAACACGGGCCGGTCGGGCACGATCATGTCGAGGTCGCGGCGCGACGGCGTGCCGCCGGGGAAGGCCGGCATCGCCCAGCCCCCGCCCACGATCCATGCCTCGGCGGGGTGCGCCTCGGCATACGCCCGGATCCGCTCGATGTAGGCGTCGCGGTCCCAGGGCACGCCGTGGAGGTCGCAGGTCAGCATCGCCCATCCCCCGATCGGCGGGTGGACGTGGGCATCCCCGAAGCCGGGGAGCAGCGTCCGGCCCTCGAGATCGACGACGCGCGTCCGGGGCCCGGCCAGGCGGCGGAGGTCCGCGTCCCGACCCACGGCGGCGATCCTGCCCCGGCCCACCGCGAGGGCCGATGCGACGGGCCGCGCCGGCGCCATCGTCCGGACCGACCCGTTGATGAACAGGACGTCGACCGGGCCGGCGACCGGCGCGGGGGCGCTCGGGGTCATCGCTGCCGGTCCCCGGATGGCGTGCGAGGGACCCCTGGCGCGGGCGCGCCGGCCGGGCGCGATGCCGGCACGCGGCCGGCCGCGCGTGACGCGGGCGGGCGATCGACGGGTCGCGACGCCGCGAGGCGGCGCACCTCGGCCGGGGCGAGCAGCCGCGCCTGGCCGGCGGGCAGGTCCAGGCGGAGCGTGCCGACGCGAACCCGCACCAGGCGCACGACGGGCGCGCCCACCGCCGCCAGCATCCGGCGCACCTGGCGCTTCCAGCCGTGGGCGAGCACGACGCGATACCAGGCGAGCCCGGCCGGCGGTCGCGGCCACACCAGGTCGGACAGCAGCGCCGTCTCGGTCCGCGTCGCCGCGCGCAGCGAGACGAGCCGGGCGACGCCCTCCTCGAGCGGAACGCCGGCGGCGAGCGCGGCGCGCTGCTCGGCCTCGAGGGGAACGGGCACCGCCACCGCGTACTCGCGCTCGACGCCGTGCCGGGGGTGGAGCACCCGGTCGGTCCACGCGCCGTCGTTCGTGAGGAGCAGAAGCCCCTCCGAGTCGAGGTCGAGGCGGCCGACCGGGTAGAGCCGGGTCCGCGGGGGCACGAGTCCGGGTGGGACCAGGTCGATCACCGTCCGCGCGGCGTGGCGGTCGGCGGCCGTGGAGGTCACGCCGGCGGGCTTGTGGACGGCAAGATGGACCGCGGGCGGCGGCGCCGCGCCGATCGGCCGGCCGTCGACGGCGATGACCTGGAGGGCCGGGTCGGCCTTCTCCCCAAGGACGGCGACGCGCCCGTCAACGGTGACCCGGCCGGCCTCCACCAGCGCGTCGGCGCCCCGGCGGCTGGCGACGCCGGCAGCGGCCAGGACCTTGCCGAGGCGCTCTGACACTGTCAGGACCGGCCACCCGGGCCGCCGTCCGGGCGGCCGTCCGCGGCATCCCTGCCCGGGCGGGCCGCATCGCCGGGTCCTGCCTGGTCCCCGGGTTCCTCCGCGTCGACCGCGAGGGCGTCGCCGTCGGCGCCCGCGAGGCGCTCCGCGATCGCCGCGTCGAGCGGACGGCAGGTCGTCGAGGCTCAGCAGGCCGAAGCGCTCCAGGAAGTCGATCGACGTGCCGTAGAGGATCGGGCGACCCGGAGCGCCGGCCCGGCCCAGCTCCACGACCAGGCGTCGGTGCAGAAGGCTCCGGACCGCATACTCCGCATCGACGCCGCGGATCCGCTCGATTCCGGCCTTCGTCACCGGCTGCCGGTAGGCGACGATCGCGAGCGTCTCCAGGGTGGCGGGCGAGAGGCGCGTTGGCTCGCGGCCGACATACCGACCGATCAGGAGGCCAACCTCGGGCGCGGTGGCCAGGGCGACCCGGTCGCCGTCCACCACCAGGCGGATCCCCCGCTCGGCCAGGGTCACCTCGAGGTCGCCGAGGCGCGCGTCGATCACCTCCGTCGAGGCGCCGGTGATCGTGGCCAGCTCGCGCCGCCCGAGGGGCCGCTCGGCGACGAACAGGAGCGCCTCCAGCTGGGTCTCGGTCACGAGGTCGCCCGGCAGGCCGTCGCCGCCACGCGGGTCCGGCGCGAGGGCGCCCGCGCCCGCGACCTCCGCGTCGAGGTCCGGATCCGCAGGCACGTGCGCCTCGTTCGTCACGCCTCCCCCTTCACCGCCGGCGGCGCATCGATCGCCCCGACGGGCCGCGCCGTCGGCCGCACGATGATGGGGCCCCATGGAACCTCCTGCTCGACGAACGCCTCGCGGCGCTTGACGAGCTCGAGCATCGCCAGGAAGGTCACCACCAGCACCACCCGGTCCCGGACCCCCGCGAGGAGCTCCTGCAGGACGACCGACCCGGCGTCGGCCAGGGCGGCGCGGATCAGCGCGGCCCGCTCCTCGAGGGTGATCGACCTCGCGACGGCCGCCGGCTCCGGCGGCGCCGCCGGCGTCACCGCGGCCAGGCGATCGAGGGCGAGTCCGAGGAGGCCCGCGTCGAGGATCGGCGGTGCGAGCTCGACGGCACCGGCGCGGGCCGCCGCCACCGCGGCCGACGGCTCGCGCCGCACGAGGAGGCTGCCCCCCAGGGCGCGCGCCTGGAGGGCATCGGCCGCATCGCGGAACGCCTTGTAGGCGAGGAGGCGGGCTCGCAGCGCGGCCTCGGGGTCGGGTTCGTCGTCGAGGGGGATCGCCGCGTCCGCCGGCCGGGGCAGGAGCGCGCGGCTCTTGATGAGGATGAGCTGGCTGGCGACCGCGATGAAGGCCGAGAGATTGCCGATGCGGTCGCCCTCGATGCCGGCAAGGGCGTCGAGATACGCCTCCGTGAGACCGCCGAGGGGGACCGTCATCACGTCGAGCCGGCGGGCCTCCACGAGGGCGAGGAGCAGGCCCAGTGGGCCTTCCCACTCGTCGAGCCGCACCTGGGTCGCGTCCTCCGGGCGGCGGCGGTCGGAGAAGACGACGACCGGAGCCCCCGGAGGCGTGGCCCGCACGGCCTCGAGCGACATCAGCTCGCCTCGTCCGCCGCGCGCAGCGCCGCCAGCGCCGCCCGGTCGTCCGCCCCGACGTCGCCCCGGATGAGCGCTCCCGAGCGGGGCGGGCAGCCGGCGGCGCAGGCCAGCTCCGCCGAGCGCGCGCCGTGGTCCCGCAGCCGGGCCATCGCCTCCGCCCCGCCCGGGGCGAGCGCCGCCCGCGGTGCACCCACGAGCCCAGCGCCTCGCCGAGCGACCAGGCGACCCGGTGCCACAGCCGGATCGAGCGGCCCTTGCCGGCGTCGTGGAAGAGGCCTGCCATCTCGACCTCGCGGTCGTGCATGCCGGCTGCACGCAGGGCGGCGGCGACGTCGAGGCCGTGCCGGCGGTCGGCCACGGGCATCCCGTCGAAGAGGGCCATCTGGGCGGGGCTCAGCCACTCGGCCAGCGCCGCGCGCTCCACGGGGCGAACCCGGGCCACGACGTGCCGGCCGAGCTGGCCCGCCTTACGCGCCCACCAGGAAGGTGAAGATCGCATCGAAGATGGGGCCCAGGATCCGGGCGCCGATGGACGCCGACCCCGGCGGCAGGAACATCACGGCCAGGAGGATGACGAAGCCCCACTGCTCGAGGAAGGGCCTGACCTGCCAGACGGTGCGCGGCGAGAGGAACGCGAACAGGACCTTCGAGCCGTCGAGGGGCGGCAGCGGGAACAGGTTGAAGATGAAGAGCGAGATGTTGATGACGAGGAACCACGTAGATCACCAGGCAGACGAAGTCCAGGACCGGCGGACGGCGCCGGGTCGAGCGGCGTCGAAGATCCGGACCACCGCCGCGGCGAGGATCGCCAGGACAGGTTCGAGACCGGGCCGGCGGCCGCCACGAGGGCCTCGCCCCGGTGCCCCCAGCGGAGCATCGAGGGGTTCACGGGCGTGGGCTTGGCCCAGCCGATGAAGAAGCCGCCCACCACCGCCGAGATGGCCAGGATCGTCGACCCGAGAGGGTCGAGGTGGACGACCGGATTGAGGGTCAGGCGCCCGAAGTGCTTCGCCGTGCTGTCGCCCAGGCGGTAGGCCACGAGGGCATGGGAGAACTCGTGGACGGGAAAGCCGACGACCAGGAAGATGACGACCGCCACCAGGGCGGACAGGGTGCGCTCGTCGAGGACCACGCGGGACTAAAGCTCCGATGCTGGGGTGGGACCGGGGTATGGTACCGCGCCCGCCCCCCCGGGCCGGGCTCCCGGCGTTGCCGGCGCTAGAGGTCCTCGAGCAGCTCCGCCTTCTTGGCGTCGAACTCCTCGGGCGTGATGAGACCGTCATCGCGGAGCTTGCCGAGGCTGCGCAGCTTGTCCTCGGCCGAGGGCGCGGCGGCCGCGACCGGCGCCGGGGGCGGCGGGACCGGCACGGCGACCTGGGTCGCCTGGGCGGGCGCGGCCGCGCGGACCGCGTCGGAGATCTGGCGCGCGTCGGCCTGCTCGAACTCCATCTTCTGGTCGAGCATCGCCCGCCGGAACTCGGCCGGCTTGCGCATCGTCTCGTAGGTCAGGTCGCTCGTGTCGGAGGCGGTGCTCACCTTGAGAGTCCCGTAGCCGAGCATCCGGCCGAGCGGACCCTGCTCCATGATCACGTCGTTGATCTTCTCCAGCGCGGCCCCGCTGGTCCGCTTCCGCAGCAGCCCCGCGACCTTCATGACCTTCTGGTTGGTGACCGCGTAGTCCTCGACCCACCACTGGACGTACGAGTAGCCGACCATGGCCACTCCGACGATGACCAGGATGATGGAGGCCCAGAAGATGAGGTCCCGGAGGAGGCCGTTGCCCATCGTCAGCTGCAGGATGAACAGCGCGACGCCGCCGATCAGGACCAGGGTGCCGGCGATCGTCCCGAAGATCGGCGCCATCCAGTGCTGCTTGGTCCGGTAGAGGATCGTCTCGTTCGTCGCCAGCAGTGATTCGGTGTAGCCCATCCTGTCCTTCCCGTCCCTCTCCCTCAGGCCCGGGGGTGGGCCCGGGCGTACACCTCGCGGATCCGCTCGCCCGTGAGATGGGTGTAGATCTGCGTCGTCGAGATACTGGCATGCCCGAGCAGCTCCTGTACGACCCGCAGGTCGGCACCGCCCTCCAGGAGATGGGTCGCGTACGAGTGGCGCAGCGTGTGGGGGGAGACCCGGTCCCCGAGGTCCGCGGCGGCGGCGGCGCGCTTGACCGCCGCCCAGGCGTGGTTGCGGCCGAGGCGCCGTCCACGGTCGGAGAGGAAGACCGGCCCCCCGCGAGACGCCCGGGCGCGATCGGCCGCGGCCAGGGTCGGCCGCGCCTCGGCGAGGTAGCGCTCGAGCCACCGCACCGCGACGTCGCCGACGGGCACGACGCGTTCGCGGTCCCCCTTGCCCACCACGCGCACGCTGCCTCCCCCGAGGTCGAGATCGTCGCCGTCGAGCCGCAGCGCCTCGCTGATCCGGAGCCCGGCGGCGTAGAGGAGCTCGAGCAGGGCCCGATCACGCAGGGCGCCCAGGCGCGCGACGGCGCGCCGCCCCGGGGCCGCCGGCCCGCCGTCGGCCGCGGTCGCCATCGCGTCGGGATCGACCGCCGCCAGCAGGCGGTCGACCTGGTCCACCCCGAGGGGATCCGGCAGGATCCGCGGCTCTCGCGGCAGGTCGAGATGGCTGGCGACGTCGACGGCCACGAGGTCCTCCGCGAGGGCGAACCGGTAGAAGGACCGCAACGCGGCCGTGCGCCGCCGCAGGCTCGTCGGGCGCAGCGTGCGTCGCCCGGGACCGGCGCCGCCGGCCAGGCGACCGAGGTAGTCCAGCGCGGGATCTGGCGAGCGCTCCCATCCGCTCGCCGCCTCCGGCGATCGGCCGAAGTCGGCGAGGTCGCCGCCGTAGCCCAGGAGCGTCGCCGGGGAGAGGCCGCGTTCGACGCGCAGGTGCAGCAGGAAGGCGTCGACCGCGGCGGCCAGGCCGGCCGGGATCGGCGGCCCGGGGGGCGCCCGCTCCGCCGTCGCCGCGCCCGCGGTCCGGCCGACGCACTCACGCCCGGCTCGGCGCCGCGCCGCGCGTCGCGCCGAAGCGGCCGGCCCGCGCGAGCAGCTCCGCGGCCGAGGCTTCGGCCGCGGGTCCGCCGCCCGGCCCGCCGATCATGGCCGCCAGCTCCGCCACCCGCGCGGGCCCGTCGAGCCGACGGACTTCGGTGACCGTGCGCCCGTCGCGGACCACCTTGTGGATGGCGAAGTGGGCGTCGGCGTAGGCGGCGATCTGGGGAAGGTGGGTGACACACAGGACCTGGTGCCGTCGCGCCAGCGCCCACAGGGTCCGACCCACCGGGTCCGCGCTCCGTCCGCCGATCCCCGCGTCGATCTCGTCGAAGACGAGGGTCGGCGTGGCGTCGGCGTCGGCGAGGACCTCCTCGATCGCGAGCGAGACCCGCGAGAGCTCGCCGCCCGAGGCGATCTTGGCGAGGGGGCGGGCGGGCTCGCCCGGGTTCGGGGCGATTCGGAACACCACCGCGTCGACCCCGGAGGCGTCGAAGGCGACCGCGTCGCCATGGAGCTCGACCGCGGGCTCATCGCGCCCGGCCGGGCGGCGGCCGACGGCGATCTCGATCTTCGCGCCGCCCAGGCCGAGATCGGCGAGGGCCGCCTCGACGGCCGCGGCCAGCGACGCCGCGGCGTCCTGCCTCCGGGCGGAGAGCCGCCCGGCCGCGGACGCGACGACCTCGAGGAGGCGCACCGCCTCCGCCGATCGCCGGCCACGCTCCGCGCCGAGACCGCGGAGGCGCTCGACCTCCGCCTCCGCCCGCTCCGCCCGCCCGAGGAGGCCGTCCGCATCCGTCCCGTACTTGCGCTCGAGCGTGAACAGCTGCGACAGGCGCTCCTCGAGCGCCGCCAGGGCCGCCTGGTCGTGCTCGACCCCCTCGGCCAGCGATCGAGCCTCGGAGGCGACATCCTCGAGCTCGGCCGCGAGGCCTTCCAGGCGCGCGGCGAGCGGCTCGAAGCGCGGATCGAGGCGCCCGATCGCGACCGCCTCGGCAGCCGCCCGGGCCGCGTCCACGCGGGCGCCCGCGACCGCGTCGTCGGCCTCGTCGCCGGACAGGAGGGCGACGATCGCCAGCGTGCCGCGGGCGATGGCCGCGCCGTGGCGCGAGGCCGCGAGCCGGGCCTGGATCTCGGCCACCTCGCCCGGACGGATCCCGGCCCCGGCGATCTCGACCGCCTCGTGCGAGACCAGGTCGATCCGGCGCTCGAGCTCCAGCGGGTCGACGGCGAGCGCCGCCAGCGCGTCCTCGTTCTCGCGCCAGGCGCCGACCGCCGCCGCGACCGCCGTCCGCTCGGCGGCATGGCCGCCGTAGGCGTCGAGCAGGTCGCGCTGCCAGCGCTCGTCGAGCAGGCGCGCCTGGTCGTGCTGCCCGTGGATCTCGACCAGGAGCCCCGCGGTCGCCGCCAGGCGGCTCGCGGTCACCGTGTCATCGTCGATCCGGGCCAGCGACCGACCCGATGCCGCCACCTCGCGCACGCAGAGGAGCGGCTCCGGGAGCCGGTCGAAGAGGGCCTCCACCCGGGCGGTCTCGGCGCCGTGGCGGACGAGCCCCGGATCCGCCCGCGCCCCGAGGGCCAGGCCGAGAGCGTCAATCAGGAGGCTCTTGCCGGCGCCGGTCTCGCCGGTCAGGACGTTGAGGCCGTCGGCGAACCGGATCCGCACCCGTTCGAGCAGGGCCAGGTCCGCCACCGCCAGCTCGAGGAGGCGTCCGGAGGCTGGCGGGCTCGCGGGCTCGTCGGTCATCGCCGGATCACGACGGCAGGAGCTGCGCCTTCTGCCGGAGCAGGTCCCAGAACGGCACCGCGCCTTCCGGCTCGAGGAAGCGGAGCGGCTGCTCCAGGGCGGCGATCGTGATGGCATCCCCGACGCCGATCGGGAAGTCCTCGCGGCCGTCGATCGAGACGAGCGCCTCGTGGGCCTCGACGACCTGGCAGCGCACGACCTGGTCGGGACTGACGACCACCGACCCGAGGGCCGACAGGTAGGCGGCGATCGGCGTCACGATGAGGTTGCGGCTGAGGGGATCGAGGATCGGGCCCCCGGCCGAGAAGCTGTAGCCGGTCGACCCGGTAGGGCTGGCCACGACCAGCCCGTCGGCGATGAAGGTCGCGAGGTGGGACGGCCCGATCTCGACATCGAGGCGCACGACCCGCGCCAGGGCGCCGCGGGCGATCACCACGTCGTTGAGGGCGATGAACGTCCGCCGGGGACCGCCGCTCCCCAGCCCGTCGATCGCGCCGCGGAGGGCCATCCGGTCCTCCAGCCGGAAGCGGCCGGCGGCGATCTTCTCGAGCAGGCCCTCGAGCTCGGGCGTCTCGGCCTTGGACAGGAAGCCGATCTTGCCCAGGTTGACACCGACGATCGGGACGCGGGTCTCGGCCACGGCCCGGGCCGCGCGCAGGAAAGTCCCGTCCCCGCCGAGCACGACGAGCACGTCGACGCCCGGCAGCGCCTCGAGCAGGGCCGGCATGTCGCCCGACGCGTGAGCCCAGCTCTCGATCCCGCGCTCCGCGCACCAGCCCCTCGCCCGGGCGAGCAGCGCGAGCGCCTCCTGCTTGGTCGGGTTGTAGGCGAACCCGATCCGCCGTACCGCCGTCATCCGGGCGCGAGCGCGGCGATCCGCGACTCCCAGTCGTCGGGCTCCGGGCGTCCTGGATCCCTGGCGGCGTGGATGAAGAACTCGCGATTCCCGGCCGGCCCGAGGAGCGGTGAGGCGATGAGCCCGAGGGGCACGAGGCCCGCCGCGCGCGCGTGGCGTAGCGCTCCATGCAGGACCTCGCGGTGAACGGCGGGCTCCCGGACGACGCCGCCCGGCGCCCGCCCCCGGCCGGCCTCGAACTGCGGCTTGACGAGGGCCACCACCGCGCCCCCGGGGGCCAGGCAGGCCGCCGTCGGCGCCAGGACCAGCCCGAGCGAGATGAAGCTCACGTCGACCACGGCCAGGGTCACCGGCTCCCCGAGAACCGACGACGTCAGGCTGCGCGCGTTCGTGCGCTCCCGCGACGCGACGCGCGGGTCGTTCCGCAGCGATTCCGCGAGCTGCCCGCGCCCGACGTCGATGGCGTGGACCCGGGCCGCCCCGCGCTGGAGGAGCGCGTCGGTGAACCCGCCCGTGGACGCCCCCACGTCGAGGCAGACCCGGCCCGCCGGGTCGACATCGAAGGCGTCGAGCGCCGCGGCCAGCTTCTCGCCTCCGCGGGACACGTACGGCAGGGGCGCGGCGACGGCCACCGGCGTATCCGACCCGACGAGATCACCCGGCTTGCGGTCCGTCCGCGCGGCATCCCCGGGGCCGACCCGCACGCGCCCGGCCATGAGGAGCGCCTGCGCCCGGGTGCGTGATTCTGCGAGCCCGCGCTCGACGAGGAGCTGGTCGAGGCGGACGCGCGGAGAACGGGACGGCGTGCTCGTCCGGGTCACGTCGCGATCATGCCACGCGCCGCTTCACCGCGGCACAACCGGGCGCGCGCCGGGTCAGGCGCTGGCCGCCTGGGAGCGCCGGCGGGCCGGCGAGGCGCCGGGGGTCGCCTTGAGCGTGGCCAGCGTCTCGCGGACCTGCGCCACGATCCCCGGGGTATCGAGCCGGACGAGGGCCCGCAGGTCGACCACCGAGCCGTGATCCACGAAGCGATCCGCGGGGATGCCGACGATCCGGAGGGCCACGTCGCGGAAGGCGGGGTCGGCAAGCCGCGCCTCCTCGAGCGCCTCCAGCACGGCCGAGCCGAAGCCGCCGCTCGCCGTGCTCTCCTCCAGGGTCACGAGGAGCCGCTTCCCCCGGGCCTGGTCGAGGATCAGCTGGCGGTCGAGCGGCTTGGCGAAGCGGGCATTGATGACCCCCACCGACCAGCCGCTGGCGGCCAGCGCGTCGGCCGCCTCCTCGGCCCGGCGGACGATCGGGCCGAAGCCGACGAGGAGGACGTCCGAGCCTTCGCGAAGCACCTCGCCCCGGCCCACCGCCAGGACGTCGGGCGCGCGCTCGGGGACCCCGAAGCCGGCGTCGCGCGGGTAGTTGAGGGCGAATGGATGGTCCTGCGCGAACGCGGTCCGGACCATCGACCGCAGCTCCTGCTCGTCCTTTGGCGCGGCGATCACGAGGTTCGGGACCTGGCGATGGGCCGGGTAGGAGAACATCCCCTGGTGGCTCGTCCCGTCCTCGCCGACGAGGCCCGCCCGGTCGACCCCGAGGAGGACCGGCACGTCGTTCTGGCAGGCGTCGTGGACGATCTGGTCGAAGGCCCGCTGCAGGAAGGTCGCGTAGATCGCCACCACCGGTCGCCCGCCGCCGAGCGCGATCCCCGTGGCCATGGCCACGGCGTGCTGCTCGGCGATCCCGACGTCGACGAAGCGATCCGGGAACTCCGCCTCGAACTTGTTGAGGCCGGTTCCGGTCGGCATCCCGGCGGTGATCGCGACGATGCGCCGGTCCTCGCGCGCCGCCGCCACCACCTCCTGGGCGAAGAAGTGGGTGTAGTTCGGGACCTTCGGCGACACCGCCGCGGCCGGCGCCGCCGCATCCCCGTTGGACCCGGCGCCCGCGGATCGGCTGCTCGTCGCCGAGATCTCGCCTGCGCCGAGGGGGCTGGCTGCCGACCCGCGGCGCGACTGGTACGTGTCGGCCATGGGCGGGAGCGCGGCGCCGTGGAACCCGACCTGGTCCTTCTCGGCGGGGTGGTAGCCGCGCCCCTTCTGCGTCCGGACATGGACGATCGCGGGCCCATCGAGCTCGATCGCGCTGCGGAACGTGTGGACGAGCGCCCGCAGGTCATGCCCGGGCACGACCCCGATGTAGGTGATCCCGAGGTCCTCGAAGAGCTGTCCGGGCTGGGCGAAGCTGACGAACGACTTGCGCACGCGGCGCGACAGCTCGAGCGCCGTCGGGCCGACCACCGGGACCCGCTCGACGGTGCGGTCGTAGGCCGTCCGGGACTGCTTCCAGGCGTTCGAGAGCTTGATCTCGGAGAGGTACTTGGAGAGGGCCCCGACGGACTGGCTGATCGACATCTCGTTGTCGTTGAGGACGATCAGGAGCTGCGTCCGACGATGGCCGATCTCGTTCAGGGCCTCGAAGGACAGGCCGCTCATGAGGGCCGCGTCGCCGACCACCACGGCGATCCGCTCCATCCCGTGGCGGACGTCGCGCGCGGTGGCGAGGCCGGCCGCGATGGAGAGGCCGGTGCCGGCGTGGCCGCCGTCGAAGACGTCATGCTCGCTCTCCGAGCGGCGCGGGAAGCCGCCCACGCCGCCCAGCTGGCGCAGCGTCCCGAAGCGCTCGTAGCGCCCGGTGATCAGCTTGTGGGGGTAGGCCTGGTGGCCGGTGTCCCACACGATCGGCTCGCGCGGCGACTCCATGATGCGGTGCAGGGCAAGCGTGATCTCGACCACCCCCAGCGACGAGCCGAGGTGGCCGCCCGTCTTCGCGACCGTGGCGATGATGGTGGCCCGGATCTCCTCGGCCAGCGTGAAGAGGTCACGCTCGGCAAGGCCGCGAATGTCGCCCGGACCCGTGATGTGCGGCAGGATGGCCAACGGTCGATCCTCGGTGGTTGCGCGCCTTCGCCGGTGCGGCCCGGTGCGCAGTGGGACGGCTCGGACCCGCCGTTCGTGATGGCGTTTTCGCCCGCCGTTCCGGCCCGGTGCGAACCCGCCGAGTCTACCCCGGCCGCGCGGGACCCGGGCGCCGGGCGGCGGTGGCGTGCCCGTCGCACGCCGGGCCGCCGGACACGATCAGCCCCCGTCGCCCTCGCGGAGCTCCGCCTCGGCGAGGGCACCCCGGGCCCCTTCGACCAGGCGCCGCACGCGCAGCTCCGCGTCTCCGAGCAGCCGCTCGCAGCGCTGCTGCAGGCCCACGCCACGCTCGTACAGGGCGATCGTGCGCTCGAGCGGCTGGCCCCCGGCCTCCAGCTCGGCGACCGTGCGCTCCAGCTCCGCCAGGGCCGCGTCGAACGTGAGCTCGTCGACGGGACCCCTGGCGATGATCGCGGCGTCGATCGCGCCGGGATCCTGGTCAGCCAACTCGCTCGCCTCCTTCGTCCTGGCCCCGTTCCCCGCCGCCCGCCGGACCGCCCGACCCGGGGCCCCTCACCGCGCCGCCATCGTAGCCGTCCGCGGATCCCGCGGCGGCGGCCTCGCGATCCTCCGCGCGAGCCTCGTCCCACCTCGTCAGACGCGGCGCGAGCGCCAGGCCCACGGCGACGCCGGCGGCGGCGACGACGGCGGCGCCCGCCAGCAGCAGGATCACCTCCATTCAACGACCGTCGGCCTGCGCCGTGGCCGCGATCTCGCCCTGCGCCACGCGCAACCGGAGGTCGGTGCCGGGCGGAGCCTCGGCCGGCGCGCGGACGATCGTCCCGTCGCCCGCCCGGCGCACGATCGCGTAGCCGCGGGCGAGCGTCGCCTCGGGCCCCAGGGCGGCCAGGGAGCCACGGGTCGCCTCGACGCGTGCCCGCGATGCCGCCACGCGGGCCTCCGCCAGTGGCCCGAGCGACGCGCCGGCGCGCTCCACGCCGCGCCGCTCGGCCGCGAGTCGCGAGGTCACCGATGCCGTCGCGCGGTCCAGCAGGAAGCCCGCTCGCTCGCGGGCCGCCGCGAGCCGCGCCTGGGGGTGCAGGCCGTCGAGCGCGCGTCGCTCCGCGGCCACGCGGCGGCCCAGCGCGGCGATCTCCGCTCCCAGGGCCGCGTCGAGGCGCACTCGCCGGGCATGCAGCGCGACGAGCGCGTCGCCACGGTCGGGCACGACAAGCTCGGCGGCCGCCGACGGAGTGGGAGCCCGGACGTCGGCGGCGAAGTCGACCAGCGTCACGTCCGTCTCGTGGCCGACTCCCGAGACGACCGGAACAGGATGGTCCACGACGGCCCGCACGACGCGCTCGTCGTTGAAGGACCAGAGGTCCTCGAGCGAGCCGCCCCCGCGGGCGACGATGACGACGGCCGGCGCGTCGTCGGCGCGGCCGGCGGCCCGGCAGGCGGCGTCGTACCGGGCCAGGCGGGCCAGGGCCGCGACGATCGTCTCGACGGAGCCTTCCCCCTGCACCCGGCAGGCGCTCACCACCAGGCGGGCGAGCGGCCAGCGACGCTCGAGCACGCGGCGGACGTCGTGCAGGACGGCGCCGGACAGGCTCGTCACGAGGCCCACCGTGGCCGGGCGCGCGGGCAGCGGGCGCTTCCGGGCCGCGTCGAAGAGCCCCTCGGCGGCTAGCCTGGCCTTGGTCGCCTCGAAGCGGAGGGCGAGGTCGCCGAGCCCGGCCGGCTGGACGGCGGCCACGTAGCACTGGTACACCCCCTGGGCGTCGAAGACGTCGATCCGGCCATGGACCACGACCTGGAGACCCGCGCGGGCCTCGAAGGGGCTGGCCAGGCGGTCGTCGCGGAACCAGACGCAGGCGAGCTGGCTCCGCTCGTCCTTCAGGGTGAAGTAGGCATGGCCGGCCGAGCTGATCGTGACCCGGCCCACCTCGCCCTCGACCCAGACGTCGGCGAGCCTCGGGTCACCGCGCAGGGCCTCGCGGACGGCCCTCGTGACCTCGGACACGCCGAGCACCCGAAGCCCGAAGGCGCCGGCCGCGGCGCGCGTTCCTCCGGGCGGGGGCGCAAGCTCCGACGCGCGCCGACGCGGGAGCGGGTCGATCGCATCCCAGGACGGGAGCGCCCAGTCCGGCGGCTCGTCGCCCGTCACCCGAATCCCAGCTGGACGTGCCGCCATCGATCATCCGCTCCGAGCGTGCTGCGCAGATGGTTGATCTCGCCGGCGTGGTAGGCGTCGTGGGTGACCATCACGGCCAGGATCCAGCGGGTCGGCCGTTGCTCGCCCCAGTTCGTCGCCCTGGGCCGGTCCAGCTCCTCGTCGTCGTCGAGGGCGGCAACGTGGGCGACGAGGCGCTCGTGGACCTCGATCAGCCAGGCGATGACCGCGTCACGTGGCGCGCGGCCGTCGCCCCACGGCTCGACCTCCGGGGTGCCGAACCGCAGCGTCCCCGAGCCGAACGCGTAGTCGGCGTACATCACCTTGCACGCACCGACGTGGACGGCCATCGATTCGATCGATCGCGCGGCGCCGGGCGGAAGGGCTCGCCACTCGTCGTCGGTGACGCCGGCGAGGTTGGCCAGCAGGGCCTGGCTCTCGCTCTGCTCGCCCCCGCCACGGAACGCCTCGTCCATGATGCCGAGGAGGGTCTCGATGCCCGATCGCCCGGCCATCGTCAGAGACGGGTCTGGTACTCGCCGGTGCGGGTGTCGATCCGCAGGGTGTCACCCTCGGTGACGAAGAGCGGCACCTGGACCACGAGTCCGGTGTCCATGGTGGCCAGCTTGCGCGCGCCCGTCGCCGTGTCACCGGCGAAGCCCGGCTCGGTCTCGGCGACGACGAGGTCGACGGTGATCGGGAGCTCCACGCCGAGCGTCTCGCCCTCGTAGGTGATCCGGTCGAGGGTCATCCCGTCCTTGAGGTACAGGACGATGTCGTCGATCTGGGAGGCCGTGAGGTGGAACTGCTCGTACGACTCCATCTCCATGAAATGGAAGTCGTCGCCATCGCGATAGAGGAACTGGATCACGCGACGGTCCAGCTGCGCCCGCGGCCACTTCTCGCCGGCCTGGAAGCTCTTCTCGACCGTGCTCCCCTTCTTCACGTTGCGGAGCTTGATTCGCACCTGGGCGGAGCCGCGGCCCATCTTGATGTGGTGGTAGTCGAGAACCTGCCAGAGGTCGCCGTCGAGCTCGATGACGACGCCCTTGCGCAGCTCGCCGGTGGAGATCATGCAGTCGGCTGCTCCGTGCGGGTGCCCGGGCGCCACGGCGCCCCGGCGCGGGTCGGGCTGGTGGGGTGCGATCGTAGCAGACGGGGCTCGCCGATCCGGGCGGCCCAGAGGTGCGCCGAAGCCTACGGCGCGCCCGACCCGGGGGCGACCTCGCGCCAGATCCCGAGCGGTGTCATCTCGTCGGTCTGCCCCAGGGGATTGTCGTCGAAGCTGCGGGCCAGGAGCCGCTCGCGGTCCTTCGGCAGCGTCGAGGCGACGACCCACGCCGGCGCGATGTCGTTGATGTCGGCGATCGCGACGTCGTGGCCCAGCTCCGCCTTGAGCGCCCGGACGGTGCCCGGGGGATCCGCGGGGGCCGGGATGCAGCACTCGTAGAACGCGGCCACGCCCATCGTGTGCTCCGCGTCCATCATCCGGGCGTTGAGGCCCGCGGCCCGGTAGAACCAGCCCTTGCGCCCAAGCGCGCGACCGACAACGTGAGCGCCGGCAGCGGCGAGGATCCGCCACCGGCCCGTGAGCTCGATGGCGTACTGCATGGCGTACGGGCTGCGCAGGCCGGTCCCCCACGAGGTCTTGATCACCCGCCCGGACATCAGGCGGGCGAGGCGACCGGGGTGGATGGTCCGCCAGTCCCGGGCCCGACCCTGCATGATCGCCACGGCCGACTCGGAGAGCAGGACGACGTCGCCGTCGCGGAGCTCCTCGCCGACGTGGTCCCGGATTGCGGCCGCGATGTCGTCGCCCGGCAACAGCACGCGGGTGCGCACCGGGATGCGCTCGAACGTCCGGCCGTCGATCACGACGGTCCGGGGCTTTGGTGCGGCCGGGCTCACGGTCGGTAGAAGTCGATGACGAAGCGCAGCTGGCCGCCGGCGACCCAGAGGCCGACGCCCGCCCGGTCGTAGTCCCGGTTCATCATGTTGACCCAGTGTCCGCCGTTCCAGGAGCGCTCGTCCTGGAAGAACCGGACGAGGCTCACGGCCGCGTTGCGCGGGTCCGCGAAGTAGCGGCAGCCGATGTTCTCGGCCCAGCGGAACGAGGTATAGCCCGCGGCCCGCAGGCGGTCGCCCGGATCGCCGCCGGAGAAGTGCGAGCAGACCCCACTGAGAGCCAGCTTGCGGGCATAGGGCCGGGCGACCCGGGTGCTGATCCCCGCGTCGAGCTTGAGGGCCGCGATCCCGCTGCCGCCGGGGCTCGAGCAGGATCCGTCCGCGAGGACCCAGCCGCCGCCGCGGGTGCAGTTCAGGAGCGTGAGCAGGTACTTCTCGGCCGCGACCCACGAGCTCGAGGGCGGGCGGGCGATCGGGCTGGGCTTCGGCGCGGGCTTTGGCGCCGGCGTCGGGGCAGGCTTCGGCGCGGGGCTGCTCGACTTCACCGCGGCCGCGGGCGCGGGCGTCGGGACGGGCGTCGGCTTTGGCGCCACGCTGAAGTGGGCGGCGCGCGGTCGGTCGATCGGCGTGCCGTTCGCCGCCTGGGCCCCGGCGGCGACGCGGAGGACCACCGAGGCCCCGTACGGGAGGTCCGCCTTCGGATCGAAGACGAGCACCGTGTCGTTCTCGGCGAACTTCACGGAGCCCGGGATCCTCGTGCCGTTCACCGCGACGCTGAACGCGTCCGTTGTGCTCGCCCGATTCATCCGCATCGTGAAGCGGACCGAGACCGGCACGCCCGGGCTCACCTCGTCGGTTCCCGAGAGGGGCCGGAAGCGCACGACGGACGGGGCGGCCGTGGCGGCGAACACCAATGGGTCGGGCGACGTGACCGGCGTGCCGTCCGCGTCGAGGATGCCCTCCGCCAGCTCCACCCGGTACCGTCCGTCTCCGGTGAATGGCTCCAGCGGCTGCCAGACGAAGTTCTCGGCGGTCGTCGAGTCGCTCTCCTCGGGGCCGTCGGTCGCGATCAGGAGCTCCCCGGGGACGTCCGGCTCGATGCGGAACGCTCGCAGGACCGCCGAAGCGCGGACGGGGTGGTCGAAGGAGATCACGATGGCACTGTCGAGGGCAACGCCCGACGGGAGGCGGTCCGTGGCGGTCAGTCGCCCCGTCGTGGGCGCCCGCGTCAGGAACCCGGCCCGCAGCGGCGACGCGAGGCGGCGCCCGTCGCGATCACGGGCCGCGGTGCCCACGGTCACGGTGTAGAACGTCGCCGGCAGCCACCGGGCGACGGGCGCCACCGAGAGGCGTTGCCCGTCCTGCGACCAGCCAAGGGTCACCGAGGAGGCCGGCTCCACGCTCAGGGCCCCCTCGACCGAGGCGGCATCCATCGGCGCTCCGAAGTCGACGATGAGGGAGGACGTCACCGAGCGATCGGTTGCCACGACCGGCCCGAGCGCGTTCGCTGCGAGTGGCCCCGGGTTCGTTGGGGGAGCCCCAGAGGTGCCGGCCGGGACGCCGATCGCGGCTGCGATGATGAGGCCCCCCATGCCCACGGCGAGGGCGATCCGCGTCGCCGCGCCGCGGCGGAGCGCCAGCGGGAGGTAGATGGCGAACAGGATGGGCAGCGCGAGGACGGCGGCTACGGCGCGGCGAACCGGCAACAGGGCTCCTCGTGGATTCCCGGGCTCGAACCGGGCGAAGCTCGACCGGCTGGGGCCGATCGAACCTACCGTACCACCGGATCGCAACCTTTCGCAAACCGGAGCACGTCCGGGACCGGGGACGTGGAGCTCAGCTCGGCAGGCTCAGCACCTGTCGCGGGAACCGCGTGAGGCGCTCCACCCGCCGGCCGGCGGCATCGACGACGAGGAGGTCCTCGATTCGGACGCCCGTCTTCCCCGGGAGGTAGACACCGGGCTCGACGGAGAAGACGGTGGGGCTCGGCAGCGGCGTGTCCGCCGCCGCCAGCGAGAGGCTCGGCCGCTCGTGGGTGGCGAGCCCGATCCCGTGGCCGGTACCGTGGCCGAACCGCGCCCCGTAGCCGGCGGCCTCGATGACGTCACGGGCGGCGGCGTCCATCGCCCGCCCGGAGGGCATCGGCCCGCCGTCGACCACGTGGCCGAGGAGGGCGATGGCCGATTCCTGGGCCCGGCCCACGAGCTCGTAGATCGCGAGGTCGCGGGCCGCGGGCTCGCCGACGAAGAGCGTCCGCGTCATGTCGCTGCGGTAGCCCGCCACCTGGGCACCGAAGTCGAGGAGGAGCACCTGGCCCGCACGGACGCGGCGCGCGCCCGGTGACCCGTGGGGCAGGGCCGCCTGCGGGCCGGCGAGGGCGGCGACGTCGAAGGCGAGGGCCTCGGCGCCGCCCTCGCGCATGAGGACCTCCAGGCGCCAGGCGAGGGCGGCCTCGGTGACCCCGGCCCGGATCTCCGGGAGGAGGGCCGCCAGGGCCCGATCGGCGACCGCGGCGGCGGCTGCGACCCGCTCGATCTCGGCCGGCTCCTTGACCGCCCGATCCTCGTCGATCCACGGGCCCGCGTCCACCAGCTCGACGTCGGGCGCCGCGGCGGCCAGCGCCGTCCAGAGGGCATGCGACAGGTCGGCGGCAGGGACCGCGACCCGGCGGGCCCCGATCGAGGCGACAAGCGCGGCCCAGCGCGACGGCAGGTCGTAGGTCACGTCGGCGATGCGTGCCCCCGGCGCCTCGCGGGCTGCCTGGAGCGTGTAGCGCGAGTCGGCAAGCACGACGACCTCGTCCCCGGCGACCAGGAAGCGGCCGGAGTGCCCGGCCACCTTCTCCTCGCCGTCGCCGAGGACCACGCCCGCGAGGAAGCGGATCTCCTCGCGCCGCACCCCGAAGTAGGCGTCGACGCCGGCGGCCGCGAGGCGCGCCCGGAGCCGCGCCAGCCGGACGGGGCGGGCGGCGCGATCCGCCTCCTCCCACGCCCGGAGGCGCCGGGCCGAGGGCGGCGGGGCGAAGTCGGCCGGAACGGGGAGGCCCACGGCGCTCAGCCGCCGCCGAGCTTCTTGATGTTCTTCAGGTGCTCCGCGTAGGTGCGGGCGAAGACGGTCGTGCCGTCCTTGGCCGCGAAGAAGTAGAGGTTGCCACCGCGCGTGTCCGGATCGAGGGCACCGTCGATCGAGGCGACGGTCGGCGTGCAGATGGGCCCGGGCGGCAGCCCCTTGGACGTGTACGTGTTGTAGCCGGCGAGCGCTTTCGGCAGGTCGGTCGGCAGCGTCCCCTCGGGCGGGGCCCAGAAGACATACTGCGGCCATTTCGCGAGCGGGAGCTTCGCCAGCTGGAGCGTGTCGTTGAGGTAGAACACGGTCGGATCGGAGCCGAGGAAGCCGGCCGTCTCGTTGCGGCCCGCCATCCGGTTCCGGAAGACGCCGGCGATCGGCGCCCGCTCCGTGTCGTCGGCAGTCTCGCGCTCCACGAGCGCGGCCAGGGTCACGATCTCGTGGAAGGGCACGCCCTTCTCCTTCGCCGCCGCGAAGCGTGCCGCTCCGACCTCGTCGGCGAAGCGGTCGAGCATCTTGCGGACGAGCTCCTCGGGGGATGTGTCGGGCAGGACGCGGTACGCGCCGGCGGCCAGGTAGCCCTCCAGCGACGCGCCCTGCGGCAGGTCGAGCCACGGGTAGTCGGCCAGGAGCGCAGCCGGCGGGTTGCGCACGAGGTCCAGGAACGCGCCGGCGTCCATCTGGAGCGTCGCGATCTCGGGCGGCCGGGCCTGCAGGTAGGCCGTCAGCTGTTCGAGGCGCAGGCCCGGCCGGAGCTGGATCGTGAGCGACGGGTCCTTGGCCTCCAGGAGCGTCGCCACGAGCTGGTCGGGGGTGAGGTTGCGGCGCAGCAGGAACGTCCCCGCATCGAGCGACCCGGCCAGATCCTTCTCGACCGCGATCAGGAGAAACGCCCGGGGGTCGCGCAGGAGCCCTTCCGACGCGAGGCGGCCGGCAATGCCCGCGGCGGTCTCTCCCTGGCTCACGGTGAAGTCCACCTCGCTGGCGTCGCCGGTCGCGGGTGCCGTCAGGGCATCGCCCAGGTCCTCGCGCACGAAGTCGGCGACGAACGGCAGGGCGAGGGCGCGCGGATTGGCATCGACGAACCCGACGACGAGGCTGCGGGTGATGGGTCGCAGCACGGTCCCCAGGGCCAGCAGCATGATCGCGGCCGCGACCGCGAGGAAGATCGCGAAGCGCAGGAGCCCGCCGTGACCTGCGCTCGGCCTCTGGCGGGCGATCTCGTAGGCGGACACAGTTCCTGCCCGCGCCCCCGGGGGGCGGGACGATCCGGTGCGGGACACCGGCGGGCGCAATTCGGGAGGCTCCGACGTGTCGATCGGCCGCGCCATCGGCGGACGCCCGCCGTGCGCGTCGTTCGGATCGCGGGGCCCCGCCCCGCCGCGGATCGTCATGCGTTCTCCTGCTCGGACGGCCCGTCCACCTCGACGCGCTCGCCGGGCGTCCCGGCATGGCGCCCCGCCAGCTCATCCTCGAGGATGACGGCGGCTGCCTCGCGATCGATGCGCGCCCGGTGGGCAGCGCGCCGGACGGGTCCGGGCGGCCCCCCTGCCCGGCCACGGCCGGGCGCGCCGACTCGTGACTCGGCCACGTGGCTGGAAAGTCGTTCGTCGCGCAGACGGACGGGCAGCCCCGTCTGTTGCGCGAGGATGCGCGCCCATTGTCGCGCCTCGGCCGCCATCGCGCCTTCCGTTCCGCTCATGTCGAGCGGGAGCCCGATGATCACCTCGTCCACGCCGTTCGTGGCGATGATCCGGGCGAGCGTCTCGGCGTCGGCGGCCGCGGTCCGCCGGCGAGCGATCGTGGTGAGCGGCCGGGCTCCCAGCTCCCCGTCCTCCGCCATCGCCAGGCCGACCCGGCGCGTGCCGAGATCGACACCGAGCAGTCGGGTCACGGGGTCGCCGCGGGCGTCGGGGCGGCGCTCGCCGGCGGCGTGGAGGCGCCTGGCGTCGGGGAAGGCGTGCCCGCTGGGGAGGTTCCGGGGGATGGGGAGGGCGTCGCCTCCACGGGTGGCACGCCTTCGACCGTGACCGTGAGCCGCGCGTCCACGGTGGTGATCGTCGTTGCCCACGAAGGCCACACCTCGACCTGGGCCGCGCCGTACGGGGCCAGCAGGCGCTCCGCGGCGGCCGGGGTCAGGCCCTTCACCTGGGCCCGCACCTCGTCCTCGGAGATGGAGCGCACGGCCTGGCCGCGACCCTCCACGGGGTAGCGGACGATCTCCCCGCTCGGGACGCCGGGGCCCACCCGCACCTGCGTCGATCCCGCGAGAAGGGTCATGCCGTCGGGCACGGCGGCGGCGACGCGCTCGGCGCCGATCGCCTCGAGCGGGGTGGGATCGGCCGCGACCACGGACCCGTCCGCGGTGAGCGTCAGGTCGAACGTCTCGACCTCCTGGTCGACGATGTCCGCCGCCGGCGCCGACGGGACCGGCTCGCCGCGCCGCGCCGTCTCAGGGTACGCGGTGGAGCCCGCCGGGAGGCCCGGCGGGTTCGCCGCGACGGCGGCCAGCTGCTGGTCGAGCTGCTTGGTCAGCTTCGCCACCGCCCCCGCGACGTCCTTGGCGGTGACCTGGGGGGTCTCCTCGCGCGTCCCGCCGCTGGTCGCGGCGGGGTTCGTCACCTTGATGACGACGCTGTTGTACTGCCCTGGCACGGTGCTGATGGCGCCGGGCGGGACGTTGCCGGCAGGCCCATCACGGACGGCCCGGATCGCGACCGTGCGGTTCTGGCAGGTGATCCGCGGTGGGGCGAGGATCGCCACCGGGAGGAAGATCGCCTCCCCGGTCGCGAATCCGACCCCGGCGGCGGTCCGGGCGATCGTGCCCTGGGGGATCGTGTAGGCCCGTGTCGGGTCGCAGTTGGTCCAGCGGGCCTGGCCGGTCGCGGCCGACGCGACGACGTGCTTGCCGGTGGCCTTGAACGTGCCGGTCGCCGAGAGCGGCACCTGGACCCGGACGGCGGGAATCGTCGCGGTGGCTGCATCGACCGCAACGGCGTCGGGATCGGCCGTGCCGCTGAAGACGACCGGCCCCACGGGCACGGCGGCCAGCTGGAGGTTCACGGTCGCAGTCGGGAGGAGCACGTAGCCGACGCCCGCCGCCGTACCCCCGAGGATCACGAGGACGAGCAGCGCCCCCACGACCAGCGGCCAGCGCAGTCGTCGCGGCGGCGGCGCACCTGCGCCCGCGCCGAGCCCCGTCGACGCCCCGATTGCCCCCCGTGGACGCCCGCCGGCGCCGACCGACGTGGGTGGCTCGGGCGGGGGGACCTCCCGGCCCGCGGCGGAGGCGGCGCCGGACGGAGCGCCGATCGTTGCCGCCCCGACGACCGCGGCCGCCGCGGCCGCGGGCGGGACCGTCCGCTCCGGCGGGGAATCGCTCGCCGCGATCGCCGCCTCGCTCGTCGGGATCGCCGCTGCGCCCGCCGCGATGCCCGCGGCGCCGCCTGCCCGGCGAGCCTCCTCGAGCTCCACGACGGAGGCGAACACGGGCAGCCCCGCGGACGCGGCCAGGGCCCGGGTCGATGCCTCGGGAGCGACGATCGCCAGCCGCCGGCTGCGGCCCGTGGCCTCGCGGGCAAGGAGGCGGAAGTTGATGCGGCTGGTGGCGATCCGCGAGCCCGCTGGCAGGACGAGGGCAACGTCGACGTCCTGCGCCGACCGGATCCGGGCGGCGGCCGAGGTGATCTCGTCGTCGACGTCGAGGTAGACGATGGCCATCGCCGCGCCTACAGCTTCATCGCCCGCAGGACGCGCCGCAGGGCGGCATCCAGGGGGTCCTGCTCGGCCTGCAGCTCGATCGCCTGGTTGGCGAGGCCGAGCGGGGTGACATCCTGCTGGTCGACCAGCAGCTGGGTCGCGTCGTCGAGGCTCTCCACCATCTCCGGGCTCATGACGGTGACCTCGGGCGGGCGGCTGAAGGGCAGGCGCCGCCAGAACTGCTCGGCCCGCAGCGCCGTCGCCGTCTCCGGCAGTCGGGAGCCGCCGCCGCAGAGATAGATCCTCGACGGCAGCATGTCGCCCCCGCCGAGCTCGTCGAGGACCAGCTCCATGCCGGCCGCCCACACGGCGACATCGTCGGCGACGATCCCGACGATCTCCTCGCGCCGCTCCACCGCGAGGCCGCGGGCATAGTCGACCTTGAGCGCCTCGGCCCGCGGGAAGGGCAGGTCCAGGCGATCGGCGAGCGACTTCGTGAAGGCGCGCCCGGCGAGGGCGAACATCCGGGTTCCCTCGATCCCGCCGGCCCGCACGAGGGCGACATCGGTCGTGCCCCCGCCGATGTCGACGAAGAGCGCACCGGCCTGGCGGACCTGCTCGCTCCCGACGACCCGGGCGACGGCGTATGGCTCGGCGACGATCTCGAGCAGCACCAGGTCCAGCTCGGCCGCGACGCTCTCGAGGGCGCCGAGGTGGACGAGGGGGGCGAAGGCATTGAAGATCCCGATCTTCACGTGGCGACCCTGGAATCCAACCGGGTTGGTCACCGCGTAGCCGTCGATGCTGGCAGACGTCACCGCCGCGTGGACCAGGCGCACGTCGACGTTGGGGAGGCCGGTCTCCCAGGTGATCGCCCGCTCGGCCTCCTCGAGGGCCTCGCGCTGAACGCCGTCGATGAGCTTCTGCAGCTCGGCATCGCCGATCGGGACGTCGGGCTTCTTGCGCTCCTGGACGTGGGCCGTGGTGAAGCCCTTCACCAGCTCGCCCGCGATCCCGATGACAACCTGCGTGGGGCGGAAGCCGGCCATCTCCTCGGCCTCCTGGAGGGCGACGGCGCAGTTGTCGACCACGGCGCCGATGTCCGCCACCGTGCCCGACTGC
This sequence comes from uncultured Chloroflexia bacterium, assembly GCA_963776355.1. Classification (GTDB taxonomy): domain Bacteria; phylum Chloroflexota; class Limnocylindria; order Limnocylindrales; family CSP1-4; genus CTSoil-043. The sequence goes on along the minus strand of CAVZLU010000008.1, from coordinate 796,006 downwards.
ATGTGGGCCAGGCCCTGGCGCTTGCGGCCTACACCCCGCACGGTTCCGTGCCCGCGCTCGTCGATCTCGAAGACGAGGGCCTTCGCGAACTCGGTTCCGATGTCGAGGGCGGTGCATGCCGCCAGCTGATCGCCGCCGTCGCGCTGCCAGAATCGCCGCAGGAAGGCCATCCCGGCTCCCCTGCCCTACCCGCGGCCGGACGTGGCGGCGAGGGCGGCCCGGACCGCCGCGAGCGCGGCGGCGATCCCCTCGCGCCGGGCCCCCTTCCCCTGGGCCATCTCGGGGCGGCCGCCGCCCCTGCCCTCCAGGGATTCCATTGCCGTTCGCACGAGATCGCCGGCGGAGATGCCCCGGCCGACGAGGTCGTCGGATGCCGTGACGAAGAGCTGCGGCTCCGCGGCGTCGAGGGCGAGGGCGATCACGCCGGATGGCGCGAGCGCGCGGACCTCTCGGGCCGCGCTCTTCATCGCGTCCATCGAGGCCCAGCCGCCCGCGTGGGCGACGAGGCGGACCCCGGGCGCGACCTCCTCGCCGCTCGCGGCGAGCTCGGCCGGGCGCGGGACCCCGGACCCGCCCTCGCGCAGCCGTCGCTTCGCCTCGCGAAGCTCAGCCTCCAGCGCGGTGACCCGCTCGAGGACGGCGTCGGCCGACGGGGCGCCCAGGCGTTCCCCCACGGCATCGAGCAGGAGCGAACGCGCGCGCAAGTGGGCGTCCGCGGCCTCGCCCGTCAGGGCCTCGACCCGCCGCATGCCGGAGCCGATGCTCCGCTCGCCCGTGATCACGAAGCTGCCGACCTCGCCCGAGGCGCGGCAGTGGGTGCCGCCGCACAGCTCGAAGCTGTAGTCCTCGACGCGGACAGTGCGCACCGTCTCGCCGTACTTCTCGTCGAAGAAGGCGTCGGCGCCGGCCTCGATCGCCTCTGCCATCGAGAGGTGGGCGACGCTCAGCGGGCGGTCCTCGCGGATGACCCGGCGGACCTCGTCCTCGATCCGCAGCCTCTCCTCGCCGGTCAGGGACCGGTCGAACGGGTAGTCGAAGCGCAGGTAGTCGGGCGCAACCAGGGACCCGGCCTGCCGTGCCGACGGCCCCGCCACGTTGCGCAGGGCGCGGTGCAACAGGTGGGTTGCCGTGTGGTTGCGCATCGTCCGGGCCCGGCGCTCGGCGTCGACGACGGCTGCGACCGTCGACCCCACGCGGACCCGCCCGTGGAGCGTCCCGTGGTGGACCACCAGCCCGCTCACGGGCTTCCGGGTGTCGGTCACGGTGAAGAGCGGCGACCCGCCGCCGGGCTCGCTGAGCTCGCCACGATCGCCCACCTGCCCGCCGCCCTCGGCGTAGAACGGCGTCCGGTCGAGCACCACCTCGGCCTCGCCGTGACCCGTGAGCTCGTCGTAGGCGATGCCGTCGCGCACGATGGCCACGACCGTGCCCTCGGCCTGCGTCGTCTCGTACCCCAGGAACGTGGTGGCGCCGAGCCGGCGGACGAGCGACTCGTAGGTCGCGGTAAGCTCGGCGTGGCGGGCCAGCTCCGCCCGGCGGCCGCCGCGGCTTCGCTCGCGCTGCTCGGCCAGGGCGACCTCGAAGCCGGCGCGGTCCACCCGGACGCCGTGCTCGGCCGCCAGCTCGATCGTCAGGTCGATCGGGAAGCCGAACGTGTCGTGGAGCTTGAAGGCGAACGCGCCGGCGAGGACCGGGGCGTCCGGCGGGACCTCCTCGGGGCGCCGGCCGACGACCCGCTCGGCGTCGACCAGCGCGATGAGCGCCTCCTCGAGCTGGGCCGTGCCGGCGTCGAGGGTGCGGGCGAACTGGGCCTCCTCGCGGGCGACGGTGGCGGTGATCCGCTCCCGCTCGTCGCGGATGAGCGGATAGGCCTCGCCCATGACGTCGATGACGGTGCCCACCGTCTCCGCCAGGAAGGGCTCGCGGCGCCCCAGGAGGCGGCCGTGGCGCACCGCCCGGCGCAGGATCCGCCGCAGGACGTAGCCCCGGCCCTCGTTCGACGGGAGCACACCATCGCCGACGAGGAACGTGATCGCCCGGCTATGGTCGGCGATCACCTGGTAGCTGAAGCGCTCGGCCTCGAAGGCCTCCGGGTCGTGGCCCAGGAGCCGCCGCAGGGTGGCGTGGATCGGCGTGAAGAGGTCGGTGTCGTAGTTGGAGAGCACGCCCTGGAGGACCGCCGCCAGGCGCTCCAGGCCGAGGCCCGTGTCCACGCTCGGGAACGGCAGGGGCAGGCGTCGCCCGTCCGCCAGCTGGTCGAACTCCATGAAGACGAGGTTCCAGATCTCGGCCCACCGGGGACAGGTCTCGGAATGGTCCGGCACGCACTCGGGGCCCTCCGAGAGGTGGCTGCCGCGGTCGTAGTGGAGCTCGCTGCAGGGACCGCACGGCCCGGTCTCGGCCATCCGCCAGAAGTTCTTGTCGTCGCCCTGCTCGACATCACCCCAGCGGGCCATCCGCTCGGGCGGCAGGCCGATCTCGTCGCGCCAGATCGCCCGGGCAACCTCGTCGTCGGAGTAGGTCGTGGCCGCGAGCCGGTCGCCCGGGATGCCGAGCTCCTGGGTCAGGAACTCCCAGGCCCAGTGGATCGCTTCGCGCTTGAAGTAGTCGCCGAAGCTCCAGTTGCCCATCATCTCGAAGAGGGTGTGGTGGCGCGGCGAGCGCCCGACCTCCTCGAAGTCGTTGTGCTTCCCGGCCACGCGCAGGCAGCGCTGGACGTCCACCGCGCGGGTGTAGCTGCGCTTCTCCGCGCCCGTGAAGACCTCCTTGAACTGGACCATGCCCGAGTTCGTGAACAGGAGGGTCTGGTCGCCGGCGGGGATCAGGCTCGCGCTCGGGACCACCGTGTGACCCCGTGCGACGAAGAACTCGAGGAAGCGGCGGCGGATCTCGGCGGCGGGCAGGGGCGACGGGCGCGCGTCGAACGTCGACATCCGGGTAATGGTAGCGAACGGGACGACGCTCACGGCGCAGGTCCGGGAGCAGAGCGCAGCGTCCCGGGCGGGGCCGCCCGCTCAGCGACGGGTCGTCCCCTCAGCGACGGGTCAGGCGCCGCAGCGCGGCCGAGCCCGCCAGGATCGCGCCCACGAAGGCGCCGATCACCAGGCCCCGCAGGAAGGTCGCGAGCCGATCCTCGTGACCGGTGCCGCTCATCGCCCGCCGCCGGTGGAGCTGCCGGGGCCGGCGGTCCGCGTCGGACCCAGGATCGAGACCAGCACAACGAGGCCGATCCCGGCCCACGCGCCGAACGACGCGGCCAGCAGGCGGAAGTCCCCGATCCGCAGGAGGTCGACCCCGAGGCGCCCGCCGAGGGCGTCGCCGGCCCAGGCACCGAGGATCGAGAGCACGAGAACGAACGGGAGGCGCGCCCCCGCGACCCCGGTCACGAGCACGGCGAATGCCGTCCAGAAGATGCCGACGAGGAGGGCGAGGACGAGGGATGGGCCGATCAGCGGCATGTCAGGCCGCGGGACGGGCAATCCGCCCGCCGCCGAGGACGGCGTCCGGCTCGGCCTCGTCGAACAGGACGCACGCCTGGCCCGGCGCGGCGGCCCAGACCGCCACATCGGTCTCGACGGCCCAGCGTCCGTCCGCGACTCGCTTCGGGCGGACAGTGGCCGGCACGGGCGTCGCCCGGTGCCGCACCTGGGCGAGCGCCCGGAAGGTTCGGCCGGGCGCGGAGCCGGCCACGAAGGACGTCTCGTCGATGAGAAACGTCCGCGTCTCGAGGTCGGCGCGCCTCGCCAGGACGATCGTGTTGCTCGCCGCGTCCACCCGGCTCACGTAGCGCGGCTCGCCCACCGCGACGCCCACGCCGCGGCGCTGGCCGACGGTGAACGCGGCCGCGCCACCGTGCTGCCCGATGACGCGTCCGTCGACGGCGTCGACCGTGGGGCCCGGGACCGGCTCCCAGCCGGTGCGGTCCCGCAGCGCCGTCTTGATGTCCCCGTCGGGCACGAAGCAGACCTCCATGCTCTCGGGCTTGGCGGCCGTGACGAGGCCTTTCGTCCGGGCGACCGCGCGGACCTCTTCCTTCGTCATGGTGCCCAGGGGGAAGAGCGCCCGCGCCAGCTGGTCCTGGCGCAGGCCGTAGAGGAAGTAGGCCTGGTCCTTGGCCCGGTCGAGGCCGCGCAGCAGGCGATGGACCGGCCCGGTCGGGCCCTCGCGGACGTCGGTGCGGGCGTAGTGACCGGTTGCCACGGCGTCGCAGCCGTACAGGAGGCGCGCCCGGCCGAGCAGGGCTCCGAACTTGACGTACGAGTTGCAGTCCACGCAGGGACTCGGGGTTTCGCCGTCGAGGTAGGCCGCCAGGAACGGCCGGATCACGCCGGCGTCGAACTCCCGCTCGAGGTTGAGGACGTAGAACGGGATCCCCAGCTGGGCCGCGACGCGGCGCGCATCCTCCGCCGCGTCGGCGCTGCAGCAGCTCTTCTTCACCTCGGAGTAGGCGTCGGCACCGCCGTGGACGCGCATCCAGACGGCGACGACGTCGTGGCCGGCGTCGGCGAGGAGCGCGGCCGCGACCGAGGAGTCGACGCCCCCGGACATGGCCACCAGCACGCGTGCCATCGCGGCCCTCAGGCGATCCGGCTGCCGAGCGGGTCGGCGGCGAGGGCGGCCGAGCCGGCGCGGATCGCGGCGAGCACGCCGGGGACGACGCCGATGGCCGCTGTCACCTCGGCCTCGGTCGTGCTGCGCCCCAGCGACAGCCGCAGGGCGCCCATCGCGTCCGCGTCGCCGATGCCCATCGCGGTCAGGACGTGGGACGGCTCCGGCGACCCGGTCGCGCAGGCGGAGCCGGTCGAGCAGGCGATCTCCTCGAGGTCGAGGGCGACCGCGGCCGCCACGCCGTCGGCACCGCGCACCAGGAGCGAGAGGAGGCCCGGCAGCCGCTCGGTCGGGTGCCCGGTGAGCTCCACGCCGGCCACGGCCAGGCAGGCCGCCTGGAGCCTGGTTCGAAGGTCGAGGAGGCGCGCCCGCGTCCGGGGCCGGGCCGCGCAGGCGAGCCCGTACGCTGCCGCCATGCCGACCATGCCGGCGACGTTCTCCGTCCCCGCCCGGCGGTGGCGCTCCTGGCTCCCGCCGTGAACCTGGGCCAGCAACGGGGTCCCGCGCCGGACCCAGAGCGCGCCGACGCCCTTGGGGCCCTCGAACTTGTGGGCCGAGATGGCGACGGTGTCCGCGCCGAGCGCGGCGACGTCGACATCGAGGTACGGCGCCGCCTGGACCGCATCCACGTGGAGGTGGATGCCCCGGCGAGCCCGGACGCGCTCGGCGATCGCCTCGATCGGCTGGACGGTCCCGACCTCGTTGTTGGCCAGCATCACCGCCACGAGCACCGTCCGCTCGTCGAGGAGCGCCTCGATCTCGTCCGGGTCGACCCGCCCGCTCCCGTCGACCGGCGCCACGACCAGCTCGAACCCCCACTTGGAGAGGTGCTCCGCCGCGTGGCCCACGGCGTGGTGCTCGACGGCGCTCACGATGATCCGATTGCCGTGGGCCTTTCCGGCCCACGCAGCCCCCTTGACGGCGAGGTTGTTGGCCTCGGTGCCACCCGAGGTGAGGACGACCTCGCGGGCCGTCCCCCCGAGATCCGCCGCCAGCCGCTCGCGGGCCTCGTCGAGCGCGTTCCGGGCGGCCCGGCCGAGGGCGTGCGCCGACGACGGGTTCCCGAACGCGCCCCCGAGGTACGGCAGCATGGCCTCGAGCGCCTCGGGGCGGAGGGGGGTCGTGGCCGCGTGGTCGAGATAGATCGGCGTGGCTGGCATCAGGCGCCGATTGTACGGCCGGGGACCGCTTGGCCGGCCGGGACCGCCGCCGGCGTCGCCGGTATCCTCTGCTCCGGTGACCGACGACCCGACATCCTCCCCCGCTCACCCCGCAGCACCCGGGCGCCCGACGGGCTGGCTCCTGGGCTACCCCACCGACCACCTCATGGGCGTGCTCCCGTCCTCGTCCGCGGCCGAGGCCGCGGTCGCCGAGCTCGAGGGCGCCGGCATCTCGCCGGCTGCCGTCCACGTGCTCGTCGGGGAGGAAGCCGCGATCCGGATCGATGGCCGCGGGAAGCACCACGGCCTCGCCGCCCGCCTCTACCGCCTGATCCAGTTCACCCAGATGGACCAGGCGCCGGACTTCCGGCGCTACGAGCTCGAGGCGCGGCGCGGCCACCCGGTCATCGCGGTGAAGGAGACCGATCCGGCGCGACGCCGGACCATCCGGACGATCCTCCGGCGCCACGGCGCCCATTTCACGAACTTCTACGGCCGCCTCTTCACGGAGACGCTGGACCCGTACGTGGGCCCGGACGAGGGCGACCTCCCGATCTGACGACCGTCGGTCAGCGCTCCGCCGACCGCCGCGCGTCCTCGCGCTGGCCCGCCTGGCGGCGGCGGTCGTGCATGGGCAGCAGACGCTTACGAAGCCGGATCGAGCCGGGGGTGACCTCGACCAGCTCGTCGTCGCCGATGAACTCGATCGCCGACTCCAGGGTCATCGGCCGCGGTGGCGTCAGCCGCAGGGCCTCGTCGTGGGCATGGGTCCGGATGTTCGTCAGCTTCTTCTCCTTGGTGACGTTCACGTCCATGTCGCCCGAGCGCGCGTTCTCGCCGACCACCATGCCCTCGTAGACGTCGACCCCGGCCCCGACGAACAGCTCCGAACGGTCCTGGAGGTTGAACAGCCCGTAGGCGTTCGAGGTGCCGGACCGGTCGGCCACGAGCACGCCGCTCGTCCGATGGGTGACCTCGCCGGCCCAGGGCCCGTAGCCCTCCCCGATCTGGTGCAGGAGCGCGGTCCCGCGAGTCTCGGTGAGGAGCTGGCCGCGATACCCGATGAGGCCCCGCACCGGGAGCACGAACTCCATCCGGACGCGCCCGTCGGCATCGGTCGACATCTGCTCGAGCCGACCCTTGCGATCCGCCAGCGCGGTCTGGATCTCGCCGATGTACTCCGGTGGGATGTCGATCGTGATCCGCTCGTACGGCTCCTGGACGTGGCCGTCGACGGTGTGCAGGATGACCTCCGGCCGGCTCACCTGGAGCTCGTAGCCCTCGCGGCGCATCTGCTCGACGAGGACGGCGAGCTGGAGCTCTCCCCTCCCCCGGACCTCGAACGTGTCGGCGCTCTCGGTCGGGAAGACCTGGATCGCGACGTTGCCGAGGATCTCCTTCTCCAGCCGCGCCCGCAGCTGGCGGCTGGTCAGGTAGCGGCCCTCCCGCCCCGAGAGGGGCGAGGTGTTGACGCCGAACGTCATGCGCAGCGTGGGCTCGTCGACCTCGATCCGCGGGAGCGGGCGCGGGTCGAGCGGGTCGGTCAGGGTGTCACCGATCGTCACCTCGGGCAGGCCGGCGACCGAGACGATATCGCCGGGTCCCGCCTCGTCGATGTCGATCCGCTCGATCCCGTGGGCAGTCTGCAGGCTGGTGACCGTCCCCGCGAGAGAGATGGTGCGCCCCGGCTCGATCGAGCCGGCGGTGTCGTCGGGCTCTTCGCGCAGGACGACGATCCGCTGGCCGACCCGGATCGCCCCGTTGACGACGCGACCGACCGCCATCCGGCCCACGTAGTCGTTGGCGGAGAGGTTGGTGACGAGCAGCTGGAGCGGATGACCCGGCGCGTACGACGGCGGCGGCGTGACCTCCACGAGGAGGTCGAGGAGCGGCCGCAGGTCGATCCCCGGGACGGCGAGGTCGCGGGTCGCGGTGGCGGCCCGGGCGTTCGTGTAGACGACCGGGAACTCGATCTGGTGCTCGTCGGCGCCGAGGTCCATGAAGAGCTCGTAGACATCGTCGAGCACCTCGCCGGGGCGGGCGTCGCCGCGATCGATCTTGTTGAGCGCGACGACCACCGGCAGGTGGCGGGCCATCGCCTTCTGCAGGACGTAGCGCGTCTGGGGCAGCGGGCCCTCGGCGGCGTCGACGAGGAGCAGCACGGCGTCGACGAGGTTGAGGCTCCGTTCCACCTCGCCGCCGAAGTCGGCGTGGCCGGGCGTGTCCACGATGTTGATGCGGATGCCGGCGTAGTCGACGGTGGTCTGCTTGGCCAGGATCGTGATGCCCTTCTCGCGCTCGAGGTCCCCCGAGTCCATCACCCGGTCGACCACGGCCTGGTTCGCCCGGAAGGCGCCGGTCTGGCGGAGGATCCCGTCCACCAGCGTGGTCTTGCCGTGGTCCACGTGGGCGACGATGGCGACATTGCGGAGGTCGGCCCGTCGGGCGGTCCCGGCTGCCCCGGCCGGGGTGGTCGGGGTGGACGGGGTGGCCCGGCTCGGGAGCGCCCCGGGGGCGGAAGGAGCGGCGGTGGGCATAGCGGGGCGGAGCTCCCGGTCGGTCATGGGCACATCGATCGTCGCACATCGCGCGCCCGGGCGGGTGCGGCGGGCAGGTGGGCGCGGTAGCATCGTGCCGTGACCGTCGCCGCCGTGATCCTGGCCGCCCAGCCGGGCACGGCCCTGCGCGAGGTCGAGGGGGTCCCGAACGTGCGCCGCCTCGCCGACACGGCGTGGGCCGGCGGAGCGCTCCCGATCGTCGTCGTGTCGTTCGATCCGGACGGCGCGGTGGCGATCGCCCTGGCGGGCTCCGCGGCCGGGCTCGCCGCCCCGGCTCCCGAGGCGAGCGGCCCCGTGGGCCAGATCTGTCGCGGGATCGACGTGGCCCGCGCGGAGGTGGACGGCACGGACGCCGCCCTCGTGTGGCCGGCGCGGATGGGCTGGGTGGATGCCGAGACGATCACGTCGCTGATCGAGGCCCACGGCACCGATCGGGCCGCGGTCCTGCGGCCGGCCTTCCGCGGCGAGGCCGGCTGGCCGGCGCTGGTGCCGACGGCGTCGCTCGAGACGCTTCGCGGCCTGGATCGCGACCTGATGCCCGGACCGCTGCTGGAGGCGCTCGCGGGCGAGGTCGGCGGCCGGCTCGTGGAGGTGGGCGATCCCGGCACGGTCCACGACCTCGACACGCCGCGCCCGGAGCTGCCCCCGTTCGAGGGTCCGCCGGAGCCGGCGTCGCCGCACCACCACGAGTGGGGCTCGCCCGCCGCCGCGGGGCCCGACGAGCCCCCCGCGCCGTCGCGCTCCGTCGGCTGACCGTCAGCCAGGAGCGCCCTCGAGCCCCAGCGCCTTCCGCGCCCGACCGACGTCATCGACCGAGAAGGCCGTCTCGACCTTGCCGCCAGCTCGGCTGACGAAAAGGACACCCCGAATGTCCACCCCGGCCGCGGCCAGGCGCTCGGCCACCGCGGCCAGGCCGCCGGGCCGGTCCTCCACCTCGACGATGAGCGTCTCGCCCTCGACGTGGGGCGCGCCCATCGATCGCAGGACGGCGCGCGTGGCGGCGTCGTCCGAGGTCGTGAGGACCGCGTAGGCGTGCTCGCCGGCACCGCCGCCCGCGATGTTCCGGATGTCGATGCTCTGCTCGGCGAGCGCACGCGCAAGCCCGGCGAGCGCCCCGGGCCGGTTCTGCAGCTGCACGACGAACTGGGTGCCCATCTCCATGGCCTCCGTTGCCGGCTCGGGGTTCGCCCCGGGACGCGGCGTTCATTCTCGCCCGGGCGGGACGGTCGCGCTCCGGGGGCAGTTCGTCCTCCTCATCGCCGCCGCGTGTCGGGCCGCCGAGCCTGTCAGGCCGGCGCCTGCCGCCGGGCCGGGATCGCGGCAAACGCCACTCCGCCGAGAACGAGGGCGACGCCACCGAGCTGGCTGGGTGAGGGCCGCTCTCCCAGGAGGATGGCGGCGAACACCAGCGTGGCCACGGGCTGGACGAAGAGCAGGATCGAGCCGATGGCGGCCGGCAGGCGGGGCAGGCTCACCGTGATGAAGAGGTAGCCGAGCACCTGGCTCGTCAGGGCGAGGAGTGCCATCCACGCGAGCACCACCAGGGATGGCGTCAGGTCGAGCGAGCCGAGGAGGAGGCCGACCGGCACGACGGCCACCGCGGTCGTCAGGGTCGCGTCGGCCAGCGGCCCGGCGGCGCGCTGCTGGTCGCGGTCGACGCGCCGCATGATCACCAGGAAGCCGGCGTAGAAGACGCCTGCGGCCGCCCCGAGGACAGCGCCGGCCACCGGGTTCGCGCCGTACGCCGCGTCGTCGAGGATCCCCGAGATCAGGAGGACGCCGACGAGCACGACCGGGATCGCCGCGATGGCCCGGGCCGGGGGCCGCTCGCCGAACAGCAACCAGGTGGCCAGCGCGACGACGACCACCTGGAGGTTCGGGAGCACCGTCCCGAGCCCCGCCCCGACGAGGGTCACCCCGTAGTGGAAGCACTCGAGGTCGGCGGCGAAGAAGAGTCCGGCCACGATCGCCCATTGCCGCTCCCGGCGCGTGCGTGGACCGAAGCGGCCGTCCTCGACCCGGCCCAGGATCCAGAGTGGCACCGTGGCGATCGCGCTCCGCCAGAAGGACGCCGTCGTGGGGGCGACCCCGGACAGCTTGAAGATGATCGCCGAGAACGAGATGAAGATCGCACCGCCGACCGCGGCGCTGCGCGGATGGGCGGCAAGGCCCGGCAGGAGCGGCCCCGTCCCGGGCCGCGCGTCGGCGGCTGCCTGGGCAGCCCCGCCGGGCCCGGTCTCGCCGGCCGCGCTGACCCGCCGGATCAGGCCTTCTCCGGGAGGCCCACGTACCGGAGGCCGAGCTCCGCATACTGCCCGGGCTCCGGCGCCGATGGCGCCCCGAGCATGAGGTCGGTCCCGGAGGAGGTCTTGGGGAAGGCCATGACCTCGCGGATGTTGGACTGGCGGCCCAGGATCATCGCCCAGCGATCGATGCCGAGGGCGATCCCGCCGTGGGGAGGCGCCCCGTAGTCGAACGCCTCCAGCATGCCCCCGAACTTCTCGCGCATCGCCTCGCGTCCGTGGCCCTGCAGGGCGAAGCTCCGTTCGAGCAGGTCGCGCCGGTGGATCCGCACCGATCCGCCGCCGAGCTCCCAGCCGTTGAGGGCGATGTCGTACTGCATCGCCCGGGCCCGGCCGGCCGGATCGTCCGGCGAGGGCCGGTACGGGTCACCCGAGGCGGTGACCAGGAGGTGCTCGTCCTCGGGCAGCACACCCGAGAAGGGGTTGTGCGTCGCGTGCCAGCCGGCGCGCTCCTCGTCCCACTCGTACATCGGGAAGTGGTGGACCCAGCAGTAGGCGAGGACGTCCGGATCGGCCAGCTCCAGGCGCCCGCCGAGCTCGGCCCGCAGGCGGCCAAGCACGTCGTCGACGACGACCGGGACGTCGGCGACGACGAGCAGGAGGTCGCCGACGGCGGCACCCGCGGCACCGGCCATGGCCGCGACGCGTTCGTCACCGAGGAACTTCACCGTCGGGCCGTGGATGCCGTCAGCGGTCACCGCCAGGTGCACGAGACCGCGGGCACCGAGCCGCCTGGCGGATTCGGTCAGCTCGTCGACCTGGCTGCGGCTGGCCGCGGCCATGCCCGGCACGGCGATCCCCTTGACCCGCCCACCCGAGGCGAGGGTGTCGTCGAAGACGCGAAACCCCGATGTCGGGGCCCCGTCGGCGCCGCGGAGCACGGGGGCGAGGTCGACGAGCTCCATCCCGAAGCGCAGGTCGGGCTTGTCGGTGCCGAATCGTTCGATGGCCTCCGCGTAAGTGAAGCGGGGGAACGGCACCCGCTGGAGGGAGCGCTCCGGCGCCACGGCGCGCGACACCTCGATCGCCATCGCCTCCACGAAATCCATCACCGCGTCCTCGGTCACGAAGCTCATCTCGAGGTCGAGCTGGGTGAACTCGGGCTGGCGGTCGCCGCGGAGGTCCTCGTCGCGGAAGCAGCGGGCGATCTGGTAGTAGCGGTCGAGGCCGGCGACCATGAGCAGCTGCTTGAGCTGCTGCGGGCTCTGGGGCAGGGCGAACACCGTCCCCGGCTGGAGACGGGAAGGGACGATGAAGTCGCGCGCGCCCTCCGGCGTGCTCTTGATCAGGATCGGCGTCTCGATGTCGACGAACCCGTGCTCCTGGTGGACGCGCCGGATCTCCTCCACGAGGCGACTGCGGAGCAGCAGGCGGCGCACCATCGGCTCACGCCGGAGGTCGAGGTAGCGATAGGCCAGGCGCACCGACTCATCGACGGGCGCGTCGGGATCATTGATGTAGAAGGGCGGCGTCTTGGCCTCGGAGAGGATCGCCAGCTCGCGGGCCTGCACTTCGATCGCGCCCGTCGCGAGGCGGGCGTTCTCCGAGCCGGGCAGGCGCGGGGCGACGCTGCCGCCGACGCTGACCACGAACTCGTTGCGGCAGCGAAAGGCCGTCGCGTGGGCCTCGGGCGCGTCGGCCGCGTCGACCACGACCTGGGTGAGCCCGTGGCGGTCGCGGAGGTCGAGGAAGACGAGCTGGCCGTGATCGCGGCGGCGATGGACCCAGCCCGCGAGGCGCACCTGGGCGCCGGCGTCGGCGGCCCGCAGCGCGCCGCAGGTGTGGGTGCGATACGGGGTGGCGAGGATGGGGGCCGGGTTCGTCATCGGGGCGTATCGTAGCCGCCCCGCCGGGCCGGCGACGGGGGTGCCGCGGAAGGCATCCGATGCCGAGCGCGCGGCGCGCCGGCGCTACCTTGGCGACGCCAGACCTCGGCGATTCGCGGCGGGAGCTCCCGCGGTCACGCGCGCCTCCCCTCCCCGCTGCCCGAGCGGGCGCGGGCCCTGGTGCCGCCATCGCGTCGGGCGTGCTCCCGATCGTTGAGCTCGACGAACGGTTCTGACGGGGGCTGCGGGAGAAGACCCGGCCCGCGCTGCGCCGATCAGCTGCCGATGGCGAGGCGTCGCGCGGGCACGCTCCAGCCGATCAGCTCGCAGCCGAGGTAGTGCGGCGCGCCCTCGCCGGGCGTGCAGTCGGGGCAGCCCCAGTGCGTCAGCCCGCCCTCGTCGGGGATGTAGGCGACGTCGCAGGTGTTGTCGACCGGGTCGCAGTTGCGTCCATGGCAGGCGTGGTCGCAGTGGACCCAGTGCTCGCAGGTACATTCGGCCGTGGCCGACGGGGCCCGGATGACGCTGGCGGGAAACGGGAGCGGGTTCTGCATGGGCAACGGCCTCCCAAGGCGGGCCGGCGGGGACGCGACCCGTGATCATCCGATTCTCGACCGGCCGTCAACCTCCCGGGCCCGCGACTGTCGTTGGTCCGTGAATTTGTCAGTGCTAACTGATCAGTGACTTTGTCAGTCTCCACGGATGCGGGAGACGATCACGATGACGACCAACGACCAGCGACGGGCCTGGGTGCTGACCAAGGTGCTGTGCGGGCGAGCTCGACGGTCGCCGAGGCAGCGGTGCTTCCTGGGCCTCTCGGAGCGGTCGGTCTGGCGCCTCCGGGCGACGGTTCTGCGAGCCGAGGGACCCGGCGGCCCTCGTCCACGGCAACCGGGGCCGGCCCTCGTCGACGCCGGGTCGACGAGACCACCCGGGCCCGGGTCCTGGCCCTCGCCCGGACCACCTACGACGGGCGCCAACGACACGCACCTCGCCGAGCTCCTCGCCGAGCGCGAGGGGATCGTGCTCAGCCGGGTCACCGTCCGCCGGATCCTGCGCGCCGAGCGGGATCCCGAGCCCGCGGCACCGCCGGGCGCCCCGGCACCGGAGCCGGCGCGACCGGATGGCCCAGGCCGGGCTGCTGGTCCAGGTCGACGGCAGCCGCCACGACTGGCTCGAGGGCCGCGGGCCCTGGCTGACGCTCGTGGGCGGGATCGACGACGCGACCGGGCATCCTGGCCGGGGCCACGTTCCGCGACCAGGAGGACACGGCCGGCTATCTCGTCGTCCTGCGCGACACCGTCCGCCGCCACGGCCTCCCGGGCGCCTTGTACCGCGACCGCCACGGCATCTTCGAGACCCCGGCCTCGGCCGTCCTCACCCTCGAGGAGCAGCTGGCCGACCGCCGCAGCCCGACCCAGCTCGGGCGGGCGCTCGCCGAGCTCGGGATCGGCTCCATCGCGGCCCGCAGCCCCCAGGCCAAGGGCCGCATCGAGCGGGCCTGGGGGACCCTCCAGGACCGCCTCGTCATCGAGCTCCGGCTCGCGGGGGCGGCTGACCGCGAGAGCGCCAACCGGGTGCTCGCCCGCTACCTGCCCCGCTTCAACCGGCGGTTCGCGGTCCCGGCCGACAACCCCGTCCCGGCCTGGCGGCCGCTGCCGCCCGAGCTCCGGCTCGAGCGGGTCTGCTCCCTGCGGTACCGGCGCGTCGTCGCCGGTGACGGCACCGTGCGGGCCGGGGCGACGATCCTCCAGCTCCCGGCCCGGGCCGGGGGGCGCAGCCGGGCCGGCCAGCGCGTCGAGCTCCAGCTCCGGCTCGACGGGCGGCTCGTCGTGTGGGACGGCGAGCGGCGACCTCGTCACGACCGCGGCGCCTGCCGACCCGGTCGTGCTCCGGGCGCTCGAGACAGGCCAGGGGCGACCTTGGCACCCCGGGGCCGACCGGCGCGGCACGGGATCCATCCCTGGCGGCGGGTCCGGCCCGGCACCGCCCTTTACGAACGGAAGCGACGCGAGCGACTGACAGGATCACTGACCCGTTGACCTGACGGATTGACGGACCTGCGACACCTCCCGGGCCCGCGACACCTCCAGGGCCCGCGGGCGTGCCCGAGGCCACCGGGGAGTCGTCGAGCGGGCGAGCACCCGGCTACGCCCCGGGGGACCGATCCTCGATCTCCCAGGCGTGGTCGAGGGCGTGCCAGGCCACCCGCCGCGCGGCGTAGCGTTGCGTCCATCGCCGCCCGCCGAGCGGTGCGCCGTCCGACGGGCGAGCGAGCACCGCCAGGATCTCGGCCCGGAGCGCCTCGATCGCCGCCCGATCCGACGGGTCGGGCGCCGGAAAGTGCAGCCCGACCTCGCGGGCATAGGCGACCTCGGCGGCGGCGACGTGGGCGACCACGGCGTCGCGATCCCGTCCGCCGCCCCGGGGCCCCTTGCGCAGGGCCGCGGGCGCGCCGGCGGCGGCGACCTCGAGGGCGGCCCACGAGGCCCCGACGAGCGCCGCGAGTCGCGCGGCCTCCCCGTCGTCGACAGCCCGCCGGTCCGCCTCGAACACGACGGCGGGCACCCCGAACGCGGTCGTCGCCGTTCCGGGGAGGCGTTCGACCGGCTCCAGCACTCCGACGGGCTCGGGCAGGCCGGCGGCCCTCGCGATGGCCGCGTACCGGGCCCGGCTGGCATCGAGGGCGGCGAGGGCGGCCGTCTCGTCGCGGCCCGAGCGGCTCCACCCGGGCCACTCGAGCGCGGACGCGAACGCGCGGCGGTCGGCCGTCTCGATGCCGATCGCGATCGTCGCCGTCCTCGCCGTCATGCCTCCCCTCCCTCGGTGTCAGCTCCGGGGCGTCTTGCGCTTCAGGAGGGACGCCAGGTCGGCGAGCGGGACCGGCTTCTGCGAGGCCGCATCAAGGTCGCGCAGCTGGACCTCGCCGGTGGCCAGCTCGTCGCCGAGGATCACGGCGAACCGCGCTCCCTCGCGGACGGCGGCCTCGAGCTGGCGGCCGAGGCGGCGCTGGGAGAGGTCCGCCCCGACGGCGACCCCGCCGTCCCGGAGGGCCGTCGCCACCGCCAGCCGGCCAGCCGTGTCGAGCGGATCGGCGCCCACGACGACGGCCAGCCGGACCGCCTCCGGGGGCGGGGCGGCGCCGGCCGTGGCGAGGGCGAGGGCGACCCGATCGAGCCCCAGGGCAAACCCGATCCCGGGCGTCGGCTTGCCGCCCAGGAGCTGCACGAGGCCGTCGTAGCGACCCCCGCCGCCGAGCGCCTGCTGCTGGCCCTCGGCGCCGCGGACGTAGTACTCGAACGCCGTGCGCGTGTAGTAGTCGAGACCGCGGACGAGGGCGGGCTCGAGGCGGTAGGCGATCCCGATCGCGTCGAGGTGCGCCCGCACGCCGGCGAGATGAGCCTCGCAGGGCTCGCAGAGGTGATCCGTGATCTTCGGAGCGGCGGCGATCAGGGCCGCCATCACCGGCTCCTTCGAGTCGAGGAGCCGCAGCGGGTTGGTGTCGAGCCGTCCCCGCTCCAGCTTCGGGAGGGCGTCCTCGTGGCGCCGGAAGTAGGCCTCGAGCTCGACGAGATAGGCCGGTCGGCAGGCCGGGTCGCCGATCGAGTTGAGGTGGACCTCCACGTCGGCGAGCCCCGCGTCGCGGTAGAAGCGGGCCCCCAGCTCGACGAGCTCCGCGTCAACGGCCGGACCCGCGTCGCCGATCGCCTCCGCGTCCCATTGCCAGAACTGGCGATAGCGGCCCGCCTGGGGACGGTCATAGCGGAACATCGTGCCGACCAGGCTGAGCTTGACGGGCTGTGGCCACGTCTGCATCCCGTGCTCGACATACGCCCGACAGATGCCGGCGGTCGCCTCCGGGCGCAGGGCCCAGCGCTCGCGCTCCTCGCCGCGGCTGGGAAGGACGCGGAAGAGCTCCTTCTCCACGACGTCGGTGACCTCGCCGATCCCGCGCTCGAAGACGCCGCCCTGCTCGAAGAGCGGCGTCTCGATCTCGCGATAGCCGTAGCGGACGGCGAGGTCGCGGGCGATCCGCTCGAGGCGGGCGAGGGTCGCGCGCTCGGCGGGCAGGAGGTCGCGCGTGCCCCTGGGGGCGCGGAACGTCGGCATCGCCGGCAAGTCTAGCTGGCCGACCGGGAGCCCTCCCGGGTGCGCTCGCACCAGCTCCCGGGCCGGCGATACGGACTCCGGGATCGAGGGCTCGATGAGAGCGGCCGGCCATGGAGCCGGCCGGACGTCAGAAGATCGAATCGCGTCCCGAGCCCGGCGTATCGGTCAGCTTGTAGACCGCCTCGGTCTTCTCGTCGAGCATCTTGTCCTGCAGGTGCTCGATCGCGACGTCCTCCTCGAACTCCTCTTCCTCCTTGGCGTCCCGCGGCTTATCGGGCTCCCTGCCGAGCACGGATCGCAGCCAGTCGGTGATGCCGCCCATCGCATTCCTCCCATGGCCTGCCGCTCGTGCGGCCCGACCCTGCCGGTGCCGGGATCCCGCGCCGATCGCGGCGCGCAGGCCCCGGTCCCCCGCCTATCCGAGGTCCCGCTGGACCGAGATGACGTCCTTGACCTGCTCGATGCGCCCCATCACCCGCGCCAGCTGCGAGACCGAGGCGACCTGCAGCGTGGCGACCACGACGGCCGTGTGGTCGTGGGTGACGGCGACGTTGGCCGCCAGGATGTTGACCTTGCTCTCGGCGACCGCCCCGGCGATGTCGTTGAGGAGCCCCTGGCGGTCGTGCGCCTCCACCCGGATCGCGATGGGGTACGTCTGGGTGGGAGCCGCCTCCCACTCGACGTCGATGAGGCGGGCCACTTCGCGTTCGTTGACGACGGTGGGACAGCGGTTGAGGTGGACCGTCACCCCCTTGCCGCGCGTGATGAAGCCCACGATCGGGTCGCCGGGGATCGGGTGACAGCACTTCCCGAAGCGGACGAGCAGGTCGCCGACGCCCTTGACGCGAACGCCGCCGGTCCGGGCCGGCGTCGGCGCGGTGACCGGCAGGGCCAGCTGCCCGTCGTCGACGACCCCGAGCTTCATCACGACCGACTGGGCCGAGATCGCGCCGTACCCGATCGCAGCGTAGAAGTCGTCGAGGCTATCGTGGCCGTAGGGCCGGGCCACCTCGAGCAGGCGCTCGTGGCCCACGACGGGGATCGCGGTCCGGGCGAGCCGCTTGAGCTCGCGCTCGAGGGACTCCCGGCCGTGGACGATGTTCTCGTCGCGGTCCTTCTTCTTGAACCATTGGCGGATCTTCTCGCGGGCGTGCGAGGTCCGGACGATCGACAGCCAGTCGCGCGACGGGCCGTGCTCCGCCTTCGTGGTCACGATGTCCACGATGTCCCCGTTGCGCAGCCGGTAGTCGAGCGGCACGAGGCGGTTGTTGACCTTCGACCCGATCGTCCGGTGCCCGACGTCGGTGTGGATCCGGTAGGCGAAGTCGAGCGGGGTCGCGCCCGCCGGCAGGTCCTTGATGTCGCCCTTGGGGGTGAAGACGAAGACCTGGTCCTGGAAGATGTCGAGCCTGATGCCCTCGACGAACTCGCGGGCGTCGCTGACCTCGCGCTGCCAGTCCATGAGCTGGCGCAGCCAGGCGAGCTTGGCGTCGTAGTCGCGCTCGGCCCGCGAGCCCTCCTTGTAGCGCCAGTGGGCGGCGATGCCGACCTCGCTCACGGCATGCATCGCGTGCGTCCGGATCTGGATCTCGAGCGGCTTGCCGTCGAGGGCGATCACGGCCGTGTGGAGGCTCTGGTAGCCGTTCGGCTTGGGCACGGCGATGTAATCGTCGAACTGGCCCGGGATCGGCTTCCACAGGCTGTGGACCACGCCGAGGGCGGCGTAGCAGTCCCGCACCTCGTCGACGAGGAGACGGACGGCGTAGACGTCGTAGATCTCGCCGAAGGCCGCCGACTTGCGCTGCATCTTCTTCCAGATGCTGTAGAGGTGCTTCGGCCGGCCGTTGAGGTCCGCCTCGATGCCCGCCTTGTGGAGCTCCGGCGTGAGCACCGCCAGCGCCCGCTCGATGTAGGTCTCGCGGCCGCGGCGGCGGGTGTCGAGGTTCGCGGCCAGCTCCCGGTAGCGCTCGGGATCGAGGTACTTGAACGAGAGGTCCTCGAGCTCCCACTTGACCTGCCAGATGCCGAGGCGTTCGGCGAGCGGGGCGTAGATCTCCATCGTCTGGCGGGCGATGCGGGTCTGCTTCTCGGGCGGCAGGCCGCTCAGGGTGCGCATGTTGTGGAGGCGGTCCGCGAGCTTGATCAGGACGACCCGGATGTCCTGGGCCATCGCCAGCAGCATCTTGCGGATGTTCTCGGCCTGCCGCTCCTCGTGGGAGTGAGTGGAGAACTTCGACAGCTTCGTCACCCCGTCGACGAGCTGGGCGACCTCCGGCCCGAACTGCTCCTCGATGTCGGACAGGCCGTACTCGGTGTCCTCCGGGACGTCGTGGAGGAGCCCGGCCGCGATGGCGGCGCTGTCGAGGCCGAGATCGGCCAGGGTGAAGGCGGCGGCGATCGGATGGGTGACGTAGGCCTCGCCGGTCGCCCGCACCTGGCCCTCGTGGGCGAGCACGGCGAAGTCGAAGGCCCGGGCGACGGACGTCGCGTCCACGCCGGGGGTGTGGGCGGCCACCGTGGCCAGGAGCTCGCGGCGCAGGACCGGGAGCGGCCGATCGTCGCCCCGACCGCGCCGCGGCGAGGCGCGCCGAGGCTTGGCCGCCGGCGGTTCGGCCGGCGACGGCGCGGCGGCGGGGAGCTGCTCGATCGACATCGGTCCGGCGAGGATAGCAGGGCCGTCACCGGAGGCCGCTCCGCCGATCTCGTCGGCCTCTCCGGCGACGACCCGCGGGACACCACGGTCAGGTGTCGCCCGGGTCAGCCTCCCCGCTCGAACCCGAGCTCCCCGAGGACCCGCTCCGCCACCGCGCGCTCGTCCCACGGCTGCTCGCGGTCGGCGTACAGGATGGCCCGCTCGTGGCCCTTTCCGGCGAGGATCACGACGTCGCCACTCCTTGCCCGCTCGAACGCGGCCCGGATGGCCTCTTCGCGATCGGCGATCAGCAGCAGGTTCTCGCCGCGGCGCATGCCCACCAATTCGGCGCCGACGGCGATCTGCTCGAGGATTGCGGCCGGGTCCTCGCGCCGGGGGTCCTCGTCGGTGGCGACGACGAGGCGACAGCGCTCCGCCGCCACCCGGCCCTGGATCGCCCGCTTGCCCACGTCGCGCTCGCCGGCCGACCCGAAGACGGCCACGAGACCGCCGTCGCCGCTCACCAGGGGCGCCAGCGCGTCGAGCGCGGCCCCCAGCGAGGCCGGCGTATGGGCGTAGTCGACGACGACCGTGAACGGCTGGCCACGGTCCACCCGCTCCATGCGGCCGCGGACGCCGGTGAAGGCGGCGAGCCCCGCGGCGACGGCCTCGGGCTCGAGCTCGAGCGCCTCGCCGAGGGCGACCACGGCCAGGGCATTGGCCACGTTGAACCTTCCCAGCAGCGGTAGAGCGAACTCGCGCCGTCCACGGGGCGTGGCGACCTCGACCCGGAGGCCGGCTGGCGACTGGCCGAGGCGCAACGCCCGAACGTCAGCCGCGGGTGCGCCGCCGAAGGTCAGCAGGCGTGCTCCCGCCTCGCGCGTGGCGGCCGCGAACAGGCTCCCTTCCGGGTCGTCGATGTTGACGATCCCGACGCGGGGCCACGAGCGGCCCCCGGGCAGCGACGCCGGCTTGGGCGGGCGATCGGGTGGCCGGGCCAGGCGCTCGAACAGTGTCAGCTTGGCCGCCCGGTACGCAGCGAACGACCCGTGGAACTCGAGGTGCTCGTGGCTCAGGTTGGTGAAGATCGCGACGTCGTAGGGGATCGCCCCTACCCGCTCGAGGGCCAGGCCGTGCGACGTGGACTCCACGACGGCGCAGGCGTCGCCCGCGCCGGCCATCGCCCGCAGGGCCCGCTGCAGCTCCGGCGCCTCCGGCGTGGTGACGTGGGCCGAGGTCTCCGCTCGGAAGCGCCCGATCTTCTGCTCGGCCGTGCTGACCAGGCCGACCCGCAGGCCGGCCGCCTCCAGCGCGGCCACGGCCATGGCAGCCGTCGTCGTCTTGCCGTCGGTCCCGGTGATGCCGACCACCCCGAGCTCCCGGCCCGGATCGCCATACCACCAGGCGGCCACCACGGCGAGGGCGTGCTGGCTGCGGTCGACGAGGAGCTGCACCGCGGGCGCCGCGTCGGGGAGGGGGCGCTCCACGACGACCGCGACCGCGCCGGCGGCGACCGCCCGGCCGACGAACTCGTGGCCATCGGCGTGGGCGCCGGTGATGGCCACGAACACCCAGCCCGGCTGCACGAGGCGCGAGTCGTGGGCGATGCCGCGGACGCCGCCCGTCGGGAGCGCCACCCCCGGCGTCCCGGCCGTACGCAATCGGCCCGCGATCGCCAGCCGTTCCACGAGGCCGGCCAGCGGCCGGGGCTCCCTCGGTTCGGCGGCCGCCAGCGCCTCCGGGAGAGAGGTCGGCGCGCTCACGCTCCCGTCCCCCCCGTGGCGCCCCGGCTGGTCCGGGCGATCGAGCGGACGGCGCGGACGACCCGTGCGTTGGCCGTGACGAGCGCGTGACGCGGCCGCCGCAGCACCTTCTCGTGGGCGCCGGCGAGCGCGATCCACTGGCCGCCGAAGGAGCGCTTGAACTCGAGGAGTCCGTACATCGGGTCACCTGGGCCAGGCTCGTGACGGGCGCCGCGGACGTCGACGCCACCGAGGTCCAGCTCGGAGCGATCCTCGCGGGCGGCCAGCTGGAGCGCCCTCCAGAGGACCAGGTGGACCGCACCCGGATGAGCGTGGCGCAGCTCGACGACGTCGGCCGAATGAGCATAGGTCAGCCGCTCGCCGTGGCGGTAGAAGATCGCGGCCCCGAGGTACGCGTCGTCGGCGGCGCGCGCCTCCAGGAGGAGGAGATGCCCGGCGTCGAGGCCGGCTCGCCACCAGGCCAGGGCGGCGGCCCGGCTCCCGATCCCGAAGCCGCGGCGGGCGCCGGTGGCGACCAGCAGGGCGTGGAACCGGCCGAAGGCCTCATCCGCGGCCTCGCCGGGACGACCCGCGGGTGGAGGCTCGGTCCCGGCGAGCGTGGCCGGACCGCCGCGGTCGTGACGGACGACGCGAGTCCCCCGGCGCTCGGCGGCGCCGAATCGCTGGCGGGTGGCGCGGGCGATCCCGGCGAGCAGGGTGGCATCGTCGGAGCCCCGCGGAATGGCCACGCCCACCCGGTGCCGCGAGGGCCCGATCTCCTCGATCGGGCGGAACCCGAGGGCCGCCAGCAGCGCCGGGTAGCCGGAGGCCTCGGCGACCTCCGCGTCGCTGGCGATCACGTCGAAGCCGGCGTCCCGGGCCCAGGCCGCGATCGCGGCCAGGCGCGCCGCCACCGCCCCCGGGCCGGCCCCCGCCGCCACGGGACCCTTGGGAACGTAGGCTCGGCCGCCGCCGACGACCCGCCAGCGGCGGCCCAGGACCAGTGCCGCTGAGCCGTCGTCGAGCACCAGGCGGTGGGCCTCCCATCCCGTGCCCTCGCGGTGGGCCGCCCAGGCGAGCGACTGCTGGACGTCCCCCCCGGGGACCTCCACGGTGCGCGCGTCCCAGCCGGCCAGCCTCCTCCCGGCCGGCTTCGCGGACCACCCGCATCGGCGCGGTCCCTCGGGCGCCCGGGGTGGACGTCGTCATCCCGCGTCCGCGCCGTCGGCCGTCCCGGCGGCGCGCCCGCCCCCGGAACCGAGACCGGCCCGTGAGCGGGCCCAGCGCACCCGCGCCCGCTGCGCCACGTCGTAGACGCGCCGCCCGAGCGGGTCGAGGACGAGGTCCCAGCCGCCGACGTAGCGGACCTCGCGTCCGCCGAACCCGGCCTTGAAGTGGGCGATCCCGGGGTTTGCGAGACCCCACAGGTCGTACGTCGCCGCGCCCTCCGCACGCGCGCCTCGAATCGCCTCCCACTTGAGAAGGTAGTTCGCCCGCAGGTCGGCGCCGGCCACCGTCATTCCTCCGTAGGGCTCCACCACCCGCCGTCCGCAGCGAACGAGGAAGAGGCTCGCCAGGGGCGTCCCGTCCGGGCCGACGGCGAAGAGGATCCGGGCCCGCCCGGCCGGGCCGAAGGCCGCATAGACGTCGCGGTAGGCCTGCTCGACCCGGATGAGGAACCCGGCCCGGTCGGCGGTCTCGCGGTAGATCGCGTAGAACGGCGGGATCGGGTCGCCGGGCAGCTCGACGACGGTCACGCCACCAGCCCGGGCCTTGTTGACGTACTGGCGCCACTTCTTGCGCAGATCCGACCAGAGAGCGTCCTCGCCGGCCTCCAGGTCGATGACGCGGCTCGTCGGCGGCTGAACCGATGGCGACGGACGCCAGCCCGCGGCTGCGAGCGCCGCCCGCAGCGCGCCCCCGGCGTCGTGCGGTCCGTCAGCCTCCACCTCGGGGTCGATGCGGACGTGAGAGACGCGTCCGAGGTCGGCCCGCGCCGCCCGCAGCGCCAGCGACAGGTCCGCGATCGAGGCAGCCGTCCACGCCTCCGCGACGGGCCCCCGCGGCGCGTACGCGAAGGCCCACGGCAGGGGGCGGGGCCGGCGCAGCAGCACCTGCATGCCGATCCGGGCGCCTGGCGAGCCGGCCACGATGCGGCGGGCGACCCACCCGTTGGAAGCCTTGACCCGGGCCCAGCCATCGAGCTGCAGGTACGAGCCGTGCTCGGTGCGCTCGACGAACGCGTCCCAGGCCTCGGCCCGGCGGCCGATGTCGGCGGCCTCGGCCAGGCCGGACGGGGTCGGTCCCGAGGCCGACGGTCGCGGGGCGGCTGGTCCCGGGTCCGCCGCCGGGCGGCCGGTCCCGGGGCGGCCGGTCCCGGGTCCGCCGCCGGGTCAACCCCGCCCTCGCGCCCGGCCGTCATGCCGCGCCCCGGTGGAGGCCGACCCGCACGAGGTGGACCGTGACACCCAGCTCGGGCACCCGGAGGACGG
Organism: uncultured Chloroflexia bacterium; assembly: GCA_963776355.1. GTDB lineage: Bacteria > Chloroflexota > Limnocylindria > Limnocylindrales > CSP1-4 > CTSoil-043. The sequence goes on along the minus strand of CAVZLU010000008.1, from coordinate 772,575 downwards.
CACACAGCGCGGCATACACCGCCAGCCCCACCGTCCCCGCCGCGCCCAGGGTCAGGGCCGCGAGCAGCGCGCCGGGGTCGGGCGCCATCGCTCCCGCGATGAGGTCATAGGCCCGCTCGGCGACCAGCCCGCCGATGACGGCCGCGGCGAGGTACCAGAGGTAGGCGCGGCCGAGGCGGAGCAGGCCGAAGCCCGCGTGCCGGTGGCGGAAGGCGGCGAGCAACAGGATCGCCTCCACCCACGAGGCGACGGCCACCCCGAGCGCGAGCCCGAGGATGCCCAGCGGCCGGATCAGCAGGGTTGCCGTCGTGATCGCCACCACGACCGACGCGAGCGCGGCCAGCACCGGGATCCACGTGTTGCGGGCGGCGAAGAACGCTCGCGAGAGCACGATGATCATGGCCTCCGACGGGAGCGCGCCGAGGAACCCCACGAACGCGGCCGCGGTCAGCGTGATCCCCGACGGCTCGACGCGCCCGAAGTCGACGACGAGATCGACGACCTGGAGGGCAAGGCCCGCGGCGATGCAGGCGAGGGGCAGCATCGCGAAGCCGAGCAGCCGGAGCGCGCGGGAGACCATGGCGACGTATTCGTCGATCTCGCCGGCCGCCACCCGCTGGGACAGGGCCGGGAGGGCGACGATGCCGAGGGGGTACGCGATCACCCCGAGCGGGATCTGGAAGATCACGAAGGCGAGGCCGAACGCGCCGATCGCGCCGGCGGCGAGCGTCGAGCCGAGGATCGTCAGGAGCAGCAGGGTCAGCTGGCTGCCTGCCAACCCGATCGCCCGCGGCCCCAGGAGAACCAGCGTGTGCCGGGCCTCGGAGTCGTGGAGGTCGATCCGGGGCGCATAGCGGAACCCCGTCTGGCGGAAGACCGGCACGACCTGGACGAGGAGGGTCGCCGCCGCGCCCGCGACCGTGCCCCAGGCAAGCCCGGCCAGGCCGAACGAGGGGACGAGCAGGATGGCCGCCGCAATGATCACGAGGTTGTAGACGATCGGCGCGGTCACCGACACGGCGAACCGGCCGGCCGAGTTGAGGATGCTCGTCGCGACGGCCGAGAGGGCGAGGAAGATCGGGCTCAGGAGCAGGATGCGCGTCAGCTGGACCAGGCGCTCCGTATCCGCGGCGTCGAAGCCGGGGGCGATGAGGGGGGCAATCGCCGGCGCGGCCACGAACGTCACCAGGGCGAACGTCGTGAGCAGGAGCAGGAGCAGGTTGGCGATGGTCGAGACCACCCGCCAGGCCCGTTCGCTCTGGCCGAACGCCACCAGGGCCGCGATCGCGGGGATGACCGCCGACGCGAGGGCGCCGGCCGCCACCAGCTGGAACAGGAAGTCCGGAATCCGGAATGCCGCCGTGTAGATGTCGAGGTCGCGGGTGATGCCGAGGCTGGCGGCGATGACCGCGACCCGCACCCAGCCCAGGATCCGCGATGCGAAGAGGGCGCCGGTCACGACCATGCCGGCGCGGGCGAGGTCGCGGGTGGTCGCGCTCACCCGGGCTCCGCGCCGCCCGCCCGCGGGTGGGCGCGGCGATAGACGCTGCGCAGGCGTCCCGGCGCGACGTGCGTGTAGATCTGCGTCGTCGCCAGGTCCGCGTGGCCGAGCAGCTCCTGCACGACCCGCAGGTCGGCGCCCCCTTCGAGCAGGTGGGTCGCGAAGGAGTGGCGGAGCGTGTGCGGCGAGGCGTCGTCCGGCAGGCCGGCCCTGACCGCGGCCTGGTGGAGGCGATAGCGGATGCCGCGCGGGCCCAGGGGGCCACCCCGGTGGTTCACGAAGAGGGCGTCGGATCGCCGGACGGGGCTGACCGATCGCGCGAGCAGGGCCGGTCGGCCGTCGCTGATGTAGGTGGCAAGGGCGGCGCACGCCGGCCGGCCCAGGAGGCTCACCCGTTCCTTGCGGCCCTTCCCGGTGACCCGGATCTCGCCCCGCGCGAGGTCCACGCCGCCGAGCCGGACCCCGGCGAGCTCGCTGATCCGCAGGCCGGCGGCGTAGGCGGTCTCCACGAGGGCCACGTCGCGCAGGGCCAGGGCGAAGCGCAGGCCACCCCGGACGGGCGCACCGTGGTCGCCACCGGGCGCGGTCGGCCGCCGCTCCGCGGCGGCGGCCAGGAGGCGCTCGATCTGGTCGGACGCGAGCACCGCCGGCAGACGGCGGGGCCGGCGCGGCGTCGCGAGGGCGGCCCACGGGTCGGCGCCGACAAGCCCGACGCGGCCGGCCCAGCGATAGAAGGAGCGGATGGCCGCCATGCGCTGGGCCACGGTCGTGCGGGCGTGGCCGTCGCCGAGCGCCGCCAGGTACGAGCGGAGGGCGGCCCTCTCGGGAGCTCGCCAGTCGATGGCGGCCGCGTCGAGCCACTCGAGATAGGCGGCCAGCGCGGTGGCGTAGGCCCGGCGCGTGTGCGGGGATGCGTCACGGGCGGCGAGGCTCGCCAGGTAGCGTTCGAGGGCGTCGGCGCCGTTCACGCCGGGCGCGCCGCCCGGGCCCGAGGGGTCCCTGATCGCTGGGGACGCTTCGTCGCGGAGGACCCTCGTGGCCGGCCCCGTTCGCGCCCCCTGGCCGGCCGCTGCAGGGCGGCGGGGTCCGGCGTCCCGCCGGCGATGCGGCGGCCGGGTTCCAGCGACTGGCCCTCGAGCGGAACGGTGGCGCCGCAGCCGAGGCACAACGCCGACCCTGCGTCGGCCCCGACGAGCGGCCCTCCATCCGGGTCGTGGACGGGACCCAGCGGCTCGCGTGACGTGGTGAAGCGGCAGGTCGGATAGCGCGAGCAGCCCCAGAACACCGACCCGGTACGCCGTGCCCGGCGGGCGACGAGGTGCCCCTCATGGCATGTCGGACATGCGACGGTGAACGGCAGCTGGGCCGGCGGCGGCGGGCCGTCCTTCTTGATGTAGTCGCACGCGGGATAGCGATTGCAGCCGACGAAGGGCCCGAACCGCCCCCGCCGGGCCACGAGCTCGCCGCCGTCGGCGGCGCCGCACGTCGGGCACGGCTCGCCGACGCCGGGCAGGGCCGGTACGTCGGCCTCCTCGCCGGGCAGGGGCCGTGACTCCTTGTGCTCGGGGAACGCGGAGCAGGCGAGGAAGCGGCCGTTTCGTCCGAGGCGAATGACCATGGGGTGGCCGAGGGAGCAGACCTCGTCGGTCGGCTCGGTCGTGAAGTCGCGGCGGCGCAGCTCCCGGCGCTTCGTGTCCACGAGCACGCGGAGGGGAGCGTAGAACTCCTGGAGGAGAGGCACCCAGGCCCGCTCGCCACGGGCCACCTCGTCAAGCTCCTCCTCCATGCGCGCGGTGAAGGCGAGGTCCACGTAGGCGCCGAAGTGATCGACCAGGAGGTCCGTCACGACCTCCGCGACCGGCTCCGGGTAGAGGCGGCGCTCGCGGATGGCGACGTAGCCGCGATCGACGATCGTGGAGATCGTGGCGGCGTAGGTGGAGGGACGGCCGATGCCGTTCTCCTCGAGCGCCTTCACGAGGCTCGCCTCGGTGTAGCGAGGCGGCGGCTCGGTGAAGTGCTGGCCCGGCACGACCCGGTCCACGGACGTGACGTCGCCGACCCGGAGGGGTGGCAGCGTTCGCTCGGCCTCGTCCTCGGCGTCGTCGCGGCCCTCCGTGTACACGGCCGAGAACCCGTCGAAGAGCGTACGGGTCGCGGTCGCCCGCAACCCGTAGGGGCCGGCGGCCAGGTCGACGGTGGCCGTCTCGAGCTCCTTCTCCTTCATCTGGCTGGCCAGCGCCCGCTGCCAGATGAGACGGTAGAGTCGGGCCTCGTCGCGACCAAGGTGGCTCGCGAGGGCCTCCGGGTCCCGCCCGAACGATGTCGGCCGGATCGCCTCGTGGGCCTCCTGGGCGCTGCGCGACTTCGTCCGGTAGACACGGCCCTTGGGCATCGTGTACGCGGCCCCGAAACGAGCGGCGATCACGCCACGGGCATCGCCGAGGGCCTCGCCCGCCATCGCGACCGAGTCGGTGCGCATGTACGTGATGAGGCCGACCTGCCCCTCCGGCGTCGCGACGCCCTCGTAGAGCCGCTGCGCGACGGCCATGGTCCGCTTGGGGCTGAAGCCGAGCTTCCGGCTGGCCTCCTGCTGCAGGGTCGACGTGGTGAATGGCGGCGCCGGGCTGCGCTTGCTCTTCTTCGTCCCGATCTCACTCACGACCGGGCGGCTCGCCCCCAGGGCTCGCACGTGCTCGTCCGCCGTTGCGGCGTCGCCGATCTCCGGCTTGCTCCCGTCGAGGCGGACGAGGTCGGCCCCGAACAGCGTCCCGTCCGGGGCGAGCAGGATCACCTCGATCGTCCAGTACTCGCGGGCGACGAAGGCCCGGATCTCGCGCTCCCGCTCAACGACGAGCCTGACCGCCACCGACTGGACGCGCCCCGCCGACAGGCCCGAGCGAACCTTGCGCGAGATGAGCGGGCTGAGCGTGTAGCCGACGAGGCGGTCGACGATCCGTCGCGCCTGCTGGGCGTCGACGAGGTCCTGGTTAATCTGGCGGGGATTGGCGAATGCCCGGCGGATCGCGGGCTCGGTGATCTCGCTGAAGGTGACCCGCGACAGCTTCCCGGCCGGGAGCGCGGCGGCCTCGGCGACATGCCAGGCGATGGCTTCTCCCTCGCGGTCGAGGTCGGTCGCCAGGAAGACGCGATCGACCCCGCGGGCTGCCCGCTCGATCGCGCTCACGTGCCGCCGAGTCCGCTCGTCGGGAATCACGTATTCGGGCGTGAAGCCGTTGTCGACGTCGACCCCGAACTTGCCCTTGCCGGGGTTCTCGGGGAGGTCGCGGACATGGCCGTACGAGGCGAGGACGGCATAGTCGCTCCCGAGGTAGCGCTCGATCGTCTTCGCCTTTGCCGGCGACTCCACGATCACGAGATTTCGACTCATGGCGCCCGAGTCTAGCACCGAGATCCGGCCGACCGGCACGTCGCGGCTACGCCGCCGCGCCCGCGTGAGCGTGCGCGACGCCGCTCACGGCTCCCCGCGACGGGACCGCCGCCGTCGCGGATCAGAGCTCGCGCACGCGCCGCAGAAGCTCCTGGTCCAGCTCGATCTCCTCGCCTTCGCCCGCGCCGAAGGGCGGGCCGAACGGCATGTCCCGATCGGCCGCGATCTCGACCGGGATCTCGACGAACCGCACCTGGGAGTAGGGAAAGACGAACGTCGAGTCGCCGCGATCGGCGAAGATCGGCGGCCGCTGGTTCCTTGCCCGCAGGTTCGTGCAGATGAGGGTCACGTCGCCCGGGAGGGGCAGGGTGGCCAGGTCGGCGAGCAGGGGCTGATCGTTCAGCAGGTGGATGACGGCGTCGCGGATCACGGTTGGCCACGCTAGCATCGGCCGTCCACTGCCGCCACGGGACGATGGTCACCCTCACGCTCCCGGTGCCGGGCGGCGGTCGCCGCCGGCGCGCACGCCGGCCAGCACGCCGGCAAGGCGGTAGCGGCCGAACGCCCCCGCGACGAGGCCTTCCTCCTCGAGGCGGGTCAGGACCGCCAGCACGGTGGCCCCGGCCAGCTCGGCCCCGTCCGCGAGCGTGTCCGCCGTCGCGGGGCCCGCCAGCAGGCGACGAACGACCGTCAGCTCGGCCGACCCGAGGCGAGCCATCACGGCACCTGCGTCCGGTCGGGCTGCCTCGCTCCGCTCGCGCCGCCGAGGGCGGGTCACGAGCGGCAGGCCGTATCCGAGGTCCTCGAGCAGCTCGTCCGGCCCGGCTGCGATCCGCACTTCCCCGGGATGCTCGCGGAGGAGGCGGTTGCAGCCGACCGACTGGAGCCGGTCGATCGGGCCGGGCACCGCGAACACGGCCCGACCCTGCTCGAGGGCCCAGCTCGCGGTGACGAGCGCCCCGCTCCGCTCCCCGGCCTCGACCACGACCGTCGCCGCGCCGAGCCCCGAGATGATCCGGTTGCGGCGCGGGAAGCCGGCCGGGTGCGGGGCGGCATCCGGCGGGAGCTCGGCGATGATCGCGCCCCCGGCCCGGACGATCTCGCGCGCCAGGTCGCCGTGCACCCGCGGATACAGCCGGGCGTGACCGCTGCCCAGAACGGCGACCGTGACGCCGCCCGCCAGCAGGGCGCCGGCATGTGCCGATCCGTCGATCCCGACGGCCAGCCCGGAGACCACCGTTGCCCCGGCCGCGGCTAGCGCCCCCGCAATCCGCGACGCGGCCCGGCGCCCGTCGTCGGTCGGTCGGCGCGTCCCGACAACGGCGACGGCACGCTCGGCGGCGCAGGCGAGCGGATCGCCGGCCACGAAGAGGACGGGCGGCGGCAGCTCGATCGCCGCCAGCCGGCGCGGGTAGCGCTCGTCCTCGGCCGTGATGGCGGCCAGCCCGAGCGCATCCAGCCGAGCCATCAGGCCGCTGACCCCATCCCGGGCGCAGGCGATCCGGGCGGCCACGTCGGGAGCCATTCGAAGTCCCTCGCCCGCGCACGCGGTCGCCACCCGGGCCGCGCCGCCGCGCCGGCTCGCGACGGCCAGGGCCCCGCGAGCGGACCCGAACGCGCGGAGCAGGACACCGAACGTCACCGGCCCGAGGCCGTCGACGGCCGCCAGGGCGATCCACGCCTCGCGCTCGCCCCGGGGACCGCGTGTCGATGGCCCTCGCTCGGGCGCGGATGTCACGGCAGGCCTCCCGTCCGGCCCGGCCACCGCGGCCGCAGGCGCTGGCGCGCCGGCGACGCCGGCGGCCGATGGATCCGTTCCGGCCAAGGGGCCGCCCCGCCCGATCCCGAGCATCGTCAGGCCACGCCCTGCACCGCCGCGCCCGCGACCCCGGCCGGTGGTCGGAACCTGGCCGCCTCCTCGAGGTGCACCGGCTCCACCCGCTCCGACTCGGCGAGGTCGGCGATGGTCCGCGCGACCCGCACCAGGCGTTCCGTCGACCGGGCGGTCATCCCGGCGGCCTCGGCGAGGGCAACGGCCCGACCCTCCGCCCTGCGATCCAGGTCCGCCGCCGCTCGCAGGGCGCGGCCACGGAGGCGGCCGTTCAGGCGAGCGCGAGTCGCGAGCTGGCGGGCCCGGCCGCGACCGACCCGGCCCGCCACGGCCTCCGACGACTCCGGCGAGGCGAGCCGGAGGAGCTCGCGGGGACTGAGGCGGGGCACGCTCACCCAGAGGTCGATGCGGTCGCGCAGGGGGCCCGAGATGCGGCCCCGGTAGCGCTCGGGGACGCCGCTCGCGCAGCCGCAACGCCCGGCGGGATCCCCGTCCCAGCCGCAGGGACAGGGGTTCATGGCCGCGACCAGCTGGAATCGCGCGGGGAAGACGACGGCCCGCCCGACCCTCGCCACTGCCACCCTCCCCTCCTCCAGGGGCTGCCGGAGGGCCTCGAGCGACCCCCGGTCGAATTCGGGGAGCTCGTCCAGGAAGAGAACACCATGATGGGCGAGGGTCACCTCGCCCGGCCGTACGCTCGGGCCCCCGCCAACGAGGGCGGCGTACGACGCGGTGTGATGCGGCGCCCGGAACGGGCGCCGTCGGACCAGGCCCCGGACGGGGCCGACCCCGGCGACCGAAGCCACGATCGTCGCCTCGAGAGCCTCGTCATCATCGAGCGGCGGGAGGATGCCCGGGATCGTGTTGGCCAGCATCGTCTTGCCGGAGCCCGGCGGCCCGATCAGCACCAGGCCGTGGCCACCGGCGAGGGCGATCTCGAGCGCCCTCCGCGCCTCGAGGAGGCCGCGCACGTCGGCGAGATCCGGCCACTCCGCGCCGGGCGCCCCCATGACCTCGGCGGTCGCATCGGGCGGCACGAGCTCGGCCCGGCTGCCCGGCCGGTGACCGGCCACTCGGCGCCCGCGCACGATGTCGGCGGCCTCGGCAAGCGTTGCCGCGGCGATCGCCTCGATGCCCGGGACGAGGCGCGCCTCCACGATCCCGTCGGCAGGCACGACGACCCGGCCGGCGCCGCGCCGGGCGAGGGCGAGGACCATCGGCAGCAGTCCCGGCACGACGCGCACGTCACCGCCGAGGCCGAGCTCGCCGAGGAGCGCCCATGCCCCGCTCGGCCGTACCTGCTCGGAGCCCACGAGCACCGCCAGGGCGATCCCGAGATCGAGGGCCGATCCGGCCTTCGGCACGTCGGCGGGCGCGAGGTTCACGGTGATCCGCCGTGGCGGGTGCACGAACCCGCTGTTGCGCAGCGCTCCGCGGACCCGCTCCCGCGCCTCGCGGAGGGCAGCGTCGGCAAGGCCCACGATCGTGAAGCCGGGCAGGCCCGGGGCAACGTCCACCTCGACGCGGACGGGCCGGCCGTCGAGGCCGTGAAGGGTCGCCGAGAGGACGCTCGCGAGCATGGGCCGCACGGTAGCGGCGCCGGCTCACCAGCCGGTTATCCAGCCCGTCCTGGCCCGGCCATCGGTCGGTCGGCCGAGCTCATGCGCCATGCGCGCGCCGGAGTCCGGGCGGGCGACGCCGGCGAGACCGCCGGGCGCGGATGCGACCCTAGCGAGCCGCGGCGGTCGCCGGGACGCCGGCCGCCGACTTGTCGATCGCCCGTGCCATGTCGTGGAACGAACGGCCGAGCGGCGACTCCGACTTCGTCAGCATCACCGGGGCCCCCGAGTTCAGGGCGCTGATCGCGCCCCGGTACTCGTTGAGGACCTGGAGGTCGATGGGGCGCTTGAGCGCGCCCTCGGCGGTCTTGGCGTTGATCCCGGTGAAGGCGTTCGAGCGGTTGAGGACGAGCTTGATGCGATCGCCCTCGTAGCCGATGTGGCCGAGCGTCTCGAGGACGAGCCGGACGTTCTTCAGGCACGACAGGTCGGCAGTCATCACGACGTAGAGGCTCTCGGCCATGTCGAAGACGCCGAGGTTGAGGTCGTCGAGGCGCTTGTCGACGTCGACGACGACGTAGTCGTACATGCCGCGCAGGAGGTCGATGATCGTGGAGAAATGCTCCTTGGTCACCAGCTCGGCGGTCTCGGGCGTCGGTGGCGCGAGGAGGAGGTCGATCTTCGAATCGTGCTCCACGAGGACGCCGCGCAGCAGGTCGGCATCGATCGCTGGGGCGCTCACCACGTCGACGATGCTCTTGCGGTCCAGGCCGAGATCCATGAAGACGCGATGGTCGCCGAACTGGAGGTTGCCGTCGACGAGGCAGACCCGGCGGCCGAGCTCACGCTGCAGGGCGATCGCGATGTTGATGGCGATCGTCGTCGTCCCCACCCCGCCCTTGGCCCCGTAGAAGGCCAGCACCCGCCCCAGGGGCGGCCGGCCGACGAGGAGGTCCTTGGGCGCGAACCGGGCCAAGAGGCTCTTGATCCGGGCCAGCAGCTCCGCCGGATGGAACGGCTTGACAAGGTAGTCGTCTGCCCCGGCACGGAGCCCGCGGATCTTCTGCTCGACCTCGGCCTCGGCGGTGAGCATGATGATGGGGACGTGCGAGGACGTTCCCTCCTCGGCCCGGATCTTCGCCGCGACCTGGTACCCGTCGAGCTTGGGGAGCATGACGTCGAGCAGGATCAGCGCGGGCTGCTCCTGGCCCCAGACCTTGAACCCCTCCGCGCCGTCGGCGGCGACCACGACCTCGTAACCCTCCTGCTTGAGCGTGTAGCTCAACAGGCGCTGGACGTTGGGATCGTCATCGACGACGAGGATCTTGGCGGCCATCCAAACCTCATTCCTGGAACGGGAGCCGGAGAGCGAGCCCCCGAACGCCGCGAATAGTAACGGACGGGGGTCCCGGTCGACCCCCGTCCGGTGGTACCAGCCCGAGCCCGATCAGGCGCCCGGCGCCGCGTCGGCGTCCGAGCTGCCGGCCACGGCCGCGATCGCGGCCCCGAGGCCGACGGAGAGCGGCCCGACGATCTCGGTGAACTCGGTCGGGATGACGATCTTCGTCGACGGGCTCGCGCCGAGCGTCTTCAGCGCCTCGAGGTACTGGAGGAGCATCGTCTTCTGGTCGATCGTCCGCGCCGCCGCGTAGATCCGCTCCAGCGCCTGTCCGAAGCCCTCGGCGTTGAGGATCTGGGACTGCCGCGTGCCCTCGGCCCGCAGGATGTTCGACTGCCGCTCGCCCTCGGCGGTGAGGATCGCGGCCTGCTTCGCGCCCTCGGCGATGTTGATCTCCGACTGGCGCCGGCCCTCCGACTCGGTGATGACGGCGCGCCGGGTGCGCTCGGCGGACAGCTGGCGGTTCATCGCGTCCTGCACGTCGCGCGGCGGGGTGATCTCGCGGATCTCCACCGTGGTGACCTTGCCTCCCCAGCGCTCGGTCACCTCGTCGAGCTTGGTGCGCAGGACCTCGTTGATCTGCTCGCGGCGGGACAGGACCTCGTCGAGGAGGATGTCGCCGATGACCGCGCGCAGCGTGGTCGTGGCGACGCCCTGGAGGGCGCCCGCGAAGTAGGCCACGTTCACGATGCTCTTCAAGGGGTCGACGATCCGCCAATAGATCAGGAAGTCGACGTTGATGGGCGCGTTGTCCTTGGTGATCGTCGTCTGGCTGGGGACCTCGATGAACTGCTCGCGCACGTCCACCTTGATCGGCCGGTCGACGATCGGGATGAGGAACCGGAGGCCCGGGTCGCGGACGAGGTGCTCGTTCGTCCGCCCGAGGCGGAAGACGACCATCTTCTCGTACTGCTGCACGACCCTGACCGACAGGTAGAGGACGATAAGGACGAACAGCAGGATGGCCACGATGACGACGATCGTGACGGCGAGCTCCACGGGCGGGCTCCTTCCCGATTCCTCGGGTGACTGCGCGGGTCAGGTTGCCGGGGCAGGGTCGGCCGGCTCGACGTAGAGGATGAGGCCGTCCTGGCGGACGACGTGGACGGGGGCGCCGCGGGGGATGGAGCGCCCGTCGACGCTCCGGGCAGTCCACTCCTCGCCGACGGCAAGGACCGACCCGAGCGGGTCGATGGGACGGGCGACCTTGGCGCCCTCGCCGACGACGTGGAGCGACCCGACGAGGATCGGACTCTGGGGGAGGTGGCGGGTCCGGTACGACACGATCGACATCATGGCGGCAAAGCCGCCGGCCAGGGCGACGATGACGACGATCACCGGCAGGGCCACCGTCACGTCGGGAGCCGTCGGCGAGCCGGGCGCCGTGTACAGGGCGGCGGCACCGAGGGCGAGGCAGATCACGGCTCCCACGGCGAGCAGGCCGTGGCTCGTCACCTGCGTCTCGAGGAGGACGAGGACGGCACCGAGGGCGATGAGGAGAAGGCCGGCGACGTTCAGCGGCAGGCTGCCGAAGCCGACGAACGCCAGCAGGATGCAGATGGCCCCGATGATTCCGGTCACGAAGTTGGGGTTCTGGACCTCGAAGATCAGGGCATAGAACCCGACCGTGAAGAGGATGAACGCGATGTTCGGGTCGGACAGGAGGTGCAGGAACCCCTGCAGGGGGTTGATCCCGACCTCGACCGGGGTCGCCGACGCGGTCTGCAGCGTCACCGGCTGGCCGGACACCATCACGGTCCGGCCGTCGGCGTCCTGCAGAACCTCCTCGATCGTCGCCGCGATCCCGTCGACCGCCCCGGCGGCGACCGCTTCGCTCGCCGAGTAGCTCTTCGCCTCGGAGACCGTCGTCACGGCCCAGGCCACGGGTCGCCCGCGCGCCTGGGCAATGGCGGTCATGTTCGCGATCGCGTCGTTCTTCACCTTCTGGCCCAGGGTGCCCGGGATGTCCTCGCCGTTGCTCCCGACCGGGCTGGCGGCCCCAATGTTCGTGCCCGGGGCCATCCAGGCGAGATTCGCGGCCATCGTGATGAAGGTGCCCGCGCTGGCCGCCCGACCGCCGGCGGGAGCCACCCACACGATGACCGGCAGCGGCGCCTCGAGGAACGCCGAGGTGATCCGTTGCGTCGCGTCGAGGCTTCCACCGGGCGTGTTGAGCTTCACGACGACGGCCTCGGCGCCATCGCGATCCGCCTGGGCGATCCCGTCCTCGAGGTAGCCGGCCATGACGCCGTCGACGACGCCGGTGGTCGGGAGCACGTAGACCTCGCCGCCGCCATCGGCTCCGCGAGCCGGCGAGGCCGCTCCGAGCACGAGCCCGATCGTCCCGAGCCCGAGGGGCACGAGCGGGAGGAGGCGGGCGAAGTTGGCGAGACGGCGCACGTTGATGGCTCCGCCCGAAGTATCGCATCACCGCGCCGGGGCGCCGGAAGTGCCGCTCGTCAGTGCCGCTGCGGTTCCACCCGCCCCAAGCTCGTTGCGCCCGCGCCGGTCGCATCCGGCCGGCGCACGAAGTCGAAGACCAGCTGGCTCCAGGTCTCCATCCGGGCGTAGACCCCCAGGACGGCGCCCGGTTCCGCGAAGCGACCCGCGAGCTTCTCCCTCTCCCGAACGGCCACCCGGCGGCCGGCAGCGTCGGCGACGTAGACCACGCCCAGGTGCACACGGCCGACGTCGGTCTCGTCGTCGTTGAGGAGGCCGATAAGGCGAAAGTCGGGGACGAAGTCGGCCGCGATCTCCTCGGACCACTCGCGGGCGAGGCCGCCGGCCAGGTCGACGTCACCCGGGTTGAGGTGACCTCCCACGCCGATCGTGAAGCGGTCGTGGAGGCGCTCGTCGGCGCCGCCGCGAGTGCGGCGCATCAGGAAGTAGCGGCCTCCATCCCGCAGGACCAGGTACGGGATGACCTGCTTGTAGCGTGGATCGTGCTCCATCGCCGCCCGCGGCTCGAAGCGGCCCTCGGCGGCGATGACATCGAGGTGGGGGCCCACGTCCAGGGCGAGGATCCCCCGCCAGCCGCGCGGCCCCATGACCCGGTCGCGGGGCACGACCAGGACGCGCTCCTCGCTCACCCGCGGTCCTCGAGACGGGCGCGGGCCCAGAGCAGGCGCTGGCGCAACGCCTCCTCGTCGGGCAGGCCGTCCGCGGCCGGACGTTCCAGGAGGTCGATCCAGGCGTCGAGCCGGTCGCGGACGTCGCGCAGGCGTGAGGCCAGCGGGCCGGCGTTCGTTCGCGCGATCCCGGCGCCCATCGCGGCGTCGCCGCGGGCCAGGCGGGTCGCGCCGGCCCAACCCGTCGAGGCGAGTGACGCGGCCGCGGGCCAGCCGGCAGGTTCGGGCCCCTCCCGGGCGCCGGCCATCGCCTCGACGAGCGCCGCGGCGACCACGAGCGGGACGTGGCTGATAGCCGCCACGGCGGCGTCGTGATCCGCCGCGGTCATCAGCACGGGCCTGGCTCCACAGGCATGGACGAGGCCCTCGACCCGGGAGACGGCCTCCGCGTCATCGACCGTCGGCGCCACGAGGACCCACGGCCGATCCTGGAAGAGAGCCGGGTCGGCGGCGTCGAATCCCCTCACCTCCCGGCCCGCCATCGGGTGACCGCCGACGAATCGCAGGCCGCGGGCTGCGGCCCGCTCGCCGACGAGAACCTTCGTGCTGGTGACGTCGCTCACGACCGCATCGGCGGCGAGCGCCCCCCGGTCCTCGCCGCCGAGCCGGTCCAGGAGGTCGAGGCTCGCGCCGGGCGGGGCCGCGAGAACCACGAGGTCGGCGCCCGCGACAGCGTCGCGGACGCTTGCCGCGGCACCGTCGATCGCGCCGGCGGCGAGGGCCTTGCGCGGAGTCGTCCCCGACGGGGTCCAGGCGATGACCTCCCAGCCTGCGCCGTGGACGGCCCGGGCCACCGAGCCGCCGACGAGGCCGAGGCCGAGAAGCGTCAGTCGCACCGGCGGTCAGACCGGCCGGCGCCGGGCGCCCCGGCGGCGCTCGCCGGCGCGGCGTTCGCCCGCATCCGGGGGCGGCCCCGGATCATCGGGCGGGTTCTCTCTCCGGATGCGGCTGCGCCGCTCGACTTCCCGCCGGTCGGCGTTCATGAGCACGCCGCAGCGCGGGCAACGGCGCTCCTCGATGAAGAGGGATTCCAGGGGCGCGGTGGCATAGATCTGGCGACCGCAGTTCCAGCAGGCGAGGCGAGGCATTGCCGAATCGTACGACGCGATCGAGGGGCCGACGCGGGCGGCGCGCACGGTGCGCCGCCCGATCGGTGGGCGCCGGCTCAGACCATGACGGGCAGTTCGCGCAGCGACGCGGCGACGGCCTCGGCCGGGTATTCGAAGTCCTCCAGCGAGCCCGAGAGATATCGCTCGTACGCCGAGAGGTCGAAATGGCCGTGCCCGCAGAGGTTGAAGAGGATGACCCTCGCTTCCCCGGACTCGCGGGCCGCCAGCGCCTCGTCGATCGCGACCTTGAGGGCGTGGGTCGGCTCCGGCGCCGGCAGGATCCCCTCGGCACGCGCGAACAGGACGCCGGCTTCGAAGCAGGCCCGCTGGTGGACGCTCCGCGCCTCGATGTGGCCCTCCTCCTTCAACAGGCTCACGAGCGGCGACATGCCGTGGTACCGCAGCCCGCCGGCGTGGATCGGCTCCGGAATGAAGCCCGACCCGAGGGTGTGCATCTTCACGATCGGGGCCATGTGGGCGGTGTCGCCGTAGTCGTAGGCGTACACGCCCCGGGTCAGCGATGGCGCGGCCTCGGGCTCGACGGCGATGACCCGGTAGTCGGCCCCGTCGCGGAACATCCGCCCGAGCCAGGGGAAGGTGAGGCCGGCGAAGTTCGAGCCGCCGCCGGCACAGCCGATGATGACGTCGGGCTCCTCGCCGGCCATCGCCATCTGCTCGATCGACTCCTGGCCGATCACCGTCTGGTGCAGGAGCACGAAGTCGAAGACCGAGCCCAGGGCGTACTTCGTGCCGGGATGGGTGACGGTGTCCTCGATCGCCTCGCTGATCGCGAGCCCCAGAGAGCCCGTGTGCTCGGCGTTCTCCGCCAGCACGCTGCGCCCGTACGCCGTGTCGGGGCTGGGGCTGGGGACGACCGAGGCGCCATACGTCTCCATGAGGACCCGCCGGCCCGGCTTCTGGTCGTAGGAGGCCCGGACCATGTAGACCTTGACCTCGAGCCCGAACATCGCACCGGCGAACGCGAGGGCGCTGCCCCACTGGCCTGCACCCGTCTCGGTCGCGAGCCTGGTGACACCCTCCTCGCGAGCGTAGAAGGCCTGGGCCAGGGCGGTGTTCGGCTTGTGGCTCCCCGACGGGCTGCCGCCCTCGTACTTGTAGTAGATGTGGGCCGGGGTACCGAGGGCTTTCTCGAGGCGTCGCGCGCGATAGAGAGGACTGGGCCGGTAGAGCCGGTACGCGTCGCGGACGGGCCCGGGGATCTCGATGTCGCGATCCGGGGAGACGACCTGCTTGATGAGCTCCATCGGGAACAGCGGGGCCAGGTCGGCGGGCCCGATGGGCTGCATGGTCCCCGGGTGGAGGACCGGCGGCGGCGCGACCGGAAGGTCCGCCACGATGTTGTACCAGGCCCGCGGGATGCGATCCTCGTCGAGCACGTATTTCGTCCGTTCGGATGCCACGGTCATCTCCTGGAAGACGTCGGGGATGGCGGCGGGCCGTCGGGCCGGGGCGGCGCCAGGAAGGGAGGCTACTCCACGCGCGGCTCGGGCCGCAAGGTCGCCCCGCCGAGAGACGCCGTCGCCAGGGGCCGGTAGCGCGCGGGACCGTGACCGAGCTCGCTCTCGTAGACGACGAGCCGGTCGGCCGTCCAGGCCGCCTGCAGCGACGCAGCCGCCCCGGCGAGGGCGGCGACTCCCCGACCGGCGCCGGGGACGCCATCCGCGCGGGCGAGGGTGAGGTGTGCCCGGAACGGTCGCTCGTCGCGCGGCCACCCCCGCGCGGCGAGCTCGTCGCCGAGCATCTCTGCCAGGGCTCGGAGCTGGGGCACGCCGGCCACGATCCCGAGCCAGACGACCCGCGGCCGGGCATCAGACGGAAACGCGCCCGCCCCGGCAAGGCGAACCTCGAAGCGCGGGGCAGCGGCCGCCGCGGCCGCGGCGGCCGCTGCGACGTCGGGAACGCGGCCCGGTGCCGTGGCCCCGAGGAAGCGCAGGGTGAGGTGCAGGTTCTCGCTGACGGCCCAGCGGAGACGGCCGGCCTCCGGGACTCGCCGATCGCCCCGGACGTCGTCCACCAGGGCCCGGACGGCCGTCCGGGCCTCCTCCCCCAATGGCAGGGCGACGAAGACGCGGAGGTCGCCGGGCGCTCCCTCCGGGTACCAGCGGCGGTCCGCCCTCCGGTCAGCGGCCGTCGGCGCGCTCCCGCTCCCAGGCCGCTCGATCCGTGCGGAGGAGCTCGTGGGCGCGGTCCCGGTCGCTCCAGCCGACGACATCGGTGGCCTTGTTCTCGAGCAGCTTGTACGTCTGGAAGAAGTGCTCGATCTCGACGAGGCGGTGCGGCCGCACCTGGTCCAGCCGCTCGATGTGGGCCTGGTGGGGATCGCCGATGGCGACGCACAGGACCTTGAAGTCGAAGCCCATCTCGTCGCGCATCTCGAGGCCGCCGACAGGACGGCCCCAGACGTGGCACCCCGTGAAGGTTGGCTCGTCCAGGATGAGGAGGGCGTCGGTGTGGTCGCCATCGTCGGCGCGCGTGCCCTCGATGAAGCCGTAGTCGAAGTTGTAGAAGACGGCCGACGACAGGATCCGGTTCAGGCGGAAGACGCCTGCCTCCTCGTCGAACTCGTACTTGTTGCGACTGCCGCGCGGGATCTCGACCACGATCTCGACGACGGACGGAAAGGCGGCGCGCAGCTCGGCGGTCATGGGCGAACGATACGGCACCGGCGGAGCGCGGGCCCGCGGTCGACGTCCTGGCGCTGCCCCGCCGCGGGCCCGCGGTCACCGGGGCCGAGGGCGCGGAGATCCGTTTGCGGCGTCGCGCGGCCTCGTCGCGGTCGCCCTCGAGCCGCGATTCGCCGGTTGCGTGCGAGCGGAGCTCGACGCCCCTCAGTCGTTGTAGAGCCGCTCCTCGATGAGCTTCTCCTGGACGGTGCGGCCGGTGGGATCGAAGCACGAGAACTCGAAGTGCTTCTCGAACTCGAGGTCGATGTTGTCCTGCCCGCCGCGGTTCTTCTCGACCGAGACCACGACCCAGTCGCGGAATCGCTGGGCCTGGTAGGGGTTGAACTCGATGTTGACCTTGGCCACGACGTGGTACTTCTCGTTGAGGATGACGATGATGTCGGCCTCGTAGTTGATCGCCGACGAGCCGCGCAGGTGGTGGTTGCGCAGCCGGGCCGCCTTGAGGCCCTCCTTGTCGGCCGCCACGATCGCGATCATCCCGACCTGCTCGGCGAGGGCGATGTCCTTGAGCCCGTTGACGACCACGGTGACCTTCTCGGTCTCGGTGCTGGGCTCGGGGATCTGGGGAACCTTCTGCAGGTAGTCGACGACGACGAGGAGCTGACGGCCCCCCGAGAGGTCCTTGTGCATCTGGACCAGGCGGCGGATGTTGTCGACGGTGCTGGCGGTCTGGGTGCCCCGCATGAGGAAGAGGTTCTGGCCATAGCGGCCGATCCGGTCCAGGCTCGGGCGCAGGCGCGGGTTGGCGGCCAGCTGGGCACCGCCCGCCTGCCCCTCCGCGACCCACGAGCCGAGGATCTCCCGGCGGACGTCCTGGATCTTGATCGCCCCGGTCTTGTGGGGCAGGTGGGCCAGCGCGGACTCCATGGCGATCAGGCGGTTGAGGAGGTAGTGCTCCTCGTGCTCGAAGCAGATGAAGAGCACGTTCGCCTGCCCACCCGAGGCGACGTTGCGGGCCATCTGGAGGGCCATCGTCGTCTTGCCGGTGCCCTGCGCCCCACCGATCAGGAACAGCTCACCGGGGCGGATGCCCATGCCGATCGTCTTGTCGAGCGGGGTGAACCCGAGCGGGATCGGCTGGTAGTCGGCGAGCTCGCCGGAGATGATCCGGTCGTTGAGGTTGACCAGGACGTCGAGCGCCGAGCGGGGCACGAGGCTCCCGGTGTCGGCGTCCAGACGCCACTGCGTCTTCTGGCCACGGACGGCTGGCTGTTCGGTTTCGGTGCTCACGCGTGCACACGCTCCCTGGCGTCGCTGGCGGGGGGGAGGCCCCCGTCCCGGCATCGTAGCACCGGCAACCGCGGCGAACACCCTACCGGAGTACCATCCGGCGACGCCGCCCGGGCACCCCTCAGCGCGGCGCGGCGGCGTACCCGTCGAAGAAGCGGACGAGGGCCCGCACCCCGCCCTCGAAGTTGGCGAGGTCCATCCACTCGTTCGGGGCGTGGAAGTTGCCGTCCGGGGGCATGAACCCCATGACGGTCACCGGAAGCCCGAGGATGGCCGCGAAGCTGGCCGCCACCGGGACCGAGCCCCCCTCGCGGACGTAGAGCGGCGCCCGCCCGAAGGTCTCCTCGAGGGCCCTGGCGTAGGCCCGCGTCGCCGGGCCGTCTGTCGGCGTCAGCAGCGGCCGGCCCCCGCCCAGCGACGTCACCTCGACCGTGACCCCGGGCGGGGCGATGCGCAGCACGTGGTCGCGCAGGAGCGCGAAGATGCGATCGGGGTCCTGGTCGGCAACGAGGCGGCAGGTGATCTTGGCGTGGGCGCGGCCGGGGATGATCGTCTTGCTGCCCTCGCCCGAGAAGCCTCCCCAGATCCCGTTGACGTCGAGCGTCGGGCGCGACGCGCGCCGCTCGAGGGTCGTCCAGCCCACTTCGCCCGTCAGCACAGGCACGTCGAGGGCGGCGCGGTAGGCCTCCTCGTCGAATGGCAACGCGGCCGCGGCCGCCCGGTCATCGTCGCTCAGGGTGACGACGTCGTCGTAGAAGCCCGGGATCCGGATCCGCCCATCGGGCCCCTTGAGGGCCGCGATGATGGCCGCGAGGGCGTTGGCGGGGTTCTCGATCGTGCCCCCGAACACTCCCGAATGGACATCCTGCACGGGCCCCCGCACGTGGATCTCGGCCGCGCAGATACCGCGCAGGCCGACCGTGATGGCCGGCACGTTCCCGGCGAAGAAACCCGAGTCGGCCACGAACGCCGCGTCGGCGGCCAGGCGGCCGGCGTTCGCTTCCAGCCACGGGTCGAGGTGGATCGAGCTCGACTCTTCCTCGCCCTCGAAGACCACCTTCAGGTTGACCGGCAGCGCACCCCGGGTCGCCAGCAGCGCCTCTACCGCCGCTGTCGCGATCGCGATGTTCGACTTGTCGTCAGAGGCGCCGCGGGCCAGGACCCTGCCGTCGCGGACGACCGGCTCGAACGGGGTTGCCTCCCACTCGTCGAGCGGATCGACCGGCTGGACGTCGTAATGCCCGTAGAGGAGGACCGTGGGGGCGCCGACGGCGCCGAGCCAGTCCGCGTAGACGATCGGGTGGCCACCGGTCTCGCACACCTCGACGTGCTCGAGGCCGGCGGCCTCGAGATCGCTCGCGAGGTGCTCGGCCGCGCGCCGGCAGTCGGCGGCGTGCTCGGGGATCCCGCTGATGCTGGCGATTCGCAGGAAGTCGAGGAAGCGGTCCAGGCGGCGCTCGGCGTTCGCCAGGAGGTACTGCTCGACGGGGTCGGGGGCGGCGATGGGGCTGGTCATGGCCCGATTCTGGCACGCCGCGCGCGCCCGCTGGCGCCGGTCACGCGACCGGTGCCGCGACGAGCGCGCCCGAGCGTGACGTCAGGCGGGCTGGGCCGAGGGCTCGGGGGCGGGTTCGGCCAGCCTCGGCACCACCCCGTGGATCGGCTCCTTCGGCGGGAGGTCCGAGAACAGCGCCTCGAACTCCGGGCCGTCGAGCGTCTCCTTCTCCACCAGGGTGGCCGCGAGGAGGTCGAGCTTCGCCCGGT
Source organism: uncultured Chloroflexia bacterium (assembly GCA_963776355.1). Taxonomy (GTDB): domain Bacteria; phylum Chloroflexota; class Limnocylindria; order Limnocylindrales; family CSP1-4; genus CTSoil-043. The sequence goes on along the minus strand of CAVZLU010000008.1, from coordinate 752,961 downwards.
GCTGGGTCAGCACGTCCGACGCCCGCGTGTAGGCGCTCTCGATGATCCTCCGGACTTCCTCGTCGATCTGCTTGGCGACGTCGTCGGAGTAGTTGCGCTGCTCGCCGATCTCGCGGCCCAGGAAGATCATCTCGTCGCGCTTGCCGAAGGCGAGGGGGCCGAGGCGATCGCTCATGCCGAACTCGGTGACCATGCGCCGGGCGAGGTCGGTCGCCTTCTCGATGTCGTTCGAGGCCCCCGTCGTCGTGTCCCCGAAGACGAGCCGCTCGGACGCGTTGCCCCCGAGCATGCCCGCGATCTTGTCCTCGAACTCGGTCTTGCTCTGGAGGTAGCGGTCCTCCGCCGGCAGGGCCATCGTGTAGCCGAGCGCCATGCCGCGGCTGATGATCGTGACCTTCGAGACCGGGTCGCACTTCGGGAGGATCCGCTGCACGACCGCGTGGCCGCCCTCGTGGTAGGCGATGATCAGCTTCTCCGTGTCCGAGATCACCCGGCTCTTGCGCTCCGGGCCGGCGACGATCCGCTCCAGGGCCTCCTGGAACTCGGACATCCCCACGAGCTTCTTGTTGCGCCGGGCGGCCAGGATCGCCGCCTCGTTGACGAGGTTGGCGAGGTCTGCGCCCGAGAAGCCGGGCGACTGCTTGGCGATGTCCTCGATGGCGATCGCCTTGTCGAGCGGCTTGCCCTTCGTGTGGACCCGCAGGATCTCGACCCGGCCCTTCATGTCGGGACGGTCGAGGATGACCTGGCGGTCGAACCGACCCGGGCGCAGGAGCGCGGGGTCGAGGACGTCCGGCCGGTTGGTGGCGGCGACCACGATCACGCTGGTGTTGGTATCGAACCCGTCCATCTCGACGAGGATCTGGTTGAGCGTCTGCTCGCGCTCGTCGTGACTGCCCCCGAGGCCGGCGCCTCGCTGGCGCCCGACCGCGTCGATCTCGTCCACGAACACGATGCAGGGCGAGTTGCGCTTGGCCTGGTCGAAGAGGTCCCGGACGCGGCTGGCCCCGACCCCGACGAACATCTCCACGAACTCCGAGCCCGAGATGCTGAAGAACGGGACGCCCGCCTCGCCCGCCACGGCCCGGGCCATGAGCGTCTTGCCGGTTCCCGGCGGCCCCACGAGGAGGACGCCGCGGGGGATCCGGGCCCCGAGCGAGTTGAACTTCTCGGGGTACTTCAGGAACTCCACGACCTCCTGGAGCTCGGTCTTCGCCTCGTCGACGCCGGCCACGTCGGCGAAGGTCACGACGGTCTTGTTGCCGAGGAACATGCGGGCCCGGCTCTTGCCGAAGCTCATCGCCTGGTTGTTCGTCCCCTGGGCCTGCCGCATCATGAAGAAGAGGAAGCCGCCGATCAGGAGGACCGGCAGCAGGGCGCCGATGAGGACGCTGATCCACTGCCCCGTCTGCGACGCCTCCTTGCCGCTGAACTCGATCGTGGACATCGAGATGTTGCCCGTCTGGGCGGCCGTCACGACGTCGTTGAAGACGTTCGTGAAGCCGACGCCGGGGACGACCACGGCATACTCCTTGCCGTCCTTGCCGGTGACCGTCAGGCGGAGGTCCTGCTGTTCGACCTTGGTGACTTCGCCGTTCGAGACTTTCGAGAGGAACGTGGAGTAGGCCACCGACTGCTCGTTCGGGGTCGTCATCAGGAACGTGTAGAGCAGCGCCACCGTTCCCACCACGAGGACGAGCATCACGATGCCGTTGCGCATGAACTTGCCGTTCAACCTGGCCTCCGGGTCAGAGGAGCCGGCGCCCGGGGGCCGGCCTCGAGGACGAGTATAGAGCGGGTCGCCGGACAGCCTGCCGGGCGCCGTTCCCCGCGACGCGCGGTCGGGAGGATCACTGGTACCTACGAGTCGTCGGGTCCCGCGGATCGGCGACGAGAAGGCGCGACCGGCTGCGAGCCACCGAGGGGCCGGTCAGAGATGGATGGAGGAGTTGGTAGCAGGGACAGGATTCGAACCTGTGACCTAGCGATTATGAGCCGCTTGCTCTGCCGCTGAGCTACCCTGCCAGGGAGCCCGATTGTAGCGCACGAGCGCGGCCTCGCCTCCCGGGCCGCCGCGGCATGTCCGGGCGCTCAGCCGCCGGGCGCGGGCCCGAACAGCACCTCGAGCCATGATTCGAGCGGTGTCGGCCGGTCCACGGTCGCTCCCAGGCGACGCGCCGGCGAGCCGGGGGCATCGGCGGCCAGCGCCGGCGCGTTCGGTGCAAGGGCGAACGACCGCTCGGCCGGCGACCCCAGCTGGTACGCCCGGGCCTGCTGCAGGATCCAGCGCTGCTGGGTCACGAGCTCGAGCTCCCGGCGGAGGGCGTCGGTCCGGGCCCCGACCTCCGCGTTGCGGGCTCGCTCCTGGGCCACGAGCGCGGTGGCCTTCGAGGCCTCGGCGGCCTGGCCGGCGAAGCCGACGACGATCCAGGCGGCGGCGATCGTGACGAGGATCCAGGCGATCCGGCGGCGCGAGATGCCGGCGATCCCGAGCTCTCCGAGCGAGGGGGCCCCGGCCGGCGCGCGCTGGTCGCCCTCCGCTGCGGGCGGGGCCGGCTCGTCGGCGGACTTCGTGGACCCGGGCGTGTCGCGGGGTTCGGGACTGGGGGGCCGCGGCATGAGTCGAAGGGTAGCTGCGCGCTGACGGAGTGTCAAACCGCCGGCCGTGCCGGACAAGGTGGCACGGACCGCGCCGATCGTGCGCACGCCCGCCACCCCGCGGCGGTGCTACACTCGCGACCATTTCGCACATCCGTTCTCTTTACCGGAGGCGCCGGCCATGCGCACCTACGCTCCCGCCGCCGTCGAGACGGTTCTTGCCCGCCTGCTCGACGAGCCGTCGCTCGCCCGGGGCGTGCTCCACCATGCGATCGATCCGGCCCGCGAGGCGATCACCGCGCCGTTCCCCGACTGGCTGGATCCGCGGCTGCGAGCGGCCCTGGTCGAGCGCGGCATCGACGCCCTCTATGTCCACCAGGCGCAGGCCCTTGAGACCATCCGGGCTGGACGCGACGTCTGCGTCGTGACCCCGACGGCCTCGGGCAAGAGCCTCTGCTACGAGCTGCCGGTGCTCCAGGCCCTGACCGAGGACCCCGCCGCGCGAGCGCTCTGGCTGTTCCCCACGAAGGCGCTCGGCGAGGACCAGGTCACGGCGTTCCGCGAGCTGACGCAGGCGGCCGGCCTGGCGATCGCCACGGCGACCTATGACGGGGATACCCCGACGCCGATCCGTTCCTCGATCCGAACCGCCGGACAGGTCGTGGTGACGAATCCCGACATGCTCCACGCGGCGATCCTCCCCCATCACACGAAATGGTTCCAGCTCTTCGAGCAGGTCCGGGTGATCGTCATCGACGAGCTGCATACGTATCGCGGCCTTTTCGGGAGCCACGTCGCCAACGTCATCCGCCGCCTCCTGCGGCTGTGCGCGCACTACGGCTCCCACCCCGTGATCGTCACCTGCTCGGCCACGATCGCCAATCCCGGCGAGCTGGCAACCCTCCTCACGGGCCGGGCCCCGATCGTCATCGACCGCAACGGGGCACCCGGCGGCGAGCGCCACGTGCTCTTCGTCGACACGCCCGTGATCGATGCCGCCTCGGGCGCGCGCGGCTCGGCGTTGACGCTCGCCCAGCGCTGGGCCCTCCCGTTCATCCGGGCCGGCCGCCAGACGATCGTCTTCGCCCGCTCCCGAACGGCCGTGGAGGTCGTCCTGACCGGCCTCCGCGAGGCTCTTCGCCAGCACTACGGGCCGCGGACCCGGGTCCGCGGCTACCGGGGCGGGTACCTGCCGACGGAGCGCCGCGCGATCGAGGCCGGGCTGCGCGCCGGCGATGTCATGGGCGTCGTGAGCACCAACGCCCTCGAGCTCGGCGTTGACATCGGCCGCCTCGACGTCTCCGTGCTGGCGGGCTATCCCGGGTCGATCGCCGGGACCTGGCAGCAGATCGGGCGCGCCGGGCGGCGGCGGGACGTCTCGGTCGCGATCCTCGTCGCGTCGGCCGCCCCGGTGGACCAGTACGTCGTCCACCACCCTGCGTTCCTCCTCGACAGAACACCGGAGGAGGCCCGGATCGACCCCGACAACCTCCACGTCCTTCTCGCGCACCTGCGGGCGGCGACGTTCGAGATGCCGTTCGAGCCGGGCGAGGCCTTCGGGCCGGCGCCCGTCGACGACCTCCTGGCCTTCCTCGCCGAGAGCGGGCACGTGCACCAGGGCGACGATGGCCGCTGGTACTGGAGCTCGGAGAACTTCCCGGCCTCGGAGATCTCGCTCCGCACCGCGGCCCCCGAGAACGTCGTGATCATCGACACCACGCCGGACCGCCCGCGCGTCCTGGGCGAGGTCGACCTGTTCTCCGCCCAGGTGCTCGTCCACCAGCACGCGATCTACATGCACGAGTCCGCCCAGTACCACGTCGACCGGCTCGAGTGGGGCGAGCGCAAGGCGTATGTCCACCGCATCGACGCCGATCACTACACGTACGCGAACCGGGCCGTCACCCTCAAGCCGCTCGATGTCTTCGCGGAGGCCCCGGCCGCGGGCGGCCGCCGCCTGCACGGCGAGGTCATGGTCGCCAGCCTCGTGACCTTCTACAAGAAGCTCAAGTTCGGCACCGACGAGAACGTCGGCTGGGGGCCGATCGACCTGCCCGAGATCGAGCTCCAGACGACCGCCTACTGGGTCGCCGCGGACGGTCTCCGCGGGCCGTGGCGGCGCGAGGAGCTCGACGTCGCGCTGCTCGGCGCGGGTCGGGCGATGCAGACCGTCGCGAGCGTGCTCCTGATGGTCGACCCGCGGGACCTCGGCCTCGTCACGCAGGTCCGCTCGCCGCACGCGGAGGCGCCCACGATCTACCTGTACGAGGCGGTGCCGGGAGGCGTCGGGATGGCCGAGCGACTGTGGCGCCGCCATGACGACCTCGTGGCGGGCGCCGCCGACCTGATCGCGGGCTGCGGCTGCGAGACCGGCTGTCCCTCCTGCACGGGCCCCCGTCCGGCCGGGGCCGAGGCGGAGCTCGATGCCCGGCGTCTCGCCCGCCGGCTCCTCGCCGACCTGGGGGCGCCCGCGGCGACCCAGCTCGCTCCGGCGGCCGTGGCGTGAGCGACGCCGCAACCATCTCGCGGAGGCTGGCGCTCCTGCGGGCGAGCGCGGCCACGCAGCGTCGACCGGGCGAGGGCTCCGCAGGGCCCGCCGCACGCGCTCCCCTCCCCCGTCTCGGGGGGGCCGAGCTCGCCGAGCGGCTCGCCGCGGCGGTGGACGGCGAGGCCGTGCGGACGGCCGCCGGGTACGTCGTCCGGGTCGAGCCGCCGACGGTCACGATCCCGCTCGACCGGCCCCGCCTCGCGACCCTGCCGGGCCAGCCGCCGCCCGGGGTGCCGCTCCTCTGCCTCGACACGGAGACCACCGGACTCGGCAGCGGGACCGGCACCCTCGCCTTTCTTGTCGGCCTCGGCTGGTGGGCGGGCGACCGGTTCCGTCAGCTCCAGCTGCTCTGCCCCGACCATGGCGACGAGCAGGCGCTCCTCGCGGGCCTTGAGGCCGCGATCCCTCCCGAGGCGTGGCTTGTCACGTACAACGGACGGAGCTTCGACTGGCCGCTGCTCACGACGCGCTACCGGCTCCTGCGGCGGGACGCCCCCGCGCATGCGGGCCACCTCGACCTCCTGCCGCACGTTCGGCGGCTCTTCCGGCATCGCCTCGGCGATGCCCGGCTGCAAACCGTCGAGCGGGAGATGCTCGGCGTCCACCGCGAGGAGGACGTGGCCGGCTGGGAGATCCCGGATCGCTTCCTGGCCTTCGTACGGGGCGGGCCGGCCGAGCCGATCGCGGCCATCGCGACCCACAACGCCGAGGACGTGCGATCGCTGGCACGCCTCCTTCGACACCTGGACGTGCACTACGCCGACGCCGACCGCCGCCCACTCGCGCCCGCCGGCGACCTGTTCGCGCTCGCTCGGGGGTACGCCCTGGAGAAGCGCTTCGAGGACGCCCTTGGCTGCCTCGACGCCGCCGAGACGCGATGGCGGCCGCCGGCGCTCGGCTCCCCGGCCTGGCCGTTCGGGGCGCCGCGGCCCGCGCCGACCACGGTCTCGCGCGACCAGATCCGTTTCGAGCGGGCCCGGACCCTCCGCCGCATGGGTCGTCATGACGACGCCGTCGCGACGTGGGAGGCGATCGCCAGGGGTGGCCGCACGGGCGCCGTGCGGGCCTGGATCGAGGTCGCGAAGCTCCGCGAGCACCTCCTGCGCGATCCCGCCGGCGCGCTCGACGCGACGGCCTCCGCTGAACGAGTGCTGGACTGGCTGCGCTCGCTCGACGCGCCGGAGCCCGCGCTCGAGGTCGCGCTCGCGGTCCGCCGGCGTCGGCTGGGGCGGCGACTCCGCCGGGCGGGGCGCCGGTCCGGGGAGGGCCTCAGCCCGGCTCGGTCGGCCTGAGCGCGGCTCGCACCTGGGCGAGCGTCGGCACGCCGGCGAGCCCGAGACCCCCGACGTGGACTGCCGCCACGGCGGCGGCGAACCGCAGGGCGCCGCCGAGGTGCGGCTGGCGGCCGGCCAGGGCCGGCGCGACGCGGGCCGCCAGGAGGGCGGCGAGGAAGGCGTCGCCGGCCCCCGTCGTATCGACCTCGTCGCCGCCAGGATGTGACGGGTAGCGGCGCATCCGCGGCGATCCGGGACGGACCGTGACGGCGATCCCGCCGTGCGCACCACGGGTCAGGGTGCAGAGGGTGCCGGTCCGCAGCAGTCGCAGCAGGCCGCGCAGGTCGGCCACCGGGTCCAGGTCCTCGGCACTCACCGAGACGAGGTCGGCGCGGCGCAGCAGCGCCCGCGGACCGGCCGCCCGGGCCCGAACCGGCTGGCCGCGCTCGAGGTGGCGCAGCAGGCCCTGCCACCCGAGGGCGACCACGGCCCCCGGCGGGATGGCGGCCCAACCATCGGGCAGCTCGTCGGCGACCGGTGCGAGATACCAGGCCGCGGCCGACCGCCAGGGCGGCGGCAGCGCCGCCACCGGCAGGGGCCCGCCGGGATCCTCGCAGCGCACGGTCCGCCCGGCGGACGTGTAGCCGAGCTCGAAGACCGGCCCGGACGGGAGGCGAACCAGGTGCAGCTCGGCCCCGGCCTCGCGCAGGAGATCGAGCTCGTGCGCCTCTGCGGCCGGCGCGTCGACGCCGAGGACCGCCCCCACGCGGAGCCCGAGGCGAGCCAGCACGAGGGCGCCGTACGTCGCTCCGCCGCCGAGGCGCCAGCCGCGGGGATCGGACGACTCGATGTCCCGCGACGAGGAGCCGACGACGACAACCTGCGGCGCCGGCCCGTCAGCGGCGCGCGCCGGCCGGGCGGCCCGGGGGCCGGCCTCGGCGCCGGGGTCCGCGGCCGCGTAGGATCGCGCCCGATGGCGCCTGGAGACGACGGGAGGGGCACCGGGCGGTCCGTATACTGGCCGGGCCGGCTCCGCAGACGAGGAGGCCATCGTGTACTACTACGAACTCCACGAAGGCGACGACGAGCTCTACTCGGACGTGTTGCTGGCACGCGAGGAGGAGATCGCGCCGGAGGACTTCTTCGACCTCGTCCAGGCCGTCCGTACCCGGATCGGGGACGATCCCGTGGAAGATACCCTCATCGAGGCGATCGCCGCGGAGCTCGAGCGCAGCCACGGCTTCTCCTACATCTCGGACGAGCGCCTGACGGCCGCGGTCAACGTGTCGGCGGACGAGGATGAGAACTACCTCATCGCGACCGGCGAGGACGACCTCGACGGCCTTGGCGCCCGCGCCGACTACCGCGGCGTCTTCGCCGAGTACGCGGACGAGGACGACGTCGGCAACGATTGAGCCGCGGGCTCGGACGCTCGCCGCTGTCGCCGTGGCGCCGTCGCCGGTGGCGCCGGGCGGCGTTCCCCGCGCCCAGATGGCGCTCCCGCCCTGAGATGGCGCACCCGTGGCGGGGTCCGGGCCCGGGACGTCGCCTCCGCCTACTTCGAGAACAGGATCTCGATGACGTCCCCGTCGTGGACGCGATACGTCTTCCCCTCCGAGCGCAGCTTGCCGTGCTTGCGCGCCTCGGCCGTCGAGCCGAGTGCGAGGAGGTCGTCGTAGGGCACGGTCTCGGCCCGGATGAAGCCCTTCGCCAGGTCGGTGTGGATCGCCGCGGCGGCGTCCACGGCCGACGACCCGTCCGGGATCGGCCACGCCCGGACCTCGTCGGGTCCGGCGGTCAGGAAGCTGATCAGGCCGAGAAGCCGGTACGAGAGCACGATCACCCGGCCGAGGCTGCTCTCGGTGATCCCCAGCTCCTCGGCGAAGGCGGCAGCCTCGTCCGGCTCGAGCTGACCCAGCTCCATCTCGATGCGCGCCGAGAGCGCGTCGACGAGAGCATGGCGGTGGTGGTAGCGGGCCGCGACCTCGCCTACGAGGGCCGCGGCGCCGGGCAGGTCGGCCTCCCCGACATTGAGCAGGAGCAGGAGCGGCTTCTGCGAAAGGAACCCGAATCCCCGCAGCGCTTTCTCCTCGTCGGCGTCGAGCACGTCGTCGCGGATCGGCCGACCCTCGACGAGGCCCACCCGCAGGCGCTCCAGGATCGCGGCCTCACGCTCGTTCGACTCCCGCTCCGCCGGCGTTCCGTGGCGGCCGGAGCCGCGGAGGCGCTCCAGGCGCCGGTCCACCATCGCCAGGTCGGCCAGGACGAACTCGAGGTCGAGCTGCTCCAGGTCGCGCCAGGCGTCGACGGTTCCCGCCGGGTGGGGATGGTGAGGGTCGTCCCAGGCCCGGACCACGTGGAGGAGGGCATCCGAGTCCCGGAGGCGCGCCAGGTGCTCCGCCGGCAGCTCCTCGGTGCCGATCCTCCCCTCCGACGACGTCGGCGGCGCGGGGAGGTCGACGTACGTCACATCGGCGTGGACGATCTTCCTGGGGCGGAAGACCGCGGCCAGGCGTTCGAGCCGCTCGTCGGGCACCTTCACGACACCGACGTGGAGCTCCATCCCGCCGAACCCGCCCGTCTGGGCGTTGCCGCGCGTGAGCGTGTTGAAGACGGTCGTCTTGCCCGCCCCGGCAAGCCCGACGATGGCGATCTGCATGGCCTCAGTATCCGGCGCCGGGATCCACCGTGTTGACGAGCGCCTCACCCGCCGCGTAGCGCCGCAGGTTGTCGGCGAACAGCTCGATCGTCCGGTCGAGGACGCGCCCGCTCGACCACGACGTGTGGGGCGTGACGATGGCGTTGGGAAGCCCGAAGAACGCGGAATCCGGCTGGAGCGGCTCCTCGCGGAAGGCGTCGAGCACGGCCCCGCCGATCGTGCCCTCGCGCAGCGCGCGGAGGAGGGCGCGCTCCACGATGAGGCGGCCCCGGGCGATGTTCACGAGCCACGCCGTCCGCTTCATCAGGGCCAGCACGCGGTCGTCGACGAGGTCCTCGGTCTCGGGTGTGAGCGGGAGCGCCAGGATCACGAAGTCGGAGGCGGCGATGAGATCGCCGAAGGTCTCGGGCCCGCCGATCTCGACACCGGCCGGGAGGGGCGGCTCATCCGGGTGCGGGCTGGTCGACCGGCGGGTCGCCAGGATGCGTGGCCCGAACGGCTGGGCCAGGTCGGCGATCGCCCGGCCGATGCTCCCGAAGCCCACGATCCCGAGCGTCGTGTCCTGCAGCTCGCGGCCCTGCAGGGGCTGCCACGTGCGCTCGGCGGCAAGCTCCAGGAGCTGCGGCAGGCGCCGATTCACGGCCAGCACCATCATCAGCACGTACTCGGCGATCGGGCGGCTGAAGACGCCGCGGGCATTCGTGATCGTCAGGCCGCGGACGCGGCCGGCCGGCGTCATGAGGCGCTCCACGCCCGCCGAGGCGGAATGGACCCAGCGCAGGTTGGGTGCCCGCAGCACCAGTCGCTCATACGCGTCGGCGGCCAGCCACCCGTGGAGGAGGACCTCGACGTCCTCGAGCGGGCCGTCGGCAAGCCCCTCGCGTGAGAGGCTGACGATGCGCGCCCCGGGCGCGGCGGCCCGGATCGCGTCCAGGTCCTCGGGCCGGTAGCGGGCGGACAGGATCGGCGACAGGGCGATGGCCCGGGGTGGCCGGCCCGGGCCGCGGACCTCCGTCACGGCCGCTGTCCGGCGGCGCCCGGCCCGAGGACCCGGCGGACCCAGCGCTCGGGCCGCTCCAGCTCCCCGTCGCGAGGAAGCGACCCGGGGCCATCCCAGAGGCGGCGCAGGCCGGCCGAGCCGGCGGCCCGCTCGACCGCCGCCACGAACCTCTCTCCCCGGGCGTACTGCTCCATCTTGAGATCGAGGCCGGTGATCCGCAGGACCGCTCGCTCCATCGGGGTCCGAGTGGCGCGCCGCGCGTGGAACCGGGCGCTGATCGTCTCGACCCCGGGCACGAGCTCCCGCCCGACCTGGTCCATGACGTGATCCGAGAACCCCTCGAGCAAGCTCATCACGGTCTGCGTCTCGCGAAACAGGCGACGCTGCTCGTCCGACATGAGGCGTTCCAGCCAGTGCCCGTCGCCGCCGCGGAGCGCCCGCCCGAGCGCCCGCGATGCGTCGCGGCCGAGATCCGCCGCGCTGTGCGACAGGCCGCCGAGCTGCTTCTCGAGGCGCTCCGCGAGATAGGGGCGAAGCCAGGGGTGGGCCTCGAACTCGAAGGCATGGGTCGTCTCGTGGAGCGCGATCCAGGTCCGGAAGGGCTCCAGCGGAACGTTGAGGGACCTCGCCGTCTGGCGAACGTTCTCCTCGACGAAGAGCAGCTGGCCCGGCTCGGCCTCCGCGGACAGCAGGGCGAGGTCGTACTGGCCCAGGACGCGCTGGCCCATGAAGCCGAGGAGGAGGCCGAACTGGCGGGTCGTGATCCAGCGGTTGGCGAGGGCGAGCGACGCCTTGCCGAGGCCGGCCCCGGGGGGCACGAGCTGGTCGAGCAGGTCGCCCTCGAGGCGGCCGAACAGCGCCGAGAACGTGACGAGGTTGGCGCGCACCCAGCCGGCGCGCTCGACCACGGCCACGCGCTCCACGATCCCGGGGAGCGGGGTCTCGAGGGCCCGCTCCAGGGCGGGGACGACCCGGCGCATTGCGGCCTCGTAGGCCGGGCCGGCGGATGCGACGTCGGCGGCCGACAGGCGCCCCGGCGCGCGTCGAAGGCGTCCCTCGGCGATGCGCTCGACGGCGTCCCAGTCCACGAGGCCGGTTCGGGCCTCGGCCTCCGCCCGGCGGCCGAGCACCGTCACCGCGGCCCCGACGGCCGCCCCGACGAGGAACCCAGCCTGCCAGACGGACCTCGACGAGGCGGGCCCGGAGCGGCGCGACTGGCTCACGACGGGAGGACCTGGCTCACCGCGCGACCGGCTCGAGCTCGATCGCCTCCACCCCGGGGAAGGCGTCCCCGAACATCCGGGCGGCGATCCGCTCGAAGGCGGCCACGTCGCCCGTCGTCATCACCCGGTGGACCGGTCGTTCCGCCCGGGCGTCGGGGGGCTCGTGGCCCTCGCGGCCGGCGTCGGCCGCCGTGCCCCGCGTGGAGCCCGGCGCTTCGAGGCCATTGACGGAGAGGAGCTCGGCGAGGGCGCCGGCGGTGGCGGTGGCCGAATCCACGATCGCCACCGTCTCACCCACCGCGGCCTGGAGGATCGGGCGAAGCAGCGGGTAGTGCGTGCAGCCGAGGAGGAGCGTGTCGATCCGCGCCGACGGCGGGAGAGGATGGATGAACTCGCCGTTCTCGTCGCGACGGCCGAGCAGGGGCGCCAGCGCATCGGTCACGGCCTCGACGGGCGCGGGCCCGGTCAGGCCGCCGCCCTCGACGAGCGGCACGAGCGCAGGTGTCGCGTGCTCGTATACCTCGACCGCGGGGTTCTCCTCCTTGATCGCGTCGAAGTAGGCGTGGGAGCGGATGGTGGCCGGGGTGGCGATCACGCCAACGCGACGGGTCCGCGTGGCGAGGGCCGCGGCCTGGGCTCCCGGCCGGATCACACCGAGCACGGGCGTGTCGTAGCGCCGGCGGTACTCCCCGAGGGCCACGGCGGTCGAGGTGTTGCAGGCGACGACGAGCGCTTTCACGTCCCCCCGCACGAGCCGGTCGAGCGCCTCCTTGCTGAAGCGCCGGACCTCGTCGTCGGAGCGCGTCCCGTAGGGCGCCCGGGCGTTGTCGCCGAGGTAGACGGTGGACTCCGCCGGCAGGCGGCGGAGGATCTCCCTGAGGACGGTCAGGCCTCCCACGCCGGAATCGAAGACGCCGATCGGGCGGCGGTCGGCCACCGGGTCAGCGCCGCGCGACCATGGCGGGCGCGGCGCCCACGAGGTCGAAGGCCAGCGTGGCGATGTCGCGGCTGATCGCGGCGTCAGGGCTGGCGAGGACGAACGGCAGCCCTTCGTTGTTGGCCTGGACGACCAGCTTGCCGTCGGAGACGATCGTGTACTCGGGCACGCGCCCGAGCGCCCGGGCGAGGTCCTCGGCCGCGATGCCGCCGGTCGAGTCGGCCCGGTTCACGACGTAGCGGACCTTCGTCGGCGGGTAGCCGATGGCCCGGAATGCCTCGGCGATGGCGAGCGTGTTGCGGATGGTCGTCGAGTCGTAGGTGACGATCTCGAGGATGATGTCGGCCGCGTCCAGGAGCGCGAGCGGGATGTCCCCGAGGGCCGAGGGCATGTCCACGATGACCGCCCCGTAGAGGCGCCGCAGCAGCGAGAGCGCCTTCTCCACGTCCCGGACGCTGACCATCTCGGCCATCTCGACGCGCGGCGGGGCCAGGAGGATGTCGATGCCCGACGGGTCGCGCCAGAGGACGTCCTGCAGGTCCGACTCGCCGATTCGATCGGTGGGCAGGTCGAGAATGGAGGGCGCGTCGGTCGGCACCCGGAGGAGCGATCGGAGGTCGCCGAACTGGAGGCTGCCGTCGACGAGCGCGGTTCGGGTCCCGGACTGGCTGAGGCTGACGGCGAGGTTGAAGGCGACGGTCGTCTTGCCGACGCCGCCCTTCGGGGCGTAGACCACGACCATCCGGGAGCGGACGGAGTCGCTGGCGGCAACGGCGGCGTTGTGCATCGTCGCCACCAGGTTGACCAGCTCGAATCCCGAAAACGGCATCGCGAGGACGCCGTCGATGCCGGCGGCGGGATCGCGCTGGACCGGGTTCTGGGGGACCGTGAGGATCACGACGGGGATCCGGAGGCCCGCCTCAAGGAGCTGGGACACGACCTTCTCGCCCTTCGTACGGCCCTGGAGAAGCCAGTCGACGATGATCACGTCGGGCCGCAGCTGGTGGGCCTGGGCCACGGCCCGGCCGCCGTCGTTGACCACGTCGACGAGCTTGACCTGGGCCTGGGCGCTGAGCAGTCCGCGCACGTACTGCGCGACCTGCGGCACGTCCTCTACCAGGAGCAGGCGGATCGGACCGATGGGCGAGGAGGACATCGCGCCCGACGATACCACGCTCATCCGCCGCCCCCGGAGCCCGGCATTCGGGCGATCACCACGGCCCGATCGTCATGGGGGCCGAGGGGCTCGAGGTCGTAGCCGCCCGCCACAAGCTCCACGGCGAGGCCGGCCGCCTCCGCCATCGTCACGAGCTCGTCGGCCGTCACGAGGTGGACGACGTCGCGGCGGACCCAGCGCACGGCGGGTTCGCCCGGGTCACCCTCCTCGTAGATGGTGGTGAGGGCGACCGTCTGGGTTGCCGCGTCGTGCTGCGCGGCCGCGGTCTTCGTGACCCAGCGGCCGGTCTCGGGGTCGGGCCGGTGGTACTCGAGGTGGAGGCGGCCGTCGTAGCGGGCGAGGTCGTGGGCGTCGGGGAGCCACGTGTCCACCGCCGCCACGCCCCCGGGCTCGAGGTGCCCGGCCATGGTGGCCCAGGCCGCCCGCTGGGCGGCACGGCTCGGCAGCAGCAGGACGGAGTTGAGGGCGATGAACGCGAGCCGGAAGCGTCGCCGCTCGACGTCGCCGGCGACCTGGGGTTGAGCTTCGGCCGATCCCAGGGCCAGCCCGACGACATCGGCCCGCAGCAGCTCGAGCCTTGCCTCGATCTCGGGCGTCGTCGCCTCGGCTCTCCGGCGGGCGCGGGCCAGCATCGCCGCGTCATGGTCGACCGCCGTGACCCGGTGGCCCTCTGCCGCCAGCGGCACGGCAAGTCGCCCGCTGCCGGCCATCAGCTCGAGCACGTCGCCGGCGGCCTGGGCGGCCAGAGCCGTCCACAGCTCGAGGTCGCCCGGGTCGTCCTGCAGGTCGAGGTCGTAGAGGCGCGCGAGCGCCTCCGACGGGGTCTCCGCGCGCTCGCCGCCGTTCGAGGCGGTCACGGGCTGATGCTACGCCGACGCCCGCGTGAACCGCACCGGCTGGCCCGCGGCCTTCTTGGCGGCGAGCGCCGAGATCGCCTCGAGGGCGCAGCGGTTGGCGGCGGCCGCGGTCACCTCGGCGAGGTCGTACGGCGGCGACACTTCGACGATGTCCATGGCGGCGAGGTCGACCGCGCCCACGATCCGGCGGACGGCCCGCAGGACCTCGCGCGTGAGCATGCCCCCGGGCTCCGGGGTGCCGGTCCCCGGCGCCATGCCGGGGTCGATCACGTCGATGTCGATCGAGAGGTAGATCGCATCAGGCCCGTCGAGCGCCTCGGCGATCGCGTCGTCGACCACCTTGTCGGCGCCGCGCTCCTCGATCTCGCGCATGTAGTGCCAGCGCATCCCCTGGCCCTTCATCCACTCGAAGACGTCGACCGGGGGCCAGTAGCCGCGCAGCCCCACCTGCACGAAGTTGCGGCCCGCGACCGCGCCGCTCTCGATGAGCCGCCGCATCGGGGTCCCGTGCCCGGCGAGCACGCCCCAGTCCTCGGGCGCGGTATCCGCGTGGGCGTCGAAGTGGACGATCCCGATGCTGCCCGGGCGCCGGACCTCGGCGATCGCGGTGGCCGCGGGCCACGTGATGGAGTGGTCGCCGCCGAGGACGATGGGGATCGCCCCCGTCTCGGCGACGTCGCGGACCTTGCGATAGATGAAGGCGTGGCCGCGTTCGATCCAGGCCGGGATGACGTTCGCGTCGCCGGCGTCGACGACGCGGAGCGCCTCGAATAGCTCGACGTGGTCGAGCTGGAGCGAGTTGAGCGACCCGCTCGAATAGTTGGCCTGGCGGATCGCGCGGGGGCCGAAGCGGGCCCCCGAGCGATGGCTGACGGCGTCGTCGAACGGCGCTCCGACGATCGCTACGTCCACGCTGCGCCGCCGCATCTCCTCGGCGTCGGTCACCCAGGGCAGCCTGCCGAAGGTTGCCGGACCGACGTAGGTCGGCAGGTCGAAATCGGAGAATGCCTCGAAGTCGCGGTCCCACCCGTTGAGGTGCGCGAAGTCGACATCGGGGAACGCCCGGGAGGCGCGCCGGCCCGCGGATCCCCCGGGTGCTGGATCGTGGCCGGGCCGGTCGGTCACGCGAAACCTCCTGGCGACCGGCGACGGCCCGGCGCCGCTGCCGGGGTGCCGCGGAGGCGGTCGATCGCCGGTGCGGGCGCCGCCGGTTCGACTCCGCCCGGCGGGGCGCCCGCGGATGATAGCGCGACCGGCGCCGCCGCCGAGCCCCTACCCCTCGCCCCGGAACGCCCGCCAGGCGGCATCCACGAGCGATGGATCTGCCAGGAGATCGAGGGCCGTCTGGGCCACCAGCGTCGCCGCCAGCAGCGTGGTCTCGTCGGCGCGGGGCGTGGCCGCCGCCTCGCGCGACTCGATCGAGTGCCAGGGCACGCCGTGATCGCAGATCGCGAGCGAGGGATGGATCGTGGGCAGGACGAGGGAGACGTTGCCCATGTCGGAGCTGCCGATGTGCTCCGGGTCGATCCCCTCATCGACCCGCCCGGCCGCCTCCAGGTTTGCCCGCCACAGCTCGACCAGCACGTCGCTGTCCTTCATCGTCGTCGAGCCGCCGGAGAACACCGCCTCGCCGGTCACGTCGGCCATCATCGCCGCGCCCTCTACGAGCGCCCGGAACCGCCCGCGCATCGACGCGAAGTAGGCCTGGTCCGTGCTGCGAATCATGAAGCGGGCCGTGGCCCGGTCCGGGATGATGTTCGCCGCCGTTCCACCCTCCAGCACGATCCCGTGGACCCGGGCGTGCTGGGGCAGCTGCTGGCGCCACAACCCGATCGCCCCGAAGAGCAGGACGGCGGCATCGAGGGCGTTCCGCCCCTCCCACGGCTCGCCGGCCGCGTGGGCCGCCTTGCCGCTGAACGTGACGTCCACGTCCTCGCTGGCGAGGAGCATGCAGCGGACCATGTCGCGGTCCGCGGGGTGGAAGAGAAGCGCGGCATCCAGCCCTTCGAAGAGCCCGTCGTCGAGCATGAACTGCTTGCCGCTGCCCCGCTCCTCCGCGGGCGTGCCCAGGAAGACGATCTCCCCGGCGAATGCATCGCGGACGACGGCCAGGGCGATCGCCGCGCCCACGCCCGAGGCTGCCATCGTGTTGTGGCCGCAGCCGTGGCCCAGGCCGGGCAGTGCGTCGTACTCGGCCAGGACGCCGATCCGGGGACCGGCAGAACCCTTGCCCCCGCTGAGCCGCCCCCGGACCGCGGTCGCCAGGCGCCCCGCCGGATGCTCCACGGCGTAGCCGGCCCGACTGAGCGCCGTCGCCACCCAGGCCGCCGCCCTGTGCTCCTCGAACGCGGGCTCCGGGTTGGCGTGGACCAGGCGCGAGATCTCGAGGATCTCCGGACGGGCCGCCTCGACGGCCGCGGCGGCGCGATTCTTGAGCTCGAGGGTGGCGGGCATGGAGACCTCCGATTGGGCCGGTCAGCGCTCGATCGAGAGCGTCAGCTCGGCGAAGACGACCAGGACGACGATGAAGAGGGCGATCGGGATCGAGAAGACGGCGAGGACCCGCAGCTCCACGAGGAGGCCGACCACGAGGCCCGCCCACAGGCCGCGCCGCCCGGCCCGCAGCCAGTCGCCGCGGTAGGCGATGCGGCGATGGCCGGCAAAGGCCGCGAGCCAGAAGAGCGGAGTGGCCATGAGGCCGACAGCCGTCCCCATCGCGATGGCGCCGAGAAGGCCCGCGACCGGGTCTTCCCGCGGATCGCGGTTGAGGACGAGGAGGACGACCACGCCCCAGGCGACGAGCGCCAGGCCGAGGATGCCGACATTCGCGAGCCGGTCGCGCGTCTCCACTGCGTCGAGTCTAGCCCCGCCGCAGGAACGCCACCACGCTGGTCAGGCGATGCGGGCCAGGTCGATCAGCTCGAAGACCGCGACGGGCACGGACTTGCCCTTCAGCGCGGGCGTCCCCAGCGGGCGGACGGATGCGACGTCCCGGACAAGGTCGTACGTCCGCTCCCCTATCACGACCGACCCCGGCGCGGCGAAGGTCTGCAGCCGCGCGGCAAGGTTGGGGGTGTCCCCGATCGCGGTGAAGCTGCGCAGCTCCGCGCTGCCGATGTTGCCCACGAGGGCCGGGCCGGTCGTGATCCCGACCCGGAAGCGCGGATGGCCCGCCTCCACCGCAAGGGGGGCCGTGGCGCGCTGCATGTCGAGCGCGGCCCGCGCGGCGCGCAGGGCGTGATCGTCCTGGCGGACGGGGGCGTTGAAGATGGCCATGAGCGCGTCCCCCGCGAACTGGACGATCGTGCCGCCCTCGCCGAGGACGATCGGTACGGCCGTGGAGAACGCTCCGTTGAGCATCGCGACCGCCTCCTCGGGGCGGACTCGTTCCGAGAAGGAGGTGAAGCCCGTGAGGTCGGCGAACAGGACCGTGACCTCCACCTCCTCGCCGCCGAGGTCGGCCAGCTCCGGCCGGGCGAGCAGGGACGCGGCGACGTCCGGCGACAGGTACTGCCGGAACAGCTCCTCCACGCGCCGGTGCAGGTGGGCGACGAGGCGAGCCTGCGCGAACAGCTGCCGCTCGCTGTTCTCCACGAGTAGACGCCGGACAGGGCGATCCCGAGGGCGGAGGCGACGAGGAAGACCTGGAACGGGGCTCCCGTCCCCACCGCGGCCGCCAGGATCGCGAACACGGTCACGTCCGAGAGCATGCACACGGCCGCGGCCACGAGCGGCAGGCGGTGGACCCCGAAGGCCGTCAGGCCGGCGAAGACGACGAGGACCGCGCCGAACTCATCGAAGAGCCCGACCGCGACCGTGAGCCCCAGGACGAAGATGCTCGCGACGACGTTGACGAGCAGGCCGCACGCGTCGACCTGGCGGCGAGTGGCCGCCCACCCGGCGACGATGCCGGCACCGCCCAGGAGCGCGATCATCACGAGAGAGCCTGCCCACACGAGGCGCGCGTCGACGTCCGGGAAGACGATGGGCACGAGCAGTCCGCCGACGACCCACAGGGGGACGTTGGCGAACACGCCCCACTGCAGGCGGCGTCGCGCCGGCTCGATCGTCTCGGCCTGGTAGGCGCCTTCGAGGTCCGGGTCGGCGAAGCGGAGGGTGAACCGGGCGCGCCGATCCCACCCGGGCGCGAAGCTCATCGCCGAAGGCTACGTGTCCCGGACTCCGGTGGGTAGCCCCCGTGATGCGCGGACCCGAAGGTGCGCGAGCGCCGGCTCCAGCTCGGCCAGGCTGTCGAGCACGAGATCCGGGGCGATGTCGCTGTCCGGGTCGCTGCCCGGGAGCGGCGAGTCGGCAGGGCGCCCCCGCAGGTAGGCGACACGCCAGCCGGCGGCGGTCGCCCCGACGACATCGGCCGCCCAGTCGTCGCCGACGTGCAGGATCGCGTGGGGCGAGAGGCTCGGACGACCTGCGGGGGCCAGCGCCGCCTCGGCCGCCCGGAAGATCGCCAGCTGCGGCTTGATCGCCCCGACGCGTTCGGAGACGACGATCGCCGCCAGGTGCTGAGTCCAGCCGGCCGCCTCCGCGTAGCGGTCGATCGTCGCCGCCAGCGGCCAGTTCGAGAGGATCCCGAGGCGGTATCGCCCGCCAAGGCGCGCCAGGAACGGCTCGATCGCCGGATCGGGCGGGAGACCGGCGACGAATGCCCGGCTATAGATGTCGAGGCCGATGGCGACCTCGGCGCCCGTCGAACGCTCGCCGGCGAGGTCGTCGTCCCATCTCGCGGCCGGCGCCGGCGCCGGCATCCCCCGGAGTCGCGCCAGCACGCGCCGAAGCCGAACGGCGAGGTCGACCTCGCGGAAACGCGGCACGTCCTCGCGGAACTGGCGGGCCCGCTCGTCGCCCCAGGCCGCGAGGAAACGCGCTCGATCGACGTCGAAACGCGCGGCCGCGCCATCGGCCAGGACCTCGACCACTGCCTGGAGCGCGGACCGATCGACCGGGACCAGGGTGTTGCCGAAGTCAAAGGTGATCGCGGCCAGGTGGTCGCGGGCGGGGGCCCGGCTCATCGCGGCGTCGCCCGGATCACCCGGCGACGCTCGCCGGGCACACCTCGCGGAACGCGCACCAGGAGCAGGCCATGTACGACGGGGTCGGCTCGAAAGCGCGGCCGCGGATCCCGGCGGCCGCGGACCGGATGTCGGCGACCCCGCGCTCGATCCGGGGGCCATCCACGTCGGCGAGCCCGACCAGCCCGGAGCCCAGGAAGTGGAGGGCGACCGCATCGGGGAATCGGCCCGTCATCGCCTGCCAGGCCATGGCGTAGATGGTGAGCTGCAGGGAGTCCCGGGCCCGCTCGCGGGCACGCGCAGGGTCGCGGACGTCGGAGCTCTTGTAGTCGGTGATGACCACGCGCTCGCGGACCAGGGGCAGGGCCTGCTCCACCACGTCGGCGGCCCGGATCTCGGCGCCGATCGGGATCGTCGCCGCCGGGTGGGCCTCGGGTGCGACGTCGACGGCCGGTCCGCCGTCGGTGTCCTCGCCGGGACCCAGCGGGATGATGTCGACCCGGTCCATCCGACCCCGAACGCGGTCTCCGTCGAGGGTGAAGACGAACTCCCGCTCGACGTAGGCCGGGATGACCGCGCCGGGGACAAGCTGCTGCTCGCGGAACCGGCGCAGCGCCCCCCGGCCCGCTTCGAGACGCGCCTCCTCGTGTTCGCGGGACACGAAGCCCTCGTTCGACCACGCGGCCTCGAAGGCGGCAACGAGGGCCTCCTCGCTCATGACCTCGCCCCGGGCGTGGCGTCGATGGAACTCCTGCACGGCGACGTGAAGGGCCGACCCGTAGACGAGCGCGTGGTGGGGGGGTATGGGCACCCGCAGCACGTGAGCGAACCTGTACTTGAGCGGGCAGGTCAGGTAGTCATCCACCTGGTAAAACGAGAGCACGAGGGGTTCCGTCGGCGCGCGCTCGGGTCGTCCCGGGGGCGGCGGCTCAGCCGCCGGCGCGGCCAGCGCGGCCAGGCGCTCGGCCGGGCTGGAGGCCCGCGTCATCGCCGTGGTCCCCGCCGGCAGGTCGAGAGCCTCCAGCACGAATGGCGACACGCGTCGCGTCCGCTTGCCCCCGTAGTCGAGCGCGTGAGCCAGCACCAGCTCGTCACGGGCCCGGGTCATGCCGACGTAGAAGAGACGCCGCTCCTCCTGCACGTGGGGGTCGCCCGAGGGAAAGACGCCGCGGAGCAGCGCATCCGGGACGGCGAGCTGCTCGCGGCGCCCGCGGGCCGGGAAGCGCCCGTCGACGAGCCCCAGCAGGAAGACGACGGGCCACTCGAGGCCTTTCGCCTTGTGGACGGTCACCACGGACACCGCGTCCGCATCCGGGTCGAGGTCGGCCGTGGCCGGGTCGTCGCCGGCTTCGATCAGCGTCTGCAGGTGCGGAGCGAGAAAGACGGCCCGATCGTCGGCCAGGAGGTCCGACTGGGCCCGCACGATCTCGAAGAAGCGGGCGATGTTCGACACGGCCTCGTCGGCGGCGGCCGTCCCAGCCGCCACCAGGCGCGCAAGTGAACCAGACGACCGCAGGAAGTCGTATACAACTTCGCCAGCCGGGCGCCGGCGGCCGAGCTCGATGAAGCGACGCAGGTCGGCGACAAGTCGCGCCAGCGTCGAGCGTGTCTCGGGACGCAGGCGGAGGAGGCCCGGCTGGCCCTCCACCTCGACGAGCGTCTCCCACAGGGAGCGATTCGTCCTGCGGGCCCGGCTGGCAAGGGCGGCGAGATCCTCGCTGTCGAGGCCGTAGATCTCCGAGGCGGCCAGGCCGTAGACGTCGACGGAGCTGGCCGGATCGCCGACCGCCCGCAGGAACGCCAGGAGCAGCCTGATCTCGGGCCGCGCGTAGAGACCCGACGTGCCCGAGAAGCGCCAGGGAACGCCGGCGAGGTTCAGGCTCCGCAGGACGGGGTCGGCGTCGGCGTTGGCCCGCACGAGGATCGCGTGGTCCCGCGGCGTCGCGCCGGCGGCGATGCGCGTGGCGATCTCGGCGGCGACCCAGTCAGCCTCCTCCGAGCCGGTTGCGAACGCCAGGTGGCGCACCGGCGCCGCCGTCGCCCGGGATCGCCGATCGCCGCCGCGCTGGGCGAGCAACCGCTTCGTGATCCCCTCCTGGACCTCGAGGCGATCCGGATCGTTGAAGCGAATCAGGCGATAGGAGGCGTCGAGGATGGGTGCCCGCGAGCGATAGTTGCGACGCAGGACGATCGTCCGTGCCCGGCGGAAGCGGTCCAGGAAATCGACGATCGCCCCCGTCGCCGCACCGCGGAAGCGGTAGATGGACTGGTCGTCGTCCCCCACCACGGCCACGTTCCGGTGCGGCTCGGCCAGGAGCGCCACCAGCTCCGCCTGCGCCCGGTTCACGTCCTGGAACTCGTCGACCAGGATGTAGCGGAAGCGGGCCTGCACCTCCGCCCGCGCGGCCGGGTGCTCACGGAGGAGGCGCAGGGCCAGCGCCACCTGGTCGCCGAAGTCGATCGCGCCCGCTTCCCCGAGCAGCTCCTGGTAGCGAACGTAGGCGCCGGCGAGCTCGACCTGCCGCCGCGCCACCTCGCGCAGGGCGCCGCGGCCCTGGACGTCGGGCGACGCCTCGGCCCCGGCCACGAGGCCGGCGGCGTGGGCCGTGTAGGCGCCCGGCGAGATGTCCTCGTCCTTGAGGCGCGAGAAGAGCGTCGCCAACGCGTCGAGGAAGCGCGTGGGGTTGCCGAGCGGCCGATACTCGTCGAGCTCGAGCCGGAAGAGTCGCTCGCGGAGGAAGATCACCGTCTCCGGTCGCGACAGGACGCGGGGCTCGGATGGCAGCCCGAGCTCGAGGGCATGCTCCCGGATGACCCGGTCACCGAAGGCGTGGAAGGTGGAGATCACCGTGTCCGTGTAGCCGTAGGGAACGAGCTGGTCGACGCGGACCTGCATCTCCTCGGCCGCCTTGTCGGTGAAAGTGAGGGCCAGGATCTCGGCGGGCCGGGCTCGCTTGGTGGCGATGAGCCAGGCGATGCGCCGGGTCACGACCTGCGTCTTCCCGGTGCCGGCGCCGGCGACCACCAGCAGCGGGCCGTCCCCGTGGGTCACCGCCCGCCGCTGGTCCGCGTTGAGGCCCGCGAGCAGCGCGTCGACCCCCGCCGGGACGGTCGTTCCCGCGGGCGCCGTGGGGGCGGGGAGCTGCTCTCGCCAGACAGGCATCTGCTCGGCGTCGGAGGGCGCGCCGCGGACGCGGCCCCGACTCGACGGCCCGACGCCGGCCGCCGCCGGCGGCCGCCCCGTCCCCGCTCGCATCGCGGCCGATCCCCGATCAGCGCCCGCGGGCGCGGGCGGCGGCCAGCCGGACGGCCTCGGACTCTTCGGCCGAGAGCGCGCCCTCCGAGGCGCCGCCCTGCACGCCCTTCGCGTAGAGGCGCGTCTGGTTGCGCGCGTGGAGGCTCACCACGACGACGCCGTCGCCGGCCGGATCGAGCAGGGCGAGGGCGAAGCTCTGGTTCCCGCCCGTGTCCTCGAAGTTGTTGAAGCGCACGAGGGCGACGCCCTGCACCGAGCGGCCGGCCTGCGCCTCGAGGAGGACGGCGTGCGCGTCGAGCTCGTCCTGGCGGCGGGCGACCGCGAGTGTCCTGACGAGGTGGGCATCGAGCACCCCGGCAAGGTCGCGGCCGTCCTCGCCGCGCGTCAGGGCGACCAGGCGATCCTCGAGCCTCCGGCCCCGCCGGGCCAACACCACCAGTGCGACCGCGAGCCCTCCCGCGATCAACACCAGCACGACCACCACGAGGGCGGCGTTGTCGACGACGAGCGCATCGAGGTCGCTCACGTATCCTCCGTAGGGGCCATCGATTCTAGCAGGGGCGGCTCACCGCGGGCTCATCGCCGACCCTCCCGGCGCCGCCCCCACACGCCGGCGTCGGACGAGGGCCCTGACGGTGACGACGGGCCCGACGGCCCCCAATGGCGTATCCTTCCGCGCGGCGAGGCGATGCCCGTCGCCCGCGGGAGGGCACCCGCACCAGACCCCCAGGAGACCACCCACCCGATGGCGAAGCGGCAGCGCGGCGGCACCAGACCGGGCCAGCGCCCCCCCACCCAGCGCACCAGCCAGCCAGCCAGCAAGCCGGCTGCGAAGACGGCCGCGCCGCCCGTCCCCAGCGGGTCGCTGAGCGCCGATGAGCTGGCCCGCGCGGCCGAGCTCGAGGCCCAGATCGTGGCCGAGGAGCGCGTCGCCACGACGTCAGCGGCGCGAGGCCGGGACCGCCGCCGCGCCGACTCGGCGCCCACCGCCCGGCCGCGGCCCGTGGGCTCGCTTACGGTGGCCGCGGACCTGGAGTACTCCTACGTCGTGCGTGATCTGCGCAAGATCGCCGTCGTCTTCGTCGGGATCTTCGCGGTCCTCCTCGCGAGCTGGTTCGCCATCGTCGTCCTCGCCATCGTCAAGGTGTGATCGCCACGACCGTTCGTCGCCCGACGAGCCGTCGCCGTCGCTCGACGCGCCGGGGCCGTCACTCGCCGCCGTCGCCCCGCTCCAGGAAGCGTCGCTCCTCGAGGCCCCGCGGCAGGTAGCGCTGGTCGGCCGCGCCCGCCGGGTCGTCGTGGGGATTGCGGTAGGTCTTCGCCACCGGGCGCAGGTGAGGCGGGACCGGTCGCGTCCCTTCGGTCCGGACGGCGTCGCGGGCGGCGAAGAAGGCTCGTCCGGCGGACGCGTCCTTGGGGGCCAGCGCCAGGAACACGGTCGCCTGGGCCAGCGCGTACAGGCCCTCGTCGTTCGTCTCCGCGCCAATCCTGTCGACCGCCTCGAGGGCCGCGATCGCGAGCGGCAGCCCGCGCGGCTCGGCCGTCCCCACGTCCTCCGACGCGCTCACCACGAGCCGTCGGGCCATGTACCGCGGGTCCTCGCCGGCCTCGAGCGCCGTGGCCAGCCAGTACAGGGCCGCGTTCGGGTCACTGCCCCGGATGCTCTTGATGAAGGCGCTGATGACGCCCGAGCGATCGTAGTCGAGCGTCGCCGACTGGGCTGCGCGGGCAATGTCGACCGGGTCGAGCGCGGTCCGGCCGTCGGCCCCGGCCAGGGAGACCGCCGTCTCGAGGATGCCGAGGAGCCGCCGCGCGTCGCCCGACGCATAGCCGATGAGCTGGCGGAGCGCCACCTCGTCGAGCTCCACGCGACCGCCGAGGCCGTTGTCCGGGTCGGCCAGCGCCCGGCTCGCGATCTGGCGCAGCTCGGCCTCGCCCAGCGCCTCGAGACGGAAGACCCGGAGCCGGGAGAGGAGCGGGCGGGTGATGCCTCCCCCGAACGGCGACTCGGTCGTGGCCCCGACGAGGACGATCGTGCCCGCCTCCACGTGCGGCAGGAGGGCATCCTGCTGGGCCTTGCTGTAGCGGTGCATCTCGTCGAGGAGGACCACCGTCGTCGACCCCCGGAACGCGGCCTCGCTGCGGGCCTCGGCCACGACGTCGCGCAGGGCGGCGACCCCGTCCATCGTCGTGTTGAGGGCCTCGAAGCGCGCGCCGACGGCTTCCGCGAGGAGCCGTCCGATCGTCGTCTTGCCGGACCCGGGCGGCCCCCAGAGGAGCATCGACGGCAGGCGACCGGCCTCCACGAGCCGGCGCAATGGAGCGCCCGGACCAAGCAGGTGCGCCTGGCCGACGACCTCGTCGATCGTCTGGGGCCGCATGCGTGCCGCGAGTGGCGTCAGCCCCGGCGGGGGCGCGAACAACGGGTCGGGGGCCCGGCCAGCCGGGCGTCGGGGGGGCACGCGGTCATGGTACGCGGCAGATCGTCCGCGTTCCCGGGCCGAGGTTGCGGGGCCGCGGACGTCCGCGCGGGCGGGCCGGGTGGGGCCCGAACCGCCACGCGGAGGGGCGGGCGCTCCTCCCGGGCCGAACCGAGCCCGCCGTCCTACGGTTCGAGGTCGATCAGCCGCTCGCCGCGGGGGCCACGGGGGAGGAGGACCGCGAGCGGGCGGCGGTCGAAGCTGATGACCCGGCGCACGCCGAGCCGCTGGGCGGCCGCGACCATGGCGGCATCGGAGAGGCGGGGGCGGTGCTCGGCGGCGGCCGTCATCAGGGCCGCGGCCGCCTCGAGGTCGGCCTCGGTCGGCGCTACGACGCGCAGCGCGCCAGAGGCCACGGTGGCGAGCAGGGCGAGCGACGCCGGCAGCCCAAGCTCGCGCTGGAGGACGTGGTCGGCCTCAGCGAGAGTCAGCGCTCCGACGAGGAGCGGCTCCCGGACGCGGGCGAACCACGCCTTCGCGGCTTCGTGATTGAGGTCCGCCGTGTCGGCCGCGGCGAGGATCGCGGATGCGTCGAGCAGGACCGCCACGACGCCGCTACCCGCCGCCGACCCGGCGTCGCGCCCCGAGCTCGCGCCCGGCGATCCGCCGGGCGTCGAGCGAGAGCCGGCCATGGTCGCTACGGCCGATCCCGATGAAGGGCAGCTCGGCCTGGACCGCGTGCACCTCCAGGTACGCCTCGAGCGCCGCCGCGATGACGGCAGTCTTGGTCGTGCGGGCCTGCCGGGCGTGGCGATCCAGGCGGTCGAGGAGGTCAGGATCGGCCAGGATTGTCGTGCGCCTCTGGGCTGGCATATGTCGTCATATATACCACGTTGGACGGGACGCGCCCCCTCCCCTACCCTGCCGCAAGCGCTCGTCCCGGGCGACGGCCGGGGACGAGCCGCCGCGAGCGATCGCCACCCAGGAGGCCGAACCGGTGCCCCGCTTTCAGCAGAACCTCCGGATCCCCGGGCCCACTGCCCTCCCGCCCTCGGTCATGGCCGCCGGCGGACGCCAGATGATCAACCACCGCGGGCCCGAGTTCGCGGCCCTCATGGAGCGGATCGTCCGCCGCATGCGCCCGTACTTCGGCACGGAGGCCGACATCCTCCTCCTGACGGCCGCCGGCTCCGGCGCCCTCGAGGCGGCCATCGTCAACGTCCTCTCGCCCGGCGATCGCATCCTCGCCGTGACGGTCGGCGCGTTCGGCGATCGCTTCGCCCAGGTGGCCGAGGTCTACGGGGCGGACGTGCGCCGCCTCGAGGTGGAGTGGGGCCGGGCCGCGAGCCCGGCCGCCGTGCGGGCCGCCCTGGGCGAGGAGCCGGGCGCGAGGGCCGTGCTGCTCACCCACAACGAGACCTCCACCGGCGTCACCAACCCGATCCCCGAGCTGGCGGAGGCCGTCCGCGAGGTCGCCCCCGATGCCCTGATCGTCGTCGACGCGATCAGCGGCCTCGGCGCTGTCCCCTTCGAGATGGATGCCTGGGGTCTCGATCTCGTGGTCACCGGGTCGCAGAAGGCGTGGATGGCCGCGCCCGGGATGGCGTTCGCTGCCGTCGCCGAGCGCGCCTGGGCGGCCATGGAGACCGCCCGCATGCCGCGCTTCTACTTCGACCTGAAGCCAGCGCGGGAGAGCGCGGCGTCCGGCCAGACCCCCTGGACGCCGGCCGTCGCCGTGATGTACCAGGTCGACGAAGGGCTGCGGCTCATGGAGGAAGAGACCCCGGCCGGCGTGTTCGCCCGCCACGCCGCCTGCGCCGCCGCTGCGAGGGCCGGCCTGGTCGCGCTCGGGTTCGACCTCCTCGCCGACCCGGCGCACGCCTCGCAGACGGTCACGGCCGCCTGGGTCCCCGACGACCTCGACTGGAAGGCCTTCAACGCCGAGGCGCGGAAGCGGGGCCTCGTGCTCGCCGGTGGCCAGGGCAGGCTGAAGGGACGCATCTTCAGGGTCGGGCACCTCGGCGGGGTCGAGGTCGAGGACATCATCGGCACGATCGCCGTCCTCGAAGAAGCAGCGCTGCGCCTCGGACGGTCGAACGAGCCCGGCGCCGCCGTCGCGGCCGCCCAGCGGGCCGCCCTGGCTGCCCTCGGGGTCCCGGGCGCGGCCGCCGCTCCCGTGCCGGCCACGGCGCGGGGATGAGGATCCTCGTCGCGGAGCCGCTCGCCGCCTCGGGCATCGAGCTTTTGCGCCAGCATCACGACGTCGACGAGCGGATCGGCCTGACCGCCGAGGAGTACCGGGCGATCCTTCCCGAGTACGACGCGCTGCTCGTCCGCAGCCAGGTCAGGGTGGATGCGGCGATGATCGCGGCCGGTACCCGCCTCTCGGTCATCGGGCGGGCCGGTGTCGGCGTCGACAACGTCGACCTCGACGCGGCGACCCACGCCGGGATCACGGTGGTCAACGCCCCGACCGGCAACACCATCGCGGCCGCCGAGCACACGCTCGCCCTCATGTTCGCGCTCGCCCGCAAGGTCGCAGCGGCCGACGCCTCCGTCCGCCGGGGCGAGTGGACGCGCAGCGCGTTCACGGGGACGGAGCTGCGGGGCAAGGTCCTGGGGATCGTCGGCCTCGGCAAGATCGGCGGAGCGATCGCCGACCGCGCCCGGGCCATGGAGATGACCGTGCTCGGGGCCGATCCCTACGTGACCGTCGAGGCGGCCGCGAACCACGGCATCGACCTCGTGCCGCTCGACGAGCTGCTCGCGCGGAGCGACGTCGTCACGCTCCACGTCCCGAGAACCAGGGCAACCGCCGGGATGATCGGCCGGGACCAGCTGGCCCGGATGAAGCCGACCGCGTTCCTCCTCAACGTCGCCCGCGGAGGCGTGGTCGACGAGGCGTTCCTCGCCGAGGCGCTCACGGCGGGAACGATCGCGGGGGCGGCCGTCGACGTCTACGCTATCGAGCCGCCGACGATGGACAACCCGCTCCTCCGCGCCCCCAACACGGTCCTGACCCCGCACCTCGGCGCGTCCACCGCCGAGGCCCAGGTGGCCGTTGCCGAGGAGGCGTCCCAGCAGGTGCTCGAAGTCCTCGACGGGCGGCCCGCCCGCTACGCCGTCAACGCGCCGCTCCTGACCCCCGAGACCGCCCGCGCCATCGCCCCATACCTCCCGCTGGCCGAGATCCTCGGCCGCTTCTTCGCCCAGTACTCGCGCGGCGGTGTCCGCGCCGTGACCATCGAGGTGGCCGGCGAGCTGGCCGCCCACGATGCCTCGCCGCTGCAGGCGGCGGTCCTCCGCGGCCTTCTCCAGGACGTTACCAACGAGCGCGTCAACCTCGTCAACGCGAGCGCCCTGGCGAAGATCCGGGGGATCACGATCGTGGAGCGCCGGACGCCCGACGCGGGGACCTTCGCGACACTCGTCACGATCTCGGGATCCGCGGCCGATGGGAAGGTCCGCACCGTTGCCGGCACGCTCGCCAACGGCGAGCCTCGCTTCGTCCGCCTCGACGACTACTGGACCGACGTCGCCCCGGCGGCCTGGATGCTCATCTCCACCCACGTCGACCGGCCGGGCATGATCGGGCGGGTCGGGAGCCTGCTCGGAGCGGCCGACGTGAACATCAGCGCCATGCACCTGGGCCGCTCGGCGCCCCGCAGCGATTCGGTCATGTTCCTCGCCCTCGACGACCCGGTTCCCCCCGAGACGGCGGCGGCGATCCGGGCGATCGACGGCGTCCTCGACCAGTGGGTGATCGACCTCGAGCCGGCCGGGTGACCGCGCCTCCGGCCCTGGCCGTCCCGCCCACGCTCGCGGCCACGCTCGTCTTCCTCCGCCATGGCCAATCGGAGTGGCTCGCGGAGGGTCGCTTCCAGGGTCGCGCCGACACTCCCCTCTCGCCGCTCGGCCGGCGCCAGGCGGCACTCGCCGGGGCCCGCCTGGCAGCGCCGGGCGATCCGCCCCGTCTTCCGGTCCCGCCGGGCGAGCCCGTGGCCGTCGTCTCCTCACCGCTGGCCCGCACTCGCCAGACGGCCGAGGCCGTGGTGGGCGCCTTCCTGTCCGCCGGGCGACCCGCACCGCAGCTGCGGTCGGAGCCGGGGATCGCGGAGATCGCCCAGGGCGCGTGGGAGGGCCTCTTCCAGCGCGAGGTGGAAGACCGCTACCCGCTCGAGATCGCCGGCTGGCGGCGTGACCCGGTCGCCACGCATGCCCCCGGTGGGGAGTCGCTCGCCGAGGTGGACCTGCGCGTCCGCGCCGCGCTCGGGCGCGTGCTCGGAGACCTCGAGGCCGCGGCCGGGCCGGCACCTGCCGGCACGCCCTCCTATTACGACCCGCATGCGGGTCCGTGGGCCATCCTCGTCGGCCACGACGGTGCCTTCAAGGTGGCGCTCCTGGCCCTGCTGGGGCTGCCGCTGGATCGATTCTGGACGTTCACCCAGACCACCACCGGGATCGCCGTCCTCGACATCCGCAATGGCCGCACGATCCTGCGGGCCTGGAACCGGACGGAGCACCTCGCCGCCCTCGAGATCGAGGCGGCCGAGGCCACCCGGGCGGAGGAAGACGCGGACGCCGACCGAGCCCGCTCCGGAGCGCTCTGAGCGGAGCCGGGCCGGCGGCCTGCCGCCGCGGAGGGAGGGGCCCTTACCGCCGCCGGGGGCGGCGCAGCACGAGCCGCAGGAGCGCGACGCGCAGCCGTCTCTGGGCCTCGCCGAGCGCCGCCAGGCGATCGGGAGGCAGGCGCTGGCGGCCGTAGGTGGTCTCGACCGTTGAGCGCGCCACCAGCTGCAGCTCGGGCCGCGCCCCTGGGAGCGCGTCGCCCAGGCTGCCAAGGTACTCGTACACCGTCTGGGTCGGCCGCCGCGGATGGCCGAGGCGGGCGGCCATCCGGGCCACCGTCCGGTAGACGATCTCCGGCTGCACGGGCCGAGCCGCCCTCCGTCGCAGCCAGGCGATGGCCAGCACGAGGAGGACCCCCGCCACGGGGATGAGCACGACGATGATCGGACCGATCCCCGGCGTCCGCGGCGGCGCGGTGCTGCCCCCGGTGGCGCCGGTCGGCTCGTCGCGGCCGAGGCGCCTCGTCGGAAGCGGCGGGGTGCCGGCCGCCCCGCTCGCGCCCGGGCTCGGCGTCGCGATCACCGGGCCGGCCGCGATCTGCTGCGGCTGGCCGACCTTGGCCGTGGGGTCAAACGAGACCCAGCCATAGCCGGGGAACCAGGCCTCGACCCAGGCGTGGGCGCTCGAGCCGCGGATGACCTCGGTGCCGCTCGCGTCGCGATCGCCGGGCAGATACCCCTCCACGAGCCGGGCGGGGATCTGCTGGAGCCGGAGCATCATGACCATCGTCGTGGCGAAGTGCTCGCAGTAGCCCTGCTTCGAGAAGGCGAAGCAGTCGGCGATCCCCCTCCCGCCACAGTCGACGTTGAGGACGTTGGTGCTGTACGTGAAACGGCTGCTGCTCAGATAGCTCTCGATGGCGCGCGCCGTGTCGTAGCCGTTCCTGGGCTTCGCCTCGCCGAGGATCGTGGCCAGCAACCGCCGGACATCGGGGCCGGCGGTCGCCGGCACGAGGTCCGTGTAGACGCGGAGCAGATCGATCGGGTAGTCGTCGCCGGCTGCGCGCAGCCGATTCTCGGTGAGCGCATCGGTGACGCCCTCGGTCACCACGGGCACCTGCGCCGTGGCGCCGTACGGACCGCCGCCGTCCACCGTGACGCCGGCGAACGCGGAGTCGCCGCCGCTCTTCACGAGCGTCACCCGCGCCTGCCGATCCACCGTCGCCGGCAGCCCCGGGGAGAGGACCACGCCCGAGGACGCGGCGATCGGGGTGACGGCGTAGGCCTCCTCGACCACGGCAATCTTCTCCTGGGGGATGTCGATCGTCCCGCCGAGGAGCGGCTGGCCGGCGTCCACGTCCACGTCGACGGAGTCGGAGCGGCTCCAGGTGTTCCCTTCGAGGTGGTCGTAGGCGACCGCGCGCCACTTCTGGCGAGGGAGGAATGGGTCGACGCGGACCGAAAGGATCGGCGCGTCGTTGGAGCTCCAGACACCCTTGATCGTCACCGTCGTCCCGAAGACCGCGCCGCTGAGCCTCGTCGCGCTCGACGAGGGGAACATGCGGGCCAGCTGCGTCCCGACGTCGACGATCCGCTGGTCGAGGCCGTGCCACCACCCGGCCAGCGGGTTCGACGCGGCCACGCTCGTGAGGAAGAGGCTCCCGACCAGGGCAATCCCGATGAACGCGAAGCCCGCCCGCAGGGAGAGCCCCACCGCATTCCCCACGTCGGCGATCCGGTGCCGGGACCAAGTCCGTTGCTCGTCCGCGACGTGGAAGCGGACCAGGAACAGGAGCGCGGCCAGGGTGAAGAGGACGAGGACCCCGAACTGGTCGAGCGTCGTGATGGAGATGTTGACGATGAGGAACGTGCCCGGGATGACCACGGCGGCCAGCGGCCGGTGGTGGGCGTAGGCCGTGTAGCCGGCGAACTGGCCGGTCGCCCAGATCAGGGCGCCGAGCACCAGGAGGTAGTGCGCCGTCTGGTTCGTCGTGGGGAGGGCCATGATCACGAGGTCTTGCCATGCATCGAACACGTTGTCGGCGGTGATCCGGATCATCCCCGCGAGGTCGTGACCGGGCGCCTGGCTGGCGCCGACCGCGACCAGGAGGAAGGCGGTCGCCAGGATCGCCCCCAGGCCGTGGGACACGAGCCGACCCCGCCCGAGCTTGGCCGCGGCGAAGCCCCACAGGACCGCGAGCACGCCGGCCCACGGCAGGAAGTCGGTGTTCGACGGATTGCCGAGCACCCAGTGGGCGTCGTCGATCGCCCAGCCGACGATGGCGAGCATCAGGACGAGGAGGAGCAGGCTCGACCAGCCCTCGGCCGGGAACCAGTCGATGCGACGGGCATCGGGCTGCGCCGGCGTATAGCTGGCGCCGAGGTCGAAGGGGGTGCGGGCGGCGCTCATCCGGCGAGCACCTCGCCGAGCGGGACCCCGGGCGGCACCGGGTGCGTGCGGATGTCGAACTCCGCGACCTGGTGGCGGGTGTTGCGCGCCGCCACCTCGCGCTCCGCGATGGCGGCCGCGACCGTCGGATCGTCAGCGCGACCGTCGACGATGGCCGCGCGACGGGCGAAGACCGCCGGGTCGAGCCAGATCACCTGGCATCCGATCCCGCGCGGGCGCAGGGTGGCGAGCGGGCGCACCCAGCCGGGCTCGGTCGACGGCGTCACGACGATCGCCGACATCCCCCGTCGCAGCAGGGGCAGGCCGGCGACCAGCGCCTCGATGAGGGGCGTGCCCCCGTCGCCTTCGACGGCCGCGAGGAGCTGCAGGATCTTCTGCCGCTGGCGCGGGCCGCGGTCGGGCGGAAGGATCGTGATCCGGCTGCCGGTGGTCGTGAGAGCGACGGCCCGGTTCTCCTCGATGGAGCGCTCGGCGATGGCGGCGGCGGCGCGCACGCCGACCTCGACCGTGCTCTCGTCGCCGGACCCCACCTGGGCGGCGCGATTGAGGTCGAGCACGATCCAGACGTCGGCCGTCTGCTCGAGGTCGAACTCCTTGACCTGGATCTCGCCGGTCCGGGCGGTCGACGGCCAGTGGATGCGGTTGAAGCCGTCGCCCGGCGCGTAGGGCCGCACGGAGTTGACCAGCGGCGTGGTCTGCTGGGTCCGCACGGGCGTGGAGCGGCTTCCCTCGAGGTTCACGGCGTGGAGCCGCCAGCGCGGGATGGGCTCGAGCCGCGGGTAGACGACGAGGGTGAGCCCATGGCCCACCGCGGCGCTCGCCTCGAAGAAGCCGAACGGGTCGCCCGTCCGGATCTGCAGCGGGTCAACCCGGAAGTGGCCGCGCCGCCCCAGGGGAACCTTGGCGATCCACGATCGCTCGCCGTTGGGACCGAGGGAGATCGCCCGGCCGGGCAGGGGCACCGGGAGGGTCGACGGATTGTGGACCTCGAGCCACAGCTTGGGAAGGCGACTCGTGCTGCGCAACGTGTAGGTCGCGCGGAGCACCTCGCCCACGTGTGCCTGGAGCTGGTTGACGGCATAGCCGGCCTCGAGGTCGGTGAGGCCGAAGCGCGTCACCAGGTAGCTGCCGCCGAGCACCGCGAGGCCGACGTAGACGAGGAAGAACAGGAACGGCGCGCCCGTGCTGAACGCCGCCACGACGAGGACCGAGGCGACGACCAGGAAGGGCAGCCGCCGCAGCAGGTGCACCCCCGACCCTCCCCCGCCTCGCGCCCGCCCCGCCTAGCGGGCCCGGGCCTCCTCGGGATCGACAGTGCGGGGGCCGGTCGGGCGCCCGGGGGCGTCCACGGGGATCGTCTCCAGCAGCTCGCGCACCACCGTCTCGGAGTCGACCTCGCGGATCGAAGAGCTTGTCTTGATGATGAGGCGGTGCGCCAGGGCCGGGCCCGCGAGGGCCTTCACGTCGTCGGGGATCACGTAGTCGCGGCCCACGAGCGCCGCCCGCGCCTGCCCCGCCCGGTAGAGGGCGATGCTCCCGCGCGGCGAGGCGCCGAGGTAGACGTCGGGGTGGGTGCGGGTCGCGTTCACGAGGCGGACGATGTACTCCGACACGCTGGGATCGACGTAGATCTCCCGGACGGCCGCCTGCATCTCGCGCAGCTCGGCCACCGGGCACACCTCCCCGAGATCATCCAGGGGATGGATGCGCTTCTGCTCGTCGAGGATGACGATCTCCTCGGTCGGTGTCGGGTAGCCCATCCTCAGGCGGAGCATGAAGCGGTCGAGCTGCGCCTCGGGAAGGGCGAACGTTCCCTCGTACTCGATCGGGTTCTGGGTGGCGATCACGAGGAACGGGTCCGGCATCGCGTGGCTGATCCCGTCGATCGTCGCCTGCCGCTCCTCCATGCACTCGAGGAGCGCGGACTGGGTCTTCGGCGTGGCCCGGTTGATCTCGTCGGCGAGGACGACCTGGCTCATGATCGGCCCCGGGCGGAACTCGAACTGCTGGGTCTTCTGGTTGTAGATCGAGAGGCCGGTCACATCCGACGGCAGCAGGTCCGGGGTGAACTGGATGCGCCGAAAGGACGACCCGAGGCTCCGCGCGATCGCCTTGGCGAGGACCGTCTTGCCGGTTCCGGGGACGTCCTCGATGAGGAGATGGCCGCGGCACAGGAGGGCCACGAGCGCCAGCTGCACCTCGTGGTGCTTGCCGACGATCACGCGCTCGACGTTGGCGACCACCCGGTCGCCGGACTCCTGGATCTTGGTCATCGGGCTCCTCGCGGTGCGGCGCTCGAGGCCGGGCTCCGCGCTCGACCGGCCTGTGGCGTCCCGGGGTCCAGAGATAGTACGCCCGGCGGCTCGAAACGGTTCGTGGCACCTCGCCGGATGGATGCCTCCGGCCCCCGCCGGCCGCTTCGTCAGCCTCGCACGAGCGTCAGCAGGCCGACCCAGCCCGTCATGGCCGCCCCGATCGAGGCCATGACCCCGAGGAACGGCTCCCCCGAGGCGAACGAGATCGCGGCCACGGCGATGAAGAGCGTGGCCAGCACCGCCGCCACCAGGAACATCCCGACGCGCTCGATGAGCGGCCGGCCCGGTGGCGCCGGCGCGGTTGGAGGGGGCGCGGCCGGCGGTGGCCCGGCGGGCGTCGACGGCAGCGGTGGCCCCGGCGGACGGCGATCGGGATCGTCGGTCACGGCTGCGCCGCGAAGTAGGCGCGGAGCATGCGCCCGGCAAGTGGCGACGCACGTTCGCCGCCGCGGCCCCCCTGCTCGACGAGCACCGCGATGGCCACGGTTGGTGCCTCGGCCGGCGCAAACCCGATGAACCACGAGTGCGGCTCACCGCTGCCGCCGAGCTGTGCCGTCCCCGACTTGCCGGCGGTCACGACCCCCGGGACCTTCGCCCCGGCGGTGAACTGCTGCCCGTATTGTCCTTCGACGGCCCGGGTCATCGCGGTGACGATGGCGGCGTTCGACGCGGCCTCGAGGACGCGGCCCAGCGACCGCGGCCCGATCGTCGACTGGTGCCCCTGGCGATCCACGAGGCCGGTGGCCAGGCGCGGCTCCATGAGCTCACCGCCATTGGCCACGGTGGCCGCGACGAGCGCCATCTGGAGCGGAGTGGCCAGCACCTCTCCCTGCCCGTACGAGGCGTTGGCCAGCTCGACGTCGTCCTGGAAGCCGCCCGGCAGCGGCCCGCCACCATTGGTGAGCTGCGAGGTCGCGGTCGGGAGGTCGAACGGGAGCGGCGCGCCGAAACCGAGCCGCCGGGCATACGTGTCCATGTTGGCGCCACCAGCCTGGAGGCCGGTCAGGGCGTACCAGATGTTGCACGAGACCTCGGTCGCGCCGCCGAGGTCGAGCGCCGTGGCGCCGGTGAATGGGTGGTGGCCGTCTTTCACCCGGTAGCCGGAGACCAGGAGCCCGGTCTTCTCCGCGGCGGGCTGCTGCGAATACGTCGTTGCGGCCGTGACGGCGCCGCTGCCGAGCCCCGCGATCGCCGTCACGATCTTGAAGACCGAGCCGGGCACGTAGCGACCCATCGTCGCCCGGTCGAGCAGCGGCGACGCCGGGTCGCCACGCAACGAATCGAAGGTCTTGGTCGCGGTCGCCGGATTCGCGATCGCCGAGGCATCGAACGTCGGGGTGGAGGCCATGGCGAGGACCTCGCCGTTCCTTGGGTCCAGCATGACGACCGCTCCGCGGTCCGTGCCCAGCAGCCGGACGGCGAGCTTCTGGAGGGACAGCGACAGGGACGTCCGGAGGTCGTTGCGGCGGTCCGCCGGCGGGAGGAACTTTGCCAGCGCCCGGGAGACGGGGTCGATGCCCGAGGCCCCGGTGAGCTCGACGGTGTAGGCCCGCTCGAGGCCGGAGGCGCCATAGAGGGCGGACGCGTACCCGAGCGGGTGGCTCACCGCGGGGTCGGCGTAGACGCGGTACGGCGTCCCGTCGGCCGTCCTGCGATTGCTCGCCAGGGTCTGCCCGTCGCGGTCCAGGATCAGGCCGCGGGCGACGTTCTGCCCGGCGGCCAGGACAGCCGCGTCGGTCGGCGACGAGACGAGCTCGTCCGCCCTGACCACCTGCCAGTACGACGAGCCGGCCGCCAGCGCTCCGAAGGCCAGCACGAGGGTGATCGCAAGGCCGGTGATGCGCCCGGCCAGCGGTCGCTCCCGCGCCGTCATCGGCTGCCCCGGAGCGGGCGGAGGCGCCGCAGGCGCGACTTCCTCGGAGGGGCCGGCGGGGCGGGACCGCGATCCGACAGCGCGAGCAGCATCCCCACGACGATCGCATTCGCCAGCAGGGACGATCCGCCGTAGCTGATGAAGGGCAGGGTGATCCCCGTGAGCGGGATCATCCTGAGGTTGCCGCCCGCGATGATCACCGCCTGGACCCCGATGACGAGGGCGAGGCCGGCGGCGAGCAGGGCCCGGAAGTCGTCGCGCGAGGACGCGGCGATGCGGAGCCCCCGTTCGACCAGGACGAGGTACCCGCCGAGAACGGCCAGCACCCCAGCCATCCCCAGCTCCTCCCCGATCGCCGCCAGTGGGAAGTCCGTGTGCAGGGCCGGGACGGGAAGCCGGCCCGCGACCTCGGGCAGCCCGGCACCGAGCCCGGTCCCCAGGAGCCCGCCGCGGGCGAACGCGTGCAGCGCCTGGATCGTCTGGAAGCCGTCGCCGAGCGGGTCTGCCCACGGGTCGAGCCAGATCGCGATCCGTTGCTGCACGTGGGGGAAGATGGCCGCGAGAACGACGAATCCGACCCCGAACAGGAGCAGTCCGAGCACGACGTCGGTCAGGCGGCCCGTCGCGAGGAAGAGCATTCCCAGGAAGACGGCGTAGAAGAGAAGCGCGGCACCGAGGTCCTTCTGGACGACGACGATCCCGAGGGCGAGGGCGAGCATCGCCCCGATCGGCGCCAGGTAGGGCAGCGGCGGGACGGTGATCGGGCCGGCGATCCGCACCCGGGCGTCGGCGAGGAGGACCCGGTTCTCGGCGAGGTAGGCGGCGAAGAAGATGACGAGGATCACCTTCAACAGCTCCGACGGCTGGCCGCTCAGGGGTCCGAGCTCGAGCGTCAGGCGGGAGCCATTCACGTCGGCGCCGAAGGCGAAGGTCAGGAGCAGAAGGACGAGGCCGGCCGCGGCCCAGGTGTACTTGTAGAGGCGGAGCCAGCGGTCCGACCGGAAGCCAACGGCGATCGTGACGGCGACCGCGAGGGCGATGCCGAGCCACAACAGCTGGAGGTCGCCCAGGCCCAGCGTCAGGCCCCCGATCTGCTGGGTGACGAGGTCCTGGGGCAGGCGCTCCATGAGGAGCAGGCCGATGCCCCCGAGGAACGCCGCGGCCGGCAGGATGACTTCGTCGACCCGGCGGCCGGAGACGACCAGGATGACGTGTCCCAGGAGCAGGCCGCCTGCGTAGAGCGCCAGGGCGACGGGGTCCGCGGGCTCGAGGCGCCCAGTGCGCAACAGGCCAAGGGACAGGCTGCCGAGGGCCAGCGCGACGACGACGCCCGTGAGCAGCCCCAGCTCCCTCCTCCGCGGTCGCGGGCGCGGGAAGGCCGGGAGGGCCGGCGCGCGGGGGTCCGCTGTGACCCCGGTCATCCGCGTCCTCGCTCAAGGCGGAGGCGGACCTCGCCGATCTGGACTTCCTCCCCGTAGCTCAGCGACGCGGCGCCCGACACGCGGGAGCCGTTGACAAAGGTGCCGTTCGTGCTGCCGAGGTCCTCGACATACCAGCCCCGGCCGCGAAACGTGAGCACCGCGTGCTGGGCCGAGGCATAGGGGTCGTCGATCACGACACTGCTGCCAAGGTCGCGCCCGAGTGTCGTCACCGCGTCGAGGGCGTACACGGAGCCTGGCGCTGGCTGACCCGCGGACGCCATCACGACGAGCCGCCCCAGCGATGCGGCCGGGTCGCGGGCCGCCATGCGGACATCGCGCAGCAGTGCCCGTGCCATGAGCGCGAGCGCGATCCAGAGCAGTGCCAGGAAGCTGAGGCGCAGGACCCACAGGGCCAGGTTGAGGCCGGCATCCATCAGGCGACGGGGCTCGCGTCGACGAGCAGGATCTCCAGCCGGGTCGCGCCCAGCTCGATCCGGTCGCCCGGCCCGACAACGACCTCGCTGATCACGCGGCCGTTGACGCGCGTGCCATTGGTGCTCCCGAGGTCGGCGAGGACAAGCCGGCCACCCCGGGGCGCAAGCCGCGCATGGCGTCGCGAGACCAGTGGATCGACGACCACGACCTCCACGTCCGCCGCGCGGCCGACTGTCAGCGGGTGCCCGTCCAGTGGCAGCTCCCGCGGCGGGTGGCCCGGAGCGATGACACGCAGGACAGCTCCCGCCGGGAGGGCCGGTGGCAGCGGATGGACGAGGGTCCGTTCCGGCTGACCGCCGAGCTGGCCAACCGGCCCCGGTGCGTCGGCGAAGCCGACGGCAATGCGGACGTCGCCAGGGCGGAGATCCGCCGCCCCGAGGAGGACGGCAGTCGGCTGCTCGCGGATGCGGTAACCGCGTCGTCGCGCATGCTCGAGCGCCGCCGTCCCGAGATCGTCCTCGAGGGTCGAGAGGCGGCCGAGGGAGGCCGCATCCGCGGTGCTGACCTCGATCCGGAAGCGCGTGGGGGCGATCATGCCGTCGGGACTCGCGCGCCGCTCCTCATCGATCGCCCGTTCGAGGCGGTGGACCAGCGTGACCGGCTCCAGGCGCGCGCGAAGGAGGCGGGCAGTCGGACGCTCGAAGATGCGTTCCAGGAAGCGTTCGAGCGCGGCGAGAGGGCGCATCGGCCGGGGTGGCCTCCATTGGCGCCGGGACGGGCGCGGACAAGGGACGATCGGGGGCCCCGGAAGGTACCTCGGTCCCCGGGGCGTTCGGAGCCCTACGGTATACTCTCGCCCCCGCGGATGGGGTTTGCTCGATCCAGACGGGGTTGGTTCCCCGGGGGCCTGATGACGGAGACGCTCACCGAATTGTTCTGCGAGCGCTGCGGAACTCGATACTCCTTTGACCGGAGTCAGCGGCGCGGACCTTCGCTCGGTCGGGTCCGCGTTGTCTCCCGAGGCGTCCGCAACTACCTCACGAACGACGGCATGCCGATGGCCGAGGCGATGTCCGTCGCGCGCGACGATGAGGGACGCGCCGGCATCACGAAGCAGCTCGAGGCCTTCCACAAGACCTTCAACTTCTGCATGGCCTGCCGCCAGTACACCTGCTCCAAGTGCTGGAACGAGCGGGTCGGTGAGTGCCTGTCGTGTGCCCCGGATCTTGCCCGCGACATTCTCCCGACCGCCTTCCCGGATCTTCCAGCCGCCGGCCCGGCGATCGCCGGCAATGGCCACGACGACCACGCGTCCGTCGAGGCGACGGCGTGGCCGCAGATCGACCTCGATCGGGCCCCGGCCACCGGTCCGGCCGACGTCGGGCGCTGGACAGACCTTTTGCCGGTAACGGACCTCGCGCCGGAGGCAGAGCTCGCGCCAGAGGCAGAGCTCGGGCTGGCGTCTGAGCTCGAGGCCGACGCGGCGCCGTTGCCCGTCGAGGAGACACCCGAGATCCTGGCCCGCCTTGACATGTTCGTGGCGGCGCCGCATTTCGCCCCGGTCGAGGAGGACCTGACCGCGGACGAGATCGCGGAGATCGAGAGCGCGCTCGCCGTGTCGCAGTCCGCCGAGCCGGTGGCCGAGGCCGTCGCCGAGCCGGTGGCCGAGGCCGTCGCCGAGCCGGTGGCCGAGGCCGTCGCCGAGCCGGTGGCCGAGGCCGTCGCCGAGCCGCTGGCCGAGGCCGTCGCCGAGCCGGTGGCCGAGGCCGTCGCCGAGCCGGTGGCCGAGGCCGTCGCCGAGCCGCTGGCCGAGGCCGTCGCCGAGCCGGTGGCCGAAGCTCCTTGGGGCCTCGCCCGCATCCTGGATCGATTCCGGGCACGGCGCCCCACGGCCGGCTCCGAGGCTGCCCTGGTCGCGGCAGTCACGACGGAGGCCGCCGTTGCCGAGGCGCCGGTCGCCGCCGAGCCGGAGCCGGTGCTTGCCGAGCCGGAGCCGGTCGCAGCCGAGGCGCCGTCGTCGTCGCAGCCGAGCCTGTCGCCGAGCCGGAGCCGGTCGTCGCCGAGCCGGTCGCGGACCAGCCGAGGTAGCCGGTCGCGGTCCAGCCCGAGCCCGTCGCCGCCGAGCCGGAGCCGGCGCAGCCGAGCGAGCCGGTCGCGCCAGCCCGAGCCCGTCGCGGCCGAGGCGGAGCCGATCGCTGCCGAGCCGGAGCCGGTCGCCGCCGAGGCGCCTCTCGTCGCCGAGCCGGAGCCGGTCGCGTCAGCCGAGCCGGTCGCGGCCGAAGAGCCGGTCGCGGCCGAGGCGCCTCTCGTCGCCGAGCCGGAGCCGGTCCTCGCCGAGCCGGAGCCGATCGCAGCCGAGGAGCCGGTCGCGGTCCAGCCCGAGCCGCCGTTGCCGAGCCGGAGCCGATCGCCGCCGAGCGAGCCGGTCGCGGCCGAGGCGGAGCCGGTCGCGGCCGAGGAGCCGGTCGCGGCCGAGGCGGAGCCGGTCGCAGCCGAGGAGCCGGTCGCGGCCGAGCCGGAGCCGATCGCAGCCGAGGAGCCGGTCGCGGTCCAGCCCGAGCCGATCGCCGCGCCCGCAGCGCCACCCGAAACCGCCCCAGAACCGGTGGCTGCATCACCGGGCGCGACACCCGCGCCAGCGTCCGCCCCGGCGGCCGCGCCCGCAGACACGGTCGAACAGCCGACATGGCACATCGTCGCGCCGGAGTCGAGCCCGCCACCGCTGTGGCCGGAAGCACCGGCCTGGCCGGCAACGACCCAGGCGCCTGCTCCGCCAACGGGCCAACCGTCCGCGCCGTGGGCGTCCCGCCTGGCCACCGCCAGGCCCGAGCCGACGAGCGTGTGGGCGGCATCCAGCCAGGAGCTGCTGGGCGCCGCTCCGGCGCCCGGTGGACAACCCGCCACCCTTGCCATCCAGGCCTGTGTGAGCTGCGGACTCTCGCTGTCCGCCAATGCCCGGTTCTGCCGCCGGTGCGGCACTCGCCA
Source organism: uncultured Chloroflexia bacterium (assembly GCA_963776355.1). Taxonomy (GTDB): domain Bacteria; phylum Chloroflexota; class Limnocylindria; order Limnocylindrales; family CSP1-4; genus CTSoil-043. Next base: position 711,978 of record CAVZLU010000008.1, on the reverse strand, counting down.
GCGCTGAAGCCCCGCCAGAAGGCGGCGACCCGGCGGCCAACGCCGAATCGTGGTCCTCGGGTGACGCCCGACCTCGTTGGTTGGCTCAGGTAGCAGCCGGCTCCGCCGCGTCCGTTCCGCTTGTTTGCGCCCGGCTCCGCCGATCACGCTCGGCCACCCAGGCCGCTCCGAGGAGGAGCATCTCCGTCACGTTACCCAGCCAGACGAGTCCGAGGAAGAGCGCCCCGAACGTCCCGTAGAGCTCGGCAGAGCCGAACAGGAGCGGCCCCAGAAACGCGTACAGGTTCGTCAGCAGGAAGATCGCTATCCCCGTCGTAAGGGCGGGCAGCAGGAGCAGGCGCCATGCCGGCCTCGGGCGCGGGACGAAGGCGTAGGCGAGGACGACCAGGCCGGTGATGACCAGGAACGACGACGTGGATTGGACCACGGCCCCCGGGACCCCGACGAATTCGGCGATCGGGCCCGGCACGGTGATCAGGATCAGGACGATCGCCGCCCCGAACGCGCCCGCCGCGACGGCCAGCACGGACAGCACGTCCCGGACCGGCGTCCGCCCTTCGCCGCTGTCCTCGAAGATCACCCGGAACGCCCCATCGACGGCGCGGACGACGCCGCTCGCAGACCAGATGAGGAGGCCGAGCCCGATGATCCCGGTGGCGGCAGCGATCCCCGAGAAGCTCATGAGGGCCTCGTCGATCACCGGCTTGAGAGGTGGAACCTGCTCCCCGAGGATGGCCGTGATCTGGGCACGGACCGCGGGATCGGCGACGAAGATGCCGACGATCGAAAGGATCACGAGGAGCGCCGGGACGAGCGCGAACAGGGCGACGAACGCGAGCCCGCGCGCGAGCACCGGCCCACTGGAGGCCGCGTAGCGGAGGTAGACGGCGTGGGCCATGGCGATACGGGGAACGCCGAGCACCCGAGTGACGGCCGGCTCGACAGTGCCGACGGCCCTGACCGCGATCCGCTGGACAAGGCTTCGACGCTCCTCGAGCGCCGGGCGCCGGTCGGCATCACCCCCGGTCGCCCGCGCGGCCACGCTCAGAGCTCCTCGAACAGGCCCGGCTGGAGCGCCTCGGCGGCGACGCGGCGGCGAGGACGGAGCAGCGCCCGGATCTCCACCCGGCGGACATAGCGTCGGCCGCCGAGCTTCAGCGTCTGCAGGCGCCCCTCGCGGGCCCAGCGACCCAGGGTCTCGCGCCGCAGGTGGATGTTGGCGCCTTCGAGGATCTCGACCGCCTCGGCGAGCGTGATCCAATCGGACGCGACCCGACTCATTGGACCGGCCTCATTCCGCGGGACCCGAGGGCGAGGGCTTCGGCCCGTCGCCCTTCTTCTCGCTCCCGGCGGACGCGCCCTCCTTCTGGCCCGCGGATGGGTCACCGCCCTTCCCTGCGCCGGCCGACTCCCCGCCGGCGGCTTTCTCGCCGGTGGTCGCCCCCTCGGCCGCCTTGCGCGTCGACGCGCTGGAGGACCGGCGATCCATCTTTGCCCAGCCGCTGCCCTTGAAGAGGATGGTCGGCGGGGCAAACGCTCGCGTGGTCGGCCCGGAACAGAGGGGACACTGGTGGGGGCCTGTCTCGTTCAGCCCGCGATACACCTCGAATCGGTGGCCGCACGAGCCGCAGACGTAGTCGTAGATGGGCACGTCGGTCGCTGTCGCTCCCCGTCAGCCGCGGAGCAGCCGCATGCCGCACTTCGGGCAGTAGAACGCCCGCTCATGGGCCGAGGCGAAGCCGCAATGGGCGCACACGAGGCCCCCTCGCCCGGCGGCGATCATCGGCCGGTCCGGCGGGGCGACGCCCATGGCGTACTGGTTGGCGAGGATGTTCTGGAAGAGGCCGGAAAGGATGCGGGCGGCGATCCGGTCGGTGTCGCCGCGCACGCCGCGCCCGCCCCAGCCCACGACCGCGCGCACGATCATGTCCCCAGTCCCCTCGTCCCAATGCGAGGCGACGCCGCCGACGACCGCGCTGTAGTCCGGGTACCCCGACGTGTCGACCTCACCGTCCAGGAGCGAGATCGCCAGGGTGTCGAACGCGAGGTCGATCGCGTCGATTGATTCCAGAACGTAGATTCCGTGGCGGGTGATCGCCCCGTTTCCATGGTGGGCGTTCACCCACTGCATCGCCTCGGACGACCGGATGATCGTCGGGGACGCTTCGCTGAACTCGATCGGCAGGGGCTCCACGACCTCGATCTCGCTCTGGGCGAGCCCCACGAGCATGGAGGGCAGCTCGGCGAGGGCCCGGGGGCCGGCACGGAGGCGCACGCCCTCGCTGCTCTTGCCGGCGTAGTAGAGCTTGAGGATGTACTCCTGGGCGGACGCGTCCTCGGGCACGATGGGCGCGGGAGCCGGAGTGGCAGCGTCGCGACCCTTGCGTTTCAGGAACTCGAGCGGCACGGAACCTCCCTCGGAGTCGTCGCCGGTAATCCTAGCAGCGGCCGGTCCGGCGGGGCCCACCTTCGGCGCCGGTCACATCGCGTGACGTGCCCTCGATCACCCGGGATCCAGCCGCTTCCGGAGCTTCTGCGCGCGCTCGGCGAGGTCGGCCTCGCGAGCCCGGGCACCGGCGACAACGGCCCCGGGTGCCTTCGCCGTGAAGCGTTCGTCGGCCAGGCGCCCCCGGGCTGACGCCAGCTGGGCTACCGTGTCGGCCAGCTCCTTTTCCAGGCGCGCCCGGTCGCGCGCAGCCGTCCCCGCGGCGTCCGCCGACCCGCCCGGGTGGATCACCGCCTCGAGCTCGCCGGCCACCACGGCCAGCCCGAGGGTCCCCGCGCCGCCTGCGAAGGAGCGCAGGGCGCCCGCGTCCTGCACGCGGGCCAGGGGCCGAGCCCGCCCGAGCCGCTCCAGCGCGGGTTGAAGAGCGTCGAAGGTCGCGACGAATCGACCGGGAAGCGCCACCTCCACCCGAAGCCAGGCCGTCGGATCGATCCGCGCTTCGCTGCGCGCGTTGCGGATCGCCCGGACGAGCTCGAGGAGCGCCCCGATCTCGGCGTCGGCCTCGGCATCGACGACCCCCGCAACCGGCCAGTCGGCGACGATCAGCAGCTCGGGGTCACCGGTCGCGTGGGGCATCTTGGACCAGATCGCCTCCGTCAGGAACGGCATGACGGGGTGCAGGAGACGCAGATAGGTGTCGAGCGCCTCCACGAGCGTCCACCACGTGGCTTCGCGGTCCGCTGCCGGGAGGGCATCGTCGGAGAGGCGGACCTTTGCCAGCTCCAGGGCCCAGTCGCAGTATTCGCCCCAGATCGCGTCGTGGAGCGTCGCCGTGAGCTGGCCGAAGGCATAGTCGGCCATCGCCCGATCCGCCCCGACGACCGTCGCCGCGACCCGGCTGCGCAGCCAACGCTCCGCGGGCCCCAGGTGGTCCGGGTCGGGGGTGAGCCGCCCGGCGTCGGCGGCGATCGTCGCGGGCCGGGAGCCGAGGACGAAACGGGCCGCATTCCAGAGCTTGTTGGCGAAGTTGCGGGCGTTCTCCAGCTTGTCCGCGCTGAACTTCTGGTCGTTGCCCGCCGCCGCGCCGTGGATGAGCGCAAAGCGCATGGCGTCGGCGCCGGTCTCATCGATCGCCTCGAGAGGATCCACCACGTTGCCCTTGGTCTTGGACATCTTCTGGCCGTATGGGTCCCGCACGAGGCCCGAGAGGTAGACCATCTCGAAGGGTGCTGCGCCCGCCAGGTGGATTCCGAGCATCATCATCCGGGCCACCCAGAAGAAGATGATGTCGTACCCCGTCTCCATGACCGTCCCCGGGTAGAACCGGGCGAGATCCGGCGTGGCCTCGGGCCAGCCGAGGGTCGAAAAGGGCCAGAGCCCCGAGCTGAACCACGTGTCGAAGATGTCGGGGTCCTGGGTGAGATCCGCGGGCGGCCGGGCGCACACCTCGCAGGCCCGGGGCCCGTCGATGGCCGCCGTGACCGTGATGTGGCCATCCGGGCAATACCAGGCCGGGATCCGGTGGCCCCACCAGAGCTGCCGGCTTACGTTCCAGTCGCGGATCTCGGTAAGCCAATGCTCCCAGGTCTTCTCGAAGCGTTCGGGCAGGATGACGGTTCGCCCGGAGCGCGTCGCCTGCAGGGCGGCCTCGGCCAGCGGCTTCGTGCGCACGAACCACTGGGTCTTGAGCCGTGGCTCCACCGCGTCGTGGCTGCGCTGGCAGCGGCCGATCACCATCTCGTGGGGTGAGGAGCTCACGAGGTCGCCGGCGGCTTCCAGGTCGGCCAGGATCCGCTGCCGGGCCGCGTATCGCTCGAGCCCCGCGTAGGGCCCACCGGCCGCGGTGATATGCCCGCCGTCGTCCATCACGTCGACGAAGGGAAGATCGTGGCGTTGCCCGGTCGCGTAGTCGTCGGTGTCGTGGGCCGGGGTGATCTTGACGGCCCCGGTCCCGAACGCCGGATCGACGACGTCGTCGGCGATGATCGGCACGATCCGATCGACGAACGGGATGCGTGCGTGGCGACCGACGAGCCCGGTGAAGCGGGGATCGGCGGGGTGGACCGCGACCGCGGTGTCGCCGAGGATCGTCTCCGGGCGGGTCGTGGCCACGGTGATGACGGCACCCGGCTCGTCTGCGCCGGTGTGGGGATCGAACAGGTGGTAGCGGATCGTCCAGAGCGTGCCTGTCTCCGGCGTCGCGATCACCTCCAGGTCCGAGAGGCTCGTGCGGCAGCCCGGGCACCAGTTGATGAGCGCCTCGCCTCGATACGCGAGGTCCTCGCGGTAGAGGCGCAGGAAAGCCTCCCGGACGGCCCTGGCGGAGACCTCGTCCATCGTGAACCTGAGCCGGCTCCAGTCGGCACTCGCCCCGACCCGCCGCTGCTGCGAGAGGATCACCTGCTTCGTCTCGTCGATGAAGCGCCACATCCGCTCCAGGTAGCGCTCACGGCCGAGGCTCGCCCGGGTCTCGCCATCGGCCGCGATGATCCGGTCAAGGACCACCTGGGCCGCGATGCTCGCGTGGTCGAGCCCCGGCAGGAAGAGCGCCGGGCGCCCCTGCATCCGGGCGTGTCGGATCATCAGGTCCTCGACGGCGCTCCGTTGAGCGTGGCCGAGATGGAGGCTGCCGGTCACGTTCGGCGGCGGCTGGATGATGACGAACGGGGACTTCGCCGTGTCTGCCCGCGATCCCTTGCCGTCCGGGGCGAAGACGTCGGCGGCCAGCCAGCGCTCGTAGATCGGCCCCTCGAACTCGGAGGGCCGATACGACTTCGCGAGCCCTGCAGCCGGCTCCGGTCCTGCCCCCACCTGATCCGACATCTCGCCGCTCCCTGAATCGCAAATACCCCGCTCGTCCAGCGGACGAACGGGGTCGTGGTACCACCTGCTGGTTCGGGCTCCGGCGCGTCCCGCTCATCGCGGGTGCGGGCTCCGGCACCCCTCTCGGCGCGCTACCGGGCGCCAGCCGCACGACTCGCGAGCGACGTTCGCGCCGGAGTCTGCCGCGCGGCTCGCACCATCCCGCGCTCGCTTCGGCCCCTGCCGACGCTACTCCTCTCGGTCACCGCCGTGAGGGCGGGAGTGTAGCACGGCGTGGCGCACCGTCGACCCGGGGCGGTCGGGAGGGGTTACGACGATGCCTCGTTACGCGCTCTCTCCGCGGGCAGCCACGATCTGGGCGTAGTTGGTCTCGTCGACGCCCTTCTCCACCTCGGCCTCGGTGAGGAGGAGGGGCGGCCGACCCTCGCGGATGGTCTCCTCGGTGATGATGCACTTGCGGACCTCGGTCCGTTCCGGGATGTCGTACATCACTTCGAGGAGCGCCTCCTCGACGATCGTCCGCAGGGCGCGGGCGCCCGTCTTGCGGGCGAGCGCCTGCTCGGCGGTCGCGCGGAGGGCCCCCTCGGTGAAGACGAGCTCCACCCGGTCCAGGCCCAGGAATCGCTGGAACTGGCGCGTGATCGCGTTCTTGGGTTCGGTGAGGACGCGGACCAGGTCGTCGGCGGTGAGAGCCGCCAGGGTCACGACAACGGGCAGCCGCCCGACGAACTCCGGGATCAGGCCGAACTTGAGGAGGTCCTCCGGCATGAGGCGATCGAAGACACGCTGGCGCTCGGACTTCGTGCCCTTCTCGTCGTGCCCGAAGCCGAGCGAGCGCTTCCCCACCCGTTCCTCGATGATCTTCTCGAGGCCGTCGAACGCCCCGCCGCAGATGAAGAGGATGTTCGTGGTGTCGATCTGGATGAAATCCTGGTGGGGATGCTTGCGCCCGCCCTGCGGCGGCACGTTGGCGACCGTCCCCTCGAGGATCTTGAGGAGCGCCTGCTGCACCCCCTCCCCGGAGACGTCGCGCGTGATCGACGGGTTGTCGGCCTTGCGGGCGATCTTGTCGATCTCGTCGATGTAGATGATCCCGCGCTGGGCCCGGGCGACGTCGAAGTCGGCGGCCTGGATCAGGCGCAGGAGGATGTTCTCGACATCCTCGCCGACGTAGCCCGCCTCCGTCAGCGAGGTCGCGTCGGCGATGCAGAAGGGGACGTCGAGGACGCGCGCCAGCGTCTGCGCCAGGAGGGTCTTCCCGGAGCCCGTGGGGCCCACGAGCAGGACATTCGACTTCTGGAGCTCGACGTCGTCCGTCGTGCCGCCGGCGTTGACCCGCTTGTAGTGGTTGTACACGGCCACGGAGAGGACCTTCTTGGGCTTCTCCTGGCTGATCACGTAGTCGTCGAGGCTGCCCTTGATCTGGCGCGGGGCCGGGAGCTTCGCCGCCGCCTGCTTCTGGCGGGGCTGCTCCAGCATCTCCTCCTCGATGATCTCCTGGCAGAGGTTGATGCACTCGTCGCAGATGTACACGCCCTGGCCGGCGATGAGCTTGCGGACCTGCTCCTGGCTCTTGCCGCAGAACGAGCAGCGGTAGGGGACCTTGGGCGTCTTGCCGGTTGTCACGGTCTCCTTACCCCCTCTGCGCCTGCGCCCGTCGGCGTGACGGACCTACTCGCCGGCCGGGGCCGGACCGCCGTCCGTGGACGGCGGGGCTTCCCGGGCCGGGTTGCTCGCCGCCGGCAGGCCCGGCGACGCGGCTCCACTCTTCTCGGGTGGCGTGTAGACGGAGTCGATGATGCCATAAGCCTTGGCCGCGTCGGGGCTCATGAAGTAGTCCCGCTCGGTGTCCTTGACGATCTTCTCGATCGACTGCCCGGTGTGGCGGGCCAGCAGCCCGTGATTGGCGTTGACCAGAGTCTCCATCTCCTTGACCTGGATGAAGACGTCGGGGGTGTTCCCCCGGAATCCCCCGGACCCCTGGTGGATCATGATCCGACTGTGGGGGAGGGCGAAACGCTTGCCCGGGTGGCCGGCCGCAAGCAGGACCGCGGCCATGCTGGCTGCCATGCCGACACAGATCGTGCTTACCGGCGCGCGGACGAGCTGCATCGTGTCGTAGATCGCGAGGCCCGAGGTGATCACGCCGCCCGGCGAGTTGACGTAGAGGTTGATGTCCTTCTCCGGGTCCTCCGAGTCGAGGAACAGCAGCTGGGCGATCACGAGGTTGGCCAGGTTGTCCTCGATCGCATCGCCGAGGAAGATGATCCGCTCCCGCAGAAGCCGCGAGTAGATGTCGTAGGCCCGCTCCCCGCGGCTCGACGACTCGATGACCATCGGGACGAGCATCTCGGGACCTCCAGGTGCGGCTTCCCCGGCGACGCCACGGGCGCGCGGAGGGCGGTGCAGAGCGGGGAGTCGGTCGGTCACGCGGGCGTCGGCTCGACGTCGGCCGGATGGGGCTCGGCCGCCGCGGCGGCGACGGGCGAGCCGTCGCCGTCCTCGACGTGGGGGATCGCCGGGTGCTCGGGATGGGCCGCGAGCCACGCCTCGACGAGCTTCTCGACCACCCGCGACCGGCGCAGCGAGCTGCGGATCGCCGCCTGGGCCCGGGGCGTGTCGAAGTAGGCGGCCAGCCTCGGCTCGTTCGTGTAGCGGGCCTTGGCCCGCAGGATCTCGTCGATGATGAGCCGGTCGGGCACCTCCACGTCCTCGCGGGTCGCGATGGCGCCCAGCACCAGCAGGGTCTTGGCGCGCTCCTCGGCTCCGGGCCGGAACTCCGCGTGGAGCTCCTCGGACGTCTTCCCGGCAGCGGCGAGGTATGCCTCCTCGGTGATCCCCTGGCGGGCGAGGGCGCCCTTCAGCTCGTCGTGCATCACCTCGACCTCCTCCTCGACGAGGATGTCGGGGATGTCGACCGTCGCGTTCTTCACCGCATACTCGATGATCCGGTCGGCGAAGCCATGACGGGCCCGGTCGAGGGCGTTGCGCTCCAGGCGCCGGCGGATCTCGGCGCGAAGCGTCGCCAGGTCGGCGAAGTCGCCCATCGACCGGGCGAAGTCGTCGTCGAGCGGAGGCAGGATCTTCTCCCGCAGCTCCTTGACCTCGACGCTGAAGTGAGCCTGCGCGCCGCGGAGCGACTCCTCCTGGTAGTCCTCCGGGAACGTGATGTCGAACTCGACGGACTCGCCCGCCCGCAAACCGACCAGGTGCTCCTCGAAGCCGGGGATGAGCCGCTCCTCGCCGATGACGAGAGGCATGCGGTCGGAGCTGCCGCCCTCGAAGGGCATGCCGTCGCGCGTCCCGACGAACCCGACCACGGCCCAGTCGCCGTTCGCCGCGGCCCGCTCCTCGACAGGCCCGAGGGTCGCCTGCTGGTCGCGCAGCTCCTCGACCACGCGATCGACCTTGGCGTCGTCGACGGCCTCGATCTCGGGCTGGAAGGGGAAGTTGGCGTAGTCGCCGAGCTTGACCTCCGGACGCACCGGTACCGTCGCCTTGTAGCGGAGCGGCTTGCCTTCCTCGGCCTCGACCATCTCGACCTGCGGGCGCCCGATGATCACGATCGACGGGTCCTCGTCCGTGCTGTCGGCCCACTCGCGGTAGCTCGAGTCGACGAGCGTCTCCACGGTCTCGTCCCAGACGGCGCCCTCGCCGATGACCCGCTCGAGCATGCCCCGGGGAGCCTTGCCCGGGCGGAACCCGGCAATCCGAGTCCGCTGGCTGAGACGGCGGGTGGCGTCGGCGACGGCGCGCGTGACGCGATCGACCGGGAGCTCGAACTCGACGACGACGGTGCTCTTCTCGGAAGGAGTCGTGGTGACGTGCATGGCCGGAGGATTATAGGGGCCGCCTCGCGGCACCGCCCTGATCGCGGTCGCCCTCCCGGCAGGGCCGCCGGGAGATGTAGGCGAGGTCGGGGTCGAACCGACACGCCGCTCACGCGGCACCGGCTCCTAAGGCCGGCGCGTCTGCCATTCCGCCACTCGCCCGAGACGGAGTCTATCCGGTGGGCGGCGTTCCCTTCCCCTCCCGGCGGGCGCGGATGTCGTCCTCGCGGCGGGCGATGTCGTCCGCCGAGCCCTCGAACAGTCGCTTGACCAGCTCGCGGCTCAGCTGCGAGGCGAGCGGCACGCCGGCCGTGAGCAGGAGCCTGCGAACGAACTTCGATTCGCTCTTGCGGTTGGTGTCCACGAAGGCCGCGAACTCCCGCTCGAGGGAGCCCCGCACCTTCGCTCCATCGTCGCCGAGGGCCTGGATCGCCTTCTCGACCTGGTCGGGCAGGAGGCTCGGCGGGAGCGGGTCCGGCTTGCCGACGATCCGGTGCTTGACCGAGCGGAAGACGCGCCGCGGGCCACCCAGCACGACGAACGCGGTCGTGCCCACGGCAGCCGCAGTCCTGCCCGGGTTGCGCTTCACCTTGGCCCGGATATCGACGGCCGCCCGCGCCGTCGCCTCGAGGTGGACGAACTCCTCGCCGAGCGCGGTGCGGGCCGCGACGACGTCGTCGAGCGCGGCCGCGACCGTGGGGTCCATGGGGCCGACGAGCTCCTGCGCAGACGTCATGGCGCGTCCTCCCCCCGGCCGGGCATCCGGGCCTTGACGTAATCCATCGACTCGGTCGCGGCGTCGATCGACGCCTGGGGCACGAAGCGGCGCCGGAGGTCCTCCCAGTCGTAGCCCCGCAGGGACATACCGGACAGCAGCGGCCAGGCGATCAGGGCGACCGTGACGCCGATGGCAGCGCCGACCTGCGGACTGAAGCTGATCGCGGTGAATGCGCCGAAGAGCGCCCCGGCCACGGCGCCGACGAAGAAGCCGCCGAGCGCGCCGCCAAGCCCGCCGAAGCGGGCGCCGAGCAGGAGGCCGAGCAGGGCACCGATCGCGCCCCAGATCGCCATGCCGATCAGGAGCGGACGCACGCCGGCGTCCACACCCGACGCGGCGCTGTCGCCGATCGCGACGTAGGCCGCGTGGGGCATCGCGAGGCCGAGGATCGTGCCGACGACGATCCCGATGAGCACGGCCACGAGGAACCTGCCGGCGAGATAGGTCCGCCGGATGTGCAACGCTCCTAGCACGAGCACGAATGCCGACGCGGCCGAGAAGAGCGCGCCATGAAGGATCCCCCAGCCCATCGAGCCGAAGATCCACTCGCCGAGGAAGAGGGCGGTCCCGACCGGCACGAGGATCGCGATGTAGACGATGAGCGCCAGCCCGAGCCCGAGCCGGATGGCGACCTGCTTCGCGTCGGCCAGGATGACCGCCGCCTCCGCCCTCGCCAGGACGACGTGCGCCGTGACGAGCTGCCGCACCGCGTCGATGGTGCGCCTCACCTGCTCGCGCAAGCCCGGCGGCTTCGGCGGCGTGCCGGCCGCCTCCCCGGGGGCCGGGGCGAACCGCCTCGGGCGGCGGCGGCGGTCCGGGCGGCGGTGGATGCCTCCGGGCGGCGGGGATTGCCTCCGGGCGGCGGTGGTGGTCCAGGCGGCGGTGGATTGCCTCCGGGCGGCGGCTGTGCCGTATCGACGGGATCACCCCCCGCCGAATTGGCCGGAGATGCGGAAGCGCTGCGCCCCTGCTCGCTCGTTGATGCTGCCGGGGGCGGAGGGGCGGCGGCGTCCGCCTGGGGCGGGACGCCGGGCTGGTCGGGGCCGACGGGCGGTACCTGCGGATCGCCGTCGGGATCGATCGGGCTCAGATGCCACCTCCGGGTCCGCGTGCTCGTGTCCGTCGATCATACCTGCCCGGCCCGCGACCGGAGCCGGCCCCGCGACAGGCCGCGGGCGGGCGCACTCCCGGCCGATCCGAGATCAGCTGATGGTCAGCACCGGCTGCTGACGAGCGGCGCGCACGCTCATGCGGGCCGCGACCGTCTGGGCCATGGACGTCAGGGCGCGGGCCGCCGGACCAGGCTCGCGCTGGGCAACGGCGGGGATCCCGGCATCACCTCCCTGGCGGACCGTGACGTCGAGGGGGATGCCGCCGAGGAACTCGAGGTCGTTCTCCTGCGCGAATTGCTCCGCTCCGCCGCGTCCGAAGATCTCGGTCGCTTCGCCGCAGTGCGGACAGACGAAGGCGCTCATGTTCTCGACGACCCCGATCACCGGCACGCTCATGCGGCGGAACATGGCCAGCGCCTTCTGCACGTCCGAGATCGCCACCTGCTGCGGCGTCGTCACCAGGACGGATCCGGAGATCGGGACAGCCTGGGCGAGGGTCAGCTGGGCGTCGGACGTGCCCGGTGGAAGGTCGACGACGAGGTAGTCGAGCTCACCCCAGGCCACGTCGCGCAGGAACTGCTGGATGGCACCGCCGACGAGGGGGCCGCGCCAGACGATCGGCTGGCCGTCGGGAACGAAGAAGGCAATCGAGATCACCTTCACGCCGTAGCGCTCGAGGGGCAGGATCCGGTTGTCCGCGTTCGCGGCAGGCGTGCCCTCGATGCCCATCATCAGGGGAATGTTGGGCCCCGTGATGTCGGCGTCGAGCAGTCCGACCGCGGCTCCGGCCTGGGCGAGCGCGACCGCGAGGTTGGCGCTGACCGTGCTCTTCCCGACGCCACCCTTGCCGGAGGCGACGGCGATGATGTTCTTGACGCCGTCGAGCAGCTGCGGGCCTCCGGACGGGGCGGCCCGCCGGACCATGGCGCCCCACGTGATCTCGGCCCGGTCGACACCGATCCCCGCCAGTGCTGCCCGTGCCGTGCGCTCGATCTCGTCCTTGAGCGGACAGGCCGGCGTCGTGAGCTCGATCGTGAAGGCCACCGCGGACCCGTCGATGGTGATCCCCTTCACCATGTTGAGGGTCACGATATCGCGCCCGAGCTCGGGCTCCTGGACGGTGCGCAGGACGTCGAGGACGGCGCCTTCGGTGAGCGTGCTCATGGGGCGGTGAGTCTCCGGTGCGGGGGGGGCGGGACGCGTTGCCGCGCGAGGTCGGCGCCCGCATCGTAGCGCGGCCGGGCTGGGGGCGCGGGCGGGGACACGGGCCGGCCGGCGCCGGAGCTGCGCGAACGTCGCCCGCGTCCAGCTCTGGCAACGAGAATCGCGGTTGGGCAGGGGACCACCTGCGAAACTCGTACAAGACCAACGGGTTGACATGGGTTTCCGCGGGCCCGTACCATCCGCACGCTACTGCACCGCGGTAGAGTCGGTGAACACGCGTGAGGAGGCGTCCACCGACCGCGCGGCCTGCCGGCTCGTTCCAAGGCGGATGCGCAACGCGTCCGTTCCCCACTCCCATGAGGAGAAGCGAGGCCCGTGGCGAGCGACATCGAAGTCCGGCTAGTGGATGTCGTCAAGAAGTTCGGGGAGGTGGCCGCCGTTGACCACGTCAACCTCGAGGTGCGCGACGGCGAGTTCTTCTCCCTGCTCGGGCCGTCCGGCTGCGGCAAGACGACGACCCTGCGGATGATCGGCGGATTCGAGGAGCCGACCTCCGGGGTCATCGAGCTCGACGGCAAGGACGTCACCTGGCTCCCGCCCTACCGCCGGAACGTCAACACGGTCTTCCAGAACTACGCCCTGTTCCCGCACCTGACGATCTACGAGAACGTCGCCTTCGGCCTGCGCCGCAAGAAGGTCAAGGACGCCGACGTCAGGAGCCGCGTCCAGGAGACGCTCGCCCTCGTCCAGCTGGCGGGATTCGAGAAACGCAAGCCGACCCAGATCTCCGGCGGCCAGGCCCAGCGCGTCGCGCTCGCCCGCGCCCTCATCAACCGGCCCGCCGTCCTGCTGCTCGACGAGCCGCTTGGCGCCCTCGACCTGAAGCTGCGCAAGCAGATGCAGCTCGAGCTCAAGCGGATCCAGCAGGAGGTCGGGATCACGTTCATCTACGTGACCCACGACCAGGAAGAGGCGATGACGATGTCCGATCGCATCGCGGTCATGAACCGGGGCCGCTACGAACAGCTGGCGGATCCCGAGACCCTCTACGAGCGGCCGACGACGCGGTTCGTGGCCGGCTTTCTCGGCGTCTCGAACCTCCTCCGGGGAACCGTCCTCGAGACGGCCGACGGGTATGCCACGGTGCGCCTCGCCGAGGACAGCACGGTCCGCGTGCCGGCCGCCGCCGTCGATGGCTCGGCCAGCGTCGAGGTCGGCGTCCGCCCCGAGAAGCTGCGCCTCCACGGCGCCGGGTCCGAGCCCGCGGCCGGGCTCAACGTCATCTCCGGCACGATCAGCGATGCCGCCTACCTCGGCGTCAGCACCCAGTACGTCATCGAGACGCGGGCCGGGAACCGGATCACGGCCTACGAGCAGAACGTCGAGCGCACGGTCCATGGCTCGCTTCACCGCCCGGGCGACGCAATCCGGGTTGCCTGGGCGCCCGAATACACCTTTGCCGTGGTGGCCTCTCCGGCAGGTAACGACTCGAGCGACGAATGACGCGGCGCCGCGCGTGGGCGCGGCCGCGATCGAAGGAGGACCCGATGCACGAGGTCGACAGCATCCTTGACCGCGCGATGTCGCGCCGGGCGATGCTCCACGGAACGGCTCTCGTGGGAGCCGGTGCGTTCCTTGCCGCCTGCGGCACGGGCGGGACGGCCTCGAGCGCGCCCACCGAGAGCCCCGCGACCTCGGCGGCCGCCTCATCCGGCCCCTCGGCCGGCCCGTCGGAGACCCCCGCTCCGAGCGCCCCCGCCCAGACACCGAGCGCCGAGCTCAACTGGGCGAACTGGACCTACTACATGGACTTCGACGACAAGACGAAGACGTTTCCCACGCTGATCCGCTTCAAGGAGAAGTACGGGACCACGGTCAAGTACCAGGAGATCGTGGACGACAACGACACCTTCTTCGGCACCATCCAGCCGGCCCTCCAGGCCGGCCAGGACACCGGCTGGGACATCGTCACCCTCACGGAATGGATGGCGGCGCGCCTCGTGCGCCTGGGCTGGCTCGAGAAGTGGGACTCGGCGAACATGCCCAACTACCCGGCCAACCTCAAGGCCCGCTACAGGGACCGGGCGTGGGATCCCGACAACGCCTATGCGGTCCCGTGGCAGTCCGGGACGACGGGCCTCGGCTATGACAAGAGCGTCACCGGCGAACTCACGAGCGTGTTGGCCCTGTTCACTGTTGACTCGCGCTGGAAGGGCAAGACCGTCTACCTGACCGAGATGCGCGACACGGTCGGCCTGGCGATGCTCTCGGTGGGGATCGATCCGACCACGGCCGATCGGGCCGGCTGCGACGCGGCGATCGCCCAGATCAAGAAGGCCCAGGACGCCGGCATCGTCCGCGGCTTCAAGGGCAATGCCTACGCCGAGGACCTCAAGTCGGGAGACGCGGTGTTGGCCACGGCCTGGTCGGGCGACATGAACCAGGCTGTCGTCGAGAAGCCGACGCTGCAGTTCACGATCCCGACCGAGGGCGGCATGATCTGGACCGACAACTGCCTGATCCCCAAGGGGGCGGCCCACAAGTACACCGCCGAGGTCCTCCTCAACTACTACTACGACCCGGTCAACGCGGCCGACGTCGAGCTGTACGTCAACTACCTCTGCCCGGTCCAGGGCGCCGACGAGGTGATGCTCCAGAAGCAGCCCGACATCAAGGACAACCCCATCGCCTTCCCGCCGCAGGAGATCCAGGACCGACTGAAGGAGTTCAACGTGCTGTCCGCGGCGGACGAGGCCTACTTCAACCAGCAGTTCGCCAAGGTCATCGGCGTCTGATCCAACCCCGTCGAGAAACGCGGACGAGGAGAGGGGCTCGTGCGTCGATACCGGGGGCTGGTCCCGTTCCTGCTGCTGGCCCCGGGTGTCCTGTGGCTCGTCGTCTTCTACGTCTATCCCGGCTTCCAGATGTTCATCAGCTCGTTCTGGAGCGGCTCGCTGGAGCAGGGGTTCACGTTCTCGCTCTCGAACTGGACCAACTACCCGGATTCGATCAGCCAGTTCTCGACGCAGTACCTGCGCTCGATCGCCTATGCCGTGGCCGCCACCGTCCTGACGTTTCTCATCTCGTACCCCCTGGCCTACACGATCGCCGTCAAGGGCGGGCGCTACAAGAACCTTCTCCTTTTCCTGGTGATCGCCCCCTTCTTCACGAGCTTCCTCCTCCGCACGATCAGCTGGAAGATCATCCTGGGCGACACGGGCATCCTGATGGGGCCGTTGAAGGACATGGGCCTCCTGCCCGACGAGTTTCGCCTGCTGGCCACCCCGATCGCCGTCGTGTCGGGCATCACCTACAACTTCCTGCCCTTCATGACCCTGCCGGTCTACGTCGCCATCGAGAAGGTCGACCCCCGCCTCGTCGAGGCGGCCAAGGATCTCTACGCCGGCCCCTGGCGGCCCGGCGGCGGGGTCGCGGGCGCGGTCGTCGGCGGCGCGCTGGGGCTGCTGCTGGGCTTGATCTTCGAGCTCGAGCCGGCCCTGACCGCGGTCGCCGGGGGGGTCCTCGGCGGCGTGATCGGCTGGTTCTTCGTCTCCGAGTCGTTCGTCCGGGTGACCTTCCCGCTGTCGCTGCCGGGCGTGTTCGCCGGCTCTCTCCTGACCTTCATTCCGGCGATCGGCGACTACATCAACGCCGAGTTCCTGGGGAATCCGAGCACGACGATGATCGGCAACGTCATCCAGAACCAGTTCCTCACCCAGAACAACTACCCGGTTGCCGCGGCCCTGAGCTTCACCCTGATGGCCGGCATCCTGGTGGCGGTCGCGATCTACGCCCGCGCGCTCGGCACCGAATCGCTGCAGACGGGGAGGGGCTGACGTGGCCGTCTCGAGCCCGACCCTGGCCACGCCGGCGCGACCGGGAATCGGCGCCCGCGCCGGGCGCTGGCTCCAGGCCAACCTCCTCTACCTCTACACGGCGGCGGCGGTCGTCTACCTCCTCGCGCCGGTCGCCATCCTCATCCTGTTCAGCTTCAACAACCCGCCGGGGCGCTCCAACTTCGTGTGGAGCGGGTTCACCCTGAAGTACTGGCTCGACCCATTCGGCGTCCCCGGCATCGCCGACGCCGTCATCCTCAGCATCACCATCGCCTTCCTTTCGACCGTCGTCGCCACGATCCTCGGGACGCTGATCGCGATGGCCCTGGTCCGCTACCGCTACCGCGGCCGCGGCGCGACCGAGATGCTCATCACCCTCCCCATGGCCACACCCGAGATCGTGCTCGGTGCGTCACTGCTGACCATGTTCGTAGCGATCGGTCAGCCACCGTTCTTCCCCCTCAGCTTCAACACGATCCTCATCGCCCACGTCATGTTCAACATCAGCTTCGTCGTCGTGACCGTGCGCGCGCGCCTCGCCGGCTTCCCGCGCCACCTGGAGGAGGCGGCCATGGACCTCGGGGCGACCGAGCTGGTGACCTTCTGGAAGGTCACGTTCCCCCTCATCCTGCCGGGGATCATGGCGGCGGCGCTGCTCGCCTTCAGCCTCTCGATCGACGA
Source organism: uncultured Chloroflexia bacterium (assembly GCA_963776355.1). Lineage (GTDB taxonomy): Bacteria > Chloroflexota > Limnocylindria > Limnocylindrales > CSP1-4 > CTSoil-043. The sequence continues at coordinate 695,308 of CAVZLU010000008.1, read as the reverse complement.
CTTCGTGGTGACCAACTTCACCGCGGGCAAGACCCAGACCTTCCCCATGTTCATCTACGCCAAGTCGCGGATCGGCATCCCGGTCCAGGTGAACGTCATCGGCACCGTGATCTTCCTGACCGCCGTCGGCGCCGTCCTGATCACCACCCTCCTGCAGCGCCGCGACCGAGGCACCTGAGAGGTGGTCATGGAGGGGGCGGCGCCCGACGGAGGCGGCGGGCCACCCCTGCTGCGGATCTCCGACGCCGCGCGCGAAATCGGCGTGTCGCCGAGCGCCTTGCGGCTGTGGGAGCAGCAGGGCCTGGTCACGCCCCCGCGCCCGGGAGGTGGGGAGCGCCGCTACGGCCCGGCCGAGCTGGCGCAGCTGCGGCGCATCCGCCACCTGCGCGCCGTCGAGGGCCTCAACGCGGCCGGGATCCGGAGGGTCCTGCACGGGCCCGGCGACGGCAGACCGGCGCACGCGGTGCCGGCCGATGCGACCCCGCGATCCGACGGCGACGCCCGAGCCGTCGGGGAGCGCGTCCGGGCGTTGCGGGTCGGGGCTCGCCTCTCGCTCCGCGAGGTTGCCGGGCGATCGGGCCTGTCCGCGTCGTTCGTCTCGGGCCTGGAGCGGGGCACGACCGGGGCGAGCGTGGCCGCGCTCGTGCGCCTGGCCGGTGCCTTCGGGACGACCGTCGCGGCGCTCGTGGGGGGCCCGTCGGGAGGCGCCGCGGCTTACCCCGGCGGCCGCGTGGTCAGGGCCGGCTCGCGGGCCACGATCGAGGCCGGGAGCGGGGTTCGGATCGAGGAGCTCGCCGCCAATCCGACGCAGCTCGAGCCGCAGCTCTTCGTCCTCGCCCCGGGAGCCACCTCGCACGGGGCGTACTCCCACGCGGGCGAGGAGTTCATGTTCGTTCTCACGGGGCGGGTGGCCGTCTGGCTCGAGGAGGGCGAGCGCCACGACCTGGGCCCGGGCGACGCGCTCTGCTTTCCTTCGACCCTCACCCACCGCTTCGCCGCGATCGGTCGCGTCGAGACCCGCATCCTCTGGGTCAACACGCCACCCACGTTCTGAAGGAGTCCCCGATGGTCGACACCGCCGCCGCCCGGCTTGCGCCGGCTTCGCCGCTGCCCGCGCCGTCCGTGGTGCCGGGCGTCTGGAGCCGCGTGACGTCGATCACCGTCGACCACGGCGAGGGGAGCTGGCTCGTCGGCACCGACGGCGAGCGCTACCTCGACTACAGCTCCGGGATCGGTGTGACGAACACGGGTCACGCCCACCCGCGCGTCGTGGCGGCGGTGCAGGCGCAGGCGGCTCGGCTGCTCCACGGCCAGCAGAACATCGTCTACCACGAGGCGGGGCTCCGCCTCTACGACCGCCTCCGGACGGTCCTGCCCGGCGGGCCCTGGCAGGCGTTCCTCTCGAACTCGGGAGCCGAGGCGGTCGAGGCCGCCGTCAAGCTCGCCCGGGTCGCCACGAGGCGCCCGGTCATCCTCGTCTTCCGCGGCGGCTACCACGGCCGGACGGCGCAGACGATGGCTCTCACCACGGCCAAGAACGTCTACCGCGGCGACTTCGAGCCCCTCCCCGGGTCCGTGTACAGCACCGCCTACCCGTACTGCTATCGGGCCCCGGGCGGCGCGCACGCCCCGGACGCCGCGTGCTCGTGCGACTGGGAGGAGCAGCTCGACCTGACCCTCCACACCCTGACCTACCCGGAGCACGTGGCGGCGATCATCGTCGAGCCGGTGCTGGGCGAGGGAGGGTACATCGTGCCGCCCCCGGGATTCCTGCCCCGGCTCCGCGAGATCACCCGCCACCACGGGATCCTGCTCGTCGCCGACGAGGTGCAGACGGGCGTGGGACGCACAGGCGAGCTCTTTGCGGTTCGGCACTGGGACGTCGAGCCGGACATCCTCGTGTTCGCCAAGGGGATCGCGTCGGGGCTGCCGCTGTCGGGGATCATCGCCCGCGAAGACCTCATGGCGGCCTGGCGGCCGGGCGCCCACGGCGGCACCTTCGGCGGCAACGTGGTGGCCTGCGCCGCGGCCAACGCGACCCTCGACGTCATCGCCGAGGAGGGCCTGGTGGAGAATGCCCGCCAGCGCGGCGAGCAGCTCCTGGCCGGGCTGCGGGAGATCCAGGCGCGCCACCTGCCGGTGGGTGACGTCCGCGGGCTCGGCTGCATGGTGGCGATGGAGTTCGTCAAGCCCGCCGTGGGTGACGGGCGCGCCCCGGACCCGGACCTGGCGCGGCGCGTGATCGCGGCTGCGCTCGAGCAGAAGCTGATCGTCCTCTCCGCCGGCTCCCATGCCAGCGTGGCCCGGATCATCCCGCCCCTGGTGACGACGCCCGGTGAGGTGGACCTCGCCCTCGCCATCCTCGAGAGCGCCGTCGCCGGAGCGGACGCATGACCGCCGCCCGGGCACCGAGCGCACGGACCCGGGTCCGGCGCCTGCCCGCCCGCGCGGCCTACGACGCGCCGACCATCGCCGCGATCCTTGACGCGGGGCTCGTCGCCCACCTGGGATTCGTGGTTGACGGCCAGCCGTACGTGATCCCCACCCTCTACGCCCGGGTGGGTGACGCGGTCTACGTCCACGGATCCACCGCGAGCCGCGCGATCCGGGCGCTGGGCGCTGGCGCACCCGCATGCCTGACGGTGACCCTCCTCGACGGGATGGTCCTTGCCCGGTCAGCCTTCCACCACTCGATCAACTACCGCTCGGTGGTCGTGCTCGGCCGCGCGGCCGAGGTGAGCGGGGTCGATGAGAAGCTGCGGGCGCTCGAGGCGTTCATGGAGCGCCTCACGCCCGGACGATGGGCAGAGGTCCGCCCCCCGGACGAGCTCGAGCTGAAGGCGACGGCGGTCCTTCGCCTCGACCTCGGCGAGGCGTCGGTCAAGCTGCGGGCAGGCGGGCCGGGCGATGACGAGGCCGACCTCGGCCTGCCAGCGTGGGCGGGCGTCGTGCCCCTGCAGGTGACCGCGGGACCACCCGAGCCGGCCGCGGACCTCGACCCCGGGATCGAGACGTCGCCGGCGCTGCTGGCGCTGCTGCGGCGCTTCGGCCCGGGCCGGGAGTGACCGGGCGCACCGGAACCAGGCCCGGGGCGTGCGAGCCCCTGGGCCCGGAGTGAACGGTCGCCCGCGATCGACGCCCGGCGCGCCGGCCCGTCACGGTCGTCAGCCTCGAAGGCGGGCGAGGATCTCCTCGTGGAGCACGCCGTTGCTGGCGATGAACGACGGCGCATCGATCCGCCGCTCGCCGTCGACGTCGCTGACGCGGCCGCCCGCCTCCTCGACGATCACCATCGGGGCGGCCACGTCCCAGGGGTGCATGCCCGTCTCCACCATCGTCTCGGCGGACCCCTCGGCGACCAGGGCGTAGCCCCAGAAGTCCCCGAGGCCGCGATCCCGCCACGAGGCGTCGATGAGGGCGTCGAACCCGGGCATGAGCCCCGAGGCGACGTTCTCGCGGCGGCTGCCGTAGAGGACCTGGGCGTCGCCGAGGTCGGCGACCCCGCTGACACGCAGGCCGCGGCGCGAGCCGTCGCGGCCCACGGCCCACGCCCCCCGGCCGCGGGCGGCATACCAGCGCTCACCCAGGGCGGGCGCCGACATGGCGCCCAGCTGGATCTCGCCCTCGACCTCCACCGCCAGCAGCGTGCCGAAGAGGGGCACGCCGCGGATGAAGTTGTGAGTGCCGTCGATGGGGTCGATGTACCAGCGGACGCCGGCCGCTCCGTCCTCGTCGCCGAACTCCTCGCCCACGAAGCCGTGGTCCGGAAAGACGGCCCGGACTCGTTCGCGGACGAGGCGCTCGATGGCCTTGTCCGCCTCGGTGACGAACGTTCGATCGTGCTTGCGCACGGTCGGGATGTCGCGGCGAAACCAGCGGAGCGCGATCCGGTCCGCTTCGTCGCACAGCTCGAGGACGAGCGAGAGCCAGGTCGAGAGGTCGCCCTCGGCCGCGCGGCGCCGCCCGCCGCTCCAGGCCGCCCCGAAGCGGGGGCCCTCGGTCGTGCTCAACCCGCCCCGACGACCGCCACGAGGGCCTCGGGGGCGCGCCGGTGCAGCTCGGGCCCATTGGCGACGTAGCGGGCAAGGAGGTCGGCGCTGCCCGACACCTTCAGCTGGTCGAAGAGGAAGGCCAGCTTGACGGCCTGGCTGGCGAGAATCTCGCCCTTCGTCGCGAGGCTCCATGTCTGGCGCTTGAAGGGGCCGATCGCCTTCTTGCGGGTCACGTAGACGAACTGGGTGTCCGTCATCCCGTCCTTCCGTTCGTCGGCGGCGTTGGCGAAGCACCAGGCCTCGATCTCGGCGTGGAGGTCCGCGGGGAACGCCGGGTGCTCGTAGACGGCGTTCTGGAAGCCGGTGGCGAGGTGGATCTCGGCCGTCTCCACCGTGGGGAAGATGTGGAACAGGCTGTCGGGAAGGGTGCTTGCGCCGTGCTGGACGGCGCCGGCTGCACCGTACGTTCGGGCGACCGCGCCGAGCACGCGCAGGACCTCGAAGTCGAGCTTCACCTCGGCCACGCCGCCGTCGGGCAGGGGCACGCCGCCGTGGCTCGTCCCTGTCTGGACGCTGACCTTGCTCACGCCGATCGCGCCCGGCGCACGCGCGTCGAGCGCGCGCCGATAGCCGTCGAGGTACGCCCGCAGCTCCGCTTCGTTCGAGTTCTGTTTGCCGACCTCGCCGATCTCGCCGCCCACCGAGATCGTGACCCCGACGGGCTCGAGATCGCGGATCAGTGCGGTGATCTCGGCGGCGCGCGTGTAGTTGGCGCGCTGCTGCTCGTCAACCGTCTCCTTCGCGAGGTCGACCAGGGTCGAGCTGTCGACGTCGATGTTGAGGTAGCCGGCCGAGATGGCGTCGCGACAGGCCTTCCGGATCTCCTCCGTCATCGCCTCGGGATCGGCGGCGTACTTCCTGGCGTTGAACTGGTAGTGGTCGCCCTGGATGAAGACGGGGCCGACCCATCCGGCCGCGATCGCGCCGGCGAGGCAGTTGGGCGCGTACTCGAAGACCCGCTGGAAGGTATAGGTCTGCTCCGAGCGGGCGAGCTCGAGGATGACGGGCCCGACCTCGTTTGCCTTCGCCGTCGCGAAGATCGCCCTGGCCGTGTCGAACGTGTCCATCCGGATGTTGATCGCCGGGACGGTCAGCCCGGACCACTCGCCGCGCGCGCGAGCCGCGTAGAGGTCGTGGATGCTGGCCGAACGGGCGCCGAGCTCCTGGCTCGCCTCCCAGATGATCCAGCGGGCCGCCTCTACGGTGGCCGCGTCCGCCGAGAACGTCTGCGTCCAGGCCAGGTCCTCGATCGTGCGCGAGCGGAAGGCCCGCTCGTCGGTGACGACGACGCGGTCCCCCTCGATCCGGGCGCTCCCGTCGAGGAGATGGATGAGCTCGGGGATGGAGGCGGCGACGGTGGCCATGCGCGGGGTCTCCTGTCACTGGCGAGCGGCCGGCGGAGGCCGCGAGCGCTGGGTGGCGACGTGGTGCGCCGCGCCCGACCGGCGCCACGGCACCGGGAGCGACGGCGCGCCAATGGTACGACCGGCGGCGCCGCGCGGCACCCGCCGTGCGGCCCTGCCCGGGCGGTCCGAAGGGACGGGCTACAGGTCCTCGCGCTCGAAAGCTCCCAGCGCCGCGAGCGCCTCGTCGCCAAGGCGGTACCACCCTCGTCGGACGCGCTCGAACCACCCGTAGACGTCGCGGGCGAGGATCGGACCGGCGTTCGGCGCGTCGGCTGCGACGCGAAGCGCTGCGACCGTGGCCGGGCCGTCGCGGAGAGCGCCTGCGATCCGCAGCGCCTCCTGCCGGTAGGCCGTCATGATCGGCACCCGGACGGCGCCGCCGGGGGTCGGGTCGCCGCGCCGCCGGGCATGTTCGCCGAGCACCCCGCGCCGAGCGCCTCCGATCGCGGCGCGGGCGGTACGGGCCGGGGTCGACGAGGACCTCGATGCGCGGGCGCGGCCCGTGCACGGCGAGGAGCCCGAGTCCAAGGCGTCGACAGAGCGGTCGGATCCCGCGCCGCCGGCCGGCCCGGGCCGGGATCGCGAGGTAGACCGTGTCCGCGATCGCCAGCCGGTCCACGCCCTGGAGGACGAGGGCCAGGGTGAAGGCAAGCTTGAGCTCAACGACGACCGGGGGCTCACCGGCCCGCACGGCCACGAGATCGCACCCGGCGATCTCGCCCTTCACGTCGTACCCACGATCTTCGAGGAAGGCCTTGACGGGCGCGTAGAGCTCGACCTCCCGCGTGACACCCCGGGAGCGGGATCGCGAAGGCGCTGTCCGGACGGGCACGGCTCAGCCCACCCCCGCCTCCCGGGAGAAGGCCGCGACGATCGCGTCGAGCTCGCCTTCCATGCCGGTCGGGAGGGGCGGCGGGACGTGAGAGGCGAGCAGCGATCGAGCCCGCTCCCGCGCCCGGTCCCGCGGCCCCTGCCGGCCGCCGGCCTCCCAGGCCTCCCACGTCCCGCGGTCGAAGAGCCGGGGCTGCCACAGGGCCCGCATGTGGGCGACGGTGTGATCCTCGGCCAGGAAGTTGCCGCCCGGCCCCACGTCCCCGATGACGTCGACAGCCAGCGTCTCGTCATCGACGGCGATCCCGGCCGCGAGATGCCGCAGCAGCCCGAAGATCTCCGCGTCGAGGACCATCTCCTCGAGCGCGAACACCCGCGCGGCGTAGAGCAGGCCCGCCCCGGACAGCATGTCCGCACCGGACAGCAGGCTGACGAAGCCCGAGAGGCCGTTCTCGAGGCCGGCCTGCCAGTCCGGTGCCTTGGCCCCGGGAGCGAACGTCCCCACGCTGACCGGGAGCCGGTAGTGCCGCGCCATCTGGGCGAACGCCGCCTGGTAGAGGAGGTCCTCCGGCCCGCCACATGCGACGAGCCCGGTTCGCAGGTCCATCGTCGTCGAGCAGGCGCCGTAGAACGTCGGTGCGCCCGGGGCGAGCGCCTGCACGATCGTGACTCCGGCCAGGACCTCTGCGTTCGTCTGGGCCAGCACCCCGGCCGGCGTGGCCGGCGCCGTGGCACAGCCGATCGCCATCACGACGAAGCCGGCAGGGACGCCGGCGTCGGCGTAGACGAGGGCGGCCTCCAGGGCGTCGCCCTCGAAGGTCAGCGGGCTGAGGGACACCTGGAACGACGACAGGATCGGCCTGGCGCGGAGCGCAGCGGCTCCTCCGGCCACGGCCCGCGCCATCTCGACGGCGCCTCGCGCCGCGAGCGGCGTCACGGCGGTCATCAGCTGGACGTGCTTGCCGCTGTTCACCAGCTGGGTTCGCAGCTCGTGCAACGGGCGCACCGGAATAGGGCGGTCGCCGGCCTCGACGCCCTGCCACAGGAACGAGATCTCCGGGAGCGCGTCGGCCAGCCGGGTGACCTCGGCGAGGTCGGCCTCCGTCGACGAACGCCGGGCGCCCGTTTCGAGGTCGAGGATCTCGGCGGCGCTCCCATCGACCGACAGGTAGCCGTGCCGTCCGTCGAGCGGGAGGTCCCAGGCGGGTTCGCGGGCCGCAAGCGTGTAGCTCCGCGGCGCCGCACCGAGGGCGGCCTCGATCAGCGAGGCCGGCAGCTGGACCCGTTCCCCGTCCACCCTGGCGCCTGCCGAGGCGAGGCGGGCCCGGACCGAGGCCGAGCCGACGGCGACGCCGGTCTCGTCGAGGATGCGCAGGCTCGCCCCGTGCAGCCGGGCCAGGCCCTCGTCGGTCAGCGGTCGGAAGGACGGCTCCCCGAGCGGGAGCGCCCGGACAGGCGAGTCGGATTCGGGCATCGGGTGCCTCCGCGGCTGTGGGGAGCCCTGGCGGCTGGTCCGTTGCCTGGCGCCGGGCTGGATCTGCGGCTCGGATCGTCGAGCCTAGACCACCGCGGGCCGCCCGTGCGGATCGGATGCGCCGGCCGCGCCGAGCTCCGCGGCGCGCCGCTCGCACTCGGCTTCGAAGTCGCCCGGCCGCATGCGCACGCGCTCGGCGAGGTCGGGCACGATCCCCCAGGCAAAGTCCTCCCAGGCGTCCCGCCCCGGGTCCCAGGTCGCGAGCACCGCCGGGGTTTGCCGGCGCGGATGCCCGGCGGCGTCGCGCATGACCGGCCGCAGGTAGTGGGCCGCGACGACCCGCGGCTGGCCCGCCGCTTCAGGCGGCCGGGCCACGACGAGCACCATCCCGAGGAACGAGACCTCATCGTCCGTCAGGCCCTGGCCCGCAAGGATGTCGAGCACGCCGGCGAGGTCGTCGGCTGCGATGACGGCGGCGAGCCCGCTGCGGCCCGTGGTGGCGGTGAGGGCGGCGCGCAGGACGCCCGAGGGCGAGTCGGCAGCCAGCGTTCCGGCAACGAGGACGAGCCGGCCGGCCTCCCCGGGCCTGCCCGCGACCGGCCGCCGCTCGGCCGGCAACGCGCCGACGAGCGCGGCCAGGAGAGCCGGCGGCGTCGCCGGATCGCGACCCGCGACCAGGATCGGGACGCCGCCCTCGGCAAGGACCAGCGCGAGCGCCGCCAGGCGCGTGTCGAGCAGGCGGGCGGCGACGAGGCCGGGGAGCGTCGGGGGCGCGGCGAACGGCGGCACGATGGCTCCCGTGGCGACGTGAACGGGCCCGAATGTACGTTGCCCGCCCGAGCCGGGTCAACCGAGCGCGGCGACCTTCCTGGGGCGGGTTCCGCGCGACGCGCCCCCGTCCGCCCGTCCGCGAGTGGATGCTGGCGCCTCCGTCGGAGCGTGGAGCCGAGCGCAAGGCGGTTGCGGGGTATGGGCGCGTACCGGCGTCCCTGCGCGCGCCGCTCCGCGGCGACCGGGGCCGTGCCATCATCACGATGATGGAGATCCTGCCCGCGACCGCCGACCTCTGGCCCCAGCTCGCCGACCTGTTCGCGCACCGGGGCGGACCCGACACGCGGTTCTGCTGGTGCATTTTCTGGCGCGTTCGCTCCAGGGACTTCGCCGCCGCGACGCCTGCCACCAACCGCGACCGGCTGCGCGGGCTGATCGACGCCGGCCCCGCGCCCGGGCTGGTTGCGGTCGAGGATGGCCGCGCCGTCGGCTGGGTCGGGCTGGGCCCCCGGCCCGACTTCGAGCGGATCGAGCACTCGCGGGTGATCCCGCGCGTGGACGGGCCGGTACCCTGGTCGGTCGTCTGCTTCGTGGTCTCCCCCGACGCCCGCAGTCGCGGCATTGCCGGCGCCCTGCTCGAGGCCGCGGTCGACCACGCGCGATCCGCCGGCGCGGTGGCCATCGAGGGATACCCCATCGATCCGTCGAACGTCCCCGGCGGGCGCGTGCGGGACACGGGTGCCTACGTCGGCACGCGCTCGATGTTCGAGCGGGCCGGCTTCCGCGTTGCCGCCGAGACATCGTCCGTCAGCGGCGGCGCGCCGCGGGTGATCATGCGACGCGACCTGCCCTGAACGCGAGCCGCCATGCGGTCCGTCCGCTCGGCCCGTCTGCGCGCGCCGGAGCAGCCACCCCGCGAGGCAGGCGCCGCCGCCCGACATGACGATTGCTCCCCCGCGATACGCCCGGGCACGTGGACAGCCCCGGAAATGGAGGGTTGACAGGCCGTCCGGGGCAGGAGTACTTTGCCCCCCGGCGCGGCAGTCCCGCGTCCAGACACACGGAGCGTGAGTCACCGAATGAGCGATCGGATCCTCCTCATGAGCGCCCGGACGCGGTCCTGCACCGCGCCTGTCGGCGTGCTCTGCGGGCGATCTGTGCCCAGCTCGGCCTAGTCACGCGGCGGTAGCGCCGCCAGGCAAGGAACCGGAGCCGCGGGCCAGATCAGGGCCCAGCGGCTTTTTCATTGCCCCGCGCACGGCGGGGCGGCGACCCGGAGCCGCGGGCCCACGACGCAGCAATGACGTCGGGCCTGCGGCTCTTCTCGTCTCCGGACGATCGAAAGCCGCGACCGGGCCCCCGCCACCGGGATCGCCGGCCACCGAGACGAAAGGAGACAACCGTGAGCACTCTCACCGAACCGAAGATCGCGCTCCGGCGGCCCGTCTCGGCACGCGACGAGATGATCGCCCCGGTCCCGGTCGTGATCGCGGAGCCCGCAACCGCCCGGCCCGTCGGGCCGCCCGCCCTCCACCTGGAGCACGTCTCCAAGACGTTCGTGGTGGGCCGGAAGAAGAAGCCGGTCGCCGCCGTGGACGATGTCTCGCTCAGCGTCCAGCGGGGCGAGATCTACGGGGTCCTCGGCGCGAACGGGAGCGGCAAGAGCACCCTGATCCGGCTCGTATCGACCCTGCTGACCCTCGACACGGGTCGCGCGGAGGTCTTCGGGCACGACGTCGAGCGCGATGAGATGGCGGTCAAGCGTCTGATCAACCGGGTCAGCGTCGACGCCGCCTTCTTCAAGAAGCTCTCGCCATACGAGAACCTCGCCTTCGCCGCCCGCCTCTACGGCCTCCACGCCGGCCAGGCTCGCGGGGAAGCCGTCCGGATCCTCGCCCGGCTCGGAGTCTCCGAGAAGCGGATGGGGAGCCCGATCGAGCAGATGAGCCGGGGCATGCAGCAGAAGGTCGCGATCGCGCGGGCCCTGCTGACATCGCCGACGCTCCTCCTGCTGGACGAGCCGACCACGGGTCTCGATCCGCGTTCGAAGCTCGACGTGCAGTCCTTCATCGAGGACCTCCGGGCGGCACACGACGCGACGATCTTGCTGACCACGCACGACATGGCCGAAGCCGACCGGCTCTGCGACCGCATCGCCATCCTCGACCAGGGGCGCCTCGTCGGCGAGGACACCCCGGCCGGCCTCAAGGACCGGGTCGCCCGCGAGACGGGCCTCCCGCCCACCCTCGACAACGTGTTCCTGACCTACACCGGCCGCTCGCTCGACGAGGACGTCGACGAACCGGCCACGGAGGACGACGAATGACCTGGCTCGACCCGCTCGCTCCGGCCGGCCGCGCCCGGCCCCGACCGATCCATTCCCCACCCCCCGAAGGGAGGTGTGAGCCGTGAACAACCAGATCCGCGCAATCAACGCCATCCACGCCAACCGCGCAGCTCGGCTCGAAGCCGAGGCGCAGGGGGCGCGCATCGCCGCTGAGATCCGCCTCGATCGCCGGGCCTCCGGGGCCGGCGAGCGCCGGATCCGCCGCGCCATCGGCCGCGGCATCGTCCGCCTGGGGGCCCGCATCGCCGCCGATCCGGCGGTGGAGCGCTGCCTGCTGGCGACGTCCCGCGGGAAGGGCGGGACGCCGTTGACCAATCTCGATGGAGTGTCTCTTCGATGACGAGTCTCGACCGCTCGATGGGCACGGCGTCGCGCGAGCTCGGCGCGTCGTTCGCGTTCATCGAGCGGAACTTCAACCTCAGCCGCCGCTACTGGGGCTGGGAGCTCGCGTTCCTCGTGTACGCGATCGCGGGCGCGCTCGCGATCTCGTTCATCGGGGCCGAGTCGGCCGACAAGCGGCTCATCTTCAGCCTCGTGATCGGGGCCGTCTTCTGGAACTACCTGTCGACCGTCTTCAGCTTCATCGCCGAGACGATCACCTGGGAGCGCTGGGAGGGCACCCTCGAGTACACGATGATGGCGCCGGTCCGGCGCGCCTCGCAGCTCCTGGGCTCGACGGCCTACGCCATCCTCTACGGGCTCGTCCACACGACCGTGGTCCTGGCCGTCCTCACGCTCTTCTTCGAGCTCGACCTCTCGAACGCGAACGTGGCCACGGCAGCCGGGATCATGGTCATCGGCTCGTTCTCCATCGTCGGGATCGGGGTGATGGCGGCGATCCTCCCGCTCCTCTACGTCGAGCGCGGGGCCCAGATGACGTTCGTCATCCAGTCCTGCCTCCTCGTGGTGAGCGGCGTCTACTACCCGGTCACGGTCCTGCCCGAGTGGATGCAGGTGCTGTCGAAGTTCTCGCCGGCCACCTACATCCTCGACGGCGTTCGGAAGGGGCTCCTCGACGGGGCCACCCTGGCCGACGTCTGGTACGACATCTGGCCGCTGGCGATCATGGGTGTCGTCCTGATCCCCGCCGGCCTCTGGCTCTTCGGGCGCGCCGAACGGTACGCGAAGCGCACCGGCAAGCTGAAGCGGGTGGGGTGACGGCGATGACGACCAACGTAGCGAACGCGGGCGAGGTCACCTCGGCCGCGGTTCCGGGGCTCCTCCTCCGGCCGGTCCGCTGGCCGGAGGAGGCGGCCACGCTCATCGAGATCAACAACGCGACCCGGCTCGCAGCCGGCAGCCTTGCCGTGCTGACCGTCGAGGGAATCCGGGCCTACTACGACCACCTCGAGAACAGCGACCTGGCCACCGACCTGCGGATCGGCGAGGTCGACGGCCGCCCCGTCGCCTACGTCCGCGTCGAGTGGCGCGACGAGCACCGCGGTGACCGGGCCTTCGCGACGGCCCTCTTCGCGACGCCGCACGCGCCGCCGGGCACGTTCGGGGCGCTCCTCGACTGGGCCATCGGGCGCCACCGGGCGAACGCGGCAAACCTGATCCCTGACGGCCGGCGGGCGCTCGTCACGGCCACGACCTGGGGCGACGACTCCGAGGGCGTGGCGGCACTCGAGGCTCGCGGCTTCGCCAACGTCCGCTTCGGTTACGAGATGTTGCGGCCGACCCTGGACGAGATCCCGGATCGGGCTCTCCCCGCAGGCGTCGACGTCCGGCCCGTGGAGCCCGCCCACCTGCGACGGATCTTCGAGGCCGAGGTCGAGGCGTTCGCCGGCCATTGGGGCGCGGGCGTCGAGGACGGCTCGGATGCCCGCTGGCAGGAGTTCCAGGTGGACCCCTACAACCGCGACACCAGCCTGTGGCAGGTGGCGTGGGCCGGCGACGAGGTCGTGGGCATGGTCCGGCCGTTCATCAACGAGGAGGAGAACGCTCGGTACTCCGTGACGCGCGGCTGGTGCGAGAACATCTCGACCCGGGCCGCCTGGCGCGGGAAGGGCGTCGCCTCCGCGTTGATCTGCCGGGCGCTCCGGGCCCTGCGCGACCGGGGGATGAGCGAGGCGGCGCTCGGCGTGGACGCCCAGAACGAGACGGGCGCCCTCCGGCTCTACGAGTCGATGGGCTTCCGGGCGGTCTTCCGCGAGGTCGAGTGGCGACGGCCGCTCGACGAGCGGCCGGGGGCGGCGCGATGAGCGCCCTCGCCGGTGGCCCCGGGGGTGGCGCGGCCGGCCTCGCCGCCCTCGGCTGGGATGCCGGCTGGCAGGCCGCGTTCGGAACGCTGGTCGAGGGGCTCGCCCCGGCCCGGGTGGTGGGCGCTCACCGGGGCACCTGGGACGTGGCGGTCGGCGGGCCCGTGGGCCAGCTGGAGGCACGCGCCAGCGGCCGCCTGCGGCACGAGGCCGGGCCGGCGGAGCTCCCGGTCGTGGGCGACTGGGTCGCGGTCGATGCCAGGCCGGACGAGGGAGCGGCGACGGTTCACGCCGTCCTGCCCCGGCGGACGCAGCTGCGGCGCCGTGCCCCGGCGGATGCCGGGTCGCCGTTCCAGGTCCTCGCCGCCAACGTGGACGTCGTCCTCGTGGCGACGTCCCTCAACCGGGACCTCAACGCGCGCCGCGTGGAGCGCTTCCTGGCGACGGCGTGGGAGTCGGGCGCCCGGCCGGTCGTCGTCCTCACCAAGGTCGACCTGGCCCACGACCCGGTCGAGGTGGCGGTCGCCGAGGCGCAGCTGGAGGAGGTCGCGGTCGGCGTGCCGGTGGTCGCCACGAGCGCCGTCCGGGGCGAGGGCCTGGACGCCATCCGGGCGTTCCTCGGGGCCGGGCGGACCGTCGCCCTCGTCGGCTCGTCGGGCGTCGGCAAGAGCACCCTCGCCAACGCCCTGCTCGGCGAGGAGCGGCTCCTCGTCCGGGCCATCCGCGAGGACGACGCCCGCGGCCGCCACACCACGGTGGGCCGCGAGCTGGTGGCCCTGCCGGGTGGCGAGGGCATGCTCCTCGATACGCCCGGACTTCGCGAGCTCGGCCTGTGGGACGACGGCACCGGGCTCGACCTGGCCTTCGCCGACGTCGTCAGCGCCGCCGAATCCTGCCGCTTCTCCGACTGCCGCCACGACGGCGAGCCCGGCTGTGCGGTCCGGGCCGCGCTTGCCGCCGGCACCATCGGCGAGGAGCGCTTCGCGGGCTGGCGCAAGCTCGCCCGGGAGGAGCGGCACCGGGCCATCGAGATGGATGCCACCGCCCGCCGCGCTGAGCGGAAGCGCTGGGCGGCGATCGGCAAGGCCGGTGCCGCCCGGGCCAGGGTGAAGCGCGGAGACTGGGGCCGCTGAGCGCGACCGGCCCGCGCGCCCGGATTGGTGGTCGCGTGAGGGTCGGCACCCGCGGCCGGCCTCAGAGCGGCAGCCGGCGCTCGCGCGACGACGATCTCGAGCCAGGGCATCTCGGCGGCGATCGTCGTCGAGCGGCCGTGGCCGGGAAGAACCTGCAGCCCGCCCGGCAGCCCGGCCAGCCGCGCCAGCGAGTCGGCCATCGCGGCCGGGTCGCCGCCCGGCAGGTCGACCCTCCCCCACCCGCCTGCGAACAGCGTGTCGCCCGAGAAGATCGCCCCTGCCGCCGACGACACCAGGCAGATCGATCCCTCCGTGTGGCCCGGCGTGTGGATGACGTCGAGGCGGACGTCGCCGAAGCGGATGGCGCCGCCCTCGGCCAGCTCGGCGGCCGGGACGCAGGGCGGGATCGGGAACGGGGCGAAGAGCGGCTGCGGGTCGAGCAGGCGGTGCCAGTCGTCGGGATGAGCGGCGATCTCGGCGCCGCGCGACGGATCCGGGTGGCGGACGATCCCGTCCGGCGCCACGACGGCGAGCCCGTGCTCGGCCGCGTGCGCGACCTGCGCCGGAACTGGCGCCGCGGGCCCGGCGGTCGGGTCGACGGCATCCAGCGACCACGCCTGGAGGGCCGCGTTCTCCCCGGTGTGATCCCAGTGGCCGTGGGTCGAGACGATGAGGAGGAGGCGCCACCCGCGGTTCGCCAGCTGGCCGGTGATCCAGTCCAGCCCCGGGATCGCCGTGTCGATGACGATCGCCTCGCGCGTGCGCGGGTCCCCGATGAGGTGGACGTTGGTCTGCAGGGGGCCGATGACCCCGGTCACGAGCTCCATGGCGGGAGTGTCGCAGGCCGGGGCGCGACGGGCGGCGGAGGCAGGCGACGCTCAGGCCTCCAGCTTGCTCCGGACGCAGTCGAACGTCTGCCCGATCATCTTGTTGGCCGTGCCCTCGATGAGGCGCGCACCAACGCTGGCGATCGTGCCGCTGATGTTCACGTCGGCCGTCCAGTCCATCGTGGTGGCGCCGGCGCCGCCATCGCGGAGGGACATGGTCGCGGTCGCGTCGACGGCGCTGCCCGGGGCGCTCCCGCGCGCCAGGATCGTGGCCCGGTTCGGCGGGTCCATCTCCTTGAACTCCGCGGTCACGATGAACTTCGCCGAGATGAAGCCGATGCCCACCTTCGCGTGCGCCTTGAAGCGGCCGTCATCGAGCTTCTCGATCGACTGCACGCCGGGCCCGCAGCCGCCCACCTGGTCGGGGTCGATGAGGAAGGCCCAGACCTTCATCGCGGGGGGCCTTGATCTCGACGGTTCCTTCGAACTTCATGCGGGTCTCCTGGGAGGCGAACGTGGCTCCGGGCGAGCGGCGTCCGCCGTGGCCGGCGCGCCGCGGGACGTCAGGACTCGGCGAGGGCGAGATAGCGCGCGGGGTTCTTCACGAAGCGCGTCCGGCAGCCGATGGCGCAGAACGCGTAGGTGATCCCCTCGTGCTCGGCGACGTGGCGCACGTCGTCCGCGTCGACGGTCATGCCGCAGACCGGGTCCACCAGGACGATGTCCGCCGTGGCCGTCGGCGCCGCCGCGACCACGGGCGCGGGTCCGGCCAGGGTCGCCGGTCCCGGAGCCGCGACGAACGGGGCCCGACCCCGCCGAACCTGCACGATCTCGGCGAGGATGCTGACCGCGACCTCGCCGGGGGTGGTCGCCCCGACGTCGAGCCCGCACGGCGCCCGCAGGGCGGCGGCCCGCTCCGCCGGCACGCCGGCCAGGTCGAGATACTCCCGGACGGCGGCCGCCCGGCGGGGGCTCGCGACGAGTCCGACGTAGGCGACCTCTCGACGGAGGAGCGCCTCGACCGCCTCCTCGTCCCACTGGCCCTGGCTGGCGACCACGGTATATGGAGGCGAGGCCGCGGCGAGCTGGTCGAAGGACCGGGCGGCGACCACGGCCGACGCCGCGGGGAACGCCTCGCGGGTCGCGGCCGGATCGACGGCCGTTGTCCGGAAGCCCGTCGCCGCGCCCAGCTCCACGAGGGCCCGGGCGATCGGCGTGACCCCGGCGATCCACAGCTCGGCCGCCGCAACATACGGCTGCACGAAGATCTCCAGGGTCCCGCCCGAATGGCAGGTCATGACGACATCGATGATCCCCTCGGCGCGGCGGCTCTCGGACCCGCCTTCCGGCGAGATCCGGAGCAGGCGCGGCTCGCCGTCAGCCAGGGCCCGGAGCGCCTCGGCGACGACCGTGGGCTGGGCGCAGCTGCCGCCGACCCAGCCCTCGATCGTGCCGTCGGGGTGGACGATGCCGCGCGCGCCCGGCTTCGCGGACGTCGGCCGGCTCACGGCCACGACCGTCGCGAGGGCGTAGGGGCGGCCGAGCCCCCCCAGCTCGGCCGCCCTGGCAAGGATGTCTGTCGACGAGAGGTTCACGCGGTCGCGACCCCCTTCTCGGTGAGGATCGCCCACACCTTCTGCGGCGTCATCGGGATGTCGATATGGCGCACGCCGAGGTGCCACAGCGCGTCGACGACCGCGTTCACGATGGCCGGCGGCGCGCCCACGGTGGCCGACTCGCCGACGCCCTTGGCCCCGATGGGATGGTGAGGAGATGGCGTGATCGTCTTGCCTGTCTCCCACGAGGGGACCTCGACGGCTGTCGGGACGAGGTAGTCGAGGAACGTGCCGGCAAGGTTGTTGCCGAGCTCGTCGTACGACATCTCCTCGTAGAGGGAGGGGGCAAACCCCATCGTGAGGCCGCCGTGGATCTGCCCTTCCACGATCATCGGGTTGATGATGTTCCCGCAGTCGTCGACGGCCACGAAGCGACGAACCTTGACCTGCCCGGTCCCGCGGTCGATGTCGACGACGCAGATGTACGAGCCGAAGGGGAAGGTGAGGTTGGGCGGGTCGTAATAGTCCGTCGCCTCGAGGCCGGCCTCCATGCCCTCCGGGTGATTCGTGTAGGCGGCGAAGGCGATCTCGGCGATCGTCTTCGACTTCTCCGGGGAGCCCTTCACCGTGAACTTCCCGTTCGTCCACTCCAGGTCATCCTCGCTGGCCTCCAGCAGGTGGGCAGCGATCTTGCGGGCCTTCTCGCGGATCTTGCGGGCGGCGATGGCGGTGGCGGCCCCGGCGGTCGGCGTGGAGCGCGACGCGTACGTCCCCAGGCCGTAGGGCGCCGTGTCGGTGTCACCCTCCTCGATGGTGATCTTGTCGGCGGGGATCCCGAGCTCCTCGGCGATGATCTGGGCGAACGTGGTCTCGTGGCCCTGGCCCTGCGACTGGACGCCGAGGCGGGCGATCGCCGACCCGGTCGGGTGGACCCGGATCTCGCAGGAATCGAACATCTTGATGCCGATGATGTCGAAGTCGTGCGACGGGCCGGCGCCCACGATCTCGGTGAACGAGCTGATCCCGATGCCCATGAGCTCGCCCCGGGCGCGCCGCTCGGCCTGCTCCCGCCGCAGGTCGTCGTAGCCGATCATGGCCATCGCCTTGCGCAGCGCCGCCGGGTAGTCGCCGGAGTCATAGTCCCAGCCGGTGGGCGTGTGGTACGGGAACTGCTCGGGCTG
Source organism: uncultured Chloroflexia bacterium (assembly GCA_963776355.1). Lineage (GTDB taxonomy): Bacteria > Chloroflexota > Limnocylindria > Limnocylindrales > CSP1-4 > CTSoil-043. The sequence continues at coordinate 677,529 of CAVZLU010000008.1, read as the reverse complement.
GATGAAGTTCTTGAAGCGGAACGCGGCGGGGTCCATCCCGAGCTCGGCCGCGGCGACGTCGACGAGCCGCTCGATGGTGTGGACCGCCTCGGTGACCCGGAAGGAGCAGCGGTAGGCGACCCCGCCCGGCGGCTTGTTGGTGTAGGCGGCGTCGACCTCGACGAAGGCGGCCGGCATGTCGTACGAGCCGGTGATCACGTTGAAGAGGCCGGCCGGGAACTTGGATGGGTCGGCCGCGGCGTCGCTGTAGCCGTGGTCGGCGAGCGTCTTGACCCGCAGCCCGGTGATCTTCCCGTCGTTGTTCACGCCGAGGTCGGCGTGGACGTGGTAGTCGCGGGCGAACGAATCGGCCTGCAGGTTCTCCGAGCGGGCCTCGATCCACTTGACCGGCCGGCCCAGGGTCAGCGAGGCGACGATGGCGATCACGTAGCCCGGGTAGACCGGCACCTTCCCCCCGAACCCGCCGCCGATGTCGTGGGTCTTGACCCTGATCTTGTCCTCGGGGATGCCCGAGACGAGGCTGATGACGGTCCGGTAGACGTGCGCCGCCTGGCTGGTCACGTGGAAGTCGAGGTGCCCCCGGACCGGGTTCCAGTCGGCGATGCAGCCGCAGGTCTCGATCGACGCCACGTGGATGCGCGGAATGTAGACGTCGAGCGGGATGACCCGATCGGACGCGGCCAGCGCGGCGTCGGTGGCCGCGCGGTCGCCCGACTCCCAGTGCCAGATGCGGTTGGTGGCCTTGTCGGGGCCCCGATCCGGGCGCAGGATCGGGGCATCGGGCTCGAGGGCCTTGAACGGGTCGATGACGACCTGGAGCGGCTCGTATTCGACCTCGACGGCGAGCGCGGCGTCGGCCGCGACGTAGCGATCCTCGGCGATGACCGCGGCCACCTCCTGGGCCTGGTACATGACCGTGTCGGTCGGCAGCACCATCTGCTTGTCGCCCGCGAGCGTCGGCATCCAGTGCAGGCCGGCCTTCTCCAGGTCGCGCCCGGTGATGACCGCCAGCACGCCCGGCATCGCCAGGGCGGCCGAGGCGTCGATGCTCACGATCGTGGCGTGCGCGTAGGGGCTGCGGACGATCGACATCCAGGTCTGGTTCTTGAGGTTGACGTCCTCGATGTACTCGCCCTGGCCACGGATGAAGCGGGGATCCTCCTTGCGCTTGAGGGAATGCCCCATGCCCCCGACCTCGAGGGTCGTCGTCGGCGCCTGCGCCTCGTACTGCGTCGTCATCCCCCGCCTCCTACGCGGTCGCGGCCGGCTCGGCCGGGGCGGTCGCCGAGGCCTGGGCCTGCAGCTCCCCGGCGGCCTGCTGGATCGCCTTGACGATGTTCACGTAGCCCGTGCAGCGACAGAGGTTGCCGGCGATGCCGTGGCGAATCTCGTCCTCGGTCGGGTCGGGGTTCTCCTTGAGGAGCCACGAGGCCTGCATGATCATCCCCGGCGTGCAGAAGCCGCACTGCAGCCCATGCTGGTCCCAGAACGCCTGCTGCAGCGGGTGGAGCGTGCCGGCCTGCTCCATCCCCTCGATCGTGCTGATCGCACGGCCATCGACGGCGACCGCCAGCATCGTGCAGCTCTTGGCGCTGACGCCTTCCACGAGGATCGTGCAGGCACCGCAGGTGGAGCTGTCGCAGCCGACGTGGGTGCCCGTGAGGCCGAGGTCCTCGCGCAGGAAGTGGACGAGGAGCCGCCGCGGCTCGACGTCGCGCTCGTAGTGGGTGCCGTTGACGGTGACGGCGACGTGGATCGTGCTCACCCTGGTCGTCCCCCCTCGCTCAGGCAGCGGCCCGGGCAAGCGCCCGGCGCAGCGCGCGGACGGCCATCTCGCCGGCCATCGCGCGCTTGTAGTCGGCGGGCCCGTGGGCGTCCTTCACCGGGTTCGCGGTGGAGGCACACGCTTGCCGCAGCGCGGCCTCGGCCGCCGGCCCGGGACGGACGCCGACGATCGCGGACTCGGCCGCGTTGACCGGGATGCACGTCTGGGCCACCGCCGCCAGGGCGACCCCGGCGGCGCTGATCGTGCCGTCGGCGGCCAGCGTGACCTGGACCGCGGCCGCCGCCGTCGCGAAGTCGCCCGCCTTCCGCTCCAGCTTCTCGTAGGCCCCGCCGGAGCGCGCCGGCGGGATTGGAAATCGGACCTCGACCAGGATCTCGGTCGGCTCGAGCGCGCAGACGAAGGTGTCGATGAAGAAGTCGCGGGCCGGGATGACGCGCTCGCCGTCGAGGTTCCGGACGACGATGGACCCGCGTGACGCGAGGAGGACGGCGGGCCAGTCCGACGCCGGGTCGGCATGGGCGATCGAGCCTCCGATGGTGCCCCAGTTGCGCACCTGCGGGTCGCCGATCCCGGCGGCGGCGTCCGACCACAGGCCGGAGGCACGGCGCACGACGTCGCTGGTCTCGATCTGGCGGTGGGTGACCCGAGCCCCCAGGCGGATCTCCCCGCCCTCCGCGCGAATGTCGGAGAGCCCGCCGACCCCACCGATGTCGACCAGGAGGCCGGGCTCGGCCAGGCGGTAGCGGAGGAGCGGGATGAGGCTGAAGCCCCCGGCGAGGACCTTCGCCTCGCCCTCCCGGTCCCGGAGCAGCCGGAGCGCCTCCTCGAGGCTCGCCGGCCTGGCGTACTCGAACGCTGCGGGGATCATCGCGTGCCTCTTCCTCCATCCGGTGCAAGCGCGGGCCTGGCTGCGAGGGTGGGAGCCGGGCGGTCCGCCGGCGCCAGAGCGACCTGCGACAGCGAGCTGGGTTGCGGGTAGGTGGAGATCCGCGTGCGGACTGGGTACGGGGAGTACGGATGATGCGCGCGCTTGGATTGCGGGTCAAGAATGTTGCGCAATTGCGCATGCCCGCCGGCCCCGGCACGGAGCGCGGGGACGCTGTCAGCGGGGCTCCCAGGTCACGATGCCCGAGGCCATCACGACCTGCGTGGTGAGCCCGTACGTGCCGTCCGCGTGCTCGACGACCCTCCGATCGAGCTCGCGGCCCAGCTTCACGTCGGCGGCCGATCCCGGCTCGAGGAAAAGCTGGCTGCGCAGCCAGCTCTCCAGCTCCACGCGCGTCGGGAAGCCGCGGACCGGCCGCGGCACGCGGACGTCGCGCGGTGTCCGGCCGCGGGCCTGGAGGAGGTCGACGAAGGCATCCAGCGCGGGGAGCTCCACCCGCTCCTCCCCGTGGACCGGGGGCCAGAACGGGTGGGCCGGCGCCGACGGCTGGCGGTCGGCCAGGATCGCGACGCACAGGCGGCCCGTCGCCTCTTCCATGGCCTCGAGGAACGGCCCGATCGCCGCCACGTCGTAGCCGAGGTTCGCGATGAGGGTCACGTCCGCGGCCGGCACCGGCCCGGCAGCCGGGTCCACCGGCCAGCGACCTTCGATCGTCATGACATTCGGGATCCCGTGAGCGGCCGCCTGCTCCCGAAGGGCCGCCAGCATGGCCACCGACGGGTCGAGGGCGAGCACCGCGCGCACGCGCAGGGCGAGGGGCAGGGCGTAGCGCCCCGCCCCGGCCCCGATGTCCAGCCACGTGTCGCCCGACCGGGCGAGCGGCAGCAGGTGATCAAGGACCTCGTCGTCGGTGCGCTGAGGGTCGGCGATGAACATGCGGCTGACCGGCGCGTAGAAGTCACCGCCCTCGGGCGTCTCGCGCAGGCGGGCCGTCTGGTCGTGGTGAGCCCGCACGCGGGCTCCCCAGGCCGCCTCGGCGGCTTCACGAGCGGCGCGGCTCACGGGTGCGCCTGTTCGAGGGCGAGGAGGTCGGCCCGGGTGTCGACATCCGGGTTCGAGCCGCCGACGGGGACCCGGACGACGAGGTCCGGGCGCGCGGCCAGCAGCGGGCCGACCCCGCGATCGCCGTCGAGGGCGGCCGCGACGGACCAGGCCGGCGGCAGGAGGAGCACGGGGTTCGGGGCGCCGTCCGCCTCGTACTCGGGCACGACCGCGTACGAGCCGGGCGGGGCGGCCGCGGCCGCGGCGGCGACGGCCGCGATGACGTCCGCGCGGACCCGGGGCTGGTCTCCGAGGAGCACGACGACTCCGGAGGGGGCCGGCCCGGCGGTGGCCGCGGCGAGCCCCAGGCGCAGCGACGTTGCGAGCCCGCGCTCCGGGGCGCCGTTGACGGCCACGAGCACGCCCTCGAGGACGGCCGGGCCGGCGGCGACGAGCGAAGCCCGAACCTCGGCTGCGTCGCGCCCGAGGACGAGGACGAGGCGGACCACGCCGGCCGCCCGGGCCGCCGCCAGGACGTGGGCGACGAGCGGCACGCCGTGGAGCGGCGCCCGCACCTTGCCCCCGCCGAAGCGGGTCCCGGACCCGGCGGCGAGGACGAGTCCGGCGATGCGCCCCGGCGTCACGGAGCACTCGCGCCGTCGTCGACGCCGCCCAGGACTCCCAGGATGGCGTCGACCGCCCGGTTGCCATCCTCCGGGGTCGTGGCCCAGTTGGAGACCGAGATCCGCATCGCCAGGCGGCCATTCCAGGTCGTCCCCCCGGCCCACGCCGTCCCCTCGTCCTGGACCCGCCGGATGACCTCGCGGGTCGTCGCGTCGGAATCGCCGAAGCGCACGAGGACCTGGTTCAGCACCACCTCGTTGAGGATGTCCACGCGCGGCGAGCGGGCCAGGCGGTCGGCCATCCCCCGGGCCACGGCACAGCTGGCTTCGACGAGCGCCCCCACCCCGTCCCGGCCGAGCGAGCGGAGGGCGGCGTAGACGACGAAGCCGCGGCCGCGCCGGCTCATCTCGGGGACATAGTCGAACGGATCGCGCTCGTCGCCCGGAGCGGGGGGAAGGTAGGCGGCGCTGACGCCCATGGCCGCCCGATGGGCGGCTGGGTCGCCCACGAACACCACGCCCGTGTCGTACGGGACGTTGAGCCACTTGTGGGCATCAGTCGCCCAGGAATCGGCGCGCTCGATGCCGCGGGCGAGGTGACGGAGAGCCGGCGACGCGGCGGCCCAGAGCCCGAAGGCGCCGTCGACGTGGAGCCACGTCCCCGGCCGCTCGCGCACTGCGTCGGCGATCTCGTCCAGCGGATCGAAGGCTCCCGTGTTCACCTCGCCGGCCTGCGCCGCCACGATCGTGGGGCCGGGCGGCAGCTCCACCAGGATCCGCCGCAGGTCGACGGCGCGCATCGCACCCTCGCCGTTCACGGCTACTCGCCGGGCTCCCCGCCGCCCGAAGCCGACGAGGCGAAGAGCCCGCAGCATCGAGGCGTGGGCCCGCTCCCCCACCACCACGTGCACGGGCGGAGCGCCGCTGAGCCCGTCCTCCTCCACGTTCCAGCCGGCCGCCCGGAGCACCGCGTGGCGAGCGGCTGCCAGCGCGGTGACGTTGGCCATCGTGGCCCCGGTCGTGAAGCCGACCGAGGTCCCTGGTGGCAGGCCCAGGAGCTCGACGAGCCAGGCGGCGGCCACTTCCTCGACGATCGACGCGGCCGGCGCCGAGAGGTAGGCGAACGCGTTCTGGTCCCACGTCGAGACGAGCCAGTCGGCCGCGAGCGCGGCCGGCACCGAGCCGCCGACGACGAATCCGAAGTAGCGGGGCGAGCTCATGGCGACGAGGCCGTCGTCGACGGCAGCGGCCAGCTGTTCCAGGACGGCAAGCGGGTCCTCGCCGACGTCGGGGAGCGGTACCGCCGAGCTGCGCCCGCAGCTCATCCGCAGTGACGCCCGGTCGCGCGCCGACACGACGCTCCGCGAGGCGGGCCCGGTACTGGATCGCCCGCTCGGCCGTGACCCGCAGGAGGGCGCCCGTCGCCGCCTCGCGGGCCGTCGGATCCCAATCCCCTGGCGTCCTGTCCATCGTGGCCCCGGCTCAGCCCGCGCCCCCGCGGGCCAGCGTCCGCATCGGCACGCCCGAGCCCCCGTACCGCTCGGCGACGATCTCGGCCATGATCGCGAGCGCCGTCTCCGCCGGGGCGCGGCCGCCAAGGTCGAGCCCGATCGGGCCGCGCAGGCGGGCGAGGTCGTCCGCCTCCACCCCGGCCGCCAGCAGGCGCGCTCGCCGCTCGGCCTGCGTCTTGCGCGAGCCGACCGCCCCGACGTAGCGGCAGCCGCGTCGCAGGGCCTCGACGATGGCCGGCTCGTCGAACTTGACGTCGTGGGTCAGGACGGCCACGGCGTCGGCCGGTCCCAGGCCGATCTCCTCGGCGACCTCGTCCGGCCAGCCGACGACCAGCGCATCGACCTCGGGGAAGCGTTCCGGGGTCGCGAACGCCGCCCGCCCGTCGACGACGACGGTCGTGTAGCCAACCTCGCGGGCCACCCGGGCGAGGGGCATCGCCACCTGCACCGCGCCGATGATCACGAGGCGCGGGGACGCCGGGAACCCCTCCAGGAACCACTGCCGGCCGGCCGCCTCCACGGTCGTCGACCCGCCGCGTGCGAGCAGGCTTCGGGCCGCTCCGGCGATCGCGACGTCGGCTTCCGCCGACCCGGTCGTGCCCTCGAGCGTGCCGTCTTCGGCGACGGTGAGCGCCGGCCCGGGCGCCTCCCCGGTCCCTGGTGCGTGCGGCCCGAAGGCGGCCGGCGGAGCATCCGCCGGCAGCGGGATCACCACCGCCAGGCCGCCGCTCCCGGCGGCCGCCGCGACCACCTCGGGGCGGACCAGGGGCTCGACGAGCACGTCGATCGTGCCGCCGCAGGCCAGCCCGACGTCCCACGCCTGCTCGTCGCTGATCCCGTAGCGGATGACCCGGTCGACGCCGTCGGCCCGCGCCCGCTGGATCTCCTCGAAGGCGGCCCCCTCGACGCAGCCCCCCGAGACCGATCCCGCGAGCCGTCCGTCCGCCGTCACCACCAGGTTCGCCCCTTCCGGACGCGGCGCGGACCCGAAGGTCCGGACCACGACGGCCCGGCCGAGCTCCGCTCCCTCGGCCTGCCAGGCGCGGACCTGGTCCACGAGCTCCTTCATCGCTGCCCTCCCGTCGCCGGTCTGCTCGGCCGCGCGCGCTCCATGGTCCTCACCGCCCGAGCGGTCGGGCGCTTGCCGGGTCGACGGTCCCGGCGCCCGCTCGCGACGGCAGGCCGAAGATCCCGGGAGCCACCGCGGTGATCGCCCGCCGGCCGCTGCCGCTCGACTCGATGCGGTAGACGTGCGGCACGCCGGTCCGCGGCGGCCGTCCCGTGGCGCCCAGCCCGAGCCCGCCCAGCACCTCGCCGAGACGCTCGAGCGAGGCCAGGTTGTGGATCGGCAGGAAGTCGTCGATCGAGGGGTAGGCGGCCGCCATGCCGGCCGCCAGCGGCTCGTAGCCATCGGCCCCGGCGAGGGGATTCAGCCAGATCAGGCGGTGGCAGTTGCGCTGGAGCCGCGCGGTCTCGATGCCGACGAGACCGGGATCGCCACGGTCCCAGCCGTCGGACACGACGATCACGACGCCGGACGTGCGCAGCACGCGCCGGGCCCAGCGCAGGTTGAACGTGCGCAGCGACTCACCGATGCGCGTCCCGCCCGACCAGTCGGTCACCGTCTCGCTGACCCGCCGGATCGCCAGGTCCGGGTCCCGGCCGCGCAGCTCGTGGGTGATGCGGGTCAGACGCGTGCCGAACACGAAGGACTCGGTCCGCACCCCGGATGTGCGGGTGAGCGCCTGAACGAAGCGCAGGAGGAGCCGCGCGTGGCGCTCCATCGAACCCGACACGTCGCACAGGATCACGATGGTCCGCGGTCGCCGGGCGCGTCGCTGCCAGACCCAGTCGACGAGGTCGCCGCCCGTCGCCAGGTTGCGCCGGAACATCGCCCGGGGCGCCAGCCGACGGCCGTGCGGGTGGTGCTCGTAGCGGCGGGTCACGCGCGTCTCCAGGCGCGGCCGCAGGAGGTCGATCAGCTTCTCCGCGTCGCGCAGCTCGGCCGCCGACATCCGGTCGAACTCGCGGCGCCCGAAGGCCTCGGCGGTCGAGAACGCCCGCGGGCTCACGACCCTCCCCTCCCCGAGCTCCTGCTCGCCCTCGTCCTCGCCCGATGGCTCTGCCTGCTCGGGCCGCCCGGTCCGGCGACCCTCGCGCTCGGCGGGCGGCTCCGGGGAGACGGCTCCCTGCTGGCGCTCCTTCTGCGGCGCCCGAGGCGCCTCGTCCGCGAGCGTCGCGGGCGCGATCCGGGCCACGTGGCGTCGCCAGAACTGGTCGAAGACCGCGTCGTAGACGGGCAGGTCGGCGTGCCGCCGACAGAAGATCGCGCTGCCCGCGGCATGGACCTGAGTCCGATCCCCGATGTCGAGGAGGGTCAGGGCCCGCGCGAAGTCAAGGGCGCCGCCGAGGTCGGTCACCACGCCGGCGGAGCGCACGGCGCGGGTGAAGAGGACGGCGTTCTTGAGAAAGACGGTGCCGTCGAAGCCGGCGAGCGGATCGGGGACGCGGGTGCCGCTCATGGCTCGCTGGGCCGGGGCCTCGAATTCCCGCCGCGGCCAGCTCGTCGACATAGGCGGCCGCGGTCGCGCCGCGCACCCGGCGGACGTCCTCCTCGTACTTGAGGAGCACCCCGAGCGTCTCGTCGACGATCGCCGGGGCCAGCTCCCGCGCACCCAGGGCAAGCAGGGCGGCGGCCCAGTCGAGCGTCTCCGCCACCCCGGGCACCTTGGTCAGGTCGGAGGTCCGCAGGTGGCCCACGAAGCTGACCACCTGGCGCGCCAGCCGCTCCGGCGTCGCCGGCACCCGGGCGAGCACGATCTCGATCTCCTTGGCCGCGCTGGGGTAATCGATCCAGTGGTAGAGGCAGCGGCGCTTGAGGGCGTCGTGGACCTCGCGCGTCCGGTTCGAGGTGAGGATCACCCGCGGGGGGGTCGCCGCCCTGACCGTCCCGATCTCGGGGATCGTGACCTGGAAGTCGGACAGGATCTCGAGGAGGTAGGCCTCGAACTCCTCGTCGGCGCGGTCGATCTCGTCGATCAGCAGGACCGGGGCATTCCCTTCCGATGCCTCGAGCGCCTGGAGGAGGGGCCGCTTGAGGAGGAACGCGGGGCCGAAGATGTCGTGGGTGGTTGCCTGCTCGATCTCGCCGCGAGCCTCGAGGAGCCGGATCTCCAGCATCTGGCGGGCGTAGTTCCACTCGTAGACGGCCGTCGTCACGTCGAGGCCCTCGTAGCACTGCAGCCGGATCAGGCGGGTGTCGAGGGTGTCCGCGAGCGTCTTGGCGAGCTGTGTCTTGCCCACCCCGGCCTCGCCCTCGAGGAGGAGCGGACGCTCGAGCGCGAGGGCGAGGAAGACCGAGGTCGCCAGGGAGCGGTCGGCGATGTAGTCGCGGGCGCGGAAGGCGGCCTGGAGGCCCTCGATCGTCGACAGCGCGCCCGGAAGCGGCGGTTCGTGGGTCGTCATGGGCGCCGAATTTTACACCCCCGGGACCGCCGGGCCGTGGCCCGCCATCAGGCGGCCGCCCGATGCTACCCACCGGGCGCGTCCAGCTCGCGGGCGTAGGGCGGGAACCGGAAGCGCATGTCACGGGTGAGGATCCCGCCGTGGCCGAGCCGGGCGACCGTGCGCCGGTCCGGCGGCTCCCCGGCGAGGAGCCATGGCAGCAGAAGGTCGGCCGCCGTGGCCTTGCTGTAGGCGCCGCAGGTCGGCAGGCCGAGGAACGTGGTCCGCCCGGCGCGGCCCAGCCACAGCATGCTGCCCGGGTGGGCCGGCACCCCGTGCGAGCTGATGTGGCCCCCGATCGCGGCGAGCGCGGCGAACACCGCGTCGGCCGGATCGGTGGAGGCGGCGCCGGCCGTCAGGATGAGGTGGGCCCGACGGGCCTTCCCGGTGAGCCGCTGGAAGGCGGCCGCCACGGCGACCTCGTCGTCGGCGACATAGGCGATCTCGACCAGCGTCGAGCCAAGGCCCTCAACCTTGGCTCGCAGCGCGCGCTCGAAGCGGATGCGGGCTGCCGGGGCGAGCGCTTCCTTGACGACCGCCGCGACCCGTCGCGCGCGGTACGGCCGGACGCGGACGACGGGGCCACCGTGGGTGGCGATTACCTCGGCCCGGGCGACCGCGGCCGCGGGCACGAGATGCGGCCCCGTCTTGATGCTCGCCACGAGGGCACCCGCCGCCACGAGCTGCCCGTCGAGGACCGAGAAGAGGGCCAGGCCGTCGATGGCGTCGATGCGTGCCAGCGGGGCCATCCGGACCCGGACTTCGCCGGCGTGCGTCGCCAGGAGGTCGATCCGCGATTCACTGGGGCCACGGGCCACGAGCCCGGGCCCGGCGACGGCCGCGGCAAGGCGCAGCGCCGCGTCGTCCTCGTGGATCTCGTCCTCGCCGGCGAGGAGCAGCGTCACCGGGCTCACCCCGGCACCGGGACCGGGCGCCACCCACGGACCACTGCCGCGGACGTCACCCGCGGCGAGGAGGCGCAGGTCGGCGGCCGCGAGCCGCCGACCCTTGGCCCAGCGATCGCCCGCGACCGTCAGGTCGCGCGCGAGCACCGCCCCGACGAGTGCCTGCTCCGGCTCCGGCAACGGCTCGCCGGGCGTGATCCGGACGATCCTCACCCGGCGCGGGCGAAAGCCGTCTCGAGCGCTCGTCGCGTGTACACGGCCGCCATTGCCGCACGATACGCCGGGTCCGCGTGGATGTCGCCGTTGACCGTCACGCCGTCGGTCGCGTGCGCCGCCGCGTCCGCCGCCGACGCCCCTGCGAGGAGCGCGGCCTCCACGGCCTTCGCCCGGTAGGGCACCTCGCCGACGCCCGTGATGGCCACCCGGGCGTGGGTCGCCGCTCCGGGACGCCCGCCCACGACAGCCGCCACCCCCACGAGCGAGTACCCGGACGCGGGCTGCTCGAGGTCCGCGAAGGACCCCCCGAGCCCCGCCGGCAGCGGCCCGCGCCGGATGGCGACGAGAAGCTCATCGTGCTCCATGGCCGTGTGGAATGGCCCCCGGAAGAACCCGTCGAGGGGCACGACCCGTTCACCCCGACGCGACCGGAGGACGGCCGAGTAGTCCAGGGCGAGGGCGATGGCGGGCAGGTCCGAGGCCGGGTCGGCGTGGGCGATGGACCCCCCGACCGTTCCCCGGTAGCGGGTCTGGACGTCGGCGATGTGCTCGACGGCCTCCCGGACCCACGCCAGGGGCGCACCGGCGATGAGGTCGGCGTAGGTCGTGAGCGCCCCGACCTCGTAGCCGCCGTCGGGCAGGTCGCGCAGCCCGCGGAGCTCGCGGATCCGCCCGATATCGACCAGCCGATCCACGTGGGCCAGGCGCAGCTTGAGGAGCGGGATCAGGCTCTGCCCACCGGCGATGACCTTGGCCTCGCTGCCATGGGCGGCGAGAAGCCCCAGCACCTCGTCGATCGAGGCCGGCCGGGAATACGCGAAGCTGGCCGGGATCATGCCTGGACTCCCTTCGCCTGCTGCAGCGCCGCCCACACCTTCGGCGGGGTGAGCGGCATGTCGAGGTGGCGGATGCCGTATGGCGAGAGCGCGTCGATGACCGCGTTCGCCACCGCGGCGGTCGAGGCGATCGCCCCGGCCTCGCCCACGCCCTTGACACCAAGGGGGTTGACGGGCGACGGCGTGACGGTCTCGTCGAGCTCGAACGAGGGCAGCCACGAGGCGCGCGGCAAGGCGTAGTCGAGCATCGAGCCCGTGAGCAGCTGGCCCTCGTCGTCGTAGACGGCGCTCTCCCATAGCGCCTGGCCCACGCCCTGGGCGATCCCCCCGTGGAGCTGGCCGTCGACGATCATCGGATTGACTTTCATGCCGACGTCGTCGACGGCGACATAGCGGACGAGGTCGACGACTCCGCTCTCCTCGTCCACCTCCACGATCGCGATGTGGGTCCCGAAGGGCCAGGTGCAGTTGGGCGTGTCGTGGTAGGCGGTCTCGTCGAGGTACGGCTCCATGCCGGCCGGCACGTCGAAGGCGAGGTCGAGGGCGAAGGCGATCTCCTGGATCGTCTTGGCCTTGTCGGGGCTGCCCTTCACGAAGTACTTCCCGCCGTCGACCTCGATGTCGTCCACGTTCGCCTCGAGCATGTGGGCTGCCATCCGGCGAGCCTTCTCGCGGATCTTGGCCGCCGCCTTGACGGCGGCGGTGTGCCCCACCGAGCTGGTCCGGCTGCCGTACGAGCCGTAGCCGAAGGGCGTGCCCTGCGTGTCCGAGTGCTGAACGATGATGTCCTCCATGGGCACGCCGAGCTCGTGGGCCACGACCTGCGAGTACGTCGTCTCGTGGCCCTGGCCCTGGGGCTGGGTCCCCACGGTGACGACGATCTTGCCGGTGAGGTGGACCTTGACGTTGGCCGACTCCCACATCGCCGCGCCCCAGCCCTCGCCGACCGCGCCGATCCACTTGGACGGGGCCACGCCGCAGATCTCGATGTACGTCGAGAGTCCCAGGCCCAGCAGCTTGCCGCGGGTCTTCGCCTCGGCCTTCTTCGCCGCCAGGCCGGCGTAGTCGACCATCGCCAGCGCCTTGTCCATGGCGGGCTCGTAGTTCCCCGAATCCATGTAGATCTTGGCCCCGTTGACGGCCGTGCCGAGCCCGGACGGGTTGTCGTACGGAAAGGCGTCCGGTGGCAGGAAGTTGCGCCGGCGCACCTCGGCCGGGTCGAGGCCAAGCTCGTCGGCGAGCAGGTCCATCGACCGCTCGACGACGTACGTCGCCTCCGGGCGGCCCGCGCCGCGGTAGGCGTCGACGAACACCGTGTTCGTGTAGACGCCGGTCACCTCGCAGAAGACGTTGGGGATCTTGTAGCAGCCGGCGAGGACGCGAGCGTAGAGCGTCGTCGGGACGCCCGGACCGATGGTCGAGAGGCGGCCGCCGAGGTTGGCGAACGTCTTGACCTTGAGGCCGGAGACCACGCCGTCGCGCGATGCCGCGATCTCGACATACGTGATGTGGTCGCGGCCGTGGGTCGTGCTCTGGTAGTTCTCCCGGCGCGACTCGACCCACTTGACCGGGCGCCCGCCGATCGCCTTGGAGGCGAACAGGCTGAGGGCCATGTCGGCATAGCAGAAGATCTTCGTGCCGAAGGCTCCGCCGACGTCGGGGCTGATGCAGCGGATCTTGTGCTCCGGGACGCCCATCACGAACGCCGCCAGGAGGAGTCGCTGGATGTGCGGCGTCTGGCTGGACATCCAGATCGTGTACTCGTCGGTGCCGGGGTTGTACCAGCCGATGTCACCCCGGACCTCCATCGGGTTCGGGATGAGGCGCTGGTTGACAAGCCGCTGGCGGACGATGACCTCGGCGGCGGCCAGGGCGGCGTCGGTGCCCGCCCGGTCCCCGACGGTCCACTCGAAGACGATGTTGTTCGGAGCGTTCTCGTGCAGCTGCGGGGCGCCGGGCTGGGTTGCCTTCTCCGCGTCGACGACGGTGGGCAGCGGCGCCCACGCCACCTGGATCGCGTCGAGTGCATCGACTGCCTGCTCCGGGGTCTCGGCGATGACCGCGGCCACGCCCTCGCCCGTCCACTTCACCGAATCGGTCGCCAGGACGCGCGGCATGTTGACGTTATTCACGACGCCGCTGGAGCCGCCCGCCGGCCAGGCCATGGGCAGCGGGTTGTAGGGGATGTCGGCGCCGGTGAGGACGGCGATCACGCCGGGCATCGCCCTCGCGGCGGCCGTCTCGATCGCCCCGATGTTGGCGTGAGCGTAGGGGCTCCGGAGGATCGCCATGTGGGCCATTCCCGGCAGCTTGATGTCGTCGAGGTAGCGGCCCGCGCCGGTGATGAAGCGCGGGTCTTCGACCCGCTTGACGCGTGCGCCGAGGACGTCGGTGGCCATCTGGATGCTCCTCTCCGTCGTCCCTGGTCAGGAGGCCGCGCCGGCCGGGGCACCCGCCATCCCACCCCCGGCCATGATCCGGGCCGCCTCCTGGATGGCCGTCACGATGTTGTGGTAGCCCGTGCAGCGGCAGATGTTGCCTTCGATCGCATGCCGGATCTCCGCCTCGCTGGGATCGGCGTTGCGGGCGAGCAGGTCGACCGCGACCATGATCATCCCGGGCGTGCAGAAGCCGCACTGGAGGCCGTGCTTCTCCCAGAAGCCCTGCTGGAGCGCGTGAAGGCCGCCCTCCGGGGCGAGCCCTTCGATCGTCATCACGCTCGCGCCGTCGGCCTGGACCGCCAGCATCGAACAGCTCTTCATGGCCTGGCCGTCCACCAGCACGGTGCACGCGCCGCACTGGCTCGTCTCGCAGCCGACGTGGGTCCCGGTCAGGTCCAGGTCCTCGCGCAGAAGCTGGACCAGCATCCGTCTCGGCTCGACGTCCACGGTTCGTGCGGTGCCGTTGACGACGAGCGCGACCTGCTCGCTCACGGGGTGTCCTCCCTGCTCCGTGCGATGTGGGACGTGGCGCGGACCACCCGGCTCCTCGCGGCCCCCCGCGGGAGTGCCATTCCGTCGACGTCGGCCCCCCACGGACCGCGAGGTCGGCTTCGTCGGGAATGGGCCGGATGGTCCCACCGGGGCGCCCGAATGGCAAGGGGGTTGTCCGCCGCTGCGCGGCCAGCGTCGCCGACGGCAGGTGGGTCGCGTGGCCGGCGAACCGGTCCGGCCGCCCGCCCCGTTGGTCGGTCAACCCGGGTCGATCAGCCGCCGCCCCGTCGGCGGGCGGTGGGATGCTGCCCGAGGGCGGCGGATCGGGCGTCGATCGCCCGGGGATCGAGGCGGGGCAGGACGGCCTCGCGCCCGCCGAGAATCGCTTCGGCGGCCTCGCCCACGAGCCGGAGAACTGCCAGGGCAGCCTCCGGGTCGAGCGCGGCCAGGCTCCCCGACGGCGCGATCCCGACCCGGTCCATTCCCCGACCCCGCGTGGAGGCGGCATAGCCGGCCGCCCAGGCCAGGTCTTCGATCCGCGTGCGGCCGCTGCCGCTCGCATCGCCGACGCCGGCGATGATCCCCCGTTCGCGCGGGGCGACGACGACCAGGCGCCAGCTCTCGGGGCCTCCGAGGAGGTCGAAGAGGTGGCTCTCGTAGGGGGCCGCGAACAGGGCTTCGGCTCCCAGGGCGACCGCGTCGCCGCCGAGGATCGCGAGGGAGGCGTGGGCGCGCCCCGCGATCGGCGCGAGGAGGATCGCATGAGCGGCCGCGAAGGCCTGCCGCCCTGCCGGTTCCACCGGCAGGGCTGCTGCCGGCTCGTGGATCTCCACGATCGGGCAGCCGGCGTCGACCAGGGCCTCAAGCACCGGCGCCATCGCCGCGGCGGCCGCCGCGGCCTCGACCGGCCCGCGGGAAGACCACGGACCGGCCACCGCCACCTTGGCCGGCAGTCCCGGCGCGAGGAGCGCAGCGACGGCGTGGACAGCGTCCCACGCCGCCACGAGCTCGCTGACCGGCGTGTCGGCCCGGTGCACGCGGCCGTCCGCCAGGATGCCCAGGCCCGCCTCGACCTGGGCGCCCACGACGGCGGCCAGGGCCTCGTCCGGAGCGAGGTCGGCCGGCCAGGGGTAGCCGCCGGCGAGGGTCGCGAACATCGGCTCGATCGTAGTCGATCGACCCCGCAGGGCGCGGACGAGCGCGGGCAGGTGTGAATACCGCGGGCGGGTGCGGCCGCCCGTCCGGGCTACACTCGCCCGATGAGTGGATCCCAGGAACCGCCCGACGAGGTCTCCACGGCTGCCCACGAGCGGGCTCAGGCTCGGGCGGACGGCGACTGGCCGCGCGCCGACGTCCTGCTCCGCCAGATCGAGGCAGCCGGCTGGAAGGTGATCGACCGCCGCGGCGGCTTTGCCCTCGTCCCGGCCACGCCACCGACCATCGAGACCGCGGGCGTCACCCGCTTCGGCGCAGCAACTGCGGTGCCATCCGTGCTCGCCGATCCTCCCTCCGCCCGGACGACCGTGGAGCTCGTGGCCGACGACTGGCCGGCCGACCTGGCGCGCATGCTGGCCGGCCTGCGCGCGCACGCGCCGGCCGACACCCACGTGATCGTGGTCGCGAACGCGCCCTCCGCCGACCAGGGCGCCCGGTTGGCGGCCGGCTCGCCCGACCTGGCTCCCATCGGCGGCATCTCGCCCGAGGTGGTCTGGACCAGCGAGCGCCTCGGCGAAGCCGCCGCCCGCAACGTGGGCCTTCGGCGCGCGCGCGGGTCGGTCGTCGTCATCGCCGACACGTCGATCGAGCCCACCGGCGATGCGCTCACGCCGGTGGTGGAGGCCCTCGCCGATCCGTCGATCGCGGTGACGGGCGCCTTCGGGCTTGTCTCTTCGGATCTCCGGCGCTTCGAGGAATCGGCCGGACCCGACGTCGACGCGATCGAGCTCTACTGGCTCGGCTTCCGCCGGGAGGACGTCGAGGCTCTTGGGCCCCTGAACGAGAAGTTCATCTTCTACCGCCACCTCGACATCTGGTGGAGCCTCGCCCTGCGGGCCGGCGCCGACGATGGCCGGCCCCCGCGGCGCGCCCGGCGGATCTCGCTGCCCCTCGAGCGCCATGACCATCGCGGCTGGACGAGCCTCACGGAAGCCGAGCGCGACCGCCTCTCCCGGCGCAACTTCTACCGCGTCCTGGACCGTTTCCGGGAGCGCCGCGACCTGCTCTCCGGGTCGCCGCCGCGCGGCTCGATCTCGCGCGACCCCGACCGCGCCTGAAGGCCGGCCCCCCGTCCCAACCCACGTGGCCCGAGCCCCGGGTTCGGCGTCCGCGCGCCGGGCACGGGCGGTCGGTGATTCCTAGACGGGGCGGGCGCCGCTCACCCCCGCTCCCTCGAGGGCCAGGAGGGTCCGCTTGCGGTCCACGCCACCGGCATACCCGGTGAGGGCTCCGTTCGAGCCGACGACGCGGTGGCAGGGCACCACGATCGAGATCGGGTTGCGGGCCACGGCCGACCCGACGGCGCGGGCGGCGCCCGGCCGTCCAAGGCGCGCGGCCAGGTCGCCGTAGGAGACGGTCGAGCCCCGCGGGATCGTGCGCAGCTCCTCCCAGACGCGCCGCTGGAACGGCGTCCCGGCCACGAATGCCACCGGGACCTCGGCGGCCGCCGCGGTCCCGGGAGTCTCGCCCTGCCCCGAGAGCGCCCGGTCGAGCGCCGCACGGATCTCGTCAAACGCCGCCGGGTCGCGGGTCCAGGACGGGTCCACCGCGGGGCCGCGCCGGTGACCGGGCAGGTAGCAGCCGGTGAGGACGGTGCGTCCGCTCGCGTCGCGCTCGCCGACGAGGAGGAGAGCGCCAAGGCGGCTCGAGTGCTCGGTGTAGAGGGTCGCGCTCATGAGGTTGCTCCTTCGCTGGGGACGGGCTGAAGGTGGGCGGGCGGGCCGTCGAGCGACGCCCAGAGGTGATGCACCGCGTACGACCGCCAGGGGCTCCAGCGCCCGGCGCGGGCCGCCAGCGCACGGGCGTCGGCCGGGCCGCCCAGGCGGGCGGCAGCCGTGCGGAGCGCTACGTCGTCGGGCAGGAACGCGTCCGGGTCGGCGAGGGCACGCATCGCGACGTACCCCGCCGTCCACGGGCCGATCCCGCGCATAGCCAGGAGGCGCCGCTCGGCGTCCCCGCGGTCCACCCCGCCGTCGAGGACGAGCGAGCCGTCCGCGAGGGCGGTCGCCACCTGGTGCAGGGCCGCCCGCCGCGCGGCCGGTCCCGGCATTGCCCCAGGATCGATCGCGGCCATCTCGTCCGCGCCCGGGAAGAGATGGGTGACACGGCCGAGCGGGGCCACCAGCGGCGTTCCGTGGCGCGCGACAAGGCGCGCCGCCAGCGTTCGCGCGGCGGCAACCGTGATGCCCTGGCCAAGGATGGCGCGGACCGCGAGCTCCGTCCCGTCGACCGATCCCGGCGAGCGGCGGCCGGGCACGGCCCGCACGAGGTCGGCCAGCAGGGAGTCCTCGGCCAGGACGTCGGCGACCGCCACCGGGTCGGCATCCAGGTCGAGGAGGCGCCGGCAGCGGGCGACCGCCGGCCCGAGGTCGCGCGGATCGCTCAGCGCGAGCGCACAGCGCACGGCGTCGCCGTCGTCGGTCAGCTCGACGATCGCCGGGCCATGCGGGAGACGCAGGCTGCGCCGATAGATGCCGTCGACCACCTCCTCGACGCCGGGCACGGCCCGCGTCTCGAGAAAACGGAGGAGGGCCGACCAGGCGAACGGCGCGCGGCGGGCGAGCCGCAGGACGATCCGCCCGCCCGGGGTTCGCTCACCGGGTCGGCGCGCCTCGCGTAGCGCGGTGGGCGAGGCGGCGAATACCTCGCGAATCGTGGCATTGAACTGGCGCAGGGAGCCGAAGCCGGCGGCGAACGCGACCTCGGTCACGGGCAGAGCGGTGGTCTCGAGCAGGAGCCGGGCGACGTGGGCGCGCTGTGCCCGGGCGAGGGCGAGGGGTCCGGCGCCGAGGTCGGCGAGGAGGTGGCGCCGGACCTGGCGCTCGCTGTATCCGAGGTGCCGGGCGAGGCCCGGCACGCCCTCCCGCTCGACCACGCCGTCGGCGATCAGGTGCATCGCCCGGCCGGCGACGTCCCCGTGGAGGTCCCAGGCGGGCGACCCGGGCACGGCCCCGGGAATGCAACGCTTGCAGGCCCGGAAGCCGGCCTCCTGGGCGGCGGCGGCCGTTGGGTAGAAGCGGACGTGCTCGGCGCGCGGCGTCGTGGCCGGGCAGCTGGGCCGGCAGTAGATGCCCGTGGACGTGACCGCCGTGAAGAACCAGCCGTCGAAGCGGGCGTCGCGGCTGCGGACGGCGCGGTAGCGACCGGCGAAGTCGAGCTCGAGAACCATGACCCGAGGATGGCATGGCTCCGCCGTTCATGCTCGCGGAATTCGGACATCGCGAGCTCGGCCAACGAGCCGGCCCGGCGCGCCGCATGCCCGGCCCGCCGAGCGCGCGCAAACCGCGCGGCCCTAGTGAGCGGGGCCGCCGAGCAGGACGATCGCGATCACCACGGCGGCGACCGCAACAACCGCAAGGAAGCGCGCCAGCGCCAGCAGGCGGCGATCCGCGACGGCTGTGGACCCCGCGGCAATCGCCGCTCCGGGCGGGCTCCCCGGGCGGGCGGGCTGCTGCCAGTAGCTCGCCAACGTCGACCGGACGGGCGGCAGGACCATGCCCAGCCACAGGCCGGCGGCCAGGCCACCGAGGTGGGCCAGGTTGTCGATCCGCGCTCCGAGGGCATCGAAGCCGAAGCCGATGATCAGGTTCAGGACGACGAGCCCGCCGATCTGGCTCATGAGCGCCCGGCCCCGCCGGTCGAGCACCGGGCGGTGGACCGCGCTGACCGCCAGGAGGACGCCGCAGAGGCCGAAGATCGCGCCCGACGCGCCCACGCTCGGGTACGGCCCGCCGAGCAGGAAGCTGGCGGCGGACCCCGCGGCCGCCGTCAGGGCGTAGAGCAGGAGGAAGCGGGCCGATCCATAGAGCTGCTCGACGATCGGTCCGACCAGGTACAGGAAGTACATGTTGAAGAGGAGGTGGAGCACGCTGCCGTGCACGAGCACGGGCGTCACCAGCCGCCACCACTCCCCGCCGGCGAGCGCCTGCTTGTCGAGCCACAGGAGCGTCAGCACGTCGCTGCCGGCCGGCTGCATGGCCAGGAGCGAGATGACGGCCGTCGCCCCGATGACGGCGTAGGTCGCGATCGGGGCGGGGTTGCTCTCCCGGCTGCGCGAGAACCAGCGGCCCGCGGCGCGCTGGTCCCCCAGCTCCTTGTTGAGCCAGCCCAGCCGGGAGGCGATCTCGGCCCGATCCCCGGGCGGTGCCCGGCGGTCCGCCCGGCTGTAGGCGTCGCGCGCGCCCCGCAGGTCGCCGTCGCGCACGCGGGCGGCGGCAACCTGGCGCAGCGCCCGGTAGGTCAGGGGGTTATCGGGAAGGCGCGCGGCTTGCTCCCAGCATTGGCGGGCGCCCTCCTCGTCGTCCATCCGGTAGAGCGCCTCGCCGGCGCCGACGAGCGCCGCCGTCGTCATCGCCGGGTCGGGCATGCCCACGAGGCGGGCGTAGGCCGCCCGCGCGGCGGCGTACTCGCCGGCCTCCAGCAGCTCGTCCGCTCTCGCCAGCAGGGCGGCCGCCGTCGCCGGGTCGAGGGGTCCCGGGGCGAGCGGATCGATGCGCCGCGCGTCGCTCATCGCGCCGACCGTAGCAGAACGTCCCACGGCATGCCCGCCACCGACCCCGCGCTAGACTGCCCGCCATGTGCGGACAATTCACGCAGCAGCGCCCCAGCGCCGAGCTGGCCGCGCTGTTCGCCGCGGAGGACCTCGCCGACACCCCGGGCGAGCGCTACAACCTCGCCCCCCAGCAGCCCGGCCTCGTCGTCGTCGAGCGCGCGGACCGGGCCCGCGCGATCGTCCCGTACCGCTGGGGACTGATCCCGACGTGGGCGAAGGACGCGAAGGTCGGGAGCCGCCTCATCAATGCCCGGGCGGAGAGCGTGGCGACCACTCCCGCCTTCCGGGCCTCGTTCCTCAAGCGGCGCTGCATCGTCCCCGCCGACGCCTTCTACGAATGGGCGCGGATGACGCCCGAGATCCGCCAGCCGAATCTCATCCGACGGGCCGATGGCGAGCCGATGGCGTTCGCCGGCCTCTGGTCGATCTGGCGGGACCCGACGCAGCCCGACGCCGAGCGGCTCCGGACGTTCACGATCATCACCACCACGGCGAACGCGACCCTGGATCCCATCCACGACCGGATGCCCGCGATCCTTCCCCCGTCGTCGTGGGAGGCCTGGCTCGCGCCGACGCCACCGGAGCCAGGCGAGCTGCTGGCCCTGCTCGTGCCCGCGCCCGACGACCTCCTCGAGCGCTTCCCCGTCTCGAAGCGGGTGAACAACGCCCGTAACGACGGACCCGACCTCATCGTCCCGCTCGGCCCCACGGGCCCCGAGCCCGGGTTGTTCCTCCCGGGCTGAGCCGGCTCGCGCGGGGCGGGAGACGACCCCTGCCCGGTCCGTGCCGAGCTCGCCGAAGACCCGCCCCGATCAGTCGATCGCGAGCTGCCAGCCACCCTCGTCGGTCACCCCGCGAAAGGCCTCGGCGGGCGTGACGCCGCGATCAAGGGCGGCCGCGTAGTGGCCGACGAGGCGGGCGAACGCGCCCTCCGGGTCGTCCGCGGGTGCCTCGATCAGCGTTGCCTCGCCATACGTTGACGGCGCGGGCGAGCCTGGATCCACGACCACCACCACGGCGGCGCCGGCGAACGACGCGGCATCGGCGACCACCGCCGAGCCGCCCGCCGGCAGCGGCTCGACGGCCACGAGGACGTCGAAGTCGCGAAGGTACCGCAGACCGAGCGAGAGGTCTGCGGGCTCGAGAGACGCGGCCGGGTCGGGCGTCTCCGGAGCATCTCCCGGCGGCTGTCCGGCGGGCTCGCCGATGGCCACGAGGCCCGGCGCCAGCTCGTCCGGCCCATCCTCGGGCGCTGCCGGTTCCGGCGCGAGCAACGTGGGCCGGGCCGGGTCCCGCAGGATGGCGGCGTGGCCGACCTGCGCCCGGGCCAGCGCCAGCAGGAGCTCCTCTCCGGCGCCGTCCTCCCCGATCCGGGCGAGGAGCTCCACCGCCGAGCCGGAGGCGGCCGCCGCCGCCGCGACTTCCGCGGCCAGGCCCGCCGCGGAGCCCGCTCCGGACGCACCCGACCGATAGGCGACGGACCCGACGACGACGATCACGGTGGCCAGCCTATCACCGCGACGCAGTCCGGCAGAGGGCGGGACGGACCTGGGGCAGAGCGGCCCTGGCCTACGGCGACGGCCCCGGCGCCTCCGTGGCCCGGGATCCCTCGTTCGAATCGTGGGTCTCCGTCGGTCCCGGCGTCGGGGTCGGCGCCGGGGTCGCGGTCGGCGCCCGCGTCGCCGACGGAGGCGGGCTGGCCGCGGGCCGCGCGGTCGCCGGCCTGGCGGGCCGGGGTGTGGCGCCAGGCGTCGCTTCCTCGGTCGGCGGGGCGCTGTCCGGCGGCTCGGCGCTCTCGCTCGGCGCTGGCGCTCTCGGTCGGGCTGGCGCTCTCGGTCGGGCTGGCCGTCGGGGCCGGGGTCAGCGTCGGGCCGACGATCTCGCTCGGCCCCGGTGTGCGGCTGGGCTCCTGGACCAGGCGGGCCATCGCTCCGACGCCGATCGCGCCGGCGCCGATCGCGCCGGCCAGGAGGATGAGGACGAGCGCCAGCGCCGGCGCCCGGGCCGCCAGCGGTCGTCCCCCGGTCCAGGCCACGCGCCATAGATCGCCGAGCCCGGCGAACACCGCCCCGATCGCGCCGCGCCGCACGGCGGACGCAACCGCCATCACGGGACGCGGCGTCGGCTCGGCCGCCACGGCCACCATGACACGATCGGCGAAGCCCGCGGTCGGCGCGAAGTCGGCGGTGGCGGCGAGCCACTCGAGCTCGCGCGCCGTGACCATCACCTCGGCCTGGGCGGCAGCCGTGATGTCACCGCCGAGCTCGTCGGGCCGGAAGCGGTCGGGGCCGGGCCCGTCCTCGACCATCAGGAGAGCCCTTCGGCATCGAGCGCCCGCCGGAGCCGCTGCAGCCCCCGGTGCAGGTGCGTCTTGACCGTGCCCAGCGGACGGTCGCTCTCCGCAGCGATCTCGGCGAGCGACAGCTCGGAGAAGAAGCGGAGGACGACGACCTCGCGATACGGCTCGTCGAGCCGGGCGACGGCCGCCCGGATGGCAGCGGCCCGCTCGGCCCGGACGGCGAGCTGAGCCGGGTCGGCGGCGCCGCCGACGGCGACCGAGAGGGTCGCCTCGCTGATCGCGTCGCGGCCCCCGGGGTTCGCGTCGTCGGCGCTGACGGGATGCGGGTCGATCCAGGCGACGGGGCGCCGGCGACCCGCGCGGCGAATGGCGATGCGCGTCGCGATGCGAGCGAGCCAGGCCCCGAAGGGTCCGTCGCCCCGCCACGTCCCGATCGCGCGATAGGCGCTCACGAACGCCTCCTGGGCGGCGTCTTCCGCGTCGTTGATGTCGCCAAGGATGCGATAGCAGATTCGGACGATCGACCGCGACTCGCGATCGACGAGGATGCGGAAGGCATCCGCGTCGCCGGCGACGACGGCGGCAACGACGCGCCTGGCCTCGGCATCGTCCACGGACGTGGAGTCGGGCTGGCGGGCGTCGTGCGCTGTGTCGATCGTTCGGACCCCCCGTCGGCGATCGCCAAACGGACGAGGCGACCGGGGAGACGATACGACGCGCCGCGTCCGCCGTGTCGTTTCACAGGCGATGCGGGTCCATGGTGAACGCTTCTCCGGTGCGCTAGGGGGCCTGCAGACTCCGACTTCCGCGCTGCCGAATGTTCAGACCGACCCGCTAGCCCACTTGAGGCAGAATCGCCCCCAAGGTTTCAGGCTGCCGATGCGTCCTCGTCGCGCACGACCTCGAAGTCGCCGAGAGCGAGGGCCTCGACGTCGGCCGCGACCGCGTCGGCGTCGCCCACGAGGACCACCCCGAGTCGCTCCAGGTCGAGGTGGGCGCGCGCCGCCGCGAGCACCTCCTCGCCCGTCACCGCCTCCATCGCCGGTCGATAGCGCTCGAGCTCGTCGTCGGGAAGCCCGTAGGTCACGAGGCCACCGACCGCGGACACGACCGGGCCCGGCGTCTCGAAGCGAAGCGGGAAGATGCCCACGAGGTAGTCGCGGGCCGCGCGCAGCTCGGCCTCCGACGGGGCCGCCTCGCGCATGCGCCGCAGCTCGAGGACCAGGTCGGAAAGCGCCGGCGCCGTGGCGTCCGTGTTGACCGCGGCCCGGGCGGTGAACGGCCCGGCCAGGCGGCGGAGGTCGAACCCGGCGCCCGCTCCGTACGTGTATCCCTTCTCCTCGCGCAGCTTCATGTTCAGGCGGCTGTTGAAGAGGCCGCCCAGGATCGCCGACATGACCGACAGGGCGTGGAAGTCGGGGCTGCGCCGGGGGAGGCCGCGATGCCCGACCCGCAGCTCGGACTGGACCGACCCCGGCCGATGGACGACGCGGACCACCGGCCCGCCGAGGCGCCCGGCGTCGGTCGCGGCCGGCGGGGGGACGGCGTCGGGGGCTGGCCCGAGGTCGCCCAGGAGCGGCTCGAGGATCGCCGGGAGATCGAGGCCGGCAAGGTCGCCGCCCACCACGAGCACGGCCCGGTCGAAGCCGGACCAGCTGCCGTAGGTGCTGGCGACGACCCCCGCGTCGAGCCCGGCGACCGTCGGGCGCAGGCCGCCGGCAGGGCGGGCGTAGGGGCTCGCCGGATCGTAGATGGTGGCCAGGTAGGCCTCCTCGGCGCGGCGGGCCGGGTCGGCCCTCGCCTGCAGCAGGTCGTTCAGGCGCTGGTCGCGCAGGCGCTCGACCTCGTGCGCAGGGAACGCCGGCTCCCGGATGACCTCGGCCAGGAGCGCGAGGGCCGGGGCGACCCGCTCGGCCGGCACGTCCACCCCGACGACCATGGCGTCCCAGCCGGCCTCGGCGCGGAGCGAGGCACCCAGGCGCTCGGCCGCCTCCACGAGGCCCAGGGCGTCGCGGTGCGCCGTGCCCTCGGTCAGCGCGCGGGCGGCGAGGACCGTGGCCCCTCCGATCGCATCGGGCTCGTCGACGGCGCCCATCGGCAGCCACAGGCTCGCCGTAACGAGCGGACGGCCGGGCAGGTGCACGAAACGAACCGGCAGGCCCCCGGACAGCCGGCCCTGCTCTACCACCGGGAAGGTGAACGGCCGGGGTGTCCCGGGCGTCGGTCGCGTCGCGAGGGCGGCCTCGAGCGGGTCCATGATGCTCATTCCTCGCGCTCCGCCACACCGTCCTCGAGGGGCCCGTCGCCGCTTGCACCGTCATCGTCGCCGGCGGCGTCCGCCTCGACCCTGTCCCGGCCGCCCGCCGGCACGTACGTCACGAGCAGGCGGTTGTGATCCGTCAGCAGCTCCGCGCAGACCGTCCGCACCTCGGCCGCCGTCACCTCCAGGAATCGCTCGAGCTGGCGGTTGATCTCGGCGGGGTTGTCGAGCAGGGTCGCGTACATGCTCAGGCGGTCCGCCCGCTCCGAGACGCGCTGGAGCGAGCCGAGCTCGTCGGTCTCGATGAGCGCCTTCGCCCGTGCCAGCTCGTCTTCGGTGATGTCCTCGGCGGCGAGGCGACCGATCTCCTCGAGGAAGCCGGCCTCCACGGCCTCGATCGTTGCCTCGGGTCGGACCGTCGCCCAGCCGAGGAAGACGGATGGGCCGGACGAGAACGGGAGCAGGAAGATCGCCACGTCCTGGGCGATCCTGTCCTGGCGCACGAGCCGCCGGTGGAGGCGGCTGCCCTTGCCGCCGGCGAGGACCTGGGCGGCGATCTCGAGGGCGTAGAGCCGGCGATCGCCCATCGACGGCGCCCGGTAGGCGGCGTAGATGCGCGGCAGCGGGACCCGGTCCTCCACGGTCTCCCGGCGCTCGCCGCCGAGCGTCATGGGGAGGGGGTCCACGGCGAACGGCGGGATCGAGGGGTTCGGGGGGATGGGTCCGAAGTACCGTTCGACCCAGGCCCGGGCCTGCCAGGGGTCGACGTCGCCGACGATCGAGAGGACTGCGTTGTTGGGCGCGTAGTAGGTGCGGAAGAAGGCGCTGACGTCGTCGAGCGAGGCCGCGTCGAGGTCCTCCATCGAGCCGATGGTCGGGTGGTGATAGGGATGGTCCGCGGGGTAGATGTAGGCGAGCACCTTCTCCTGCCAGGTCCCGTAGGGCTGGTTGTCGTAGCTGAGGCGCTTCTCGTTCTTGACGACCGCCCGCTGGTTGTCGAGGTTGTCCTGGCTCAGCGCATCGAGGAGCGTGGCCAGGCGGTCGGCCTCGAGCCAGATCGCGAGCTCCAGCTGGTGCGACGGCACCGTCTCGAAGTAGTTGGTGCGGTCGAGCCAGGTCGTGCCGTTCATCGACCCGCCCGCGGCCTGCACGAGCGCGATGTGCTCCGCCTTGGCCACGTGACGACTGCCCTGGAACATGACGTGCTCGAAGAGGTGGGCGAATCCGGTCCGCCCGGGCTGCTCGTGCTTGCTGCCGACGTCGTACCAGACATTCACCGCCACAACCGGCACGAGGTGGTCCTCGCTGATGATCAGGCGGAGCCCGTTCGGGAGTCGCTCATCGGTGAAGAGGACGTCCGGGACTGGCATGCGAGCCTCGACTGCTGCGTGTGGTCCGGGGATCCGGCGCGGGCGCGGCCGCGCGACGCGGTGGAGCGGATTGTAGGCGAGCGACCGCCTTGCGGCGACATGGCCGCCCGGCGCCTCGGGATCCGACGTATCGCTTGACACGTGGAACGCTCGTGTTAGATTCCCATCGAACACGAGGACGACGCAAGAGGAACACGATGGCCCGCCGACCCCACGCCGTGCAATCGCCCCGCCCCCCACGCGCCCTGGTGCGCGACATGACGAGCGCGCCGGCGCCCGCGCCGGGGCCGGCGCCCGAGGTCATCCTCGAGGCCAGGTCGGCGGTCGACTTCCTGGTGAGCCTGATGCTCGACACCGAGTCCGAGCTGCTCCCCGTCGACCGCGCCTGGTACGACGAATTGAGGGCCTCGCTCTCGGCTTCGCTGAAGCGTGACCTCGCCCGCATGTTCGGCGAGCAGCACGACGGCAAGGGCCTCGGCGGAGCGATCATGCCCCTCGTCATCGAGGATCGAAGCGTCCGCTCGGCGGCGGACGTGGTCGCTCTCGCCGGGCGGATCCACGGCCGCGACCTCGTGCGGGCGTGCTGTGACAGCGACGACCTGCGGGAGGCAACCTCCCTCGCCCTGCGCGTGCTCGACGGTGAGGGTGAGCTCCGTGACGCGGCCCTCGGGCTCTTCCCGGAGCATTACCGGCCGGCCATGGCCCGGCTCCTCGACGACCCGGAGGGCGAGCTGCGGGCCCTTCGCCGCATCCTCCGCGCCTGGCGCGAGCGCTTCGAGCAGGTCGAGGGGCGCATGGCCCGCATGGAGCAGCGCGACGTGGAGAGCCGGCGGGGGGACCTCGCCCGGCTGCCGCTCGCCGACTTCGTCGAGCAGGCCACCGGCGGCGTGCGCTGGGTCCCCGAGGCGGGGACGCGGCGGCTGGTCCTGGCCCCCAGCTATTTCACCCGGCCCTACAACTACATCTTCGGCGGCCGCGACTGGCACATGTTCGCGTATCCGCTGGCCGAGAGCGCCCTCGACGGCAACACGGGGGCCGTGCCGGCCTCGAGCATCCGCCTCTTCAAGGCCCTCGGCGACGAGAGCCGCCTGCGGATCCTGCGGCTCCTGTCGGGGGGTGACCTCTACCTCACCGAGATCGCCGATCGCATGGGGCTCTCGAAGCCGACCGTGAGCCATCACCTCGCCCAGCTGCGGGTGGCCGGCCTGGTGACGATCACCGAGGAGGGCTCCCTCACCTACTACAGCCTGCGGCGCGACCGCATCGCCGACGCGGGGGCCGAGCTCGCGCGGGCCCTCGGCGAGCCCCCTGCGTAGCGGGTGCCCGCGCGGTCCCGTCACACACACGTTCTATCAGTCCGAGTTAGATGAGCATCGAACGGGGGAACGATGAGATGCAGACGACGAAGAAGGATCGAGGGCAAACCACCCGGATCTTCACCGGGGAGGCGGGATCCCTCCTGGGCGACGCGGTCGACGTCCGGGCCCGGCGCCTGCTGGCGGAGGCAGTCCACGAGCGCCAGGCGGGGCACCGGCACGGCCTGCGCCATCGCCTCGGCCACGCCCTGATCGCGCTTGGTCGGTCGATCCACGGCATGGAACCGGAGCACGCCACGCGTTCGGCCGTGCACTCGCGCTGACCCCGAGGGGCGTCGCCAGGCCGCCGCGCCGCCTGCGGCGACGCCGCCGGGGCGGGGACGCCACCCGTGGCCGGGGGCGCACCGCCTCCGGCCGAACGCCGCCGCGCCGCGGGGGACGCTGCCGTTGCCCTGCCTCGCCCGCCGCCGCGCGCTCAGGTTGATCACCCGCGCGCCGAGGCCGGGCGGGCCGCCGGCGGAGCGCCCGGGGCGGGGACCCACTCGGCCAGCGGCCGGACATCGGCCAGCCGCCCGGCGATCTCGGGGTCGATGGCCTCGGCGGCGGCGACCGCCGTCTCGATGGCGGTCAGGCAGAGGACCCCCTCGGCGATCGCCGCCAGGCGGATCTCGACCGCGTCCCGCACCGGGCCCGAGCGCGGCGTCGGGGTGTTCACCACCAGCCGGACCCGTCCCGAGGCGATGAGGTCGAGAATCGGCGCCTCGCCGGGGCCGGCGACGGCCCCGAGCTTTGCCACGGCCTCCGACGCGTGGCCCAGCACGGCCAGGGCAGCCCGCGTGCCCGGGGTAGCGGCGAGCCGGTAACCCGCCGTGCGCAGCGCCACGGCGAGCGGCCCGAGGAGCGCCTTGTCGCGGTCGGCGACCGTGAGCAGCGCCAGCGCGCCGTCGGGACCCGGGAGCGGCGGCACGAGCGAGGCTGCGACCAGCGCCTTCGCGGTCGCCACGCGGACGTCCTCGTGCATCCCGATCACCTCGCCCGTCGACTGCATGAACGGTCCCAGCGACGGATCGACTCCGCGCAGCTTCGCCGTCGAGAACGCCGGCGCCTTGACGGCCACGAACGGCGGCGCGGGCAGGAGGCCGTTCGGCCAGCCGAGGTCGGCGAGCCGCTGCCCGAGGGCGATCCGCACGGCCAGGTCGACCATCGGCACGCCGGTGACCTTGCTCATGAACGGCACCGTCCGGCTGGCGCGCGGGTTCACCTCGATGAGATAGACGCCGTCCTCGCGGACGATGAACTGGGCGTTCACGAGGCCGTGGACGTCGAGGGCGCGCACGATCCGCTCCATGGCCGCCACGACCAGGTGCTGGTCCGCCTCGGACACGCCCTGGGGCGGGAAGACGCCCACCGAATCTCCCGAGTGGACGCCCGCCCGCTCGACGTGCTCGAGGAGCCCCGGGATCAGCACGGTGTCTCCGTCGGCCACCGCGTCGACGTCCACCTC
Organism: uncultured Chloroflexia bacterium; assembly: GCA_963776355.1. Classification (GTDB taxonomy): domain Bacteria; phylum Chloroflexota; class Limnocylindria; order Limnocylindrales; family CSP1-4; genus CTSoil-043. The sequence continues at coordinate 648,772 of CAVZLU010000008.1, read as the reverse complement.
GACGCCCTCGAGGTAGCGGTCGATGCGGACGGGGCGATCCGGGTCGACGACGGTGGCCGCGGCCAGCTGGGCGACGAGGTCGGCCCGGGAGTAGGCGAAGTCGATGGCGAGGCCGCCGATGACGAACGACGGCCGCACGATCACCGGGTAGCCGACGCGGTCGGCGAGGGCCTCGGCCTCGTCGATCGAGCGGGCCATCCCCCCTTCGGGCTGGGGGATGCCGAGCCGTTCCACGAGGGCGCTGAAGCGGACGCGATCCTCCGCCTGGTCGATCGTCTGGAGCGAGGCCCCCAGGAGCGGGATGCCCGCCTCAGCCAGCTGGCGGGCAAGGTTGAGTGGTGTCTGGCCGCCGAACTGGACGAACGCGGGCAGCGGCCCGGCCCCGGGCGCCGTCTCGGCGGCGACGATCTCGAGCACGCTCTCCGCGTCGAGGGGCTCGAAGTAGAGGCGGCTGCTGGCGTCGAAGTCGGTGGAGACCGTCTCGGGGTTGGAGTTGGCGAGGATGGCCTCCCAGCCCAGCGAGCGCAGGCTCTCCGCCGCCCGGACCGCGCAGTAGTCGAACTCGATCCCCTGCCCAATCCGCACCGGCCCCGAGCCGATGACGAGGGCGGCGGGACGGGTGAGTGGGGGCGCCTCCGGCGGCGAGCCAGCGGCCGCGTACGTGCTGTAGAAGTAGGGTGTCTCGGCCGCGAACTCGGCGGCGCACGTGTCGACCATCGCGAACCCCGGGACCAGCCCGAGCGCGCGGCGCGTCGCGGCGATCGCCCCCTCCCCCACCCCGGCGAGGGCCGCGATCTCGCGATCGCCAAGGGCGGCCCGCTTGGCTGTCGCCAGGAGCGTGGGCCCGGCGGCAACGGCCGGATCCGTGATCGTGGCGCCGGCGGCGCGCAGCCTCGCCTCGAGCGCGACCGAGCGGGCGAGCTCCGCCACGAACCAGGGATTGATGCCGGTCGTCTCCGCGAGGCAGGCCTCGGCCAGGCCGCGGCGGAGCAGCGCCATCACCCGCCAGAGGCGGTTGTCGGACGGGGCGAGGAAGCGGCGCAGGACGATCGGGGCCGCGCTCCGCTGGGCCAGGCGGGTGCTCTCGCAGGCGTCGCCGTTCTCGTCGATCCAGCGGATGACCGCGTCCTCCTCGTCGGGATCGCCGGCCAGGGCGCCGGCGAGGTAGTCGAGGGTGGGCTGCCAACCGGGATCCTCGGCGCGCGGCCCGGCGCCGGCCTGCTCAAGGCCCCGGAGGGCCTTGTTGAGAGCGGCCCCGAAGGTCCGGTCGATGGCCATGACCTCGCCCGTCGCCTTCATCTGGCTGCCGAGGGTCCGGTCCGCCCGGGGGAACTTGTCGAACGGAAAGCGGGGCAGCTTGACCACGAGATAGTCGAGGGCCGGCTCGAACGCGGCCACGGTCGTGCCCGTGACCACGTTGGGGATCTCGGCCAGGCGCCGCCCCACCGCGATCTGGGCCGCCACCCGCGCGATCGGGTACCCGGTCGCCTTGCTGGCGAGCGCCGAGCTGCGGCTCACCCGGGGGTTCACCTCGATCACCGCGTAGTCGCGGGAGTCGGGGGAGAGAGCGAACTGGACGTTGCAGCCGCCCTCGACACCGAGGCCGCGGATGATCGCCAGGGCGGCGCTACGGAGCCGCTGGTGGACGGCGTCGGGGAGGGTCTGAACGGGGGCGACGACGATGGAGTCCCCGGTATGCACTCCCAGCGGGTCGACGTTCTCCATCGAGCAGACGGCGATGCACGTGTCGTCGGCGTCGCGCATGACCTCGTACTCGATCTCCTGCCAGCCGACCAGGACCTTCTCGACCATCACCTGGCCGATGGGGCTTGTACGGAGGCCGGCGCGGACGCGCTCCCGGTAGTCGGCCTCGTTCTCGACGATGCCTCCCCCGGTGCCGCCGAGGGTAAAGGCCGGGCGGACGATCGCGGGCAGGCCGATGGCCGCGAGGGCCGCCTCACTGCTGCCGATGCGCTCGGCGTCGGTCGCACCCTCGACGATCGCCGACGGCGCGTATGGCTGCCCGAGCCGGTCGAGGAGGTCGCGGAACTCCTCGCGGTCCTCGGCCATCTCGATGGCGCGCAGCGGCGTCCCGAGCAGCCTCACGTTGTAGCGTGCTAACACGCCAGCATGCGATAACGCCATGGCGAGATTGAGGGCGGTCTGCCCGCCGAGGCCGGCAAGAAGCCCATCGGGCCGCTCCCGCTGGATGACAGCCTCGATCGCGGGCACGGTCAGCGGCTCGAGGTAGACGGCATCGGCGACTGTCGGGTCGGTCATGATCGTGGCCGGGTTGGAGTTCACGAGGATCGTGCGGACGCCCTCGGCGCGCAGGGCTCGGCAGGCCTGGGTCCCGGCGTAGTCGAACTCGGCTGCCTGCCCGATCACGACCGGCCCCGACCCGAGGATCAGGACCGAGGCCGGCTTCGCCTGGGGGCTGCCCCCGGACCCGGGCGAGGCGGTCACCCGCGCGCCTCGGCGTGCCGCCGGGCTGCCTCGACGAAGCGATCGAACACGGCCAGCGCATCGAGCGGCCCGGGGGCCCCTTCAGGGTGGTACTGGACCGTCTCGACGGGCAGGCTTCGATGGCGGAGCCCCTCGACGGATCCATCGTTGAGGTTGACCTGGCTCACCGTGAATCCGCTTGACGGCGGGAGCGTGGCCGCGTCCACGGTCACCTCGTGGTTCTGGGCCGTCACCTGCACGCGCCCGGTTGCCGTGTCCCGCACGGGATGGTTCGCGCCGTGATGGCCGAAGCGGAGGCGCCGCGTCTCGGCGCCTGCGGCACGGGCGACGAGCTGGTGGCCGAGGCAGATCCCGAGGAGCGGGCGCCGGGCCTCGATGACGGCCCGGGCGAGGGTCACAGGGCCGGCGAGGCGGGCCGGGTCGCCCGGGCCCGGCGAGAGCACCACCCCTGCGACCTCGGGAGCCAGGAGGTCGGCCGGACGGGCGGTATGGGGCAGCACCCGCACCCTCACGCCGCGGCGGCGGAGGCTGCGTACGATGTTCGCCTTGAGGCCGAAGTCCACGATCGCAACCAGCGGGGCGCCCGGCTCAGCCGCCGGATCCCCGACCTCGAAGGCGGCGGCGGGCGAGACGGCCTCGACGAAATCCTGGTCCTCCCAGCGCGGTACCGCCCGGGCGCGCGTCGCCGCATCGACCGGATCCACCTCGCCCGGGGCGGTGACGATCCCGCGCAGGCTGCCGTGGGTCCGCAGGTGGCGGGCCAGGGCGCGGGTGTCGACGCCGGCGAGCGCCGGGATCCCCTCGTCGCGGAGAAGCGCGGCGAGCTGGCTGGCCCGGTCGGCGACCGCGGCCGTCGCCGAGGCGACGACCAATGCCCGCAGCCACGGGCGTTCCGACTGGTCGTCGGCCTGGATGCGGCCGTAGTTGCCGATCAGCGGATAGGTCATGACCACGACCTGGCCGGCGTACGAGGGGTCCGTGCAGACCTCCTGGTAGCCGGTCTGGCTGGTGTTGACCACGAGGTCGCCGCCGGCCGCGGCCGCGGCCCCGAACGCGATCCCCGCGAAGACGGCGCCGTCCTCCAGGGCGAGCAGGGCGGGCCCCCGGGCGCCCACCCGGGGATCGACGACGACGTCCGGATCGGGCATGGGCGGGGCCCGGCGGGGGGGTGGGTCGAGACGGCTCACGCGGCCCCGGACATGAAAACGCCACCGGACCCGGGGGCGCGGTGGACGTCGGCTCGCATGCGCACGCGTTGCCTCCCTTCCGGCCTCTCGGGACCGGTACGCCGGCCTCTCTGGACCGGCCGCAAAGGATGGCGGAAGGGTAGCACGGCGGGCATCGGCCCACGCCTGGGCCGGCCACTCGTCCGCGGGGCCGCCGCTGGGCCGGGAACCCGGGGCCGCCCGCGGCTTTGGTGGCAGGGCACCTTCCGGGACTACTTGAGGATGCTGTTTTTCCAGACCTGGTCCTGGATGAAGGCGCCGTCCGTCGTGGGGTTCGTGAGGTTCGCCTGGGCCTGGTCGAGCATGATGTAGGGGTGCAGCCGCAGCTGCGCGACCCGGCTCCCCACGAACGTGATCTCGGCGATCACGCCTTCCTGCGTCTGGCGGCTCCAGTCCTGGCCGAAGAGGAAGTTGCCGTGACTGGCCATCACGACGTGGAAGCCCCGCGTGTCCTTCGTGATCGACGAAGGCCCGGACCAATGGGTCCCGTGGCCGATCACGTCGTCCGCGCCGGCATCGAGGAAGAGCTGGATCTGCTGCTTCTGGCGGGCCGTGAAGTTGGCGTGGTACTCGGGCCAGCCCCATTGGGGGACGACGATCACGACATCGGCGACCTTGCGCGCCGCGGCGACCGAGGCCCGCACGTTCGCCTCGGTGAGCCAGGCCACGCCGGCCGTCGCGGGGCCCGCCTTTGCCGAGCCCGGGATCTCGTTGAAGCCGACGAAGGCGAAGCGAACGCCGCGGACGTCGAAGACGGCCGGCTTCATGGCCTGGGCCAGGTTCATCCCCGCCCCGAAGCTCTTGATGCCGTTCTTCTTGAAGAGGGCCAGCGTCTGCGCCAGCGCCCCGGTTCCCTGGTCGGTGATGTGGTTCGAGGCCAGCGTGACGGCGTCGATCCCGTTGCGGGCCAGGAACGGGGCGACCCGGGGGTCGATCGAGAAGACGGTACCCGTGTCGTGCTGGCGGAACGAGGCGGTCATCGGGCACTCGAAGTCGTTCAGGGTGATCTCCGCGTCGGAGACCAGCTTCTTCACGGCGCCCGCGTTTCCGCTCCGCACGGCGTCGACGACGGGCCAGCCATTGCCGTTGGGGCCGTCGTAGCGGCGGTCCAGGTGCGTTCCGGTGTACTTCGCGGTGCCGCCGGCGAGGGCCCAGTCCCAGCCCTTCCCGAGGGTGTTCGTCTGGTGGCTCACGCCGCGATCGGGACAGGTGTCGCCGGTCGAGATCAGGGTGCGGACGTCCGCCACGTCGAACCCGGTCCAGGCGGCCGGAGTGGCCGCGACGGTCGCCACGAGCGGGTACGGCCGGGCGCGGATGGTCGGGGAGCCGAAGAGGTCCGCGGCGCCCACGCGGAGCACCTTGACCTGGGGGGTGACGAGCGCGGCCGGGAGGAGGCCGAGGCGCGGGTGGTGGGCCCTCACGGCCTTCGCGATGGCCGCCGCTTCGACGCACTTCGCGCTGCCGGGCGGCAGCGCCTTGCCATCGAGGGTGATCGCCGTCACCCCGCAGGGGATCGCGACCCGGCTCGCCGCCGCCTCGGTCCGGATGGCCGCCGACGAGAGGGACTGGCGCAGGTCGGTGACATCCGCGACGAGGGCCAGGGGCATCTGCGCCGGGCCGCCCGAGGGAGCGGCCGAGGCGCCCGCTGATGGCCCCGGGGTCGATCCCGGGCTCCCACTCGGCGGCGTGGCCGGCGTCCCGGGCGACCCGCTGGCAAGCGCCGCTCCCGAGGCGGTCGGCGAACCCGAGGCGCCGGGTGAGGCGCCGGGCGTGCCGCCGGCGAAGACCGCGGCCCCCACGAGCAGTCCCACACCGACCACGGCCAGGAGGGCCACCAGGACGGTCGTCCCGGAGAACGGGCCCCGCGGGCCATTCGCCGATCCGGCCCGGCGCGAGCCTCCGGGCACGGGCGGCCGCATGCCGCTCCGGGGGCTGCCGCCCGAGGTACGCGGCGGCATCCCGCCGAGCGGACGGGCCATCGGCGGTCGGCGGGGCGGCTCACGGGGTGGCATGGCGGGCATTGTGCCGCAGCTGACGGAAGCGGTGGATCAGTCGCCGACCTTGTACGGGTAGGTGACCCAGCCATGGGCGAGCGCGGCGTAGTAGTCCGGCGTCAACGCCACCCGCGACCGGCCCGGCTTGTAGTGGATCACCGCGCTGACCGGACGTCCGCCGGCCCGGCGGATGCGGTCGAAGACGGCCGCCATCGTCTCGCCGGTCTCCCAGACCTCGTCCACGACGAGGATCCGCTTGCCCCGCAGCAGCTCGGCGTCCGGGAAGTGGCCGAACCGCGGCGCCTCATGGGTCATCCCGCCGGTCGTGTAGAACTCGACTCCGGCGACGAGGATCTCGCGCAGGTCCAGGCGATAGGCCAGGATCCCGGCGGGCACCAGCCCGCCCCGGGTGATCGCGACCACGAGGTCGAACTCGCGGCCGACCGTGCCGGCGAGCTCGCCGACAAGCCGGTCGAGCGCGTCCCACGAGACGTTGATGGGCTCGGGGTCGACCCCGACGGGGAGAGTGAGCGGCTCGGGGCTCGGCACGGAACCTCCTCGGGGGCTGCTGATGCCGCCCGGTGCCGGGCGGACCGCGCCATTGTCGGCGATCCGGGGCTGCCGGATTGGCCGCCGCTGGGGCCCGCCTCACCGCCGCATGCCATGATCGGCGCATGACCCAGCAGTTCGCCCGGGTGCCCGTGGACGCCGGCGAGGTCGTCCGCCAGGTGCGCGGCTTCGGCGGCGTGCCCTGGTCGCGCCTGCTCCGCTACCTGCGGCCGCACCTGGCCCTGTTCGCGGTCGCGATCGCCGGCCTGCTGGTGGGCTCGGTCGTCGGGCTCCTGTTCCCGCTCCTGATCGCCGGCATCACGGGCCAGGTGGTCGCGGGCGGCGACCCCGCCGTGCTCGACCGCCTGGTGGCCGTTCTGATCGCCCTGTTCGTCCTCCAGGCGATCGCGGGCTTTGTCCAGACCTGGCTGCTCGGCGTGGTGGGCGAGCGGGTCGTGGCCCAGCTTCGCGGCGAGCTCTACGGGCGCCTGGTGACGCTCTCGCTCGACTTCTACGGCCAGCGCCGGGTGGGAGAGCTCGTCTCGCGTCTCTCGAGCGACGTGACCCTCGTGCGCACGATGCTGACCCAGACGACCACCAGCCTCCTGTCGTCGGTGATCGGGCTCGTGGGCTCCGTGATCATCCTCTTCACCCTCAGCCCAACGCTGCTGCTCGTGGTGCTGCTGCTCGCGCCGGCCCTGATCGCGGTCGCGATCGTCTTCGGACGGCCGCTGCAGCGGGTGAGCACTCAGGTCCAGGACATGATCGCCCGCAGCACGACCACAGCCGAGGAGGTCCTCTCCAGCATCCGGGTCGTCAAGAGCTACGTGCGCGAGGACTGGGAGCTCCGCCGCTATGACGCCGACCTGCAGGGGGTCGTGGCAGCGGGTTCGCGACTGGCCCTGTGGCGGGCAGGATTCGGGCGGTGATGGGCCTCCTCGGCTTCGGCTCGATCGCGGCCCTGCTGTGGTACACGGGGCACCAGGTCATCGCCGGCGAGCTCGGCGTCGGGACGCTGACCGGCTTCCTCCTCTACGGGGTCGCGATCGGCGCCAGCCTGGGGACGATCGCGAGCCTCTACGGGCAGTTCCGCGAGGGAACCGGCGCCGTCGCCCGCGTGTTCGAGATCATCGACACGCGCCCGACGATCGTCGACGCGCCGGATGCCCGTCCGCTCGGTCGGATCGAGGGGCGGATCACGCTGGACGGCGTGACCTTCGGCTACGACCCGGATCGGCCGGTGCTGCGGGCCGTGAACCTCGACATCGCCGCCGGCGAGAGCCTGGCCCTCGTCGGGCCGTCCGGCTCGGGCAAGACGACGCTCGTGGGGCTCATCCCTCGTCTCTGGGACGTGACCGCCGGGGCGATCTCGGTCGATGGCCGAGACGTCCGCGACCTCACCGTCACGAGCCTCCGCCAGCGCATCGGCCTCGTGGCCCAGGAGGCGACGCTGTTCGGCGGGACGATCCGCGAGAACATCCGCTACGGTCGCCTGGACGCGACCGACGCCGAGATCGTGGACGCGGCCAGGGACGCCAACGCCCACGACTTCATCAGCGCGCTGCCCGACGGGTACGACACGGTCGTCGGGGACCGCGGGTCACGCCTCTCGGGCGGCGAGCGGCAGCGGGTGGCGATCGCGCGGGCCATCCTCAAGGACCCCCGGATCCTCCTCCTCGACGAGGCGACCAGCTCGCTCGACAACGAGTCGGAGCGGCTGGTCCAGGAGGCATTGGACCGGCTCAAGGTGGGCAGGACCACGGTCATCGTCGCCCACCGGCTCTCGACGATCCGGGCCGCCGACCGGATCGCCGTCCTCGACGACGGCTGGCTGGTGGAGCTGGGCACGCAGGACGAGCTCCTCGCCCGCGACGGGCTGTACGCCCGGCTTCATCGACTCCAGTTCGCGGTCGAGTCGACCGCGTGACCGGGCGTGGCGTCCCGGGCGTGCTCCCAGCACGATTGAACGCAGGCGAGCTGGGCGCCCACGCCGCCGAACGCTCTCGCCGGCGTGCCGATGGGCGCCGGGCCCGCCGCCAGTCGCGGGGTCGTCAGGACGACGTCGGCCGGCCCACCCTCGTGCGTCGACCTGCGTACCAGGTGACAAGGGCGACCGGGACACCGATGACGAGACCGCCGAGCAGCGCCTCGTCGAACGCAAGGCCGTCGACGAACGGCTGGAGGTCATCGACGGTCGCGGTCCCGAAGATCACCTCGCTGAAGAACAGGGCGCCGGCCAGGTAGGCAACGGCGCTGATCAGCCACAGCCAATGGGTGGACGACCTCCAGGCCATGAGCTGGACGATGGTGCCGAAGGTCAGGGAGAGAACGATCACCAGGGCGAGTCCCAGGCCCCCGAGCTCGAAGTTCACCTGCACACCCCTTCCTTCCTGCCGGGTCCTCAGGCAGCCGGCCAACCACCAAGGATCGCCCGCGGCGACTCGCGGCGCCAGTGCCGCGCGTCCCGAAAGGGCGCCCGGTGGCGCGATCTCCGCCGAGGCGGCGACTTCACTCCTTACGCGGTCTGGACCGACGATCGAAGGGGCCGACCGAGGATCGTGGCGACCCGCGCAACCTCGCTGGCCAGCGCCTGGCCGGTCGGGCGGCCACTCCTCCGGCGAACCAGGCGATCGCGATCCCGTCGTGGGTAACGCGACCATGTCCCGGACACGACTCCACCGACGATCACGATGTTCGCCTGACGGCTGACCAGCGCCCGCCTGCCCGGTGGCACGACATGGGCGTCGGCGGTGCCCGGACCGAGGACCCACTGGTCGTAGCCGGGGAGGAGGCGGATCGCAGCGGTCGGTGACGTCGCGGCCAGCTCCTCGAGATCCTCGCGCAGGATGTACGCGGACTCCCCGTCGATGTCGAGCGCGGCGAGGCGGTCACCGAAGCCGGCGATCCAGGCCTGGATCCGCTTGCGCCCGGCGCCCAGGCCTTCCCCCAGCCAGTACTGCACGTGGTCGGGCGTCGCCGGCCCGTACGCGCCGAAGTACGCCTCGACCGCACGCATCCCGGCCTCGTCGAGCCCAGGCACGCCCGCCCAGCGAGGGTTGCCGTCCAGGCGCTGGAAGGTCGTAGCGTCCGTCCTGCGCGGGTCCGAAGCTCAGGTCTCCCTGCCAGGCGAGCGCCTTCAGCAACGCCCAGGGGTTCCCGTCGAAGAAGACCTTCAGATGCCGGAACTGTCGACCGAGCGGTGATCGCCGCCCCAAGCCCTTCGAGCGTCAGCGGCCCATCGGCCAGAGCCTCTCGGACCACTTCCCGGAGGCGAGGCCAGTCCGCTGGCGCGAGGCTGTAGTAGCTCTGCCAGCTCGGGAGCTCCCACATTCGACTGGCTGCCCGCAGGGCAAGGTAGACGCCACCGTCCTCGGGCGTCATCAGGTGGGTGGCGCCGCGAAACGCGAACGTCTTGATGATCCGCCCCTCGGCCAGGGCGCGAGCGACCTCGCCCGACCGCGACCGCTCCCGCCTGGTACGGACGGCGAGCTCGGCGGCCGTATCGAGCTGGGCCTGGACGGCGCCCAGCCGGCGCACGACGTCTTCGACCGATTCGGTGCCGACCGGGTCGAGCAGCTGTCGCCGCATCCGCCATGCGAGGGCCTGGGACCACGTGATCGACACCATCTGGAGGCTGTCCCTCGGGCAGGTTGCCGCCCGGCCCCGTCAGCGGGCAATGGCAGCGAGCGAGCGAAGGATATCTACCAGCGAACGCGCAGGCGTGCCGCATGCGTTCGGGCCGCTCCAGCTCGTTGCCGGCGCCGGCGGGGATTCTCGGGGGGGCCGGGGGGCGACTGGAGGGTACGGCAGGCGGTACGGACGGGAATCGAGCGGCCCCCGGAGGTGGTGACTCCAGGGGCCGTTTCGTGCTCACGATCTGGTGAGCCCGCAGAGATTCGAACTCTGAACCTAGGGATTAAGAGTCCCCCGCTCTACCATTGAGCTACGGGCCCACGCTGGTTCGTGCTCAGACTCACCCGACGCGTGAAGGTCTGAGCCGTTCGTCCGGCCCGCGCATTCTATCCCAGCCGCTTACGTCGACGCGTTCGAACGCCACCTCCGCGCCGAGGACAGGGCACCCGTCACGATCACGACGTACCGCAAGGCGGGCGACCAGCTGGCAGCCTTCCTCGACGTACACGGCATGCTCCCGCTCGCCGGCATCCGGCGCGAGCACGGCGAGGTGTTCTTCATCGACCTCCAAGCCCGCACCCGGCCGGCCGCCGTCGCCGAGTGCTTCCATTCGCTCCAGCGGCTCTTCCGCTGGCTGATCGACGAGGGCGAGCTGGGCAAGCTCGACAAGCATGACGGCGGTGCTGCGGTGGTCACGGGCGAGGGGCGGCCACGCGCCTGCCCGTTCGGCAGGCAACGAGGTCCGGCAGGCCCTCGTCCTTGCAACCTGTCGCGGCCAGAAGGCCGCCGGGCACGTCGCCGGCATCGACTCCGCCCGCGTGGGCGCCAAGGCGAAACGGGAGCGATCACCGCGGCCCGGCCGACGGAGACCGCCGCGCTGCGCGCCTTCGCGGAGCTCCTGGACGCTCGCCCACTACGTGAAGCTCACTCGCGGGCGATGCGAGCTCCGCGTCTTCCTCCTCTGGACCCCGGGGCAGCAACGCGCCTTGGTAGGGTTTTCGGGACGCACCACGGGACGACCGAGGGGCATACTGGCGTCGCGTCTCGTTCGTTCCGTAGGGAAGAATGCGATGGGGCCCGGGTTAGAGCCGAAGTCATTCTGGAACCGGAGCGGCAGGTCGCCCTGGACCGTGATCATCGAGCCGCTGATCATCGTGTTCATCATTGTGGCCGTTATCGTGCTTGTGGTGGCCTGGCAGAACTGGGGCCAGACATGCCCACCAGGAACACACCGCGTTGGCCCGGACTGGACTGCCATCCAGTGCGAGTACGATCGCTCCCCAGGAGCGCCTTGACGCCTCGGCAGGTGCCGAGTGGTGCGTTCGGTACGCCCCGGCGGACGGGTGGGCGCCGGGCGTCCGGAGGGCCGTTGCTGTGTCTCGCGGATTCCCGCGCATGCGTCCCACGGAGGAACAGACAGCGCGGTCCCCGGTGATCCGGGGGCCGCGTCTTGTTGAAGACGGGCAACCCGGTCCACGCGGGACATGACTGAGCCCCGCCCCGGCTCCGCGCGGCGCGCTCCGCCAATCTCGGAGGGGATGCGCACCGGGCGGAGACGCCTCGTCGCGTCACGTTCCGCTCATCGGCCGCCTGTCCCGCCGACCTTGCCCCATGGGCTCAGGCCGGCTGGTTGTCGATCTGGGCCCGCTGGAGCCGGCCGGAGAAGTCGACGTAGATCGACTTCCACTCCGTGTAGGTGTCGAGGGCGGCGTGCCCGGCCTCGCGGTGGCCGTTCCCCGTCTCCTTCCAGCCGCCGAACGGGAGGTGCGTCTCGGCGCCGGTCGTGCCGGCATTGACGTACACGATCCCCGTCTCGAGGTCGCGCATGGCCCGGAAGGCGACGTTCACGTCGCGCGTGAAGATCGACGACGAGAGGCCATAGCGCGTCTGGTTGACGGCGGTGACGGCGGCCTCGTAGTCCGCGACCGGGATCACCGAGAGGACCGGGCCGAAGATCTCCTCCTGGGCGATCCGGGCCATGGGCGCCACCCCGGCGAAGATCGTGGGCTCGAAGAAGACGCCGCGGTCGAGATCGCCGCCGGTCGCCCGGCGCCCGCCGCAGACGAGCTCACCCTCATCCCGGCCGATCTCGATGTACTGCTCGACCTTCGCGGCCGCTGCCTCGTTGATGAGGGGCCCGACGTCCGTGGCCGACAACAGGCCGTCCCCGAGGCGCAGCGCCCGCACGCGCCGCTCGAGCCTCTCCAGCAGCCGCTCGGCGACGCTGGCCTCCACGATGACCCGGCTGCACGCCGTGCAGCGCTGGCCGGTCGTCCCGAAGGCGGACCAGACGATGCCGTCCACCGCGAGGTCGAGATCCGCGTCGGCCAGGACGACGATGGCGTTCTTCCCGCCCAGCTCCAGCGCGAGCCGCTTCAGGCGCCGGCCCGCGCGCTCGGCGATCCGCTTGCCCGTCGCCGAGCTGCCCGTGAACGAGATGACGGGCACGTCCGGCGAGTCGACGATCGCGCCCCCGACCACGTCGCCGCCCCCCGTCACCAGGTTGACGACGCCGGGCGGGAGGCCGGCCTCGGCCATGAGCTCGACCAGGAGCGTGGCGCAGTGCGGCGTGTCCGACGCCGGCTTGAAGACGACCGTGTTGCCGGCGACGAGCGCCGGCATCGTCTTCCAGGCCGGGATGGCCATCGGGAAGTTCCAGGGCGTGACGATCCCGGCCACGCCAAGGGGCTGACGCACGCTCATCGCCCACTTGTCCGGGAGCTCCGAGGGCACGGTGTCGCCGAACATCCGGCGGCCTTCGCCGGCCATCAGCTCGGCGATGTCGATCGCCTCCTGGACGTCGCCCCGGGCCTCGGCGATGACCTTGCCCATCTCGCGGGTAAGGGCGCGAGCCAGGCCCTCCTTGTCCCGGCGGAGAAGCTGCGCGAAGCGGAGCAGGACCTCGCCGCGCTGCGGGGCCGGCGTCGCGCGCCAGCCGGGGAAGGCCATCTCGGCGGCCCGCACCGCCATCGCGACGTCGGCGGCGGTCCCGACCTGGAACGTCCCCACGAGGTCCTCGCGGTCGGCAGGATTGCGGCTTTCGAAGGTACGCCCGGAAACGGAGTCGACCCATTCGCCGGCGACGAAGTTACGCCCGACGAACGGCCTCGCGGCGACCTCGGTCATCGTTCCCCCCGCGGCCGTCGCCGCCCTCAGACTCTCTCGAAGGCCATGGCCACCGACCCGCCGCCGCCGAGGCAGAGCGTCGCCAGCCCGTATCGTCCCTGGCGCCGCCGGAGCTCGTGGAGGAGCGTCGCCACGATCCGCGCGCCGGAGGCGCCGATCGGGTGGCCGAGGGCGATGGCGCCGCCGTTGACGTTGACCCGGGCCCAGTCGAGGCCGAGGGCGCGTCCGTCGGCCAGGACCTGGGCCGCAAAGGCCTCGTTGAGCTCCACGAGGTCGAAGGCAGCGACGGGCAGGCCGGTGCGTTCCTCCAGCCGGCGGACCCCGGCCACCGGAGCCAGGAACAGCCACTTCGGGGCAACCTCGGCCTGGGCATAGCCGACGATCCTCGCCAGCGGGACCAGGCCCAGTTCCTCGACCGCCCGCTCCGAGGCGACCAGGGTGGCGGCGGCCCCGTCGGTGATCCCGGGTGCGTTGCCCGCGGTGACCGTCCCCTCGGTGGCGGCCCCGCGATCGTCGCCATCCGGAAGGGCGAAGACCGGCCGGAGGCGGGCCAGCGCCTCGGCGGTGGTGTCGCGCCGCGGGCCCTCGTCGACCTCGACGACGGTCTCGCGGCCTTTCGCGTCGCGGGTCGTCACCGCCGCCATCTCGGCCGCGAAGCGGCCTTCGTCCTGGGCCGCCACCGCGCGCCGATGGCTCTCGAGCGCGAAGGCGTCCTGGTCGGTCCGGGTCACCTGCTCGCGGATCGCCACGCGCTCGGCATGGGTTCCCATGTGGCAGTCCTCGAGGGCGCACCACAGGCCGTCGCGGACCGCTTCATCCACCAGGGTCGCGTCGCCGAGGCGGTAGCCGAAGCGGGCCCCCGGGAGCAGGTACGGCGCCCGGTTCATGCTCTCCATCCCGCCGGCCACGACGAGGTCCGCATCGCCGGCCCGGATCGACGCCGCAGCGAGCATGATCGCCTTCAGGCCGGATCCGCAGACCCGATTGACCGTCGTCGCCGGTGTCGTCTCGCGGAGTCCGGCCGCCAGCGCGGCCTGACGGGCCGGGGCCTGGCCCGCGCCCGCCTGGAGGACCTGGCCCATCAGCACGTCGTCGATCTCGGCGGCCGCCGGGTCGAGCCCGGCCCCCTCCACCGCCGCCCGGATCGCGACCCCGCCCAGCGCCGTTGCCGGAACGCCGGCGAGAGCGCCGCCGAACTTCCCGATCGGCGTGCGGGCGGCGGAGACGATGAAGACGCCGCCGGAGGGTTGCGACGGGTGCACGCTCACGACCGGAGTCTATCGGCTATGAAGGTGCGGCAGTCCGGACAGCGGTGGCGAGGGTCGAGCGCCGCCAATCGGCGACGCGTCAGCCGCGCGGATAGGTGAAGAAGCCGGCGCCGGTCTTCTGGCCGAGCTTCCCCGCGGCCACGAGGTCCTCCAGGACCTGAGGCGGGCGGAATCGCTCGTCGCCGAGGTCGGCATGGAGGACGCGCATGATCCCGAGCACGACGTCGAGGCCGATGAAGTCCGCGAGGGCGAGCGGGCCCATCGGGTGGTTGAGGCCGACGCGGGCGCCGGTGTCGATGTCCTCCGCCGTGCCGATCCCCTCCTCGAGCGCGTGCATCGCCTCGGCGAGGAGCGGCACCAGGATCCGGTTGACGATGAAGCCGGGTCGGTCGGCGGAGACGATGACCTGCTTGCCGAGGTCTGCCGCGAGCGAGCGGACCGCGTCGGTCGTCGCCTCGTCGGTGGCGGTGCCGCGGATCAGCTCGACGAGGGGCATCACCGGCACGGGGCTGAAGAAGTGCATCCCGCAGAACGCGGGCCGCCGGCCGCTCGCGAGCGCCACGGCGAGGCGATCGATGGAGATCGAGCTCGTGTTCGTGGCGAAGATCGCCCGGCCGGGGGCGATCCCGTCGATCTCGGCCCAGAGGACCCGCTTGGCGAGCTCGTCCTCGAAGATCGCCTCCACGACGATGTCGGCCTCGGCGGCCGCGACGAGCGCGGTCCGTCGCGGCGACCCGGTCGAGGATCTCGACGCGGGCGGTCGGCTCCAGGCGCCCCTTGGCGACGGCGCGCTCGAGGTTACCCGCGATCCGCTCCCGCCCCGCGACCGCGCGCGCCAGGTCGGGCTCGTAGAGGTCGACGGTCCGGCCCGCCGCGGCCAGGACCTGGGCGATGCCGTGGCCCATCAGGCCCGCCCCGGCGACGAACGCGCGCTCGATCGGCATGGCCGGCAGGGTACCCCGCCGGGGCCGGCACGTCAGCCGCGGATCGGCGCCTCGCCGCGAGCGTCCCCGACGAGGGCCGCCAGGAGACGGTCGGCCGCGGCGTACGGGTCGAGCTCGTGGCGGACCACCTGGTCGAGCGTCGCGGCGGTGGCCGACCGGAGCGCCGGATCCTCGAGGCGCAGCCGGACGCGGTCGCCGAGCAACGCCCAGACGAGCGCGGCCGCCCGCGCGCGGCGGAGCGGCAGGCCGCCCTCCGTGGAACGCACGTCCAGCCTGTGCCGGTCGATCGCGGCCAGGAGCTCGACGACGCCCTCGCCCGACACCGCCGTGGTGACGAGCACCTCCGGGCGCTTCGGACGCGGTCGCTCGATCGCGACGTCCGATGCCCCGAACGCCGCACCGCCGCGCGCGAAGCGCGGGTTCGCCGTCGCGGTCAGCATCGCCCGCAGCTCGGCGGCCGTCCGCTGGGCCCCCGGCCGGTCGCCCTTGTTGACGACCACGATGTCGGCGACCTCGAGGAGCCCGGCCTTGATCGCCTGCACCTCGTCGCCCATCTCCGGCGCCTCGAGGACCACGGTCGTGTCGGCCGCGGCGGCGACCTCGACCTCGCTCTGACCGGTGCCGACCGTCTCGAGCAGGATCAGGTCGAAGCCGGCCGCATCGAGCAGCATTGCCGCGGCCACCGAGGACGCGGCGAGGCCGCCGGCGTGTCCCCGCGAGGCCATGCTCCGGATGAAGACGCCGTCGTCCGCGGCGTACGCCTGCATCCGCACGCGGTCGCCCAGGAGGGCGCCGCCGGTGATCGGGGATGAAGGATCGACGGCGACCACGGCCACGCTGCGGCCGGCCTGCCGGAGCTCCGCCGATGAGGGCCGCGACGAGCGTGCTCTTGCCGGATCCCGGGGCGCCGGTGATCCCGACGAGGTGCGCCCCCCCGGCCCGGGGGTGGAGGCGCCGCAGGCCCGACTCCGCGACCGCGGTCCGGTTCTCGACCGCGGTGAGGAGGCGCGCCAGGGCGCGTCGGTCGCCCTCGAGGGCCGCGTCGGCCAGGGCCACGCCGCGCGCGGCCGACCCGTCCGGCGCCGCAGCCACCCCGTCAGTCCAGCGAGCGGACGTTGGCCCGGAGGAACGCGGCCACCGCGCCGATCGTCGTCCCGGGGCCGAAGACGG
The DNA here is from genome assembly GCA_963776355.1 of uncultured Chloroflexia bacterium. GTDB lineage: Bacteria > Chloroflexota > Limnocylindria > Limnocylindrales > CSP1-4 > CTSoil-043. Next base: position 632,396 of record CAVZLU010000008.1, on the reverse strand, counting down.
CCGCGACCCCGGCCTCCTGGAGGGCCGGCACGTCGTCGTCGGGAATGATCCCCCCCGCGGTCACGAGCACGTCGTCCAGGCCCCGCTCGCGAAGGAGCGCGCAGATGCGGGGGACCAGCGTCATGTGGGCCCCCGACAGGATGGAGAGGCCGACGACGTCGACATCCTCCTGGAGGGCCGCGGTCACCACCATCTCCGGCGTCTGGCGAAGGCCCGTGTAGACCACCTCGAAGCCTTCGTCGCGCAGGCCGCGCGCCAGCACCTTGGCGCCGCGGTCGTGGCCGTCGAGCCCGGGCTTCGCGATCAGGACCTTGATCGGTCGGTCGCTCATGCCCGGATCATAGCCCCGGGTCGGTGGCGCCGGCGACGTGCTCCGGGTCACGCGGTGGCCCGGTTGAAGGACCGCGAGGCAATCCAGACCGAGCCGGCCACGAAGACCGCCGTCATGACCAGGCCGGTAACGACGTCGCCATCGGCAAACCGGGCGTTGAAGAGGGAACGGATCGCGAGCACCGCGTGATAGAGGGGGTTGAAGGAGGCGATCGTGCGCAGCCAGTCCGGGGCGAACGCCATCGGGAGCATCACGCCCGACAGGAGGAGCAGCGGCAGGGCAATCGCCTGTGTCAGGGGCGCCAGGGCATCCTCGCTCTTGATGACAAGCGCCATCGCGTAGGAGACCGGACCGAGCATGAGCCCGATCATGGCCAGGAGGCCGAGTGCGACGATCAGCCCGAGCGGGTGGATCGTCAGGCCAAAGGGGATGGAGACCAGGATCAGGATCATCCCCTGCACGAGGAAGATGACCACGTCGCGTAGCGTCCGGCCCAGGACCATCGCGGTGCGGCTCATCGGCGTGACGCGCATCCGCTCGACAACGCCAGCGCGCATCTCGGCGATGAAGCCGAATCCCACGAATGTCGATCCGAAGAGCGCGGTCATCACGAGCAGGCCGGGCACGAACGTGTTGAACGCCCCGCCGGCCGGGAATCCCGGCATCGAAGTCAGGCTGTTCAGGAGCGGGCCGAAGAGGAGCAAATAGACGAACGGCTGCATCACGCCGGCGACGAGCCACGCGGGGTTGCGGACGCTCAGGCCGAGCGAGCGCCGGAAGATGAGCCAGGTGTCCCGGAAGATGCGCATCGGACGGTGTTCCTTTCTGCACTGGGGGACGCGCGGCCGCTCAGGCGGCGGCCTCGCGCAGGGATCGGCCGGTCTGACGGAGGAAGACGTCGTCGAGGCTGGGGCGATGCAGGGCCAGGGACTGTGGCGCCAGCCCGTGCGCGTCCAGCAGGCGCAGCACGAGCGGGAGGCTGCCTTCGCCGTCCTGCACGTAGAGCCGAACGACGCCGTCGGCGACGCCCGCCTCGCGCACGAAGGGCTGGTTCTCCAGCAGCCGCACGACGAGCTCGGCGGCACCGTCGACCCCGATCGTCACGACGTCGCCGGCGATCTGGCGCTTCAGCTCCTCGGAGGTTCCACGGGCGACCACCTGCCCGTGATCGATGATGGCGAGCCGGTCGGCCAGGGCGTCGGCCTCGTCCAGGTAGTGCGTCGTAAGGAAGACGGTCGTCCCCTCGTCGCGCAGGCGCCGGACCTCGTCCCACATGCGGGCCCGAGCCTGCGGGTCGAGACCAGTCGTCGGCTCATCGAGGAACAGCACCGCGGGGCGGTGGACGATCCCGAGGCCCACATCCAGGCGGCGGCGCATGCCCCCCGAGTACGTCGAGATCGGGCGGTCGGCGGCCTCGCCAAGGTCGAGGGCAGCAAGGACCTCGCGGGCCCGCACGTCGGCGGCCCGGCGATCCATGCCGTAGAGGCGTCCCTGCAGTACGAGCTCGCCGCGGCCGCTCATCCCCGGATCCGTCGAGCCGCCCTGGGGCACGTAGCCGATCCGCCGGCGGACTTCCGCCGGCGCTCGGCGCAGGTCCACGCCGGCCACTGTCGCGTCGCCGCCGGTGATCGGCAGGAGTGTCGCCAGGACACGCAGCGTGGTGGTCTTGCCTGCACCATTCGGCCCGAGGAAGCCGAAGATCTCACCGGCCGCGATCTCCAGGTCCACGCCGCGGACGGCCTCGACGGCGCCCCGGCGCCCGCCGAAGGTATGGCGCAGGTCGTGTGTCTCGATCATCGGGTTCATGCCGATCCCTCCATGTGGACGCCGCCGATCTGTTACGCTGGCGCCGGTTTGATGGTGCTTGCTAAATCGTTTAGTACGTGAGATATTTGCAGCATGAACGACAACAGCGCTCCTGTCAAGCCTGCGGGCATCGCTCGCCTGACCGAACGGGCCGCCCTCTACCAGGAGGCGGCCTCGGAGCGGCTCGACCTCAACGCGACCGACCTTCGCTGCCTCACCCTGGCCGCGGCCGAGCCCGGCATGACCGCCAGTCGACTGGCCGAGCTGTCCGGACTCTCGAGCGGGGCGATCACCGGCGTCCTGGATCGCCTGGAGCGGGCACGGTTCGCCCGGCGCGAGGCGGACCCGGCGGATCGACGGCGGATCCTGGTCCGGCCGCTTCCGGACCGCGTCGCCGAGATCACCGCCGCCTACGCGCCCCTGGAGGAGGCGATGGCACGCGTACTCGACCGCTACGAGTCTGGCGGCCGCGCCGCCATCGGCGACTTCATGGAGCAGGCCATCGCTGTCCTCGAGGACCAGGCGACCCGGCTGCGGGCGCACAGCCGGGGCGGGATCGTCGGCGAGATGTTCACCGCCGCGCTGGGCACGGCGACGGTTGGCCGGCTCGTCTTCCGGTCGGGCGCGCCGCGGCTCGCCGTGCGGGCCGCCCCCCTCGGGCCCGAAGCCGAGGCTCGCATCGTGGCCGAGCTTGCCCACACCTCGCTCGTGCTGCGCGACGCGGACGTGGGCGACGCCCTCGCCCACGGGACGTTCACGGGGCCGATGCCCGATGTGCGGACCCGGGGCGGTGTCGTCGCCGTTCGCTACCGGCGGCGGATCGACTGGCGCCGCCGCGGCGCCGAGATCGGGCTCTCGCCCGCGGTCGCCTGGGATGTGGAGATCAGCGGCGGCCTTTCATCCCTCGCGGCCGACATCCGCGTCGTCCGCCTGCGCTCCGTTGTCATTCGGGGCGGGATCAACACCGTAGACGTCCGCCTGCCCGAGGCCGATGGCACGAGTCGCTTCTCACTGGCTGGCGGAGCCGCAGACGTGACGCTGCGTCACCCCGCCGGCAGCGCGGTCCGGCTCGCCGTGTCCGGCGGCATCAACGACGCCACCTTCGGCGCCGAGCGGCTGCGCCAGGTCCACGGGGAGCTTCGCCTCGAGACGCCCGACTCGGCGGCGGCAGCACGACGCTGGGAGATCGAGATCAGCGGCGGAGTCAGGACCCTGGTCGTCATCGGGGGCTGACCCACCATCGGCTCCGGTCGCTCGCTACGCCCCCGGTGACGGCCGCTGGAGGTGGGCCAGGAACTCGGCCCGGGTCTTGTCGTTCTTCCGGAAGAGGCCCAGGACGTGGCTGGTCGTCATCACCGTTCCCGGCTTGCGCACGCCGCGCATCACCGCGCACAGGTGGGTCGCCTCGACGACGACGCCGACGCCCTTGGGTCGCAGGCGTTCCATCAGGAAGTCGGCGACCTGCGACGTGAGGCGCTCCTGGACCTGCAGGCGCCGGGCGTACATCTCGACGATGCGCGGGATCTTCGAGAGGCCGACGACGCGACCATCGGGGATGTAGGCGACGGCGGCGGTCCCGAAGAACGGCAGCAGGTGGTGCTCGCAGAGGCTGTAGAAGGGGATCTCCTTGACGACCACCATCTCCGAGTAGTCGACGTCGAAGATCGCGCCGTTGATCAGGTTGTCCGCGTTGACGTGGTAGCCGGCCGTCAGCTCGGCGTACATGCGATGGACCCGGCCCGGTGTCTCGAGGAGCCCCGGGCGGTCGGGGTCATCGCCGATCTCGCGCAGGATCTCCCGGACGGCGGCCTCCACCCGCCCATTGGCCGGCGCAATGCCGGCGCGCCCTCCGCCCTCGATCTCGGCGGCCGACTCGAGGGCGTCCGCGTGGGGCCGGGGCGTCTCGCCGATCTCGGTCTCGATCTCGTCCACGATCGTGCGGACGTGCGGCGGCAGGGGCTGGGTGGACATGAAAGCATCGTAGCGGCCCCGGCGCCGCTCGTCCCGCTTCCACGCGTGCCGCCAGCGCCCGGCTCAGGGGACGGCGACCGCCGAGGACGCGACGGCGAGGATGGCGCCCGCGACCGCGTCGGGCTCATAGCGCACCAGGTTGTGGCCGCGCGCGGGAAACGCCCCGGCGCGGATGGCCGACCTCCCGGCGGCGCGCCGGCGCGCGGCAACCTCCCGCAGCGCGTCCAGCCGGGAACGCTCGGGGTCGTCGCGCGCGACGAGCGCCGCGATGTCCCCCTCGACGGTCGGCAGAACCGCGGTCGGGTCGTACGTCCACATGGCCCCGACCGAGGCCGCCAGGGCATGCGGATGTACCGCGAGCTTCACGCGCCCCGCCGCCGTCTCGACGACCTGCGCCCGGGCCGCAGCCTCCTCGTCCGGGTTCCACGTCGCCATGTCGAAGCCCGCCCGGTCGGCCAGCCAGGCATCCATCGAGGAGAGGACCTCGGGCGGCTCCTCGATCGCGGCCAGCCACTCGCCGGGAGTCGAGCCGGTCGTCGCGTCCAGGCTCTCCCAGCCACCGTCGACCAGCACGAGCCCGGCGCAGCGATCACCCAGGGCGTGGGCGGCCCACGCGGCGACGATGGCGCCGTAGCCGATCCCGGCCACCACGAAGGGCTCGGGCGGCGCCACCTCCGGCGGATCCAGGATCCCGCACCCTTCGGCGACGGCAATCGCGTCGTCCGCCAGCGGATCGGGCTCGTAGCCGCCGGTCGGGGCATCCGAGAGGCCGTGGCCGCGGAGGTCCATGGCGGCGACCCGGGCGGCGTGTCGCAGGCGCCGGGCCACCGGCGTCCAGCTCCACGCGGTGGCGACGAGGCCGTGGACCAGCAGGACGCCGGGCGTCCCGGGCGTCCGCGGCGCCGAGCCGAAGCCGGCGCTCCAGTCGAGGAAGTGGATCCGGATGCCGGCGTCCGTGGCCACCATGAAGCCCGGCGGGTCCGCGGCGCGGTCCGGCGCTGGCACGGGCGCCAGGGCCAGCGGTGCGATCCCGGGGCCGGTCACCTGGTCCATCGCGCCGTACGATACCGCCGCCATGCCGAAGCGCCGCCGGGGCATCCCGGCCACCGAGCTCGCCGCCCGACGTCGTCGTCGCGAGGCGCGCCATGTCCGGTTCGAGGAGCTGGTGGACCGGGCGATCGCCGGCATCCCGATGCCGTTCGCGGCCGCGCTGGCCGAGGTCGCGATCGTGATCGCCGACGAGCCATCGCGCGAGCAGCGGCGCGAGAACGGGCTCCGCCCCGACGAGACCCTCTACGGTCTCTACGACGGAACGCCCCGGACGGCGTGGGGCGCCGACGACGTGCCCTTCCCGAACACGATCACGATCTTCCGGCTGCCCCTCGAGGAGGATTTCGCGGATCCCCTCGACCTCGAGGACGAGGTCCGGATCACGGTCATCCACGAGCTGGCGCACCACCTCGGCATCGACGATGACCGCCTCGAGGAGCTGGGCGTCGACTGAGCCCGGCGCCACCGCTGCGTGCCAGGTTCCTGGCACCCGCGCCCGCCCGCGGCGCGGGCCGCGGCCGTCGATCGAGCCCTGTCCGCCCCGCCGCCGATCAGGCCCCGGGCAGCGGACCCGCGGCGGCGACCAGCTCGCCGAACCGAGTCACATCCACGTTGCCGCCGGAGAAGATCACGCAGACCCGTTCGTCGTCACGGATCGGCACCTTCCCGAGCAGGACCGCGGCCAGCGCGGCCGCGCCGGCCGGCTCGAGGACCTGCTTCATCCGCTCGGCGGCGAAGCGGAGCCCGGCCAGGATCTCGGCGTCGTCGAGGAGGACGACGTCCGAGAGGAGGGCCCGGGCCAGGGCGATGGTCGTGTCGCTCGCGAACGGGGCGTTGAGGCCGTCGGCCACGCTCACGGGACGGATCGGCACCGGTGACCCGGCCGCGAGCCCCAGGGAGAGGGCGTTCGACCCGCGCGGCTCCACGCCGTAGACGCGGACCTCCGGGCGTCGTCCCTTCACGGCCGCGGCGACCCCGCAGGACAGCCCGCCGCCACCGACGCCGGCGACGACCACGTCGACATCGGGCAGGTCCTCGAGGATCTCCAGGCCGACGGTCCCCTGCCCGGCGATCGTGTCCACGTGATCGAAGGGGTGCACGAACGTCAGGCCGCGCTCGTCCCTGATCCGTTCCATCGCAGCCCACGCCTCCGACGTGTCGGACCCGGCAAGTATCACCTCCGCGCCGTAGCCCCGGCACGCCTCCACCTTCGAGCGGACCGCCGTCTCGTGCATGACGACGACGGCGTGGACGCCGAGGAGCCCGGCAGCCACCGCGACCGCGGCGGCGTGATTGCCCGCGGAGATCGCGATCACGCCGGCCTGGCGCTCGGCGGGCGCCAGGCGGGCGATGCGGACGGTCGCCCCGCGGACCTTGTAGGAGCCCGTCCGCTGGAGGTGCTCGGCCTTGGCGTGCAGGCGACCGCCGCGGATCCGCACCCCGGTCGCGGCCGCGACGACGCGGGCCGCGGTGGTCGACGAGAGGATCGGCGTCCGCTCGACTTTCCCGGCGAGGAAGGCCGCGGCCTCCTCGATCCGGGCCAGCGAGAGGGCGATGGGAACCGGGGTCGTGTCCATCGACCCAGTATCGCAGGCGCATGCGCTGGGGCCGGCCGGCGGCCCCGCAGCGGCCCGGGCGGGGTCAACGCACCCCACTCGACCCGCTCAAACACTTGCGTCCTTGCGCAAGTGATGAGATACTACGGTCGTGGACATCACGGCACCCTCCACCGACACCGACAAGCAGCGGGCCGCCCTGATCGGGCGGGCGCTTGCCGACCCCAAGCGGCTCTGCGTCCTCGAGACGCTCGCCGCCGGAGAGGCCTCGGTCTCCGAGCTCTCGTCGTGCGTCGGGTGCCACGTCCCGAACATGTCCCAGCACCTCGCCGTGCTCCGGTCGGCCGGGCTGGTCACCACGCGGAGGGACGGCAGCACCGTCTACTACCGCCTCGCCGACCCGAGGGTCCTCGAGGCGTATCGACTCATCCAGGTCCTGGCCCGCTAGGCCACGACCAGGCCCGGGACGTCCGGGAGAAAGGAACCTCGCCACCGATGGCCGAGATCAAGCATGCGACGGATGCGTCGTTCGAAGAGATGGTGCTCCACGCGGAGCGCCCGGTGATCGTCGACTTCTGGGCCGCCTGGTGCGGGCCCTGCCGGCTGGTCGCGCCCGAGCTGGAGAAGCTCGCCGAGAAGTACGACGGCTCGGTCGACGTGGTCAAGGTGGATGTCGACGCCAACCCCGGCCTGTCGCGCTCCTTCAACATCATGAGCATCCCCACGATCGCCTTCTTCCCGGGTGAGGGGAAGCAGCCGATGGGCGTCATGGGCTTCCAGCCGGCCGACCAGCTCGAGGCCCGCTTCGGGCTGACGCAGTACGCCAAGCCGCTGAGCTGACGCGCGACGGGCGGTCACCTCCTCCACCGCCCATCGCGCACTTCCTGAACCGCCCCGCCCGGGCCCGCCCGGGCGGGGCGGTTCCATTCCTGCCGCGGGGCTGCCGCCGCCCGACGCTGCGCGGCTGTCCCGAGGCGAACCCCGCCACATCCGCACCGCGACTGTCTCGGCCTTGTCGCCGATACCCGGCCCTGGGACCGTAGGAGCGGGGCCCGCGGGCGGCGCCCGCGGCGCCGGTTGGAACTCGAGCTGGTGCGCTGCATGCTTCGCGACCTTCTCGTCGTCGCCGTGGTCACGGCGGCCATCGTCGGCCCCGTGGTCCTGGCGTCCTACCTTGGAGCCAGGTACCGCGACGACGTCGTCGGCGAGGGCTGACCCCGCTCTTGCTCAATCCAGGACGCCCCGCCCGGGTTCGCGCCCGCGGCGGGGCATTCTGGTTCGAGGCCGACCACAATGAGCGCCGGGCCCGATGGACCCCAGGACCGGAGGCTCTCGATGTCCGACGCGATCAACTGGGACGCCATCCTGCGCGAGAACGCGCGGGCGTACGCCGGAACCGCTCTCACCAACATCGCCCGCGAGTTCCCCAGCGACGTGTGGCACATCGTCCACGCCCCGGACGACCTGCCGCGGCGGCCACGCGAGCGAACGCCGGTCTTCTGGGGCAGCTTCGACTGGCATTCGTGCGTCGAGATGCACTGGCTCCTGGTCCGGCTGCTGCGGCTCGTGCCTGGGGCGATTGACGCCGGCGAGGTCCGCGAAGCCCTCGGCGCGCAGCTCCGGCCCGCGGCGCTCGCCGCCGAGGCCGTCTTCATCGCCCACCCCGACAACCGGAATCGCGAGCGGCCATACGGCTGGGGATGGGCGCTGGCCCTCGTCCACGAGCTCGAGCGGTGGGACGACCCGGACGCGCGCGCGTGGCGGGCCGCGTCAACGCCGCTCGCCGAGGCGGTCGTGGGCAACTTCCTCGACTGGCTGCCGCGGGCGACCTACCCGATCCGCTACGGGGTGCACGGCAACAGCGCGTTCGGCCTCGGGCTCGCCCTTCCGCATGCGGATGCCCGGGCGGCGGCCGGCGACCGGCGCCTCCTTGACGCGATCGCATACGCCGCCCGGCGCTGGTTCGACGACGACGTCGACTGCCCCGCGGGCTGGGAGCCCTCGGGCCACGACTTCCTCTCGCCGGCGCTCGTGGAGGCCGAGCTGATGAGCCGGCTCCTGCCGACCGGGGCGTTTGCCGCCTGGCTGGAGCGCTTCCTGCCGGACATCGGCGGGCGACGACCGTCGGCCATCTTCGAGCCGGCGATCGTGTCCGACGCTCGCGACGGCCATATCGCCCACCTGCACGGCCTGAACCTGAGCCGGGCATGGGCCTGGCGGAGGATCGCCGCTGCCCTGCCCGACGCGGACCCGCGGGCGCCGCTCGCGGAGGAGGCCGCGCGCGTCCATGCGGCGGCCGCCCTGCCTCATGCGACCGGCGACGATTACATGGTCGACCACTGGCTCGCGGCGTACGCGGTGCTCCTGCTGACGTGACGCCCCGCGAGGCCGCGGTCAGGTCGTGTCCTGGTCCTCCACGGCGAGGCCCACCGCGCTCTCCAGGGCGAGGCGCACCGCGCTCTCCAGCCAGGCGGCCGCCCGGTCGAGCGCGAACCCGTCGACCGTCGGGGGCGCGAAGCGGACCCAGCCGCGCCCGCGGGACGAGGCCGCGACGTCCGGCGTACGCATGGCCGCCTCCGCGACCGCCGGCCGCAGGCGCAGCTCCACGGCGTCGGGCGCGAGGACGGCCACGAGGATCCCGGCCGCCACCACCTCCCGGGCGCCGCTCGCCGCCCGGACCGTCACCCCGTCAACGTCCTCGACGGTCTCCACGAGGATCTCGTCGAGCGTGCCCTCGATCATCCCACCGCGGCCGTGATCGCCCGGAGATCGTCCGCGTGGTCGGCGTAGTGGTCGAGAAGCTCCTCCTCGAAGAATCGCCCGTAGACTCTCGTGCTTGACCCAGCGCGCCTCGGGTACGACCGTCAGGTAGCCGCGAAGCTCGCCCGGGAGCTCGCGAGCACGCCGTCGCACCTCCCCGACGGGGAGCGCGCCCCAGGCCGCGGACAGCTCGTCGTTCACGGCATCGCCGCGCTCGTCCCACGCGGCCTTCATCGCCTGGTACGCCGGGCTCTGCTCGCCGATCGCGAGGTCGCGGGCCACGTCGAGGGCGTACTCGTGGGAGGAGGCGAGATGGCTCGCGAGCTCGCGCGCGGACCAGCCGTGCGCGGCCTCGACCGGGGTCTCGAAGTCCGCGTCCGCCATGTCCAGGAGGGCCTCGAATGGCCGCCAGGCGTCGCGCTCGTCCTCGAGGAAGGAAAGGGCATCGAAGTACATCCGACGATGGTAACGGCTCGGCCCGGCGGAGCAGGTCGGCCGGCGGAGCGAGTCGCCGGCGGAGCCGACAGCGGTCGGTCGCCGGCGGAGCGAGTCGCCGACGGAGCCGATCAGCGGTAGGCGTCGATCGCCGCCTGCAGGCGCGATTCGTCGACGTCGGCCGCGACGACGACCTGGACGACGGCCCCGTCGGCGGAGCCCCACACGACGATCGCCTGGCGCGAGCTGCCGTTGACGACGTCGATTCGCCACGCCGGCCGCCCCGCGACCTCGAGGGTGGTCGCCTTCGCGGCCTCCGTCTGGCGCGCCGCGTCGGCCGCTCGCCGGTACTCCTCGGCGAGGAGGGCCGGCGTCAGGCCCGCCCCCTGGAACGCCCCGAGCTGGACCCCGCCGTGATCTCCCATCTCCCAGATCCCGCCGCCGAAGCGGACCTCGGTCACGCCCGCGTCATAGACCGACCCGAGCGTCTCCTTCGAGCAGAAGCGCCCCGAATCTCGGCTCGCCGGGTCCTGGCCCGCGATCTGCGCCGGGATGCGTGCCTCGAGGTCCGGATAGGCGCCCTTCATCTGCTGGCGGGCGTTCCCGGCGCAGGCGCTCGCCGGATCGAAGGAGGTGTCGGCGGCCGCCGCACAACCGGCCGCGAGCAGCGCGACGACGGCGAGGACGACCGCCGTGGGGAGCCGCCGGCGAGTCCGGCCGTCTTCAGCAGCGGATCGCGTCGACATGGCCCCGAGCGTACCGCGGACGGCGGGCGGGCGCCCGGCGCGATCCGGAGCGTGCCAGCGCGCACCGGACGAGGGTCCCGGAGCGGTGCCGTGATGCCATCGACCATCGACCAGGCTGGACGGGACGAGCCTCCCATAGCCGCGGCCCCGCGGGCTCGGCTATGGTCTGGCCGTCAGCCGTTGGCGCGCTGCCGGGAACAACCTGGGGCGTCGTCCACGGGCCGGGGCCGGGAGATGCCCGAACGTCGAGGACGCCGGAGACGGCGTCGAGGGTGGGTCTCCCCGGTCGCGGCCACGAGGCGAGTAACCACGGTCCACCGGCCAGCAGGCCCGGACGCGGCGGCGGCTGCGGACTCATCGCCCGGCGGGCTCATCCCGTCGGATCGCTCCATCCCTCGCCGCGGGGCGCCCCGATAAATGGGGCGCCCCGCCTGCGTCCGGCGGCGACCCGGCTCAGCCAACCCCTTCGAGGGCCGCGGCCACCACTCGCGCCGCGTCGAGCAGGTCGGGGTCACGGGTGATGGCTCGCGCCAGCCAGCCGACATACGAGGGCTCGAGGGCCGCGATCTCGCCCAGGGTCCGGCCGTGGAACTTGCCGAAGGTGATCGTGGTCGCCCGAGCTGCCTCCAGCGGTGGGAGCGGGCGCCGGCGGCCGCGGCGCGCCCGCAGCCGCTCCAGGGGCCCGGTCGGGTCGGACGCGCGCGGCGGTTCCGTGACCTCGGGCCGCGAGCGTGGCGGCCGCGACCCGCGCGGGTGGTGGCGATAGCCGTCTCCCCGCGGCGTGGTCGTCGCATTGCGCGTGTGGAGCAGGTCGCTCGTGTCGAAGCGGGCGGTCACGGGGCGCGTCCGCGGCGGCGGCGGTGGGCCGCCGGGCCGGGGGGCTTCGGCTCGCCCCCCGCCCGCGGCGCTCTCGGCAGGGTCACCGTGGTCGGCCCCGGACCGGCCGGACCGGCGCGTCGGACCCTCCGTGCTGCCCTCGCGCAGCTCCGCGTAGGCGGCGTTGATCTCGGCCATCCGGCGGGTCGCTGCCCGCCGCTCGCCCGCGTCGGCGGCGAGGTCCGGATGATGCTCGCGGGCCAGCCGGCGCCAGGCGGCCTTGATCATGGCCGCGCTCGCCCCGTGGGGGACGCCGAGCACCGCGTGGGGATCAGACCGGGCCATCCCACCATGCTAGGCGCTACGCTGCCGGCATGCCCGCCTCCGGTGCCGGCGCGGCGGGCAGGGTCCCGACGAGGAGAACGCCATGCCCGACGATGACCTGCAGCCCGCGCTCGGGACGTGGGAGGCCATCGACTCCATGCGCGTCGTTCGTGCGTTCTCGTCGCGGGCGCTCGAGCCGTGGGCCGTCGACCGGATCCTCGACGCGGGTCGCCGGACCGGCAGCTCGAAGAACCTCCAGCGCTGGGCATTCATCGTGTGCCGCGACCGGGGCCACCTGGGCGCCCTGGCGACGCTCGGACCGTGGGCCGGCCACCTGGCCGGCGCGACCGTGGCAGTCGCCTTGCTGACGCCCGACCCAGCACGGGCCGAAGCACCGCTCTCGATCATGTGGGACCTCGGCCGCGCGGCCCAGAGCATGGCCCTCGCGGCCTGGGAGCTCGGCATCGGCTGCGTCCCGGCCACGGTCTACGAGCACGACCGGGCCCGCGAGCTCCTTGGCTACCCGGCGGACTGGCACTGCGAGTTCATCCTGTCGTTCGGCTACCCGGCCGATCCGTCCGTGCTGACCGCGCCGAAGCGCGCGGGTGGACGGCGCGCGCTGGCCGACGTCGTCCACGAGGAGCGCTGGTAGGCCGCCCCCTGGCCCCCTACTGCCAGCGGAAGAAGCGCGCCGAGATCGCCAGCGAGGCGAGCAGCCACCCGCTCAGGACGAGCGCGTCGACCGGGAGCGGCGCAAACGGGGTGCCTCCGACCATCACCTGGCGGAGCGCGTCGCCGAGGTAGGTCAGCGGCATCAGGGCGGCGACGCCGCGCAGGAAGTCGGGCAGGGTGTCGAGGGGGAAGAAGATCCCGGAGAGGAACATGAGGGGGAACTGGAGGATGCTCACCATCTGGCTGGCGGTGTCCTCGGTGCGGGCGAACGAGGCCACCACATAGCCCAGGGCGATGAACGTCAGGGCCCCGAGCACGATGAAGCCGCCGAAGAGGATCGGCGTGCCCGGCAGCGAGACTCCGAAGACGGCCTGGGCCAGGCTGACGATGATGACCGCCTGCATGAGGGCGATCAGGAGCCGCGTCGAGACGTTGCTGCCGACGAAGGTCCGCCGCCGCATCGGCGTTGCCGAGATCCGCTTCAGGATCAGGTTCTGGCGCTGCTCGACGATCGGGATGGCCGCGAACAGCCCCAGCTGCATGAGGGCCATGGCCAGGATGCTGGGCACGAAGTACGAGATCGGGGTGATCGTCTGGCGCTGGACCGCCCGCGCCGCGAGGGCGAGCACCGGCGGTCGACCGCTCGCGGCCTGGTTGACCCCTCCCACCAGGTTGGCGACGATGCCGGTGATCGTCGCCGACACCTGCTGGTTCGACGGGTCGGTGTAGAGCACCACGGGGAGCGGCTCGGCCCCCCCGGCACCGCCGGTGATCGCCGCGCCGTAGCCGGCGGGCACCACGATGACCGCCCGGACCTTGCCGTCGCGCATGGACGCGACAGCCTCCGCCTCGGTCGCGAAGGGGACGATCTCGAAGATGGCGCCCACCGCATCGTCGGCGACCAGCGCCTGCGATGCGGCCGACGCGTCGAGATCGACCCAGCCGACCTCGAACTTCGCGGTCCCGCCGCCCGCGAAGATCGCCCCGAACAGGAGCATGAACGTCACCGGGAAGGCGATCGTCCAGAAGACGGCGGCGCGATCGCGCAGGAAGCTCCGCAGGTTGGCCCGGGTCAGGCTGGTGAAGGTGTGCACGAGGGACCTCCGGCTCGTCAGTCGCGGATCGCGCGGCCGGTGAGCGCGAGGAACACGTCCTCGAGCGACGGACTCCGGATCCCGAGCCCCCGCGGCTCGACGCCGTGCTCCTCGGCGATGGCGAGGAGGGCGCCGATCGTGGCCGCCACGTCATCCGTGTAGAGGAAGGTGGCTCCGTCATCTTCGTGGGCCACCCGCCGCACCCCGGGCAGGGCGGCAAGCGCCGTCGCGTCGACGCCGTCGAGGCGATCGAAGTGGACCGCGCGCTCGTGGAAGCGGCGCGTGACCAGCTCATCAACCGTGCCCATCTCCAGGATCCGCCCGTGGTCCATGATCGCGATGCGATCGCAGAGAGCCTCGGCCTCCTCCATGTAGTGCGTCGTGAGCAGCACCGTGCGCCCCCGGTCGCGGAGGCCGCGGACCAGCTCCCACAGGCTGCGTCGGGCCGCGGGATCCATCCCCGTGGTGGGCTCGTCGAGGAACACGAGCTCGGGATCGTTGACGAGGGCGAGGGCGACCGAGAGCCGCTGCCGCTGGCCACCCGAGAGCTGGCGCGTCTGGGCGTTGCTGCGCTCGCCCAGGTCGAGCTGCCGGATCAGGTCGCCGGTCGGGACGCTGCGCGGGTAGAAGCTGGCGAAGAGGTCGATCAGCTCGGTAACGGTCAGGCGCGGATACAGGGCCGCCGTCTGCAGCTGGACGCCGATGCGCGTCTTGAGCGCCCCGGCATCGCGCCGGACGTCGAGCCCCAGGACGATCGCCTCCCCGCCGTCCTGGGTTCGGAGACCCTCGAGGATCTCGATGGTGGTGGACTTCCCCGCCCCGTTCGGTCCCAGAAGGCCGAAGACCTCTCCGCGCCCCACCTCGAAGGTGATCCCGGCCAGGGCCTCGACGTCGCCATATCGCTTGCGAAGGTCGGACACGCGGACGACGGGATCGGCGGTGGACGGCACCGCCATGGCCTGGGCTCCGGCACTGGATGGCTGGTCCGTGATGTACCGACCTCTCAGCGATGCTTCCGGAGGTAGGTCGTGAGGGAGGCGTCGAAGCCTGCGGCCTCGAAGAGGCGCCGGGCGTCCTGGCGGTGGTGGCCCGCGGTGACCTCCACGAAGGCCGCTCCGGCTTCGGTCGCGATCCGGTCGACGTCGGCGAGCAGGGCCCGGCCCACGCCCCGGGAGCGGACCGCGGGGTCCACCACCAGGACGATCACTCGGGCCACGAGGTCATCGTGCTCGAAGCGCGGCAGGAGGTGGACGGCGATGAAGCCGAGCCGCTCGCCGTCCCGCTCGGCGATCCGGACGAGCGATCCCATCTCGGCGAACCGCTCGAGGCGACGTACGACGTCGCTTCCCCCGGCGGGGTACCCCTCGTCCGACAGCAGCCCGGCGATCCAGTCGGCGTCGGCCGGATCGGCGTCGCGGAACTGGGGATCGGCTTCGTTCTCGATCATGGCTCGATGGTAGCCGAGCCGTCGCCTTCGAACTGGCCGGCGACGACGCGCGGCGTCAGCAGCAAGCACATGGGGCCCCCACGGGGGGCTCGTCCAGGCGAGATGCTGCGGCCCGAACGGACCCGGGCCGTCCCGGCCGGCAGCGCCGCCGGCCGCGAGCCGGGCCAGGGCCCGCTCAAGGCCGGCGCGTCCCATCTGCAGGTAGATCGCGACGGGCCCCTCTCCGAGACGGGCAAGCGACGACGCCAGCCGACCCTCGGTGATCGGCTCGAGGAGGATCAGCCGGGCATCGGGCGTGCCAGCCGCACTCGCGCCCAGGAGTGAATCACCGGGAAACCCGCCGGCTCCGCGGGCCGGCCCGTTGGCGTCCCGCCCGGCGTCGACGGTGGCCAGGCCGACGGCGCGCAGCCGGATGGCCGTGGATCCCGGATGTCGCCCACGAGAACGCGACGGCGCGGCGGGCTCTGGCGCGTCGATGGCCCGGAGGCGGTCGGGGCCGGCGGCCTCCCGAACGAACAGCGCAAGGCCGGTGACTGCCAGGCTGTCCTGGGGCGCCGGGACGAAGCCGACGGCCCGGAGCAGGCCCCGAACCCGGGCGGGATCGGGCGTCTCCCACGCCAGGAGAAGGGCGCCGGCGGCGTTCGCGCGCGGCCCGAAGCCGGCCCGGCTCGTCACGGCAAACCCTGACCCCCGTCAGGCCGGACGCTGGACGACCAGCAGGGTGGCGTCGGACGGCAGCCAGATCGCCAGCGGCTGCGGCAGGCCGGCGGCCCGGAAGAGATCGCCGTACTCCTCGACGGTGCGGAGCCGCCCGTCGTGCAGGGCCACGTCGAGGGCGACCCCGGTGATCAGCTGGCCGAGCACGGACGCCAGGTCCTCGCGGCTCGACGGCAGGCACCAGCCGAGCACGAGGAGGCGCCCGCCGGGGCGGAGCGCCCGCCAGGCCGCGGCCAGCGCGGCGGCCGGGTCGGCCATCTCGTGCAGGGCGTGCTGGAAGTATGCGAGGTCGTACGCGGCCCGGTGGGGGATCGCCGCGACGTCGCCGGTCTCGATCCGGATCCGATTCTCGAGTCCCGACTCCTGGACGAGCCGCGCGGCTCGGGCCGCGGAGTTCGGCTCGCTCTCGATCCCGACGAGGCGCGCGGCCGGGAAGCGCCGGGCGACGGCCACCAGCCAGCGGCCGGCGCCGCACTGGAGGTCGACCACATCGGCGCCGCGGGAGAGCTCGACCACGAGGTCGGGGATGGCGGTCAGCGCCTCCTCGAAGAAGACTGCGATGTCCTGCCGCGTCAGCTGCTCGATGGCGCGGTAGTAGCGCGGCGGGCGGCTCGGGACGGTTCGGCCTGACCGCATGAGCTCGGCCATCGCGTCGTAGTCGAGGCTGGCAGTCACGGTGTAGGTGAACTGCCCCCCGAGGTACTCCGGGCGATCTTCGTCGAGCAGGATCGCGCCCGTCACCGCATCGAGCCGGACGCGGGGGCCCTCGTCCTCGAGGAGGTCGCAGGCGTATGCCGCCCGACACCAGGACTCGATCGGGTCCGGCGCGGTGGCCGTGGCCGCTGCCAGCTCGGCGGGCGTGAGCCCGGCGGCACCGGCGTCCCGCAGGGCCGCGAACAGCCCCAGCTCGAGTCCGAGCTGGATGACCCAGGCGCGATAGAAGCCGCCGAGGCTCGTGACGAGATCGTCGAAGCGATCGTCGAGCGTCATGACCGCTCGATTGTGGCATGCACGTCGCGGTGCGGACGGCCTGAACCCGCGAGCAGGGCCGGCCCGGGAGTGCCATCCTCCCTGCGATGTCCATTCGTGCCGTCGTGCCCTACGCGCCGTCGTCCCCGATGCGCGTCGCCGTCGGGCTCGTGGCCCTGTACGTCGTGTGGGGCTCCACGTACCTGGCGATCCGGGTCGCGGTCGAGACGATCCCGCCGCTGACCCAGTCGGCGGTGCGCTTCGCGATCGCCGGGGCGCTCCTCTATGCCGCGACCATCGGCCGGGGCGATGCCGTCGGCGACCGGCCCGGCCGCCCCGAGTGGCGCGACGCCGCAATCATCGGCGGCCTGCTGCTGGCAGGCGGGAACGGGCTCCTCGCCGTTGGCGAGCAGACGGTGCCGTCGGGGATCGCTGCCCTGATCATCGCCACGCTCCCGTTGTGGATCGCCATCCTGGGGCGCGTCTTCTTCGGGGTCGTGCTCACGCGGACGGTCGTGGTGGGGACGGTCATCGGCTTCGCGGGCGTGGCCGTCCTCGTCTGGCCCGCCGGCGGATCGGCGTCCCTGGATCCGCTCGGCGTCGCCGCCGTCTGCCTCTCCCCCGTCTTCTGGGCGACGGGATCCCTGTACAGCCGCACGGCGCGGCTGCCTCGCCGCCCGCTCGTGGGAACGGCAATGCAGATGCTTGCCGGGAGCGCGATCCTGTGGATCCTCGCGGTCGTCACCGGCGACATCTTCCGGGTTCGCCTCGCGGACATCAGCCCGCAGTCGATCGCCGCCCTGGTCTACCTGATCGTCGTGGGGTCCCTCATCGGCTACACGACCTACACGTGGCTGCTCCGGGTCGCCCCGATCTCGCTCGTCGCGACCTACGCCTACGTGAACCCGGTGATCGCGGTGATGCTCGGCGCGCTCGTGCTTGCGGAGCCGCTGGACCCGCGCACGATCGTCGCCGGCGGGATCATCGTGGTCGCGGTCGCCGTGATCGTGCGGGCCCGCGGCGGCGAATCGCGGACTACGGTCCCCGACGAGCTCGGCGAGCCGGCCTGAGGCCTCGCGGCAACCAGGGACGGCGGGGGGCCGCGCCGGCCCGGAGCCGCGCCCGGGACCCGCGCCGGCGATGCGCTGGTGGCAGACTGCCCACCGGGCGGCGTTCACGCGGCGCGCCCCCGCCCCCGCCCGCGTACAACTCCGAGCCGCCCGAGCCGGCCACCCCGAGGAGCCTCGAATGTCCGAGAGCCACGACCATCTCGCCACGATGGGCCAGCAGCACAATCGCCGCAGCTGGGCCGAGCCGTGGAAGATCAAGATGGTCGAGCCGCTGACGGTGACCACGCGCCCGCAGCGGGAGGCGGCGCTGACCGAGGCCGGCTACAACACGTTCCTCCTGCACAGCGACGACGTCTACATCGACCTCCTCACGGACTCCGGGACCTCGGCCATGAGCGATCGCCAGTGGGCCGGGATGATGCTCGGCGACGAGGCCTACGCGGGCAGCCGCAACTTCTACCACCTCGAGGCGGCCGTCCAGCGCTTCTACGGGTACCGTCACGTGGTGCCCACGCACCAGGGCCGGGGCGCCGAGCACCTCATCAGCCAGACGCTCATCAAGCCCGGCGATCACATCCCGGGGAACATGTACTTCACCACGACCAGGCTTCACCAGGAGCTGGCCGGGGCCACCTTTCACGACGTCATCGTCGACGAAGCCCATGACCCGGCAGCGATCGTCCCCTTCAAGGGCAATGTCGACCTGGCGAAGCTGGAGCGCCTCGTCGCCGAGGTCGGTGCCAACAAGGTCCCGTACGTCTCCCTCGCCGGCACCGTCAACATGGCCGGCGGGCAGCCCGTCAGCATGGCCAACGCCCGCGACCTTCGGGCGTGGTGCGAGCCGCGCGGGATCCTGGTCCTCCTCGACGCCACCCGCATGGTGGAGAACGCGCTCTTCATCCAGGAGCGTGAGGCCGGCTACGCGGACCACTCGATCGCCGAGATCCTGCTCGAGTTCTGCTCGCTCACGGACGGGGCCTGGATGAGCGCGAAGAAAGACAACCTCGTCAACATCGGCGGCTGGCTGGCGGTCAACGACCGAGAGACCTTCGAAGAGCTGCGCAACCTCGTGGTCGTCTACGAGGGCCTGCACACGTACGGCGGGATGGCCGGGCGCGACATGGAGGCGCTCGCGATCGGGATCGAGGAGTCGGTCCAGGACCAGCACGTGCGCTCGCGGGTCGGCCAGGTGCGCTACCTCGGCGAGCTCCTCGAGCAGTGGGACATCCCGATCGTGCGGCCGGTCGGCGGCCACGCGATCTTCCTGGATGCCCGGCGCTTCTACGGGCACCTCGCCCAGGATCTCTTCCCGGCCCAGACGCTGGCCGCGGAGCTCTACCTCGACTCCGGCATCCGGTCGATGGAGCGCGGGATCGTCTCGGCCGGCCGCGATCCCGAGACGGGCGACCACAAGCGCCCCCAGCTCGAGCTGACTCGCCTCACGATCCCTCGCCGTGTTTACACCCAGGCCCACATGGACGTCGTGGCCGAATTGGTCAAGGCCTGCTTCGACGCCCGCGAGGCCGCCACCGGGCTGCGCATGGTCTACGAGCCGACGTACCTGCGCTTCTTCCAGGCCCGCTTCGAGCCGATCACGTAGGCGGTCGCGACCGACGGGCCGGGCGGCACCGACCGGCGCGTCGCGGGGCATCCAGACGAGGAGCAGGAGGCACGACGTGGCCGAGACGGCGGATGTCATCGTCATCGGGGCCGGCGTCCAGGGCGCCAGCCTCGCCTATCACCTGGCATGTCGCGGGGCGCGGGTCGTCGTCGTGGAGCGCTCGACCGTTGCCGCCGGCGCGACCGGGCGCTCGAGCGGCCTGGTCCGAATGCACTACGACCTGGCCGCGGAAGCACGCCTCGCGTGGGCGTCATTCCCCTGGTTCCGCGACTGGCCGGCCCGCATCGGGGGCGACTGCGGCTTCACCCGCGCCGGCTTCCTGTGGCTCGAGTCGGGCCCAAGGGCCGACCTCCTGCGGGCGAATGTCGCGATGCAGCAGGCGGTGGGCATCGAGACGTCGGTCGTCGGCGCCGACGAGATCCGGGGCCTGTGTCCGGCCCTCGCCGTCGATGACGCCGACGTGGCCGCGTTCGAGCCGGGGTCGGGCTACGCGGATCCCGCCGCGACCGCTACCGGCTTCCTGGGAGCTGCCCGGGACCGCGGGGCACGTCTCGTCCAGGGCGCCGAGGTGACCGCGATCCCGGTCGCCGCCGGCGCCGTGGCCGGCGTCGAGACGACCAGGGGGTCGTTCTCCGCGCCTCTCGTCGCCGACGTCGCCGGCGGCTGGGCGGCCCGGGTGGCGGCCCTGGTCGGGCTCGATCTCCCATTGCAGGTCTGGCGCCACGACACGGCATTCCTGGGGGCGCCGTCGTCCGTCGCCCTGCCTTTCCCGGTCGTCATCGACAACCCGAACTCGCTCTACTTTCGCCCGGAGGGCACCGAGCTGGTGCTGGTCGGGCTGGAGGACGAGAACGCGATCGGCGGCTCGCCGGATCGAGACACCGCCAGCGCCGCCCCGGGATTCAGCGATCGGGTCGTCAGACCGCGTGGTGCGGCGGATGCCGGCGCTCGCCGATGGCACCTTCCGCTCCGCCCATAGCGGCCAGGACGGGATCACCCCCGACCAGCGCCCCATCCTCGGCGCCGCGGGGCCGGACGGCTTCTACCTGGACTGCGGGCACAGCGGGACCGGGTTCAAGACCGCGCCCGCGATCGGGCTGGGGATGGCCGAGCTGATCCTCGACGGCGCGGCGACCTCGGTCGACCTGGTGCCATTCGCGCTCGAGCGGTTCGCCGCCGGACGGCCGCTCCGGGGCGAGCACGCGTACGGCCCGATCTGGCACTAGCGCGTCGTCTCCTTTCCCGCCGGTCGAAGCGCGGGCGCCTGGGGACGGCCGCGATCGTCGCGGTGAACGTGCGTCGATCAGGTCCGGGGCGCCGAGGGCAGGAAGCGGCGGGCGATGGAGGCCTCGATCCAGAGGAGCACCCCGGCCACGCTGGCGAGGGCGAACCCGAAGCCAGCCGCGTTCCAGTTGCCGTTCAGGATGCCGCCCACGACGACGTGCCAGAGGCCGAACAGGAACGCTCCCAGGAGCGCCGCCGCGAGGAGCCCAGCGATCGCGAGCGCGACGCGGGTCCCCCTGTGGCCGAGCTCCCAGGCGGCGGCGAACCGGCGGCTGGCTTCCCGCCACGGTGCGTCGTAGGGAACCGGGTCGAGGGCCTCCGGAGCCGACCGGCTCGCGGCCCGATCCTCCAACTCCGGCTCGCCGGCGGAGCCGTCGGGCCCGTTGCCCGGCCCCTCCCCGTCCGCCTCAGTCATGGCGGCCCAGCGCGGGCCAGCGCTCGAAGCCCTGGGCGGGGTGCGGCTCGCAGCGGATGGGGCGGTCCTCGCGGTAGCCCAGCGCGTAATCGGCCTGGATCAGGGTGTGCAGCTGGCTCGTCCCCTCGTAGATCACGGCGGCCTTGCTGTTGCGCAGGTAGCGCTCCACCGGGAACTCGTTCGAGTAGCCGTTGGCACCGTGGACCTGGACCGCGTCGAGGGCCGCCTGCACCCCATGCTCTGTGGCGTGCCACTTCGCCAGCGAGGTCTCGCGGGTCGTGCGGACTCCGTGGTTCTTGAGCCAGCCAGCCCGCCAGACGAGGAGGCGACCCGTCTCGGTCCCCCGCGCCATGTTCGCGATCATCTGCTTGACCAGCTGGTGCCGCCCGATCTCCTGCCCGAAGGTCTCCCGCTCGTGGGCGTACTTGACGCTGGCGTCGAGGCAGGCCTGGGCAAGGCCCACGGCGCCGGCGGCGACCGTATAGCGCCCCTGGTCGATGGCGCTCATCGCGACGAGGAACCCCTCGCCCTCGTCGCCGATCCGGTTTGCGGCCGGCACCTCGACGTTGTCCAGGGCCACCAGTCCAGTGTTGCCTGCCCGGATCCCGAGCTTTCCGTGAAGGGTCCCGGTCGTGAGCCCCTTCGTGCCGCGCTCGACCATGAACGCGCTCACGCCGCGATGCCGCTTCGTGCGGTCGACTGAGGCGAAGACGAGGAAGTGGTCGGCGAGATCGGCCAGGCTGATCCAGATCTTCGAGCCGTTGAGGACGTACGCGTCGCCCTCGCGCCGGGCGGTCGATTCCAGCGCCCCCGCGTCCGTGCCGACCCCGGGTTCCGTGAGGGCGAACGTAGCCAGCTTCGTGCCCTGCGCCTGGGGCACGAGCCAGCGCCGCTTCTGCTCGTCCGTCGCCCATTGGAGGAGAGCCAGCGAGTTGAGCCCGGCGTGCACGCTCATCACGACCCGGTAGGCCGTGTCGGCGCGCTCGAGCTCCTCGCAGAGGATGGCAAAGGCGATGTAGTCGAGGCCAGCGCCGCCCCACTCCTCCGGAATCGGCGCCCCCAGGTACCCGAGCTCACCCATCCTGGCGAAGATCTCCGGGTGCGCCTCGCCGCGCTCGTCCCATTCGCGGATGTTGGGGAGGATCTCTGCCTCCACGAACTCGCGCACGGACTGGCGCACCAGGCGGTTCTCGGCGGAGAGGCTGAGGTCGATCACGGACGGGCGGGCTCCCACGCGGCTTCGAGATGCGGGCCCCGGGCGGGCCGGCCGGCTCCCGGATTGTAGGTCCGGCCGGATCGCGAACGATCGGGCGTCGCGTGATTCGCACCTGGCGACACCCCTATACTCGCCCCAGGTCCGCCGCAGCCCGCCCCCGTTCGGCCCGGCCGGCGACGTACCCGAGGGCCTTCCCATGGACACGATGACCACCCCCGCCGCGGCCTCGTCCGCCGCCGGGCTCGACCTGGCTGCGCTCGCCGAGGACAACATGACGCCGGTCCTCGGCCGCTACTTCGAGCGGTCGTGGAGCCACGGGGAGGGCCACCGCCTGTACGACACGGACGGCAGGTCGTACCTCGACTTCGCCAACGGGATCGCCGTCAGCGTCCTCGGCCACCGCAACCCGCGGGTGACGGCGGCGATCCACGCCCAGGTGGACCGCCTGATCGCGCCGATGGCGGCCATGGGCTACGCCGAGCCGACCGTGCGCCTCGCCCGCGAGCTGGCGGGAACCCTCCCGGACCCGATCGATTCGATCTTCTTCATGAACTCGGGCAGCGAGGCCATCGAGGCCGCGATCAAGCTGGCGCGGCGGGTGACCGGGCGCCCCGGGATCATCGCCTTCCGGGGCGGCTTTCACGGGCGGACCCTGGGCGCCGCCAGCATCACCAGCTCCAACATCAACTACCGCAGGGGCTACGAGCCGCTGCTGCCGGGCGTCTACCTGTCCCAGTACCCCTCGGTCTACCGCGACTTCGGCGGCGACGAGGAGCGGGCGGTCGACGTGAGCTTCGGCCACCTGCGGAGCCTTCTCCACACCACCATCCCGCCGGAAAGCGTGGCCGCCATCATCGTCGAGCCCGTCCAGGGCGAGGGCGGCTACATCCCGGCGCCGGCGGCCTTCCTGCAGGTCCTCCGCCACGTCTGCGACCGGCACGGGATCCTCCTCGTCGCGGACGAGGTCCAGGCGGGCTTCGGGCGCACGGGCCGGATGTGGTCGTTCGAGCACGCCGGCGTCGTCCCCGACGTCGTCTGCATGGCCAAGGCGATCGCGAACGGCCTGCCCCTCTCCGCTCTGGCGAGCTCGAAGGCCCTCCAGGAGCGCTGGGGCAGGGGCGCCCACGGCACCACGTTCGGCGGCAACCCCGTCAGCTGCGCCGCGGGCCTCGCCGTCCTCGAGGAGATCCGCGAGCGGGACCTGGTTTCAAACGCCGCCGTGCGCGGGGCCGAGCTCTCGGCCGGGTTGCGCGAGATCGCCGCCGGCGACGCACGGATCGGCGATGTCCGGGGGCCGGGGCTCATGATCGGCGTGGAGTTCGTGGCCGACCGCGACACGCGGGAGCCCGATGGGGCGACGTGCGAGACGGTGATCCAGCGCTGCGCCGACGAGGGGCTTCTCGTCCTGTCCTGCGGCGTGCAGCACAACGTGATCCGCTGGATCCCGCCGCTCGACGTCGCCAGCGCTGAGATCGATGAGGCGCTCGCGATCTTCAGGCGCGTCCTGGCCACGACCCCGGTCGCGATCGAGCAGGCCGGGAGCTGATCGCCGGGCGGACCGGCAGCCGGCCGCGCCGAGGGGGCCGGTGGTCGACGGGCGAGGTGGCCGGCCCGGGCGGCGGACGATCAGGCGGTCAGCCGGGCGTTCCGCGCCAGGAAGGCCATCACGTCCTCCAGGCGGAAGCGCCGATCGCCGCGGGAGCAGACGCGGAAGAACGGCAGCTCCCCGCGATCTCCGAGCCGCTTCACGGTGTTGACGTGGAGGTGGAGCATCTCGGCCACCTCGCTGGCGGTGAGCAGCGGTCCGAAGTCGCTGACGGCCATTCGGGGGTTCCTCGCCTGTCTGCTACGGGGGCGCGCCGGGGGCGTCGGGACGCCGTGGGTGCGGTTGGTGTGGTTGCCGAGCGGAGGCTAGGGGTTTGGGGCGGGTCGGGCCAAGCCGTACCTTGGTGGTGGGATTGGAGTACTGGCGGACCGGTGCAGGAGTGCACCGAATCGGACGCCCGACCGAGTACGATCTCCGTCCAGCAGCGGAGGGCCGCCATGACCGGGAGACGAACCACGGGCTCGACCCTGGCGGCCGTCGTGCCGGCGCTGTCGCTCGTGGGCGTGGCCGCGGCGTGCGCCTGGTTCGGCCTCTCGACCGCGCCCGCGGTCGACCCCTCGGGCATCGCCGCCGGCCAGGCGTCCAGCCTGTCCGCCCCCGCCTGGATCACGGCCGTGCTGGCCCTGGTCGCCGCGGGCCTCCTGCTGTTCGCGCGGGGCCACGCGATGGCCTTTCGGGCCGGTGGGATCCTCGGGATGTCCGCGGCCATCGGGGCGGCGTTGGGCGGCTTGCTCAACCTGATCGGCTACGCCAACAGCATCATCTGGTGGGCCGCGGACCCGGACGGCATCCGCCGGGCGGCGGCCATCCTGCTCGTCGCCGGGTTGGTCGCGCTCGTCATCGTGGCGTCGGAGCAGCTGCGCCCGGGGTGGCGCCCCCGGCAGGATTCGAACCTGCGACCTCGGGATTAGAAGTCCCTCGCTCTATCCCCTGAGCTACGGGGGCCCCGTTCGGCACGGACACTCTATCCCAGCCCGCCTACCTCGACGCCTTCGATCGCGACCTCCGGCCCAAGCCCGGTCGCACGCCTTGCGGTCCGTGGTCACCGTGGGGACGCCTTGCTGTCGACCCGCAGAAAGGGCTACGGCCAGCCCCTGTCCCCCTGGCTCCGCAACCTGCGGCAGCTCTTCAGAAGCCGAGCAGCAGGACGGGCGCTGCCGCGAGGATGACAGCGATGACCTGGAGCGTCAGCACGATCCGCGCCGGCCGAGGTGCGCGTGGGAGCCACCGGAGCGCGAAGTACGCGATCACGGGCACCTGCGCAGCCATGAGCACCTGCCAGGCACGCGCCTGAGCGCTCTCGTCCGCCTGGCGCACGATTCCATGGGCTCCCACGAACCAGACGACCATCGCCAGGGCGCCCAACGACATGACCAGGGGGAGGAACGCGGCTGGATGCCTGAGCATCGCCCCGACGGTCATCTCGCGCCTGCCCTCCATGACGTCAGGCTACCGCGCCTGGGCCGACCTGCGCTCTGCCAGCGGGGCGGGGTGCTCCTCCGGGCCCCGGAATCGGCCCGGGCCGGTGCTATGCTCCGCGACCCCGCGCCCCGAGTGCCGCGCGGTGACCCGGAGGCGAGCCCCGATGGCCGATCGTGCCCCGCTGCTCCTGCCGGGCGAGGCGGTGCCCGCCGATCCCGCGGGCACGCGCGCCGGTGCCCGGAGCCGTGAGCGCAGGCCGTCCGTCCGGGGGACCAGCAGGTCGCCGGCGCGTCGGGTCGCCGCCGCCGGCCCCGCTCCGGGGCAGATGGCCCTCCCGTTCGCACCGCTGCCCGCCCTGCCGATCGAGCTCGACTGGAAGGCGCAGCCGCGGCTATGGGGGCATGCCTACCACCCGATGTGCTCGTACCTCGCGAGCTTCCCGGCTGCGCTCGCCCACGCCTTCATCGCCCGCTACACGCGCCCGGGCGACGTCGTAATCGACCCCTTCTCGGGTCGCGGGACGACGCCCCTGCAGGCCTGCGCCGAGGGTCGGATCGGCGTCGGCAACGACCTCAACCCCCTCGCGTTCGTGCTCACCGCGGCCAAGCTCGAGCCGCCCCCGGATCGGGCCCTGGCGGCACGCCTTGCGCTGCTGCGCATCGACTGGTCGCTCGAGGGCGCCGAGTGGCGACTGCTCGCCGACGACGTCACGGCAGGATGCCGCGTCGACGTGCCGGCGGCGGGCGGCGGCGGAGCCGCAACGGCAGGGATCGAGCCGGTCCCGGCCGAGGTCGCGCTCTCCTTCCACTCGCGAACCCTGGCCCAGCTGCTGTTCGTCCGCAGCCGCCTT
This sequence comes from uncultured Chloroflexia bacterium, assembly GCA_963776355.1. GTDB lineage: Bacteria > Chloroflexota > Limnocylindria > Limnocylindrales > CSP1-4 > CTSoil-043. Next base: position 606,218 of record CAVZLU010000008.1, on the reverse strand, counting down.
CGACTCGACGAGCCCGCCGACCGATTCCTGGCGGCGGCCCTGGCCGGGATCCTCCACGGGAAACGGCCCGGCTACCTGTCGGAGGTGATGCCGAATACGTTCAGCATGGCCCCGGGCTACGTCCGCGACTACGCCGCCCGAACGCGCTTCGCCTCTCCCGAGCGCGACCTGTTCGAGCTCCTCGGAGCGAAGCTGCGGCGGCTCGGCCGCGACGGCCGTCCACCAGCGCCCGGGATCGCCCTCCTCGGCGACGCCCGCGACGCCGGCCAGCGCGCCCGGGCCGCGCTGGCGGTGCGGTCCCTTCCCGACCGGGCACGGCTCGTTCTCACCTCCCCGCCCTACCTCGGGGTGCTCAAGTACGGCTACTACAACTGGCTGCGGACCTGGTTCCTCGGGTTCTCCGCGGCCGAGATCGATGCGACCCTCGATGATGCGCATCGCCGCGAGCCCTACCTCGCGTTCCTGCGCGACGTCCTCGACGGCCTGCGTCCGGCCCTTGCCGGCGACGCGGTGATCGCCCTGGTGCTCGGTGACGTCGAGATCGAACGCGGCCGGGCTGCCGCCGACGGGCTCGCGATCGGCCTCGCCGACGAGGCCTGGGAGGGCGCGGCCCGCCCCGCCGGCTATGTGCTGGCCGGCGTCGCCCGGGACGAGATCGCCGCGCCCCGCAAGATGACCAGGCTCTGGGGCAGCGAGGCCGGACAGGCGACCAAGGTCGACCGAATCCTCGTGCTCGCAACGTCCGAGGTCGGCCGGCGCCGGGCCCTCGCCGGGGCGTCGCTCCCGATCGACTGGACGTGGCCGCCGCGGCGCTGACGCTCCGCTACACTCGGGGGCGATGAACCCCATGTACCACCCGGACGACCTCGCCGCGATGGACCCCCTGGTCCTGATGAAGAACCTCGACCACGTCCGGATGACGAGCCGGCGGCTCAGCTACATCCTCCAGCAGCAGGTCCACCTCTATACGCCCGAGGCAAACCAGCTGCGGGAGAAGATCGACACGTACGTCGAGGCGGAGCGACAGATCGAGGGCGAGATGGCCCGGCGGCAGATCCGGGCGTAGCGGCCCGAGTGGCCAGGACGGCCCGAATGGCCGTGACGGCCCGACCCTTCAGCCGGCCGCCGCGATCACGACGCGCAGCCGCTCCCGGCCCGACCCGCCCGGTCCGCCGGGGCCGCCCACCGCCCGCTCCTCCTCGATCACGGCCGCGGCGAGCGCGGCCAGGTCGCGGGTGCCGAAGAGGCTGAACCAGATGCCGCGGTCCTCCAGCTCGGAGAAGTCGTACCCCCGGAAGAGTCCACGGCTCGCCACCGCCCACATCTCGTCGTAGAGCTCGGGCCACCCGACCCGCCGGCGAGCCCGGCAGAACCGGACGAACTCCACGGCTTCGGGGTCCGCCGCATCGAGCGCGGGGGCGCGCGAATCCATCGACGACCTCTCCTCCCTGCGCACGGCGCAGTACGTACCACTAAGCGAGATGGGACTGCAGTCGCCGTGGGGGGACGGTGCGACTGCACTGCGGGGACACGGCCTCGGTGGCCCGGGACTGTCGCCTGCCGCTCTCCACGGCGCCGGCAACCCGTGCATCGTATCCGCCGGGCATCCCGGCCGTAAGGGCCTTGTCCACCAACAGTCCCCCCGACTTGTCCACAGGGGCGGGTGTTTGGTGGACGGTCCCAACCCGGCCCCGGAAGTTGGTGGACACGCGGTCGGGGTGCCGGGCCCGGGTATCAGCTCCGGGGCCGCACCCCCAGGCCCGGTGCGCTGCCGAGCAACCAGCGGCAGTCGTCGCCCAGGACCAGGCCCTCGAACGGGTCCGAGGCAAGGAGCAGGCAACCGTCCAGGTCGACCCAGTCCGCCAGCGACGCGGCCGCCGCCGAGGCCGCGATCCCGACGCTCGTCTCCTCCATGCAGCCCAGGAACGTGCGGAAGCCGAGCTCCCGAGCGCGGGCCAGCATCCGGGCCGCGGGGCCGACCCCGCCACACTTGGCGAGCTTCACGTTCACCCCGTCCACGACGCCGACCAGCGCGTCGAGGTCCTCCATCACCACCGCGCTCTCGTCGGCCACGATCGGGAGCGGCGACCTCGCCTGCAGCTCTCGCAGCCAGTCGTACCGCCGGGGCGGAAACGGCTGCTCGATCAGCTCCACGCCGAGGCGGACCAGATCCGGCACGAGGGCGATCGCGACCTCGGGCGTCCAGCCGGTGTTGGCATCGACTCGCAGGGGGCCGCCGTAGACCTCGCGGACCGCCTCGAGCGTCGCCAGGTCGGCGGGTCCGCCCACCTTGATCTTGAGGGCCGGGAATCGGGCTGCCCGGCGCGCTCGCTCGGCGACCGCGGCGGGTTCGTCGAGGCCGAGCGTGAAGTCGGTGGGCGGGATCTCCGCCGAGAGCCCCAGGAGCGCGTGGACCGGCGACGCGGTGGCCTTTCCGGCGAGGTCGTGGAGGGCGATGTCGAGGGCGCACTTGGCGGCCCCGTGGCCGCGGATCGTCCCCTCGAACGCCGCCCCTACGGCCGCCAGCGAGGCGCCCGCGGCGGCCGGGCTGCTGGTGTCGAGGCTGGCGGGCTCGACGGCCTCGAGGAGCGCCTCCATCACGACCGGCATCGTCGCCGTCGTCTCGCCGTAGTAGGGCTCGGGGTAGCCCTCGCCGATGCCGACGAGGCCCGGGAGGCGATCCGACCGCAGCTCGACGATCACGGTGGTCATCGTCCCGCCCTCGCCGTGGGCCGAGCGGGCGATCCGGAACGGCTCGCGATACGGGATCGTCAGGATCCGGACCCGCAGGTCCCAGCCCGGTCTCATCGGTCGCCCCCAACCCAGGGCAGGGCCTCCACGGCCGACTTGATCGCACCCCAGAAGTCCCCGGCGCCGAAGCGCACCGGGTCGGCGGCCGGCAGGCCCGTCTCGGCGGCAATCCCCTCGATCACGCGGCGCGCCTCCGTCTCATCGGGGTAGAGCGACGTGTTCACGGCCACGCCCACGACGCGCGAAGGCGCCACGGTCGCCGCGATCCGCTCGTGCAGCTCGATGAAGGGGCGCAGCGGCGCGATCGGGAAGGAGCGGTCGGGCAGGTGATCGAAGTCGTGCGCGGCCAGGCCGGCCCGATGGACGAGGAGCATGGCGTGGGGCGTGGCGCCGTGGATCAGGCCCAGGGTCACGGCGCTGTAGGCGGGATGGTCGAGGCTCCCCTGCCCCTCCACCAGGACCCAGTCTCCCAGCCGCTCACCCTCCTCCACGAGCCACTCGACGGTGCCGTTCAGGAAGTCGCTGATCACGCGGTCGACGGCAACCCCCCAACCGTCGATCATCATGCCCGTCTGGCCCGTCGGGACGAAGGCGACCGAGTCGCCGGCGGCCAGGCCGGCGTCCCGCAGCTCGAGGGCGACCGACATCTTGCCGATCGCGCAGTCGGTCCCGACCGTCAGGATGACCCGCGAGCCGGGCCCATGGCGCCGGCCGACCGCGGTCTCGAAGCGCTCCGGCGGGCGCCGGTAGTCGACGATGCGGGTTCCCGCGAGCGCGGCCGCAGCCGACAGCTCGGGGTCGTCGCCGAGGAAGGTGTGGAGCCCGGAATGCAGCTCCAGTCCCGCCTCGAGCGCACCGTGAAGGATCGGGCGCCACGCATCGGGCAGGCGGCCGCCGGTGGGGGCGATCCCGATGATCATCGTGTCCGGTCCAGGTCGCCCCGGAATGACGAGGGCCTCCGCCAGCGTGCCCACGATGGGGACGTCGTGACCCGGGATCCATTCGCTCACGTTGCGACCCGCGATCGTCGAGTCGAGGACGGCGACCACCTCGTCGCGCCCGTAGCGGATCACCCCGAAGGCCGTCTTGCCCGAATGCGGCCCGAACTGACCTTCGGTGAGGATCACCACCCGTCGCGGCGCCTGGGGTCGCATCGCACCTCCGGTCATCTGCCGCGCCGGGCCGGCGGGCCGGGAGCCGCAAGAAGAACGCCCCCGGGGCGCGGACCGGGGGCGTCGGGTCGTACGGCTGGTACCGCATACCGGATTCGAACCGGTGGTCTCCGCCTTGAGAGGGCGGTGTCCTGGGCCTCTAGACGAATGCGGCACGTGGTCGCCGGCCGGGCCGGCACCGCCGAGGAGGATACCAGAGGCCCCTTCGGGGCGGCAAGACACGTGTCCCGGGGCGGCACGACACGGTCTCCTCGCTCCGCCCGCCGTGCCGGCCTACAGGCGATGCGCCTCCAGGAAGGCCCGCACGCGATCGGCGACCTGGCGATGCCCGTCCTCCGAGAGGACGAGCCCGTAGTGCGACGAGGCGCCGAACTGCTCGTGCTCGGCCCCGAGCCAGGTTGCCAGGCGCTCGGCGGCCAGCGCGGCGGGAGCCCCGTCGACCCCGGATCCGATCACGAGCAGGGGCACGCCCGCGAGCAGCTCCGGGCGCACCGGGACCCCGCCGAGCATCGAGGCCCGCGCGCGCCCCGACTCCCGGGGCTTCTGGCCGAGGAGGTGCTGGATCCGCAGCACGTCGTCGAGCGAGAGGTCGCGGTTCTCGCGCTGGAGCTTCTCCGGCAGCATCTCCCAGCCGATCATCGAGCGACCGTACACCGGCGGGACGTCGCGGACCACGTGCGGCTTCACCGGCGGCCGGATCGCCGCCGGGACCTCGGCATCGAGGAGGACGAGGCCGGCGACCCGGACCCGTTCGGCCGTGGCCTTGAGGGCGAGGAGACCGCCCATCCCGTGGCCGATCGCCACCGCGTTGGGACCGACGCGCTCGAGCCCGGCGACCACGTCGCCGAGGTAGCTGTCGAAGGTGAGCGTCCCCGGGTCGGCGGTCCGGCTCCAGTAATGGTTGGCCAGGTTGAGGGCGTGGCCCTCCCAGCCGCGGCTGGCGAAGTAGCGCAGCCAGCGCTCCCACAGCCATGAGCCGGCAAGCTCCCCGTGGACGTAGAAGAGCGGCCTTCGGCGCGAGCGGCGCTCGGGGAGCCAGCTCTCGATGTAGAGGCCGCGATCCTCGATGTCGATCTCGTCCTTGCGCACGGGCCGGCCGCCCGGGGCCTGCCCGGGCTGGGGGAGCGGCCGTGGCCAGTCGCGGTCAAGCGGGTCGTCGTTCATCTCACCACTCGAGCGGGTTGAGGACGAGGCCCGTGAGGGGCTTGGGGTAGAAATAGGTGCTCTTCTCGGGCATCAGGTCCCCCTCGCGGGCAACGGCGGCGATGTCACCGACCGGCGTGCCCTCGAGCAGGAAGGCGGCGTCGGCCGACTCCACTCGCGCGTCGACGCTGGACATGGCATCGACCACGTCCTTGGTGTAGGCAACCCGGCCTCCGGTCGCGATGGCCGCCCGATCGATGCCGCAGAGGCGCTCGAGGGCCACCGCGAGCAGGCTGACGTCGAGGTTCCTCAGCGCCTCGCCCCCGGCCGGCAGGAGCGGCGCGAACGCGTCGCGGCGGGCGGCGAGGATCGCCCCGCCGGCCCGCGTCCAGAGGCCGATCCGGCCTCGCCCGCCCGGCGTGTCGGCTCCGGGCCCGAAGGCGGCGCCCAGGGCAGCACGATCCGCCGGCTCGATGTCGAAGAGGCCGGATTCGGCGGCGGCGGCGGCCAGACCGTCGGCCGTGCTCACCGATCGGGCGACGCGATGCGTCGGCAGCACGAGGGGCGGCTGGGCCGCGGTGTCCATGAAAAGCACGAGGGCGAAGTCGTAGGCCGGGTCCTCCTCGCACGAGCGGATCATCCGCCGCTCGTCGCGATAGCGGAGCGCGGTCTCGTAGCGATGGTGGCCGTCGGCGATGATGACCGGGTCGCGGCCCGCCGCCTCGCGCAGGCCGGCAACGATGCGCGCCGTGCCGCCATCGTCGGGAACCTTCCAGAGGCGGTTGCGGACGCCGTCGTCGTCGATCACATCGGCCACGGCCGGAGCTTCCGTCGCCTCCGCCAGCAGGCGGCTCGCCACCCCGGTCGGGTCATCGAAGAGGACCATCACCCCGGAGAAGCTGGCGCTCGTCGCCCGCATCAGGCGATAGCGGTCCTCCTTCGGGCCCGCCAGCGTCCGCTCATGGGCCAGGACCCCGTCTCCGAGCACCTCCAGCCGGAGCCGCCCGTAGAAGCCGCGCTGAACCCGATGCACCGAGGAGCCCGGGATCGTGTAGTCCTGCTGGTAGACGTAGAGGGAGGGCTGGCGGTCGGTGCGCAGCACTCCCTCGGATCGCCAGCCGCCGAACGTTCGCGCTGCCTTGCGGTACTTCTCGTCGGGATCGACGGCGCCGTCGTCGATCGGGAGGTCGATGGCGACCATGTTGCGGGGGTCGCGGGCGGCCAGCTCGGCCCGGCGAGCCGGGGTGATGACGTCGTAGGGTGGGGCGACGACGCGGGTGAGGTCGGGGACGGCCTCGGGGCTGTAGCGCAACGCACGGAACGCGCGGATCTCGGGCACTCGACCTCCAGGGGCACCGGGACGAGCGTCCGGGAGCCGGCTCCGCGCGGGGCGCGGTGGGATGGGTCAGAGTGTACCGCGCCGGGGCACGGCGACGGTCGGGGCTTCGTTCCCGGGACGGCCCCCGCCCCGGAACGCGACGCCGCCCGCCCGGCGGCGACCACCCACGCCCGGTGCTAGCCTCCCGGGATGCGCACCCGCCTCCCCGCCCTGCGTGTCGCTGGCGTGGCCGCCACGATCGCGGTCCTCCTCTCGGCCTGCTCGATGCTGACCGCGCAGGCCCCGAACCCGACACCCACGGACTTCGCCGGGATCGTGGCGGAGCTCGCCCGGGTGGGCATCGGAGTCGACCACGTCGTCTCCGGGGATCCGGGCTGCGACGACCAGCGCCTGGCCCGGACCGCGATCGCGTTCGACGCCTCCGGCCTGGACCAGCCCACGGCCACGCGGGTGTACTTCTACGGCTTCAAGAACCCTGCCGTCTTCGACGAGCTGCGGCCGACGGTGGACCTCTGTGCTCGCTCGTACGTGACCGACCCGGCCGCGTATCGACCACGTGGCGGCTCCGCCCTACGTGTTTGCCGGGCCCGGGCCGTGGGCGCCGGGGTTCGAAGGGGCGCTGCGAACGGCCCTCCAGCGGGCCGCCGTCGGCGGCTGAACGCGACCGATGCTAGCCTTTCGCCCGTGAGCGACCCCAGCGCCCCCATCGAGCATGCACCCGCCGGGAACGGAAGCGGCAGCGGGAATGGCCATGCCAACGGTCTTCGCAACGGCCACGCCCCCGACGATGTCCATGGCCGGGCGATCCTGCTGGCGCTCCGGGAGGGCGGGGCGTCCGGTCCCGATGCGCTCGCGACCCGCCTCGGTATGAGCCGGACCAGCACGCTCCAGCGGCTCCGCGAGCTGGAGGATGCGGGCTTCGTCGCCCGCGAGGCGATCCGCCACGGCGTCGGCCGCCCGCGCCACCTCTACGACATCACGCCGGCCGCGCAACGGAGCCTGCCCGCCAACTACGACGGCCTCGCCACCACCCTGCTGGAGTCGATCCTGGAAGTCGGCGGCGCCGCCCTCGTGGAGCAGGTCTTCCAGGCCCGCCGGCGCCTGCTCCGGGACCGGATCCAGGCACGTTTTGCCGAGCGCCTCGGGCCGACGGCGAGCCTGGCCGACAGGGTGCGCGAGCTGGCCGTGGTCCAGGACGAGTCGGGCTACATCTGCCGGGCCGCCACGGCCCCGGCCGAGGACGGCGTGCTGGAGATGCGCGAGCACAACTGCGCCATCCTCGGGGCGGCGGCGCGGCACCCGGCAGCCTGTCGGGCCGAGCTCCAGCTCTTCGAGGAGGTGCTCGATGCCCGGGTCGTCCGCACCTCCCACATCGCCTCGGGCGATCGCGCCTGCGCCTACCGGATCGAGCCCCGCGAGCCCTGACCCGGCCGGGGGCCCGGGCCGGCGCCTCAGGCCTCCTCGCGCTCCACCTCCTGGCGGTGGGCCGGCTCCAGGCGGGGCAGGGGCACGTCGCTGACGTTCGGCACGAACGAGGCCTGCATCGCCGTGCGAGCGACCTCGACCTGCTCGTCGAGGGTCAGGATCCCGAGGCGGCCGAGGGTCGCGAGCTCATCGCGGATGTACGTCTTGAGCATCTCCGGGCCGTCGGTGTTGATGGTGAAGCGGATCTCGTTGCGGCGGAAGGTGTCGAAGATCCAGCGGAACTCGTCCCAGCTCGACACGACGCGCGTGTTGAGGTTTGAGGTCGGGCAGACCTCGAGCACGATCCCGCGCTCGCGGATCATGCCCAGCGTTCGCGGGTCGTAGGCCGCCTTCACGCCGTGGCCGATCCGGTCCGGCTCGAGCTGCTCGATGACCTCCGCGATCTCCTCGACGGGGCCGGACTCGCCGGTGTGGATGGTGATCCCCAGGTGATGGCGCCGCGTCTCCTGGAAGAGCCGCCGGTACTCCTTCACCCGGAAGCCGTTCGACTCGGGACCCGCGATGTCGACGCCGACCACGCCGCGGTCGCGCCACGCGATCGCCTTCTCGGCGATGATCTCGTTGAGATGGTAAGGAAAGGCCCGGTCGAGGCAGAGGAGCAGGCCGGGCTTCACCGGGTACTCCAGGGTTGCCCGATCCATGCCGCGCACGGCGGCCGCGATGATGTGGTCGAGGTCCTGCTCGCCACCGCGGTTCCGCTTCATCGGGTTGAAGCGGAGCTCCATCGTGGTCACGTTGTTCTTGCGATACGCGCCGCCGACCACCTCGTACACGGCGCGCTCCACGGCCAGCGGGCTCGACTGGATCAGCTCCGTCCACTTGAAGAGCTCGAGGTAGCCGTCGAAGGAGCGGCCCCGGGTCGGCGATACCGTGATGGTGTCGCGGAACTCCCAGTAGTCCTTGGTCGGCAGCCGGATCCCCTGCGAGTGGGCGATGCCCCACATGATGGCCGGGGTGACCGCGCCACCAAGGTGGCAGTGCAGCTCGGCGAGCGGGACCGTGCGGGGGAGCTGGCGGGTCACTCCGCGAGCATACCGCGGCGTCGGTCGCGCGTAGCGCGGTGCCGGGGCAGCGTTCGGCGGCCCGATCGAGCGGCGCCCTGGCCGATGCGTCGCAGCCGAGACGCGCGGCGACTGTCGATCGGGCCGATGTCGATGTACGCTGCGCCCTTCCAGTAGAGCGGCCCCGTCGCCGGGGCCGGGAGGAGGCTCGATGCGTGCAACGCGATTGGCCGTCCTGGCGGCGGCCGTGGTCATCATCCTCGTGGCCGCAGCCTGCAGCTCCGGCGCGACCGCGACCCCGGCCGCGCCTGCCACTGCTGCCCCGACCGCGGCGCCGTCGGTCGCACCGTCGGCCGCGCCGAGCGAGTCCGCGACCGCGAGCGCCGCCCCCACGGCGGCCGCGCTCGTGCCGCCGGACCGCATCAAGAGCGCCGGCAAGCTCGTGTGGTGCGTGGACGTCAGCTATCCGCCGGAGGAGTTCTACGCCGCCGACGGCAGCACGGCCCAGGGCTCGGACGTCGACATCGCGACCGAGATCGCGAAGCGCTGGGGCGTCACGAACGAGATCGACAACACCGGCTTCGACGGGATCATCGCCGCCCTCACGGGCTCGAAGTGCGACCTGATCATCTCCGGCATGAACGACACCCCGAAGCGGGCCGAGCAGGTCGACTTCGTCGACTATCTCCAGGTCGGCCAGGGGCTCCTCGTGCCGGCCGGCAACCCGGATGGCATCCACACCCTCGAGGACCTCTCCGGCAAGTCCGTCGCCGTGCAGCTCGGCACGACCAACGCCGACGCGCTCAAGGCCGCCAGCGACGCGCTCGTCAAGGCCGGCAAGGCCAAGATCGACATCCAGACCTACCAGCAGGACACGGACGGCTTCCAGCAGCTCGCCCTCGGGCGGGTGGACGCGTTCTCGACCGACTCGCCGGTGGTGGCCTACTACAACAGCAAGCCCGAGAACGCCGGCAAGTTCGAGGTCGGGGGCACGCCGATCTCCCCGATCCCGATCGGCATCGCCATCCGCAAGGACGACCCCGGCATGAAGGCCGCGGTCGCCGCCGCCATCGACGCCATGTACGCGGACGGGACGATCAAGGCCATCGTCGACAAGTGGGGCATGACGGCCGCCGTCGTCCTCCTCAAGTAGCACCCCGTCCACCGGCCGCCAGGCGGGCGAGCTCGCCCGCCTGGCCTCCCGTCGAGGTGAGGTGACCCTCCGTGGTCGATCCGCTCGCCCTTCTCGCCAGCGCCTCTCCCCAGTTCGACCTCAACTTCTTCCTCGACCTTGTCTTCCACCCCTCGTTGGCGTGGATCGGCGGGCTGGTGATCACGATCTATGCCGCGGTGGTCGCCCAGGTGATCGGGATCGTCCTGGGCGTCCTCTCGGCCCTGGCCGGCATGGCCCGCAACACGGCCCTGCGCTCGATCAGCGGGTCGTACGTCTGGTTCTTCCGGGGCACCCCGGTCCTCGTCCAGATCTTCCTGCTCTACTTCGGCACGCCCTATCTCCTGGGCATCGACCTCTTCCCCCGCGAGTACCAGGTCGGCGGCATCGACCTGCGGGGAGCGGTCATCGCCGGGATCCTGGCCCTGGGGATCAACGAGGGCGCCTACATGAGCGAGATCGTGCGGGCGGGGATCATGTCCGTCGACCCCGGCCAGACGGAGGCCGCCAAATCGCTGGGGATGACGTACCGCCTCACGATGAGCCGCATCGTCCTCCCCCAGGCGCTCCGGGTGATCATCCCGCCGCTGGGCAACGAGTTCAACAACATGCTGAAGACGACCTCGCTGCTGAGCGTGATCGCCGTGGAGGAGCTCTTCCGCAACGCGCAGTCGATCGCGTCGGCCACGTTCAAGCCGTTCGAGCCCCTTCTCGCCGTCGCGATCTACTACCTGGTCCTGACCACCATCTGGGGCTTCATCCAGCAGCGGATCGAGCGCCGCCTCGGCGCCGGAACGAACCGGGTCGAGCAGCCGTCCGTGTGGCGCCGCGTGTTCGGATTGGGCCGGCCGCGCCCCGCCGAGGGGGGCCAGTGACATGGCGATGATCTCCAACGATCTCCTCGGCGCGATCGGCGGCGTCCCCCGGCCCGCCACCGACATCGTCGTCGACGCGCGCGAGGTCGTGAAGTGGTTCGGGAAGCTGCTCGTCCTCAAGGGCGTCAGCCTCCAGGTCAAGCGCCAGGAGGTGGTCGTGATGATCGGGGCGTCGGGCTCCGGCAAGACCACCTTCATCCGCTGCATGAACCACCTCGAGAAGATCCAGGGCGGGCGGATCTTCGTGAATGGCCACCTGATCGGCTATCGCGAGGTGGACGGGAAGCTGGTGGAGGACAAGGAGGCCAACATCGCCCGCCAGCGCCAGGACGTCGGGATGGTGTTCCAGCGCTTCAACCTGTTCCCCCATTTCACGGCGCTCCAGAACATCGTCGAGGCCCCGATCAGGGTTCGCGGCGTGCCTGCCGACGAGGCCAGGACGATGGGCCGGGCCCTGCTGGCACGCGTCGGGCTGGCCGCGAAGGAGGATGTCTACCCGGCCCAGCTCAGCGGCGGCCAGCAGCAGCGGGTGGCGATCGCCCGGACGCTCGCCATGCGTCCCGCCCTGATGCTCTTCGACGAGCCGACCAGCGCCCTCGACCCCGAGATGATCGGCGAGGTCCTCGAGGTCATGAAGGAGCTGGCCCGCGAGGGCATGACGATGATCGTCGTCACCCACGAGATGGGCTTCGCCCGCGAGGTCGCGGACCGCGTGGTGATGATGGACGACGGCCAGATCATCGAGGAGGGCACGCCCGAGCACTTCTTCACGAGCCCGACCCACGAGCGGACGAAGACCTTCCTGGCCAAGATCCTCTGAGAGCCGCCGCCGCCCCCGGCCCCGAAGGTCCAATGCCCGCGTCGCGTCGCCTCGCCATCCTGGCCGAGGGCCAGCTCACCTTCCACGATGCGAAGACCGCGTTCGGCGTGATCCGCTACGGGCCCGACCCCGTCGTCGCGGTGGTCGACGCGGCCAACGCCGGCCGCTCGATCGCGGACTGGCTCGGCCCGGCCCACGACATCCCCATCGTGGCGACCCTCGGCGCGGCCCTCTCGTTCGCGCCGACCGACCTCCTGCTTGGCATCGCGCCCACCGGCGGGCGGCTGCCCGACGCGTGGCGGGAGACCGTGCTGGCCGCGATCGGCGCCGGGCTGGGCATCCACTCGGGGCTCCACCAGCTCCTCGGCGACGACGAGGAGCTCGCCCGCGCGGCCGCGGCGGCTGGCGTCCCGATCGTGGACTACCGGCGCCCGCCCGAGCGCATGGACACCGCGGTGGGACGCCGGCACAGCCCGGGCAAGCGGGTGATCCTCACGGTCGGCACGGACTGCGCCGTGGGCAAGATGTCCGTCGCCCTCGAGCTGGTGCGGGCGGCCCGGGACGGCGGGGACGCGGCCGTGCTGGTGCCCACGGGCCAGACCGGGATCATGATCGCCGGCTGGGGCGTCGCGGTCGACCGGGTCGTCAGCGTCTTCCTCAACGGCACGGTGGAGTGGCTCGTGGAGGAGGGCGAGGCGCGCGGCGACTGGCTGTTCGTGGAGGGCCAGGGCTCGCTCGACCACCCGGCCTACTCGTCGGTCACGCTCGGGCTGATCCACGGGGCGACGCCGCACGCCCTCGTCCTGGTCCACCAGCCCGGTCTCCTGGACCACGACTTCAGCCACGTCCCGGACCGGATCTTCCCCCTCGCGCCGCTGCCGGGCTTCATCGAGCTGCACGAGCGGCTCGCGGCGACGGTCGCGCCCTCGCGGGTGGTGGCAGTCGCCCTGAACACCTCGCTCATCCCCGACGAGGCCGAGGCCCGACGGCTCATCGAGGCCACCGGGGTCGAGACCGGCCTGCCCTGCGACGACCCGGTCCGCTTCGGGCCGGAACGCCTCTGGCCGCGGATCCGCGAGGCAGTGAACCGGCTGCCGTGGGTGGCCGGGTTGGGCTGATCCGGGCGCGCGCCCCCCGCGTGAGTGCGGCTCGCGCCGGCCGCGGATCGCGGACCCGGGACCGCGCTCGGGACCGGTAGAGGTCAGGCGCCGGGCGCCACCCGGCCGTCGGCGTTGACGGTGGCCCGGCGGCGAAGAGCCCGCAGCTCGGCGCCGGGCACCTGGTCGCGGGCGTGGTAGCTGGAGCGGACGAGCGGGCCCGATTCGACATGGCGGAAGCCCATCGCCTCGGCTTCGCGCCGCAGGTCGGCGAACTCGTCGGGGTGGTAGTAGCGGACGAGCGGCAGGTGATCGACCGTCGGCCGCAGGTACTGGCCGATCGTGAGGACGTCGCAGTCGACGGCCCGCAGGTCACGGAACGCCTGGAGCAGCTCCCTGCGCTCCTCGCCCAGGCCGACCATGATCGAGCTCTTGGTATGCGCGTCGCGCCCCAGTGCACGGGCGTGCCCCTTGGCCCGTGCCAGCACTCCCAGGCTGCGGTCGTAGCGGGCCCGCCGCCGAACCGGCTTCTGGAGCCGCTCGACCGTCTCGATGTTGTGGTTGAGGATGTCGGGACCGGCCGCCATCACGGCCCGCAGCGGCGGGTCGTCGCCGTTGAAGTCGGGGATCAGGACCTCGACGCCCATCCCCGGGCAGCGCTCGCGCAGCCGGACGATGGTCTCGGCGAAGACCGAAGCGCCCCCGTCGGGCAGGTCGTCGCGGGCCACCGACGTGACCACCACGTGCTCCAGGCCCATAGCCGCCACGGCCTCGGCGACGCGGCGCGGCTCGTCGGGATCGAACCACGTCGGCCGTCCGGTCTTCACGGCGCAGAAGCCGCAGGCCCTCGTGCACACGTCGCCGAGGATCATCACCGTGGCCGTCCGCTGGTCCCAGCACTCCCCCAGGTTCGGGCAGCGGGCCTCCTCGCAGACCGTGTTGAGGTTGAGGCCGCGGAGCAGCTGCCGCAGGTCCCGGACGGCCTCCCCCGTGGGGATGGTCGCCTTCAGCCAGTCGGGGTGGCGGCGGGCGCGCGCCGTCCCGGGGGACGCCTCGCCGGCCTCGTCGAGGGTGCCGGCCATCGCGATCGAAGGGGACCCGGCGGCGTGCGCGTGGAGGGCGGCGCCGGTGCCGAGGACGGGGAGCTCGCGACCCATGGCGAGAGTCTACGGCGCCGAGCAGTCGGGGGCACGGGCGAACTCCACGCCGGCGATCCCGCCCTCGAGCCAGACGAGGACCGTGTCCCGGGTCTTGCCGTCGGGCGTGTTGTTGATCAGGGCGAGGTGCATCGTGCCGTTCGCGTAGGGCGTGCCCTCGAAGCCGGCGGTGTCCGGTCCGACGAACGGGCGCTTGTCGCCCGTGTAGACGTAGACGCTGCCGCCGTACGTGAGCCATGACGGGTACACATCCACCCGGATGTCGTTGGCCGCCGGGCATCCCGCGAGGCGGACGCCGGACGTGACCGCGGCATCGGGGCCGCTCCACGTCTCGACGTGGTTCTCCCGCCACCACTGGGTCCCGAAGCTGATTGCGGCGTAGGCGATCACGACGACGACGGCCACCTTGATGAGGGTTCCCAGGACCGGGTGCCAGTCGATGGAGATCCGGCCCCCTCGTCGGCGGATCGGCATCTCGTGGCCGGCCTGGAGGCTGCGCAGGAGCGACGAGTAGCGATCGCGGCCGGTCGACTGCATCTCCTCGCGCCGGGCCGCCCGCTCGGCGATGGAGGGCCGCGCGCGCTCGTCCGTGGGCGGAGCGCTGGACGCGCTGTCGGGGCCTCCCGTCACGGCGCCTCCCTAGAACACCGCGGTGTCCGGGCCGACCCCTTCGAGCCACGACTTCACGTCGCGCAGGAAGTAGCCCGCCTGGGCTCCGTCGTTGGCGCGGTGGTCGATCGCGATCACCATGTTCATGATCGGCCGGATGGCGATGACGTCGCCCTGCTGGGTCTCCACCACGACCGGCCGCTTCGTGATCGCCTCCATCGTCAGGATGGCGACCTCCGGCACGTTGATGATCGGCATCGTCAGGTTGCTGCCGAACCAGCCGGTGTTGTCGACGGTGAACGTGCCCCCGCCGAAGTCGTCGACGCGCAGCTTCTTCGCCCGAGCCCGGGCGGCCACGTCGGCGATGGCCCGGTTGATGCCGCTGATCGACATCCCGTCGGCGTCCCGGATGACCGGCACGATCAGCCCGTCGTCCACCGCGACGGCGACCCCTACGTTGATGCGGCGCTTCGCGACCAGGCCCTGCTCGGTCCAGGTGGCGTTGAAGGTCGGGCTCCGTCGCAGCGCCTCCACCGCCGCCTTGACGACGAAGGGGACGAAGCTGAGGGAGATCCCCTCGCGGGCCTGGTAGTCGCGCTTGAGCGAGTCGCGGAGGCGGACGAGGTTCGTGACCTCCACCTCGACGTGGACGTAGGCATGCGGCACCTGGAGGGCCCGTGTCATCTGGGCCGCGATCCCCTTCCGCATCTGCGTCTGCGGCACGAGGACCTCGTCCACCCCGGGCGGGAACACCGAGCGGCGCGCCGGCCGGGGCGGCCGGTGGAGCGGAGCGCCCGAGGGCGGGCAGCGTCGTGGCGGTGGACGCCGGTGTCGTCGTGGGCGCTGCCGCCGCGGCGGGCGCAGACGGCGCCGGCGCGCCGCCCGTCCGGATGGCCTCCACGACCGCGATCACGTCCTCGCGGGTGATCCGGCCGCCGCCGCCCGTGCCCGTGACCTGTTCGGGCCCGAGGCCGTGCTCGCGCAGGAGCCGCCGCACGGCGGGGGTCATGCGGGCGTCGGCGTCGCCGACGGGGGGCGCTGACTCGGCGGGGGCCGGAGCCGCAGACGCGACCGGGGCCGGGTCCGGAGCCGCAGACGCGACCGGGGCGGGGGCCGGGGCCGGGTCGACGGCGGCGGCGGTCGCCACGACGGGTCGGGCCCCCTCGACCGCGGGCGCGGAGGGCCCGGGAGATTCGGCGCCCTCGGCTGTCTCGATCTCGGCGATCGGGGTCTCGTTGGGGACCGTGGCCCCTTCCTCGACCAGGATGGCGGTGAGGGTGCCGGCCACCGGGGATGGAACCTCGGCGTTCACCTTGTCGGTGATCACCTCGACGAGGGCCTCGTACTTCTCGACCCGGTCGCCGGGCTTCTTCAGCCAGCGTCCGATCGTGCCCTCCGCCACGCTCTCGCCGAGCTGCGGCATCGTGACCTTCGCCACGTGGTCCCTCCTGTGCGGGGCGGTGCCCCGCATCACCACTTCGTACGGACCGGGCGTCCCGCCGGTTCACCGGGCCTTCGGGCCTCGACGCTAGTGTGGCCCATCCCGCCAACGGGGGCACGCGCCGGGCCGGCCCGGGCACGACACGCAGGTGCATCAGGCCAGGGTGCCGGGACGCGCGCCGCCCACGCCCACCGGTAAGGCCCGTGGCACGCCACGGTGATCTACGGGCGCGTCGCGGTCGGGCTCGTCAGTACGCGGCCAGGGTTCGGATCGCCACGGCGATCTTCGCCGGCGAGAGCACGAAGGCCTCCTCCAGCGAGAGCGCGTTCGGTGAGGCCGGGGAGTCCGGGCCGGCGAGGCGCGTGACCGGGCCATCGAGGTAGTCGAAGGCCTCCTCGGCCACGAGCGCGACCACCTCGGCCCCGAAGCCGCCGAAGCGATTGTCCTCGTGGACGACGAGGCACTTTCCCGTCCGGCGCACCGAGGCCAGGATCGTCTCGGTGTCGAGCGGGCGGAGCGTGCGCAGGTCGATCACCTCGGCCTCGATCCCCTCCTCGGCCGCGCGGGTCGCCGCCTCCAGCGCGTAGTGGACCATGAGCCCGTAGGCCACGACGGTCAGGCGGCTGCCGGTCCGCGGGATCGCCGCCCGCCCGAAGGGCACCGTGTACTCGCCGTCCGGGACCTCGCCGCGGACGCTCCGATACATCTTCTTGTGCTCCAGGAAGATGACCGGGTCCGGATCGCGGATGGCCGTCCGCAGCAGGCCCTTGGCGTCGTGCGGGTTTGACGGGATCACCACCTTCAGGCCCGGGACGTGGGCGAAGAAGGCCTCGACCGACTGGCTGTGGTAGAGGGCGCCATGAACGCCGGCCCCGAACGGCGCCCGGATCGTGATCGGGGCTCCATACGTCCCGTTGCTGCGGTACCGGATCCGGGCCGCCTCCTGGATGATCTGGTTCATCGCCGGGAAGATGAAGTCGGCGAACTGGATCTCGGCCACCGGCAGCAGCCCGTTGGCGGCCGCACCGATCGAGACGCCGGCGATCATCGACTCGGTCAGCGGCGTGTCGATCACGCGATCGTCGCCGAACTCGGCCCACAGCCCGTCGGTGGCAAAGAACACGCCGCCCTTGCGGCCCACGTCCTCGCCGAGCACGATCACGCGCTCGTCGCGGCGCATCTCGTCGCGCAACCCCTCGCGAATGGCCTCGATGAACGTCCGGATCGGCATCAGGCGGGCGCTCCGGGCGGCGGGACGCGATCACTCCCCGAGCCCTCGGCCGGCGGCGGCCCGAAGATGGGGTCGCCCGGCTCGGCGTAGACGTGGTCCAGCAACGTCGCCGGATCCGGGTCGGGCGAGGCCTCGGCGGCGTCGCTGGCGCCGTCGACGGCTGCCGCGACGGCGGCCATCAGGTCCGCCTCGGTCGCCTCATCGAGGATGCCCGCGGCCCGCAGCTCGTCGCGGAAGCGCGGCAGCGGGTCCTGGGCCCGCAGCTCGGCGAGCTCCTCGGCCGAGCGGTACTTCGTCTGCTGGTCGTCGGAGCTGTGCCCGGTCAGGCGGGTCACCTTGGCCTCGATCAGGGTGGGGCCCTCGCCCGCGCGCGCCCGGGCCACGGCGTCGCGCGCCGCGAGGAAGCAGCCGACGACGTCGGCGCCGTCGACGACGACGCCCGGCATGGCGTAGCCGGCGGCGCGCATCGCGATGTCCGGGACTGCCGTCTCACGCTCGGCCGGGACGGAGATCGCGTAGCCGTTGTTCTCGACGAGCAGGATCATCGGCAATCGGTGGATCCCCGCGAAGTTGAGCGCCTCGTGGACGTCGCCCTGGTTGGTCGATCCCTCCCCCAAGGCGACGAGGGCGACCTCCGGCACGCCGCGGAGCTTCGCGGCCAGGGCGATGCCGGCCGCGTGGAGGACCTGGGTCGCCACCGGCGACGACGAGGTGAAGATCCGGTGACCGGCGTGCCCGAAATGGCTGGGCATCTGGCGCCCGCCCGAGCTTGGGTCGTCGGCCTTCCCGTACTGCTGCAGCATCACGTCGCGGGGCGTCATGCCCATCGCCATGACGCCGGTCATCGAGCGGTAGTAGGGCAGGAACCAGTCGCGGCCGGGGGTCAGGGCCGCGGTCACCCCGGCCTCGGCGCCCTCGTGGCCCTGGCCCGAGATGACGAAGTGGACGCGGCCCGAGCAATTCAGGATCCACGCTCGCTCGTCCAGGGCGCGCGCCGTCGCCATGAGCCGGAACAGGGAGACGAGGCGCTCGGGCGTCAGCCCCGACCGCGTGACGGGATCCTGGGCGCTCGGGGATCCGGCGGTGGTCACGGGGCGATCCTACAGTGCGGCGTTGGCGGCGGGGAGTCCCCGCTTGCCCGCCCGGGCGGTTGCCCCGCCCGCCGGTGCGCACTCGGCGGATCGGCGCGGAGCGCTCCGAGATCAGAAGTTGATCGAGCGCCCGTCGACCGCCATCGCCGCCTCGCCGATCACCTCGGAGAGCGTCGGGTGCGCGTGCGTCGCGGCACCGATCTCCCAGGGCTCCGCCTCGAGGGTGAAGCCGAGGGACGCCTCCGCGATCAGGTCGGTGGCGTGCGGGCCGACGATGTGGATGCCGAGCGTCTCGCCCGTCCCGCCATGGCCGATGACCTTGGCGAAGCCCTCGTAGTCGCCGCCGATGATCGCCTTGGCGATCGCCTGGAACGGGACCTTCCCGACCTTCACCGGGAGCCCGCGCTTCTCGCACTCCTGCTCGGTCAGGCCGACCGACGCGATCTCGGGCCGACAGTAGGTCGCCCGCGGCTGGGCGTCGTAGTCCATGGCGTGGACGTCCGGGTCGGCGGCGATGGTGTGGACGGCCGTCAGGCCCTCGTGGGCCGCCGTGTGGGCCAGCCACAGCCCGCCCACGATGTCGCCGATCGCCCACACGTGGGGCTCGGCGGTGCGCATGTGGCCGTCGACCGGGATGATTCCCCGCTCGACCGTGATGCGCGTCGACTCGAGGCCGATGCCCTCGACGTTGGCCGCGCGCCCGGCGGCGACCAGCAGGCAGTCGGCGGCGATCTCCGTCGCCTCGCCGCCCTCGGGGCCGACCATGAGCCGGATGCCATCCTCGCCGACGACCAGCGAGGCGGCATCGAAGCGGGCGTTCGTGATGACCTCGATCCCCCGCCGCCGGAAGCTGCGCTCGACCTCCTTCGACACGTCGCGATCCTCGAGCGGCACGATCGCCGGGAGGTACTCAAGGAGCGTCACCTTGACCCCGTAGTCGTGGAACATCGAGGCGAACTCGGAGCCGACGGCGCCCGCGCCGACGATCACGATGCTGGCCGGAAGGTCGGACATCTTCAGCACGTCGTCCGAGGTCAGGATCCGGGCGCCGTCCGGGCTGATCCCGGGCAGGCTCTTGACCCGGCTCCCCGTGGCCAGGATGACGTCGGTCGCCTCGAGAATCCGCTCGCCGCCCGTCCCGGGCGCCCCGTCCTCGCCGTGGAGCGCGACCCGCACCTTGCCCGCGCCGTCGAGGCGACCCCGCCCGGCCACCCATTCCACCTTGTTCTTCGCGACCAGGCTCTTGACGCCGGTCCACATCCGCCGCACCACCTGGTCCCGGCGGGCCGCGACAACCGCGAAGTCCAGCGCGATGTCTCCGGCCACCAGCACGCCGAGCTCGCGGCTCTTCGCCGTCACGCGGTGGTAGAAGTCGGCCGACTCGAGCATGTGCCTTCGTGGGGATGCAGCCGCGATGGAGGCACGTCCCGCCGATCTTGTCCTCGTCGACGAGGGCGACGCGCAGGCCGAGCTGCGCCGCCCGGAACGCCGCCGAATAGCCGCCGGTGCCGGCGCCGAGGACGACGAGATCGAAGGAGTTGGACGAGCCGACGGCCATGGCGTGCTGTCTCCCGGGACGTGGTTGGGCTGGGCGCCGGCGGACCTGCGCGCCCGTGGGGCCATGGTACCGCCCGGGCGGGCCGGCGAGGCGGGGCGGGCGGGCCGCGATGCGTCGGCGACCCGACGCGACAGGGCGCCCGGGCGCCGCGCGGCCGCGCGCGGTTCGCGCGAGAATGGACCGGTCGCCCGCCGGGGAACCTGCCGCATCACCGCCGCGGGGCCCGAAGCAGGCACCTGGAGACCATGACCTCCGCCCTCCGCCCCCGTCGCCGTCCCGCCGGCCGCGTCGCGGCCGCCGCCTGCGCGGTGGCCGCGCTCCTCGCGCTGGCGCTCCTCGCGACCGGCGCCCGGCCGGCCGCGGCATCGCAGCCGACGAACCTCGCCCACCAGCTCACCGACGACGTGAACGCCCTCACGCCGTCGCAGGAGGCCCAGGTCCAGGCCGCCCTGGACCGGCTCCTCAAGGAGACCGGCGTCCAGCTGTGGATCCAGTTCACGGACACGACCGGGAGCCTGACCGCGCCGGACTTCGCGGCCGAGACGGCAACGCGCAGCTCGCTCGGCGGCAGCGACCTCCTGCTCGTGATCGCGATGGACGACCACTCCTACGGGTACTCGCGCCCCGACGCGTTCCCCCTCTCGAACGCCGATCTCGAACAGCTTCTCTCCTCGGACCTCGAGCCCGGCCTGCGGGCCGGGGACAACGCGGCTGCCGTCACGGACTTCAGCACGGCCCTCAGGGCCGCCCTCCTCGGGTCCGCTCCGGCCACCGCCCCGGGTCGCACCGAGGTCCCGGCACCCACGACGACACCGGGTGGCGGCGGCGGGAGCACGGGTGGCGGAGGGAGCGGTTTCGGCATCGGCACGGCCTTCATGCTCCTGGTCGTCGTCGGGATCGTCGCCGTGCTCGGCTGGGCCCTGCTCTTCCGACGCCGTCCTGGGGCCGGGGCGCCGGGCACTCCGTCGGACCCCCTGGCGGCACTGTCCGACAAGGAGCTCGAAGCCGAGGCGAACCGCGAGCTGCTGGCGACCGACGATGCCGTGCGCGACAGCGAGCAGGAGCTCGGCTTTGCCCAGGCGCAGTTCGGCGAGGCCGAGGCGGCCCCGTTCGGGGTCGCGATCGACGCCGCCAAGGCAGACCTGCGCGGCGCGTTCGAGATCCGCCAGCGGCTCGACGACGCGACCCCCGAGGACCGGCCGACGCGGCGGCGCATGCTCGGCGAGCTGATCACGGCCTGCCGATCGGCGCAGGGCCGGCTCGACGCCGAGGAGCAGCGGTTCGAGAAGCTCCGGGCCTTCCAGCGCGAGGCGCCGGGCATCCTTGCCGGCCTCCCGGCCGCGGCGGACGCCGTCGAAGCGCGCCTCCCGGCGGTCACCCGAACCATGGCCCACCTGGCCGAGTACGCGAACACCGCGTGGCAGCCGGTGGCCACGAACGTGGACGAGGCAACGGCAAGGGTCGCAGCCGCCCGGGCCGCGGTCACCGAGGGCCAGGCCGCGACCGCGGCCGGCGACGACGGGCGCGTGGCCGCATCCGCCCGAGCCGGACAGGAGGCCCTTGGCCAGGCGACCGGATTCCTCGACGCGGTCGAGCACCTGGCGGCCGACCTCGACCAGGCGCGAGACAGGGTCGCGGGCGAGATCGCCGACGCCACGGCCGACGTCGCCCGGGCGCGGGCCGCCGCCCCGACCGACGCCGCGATGCAGGCCCGCCTCGGTGAGGCGGAGGCGCTCCTCGCGGGCGCCCGGACCGACCTCGATCATCCGAAGCCGGACGTCGCGCCCGCGTACGCCAAGGCGCGCCAGGCCAACGGGATCGCCGACGAGGTCCTTGCCGGGATCCGCTCGGCCGAGGAGCAGCGGGCGGCGCTCGCGGCCCGCCTCGACACGTCGATCCGGGGAGCGCAGGCCACCCTCACCCGCGCGACCGGCTATGTCAGCACCCATCGTGGGGGCGTCCGCGAGGCGGCGCGGACGCGGCTCGCCGAAGCCCAGCGCCACCTGGACCAGGCCGTCAGCAGCGGCGCGGTCGACGCAGCGGCGGGCATCCGCGAAGCCGAGGAGGCGGCCCGCCTCGCCAACGAGGCCCTGGCTCTCGCCCAGCGGGACTACGGCGGCTGGGACGACCCGTGGCACGGGGGACGCGGCGGTGGAGGCGGCGGCGGCGACATCGCGGCGGCCGTCATCGGCGGGATCATCGGGGGCATGCTCAGCGGCGGGGGCGGCCGGGGCGGGTTCCCGGGCGGGGGCTTCGGCGGGGGATGGGGCGGCGGCCGGTCGGGCGGTGGCGGCAGCTTCGGCGGGGGTGGACGCAGCTCCGGGGGCGGTCGCTGGTGACCCCGCGAGTACGATGATCGTCGGCGGGACGACTTGCGGGTCGGCCCGCCGGCGCAGGACGCTGTCGAGCGCGGCGCCGAGATCCGGCGTCGCCAGAGCACGGAGGGCACGCTCCCATGGCGCAGACCTCGATCCTCGGTCGGATCGGCCAGCTGGCGCGGGCGAACATCAACGGGATCCTCGATTCGGCCGAGGACCCGGAGAAGATGCTCAACCAGATGGTGATCGACTACACGAACAACATCGGCGAGGCCGAGGAGGCCGTCGCCCAGACGATCGGCAACCTGCGCCTCCTCGAGGACGACGAGAAGGAGGCCAGGGCCGCCGAGGCGGAGTGGGGATCAAAGGCGCTCGCCGCCTCGCGCAAGGCCGACGAGCTGCGCGCCGCCGGCAACACGGCCGATGCCGACAGGTTCGACAACCTGGCCAAGATCGCCCTCAAGCGCCAGATCTCGTTCGAGGAGCAGGTCAAGACGTTCGACGAGCAGATCGCGACCCAGACCGTCCTGGTCGAGAAGCTCAAGGACGGCCTCAACGGGATGCGCGCCAAGCGCGAGGAGCTCGTCCAGAAGAAGGACGAGCTGATCGCCCGCTCCAAGATGGCGCGGGCCCAGGTCCAGGTCACGGAGACCATGAAGAGCGTCGACGTGATGGACCCGACGTCCGAGGTCGCGCGCTACGAGGAGAAGGTCCGCCACGAGGAGGCCCGGGCGAGGGGCATGGCCGAGGTCTCCTCGAGCTCGCTCGACGCCCAGTTCGCGAGCCTGGACGACGCGTCCGACGACCTCGAGGTCGAGGCGCGCCTCGCGGCGCTCAAAGGCGGCACGTAGCCGTCGCGGCGGAGCCGCCGGTCAGCGGCCGGCGGATCCGTCACGCGATGTCGTCGCCGGTCAGCGGCCGGTGGATGAGGCAGGCAACCCGTCTCCAGCGGCGCCGTCTCCAGCCGGGCCGAGGCGCCGAGGTCCGCGTGGAGGGCAGGCGACGCCGCGCCGCCCGCCTCGAGCTCGTCGAGGATCCCGAGCAGGCCCCGCGCCTCGAGGCGCTCGAGCAGCGCCCTGAGCTCGACGGCGGCCTCGCGCCCCTCGGGTGTGCCCGCTCCGAGGAGACGCACCGCGTCGAGGAGGGTGAAGGCGATCCCGCCCTCGCAGGTGATCTCCCGCCAGAGGGACGCCGCTTCGCGGAACGTCGCGACCGCATCGTCCCGGCGACCCTCGACCGCGGCCAGGGCGCCCTCCATCCCGCGCAGGCTGGCCCGGTTGGCGCGCCCGCGATACCCCAGCGCGCGCAGCCCGTTGACCTGGGTCGACGCGAGCCCGGCGTCGCCCATCCAGGCAGCCGCTCGCGCCGCGCGCTCGCGAAGGTAGAACTCGTTGAGCGGATCGACGGCGGCACACGCGGCCGCGATCTCGTGGGCACGCGGGAGATCCCCGGCGATCCAGGCGAGGAACCCGGCGGTCGCGTCGTAGTAGAAGGTCATCGACGCGTCCGTCCGGCCGACACCCGCCAGGCGAAGGTCCTCGAGGGCCGCCAGGTCGGCGGTCGGATCGGCACCCGCGAGCGCCGCGTGCAACGCTCGCAGCCCGTGATTGATCACCAGCTCGCGCGCCCCGGGATCGATCGTCAGGGGCTCGTGCAGCCACTCGCGTGCCTCCGGCCAGCCCCCCGCCACGATCGCCGCCTCGGCCGCGGTTCCGTTGAGAAGCACGGTCCACCCGAGCCGGCCGAGGCGACGGGCGAGCTCGGCCGCGTCGCGACTCTCGCCGACCGCGGCCGCCGGGTCGTCGTCGATGAGGCTGTTGACGAGCAGCGCGCGAGCCCGGAACTCGGCGTCGAAGATGCCGTTCTGGTGCGCCAGCCGGGCCGCGCCCGCGAGCAGGACCCCGGCCTCGATGTTGCGCCCGGCCGTGACGAGCATGGTCCCCTTCGTGGCCAGGGCGTCGACGAGGATGGTCAGCAGGCCATGCGCCTCGGCGATCTCGAGCGCGCGGTCGGCCCATTCGAGGGCTTCCCGGTGGGCCCCGTGGCGGGCGAACACCGAGGCGGCCCGGGCGGCGACCTCGGCGGCCATCTCGGGCTCGGCGGCGAGGTCGTCGAAGCGCTCGAGGAGCGGTGCCATCGTCTCGGCCGCCACGTTGGCCGAGATGTCGGACGTCATCGAGAAGGCCCGGTTGGCCCGCGTCCTGGCGGCATGGCCCGCGAGCCCGGCCCGGAGGTAGCGGTCCTCGGCGGCGGCGAGCAGCTCGACCGCCTCCGCGTGGCGGCCCGACGGCTCGGCGATCCGGCCGGCACGCTCCAGCAGGGCGGCCGCCTCCGCGTCACCCGACGTCACGGCCACGGCCTCGCGGAGATACCAGATGGCCTGCAGCGGCGATCCCAGCGTCGCCGCCCGATCCGCCGCCGCCTGGAGCGCGATCCGGGCCTGGACGGCGATCGCATCGGCCCCGGGTCCCGGGGCACCCGCCCGGTGGGCCGCCAGGTAATGGGTCGCCAGGGCACCGGCCAGCTCGTCGTCGCCGAGAGCCTCGAAGTGGCGGGCCGCGGCCAGGTGCCGGGCCCGGCGGTCGCGGAGGGCCAGCGTCTCGTAGGCGACCTCGCGCAGGAGTGCCTGCACGAAGCCGTACTGGCCGCGCTCCGGCGACCGCGGATCCGTGTCGAGCTCCAGGATCTCGCGCCGGACCAGGTCGCGCAGCCGTGGCTCGAGGGCCGCCCGCTCGGCGCCGGCGATCGCGACCAGGGCCTCGGTCGAGAACGTCTGGCCAAGCACCGACGCGTCCTGGACCAGCGCCCGAGCATCGTGGTCGAGGCCGTCCAGGCGTGCGGCGACCAGCGCCCGCAGCGAGCCCGGAACCTCGACCGTGCCCAGGTCGCCGACCGGAACGTACGTGAAGTCCTGCTCCTTCAGGCGCCCATCGGCAACCAGCATCCGGATGGTCTCCACCGCGTAGAGCGGGATTCCGTCGGCGCGCTCCAGGATCGTGGCGACCACGCGATCGGGCAGCCCCGGGACGAGGCCCGCCAGCAGGGCCCGCATCTCGGCATCACCGAGGGGGCCGAGCGCCAGCGAGGTGGAGGCCCGCGCGCCGCCCCAGGTCGGACGACGATCGAGGAGCTCGGGCCGCGAGAGGGTGAGGATGAAGATCGGATGGTTGCGGCTCCACTCCAGGAGGTGCTCGATGAAGTCGAGCAGGCCGTCGTCGGCCCACTGCAGGTCCTCGAACACCAGCACCACCGTCCCGCCCTCGGCCACCCGCTCGAAGAAGGTCCGCCAGCCGGCGAAGAGCCGCTCTCGACCGCCGGGCGGGGCGTCCTCGACGCCGAGCAGGGCGAGGAGGCACGGCTCGATGAAGTCGCGCTCGACCGGGTCGGGGACGTGCGTCGCCAGGGCCGCCGTCACGCCGACGCGGGTTGCCGTCTCCTCGTCGCCCTCGGCAAGGCCCGCGCGCTTGCGGACCATCTC
This sequence comes from uncultured Chloroflexia bacterium, assembly GCA_963776355.1. GTDB lineage: Bacteria > Chloroflexota > Limnocylindria > Limnocylindrales > CSP1-4 > CTSoil-043. Next base: position 580,481 of record CAVZLU010000008.1, on the reverse strand, counting down.
CCCGAGCGCCCAGAAGCTGATCCCCTCGCCGTAGGCGGGCGAGCGTCCGTGGTGCCACCAGACGGTCTCGACCACGCCGTCGATGTACTTGCTGAACTCCCAGGCGAGGCGGCTCTTGCCGATGCCGGCCTGGCCGGACAGGGAGACGAGCCGCGCCTTGCGGTCCCGGCCCGTCGCGTGGAACATCTCGCGCAGGAGGCGGAACTCGGTCTCACGCCCCACGAACGGCGACTCCAGCGCCTCCGAGCGGCCGACGCCGCGGACCTTCGCGACCACGCGGAGGGCGTGGAACGCCGCGACCGGCGCGCTCTTGCCCTTGAGCACGGCATCGCCGGCCGGCTCGTAGGCGATCGCGTCGGCCGTGGCCAAGCGGGTCTCCTCGCCAACGAGGACCGTATCGGGGGCGGCCGCGGCCTGCAGGCGGGCCGCGGTGTTGACCAGGTCGCCCGCAACGAGGCCCTGGTTCGTCGCCCCGACGGTCACCGCGGCCTCGCCGGTCAGGACGCTGGCCCGCAGCCGCAGGTCCGCGCCGGCGTCCTTGCCGAGGGTCCGGATGGACCCCACCAGGTCCAGGGCCGCGCGAACGGCCCGCTCGGCGTCGTCCTCGTGCGCGATCGGAGCGCCCCAGACCGCCATGACGGCGTCGCCGATGAACTTCTCGATCGTGCCGCCGTAGCGGCCGACGATCTCGCGGGCGGCGTCGAAATAGCGGGAGAGGATCTCGCGGACGGCCTCCGGATCGCGGCCCTCGGCCAGCCGGGTGAAGTCGACGAGGTCGGCGAACATCACCGATACGACGCGGCGCTCGGTGGTGGCCGTGGGCGCGCCGCCCGCACTCCCGGTGGATGGCCCCGCGCTCGCGCCGGGGCCGGACCCGGGCACCAGGCGCGTCCCGCAGTCCGCACAGAACTTCGCGGCCGGATCGACTGCCGAGCCGCAGCTGGGGCAGACGGCGGCGAGGGGCGTGCCGCACTCCGCGCAGAACTTCGCCCCCTGGCGGTTGGGCGATCCACACGTCGAGCAGTCCACCGACCCGTCCCCTCCTCCCCCAGCGTCCGTGAGACGCGGAGCGTAGCGGATTCACCGCCGCCCGCGGCTACCGGCCGGGCCGCCGCCCGATCAGGAGCAGGAGACCGGCTGTCCCCACGACCAGCACGACGATCGTGAGCGGGAAGCCGCTGAACGCCTCGCCCACCGGCGGCAGGAGGGAGCTCGCAATCTCGACGGCGAACACGGCCGCGAGCACGAGCGCGGCCACCACGAGGACTTCGCGCCAGCCGGGCGATCGCCCGGGGCCGGCCTCGCCCGTCCCCTGCGGTGCCGAGCCCGAGGGCCCGGCACCCCCGTCAGGCACGGTCGGCGTCGTGGGGGATCCCGATCGGTGCCACGAGCACGCGACCGGCCATGGCCGCTCCTTGGCGGGTGCGGAGCCCGATCTTGGGCCGGTGGAACGTCACCGTCGCGTCGGCCCGGACCACGGGCTCGGAGAGCTCGCCGGTCGTGAGGTCGACGGCCGTCGGGCAGTCGACGGCCAGCACCGGAACGCCCGCGGCCCGGGCCCGGTTGGCGAGGTCGACGGCCGACCGGACGGGCTCGCGGAGCAGGCCGCGGACGCCGGTGCCGAGGAGCGCGTCGACCACGATCGCGGCCCGGTCCACGCCCTGACCGAGCACGGCGAGCTCGCGTGCCACCGGCGCGTGGACTCGCTCCACGCCGCGGAGGCGGGCCAGGCGATCCCAGTTCCGGGCCGCATCCGGAGTGCGCGGCCGGGCCTCGGTCGCGATGAGCGCCACCACGACGCGAGCGCCGCGGGCCGCCAGGTGGCGCGCGGCCACGAACCCATCGCCGCCGTTGTTGCCGGGGCCGCACAGGATCAGGATCGGACCGCTCTCCCAGCGCCCGGTCGTGATCGCGAGCGCCCGGGCGGCGCCGGCGACGGCCGTCCCAGCCTGCTCCATGAGGCGGATGCCGGCGACCCCGAACCGTTGGGCCCGGGCGTCCGCCCCGGTCATCTCGGCGGCGGTCATGGGCGTGCCGGCGGCGATCTCCGCCCAGTGGGCCGCCAGGCCGTCGAGGTCGAGCTCGAAGAGGGCGGGGTCGTCCGCCGGCAGCGGGACGGCTCCCGCGGGGTCGGGCAGGGGCGCATCGAGGGTTGACATCGGCGGGTCCGAAGCGTAGCCGGTCGGCAGCTGGATCGCGCAGTGCAGGCTCGCGGCGGCCGGCGGCAGCCGGGCGTCACACGCTCTTCGGCGGCGGATCCGGGTCGACCCGGCGGTACGGATCCCGGCCGCCCGCGGCCTGCCCCGTGCCCGAGATCGTCGCCCCCGGCCTCCCCTACCCGGTGCCCTGGACGCCGGCCGCGATGCCGCTGATCGTGAGCCCCACGAGCCGTTCCAGGTCGGCTCGCTCCGGGGTCCCGGGATCCGCGGCCCGGAGCCGCGCCAGGGCCTGGACCTGCAGCTCGCTCAGGGGGTCGAGATACGGCGTCCGGAGCTCGAGGGAACGCTGCAGCGCCGGGACGCCGTCGAGCAGCGCGGCGCGCCCCGCGACGGCGAGCACTGCCCGCACGGATCGCGCGTGCTCCTCGGCGATGCGCTTCGCCAGGCGAGCGCCGGCCCCGCCGGCCAGGGCGAGGTGGCGGGCGGCGATCCCGGGATCGGTTCGCGCCAGGGCGACCTCGGCGTTCTGGATCAGCAACCTGAAGAACGGCCACGAAGCGTGCAGGCGCCCGAGGCCGGCCATCCCGGCCGCGCCGTGGCGCCGCTCGTACTCCTCGACCGCGGTTCCCAGCCCGTACCAGGCGGGGACGTTGGCCCGGACCTGCGTCCAGGCGAACACCCAGGGGATCGCCCGCAGGTCGGCGAGCGTCGGGGCGGGATGCCCGTCCTCGCAGGCCGCCCCGCGGGCCGCCGGCCGGGAGCCCATGCGGAGCCCCGCGATCTGCTCGATCGGCGTGGCGACCGAGAAGACGCCCTCGAGCTCCGGGTCGTCCCAGACGAGCGTCCGGTAGGCATCGCGAGCGACGCGGGCGAGCTCATCCATCGCCCCGCCGCCTTCGCGCGCGGCCGCCGCCACCGCCTCGTCGTGCTCGGCCGTGGACGCGAGGAGCGTGGCCGAGACGGTCTGCTCGAGGGACCGCAGCGCGAGCGGCGGGTTGGCATATCGAGTCGCGATCACCTCGCCCTGCTCGGTCAGCTTGAGGCGCCCGGCGACCGACCCGGGCGGAGTCGCGAGCACCGCGCGATGCGTGGGTCCGCCACCGCGTCCGAGGGCCCCGCCGCGACCGTGGAAGATGGTCAGCTCCACGCCGGCCTCCCGGGCCGCCTCGACCAGCTGCTCCTGGGCCCGGTAGAGCAGCCAGTGCGCCGCCACGTAGCCCGACTCCTTGTTCGAGTCGGAGTAGCCGAGCATGACCTCCTGGTGGTCGCCTCGCGCGCGGAGGTGGGCCCGGTAGCGCGGCTCTGCGAGCAGGGCGGCGAAGATGTCGTGGGCCGCCGACAGGGCATGGGCCGACTCGAAGAGCGGCACCACGTCGAGGGCCGGCCGCCCGGGCGCGATCCCGTTCGTGGCCCACGCAGGGATCGACGCGTCGCCGGCAATCCCGGCCAGGTCCAGGAGGTCGATCGCGTCGGCCGGGCTCTCGGTGAAGCTGATCACGTAGCGGCTGCAGGCGGCCTCCCCGAACCGCCGCTGGGCGATCGCCATCGCCCGCAAGGTCGCGACGACCTCGCCAAGGGTGACGGACGGGGCGACCTCGAGGGCGGTCTCCAGCGGCCGGGCCGCCGCTGCCTCGATCGCGGCCCGGTGGACGGAGCTGTGCTGGCGCACCTCGAGGGAGGCCAGGTGGAACCCGAATGTCGCGACCTGCCAGCGCAGATCCTGGAGGGCACCGTGGGCGACGCGCTGCAGCCCGTCGGCGGTCAGCGCCGCCGCCAGCTCGTCGAGCTCGGCGACCAGCTGCCCTGGCGTTGCATAGCGGCCCGCCTGCGCACCGGGCAGGCCGGCGAGGTTGGCGCGCGTCCGCCGCAGCCGCTCGGCGACGGCGCCGAGGCGGCGCCGGTACGGCTCGCGGGGGAACCGCTCGTCGAGCTCCCGCATCGTCTCGGGAAGGTCGTCGGCGTCGGCTATCAGGCGCCGCGCGACGGCGGCCGGGGTCGTGCCGTCTCGGGGTCGGGCGGCCACGTCGATCATCAGCCGTGTGGCCGCGGCGACGTAGCCGTGGAGCACGTGATCGGCCTGGATCCGCAGCGTCTCGAGCGTCGTTTCGGCCGTCACGAACGGGTGCCCGTCGCGATCGCCGCCGATCCACGAGCCCCAGCGCAGGAACGCCGGCACGCGCGCCGCGCGGGTCCCGGTGCGGCCCGCGTCGGCGGCGGATGCCCCGGGCTGGATCCCCGGGCCAAGGCGGTCGAGGGCGCCGTCGATGGCGCGATACAGCCGCGGCGTCGTCGTGAAGAGGGTGGCGTCGAAGAAGACCATGGCCGAGCGGACCTCGTCGAGGGGCGTCGGCCGCTCCAGGCGCAGGTCGGCGGTCCGCCACAGGATCGTGATCTCCTCGCGCAGCCGTCGCCGGATCTCCGCGTCGCCCGCGGGCGTGAGCCGCGTATCGTCAAGCCCGTCGACGAGGACGTAGATGCGTCGGAGCGCGAGGAGGACGGTTCGCCGCCGGACCTCGGTTGGGTGGGCCGTGAGCACCGGCGAGATCCGCAGGCCTTCGATCCGGGCCGCGATCGCGTCGAGATCGTCGCCCGCGGCGGCCAGCCGGGCGACGGCGGCCGTTACGGATCCTGGCACCGGGCTGCGGCCCGCGGCGCGCTCGCGCTTCCGCAACGTCCGCACGCGCTCCTTCTCCTCGGCGAGGTTCGCCAGCTGGAAGAAGACGCTGAAGGCCCGAGCCAGGACCTCGAGGCGCGCCGTGTCGACGGCGGCCAGCTCGGCGTCGAGGGCCCGCCGGTCGCCGGCGTCGCCCCGGCGGCGGAGGGCGATCGCCCGTCCGCGGACGCTCTCCACGAGGTCGAGCGCTCCCTGCCCCTCCTGCTCGGCGATGACCTGGCCGAGCAGCGCCCCGAGCAGCCGGACTTCGCGGGCCAGCGGGTCGCGCGCGTGGGCGGAGCCGAGCCCCCGCGGCTCGGCCCGGATGGCCTGGTTGAGCGGCCCGGGACGGGGCACCCGTCGCGCGCTCAGTGAAGGGCCGCGTAGACGGCGTTCTGCACCACGTCCACTGAGCGCGACGGGTAGCCCCAGGCGCCGCTCAGGTGGACGAAGACGAGATCGTGGCCCGGGTCGATCCAGAGCCGGGTGCCCGTTGCGCCGCCGTGGCCGAAGGCCGCCGCGTACGCCGGCGAGTCCCGGTGCGATGCCGTGCCCCAGCCAAGGCCGTAGTGCTCCTCGAGGAGCGGGTCGGCCGCGGCCCCGAGGGCGCCCGTCGTCTGCTCCCGGGTCATCAGCTCCACGAATGCCGGCGCCAGGACGCGCGCCCCGTCCAGCTCCCCGCCGCGCAGCATCGCCCGGCCGAAGCGGACGAGGTCCGCCGCGGTGCCGAAGAGGCCGGCACCAGGCAGGGCCATGGCCGAGAACGCCCGCCGATCGTCGTCCGACAGGTCCAGGAGCCGCCACTCAGCCGACCGCTCCGGGTCGACCATGGCCGCGATCGGGGCAACGCGCGGCCCGACCGCGTCCCAGGGGTCGAACGTCGCGTCGACCATGCCCAGGGGCTCGAAGATCGCGTGGCGCAAGAAGTCCGGGCACGGCTCCCCGGCGACGACCTCGATGATGGCCCCGAGGATGTCGAACGACGCGGTCGCGTATTCGAAGCGGCTCCCCGGCGCGAACCGCAGCCTGGCGGTGAGCGCACGCCGCACGAGCTCGTCTCGCCCCACCCGCTCGGACAGGAGGCCGAGGATGTCCGTGTCCGGGATCCCCGAGGTGTGGGTCAGCAGGTGCCAGATCGTCACCTTCGGCTTACCAGGGGCGGCGAACCCTGGCAGGTACTGATCCACCGAGTCCGTGAGCGCCAGCTGACCATCCGCGACGAGATGCATGATCGCGGTCGCCACCACCGGCTTGGTGATCGATGCCAGCAGGCAGACCGCGTCGACGTCGACCGAGGGCGCCGCCGGGCCCGGGAAGGCCTCGGCCCGTACGAGGCCGTCCGCGTCGGCCACCGCGAGGATCACGAACGGGGCCGTCCCGTCGGCCACGTTGCGCGCGGCCACGTCGAACGCTCGATCGAACGCGGCCGGGTCCCGCACGTCCATCATGTCATCGCCTCCTCGCCGGGCAGGCGAGCGCGCCACGGGTCCACGAGCTCCACGACGCCGTCGCGGGCGAGCGCCTCGAGCGCCGCCACCACCGCGCCCTGCGCATGCTCGCCGATGGGCGCGTCGAAGGCGACGGCCGTTCCGGGAGGCGCGTCGCGCAGCCGATCGACGATGCGGCCCCGCAGCCAGCGCGACGAGCCGGTGAAGCGAGCCGCCGGGCGGTGTGCGGGGCGCGGTCCACGTGCAGTCGCCGTCGCGGCCGCGGCCGCGCACCACCGTCGCGCCGGGCAAGCCGGACAGTCAGGTCGTGCCGGGCGGCAGACCGTGGCCCCCAGGTCCATCACCGCGTGGGTCCACTGACCGGGCCGGCGCGGGTCGACCAGCTCGTCGGCCGCCCGCTGCAGGTCCGCCGCGGAGAGCGCGGTGGCATCGCCGGCCACGATCCGGCCGACCACTCGGCGCACGTTGACGTCCACGGCCGCGACCGGCCGGCCAAAGGCGATCGCCGCCACGGCCCTCGCGGTGTACGGGCCGACGCCCGGCAGAGCCGACAGCGCCTCGACGTCCCCGGGTACGCCGCCGCCAGCGGCGACGATCGCGACGGCGGCCCGGTGCAGGTTCAGGGCCCGCCGGTTGTAGCCGAGGCCGCGCCACTCCCGGATCGCGTCGGCGGGGCCGGCGGCGGCCATGGCCCGCGGAGTCGGGAAGGCCGCCATGAACGCGGGCCAGCGCTCCTCCACCCGCGAGATCTGCGTTTGCTGCGCCATCACCTCGGATACCAGGATGCCCCAGGCGTCGGTGCGGCCCTCGTGCCGGAATTCGAGCGTGCGGCCCTGGCGCTCGTACCAGGCCAGGATCGCGCGACGGATCGCGCGGCGCGCGGCGCCCGGGGGCGCACCGGGGGCGGCACGGGGGGCGGCGGGGCGGCGGGCGGGCTCACGCCCGGAAGGATACGCGGGCCCCCGCCGGCGAGGGCGATCGCCGATCTGCCGCCGGACGCCCGCCGGCGACGGTGCCAAGCACGTGTCGCGACAACCGCTCGGTGATCGCCGCCGGCAGGAGCGCGCCGCGGACCTACTTCGAGGGGATGACCAGGACCGTGCCGATCCGCATGGCGTTCGGGTTGACCTTCGGGTTGGCCGCCTTGAGCGCGGCCACGGTGATCCCATTCCTCAGGGCGATGACGTACATCGTGTCGCCGCGCTTGACGACGTAGCGCTTGCCGGCCACCGGCGACGCCTCCGGCGTCGGGGTGGCTTCGTTGGGCAGGACCGACGGCGAGGGCGTATCGACGAAGAGGTCGGTGGGCGCCGGGGTCGCCGCCCCGGATGGCGACGGGGTGGGCGTCGCGGCGCCGCCACATGCAGCCACCAAGCCAAGCGTGACGAGCAGGATCGCGAACCGTCGGCGCATCTCGACTCCTCCGGTGCGGCCACCATGGCTGGTCGGCGCGTCCCGGGCCCTCCGCCGGGATGGGCGCCCCGTCCAGCCTACGACGATCGGCTACCCGCAGGTGTGACCACCGTGCACGCCCGGGACGGATGGTGGGGCGTGCGCCCCGGGTTCGCGCTGCTCACGACTCCACGCCGAGCAGCCGCGGCACCGTCGACCCCGCCGGGCCGGCCACGAAGTGGTCGAAGGCGCCGACGTTCTCGGCGGGGTCGAGGTTCGCCAGCCAGGTGTCGGCGCCGTGGAAGCGGGCGGCGTGGACGTAGCCCGCGGCCGGGTAGACGTTTCCGGACGTCCCGATCGCGAGGAAGACAAGCGGATCGCGGGCCTGCGACGCAGCGCGCAGGAAGCGGTCGATGCGACCGGTGTCGGCGGCGTCGAGCAGCTCACCGAACCAGACGATGTCCGGGCGAAGGAGCGCCCCGCACGCGCACCGCGGCAGCGGCGGCTCCACCGGGAAGGTCGCGTCGGCGAACGCCGGGCGCATGCAGGCGGAGCACCTGGTGCGCCACAGCGTCCCGTGGACCTCGACCAGCCGCTCGCTGCCCGCCCGCCGGTGGAGCCCGTCGACGTTCTGCGTCGCGAGCAGGAAGCGGTCGCCGAGACGCCGTTCGACCGCGGCCAGCGCCCGGTGGGCCGCGTTCGGCTCGGCGGCCGCCGCGTCGCGGCGACGCATCGAGTAGAAGCGCCAGACGAGCTCGGGGTCGGCGGCGAATCCTCCGGGCGAGGCGACCTGCTCCACCGGGTGGCCGTCCCAGAGCCCGCCCGCTCCGCGGAAGGTGGCCAGGCCGCTCTCCGCCGAGATCCCGGCGCCGGTCATGACCAGGAGCCGGGTGCGCTCGTCGATGGCGATCCGGTCGCCGGTCACGGACCTGCCCTGCCGCCCGAGGCCCTGCGGCGTGCCGCCCGGGCGCCTACACGCCCGAGTTGATCATCACGTTCTTGACGAACGTGTAGTCCTCGAGGGCGTAGCCCGAGCCGTCCTTGCCCCAGCCCGATTCCTTGACGCCGCCGTGCGGCGTCTCCGAGGTGAGGGTGAAGTGCTCGTTGATCCAGACCGTCCCGAAATCGAGCGCCTTGGCGACCCGCATGGCCCGGCCGATGCTGCCCGTGAAGACCGACGACGCGAGCCCGTACTTGACGTCGTTGGCCCACGCCACCGCCTGCTCCTCGTCGCCGAAGCGCTGTACCGTGACGACCGGCCCGAAGACCTCGTCCTGGACGATCTCGCTCCGCTGGTCGGGGCCCGTGATGAGCGTCGGCTCGAAATAGGCGCCCGCGCGCGCCGGGCGTGCACCTCCGACGACGAGCTGGACGCCCGGGGCTTCCACCGCGCGCCCGACCATCCCCTCCACCTTGTCGGCATGGGCGCCGGCGATGAGCGAGCCCATGTCGATCTCGCCGCCGTCGCCGGGATCGCCCCAGGCGATCGAGCGGACCTGGTCGGCCAGCTTGTCGACGAACGCGTCGTAGACCTTCGGCCCGGCGATGATCCGGCAGGCCGCGGTGCAGTCCTGGCCCGAGTTCCAGTAGCCGGCCGACTTGATCGTCTCGGCGGCGAGGTCGAGGTCGGCGTCGTCGAACACGAGGACCGGGGCCTTGCCCCCGAGCTCGAGGACGAGCCGCTTCACGCCGTCTGCAGCAAGGCGGGCAATCCGCTTGCCGGTGACCGTGTCCCCGGTGATCGAGATCATCCGCACCTTGGGATGCGTCACCAGGAGGTCGCCCATGTCGGCGCCGCTGCCGGAGAGGACGTTGAGCACGCCGGGTGGCAGGATCTCGGCCGCGATCTTCGCGAACGCCAGGGCCGTGAGTGGCGTGCGCGCCGACGGCTTGAGGATGACGGTGTTGCCGGTGGCGAGCGCGGGGCCGAGCTTCCAGGCGGCCATGTACAGGGGGTAGTTCCAGGGCGCGATCGAGGCCACCACGCCGACCGGATCGCGGCGGAAGAGCGAGGTGTGCCCCGCCAGGTACTCCGTGACTGCCTTGCCCTCGAGCTGGCGGCAGGCGCCGGCGAAGAAGCGAAAGAGGTCGACGCAGACCGCCATCTCGTCGATGGCGTAGCCCACCGGCTTGCCGGCGTTCAGGCTCTCCAGGCGGCCCAGCTCGTCGGCCCGGGACTCGAGAGCGTCGGCGATCCTCAGCAGGAGCAGGCTGCGCTCCTGGGGCGTCGTGTTCCGCCAGCTCGCGAAGGCGAGCGTTGCGGCGTCGGCGGCGCGGTCGACGTCCTCCTGGCCACTGGCGGGCACCTGCGCGATGACCTCGTCGCGGGCGGGGTTGACGACCTCGAGGGTCTGGCCGCTGGCGCTGTCGACGAACGCTCCGCCGATGAATTGCTGGTACGTCTCGACCACGTCGGGGCTCCTCCCGGGGTGCTGCATCTGACCTCCCGGCATTGTGCGCCGCGCTGCGGCATCCGGGCGCGCAGGCCCGCCCCGCGCGACCGCCGGGCGACGGGCGCCGCCAGGTCGTGTTGTTGGTCGGCCCGTAAGCTCCATCGGGGAAGAAGACGACGGTCCTCGCGTTGTTCAGCGCTCCTCCTTCGCCCTGCGCGGCCTGGCACCTGCCCCGCATCGGACTCCCGCGCTCGGGCGCCACGGCGCCGGACGTAGCGACGCACAATCGGAACGCCGCGCCGGCCGTCACACGGGCTCGAACCCTGCGTACAATCGAGCCGTCCCGGCCCCGGTCGCCGGCGGCGCGCAGCGGAGGGAAGCCGCCCATGGCGAACCAGTTCGTGGTCCAGCTCCCGAACCGGCCCGGCTCCCTCGCGGACCTCTCCGAACGCCTGGCCGAGGCCGGCGTCGACCTGCGGGCGATCGGCGGCGGGGGCATCGGGGACAGCGGCCACGTGATCTTCAAGACGGCCGACGACGACACCACCCGGGCGATCCTCGAGCGGGGCGACTACGAGTTCCTCGAAGGTGAATCCCTCCTCGTCGAGGTCGACGACCGGCCCGGCGGGATGGCTCGCGTCGCCCGCCGGCTCGCCGATGCCGGGGTCAACATCTACGGCCACCTGTTCATCGGGCGCTGGGGGGACCAGGCCCAGTTCAGCTTCGTCGTCAGCGACGTCGCGGCGGCCCGCAAGGCACTCGAGGGACTGAGCTCGATCCACGCCGTCTGACGAGGTCGCGCCTCTCATGCACCCCTGGCACGAGGTCGCGGACGCTGTCTACGTCCGCCGTTACCCGTTCCTCGACCAGACCGTCGGCGCGATCGTCGGGCGCGAGCGCGTCCTCGTCATCGACACGCGCTCCACGAGCGACCACGCGCGGGAGCTGATCGAGGACCTGCGGCAGCTGACCCGGCTTCCCTGGGTCGTGGCCAACACCCACGCGCACTTCGATCACGCCTTCGGCAACGCGGCCTTCCGGCCCTGCGAGATCTGGTCCCACCCGGGCTGCGCGGAGGCCCTGCGCCTGCACGGGCCGGAACAGCGCGAGAACGTCGTTCGCTGGGTGCCCGCCCTCGGCGCGGAGCTCCGTCGGACACCGCTCGACCCGCCCGACCGGACGTTCGAGAGCGCCGTGGAGCTCGACCTCGGCGGCCGCCTCGTGGACCTGCGCCATCTCGGCCGCGGCCACACCGACCATGACGTGATCGCGAGGGTGCCCGACACGGGTGTCATCTTCGCCGGCGACCTCGTCGAGCAGGGGGCCCCGCCAGGGTTCGAAGACTCGTACCCGCTCGACTGGCCCGGGACCCTGGGGCTGCTGCTGGACCTCGCCGACGGAGTCGTCGTCCCGGGCCACGGCGAGCCGGTGAGCCGCGACTTCGTGGAGGCCCAGCTGGCCGACATCGCCTTCCTCGCCGAGACGGCCCGCCGGACCTGGCCCGAGCTTCGCGCTGCCGGCCACGACCCAAACGGGCACGCGCCCCACGGCCTCGTCAACGATGCCGCCCGGCATCTCGGCTGGCCGACGGACGCCGTCCACGCCGCCCTCGGGCGCGGCCTGGCGCAGGCAGCCGGGCGCCTGTAGCTCGCGACCGCACCGCCGCGGTATCCGATTCCCTCCCACCGGCCTAGAATTTGCCGATCCGTGGGGTTGGCCGTGGACCGCGAGGTCGCACCGGCGCAGCGCCGTCACCCGGTCGCCTTGACCGTCGTGCTTGGCCGGGGGCGCGTGACCGACCCCTTGGGCCAGGCGCGAGATGCGCCAGAGAGGGGTCGCCATGCTCTCGTCAACCGATCGGAACAAGGCGGTCGTCCGCCGCTTCATCACGGAGGTGCTCGTCGGTGGCAACGTCGACCTCATCGACGACCTGCTGGGCCCGAGCTACGTGAACCGGGGGATGGGTGGCATGGACCGCGCCGGCATGAAGGCGTGGCTGACAGTGGCCTCGGCCGGGCCCGGCGGCCGGATGGAGATCGAGGACCTGGTCGCCGAGGGAGATGCCGTGGTCGCTCGCTTCACCTACGCGATCACCCTCCCGACCGGGGAGAACATCACGGCTCGGGGCCTGACCTACTACGGTCTCGCCGACGGCAGGATCGTGGAGGACGACCCGATCACCACGCCCGACCTGACCCAGGTGTTCAGCGCCCAGATGCCGCCAGCAGACGGGTAGCGCGAACAGCGCGTGGTGACAGATCGCCGGGCGACGGCCCAGGCCACCTACACGGACATGCTGCGGCTCGAGGTTGCTCCGCGCCTGCGCGCGCTCGGGTTCACGGGTTCCGGATCGTCGTTCGTCCTGCCGGCCGACGACTGGTGGCAGGTCGTCGGGTTCCAGAAGGACCGTCACAGCCGGGCGGACCGGGTGAGGTTCACGGTCAACCTCACGGTCGCCGGCAAGGCTGCCTGGGCAACCGAGCGTGCACGCGATCCCTCGCTGCCCGGGCGACCGAGCGGCAACACGAGGTACGCGGCGGCGTCGGTCACACGGCTGGGCCTGCTCCTGCCCCCGCGACACGAGGACCAGTGGTGGGAGGTCGTGCCCGGCACGTCAACCACGGCGACGGCAACGCGCATCTCCGACGCGATCGAGCGCCACGCGCTGCCCTGGTTCCGGGACCACTCCGCCCCACGCTGATTCGAAGTCGCTGACACTCGGGATGGTACCGTTCGGCCATGAGCAGATCGTTGCTTGCCGACCCGTTCGCGCACCACGTGTGGGCCATGACGCGCTTGATCGACGCGTGCCTGGCACTCAGCCCGGAGCAGCTCGAGACGACCGCCCCTGGAACCTACGGCCCGATCCTCGAGACGATGCGCCACCTCGTCGGCGCCGATTCCGCGTACCTGTTCGCGCTGACAGGAGGGCGCGTTCCGTCGATCGATGAGGACCACATGGACCTCGCGGAGCTCCGGGCCGCGATGGACGGCAACGGGCAGGCCTGGGCCTCGCTCCTGGCCGAGGACCTCGACCCCGACGTCATCGTCGTGCGACACCGGGACGACGGGTCCGAGAGCCACGCGCCGCTGGGGATCCGGCTCGCGCAGGCGCTGCACCACGGCACGGATCATCGAAGCCAGGTCTGCACCGCACTCACCACGCTCGGAGTGGAGCCGCCGGCGATCGACGCCTGGGACTTCGCCTGGCAGGAGGGCCGGCTCGTTGAGATCCCGGCCCCCGCCTGACGCCTTCAGGGCCGTTGCCTCCAGGGTCGCGGGAGCCCGCCGCGTCCCCAGCCCCTCCGAGGGCGCGAGGTTGGGCGCATGAGCTTCGCCGGCGCCGTGCGGATGTGCCTGGTCGGCTGGCAGGCCCCGCCATGGAGCCCGCCGCCCGAAGGCGCGACGCTGCCGCCGATCGCGAACGGCCGATTCGCGGCCTGGGCGGACGGCGGCCGAGCGGCGGCGGGACCAACCATCGCGGAGGTGCCCCCGCCCACCGACGCCCGCTGCCGCCTCCCGGACGGGAGCATCGGCAGGGTCGCCCTCGTCCGCGAGGCGAGCGGCGTGACCGCCGTCTGCCAGGTCGCGACCCTGCAGAAGGTTCGAAGGTAGGCCAGCGGTTCGGACCCGGGTCTAGGTTCTCACCAGGCCCGGGGTTCGCAGCTGCGCCGGTCCGTGGGTTCCCAGCCGGCCCAGCGTCTCGAGCAGGCGGTCAACTTCGCCTTCGGTCGTGTAGTGGGCAAAGCCCAGGCGCACCACGCCGCCCGTCGCGGCCAGGCCGAGCGACTCCACGAGCGTCGTCGCGTAGAAGTCACCGTCCCAGGCGTAGATCCCCTCGGCGGCCAGGGCCTCGGCCAGGCCGCGTGGCGTCCAGCCCGCCAGGTTCACGGCGAACGTCGGCGTGCGCTCGCCGGCCCGGGTGGGATCCGCGAGCCCGTGCAGGGTCAGGCCCGGGACCCCGGCCGCGCCGGCGAGGAATCGCGCGGACAGGCCGCGCTCGTACGCCTCGATGGCCTCCATGGCGGCGACCAGCCGCTCCCGCCGCCGGGGGCTCGCCGTCGCCGGGGACGCCTCCCCCACCCCACCGAACCTCGTGCCGACGTCGGCGAGATATTCGACGGCCGCGAGCGTCCCGGCGATCCCCTCGTGGTTCTGGGTGCCGGTCTCCCAGCGGTCCGATGCCGGCCTGACCTTGTACGGCGGCAGAGCTTCGAGCAGCTCGGCGCGGCCGTAGAGGACCCCCACGTGCGGCCCGAAGAACTTGTAGGCCGAGCAGGCCAGGAAGTCCGTTCCCAGGGCGGCCACATCGATGGGGCCATGCGGCGCGTAATGGACCGCGTCCACGAACGTCCAGGCACCGGCGGCGTGGGCGCGGCGAATGATCTCGGCCACGGGGTTCACGGTGCCCACGGCGTTCGAGGCGTAGCCGACAGCGACCAGGCGCGTGTGCCGGGAGAGGAGCGAGTCGAGCGAGCCCAGGTCGAGCGTGCATGTCGCGAGGTCGACGTCGATCTCGCGGATCGTCGCCCCGCCGTCGCGTGCCGCGGCGATCCAGGGACCCCGGTTCGCCTCGTGGTCGAGGCGCGAGATCACGATCTCGTCGCCGGGCCGCAGGACGCGCGCGATCGAGCGCGAGAGGGCGAACGTGAGCGAGGTCATGTTCTGGCCGAACTTGACCTCGGCCGGCGCCTGCGCCCCGAGCAGGTCCGCCACCGCCGCGCGGGACTCGGCGAGGATCGCGTCGCTGCGGACGCTGGTCGCGAAGGCGCCGCCATGGTTCGCGTTCGCCTCGCGATAGTAGGTCGCCACCGCGTCGATGACCCGCTCCGGCACCTGGGTTCCGCCCGGGCCGTCGAGGAACATGACCGGCCGGCCGTCCTGCTCGGCCGCCAGCGCGGGGAACTGGAGGCGAAGGGCTGCGGGGTCGAGCGTCGGCATCTGGCTCCTCGGCATCTCGTCTTCGGTCCGCCCATGGTGAGGCATCGGCGACCGGCGGGCGCGCGACCATCGCGGTGGCCCTGCCGGGACGTTCGTCCCCCTGACCCCCGGGTCATTGCCCGCGGGCAACGGCCGATCGACGATGCCCCGGTGATCCACCGTGCCCACCGGCGCCCCGCCACGCTCCCCGCCCGGCGCGGCATGCGCTCGGCCTGGTTCCGCGGCCGCGCAACCGAGGAAGGCGATCGGCCGGTCGCGCCCGGCCAGGTGGATCTCCCGGGGACCACCTGCGCCCCGCAGGAGAACGTGCCAGCGGATCCGCCCGGGGCAGCCCCGAGGCCGCCCGACGACCCGGCCTTCGGGCACCCCACCGCCTGAGTCGATGGCGGTTGCTGCCCTCCCCACGTGCCTCCAGTGCGGGACGATCGCCCGGCGGCCCGGCGTCGCGGTCTGCGGTCGCTGCGGCCTCCCGTTCGGCGCCAGGCCGCGCGACGACGCAGCGCTCCCGGCATGCCCGGTCTGTTACCGCGAGGTCGAGCCCGACGGACGGCTCGCGTCGCTGATCGCCGCCAGCCGGCGGGTCTCCCTGCCCGCTCACGTCGAGGAGCACGACGAGGCGCCCGTCGGCGACGACGAGTGGCTCGAATTGCTCCGCGAGGGCGAGCGCGTGCGCATCGGGCGGTGGCGGGCGCCCTTCGATCTCGTCCGGCGCTACCTGGTGACGGGTGTCGTCGAGGCCGGGCGCTCGCGGGCGGCCCGCCACGACGCGATCGTTACCGCAATGACCCAGCTGGCGCGCTGGGGCCCGTCGGCGACGGTCTTCGGCGACCAGCCGGAGTGGGTTGAGGCGCGCGCCGCCGTGGTCGACTTGATGGAGCGCTACCACCGGGGCCGGCGGTAGGCGGCTCGCGGGGGGCCCTCGAGCCCGTCGCCCGGGGACAGAAGCCGACGCACACTCGGCAGCCGCAGTGGACGGTCGGGTGTCGACTGTTGTGGACGAGCGCTAGGGGCGGGGGTCCGGCGGAACGATCGTGTCGGACCTGCGATTCTGTGCATCGAGCGTCGCTTCGATCGCCGCGAGCCTGGCGACCACGTCGTCCAGCTGCTGGTGCAGTCGTTCCGCCGAATCGTGGTCCTGAGCCTCCTGGCCGGCCCGATGCCGGCGTTGGGCAGCTTCCACGAACGTCGACGTGATCGAGGCCGTCAGGATCGCGATCAGCGCGACGGCGACGACCATCACGGCGGCACCGACCAGGCGCCCGACCCCTTCCGTTGGGACCTTGTCACCGTATCCAACAGTCGTGACCGTCTGAAGCGTGTACCACAGGGCGCCCCCCAGGTCCGGAAAGTCACGTGCGTCGAACACCCAGACGATCAGGCCACCGATGAGCACGATGCCAAGGGTGATGATGATCATCAGGTAGGCGGCGTTCCTCACCGAAGCCGGGTCCGCCGTGAACCTGTCCATGGCGTGGTGGAGTGGGCTTCTCCGTGTCATGGATCGGAGCCTAACCCCGCCGCGCAACACGCCGTGGGTATCTGATCCCTGTTCCCTGGCATCTCGTGCGCGGCCTACGTCTGCCCCGCGAGTGACAGCCGGGGTCGGCCGGAAACGGGGGGTCAGCACTCCGCACCAGGCGATCTGCACGAGGCGATTCCGCACTCCTCTCGGAGTGGGACGCGGGCCGGGCGTCGGCCGGTTTCACCCTCACCGCCGCTTCACGCTTGCCGCCGCGCTTCGTTCGTGCTGTGCGGGCTGGCAGCGTGAGCGGCGTTCGATGAAGCCCGAGTAGTCGAAGGGTGAAGGCCCAGCCCCGCCCCGTCCGGGATCGGGCTCGTGCCCGACGTGGCCGTCGCCGACGCGCTGGGGCATGATGCCGAGGTCATGACGAGCTTTGCGGATGATGCGTGCGCCCGGACCCAGTCTCATCAGGCGCAGCCGAACGGCTCGCGCTGGCCTGGGCGGGCACCGACGCATCGAACCATCGGCGCAGCATCGCTACCGCGATGATCCGCCGCATCCTCGGAACGAGCCGGTTCCTGATCATCCTGGCCGTCCTGGGCACCTTCCTGGCGTCAGCCACACTCCAGGTGTTCGGGCTCCTTCGGGTGTTCGCTGTGATCGCGGAGCTGATCCGGGCCAACGAGGTGTCATCTGCTGCGAGCAAGAGCCTGATCGCGGACACGGTCTCCATCATCGACATCTTCCTGATCGGGACGGTCCTGTTCGTTATCTCGGCTGGGCTCTACCAGCTGTTCGTCGGCCGCGACGTGCCGCTGCCAGGGTGGCTGACGATCGAGTCACTCGACGACCTCAAGAACAACCTGACGGAAGTCATCATCGTCGCCTTGCTCGTTGCGTTCCTCGGTCAGGCGGTCGAATGGACGGGCGACATCGCCATCCTGGGCCTGGGGCTTGCGACCGCGGCGGTCGTCCTCGCGGTCGCCGTGCTGACCTGGGTGTCCCAGCCGCGGGGGTAGCTCCGCCGAGCGTGACAGGGTCCCGGCCCGCAGCAGGAGACTGGCACGTCGCGAGCGCGCGCCTTCGTGTTGAGACCGCGCCATTCGGGACGAAGGCAACGTGGAAGAGGGCCTCGTCGCGCGACGTCCCCGGGCTGACGACGTGACGCCGCGGGCGCGGTAGACTCGGTGAGCCCGTTACTGGATCAGGGGATTCGAGCTTCGAATCCTTGCTCGCGAGCCAGTTCCCTCTGACCCCCGCAGCGGTCGCCTCCCCCGCCCGCGCCGCCGCGGGAGCCCCGCCTCCACCCGCAAGCAGTCGGGAGCAGCCGCCGACGTGAGCATCCAGCCGCCGATGTCGCCGGAACGGGGCGACTTCATCCGCGAGATCGTGGCCGCCGACCTGCGGGACGGCCGGCAGACGACGATCGTCACCCGTTTCCCGCCCGAGCCCAACGGCTACCTGCACATCGGGCACGCCAAGTCCATCTGCCTCAACTTCGGCATCGCCGTCGAGTTCGGCGGCCGCTGCCACCTGCGCTTCGACGACACGAACCCAACCAGGGAAGAGCAGGAGTACATCGACGCCATCGAGGCCGACGTGCGCTGGCTCGGCTTCGACTGGGGCGAGCACCTCTACCACGCGTCCGACTACTTCGAGCAGCTCTATGAGTGGGCCGTCCACCTGGTCCGGGCCGGCGACGCCTACGTCGACGACCTGTCGGCGGACGAGATCCGCGCGCATCGCGGCACGCTCACCGAGCCGGGCCGCGACAGCCCCTGGCGGGACCGGCCGGTCGAGGAGAGCCTGGACCTCTTCGAGCGGATGCGGCGCGGCGAGTTCCCCAACGGGGCCCGGGTGCTGCGCGCCCGGATCGACATGGCGTCGCCCAACATCAACCTGCGGGACCCCGTGCTCTACCGGATCGTGCACGCCGCCCATCCCCGCACCGGTGACGCGTGGTGCGTCTACCCGACGTACGACTTCGCCCATGGCCAGTCCGACGCCATCGAGGGCGTCACCCACTCGATCTGCACCCTCGAGTTCGAGGCCCACCGGCCGCTCTACGACTGGCTCATCGAGCACCTCCCGGTGCCGTCGCGCCCCCACCAGTACGAGTTCGCGCGGCTCAACGTCACGTACACCGTCCTCTCGAAGCGCGTCCTCCTGCGCCTGGTCACCGAGGGTCATGTCCGCGGCTGGGACGACCCCCGCATGCCGACGATCTCGGGCCTGCGCCGGCGCGGCTTCCCGGCCGAGGGCATCCGCGACTTCGCGGCCATGATCGGGGTGGCGAAGGCCGACAGCACCGTCGAGGTGGGAATGCTCGAGCATGCCGCGCGCGACGTCCTCAACCGGACCGCGCTCCGCCGCTTCGGCGTCCTCGATCCCCTCAGGGTGGTGATCGAGAACTACCCCGAAGGGCAGGTTGAGCAGATGGAGGTCGTCAACAACCCGGAGGACCCCTCGGCCGGGACGCGCAGGGTGCCCTTCACGCGCGAGCTGTGGATCGAGCGCGACGACTTCATGGAGGAGCCGCCGGCGAAGTTCTTCCGCCTGGCCCCGGGGCGGGAGGTGCGACTGCGCTCGGCCTACTTCGTGACCTGCCGCGAGGTCGTGAAGGACGCCTCCGGCGCGATCGTCGAGCTGCGCTGCACGTACGACCCGGCTACGCGCGGTGGCGACTCGCCCGACGGCCGCCGGCCCAAGGCGACCCTCCACTGGATCTCGGCCGATCACGCCATGCCGGCCGAGGTCCGCCTGTACGACCACCTCTTCAGCAGTCCGTATCCGGGGGCGGACGGCGACCTGTTCGCCGACCTGAACCCGGACTCGGAGACGGTGCTCCGCGGCTGCCTCGTCGAGCCTGGCCTCGCCGATCTGCCGGCCGGCGAGACGGTGCAGTTCGAGCGCCTCGGCTACTTCACGCCGGACCCGGATTCGACGCCCGGCCACCCGGTCTTCAACCGGACGCTCACCCTCAAGGACACCTGGGCCAGGCTCCAGGCCCAGGGCCGGCACGACTCGGCGTAGTTGAGGCGGCCGCCGCCGCGCGGTAGACTCTTGGCGCCCCCGCGCGGGCATCGCTGGCGAGTGGCCTAACGGTAAGGCACCTGACTCTGGATCAGGGGATTGAAGGTTCGAATCCTTCCTCGCCAGCCAATCCTCTCGTCTGCTGACGAATCTTCCCCGACCGGAACCCCCAGCCAACAATTCCCGTCGTCCCGCGACAGCGTTCCTGCGTGCGGTCCACGGAGGAACGCGAGATGGCCGTTCGATCACGTGGCCCACATCTCGCCCGCTTCACAGCGGACCAAGGCTATGACACCATGCGGCGACTGGTTCGGCAGAGGGGGGCCGCGTCCCGATGGATCCTCGGCAACGGCGGGCTGGAACCACGCCTGCGCCTGCACGGCGGGCGAGGGCGGTCGCCCCGGTGACGTTCCTGTTCAGCGACATCGAGGGATCGACGCGGCTCATCGAGCGGCTCGGCGACGAGTACGTCGACGTCCTGGAACAGCATCGCGCGATCCTGCGCGCGTCGGTCGAGCAGCGCGGCGGGACCGTCGTGGATGCGCAGGGCGACTCCGTCTTCGCCGCGTTTCCACGCCCGGCCGACGCCGTCCTGGCGGCGTTCGACGCGCAGCGCGCACTCGCAGCGAACAAGTGGCCCGCGGCGACCACCCTCCGCGTCCGGATGGGCATCCACACGGGCGAGGCCATCACGACCGATACCGGCTACGTCGGGATGGAGGTCCACCGGGCGGCACGGATCATGGCCGCGGGCCACGGAGGCCAGGTCCTCGTCTCGGGAGAGACCGCGAAGCTGCTCGCCCCGGCGCTGCCCGATGCGTTCGGGCTCACCGACCTCGGCGAGCACCGGCTCAAGGACATGGGCCGACCCGAGCACCTCTTCCAGCTCGCACACCCGAGCTGGACTCCGAGTTCGCGTCCCCAGCGTCGCTCGGCCTGCGGCCCAACAATCTGCCGACCCAGGTCTCGGGCTTCGTCGGGCGCGAGCGGGAGCTTCGCGAGGTCGTGGAACGAATCGACGACCCGTCGATCCGGCTGCTGACGCTCGCCGGCCCGGGCGGCACGGGCAAGAGCAGGCTCGGGCTGCAGGCCGCCGCTGAACGGATCGACCGCTTCCCGGACGGCGTCTTCTTCGTCGACCTCGCCCCGGCATCGGACGTCGAAGCGTTCACGTCCCGGGTCGCGGCCGCCGTCGGGATCAGGGTCACTGGCGGCCAGTCACAGATCGACGAGCTCAAGTCGAAGCTTCGCGAGCGTCGGGTCCTGCTGCTCCTCGACAACTTCGAGCAGGTCGTGTCCGCCGGGCCGACCGTCGTTGATCTCCTCGGCGCCTGTCCCTCGCTGAAGGCCCTGGTGACGAGCCGGGAGGCGCTGCGGGTCCGGGGCGAGCATCGCTACCCGGTGCCGCCGCTCTCGATGCCGCACGGCGCAAGGGGCGACTGGACGGCTCGACGCCTCGGCCGGTTCGAGGCCATCCTGCTGTTCGTCGAACGCGCGCGGACCGTGGATCCCGGCTTTCGCCTGACCGACGACAACGCGGCCGCTGTCCTCGCGATCTGTCGCCGCCTCGACGGGCTGCCGCTGGCGATCGAGCTCGCGACGGCGAGGATCAACCTCTTCCCGCCCGAGGCACTGCTTGCCCGCCTGGGGAGCGGCCGCTCGCCGCTGGGGGTGGCGCGCGACCTGCCGGCTCGTCAGCAGACGCTTCACGCCACGATCCAGTGGAGCTACGACCTCCTCGATCCGACCGAGCAACGCCTGCTCGAGCTCCTGTCCGTGTTCGCCGGCGCGCAGCCGGAGGCCATCGAGGAGGCCGCCGCGATGGTCGGAGAGCCGTTCATCCGCGAAACCGAAGTCCTCGACGTCCTCGCGTCGCTGGTCGACAAGAGCCTGGTGGTCGTCACCGGACGCGAGGGCGCTCGTCAGCGGGTGACGATGCTCGAGACAATCCGGTCGTTCGCGCTCGAACGCCTCGACGCGACACCCGTGTTCGCATCGGCGGCACGGCGCGCGCACGCCGACTACTACACCCGCTGGGCCGAGCGGTGGTCTGCCACGCCGCAGGCTGGGCACGGCGGAGGCCGGCGGGCGGCCGACGACGAGATCCCCAACCTCAGTGCGGCGTGGCGATGGTGGCTCGCGGAGCGCCGGCTTGATCGCCTCGAGCCGCTTGCGGACGTCCTGTGGCCAGCCTACGACTCGATCGGCGCCTACCGCGCGATCGTCGATCTCGCCACCCAGCTGCTCGATGTCCTCTCGACGGCCCCGCCAAGCGCGGCCCGCAGCGCTCGTGAGTACCAGGTGCGGCTCGGCCTGGCGCGGACGCTGAGCTGGTTCGGCGGATACTCGGGGCAAGCCATCCAGGCCTACGACGAGGTCGTCGCCGCCCTCGAGCGGGAGTCTGACCCGGCGCTCGTGATCGCCGCCGCCCGATCCATTGTGGCCTTCTACCAGTTCCAGGGCGAGAACGACGCGGCCATCGCGCTCGCGGAGCGCGCCGTCGCCCTCGCCGACCAGCAGGACGATCCCGGTCTGCGCATCAACGCGCACATGATGCTGGGGTCGTCGCAGGCGCTCGGCGGATCCCTGGCTCGGGCGCTCGAGGAATGCGACCGGGGCATCGAGATGTACGTCTCGGGTGCGTATCAGCCACGGGGCTTCGGACTCGGCGCCGACGTGGCCGTCATTTGCCACGTGACGTCGGCGCTGGTGTTGTGGACACTCGGGCGGCCGGACACGGCTGCGAGCCGCTCCCTGCGCGGCATCGAGGTCGCCACGCGGCTGGACCACCCGTTCTCCCTCGCGTACGCGCTCTTTCATTCCGGGCTGCTGCACCTGTGGCTGTCCGAACCGGCCGTCGTCCGGGATCGAGCGACCCGGATCCTGCGGGTGACCGGCGAGCACGAGATGCCCGTGTGGGATGCGCTCGGGCGGTTCATGCTCGGCGCCGCAAGTGTCATGCTCGGCGATCCCAACGCGGGGCTCGCACAGATCGACGATGGGCTCGGTCGCTTCGACGGACTGCGTACCCCGCCCGTCTTCGGCCCGTTCGTGCGGCTCGTTCACGCCGGTGCGCTCGCCGCGGCCGGGCGGTTGACCGACGCCATGGCGCAAGTCGAGGCCGCATTGGTGGTCGCGGAGAGCCAGCCCGAGCGGCCCGCGTTCCCGGCGTTCTACCTGCTCAAGGCCGACCTGCTGCTGGCAACGGATCCAAGCGGCGGGAGCGCGGAGCCCCTGCTTCGCAAGGCCCATGCGATCGCGGCCGGGGCCGGCGCACGGATGCTGGAGCTGCAGGCCGCGACCCGGCTCTGCGAGCTGGAGCGAAGACGGCGTGGCGCGGCGGCGTGCGTCGAGCTGCGGAGCGTCCTCGGCACGTTCACCGAGGGATTCGAGACGGTGGACCTGCGACGAGCCGCGGCCGGGCTCGGCGATGTGATGCCAGCCTGAGTCCGGCCTCAGTAAGGGCTTCTTCCGCGTCCGTGCCAGACTTCGCGAATGAGCGACGCAGTCGAACCCACCCGCGATCCATCCGCTCGCCTCAGCGCCGCCCGCGCGGCCTTCGGACGCCTGCGACCGCGCGCGGCCGCGGGAGAACCGTGGCCGCTCGCGGAACACTTCGGGTCGGAGCCGGAGGCCTCATGGGGCCCGCGCGAGGTCCTCGCCCACACCGCCGAGATGCTGCCCTACTGGCTCGGCGAATACGAGCGGCTTGTCGACGGAGGACGCGGACCGGGCGACGGCGTCCGATTCGGTCGCCTGTCGACCGACGTGCTTCGTGTCGGCATCCTCGAGCGAGATCGATCCCTCCCCCTGCGGGAGCTCTTCGATCGCATCGACGACGGGATCGCCCGCTGGGAGCGACGGCTGGCGGGCGGGCCCGCCGCGGAAGGGAGCGCGGTTGGCATCCACCCCCGGCTCGGGGAGATGACCGCCGACGCGCTGCGGGATCGGTTCGTCATCGACCACCTCGACGAGCATGTGGCCCAGCTCGAGGACCTTCTCGCGACCCCCTGGCGTCAGCCGACCCGGTAGGCGACGGTCACGGAGACGCCGAGGACCTGGGGACCCGCATCGGACCTGGTGGGTGCCGGGACCGGCGCGTTCGGTGCCGTCTCGGGCGTGGCGACCATCGGGACCACGACGCCGTATGGCGAGACGGAGGCGCTGACGGAGAGGACGCCCGAGATGGAGAGCCCGGTGGCACTCGCGATGGTCTCGGCCTGCGCCTTCGCGTCGGCGAGCGCCGCGGCGAGCGCGGCCTTCTGGGCGGCCGCCCGGTTGGAGCCATCGCTCTTCAGGTCGGCCTGACCGACGCCGGTCACGACGATGGTGTGGTCGGGCGCGATGCCGGGCGTCCCGCCGAAGTACGGGTACGCGATGGCTGTCCCCGAAACCGCGCTCCCGCCGCCCCCAACGGCGGTCGGACCGACGCTTGTTGTCCCACTGTCGCCGGTCGTGGTGGAGATTGACGGCCGGGCCGCGGGCGCGGCACCCACGGCCACGGTGGGTCCTGCCTCGGGTGGCTTGGCGGATGCGGTCGGACCCTCCGCGAGCACGGCACCGGCGCCGATCGCAAAGCCGGCGACGAGGGCGATGGCGGTGGGGCCGAACAGGAGCAGGCGAGGATGGGTGGACATCGGTCGAGCCTTCCAGTGCGGTGGGCCGTCGTTCCGCCACGGGGAGGGATGACTCGGACCCGTGGCCTAACGACGTCGTGCGACGAATGACGGTTCCGAGGGCGCTCGCCGGGAGCCGATCAGTGACCTTCAGACGTTGAGCTCGAACGCGCGCTGGAGCCAGGCGACGACCTCTTCGTCGACGTCGTCCGTCGTCTCGAGGCGGACTCGGTGGGTCACCGCACTCTGACGCATGCTCGTCGCCGCCTCCAGGCGACCGTCCGGTCCCTGGCCGGGCAGCCGCAGGCCCAGGTCGACGCGCGCCTTCGTGGTCGCCTCCACGGAGGCGAACGTCCGCCGGGGGGTCAACAGCGTCACGTACCCCTTGCGGGCCTGGACCTCGACCTCGCCGAGCGACGGCGCGAGCGCGAGGATCGCGTCGAGGATGGACCGCAGCTGCGGCCGGTCCTCGTACTGGGCGTCGATCAGGGCATCGGCTCCGGCGAGCAGATAGTCGGGATACCCGAAGGTCTCCATCACCAGGAGCATCTGCGGGTAGCCGGTCACGTCCTCCTCTGTCAGCCACGCGCGCAACTCGGGCTCGTCGGCCGGTCGGCGCTCGGCGATCCGCGCGTTCCAGTCGTCGACGCCCACGCCTGTGCGTCGTTCGAGGTTCTCGGCGATCTGGAGGCGCATGGCCTCCCAGGACCGTGGCTGCGGCACGACCCGATGGTAGCGCCCACCGATCGGCCCGTCTGGCGGGCGTTCGCGGGCGGCTGTCTCCGGACCGCCGCACGCGGCCCGGTCGCTTGTCAGGCAGGCGGGATGTTCGCGTTGAAGCGGAAGCGGTTGTCCGGGTCGCACTGCTGCTTGACGGCCTGAAGGCGGGCGAAGCGGTCGGGCCCGAAGGCTCGCTCGACCCGGCCCGCGGTCTCATCCGAGGGCGAGTAGTTCAGGTACCCGGCGCCGCGGAGCGAATACGGCTCGAAGCGTGCGGCGCTCTCCCGCGCCCAGGCGATGTGCCGGTCGTCGTCAGCCTGGCGGTAGGGCCGGACGATGACGGCCGGTCGCCGCTCGATCATCGCGTTGAACGTCCGCCGCAACTCGTCGTACCCGTCGGTCTCCGGCCAGGTGACGGGTCCGCGCACCCGTCGTTCGAGGCTGTCCTTCTCTGTCCCGTGGTTCGGCATGCGACCCTCCTGTCGACCGGGCGGGCCGCCACGCGGCCAGCGGGCGGTCTCATCCATCGACCGAGCTAGACAAGCCGCACGGAGGCTCGCAGGTCGCGCCCGACGACCTCGGACAGTCGAGCGACCTCACCGTCGAGCATGGAGCCGGGCGGGCGGGACGACTCGCGGAACCACTCGACCTGCACCGTGTCGCCGTCCAACCCCCATGTCGCGCAGACGAGGCCTCCCGCGACGACCACCGGCGAGATCCAGCCGCTCTGCCGGCTCACCGCCGCTCGGCGTCCAGACGGCACCACCTGGTGGTCCTCGGTGCCCGGGCCCAGGACCCACGGGTCAAAGCCCGGGAGGAACCGGAGGACGGTGCTCGGTCGCGTCGAGACGAGCTCGTCAAGGTGCTCGGCGAGGACCCACGCGGACTCGCCGTCAAGCGTGACCTCCGCGAGACGGCCGCGCAGGTCGCCGAACCAGCCGCGCAGCCGCTGTTGAGGCGTCCGGCCCCGCGAAAGCCAGTTGCTGAAGCGGCCGGGGGTCGAGGGGCCATACGCGGCGAGATAGGCCGAGATCGCTCGCGGCGCTGCCTGGTCGGGTTCGGGGATCCCTGCCCATCGAGGACTTGCCGCCTCTGGACGCACGAAGGTCACGCGGCTGCCCTGGCTCGGTCCGAAGCACAGCTCTCCATGCCAGGCGAGCGGCTTGAGGACGGTGCCCCAGCCCGATCGGAGTGCCGGCGCGAGATGCGCAAGCCGCGGTCGCGCGACGACCGCCGCCACCAGCTCGTCGCGGCTGAGCGGCCGGCCGACGAGTGCCTCCCGCACCGCCAAGCGCAGCTCGCCCATGTCGCCCGGCATCACGCCGAATTCGCGCTGCCAGCTCGGGCGCTCCCACGAGCGGCCGTCAGCGAGCAGCGACAGGAAGGCGCCACCTTCTTCGGGGGTAAGCAGGTGGAGCGTGCCGCGCATCGCCCAGGTCCGCAGGAGCCGGCCGTCCGCAAGCGCCCGCGCGACGGCGCCTGAGGGGCAGTCATGACTCCGGAGTCGGATCGCGAGCTCGGCCGAGGAGGCGACCTGGGCCTGAACGCCACCGAGTCGGCGGACCACCTCGACGGCGGGCAACTGACCGACGGGATCGACGAACTGGCGCCTCATCCGCCAGGCCAGCGCCTGGGGCCAGCTCACTTCCACGACCATGTGCCGTAGGGGCCCCTCCCGTCGATCCCGCGATCAGGCGATCGCAAGCGGTCAGCTGCGCGGCGACCTCGCTGTCTCCCGCCTGGAGTGCCCTTCAATCTACTCGGTATCGCGCTGATGGGGACCGCCGAGGCACGGCAACTGCTGGGGCAGGCCGCCCGCATGGAGGAGGGCCGTACGACCAAGCGGGTAGGACGGGCGACGCCGGTAGACTGCGCGGGTGAGCTCGCGACGCCGTCCCGGGGGTCCACGTTGACGAAGAGCCGGCTCGAGGCGTTCAGCGACGGCGTCCTCGCCATCATCATCACGATCATGGTCCTGCAGCTGGTGCCGCCGGCTGGGAGCACGATCGACGACCTGCGGCCACTCGCGCCGGTCTTCCTGAGCTACGTGCTGAGCTTCGCCAACCTGGCCATCTGGTGGAACAACCACCATCACCTGTTCCAGGCCGTCCGCGTCATCGACGGGCGCGTGCTCTGGGCCAACATGCTCGTGCTGTTCTTCCTGTCCCTGTACCCGTTCGCGACCGCGTGGATGGGCCAGACGGGGTTCGCCAGCCAGCCGGTGGCGCTGTATGGCGCGGTGCAGCTTGCTGCCGCCATCTCGTACTTCGTGCTGGTTCGAGCGCTGATCGCGATCCAACCCGAGGGATCGCCGCTGGCCGCGGCGATCGGCCGCGACACCAAGGGCAAGGTCTCCCCGCTGCTCTATGCGAGCGCGATCCCGATCGCCTTCGTCGCGCCGTTGGCGTCCGTCGGGGTCTACATCCTCGTGGCCCTGATCTGGATCGTGCCGGACACCCGGCTCGAGCGGTCGCTGACCAGCTGAGCCCCCGCCCTCCGGCAGCTGCGCCGGCCGTCCGCCGGTCGCGGTAGCTGGCGAAGGCGTCGGAGTCGCGGTGACCTGCTGCGTGTCGGCTCAGGTCCGCGTCAGCGACGCCAACCAGGCGCGCGCGCCGTCCTCGCCCCACCGGGTCGCGAACCGCTCCTCGACGATCGACACGACCGTCCAGCCTCTCGCGAACGTCTCCCGGATCTCGCCCGCGGTCACCCGGCGGGGACCCATGTCGCCGGGCTCGTGCTCGCTGAAGCAGAGGAGGAAGTAGCGGGCAGCAGGCCGGAGCGTCGCGTGGAGGCTCCGCTCGAAGCGGACACGGTCGGGATCGGAGAACGTGTGGAAGAGGCCGCAGTCGATCGCGACGTCGAACGTCCGTCCGAGGCCATCGAGCGCCAGCGCGTCGGCGACGCGGAACTCCACCGCGATGCCGCGCCCGGCCGCCTTGGCGCGTGCCCGCTCGATCGCCGTCGGCGCCGCATCGGCCCCCACCACGTCGAGGCCGCGCGAGGCCAGGTAGAGCGCGTTCTCGCCCGTCCCGCAGCCGATGTCGAGGACGGCACCCGCGATCGCGCCCTCCTCCGCGAGGCGAACGATGGCGGGCTGTGGCCGCCCGATGTCCCAGGGCGGCTCCCCGCCCTGGTACGCCCACTCGAAGCCCATCGGCAGACGATACCCCGGGGTCGAGGCGATCGTCGCTGGCCGGTCAGATGCGGCGCGAGCTTCCGCTTGCCCTGCCGGACAGGCCCGCTTACGTGCTCACGAGCAGGGCGACGCCGAACGCGAGCGGGGCGATGTAGATCGTGAACGGCGGCATGTCGCCGGAGACCAGCAGTCCTGCCACGAGCAGCCCGGCGAGCACGGCCGTTCCCCAGCCGATGACGGCGGGGATCGGGCCACCTGCCGTCGTCGCGATCCCGATCGCCGCGAGCCCCGCGAACCCGGTGACGATGAAGGCGGTGAAGAGGGCGCCGCTGAGCCGATCGAAGTCCGCGATCCACGGCTCGATGCGGCCGGCCTCGGCATGTGCACGGGCCGTCCCCGGGACGACCGCGAGCCGATAGAGGAGCGCGACGATCCAGAGGACCGCGGCGATGGCGAAGGCCGCCGCCCCGGCGATCGCGAGCCCTCGCGGCCAACCGTCGGTCACGACGCCAGGCAGGCCCGCGAGTCCGGCGGCCGTCGCGACCGTGCCCCCGATGAAGAGGTAGTGCGTCACCCGCCAGGCGAGCGGGTGACGAGCGACGATCGCGAGGAACGTCTCCTGCGGAGCCGTCCACCCCCGGATGAGGTAGGGGTTCCCGGCCCCGACGCCGAACGCGACGGAGCCGGTGACGAGCAGCCACCCGGCTACATCCGTCGCGTCCATCTCAGCACCCGGTCGTGCTTGGTCACGGGGGGGCGCCGGACACGATGTGCCCGGCGCCCCCCGACCAGCGCCTAATGGGTGACGAACCGTCGACTTGCTTCCGAGGCGATCGGCAGCTTCTTCTTGAACACCGCGTTGTTGCTGGCGGACATCAGCTTGTTGTCGAAGGCCATCTGCACCACGGTGTTGGCAAACGCCTTCGACATGATCGTGAGCACCTCTGGGTCGTTGTTGCTGAGGTTGTCGCACCACCGGAACGGGTTGTCGACGCATCCTCCGTCGAACCCCGGCACGGTGCCTTCGAAATTGCCAACGAAACCGCCGAACAGGTCGACTTCCGCCTGCGTCTTGCAGCAGTCCTGCCCGGTGAGCAGACCGCCAGCTGGAATTCCGACCGCGTTGAAGCTGAACGCGTCCGTCCCGACCGGTGAGAACAGCTCATGGTTGAGCCCAAGGGAGTCGAAGAACGCGATCGACTGGTCCCGCGAGATCGTCGATGCCTTGTAGACCCGGTTCGGGAAGGTCGCCGTGGAGGTGCCGCCGAACAGGTCCGGCCCCGCGGGATCAAGGACACCGATCGTGTAGTTGGGCGTGGCCATGACGTCGGCATCGAGGTCGTAGCCGATGTGACTCAGCTCGGACGAGGTGAGATTGTTGACGTAGAAGATCGATCCAAGGAGGCCCAGCTCCTCACCGCCGAACCAGATGAACCGCAGCTTGTTGAGGGGGGTCACGTTCTTCATCTTCTGGGCGATATCCAGGATCGTCGCCGAACCGGAAGCGTTGTCGAGCATGCCAGCCCCGTAGATCGCGTCCAGGTGCGCGTCGACCACGAGGACATGGTTCTTGTCGCCACCCTTGGATTCCGCGATGACGTTGTAGTCGTCGGCGTTCGGGTTGACGACGCCCTGGATGCCGATGTTCATGACCGGCAGCGCCGTTCCAGCCTGGACCGCTTGCTGGTACTCGGTGAGAAGGCTGTTGCCGATATCAAACGAGGTGAACGCCACGGGAATTGTCGGGACAATCCGGTTCCCGGAGGCATCCACGAGGCTCCCGTTCAGCACGGCCGTGCGGCCGGGGTTGCCCTCGTTGAAGATGACCACGCCCGAAGCGCCCGCGGCCTGGGCGTTGAGGACCTTCACCCCGAAGTTGCAGGCGCCGCGCTGGATCAGGGCGATCCGCCCCGCCACGAAGCCGCTGAAGTCACCGGCGGTACATCCGCTCGACGAGCTCGAAGTCGGCGTCGGAGGAATGACGATGCCCCCAGCCGGCTGGAGATCGGCCGTCGTGGTCCCGAGGCTCTGCCCGGGGTTCCACTCGTCGCTGACCACGTAGTCGTGGGCTGTGGGTGAGATCTCGCTGAACACCGGGATGCCGGTATAGGCGAAGTAGAAGAACTTGTAGGTCTGGATCGTGACGTCGTACCCGGCCTCCGTCATCAGCCTGGCAACGTAGTCCGCCGACGCCTTGTAGCCGGGCTCGCCGGAGTTGCGCGACGGGTGGCCGTCCGGGCCGGGATTGGCGTCGGCGATCTCCTGGAACGCCTTCATGTGGTTCCAGAGATCGTCCTGTTGGATGCACGGCACGAGCTTGCTGGGGGTGTCATTGACCTGGGCGTCGCACTCAGCCGGCGTGATCGCGATTGCGCTGGCCGGCGCGAGGAGCGCCGCAACGACGCAGAGCGCCGTGGCTGCAGCGAGCAGGAGACGTGGTTTCTGGGGACGCACGAAACTTCCTCCATCTGGCGGCTTTCCCTTCGGCAGACGGGAATCGTAGACCCTGTGCCAATCGCTGACCATTGCCCGACCGAGCGAGATCCTGCCGCCCGGGGCTGATCGCGATCTCCCAACCAGGATGACCCGGCTCAGGTCCCGGAGGTTGCGGCTGGCGCGCCGATCCGAGCACCGCTCGATCGGCGGATGACGATCTCCGTGGCGAGGACCACCTCGCGCGGCTCGCGCCCCGGGTGCGCGATGCCGTCGAGGAGCATCGCGACGCTCTGCCGGCCGATCTCGGCGGCCGGCTGCGCCGCGACCGTCAGGAACGGGAAGGAGACCATCGCCTGGGGCAGGTCGTCGAACCCGACCACGGCGATGTCCTCGGGTACGCGCAGCCCGAGCTCGGCCAGGGCGTGGAGGACACCGATCGCGATGAAGTTGTTGGCCGCGAAGAGCGCGGTCGGCCGTGGTCGTTTCCGGACGGCGTGAATCGCCATCTCGTGGCCGCTCTCGATCGTGAAGGCGCCGTGGAAGACGCGCGGCGGCGGGACCCCCGCCTCCTCGAGCGCCGTGCGGAACCCGGTGACCCGATCCGCCGCGGTGGGAACCGAGGCGGGGCCGGAGAGCACCGCCAACTCCCGGTGACCGAGGCCCACCAGGAGGCGACCCAGCTCCAGGGCACCGCCCTCGGAATCGGCCCGGACGACGTCGGCGCCCGGCACCTCGGGTCGACGGTCGACGATCACGATCCGAACGTCGCGCTCGCGGCAGACGCGGATCGTCTCTGCGCCGGAGCCGGCCGGCACGACCAGGATGCCGTCGACCTGCCGCTGCAGGAGCATCGGCACGAGCCGCCGCTCCTCCTCCTCGCGCTCGTCACTGTTGGCGAGGAGCAGCGAGATCCCGGCCTCACGGGCGGCCGTTTCGACACCCTGCGCGAGCGTCGTGAAGAACGGGTTCGTCATGTCGGGGAGGAGCAGGGCGATCGTGTCCGTACGCCTGGCGCGGAGGCTGCGCGCGAGCGTGTTGGGCATGTAGCCGGTCTCCGCGAGCGCGTCCTCGACGCGGGCGCGCAGCCTCGGGCTCACCGCTCCGGACCCGTTGACGACGCGGGACACGGTCATCGGTGAGACGCCGGCGCGCCTGGCGACGTCGAGCAGGGTCCGCATCAGGACCTGCGGAGCTCGGTGCTCGTTCGAGGCGGCAGGCCGGGGTGGGGCCGGCGCGCCAGGACGACGTACTCGATCCCGCGGGACATGCAGAAGGCGCGCTTCTCCGGCAGGTCGCCGTCCTCGTTGACCACGTAGAAGGCCGGCCTGACCTCGTCGATCTCGGGCTCGGCATCCATCCACCCGGAACCGGACGAGATCAGCCCGCGGTGGACGCTGCGCACGGCGCCGACCATGAAACGCCGCTCCTGCTCGCCCTGGAGGGGGTGTCCCGGGCCCTTCAGGAGCTCGACGTTCCGGTCGCTTCCCACGACCACGTGGAGCGCTCCGAACGCCGCCGCGTCCATGAAGAACCGGATGTGGCCCGAGTGGAGCCAGTCGAAGCAGCCGCTGACGATGACCCGGGGGGCAGCGGGGAGCGGCGAGGCCACGGGCTCGATCGTCGGGAACCCTTCGCAGTCCGCCGGGCTCACCAGCCGGAACCCGACGCCGCGCGCGCCGGCCGCGGCTCGGGCCCGGCCATCCTGGTCCCCTTCCAGGGCGACGAGAACCGCGTGCCTCAAGGCGAGCTCGTCCATGTCGGCGGCCACGGACCGCCCGACGATCGCCGCGCTGTCCACCCAGCGGAACGATTCCGCCAGGAAGAGGCGCTCGGCGGCTGGGAACATCGGGGCGGCGCCGGTGTGTTCGACGACAAGCGCGTCGGACGGCACCCTGACGTGCAGCGGTCCGAAACGGGCCGCCTCCTGGAGAAACCGCAGGTCACCCGACCGGGGGTTGTCGAGGCTGGCCTCGACCACGACCGTCACCGGGGCCGGCTCAGGCTGGCGCTTGCCGTCGTTCTGCAAGGTGATCCCCGCCGTCAGGAGGTCCGCACCGCGATCCGAATGGAACCGGGCAGCTCGTCCTCGGACGCGACGACCAGGTAGCCACCGCCGCACCCGGAGTACATCGCACCGGGGTTGTCCGCCGCGTAGGCAGCGAGCAGGCCGTGGAGATCGATCGTGATGGTCGGATGCTCGAAAACCCCCGGCAGGAGCGCGGCCCACGCCCGGGAGCACTCGTTGAGCGACTCGCCCAGGGCCCCCACGTCCATCGCCAGGATCGCCCCGTAGCACGCCCGCCCACACTCGGCGAGACGGGCGATCCAGGCAGGATCGAGGCGCCTGACCCCGAGGGGGCTGTAGCCCGCGGGGCGCGGTCCCACAGGGACGAGGTGGATCACCCGCTCGAGCCAGGCGACGACCACCGGATCGCACGTCGATTCCACGTGGGCTGGAAACCAACCGCCCTCGACCGAGGCGTCGTAGTCGAGCCGGCTGATCCCGGGGTAGATCAGGCCGCACATGTCCTGCGACCCCGACGGCTCGGCCCTGCCGGCGTTCTCCTCCCGGTACAGCTCGCGAACCAGCTCGGCGGCCGGCCGGTCCGTCGGCAGGGTCTCGCCCCAGAGCTCCCGCGCAGCTGCCCGGGTGCCGGTCGCCATGCCGCACCGGTCCATGTACCGGACGGTAGGCCGCAACGACACCACGACCATGGAGCCGGGCGGCTCCGGGTTGCGCGACGAAAGGAACGGCTGGTCGATCCAGCCGCCGGCCATCTGGAGGCGGTACGGCAGGCTCCCGATGGCGTCGCTGACGCCGCGCGGCGCCACCGGCAACGGCGACGATGTCGTCGAGCCAGGCCGGCTCATGACTTCAACCTTCCACCACGCGGTGGCCGGCCTTTCGAGCCTCGTACTGGTCGGCGATCCAGGCGTACGTGGCCTCCATCCCGCTGCGCAGCGGCGTCCGCGGCTCCCAGCCCAGCACCTGCCTGATGAAGGTGTTGTCGCTGTTGCGACCGGCGACGCCCTTCGGCGCGTCGAGGTCGTAGGAACGCTCCAGGGTGAGGCCGGCGATCGACTCGACGATCGAGACGAGCTCGTTGATCGACACCAGCTCGCTCGAGCCTAGGTTGATGGGCGTGGCAACCAGGTCGGGGCTGTGCATGATCCTGTCGATGCCGTGAAGGCAGTCGTCGATGTAGCAGAACGAGCGCGTCTGCGTCCCGTCACCCCAGATCTGGATCCGCAAGTCGCCGCTGTCCTGCGCTTCCAGGACCTTCCGGCACATCGCGGCCGGCGCCTTCTCGCGGCCCCCGAACCAGGTGCCGTTGGGCCCGTAGATGTTGTGGAAGCGGGCGATGTGCGTCTCCAGGCCGCGCTCGGCCCAGTACTCCTGGCAGAACATCTCCGAGATCAGCTTCTCCCAGCCGTAGCCACGCTCTGCCATGGCGGGGTAGGCGTCCGACTCCTTCAGGGCGATCACCTCGGGCGTCTTCTGAAGGTCCGTGTTGTAGGCGCAGGCGGACGAGGAGAAGAAGTAGCGCTGGACGCCGGCGCGGTAGGACGCCTCGGTCAGGTGCGTGTTGACGAGGATGCTGCGGAGACACTCGACGCGGAACCGCTCGATGAAGCCCATCCCGCCCATGTCCGCCGCCAGGTTGTAGACCTCCGTGGCGCCCCGGACAGCGTCGATGGCATTCTGTTCGTGACTCAGGTCCATCGAGATCGACTCGACGCCGGGGACGACGAGGTACCAGTCGGGCAGCGGCTTGCGATCGACGGCGCGGATCCTCGTGTAGCCGAGATCGTGAAAGTACTTCGTCAGCGAACCCGCGATGAAGCCGCCCGCCCCGGTGATGACGATCAGGTCGTCCTGCGCCAGGCCCCGTTCGACGTCGGTGCCGGGGATCGTGCCCGAGAATTCGATCGTCATCCGTGACGGTCCTCCAACAGCTTGCGCTGGCCGGCACAATCGGCCGGCCGGTTGCCAATTCGAGCTCCGTGCGGGCGCCCCGCTATGTATCCGGAGCCGCGACCACGGTCCTGCTCACCAATGGTTGGGGGCCGATCCGGTGCTCGGCCCGTCGGGTGGTCTTGCCTTGGTATCGTTACCAAAGCCTATCACGTCCCGCGAGCCACTGTCCATCCCCCTTCGTCTCCGGTGGCACGAACGACGTCGGCACTGGTCCTCCGGCCGCAACGACGGCGACGGCACCTGCCCGCAGGGACAGACGGCACGGGCCCGCAGCCCTCCCTTGTTACCCTTGGCGGACCAAGAGCGAGATGGGCAAGCTGGTGATCCTCCCCAAGATCCGGGATCCGCGGTTCATCACGGTGCGTCGCGGCGGGACCCTCCAAGACGACGATCACCGCCTTCTGGCGTTCTGGGCGGCTGACTGCGCGGAGCACGTGCTGCCCCACTTCGAGCAGGCACGGCCAAAGGACGACCGTCCACGCCGGGCGATCGACCTCGGGCGTACCTGGGCGCGGGGTGAGATCCCTTGGGCAGAGGCCCGCACGGCGGCCGGCCATGCCAACGCCGCGGCCAGAGACCTGCGGGGGGCTGCACGGCATGCCGCGTACGCTGCCGGACAGGCCGCGGCGGTGGGCCATGTGGCGGCCCACGAGCTCGGGGCCGCGGCCTACGCGGTCCGGGCCGCGCGGGCGGCGGCGATTGAAGTCGACCCGATGGAGGCCGGTCGCCTGGAATGCCGGTGGCAGCGTGCCCAGCTCCCCCGCGAGATCCGGGATCTCGTGCTCGACGATCAGCGGCTGCGCAACGAGCTGTGCTGGTTCGCGTTCGACTGCTGACAGTGAGTCGCGACTGGGGCAGTGTGGAGGCCGAACGCGTCGACCCCGGGACGGTCTTCGCCGACCGACCGTTCGCGCTGACCGTCGTGGACCGCGTGCAAGGCATCGTGGCGTCGATCGGCGATGCAACGATCCGCGCCACGAAGAGCCAGATCGCATTTCGGCGCCGGCGCGGTTTCGCCTACCTGTGGCCACCCGTGTTCGGGAATCGGGGCGTCGAGATCGTCCTTTCGATCGCCCTCGGCCGACACGACGCCTCACCCCGCTTCAAGCAGGTGGCCCACCCCGCGCCGCGGGTCTGGATGCACCACCTGGAGATCCACGATCTCGCCCAGCTGGACGACGAGGTCAGGGCCTGGTTGCAGGAGGCATTTGAGAACGCCACGTGAAGGACACCCGGGATCACCGGCGGCCAAACCGGCAGCAGCTCACGGCGCCGACGAGCCGAGGTCCCGGTCCTCCATCTCCCACGAATGATCCATGACGTGGTGGGCGGTTCGCCGCACGAGGAACTGGATCGGCCAGGTCCGCGCCGGCGTGCCTTCGGCGTTGAAGGCGCGTATCGCATCGAGGAACACCTGCCGATGCGCGGCGAGGCCGTCGGGGGTGAGGACCACGTCGAACGGGGTCCGGACACCGACCTTGCGGGAAAACTGCTCCGGCTCGTTGAGATACACGTGGCGGATGATCTGGTCGCGACTTCGCCCGGCGCTGCGAGATCCCGGGCGAAGCTCGGGCGAGACGCGTGTCGCGACGTCGTCGAAGTACGCCCAGCAGGCGCGCAACAGGGCGAGGCGCCCTTCCAGGTCTGCCGGTGACAGCACCTCACCCTCGATCCGCGACGGCACGTGCGCGATGCCCCAGAAGTCGGTCGAGCTCGATCCGGGTACGCGTTCGACCACCTCCGCGGCATCCGCCCGCCCGAAGGCGCTCCCCAGGCCGGCCCGTTCGGCGACGCCGGCGTACCTCGGGCGGTATGCCGCCAGCTTGTCGAGTGCGTTGTCCTCCGAGGTTCCCCAGCGATCGAGGCCGGGCCAGTCCATCGCCCCTGCCACGACCCTGCGCTTCTTGCCGATCTCGAGGATCACCCGCAGCGTATCGGTCATCCGGGACAGCGTACTCGGACCACGTCCGCGCCCGTCAGCGCGGGGAGTCGACGCGCTGGCCGTGGATCTCGCCGCGCCAGGCGCCGGTGGGCGTACCACGCGCCTCGATGAACGCCTTGAACCGCTCCAGGTCGACGTCGATCTGGCGACCGGGCACGCCGAGGGCCGTGCCGACAGCCTCGATCGGGTCCGCGGGCTCCATCTCGATGGTCACGGACACTCGAACCCGGTCTGTCCCGAGCGGCGTGAACAGGACCGCGCCCGCGTTCACGGCGCCGTCGATCGAACGCCATGCGATCCGGACGTACGGGGTCTGGTCAACGATCTCCGCGGTCCAGTCCCGCCGCTGACCTCCGATCGTGGCCGACCAGTGCAGGAACTTGTCGCCATCCTGGATCACGCGATCGACGCCGTCCATGAAGCGGGGAAGCTCCTCGAACTGGGTCCACTGGTCGTAGGCGACCCAGGCGGGGACGTCGACGTCGATCGTCCGCTCGATGCGTGCCATGGCAGATCCTCCGGTTGCTGATCCGGCGACGAGGATGGACCAGGGCTCGGAACGGACGCCCGCCGACGGTCCCGGCGGTCGTTGCGGAAACGTCACAGAACGTCGTCGGGCGGCCGAAGGCTGGATGGTTCCGGCGATCCCCGCCTTCGATCGTCGGCGAGCTCGTAAGGTTCGCGACACGCCGAGCCCGGCGCCGCGACCTTCGATCTATTCGCCGGACTGATTCCCTCCGGTCGTCCCCGGTTCGCCGTCGCGCCCGCCGCCCGCGGCGATCTCCTCGCTGAGCGCCAGCTCCGCGCCGGTCTTCAGCGCGATCCCCGTGGCGACACGCTGGGCCGTGTCCGAGATCCTGCCGACCTCCGGGTCGGAAGGGTCCAGCTCGAGCTTCTGCTCCTCCAGCGCCGCGAGTCGACGGGCATCCACGGCGACGGACTCGGCGGTCGCGCGGAGGTCGTCGTTCCGGTCCGGCATCGTCAGCGCTCCTTGGGCGGGCCGACCCACCGGCCGTCCCGGTACACGTACCAGATCACGGTCGGCTCTCCGGCCAGCTCGCGAACGTGGACGGCGGCGCTCGGGTAGGTGCGGCGGATCGCATCCTGGAGGGCCCTGGGATCCGCTGGGCTCGATCCGACAGCCGCGTGTGCCGAGGACGCGAACGCCTCGTCATCCGCCGGGTTCAGGATCAGCACAGGCCGCATGGCAGACTCGCTCGACAAGGGGCATCGCGCCCCCTGCCGCGTGCACCACGGTGGAGCATCGGATCTCGGCCCGGCGCCAGCGTGAAAGCATTGCCTCTCGACCTTGCAACCGCGTGACAACGCATCCGCCAGGCTCTGTCGGGAACCTGGGGTCGGGCGGCGGGCGGCGCCACCGACTCGTCCATCAGTGGGGCGTCACGCCCTGGGCGGCCTCCGACGTGCGCGGGTCCGCGTCGCGCCCGCCGCGCAGCAGCCCGACGCAGGCCACGGCCAGGCAGGCACCGATGACCGGTCCGGCAACGTAGATCCACAGGTCGTCCACGCGGCCGCTGACGAGGGCCGGGCCGAGGGAGCGAGCCGGGTTCATCGAGGCCCCCTCCACGGGCGCCGCGATCAGGCCGCAGGCGGCGATCGTGGCCCCGACGGCAAGCGCGGCATTCGGACCGACGATCCGTGCCCGATCGGCGGTGCCGAGGATCACACTCACGAGCAGGAGGGTGAGGATCGCCTCGACGCCCAGCGCGGTCGTCGACGCGATGTGCGGCGTCGAGATGCCGGCTGCTGCTGTGTCCCCGAAGAGGCCGAGGAGCACTGCGGAGGCGACGACGGCCCCGGTCACCTGTGCGGCCCAGTACGGAACCAGCCAGGTAGCCGGGAAGTCGCGACGCAGGGCGAAGGCCAGGCTCACGCTCAGATCCAGCGCCTGGACCGCGCGAACACCAGGACCGCTGCGGCCAGGGTCACGATCGCGGCGACCACAAGCCAGAAGCTGAGCGGGTCATCCTTGGGCAGCGGCACGGTCACGTTCATCCCAAGCAGCCCTGCGATGAGCGATCCCGGCAGCAGGAGGACCGTCGCCAGGGCCAGGACCTTCATGACCTCGTTCGTGCGCTGCGCGGTCCGGGTCATGAAGACGTCGAACGAGCCGAGCAGGAGGTCACGGCTCTCCTCGACGCTGCGCAGGGCGGTCTCGAACCGAGCCGCGACCGCCTGGAACGCGGCCGCATTCTCGCCGGGGACGGCGGCACCGAAGTCCGGCGTCGCGAACGCGGCGAAGACCTCGCGCTCGTCGCTGAGCGCCCGGCGCAGCCGGGCGATGCGGCGGCGGAGCGTCACGAGCTCGTGCAGGACGTCGTCGTCGGCGCTCGGCCTGAGGGCCCGCCCGTCGAGCCTGTCCACCTCTTCCTCGATCGCGTCCACCGCCCGGAAGTAGCTCGTGACGGCGGAGTCGACGGCGGTTGCCGCGAAGGCGGCGGCATCGATGGCGCCGACCGTCGCGTCCGATTCGATCCTCTCGTCGAGGTCACGGAGGAACTCGATGGGCTCGACGTGACTGGTGAGGACCACGTTGTCGGCGGCGAGCAGGTCGAGCCACCGGGGGCTCTCGCTCGAGTCGCGGTCGGCCTCGGTCGCGACCCGCAGGTGGAAGTACGAGCCGTGAAGCGCGATGTGGGGGCCGCCGCCGGGAGCCTCGAGGTCGTGCCGCGTGCGGGCGTTCAGCTTCATCCGGCCCGCGATGGCCTCCGCCTTCTCCGGATCGAGCGCTCCCTCGGCGTCGATCCACAGGAGCTGCCGCTCGCCGATGCGACGCCGCAGCGCGGCGTCGAGATCCATGGTCGTGTCGGTCCGGTCGGCGTCGAAGAGGCGGACCGTGATGCCCGCCTCCGCGGTCGTTCCGGCGGGCGCCCCGGCGCCGGACATCCCCGCGTCGGCGGCCGTGTCCGGCGCACGGCCGTGCCATGCGCGCTCATGTCGCCGGGAGCAACGGTCGTGACCACCCACCGAGCGTGCGTCCGTCGATGCTGCAGCCGCTCTCCGGGTGCGGCCCGGAACGTTGCACCGCCGCGTCAAGGCCCGTGGAAGACCGGGGCAAGGCGCCGCCGCGCGGTCGGCGGGCGGGATCCTGCCGGCGGCCTGCCGCGCCGGATCCCGGCAGCGCCGAGCCATGGTCACAATCGCCCACCGGATTGTCGGGCGTCTGTAACGGGCAATCCCGAAGCGCTCGTCGGTTCGCGATGCCGTCCGGAGATGGTTGCATCCCACCCAATCGATGAGGAGGAGCCCGTGAACGCGATCGCGCTGTTGAGCGCCGACCACCGCCGGCTGACGAAGCTGATGAAGGAGCTCGACGAGACGACGAACCGCGGGGTCAAGACCCGGGAGCAGCTCTTCTCGACGATCAAGCGCGAGCTCACGGCGCACGAGGTCATCGAGGAGGAGATCTTCTATCCGGCGCTCAAGGAGCATCCGCGAGCCCGGGACATCGTCCTCGAGGGCTACGAGGAGCATCACGTGGTCGACGTGCTCATGGGCGAGATGAGCGCACTCCGGTTCGACGACGAGAGCTGGGGCGCCAAGTTCACCGTCATGCGCGAGAACGTGGAGCACCACATCGAAGAGGAGGAGGACGACATGTTCAAGAAGGCGCGCGCCGTCTTCGACCCCTCCGAGCTCGACGCGCTTGGGTCGGCGATGGCGAGTCGCAAGGCCGAGGCCATGCGCGACCCGGCCACGACCCCGGCCTGACGCGAAGTGGCGCTCCTGGGGACGGCTGTCCGCCCGAGAACCGCGTCGCGCCCCGCCATGCCGGGTGGTCATACCAGGGCGATCCGGACGTGAGCGACGCAAGGCGCGACACCGGCGACTGGGTCAGGCGTGGCATCGCCGCGACCGCAGGGGTCCTGGCC
This sequence comes from uncultured Chloroflexia bacterium, assembly GCA_963776355.1. Taxonomy (GTDB): domain Bacteria; phylum Chloroflexota; class Limnocylindria; order Limnocylindrales; family CSP1-4; genus CTSoil-043. The sequence continues at coordinate 540,278 of CAVZLU010000008.1, read as the reverse complement.
GTGCTCGCCATCGCCTGGCTCGGCAGCAAGGCGATCGGCGTGCTGGTCCTCGTCTTCGTGGCCATCCTCGTCGCCGACGGGCTCCAGCCGGTCGTCGGATCGATGCGCGCCCGACTGCCCATCGGTCTCGGTGCAAGCGTCCTGCTGGTCTACGGCGCCTTTCTCGTCGCCGTCCTCGTCGTCGCCGTCGCCATCGTGCCGACGGCGATCGGCCAGCTCGACCGATTCTCTGCAGGGCTGCCGACCACGCTGGAGCGCGCCCGCGCCTGGGCCCAGTCCCTGCAGCCAGACGTGCTCGCCTCGAGCCTGACCGCGATCGTCGACGCGGCGCCCCGGACCGTTGCACCCGCGGCACCGCCGCAGGCGGACCAGGTGGTCGCCGTCGGCCTGACCGCTGGGGAGGCCGTCGCCTCCATCGTCACCGTGCTGACGCTGGTCTTCTTCTGGCTGACCGAGCACGCGCGCCTGCAGCGCTATGTCCTCTCGTTCGTGGCCCTCGAGCGCCGCGCCGGCGCGCGGGAGGCCTGGGACGACATGGAGGGACGGCTGGGGCTCTGGGTCCGCGGCCAGCTGATGCTGATGGGTTCGATGGCGGTCGCCACGGGGGTGATCTACACGGTTCTCGGCCTGCCCTCAGCCGTGTTGCTGGGACTGATCGCCGGGATCGCCGAGGCGATCCCCATGGTCGGCCCCATCCTCGGCGTGATCCCGGCCCTCGTGGTCGCGGCGTCGGTCAGCCCCGAGCTGGCGGCCGCCGTGGCCGTCGCCTACGTCGTGATCCAGTTCGTCGAGGGCAACATCCTCGTCCCGACGATCATGCGGAACACCATCCGGATCTCGTCATTCCTGGTGGTCGCCAGCCTCCTGGCCGGGGCCGCCATCGCCGGCATCGTCGGCGCCCTCCTGGCCGTCCCGGTCGTGGCCGCGACGGAGGTCATCCTGGAGCGTCTCCAGGCTCGCGACGTCCCCGTCTCCCAGGTCCCGGGGGCGCCGAATCCGACGGCTCCGACCCAGCAACCTCACGCGGGCGCCCCGTTCGGGGTGCCGGCGGGCTGTCGGCCACGGGATCCTAGCGATGGCGGAGAAGGAGGCAGCATGACGGTCCTCAGCGGTCTCATCACGGTCCTCGGCCAGCTCATGGGCGGCATCGCGAGGATGACGGTCGGCTGGGCGGTCGTCCTCCTCTTCGGGCGGGTCCCGGAGTCGAAGCAGGGCCTCCTGTCGGGCATCGGCCTCGCCTCGCTGGTCTGGATCGTCGCCGTGATCGGCATCCTGGTGCCGAGCGCCGGAGGCCTGCTGCTCGCGGCAATCCCCCGGCCCGGGTTCGTCCCCGTCGCCTGGCTCCAGCTGGGCCTGCTGGCCCTCGCGATCGGCCTGCCGCTCGCGATTGGCCTGGCAACGGTCTACGTCGTGGACCCGGGCGCTCGGCCGCGGGGCCCTGCTCTGGCGCAGCAGGTGCTCCGGGGGTATCCGTACGCAGCCGTCCTGGCCGGGACGATCATCTTCCTCGCGATCCTCCGGCTCCACCGGAAGCTGCGCAGCCTGCAGCGCGGCTGGCATAACGAGCACCTCGCCTTCATCGTCAAGCCGGGCCGGTACGCCGCCGTGGTGGCCGACGTGGAGGCCGCCCTGCACGCTGCCGGCCTCCCCGTGGAGCGCAGGCGAGCACCCCGCGTCGTGGAGCTCCCGCCGCGGCTGCTCGCGCTCGTCGGGGGCGGTTCCGCCGGGGAGATCCCCGATGAGCTCGCCGAGCTCCACCTTGACGGCATGGGGATCCTGGTCTACCCGTCCGACATCGCCCTCGTCGGGCCGAGGGAGCTCGTGGTCCGGGCCCGCTCCGCGATCGCCCGTCAGCTTGCCTTCACCGATGCGTACCTCACGGCGGCCAAGGAATCCGAGCAGGTCGAGGACCGGCTGGCGGAGATCTCGCGCCGGAGCGTCGTGTCGGCAGCCGACTTCCGCCCGATCGACGAGATCCTGGCGTCCCTGGCCATCCCCTACGACGACTGGGCGACGCTCTACCGGCTCCGGCTCCAGGTCGAGAACGAAACGCGTCTCCAGGAAGCGCCCGGGGCCGCCGTCGCGATGTGAACGCGGGCCGTCGCGCGACCGGCTCCGCCACGACGCGGTGCGCGCAGTCTGGCTCCGCCTCACGTGGTGCGCGCTACCCGGCAACCGAGCTGCGCGCTACCGGGCAAGCGAGATGAGCACGGCGCCCGCGATCGCAACACCGGCGACCAGCAGCTCCAGGACGCGCATCGAGCGAGTGTCGACCTCGCCGATCGTGCCCGAGATCCAACGTCCCTTGCGTGCTTCGCTCATCGGGTGACCTCCGCAATCACAGACCATGCGCATGGTCGAGCCCGGGCCCCTGCGCCCGGGTCACGCGAAGGCCGTCCGGCCTTGCAGGCGCATTGCCGCCACCCTCGACACCGGTTCGCGATGGATGCGTTACGCGATGCCCTGCCGGGGCGCTGGTCTCGCACGCCAGGGTCCCGCATGATGCGGACCCGATGAAGGCGCCACGGGGGAAACGACGGGTCCCGGCCAGCCCGGTCCCGCTGCGCTGGTGGTGGGACTCGGAGCCGGCGATCCTTCGACGGCGGGCGGGGCGTGGCTTCTCGTACGTCGGCCCGGACGGCGCCCGGATCACCGACGCCGCGACGCTGCGGCGGATCCGGGCGCTGGCCATCCCGCCCGCGTGGACCGACGTGCGGATCTGCCCGCAACCGGACGGACACCTCCAGGCTGTCGGCCGCGATGCGCGCGGCCGGAAGCAGTACCGGTATCACCCGGCGTTCCGGGCGGGGCGCGAGGCGGCGAAGTTCGACTCGCTGGTCGAGTTCGGCGCGGCGCTGCCGGCGATCCGCGAGCGGGTCGCGGACGACCTCGGGCTCCGCGGGATGCCGCGAGACAAGGTCCTGGCCCTCGTCGTCCGGCTCCTCGACCTCACCCGGTTGCGGGTGGGCAACGAGGAGTACCGGCGCGACAATCGATCCTTCGGGCTCACCACGCTGCTCGGACGTCACGCGCGAGTGGACGGGGCCGAGGTCCGATTCCGGTTCCGCGGCAAGTCAGGCGTCGTCCAGGAGGCACGAATCTCGGACCGCCGGATCGCCCGCCTGGTGCGCCGGTGCCAGGAGCTGCCCGGCCAGGAGCTGTTCGAGTACCTCGATGATGAGGGGCTCGTCCGGCAAGTCCGGTCCGACGACGTGAACGCCTACCTCCGCGAGGCCGGGGGGCCCGCGGTGACGGCAAAGATGTTCCGGACCTGGGCCGCGACCGTCGCGGCCTGTCGCGAGCTGGCCGACGGTGCCGTCCCCCCGGACTCGGGCGGGCGGCGATCGACGGCCGCGCTCCACCGAGCGCTCGTCAGCGCGATGAGCGAGGTGGCGGCTGAGCTCGGGAACACACCGGCGGTCGCCAGGCAGAGCTATGTCCACCCGGCCGTCCCGCGCGCCCACGAGGCGGGCACGCTCGCGGCCGCCGTCGCCCGCGCCCGGTCGATGGCGGAGGAGCGCCCGAGCGGCGACGCGTCGCCGGCCGAGCTGACACCGGACGAGCTGGCGACGCTCGCCGTTCTCAAGGGGTAGGTCAAGCCCGACGCCAGGTGCGGCGGGTCGTGTCGGGCCCCCTGCGCCGTTGCACGAAGAACGCATCGCCGGCCGAGGCGGTCGGCTCGTTCGAGGGCGCTGACAGGTCACTGCAACCGATCGGGGGTGTCTTGCAGGGCGTTCGCCGCCCGCGAAAGGCAACGATCGCATCTGCCTCCCGCTGGGAGGGTGAGTGAAGGAGGACAACATCGTGAGCATCATCGCGTGGCTGGTTCTCGGCGCGATCGCCGGGTACCTGGCCGGCTTCCTGGTCCGCGGCGACGAGGGCCTGGGGATCATCGGCCACATCGTGCTGGGGATTGTCGGCGCGCTCGTCGGCGGCTTCCTGGCCAGCGTGCTCTTCAGCACCAACCCCATCGACGGTCCGTTCGACATCGGTTCGATCGTCGCGGCGACGATCGGCGCCGTCATCGTCGTCCTCGTGGTCGGGGCCGTCACCGGCTCGCGCGCGGGTCGTGGCGTCGTCTGACGTCCCACCGCGCAGCCAACCATCGAAGGAGACGACGTGAGTCGAATCCAGGACAGCATCGAGGTCAACGCCCCGCTCGAGACGGTCTGCGACACGTGGACCCGGTTCGAGGACTTCCCCCGGTTCATGGACGGCGTCGACATGGTCGAGCGAGTCGACGCCCGGACTCTGAGGTGGACATCGACGAGAGAAGGGCTGACCGGGCCCTGGCGAGCCTTGATCGTGGATCAGCAGCCGCACGAGCGCATCGCCTGGGCCGCGACGGGCGGAGCGCCCACTGATGTCGAGGTGACGTTCCGTTCTCTCGGTCCCGATCGAACCCGGGTCGACCTCGCCCTGTACGTCGAGCCTGAAGGCGTCGCCGAGGACGTCGGCGGCGCAGGGAGTCTCCGCGAGGCCAGGGTCACCGGCGATCTCGAGCGGTTCAGGGACTTTGTTGAGAGCCGCGGCGTCGGGAAGGGGGGATGGCGCGGGCAATCCAACGGGGCTCGCGTCACCGGCATCGCGGCCGGCACGACGGACGACAGCAGCCTCGCCGGCCTCGCCCGTCCTGCCGCCGCCCGCAGGGCCGCGACTGGACCCGTCGCGGGCATCGCCGAGGGGATGGGCACCGACCTCGGTGCCTGGGAAACGGAGCGCGTTCCAGCCGAGGAGGCGGTCTCGGACCACCCGCCCGGCCGCGGCCCGGGGTTCGCCACGGGGCAGGCCGGGGCGCCGGTGAACGAACCCGGCTCGGACGTCGATGTCGATGCGGGCCACCGGGCGTGAAATCCGCACGACCCGCACGCGCGACGGAGTCGATCACACGGGGCTGCCCGTGATGTGCAACGCCGCCGCAATCAATCGAGCACCAATGTCGGGTGCGACTGCAAAGAGAGCTCCCACCAGACTGACGGCGACTCCCCGAAGCATGGGGAGTTCCCTCCCTCCCCCGACCGGCTGCGGGGGCAGTCGGTCCACAACGACCCCGGGCCTCTCCAATCGCCCGGGGTCGTTGCCGTTCGCGCGCCTCGATGGCGGAGGTCGGCGGCGCCGAGCCGACCCGTGTACCGGCCCAGGAGCGTCCGGGCCGGCGCCGGGTCGCTGGTGCCTACTTGTCGAGGATTCGGTCAGCCTTCCGGTCGATCCGCTTCTCCTCGGACTTCGTCAGGCGCCCTTTCGCCTCCTGCTGCGCGGCCCGCGCCTTCGCGTTCCGCGCGTGGGCCTTGTCGGGCATGGGATAGGCGCGCTCCTCGGGCAGGCCGAAGGCGGAGTCCGGCAGGGCGTCGCGTTTCTTCGTGCTCAGCGTGCTCATCAGGTGACCTCATTCGCAGGGTGACAGTGGACGTGGAGCTCGGGTCGCGCCTATCGCCGATCGAACCCGGGGGCCGACACGACGATGGCGGGGACCAGGGCGAAGGCCGCGAGGAGCCGCGGGGCGCCAGCGAGCGTGAAGCCGAGGGCCAACCCGAACGCGATGCCCGCGGCGAGCTGACGGGTCGGATCAGGCCACGACCGCACCGTGGTGACGCCCTCGATGGCGTCGTCCCTGATCGAGCCGAATGCCTCGGGCAGGTGAGCGCCAACCTGCTCCGAGGTCGAGCGGACGGCGTCCACTGTCCTGTTCATGGTCGCCCGGACAGAGTCCTCCGCCTCCCGCCCGTCGTCCTGGCCGAGAGATGGGCATCGATGGTCGGGGTCTTCGATGCAGTCATGGGTCCTTCCTTTCGCGATTGGCCTCTGTCGCCGGCAGCGCCGGGAAGACCGGGCGTCGTCGCCGAACAAGCCGTCGATCCCCGGCCGCGAGACTCCGCGAGGGCACTCACGGGCGATCGCCAGGCTGGGCGCCGATGGCATGACGACAGGATGGGCAGCGCGGGATGCCGGGCGGAGTCGCGGCGCCCGCGGGCCCCGTTACGAGCTCCTATCAACGCGAGCGGGATCGCGGCCTGAAGGTTGTCGGGCCGACCTGCTTCCCGTGCTACGCGGGCACCTCGTCGGGCCGGGCGGCTGGCGTCGGCGCTCCGCCGCGCGCGGCGATGAGCCGCGGCGCTCGACGCAGGTTCGGGTCGTCGACCGTGGCGATCGGCGTGTAGTCGACCACCGTGGCAGCGTCGGCGACCTCGAGGCGATGGCCCGGGGCCCCGCCGGGGCAATGGAAGGCGTCTCCCGGAACGAGAAGCTCGAGCTCCCCGTTCTCCCAGTGGAGGACCACGTCCCCATCGAGCACGAGACCCCAGTGCGGAAGGTCGCACCAGTTGTCCGCGTACCCGCTCATTGGCCCGAACCGGGACCGGGTGAAGAGCCAGCTCCCCATCTCGGCCGACTCGGTCTCGATCCGGCCGGTGGTCGCGGTCCGCGTCGGCAGGGCGTCCACGCGGATCGTTGTCGGCGGCGGCGGCGACACGCCCCGGCGGCGGATGACCTCGATCCCCCGGGCCCGAAGGGCGTCCGGCGACATGTCGATCGGCTCGGACACCGGTGCGAACCCGGCGATGATCGGCCCGTCCCCGGGCATCGAAGCGATGCGTCGGCCCCGGCGGCATGTAGAAGGCCGTCCCCGGTGCGAACGTCCGCCGCTGACTTCCCTCGATGGCCGTCAGCTCACCGGCGAGGATCAGGCCCCAGTGCTCGAGCCGGCAGGCTTCCTCGAGCGCGGTGCCCGCGCTGCCCGTCGACGCGACATCGACGATGACGAACACCGCCTCGCCGAAGTTGGCATAGCGGGTGACGAGGCCACCCAGCCGGACGGCCCTGAGCTCACGCGGCGAAACCCGCATCCGTCCTCCCTGCCCGCCCCCGGCCGCCTCGACGCGTTCCCCTCTAGCCTAGCCGATCCCGCAGAGAGAGGTCCGCTCGCGGTCCCGTCCGGGCCGAGGGGCATGTCTTCCTCGAATCGCGGCAGGCTGAAGCCGAACTCCGAGCCACCGCCGTCCCGCGGCCGGGCCCAGATCCGCCCACCCATCGCCGTGACGAGACCGCGCCCGACGTACAGGCCGATCCCGGCACCGGTCGCGCTCCGCGCGGTCGTCGGCGATCGATAGAAGAGGTCGAACAAGCGGTCCGTCTCGTCCTCGGCGATGCCGATGCCGCGATCCAGGATCCGCACCAGCACCTCGGTCGGCGTCTCCTCGGCGGTGATCGTGACCACGGCATTGGGCCCGCTGTACTTGCCGGCATTGGAGAGCAGGTTCCGCAGGACCTGTTCCACGTAGGTACGCTCGCCGCGGGCCGTCGGCAACCCTGCCGGCAGCTCGGACTCGTAGCGGATCCCGGGCCAGCGCTGGGCCTCGGAGGCCATCAGCGGCTCGATCACATGCTGGATCAGGATCGGCTCGCCTTCGATCGCCACGCCTCCTTCCACCCGGCTCAGGGCGAGGAGGTCCTCGACGATCCGGTAGAGGCGGTCGGCTTCGACCTCGATGTCGTTCAGCATCTCCGCTCGATCGGCGCGCTGCGACGGGCGCTGGAGGACCTTCGCGTAGCCGAAGATCGTCGTCACCGGCGTGCGCAGCTCGTGGGACAGCACCCCCAGGAACGCCTCGCGGGCGGCCTCCGCCTCCTTGGCGCGAGACACGTCACGCAGGACGACGATGGTCGACGTGGCTCCGTCGGCCATTGTCGACCCCAGCTCGGCCGGGTAGATCGCCGACTCGAGCCAGCGCCCGTCGTCGAGCCGAACGGTGCTGCGTCCCTCGCCGGCTGGCCTCCCGTCGCTGGTCCGGCCCCCGTCGAGGGCGGGCTCGACGTCGTCCCCACCCGGCTCTGTCGGGGGCGCGCCGATGCGCCGGCGGAGATCCTCGAGGTCCGCCGGAAGCTCGCCGCCGAGGATCGCCATCGCCGCCTCGTTGGCGAGCGAGACGGCTCCATCGGGACCGACGACGACGATGCCCTCGTGCATTGCCTGGATGACGGCCCGGAGCTCCGCGGCCTGGCGGCGCTCGTCGCCCGCGATCCGGGTCAGCCTGGCCTGGACGTCGAGGCGGTCGGAGATGTCCCGGGCGGTGAGGATGATGCTCGTCGTCCCGTCGCCGAGCGACACCTCCTGGAGGAAGGCCTCGATCGGGACGTCGCGGCCATCGGCACGCTGCAGGGTGGTGGCGTAGGCCAGGCGGCCGCCGTCGGGGCTCTCCGACTCAGGCGCTCCATGGCGGCGCCTGAGAGGGCGGGCTGGAGCTGCGTGATGCTCTGGCCCAGCAGCCTCTCGGGCGTGCTGCCGGCGAGGTCGGCGCCCCCGCGGTTGACGTACGTCAGCAGAAGCGAATTCGGGTCGAAGATGTAGACGGCGTCGGCGCTCGCATCGACGCTCGCCTTGAAGCGGGTGACCACGGCCAGCAGGTCGGCCTGGCGGGCGGCCGTGCCGATCCGCTCGGCCAGGTTGCGCACGAAAGGCACGTCGCCCGCGTCGAACCGATCCGACCGGGCCGCGCCGAGGACGGCGGCACCCATCGCAGCGCCGTCCGCACCGTCGACGATGGCGACCAGCAGCGCCTGCGTCTCGAGGCTGTCGAGCGCCTCGACGGCAGCGGACTCGGCGAGCCGCTCGGACCAGCCGGTGCCGGCGGTCACCAGGGCAGCCCCGTCGGCGACCAGGTCCGGCGCCAGCCAGGCGCCGAGGTTCTGGTCCTCGGGAACGAGCGAGGCCAGCCGCGCGACGATCGGGCGCCGCTCGGCGGGCGCTGCCGCGACGGCGACCACTGGTCGCTCCCGGCCCTTCAGCTGAACGAGGCACCAGTCGGCAAGGAGCGGGACCGCGAGATCGGCGACCTCCGCGAGGCTCGAGCCGATGTCGGCCCGGGCGGCGAGCCGCTCGCTCGCGAGCGCCAGGAAGGCGAGCCGGTCGCGGCTCCGCTCCAGGTCGAGGCGTGCGTTGTGTTCGCGGTCATAGGCGAGCGCTCGATCCAGGGCCTGGGCGCCCTGCTCGGCGAGCCGGACCGCGAGCTCCCCCACCCCGGCGTCGAAGTCGACGGACCGGTCGAACCGGAACACGACGGCTCCCAGCGTGACGCGCCCCGAGACCAGCGGCAGGACCGCGAGGGCGCCTTCGGCCGGCGACCCGGGAAGCTGCCGTGGCGGACTGTCCGGGTAGCGGGACAGCCACGCCTCCATCTGGCCCAGGAAGATCGGCCTGCCCGACACCACGGCATCTCGCAGGTGGGAGCGCCCTTCGAGGTCGAGGCGATATCCCGCCCGTGCCTCTGCTTCGGTGTACCCCCGGGATGCGATCACCTCGGCCGTCCTGCCCGACGGGTCGAGACGGCTGACACCACCCGCCACGGCTCCCAGGACCTCCAGGCCGCGATCCAGGATCGCGGCCGCCACGTCGACGGGGGTGGCCGCGCCGGCCAGGCTGGCCGTGGCCGCCTGCAGCGCCACGAGCTCCGCCTGGCTGCGCTCCGAGGCGCCGCGGGCGCTGCGCTGCTCGTGGAGGATCTGCTCGCTCCGGGCCAGCGCCACCCGTTCCCGGTGGGTGGCCTGTCGCAGGGCGGACGTGATCAGGGACACGAGGACGCCGTCGAACACGAACAGGCCAAGCCCGAGCAACGCGTTCGCCGAGGTCAGGCCGGCAGCGCTGGAGCCGCTGAAGATCGCAACCTCGGCCACCGCGCAGAGCGCGGTCGTCAGCAGCCCGCCCCGGAGGCCGGCGATCCATGCTCCGAGGGCCACCGCGCCGACATAGCTCAGGTATCCCAGCTCGCCGCCCAGCCAGCGCACGACGATGACCTTGAACCCGATCGCCACGACGGCGACCAGCGCGGACGCCAGCAGGCGCACGGCATCCTGGCCGGGCTCCCAGCCTTCGTCGCGCAGGAGCCGGCTCAGTCGAAGCCGCGCAGGACCAGCCCCGGTCCCACCGTCCTGGATCGGAGCCGAAGCAGGCGCCATGGGCGGCCATTGAACGCGCGGCTTGCGCACCCCGTCAAGGCTTCAACGCTGGAAGGTAGCCGCAGCGACGAGCAGCTTGACTGCGTCGAGCAGATCCCGCGCCTCGTGGTCCGGCCGTTCGACCGCCGCCAGCGTCGTCGTCATCTCGCGGCCCGATCCGGAAGACCTCCAGGCCGGCGCGTCGCGCCGGCCCGACGCTCGCTGCCCGTCGCGTCACCAGCCGGTCCGCCGAGAAGTCGTGACGAAGCGCCAGCCATCGCTCGACAGCATCCCGATCGGCATCGGCGCCGGCGCGGCCCGCGTCGGGCTCGTCGAACGAGGCCACGGCCAGGTCCGGTGCTCCGAGCGCCTGGCGAACCCAGGCAATCCTGGTCTCGGGGTCGGCAGGCAGTCGTCGACCCGCGATCTCGCGGCCGGCCAGCACCACCGGTTGGCCGGCCAGCCCGAGCCGATCCAGCGCCAGCGACGCCTCGTGTGACGGGCGCGGCCGGGCCGGGTCCTCGACCATCAGCACGTCCAGGGCGACGAGGATCCCTGCGCCCTCTGCGGGGAGCGCCTCCTCAGCCCGCGCCATTGGCGGCCGCCGTCGCCATCGCTGGTGGGACCAGGTCGAGCGCCGGGGCTTCATCCACGTTCAGGACGTAGCCGATCCCCTGGAACGTGGTGATCGGGCCGGGCTCGCCGGGGGCGGCCCCCAGCTTGCGACGGACGCGGCTCACCCATACCCGGAGGTACTGGAGATCGTCCCGATACTCCGGTCCCCAGACCTTGGTGAGCAGCTCGCTGTGGAGGACGACCCTCCCCGCGTTGGCGGCCAGGTGCTGGAGCAGCAACCACTCGGTCCGGCTGAGCTGCACCAGCTCGCCCTTGCGGGTCATGAAGCGCCGCTCGAGGTCGATCTCGACGTCGCCGATCCGCACGATGCCGCCGCCCGGGGTGACGCCGGCCGCGCGGCGCAGGACCGCCCGCACGCGGGCCGCCAGCTCGTCGGGGTGGAACGGCTTGGCGATGTAGTCGTCGGCACCGAGATCGAGCCCCTTCGCCTTGTCGGCCGTCGAGCCCTTGGCGGTGAGCAGGATCACGGGGACGGGCCGCCATTCCCGGAGCTGGCGCATGACCTCGATTCCGTCGAGGTCCGGCATCACGATGTCCAGGAGCACGACGTCCGGACGGACCTCCTCGGCCAGGCGAAGAGCCTCTTCCCCCCCGTTGGCCGTGACGACGCGGAACCCCTCGTCGGTCAGCGAGATCGCGACCAGCTTGGTGATCCGTGGTTCGTCGTCCGCAACGAGCACGAGCGGCTGGTTCTTCATCCGGGGCTCCCTCCCAACGGACTCTACTCCCGATCCCCGAAGCCGCGGGTGGCGGGGATCCGCACGACCGGGCCGGTCGTCGGCCCGCGGCAACCATGACCCGCCGCCGGTGACCGAGGCACCGGCTCCATGGCCGCGAAGCATTGCAGCCGCGTTACAAGCAGGCCACCCGACCCGGGTGCGCCCGGTGGGCCGCGCTACAAGCGGGCCACCCGACCCGGGTGAAGTCGGGTGGCCCGCCGCCGCTTGCTGGTTCAGCTGGAGGTCCGTGCGCCGGCCCGGCGGGACGGCCCGAACGAACCTCCGCCGTCTACTTCCAGGGGTCGTCGAGAGGACGATCCTCCGGATCGACCGGCTTGCCGCCCTGGCGGACGCCCTGCTCGGCATTGCCGACGTCCTTACGGATCTCGTCCCCGGCGTTGCCGAGATCCTTGCGGATCTCGTCCCCGACATTGCCCACATCGTCGGTGATGTCATGCCCGTCGGCGTCGCGCAGGATCTTCTTGGTGTCCTGCTTGACGTCCCGGTAGGTCTCCTTGGCGGTGCTCATCGCTTCTCCTCGTAGTCCCGGCGAGTGCCGAGTCGTCGGGCCACTTTGCCCGGCAGGGGGTTGCAGCCACGGGGCGGTCGAGGCGGGGCGGCGCTTGCAGCCGCATCACATCGGGGCTCAGGCCGTCCGCCGCCCGATCCGGATGGCGGCCAGGATGACGAGCTCGATCAGCGTCCATCCAACGAGCGCGACGACGGCGGTGACATCGAGCTGGGACCCGCCTGCCGAGACCTGGGCGATCCGGAGGATCCCGTCGAACGGCGCGATCAGAGCGGCGCTCATGTCGTAGATGCCGCGCACGAGCGCGTTGGCGCGGTCGGCGTCCACGAGAAGCAGGACGATCCGGAGGGCGATCACGAGCTGGATCAGGCCGAACACCAGGACGACGATTCGCCCGAGCACCGTCGCGCCGTCCGCGGACCTCCGGACGGTCTGTTCCTCGTATGTCTCCCGGCCGATCTCGCCGCCGGCAGATGCTGGGCGGGACTCGCGGACGATCGTGCGCTGCTCGTCCATCACAGGTCCTCCTTCCTGGACCACGTCATGGCGCGTGGGATGCCATCACGCTTCCAGCAGGAAGATGTCCCGGGCATCGTCGACGGCCGCCGGGGCCTTGCAGAATCATCGGCGGCCGTGCTCTGAGAGGCGCGCGAGATGCATTCGCTGCGCGTCGTGCTGCCCCTGCAGCCCGTTCCCCGGGATCCTCGCGCGGAACCGACAGGAGGTGACGACGATGCCCCGGAATGCCTGGTCCCCGAAGCGCGAACGGCAGTACGAGCACATCAAGGAGAGCGAGCTGGAGCAGGGCCGTTCCGAGGACCGGGCCGAGGAGATCGCCGCCCGGACCGTCAACAAGGAGCGAGCGGAGTCCGGTGAGACGAAGGGCGGCTCCAATGCCCGACGGCCCGCGAACCGCTGATCCCCCGGCCCGGCCCGCCCCCGTCGGCCCGGCTGCCACGTCCAGCGTCGCGGCAGCCGGCCGCCAACCCGTTCGAGCGCCCGGCGACGAATTCCGCTCGGGTCCCGCAAGCGAGGCGTCGATGGCCAGGAGAGGTCCCGGACCTCCTGCTGCGCGGGCCCAGCACAGGATGGCGGGCGAGGTCGGGCGCGCCTACCGGGAGCAGATCAGGGGCCGTCCGGTTGAGGCGTCGGTGGCGGCGACGCTCGCCTACATCGCCGCGCTGGTCGTCGTGCGCGCCTTCACCACGGCCTCGCGCGGAGCCCAGGACGCGCCGGACCTCTCGATCGCGGGCGTTCACCTCCACCACGAGGTGTTCGGGATCGTGGCCATCCTGGTCGCGGGCGTCTTCGCCCTGGACGAGGTGTTTCGCATCCAGCGAGCCGTCCTGTTCGGAATCGGGGCCGCGCTCGTGCTGGACGAGTTCGCGCTCGTCGTCTTCCTCAAGGACGTGTACTGGCTCCCACCGGGCTCCCTGAGCATCGCCGCGATCGGCATCGGGGTGGTGGCTCTCGTGGTCAACGCCTGGCGCGGCCGAACCTTCCTGCGCAGCACCGGCAGCGTCCTCCGTCGTCGCTTCGGCCGGGGCCCGACCCGGGCTCGACGGCGACCGATGAGCAACCCAAGAGCCGAGTGCCGGCCCGATCGGCGCCGCCCCCGATCGGCGCCGCACCGATCATCGGCGCCGCCCCCGTCGCCTTGCGAGGCCGACGCAAGGACCCCACCGGCGCACCGGGATGCCGTTCAGAGGGACCGCGTGGGACCGTCGAGCTGATCCACCCCCAAGCGAGGTCCCGCCCCATGGGCATCATCGGCGCAGCGAGCGTGGCACTGGGCCCCCGGCGCGCGCAGCGCGCGCGAGCACGGCTCCGCGCGCGAGCACCTGGCATGACCCGGGCCTACGTCGTCGGCAGGCGCCGCAAGGGCCGGGCGAACGGACGCGTCGTCCGCGAGGTGGAACGCGCCCTCCGCGCCGGCGGCTGGAAGACCGGCAGCGCCCTCGTCAAGCGCAAGCGCGACCTCCGCCGGGTCGCCGCGTCGAAGGCGAAGGCCGGCTACGACGTGGTGGTCGCCGTCGGGGGCGACGGGGCGGTGATGCAGGTGGCCACGGCGATCGCGAGCACCGGGGTCGCGCTGGGGATCATCCCCACGGGAACCGGGAACCTGCTGGCGGGCAATCTCGACATCCCGAACAAGCCGGCCCGCGCCGCCCAGGTCGTCCTGACCGGGCGCCGGCGTCGGATCGACATGGGCAAGGTGGCCATCGACGGCAAGGAGCGTGACTTCACGGTCGCCTGCGGCGTCGGCTTCGATGCCGACGTCATGGACGCGACGGAGCCCGCCCAGAAGCTCCGCTGGGGAAAGCTCGCCTACCTTGGGAATGCCCTCGCCAAGGCCGCGACCATCCGCAACGTTCCCCACGAGATCACGCTCGACGGCGAGGTCACGAGCATGGAGGCCTCCCAGGTGTTCGTCGCGAACTTCGGCCGGATGCTACCGCTGGTCCGCCCCCGGCGGCCGATCCCGCCCGACGACGGGCGGCTCGACGTGATCGCGATCCGCGCAGCGGGGCCCCTGCCCGGCCTGCTCGCGAGCTGGGAGGCGATGCGCCAGAAGGGTCTCGGGACCAGTGCCGGAGGCCATGTCTTCCGAGCCCGGGCCCGTGAAGTCAGGATCGACACCACGCCCCAACGCCTCGTCGAGACGGACGGCAGCGTTGTGGGCAAGACACCGCTGGTTGCCCGGGTGATGCCCGGCTCCCTGACGGTGATGGTGCCCCGGCGATGACCTCCTCTACGCGACTCCGCGCCGTCCCCCAGGAGGCCGCCGACGTCGAGCGGCCCCAGGCGAGGGCCGTCTCCGCCGCCTGGCTCCTGACCGCCATCGTGGGCCTCGGCTCGTTCGCTGTGCTGACGTGGCTGCTGTGGCGCCAGGTCCAGATCCCGTTCGACCAGCCCCTGCTCGACACGGCCCTCGGCTGGACCGCGTTCGCCGGAGCCTGGGACTTCCTTTCGAACGCCGCGAACTACCCCCTGATCGTGCTGGGAATCGGGACGATCCTGTGGCTGTTCCTCAGGGGCGAGCGCCGCCAGGCCGTCCTCGTGACTCTCGTCCTCGCGGCCGCGACGGCCGGGAGCGAAGCCGTCAAGCAGCTCGTGTCGAGGCCGCGTCCGCCGGGCAACGTCGCCAACGTGCCCGGGGTGATCTACAGCTACCCGTCCGGCCACGTGCTCGAATGCGTGGCGGTGCTCGGCATCATCGCCGTCCTGCTCTGGCGCAGCCGCCTGCCGGCGGTCATTCGGGTGGGGTACGCCGTCGCCGTGGGGGTCTTCACCGCCCTGGTCGCCGTGGCCCGCGTGGCGATCAACGCCCACTACCCCAGTGACGTGCTTGCCGGATTCCTGGCCGGGATCGGGGTCCTGGCGGTCTTCGTGCTGCTCACCCAGCCGCGTCACCGCAGCCCTCCAGCGGAGCGCACCGAAGCCGCGCACGCCGACACCGACCCCGCCTGAGCGCAGCGGATGGCCAGGCGAGGCGGAGCCGACGAGCCCGCCCGATCGATCGACACGCATCCCGACCGGGGCCGGACCGACGTCAGCCAGGGAGAACCGGGCGAGCCCGTCGACCGGCCGATCTCGCCGCCTGACGGACCCGCGGCGAGTGGCGAGATGCCGGCCCGAACGGCGTCGTCCACGCTCGTCGTCGCCGTGGGCTTCGTCGGCGTTGCCGCCTGCCTCCTTGCCTTCGGAGCCATCGCCCAGTCCGTCCGCGCCAGGGAGGCGGACGCCCTCGACCAGGTGGTCACGCCGATCCTCCATCGGATGGCGTCGCCGGCGCTCGACGCCCTGATGAACGCGGCGACCTTCACCGGATCCAACGCGGTGATCATCCCGGCGTACGTCGTGGTGATGCTCGCCCTGCTGCGCCTCGGGCGCCGTCGCGAGGCACTCTTCCTGACGACCGTCGTCGCCGGCAGCCTCCTCCTGAACGGGGCCATGAAGGGGTTCTTCCAGCGCCCGCGTCCCCAGCTGCCGTGGGCCCAGGTGCTGCCCGACTACAGCTTCCCGAGCGGTCACTCCATGATCTCGCTCGCGTTCTTCCTCGCCCTCGCCATCGTGGTCTGGCAGGCCCGCGGCCGTCGCTGGGGCGGGGCCGCGATCGTCGCGGCGTTCGCCGGATCCCTGCTCATCGGCGTGAGCCGCATCTACCTGGGCTACCACTACCTGACGGACGTCCTCGCCGGCTACCTGGCGGCGGTCCTGTGGCTGCTGGTCGTGCTCGGAGCGTTCGGCAGTGGCAGCCGCCTCCTCGTTCGGTACCGCCGCCCGCGCAGGATCCAGGGAGCGGTGTCCGGCCCGACGAGACGCCGAACCTAGGCCGGAGGGCACCTGGTCACGGGGCCATCTACGACCTAACGGGAGCGGAGCCTGCGGCCGAGGACGACGACGATCGCGGCCAGGGCGACCGTGAGCGCGGTTCCCAGCCCCTCGATGGCCGCGGCGGCGGCGAGAAACCAGCCGAGGACCTCGGTTCCGAGGCCCAGCGCCTGGACGGCTGACTCCGTGCGGCTGCGCGGCGTCACGTCGATGACGCGAGTGTCAATCCTGCCTGCCACGGGCTGCCTCCCTGCCATCGTCGAGATCCCCGCCGACCGCAGCCTCCGCCTCCCGTGTGCCAGCTTCTCTGTCACAACTCGCGCTGTCGGTCAGATCGACGGTCGTTCGTCGGCTGCCGCGCTGGCCCGGATCGCCCCCTCTCAGACCAGCGGCAAGAGACACTCCCCAACCTTGCGTGATGGCTGCGTGACTGGAAGAAACGATCCGTCCTCGTGGCGAGAGGACGGATCGTTCTTGTCGCGACCGGGACCTCGCCAGGCTCCGTCCCCAGATCGGGCTCCGTGACCTGGCAACGGACGATCGCCGAAGGGGACGCCTGCGAGGGCGTCACGCAGCTGCTCGACTCCCCACATCGGGCGGACTCCAGGTCCCTCGGTCACTCGGGCCGCCACTCCTCGACCCAGCTGCTCCCCACGAGACCGTCGACGACGAACGGATCGCGTGCGACAAGCTCCCTGGCGTGCTCCTCAGTGTCGCAGTCGAACATGATCAGGCCGCCCGTGCGGTCAGCAAACGGCCCGCCCGCATAGCCGGGAAGCGCCGCGGCCTGCCAGTAGGCGGCGTGGCGAGGCCCGGTGCTCCGAACGCGATCGGGCTCGTTCCTCAACAGGTAGAAGTAGACGACTCGCATGGGGGATCTCCTTCTGGCTCGAGCGCCCGGGCGGCGCCTCGCTTGAAACTCGCCGAGCAAGCCGACACCGCGCGTGACATCGAAGCAGCTTGGCTAGGCGTCGACGTCGGGGCCACTTCGGCCACCCGCACGGGACAAGGGCTCGAGGGTCAGGCCGCAGATCGGGCAGGTTCCCGAAGTGACCCGCACTCGATCCGAATGCATCGGGCACGCGTAGCCCGCCGTCGCGCCGGTCGTCGGCACGGCTGGTTGAACCGCGGCGGGCCCCGGCGGCTCGTTCATCGTCGCGAGCCTGCCCCGCACGCCGGTCCGGAACGCCCGCACCATGGCGACGATCGCCCACGTGGCGAGCCGGCGGGTCGCGGCGCCTACCGAGGGACGGGGAGGGGCCGCCGAGCGGCGGTGCCCGATGTCGATCGTGCGGAACTTCGTGTTCATCTCACGCCCAGCCGTATTCGCGATGGCGGTAGACCATGAGTGCGAGCATCGCGGGGGCCATCGAGAGGTGTTCGAAGCCGATGAACGCCGGACCTGAGACAAGCCCTGCCCAGAAGACGGGGAGAATGGCCAGGGTGGGGACGATCATCGCCGCCGACATCTCGGCGGAGGATCGCCAGGGCATGCCCCGGAGGGTCATCCAGCCGACCATGGGCACGATCATGGCGACGAGCCAGAGGGCCGCGCGGAGCTCGACGCTGCCGACCGCCGCGATGCCGAGCGGGCCACCGAGCATCATGCCCACCATCATCGCGAGCTGCATCTCGACGAAATGGCCGGCAAACCGGAGCCGACCGAGCTTGCCGCCGTGGTGAGCGTGGGAGATGGCCGCCGGCGGGACCTGGGTCTGTTCGAGTGTTGTCATCGTGGGTCCTTACCCTTCCTGGGACGCTATCGACGCTGTCGATGGTCAGGGACGGGGCCCCTTGAGCCCAGATGGCAGGCTGGAGAACGCGATGCCGGTTAGTGGGAGTTCAGGTAGGTGAGGACAGCCAGTACCCGGCGGTGATCTGCCGCCGCTGCCGGGAGCTCGAGCTTCGCGAAGATAGCCTGCACGTGCTTCTCGACCGTGTGCTCGGTGATGAACAGACGCTCGCCGATCGCCTTGTTCGAGCGGCCCTCCGCCATCAGCGCGAGCACCTCGCGCTCCCGGTCGCTCAGGTCCTGCACGGGATCGTCGCCACGGCGTGGCCGCCCGACGAGCTGGGCGACGACGGCCGGATCCAGGACGCAGCCACCATCGGCGACCCGCCTGACGCTATCGGCAAGATCGTCGACCTCCGACACCCGGTCCTTGAGCAGGTAGCCGAGGCCCTCCGATCCGGACGCCAGCAGCTCGGTCGCGAGCGCCGGGCTGACATGCTGCGACAGGACGAGCACGCCCATGTCCGGGTACTGCTCGTGGAGCGCCCGGGCCGCCCGGACTCCCTCGTCGGTGTGCGTCGGTGGCATGCGGATGTCGACGATCGCGACGTCCGGGCGCTCGTGCTCGACCAGCACCATCAGCTCCTCGGCATCGCTCGCCTCCCCGACCACATCGCACCCTGCCTCGCCGAGCAGGCGCACGACGCCTGCGCGCACGAGCAACGAGTCGTCAGCGACGACTACGCGCACGGGATCTCTGCCCGGATCGACGTCCCCTCGGCGGCCGGGCTCGTAACCACAAGCCGTCCCCCGAGCGCCTCGACGCGATCGCGCAGTCCTCGCAAACCCGAGCCGCGCGCAGGATCTGCCCCACCGACTCCGTCGTCGGCGATCTCGAGATGAGCAACTCCGTCGTTGCGTCCGACTCGCACGTGTGCTGTCGCGCCGGGAGCGTGTTTGCCGATGTTCGTCAGCGCCTCCGCCACGACGTAGTAGGCGGCAGTCTCAACGGCGACCGGTAGGCGCTTGTCGAGGTCGACGTGAAGCTCGACAGGAATGCGCGTGCGAAGCACGAGGTCGTCGAGCGCCGGACCAAGGCCGCGCTCGGTCAGGAGCGCTGGATGGATCCCCTGGCTGAGCTCGCGCAGTTCGGCGAGGGTCGTGCTCAGTCCGGCGCGAGCATCGGCGATCAGGGCGGCAGTTGCCGGTCCATCCTTATCGGCCCTCGACGCCGCCAGGCCCAGCGTCATCGCGATCGAGACAAGCCGCTGCTGCGTCCCGTCGTGGAGGTCGCGCTCGATCCGCCGACGTTCCTCCTGCGTCGCCTCGACGATCCGCGCCCGCGAGGCCTGCACCTCGGCAAGCTGGGCCCGCAGGTCCGCCTGCAATCGCTCGTTCTCGAGGGCGAGGGCGGCTGCCGCGCATGCCGATCGCACGAGGTGCTCGTCGTCGAGGGCGGGGTCGTGCATGAGCGCGGCGATCCGGCGGCCATCACGTTCGATCATCGTGACCGCGCGTCCGTCCGACGCCCCGGGCAACGTCGTCGGACCGGCCCTCCGCGTCGACGAAGCGCTCTTGCTCCGGCAGCCAATAGGCGATTGCGAGCGAGCGATCACGGAGCGCCCGGGCGAGCGCCGCCTGGAGGACTCCTGGTTCAAGGGTGTCGCCAATCTCGAGCATCAGGTCGGCGACCGCTGAACGTGCGAGACGCGTTCGGGCGACGCCCACCAGGAAGCTCAGGGCGATCGCGATGAGAGTCAGGTCGAGCGCGAGGTCGGCGAGGTGGCCAACAGGTCCACCAAGCGCCTCGTTGACCACCCACAGGGCAAAGACCGGAAGCGCCGCGATGCCCGTCGCGATGACGGGGGCGATCGCAAAACGCAGGGGCGGGCTCGCGGCGCGCCAGCGGCGCACCAGGATGACGACCGAGAGCGCGAGTGCGACCAGTCCCGCCCCGTGCTGGACCGCCTGGACACTGCGAGCCAGGTCGCCAGCACCGGCAATCTGGTACACGAAGGCGGGGCAGCCGGCGCACGTGCTGCTCACCGCGTGCCCGCCGAGCACGAGGAACAGGATCTCGGCCGGCCCGGCCGCGAGGAACACGACAACGGCCATCAGGCGCGCGAGCCCGGTGTCGAGGTGACCCGTCGGGAAGGCGAGGAGGACATAGACGATGCCGGCGAGATAGAAGCTCTCGAAGGCATGGCCGACCGAAAAGACGACGGGGTCCTGCGACCAGTAGAGGCCGGACGCGAACCAGAGCAGGCCGGTAACGACCATCGCCGGGCCGATGCGGTTGTCCTCGCGAATGCTCCAGGCGACCAGGCCGCTGACAGCGAACGACCACCCGACGAGGGGGACGACGATCAGGTCAACGGCCAGCGGCTGCCGGACCTGATTCGTCAGCATGATCACGGCCACAACGGCCCCGGCCAAGCATCGCCGCAAGTGTCGCGGCGACGCGCGCCACTGCGAGACCGTGAGCTCCGGTGCCTGTCGTTGCGATCGGCGGCGGGTGAGCAACGCTCATGGGTGCTCCGATCGAGGGCCGCGGCCCTCGATCGCCTTGTATTCGCCGGCAAGGGCCCACCCTGTCGCCAGCCAGCATGGCCCCCGCACGTCTCCGCGTCCATTCCCAGCGTCAGAGGCATCGAACCTCAGCCGCCCGGGCCTTCGCGGGTGGCCGCACCAAGTGCGACGGCTGTCGTCGCGACCAGCGGCCCTGATTCGCCTGGTTGCGCCGGCGTGCGACCCGACCCGACTCAGGCGCGGGATGGCCCGGCGGCGGAGACGGCTGGCGCGCGGCGAACCCTGAACCTCCCCTGGGCAACGGCGACGCCCGCCAGCACCACGAGCGCGCCCACCGGCTCGTTCCAGGTGATGGATTCCTGGAGCAGGGCCGTCCCCACGATCACCGCGACCAGAGGCGTGACGTACGTTACCGAGCTGGCGACCGTGCCGCCCGCGGCCATGACGATCCTGGTGTTGAGGACGTAGGCGATCCCCGATCCGAGCGCGCCGAGCGCGAGCATCCCGACGATCGTGCTCGGCTCGACCGGCGTCGTGATGCCGCCGCCATCGAGCGCGGCCGTGACGATGACCACCGGCAGCAGGAAGGCCGCCCCCAGGATCACCTGTCCCGTGGCCAGCGCGAGCGGGCCGTCGCCCGTGGCGACCAGGTGGCGGCGCGTGTAGGGGTACGCGAGCCCGTAGCAGCAGACGGCGGCGACACACGCGGCCACGCCCTCCAGCTCCGCGCCACCCACGCCGTTCCAGACGCCGAGCACGATGAGGACCCCGACGAACCCGACCCCGAGACCGACGATCCGCTCGCGCGTCGGGCGCTCCTCGGGAAAGGCCGCGAGCGTGACGGCCAGCGTCGCGAGCGGCGTCGACGGCGTTGATGATCCCGGCGAGGACCGACGAGACGCGGGTCTCACCGAAGGCGAAGAGCGTGAACGGGATGCTGCAGAAGAGCAGGGCCACGACCGCGAGGTGGCGCCACGTGCTCCGCGCACGCGGCAGCGGCGTGCCCGTGAGGCGCACGAGGAGAAACAGCACGGTGGCGCCGATCGCCAGCCGGCCGAAGGCAACCTGGACCGGGGTGAAGGACTGCAGCCCGAGCTTGATGAAGAGGAACGAGCAGCCCCAGATCGCTCCGAGCGCGAGGAACAGGACCTGCCAGGGAACTCCGCGACCGAACCTCATCGACCCCCCTTCGCTGCCAACGCCACGCAGAGCATGCCCTTCGGGATCTGCGGACGCTCGCGGAAATCGGCCATCTCGCCGGAGGTCCTCGGCGGGCGGACGTGCCGTTCGTGCGCGGGTGAACCGCCGGGTTCGGGGACCGAAACGCTTGATGACGTGTGTGTCGTGGCAGCGCATACTCCCGCCCTTCGCACCGGGGCGGTCCCTGCCACCAGGCGATCGGGACACGCCTCCCAGGGGGGATGGCATGCCGAAGATCGTGATCACCCACGCGGTCGTGGACGTCGAGCGCTGGCTGACGGGCAAGGAAGAGCGCGCCACCGAGTTCGGGCAGTTCGCCACGAACGTGACCGACCACGTCGCGCTCGACGGGAGCAAGAACGTCGCGATCACCGCCGACGTCCACGACATGGCAGGTGCGCAGGCGATGATGGCCACGCCCACACCCGAGGCGGCGGCCGCCGCGGAGCGGCACGGGGTCGTGATGCCGATCTCGGTCTACATCGAGAAGTAGGTCGAGCCGCACGTAGGTCGAGCGGCGCACCATCGCGGAGCGCGGGCGGCGAGACGGCGCGCTCCGGCTCGAGCAGACAGGGGGTCGTGATGATCGTGGTACGGACGGTGCTCCAGGCGAAGTTCGGCACGGCCGGCAGGCTGGCGGCGAGCATGACCGAGGCCTCGCGCGCGATGTCGGCCGAGGCGGGGGCGCCGCGTCGCTGGCGCGTGCTCACGGACCTGTCCGGCCCGTATGACACCGTCATCCAGGAGGTCGAGGCCGAGAGCCTCGCGGACTGGGAGATGATGCGGGCGAGGATGTTCGAGATGGCGGCCTTCCGGGACTCGATGGCCGCCACCCGGAGCTCATCGTGTCGGGCCGCAACGAGCTCTGGACCATCGAGGGCGAGGGGTAGTCCGCGCGGGCGTCGCGGCCGAGCGATCTGCGGGAGGCCTCGCCCGACACCGGGCGCCGGCTGACGGCGAGGCTGCGCCACTCGCCGTCCCGACCCGCGTCGACAGCGTCGATCGCCTGGTCCGATGATCGATCCGATCCCGCCCGAGGCCCTGCTCGAGGCGTACCCGCCCCCGATGGTGTTCCTGGCCGAGGGCCTGCGACATGTCGTGCGACGTGCCGTCCCGGAGGCGCTCGAGCGCGTGCGCGTCGGCTGGCGCGTGATCGGCTACGACCTCCCGGTCGGCCGGCGAACGGTCTACTTTGCCTGGATCATGCCCGAGGCGGCGCACGTCCACCTGGGCTTCCCCCGGGGGACCCTGCTGCACGACCCGCACGGCGCCCTGAACGGCCGCGGGATCACGAAGGCCGCCCGCTGGTTCACCCTTCGGGAGCCCGCCGACCTTGCAGACGAGCGCCTGGCCGACTTCGTCCGCGCCGCGGCCGCGGTTGCGAGGCTGGGCAGGTCCGAGAAGGCTCTCCGACACCTCGAGCTCGAGGCGGCGGCGGAGGCCGGGGCGCTACCGGGTCCTGACGAGGTCACGTAGGTCCGCGCGATCGGTGGCGCGGCTCGGATGCACGCGTTGTCCGGCCTGGCCTGCAGGGTAAGCGTGTGCTTACTGGTTGTGGACCGTTGCAGGCAGCCGGGCCGTAGACCCCCCGGACGCGCCGCCGGCCGACACCGCACGGCGCTCGTCAATCGGACTCGACGTGACCGCAGCGCCCGTCTTCGCTGCGGGGCTTTGGGGCGGTCGGCGTCCCGCGTTCGGCGTTCGGCGCTACCCTCGATAGATGCCCACGATCGGCGACATCCTCGCGGGCCGGTACCGGCTCGACACCCTGATCGGATCGGGCGCGTTCGCCTCCGTCTTCCGCGCCCGGGACCTTCGCCTCGAACGTGACGTCGCCCTGAAGGTCCTGCTCGCGAACCACGTCACGGATCCCGTCGTCGCCGAGCGCTTCGATCGCGAGGCCCGCGTCCTCGCCGCGATCGACCACCCCAATGTCGTGGCGATCCACGACGTGGAGCCGGCCGACCCCACAACTGGAACCGAGCCGTTCCTGGTGATGGACTTCTGCGATGGCGGATCGCTTGCCGATCGCCTGGCGGGCTCGGCGACCGGCGCCGTGCCTCCCGACGAACTCGTCGCGATCCTTGTCGACGTCGCGGCCGGCGTCGACGCTCTTCACGGGCGAGGCATCGTCCACCGCGACCTCAAGCCGTCGAACGTGCTCCTGGCCGGCGGGCGCGCCCGCGTGGCGGACGTGGGGATCGCCGCCGACGGGCCGAGCGAGCTGACCGCCACCGGGATGATCGTCGGCACCCTCGCCTATCTCGCCCCCGAGCAGCTGGCCGGCGAGCCGGCAAGCCCTGCGAGCGACGTGCACGCGCTGGGGGTCATCGCCTTCCTGGGCCTGACCGGACGGCTTCCGCGGCCGGCCGGAAGCATCAACGAGGTCGCCGCGGCGGGGGTCCGACCCGTCGTCCCGGTCTCCGTGCTGGAGCCCGGCCTCGGGGCGGCATTCGACCCGGCGATCGCTCGCGCCCTCGACGTTGATCCGGCACGCCGCCCAACCGCTGCCGAGCTCGGGAGAGAGCTATTCGAGGCGCTCGATCGCTCGCGGACCCAGCTCATATCGGGAGCTGGCGAGGACGCGACCACGCTGACGGCATTGCCAGGCGCTGGAGATGTCGCCCCGTCGCCCGCTCCCCCACCCTCGCGCGGCCTCGACCGCTTGATCGTCGGCGCGGTCGTCCTCGTCGCGGCGCTCGTCCTGGCGACGTCGGCCCTCCTGATCCTCGGGTCGGGCGGCTCCGTAGACCGGGCGTCGCCGTCCCCGGCCGCCACCCGAACGGCGGACTCCCCGTCGCCATCGGC
This sequence comes from uncultured Chloroflexia bacterium, assembly GCA_963776355.1. Classification (GTDB taxonomy): domain Bacteria; phylum Chloroflexota; class Limnocylindria; order Limnocylindrales; family CSP1-4; genus CTSoil-043. The sequence continues at coordinate 515,863 of CAVZLU010000008.1, read as the reverse complement.
CAGTGCCCAACCGACGGCGACACCCCGCCCGACGCCCAGCCCGACGCCAAGACCGACTCCGACGGCGACGGCGGACCCGTATGCGGACGCCCGGGCCGCGAGCACGGCGATGCGCGCCGTGATCGCCTCGTCGCGAGGCAAGGGTGGCCTCAAGGGTCGCGAGGCGAACGATCTCGAGAGCGGTCTCGATGCGTTCGATCGATCGATCGCCGGCGGTGATACCGCAGCCGCCCGAACCGAGGCGCAGCGCCTGGCGGCCCAGGTCGCCGCCCTCATCGATCGGCGGGCGGTCGATCAGGAGGTCGGCACCGCACTTCGCGCGGCCGTCGATGCGCTCGTCGCCGCCGCGAACGCCATTCCTGTGTGATCCAGGGGCCCAGCGTGGGCGGTTCCGGACCTCAAGTCGCCGCCTTCCTGGATCGGCTGGCGGCTTCCTGGGCTGATTGGTTAGCGCGAGCTTCGCGGGCTACGCAGCGTCGTCCAGCCGCTTGAGGCCCGTCGAGGTCGGCACCGGGCTTGGCGCGAGGTCGTCGTAGCCCTTCCAGCGGTAGATGAGGGTCGAGATGCCCCAGCTTGCCAGGAAGACCGCGATGATCACGATCCCCATGAGCCCGAGGTCCACCCCCGTCACGAAGTCCCAGAAGCCGCCGCTGAGGCCGAGCTCGTCGGCCACGATGCCCAGGAGCTCCAGCCCGCCGATGGCGAAGGCGATGATCACCGAGACCAGGGTGATGTTCAGGTTGTAGTAGAGCTTGCGGATCGGCTTGACGTAGGCCCAGCCGTAGGCCCCGAGCATGAGGATGCCGTCGGTCGCGTCGATCGTGCACATCCCGGCCGCGAACAGCGCCGGCAGCAGGAGGATGAGCGCAACCGGGAGGTGGCCGACCCCGGACGTCGCGGCGAGGCCCAGGAGGGCCACCTCGCTCGCCGTGTCGAAGCCGAGCCCGAAGAGCACCCCCAGCGGATACATGTGCCAGCTCTTGCGGATGACCCTGAGCATCGGCCGCAGGAGGCGGGCCAGCAGACCCCGGTTGTTGAGGAAGTCCTCGAGGCTCTCCTCGTTGTAGGAGCCGCCCGCCGAGACCTGGCGGAACATCTTGTAGATGTCGACGAGGACGACCAGGTTGATGATCCCGATGACGATCAGGAACGTTCCCGAGACGGCCGTCCCGATCAGGCCGCCGACCTGCTGGGCGGTCGGGATGTCGCTGATGATCCCGGCCGAGATGGCGACCAGGAGCGTCAGGGCGACGACGATCGTCGAGTGGCCGAGGGAGAAGAAGAGCCCGACCGCCACCGGTCGTTGGCCGTCCTGCATGAGCTTGCGGGTGGAGTTGTCGATGGCGGCGATATGGTCCGCATCGACCGCGTGCCGGAGCCCGAACGTGTAGGCGAGCAGCGCCGTCGGGAGCATGATCGGGAAGGCGGCCGAGCTGGCGATCGCCAGGCCCCAGGCCACGAGGTTGAAGAGCGCCAGGAACAGGTACACGCCGATCACGCGGTTGCGCACCGCGCGGGAGGTGCCGAGCAGGCGGCGGAGCGAGGTCAGCATCGCGGGTCTCCTGGGGAGGCGAGGAGAGTAGCGTGAGCCTACCAAGGCTGGGTCGTTACTGCAATGGGTTGCATCAGAGGCAGGACGCAGGAACGTGTCCCGGGGACCCGGGAGCGTGTCCATTGATCAATACGGGAATGCCCGCCGGGCGGATGTAGCATCCTGCACTGATCATGGAAGCGGACCCTGCGACATCCCAGGCGATCTCCCGGGCACGGAGCGAGCTCCACGCTCGCGGGATGCGCTGGACCCCCCAGCGACGGGCCCTCGTCGAGGTGCTCGTCGGATCGGACGGCCACGTGACCGGGGTGGAGCTCGTCGATCGATGCCGGGCCATCGACCCGGAGACGACCGCCTCGACCGTGTACCGGACCCTGGACGTGCTCGAGGAGATCGGCCTCGTCCGCCACTCCCACGGCCATGACGGGCGCGAGGAGTTCCACGTCCTGCCCTCAACCGAGCACGGTCACCTGCGCTGCGAAGGGTGCGGCGCGACCTGGGAGATCGAGGCCCAGGAGGCGCGCCGGCTGACGACGACCCTGGCGCGTGACCGCCGGTTCCGGGTCAACCTGTCGCACCTCACGATCGTCGGCCGTTGCTCGGGGTGCACATCCGACTAGGAGCGGGCCGCCGCCGGGCGTTCGCGCACCGGCCTCGCTCCCCTGCTCGGGGCTCACGCTGGGGTCGTCGGACGCGCGGGGGATCCCGCGGCTCGCCCGGAGCGGGCAGTGGCCGGGCCTGCCCGGCCGGCCTCGATCATCAACGCGAGGAGCGACTCCATCGTCGGCGAGTTGAGCTCCGCGGCGATGGCGCGCACGGCGTCCGCCGCGGCGCGACCGTAGGCGTCGTCGACGCCCAGCAGCCGGACCGCGCCCAGCAGGACCCAGGATCTGTCCAGCCGCATCCCCATCGCGTCGAACGTCTCGTCGGCGCTTCGCATCCGTGCCGCGCCGGCAGCCGGGCGACCTTCCCAGACGTCGATGGCGCCCTCGAAGGCGGCGATGAACGCGTCCGCGTAGCGACCGCGGGCTGCGGTCGGGCGCCAGGGATCGAAGGCCGCGTGCATACCCGCCTCGTCGTCGGCAAGGATGGCGTAGGTCGCCGCCGCGCTGTACGTGCCCTGCCGCCAGGAGCCGGTCTGGGCGGGCACCGCGGCCATCAGGAGCGCGTGCCCGATCTCGGGTCGACCGGAGAGCGCCTCGATGAAGGCGCGAGTCATGCGGTTCCCGCTCTCCACCTGCGGGTCGCTCGCCTGCCGCGCCTCCGCCTCGATCTCCGCCAGCATTCGCTCGGCCGCCGGGATGTCGCCGCGGACCGCCGCGGCCGTGGCGCGCATCGCCGCGAAGCCCAGCCGATAGCCGGCCGGGACCTCATCACCCTCGAACAGCTCGGCATCTGCCAGGCATCGATCGAAGTCGCCGCGCGCCCAGCCGAGGACGCCCATGGAGACCTGGGCCAGCTGGCGTTCCCAGTCGCGGAGCCCGATGCGCCGTGTCGTCTCGAGCCCCTCGAGGACCATCTCGAGGGAGCTGGCCGGGTCGTCGACATCGATGAAGAGGAGGTTGTTGCGAGCCCGCATCTCGGCCTCGATCAGGCCGTGCGCCTCCGCGTAGCGAACTGCACCCCGCATCAGGGCCAGCGACTCCTGGAGTCGACCCATGTCGGCGAGGACGCCCGCCTTCGTGTCGAGCGACTCCGCGATGACGTGGGCGAGGGCCAGCGGCTCCGCGGCGACGAGCGCCTTCTCCACCCACGGCAGCACGACCTCGGGCGGCTGGGAGTTGCGCCAGTGGGCGCGCGCCAGCTCCGAGGCCACGCCGGCGTACACGGCCCGGTCGACGGATGCCCCGGCCTCGATCCTGGCCGCGGCCGCTTCCAGCGTGGCGACGCCGTCGGCCACCTCGCCCTGGTGGAGGAGGATGGCGCCGAGCCGCGTCGAGGCCCGGATCATGTCGCCGATCCGGCCGTTGGCGTCGTACCAGGCGATGGCCTCGCTGAGGCTCGACCTGGCATCGTCGAAGTGACCTCCGAAGTAGCTGGCGTCGGCGAGGCGTTCCAGGACAAGGGCTCGCTCGGCCGGATCGACGGTCACCGTGAGGGCCTGTCGGTAGAGGGCGGCCGCCTGGTCGTGGGAATGCAGCCCGAGGGCACGTTCGGCCGCACCGCGCAGGGTCACCCGGGCCTGGGCGGCGACGGCCTCCGCCTCCGGTCCCTCGGGACTCGCCTCGAAGGCGTCCACGTAGTGGCTGGCGAGGATGCCGGCCAGCTCGTCATCCCCGAGCGTCTCGTAGAACCTGGCCGCCGCGAGGTGGCGGGCCCGTCGATCGCGCCGGCCGAGCGTGCCGTAGGCGACTTCCCGGATGACCGACTGGACGAAACCGTACTGGCCGCGCTCAGGCGATCGCGGGTCGACGTCCAGCTCGATCAGCTCGCGGCGCATGAACACCCGCAGCCTGGGCTCGAGCCCGTCGGCCGGCATGCCGCTGACGGCGGTCAGGCCCTGGAGCGTGAATGCCTTGCCGAGCACTGACGCGCTCTGCAGGAGCTGCCGATCCTCCGGCGGCAGGGCATCGAGGCGGGCGGCAACGAGAGCGTGCAGGGTCGGCGGGATGTCGAGACGATCGAGCGAGCCCGTCGGGCGGAAGCCGCCATCGATCGGCTCAAGGCGGCCGCTGTCGAGCAGCATGCGGAACGTCTCGACCGCGTAGAGCGGAATGCCATCGGCCTGGCCGACGATCCGCCGCACGGCGGCGTCCGGCAGGCCCGGCGCCATGCCCGAGACGAGCTCCGTCATGGCCGGATCGGCCAACGGCTCGAGGTGCAGCGCGGTGAAGTGGCGCTGACCGGCCCCCCAGGTTGGCCGGCGGTCGAGCATCTCCGGTCGGGCGAGGGTGACGACGAGGATGGGACGGCCCTTCGACCACTCGACGAGCGACTCGATGAAGTCGATCAGGCCGCTGTCGGCCCAGTGGAGGTCCTCGAAGACCATCACCACGGGCGCCTGGTCGGCAACCCGCTCGAAGAAGGTCCGCCACGCGGCGAAGAGCTCCTCGCGTTGTCCGGCCGGCGCCTCCTCCAGGCCGAGCAGGGCCAGGAGACGCGGGGCGATCCAGCGCCTCTCCTCTTCATCCGCCACGAACTGCTCGACCATCGCGGCGACCTTCTGGCGCGTCGCCGCTTCGTCGTCCGTCTCCGCCAGGCCGGCTCGCCGGCGGACCATCTCGCCGAGGGCCCAGAAGGTCACCCCGTCGCCGTAGGCCGGCGAGCGACCCTGGTGCCAGTAGAGCAGCTCCACGAGCCCGTCGAGGTACTTGAGGAGCTCCCACGCGAGGCGAGACTTGCCGATGCCGGCCACGCCGACGACCGAGACGAGCCGCGCCCGCCGCTCGCGCACGGTGGCGTGGTAGAGGTCGCGCAGCAGCTGCAGCTCCGCATCGCGGCCGACGAAGGGCGGCTCGATGCCGGTCTGACGGCCCATTCCACGCATGCCGGCGACCACCCGCACCGCGCGCCAGGCGGCGATGGGAAGCTCCTTGCCCTTCACGACGTGGTCGCCGGCAGCCTCGAAGGCGATGCCTTCGCTGGCCGCCCGGTAGGTCGCTTCGCCGACCAGCACGGTCCCGGCCGCTGCCACGGACTGCAGCCGCGAGGCGGTGTTGACCAGGTCGCCGGCGACCATTCCTTCGCCCTGGGCGCCCAGCGTGACGGCTGCCTCTCCGGTGAGGATGGCGGCGCGGGCCTGCAGCGCGCCGACACTTCCGACGCTGATCGCCGGCACGGCGTCGACCAGGTCCATCGCCGCTCGGACGGCGCGCTCGGCATCGTCTTCATTGGCGACGGGCGTGCCCCACACCGCCATGACGGCGTCGCCGATGAACTTCTCGACCGTCCCTCCATACCGCTCGATGATCGCGCGCGAGGCCTCGAAGTAGCGCGACTGGAACTCGCGCACGTCCTCCGGGTCACGATCCGCGGCGGCCCGCGTGAAGCCGACGAGGTCGGCGAAGAGGACCGAGACGAGGCGCCGCTCGGCCTCGTGGCCTGCCGACGTCGAAGGGGCCGCGCCCGCGGGCGTCGAGATCGTGCCCTGGACCACCTGCGAAGGCGACCCGAGGACCGTGCCGCACTCTCCGCAGAACCGGTCCGACGGCTGGTTCGCGCGCCCGCACGACGGGCAGACGGCAGCCAGTCGCGCGCCGCAATGGCCGCAGAACTTGCGGTCAGCCTCGTTCTCGTGCCCACAGGCGGTGCACCGCATCGGTCGAACGCAGCCCCCTCGTGCGATCCTGATCATGCAGGGTAGCCCACGGCCGAGGTCGAGGGAAGCGGCCGTGCAGGCGTGTCTGGGCCATCCAGCCGACGCCGTATCCAGGATCGATCCAGAGGAGGCCACCATGCCGGAGACGCAGCCGATCTCGTGGCGTTCCATCGTCTACGGCACGGCCGTGGCTTCGGACGACGGGGAACGCGTGGGTGCCGTGCACGAGGTGCTCGGGTCCGACGCCGACGATATCTTCCACGGCCTGCGGGTCGCCCTCACCGGTCGACGCCAGGACGTGATGGTCTCCGCCGACGACATCGACAGCATGTCGCTCGACGAGATTCGGACGGGCCTCACGCGCTCGCAGATCGAGGGCCTCCCAGCGTACGACGAGACGGCGACCTACCACCTCGGGTCTGTCGGGCGCTTTCGCAAGCACCTGGGTTGGAAGAAGGACGCGGACAGCGACGAAGAGCCCGGCTGATCCAGTCCCGCACGCGGGAGAAGTCTCCGGTCGGCACCGCGCATACCCTTGTTCGCCCTCGACGCGCGGACGTCGCGGCGAACCGAAGGAACCGCGCGGCCTCGGCCTGACGTACCTCATTGATGGGGTTGCATCGGCTCGACACACTGTCCCTGTTCGATGGTCAGCCCCGCGCGGACCGGGCGTCGCCCGGGATCCAGGAAGGAGGGAGGCCCCGTGCATGATTCGGACGTGGCCGTGACGCACGAGTCCGGGCATCTTCACCTCACGCGAGACGACGAGCTCGAGCCGCGCCTCCGGCCGGATCACGCGCGGCTCGTCAGCGACGCCGACCGGCTGCGCTTCGAGGGCTATCTCGCCGAGATCCTGGCAACGCTGGGCCTCGACCTCGACACGCCCGGCACGAGCTCCACGCCGCACCGGTTCCTGCAGGCGCTCTTCGACATGACCTCGGGCTACGAGGGCGACACCAAGCTGCTTACGTCATTCCCGACCGAGTGCCGCGGCGGTGCGAACTGCGAGATCGCCCAGGTCGTCGAAGGCCCGATCCCCTTCTTCGCCTTGTGCGAGCACCATGCCCTGCCCTTCTTCGGGGACGTCTACGTGGGCTACGTGGCCCACGAGGGGATCATCGGGATCAGCAAGCTGACGCGCCTCGTCCGGGTCGTGACGCGCCGCTTCGGCGTCCAGGAGCGCATGACCTACGAGATCTGCGACGAGCTGGACCGGATGATGGCCCCGCACGGCGTGGCGGTGTACGTCGAGGCCCATCACCTGTGCACCCAGATGCGCGGCGTGCGCGAGCTGCACCCGAAGACGCGCACCACGTCGTACCGCGGCGTCTACGTCGACAGCGCCCAGATGCGGGGCGAGTTCTTCGACGTCAGCGGCCTTCGCCGTGGCTCATCCTGAGGGCGGCCGGCCGAGCGGGCCGGCTGATCGGACGGGTGGTGTCGGCCTCGAGCTCCTGTGGGATCCCGGTGTCGCCCGGCCGGCGGGGCTGACGAGGGGTGGCGATCTCCCCGCCGGCCTTCGGGACCAGTACGACGGCGACCTGCGCGTCGCCCTCGATGCCGGCCGACCGACGGTGGTCGCCAACTTCGTGTCGACGCTGGACGGCGTGGTGGCCCTGGACACGGACGGGAGCTCGGGCGGCGGCGAGGTCAGCGGGTTCTTCGGGCCTGACCGCTTCGTGATGGGCCTGCTCCGGGCCATGGCGGACGTCGTCCTCGTCGGCGCCGGCACCGTGCGCGCCGCGCCGACCCACGAATGGACCGCCCGCCGGGTCCATCCCGCCTCGAGCGCCCTGTACGCCGCGTGGCGCACGGGAATGGGCATCGCGGCGCCGCAGCCGACGACGATCGTGGTGACCGCCAGCGGCGCGCTCGACCCCGGCCACCCCGGCCTCTCGGCGCCCGATGTCCCGGTCGTGGTCGCCACGACGGAGGCCGGCGCGCGGCGCCTCGAGACTGCCGGCCTCGCCCCCAATGTCCGGGTCGAGATCGCCGGGAGCGGCGACGATGTCGCGGCCCCGCGGCTGCTCGAGATCGCAACATCGATCGGCGCCAGGTTGATCCTGTGCGAGGGCGGCCCGCACCTGGTCGGGAACCTGCTGGGCAACGGGCTGCTCGACGAGCTGTTCCTGACGCTCGCCCCGCAGATCGCCGGCCGCGACGACCAGGCGCCCCGCCTGGGACTGGTGCAGGGCACGGCGTTCACGGTCGCCGGCGCCCCCTGGGCAGATCTCGTCTCGGTCCGTCGGGCCGAGGATCACCTGTTCCTGCGCTACCGCCTCGATCGCGCCGGGTAAGGTCCTGCCGGGGGGCGGGTGCGGTACCTTCGGTACGGGCGACCCGATCGACGCGGGATCGCCGCGACCGATGACCCACGGAGGTGATCGATGGCTCCCCGGCCGAGCGCGGACGACCTCAGGCGACTCTGGAACCTCGTGGAGATGCCAACCGAGCGGGTGTATTTCCGGCAGACCTACGTCGATCCGAAGGCGGGCCCTGACGGCAAGCCGCTCTGCTCGGCGATCGTCGCCCTGGTGACGAGCGACCCCTCGACCTTCTCGGACATGCATCGCCTGCCGACAGACGAGATCTGGCACTTCTGCCTCGGCGACCCGATCGAGCTCCTGTTGCTGCATCCGGATGGTCGCGACGAGCTCGTCATCCTCGGAACGGACGTACTCGAGGGCCAGGAGGTGCAGCACGTCGTGCCGGCAGGCACCTGGATGGGGGCTCGCCTCCGCCCGGGCGGCGAGTACGGCGTCTGGGGCAACACGATGGCGCCCGGCTTCATCCTCAGTGACTTCGAAGGCGCCGAAGCTCGGGACCTGATCGCCCGCTGGCCCCATCGGGCCGACCTGATCACGGCGATGACGCGCTGATCGCGCCCGCTCAGCGCACGCTGAGGGCCGAGTAGATCGACCCCAGGAACCGGCTCGGGACCGACGCGAGACGACGGGTCTCGCCGAAGCCCGCCTCCTCCGCGACCGCGGCCCACGAGCGGAACGAAATTGGGAAGGGGACCCACGGGTTGCCGTGGTCGGTGTCGTACTCGACGAGGACAAGGCGACCGGCCGGGCGAAGGTAGCCCTGCACGAGCCGGAGGACCGCGAGCTTGTCGCGCTCGAAGTGGAGCGAGTTGGCCATCACGATCCCGTGCAGCGGAGGGAGCTCGAGCGGGTGCGTGAAGTCGGCAACGAGCGGCGTCACGCCGACGCTCGGGAACGCGGTCCGGAGGGCCCGGGCCTGCGCCCGGAGGGCTCGGTCGTCGCGATCGACCGAGTGGATCGAGCCGCCCGGACCGAGGAGATCGGCGAGGGCGAGGGTGAACGCTCCTTCGCCCGACCCCAGGTCGGCCCAGGTGGTTCCTCCCCCCACGACGCCCTCCCGGATCAGCCGGACATGGTCGCTGTGGTCCATGGCGACAAGTCTGGCCCAGGCGACCGGCGACCGCGCCGGGCGCGACGCGGCCGGGGTCCTGCCCACGGGGCGTCGTGACGGCCCAGCCAGCCGGTCGCGACGGAGGGCCGGACCGGGTCCCTGCGCTCGCCCCCGGATAATGGGGCCATGGAGCCGTCCCTGAGCTACGCCCGCACGGACGATGGCGTGCGCATCGCCTGGACGAGCCACGGCTCCGGACCGACCCTCGTCCACCTGCCCGGCGTGCCCTTCAGCGACGCCGCCAACGAGTGGCGCATCCCCGTCCTGCGCCGCGCGTTCCTCGGCCTCGCCGACGAGCTCCGGTTCGTGCAGTACGACGGCCGGGGAACCGGCAGCTCGCAGCGTGACGTCGCGGACCTGTCGCTCGAGGGCATGCTCCTCGACCTCGACGCCGTTGTCGACGCGGCCGGGCTCGAGCGCTTCGCCCTGCTCGGCTTCTTCCACTCGGTCCTGGTCGCGATCGCGTACGCGGCCCGCCATCCCGAGCGCGTCACGCACCTCGTCCTCTACGGTGGCGCAGCGCGCGGCTGGGGACCGATGAGCGGCCCGGGGACGCAGGCGCTCCTCAGCCTGATCGAGCAGGACTGGGACACGTTCGTCGAGTCGATCGCGCACGCCTGGCTCGGCTGGGGAGTCGGCGAGGAAGAGGGCCGGCTGGCGGCCGAGTGGTTCCGGAACGCCACCTCGGCACGAAACGCGCGGGCCACCCTGCGCGAGGCGAGCGCGATCGACGTGACGGCGCTCCTCGGCGCGATCCGCTGCCCGGTGCTCGTGCTCCACCGGCGCGACGCGACGGTGATCCCGCTGGCGCTATCGGAGGAGCTCGCGGCGAGGCTGCCCGACGCGCGCCTGCGGGTGATCGAGGGCAGCTCCGCGAGCCTGTTCTTCGAGCACGCCGACGATGTGGTGGCCGAGATCACCAGCTTCATCGGCGGATCGGACGGCGACACGCCGGAACACCGGCCGGCGCGGCCCGCCCCGCACGGCCTGACCCCGCGCGAGCTGGAGGTGTTGCGGCTGATCGCCTCGGGTGAGTCGAACGGGCAGATCGCCCACGCGCTGGGCCTCTCGGTTCACACCGTCGAGCGCCACGTCGCCAATCTCTACCGGAAGATCGACGCGCGCGGTCGTGCCGACGCCACGGCGTTCGCGATCCGCCAGGGTCTCGCCTGATGGTGGTTTTCCGCCAGGCGTGCCTGCATGGCAGCCGGGATGTCAGCCCGGGCCAACCGGGCTAGCCTGCCTGCATGACGAACGAACAGGTTTCCCGGGGCGCGCCGTCCAGCGGCGGTCGTGACCTCGCCAGGCGATTCACCACGCTCTTCGGGCCGATCTCTCGCCCGCTCGCCGGCCGGCGCTGGTTCCGCCTCTGGGCGGTGCTCCATCACGTCGGCCGCACCTCCGGCCGCGCGTATGCCATCCCGGTCGTCGCCCGGCGGACGGCTGACGGATTCGTGATCCCGCTGCCGTTCGGCGAGGGGACCCAGTGGGTCCGCAACCTCCAGGCGGCCGGCGGTGGCACGCTCCGCTGGGACGGCCGCGACCATGCCTTCGTCGACCCCGTGATCGTCGACGCGGATGCCGTCGCCGCCGACTTCGGTGGCTTCGAGCGGGCCATCATGCGCCGCGCCGGGGCCAGCTTCGTGCGCGTGCATGACGCCCCGCTGTCGACCACCCGGGGAGACGCCAACCGGTAGGGCTCGGGACCTGCGCCGGGCCCCGCGCGGCGGACCTCCGCGACGACCCGCGCTCAGGCGTGGATCGCGTCGAGCGTGATCCTCCGGGCGTGGATCCGGCAGATGACCCGCGTCTCGCGGGCCTGCTGGTCGACCGGGTAGATGCAGCCGTAGTAGCGCGGATGGCGGGTGTACTTCCGGGTCAGCGCATCCAGGTGCTCGAGCGCTCCATCCTCGATGAGCTCGGCCTCGCCGCGGACCTGGATGAACCGACCACTGTTGTCCGGGTCGACGACGAGCAGGCTTGCCTTGGGGTTCGCGAGCAGGTTGCGGCCCTTCTGGCGTTGCAGCGTGGTATTGATGCGGGCGCAGTCGCCATCGTGGTCGACCCACACCAGGCTCGACTGCGGCTGGCCATCCGCCATCATCGTGGTCAGGACACCGCAGATCGGGCGTTCCAGGAGGTCGATGTGCGAGGCCGGGATCGGGACCGGCGCGGGAGCGACCGTGGCGATCATCGCGCGACCCCGCTCGCAGTCGCATCGACCGAGCCGGCTCCCTTCGTCGCATCGAGCGTCACGACGTGCGTCGGCTCGATGCGGCACAGCACGGGGACCTCCGTCTCCGCGAACCGCGCGGGAATGCAGTCGCCGAAGTAGCGGATCGGCCTGCCGGCATACTTCGAGGCCAGGCCGTCGAGTTGCCGCGCGGCGCCCTCCTCGGTCATCTCGACGACCGTGCCGCGGACCTCCAGGAAGCGGAGCGGCTGGCGCGGGTCGAAGCAGAGCAGCGTCACCCGGGGGTTGCGGCGCATGTTCCGCTCCTTCTGGAAGCCCCGCATCGTGTTGACGCGCACGTGCGTCCCGTCGAAATCACACCAGACAACCGAGGTCTGGGGCGAGCCGTCGGGCATCACCGTCGTGAGGGCGGCGACCGGCGGGCAGTCGACGAGGTCCCGGTGCGAAGTCGGGATCGATGGCACTCATCTTGCGCGGCTGTTATGCACCGTCCGCGGATCCCCGGGCCAGTGCCTGAGCGCCCGATCGTGCGTGGCCAACGTAAGCCGTCGATCGGCCAGCGGCGCCCGTCACGGCGACCCGGAAGCGCACCGGCGGCGGTGTCTCGTGGCTTTCGGGTTCCGCTGGACGCAGCACCCCCTTGGCGTCCGGGGTCCGCGCACGCACTATCCGCCCAGCGGTCGAGGTGGCGGGATCTTCTCGTGGGGAGAAGGTCCGCGGCACGGCGTTCCACGATTCGGTCGCCCGATCCGTGCCGGTGCCAGTGGCGAGACCGACCCCGACCGAGGGAGGAACTGCCATGTCCTGGTCGACGACGAGACGCCTGCCGGCGCCCGGCCTGAAGCGCCTGGCGTTTGCCCTGCTGGTCGGCGCCCAGCTGCTGCTCGCGCCCGCGGCGTTTGCGTCGGGCAGCGTCTTCGCCGGCACCTGGACGTCGATCGACGTTCCGGACGGCAGCACGCAGCTCCTGAGCGTGTCGGCGAACGGGAGCCCGACCGTCACCTACCAGGACCTCTTTGCCAGCGGGTGCGCGAACGACGGGGCCCGGTCGACCGTCTTCGCGGCCGTCGGGAAGGCGACGATCGACGGCAACGTGCTCGACGTTTCCTTTGCCATGTCCGGGTGCGGGTCGTTCAAGCTCGGATCCTTCGAGCTGCCGTTCACCTATGACTCGGCGGCCGACACCCTCACCGATGGCTTCGGGATCGTCTGGCATCGTCGCCCGTAACAGCGGGCCGAGCAGGGCGCGACTGGGCCCCGCGCTCGAGCCGTTCGGGGCATTTCGACCGCAACGCCTGTTGCACGACTCCGGGCTGAGGGCTAACGTGCCCCGTGCAGGACCCGAAGGCGTCGGTCAGGACGGCGCGAGGTGGGTGGCATAGGGGGCCGTGACGGGCTCGGTCCCGTCCGTTCCACGGTGACTTCAGCCAGAGTGGAGGATTCCAGATGGGCGATTCTGACCAGGAGCACGAGGGTTCCTTCGCGACCGGCCAAACGACCCTCCCGCACACGGCGGCCGACGACATTCCTGGCTCGTTCAGCGAGGGACAGGAGTCGTCCCACGCGGAGCACCTGCGGTTGGGCTCGTTCGCCGACACGTCGTGTCCGGGATGCGTGGAGGTCGAGGCCATGCATGCCGAGCATGTCCGGAAGGGATCGTTCGCCGATTCCTTCTGTCCGAAGTGCCAGGCGACGGGCGCCGCCGGCTGACCGCGAGCGCACTGAGCCAGACGAGGCCCTCCGGCATCCCGGAGGGCCTCCTGATTCGAGCCCGGCAGGGCTGTCAGGCCAGCTCGAGGCCCTCGTGCGTCAGCACCACGGACTCGATCAGGACGTCGTTCCCGCCGGCCTGCAGGCTCGCGACCTCGATCCTGGCGATCCAGGCGTCGCGCAGCAGCCAGCGCATCACCTCGGTGCGAGCGTCATCGAGAAGGACGACCGCAACGCTTCGCCGCTGGACGTCCCCGTTGACCACGGTCGTCCACCAGTCGAACAGCTCCCGGGAGGAGCTGAGGCCGCGCTCGAGCGTGACGTCCCCGTAGTGGATCCGGCCGGGCAGCTTGCGGGCCGAGGTCGTCCTGTCGGATCCATCGCGATACTCGATCACCTCCGCCTCGGCGGAGAGGCCGGATACCGAGCTGAAAGCCGAGCTCGCGACCCCGTCGATCTCGACGAGGAACGAGTAGTCCTTGAACGGGTCGTGTCTCGACGGCGGCGGCATTCCGACCTCCCTTCCCGGTCATCCCCCGGCGGGGCGGCGGGCAGCCGTCCAGGCAACCCCGACCCCGGCGACGATGACGACGATGCCGATGATGGCCCAGATGGACTGGCCGCTCATCGCGGAGCCCCCGAGGAGGCCGGTGCCCTGGGCGATCCAGACGAGCCCGAGCAACAGCATGACGACCGCGGCGGCAAGCCGATATGGATGGCGCATCGAACATTGACCTCCGTGGACTGGTCAGTTGAACCGGTGGCCGGCGCTGACGGCGGCACCACGAAGTACGCCCGCGTTCGGGGGGCGGTTTCGTGCCACCCGGCAAGCGACCTGGCGCGAGCCCGCCCCGCCCGGGCCCGCGCGGTCCGAGATCCGGCACCCCAGCGCGCCCGTATAGACGGATAGGATGGCTGAGCCCCGAACTGACGGCGGGCCGACGCAAGCGCCCGGCAGAAGCCGGCGACGGCTCCAGCCGCCGCATCCGGGTGGCGGCTGCGCTGGCGATGGCCGGCGTTCTCGTGGCCATTGTCGCCGTCGTGGCCAGCGGGCTCGTGCCCGGTTCCGGGAGCCCCGGCAGCTCCGGGGCGCCGCCGTCGGCCGCGGCGTCATCCGCCCGTGAGGCTCCCGCCTCGTCACCGGCAGGGGCCGCGTCGACAATCGCGCCGCTTGTCTCGCCGGCCGCTGCGCCCGCCTCCCCGGCTGCCGCGGGCACCCTCCGGGTCGCGGCCGTCGACGACAACGGTGCGCTGACGACGATGGATGAGCTCGGCGGCTCGATCGTCTCCTATCCCGTGCCCGGCGTCAGGTTCGAGTTCCCGACCTGGTCGCCCGACGGCACCCGCGTGGCCGCCGTCGGCAGCGGCCCGGCCGAGGCGTCGATCTACGTCTTCACCGTCCCGCGAGACGGCGAGGGCGGCAGCGCGGACCCGGTCGTGATCTACCACAGCCCGGATCATCTGCCGTTCTACCTCTACTGGACACCGGACAGCCGGAGGGTCGGCTTCCTCGCAGGCGAGGTCGATGGGATCTCGCTGCGGACCGCACCCGCGGATGGCAGCGCACCGCCCGACGGGAACGATGCTGCCTCGATCATCCGTCGCGGCGCGCCGCTCTACTTCGACTGGGAGGGCGCGGATCGCCTGCTCCTGCACATCGGCACCGGATCGGACGCCTTCGTCGGGGAGGTCGGCCTCGACGGCACCTCCGTCGCGCCCGCCGTTCCCGGGCCCGGCGACTTTCGGGCGGCCAGCCAGAGCCGCGACGGCCGCTACGTCGCCTATGTCCACGCCCGGGAGGCCGGTAGCGGCGAGATCGTCGTCGCCTCGCACGACGGAACGAGCCGGCACAGCCTGCCCGTGTTCGGTCCGGCCGCTTTCGTCTTCGACCCGACCGGCGACGCTCTCGCCTCGATCGCCTCGGAGACCCCGGTGTCGGGGGCCCTCGCCTTCCCCGTCGGACCGCTGCGCCTCATGGACCCCGGCTCGGGAGGGGTCAGGACGCTGCTCGACGGCCTGGTGGTCGCATTCTTCTGGTCCCCGGACGGGCACACGATCGCCGCCCTCCGGCTGGCACGGACGTCCGATCCGGCGGCGGGTACCGGCGCCGGTCGCACGGTCGTCGCCGACGTGCCCGCGATCGGGGCCGCCGCCACGCCATCACCCGGCGTGGCGCTCCACGTCACCTTCGTCGACGTCGCCAGTGGCACCGTCCGATCCGATCGCGCCATCCAGCTTTCCGGAGACTTCGTCAACCGGCTGCTCCCCTACTTCGACCAGTACCACCTGAGCCATCGGGTGTGGGCGCCCGACAGCACCTCGATCCTGCTGCCGCTCGCCGGCGCCGGCGGGCGCACCCAGCTCGTGGTCCTCGAGGTGGACGGATCGCCAGGCCGGCCGATCGCGGACGGGGTGAGCGGGTTCTGGAGCCCGTAGGCCGGCCCGGCGGGCTGGCCCGGCGCCGCGACCTCGCGCCGACGGCCCGGCGCCGAACGCGGTGCGAGGCGATGAAACCGGTTGCCCGGGGGGAGCGTAGTGCGGGAGGTGGGGGGCGGACGTGCCCAGCCCGATAGCCGTATCGACGAGGTGCAACCGTGATCAACTCCAGGAAGCTCCTGTTCGGATCGCTCACCGCCGTGGCGCTCGCGGTCGGGGCCTGCAGCAGCGGCGCGACGACTGCCCCGGCGACCCAGGCCCCCGCTACGGCGGCGCCGGCCTCCGCGGCTCCGTCGGCCGCCGCAGGCGCGACGGTCGGGCCAAGCCGGTCGGCACGATCGGCACCGTCCTGGTCGCCGGGTCGAACGGGATGACGGTCTACACGTTCACGAAGGACACCAAGGACAGCGGCACCAGCGCCTGCACCGCTGGCTGCATCACCAAGTGGCCGGCCCTCACGGTCGCGGCGGGCGGGACGCCAACCGCCGGCGACGGCGTGACCGGCAAGCTCGGCACCATCACGCGCGCCGACGACGGCACGCTCCAGGTCACGTATAACGGGATGCCGCTCTACTTCTTCGCCAACGACAAGGCGCCGGGCGACGCGAACGGCGTCTACACGAACTGGGAGGCCGTCAAGCCCTGAGTCTTGGGATCGTCGCCTGGAGCCCGGGGGGACCGGCAAGCGCCGGCGCCCCGGGCTTTCGGCGCCCCGGGCTCGCGTCGTCCTGCGCACCTTCGGGCGGATCCCCACTGGCGTCGGCGCCGGGAATGATGGAGAATGGGCTGTGGCGGAGGGGCACCGGGAAGAGCCATGGCGGGCGAGCAGGTGGTGGACGTCGAGACCCAGGCGCGACGCGCCCTGGTTCTCCACGACCGCCAGCTCATGGTGGATCTCATCGAGCTGACGCTCAACCACGGCCTCTTCGTGGTCCGGGCGGCCCGTGACCTGGCGGAGGCCGAGGCTGTGCTCGCCGACTGGCAGCCCCACATCGGCGTGGTCGACATGGATCACGAGGAGAGCGCCCGCCTGCTCGAACGGCTGGGCGTCTCGTACAGGCACCGGCGGAGCGCGACGCCCGTGCTCGGCCTGACCCGGCGCGGCGACCTCCAGACGAAGCTCAAGGCGTTCGACCTGGGGGTCGACGACATCCTGACCACGCCCTTCTCGCCGGAGGAGCTGCTCGCCCGTTGCGTCGTGATCGCCCGACGGGCGGAGGGAGGCGACCGACCGATCGTCTCCGCCGTAAGGCTCGGCGAGATCGAGATCGACATCGTCCACCGCGAGGTGCGGGCGGGGACGTCCGTCATCCACCTGACGAGCATCGAGCAGAGCCTGCTCTACCTGCTGGCGAGTCGCTCCGGACAGGTCGTGACCCGGGACGAGATCCTCGACGCGATCTGGGGAACCGACTTCGTCGCCGAGAGCAATGTCGTGGACCGGCACGTCCGCAGCCTCCGCATCAAGCTCCAGAACGACTACCGGCGGCCGCGCTTCATCGCCACCGTCCCGGGGGTCGGCTACCGCTTCGTCCCCACGTTCTCGGACGGTGGCGGGGGCAGCGAAACGGCCGCCCGCGAGCAACCGCGCCACTGAGCCCGGACGCGCGAGGCTCTCGCACCGCCCCCGCCGATGCCCGGCCCCAGCTCGGGGGCCGAGCGCGAGCGTGGTGGCGACCGCCGTCCACCAGGAGATGACGATCGCGTAATGACGCGCGGCGGGCGACTCGACAGACTGCGCGCGGGGAGGCCGCGTCCCCGCCCAGGGTGGAATAACCCATACCCTGCCCCCGGTGCCGTCGGGATCGCCCCCCTGTTCCACGGCACCGGGCGCAGGTTCACCGCGGATCGGCCCGGTGCTCGTCGGGAAGCCGCGGTCGGGTCCCTGGCGCGACGGGCCCCCAGCCGCGGCGGCCCGGTCCGGCACCGTGTCCGGCCCCCAGGGCATGCCGGCGATGCGCCCTGTCGGATGACGCGGTCTTCGGGCCGGCGATCGGGCGCCCGCGACCCGATCGCATGCCCGCGACCCCGTTCGTGCGCCCGCGACCCGCGTAGGCTAGCCGCGGCAGGCCCGAACCTGCGGTTGGGCCCGGGCGCACGGGGGCGACGACGATGGACGCGCACTTCATCGGGTTCGGCGAGATGGAGATCGACGGGCGCCGCTATGACGCGGACATCGTGATCGATCGGGGCGCGATCCGACGGCGTGAGAAGGCCGCCTCGAAGCGCCACCGGGCACAGTACGGCCACACGCCGCTCTCGCTCGCGGAGGGCATCCCCTGGGGCGGCAGGCGCCTCATCGTGGGGACCGGCGTGGACGGACGCCTGCCGATCATGCCGGAGGTGCTGGCGGAGGCGCGCCGTCGCGGGATCGAGGTCGTCGCGGTGCGGACGGCCGAGGCCTGCCGCCTCGTGTCCGCGCGAAAGGGGTCGAAGGTGCGGGCCGTCCTCCACGTCACCTGCTGATCGCGCCCCGAGCTCGGGGGCGGGACGTCAGCCCGCAGGTGTCACGGGGATGAGTGGCGCCGCGACGACGTCGACGATGGTCGTGACCGGGCGGCCGAGCACCGCCGGCGGCTCTCCCCCGCCCGAGCGCTCGATGCTCGCGACGAGGAGGTAGGTACCCGGAACGGACGGAACGGGACCGGACAGCCAGCTCGCCTGGGCCGTGGCGGCCGGGATCGCCAGGTCGGTCACCATCGCCGGCGGTACCGCCGCCGTACCGAGCGGGACCCAGCGACCAACAAGGCGAACGGCCGGACAGGTGGCGCCACCACCGTCCGGACCGAGTTGGCGCGACGCGGCCGGGCATCCGCCCCACGCGTCGGCCTCGCCGTTGGTGACGAGCACCTGGACGGAGGCCAGCGTCGCCGCCGTGACGGAAAGCGCAGGCGGCAAGTCAAGCCACGCCGCCCCGGGGCCGCCCACGTGCACGACCACGCCCGGGATCGAGGCCTGCACGGCGTACGGGAGCGCGATGCCGTCGTGGTCGTGCAGGGTCACCTCGAGGCGGTAGCGGCCCGTCGCTCCCGGCAGCCCGACCGACGTCGTGAGCCCGCCCGCACCGACCTTGGCGGGTTGCACGTCGACGAGCGATGCGGCCGATTCGCGAGCCACGAGCGCCGCGGCATCCGGCGCCGGCTCTGTTGCCGCCGCCGCGTCGTCGAGCGGGATCCAACGCGCCCCGAGCTCGTACGAGGTCCCGAGCTTCACGCCCTTGGGAACGTCAACGGGAAGGCCGAGCTGGACGGTGGCGCCCGCGAGGGGCATCCCCGACAGCGTCGGCGTGCCGGGGCTTGCGCCCAGGTCGAAGGCGTCGGGTGCGGACGTCGGCTGCGGCGGCAGGACGACATCCCAGCCCCCGGGCGGCACCGGCCGGCCACCGACCGGCCCCGCCGGGACGACGCCGGCCGCACCCGCGGCAAGGACGAGCGAGCGGGTAAAGCCGGCGGACGGCTGCTGAGGGTCCATGAAGGCGACGGCCCCGGGCGTCCGGGCGCTCGGGAATGCCCGCGCGTGGCCGTTCCCGGTCCGGGACTGGTCCCACGCCGTTCTCGCGGACCTGCCCGCGCCCAGGAGCGCGTGGAGATACGAGGCCGGGGTGGCGTAGGCGTCGGCGACAACGGCCGATGCGCCGGCCGCGAGGAATCCGGCCGCGAAGTTGTCGATGCGCTGCTGCGCCACCGGCTCGGAGCCCTCCGCCACTCCCGGCTCCGAGTTGCCCGACGCGTAGCAGAGGCGGAACATCAGCACGACCGCGCCGGGGGCGAGATGGACCTGGCCCGCGATGTACGACTCGCCGAAGTACTGGTGCGCACTGTCACCCTGGTCGGCCACGGGGTTGAGGCCGAACCCATCCTGGACCGAGGTCCGAAGTCGGCTGCCGTACGGGCTCGGGAATCCATTGCCATGCCCGAGGTAGACGACGACCGACGCGCCCTGGAGGGCGGCACGGACCCGCGGCCACGTCGCGTCGGGAGAGTAGATCTCGGCAACGCTCGCGTTCCAGTGGCGGGCCTCGTCGGCTCCCGCCCGGGCCAGCCCGCGGTACGTGTCCGTCAGGCCGCCGACCGGGCCCACCACGATCACGACGCGTGGGCTTCCGGCCGCAGCCTGCACGTTCAGGGGCATGACGGCGGCGAGCAGGAGCGCGGACAGCGCGACAGTAAGGATCGACCCGGCCCGAGCTCCACGCATCACGCGACGCCAAACCTCCGGGCCGCCGTCCGTCGTCGCCCGGGCGGGCCCGGGCTGCGATCACGATCCGCGGCCGTTCGCCGGCATCGTAGCGCATCGCGCCCACCGCGAGGTTGTCCCGCGTGGTCGCCGGCGCGGGCAGTCTCCATCCCCGGTGATCACGAGGCAAGTAGCCATTCGTCATCCCCCAACGGCGTGATCCCGGGGAGGTCACCCGCGGGCGAGAAAGGCGTCCAGCTCGGCCTCGGTCGGCATGCCGCTGCGGGCGCCCGGTCGAGTCGTCGAGAGGCTGGCCGCCGCGGTGGCCCGACCGGCGGCGAGATCGAGCGCCAGCCCGGCGGCGAGGCCCGCGGCGAGGGCCCCGCTGAACGCGTCTCCCGCGCCGGTCGTGTCGAGGGGCTCGATGATCGGCGCCGAGACAGGCACCGCCGCCGCGGTGGCGCCCACCACGAGGGCCCCGGCCGCCCCGAGGGTCACGACGACGCGGCGCCCGGCCGGGCCGTCCGCGAGCACGGCACGGGCGGCGGCCTCCGGGTCGACCAGGCCGGCGATCAGCGCGAGCTCGGCCGCGTTCGGCGTGAGCACGTCGGCGAGGGCCAGCGTGTCCGGGTCGAGTGAGTCGGCCGGGGCCGGGTTGAGGACCGTGAACGCTCCCGCGGCGCGGGCGGTCGTGAGCGCCGCGAGCACCGCATCGGGCGGGATCTCGCGGCTGCACAGGACGACGTCGGCGGGCCCGAGGGCGAGCCCCTCGAGCGCTGCCCGGACCATCGAGGCGCCGATCGCCCGGTTGGCGCCCGGGGCGACCGCGATCAGGTTCTCGGCCCGGTCGTCGACGACGATCAGGGCGACGCCCGTCGGCCGCTCGACCCGGGCGAGGTGCGCGACGTCGACGCCCTCACCGGCCAGTGCCGCGCGAGCATCCGACCCGAGGTCGTCGGCCCCGACCGCGCCCACGATCGCCACGTGGGCCCCGAGCCGGGCCGCCGCCACCGCCTGGTTGCCGCCCTTGCCGCCGTGATGGCGGACGACATCGCTTCCGGTGACGGTCTCTCCCGGCCGAGGCAGCCTCGTGGCGCGGACGACGAGGTCCACGTTGACCGACCCGACCACGATGACGCGACCGCGACTCACGCGGGCGCTCCGGGGCCCCGCCCCATCGGGAGTCGCTCCATCCACGAAGCCTAGCGGGACCGCGCGCGCTCCGGCGGGGTACGATCGACGACAGCATCCAACCACGCCCGGAGGTCACCATGGTCAGGATCCTCGCCCGGTTGTTCGGCGTCGCGATCGGCGCCACTGTCATCGCCGCTGTCGTCGGCAGCTTCGCCGCCCTCAACTTCAAGAAGAAGGCGCCACCCCGGCCGGACGCCGGAGCGGACGAGATCGACTTTGCCTCCGTCATGGAAGGCGCCGAGTTCGCCAGCACGTCTGCGTCGTTCCGCGGCGGGCGCGTGCTCTGCTGGTACGGCGCGGCCGACGTCGACCTGCGCGAGGCGACGATCGATCCCGCGGGCGCCGACCTCGAGGTGCGGACTGTGTTCGGCGGCACCCGCGTGGTGGTTGCCCCCGGCACGCCCGTCAGCACCCGCGGGCCCGCGATCTTCGGCGGGGTCATGAGCTCCGTCGAGGGGCCCGAGCCGACGGCCGAGGTGCCGGGCATCCGCATCAGCGGCTACACCATCTTCGGAGGCCTCCAGGTGATCGCTTCCGAACGCGGCCTGGAGATCCCGTCCTGGGCGCGCCAGCGGGGGCGCGACGAGGAGCACGAGCTCGAGGGCCTCGCCCTCGAGGACCCGGCGCCGATCGGCGACGCGGTCCCCGACCTCGCGCCGGCCTGACCGCGCTCAGCGCGCGGCCGGAGGCTCGCGGCGGAGGCTCGCGGCCGAGGCTCGCGGCCGGAGGCTCGCGGCCGGAGGCTCGCGCCCGCTCGCCTCGGTCCGGGCCGCGGCCGGGTCGCCCGGCCGTAGACTGCCGCGGGTGACCACCGTCCTCCTCGTGCGCCACGGGCTGACGCCCCTGACCGGCCCGGTGCTGGCCGGGTGGACTCCGGGCGTGCACCTCGACGAGCGGGGCCAGGCCCAGGCAACGGCGCTCGCGGGGCGGCTGCGCGACGTCCCGCTCGCAGCCGTCGTGACGTCACCGCTCGAGCGCTGTCGCGAGACCGCTGAGGCGATCCTCGCCGGCCGGGAGCCGGCCCCACCGCTCCACCTCGACGACCAGCTTGGCGAGGTGCGCTACGGGTCGTGGACCGGCCGCGAGCTCAAGGCGCTGCGCAGGGAGCCACTCTGGGCGGTGATCCAGGGACGGCCCTCGGCGGCCGTCTTCCCGGATGGCGAGGGGCTGGCCGAGATGGGCGCCCGGGCGGTGAGCGCGGTGCGACGCTGGAGCGCGGCCCTCGGTTCGGAGGCGACGTTCGCCGTCGTCAGCCACGGCGACGTCATCAAGGCGATCCTCGCCGATGCCCTCGGCCTTCATCTCGACGGCTTCCAGCGGATCGCCGTCGACCCCTGCGCGCTCTCCGTCGTGCGCTACGGGTCCAGCTCGGTCTACGTGGAGCGGGTCAACGACACCGGCGGGGGCGTCGCCGCGCTGGTTCCGCGGACGAGGCGGGCGCGGCGGGCGCGGCGGGCGGGGGCCGGGGGCCCCGTGCCGGCGGCCGATCGCGCGGAGCGGTAGAGTCCGCGCCATGTCCCGACGCATTTACGACCTCGGCCTCCCCGACCGTTTCGCGGCCGGCACGGTGGGCCAGCCCGGCAACCGCACGTTCTTCCTGCAGGCACGGCGGGGTGGCACGCTCGTGTCGGTCGTCCTCGAGAAGGTCCAGGTGCAGGTCCTCGCGGAGCGAATGGCGCTGCTCCTCGCCGAGGTGGCCCGCCGGGGCGTGCGCGTGCCGGAGGCACTGGCGCCCGGAGACGACGACATCTCGCCGCTCGACGAGCCTCTCGTCGAGGCGTTCCGCGTCGGCACGATGACGCTGGCCTGGGACGGCGAGAGCGACGAGATCGTCGTCGAGGCGCGCGCCCGGATCGAGGAGGACGAGGACGAGGACGAGGACGACGTGGAAGGGGTCGACGTCGATGCGGTCGCCGACGACGAGGCCGACGAGGAGCTCGAGCTCTCCGACGACGACCCTGAGGGCCCGGATCTCGTCCGCGTCCGCCTGACCCCGACGCGTGCGCGGGCCTTCGCCGAGCGCGCCCTGCGCACCGTCGCCGCGGGACGGCCGCCATGCCCGCTCTGCGGCCAGCCGCTGGATCCTGCCGGCCACCTCTGTCCGCGCCGGAACGGGTACGTCCACTGAGCCGACGGTGACCGGCGAAGCCCGGCGTCCCGACGAGGCGGGCGAGGCCTGGCCATCGGAGCCGTCCGTCTCCGACGAGGCGGAGCCGGACCTCCCGCCGGCGGTGGCGCTGACCCCCGCGGTCGCCCTGCCGTTCCTCGCGTCGGGCGAGATCGAGATCGTCGGACGCCTCGTGCAGGCGTCGAACACGACGCTCATGGTGGCGGTGCACGGCGAGATCCCCGCTCGCGGCGAGACCGTGGCAGCCGCCGTCTACAAGCCGATCCGCGGCGAGCGGCCGCTGTGGGACTTTCCCGACGGCACCCTCGCCCATCGCGAGGTGGCCGCGTTCGCGGTCTCGCGGGCGTCGGGGTGGGACGTGGTCCCGCCGACGGTCTTCCGGGAGGAGGCGCCGGCGGGACCCGGGATGCTCCAGCTGTGGGTGGAGGTCCGCGACGACGCCGACGTCGTCGAGCTCATCCGGGGCGCCGACCCGCGCCTGCGCCGGATCGCCATCTTCGACGCCGTCGTCAACAACGCCGACCGCAAGGCCGGCCATCTCCTCGTGCGACCGGACGGCAACATCCAGGGCGTGGACCATGGCGTGACGTTCTCGGTGGATCCCAAGCTGCGGACGGTCCTCTGGGGCTGGCGCGGCACGAAGCTGGCCCCGCGTGAGCTGGAGGCCCTGGTCCTGTTGCGGCAGGCCTTCGCGAGCCTTGGCCCGGCGCTCGATCCCCATCTCGCGCCGGACGAGGTCGCGCTGACGCGGACGCGGATCGACGAGCTCCTCGGGTCTGGCCGCTTCCCCCAGCCGCATCCCGACTGGCCCGCGGTTCCCTGGCCCTGGTACTGACCGGGGCTGCGGCGGAGCCGCCCGCCGGCATCCGCGGGGCTCGCGGTCGAAGTGCGTCAGCCGGACGCTGCGCGCGCAGGCACCGTCCCGACGTGGATCGTGACGATCCCGCCCGACATGCCGTGCCAGCGGATCCCGACCAGGCCGGCCTCGCGCATGACCTCGGCGATCCGCTCCGGCGCCGGATAGCCCTGGACGCTGCGCACGAGGTAGGCATAGGCCCCACCCTGGCCGGCGACTGTCCCGATGAGGGGCACGATCCGGTCGAACCACCAGCGCAGGATCCGGGCGAGGCGGCTGCGCGGGCGCGAGATCTCGAGGCACACGACCCGCCCACCGGGCCGGACGACGCGGGCCATCTCGGCGAAGCCTCGCGCGTAGTCGGGCAGGTTGCGCATCCCGAAGGCGATGGTGGCGGCGTCGAACTCGCCGTCTCCTGCCGGCAGGGCCATCGCGTCGCCGACGACGAACGTAAGTCCCGGCCGACCGGCAAACCGCGCCCGCGCGACGCCGATCATCCCGGGGCTGATGTCGACGCCCGTGACCTCGCCGCCCGGCGCTCCGGAGCGCAGAAGGTCGGCCGCGACCTTGCCCGTGCCGGTCGCGACGTCGATCGCGCGGCCGCCCGGCTTGAGCGCGGCCGCGGCGACGGCAC
The DNA here is from genome assembly GCA_963776355.1 of uncultured Chloroflexia bacterium. Taxonomy (GTDB): domain Bacteria; phylum Chloroflexota; class Limnocylindria; order Limnocylindrales; family CSP1-4; genus CTSoil-043. The sequence continues at coordinate 491,287 of CAVZLU010000008.1, read as the reverse complement.
GCCTGCGCCAGCGTGGCTCCTGGAAGGCGCTGATGACGAGGTTCAGCGCGTCGTACACACCGCTGATCCGGTCGAACATCGCGCCGACCTCGGTCGGGGCCGCGGCGTTGCCGCGCCCGGTCGAGCGTCCGGAGGGCGCCTCGTCACGCCCGCCGGCGGCGTCGCCCGGCCCGCGCGGAGTCGTCATGCGATCGTCTCGTCGAGGGCCGGCGCGGCCGCGGACGGGTGGCGATCGGCAGCGCCGGCGGCATCGCCGCCGAGCCGCAGCGCCGCGCGCACGGCGGCGGCAACCGCGGACGGGTCGGTGATCGGGGCAGTGTGGCGGAGTCCCGCGAGGCGCACGCGGCGGCCTGCCGGGATCCGGGCGGCGAGCGCGTCGGCGATCGGCGCGTAGAACGGCTCCGACCCGTCGCCGGTGAGGATCGTGACCGGGCACACGATCCGGCCGAGGCCGGCGGGGTCGAGGCCGACCATCCCGGCGTCCGCGAGCGCGCCCCCGCCCTCGCCCTCGAGGAAGGCGCGCGTGCGGGAGGGAAGCGCGTCCCATCCCCCGGGCCGGGTCACGCCGCGCAGGAACGCCCGCGCCGCCGCCGGCGGGCCCCCGGTCGCCGCCGCCCGCTCCGTGGCCCGGGCGACCTGGGCGAAGGCGCGTCGCGTCCGCTCGTCACCGAGCGGTCCATACGGCGGCTCGAAGACGACGACCTCGCGGACCCGCTCGGGCAGCCGCGCGGCGGCCTCGAGGGCGACCACGCCGCCGAAGCTGTGGCCGACGAGGATCGCGCTCCCCGCTCGATCGGCGTCGAGGAGCGCGCCGAGGTCGGCGACGTGCTCGTCCATCGCGACCGCCCGCGGCGGGTCGAGGCGGCGCTCCCCGCTGCCGCGGCGATCGGGGGCGACGACCCGGAGGTCACCCGGCCCGGCCAGCGCCGCCACCAGCGGCGCCAGCTGGCGCCCGGTGGAGAGGGTCGCGTGGAGGACGACCACGAGGGGCGCCAGCCGGTCGCGGAGGTCGCGGCGGCGGAGCTTGCCCGACGAGGTGCGCGGCAGGACCCGCACGCGGGTGAACGCCGCCGGGACCTTGTAGGGGGCAAGTCGCTCGCCGCACCACGCCCGCAGCGCTTCGTCGCCCGGGTCGACGGCCCCGGGCCGCAGCGTGATCGCGGCCACCGGCACGGCTCCCCATCGCGCGTCGGGACGCCCGACGACGCCGGCCTCGGCGACCGCGGGGTGGGCCTCGAGCACGGCCTCGACCTCGGCCGGGTAGACGTTCTCGCCGCCCGAGACCACGAGGTCGTCCCGGCGATCGGCGACGAACAGGCGGTCGGTTGCGTCGAGGCGGCCGAGGTCGCCGGTCCGCAGCCAGCCATCGGCGGTGAAGGCGGCCGCGGTCGCCCCTGGGAGAGCCGAGGTAGCCGCTGAAGGCCGCCGGGGTCCGGACCTGGATCTCCCCCACCCCGTCGAGACCCGGCTCGGCGATCCTGACCGCCACCCCGGGAAGCGGTCGCCCGGCGCTGTCCGGTGCCGAGGTCGCCTCGGCGGCGGGCAGGGCGGTCACGCCGGAGCCGGCCTCGGTCAGGCCGTACGTCAGGACCACCGGCCAGCCGGCGGCAGCGGCCCGCTCGACGAGCGTGGCCGGAACCGGGGCCCCGCCGAGGAGCACGGCGCGCAACCCTGCCGGGGCCGGCGCGTCGGGGGCGACGTCGAGGATGCGCGCGAGCTGGGTCGGGACGAGCGAGACGTGGCTCGGGGCGTCCGGCGCCGCCAGCGCCACCAGGATCGCCCGCGGGTCGAACGCGGCGTGGATGTCGAGCGGCACCCCGGTGCCGAGCGCCCGCCAGGCCACACCGAGCCCGGCGACGTGGGCCAGGCCCAGGCAGAGCAGCCAGCCGGCGGCCGGCGGGAGGGCGGCCGCCCAGGCGAGCGCGCTGGCGGCCAGGGCCCCGTGCGAGAGCAGCGCCATCCTGGGCTCCCCACCGGTTCCCGAGGTCAGGATCGCGACCGCCGCGGCCGTGCTGTCGGCCGTCACGCTCCGGCGCTCGACGCCGTGGCCCCGGGCGGCAAGCTCGTCGGGCGCGAGGCACGGGACGCCGGCGGCGGCCGCCACATCGGCGCGGTCGCGGTCGCGGACGACGATGCGTGGCCCGGCGATCCCCAGCGCGGCCGCCACCTCGTGCTGTGTCAGGCGCGCGCCGAGCGGGACCGCGATCGCGCCCGCCCGGGCGATTCCCACCAGCAGGGCGACGGCCTCGCCGGACGCGGCCACCAGGAGGGCCACCCGGTCCCCGCGCTCGATCCCGGATGCCTGCAGAGCCGCGGCGGCCACGTCCGCGGCCCGGTCGAGGCCGGCGTAGGGGTGGACGCCCTCGTCATCGCGGATGGCGACCGCGAGCGGCCGGGCGGCCGCGTGCTGCCGGACCGCCAGCGAGAGGATCGGCAGCGGCCTCACCCCGTGGCCTCGACGGCCTCGACCGCGAACCGCCGCAGCACGGCCTCGTCCACCCGGACACCGAGGCCGCCGGTCCCGTCACCGCCGGGTGCGGCCAGGGTCCCGCTCTCGAGCACGAGCGGCGATCGCAGGAGGTCGTGCTCGAGGAGGCCTGCGGTGGCCAGGCCGTGCGGCAGGGGACGGCCCGCGCGACCCCAGCGCATCACGGGGAGGGCGGCCGCGGCGGCCCGGCCGGCGGCGATGCCGATCCCGGTCTCGAAGAACGTGGAGAGGACCACGGGGACGCCCCCGGCCGCGGCCGCGGCCGCGATCTCGGCGACCGCCACGGGACCGCCGACGCGGGCCGGCTTGACCACCAGCACGTCGGCGGCGCCGGCCGCCAGCAGCCCCCGCGCGGCCCCCGCCGAGTAGACGGCCTCGTCGGCGGCGATCGGCACGTCGACGCGCGCCCGCAGGTCCACCGCGCCGGCGAGGTCGTCGGCGGCGAGCGGCTGCTCGGCGTACTCGATGTCGAAGCGGGCGACCGCCTCGAGGCGGTCCTCGGCCGTCGGCAGGTCCCAGGCACCGTTCACGTCGAGGCGGAGGCCGACCTCCGGGCCGACCGCCTGCCGGATCGCCCGCACCCGCGCCACGAGGTCGTCGGTCTCGCGCTCGGCGCCGGCCTTGAGCTTCAGGGTCCGGAAGCCGGCCTCGATCGCCTGCAGGGCGGCCTCGGCGCCCTCCCGGGGGCCGGCAAAGCCGATCGTGCCGTTCACCGCGACAGCGGCTCCGTCGGCCGCGAGCGCCAGGTCGAGGCGAGCCGAATCGAGCGCCGCTCGCAGGGCTCGCCCGGGACTCCCGAGCAGCTCGAGCTCCTCCGCGCCCGGCAGGTCGCCCTCGCGAGCGCGGCCGGCGGCCTCGCGGATCGCCCGCGCGAGGATCGTCTCCTCGACCTCCCGCGCGTCCGGATCGAGGACGGCTTCGCCCAATCCGATCCTGCCGTCCGCTCCTTCCAGGAGGACGATCCAGGCCTCGCGGTGGAGCCACATCCCGGTCGCCGTCGCGAACGGCCGCCGGAACGGGACCCGGACCCGAAGGGAGGAGAGGCCGACCACCGGGACCGCGTCGAGCAGGGTCCGCAGGCCGCCGGCATCAACCGGGTGACGTGGACGCCCGGCATCGCTCACGCGAGCCCACCGAGGAGCTGAAGTCCGGCGAGGGCGAGGCCGACGGCGAACAGCAGCCCGAACGAGAGTGCCAGCCGGGCCGTCCCCTTGAGGGCCGGGTTGAGCTCGGCGGGGGCCACGAAGTCGCGGACGGTCCGCAGCAGCGGGATCGCCAGGGGCAGGGTGAGCAGCGGGAGGCCCGGCGCCAGCGCCGACACGCCGCCGCCGGCCCCGAGACCGACCGCGACCAGGCTCGCCGGGGTCGCAAACGCGATCCCCAGGAGGAGCGCGTACTCCAGCGCCGTTCTCTCGCGCCCGAGCACGACCGCGAGCGTCCGCTTGCCCGCCGCCGCGTCGGTCGGGATGTCGCGCAGGTTGTTCACCACGAGGATCGCGGTCGTCAGCGTCCCGACGGGGATCGCGGCCACGAAGAAGAGCGGGTTGAGCCGCAGGGCCTGGAGGTAGGCGGTGCCCACGACCGCCACCAGGCCGAAGAAGAGGAAGACGAAGGCCTCGCCGAGGGCCCGGTAGCCGTACGGGAACGGGCCGCCGGTGTAGGCGAGGGCGGCCGCGATCGCCAGGATCCCGACGACCAGGAGCAGCGGCCCGCCCACGACCACGAGCCACAGCCCGATGAGTCCGGCGAGTCCGATCACGAGCGCGATCGCGACCTCCAGCCGGCGCTCGCTGACGAGGCCGGCCGCGGCCACCCGGGTGGGCCCGGCCCGGTCCGGCGTGTCGGCGCCGCGACGGAAGTCGGAGAGATCGTTGGCGAGATTCGCCAGCACCTGGAGGAGGAGGGCGACGGCGAGGCAGCCGAGCGCCGTGTCGGGCCGGAAGGGCGCGCCGACGGCAAGGGCCGCGCCGAGGCCGACCACGACGCCCGAGGCCGCGGCCGGCAGCGTGGCCGGCCGGATCGCCAGCAGCCAGGTCCGCAGGGGCGACGGTCGATCGGATGCCACGGCCCGGGCCCCGTTCACGGGCGGCGCGGGAACTTCGTGAAGTCGGGCCGGCGCTTGTCCAGGAAGGCACGGGACCCCTCGTGGGCCTCGTCCGTGGTGTAGTACAGGCCCGTGGCCTGGCCGGCGAACTCCTGCAGCCCCGCGAGGCCGTCGGTGGCGACCAGGAAGGCCGACTTCAGGAAGCGGACCGCGGTGGGGCTCATCTGGAGGATCTCGGCGGCCCAGGCGACGCCCTCGGCCTCCAGGTCGGCGAGGGGCACGACCTTGTTCACGAGGTTCATCGCCACTGCCTCGTCGGCACTGTACTGGCGGCAGAGGAACCAGATCTCCTTGGCCTTCTTGTCGCCGACCAGGCGGGCCAGCAGGCCGATGCCGAAGCCGGCGTCGAACGAGCCGACGCGCGGTCCCACCTGCCCGAAGATCGCGTTGGAGGAGGCGATCGACAGGTCGCAGACGACGTGGAGGACGTGGCCGCCCCCGATCGCATAGCCGTTGACGAGGGCGATCACGGGGACCGGCAGGGAGCGGATCTGGCGCTGCAGGTCGAGGACGTTGAGGCGGGCGATGCCGTCCGCGCCGACGTAGCCGCCGGCATGGCTCTTGTAGTTCTGGTCGCCACCCGCGCAGAACGCCACCTCGCCCGCGCCGGTGAGGAGCACGCAGCCGACCGAGGCGTCGTCGCGGATGCGAGCAAAGGCGTCGATGAGCTCCGTGACGGTCTCGGGGCGAAACGCGTTGCGGACCTCCGGGCGGTCGATCGTGACCTTGGCGATCCCCGTCCCGGAGTGCTCGTAGCGGATGTCCCGGTACTCGCGAACGGGGATCCAGGCGACCGGCGTCGCCGTCGAATCGGGCGTGGTCATGCGGCGGCCTCCGTGAGGAAGTCCAGGACGAGGGCGTGGAACCGGTCGGGGCGCTCCAGGTGGGGCGCGTGGCCGGCTCCCGGGACCAGGGCGAGGCGCGCGCCGGCGATCGCGGCGGCCACCTCCTCGGCGCGGACGCGGGCCGGGTCGTCGGCCCCGGCGATGACGAGCGTGGGAGCCCGGACCTCGCCGAGCCGCTGCTCCAGCGGCTCCATGACCCCCTGGCCCCCGAACACGAGCGAGGCGGCGAGCCCGAGAGGGTCGTGGCCGCGGCGGATCGCCCGCTGGCGGGACCGGGCGGCCGCGGGCAGGGCGGTCTCACCGGCAAGGGTCGGCAAGGACTCCCAGCGCTCGACGAACGCGTCCACCCCGTCGGTGACCGCGATCCGGGCAAGCTCGGCATCGGCCGCCGCCCGCGTCGCCCGCGCCGCCGGATCGGCGATCCCGGCCGACGGCGCCTCGAGGACGAGCCGCCCCACGACCTCGGGGTGGGCGACCGCGAGGCGGAGGCCGATGCGGGCGCCCAGCGAGTAGCCGATGACGTGGACCGGGGTCGCGCCGAGGCGGTTCACGATGCGGGCGAGGTCGTCGGCCGTCCGCTCAACCGAGGTCCGCGGGCGTGGATCCGGGGCCGCGGACCCAGTCGATCCAGCGTCCTGCCAGCCGGTGCCGCCGTGGCCGGGCAGGTCGGGGACGATGGCCCGGAAGCGACTGCCGAGGCCGGCGAGGCCGCTCCACGACAGGCTGCTGCCGCTGAAGCCGTGCAGGAAGAGCACCGGGTGCCCGCGACCGGCCACCCGCAGGGACCACGCCATCCCGTCGATCCGCATGCGCAGGCGCTCGCTCACGGGGCGACCTCGGCGGCGACGAGCAGCTCGCCGAGCGCCGACTGGACCGTCGCCGCCGCCTCGTGGTGGAGGACGACGTTCCGCGCGCGGCCGGTCCGGAACCCGAGCACGTTGATCCCGGGAGCGCCCAGCGAGGCCTCGAGCGCGGCCCGCAGGCCGCCCGCCTCCACCTGCTGGTAGCCCGCGCCGAGGGCCGTGAGCAGGGGCCCGAGCTCGATCCCGTGGGGCGTCCCGAACAGCTCCTCGTAATGCTCCGGCAGGCCCGGTCCCCGGCCCGGCGGCGGTCGCCTGGGGCAGGAACGAGAAGATGCCGCCGCCGTCGTTGTCGACGATCACGATGGTCGCCGCGAGGCCATGCAGGCGGGCCGCGATCAGCCCCGACAGGTCGTGGAGGACGGCGAGGTCGCCGACGACGAGGGCGACCGGCGCGCCGGCAGCGGCCGCGCCAACGGCCGAGGAGACGACGCCGTCGATCCCGTTCGCCCCCCGGTTGGCGAGGGGCCGGATGGCGCGCGACCCGGCGGGGAGCCAGGTGTCGAGGTCGCGCACCGGCATGGAGCTGCTGGCCCAGAGGATGCCTCCGTCGGGCAGGAGATCGCCGAGGTGGGCGAACGGGGCTCCTTCGAACGCCTCGCCCGAGGCGGTGACGCCGGCAAGCCACGTCCCGAGCGCGCGGCCGGCGGCGCGATCGGCGGCGAGCCACCGCTCGAGCCAGCCGTGGCGGCGCGTGGGTGCCGGCCGGAGGCGGCTGCCGCCATCCCGTCGCTCGGCGGCCCCGAGCGACTCGGCCAGGGCGTGGGCCGTGGCCGCGGCGTCGGCGTGGACCATGGTCGCCGGCACGATCGCGGGCTCCCCCAGCCGCCGTCGCCGTCCAGGACGACGAGCGGCGGCCGATCCTCCTCGAGCAGGGCGAGGATGGCCTTCGACGTCGGCGGCGCACCCACCCGCAACACGAGGTCGGGGCGGTGCGCGTCGCGCCACGGACCCGGTCGCAGCAGCTGGTCGCCGCGGGCCACCACCCGCGAGCGATCATGCGGGCCGCAGCGGGCGAGCGAGAGCGGGTCGGCGAGGATCGGCCAGTCGAGGGCCGCGGCAAGGCGGGCCAGGGCGGCGGGCAGGGCCGGGTCAGCCTGCGGTCCCGCGACGATCAGTCCCCGCTCCACGGCGGAGAGGCGGCCCGCGAGGTCCGCGACGGCGTCGCCATCGAGGGTTCTGGCGCCGGTGATCACGGAGGACCCGCGCCCCTCGTCGAGCGGACCCAACGGCTCCCTCGGGACCAGCGGCTCGCGGAACGGGACGTTGACGTGGACCGGGCCGGCGGGTCCGGCGACCGCGCTCGCCACCGCCCGACCGGCGACCGACCGGACATGGCGCCGGGTGACCTCGTCCCCATCGAGCAGTGGCAGCTCGGCGAACCACTTCGCGTACGTGCCGAAGAGGCGGACCTGGTCGATCGCCTGGGCAGCGCCGCGATCGCGCAGCTCGGCCGGCCGATCGGCTGTCAGCAGCAGGAGCGGGACCCGGCCGAGCGAGGCCTCGACGACCGCCGGCAGCAGGTTCGCCGCGGCCGTCCCGGAGGTCGTGAGAACCGCCACCGGCCGCCGGGCGGCCTTGGCCATGCCCAGGGCGAAGAAGCCGGCGCTGCGTTCGTCGAGGAGCACCCGGACGTGGATCTCCGGGTGCGTCCGCAGGGCGAGCGCGAGCGGCGTCGAGCGCGAGCCCGGACAGATCACCGCGTCGGCGATCCCGGCCCGGGCCAGCTCGTCGACGAAGCCGCGCACCGCGAGGATGTCCGTCATCGGTCGCCATCTTCGAGCCGGCCGAGGGCCGAGACGACCGGACGCAGCTTCATCCGCGACTCTTCCCACTCCCGCGCGGGGTCGGAGTCGGCGACGATGCCACAGCCCGCGAAGAGCGCGGCCCGCTGCCCGGCCACCAGGCCGCAGCGCAGGGCGACCATCAGCTCGCCGTCGCCGTCGGTGCCCAGCCAGCCGACCGGGCCGGCGTACCAGCCGCGTTCGAAGCCCTCGTTCTCGGCGATCAGGTCGAGCGCCGCCTCGCGCGGCTCGCCGCCCACGGCCGGCGTCGGGTGCAGCAGGGCAGCGAGGGCCAGGATGCCGGTCTCGTCGCGGAGCGTGCCCTCCATCCGGGTGACCAGGTGCTGCACGTCGCGGAGGGCCAGGATGCCGGGCGCCGGGGCCACGTCGAGGCGTTCGACGATCGGCCCCAGGGCCTCGCGAAGCATCGCCACGACGACGCCATGCTCCTCTCGATCCTTGTCGCTGGCGAGGAGCCCGGCCGCCAGGCGGGCATCCTCCACGGCGTCCGCGCCGCGCGGTGCCGAGCCGGCGACGGCCGCCGTGTGGAAGGCGCGGCCCTCGGTCCGGGCCAGCCGCTCCGGCGTGGCGCCGAGGAACGTGACTCCGCCGCGGACGAAGGCGAACGTCGTGCTCTCGGGCCCGGCCGCCGCGAGCCGACGAAGCGCGTTGAGCGGGTCGAGCTCGAGCGGCGAACGCAGGCCCACGCGGCGGGCGATCACGACCTTGTCGAGGCGGCCGCGGCCAACGGCGCCCGCGAACAGCCCGACGAGGCGATCCCAGGCCACCCGATCCGGCTGCTCGGCGACGATCGCGAGGGGCGCGATCGCCGGTCGCGCGACCAGCGCGCCGGCCGCCGGCGCGAGCTCCCGGGCGCGGGCCGCGAGCTGGTCCCAGCGGCGCGGCAGCACCGCTCCCGCCGGATCGCCGTCGGCGCCGACCGTCGACGCGGTCACGTAGGCCGCGCCGCCGGTGCGGGCGAAGGTGAGCTCCGGCAGCACGAGCGAGGCCGCCCCGAACGTCGCCCATTCGCTCCCGGGCCCCGGCCTGCGGCCGGTGAACCCGAGGCCCCCAAGCAGGATCGGTCCCGCCCCGCGCGGCGCGCCCATCGGGCCAGCGTCGGGCGCCGCCGCGGCGGCGGTGGCGATCAGCTGGCGCCAGGCCGCGGCTGCGTCCGCGAACCGCGCGACACCGTCGGGCTCGACGCACCAGGCCCGCCCGATCCCCACGAGGGCCATCCCCGCCGAGGGCTGCAGAAAGAGCGCGGCCTCGAGGTCCTGCTCGCGAGCCGCGGCGTAGAGGGCGATCGGGTCGAGGTCGTCGGCCTGGACCGTCGCCCACCGCAGGCCGCCCGCCGCGATCGCGCGCGAGCCGTCGAGCGAGGCCGCGAGGTCCGCCGCCGGGGCGTCAGCGCCGGCTCGCGCGACCGTCGTCACGGTGCTGGACGCTCGCCGGCGGCAACGGCCCGGATCCGGTCCTCCGGCACGCCCACGCTGCGCAGCAGCAGCGCCCGCAGCGTTGGATAGGCGTCCTCGAGGAGGCCCGGGTCGTCGGCCAGGAGCCAGCGAGCCACGACCTCGTTCAGGGCCCCGAACCAGGCCACGCCCGTGATCCCCGTGTCGACGGGCGGGATCGAGCCGTTGGCGACGGCCTCGTCGAGATAGCCCGCGATCAGCCGGGCGAAGCGGTCGTGGAGCTCGTTCGTCTCGGCATTGAATGCGCGCCCCGCCCCCAGCGCGTCGAGGAACAGGAGGCGGGCCATCGTCCGATGGCCGGCGAAGGTGGCGAGGACGGAGTGGAGGGCGGCTTCCGCCTTCGCGATCGGCTCGGTCTCGCCCGCGACGGCCCGGTCGACCTTCGCCGCGAGCCGGTCCGCCGTCGTCCGCATGAGCTCCCGGAAGATCGCCTCCTTGGTGGCGAAGTGGAAGTAGACCCCACCCTTTGACGTGTCGGCCGCGGCCGCGATGTCGTCGACCGCGGTGTCGCGGTAGCCGCGGCGCGCGAACGTGTTGAAGGCGGCGTCGAGGATCTGGTCGCGTCGCGTCCGGCTCTTCTCCGCCTGGGCGGTGGTTCGCCTCTCGTCGCCCGTCGTCGTACCGTGCCTCCGCATCGCGCCCGGGAGCGGCGCAAAACCGACCGACCAGTCGGTTTGCTCATGATACGTCGTTCCCGCCCGCCGTCCGCCCGGCGGCCCGAACGGCCGTCATCGGGCCGGGATCGCGAGCACGAAACGGGCGCCGCCCGTGGCCGCCCGCTCGACGGTCAGCGTCCCGCCGTGGAGCTCCGCGATCCGGCGAGCGATGGGAAGGCCGAGCCCGCTGCCGCGACGGGCCCCACGAGCGTCGGGGAGGCGCGCGAACGGCTCGAAGATCCGCTCCCGCTCCTCCTCGGGGACGCCGGGGCCGTCGTCGCTGACAAGGACCCGGACGCGGCGGCCGGCCCGGTCGACGTCCACCGTCACGGACCCCCCGGGCGGCGAGACGCGGAAGGCGTTGTCGAGGAGGACGAGCAGGAGCTGGAGGAGGCGATCGGGATCCCCGAGAAGGGGCAGCGCGGGGCCCTGACCGGCCGGTCCGACCAGCGTGACTCCGTGCTCGACGGCCAGGGGCTCCGCCCGCCGGACGGTTGCGATGGCGACGTCCCGGAGGTCGATCGGCCTCCGCTCGGCGGCCAGCGAGCCCCGCTCCGACGCGGCCAGGGCCAGCAGCTCCTCGACGAGCCGGCCAAGGCGGTCGGCCTCGGCCACGATGTCGTCGGCCAGGGCCCGGCCGTCCGGCCGGACGAGGTCCTCGCGCTGGAGGACCTCGGCCGACGCCCGGATGATGGCCGCCGGCGTCCGGATCTCGTGGGACGCGTCGGCGACGAAACGGCGCTCGGTGGCAAAGGCGTGCGCGGATGGGCACGAGGGCACGCCCGGTGATCCAGATCGTGACCAGGGCCGCCCCGAAGAGGCCGACGATGCCGACGATCGTGATCGCGACCACGAGGCTCCGCGACTGGGCGTCGTGGAGGAGGAGGACGTTGCCCGCCTGGAGCCAGCCGTTGGGCGTGGGGAGGTCGCCGATGGGCAGGGTCTCGAGGCGGACCGGGCCGGCCGCCACCTCGACGGTGCGGACGTCGCTGCCGGTCACGCCGGCGGCGGCGATGGCGGCCATGTCCGGCAAGCCCCCCAGGGGCACGTTCGACGGGTTGGACACGACGACCCCGTGTGGGTCGAGGACGATGAAGAACGTGTCGGCAGCCTGCGGCGGGTGCTCGTTCCCCTCGTCCCCTCCCGGGCTGGGCACCTCGCCGCCCAGGCGCTGGGCCTCGGCCGTGGCCGCCTGGTCGAGGGCCCGGTCCACGCTGTCGTCGAGCGCCCGCAGGCCGAGCACCGCCGAGGCCGCACCGAGCACGAGGACGAGGGTCCCGACGAGGGCGAGGGTGACGACGGCGAGGCGGCGCCGGGTGGCCCGGAGGAGGGGGTCGGCCGGAGCCGCCGTTCCGCGTCCCGGCGAGCCGCTCACGCGGTTTCGCGGAGCGTGTAGCCCACGCCGCGGACCGTCCGCAGGAGGTCGGCCCGGCCGAGCTCCCCCAGCTTGCGCCGGCAGTAGGAGACGTACAGGTCGACGACGTTCGAGTAGACGTCCGGCTCCGCGCCCCAGACCGCGTCGAGGATCTGGCGCCGGCTCACCACCCGCCCCTCGTTGCGAATCAGGTAGGCAAGCAGGGCGAACTCCCGCGCCGATAGGTCGACCGTGCGGTCGCCGACCCTGGCCACGTGGCGCTCCTCGTCGAGCTCGAGGTCGCCCGCCGCCAGGCGCGGGGCGGCCGGCGTGGCCGTGCGGCGACCCAGGGCCCGGACCCGGGCGATCAGCTCGGCGAACGAGAACGGCTTGCCGAGATAGTCGTCGGCGCCCGCGTCGAGGCCCGCCACCCGCTCCTCGACGGCGCCGAGCGCGGTGAGGACGAGGGCCGGCGTGCCCACGCCCCGGCTGCGCAGCACGCGGAGGAGCTCGAGCCCGTCGAGATCCGGCAGCATCCGGTCGAGGACGAGCACGTCATAGGGCTCGCCGCCGGGGGCGGCGAAGCCCAGGGCGGAGACGGCGTCGGCGGCGAGGTCGACCACGTGCCGTTCCGACGTCAGCACGCGGCGGATGAGCTCGCCCATCTTGGGCTCGTCCTCGACGACCAGGATTCGCATGTCGCCATCCTCCGGGTCCGCGGAGCCCGGCGTCAACGGCCGCCCGGCCTTCCTGTGAGATCCCTCACGAGGAGCACAGGCCGGCCACAGCGTGGCGCCCGAGCATGGCGCTACCACCAACCGAAACCTCCCGCCGCGGCCTCGCCGGCCCGGCGAGCCAGCGGAGACGACCGATGCCTCTTCCCAACCCCCCTCGTCGCACGGGACCACGGCGGGTCGCGCTCGTCGTGGCGGGGCTGGCGGCGGCGCTTTCCGCGAGCGCCGCCGCCGGCCTCGGGGGCCCTCCCGGGCCCGCGTCCGTGCCGGCCGCCGCCATCGTGACCCTCCCCGCGGACCCGGCCCCGCCGGCACGGACCGTCGTCAGCACGGTCTACGAGGTGACTCCCACCCCGGCTCCGGTCCCGGTCGTCGTGGTCCACAAGGTCGTCGCCGGGGGCGAGGAGAACGAGAATGGCGAGGACGACTGACATGGCCATCCGCGAGGACCCGGCTCCGCGCCGCGCCAGCTCCGCCGACGGCCCGCTCGCGACCCCCGTGCGTCGGGCCGCTCCTCCAGCGCATCGGCCGACCGGGCGCGAGCGGGCCGCCACACCCAACGCCGCCGGGTCCGCGGCCACGGGGCCCCGCGCCGGCGGTCGACCAGCGCCCACGCGACCCGATCCCCGTCCGATGCGGCTCGCGGTCGCCGCCGGGGGCGTCGCCGCCCTGTCGGCGCTCCTGGCCACGATCGCGACGTCCGCTCTCCCCGCCACCACGTCCGTCGTGACGGTGCAGAAGGATTCGCCGGCCGAGGTCGCGATCGTCCAGCAGGTGACCCGCGTCGTGAAGCTTCCGGTCGGGGCCACCGCGCCTCCGGCCGCGGCCAACGTGGTCGTGACCGCGCTTCCGGCCCCGGTCGCGAAGCCGCGAACGGTGGTCGTCACGACCACCCAGTCGGGACGGGTCGTGAAGCCATGACCCTGGTCGCCTTCCCGGCGGCGGATCCGGTCGCCGTCGCCGCCGGCGGGCCGGTGCCGCCACGGGTCGTCCATCGCTCGCAGGCGATGGGCGGGCGCCTCGAAGTCCACGTGACGGCGGCGGCGGCCGACGTCGCCGCGGTTGAGCGCGAGCTCGACCGCGTCGCCGGTCGCGTGCGGGCCTGGGCCGGCCTCCTCACCCGCCACGAGAGCACGTCACGGCTCATGCGCCTCAACGGGGATCCCCGGGTCGAGGTGCCGGTCGGGCCCACGCTGGCGGCAGCCCTCGCGTGGGGACGGGAGGCGTCGGCGCTCACCGCGGGAACGGTCGACATCACGCTGCTCGCCGCGCGGCTCCACGCCGAGCGCGTCGAAACCCCGGGTGTGGCGCCGTCGTCGCCCCGAGGGAGTCCGGTCAGCGGACCATCTCGAGCGATCCAACCTGTGGGGCCTGGCGCCGGGCCGCCATCGCGGCGCCGTCGTGACCCGTCCCAGCGGGCTCCGCTTCGACCTCGACGGCGTGGGCAAGGGATGGCTGGCCGACCGCGCGCTGGCGCTCCTTCACTCGGAGGGCGCGCTCGTCGACGCCGACGGGGACATCGCGATGCGTGCCGCCCCCGGCGATCGCTGGGAGATCGGCGTCGGCGACCCCCGCGACGACGACGTGGTTCTCGGCGTGCTCGTGCTGGCCGGCGGTCCCCGGGAGGCGCGGACGTACGGCGTCGCCACGTCCGGGACCAGCGTCCATCGCTGGGGACCGGCAGATCACCGCCGCCACCACCTCATCGACCCGGCGACGGGATCCTCCGCTCACACCAACGTTGTCCAGGCGACCGTTGTGGCGCACACTGCTCGCGCGGCCGAAGCCTGGGCCAAGGCGATCGTCATCCGGGGGGCCGCGGCCGGTCTCGACATGGTCGAGCGGAGCGAGGCCCTCGGGGCGATCGTCCTCCTCGACGACGGCCGGACCATCGCCCTTCCGCGCACCACGAGGTACCTCGCGTGATCTACCGAGGACTCTCCCGGCGCACCGCGCTGATCCGCTGGACCCTGTTCGCCGTTGCCGTCGGCATCGTCCTCGGTACGACCCTCCCCGTGGCGATCGGCGCCCTCGGCAACCTGGCCGGCGCCGCCCCGGAGCGGCTGCCCTGGGTCGGCACCCGCATCTTCGCCTTCCTCTCCTACTTCGCGATCGCCGGCTCCGTGATCTACGGCCTGCTGCTCTCGACGAAGATCCTGGACGCGATCGCCCATCGCCCGGTCACCTTCGCCCTCCACCAGGACCTCGCGGCGATCGGCCTCGGCCTCGCGGGGATCCATGTCGCCCTTCTCGGCCTTGACGCCACCCAGCCCTTCACCCTGTCCGACATGCTGATCCCCTTCGCCGCCCCGTACCGCCCGGTCTGGGTCGGCATCGGGCAGGTCGCGCTCTACCTCGTGGCGATCGTGACCGCCAGCTTCTACGTTCGGCGGCGCATCGGCCAGCGCGCCTGGCGGCTGCTCCACTACGTCACCTTCCTGGCGTTCGCCGGCGCGACCGCCCACGGCATCATGAGCGGCACCGACACAGCCACCACCTGGGCCTGGTGGACGTACGTGGTCACGACCACGGTCGTCGTCTTCCTGACGGCCTACCGGATCGCCGACGCGATCCTGACCCGCCGTGAGCGACACGGCCGCGCTGCCGCGACGGGGCCGGGCCCCCTCGAGCTCCGCACCCCGGTGCGCGGCTGACGGTCGCCGCACGAAGCGCGACGACTCGACCTGCCCAGCGACCGCGCCGTACCATCGTCGTCGTGGATGCGTGGCCGGGCGTGGAGATCGCCCTCGCGGCCGGGGCGGAGCTCGGCGAGGGCCCGTCGTGGGATGCCGCGAGCGGCACCCTCCTGTGGGTCGACATCCTCGCCGGCCTCGTGCACCGCCTCGATCCCACGACCGGCACGGACCGGGCGCTCGCGGTCGGACAGGCGGTGGGACACGCCATCGCGCGGCAGCGGGGCGGCGCCGTCCTCGGCCTGCGCGACGGGTGGGCCGTCCTCGACACGGCGGCTGCGGCGCAGCCCGACGGCACGAGCGTGGCGCCCCTGTTCGTGGCCCCGGCGCCGGACCGCGATCCCTCCATGCGCGCCAACGACGGCAAGTGCGACCCGCAGGGTCGGTTGTGGGCCGGGACCATGGCGTTCGAGCCGAGCGCCGGCCGGGGCCGCCTCGTCAGGCTCGATCCGGACGGGACGCTGACCCGACACCTGGACGGCCTCACGATCGCCAACGGCATCGGCTGGAGTCCGGACGGCCGAACCCTCTACTTCATCGACAGCGCGCATGGGGCGATCGACGCCTTCGACTTCGACCCCGGGCCCGGGACCATCGCCCGCCGCCGGCCGTTTGCCCGCATCCCCGCCCCCGAAGGTCTGCCGGACGGCCTCGCGGTCGCCGCCGACGGCTCGCTGTTCGTCGCCGCCTGGGATGGCGGTGAGGTCCGCCGCTACGGCCCCGATGGTTCGCTCCTTGGCCGGCTTCGCGTGCCCGCTGCCCGGCCGACATCGTGCTGTTTCGGGGGCGCCGACCTCGGCGACCTGTACGTCACGTCCGCCCGACAGGGGCTCTCCCCGGAGGACCTCCGGCGCCAGCCGCACGCCGGCGACCTCTTCGTTCTCCGCCCGGGCGTCACCGGCCTGGCGACGACGCCGTTCGCGGGCTGACCGCCCGCGCGACTTGGTATGTACCAATCGAGCCACTTCCGGTAGGATGGGACGTGGCCGGGCCGGCGCCCATCCGGCGGGCCGCCAGGGAGATCTCGATCGTGCGCGAGCCGCTCTACGCCATCATCGCCAGCCGGGCGGAGGCGCGGATTCGGGCCGCGGAATGGGCCCCTGGTGATCGATTGCCCCCCGAGCGCGAGCTGTGTCGCGACCTGAACGTCAGCCGGGCGACGCTCCGCCAGGCCCTCGCCGAGCTCGAGGAGCGGGGCCTCGTGTCCCGCCACCAGGGTCGCGGCACCTTCGTCACGCGACCCCGCGTCCAGGCCGACCTCGCCGGCTTCTTCAGCTACGCGGAAGCGCTCCGGGCTCGCGGCATGAGCCTGGCCACGAGGGTGATCTCGGTCGGCGTGGTCGAGGCGGGGCGAGCGATCGCGGCCGAGCTCGGCCTCCTGCCCGGAGATCCGGTCGTCCACCTCGAGCGCGTTCGCGCCGTCGAGGCGGAGGCCCTCATCCTCGAGACGACCAACCTGCCGGCGGCCCGCTTCCCGGGCCTCGAGACCCGCGACTTCGCGGCTCGCTCCCTCTACGGGATCCTCCACGACGACTTCGGGTGCGAGGTCGAGACCGCGCTCGAGACCCTCGAGCCCGTCATCCTCACGCCCCACGAATCGCATCTCCTCGGGGTTCCCAGGAACGCACCGGCCCTCATGATCCGGCGCGTCACCACCGACGCCGCCGGGCTCCACGTCGAGCACACCCAGGCCCTCCTCCGCGGCGACCGCACGCGCTTCCTCCTCCAGCGTCGGGTCCACGAGCTCCACCCCGTGGACCTGGGGGCGGCGCGGACGCCCGCCCCGTCTGCCACCGCACGCTCCGCGACGCCCGCCGTGGCCCCGCTCCGTCCTCCTCGGAGCCGGGCCCGGCGCGGCGCCGCCTCTGCCACCTGACCAACCGTCGAGGAGATCACGCCGTGCCCAATGCCGGGGAGCGCTGGCTCGCCGTCGCCGCCGCCACCATCGAGAAGATCCGCGCCACCCAGCTCGAAGCCTGCGAGCGGGCGGCGGCGATCTTCGCGGAGGCCATCGCCGGCGACCGCCTCGTCCACGTCTTCGGGTCGGGCCACTCGCGGATGAACACCGAGGAGATGTTCCCGCGGATCGGGAGCTTCCCGGGATTCCACCCGATCGCGGAGCTGGCGCTCTCGAACCACGTCGGCGTCGTGGGCCCGAACGGCCTGCGCCAGGCGATGTTCCTGGAGAAGGTGGACGGCTTCGGGCGCGTGATCCTGCAGCAGATCAAGATCCACCCCGGCGACGCCTTCCTCATCTTCAGCAGCACGGGCATCAACGGCGTCGTCGTCGAGATGGCGCTCTACGCCAAGAAGATGGGCCTCCCGGTCGTGGCCGTCACCTCGGTGGACCACGGCAACGCGACGGCCTCCCGCCATCCCTCCGGCCGCAAGCTCATGGAGATCGCCGACATCACGATCGACAACTGCACTCCCGCGGGCGACGCCGTTGTCGACATCCCGGGCATTCCGTACCGCGTGGGGCCGTCGTCCTCGATCGGGGCGATCGCCGTCGTGGACACGCTCAAGGTCCTGACCGCCGAGTGCCTGGTGGCGCGGGGTGTCGTCCCCGAGGTCCTCACCTCGCCTCACTTCGTCGGCAGCAGCGCCGGCGAGGAGCAGCTCGAGCGCGTCTACGCGGAGCACTTCCGGCGCGTGCGCCAGGCGTACGACGGGGACGGCGCGATCCCGGTCCCGGCCGACTGGCGCTGAGGGCGGCCCCGGAGCCCGGATGGGACGACTCGACGATCGCGTGATCCTCGTGACCGGCTCCACCGGCATGGCCGCGGCCGCCGCGCGGCGGTTCGGCGCGGAGGGCGCCCGCGTGTTCGTGACGTCGCGCACGCCGGGGCACTGCGCGGACCTCGTCGGCGAGCTGGTCGCGGCCGGCGCCGAGGCGGGCTTCCTGCCGGCCGAGCTGACCGACGAGGGGCAGGTGGAGGCGGCGATCGGCGCGGCCGTGGGCCGCTTCGGGCGACTCGACGGGCTGTTCGCGGTGGCCGGCGGGTCGGGACGCGGCTTCGGCGACGGGCCGGTCCACGAGCTGACGCTGGAGGGCTGGCAGCGAACACTGGATCTCAACCTCACGAGCCAGTTCCTGGTGGCCCGCGCGGTCCTGCGCCAGATGCTCGACCAGGAGCCGACGGCGGCGGGCAGCCGGGGCGCGCTGCTCCTGATGTCGAGCGTCCTCGCCTTCAGCCCGGTCCCCGATCTCTTCGGCACCCATGCCTACGCCGCCGCGAAGGGCGCGATCGCGGCCCTCACGACGACGATGGCGGCCTTCTACGCGCCGCGCGGGATCCGGGTCAACGCCGTCGCCCCGGCGCTCGTCGCGACGCCGATGTCCGCGCGGGCCGCACAGGATCCGGCAACCGCCGCGTTCGCCGGCCGCAAGCAGCCGCTGGCGGGCGGGTTCCTGGATCCCGTCGACGTGGCCCAGGCGGCCGTCTACCTGCTGTCGCGACGAGTCGCGGCACGTGACCGGCCAGATCCTGGCCGTCGACGGCGGCTGGTCCGTGGTCCAGGCCACCCCCGGCGCCTGATGCCCGGCCTCGGCGACCTCCCGCTCATGGCCTCGGTCGACGTCCTCGTGGTCGGCTCCGGCGCGGCCGGCACGCC
The DNA here is from genome assembly GCA_963776355.1 of uncultured Chloroflexia bacterium. Taxonomy (GTDB): domain Bacteria; phylum Chloroflexota; class Limnocylindria; order Limnocylindrales; family CSP1-4; genus CTSoil-043. The sequence continues at coordinate 472,679 of CAVZLU010000008.1, read as the reverse complement.
GGCGGCGATCGCCGCCGCGCGTGGGGGCGCCACGGTGCTGCTCGTGGAGAAGAACGGCTTCCTCGGCGGCACCAGCACGGCCGTCCTCGACACGTTCTACGGCTTCTACACCCCGGGAGGCGCCGCCCGACGGGTCGTCGGCGGCATTGCGGACGACGTCCTGGCCGGGCTGCGCGGCCTCGGCCCGGTGCTCGAGCGCCCGAACACGTTCGGGGCCGGCACGGGCATCACGTATCACCCCGAGCACCTCAAGGTGGCCTGGGAGAGCCTCGCGACGGCGTCGGGCGTCCGCGTCCTCCTCCACGCGTTCCTGCAGGACGTCGTTGTCCGCGACGGCCACGTGGAGGAGGCGGTCGTGGCCACCAAGGCAGGCCTCGTCCGGATCGCCGCCCGGCTGTTCGTGGACGCCTCGGGCGACGCCGATCTCTGCGCGTTCGGGGGCTTCGCCTTCGAGCAGGCCGGCGAGATCGAGCCAGCGCAGACGCTGACGACCACGTTCAAGGTCGTGAACGTGGACATGGCCCGCCGGAACGCCGTCTCGAGGGAGGCGCTGCACGCCCTGATGACCGACGCGGCCGACTCCGGGGCCTACGACCTGCCGCGCCGCGAGGGCTCGGATCACCCGACGCCGGTGGCGGGGATGACGGCGACGATCATGACCCGCCTCGCATCGTTCGAGGCGCGCGATGGTCGGGTGGTCAACGCCACCGACCCCGAGCTCCTCTCGCGGCGGGAGATGGAGGGACGTCGCCAGGCGCTCGAGTACCTGCGCTTCCTCGTCGACCGGGTCCCCGGCTACGAGCGCGCCGCCCTCGCGACGTTCTCGAGCCAGGTCGGGGTCCGCGAGACGCGCCGCGTCCAGGGCGACTATCGCCTCACGAAGCGAGGACGTCCTCGCGGCCCGCCAGTTCGACGACCAGGTCGGGCTCTGCGGCGCGCCGATCGAGGATCACCACGGCGGGGAGGACACGCGCTGGCAGTACCTCCCCGCGGGCCAGGCGGTCGGCATCCCCTATCGCACGCTCCTCGTGCGCGACGCGGCCAACGTGCTGGTGGCCGGGCGCTGCTTCTCGGCGACGCACGACGCGCACGCCTCCGTGCGCTCGATGGCCCAGTGCATGGCGATGGGCCAGGCTGCCGGGACGGCCGCCGCCATGGCGGCGACGTCGGCCGGCGACCCCCGCCAGGTCGACGTGGCTGCGCTCCGGCACCGCCTGCGCCTTGATGGCGCGATCCTGGAGCTGGCGGCGGCGGCGCCCGCCGGCCGCCGCTGACCCCACCCGGCGGGTCACGCGGGCGACCCTCCGCGACGCGCGTGCGCTACGCTGGCGTCGTCGACCGGCCGAGCGGTGCGGCACACGGACGCCGGCGGTCGGCGCCCGGAGCATGACGGGAGGCGGAACCGTGCGCGAGATCGTGGGCTTCGTGATGGGCGCCGCGGCCGGCGCTGCGGGCGCGCTGTTCGCCACCTCGCCCGAGGGTCGCGCCCTCCTCGAACGCCTCAGGGACGAGGCTCGACCGGAGGTCGACCGCGCCTCGACCGAGTGGGAGCCGGTCCTGCGCGAGGTGGCGCGTGCCGTTCGCCTCGCGGCCCGCGAGCTCGAGTCCGCGAGCGCGGACCTGCGGACCCGGATCGGCGAGATCGCCGAGGCGCTTCCCGAAGGGGCCTCCCTCGACGGCGACCCGGCCCGGCCGGCGGCCGGCGGGGCGGCCGACGCCATGGATGCCGGGCTCGAGGTTGGCTCGATCGAGGGCGAAGCCGACGCTCCGGAGGAGCGGAGCGCTCCCGGGCCCGAGGGGGACGCGGGAGCGGCCGACCCGCCACTCATCGGTGATCCGGTCGCCGACGTCGACCGGCCCGGCGCCTGAGCGCCGCCTGCAGCCGGGAGCCCACGATGCGACGGTTCATCGCCCAGGTCATCGTCAACGCCCTGACGATCGTGATCGTCCTCTTCCTCTTCTCCCTGGTGAACGTCGACAACACCGACCAGTTCACGGGCGTTCACTACACGGGGCCGGCCCTCGCGCTCGGGACGAGCCCGGTCCTCACGCTCCTCTTCATGGCCCTGTTCGTGGGCCTGGTAGGGGTGTTCGTCCGGCCCGTCGTCCTGGTCCTGACCGGCCGCCTCCTGCTGCGCTCGATGGGCCTGATCCTGATCGTCGTGGACGTCCTCCTCGTGTTCCTCGCGGGCTGGCTGGCGCCCGGGCAGTTCACCGTCGCCCAGCCGACGTGGTTCTGGGGCACCCTGATCGCGCTCGTCTTCACCCTGCTCTCGAGCGGCATCCAGATCGTGGTGGGCATCGATCGGCCGCAGATCGACGCGAGCGATCGCCAGCGCGCCATCTGGCGGCTCCTCGACCGCCTCCCGACGCCGCGCCGCAGCAAGCTCGTCGAGAACCTGCGGCTGATGCAGGTCTACGACACGGTCGCCAGCTTCGGCATGGAGATCGGGCTGGAATCGACGCCGGTGGCGGTCATCCGCGACCGCTTCCAGAAGTACGTCGGCGGCATGAACCGCGAGCTCGCGGCCCTCAGCACGCCGGCGAAGGTGCGGGTCATGCTGCAGCAGCTCGGGCCGACCTACGTGAAGATCGGCCAGATGGTGTCGAGCCGGGCGGAGGCGCTGCCGACGGCGTGGCAGGAGGAGCTCGAGAAGCTCCAGAACACCGTCCCTCCGTTCCCGGCCGCGAAGGCCCACGAGACCATCGAGGCCGAGCTGCACCGACCGACGTCCGAGCTCTATGCAACCTTCGACGAGGAGGCGCTGGCCGCGGCGTCGCTCGCGCAGGTCCACCGGGCGACGCTTCCCGACGGGCGCGAGGTCGTGGTCAAGATCCAGCGTCCAGACGTGCAGACGATGGTGGCCGCCGACCTCGGCGTCATGCAGGACCTCGCGGGCGTCATGGAGGACCGCTTCGAGCTGGCCCGCCGCATGGACGCCAGGGGCATCCTCGAGGAGTTCGCCAGCGGCGTCCTGGTCGAGCTCGACTACCGCAACGAGGCGTACCACATGCGACGCCTCGACGAGAACATGGCCAGCATCGAGGGGGTCCGGGTCCCGGCCGTCGACGGCGCCCGGAGCGCCCGCCGGGTGCTGACGATGGAGTTCATCCGCGGCGTCAAGATCAACGACGTCGCCGCGATGGACGCCGCCGGCATCGACCGCGATCTCGTGGCCCGGCGCTTCCTCCGGGCGATCATCAAGCAGGTCCTCGTCGACGGCTTCTTCCACGCCGACCCGCACCCCGGCAACGTGCTCGTCGACACCCGGGACGGCACGATCATCTTCCTGGACCTCGGCCTCATCGGGCAGCTCACCCGCGACCAGCGCTTCGACCTGCTCGACCTGATGTGGTCGGTAGTCCAGAAGGACGCTGCCGGGATCGCGGCCGTCGTGACCAGGATGAGCACGCAGCGGGGCAAGGTGGACCCCGAGCGGGTCCGCTCGGCGATCGACGCCATCGTCTACCAGTACCTGAAGTACGGCGGCGAGGGCGGCGGCGACTTCGGGGCGGCGATCTCGGGCATCCTCGGGACGCTGTACGACAACGGCCTCAAGCTCAACCAGGACTTCACCCTCGCTCTCAAAGCGATGGTCCAGGTGGAGGAGATCACGCGAACGCTCAGCCCATCGTTCGACCTCATGGACGAGGGGCTGCACAACGCCCGGGAGCTCCTGGTCACTGAGGTCACTGCCGAGAAGATCGTGGCCGCCATCCGCCAGACCGTTATCCAGACGGGCAAGGAGGTCGGCCGACGGATCCCGGACCTCCAGACCGCCACGCTCTCCTGGCTCGACCAGTACCAGAAGGGCAAGATCGTGGTGGAGGTGAACACGGCCGACCTCTCCCGCGAGATCGGCAAGGTGAGCCGGATCGGCCAGATGCTGGCCGCGGGGATGGTGATCGCCGGCATGATCATCGCCACCGGCATCGTCTTCACGGCCACGCTCGTGTCGGGCACGAACATCGTGATCATCCTCCCCCTGCCGGTGATCCTCCTGATCATCTTCATGGCCCTCCTGATCGTCGGGATCCGGGTGACCAGCCGGATGCTTGGCGGCCCGGTCGAGCCGGACGAATAGGCGCGGTCGCGGCGCGGGCCCCGGTCGCGACGCAGCCAGGGCGCGGGCAGCGCGCGGCAGGGCGCGGGCGGGAAAAGGTCCGTACCAATCGGGCGCGCGGCGGGTAGACTGGCCGTCCACGGGGCGGGAGCTGGGAGCGCGCGATGAGGCCGACGGGATCGACCACGCAGGGGCCGGCCGCCGGCTACCTGGTCGGCGTCGACATCGGTGGCACCCGCACCAAGACCGGCATCGTGGACCTCGACGGACGCGTCTCCGACGAGACGATGGACGACACGGCGACTTCCGCATTCGCAGACATCCTCCCGCTCGTCGAGGCCCACGTCCGCGCCCACATGGCGGCGCGCGGCCCCGGCTGCCTCGGCATCGGGATCGCGCTGCCGGGGATCGTGGAGGCTGCCTTCGGCTCCCGCTACCTCCCCGGCAAGGTCAGCGGGATCGAGGCGTTTCCCCTGCGGGAGACGCTCGAGGCCGAGTTCGCGGTGCCCGTCCGCTGCGTCAACGACGGCGAGGCGGCCACCCTCGCCGAGTGGCGCTTCGGCGCCGCCCGGGGGATCGACAACGTCGTCGGCCTCACCCTGGGCACGGGCGTCGGGTCGGGGGTGGTCATGAACGGGCGCCCGCTCGCGACCGCCAACCTGGGGAACGGGATCTCCGTCGGCCACTTCACCATCCATACGAACGGCAAGCTGTGCCTGTGCGGCAACCGGGGCTGCGCCGAGACGCTCGTCTCCGCCGCCGCCGTCGCGGGCAAGCTGCGCGACGCGCTCACGCGCCGGGTGCCCTCGGTCCTGGCCGAGCGCTTCGCCGCCGACCCGGCGTCGGTGACCTTCGAATCGCTCGTGGAGGGCGTCCGGGCCGGCGACCGGGTCTGCCGCGAGATCCTCGAGGAGTTCGTCCGCGACCTCGGGGCCACGATCGTGACCGCGATCCACGCCTACAACCCGACGGTCGTCGTCCTGGCCGGGGGGCCGATGGCCGCCGCGGACCTGTTCCTGGGTGACGTGCAGGCCTACGTGGACCGCTACGCCTTCATCTTCCCCAAGGGCCGGATCGTCGAGCTGCGCCGGGCCCGCGACGAGGCCCATGCGGGCGTGCTCGGTGCCGCCGCCTGCGTCCTCGCCGGGATCGGCGGCTGACCCGGTGCCCTTCGTGCGAACCGTCCTGGGCGACGTCGACGCCGCCGACCTGGGCGTCACCTACGCTCACGAGCACCTCGTCATCGACGGCGGCCGGCCCGCGCAGCTGTTCCCGGACTTCCGCCTCGATTCGGTCGAGGCCGCGGTTGCCGAGCTCGCTCCCGCCCGGAAGCTCGGCTTGCGCACCGTGGTCGACGCGATGCCCGCCGACTGCGGCCGCAACGTGGCCAAGCTGGCCGAGATCAGCCGGCGCAGCGGGATCCACGTGGTCGCCCCCACGGGCCTCCATCACGAGCGCTATTACCACGACCGGCACTGGAGCGTCCTGCTCGCCGTCGATGAGATCGCCACCCTGTTCGCCGCCGACGTGACCGACGGGATCGACGCCAACGACTATGCGGGGCCGGTGGTCCACCGGACGCGCCACCGCGCCGGCGTCATCAAGATCGCCGGCGACACCGACCGGCTGACGCCCGTGGAGGAGAAGACGTTCGCCGCGGCCGCGGCCGCCCACCTCGCCACGGGCGTGCCGATCCTCACCCATTGCGAGCGGGGAACCGCGGGCCCGCTCCAGGCGCGGTTCCTGGCGGAGCGCGGCGTCCACCCGGGCAGCGTGATCCTGTCCCACACCGACAAGGTCGTCGACCGCGGCTACCAGCGCGAGATCTTCGCCACCGGGGCGATGGTCGAGTACGACCAGGGCTTCCGCTGGCCGGCCGGCGATGAGAACGGCACGCTCACGCTTCTCGGCTGGGCCTTCGAGGATGGCTACGGAGACCGGGTGACGCTGGGCATGGACGCGGCGCGCCGCGGGTACTGGACGACGCATGGCGGGGCTCCGGGTATGGCCTGGCTCCTGGCCGACTTCGCCGTCGCGATGGCCGCGCGGGGCCTCGGCCCGGCCGAGCAGGCGCAGCTGTTCGTCGCGAACCCTGCCCGAGCGTTCTCGTTCGCCACCCCGGGGTCCTGATCGAGGCCCGATGATCGCGCCACCTTCGCCGCGCACGAGGAAGGACCCCTCCACATGACCGAACCCGCGATCCTCACGAGCGTCGTCGGCTCGCACGCCCATCCTTCGTGGCTCGTCGTCGCGATGGCCGCCGCGGCCCGCGGCGAGCTGGGCCCGGTCGACCTGCGGGAAACCCTGGACGACGCCGTCGACGTGGCGATCCGCGACCAGGAGGAGGCCGGCATCGACATCGTGTCCGATGGCGAGATGCGGCGGGCCGGGTTCTTCACGGCCGAGTTCTATCGCCACCTGACCGGGCTGCGGGCGCTCGAGCCGGAGCGCCGGCTGGGCGCCGGCGGCCACGATCAGCAGCATCGCTTCGAGGTCCTCGAGCCGATCGCCGCGCCCGGGGGGCTGGGGGTGGTGGCGGAGCTCGACTACGCCCGGACGCGCACGACCCGGCCCCTGCGGGTCACGCTCCCGGGGCCGTTCACGCTGTCGGGCCGGCTGGTCACGGGGCCAGGCAAGGTCTACCCGTCGCGGGTGGCGGCAGCGGAGGCGTTCGTGCCCATCCTCGCCGCCGAGATCGCGGCCCTCGTGGCGAGCGGCGCCACCCTCATCCAGGTCGACGAGCCATCGCCGGCCATCCATCCCGACTCGCCCGCCGAGTTCGCCGCCCTGTTCAACGCCGCGGTGGCACCGGCCGTCGGAGTGCCCACGGTCCGGCTGGCCGCCCACCTCTGCTTCGGCAACTATCTCGGCCGGCCGCTTGCCCGGCGCACGTTCAGGCCCGTCATGGACCAGCTCAGGCAGTTCCGGGCGGTCGAGCTCGTGCTCGAGTTCGCGAACCGCGAGATGACCGAGCTGGACGTCCTGCCCGAGCTCGCGGCCGACGGCTTCGACCTCGCCGTCGGGGTGATCGACGTCAAGAGCTACTACCTCGAGACGCGCGAGGACGTCGCCGCCCGCGGCGAGCTGGTGCTCCGCGCCGGAGTCCCGGCGGAACGGCTCTCGCTCGTCCCGGACTGCGGGTTCAGCCAGACTGCCCGCTGGGCGGCGCGCGCGAAGCTGGCCGCGCTCGTGGCGGGTCGCGACCTCCTGCTGGGGCGCCTGAGCTGAGCCCGCCGGGCCGGGGCCGGCCGCCGTGCCGGGCGCCCCGCCCGGGCGCCCGGGCCGGGCTCCCCTACCCGCCGCAGTCCGCTACCCGCCGCGCGCCTCGCCGGGCGCCCGGACCCGGAACGTCGCCGACCAGGCCACCCGCTCCGCCGGCGCCAGGACGAGGGCCCGGCCGGCCGCGATCGCCGACGCCAGGTCGTCGTCCGGCGAGGTCGTCGGCTCGAGAGCGTGCTGGGTCCGCGGGACCTCCGGCGCGGCCGGCCAGCCGCCGTCGTCGAGCCACAGCCCGAGGTTCGGGGCAATGGGGGCGTACCAGCTGAGCTCGAGGCGGGCACCGTCGGGCTGGGCTGCCGCGGCGACGCCGGGCAGCCCCTCACCGCCGTCGCCGTCCCAGCCGCCGTACAGCTCCCAGCCACCGTAGGCCTTGAGCGCCGTGCGGGCTACCGGTTCCCGGACGACATCGAGGGCGACGGGTCGGCCGTCGGTGCCGGGCGTCTCGGGCCAGTCCGCGCGCCCGGGCACCGGCGCCAGGGGGAGTCCCGCGGCGTGCGACACCCGGATCGAGGCCAGGCCTTCGACCTCCAGCCGGGCGCCCGGCTCGAGCGCCAGCAGCGCATGCATCGACCAGAGCACGGGCAGGTCGACCGCGCCGCCGTTGACCAGCTCGTATTCGGCGACGACCCGCGGCCCGTCGAGGCGGAGCCGGCGCGTGAAGCGGTATCGCTGGCGGATGCCGTCCCAGGCGGTCGCCAGGACCGCGCCGTCGGCCAGGACGTCGGCCGGACGGCCCCACTGCTCGCCGTGATCGCGAAGGGGCGGGCCGGACGGATCGGCCGGGTCCGGGCACGGGCTGACGGTCGGCAGGCACTCGTCCCAGCCGAAGGCCACAGCTCCCGAGAAGACGGCGTCGGCCGCGGTCCACGCCGCGGCCGTGCCAGCGGCGTCGGCCGCCGGGGCCTCGCCCTGGACGAGCCAGTCGCGCCCGGTCCACTCGTCGACGAGGCTCAGGACCCGCCCCCCCAGGGCCGGGCAGACGACGACGCGGACCCGCCCATCGTCGAGCTCGAGCGTCGGGAACTCGCCAAACGGGCTCCCCGCCCGGATCATGCGACCCGCCCGCGGCCGGCCGCCTCGCGACGACGGCCCCATGCCTCAGCCCGCCGCGGCGATCCGGGTCCGCGCGCGCTCGGCACGGGCCTGCCGCCACTGGGCGATCGCGACCGCGCCGATGAGCAGAGCGCCGAGGGCGACCCGCTGGTAGAACGTGCCGATCCCGAGCAGGTTCATCCCGTTGTTGAGCACGCCCACCAGGACGACGGCGAGGACGGTGCCCATGATCGTGCCCTTGCCCCCGGTCGTGGCCGCGCCGCCCAGGAAGACGGCCGTGATCGCCTGCAGCTCGAAGCCCACCCCGTTGATGGGGTTGCCCGACGTCGTGCGGGCCGTGAGGAGCACGCCGGCGAGGCCGGCGACGGCCCCGGAGAGGACGTACATGGTCACGCTTGATGCGGCCCAGGTTGATGCCGGCCAGGCGGGCGGCCGTGGCGTTGCCGCCGATGGCGTAGATGGCGCGCCCGAAGTCGGTGTAGCGTCATGAGCATGTGGAAGATGGCGGCCACCACGACCAGGAACAGGAACAGCACCGGGATGCCCGTCCAGGTCGAGCCGCCGAGGTCCGGGATCGGCAGGCCGTTGAGGATCCGCCCGATCCCGAACCACTGTGAAGTCGGGCTGAGTCACCACGCCAACGGGCTTGCCATCGGGGGCCACCAGGAAGGCGAGGCCGGCGTACGCCGCCAGCGTGCCCAGGGTCGCGATGATCGGGTTGACCCGCAGGACCGTGACGATGAGGCCGTTGCCGATGCCCAGGATCACGCCGGTGGCGATGCCCACGACGAGGGCCAGCCACGGCGACGCCTGCCGGGGATGAACGCGATCAGGCCCACCGACCGCCATCGCCGAGGTGACCGACGCCACCGAGGCGATCGAGCCGACCGAGATGTCGAGGCCGCCGGCGATGATGACGACGGTCTCGCCGATCGCCAGCAGGCCCACGATCACGATGCTCTGGGCCAGGCTGTTCATGAGGTTCTGCCAGGTCAGGAACAGCGGCTGGCCGGCCAGGAACGATCGGACGACGATCAGGATCGACCAGCGCGATGATCAGCGACAGGTTGTCGACCCCGATCGACGCCCACCACGCGGCGCAGCACGCCGGGCTCGCCGGCCGGGCTGCCGGGGCGACCAGCGCCCGCTCGTCGCTCATCGTGCCTGTTCCTCTCCTGCTGGCTGCGGCCGCCTCGGTGGGGGCAGCTGCGGTCAGGTGCTCGGCCATCGCGAGGCCGAGCACCTGCTCCTCGGTGGTCCCGGGTCCGGGCAGCTCGCCGGTGATCCGGCCGTTCTGCATGACGTAGATGCGGTCCGAGAGGCCGAGGATCTCGGGCAGCTCCGACGAGATGAGACATGATCCCCAGCCCCTCGTTGGCCAGGTCGTCGATGAGGCGGTAGATCTCGGCCTTGGCGCCCGACGTCGATGCCGCGCGTCGGCTCGTCGAGGATGAGGACCTTCGGCCGCGCGGCGAGCCAGCGGGCCAGGACGACCTTCTGCTGGTTGCCGCCCGACAGCTTGCCGACCTCCTGGTCGAGCGAGGGCGTCCGGACCCGCAGCCGCTCGACGTACTCGCCGGCGATGCGCCGCTCCAGGCCGCCGCTGCACGAAGTGGAAGCGGCTGAGGCGACGGAGGATCGCCAGCGAGGCATTCTCCAGGACGCTGCGGATGAGGATCAGGCCCTCGCGCTTGCGGTCCTCGGGCGCGAAGCCGATCCCTTGGCCGATGGCGTCGTCGGGCTGGCGCACGTGGATGGGCCTGCCGTCCACCTCCACGATGCCGGCAGTCGAGCGGGTAGCTCGCCGAAGATCACCTTGGCCAGCTCGGTCCGGCCGGCGCCCACCAGGCCGGCGAAGTCCCACGACCTCGCCCGCATGGACGCGGAAGGAGACGCCGTGATGCCAGTCGCTGTGGACGTCCTTTACCTCGCAGGACGATCGTGGTCCGTGGCCGCGCGGCGGCGCAGGAACACGTCGGACAGCTCGCGGCCCACCATGAGGCGCACGATCTCGCGCTCCGTCAGCTCCGCGGCCGGCCGGACGGCGACGAGCCGCCCGTCGCGCAGGATGGCCACCCGGTCGGCGAGGCGCAGGATCTCCCGGATCCGGTGCGAGACGTAGATGATCGCCACGCCGTCGTCGCGCAGGCGCCGGACGAGCGTGAACAGGCGGTCGACTTCCTCGTCGGTCAGCGACGAGGTGGGCTCGTCGAGGGCGAGGACGCGAACGTCTCGCCTTGAGGGCCCGCATGATCTCGACCAGCTGGCGCTGGGCCGACGAGAGCTGTGTCGCCCATGCAGGTTCGTCGGCAGGGCCGACTCGAAGCCGTAGTCGGCGGAGGTCCTGCGCGGACGAGCTCGCTCGAGCCGGCGCCGGTCGACGAAGCCGCGCGATTGGGCAGCTCGCCCGACCCAGATGTTCTCGGCGACGTCCACGCCCGGGATGATCTCCGGCTCCTGGTAGATGACGCGGATCCCGGCCCGGTGCGCGTCGCGGGGGCTGGTGAACGACAGCGTCTCGCCCGTCCAGCGTCACGGTGCCCGCGTCGGGCTGGTAGTCGCCGTTGAGGATCTTGAGCAGCGTCGACTTCCCGGCCCCGTTCTCGCCCAGGAAGGCCAGGATCTCGCCCGGGCGGACGTCCAGCGAGACGTCGGTGAGAGCCTGGACGTTCGGGAACGCCTTGCTGACGCCGCGGATCTCGAGGTCGCCCGGCGACCGGCTCAGCGGCAGGCGGCGGGGGAGGGAGCATGTCCGGGCTGCGGGTCGTCATCGGTGGTAGCTCGAACTCTAGACGTCGAAGGTGGGGTCCGGACAGGTCGTCCGGACCCCACCGTGCAGGAGGAGCGGACTCCTCTAGGGCAGGACTACTTGCCAGGGGTAGCCCTGTCTGGACCACGGTCCTGTAGCTCGGCCGGAGTCGACGATGATCGTGGGAGCGGCGAAGAAGTCGGGCAGCGCCTTGCCGTTCACGACGTTGTCGTAGAGCACCTTGGCCGCCGTCTCGCCGACGTCGCAGGCCGGAGATGAAGAGGGCGGCCTTGAAGCCGCTCGGCTGCCCGGCCGCCCACGGCTTGCACGCCTCGTACGCGCCGAGGCCGACGCCGATGACGTTGTCGACGGCTTGACGCCGGCGGTCGCCAGCGCGTTGAGGACGCCCAGCACGCCCTCGTCGTTGCAGCCGAAGACGACCCAGTTGCGTGACGTCAGGGTGGGCGGTGATGACGGGGCCGGCGGCATCCTGCGCCGACGAGCGTCTCGCCGGTGTAGGGCACCGGGAAGATCTGGGCGCCGGCACGCCGGCGGCCTTGATCTGCGGCCTTCTCGTTGTCGGTGCGGTCGTTGCAGACCGAGAGGGTCTGGACCTCGACCGAGAGCACGCCGACCTTCTTGGTCGTGTCCTTCAGCCAGCCGCTGTCGGTGAGCAGCTTGCGCGGCTGCCTCGCCGACCTTCTTGCCCATGTCCTTGCCGTCGAAGCCGACGAACGGGACCGGGTTGCCGCTCGGCGTCCTTGATGCTGTCGTCGGTGGCCATCGAGCGCGACGCCCGGCATCCTTGGCCGCTGCCTTGGCGATGGCCGGCCCGATCGTCTGGTCGGGCACCGTGATCGCGATGCCCTTGGCGCCCGGCCGAGATGGCGTCGTTGACCAGGCTCACGCCCAGGTTCGGGTCGAGCTTGGCGTCCGCCGTCTTGGCCTGGCCGCCGAGCTCGGTGATCTTGGCCGTGAAGCCCTTCTGGAGATCCTGGAAGTAGAGCTGGTCCGCGCTCTTGTTGATCGCGTAGAACAGGTTGCTGCCGGCGGCCGCGGACGCGGACGGAGCGGCGGATGCGGCCGCCGACGGGGCCGCGGACGGAGCGGTCGAGGGTGCCTCGGATGCGACCGGTGACGCCGTGGCTCCGCCGCCGCAAGCGACGGCGACCACCGCGACGATGACGCCGAAGGTCAAGAGCTTCGGCTTGTGCATACAGTTCTCCTCCACACGGGTCTGCGGTCGGCACGTCCGGCCGCAATACCTCACAGGGTAAGCCCGGACGGGATGCCCGAGCATGAATCGAGAGCGGCGCGCGCCCTCCCCCCAGGGTCGAGCGGTGGCTCCTTACCTCCTCCGCGGCGCGGCCGCAGCGCATGGTGCGGCCTCAGCGGGCCGCGCGTGCGCGTACTCAAGGGAAGCGTCACACGTCCGCACAAAGCGGACCAATGCGGACGAATGGTATGCATCCTCGCGACCCGGCGTCAAGGAACAATGGCACGGGTCGGGCGGGCTGGAGGACCGGGCAGCCGGGCCGCGCGCCGGGTCGCGCCGGTTGCCCCGAAGCAGGCTGTCGTGCCGTACCGTGTTCGCGCACGGCCCCGCCCCGGCGGCTCGAGACCACGCCCGGGAGCGCGCCACGGGGCGACCGGCCGCCGGTGGACGGGAGCGGCAACGGAGGTGATGAGATGACGGCCGCCACCGACGCCACGGGCCGGCCGGCGATCCCGCCCGCGATCCTCGAGGGGCGGATCATCGCCATCGCGCGGGGGCTCCCCGCGGCGCGGCTTGTCGACGTGGCGGCCGCAGCTCGCGATGGCGGCGTGCGGGCGTTCGAGATCACGCTGAACTCCGACGGCGCCCTCGAGGGGATCGCCGCCGTGGCCAGGGCCGAGGCCGCGGTCGAGACCGGCGGCCTGCTGGTGGGAGCCGGCACGGTGATGAGCATCGCCGAGGCAACGGCGGCCCTCGACGTCGGGGCCAGGTTCCTCGTGATGCCCCACACCGACCCAGACCTCGTGGCCTGGGCCCGGGCGCGGGGCGTCCCGGCCTTCCCCGGGGCCATGACCCCGAGCGAGATCGTCGCGGCCTGGCGTGCCGGCGCCGCCGCCGTCAAGGTGTTCCCGGCGAGCACCCTGGGGACGTCGTTCCTGCGGGAGGTGCATGGTCCCCTGTCCGACATCCCGCTGATCCCGACGGGTGGGATCAGCGCCGACAACGCCGCCGGGTTCGTCGCCGCCGGCGCCGTCGCCCTCGGTGTCGGTGGCTGGCTCACCGGGAGCGGTGATCCCTCGATCGTCGTCGCCCGCGCCCGGGCGATCGTGGCCGCCGTCGCCCGCGGCGCCGACGACACGGCCTGAAGTGGGTCCGCCCGACGACGGGCCGGGCGGCACGTCCCGTGGCCCACGGATCCCGGTCACGATGTTGCGGTGACGACGCTGACGAGGTATTCGCGGGCGCCCCGATCCGCCACCCTGATCGCCTGGACGCCGGTGGCGCTCGTCCTCGCGGGCGCCCTCGTCCCGGCCCTGCGGCTTCCGGTCCTCGTCGGGGTCGCTGTGGTAGCAGCGCGCGCACTGGTCCGCTCGCCCTCGCGCCCGACGGGTCCGTCCGTCGCCTGGATCGCGGTCGTGCCCGCGGCCGTCGCCCTCGCGGTCGGCCTGGTTCCCGACCCGCGGGTCGCGGACCCGGGGACCTGCAGCGACCTCGTCGCAGCTCCCGTGGTACGACGCGTCGGGCAGGCCGCGGCCGTGCTCGGGGTCGCCGGGATCCTGGCCACCAGGATGGGCGGCCGGCGCTCCCTCGGGATCGCCCTCCCGCCCGATCGGCGGGTGACCGCCATCGCCGTCGCCTGCCCGCTCCTCGTACCGATCGCCCTCGTCCTCGGCCCGATCCTCGCCGGCCCGTTCTTCGGCGAGGTTCGGCTGGGACTCCCGTCGGCCGCGGCGCTCGTGCCCGCCGTCGTGCTGGCCGTGTCGAATGCCGCCCTCGAGGAGACTGCCTATCGCGGTGCCCTCCAGCACTGGGGCACGCCGGCCCTGGGCCGTGGCGGCGCTATCGCGGCCCAGGCGCTCGTGTTCGGGTCGGCCCACCAGGGCGCCGACATCGCGGCCGGAGCGACCCTCATCTGGGTCGGGATGGTGACCGCGGGCGCGGTCGCGGGGCTGGTCGCCGACCGCACCCATTCGCTCCTGCTGCCGTTCGCCGCACATGCCGCGGTCGACGTGCCGCTGGCCCTCGCCCTGACCTGCCGCCTCGCGTGAGGACCCCGCCGTCCACGATGGTCCCCAGGGCCGCCGAGACTGCGGCGACACCGGCGGTGGGCGGGGTCGACAGCCAGGGCGGGGCCCGACATCCGGGGCCGGACGTCCCGGGACCGCAGGCCGCTTCTCCCCTACCCGGGCGACGAGCCGGGTGTCACGATCCTGTCGACCCGCGCGTGCCGCGGGTCCCGGGGCGCAGCGGCGCCAACCGGTCGCCGCCTCGAGGGAGAGTGCCATGAAGGTCGCTGACGTCATGACCCGTGACGTCGTCGCCGTTCCGGCCGCGATGCCGCTGAAGGATGTCGCGGCCCTGATGATCGAGAAGGGCATCAGCGGGGTGCCGGTCGTCGACGCTGCCGGGGCCGTCCTCGGGGTGGTTTCCGAGGCTGACTTCGTGATCAAGGAGCGGGGAGTGGAGGGGGTCCGTCACCGCTTCCTGTCCGGCATCCTCGGCGAGTCCCGGCGCACCCGGGCCGAGCTCGCCAAGATCGAGGCCACGACCGCGGGCGAGGCGATGACCAGTCCGGCCCTGACGGTCGAGGGCGGGGCGACCCTGCAGTCGGTCGCGGGCCAGATGGCGAGCCGCAGGATCAACCGCCTTCCCGTGGTCGAGTCCGGGGCCCTCGTCGGCATCATCACCCGGGCCGACGTGGTCCGAGCCTACATCCGCCCCGACGCGGAGCTCGAGCTGCTCGTGCGCGAGCAGGTGCTGGCGAAAACGGCGTTCTGGCTGGAGCCGGAATCCTTCGAGGTCTCCGTCCACGGGGGCGTGGTGCGCCTGGCCGGCCGCGTCGACCGGCGCTCGCTCGCCGACACGATCGTCGCGGTCACGTATGCACTGGGCGGCATCGTCGGCGTCGAGTCGAACCTCACCTGGGAGGTCGATGACGTCGATGGGCCCGCGCCGCCCTCGGACCCGGACGTGCTCATGACGCTGCGGCCCCACTGAGGGCGGGCGCGCCCCGACGCACCCCGGTTCCCGCCATCGATTGACAATCCACCGGATCCGGGCCATCCTTGGCCTGTCTCCGGCGACGCAGACGCAGGGTCCGAGCACCCAACGCACCGCTCCCCGCGGCCCGTCGCCCCGGTCGCCCCGGCACCAGAACCCGCCGGCCGAGCGATCGAGCATGCATATCGCCGCTGGCCCACCGGGGCCGCGGCACGGAAAGGTAACGACCGGACATGATGTCCAGACCCTCCCTCGCGCGGCGGCCTGCCGCGCCCCTCTCGCTCGCCGTCCGCGCGGCCGATGCAAGACGACGCCAGCGCCGCCAGGTCGGCGATCCGCGCCTCTTCTGCGGCACCAACGGCTGCCCGACCACCCTCCGGCTCGACGCCTCCACCGGCATCGCCGCCTGCCCGATCTGCGGCTTTCAGCGCCGCCTTTCCTGAAGGCGGGCGGCCGACGCTGGCCGCACATCGCAGCAGATCCCGGCCCGCCTGCCGCCGGGCGCTGATCGCGGCGACCTCCCGCCGCCTCCCGGCGGCCGCTCGCGTGGACGGGCCGTGGATAACCCGGGCCCGGGGCCCGAATCTCGTGGACAGAACCCCTTGCGATGCCCGGCCGCGGCGGCGATGATCCGGTCAGCCCGAAGGGGCCGATGATGAATGGACCGCGGTGCCGCCGCAAGGCGGCCGGGCTCCTCGCAAGGGGAGCCGGATCCTCCGCAAGGAGGGTCGGCCCTTCCGCAAGGGAGGCGGCGCGGTCCGACGGTCGCACCGGAACCGCAAGGTGCCGGGCCCGCTCGCAAGGGCGGGAGGTGCTCCGCAAGGAGCGCTGCAGCCACTCGCAAGGGTGGCGAGTCTCCCGCAAGGGAGGCGAGGCGATCGTGTCGGCGGTCCTTTCGGGTGTTTCCATGTCCGTCGGGCGCGCGGCATGACCTCCTCCCCGATGTAGACTCGATCGCGAGCTGTTCGCGCGCCCAGCTGCGCGCTCGATCCCCTGGTCGAGGAGCCCGTGACCGACGCGCCGCCGCCCGCGCCCGACGCGCCGCCGCCCGCGCCCGCGATCCGCCTGGCCGGCACTCGCTTCGCCTTCGTCATCGACGGGCGCCCGGTCGACGTGCTCGGGGGGATCGACCTCGAGGTCGAGCGGCGGTCCGTCATCGCCCTGGTGGGCCCCAACGGGTGCGGCAAGAGCACGCTGCTGCGGGTGATCGCGGGGCTCCTGGGAGCCGCGGCCGGCACCGTCGAGGTCGAGGGCCGCCCGGTCGCCGGACCGGATCCCAGGGTTGGCCTCGTGTTCCAGGAGCCGCGCCTGCTGCCGTGGCGGACGGCCGTCGCCAACGTCGCGTTCCCCCTCGAGGTGGGTGGCATGGGCGCGCCGGCGCGCGAGGCTCGCGCCCGGGACCTCCTGGGCCTGGTCGGCCTGCGCGACTGGGCCGGGGCGCGGCCGGGCGAGCTGTCCGGCGGAATGCGGCAGCGGCTCGCGATCGCGCGAGCGCTCGCCCTCGAGCCCTCGGTCCTCCTCCTCGACGAGCCGTTCAGCGCGCTCGACGCCCTCACCCGAGAGCGCTTCAACGTCGAGCTCCTGCGGCTCTGGGAACGTATCGGCAGCACGATCGTGCTGGTCACCCACAGCATCCCCGAGGCCGTGTTCCTCGCCGACCGGGTCGTCGTGCTCTCGCCCCGGCCGGCGGTCGTGGTCGCCGATGTCGTCGTGGAGCTGACACGCCCGCGCCGGCTCGCCGACATCGATGCCGCCCTCCTCACCCGAACCACCACCGAGGTCCGGGCCCGGCTCGGCGGCATCACCGACGATGCGTTCGCCGTGGCGACGGGCGAGGTGGGGCGCCACGATGAGCCCGACGAGGCCCTGCCGTGAGGGGTCGGCGCGGCCGGATCGTCCTGCCCTTCCTCGCCTTTCTCGGCTTCCTCGTCACCTGGCAGGCCATCGTGCTGATCGGCGACTACCCGGCGTTCATCCTGCCCGCGCCGCTCGTGGTCGCCGAGCGCTTCGTCCGCGCCTGCCTGGACGCGACCTTCTGGCCGCACCTGCTGGCGACGCTCCAGGAGATCGCCGTCGGGTTCACGGTGGGAGCCGCGGCCGCGCTGCCGACCGGATACATCCTGGCCCGTTCGCGGCTCGCGAGCCGGGTCATGTCGCCGTACCTGGTCGCAGCGCAGGCCGTCCCGATCCTCGCCCTCGCCCCCCTGATCGCGCTCTGGTTCGGGAGCGGCTTGCTGGCCCGCTCGATCGTCGTTGCCCTGGTGGTCTTCTTCCCGGTGGCGATCAGCGTGATGATCGCCGTCCGCGGGGTCGACCGGCGCCTCCTCGAGATGGCCCGCAGCTACCGCGTGACCAGGCGCCAGCGCATCTTCCTGGTGGAGATCCCGGCCGCGCTGCCCGGCATCGTGGGGGGCCTTCGGATCGGGATCACGCTGGCCGTCGTCGGGGCCATCGTCGCCGAGTGGACCACGGGCGGCGAGCAGGGGCTCGGGGTCCTCATCAACCTGGCCCGGGGGAGCCTGTTCGACATCCCGCTGCTGTTCGCCACGCTCGTCCTCGTGGCCCTCCTCGGGATCGTCCTCTACGGATCCGTCCTGGTGGTGGAGCGCTGGGTCGTCGCCCGCAGCGGGTAGGCGCGGGATGGCGGGGTGCTCCCGCCCGCCCATTCGGGCCCGGTGCTACGATCGTCGGGCCTTCGGGGCAGGGTGCGATTCCCGACCGGTGGTAGCGCCCCGAAGGGGGCGAGCCCACGAGCCCACGGCCGAGCAGCGGCGATGGGCAGACCCGACCGCGACCGGCTCCCCGGCCGCGCCAGCGGGGCCGACGGTCACAGTCCGGATGGAAGAAGGCGGCGGGTCGCGCTTGCGCGCGTCCCGTCGTGACGCCCCCGGGGCCGCACGGGACCACGGAGGCACGCGTGACGAGCTCGACGATCACCCGACCGACGGCCGCCCAGAGGCTTGGCCTGCTCCTCGGATCCCTGGCCGTGATCGCGGCTGCCTGTGGCGGCGGCGCGACCACCGCGCCGGGGGGCTCGTCTCCCGGCGCCGCGTCGGCGGCACCGCCCCCGAGCGTCGGGGCGTCGGGCGCGCCCTCGGTCGCGCCGTCCTCGACCCCGGCAGCGACAGTGAAGCTCACCGTGGGCCTCGGCTACATCCCCAGCGTCCAGTTCGCCCAGTTCTACCTCGCGGACCAGGCCGGCTACTACCGCGACGCCGGGCTGGAGGTCTCGTTCGAGAACAAGATCGACCCCGAGCTGACCGTGCTGGTCGGCCAGGGAGCCCTGGACGTGGGCATTGCCGACGGGACGAGCGTCGTGCCCGCGGTGAGCCAGGGAATCCCCGTCCGCTACGTGTTCACCGTGTATGCCGACTTCCCGAGCATCGTCTTCGCCAAGGCGTCATCGGGAATCAGGAGCGCCGCCGACCTGAAGGGGAAGAAGATCGGGATCCCCGGCCGCTATGGCTCGTCGTGGATCCAGCTCCAGGCGCTCCTCGCGGGCGCCGGCCTCTCGACGTCCGACGTCCAGGTCGTGACCTTCCCCGACTTCGGCCAGCAGGCCGCGCTCGAGCAGGGTGTCGTCGACGCGGCCACCGGCTTTGTCAACAACGAGCCCGTGCGAATGGAGCTCGCCGGCACGCCCGCGGTCGTCCTGGCCCTGCCGCCCGGCGCCCAGCTTCCCGGCAACGGCCTGATCGTCGGGCAGAAGACCCTCGACGGACCGAAGCACGACGCGATCCAGCGCTTCGCGACGGCGACGCGCCGGGCGATGGAGGAGATCGCGGCCAGCCCCGAAACAGGGCTCGATGCGGCGATCGAGCGGATCCCCGAGCTGGCGACCGACCGTGCCGCGCAGCTCGCGGTGATGAAGGCGACCGTGGACATGTGGCAGGACGACTACACGGCGGCCCACGGGCTGGGGGCCGTGGACCCGGCGACATGGGAGCGCTCGATCGCCTTCATGGAACGCCTTCCCGACTCGCCGGTCGCGAAGCCCGTCACCGCCGCCGAGTGCATCGACGCCTCGTTCGCGGCGCGCTAAGGACGACTCACCGGAATCACGAGGCCGGCGCCCGACCGTGGTGGCAGGCGCCGGCCCGGGAGGCGCGGTCAGGCCGACGCCGCGCCGACCAGCTCGCGGACGGGGACTGCGGCGACCTCGTCGGCCGCGACCTCGAGCTCGATGGCGATCTCGTCCGAGACGAGCCAGCCGCCGGCCTCGAGCCCGACATTCCAGGTCAGGCCCCAGTCCGACCGCCTGATCTTCGCAGTGGCCTCGAAGCCCGCGTGGCGCCGGCCGTCCATGCCGGTGACGATGCCGAGGGCCGCGGCGTCGAGCACGACCGGGTGAGTCACGCCCCGGATCGTGAGGTCCCCGGTGATCGACCAGCGCTCGCCCCGGCGCGCAATGGAGGTGCTGGCGAAGGTCAGCGCCGGGTGGTTCGCGGCATCGAGGAAGTCCGCCGATCGGAGATGGTTGTCGCGCGGTTCCATCCCGGTCTCGACGGTGGCCGTCGGGATGATCACCTCGACCCGTGAGCGCGTCGGATCGGCCTCGTTGAACTCGATGGTGCCATTGACGCCCTTGAAGATGCCCCGCACCTTCGTGATCATCATGTGCTTGCCGGTGAAGCTCACGACCGTGTGGGCGGTGTCGAGCTGCCAGGTGCTCATCTGGTTCCTGCTCCTGTCGTGCGGGTCCGGCGGGGGCACCGGGCCAAAGTAGTTGACTCCGCAACTATATTCCATCTTTGTTGCGCGTGCAACTATCCGTTGGCGAAGGCGCTATGATCCGCAGGTGCCAGAGCCCGCAGCGGACCAGGAGAACCCATGACCGAGACGACGGCGCGTCCCCGCAGCGACGCCGGAGCCTCCGCCGCGCCTCGCCCCGACGATCCGCGCCTGCGCGCCTGGGTGGCGTTCCTGCAGGCCTATGCCGTCGTCACGCGGCGCCTCGAGGCCGAGCTCGGAGCCGAGCGTGGCCTCTCGCTGGCCGAGTACGACGCGCTCGTCCAGCTCGCGATCGCCGACGCCCGGCGGCTGCGGATGGGGGAGCTCGCCGAGCGGCTGGTGCTCTCGCGCAGCGGAGCCTCGCGCCTCGTCGACCGCCTGGAGGCGGACCGGCTCGTGGCCCGTCGTGCCTGCCCCACCGATGCCCGCGGGTCCTGGGCCGAGCTGACCGAGGCCGGCCTTGACCGCCTGCGCCAGGCGACACCCGTGCACCTGCGAGGCGTCGAGGCGCACTTCCTGGCGCCGCTCTCCGAGGAGGACCGGGAGGGACTGGCCCGAGCGCTCGAGGCGATCGTGCGCGGTCAGCGGGGGCCCGGGGAGTCGATGCCGCCCGCCTGCGACACGGTCGCCGAGGCGCTGCGACCCTGACCCGCGTGGCCGGCACGCTGCGCACCGGAACGAGCGGCTTCGCCTATCCCGGCTGGGCGCCGGCGTTCTACCCCAAGGGCACGCGCGCCGACGCCCTTCTCGCCGCCTACGCCTCGCGGCTGGCCGCGGTGGAGCTGAGCGGGACCTACTACCGCCAGCCATCAGCTTCCCAGGCAGAGGCCTGGGCAGCTCGCGTGCCGCCGGACTTCCGGTTCACGGTCAAGCTGCTCCGCACCGGATCGCTGCGGGCCTACGCGACCGATCCTGCGGGGACGCTGCCCTGGCTCACCGCGCCGCTCGCGGCCTTCGGCGATCGCCTCGCGACGGCCCTGTTTCGAATCCCCGCCGGGCAGGCGCGCGACGACGGGCGCCTGGTCCGCCTGCTGGAGGCGTGGCCCGCGGGGCTGCCGCTCGCAGTGGAGGCCCAGGATCCGTCGTGGCGCGTCGACGAGACGCACGCCCTCCTGCGGGCCGCCGGGGCGACCGTCGTCGTCACCGAGACCGACGATGAGCCGGCGCCGCCGCTGACCGTCACCGGGCCGTTCGTCTACCTCCGCCTGCGGCGGACGCTGTATGGGACCGCCGACCTGGACGAATGGGCCGCCCGCCTCGAGCCATTCCTGGGCGACGGCCGTGACGCCTTCGTCTTCTTCCGCCACGATGAGCACGGCGCGACACCCGGCTATGCCCTGGACCTGGCGGCCAGGCTCCCGCGCTACGCACCACCGCGGACCGAGATCGAAGGGGGAGCCCGATGAGCGAGTCGATCGGCGTCGGCCTCGTGGGGGCGGGGGGGATCGCGCGGGCGCGACACGTGCCGGGATTCCGGGCGATCCCCGGCGTCGAAATCCTGGGGGTCGTGGCCCGAACGACCGAATCCACGGCCGCAGCGGCGGCCGCACTGGCCATTCCCCGGACCTATGCCGACTGGCGCGCCCTCGTTGCCGATCCCGATGTCGACGCAGTGGTGGTCGCGACCTGGCCCTACCTCCACGCCCCGGTGGCCATAGCCGCGCTCGAGGCCGGGAAGCACGTGCTCGTCGAGGGTCGCATGGCGATGGACGCGGCCGAGGCCCGGGCCATGCTGGCAGGCGCCGAGGCCCACCCGGGCCGGGTGGCGATGGTCGTGCCGGCGCCCTTCGGGTTCGCCGACGCGACGATCCGCCGACTCCTCGCGGCAGGCGCGATCGGCGAGCCCAGGACGGTCCGTATCTCGTGGTCGGGCGGGGTCGCGCCGAGCGGGCGCGACCAGTGGCGCCGCCAGCGCCGCCTCTCGGGCAACAACGTGATGACGCTCGGGATCCTCTACGAGACGGTCGCTCGCTGGCTGGGCCACGCGGTGGACGTCGCCGCCACGTTCCGCAACTTCGCCCCGGCCGAGCCGGCCGAGGATGGCTCGACCATCTCCGCCGATGTGCCGGATGTCGCCGTCGTCGTCGCCGGCTTTCCCGGCGACGTCGTGGCGACGTTCGAGATCGCCGCCTACGGGCGCCCGGATCCGGTCAACGGCGTGACCGTGGTCGGGACGGGCGGCACGCTGCGAGCGGACCTGGCCGGGTCACGGCTCGAGATCGCGCCGACCGGTGCGCAGGTCTTCGAGGAGGTGGCCATCCCCGCCGACGAGCGGTGGGCCTGGCGCGTGGAGGCGGAGTTCGTGGGCGCGATCCGCGGGCAGGAGCGGGTGCGGCTGACCGACTTCGCCACCGGCGTGCGCTACATGGCCTTCACCGACGGGGCCCACGAGTCGAACCGCGCCGGGCGGCGCGTCGTCCTGTGATCGCCCCGACGGCCGGGCGCCCGCCGGCGCGGCGCGGGCTGGGCCGCCGGTCGGCGGCGACCCTGTCCTCCCTCGCCCTCCTGGTTGGCGTCTCGGCGTCGGCCTGCGGCGCGTCGCCCGCCACAGTGAGGCCATCCTCCCCACCGGCGACGGCCGCCTCGACGGTGCCATCGCCGGGACCGTCTGTCCGTGCGTCGGTCCCGGGCGCGAGCTCGGCGACGCCGGGCGCGACGACGCCGAGCGCGACGACGCCGCCATCAGCGGCTCCGGCCCGGGCCATCGGGCTGGCACCGGTGGCGGACGGGCTGGCCAGCCCGCTCTACGTGGGGAGCGCGGGCGACGGCAGCGGGCGCCTGTTCGTGATCGAGCAGGAGGGGAGGATCCGGGTCATTCGCGATGGCCGCCTCGCCGCAGAGCCGTTCCTCGACCTCTCGGCGCGCATCTCGTCCGGAGGCGAGCGGGGCCTGCTGGGGCTGGCCTTCGCCCCGACGTTCGCCACGGATGGGCGCTTCTACGTCGACTACACGGACTCCGACGGGAACACGGTCGTTGCCGAGCTGCGGGCTCCCGATCCGGCCGCCGATCGGGCCGACCCCGCCTCGGAGCGCGTCCTTCTGCGGATCGACCAGCCGTACGCGAACCACAACGGGGGCGGGCTCGCCTTTGGCCCGGACGGGATGCTCTGGATCGCGACCGGCGACGGCGGCTCGGCCGGCGACCCACACGGCAACGGCCAGCGTCTCGACACCCTGCTCGCCAAGCTGCTGCGCATCGACCCCACCGCGGCGGGCGACGCGCCCTATCGCATCCCGCCCGACAACCCGTTCGTCGGCCGGTCGAAGGCCCGCGGCGAGATCTGGGCCTACGGCCTGCGCAACCCGTGGCGCTTCTCCTTCGACCGCGCGACGCACGACCTCTGGATCGGCGACGTCGGCCAGAACGCGCTCGAGGAGGTTGACCACTGGCCGGCGGGATCACCAGCCGGGCCCAACTTCGGCTGGAACACGATGGAGGCGGGCGCCTGCTTCAAGCCGGCGGCCGGCTGCGACCGGGCCGGCCTCGTGTTGCCGGTCGTGTCGTACCGGCACGACGCCGGCTGTTCGATCACCGGCGGCTACGTCTACCGGGGCACCACAGTTCCGGGCCTCGTCGGCACCTACCTCTACTCGGACTACTGCAGCGGCACGATCTGGGGTCTCGACTCGGGAGCGGCCCGCCCGGAGGCCCGCGTCCTGCTTCAATCCCGCCTGGCTGTCTCCTCCTTCGGCGAGGACGACGGGGGCGAGCTCTACCTTACCGACATCGAGGGTGGCCGGGTCCTCCGCGTCGTCGCGGCGGGCGGTTAGCGGATGGCTTGCGCTACGCGATCAGGTAGACCACGCCCACGGTGACGGTGACGTCGGACGTACCCGGCAGGACGGGCGTGGCGGGGGTCAGCAGCGAGGGCCTTCCCGGTGGCGAACGGAACCGGCCACGGTCTCGGGGCCGATTGCTCGCTGATCGACCCCATTGCGGAGCTCGTCGAGATCGGGCGCTACCGTGACGCGGCCGATGCCCGCGGTGGTGACGCAACGCGCCGGAAGATCCGTGGCCTGGGTGCTCATCGTGGGAGCATGGTCACCGGGCCCGTTGATCGAGCGCCGTGCTGCGATGCCGGCTCGCCGCTCGGGGTCGGTCGCCGCTGGGTATTCCACGTGAACCTGTAGAGTGCCAGCCGTGAGTGGGACGCTGATCAACCTCGACCATGGCTCCCCGGAGATGAGCCCGCCTGCGTCCATCCTAAGCGGGGGACTCGTCGATGCACGGCCCGCCGCGCCGCGCCCTGCCTCGTCGATCCGTGACGCACCCGTCATCGCACCGGCGCTGCAGGTGACCGCACGCCGGTGACGCGCTCCGGGCGCCTGTCGTCGATCCTGCGCCGTCCGTTCGCCTCGGCGTCCGCACGCCTCGCCCGCCGGGGCGCGCCAGACGGCTCCGACCCGCCGACCGGGAAGGATGCGTACGAGGCGGCGATCCGACAGGCCTTTCTGGAGGCCACGGGGATCGAGCCGGCCGTTGCGTGGCGGCGACCCGCGGCCGAGGATGGGGCGGCACCCGGAGCCCCGGCCAAAGCGCCGGTGGCCGACCCAGGCACGCGTGGGTCCACGCCCGCCCCCGCGGTCGCCCCGGTCATCGACCCGAGCTCCAGTGTCGCCAGCAATGACGCGTCGCCGGCTGAATTGCCGGTCACCCGGTCCACGCTCGCGGCCGCCCCGGCGAAGGCTGACGCCCCCAGGACGGCACCGGCGTCTGTCGCAGCGCCCGTGACCCCGCCAGCGCTCGCGGCGGCCCCGCGGGTTGCCCGCCGGCCGACGGTGAGGACGCCATCCCCCGCGCCTTCGGCGTCCGGGCCGATGCAGCGCCCGGCGGCACCGGTCGAGCGCGACCCCGCAAAGGCTGACGCCCCCAGGACGGCACCGGCGTCTGTCGCAGCGCCCGTGACCCCGCCAGCGCTCGCGGCGGCCCCGCGGGTTGCCCGCCGGCCGACGGTGAGGACGCCATCCCCCGCGCCTTCGGCGCCCGGGCCGATGGAGCGCCCGGCGGCACCGGTCGAGCGCGACCCGGCAGAGGCTCGGGCGGCCCCGCGCGCTCGCGTTCCGAGCGTCCGCCGTCCCCGCATCGCGAACACCCGCGTCTGGATCCGGGCTGTGATCGTCCTGGCCGTGGTGGCGGGTATCGCCGGGACCGTCGGGGGGGCCATGCTGGTCGGCCGCGCCCTGGCGCCGCCGACGGCTACGCCGGTCGCGACGCCGGCCCTGGTCCCTTCGGCCCCCGCTGCCACGGCGGCCGCAAGCCTCCCGGAGGGCGTGGCGGCCGGGTTCCTCCAGGTCGGCGCCGTCAACGACCGCCTCACCCGCGCCGCCGTGGATCTCACGAGGGCGCTGGCGGTCAAGCGCCCTTTGGCGGCCGAGATCGCCCCCCTGCTGCGCAAGATCTCCGCTGAGACCCAGTCGGGTCAGCAGGGCGCGGCGCGCATCCGGGCGTGGCCGGCCGCCGGGAAGTTCCCTGCCGAGGTGATCGCCCTCTACACCGCCGCGGCGGACGTCGCCGCCGAAGGCCTGGGCGCCCCGCTGACCGACGACGCCGCGTACGCGGCTGCCGGCCGGCGGATGACGACCACGCTCAAGCCCCTGCCGGCCATCGACCAGGCGACTCGGGACGCCGCTGCGCGCGCCGGGGTCGAGATGCCCAGCCCGACTCCGATGCCGTCGGTCTCGCCGTCATCGGGCAGTTGAGCACCCCGGGCGGGCGGCGATCGACCGTCGGTGGCGCGCGATCCCCTACCCGATCAGGTAGACCACGCTCACGGTGACGGTGACGTCGGACGTACCCGGCAGGACGGGCGTGGCGGCGTCAGCGGCGAGGGCCTTCCCGGCGGCGAACGGAACCGGCCACGGGCTCGGGGCCGATTGCTCGCTGATCGAGGCCACGCCGACGATCGAGACCCCGGCCGCGCTCGCGAGGGCGTCGGCCCTGGCGCGGGCCGCCTTCATGGCCTGCGTGCGGGCCTGGGCTTCGGCAACGCTCGGGTCGTCGACCCGGAACGTGATGCCGTCGAGGGTCGTGGCACCGGCGGCAAGGGCGCCGTCCACGGCGTCGGCGAGGCGGTCAAGGTCGCGCACCGTCGCCACGACGCCGTTCTGGAGCTGGTAGCCGGTGATTCGCGGCGGAGCTCCGTTGGAGCTGCCGCCGTAGACGGGCTGGAGCGATAGCGTCGTCGTCTGGATGTCCTTCTCGGCGACGCCGGCGGCCCGGAGCGCCGCGACGACTCCCTGCATCGCCGTCGCAGCGGCGGCCCGGGCATCCTTGACCTTGGTCCGCTCCACCAGGACGCCGACGTGGAGGTCGGCCACGTCCGGGGCGAGCGTGACGGTCCCGGTGCCGCCGACGCTGATCGTGCGGTCGGGTGTCGTGCCGTCGACTGCGCGCGCCGCGCGCGGCGTCAGCGCAGGACCGAGGACGACGAGGAGGGCGAGGATGGCAACGACGCCGACGGCAAGCACGCCCGTCCGCGTCATGACCGATACGGAGCGGCTGGAAGTGGACATGGCGGCAGGCTCCTTGGGGGCGGCCGATTGGCGGGAGAGCCGCGGCCGCCGGGCGGGCGATGGAAGGATCTGGGCCCGTGACGCGCTCCGCCCGACGATGGTTCCCGAGCGCCGTCCCGCGCGACCGCCAGGGGCCCGCGGCCAACCCGGTCATGGCTGCGACCGTCAGAGGCCCGCGGCCCGCAACGCGACGCTGGCCGCGACCGACCCGGTCATGGCTGCGACCGTCAGAGGCCCGCGGCCCGCAACCCGACGCTCGCCGCCACCGACCCGGCCACGACCGCGAGCGGGGTGACGCGGCCCGTCAGCAAGGCGCCGAACCCGGCCGCGGCCACGGCTGCGTCCGCCGGCCCCTGGATCCCGGTGCGCGCGACCGGGTCCACGAGCGCGGCGGCGAGAATCCCGACGACCACGGCGTTGACCCCGGCGAGCGCCGCCCGCGTCCCCGGGCGTCGCCGCAGGGCGTGCCAGAAGGGGATCGCGCCCACGACGAGCAGCGCGCCGGGGAGGAAGATCGCCGCGGTGGCCAGGATCGCGCCGGCGACGCCTCCCGGGACCGGCCCCGTGGCGGCGGCCCCGAGGAAGGTGGCGAACGTGAAGAGCGGACCTGGCAGCGCCTGCGCCGCCCCGTACCCGGCGACGAAGGCATCCTGGCTGACCCACCCGGGTTCCACGACCCCCGCCTGGAGGAGGGGCAGGACGACGTGGCCCCCACCGAAGACCAGGGCCCCGGCCCGGTAGAACGCCTCGGCGAAGGCGACGCCCGGACTGCCGGTCGCGATCCGGACCAGGGGCAGGCCCACGAGGATCCCGCTGAACATGACCAGCGCCGCGATCGCCACCCCGCGCCGGACGGCCGGGCGATCCGTCCCGGGGTCACCGCCGGCCGGCGCCGCGACGTCGATGCCCACCCGCGGCAGCACGAGCAGGCCGACCGCGGCCCCGGCGACGATGAGCGCCAGCTGGGTGAAGGGAGTGGCGACGAGCAGCGAGGCCACGGTCGCCGCGAGGGCGACCAGCTGGCGGGGCAGGTCGGGAGCCAGCGCCCGTGCCATCGACGAGACGGCGTAGGCGACGACGGCGACCGCGGCGACCTTGAGGCCGTCGACCCACGCCCCCCCGGGCACGGCGCCTCCGGCGACACCGAGCCCGAGAGCTCCCATGAGCAGCGCCGAGGGGAGCGTAAACCCGATCCACGCGGCGACCGCACCGGGCAGGCCCGCTCGCTCGGTTCCCACGGCGATCCCGACCTGGCTCGAGGACGGCCCGGGAAGGAACTGGCCGAGGGCAACCAGGTCGGCGAACTGCGCCTCGCCGAGCCAGTGGCGGCGGGTCACGTACTCACGACGGAAGTAGCCGAGATGGGCGATCGGCCCGCCGAACGACGTGAGCCCGAGGCGCAGGGCGGCCCCGAGCACCTCGCCGGCTCCCCGCCGGGCAGGCGTCGGTGCGCCTGCCACCGCGCCCTTCCTCCTTCCGGGCGCTACAGGGCGAGCGGGTCGAGCTTCTCCGGGTCGATCCCCAGCGCCGCGATCGCTTCTGCCACGGCCGGGGCCGGCAGCTCGCCGGCTCGCTGGAGCGCGGCCATGGCCGCCACGGCGACGCTCGGGGCGTCGATCTCGAAGAGAGCCCGGAGGGCCTCCCGGGTGTCGCTGCGCCCGAAGCCCTCGGTGCCGAGCGAGACGTAGCCCGGCGGGAGCCAGCGCCCCAGGAGATCGGGAAGGGCCTTGACCCAGTCGGAGACGAGGACCACGGGACCGCCGTCGGGGCCGAGCATCGCGGACACGTACGGCACCCGTGGCTCCGCGGTCGGATGGAGGCGGTTCCAGCGCTCGACTTCCAGGGCGTCGCGGCGGAGCAGCTGCCACGAGGTCGCGCTGTACACCTCGGCGGCAACGCCGAAGCGCTCGGCGAGCAGATCGCGGGCCGCCAGCGCCTGCTGGAGGAGCCCGCCCGACCCAACGAGGCGAACCCGTCCCTTGGCGCCGCCCTCGATGCCGGGCGCCTCGAGGAAGCGATAGAGCCCCCGCACGATCCCCTCGTCGACACCGTCCGGCTTGGGGGGCATGGGGTACGTCTCGTTGTAGAGCGTGACGTAGCAGAGGTAGTCCTCGCCCCGACCGTAGAGGCGCTCGATGCCGTCCCGGACGATCGTGGCCAGCTCGTAGGCGAAGG
Source organism: uncultured Chloroflexia bacterium (assembly GCA_963776355.1). Taxonomy (GTDB): domain Bacteria; phylum Chloroflexota; class Limnocylindria; order Limnocylindrales; family CSP1-4; genus CTSoil-043. The sequence continues at coordinate 443,899 of CAVZLU010000008.1, read as the reverse complement.
CCGGGTCGTAGGCGCGCAGGGCCGGGATCGCCGACGCGAGAAGGTGGCTGTGACCGTCCTCGTGCTGCAGGCCCTCGCCGTTGAGGGACGTGCGACCAGCCGTGGCGCCCAGCATGAAGCCCCGGCCGCGCGCGTCGGCGAAGGCCCACGCCTGGTCGCCGGTGCGCTGGAAGCCGAACATCGAGTAGAAGATGTAGAACGGGATCATCGGCTCGCCGTGGGTCGCGTACGACGTGCCGGCGGCCTGGAACGAGGCCATCGAGCCGGCCTCCGTGATCCCTTCCTCGAGGACCTGCCCATCCTGCGACTCGCGGTAGGACAGCAGGAGATCGGAGTCGACCGGCTCGTAGTGCTGGCCCCCGCTGGCATAGATCCCGACCTCCTTGAAGAGCGGGTCCATGCCGAAGGTGCGGGCCTCGTCGGGGATGATCGGCACGATTCGCCGCCCGAAGCCGGGGTCGCGGATGAGGTTCCGCAGCAGCTTGGCGAAGACCATCGTCGTGCTGACCGCGGTCGTCGAGCCGGCCGCGAACTCGGCGTCCGTCGCGGGGAGCGGGGCCGGCAGCGGCGCCGAACGCACCACGCGCCTCGGCAGCGACCCGCCGAGGGCCCGCCGGCGGTCGAGCAGGTACTGGATCTCGGGCGAGTCCGGGCCGGGGTGGAAGTAGGGCGCGTCCTTGAGCTTCTCGTCGGGGATCGGCAGCTCCAGGCGGTCGCGGAAGACACGCAGCTCGGCCTCGGAGAGCTTCTTCGCCTGGTGGGTGATGTTGCGGCCCTCGACGCCGGGGCCGAGCGTCCAGCCCTTGATGGTCTTGGCCAGGATCACCGTGGGCCCGCCACGGAACTCGGTCGCCGCCCGGTAGGCCGCGTAGAGCTTGCGGTAGTCGTGCCCGCCCCGGCGAAGGCGCGTGAGCGCGTCGTCGTCGAGGTTCTCGACGAGCGCGCGGAGCCGTGGATCGGGGCCGAAGAAGTGCGCCCGGATATACGCACCACCGGCAACCGAGTACTTCTGGAACTCGCCGTCGACGGTCTCGTTCATCTTGTTGACGAGCACGCCGTCGCGGTCGCGCGCCGAGCAGCTCGTCCCACTCGCGGCCCCAGATCACCTTGATCACGTTCCAGCCGGCACCCCGGAAGATGCCCTCGAGCTCCTGGATGATCTTGCCGTTGCCGCGCACCGGGCCGTCGAGGCGCTGCAGGTTGCAGTTCACGACGAACGTCAGGTTGTCGAGCCGCTCGCGCCCGGCGACCCACAGGGCGCCGAGCGACTCGGGCTCGTCCATCTCGCCGTCACCGAGGAAGGCCCAGACGCGCGAGCCCGACGTGTCCGCGATCCCGCGGTTCTCGAGGTAGCGGTTGAAGCGGGCCTGGTAGATCGCCGAGATCGGCCCGAGCCCCATGCTGACCGTGGGGAACTCCCAGAACTCGGGCATGAGCCGCGGATGGGGATACGAGGACAGCCCCTGGCCCGGGACCGCCTCGCGGCGGAAGTGGTCGAGCTGGCCCTCCGTGAGGCGCCCCTCCAGGAAGGCCCGCGCGTACATCCCGGGCGCGGCGTGGCCCTGGTAGAAGATCTGGTCGCCGGACCCCTCGTCCTTGCCCCGGAAGAAGTGGTTGAAGCCGACCTCGTAGAGGCTCGCCGAGCTGGCATAGGTCGAGAGGTGGCCCCCGATCCCGGGGAACGCGTTGTTGGCCCGCAGGACCATGGCCATCGCGTTCCAGCGGACCAGGCGCCTGATGCGTCGCTCCACGGCCTCGTCGCCCGGGAAGTACGGCTCCTGCTCGGGGCTGATCGTGTTGATGTACCGAGTCTGGGTCAGCGGCGGCAGGCCGACCTGGCGCTGGCGGGCGCGCTTGAGGAGCTTGTAGGCGACGAACCTCGCCCGCTCGGCCCCCTCCTGGTCGAGCAGCTGGTCGAACGAGTCGATCCAGTCCTGCGTCTCCGATGGGTCGAGGTCGGGCAGCTGCTGCTTGAACTCGTCGCTGTACATCGTGGGGGCTCCTGGGCGGGAAGCGGCCGGCGGTCGGAAGTGATCCCTCGCCGGCGGGTCAGGGACGACGCACCGTCCGGAGCGTAGCCGATCCCGCCCGCGAACGTGGCCCTGGAGGCTGGGGTAGAGTCGCCCCATGCACGAGGCCTATGCCGCCGGGACCGCGCTGCTCGCGGTCGATGTCCAGAACGATTTCGCGGACCCGGCCGGTGGGCTCGCCGTCGCGGGCGGCGCGGCGATCGTGCCACTCCTGAACGAGGAGATCACCGCCGCCCTGGCCGCCGGGGCGTTCATCGCCTACACCCAGGACTGGCATCCAGCCTCCACCCCGCATTTCGCCCGCGACGGGGGCACCTGGCCCGTCCACTGCGTCGGCGGCACATGGGGGGCCGAGCTGCACCCGGGCCTGCTGGCCGGCGCCGGCCCGTCCGTGCGCAAGGGCGCCAACGGCGAGGACGGCTACTCGGGCTTCACGATGCGCGACCCGCTCACCGGCGCGACCGTGCCGACCGAGCTCGACGGCCTGCTGCGGGGCCACGCGATCCGCCGCGTCGTGGTCGGTGGGCTGGCGACCGACTACTGCGTGAAGGCGACCGCGCTCGACGCGATCGCGCTCGGCTACGAGACGCACGTGCTCGTGGACGCGATTCGCGCCGTCGACCTCGAGCCGGGGGACGGCGAGCGGGCCCTGGCGGCCATGGAGCAGGCCGGCGTGGTGCTCGTCCGTCGATCCGCGGCCGCGGCCCGGCCGAGCGGCGGCGCCTGATGCGCATCCGCACCATCGTCGCGCTCGGGCTGGCCGGCCTCGGGGGCGCCGTCGCCACCGACCGCTGGATCGGCGGTCTGGTGGCCCGCGGCGAGGGCCCCGATCCCCTGATGAAGATGGCGATCACGATCGACGCCCCGGTCGACGAGGTCTGGGACGTGATGGCCGACATCGAGCGCCAGCCCCTCTGGATGGAGGAGATGAAGGCGGTCCGCCTCCGCTCACCGGGACCGGTCGGCGTGGGCACGCGTGGCGACGCGGACGTGCGGATCTTCCTGGTCGGCATCGTCGACGCCGTCGAGGTCGATGTCTACGACCCGCCGTTCCGCTTCGGGATCCGCCATGTCGGGACGTACTCCGGCAACGGTCGGATCACGCTGGAGGTGATCGACGCCGGCCGAACCCTCGTCCGCTGGGACGAGCGGCTCGTGCCGCCCCTCTTCCCCCACCTGGGCCAGCTGCTCCAGAAGCCGGTCATGGGCGCGATCTTCCAGGCCGACCTGGAGCGCCTCCGCGAGATCGTCGAGTCGCAGCACGCCGAGGCGATCGCCGGCGGCGGCGCCGACGCCGGCTGAGGCGCGGCCGGCGGCCCGTGCGCGTTCACCTCGTCGACGCGACGTACGAGCTCTTCCGGGCGTACCACGCCCCCCGCCCACCCGTTCGCGGCCGCGACGGGATGTCGCTCACGGCGGTGGCCGGACTCGTCGGGACCCTCCTCGCCCTGCTCCGCGACGAGGGCGCGACCCACGTCGGCTGTGCCCACGACCGGGTGATCCGCTCGTTCCGCAACGACCTGTGGCCCGGCTACAAGTCCGAGGCAGGCGTCCCCCTCGACCTGCTCGACCAGTTCCCCGTCGCCGAGGAGGCCATGGTCGCCCTCGGGATTCCGCTGTGGCCCATGGTCGAGCTCGAGGCCGACGACGCCCTGGCGACCGCGGCGACCCGGTTCGGGGGCGATCCGGACGTGGAGCAGGTCCTCGTGTGCACCCCGGACAAGGACCTGGCCCAGGTGGTCCGGGGGACCCGGGTCGTCCTGCGGGACCGCCGTCGCGACCTCGTCTACGACGACGCCGGGGTGCGCGGGAAGTGGGGCGTCCCGCCGGCCGCCATCCCCGACTGGCTCGCCCTCGTCGGCGACGCGGCCGACGGCTTCCCGGGGATCCCGGGCTTCGGGGCCGTGTCCGCGTCCACCCTGCTGGCCGCGCTCGGCACGCTCGAGGGGATCCGGGACACGCCCCCCAGGGCCTGGCCGAGCGGCGTCCGGGGGAGCGATCGGCTCAGCGGCGCCCTGCGGGAGCGCTGGGTCGACGCCCTCCTGTTCCGCGACCTGGCCACGCTCCGGCTCGATGCTCCCGTCCCCGAGCGCCACGCCGACGAGCTGGGCTGGCGCGGCGTCGACCGCCCGTCGTGGGAGGCGTTCTGCGCGCGCTGGGCGCTTCCCTCCCTCCTCCGCCGCCCCCACCGCTGGCGGGACGCCTAGGCCACGGGTCCCCGCCTGACCCTCGACGACGGCTCGCGGAGGAGCTCGAGCAGCCGGGCGTGGTGGGCCGGAGGCGCGGCGAGGAGTCCCATCCCCTTCGTTGGAGCGCCCAGGTCGAACCACGGGCCGCCGGCCATGTCGGTGACGATCGCGCCCGCCCGCTCGGCGATCAGGCCGGCGGCCGCCACGTCCCAGGGAGAAAGCCCCACGGTCTGGCAGTAGGCGTCGAAGCGGCCGTTGGCGACGTAGGCGAGGGCCAGGGCCGCCGAACCCATCTGGCGCGGGATGCGGATCGCCCGACGCACCCGCCGTGTCCGCAGCGCCGGGGCGCGGCCGCCCACGGCCAGCCCCATGACGAGGTCCACGAGGCGCTCCTTGGACGAGACGGCCACGGGACGCCCGCCGAGCGTCGCCGGTCCGTCGGCGGTGGCGGCAAAGGTCTCGCCCCGGAGCGGATCGACGATGACGCCGGCGACCGGTCGCCCGTCTTCCACCAGCGCGAGCGAGACGCAGAAGAAGGGGATCCCGTTGGCGTAGTTGACCGTGCCGTCGAGCGGGTCGCAGACCCACGTGCGCCGGGCGAGACCGGCGTCGCGCCCGGATTCCTCGCCATAGAAGCCGTCACTCGGGAAGCGGAGGGCGAGCTCTGCCCGGACCAGGGCCTCGGACGCGTGGTCGACCTCGGTGACGATGTCGCGGACGCCCTTGAAGGCGACCGCGCCCGCGTCGTCGAGCCGCTCGACCAGGAGGACGCCGGCCAGGGCCGCGATCTCGGCGGAGGCCGCCAGCTCGTCCGCCCAGGCGCTGTGCCCGGACGAACCCGGCGCGGCCCCGTCCGGGCCCTTCGCGACGCCCGTCACCGCGAGCACTCCACGGCGAGGGTGCGCTCGTCCCCGCCGAGCGCGTTCACCCGCTGGTCGAACGTGAGCCTCCCTCGGGCCGGGATCTCGGGCGTCCGGATGAACGTCTCGAGCGGCGGGTTGCCGAGGTAGGCCGGGTCCCAGACACGGCAGCTGGCGTGGCCGGCCCGCGTGCCCGCGTTCTCCACGTCGAGGGTCAGCACCAGCCCGCTGCCGGCGGGCGCCGCGCGATTGACGGTCGCCCGGAACGGGCCCACGCCTCCGACGAGGAACGTCGCGGCGACCGCCATCCCCACGACCGCGAGCGCGATCCCGAGGACGGCCGTCCCGTGCGCCTGCGAGGCTGCCGGCTGCTTGAGCCCGGCCGGGTTGCACGCGCGGCACATCGCCTCGTTGACCGGGACGGGAGCGCCGCAGCGGATGCACTGCTGTTCCGGCTCGTGGCCGGCGGGTCGGGCGGGGCTGGAGGTCGGGGTCACGTTCCAGGCGTTCAGGGCGGCGGGGCCAAACGAGGCCGGGCGGGACCCCGGCTCGGGCGGGCATCTTCCCACGAGACCGTGATTCAGCGTCGGGCTGCCGCCTCCACGAGCAGGTCGACGTCGGCCGTGGTGTTGGCCCCGACGACCGCACCGTCCGCCCCCGCCGAGCGCCAGCGGGCAGCGCTCGTGGCCGGGTCCGTGACCCACGAGCTGGTCCCGAGCGACGCGGTTGTCGGCAGCTCGAACGCGACCAGGATCTGCCGTGTCGAGCGGGCCGCGCCGGTCGCCGCGAGTGCCTCCAGGTAGGCCGGCAGCAGACCCTCGAGCGCCGTCGCCGGCGTCGTCCAGCCGTCGCCGATCCGGGCGGCCAGCCGGGCGCCCGCCCGCGACTCCGCCCCGATCACGATCGGGGGCGGCGGATCCGGGACCGGGAAGGCGTGAGCGTCGCGGAGCGGATAGAACGGGCTCGGTCGGCTGACCGGCCCGCCGGACCACAGCGCGCGCAACACCGCGACGGCCTCCTCGAGGCGGGCGACCCGCTCGGCGGCGCCCGGGAACGGAATCCCGTACGCCTCGTGCTCCGCCGGGTGCCCACCGATGCCGATCCCGAGTGTCAGCCGCCCGCCCGTCGCCTCCTGGAGGGTCGCCGCCATCCGCGCCAGGACCGCCGGCTGGCGGTTCATGACGTTGGCCACGAACGTCATGAGGCCGAGGCGCGTGGTGATCGCGCCCACCGCGGTCAGGGTCGTCCAGGCCTCGAGGACCGGGTCGCTGCGCACGCCCCGGCTGACGAAGTGATCCCAGGCGGCCACTCCCGCGTAGCCCGCCTCCTCGAGCCGCAGCGACTGCGCGCGCCACCAGGCAAAGGAGACCCCGATGGCCCGCAGGTTGACGGCAACGGGGAACAGGCCGGTCGCCTTCGGGGACGGGTTCAAGGCCCCGCCGTCACCGCCCCGCTCAAAGCCCCGCCGTGGCGGCGGCCGAGGTTGCCGCGGCCAGCGCGACCTCGAGCGTCGTCGCGGTGCGGCGCTCCAGCTCGTCGAGCGGGAGGTACGAATCCTCGGAGCTCACGCCCTCGCCCAGCACGTCGCTCACGGTCAGGATCGTTGCCGCCCGCACGTCGTCTCCGGCGGCCCGGGCCCGGGCGGCCAGGAAGAAGATGGCCGAGCTCTCCATCTCGAAGGCGAGCACCCCCCGGGCGGCCCAGCGGGCGAAGTAGTCGGCGTCCGGGTTGTAGAAGACGTCCACCGTGCAGATGGGGCCGACGTGGTGGGTGGCGCCCGCGGTCACGGCGGCATCGACGAGAGCCCGCACGAGGGAGAAGTCGGCCGCCGGCGCGTAGGGCTCGCCGTGGAGGTACGTTGCGGTCGTCCCGTCGAACGGCGTCGCGGACGAGGCGATGACGATCTCGCCGGTCCGAATCCCGGCGCCGATGCCGCCGCAGGTCCCGACCCGGACCAGGCGCCGCGCGCCGAGGCGGAGGAGCTCCTCCACGACGATGGCCGCCGCGGGGGCGCCGATCCCGGTGGTCTGGACGCTGACCGGCACGCCCCGGTAGGCGCCGGTGTAGCCGTAGAGGAGGCGGTGCTCGTTGACCCGGCGCGCGGCCTCGAGGCCCCCGTCGAAGAGGGCCGCGATCGCCGTGGCCCGGTTCGGGTCACCGGGGAGGAGCACGATCGGGGCGTAGTCCCCGGGCTCGGCGCGGAGGTGCAGCTGGGGCATCGGACGGCTCCTCGGGCACGGACGGCGGGGGGAGTGTACGGCACGGCGAGTCGGAGGCATGGCTTGGCGCGCTCCCTCGACCCGGGGCCGAGGAGTACGATCGCACGGAGCGTTGGAGGGTCGCGGCTGGTGGCCGCGACGGACCTCGGGCGGGTGCAGGAGGGTGCGTCGTGGGCGAGGGCTTCTTCTCGGAGGTCCCGGAGCGGATCCGCTTCAAGGGGCTCGGGTCAGGGGACCCGCTGGCCTTCACGGTCTACGACCCTGACCGCCTCGTCCTGGGCCGGCGCATGGAGGATCACCTGCGGGTGGGGGTCTGCTTCTGGCATTCGTTCGCGTGGCCGGGCACCGACATGTTCGGGTCGGGGACGCTCGATCGGCCGTGGATCGGCGCGCCGGGCGACCAGATGGCCGCCGCCCGCATGAAGATGGCCGGCGCGTTCGAGTTCTTCGAGAAGCTCGGCGTGCCGTACTACTGCTTCCACGACCGGGACGTCGCGCCCGACGGGTCGAGCTTCGCCGAGTTCAAGGCCAACCTAAACGCCCTCGCCGACGACGCGGCCGCCTACCAGGAGCGCACCGGCACCCGCCTCCTGTGGGGCACCGCCAACCTGTTCGGCCACCCCCGCTACGCCGCCGGCGCGGCCACGAATCCCGACCCGGAGGTATTCGCCTACGCCGCGGCGCAGGTGAAGAACATGATCGAGGTCACCCAGCGCCTGGGTGGGTCGAACTATGTCCTGTGGGGCGGGCGCGAAGGCTACGACACCCTGCTCAACACGGACCTGCGGCGCGAAGGCAGCCAGCTCGCCCGATTCCTGCACCTCGTGGCCGAGCACAAGCACAGGATCGGCTTCACGGGCACGCTCCTGATCGAGCCCAAGCCGATGGAGCCGACCAAGCACCAGTACGACTACGACTCCGCCACCGTCCACGGCTTCCTCGTGCGCAACGGGCTCGAGGACGAGTACCGCCTGAACATCGAGGCCAACCACGCGACGCTCGCCGGGCACAGCTTCCACCACGAGGTCGCCTACGCAGTCGCGCACGGGATCCTCGGCAGCGTCGACGCCAACCGCGGCGACCCGCAGAACGGCTGGGACACCGACCAGTTCCCGAACTCGGTCGAGGACCTCACCCTGCCGCTCTACGAGATCCTCAAGGGCGGCGGCTTCAGCACCGGCGGCTTCAACTTCGACGCGAAGCTGCGCCGCCAGAGCCTGCACCGGACCGACCTCTTCCACGCCCACGTCGGGGGGATCGACACGCTCGCCCGGGCGCTGCTGGCCGCCGCCGACCTGCTCACGACGGGCACGCTCGCGGCCAAGGTCGAGGAGCGCTACGCGGGCTGGAGCGGCGAGCTCGGTTCCGCCATCCTCGGCGGCGGCGTGACCCTGACCGATCTGGCCGCGCGGGTCGAGTCGGGGGCGATCGACCCCCATCCGGTCTCGGGCCGCCAGGAGATGCTCGAGAACGTCGTCAACCAGGGCATCTGGTCGGTGGACGGCCGCGCCGGGACCGGCGCGGCCGGCTGACGCCGTGGGCCACGTCCTGGGCATCGACGCATCCACCACCGCGACGAAGGCCGTCCTGATCGACGAGTCGGGCGCCGTCGCCGGCATCGGCAGCGCCGAATATCCCTTCAGCGTTCCCCGGCCGCTGTGGAGCGAGCAGCAGCCCGCGCTGTGGTGGGACGGTGCGCAGGCGGCGATACGGTCGGTCCTTGCCTCCACCGGGGTGCCAGGTGCAGACGTCGTGGCGGTCGGCCTCACGGGCCAGATGCACGGGGCCGTGCTCATGGATGCCTCGGCCCGCGTGCTCCGGCCGGCGATCCTGTGGAACGACCAGCGAACCGGCGCCGAGTGCGATGCCATCCGGCTCGCGGTCGGCGCCGAGCGCCTGATCGAGATCACCGGCAACGACGCCCTGACGGGGTTCACCGCCCCCAAGCTCGTGTGGGTCCGCGATCACGAGCCGGAGGTGTGGCTCCAGATCGCCCACGTGCTCCTGCCCAAGGACTACGTGCGCTTCCGGCTGACCGGCGACTACGCGGTCGACAAGGCGGACGGCGCGGGCACGCTGCTGTTCGACCTCGCCGCCCGGGACTGGTCCGGCGAGGTCCTCGACGCGCTCGACATCGACCCGCGCTGGATGCCCGCGACCTTCGAGGGCCCCGAGGTGACGGGGTCCGTCTCGACCGAAGCAGGGGCGGCGACCGGCCTCCGGCCCGGGACGCCGGTCGTGGCCGGCGGCGGCGACCAGGCGGCCAACGCCGTCGGAGTCGGTGCCGTGGTCGCCGGGCGGATGGCGCTCTCTCTGGGGACGTCCGGCGTGGTCTTCGCAACGACCGAGCGGCCGCTATTCGAGCCGGCCGGGCCGCGTCCACGCCTTCTGCCACGCCGTCCCGGGACGCTGGCACCTGATGTCCGTCATGCTGTCGGCGGCCGGGAGCCTGCGCTGGTTCCGCGACGCGCTGGCGCCCGGCGAGGCGTTCGGCGATCTCGTGGCCGCGGCGGCCGCCGTCGCGCCGGGGAGCGAAGGGCTGCTGTTCCTGCCCTACCTGTCCGGCGAGCGCAGCCCACACCCCGACCCGCTGGCCCGGGGCGCGTTCGTGGGGCTCACGCTCGCCCACGACCGCCGCCACCTCACGCGCGCCGTGCTCGAGGGGGTGGCCTTCGGCCTGCGCGACGGCCTGGACCTCATGGTCGCGGCCGGGATGCCCGCGCCGGACCAGATCCGCGCCTCGGGCGGCGGCATCGCCAGCGCGCTGTGGCGCCAGATCCTGGCCGATGTCCTCGACGCGGAGATCGCCACGGTGAACACGACCGAGGGCGCCGCCTATGGCGCGGGCCTGCTCGGCGGCCGTCGGCGCCGGCTGGTACCCGACCGTGGAGGCCGCCGCCGAGGCGCTGGTCACGGCGACGCCGGTCGCGGCGCCCGGTCCGGACGCAGACCGCTATGCCGGGGCCCACGCGCTCTATCGGGATCTCTACCCGGCGCTCGCCCCGTCGTTCCACCGCATGTAGGCAGGCCGGCACCGCTTGGGCGTGCCGCGAGTCCGGGCGGCCCCGCGGCGGCGGCTCAGCTCAGATTGAAGGCCGCCGCGGTTGCGACGGGCCGTTCGGTGAACGAGTGGGGGCCGGCCCGCCACCGGCGGGTGCGCGCGCCATCAAGAGTGGAGCTCGGCCAGCTCCCGCTGGGACACCTCGCCGGGCTGCTTGCCCATGATGATCATCGCCGAGGACCTCGTCCTTGGTCACCGTCGTCCTTGTCGACCGTTCCGACGAGCTTGCCCTGGAGCATGACGCTGATCCGGTCGGACAGGTCGAAGACGTCGTGGATGTCGTGGCTGATGAGGAAGATCCCGATCCCCTCCGCCTTCAGCTGCACGACGAGGTCCCGGACCTGGGCCGTCTCGGCCGGCCCGAGGGCGGCGGTGGGCTCGTCCATGATCAGGATCCTGGCGTTGAAGTGGACGGCCCGGGCGATGGCGACCGACTGGCGCTGGCCGCCGGAGAGCGACTTCACGGCCGTCTTGAAGTTCTTGAAGCGCGGGTTCAGGCGGCCCATCACCTTGCGGGTGGCCGACTCCATCGCGGCGTCGTCGAGCGATCCCACCCGCGAGCGCAGCTCGCGGCCCGAGGAACATGTTGCCGGCGGCGTCGATGTTGTCGGCGAGGGCGAGCGTCTGGTAGATCGTCTCGATCCCGTACGTCTTGGCGTCGCGCGGGTTCTTGATCGAGACCGGCTCGCCGTTGATGAGGATCTGGCCAGAGTCGGCCGGGATGGGCCCCGGACAGGCAGCGGATGAGCGTCGACTTGCCGGCGCCGTTGCCGCCGACGAGCCCAACGACCTCGCCGGGATAGAGGTCCACGCTCACGTCCTCGACGGCGTGGACGCCGCCGAACGCGACCTAGATGTCGCGCAGCTCCACCAGGGGCGGCGTCGGCGGGGTCGCCGAGAGGGCCGGTTCCTGCGTCGCGATCGTCATCTCATGCCCTCCCGCGCTCAGCCGGCCCGTCGCCGGAGGTAGGAGTCGATGCCGACCGCCCCGACGAGCACGATGCCCACGACGACGTCCTGGGTCGGCGAATCGACGTTGAGAAGGAGCATGCCGGAGCGGAGCGACTGCATGACGACGGCCCCGAGGATCGGCCCCCGGGATCGTCCCGATGCCGCCGGCGAACGAGGTGCCGCCGATGACGGCGGCCGCGATCACGTCGAGCTCGTTCTGGACGCCGAGGCCGCGTCGACGGCGGCGTTCAGGCGCGCCGTCTGGACGGCCGCGCTGACCGCCGCGAGGATCGCCCATGAGGGTGAACGTGAGCATGATCGTCCGGCGGATGTTGATGCCGCCGAGCTCGGCCGCGTCCGGGTTGCCGCCGATCGCGTACACGTATCGCCCGAAGCGGCGGCGGGTCGCGAGGTTCGTCATCGACGAGGCCCACGCCGAGATGACGACGACGGGGTTGGCGATGCCCGTGGGGATGATCAGGCCGCCCGGGGGCTCGGTGATCCCGTGAGCCTGGGCGAACTGGGTCGCCAGCGCCTCCGGCCACGAGTACTGTTCGCGACCCAGACCGCGGCGAGGACGACCGCGCACGCCGACGACGCCGACGACGATCTCGGCCCACATCGCGCGGACGGGGAAGCCGTACCGCCTCTTCCGGCGCCGGCTGGCCCAGCAGCGTGTACGACGATGCCGCGACGCACGCGAGGATGCCCGAGGACCCAGCTGCGACGTCCGCCGATCGCCCCCTTGGGCCCTCCGCCGAGGAGCTGGAAGTTCGCGTCGAGCGGGGAGAGGGTCTGGCCCTGGGCGTACCGGAAGATGAGGCCGCGCCACGACGAGGAGGCCGCCGAGAGTGACGATGAAGGACGGAACGCCGCCGTACGCGACGATGAAGCCGGTGATGGTCCCCATCACCGCGCCGATCGCGAGGCCGACGAGGATCGCGACGACCCAGATGTACCAGCTCGTGGTAGCTGACGCCGAGGACGTTCGGCAGCCAGTTGACCTGCACCATCGCCATCGTGTAGCCGATGAAGCCGAGCATCGACCCCACCGAGAGGTCGATGTTGCGCGACACGATGATCAGGACCATGCCCGGTGGCCATGATCGCGATCGACGCGCTCTGGACGGACAGGTTCCACAGGTTGCGCGGGGTGAGGAAGTCCCCGCCGCGACAGGATGTTGAAGAAGAGCCAGATCACGGCCAGGGCGCCGACCATCCCCAGCAGGCGGGTATCCAGCTCCAGCGCCTGGAGCGCCGTGCGCCACGATCGGCCTGTCGGCTCGCCGGTCGCGGCTCGGGGGTGCGGTCGTTGCCTCGCTCATCACGGCGCCTCTCGAACCGGATCCACGAAATGGAAGCGCCCTGCGTCCGCGGCGATCAGGCCGCGGACGCAGGGCGCGCTAGTCATGCGGTCGGAGACCGTCATGCAGCCCGGGACGGAGCCGCGCCGTGACGCCCTTGCACAGGTTTCTCCTTGGTGATCCAGCCGGCATCGAGGACGACGTTGAGGTTGTCCTTCGTGATCGGCTGCGGGGCGAGGATGATCGAGGTCATGTCGTTGCCGCCGGGGCTCGTGAACTGGACCGTCGGGGCGCGGCTGACTCGTGGCGTTCTTGACGTTCTTGTGCCGTTGCACAGCTGCGACGGCGCGCCTCGCCGGCGGCCTTGCCGAGCAGGCGCGCGTCCTTCCAGACGTCGACGGTCTGGGTGCCCAGGGCGACGCTGTTGAGGGCGGCCGCGTCGCCGTCCTGGCCGGAGACCGGGACCTTGCCCTTGAGACCCTGGGCCGTGAGGGCGGCGATGACGCCACCGGCCATGCCGTCGTTCTCGACGAAGGACGATGTCGATCTTGTTGTTGTTGGCGCGGTCAGGAACTGCTCCATCTCGGTCTGCGCCAGCGCCGGCTTCCAGTCGTCGGTGTAGGTCTCGCCGACGTTCTTGACTTGTCGCCGCTCGGGCCGACCTTCGGGCATGCCGGCCTCGACCATGCCCGCGCGCAGGAAGTCGGCGTTCGCGTCGGCCTTGTTGCCCTTGATGATGACGTAGTTGCCCGGAGTCCTTGACCTTCAGGATCGCCTCGGCCTCCATCTTGCCGACGCGCTTGTTGTCGAACGTGATGTAGAGGGCCCTCGGATCCTCGATCAGGCGGTCATAGGCGATGACCGGGATGCCCTGACCCGATCGCGCCGCGACGGACGGCTTGATGGCCGTCCCGTCCTGGGCGAGGATGATGAGGACCTTGGCGCCCTGCGAGATCAGGTTGTCGACGTTGGTGGCCTGGGTCTCGGCGGTGGACTTGGCGTCGTTCGACATGTACTTGGCCCCCACCGGCGTCGAGGGCCGCCTTGATGGCGGGCTCATCCCACTTGGCCCAGCGCTCCTCCGGGTAGTTGTTCCAGGAGACGCCGACCTTGCAGCCGGCGGCCGCGGCGGCGCTGGCACTCGGCGCGGCGGCGCTCGGCGCAGCACTCGGCGCGGCGGCGCTCGGCGCGCGCTCGGCGCGGCAGGTGTGGCGGTCGCGCCGCCCCCACAGGCGGCGAAGACGATGGCCGCGACCTCGATGAGGGTTACGACTCTGCGATTTACCATGCGTTGAACACTCCTCCTCCGTATGATAGCTGCCGTATCGATGAAAACGGCGATCTTTCCGACTGTAGGCTATCACTCTCCTCAAGACCCCTCCCTTGGTTCTCCGATGGTCCAGCGACGGTCAGGGAGTGCTCGACCAGGGCGGGCGACGGTGTCGGTGGTCATGCGCTCGCCAGCTCGGCCAGCCCGTCGCTCGACCCGACCCACAGCGGCCGGGTCGGCGAGGAGCGGCTCGAATGCAAGCTCGGCAGCGCCGACCAGCGGGGCATCCACGCCGAGGGCGCCGGGACGACACGGACCAGGCGCGCGGAGCCGGCAGCGCGCGCCGGTCGAGCTCGTCCTCGAGCGTCGCGCGCGACGAGCGGATGGATCCGCCCGAAGCAGCCCACCGAGGACGACGAGGCCGCGGATTGAAGACGTTGACCAGGCCGGCCAGCCCGAGGCCGAGCCAGTGGCCGACCTCGTCGAGCGCGGCGAGCGCCGCGCGGGAGCCGGCCGCCGCCTCGCGCAGGACGGCGTCGACCTCGCGCCGGCCGCCCTCGGCGGCATGGCCGGCGCGGCGCAACAGCGCCCCGTCGCCGACCTCGGTCTCCCAGCAGCCGACCGATCCGCAGCGGCACGGGGCCCGGCCGGGTTGACCGGCATGTGGCCGACCTCGCCGCCGTAGCCCGGCCACGCCGGTGAGCGGGCTGTGCCGTCGACGATCAGGCCGCCGCCGACGCCGACCTCGCCCGAGATGAACAGCACATTGTCGGCGCCGACCGGCGGCGCCGCGCCGGTGCTCGGCCAGCGCGCCGAGGTCGGCCTCGTTGGCGACCGCGATCGGCACCGGCCGCGCGAGGACGCGCGGCAGCCGCTCGCCGAGCGGGACGTCGCTCCAGCCGAGGTTCGGCGCCATGGAGACGAGGCCATCGACGCGCCGGACGATGCCGACGACCGCGACCCCGACGCCGACCAGCGGACCGGTCGGCCGGCCGGCGGCCGCGGACCGGCGGCCAGCTCGGCCAGGTCGGCCGCGACCGTCGTCGACCGAGGTGTGGCCGCGCGGCCGGTCGATGCGGACGATCGTCGAACACCTCGCCGCCGAGCCCGACGATCGCCGCGGCCAGCGAGTCGACCGCGATCTCGAGGGCCAGGACCGACCGCAGCCTCGCGGTTGAGCCGGACGAGCGGGGACGGTCGGCCGGGCGTGCCCAGCGCGCGCCGCCGCGCTCCTCGGTGACGAGGTCGGCCGGCGACGAGCTCGCCGATGAGGCCGCGGATGGCGCTGCGGGTGAGGCCGGTCCGGGCGACCAGCCCCGACCGCGATAGCGGCCCGCGCTCGTGGAGCTCCCGGACGATGGCGCTCAGGTTCGCGCGGCGGACGGTCTCGCTGCGCTGCCCGACGTCTCGCGGCCACCGCAACGTTTGTGTTCCTCTCTTCACACATTTGTGGCACTCTCTGGCAAATGTGCTGTGACAGACTGTGACGTGCCGGCAGCGGGCCGTGCAAGCTCGCAACGGCCGGCAGGCGACGGAGGCGGCAGCGCCATGGACCGTCGCGCGACCGTGGATGAACTCCTCCGCTGGGGCATCCTCGGTCCCGGCCGCATCGCGCCGCGGCTCGTTCGCGGCGATCGCCGCAGAGCGCCCGCGGCAGCTGCGCCGGTGGTCGCCATCGGGTCCCGTGCGGGCGCGTAGCGGCCGTCGCCGAGCGCACGGCATCCCGCGGTCATTCGGCTCGTACGAGGCGCTGCTCGCCGCCCCGGACGTCGACGTCGTCTACATCCCGCTGCCCAACCACCTCCACGCCGAATGGACGATCCGCGCGCCCGCGCCGGCAAGCACGTGCTGTGCGAGAAGCCGCTGGCCCTGACCGTCGGCCGAGGTCGACGCGATGGCCGATGCCGCGCGAGGCCAGGCCGGATCGCGGTCGAGGCGTTCATGTACCTCCACCATCCCCAGATCCTGCGTGGCGCTCCGCGAGTCGTGGCACCGGGGCGCGCTCGGGCCGCTCGAGCTGGTCAACAGCTCGTTCTCGTTCTTCCTGACGACCCGGACAACACCCGGATCGACCCGCGATAGGCGGCGGTTCGCTGTTGGACGTCGGCTGCTACCCCGTCAACCTGCCCGGCGGATGCTGCTCGGCGAGCGAGCCGGACCGCGTCGCGGCGCTTCGCTGGCTTCGACGAGCGCGGCGTGCGACCGGACGTTCGATCGGCCAGCTCCGCTTCTCGAGCGGCCTGCTTGCGCCATTCGACGCGGCTTCGCCGCGGCGGACCGCGACCAGCGCGAGAACGTGGACGGGACGGCCAGCTCGGCCTGGACGGCACCCGTTCCTTCCGGACCCGACGGGCCGCCGGGTCGCTGACGTTGTCGGCGCGGCCGCGACGCCGCCCGATCGACGTCCCGTCGGTCGACCAGTACCGCGTCGAGGTCGGCGACCTCACGGCCGCGATCCTCGATGGCGCCGCGCCGCGCGTCGACCTCGCCTTCAGTCGCGGTACCATCGCGACGCTCGTGGACGCTCGACCGCGGCCGCCCGGGCGTGGCTCGACACGGCCGCGTCGACCGCCGGACCGAGCGGCGACGGCATGAGCGACGGCAGCCGGCCGCGAGTCGCAGCCGCCGGCCGGGCCGCGAGCCGCTCGGCAGGCGCAGCCGACCGCGACCGCCGGACGCGGCCGCCGGCAGCGGAGGAGCATCGCGACGGCGCCCGTCACGGCCGGTCGATGGCGGCCGTCGGCTCGCCGCTCGTGGCGTCGCTGGTCGCCGGTCGGGCCTCGTCGTCGCCCGCCCGTGGTCCAGCGCCCGTCATGCCCGGCCGTCGGCCAACCATCCCGAGTGGTCGGTCGCCCGCCGCTGGGACGAGGCCCTGCTCGACGCGATCCGGCGCGCGCTGCCGAACCCGCCGGTCCATGCCCGCAACCTGTTCCACACGTCCGTCGCCATGTGGGATGCGTGGGCGGCCTACGACCCGACCGCGCCCGGCGTACTTCGTCAAGGAGAAGCACACGGCCTCGGATGTCGACCGCGGCGCGCAACGAGGCGATCAGCTACGCGGCCTACCGGGTCGTCACGCTCCCGGTTCATCAAGGCGGTCGGCGCCGACGAATCGCTGTCCGAGTTCGCCGACGTCATGGACGCGCTGTGCTATCCCCTGACCGTGACCACGACCGACGGCGACAGCCCGGCCGCGGTCGGCAACCGGATCGCGGCGGCGGTCCTCGCCTACGGCCTGACCGACGGTTCGAACCAGGCCGACGGCTACGCCTCGCCCGACTACAAGCCGGTCAACCCGCCGCTCGTGGTCGCCAGGGCCGGGACGACGATGGTCGACCCGAACCGCTGGCAGCCGCTCCAGATCGAGCACATGATCTCGCAGAACGGGATCCCGGTGACCAACGGCGTCCAGCAGGCCGTCGGGCCGCACTGGGGCCACGTCACGGCTTCGCGCTCCCCGGACGGCGGCGCGGAGGCGCACCCGATCGATCCGGGCCGCCGCCGCGTCTCGGCGACCCGGCCACCGACCAGGCCTTCAAGGACCAGGCCGTGGAGGTCATCCGCGACAGCAGCCTGCTCGACCCGACCATCCCGACGACCATCGACGTCTCGCCGGGCGCCCGTGGCAACGACACCCTCGGGACGAATGACGGCCACGGCCACCCCGTCAACCCGGCGACCGGTCAGCCGTATCCGCCGGACGTCGTCAACCAGGGCGACTTCTACCGGGTGATGGCCGAGTTCTGGGCCGACGGCCCGAAGTCCGAGACGCCGCCCGGCCACTGGAACGTCCTCGCCAACCTCGTCTCGGACGAGCTCGACCCGAACCTGCATGTCGGCGGCGCCGGGCCGGCGGTCGATCGGCTGCAGTGGGACGTCAAGCTCTACCTCGCGCTCAACGGCGCGGTCCACGACGCGGCGATCGCGGCCTGGGGGCTGAAGGGCGCCTACGACGGGGATTGACCGATCTCGATGATCCGCTACATGGCCGGGCTCGGCCAGTCGAGCGATCCGGCCGGACCCGTCGTACGCCAAGGAAGGGCTGCCGCTCGTCCCGGGCCTCATCGAGGTGATCACCAAGGCCACCACCGCCGCGGGCCAGCGGCACGCCGCGCTGGCGGGGCACGAGGGCGAGATCGCGATCAAGGCCTGGGGGGCAACCCGGAGGATCCGAAGACCCAGATCGGCGGCGTCGAAGTGGATCCTGCGCCGTCGACTGGGTGCCCGTACCAGTTGCCGACGTTCGTGACGCCGGCGTTCCAGGGCTACGCGTCGGGGCACAGCACGTTCAGCCGTGCCGCCGCCGAGGTCATGACCGCGTTCACCGGCAGCGAGTACTTCCCGGGTGGGATCAGCGGCTACACGATCAAGGCCGGCTCGCTCAAGTTCGAGAAGGGGCCGACGCACCGACATCCGCCTCGAATGGGCGACCTACTACGACGCGGCCGACCAGGCCGGGCAGTCGCGCCTGTACGGCGGCATCCACGTCCAGGCCGACGATTTCACCGGGCGGCAGATGGGCGCCGAATGCGGCAAGGACGCCTGGGCGCGCGCCCAGCGCTACTACGCCGGGCACGATCAGCGACGTGAGCCAACGCCGGCCCGCCGCCGAGACGGGCGGCCGCCGCGGAGACCGCGGCGCGCGTCGGCGGCGGATCCGCGCGGCGTCTCGCGGTCGCGGGAGCAGCGGTGGTCGTCGTCGCGCTCGTGGCGCTGGCGGCCGTCGCCCTCGTCCTGCCCCGGCTCGGATCGGCGACGCCGACGGCGGCCCTGGCCGCCCCGCATTTCGTGGACGAGACCGGCAGCGCCGGCATCGACCACGTCTACGACGGTGACTTCACCTTCTATGTCGGGGGCGGCATCGCGGTCTTCGACTGCAACGACGACGGCCAGCCGGACGTCTACCTCGCCGGCGGCAGCAAGCCCGGCCGCGCTCTACCGCAACCACAGCCCGATCGGCGGGCGCGCTGCGCTTCGCCGCCGTCCACGATCCGGCCACCGACCTCGATCGCGTCATGGGCGCCTATCCGCTCGACATCGACGGTGACGGCCACATGGACCTCGCCGTGCTGCGCGCCGGCGGGACGTCCTGCTGCGCGGCCTCGGCGACTGCCGCTTCGAGCGCGCCAACGAGCGCCTGGGCGTTCGATGGCGGCAACGGCCTGTCGACCGCGTTCAGCGCGACCTGGGAGGGCGCGGCGCCGCTGCCGACGCTGGCGATCGGCCACTACCTGACCCTGGACGCGTCCGGCGCGCCGACCTTCGACTGCGCACGACAACGCGCTCGTCCGGCCCGACGCCGTCGGGCAAGGGCTACGCCGCCCCCGTCGCGCTCACCCCGGGCTACTGCCCGCTGTCGATGCTGTTCAGCGACTGGGACCGCTCGGGCCGGCGCGACCTGCGGGTCAGAACGACCGGCAGTACTACACCGCGACGGCGAGCGAGCAGCTCTGGCGGGTCGCGCCCGGCGACGGCTCCGCGGCTCTACACGCGAGCCGACGGCTGGGTGACGTCCAGATCTGGGGCATGGGCATCGCCAGCTACGACCTCACCGGCGACGGCTACCCGGAGGTCTTCCTCACCAGCCAGGCCGACAACAAGCTCCAGACCCTGGCGGCCGGCCCGCGCAGCCGACCTATCGCGACATCGCGGCTCAAGCGCGGCGTCACCGCGACCCAGCCCGTACACCGGCGGCGACACGCTGCCCTCGACCGCCTGGCACCCGGAGTTCCAGGACGTCAACAACGACGGCTTCGTCGACCTCTTCGTCTCCAAGGGCAACATCAAGCGCGCAGCCCGACTACGCCCTGAAGGATCCGAGCAATCTGCTCCTCGGCCAGCCGGACGGGACCTTCAGCGAGGGTGGCGAGGCCGCCGGGCATCGCCAACGTTCGATCGCGGTCGCGGCGCGGCGCTGGCCGACTTCAACCTCGACGGCCTGCTCGACCTCGTCGAGGTCGCTCTCGGCGGCCCGGTCAGGTCTGGCGCAACGTCGGCAGCGGCGACGCGGCCGAGCCCGGCCGCCGATGGGCCACTGGCTCGACCTGCGGCTCGACCAGCCGGGCGCGAACCGTGACGCGATCGGTGCGTGGATCGAGGTCCAGGCCGGCGACCGTCGTCACGCGTCGCGAGGTGACGGTCGGCGGCGGCCACGTCGAGCGGCCAGCTCGGCTGGATCCACTTCGGGCTCGGTCCGGCCGACGGGGCGGAGGTCCGCGTCCAGTGGCCCGACGGCGAGATGGGCCCGTGGCTGCCCGTCGACGGCCGACGGGTTCGACGTCGTCGAGCGCGGCGCGACCGCCGCTCAAGCCCTGGACGCCGTCGCGCGACGGGGCGACACCGTGACGGCACCGACGCGGCGGGCCGCGCCTCGCCGACGATCGACCTGCCCGACTTCGGCATGCCCGGCGAGCGCCCGGAGATCCCGCCGGCGCTGTACGCGGCGCGCCTCGACGCGCTCCGCGAGCGCGCCGACGCGCGCGCGGCTACGATCGCCTCGTCGTCTACGCCGACCGCGAGCACAGCGCCAACCTGTCGTACCTGACCGGCTTCGACCCGCGCTTCGAGGAGGCGCTCCTGGTCGTCGGGCCGGACGGCGACCCGGCGATCCTCGTCGGCAACGAGTGCTGCGGCATGGCCGGTGCCGCGCCGCTGCCGATGCGGCGGCATCTGTTCCAGGACCTGAGCCTGCCGAGCCAGCCCCGCGACCGCTCCGCGCCCCTCGCCGAGATCCTCGCCGCGGAGGGGATCGGCGCCGGGCAGCCGGGTCGGTGTCGTCGGCTGGAAGACCGTACGCCGACCGGGCCTCGATCGACGCGCCGGCCTTCCTCGTCGACGAGCTGCGCCGCTGACCGGCCCGAGCGGGCGCGGTGGAGAACGCCACGGATCTGCTGATCGACGCCGGCCGACGGCCTGCGCGTCGATCAACGAGGTCGAGCAGCTGGCCATGCTCGAGTACGCGGCCTGCCAGACGTCGGGCGGCATCCGCCGGCTGCTGCACGGACTCCGGCCGGGGATGACCGAGCGCGAGGCGGTCCGCCTGCTCGACTGGAACGGCGACCCGCTGTCCTGCCACCTGATGCTGACCGCCGGTCCGCGCGCCACGCCTCGGCCTGCTCAGCCCCGGCGACCGGCCGATCGAGCGCGGCGACCGGTTCACGGTCGCGTTCGGGATCTGGGGCGCGCTCAACTGCCGGGCAGGGTTCGTCGTCGCCGGACGCCGACGAGCTGCCCGCCGCCATCGCCGACTACGTCGACCGCCTCGTGGCGCCGTACTTCGAGGCGGTCGCCGAGTGGTACTCGGCGCCTCCGGGTCGGCCAGACCGGCGGGCACGCTGTTCGAGATCATCGACCGGCACCTCGGCGACCCGTTCTTCGGCATCTTCCTCAACCCGGGCCACCAGATCCACCTCGACGAGTGGGTCAACTCACCGTTCTGCGCCGCGATTCCCCGATCGAGCTGCGCTCGGGGATGGCCTTCCAGGTCGACATCATCCCGGCCACCGGGACGCGACTACTTCACGACCAACATCGAGGACGGCGTCGCGCTCGCCGACGCGGGCCTGCGCGACGGCGTTCGCGGCCGCCTACCCGGACGCGTGGGCGCGCATCGAGGCGCGGCGCGCGTTCATGGCGACGCGCTCGGGATCGAGCTCCACCCCGACGTCCTGCCGTTCTCGAACCTGCCCGCCGTACCTGCCGCCGTTCCTGCTCCGGCCGGACCACGCCATGACCGTGGCGGGCTGACGGGCGGCCAGCCCGGCCCGGCCGGTACTTCCGGCAGCATCCGTCCGGTACGGTCGTGGCCCGTCGCGCGCGGCCCGCGAGGCGCAAGATGGCCCTGGGTGGCAGCTCGGCCCGAGCCCAGCCGTCGGGGCCACCCCGCAGCGAGATCCGCATGCCGTTCTGGGGTCGCCGCTCCGAGGCCGAGCGGCTCTTCTGGGCCAGGGACGATCGATTCGCGCGCCAGGTCGTGTCCGCAGCGCCGGGCGCCCGCATCCTCGACCTCGACTCCGGCTGGTGCGTCATCGGCCCGGTCGGGTCGCTTGACGACGACAAGGTCGAGGGGTTCGCCGAGGGGCGACCCTACGGGCTCGTGGCGGTCGACACGGCGCGCCCGGATCCGGACCGGTACCTGATCGCCCTCACCGCCGCCGCCCAGGCGTCGGGCATCGCGGACCGGATCGGCATGGACCGGTCGCCGCTCATCGCCGCGGGCAAGATGCTCGACTACTTCTTCACCCTCAGGGCTCGCCACCACGTCGTCTTCCAGCCGCTGGTGGACCTGCGCACCCTGCGCACCGACGAGTGGGAATGCCTGTTCCGGCCCGAGATGCCCATGCTTCCCCAGTCCATCGGGAGCATCGTGGACGCCGCCATCGCGACCGGACGCTCCGTCGACCTCGACCTCTTCATCGTCGACCGGATCCTGGAGCGCGTCGCGGAGATTCGCGCCGAGCGCCCGGAGAGGCCGATGCACCTCGCGATCAACCTGACGCCTGCCAGCCTGCTCGACCCGCGATTCGATCCACGGACGCTCGCGTCGCGCGTCCGAGCGGCGGGCCTCGTGCCCGGCCAGGTGACCCTCGAGTGCACCGAGCAGCAGGCAATCGCCGACGTGGTCCGACTCAAGCGCGCCGTCCGCGCCGCCCGCCGCCTCGGCTTCGGGGTGGCGGTGGACGATGCCGGTGCCGGCTACGCCTCGTTCACGCTCATCGCGGCGCTCCGGCCGAGCGCCATCAAGATCGACCGCCAGATCGTGCAGGGGAGCGCACGGGACATCGCCAAGCGCGCCCTCATCGAGGCCTTCGTCGGCTTCGCCCGCCGCATCGACGCCCGCCTCATCGCGGAGGGCATCGAGAAGCGCGCCGACCTGGAGGTCCTGATCGACGCCGGGGTCGACCTCGGGCAGGGCTATCTCCTGGGGCGGGCCGCGGACGAGCCGGTTGAGCCGCGGCGCTCGCGGGCCGTCGCCGCCCTGGAGGCCCTCCGGCGGCTGCAGGCGAGCGAGGCCGCCACGCCCGTGCCCGTGCCCGCGCTGGCTCGGAACGTGCCCGACTGACTCCTCAGGCGGCGTCCCTGGCCGCGCGATGCGCGGCCAGCGCTGTCACCAGCTCGCGGCAGAACGCGGGAATGTCGTCCACGACACGGCCCCAGACGAGGTTGCCGTCGCGGAACGCCGGCTCGTCGACCCAGGTCGCGCCGGCATTCACCAGGTCGTCGCGGATTCCGAGCGACCCGGTCGCCCGGGTGCCGGCCACGATTCCGGCCGAGATCGCGATCAGTCCCCCGTGGCAGATGATTCCGATCGGCTTGCCGGCGGCGTGGATCGCCGCCACGAAGTCGGTCACCGCGGCCGAGCGGCGGAGCTTGTCGGGCATCCAGCCGCCGGGGATCACGAGGCCGTCGAAATCCTCGGGAGCGAGGCCCCCGACCTCCATCTCCACGGGGACCGCCAGGCCGTTCTTGCCCCGAACCGTGCCCGGGGCGAGGCCCGCCGAGGCGACCCGGGCTCCAGCCTCCCGAAGGCGCATCGCCGTCACCCAGTACTCGAGGTCCTCGACGCCCTCACCGGCGAGGATCGCCACGTGCAGCCCATCGAGCTCCATCGGGGCCCTCCGATCCGATCCGGTCATGCTGCCGGTCTCGTGCCCCCGAGGATACGTCCCGCGCCGCGGGTGCGTGCCGTACGATCCGGTCAATGCCCGAGCCGACTCCCTTCTCCGACCGCGTCCGCGCCTTCGTCGCGGCCCCGCTGCGGTTCGCGACCCTCGCCACGAGCGACCCCGACGGCTGGCCCCGCCAGGCGGTTGTCTGGTATCGCCTCGATGCCGACGCGCGGATCACGATCAACAGCAGGGACGGGCGGCTCTGGCCGGCGAACCTCCGCCGCGACCCGCGCTGCTCGTTGCTGATCGTTGACGGCGGGGACGGCTACGCGTTCGTCGCCCTCTCGGGCGCGGCTGGTCGAGACGATCGACGACCCGGTCGTGGCGCAGGCCGACATCGCGGACCTGGCCCGGACCTACCACGCCGACGATCCGGCGCTCGCCGAGCGGCTCGTCGGCCGCTTCCGGACCCAGCGCCGGGTCTCGTTCCGGGTCGAGATCCTTGGCGTGCACGACCACCTCGATGACTGACGAAAAGCCCGGCCCCACGCTCGTCGTCTCCGGCCGATGAACGGAATCCGCTTCGGGGCCCAGCTGTGGAGCCAGGCTTCCGACTGGCGCGGATTCCTCGGCGCGGCCCTGGCCGCGGAGGACGCCGGCTGGGATTCCGTCTGGACATGGGATCACCTCCAGGCGATCTTCGGGCCCTGGGAGCAGCCCGTCCTCGAGGGGTGGCTGGCGATGGCCGCGGTCGCGGCCCGGACCTCGCGGGTCCGCGTGGGGCTCATGGTCGGCGCCAACACCTTCCGCAACCCGGGCCACACGGCCAAGCTGGCGGCGACCCTGGACCACGTCTCCAGCGGACGGGCCGTGCTGGGAATCGGGGGGGCCTGGTTCGCCCGGGAGCACGAGGCCTTCGGGATCGACTTCGGGGCGACCACCGGGGAGCGGCTCGATCGCCTCGATGAGGCCGTCGCGATCATGCGCCGTCTGCTCGACGGCGAGCGCTTCAGCCACGCCGGGCGCTTCTACCGGCTCGACGACGCGCTCATCAGCCCGCGGCCCGTCCAGGCTCACCTGCCGATCCTCGTCGGCGGCGGCGGGCCGAAGAAGACGCTGCGGACGGTGGCCCGCCGGGCAGATGCGTGGAACACCAACGGGACGCTCGACGAGGTCGCGGCCCGTGATGCCATCCTGCGCGAGCACTGCGCCGCCGTCGGGCGGGACCCGGCGAGCATCGAGCGGACCGTCAGCTTCCCGGTGGTGATCCGCGACGACCCGGCCGAGGCAGCCCGCGCCTTCGCCCGTCTCTGCGCCCACAACGGGACCGTCGACGCCGGCAACGTTCCGACGCTCCTTGGAGATCCCGTCGCGATCGCCGCCGCGCTGGGCCCGTACGTCAAGCTCGGGTTCCGCACCATCATCGTGCGCCTGCCGGCGCCGTACGACCCGGAGACCATCGCCCGGATCGGCGAGGTCCGGGCCGCACTCGCCGGCTGAGGGGCGCGACGTGGCTCGCATCGTCGCCCTCGCGGGCGGCGTCGGGGGCGCGAAGCTCGCCCATGGGCTGCGGGCCGTGCTCGGGGCGTCCGAGCTGGCGATCATCGTCAACACGGCCGACGACGAGGAGTTCCACGGCCTCCTCGTCTGTCCCGACCACGACACCGTCCTGTACACGCTGGCCGGCCTCGCGGACCGGGAGCGTGGCTGGGGCCTCGCCGGCGAGACGTGGGCGGCGGCTGAGGTCCTCGCGCGCCTCGGCGAGCCCACCTGGTTCGCCCTGGGCGACCGCGACCTCGCCCTCCACGTCCACCGCACGCGCCGGCTGCGCGGCGGGACACGCCTGACCGAGGTCAACCTCGACATCCAGCGGGCCCTCGGAGTGGCGACGCCCATCCTGCCGATGTGCGACGAGCCGGTCCGGACCCGGGTCCGCACCCCGGAGGGTTGGCTCC
The DNA here is from genome assembly GCA_963776355.1 of uncultured Chloroflexia bacterium. Taxonomy (GTDB): domain Bacteria; phylum Chloroflexota; class Limnocylindria; order Limnocylindrales; family CSP1-4; genus CTSoil-043. Next base: position 418,452 of record CAVZLU010000008.1, on the reverse strand, counting down.
CGTTCCAGGACTACTTCGTGCGCCGGCACCAGGAGCCCGAGGTCCTCGAGGTGGCCTTCGACGGGATCGACGCCGCGCGACCCACGCCCGAGGTCGCGGCCGCGCTCGCCCACGCGGACGGGATCGTGATCTGTCCCTCGAACCCGTTCGTGTCGGTGGGCCCGATCCGCGCCGTCCCGGGGATGCAGGCCCTGCTCGAGGCGGCCCGATCCCGGGGCGCGCGGGTGGCCGCCGTCTCCCCGATCGTGGGCGGCCGCGCCCTGCGCGGGCCGGCCGACCGGATGGCCGCCTCGCTCGGCGCCGAGTCGAGCGCCGTGGGGATCGCCCGGCTCTACGCCGGCGTCGTCGACGCCCTGCTCATCGACTCGATCGATGCGGCGGCGGCGCCCGCGATCGCCGCCCTCGGAATCGCTCCCGTCGTCGTGCCCGCCGTCATGAGCGACGACGCGTCCCGGGCAGCCCTGGCACGCGCGGCGGTCGAGGCGGCTTTGCCCGGGGGATCCTGACCGCCGGGTCGGATCCGCCGGGATCGAACGAGACGGGCATGCCGGGCGGCGTCAGGAGGACCCGGACGTCGGGGGCGTAGCGCCGGGCGAAGCGGGCGAACTCGCGGGGTGGATCGGTCAGGCGGCCGGGGACGACGCGCCCGAGGCCGTACGGCCAGAGGGTCCCCCAGTGGATGGGGACCGCGAAGCGGGGGCGGAGCAGGCGCAGGGCCTCGGCCGCGCGACGCGGGTTCATGTGCCCGTGGCCCAGGCGCGGACCCCAGCCCCACACCGGGAGCATGGCGACGTCGAGGTCCGGCGCGAGGTCGGCCATCCCCGGGAAGACGTCCGTGTCGCCGGCGAAGTAGACGCGTGTCGCTCCCTCCTCGACGAGGAAGCCGAGGGCCGGAGCGACGGGGCCGAGCGGCGGGCGCCGGCCGTCATGGTCGGCGAAGGTGGCGGTGACGCGGACCGGTCCCACCATCAGGGTGTCGCCCGGGCGCACGCCCTCGACGCGCGTGAAGCCGTTGCGGGTCAGGAGCCGCTCGCCGCCGGCCGGCATCACGATCCGGGTGCCGCGACCCACCCGCTGGAGCGACCGGACGTGGAGGTGGTCGACGTGGAGGTGGGAGATGAGGACCACGTCCAGGTCGCCGTGGAGCGCGGGATCGAGCCGGCTCGACACCCTCCGCAGGACCAGCAGGCGCTCGAAGAGGAGGGGGTCGGTGAGGATCCGGATTCCCGCCATCTCGATGAGCACCGTGGCGTGTCCGAGGAACGTCAGGCGGGGCAGCAGCGGCGGATCGGAGGGGATCTCCATGCCGACCCGTACGGTACCCGAGCGCAGGCTCGTCTACGATCGACGCGTGTCGCGCGTGCCAACGGCCCTGGAGCGGATCGTCGTCCTCGTCCCGGTTCGCGGGCTGGAGAACGCCAAGGCACGCCTCGGCGAGGCCCTCGACGCGGAGGAGCGGCGGGCGCTCGTGGAGCGCCTGCTCGTCCGCACGGTCACGGCCGCGGCGGCGACGCCAGGCGTCGCCACGGTCGTGGTCGTGTCACCCGACCGGGAGGTCCTGGAGCGAGCGGCCGGAATCGGCGCCGTCGGCGTGGCCCAGCGCGGCGGCGACCTCAACGATGGCCTCGCCGAGGGCCGGGCATGGGCGGAAAGGGCCGGTGCCGACGCGGTCCTGGTCATCCCCGTCGACCTGCCCGCCGTGACCCCGGGCGCGATCGCGGACGTCATCTCGGGCGCGCGCGATCTCGCCGCCGCGGAGGCGGGGGCCGGCCGCGGGGCGCGCCCGCTCGTGGTGGCCGTTCCCGACCGCGCGGAGACGGGCACGAATGTGCTGCTCCTCGCCCCCCCGCGGGCGATCCCCTTCCGTTTCGGGGCCGCCTCGCGCGCCGCCCATGCCGCTGCCGCAGCGGCGGCGCAGGCCGCCTACCGGGAGGTCGGAGGTCCGCTTGCCCTCGACCTCGACACGCCGGACGATCTCCTCGCCGCCGAGGCGGCCGGGCTCGGCGGCCTGCGGGCGGAGCTGCCGTGAGTGCCGGCGGCGAAGCTCCCGGAGGTCCCGGCGCGACCGGCGACCGGGCCGAGGAACCGACCCCCGCCGCGTCGCGCGACGACGAGCCCCTGCCCACGGCGCCGGCGGAGTCGCTCCTCGTGCTGCCGCTGGCCGGCCTGCCGGAGGTGCGTTCGGGCGACGACCTCGGGGCCCTTCTCGGCGCTGCCCTCGAGGCGACGCCGGCGGCCCTGCCCCTGCGCCCCGGCGACGTCGTGGTCGTCACGCAGAAGGTGGTCTCGAAGGCCGAGGGCGCGTTCGTGGACCTCCGCCAGGTCGAGCCGCGACCGGAGGCGCTCGAATTCGCCGCACGCTGGGCGCGGGACCCGCGCCAGGTGGAGGTCGTCCTCCGCCAGGCCGTGCGCATCGTGCGCATGGCCGGCGGGGTCATCATCGCCGAGACTCGCCACGGGTTCGTCCTCGCCAATGCCGGGGTCGACGCCAGCAACGTGGGTCCCGACAGCGGCCACGTGGTCCTCCTCCTGCCCGACGACCCCGACGCGTCCGCGCGGACGGATCCGCGGGGCTCTCGCGGCGCGCTTCGGGGCGGCGCCGGGCGTCGTGATCTCGGACAGCCTCGGGCGGCCATGGCGCTTCGGGATCACCGACCTCGCGATCGGCGTGGCCGGCTTCCGCCCGCTCGAGGACCTCCGGGGAACGCCCGACGCCGACGGGCGGCCGATGGCGGCCACCGTGCGGGCGGTCGCCGACGAGATTGCGTCGGCCGCGGAGCTCATCCTGGGCAAGTCCGCCCACAGGCCCGCGGCCCTGGTCCGGGGAGCGTCGCCGCCCCCCGGCGACGGATCGGTGCGGGCCGACGTGCTGATGCCGGCCGAGATGGACCTCTTCCGGTAGGCGGGCGTCGGGCGAGCACGGCAGGGGGCACGGCCCCGGCGGCCCCGTTGTACGCTCGCGCCTGCCCGGATCCCCTCGCCGCAGGAGCTCCAGCCCATGAAGATCGGCCTCCAGCTCAACCGCTTCGACTACGCCGGGGGCTCGCCCGCCATCGGGCCGACGCTCGCCCGGGTGGCCGGCGCAGCCGACGAGGCCGGCTTCGATTCCATCTGGGTCATGGACCACTTCTTCCAGATCCGCGGCCTGGGCCCGGCCGAGGACCCCATGCTGGAAGGCTGGACCACCCTCGGCTTCATGGCCGCCGCGACCCGGCGGGTGCGCCTGGGCCTGATGGTCGGCGGCGTCCACTACCGGCTGCCCGGCCTGTGGATCAAGGCCGCCACGACCCTGGACGTCCTCTCGGGCGGGCGCGCCTGGCTCGGGATCGGGGCGGCCTGGAACCAGGAGGAGAGCGACGCCCTGGGCTTCCCGATGCCACCGCTCGCGACCCGCTTCGAGATGCTCGAGGAGACGCTCCGGATGGCCCACGCGATGTGGTCCGGCGAGCGCGGCACCGAGGAGCGCTTCGAGGGCACGCATTTCACCGCGGGCCGCCTTCTCAACGCACCGCAGGCGCTGAGCCGCCCTCGCGTGCCGATCATGATCGGCGGAGGTGGAGAGCGGAAGACGCTCCGCCTCGTGGCCCGCTACGCCGACGCCTGCAACGTCTTCGGCGGCCCCGACATGCTGCGCCGGAAGTACGGCATCCTGCGCGACCACTGCGAGGCGGTCGGCCGGCCGTTCGCCGAGATCGAGCGGACGACCCTCCAGAGCACCCGGCTCGCGGACGACGGCCGCCCCCGGACCGAGACCCCCGCGGCGGCCGCGGCCCGCTTCGCGACCCTCGCCGAGGCCGGTGCGCAGGCCGTGATCGTGGGCATCCAGAACATCGAGGAGCCCGGCGTGGATCTCCTGGCGGCCCGCCTCGTCGAGCTGGCCCACGGGATCGCGACGACCTGACGATTCGGCGCCCCGGGCGAGGTGGTGGGCCGCGGGCCGCCGGCGGCGGGACGAGCTCTACCGTGGCTCCGGCTGCTCGCCGTCAAGTCGGACGCGGTTCCGGCCGGCCTCCTTCGCCGCGTAGAGCGCGGCGTCAGCGCGCCCGACGATGGCCTCGGCCGTGTCCCCGACGGCGGCGATCGTGCCGCCGAGCGAGATCGTGATGCGGAGATCGACCTCGCCGACCTGGACGCGCGACCGTTCCACCTGCGCCCGGAACCGCTCGGCGATCGCCCCCAGCGCCGCCCCGTTCACGTCGCTGATCGTGAGCACGAACTCCTCGCCGCCGAATCGGGCGATGTCGTCGACGGCCCGCGACGACTCGAGCAACGTCCGGGCGACCGTCCGCAACGCCGCGTCGCCGGCGGTGTGCCCGTGCTGGTCGTTGACGAGCTTGAAGCGGTCGATGTCGGCGATGAGGAGGCCGAAGCGGCGACCGTAGCCCGCGAGGGCGGCGATCCGCGCGGCCACCGACATCTCGAAGTAGCGGCGGTTCGGCAGGCCCGTCAACGCGTCGTGCATGGCGAGGTCGCGCAGCTCGCTGATCTCCTGGCGGGCGGCCGACATCTCGGTGCTGTCGTCGAAGATCTCGACGGCGCCGATCACCCTGCCCTCGCGATCGCGGACGGGCGACGCCCGCACCCGAACCGGGACGCGGTGGCCCTCGCGGTGGCGCAGGAAGACCTCGGCCTCGCGGGGCTGGCCGTCGTCCATCGTCGCCGCCAGCGGGCAGCGGCCGCGACAGAGCGAGGTCCCGGCCGCGTCCACGTGGTTGAGAAGGTTGGAGTAGCAGAACCGTCCCACGACGGCCTCGGCCGTGAAGCCGGTCAGGCGGACCGCCCCGTCGTTCCAGTACCGGATCCGGCGCTCCCGATCGACGTAGTAGACGCCGTCGTACAGGTTGTCGATGACGACCCGTTCGAAGCCGGCGCCGGGGCCGAGAGCCGTCCCGTCGCCAGGTTCCGCCGAATCCGACCGGCGGCTGCTCACCGTCGCGTGTCCATGCCACAACGACCCCTGGTGCCGGCGCCGGGCGCCCGACGACATTCCGCCCGGCCCCAACGACGGCCCGCGTTTCGCCCGAACGTTGCCTGGTCCTCCTGCTCGACGCCCGTCGGCAGCTTCTCCAGCCCGAGTGCGATGCCGTGGCGACGGTCGCCCGGATGATGCCTGCGGAAGCCGGCGCCGCGCAACTATCAACGACCGTCGTTGAGCCCCGCCGCTCCCCGTACTTCCGGGTCCCTTCCGAGCGAACGACGAGTGCCGCACGCTGTGGCGGTGCTGAAGGGATTCGCCTCTCGGCCTCCGTGGGATCCGCAGGCCACGGTCGTGTCGGTGGGACCGGGCGGACGCCGTGGCGTCCGCGGCGGGCGGGCAGACCCGGCGCTCGACGAGAGCCCCACCGCGCTCGGACTCCCCCACCCCGTCGATCCGATGGCCTACGCGGAGGGTCCCGACGATCCCGCCGTGGCCGCGTCGCGCGCCCGCGCCGCGCTGGCGGCCCTCGCGGACGACCTGCCCCTCGACGATGGTCTCGTGGCCAGCATCCTCCTCGCCAACCCCGATCGCCTGCGGGGCCCGGCCGGCACTGCCGTCCTGGCCGATCTCACCAGGCGCATGGACAGCGCCGCTCCCTCGTCGGGTCCGTTCGGCTGGCACCGGCCGCCGACCGGATCGCCGGCGTTCGCCCGCTCCGGCCGGCCGCGCATCTCCTGGCGGCCGGGCGAGGCGCGCCTCCTCGAGAAGGGGCCGACGGAGTACCTCGAGCGCCTGCGCGATCCCCTGGCGATCGTCGACACGCTGGAGCTCCTGGCGCACCTCGAGGCCGCTGGCGACGCTGCGGTGTCGGCCACGGCGCGGCGCATCCGGGTGGAGGCGATGCCCCTCGTCGAGACCGAGATGGCGTGGTGGATCCTCGGCTCGGATCCCTGGCGCGACACGTTCGCGCTCTGGGTGGCCACCGATCGTCCGCACGCCCCGCCGCTGGTGCACGCCCTCCTCGTGGCGACGGCGACCCGCTACGCCACGATCGCCTCGCGCGTCGCGGGCGTCGTCTGCGGCAACGCCGCACCCCTTCCTCGGACGCCCCCTCGTCTCGGCGAGCGCCCACCTGGTCCTCGGCCTGTGGACGCTCGGCCTGTACCCCTCCCTGGTCCCGGGGATCGTCGGCTTCGTCGCCGAGAACCGCCAGCCGAACGGAGCCTGGGCCGACGCGGGGCAGCCGCCCGACGTGCTGACGACGCTGGCCGCGGCCGAGGTGATGAGCCGCCTCGTGCCCGACTTCGACCCGGCGCCGACCGCCCACTACCTGGCCCGGCTGCAGGAGCGGGCGGGCTGGTGGCGGGCCCTCGACCCCGAGGTGCCGTGGCTCACATCGGCGGTCCTCGCCTGGCTGGAGAGGGCCGCCCGCCCCTACCACGAGCGGTTCGCCTGGCCGGCCGTCCAGAAGTGGGACCGCGACCGCAAGACCCGGATCCCGACCTACACCTACTTCTCGGACATCGCCCGCGTCCTGGGCGCCGTTCCGGGCCTCTGCGACGCCCCCATGCCGATCCTCTTCTGCGATCTCGCGGGCTTCAAGGAGTTCAACAACGCGAAGGGACAGCGGCTGGGCGACGATGTCCTGCGCGTGTTCGCCGAGGCCCTGGGCGATCTCGCCTGGGCCCGCGCGATCCGCGACGGAGGCGACGAGTTCGTCGTCCTCGGCGCGCCCGGGCGGCCGGGCTTCGTCGATGATCTCCACGCGTTTCGGCGAGCCTGGCCCGGGATCTTCGCGCAGGCCTTCGGGCAGGACGTCCCGCTCGTCGTGCCGCGACTCCTCGTCTCGAGCGCCACCGGGGGCACCCTCGAGGCGAAGCGCGAGCGGCTGGGCCGGCTCGTCGGCGAGGTCAAGGACCAGCACCCGGATCCCGGCCGGGAGGGCGTCCTCGTCGAGATCGACTGACGTCGGCGCGCCCTCCGCCGGACCCTGCCATACTCCCTGGGGGTATGGCGCCCGTGCTAGGATAGGCGCCCGTTCCGCGCGTGCCCGCGGCCCCTCCCGCACGAGACCTGCCCTCAACGATGTCCGACCCACCGCCCACCTTCGGTGGCTTCACGATCGACTTCGGCGCGTCCGACGGCAACGGCGCCGCGCCCTCCGCCGCGGCCGCCGTGGCACTTCCCGGGGCGGGCCCGCACGAGGCCAGCGTCCTCATCCTGGGCTCCGGGCCGGCCGGCCTCACGGCGGCCATCTACGCGGCCCGGGCCAACCTCGAGCCGATCGTCCTCGCCGGCTACCAGCCCGGTGGCCAGCTGACGATCACGAGCGATGTCGAGAACTACCCGGGCTTCCCGGACGGGATCCAGGGGCCCGAGCTGATGGCCCGCTTCCGCGCGCAGGCCGAGCGGTTCGGGGCGCGGGTCTTCGATGTCGAGGCGGACCGTGTCGACTTCTCCAGCCGGCCGTACCGGGCCTGGGCCGGGGGCGTGGAGTACCGCGGCCAGGCGGTCGTCATCGCGACCGGAGCGTCCGCCCTCTGGCTCGGCCTCGCGTCCGAGGACCGCCTCCGCGGGCGGGGCGTGTCCGCCTGTGCCACCTGCGACGGGTTCTTCTTCAAGGGCCGCGAGGTCGCGGTCGTGGGCGGCGGGGACACGGCCATCGAGGAGGCGCTCTTCCTCACCCGCTTCGCCACGAGGGTCCATCTCCTCCACCGCCGCCACGAGTTCCGGGCCAGCAAGATCATGCAGTCCCGCGTCGAAGAGCACCCGCAGATCGAGATCCACCGCGGCGTCACCATCGACGAGGTCCTGGGCGGAGACGCCGTGACGGGCATCCGCGTCCGCGACGTGGCTTCCGGCGCGACGTCCGAGCTGCCCGTCGACGGACTCTTCGTGGCCATCGGGTACCGCCCCAACACCGCCCCCTTCGAGGGCTGGCTGGAGAAGGACGAGAACGGCTACCTCGTCGTCGAGCACGAGACGCACTCCCGGATCGAAGGCGTGTTCATCGCCGGCGACGTCCACGATCACCGCTACCGGCAGGCCGTGACCGCCGCCGGCGACGGCTGCCGGGCCGCGATCGACGCCGAGCGCTGGCTCGAAGAGCACGGGATCGTCGAAGCGGTGACCGCGACCGCGTGGTGAGCGACCGCGATCGACGAGACCGGCAGGAGGCGACGCTCCGCCGCCTGGGGATCGTCCCGAGCGCCGCCGACCTCATCCACGCGGCGCTCGAGGCTGCCGTCGGTCGAGCCGAGCGGTCAGGTCCCGCAGCGGGTCGTGCCGGTCACGGCCTCGCGGTCCTCGACGCCGGCTGCGGGCGCCAGTCGGCGCTGGCCCGGTACCGCGGCCGGATCGGTCGCTTCGTGGGCGTCGACATCCACGCCCCCGCGCCGGGGGCGCTTCCCTACCTCGACGAGTTCGTGGCCGCCGACGTCTGCGCGAGCCCGGAGGCGTTCCGCCCGGTGACGTTCGACGTGATCCTGAGCTCGTTCACGGTGGAGCACTTCCCGGCTCCCGCGGCGGCGTTTGTGAACCTGCGGCGATGGATGCGTCCGGGCGGGACGCTCGTCCTCTCGACGGTCAACCGCCGCCATCCGTTCGTGGCCGCCTACCTGGCCGTGCCCGAGGGGGTGCGGCGCCGCGTCCAGCCGATCGTGAAGGCCAGCGCCGCTGACGCCCACCCCCTCGTGGGCGCCTGCAATGACCCGGCGACGCTTCGCCGGACGCTGGCAGCCGCGGGCTTCGAGCACGTCCATGTCGAGGGCGTGGGGCACCTCGCCCGGGCGTGGGGTCGGCGACGGGCCACCTTCGCCCTCGGCGTCGCCGGCGACCTCCTGACGCGCGGCCTGCCGTCGCGGCGCTCGACGCTCGTCCTGACTGCCCGCACCCCGGGCCCTGGCGCATGACGGTCCGCGGAGGCGCCGGCCGGCCCGCCCGCGGTGCGTTCCGTGGCGGTGAGCCGGTGCCGACCATCCCGCCGGAGCGCCGGCGCCGCACGATCGTCCGGATCGTGGCCTTCTTCCGGCCCTACCGGCTCCAGGTGGCGGTGGTCGTCACCGCGATCATCGTGACCAGCCTCCTGGGGCTGGTGAACCCCATCATGCTCAAGCTCCTCACCGACCAGGTGATCATCGGGAAGGACTACCAGAACCTCTTCCTCTACGTCGGGCTCATGATCGTCACCCCGATCGTCTCGGGCCTGATCGGGGTCGGGCAGAGCTACCTCAACAACATCATCGGCCAGAGCGTCATGCAGGACCTCCGCCACGCGCTGTACGAGCACCTGCAGCGGCTGCCCCTGCAATTCTTCACGGAGACCCGGACCGGCGAGATCCAGAGTCGCCTGGCCAACGACGTGGGCGGTGTCCAGGCGGTTGTCACCGACACGGCGACGAGCGTGGCCGCGAACATCGCCATCGTCGCCTCCTCGATCGTGGCCATGGTGATCATCGACTGGCGGCTGACGCTCCTCTCGCTGGGGATGCTGCCGTTCTTCCTCTACCTGACGCAGCGGGTGGGCAAGGTGCGGCGCGACGTCTCGACCGAGACCCAGAAGGCGCTGGCCGACATGACCGCGGTGACCGAGGAGACGCTCAGCGTCTCGGGGGTCCTGCTGACGAAGACCTTCGGCCGCCAGGTCGAGGCCACCGAACGGTTCGGGGCCCAGAACCGCCGCCTCGCCCGTCTCCAGATCCGCCAGGCGATGGTGGGGCGCTGGTTCTTCATGATCATCGGGACGATCTTCAGCATCATCCCGGCCTTCGTCTACCTCCTGTCGGCCCTGCTGGCGATGAACGGCAACCCGTCGGCGCCGACCGCGGGCGACATCGTCGCCTTCACCACGCTCCAGAGCCGGCTCTTCTTCCCGCTCGGCCAGCTGCTCAACGTGCAGGTCGAGATCAACGGCTCGCTCGCCCTGTTCGACCGGATCTTCGAGTACCTCGACCTGGACCCGGAGATCGTCGACGCCCCCGATGCCGTGGCCCTCGAGCCCCGCGACGTGCGGGGACAGGTCCGATTCCATCGCGTCCGATTCCACTACCCGCCGGCGCCCGTGCCGTCGGAACGCGCGACCGAGCCGGCGACCGAGGGCGGCGAGGCGGGCGCCGGCGCGCCCGCCGACGGCGGCGCGCCGGGCGTCGTCGCGAACGCGAACATGGCCAGCATCGACGAGGCGCTCGCCGACGCGGTCGTCGGGCCGATCGCCGAGGAGGCGATCGAGGCCGCCCTGCCCGAGACACGGCCAGCCGACAGGGTACCCGCGGCTGCCGCCGGCGACGGCCGCGGCCGCGCCTCCGACGAGCTCGACGAGCCGGCCGCGGCCGCCACGGCAGGCCTCCCACCGGCCGCGTTCGCGCTCGAGGAGATCGACTTCGAGGCCGAGCCGGGCGAGCTGATCGCGCTCGTCGGCCCCTCGGGGTCGGGCAAGACGACGACGACGTATCTCGTCCCGCGGCTCTACGACGTCGACAGCGGCGCGGTCGAGATCGACGGCATCGACGTGCGCCGGATCGCCCTGACCTCGCTGGGCCGCATCATCGGCGTCGTCACCCAGGAGACCTACCTGTTCCACGCCTCGATCCGCGACAACCTGCTGTACGCCCGCCCGGAGGCGACCGAGGCCGAGCTCGAGGTCGCCGCCCGCGCCGCGGCCATCCACGAGCGCGTGCTGGAGCTTCCCGAGGGGTACGAGACGCTCGTGGGGGAGCGCGGCTACAAGCTCTCCGGCGGCGAGAAGCAGCGGATCGCGATCGCCCGGGTCCTCCTCAAGGATCCCCGCATCCTCATCCTCGACGAGGCCACGTCCGCCCTCGACACGGTCTCCGAGCGCCTGATCCAGGCCGCCCTCGAGCGCCTGATGGAAGGCCGGACGACGATCGCGATCGCCCACCGCCTCTCGACGATCCTGCGGGCCCACCAGATCCTCGTCTACGAGCGCGGCCGGATCGTGGAGCGGGGACGCCACGAGGAGCTCCTCGCCCAGGACGGCCTGTACGCCCGTCTCTACCACGAGCAGTTCGAGGCGCCGTCCGGGCCGGCGCCGGTCCCGGTGACCGCCGAGGCGTGACGATGCCCGACCCTCGGCGTGACGATGCCCAGACCCTCCTCAAGCAATTGCGCAAACGCGCAACAGTCGGAGTAGACTCGGGCGACTTCGCAGGACGTTCCCATCGAGCGCCACGAGCACGAGGGGCGGGCAGGCCATGGCCGTCAAGAGCGCCGAGATCCACCACGACGGGGGGCTGCGCTTCGTCGCCCGGACCGGGTCGGGGTTCGAGATCGCCATGGACGACGAAGCCGGGGGCACAGCACCCCGGCCTACCGAGCTGCTGGCCGCGGCGGTCGGCGGCTGCACGGGGATGGACGTCGCCAGCATCCTCGAGAAGAAGCGCCAGGAGGTGACCCGCTACGCGGTCCGCGTGGAGGCCACGCCGCGGGAGGCGCATCCCCACGCGTTCCGGCGCGTCGAGATCACCCACGAGGTCGAGGGCCCGGCGCTCGACGTCGAAGCCGTGCGCCGCGCGATCGAGCTCTCGGCGACGCGCTACTGCTCGGTGTCGACCGGACTGGCGAGCGGCATCGCCGAGCTCCATCACCGGTACGTCGTGACGTCGCCCCCGGGCACTCCCCCGGTCGAGGGCGAGGTCGTCGTGACGGGTCCGGGCCAGGCGCTGCCGCCCGACGAGGCGTAGCCGAGCGCCACCTCCCGCCTCATCGTTGCATGAATATGCGACGTGATGTATAGTCATGCGTGACATGAAGACCCCGCTGATCCGGCACGAGCGGCCGGTCGGTCCACCGACCGCGAGGCCCCGAGCGAGCGATCCGGCGCACTCCGTCCGGGTGGCAGCCGTGCCCGACCGCCAATGAGCGCGAGCGAGGGACCGGCGGTCCAGGTCGCGCCGGAGCGTCGGCCCGTGCCACTCCCCCGTGGCGCCCGCCGGGGGTCGCCGCGCGCGCGAGTCCGGGTCGCGATCGTGGGCGCCACCGGCTACGTCGGCGCCGAGCTCGTCCGCCTCCTCAGCCGCCACCCGAACGTGGAGATCGTCGGCCTCGTGGGGCGCGGCCGCAGCCACGAGCCGATCGGCGGCACCCACATCCACCTCGATCGCACCGGGCTGCACGTGGACGCCACGGTCCCGGACGCCGATGCCGTCTTCCTTGCCCTCCCCCACGGCGCGGCGGCCGAGATCGTCCCCGACCTCGCGGCCACGGGGGCCGCGATCATCGACCTCGGCCCGGACTTCCGCCTTCGCGCCGCCGCCGACTACCCCCGCTGGTACGGCTTCGAGCATCCTCGGCCGGCCCTCCTCGGCGCGGCCGTCTACGGGCTGCCCGAGCTTCACCGCGGGGAGCTGGCGGCCCTGGGCGAGACGCGGATGGCGATCGTGGGCGCGCCCGGCTGCTACCCGACGGCCACCCTGCTCGCGCTGGCTCCACTCGCCCGGGCGGGCCTGATCGGCGACCTCGTCGTCGACGCCAAGTCCGGCGTCTCGGGCGCCGGCCGGGAGCCCAAGCAGGACCTGATGTTCGGCGAGGTCAACGAGAGCGTGAAGGCCTACGGGATCGGTGGGCACCGCCACGTCGCCGAGATGGAACAGGAGCTGGCCGAGCTGGCCCCTGCCGGCGGGGCCGGCGCGAACCCCGGCGCGCGAGCCGTCGACTTCCTGCCCCATCTCGTCCCCATGACGCGCGGGATCCTCTCCGCCTGCCACGTTCGACCGACGCGGCCCCTCCGCCAGCGCGATCTCGACGCCATGTACGCCGAGGCGTACGAGGGCGAGGCCTTTGTCCACGTCGTGACCCAGCCGCCGGCGACGAAGCACGTCCTCGGGAGCAACAGCTGCCGGATCCACGTGCGCGCCGACGAGCGCACGGGCCGGGTGCTCGCGATCGGGGTCATCGACAACCTCGTGAAGGGCGCGGCCGGCCAGGCGATCCAGGCGTTCAACGCGGTCCACGGGCTCGCGGAGACGACCGGCCTCGAGCAGCTCCCGCTGGCGCCGTAGCGGGGACCCGACGATGACCAGCAAGCCGACCGCCTCGCCGCCGGCCGAGCGCGCGACTGCGGCCGTCGACCTCCTGGCGCCGCTTCCCAACGCGCTGCCGGCGGTGCAGCAGCGACCGGTCCTCCCGGCCGGGTTCGTGGCCGGCGCGACGTCTGCCGGCATCAAGGCCTCCGGTGGGCTCGACCTCGCCCTGCTCCGGGTCACGGGCGCGCCGGCCGCGGCCGCCGCCGTCTTCACCACGAACCTCGTGGCGGCCGCGCCCGTCCAGGCCTCCCGGGCGAACCTCGCGGTGACGCGCCCGGCGGGCCGCGATGACGGCACCGCCAGCTTCGGGCGGGCGGCGGCCATCGTGGCCACCAGCGGCAGCGCCAACGCGGCCACGGGCCTCGCCGGGCTGACCGACCAGGTCGCGATCACCCAGGCCGTTGCGGTCCACATCGGGGTCAGCCCGCTCGAGGTCCTGAGCCTCGCCACGGGCGTCATCGGGACGCGCCTCCCCGTCGACCGGGTCGCGGCCGGCATCGCCACCCTGGCCGCGGGCGGCCTCACCGCGACGGCTGAGAGCCTGCGGGCCGTTGCCGAGGCGCTGCGGACGACGGACTCGGTGACGAAGCTGGCGACGGCGTCGGTCCTCCTGGCCGGCCCCGACGGGAAGCCGGTGGCTGTCACGGTCTCGGGGATCGCCAAGGGCGTGGGGATGATCCACCCGCGGATGGCGACGATGCTGGCGGTCGTCCTGACCGACGCGGCGGTCGACCCGGCCACGCTCCACGGCCTCCTCCTCCGCGCGACGGTCCGCACGTGGAACCAGCTCTCGGTCGACGGCGACACGAGCACCAACGACACCGTCTTCCTGCTCGCCTCGGGAGCTGCCCCGGCCGCGCCGGTCGCGGCGGATTCAACGGCGGCGGCGACGCTCGAGGCCGCCATCGAGGCCGTGGCCCGCTCCCTCGCCCGTCAGCAGGCGGCCGACGGCGAGGGCGCCACGACGCTGTTGACCTGCCACGTAGCGGGCGCTCGCGACGACGTCGACGCCCGGGCCGTGGCCCGGGCCGTGATCGCGAGCAGCCTCGTCAAGGCCGCGGCCCACGGGCGCGACCCGAACTGGGGCCGGATCGCGGGCGCGGCCGGGAACGCGCGGCTGGCCGAGGTGCGCCTCCTCGAGCAGGCCGGGCTGCCCCATGCCGACGCCTGTGCCCGGGCCGGGGCACCGGTGCTGCTGGATCCCGATCGGCTGCGGATCGCCATCGCCGGCCACCTCGTCTACGACGGGCCGGCGGGCGGTCCGGCCGTGTTCGACCGCGGGGCCGCCCGGGCCGCCATGGACGCACCCGAGATCGTCATCCGCCTGGACCTCGGGATCGGCCCGGGCAGCGGCGAGGCATTCGGCTGCGACCTGACCGAGCAGTACGTGATCGAGAACGCGGAGTACACGACGTGAGCGAGATCCTCGTCCTCAAGCTCGGCGGGACGACGCTCGCCGAGCAGCAGCAGGTCCTGGCCGAGGTGGCGGCCGTCGCCCGCCGCCGCCCGGTCGTCGTCGTCCATGGCGGCGGGCGGCGGATCTCCGAGTGGCTCGACCGCCTCGGCGTCCCCACGCGCTTCGAGGGCGGCCTGCGCGTCACCGACGCCCAGGCGCTCGAGGTCGCGGCGGCGGTGCTGCGGGGCGTCGTCAACAGCGAGCTCGTGGCGGCCCTCCGCGACCTCGGCGTCGACGCCGTCGGCCTCTCGGGGGTCGACGGCGGGCTGCTCATCGCCGAGCGGGTCCAGGGGATGGGACTCGTCGCTCATGTTGTCGGCATCCAGCGCGACCTGCTCGACGCCGTCCTCGTGGGCGGCCAGGTGCCCGTCGTCGCCCCCCTCGCCCGCGACGAGGACGGCGTCGTCTGCAACGTCAACGCCGACGACGCCGCCGCGGGGCTGGCCGCGGGCCTCGGCGCCCGCCAGCTGGTCCTGATGACCGATGTCGACGGGATCAGGGGCCCGGACGGGTCGAAGCTCACGGCCCTCGGCGCCGCCGATGCGGAGGCGCTGATCGCGGGCGGCACGATCAGCGGCGGGATGGTCCCCAAGATCCGGGCGGCGCTCGCCGGCGTCGCCGCGCCCGATGCCGAGGCGATCATCTGCGACGCCGCTGCCCCGGGGGCGCTCGAGCGCGCGCTCGGCGATCCCACGTTCGGCACGCGGATCAGCGCCCGCCGCGGCCCCGCGGTTGGCGTCGCATGAGCAGGGCCGTGGCCGCCCCGCGCGCCTCCGGCGACGCCCCCGCGCGCTCGGGCGAGAGGGCGCGAGCCGCCCGCCGCCGGTCGATCCTCGACCTCGTGGCGGCGCGCGCGATCGGCAGCCAGGAAGAGCTTGCCGCGCTGCTGCGCGAGCGCGGCTTTACCGTCACCCAGGCCACCGTGAGCCGCGACATCGCCGAGCTGGGCCTGGTGAAGGCACCCCGGGGCAGCGGCCACGCCTACGCAACCCCGCGGTCCCTCGCCGGCAGCGCGGCCCCGGCGCGCCCCGGGAACGGTGAGCCGCCGCGAGCCCTCGCCGACCCGGGCGACGCCCGCCTGCGACGGATCCTCGCCGACTACCCCGTCAGGATCGCCCGGAGCGGCCTGACCCTCGTCCTCGTGAGCACGCCGGGGGCGGCATCCGCGATCGCCCAGGCGATCGACGAATCGCGCCTCGACGACCAGGTCGGAACGCTCGCCGGCGACAACACCCTCCTCGTCCTCTTCGCCGACGAGCCGGCCCTCGAGCGCTGGCAGGCCCGCTTCGGCGCCATCGCCGCGCAGGCGGCCACCGGGGCTCCGGGGACCGACCTCACGAGCACGTACCCCTAGGTCCACAACGGAGGCATCGCCAGCCATGAAGAAGGTCGTCCTCGCCTACTCGGGCGGACTTGACACGTCCGTCGCGGTCGCCTGGCTGCAGGAGCAGCACGAGGCGGAGGTCATCACGCTCACCGTGGACGTCGGCGGCACGTCCCTCCGCGAGGGCGTCGAGCGCCGCGCGATGTCCGCCGGGGCGTCGCGGGCCTACGTCGTCGACGCCCGGGAGACGTTCGTCCGCGACTTCTGCTGGCCGGCGCTCCAGGCGAACGCGCTCTACCAGGGCGCGTACCCGCTGGCCACCGCGCTGGCCCGCCCGCTCATCGCCCAGCTGCTGGTCGAGGTGGCCCAGAAGGAGGGCGCGGACGCCGTGGCCCACGGCTGCACCGGCAAGGGGAACGACCAGGTTCGCTTCGACGTGGCCGTCCACGCCCTGGACCCGGGCCTGGAGGTGATCGCCCCGATGCGGGTCGGGATGGGCCTCTCGCGCGACCAGGAGATCGACTACGCGAACGCGCGGGGGATCGAGATCCCGATCACGAAGGCCTCGCCGTACTCGATCGACGTCAACATGTGGGGCCGCTCGTGCGAGACCGGCGTCCTCGAGGACCCCTGGGTCGCGCCGCCGGCCGACGCCTTCGCCTGGACCGTCGACCCGGCATCCGCGCCGGCGGCCGTGGAGGTGATCATCGGCTTCGAGGGCGGCATCCCGGTCTCGCTCGACGGCGGGCGCCTGGGACCGGTCGCGCTGGTGGAGCACCTCAACGCCCTCGGGGGCGCGCACGGCGTGGGTCGGATCGACCACGTGGAGGACCGCCTCGTGGGCATCAAGAGCCGCGAGATCTACGAGGCCCCGGCGGCGACGATCCTGCACGCTGCCCACGGCGCGCTGGAGGGCCTCGTCCTCTCCAAGGACACGCTCCGCTTCAACCGCTTCGTGGCCTCCGAGATCGCCCAGCTCACCTACGACGGCCTGTGGTTCAGCGCCCTCCACCGCGACCTCCGCGGCTACGTCGCCAGCTCCGACCGGGCGGTCTCCGGCGAGGCTCGCGTGCGCCTCGACCACGGCGCCGCCACCGCGAACGGCCGGCGTTCGCCGCTCTCGCTGTACGACAAGAACCTCGCGACGTATGACGAGGGCGACGCCTTCGACCACGCCAGCGCCGTCGGGTTCATCGAGATCTTCGGCCTCCCCCTGCGGGTGGAGGCGGCCCGCCACGGCGCCGTGGGCGCCCACCACGGGGCCGCGTGGACGTGGACGGACCCGCTCCTGCCCGACCTCCCGGCCACGGTGACCGATCCGGAGCCGGCCAGCCCGGCGTCCTGACCGCGGGCTGCGCCCCTACCGCCGGGGGGCTGGCGGGCGCCGGGCGCCCGTTCGCGCGACAATCCCGTGGCGATGTCGAAGCGCGCCCGCGACCTGTCTGCAGCCGGCCCTCCGGGCGTCAGGCCGGCCGGCGCCGCGCCGGCTGGCGCCGCCCCCCTGGTCGCGCCCGCGGCGGAGCCGCCTGTCGACGGCAACGGAATCGCCCCGGCCGGGACCCACGAACCGGTCGAGGTGGGGTCCGCCGTCGACCATCCGGCCGGGGAGGCGGATCGCCGGCGGACCCTGCGCGAGCTCTCCTTCCTCCACGAGTTCGCCCAGCTCGCGACCCAGGCCCGCGATTGGGACGAGCTGATGCAGACCGTTGTCGACCGGACCCGGGAGGCGCTCCACGTCGAGGTCTCCTCGTTCTACCTCCTCGACCATGCCGACAACCGCCTGACCCTCGCCGCGACGAACGGCCTCGACCAGGAGCACGTCGGGCGCGTCAGCCTGGCCCTCGGCGAGGGGATCACCGGGGCTGCGGCCGCGAGCCGGCGCCCGATCGAGGTCCCCGACGTCCGTCTCGACCCCCGCTTCAAGTACCTGCGCGGCTTCGACCTGGCCGGTCTCACGTCGATGCTGTCGGTGCCGCTCACCTGGAACGACATCGTCGTCGGCGTCCTGAACGTGCAGACCGTGGAGACCCGGCGGTTCACCCCGCGCGAAGTCACCCTCATGGTCACGATCGCGGCCCTCCTCGCCGGCATCGTCGAGAAGGGCCACCTCCAGCGCGAGCAGGAGCGTCAGCTCGAGACCCTCCAGGGGCTCGACGAGGCCCGGGCCGAGCTCCTCTCGCTCGTGACCCACGAGCTGCGGACGCCCCTCTCGGTCGTCCGGGCCTACGTCGACCTGCTCGCGGACGCGGCCGCCGGGATCAGCGAGGCCCCCGCCCGGGCCAGCGCCGAGGACTGGCGCAACGCCGCCATCGACCAGATCACCCGCCTCGACCGCCTGGTGGACTCGATCCTCGTCTCCGTCCGCGGCGAGGGCCTCGTCGCCCTGGCCCGCAGCCCGTTCGACGTGGGCGGCACGGTCGCGGAGACGATCGACCTCCTGCGGCCACTCCTTCGCAACCACCGGCTTCGCTCCGAGCACCCCGACGACACGCTCGTCGGCGTCGGGGACGAGCCGCGCTTCCGCCAGGTGATGGAGCTGCTCCTCGAGAACGAGGCCAAGTACGCGCCGCGGGGCTCGGGGGTCTCGGTGGGGACGTGGCGCCAGGCCGGCGAGATACGCGTCTACGTCACCGACGATGGACCCGGGGTACCCATCGAGGAGTGGGAGACCGTCTTCGAGGCCTTCGTCCGCAAGGCCCGTCAGCGCGGACGCGGATCCGGGATCGGCCTCTACGCCGCCCGGCGCCTCGTCGATGCGATGGGCGGCCGGGTCTGGATCGAGGGCAACGGGTACGGCGGGAGCCGTTTCGTCGTCGCCCTTCCCGCGGCCGGCGAGCGCTGACGAACAGAGTGGAGGTAGGCACGCGATGACCATGCCCCAGGCCGCGGCCGGGCTCCGCATCCTCGTGGTCGACGACGAGCCGGCGATGGTCGGCGCGGTGACCGCCCTGGTCGGGACCGCCGGCCACCAGGTGATCACGGCCTACGACGGCGACAGCGCCCTGCGGCGCTTCGAGGAGGAGACGCCCGACCTCGTGCTGCTCGACCTCGCCATGCCGGGCCGCGACGGGGTGGACGTCTGCCGCGAGATCCGCCGCACGAGCCGGACACCGATCATCGTCCTGACGGGCGAGGCCGACGAGCAGGCCAAGGTCGAGGCGCTCGACGCGGGCGCCGACGACTACGTCACGAAGCCGTTCGGCAAGCAGGAGCTGCTGGCCCGGATCCGCGCCGTCATGCGCCGCCTCGAAGGCGGCGACGCCCCGGCCGGCGGGCTCCACGTGGGTTCGCTGACGCTCGACACCGGCCGCCACGAGGCATCGGTGGACGGCACGGTCCTGGCCCTGACGCGGACGGAGTTCGCCCTGCTCGCGTCGCTCGCGGCCGCCCGGGGACGAGTCGTTCCCCACGACCGGCTGCTCGCGGCCGGCTGGCCCAGCGACCCGGATCCCGACCCGCAGTGGCTGAAGCCGCACCTCGCCCGCCTGCGGGCCAAGCTCGAGGAGGCCGGCGCGCCGCTGCCCACGTCGGTCCGGGGGGTCGGCTACCGCCTCGAGGCGCCCGGGGAGTAGCGACCCGCGGCCTGATCCGGAGCGCCGGCCCTTGACGGCACCGCTCCGGGTGGTGCACGGTCACCGGCGGTGAACAGTCCGCCCCGGATCCCCCGGCCGCTCGACGCGCTCCTCGGGCTCGATCACGGTCCCGTGGCCGCGGACGGAGCGATGGGCAGCGCCCTGATCGCGCGCGGTCTTCCGGCGGGCATGCCGCCCGAGGCGTGGATCCTGACCGCGCCCGGCGCCGCGGCGGTGGCGGCCGTCCACGGGGAGCACGCGGCCGCTGGTTCGCGCGTCATCCTCACCTGCACGTTCGGCGCGAGCCGCGTGCGCCTCGCCGACGGGCCGGCCGCCGGTCGGACCGCGGACGTGTGCCGGGCGGCGACCGTCATCGCCCGCGGGGCCGCTCCGCCGGGGATCGCGGTCGCCGGCGACATCGGCCCCACCGGCGCGATCCTTGCCCCCTACGGCACCCTGGCGCCCGGGGCCGCCCGCGACGCGTTCGCCGCCCAGGCAGCGGCGCTCGCGGCCGCCGGGGTGGACCTCCTGTGGATCGAGACGATGGCCGACCTCGCCGAGGCCCGGGCGGCGGTCGAGGGCGCCCGCGAGGCTGCGCCACGGATCCCGATCGTCGCGACCATGACGTTCGAACGCGGTCGCACCCTCTTCGGCGATCGACCCGAGGCCGTGGCCGCGATTCTGGCCGAGCTCGGCGTCGCCGCCGTCGGGGCCAATTGCGGCGGCGGGTTCGAGGCCGTGCTCGACGTCCTCCCGGCCCTCCGGGACGGCGCGCCGGGCCTGCCCCTCGTGGCCAAGGCGAACGCGGGCCGGCCGACCGCGGCCGGCCGACGGGACCGTGACCTACCCGGCCACGCCGGCGGACGCGGCGGCGTATGCGCGTCGGGCGGTCGACCTTGGCGCGTCGATCATCGGCGGCTGCTGCGGCACGACCGGCGCCCACGTGGCCGCGATCGCCGGGGCGCTCGCGGGCGGCTGAACCCGAGGGCGGGTGCCGGAAGCGGAGGCCGGCCGCGGTGCCGGAGGCCGAGGCCGGCCGCGGGACGCGCGAGCCTCTTCCACCCGGCGCTCAGGCGGGGGGCAGCGGCTCCACCAGCCAGAACGACCGCCGCGCGGTCTCCCAGGACGCGAGCAGCGAAGAGGCGAGGCCGCTGCCCTCGGCCGCGTGCGCGCTCACCAGGGTGCGCAGCTCCACCTCGGGCTCGGCGGCATCGTCACGCCGGCGTCCGCCCTCGCGGGCGGGATCGCGATCCGCGGGCGAGCCGTCGCCACCCGCACCGCGGTCGTCCTCGGCGGCCGGCGCCGGCGACGTCAGCGGCCTGGCCGCCACGCTCCCCGCATTGATCCGCAGCGGGACCTGTCCGTCCGGGTCGTAGAGGTAGGCGCGACCCCCCGTCATGCCGGCCCCGAAGTTGCGGCCGGTTGGTCCCAGGACGACGACGACCCCGCCCGTCATGTACTCGCAGCCGTGGGCACCGATCCCCTCGACCACCGCGACGGCTCCCGAGTTGCGCACGGCGAAGCGCATCCCCGCCCGGCCCACCAGGTGGAGACGGCCGGCGGTCGCCCCGTAGAGGCAGGTGTTGCCGGCGATCGCCTCACCGTCCGCCCGGAATCCGGCCGTCATCGACGGACGGACGACGACCCAGCCGCCCGAGAGACCCTTGGCCACGTAGTCGTTGGCAACGCCGCTCACGGCGATCCGGACGCCGTCGGCGAGGAACGCCCCCAGGCTCTGCCCGGCGGCGCCGGTGGTCCGCAGGTCGATGACGGTCCGGCCAAGTCCTCCTTCCGCGGCGGGTGCACCGCGCCCATCCCGGTCCCGGGCCCGCTCCAGGTCGCCCGAGATCCGGGCCCCGACCGTCCGCTCGGCCGTCGTGAGGACGGCCGAGAGCACCACCGGGGCCGGTGCTCCGCGGCCGGCGAGGGCAGGCATCGCGGGTCCCAGCGCATCCGCGAGCCGCTCGTCGAGCGGGCTCGCCGCGGGCGCCGCGGCCAGTCGTCCGAGCTCCTTCGGCGCCGCGCTCGCCCGACCCGCGGGGAGTCGCCACGGCGGTGCCGCGACGACGTCGGACAGGTCGAGGGCGGACCCGTCCACCGCCACGAGGCGATCGGTGCGACCGACGGCCTGGACAAGGCTCCGGAAGCCGAGGGCGGCCAGCTCGCGCCGCACGTCCTCGGCCAGGGCGGTGAAGAACGCAACCACCTGCTCGGGCGTGCCGGCGAACTTGGCCCGCAGGTCCTCGCGCTGGGTCGCGATCCCCGTGGGGCAGGTGTCGAGGTGGCACTGGCGGGCCATGTCGCAGCCGATCGCGACGAGGGCTGCCGTCCCGAAGCCGAACTCCTCGGCGCCGAGCAGGGCCGCGATCACGACGTCGCGCCCGGTCTGCAGGCCCCCGTCGGTGCGCAGGACGACCCGGTCGCGGAGGCCCTGCCGGACCAGCACCTGGTGGGTCTCGGCGAGCCCGAGCTCCCAGGGTGCTCCGACCGACTTGATCGAGGAGAGCGGGCTCGCGCCCGTGCCGCCCGCGTGCCCCGAGATGAGCACGTAGTCGGCGTGGGCCTTGGCGACCCCGGCGGCGATGGTGCCGACGCCGGCCGACGCGACGAGCTTGACCCCGATCCGGGCGGACGGGTTCACGGCCCGCAGATCGGCGATCAGCTGGGCGAGATCCTCGATCGAGTAGATGTCGTGGTGCGGGGGCGGGCTGATGTACGTCATCCCGACCTGACCCCGGCGGAGCGCCGCGATCAGCGGGGTTGCCTTCGCCGCCGGCAGCTGACCGCCCTCGCCCGGCTTGCTGCCCTGGGCCATCTTGATCTCGAGCTGCTCGGCCCGGGCAAGGTAGCGGGCCGTGACGCCAAATCGAGCCGACGCCACCTGCTTGATCGCCGACTCGGCCCGCTCGCCGTTCTCGTCGGGCTCATAGGCCGCGGGGTCCTCGCCGCCCTCGCCGGAGTTGGAGGCGGCGCCGAGGCGGCCCATCCCGATCGCGAGCGCACGGTGCGCCTCCGGAGACAGGGCGCCCAGGCTCATCGCCGACGAAACGAAGCGGCGGACGATCTCAGCGGCGGGCTCGACGGCGGCGAGGGGGACCGGACGGGAGCGGCGCAGGGCCAGCAGGTCGCGGACCATGGCCGGCTCACCCCGCCGCACGGCCGCCCGATAGGTCGCGAGATGGGCGTCCACCGCCCCGTCCTCCGCGGCCGGGGCCAGGGCGGCGCCCGGACCGATGCCGGCCGGATGTCCGGCCGCGAGGGCCTGGGTCGCCTTCACCACCGCGGGCGCGAACGCGTGCAGCTCGCCGTCGGCCCGGAAGCGGGCGAACCCGGGATCGAGGAGGGCGGGGGCCGCGGCGGGCGCGGGAACGTCCAGGTAGGCCGCAGCGTGGCGGGCCAGCGCCTCGCCCGCGAAGCGCTCGAGGGTCGCGCTGCCGGATGTCCGCGGAGCAGCCGGGAAGCACCGTTCCGCGACCTCGTCGTGGAGCCCGATGGCATCGAACAGCTGGCCGCCGCGGTACGACGCGAGGGTGCTGATGCCCATCCGCGCCAGGACCTTCCGCAGGCCGTGCTCCAGCGCGCCGAGGAGCCGGGCCTCCGTGTCGTCCGGGGCGAGGTCCTCGTAGCCCCGCGTCCCGGCGAGATCGCGCGCCAGCGCGATCGCATGCCACGGGTGCACCGCATCGGCGCCGGCGGCGAGGAGCATCGCCACCGCGTGGACGTCGAAGGCGTCGCCGGCGTCCGCGACGAGATCGCAGGCGTCGCGGCGGCCGGCCTCGACGAACGCGGTGTTGAGCGCGCCCACCGCGAGCAGGCTCGGGACGGGCACGCGGCCGGATCCCGCCTCGCGGTCGCTGACCAGCAGCAGGTCGGCTCCCTGGTCACGCGCGCGGGTGCCCTGGACCACGAGGCGGTCGAGGGCCTGGGCCAACCCGGCCCGCCCGTGAGCCGTCGGCCACGTGGCGTCGAGAGTGACGATGCGCCACGGCACCGCGTCGCCCGGCCCGCGGCGCCCGAGGCGGCGGAGCGCGTCGCGCCCGGTCGTGCCCAGGATCGGCCCCGGGAGCCGGACGCAGCGCGGGGCGCCTCGGCCGACGCGGTCGAGCAGGGGCGGCCGCGGGCCGATGGCGACCTCGAGGCTCATGACGATGCGCTCGCGCTCCGGATCGATCGGCGGGTTGGTGACCTGGGCGAACGCCTGGCGGAGGTGGCCGGCGACGCCGCGCGGGCGCCGGGCCATCACCGCGAGCGGCGTGTCGTCGCCCATGCTCCAGGTGGGCTCGCGGCCGCTGCTCGCCATGGTCCTGACGGTCAGGCGCAGTCGCTCGGCGTCGAGGCCGTGGAGGACCTGGCGGCGACGGGCCGCATCGCCATCGACCTCGATCGCGGCGTCGCCGGCGACGCCTGGCGAGGCGACGACCGCCTCGAGGAGGAGCGGCGGCGTGCCCGCGGTGGCGGCCGCGACCGTGGCCCGCTTCGCCCGGCCGTCCTCGAGGATCCGGCCGGCGACGGTGTCGACGAGCAGGACCTCGCCCGGTCCGAGCCGACCGCGGCGGACGACCTGGCCGGCATCCACGGAGAGCATGCCCGCCTCCGAGCCGCAGACGACGAAGCCGTCGCGGCGCACCTCGAAGGCCGCCGGGCGCAGCCCGTTCCGATCGAGGACGCAGCCCACCCGTCGCCCGTCGGAGAAGACGAGCGCGGCCGGCCCGTCCCACGGCTCGACGCGCGCCTGGGCGGCGGCCTGCCACGCGGCGAGGCCGGGCACGGCGTCGTCCCGCAGCTCGAGCGCCTCGGGCACGAGGGCCATCACGGCGGCGTCGATCCGCCAGCCGGCCGCCAGCAGCAGCTCGAGGGCCTCGTCGAGCGACGTCGAATCCGAGCCCGCCGGGTCCAGGAGCGGTCGGCCCCCGGCCGCCAGCTCGCCGAGGCGCCGGCCGAGGCGCCCACCGCCGAGTCGGGCCGTTCGGCCGCGCATCGCCTCGCGATTCCCGCGCAGGGTGTTGATCTCGCCGTTGTGGGCCACGAGCCGGAACGGCTGGGCGAGCGACCACGACGGGTGGGTGTTCGTCGAGTAGCGCTGGTGGAAGATGGCGTACGGGACGCGGATGGCCCCGGCGGCGAGGTCGGCGTAGAAGCGCCCGAGCTCGGCCCCGACGAAGAGTCCCTTGTAGACGAGCGTCCGGGCCGACAGGGAGGCCGCGTGGAAGGCCTCGAGGCCGGGCACGTCGGCGGCCGCCGCCTCGGCCGTCCGGCGGGCGAGAAGGAGCGCCCGCTCGAAGCCCGCGGGGCCCATGGCCGGCGGGCGAGCCACCACCACGTGGCGGATGTCGGGGGCGGACGCGGCAGCCTCGGGCCCAAGCACGGACGGGTCGACGGGCACGCGCCGCCAGGCAAGGGCGGCGAGGCCCTCGGCGGCGAGCGCGTCCTCGAGGAGGCGGCGTGCGGCCGCTCCGGCAGCCGGGTTCGCCGGCAGGAAGACGGCGCCCACGGCGGCCCGCGACGGATCGGCGAGCGGTGCACCGGCGTCGGCGGCGAGCGCGGCCACGAGCCCGGGTGCGAGCGGCACCGCGAGCCCGGCGCCGTCGCCGGTCCGGGCATCGGCGGCGATCGCCCCGCGATGGGTCAGCGCCGCGAGCGCCTGGAGCGCCTCCGGCACCACGCGTTCCGAGCGCCGGCGGTCGCGCCCGGTCTCCGCGACGAAGCCGACCCCGCAGGCGTCGTGCTCGAAGCGCGGGTCATAGAGGGGCGCGGCGGGGATGGACGGTGCGGCGGGGCGGCGCGAGCGTCGCAAGCGGTCCATCGGGCGGCCTCCGTGGGGTCGCAGGGCCTCCTCCGCATCGCGGGAGGCCGACCGTACTCCGCCGCCGCAGAGCGATCAGTGCCGCCACGGCACGTCCTGGTTCGGATCGGGTGGCGTCGCGGTTGCGGTTGCGAACGCGAACGGCGCCTGCCGGCGCGCGATCGCCCGCACACGCCCCGCCCGCGTACGATCCACCCGACCCGGGAGGGCCGCGTCCCGGCCACGAGGTGACGACCACGACCGTCCGACCCGGCGCCCGCCTCCGCGTCCTTGTCGCCGCCCCGCTCCCGAGGGACGTGGGAACCGTCGCCAGTGCCCTCGGGTCCGCCGGCCACGAGGTGATGACGGCCTACCGGCTCGATGTCGCGATCGCGAGGCTCGTCGGCGATCGGCCCGACGTCCTCGTCGTCGACCCCGCGATCGGCGACGGGTCGCCGGCCGACCTGATCGGCCGCCTGGGCGGCTACAGCGACGCGCCCCTCCTGGTCCTCGCGGACCTCGTCGACGAGGCGGTGGTGGCGGCCGCCCTCGACGCCGGCGCCGTGGATGTCGTCGGCCGGCCCATCCGGCCCCTGGAGCTGCTGGCCCGGATCGCGGCCGCGGCGCGCCGCGGCATCCCGGCCCCGAGCGACTCCGGCCGGCTGCCGGACGGCCTCCGCATCGACGTCGCCCGCCGCGAGGCGGGGGTGGCGACCCGGCCGCTCGCGCTGACCCCGACGGAGTTCGACCTGCTCGCGGCCATGGCCGCCCGGCGGGGCGGCGTCGTGGACCACCGCCTGCTGCTCCGGGCGGCGTGGGCCGACCCGGCGGCGGTCGACGTCGAGACGCTGCGAACGCACCTCGCTCGGCTCAACGCGAAGCTCGTCGAGGCCGGTCACCCGGGGCTGCGCAACGTTCGCTCCCGCGGCTATGCCCTCCGCGTGGAGGGTGCCGGCTCGGTCGACGCCTGACGGCCTGCTCGATCGTCTGCCCGCCTCCGAGGAAGGCGGGCAGCCGCCGTGACGCGTTCGATCCGGCCGGTCGCTCAGGCCTGGTAGGCGATCTCGCGATGGAGGGCCAGGTCGAGGCCCGCGATCTCGTCCGCCTCCTTGACGCGGACCCCGAAGGCCAGGTCGACCACCTTGAGGATCGCGAACGTCATGGCCCCGCTGAAGGTCCAGGTGGCGGCGACGGCAATGATCTGGTGGAACAGGAGCGCGGGGTTGCCGCTCTCGAGGAGCCCGCCGCCGTTCACGGCCGGGTTCACCAGGGTCGAGGCGAACACGCCCGTGAGGATCGCCCCGATCGTCCCGCCGACACCATGGACGGCCCAGACGTCGAGGGCGTCATCGACCTCGAGCCGCTCGCGGAGGAGGATCGCCGCGTAACAGATCGAGCCCGCCGCCATCCCGATCACCAGCGCGCCGCCGATGTCGACGTACCCCGATGCCGGCGTGATGGCAACGAGGCCGGCGACCGCGCCCGAGACCGCGCCCACCATCGAGGGAGCGCCCTTGTGCCACCAGCCGATCATCAGCCACGTGAGTGACGCCACTGCCGCGGCCGTGTTCGTGACCAGCAGGGCGTTGACGGCGATGCCGTTCGCGGCCCAGGCCGAGCCCGCGTTGAAGCCGAACCAGCCGAACCACAGGAGCGCCCCGCCGAGGACGACGTAGGTCACGTTGTGGGGCTCGAACCGCTCCGACTCGGCCCGGATCCGCTTGCCGAGGAACAGGGCGCAGACGAGCGCCGCCACCCCGGAGCTGATGTGGACGACCGTGCCGCCGGCGAAATCGAGGACGCCCAGCCGGTAGAGCCAGCCGTCGACGTTCCAGACCCAGTAGCAGATCGGCAGGTAGACGAGGGTCGACCAGAGGAGGGCGAAGACGACGAAGGCCCGGAAGCTCTTGCGCTCGGCGAACGCGCCCGTGATCAGGGCCGGCGTGATGATCGCGAACATCATCTGGTAGACCGCGAACAGCGCCGCCGGGATCGTGGTGGCGTACGAGTTGGGCGTCGCGCCGACGCCGTGCAGGAAGAGGTAGTTGAACCCGCCGAGAATGCCGTTCTGGCTGGGCCCGAACGCCAGCGAGTACCCGAAGACCACCCAGGTGACGCTGACCAGGGCCAGGATGAACCAGCTGTGCATGATGGTGGACAGGACGTTCTTCGTGCGCACGAGGCCGCCGTAGAAGAACGCCAGGCCCGGGGTCATGAGCATGACCAGGGCCGTGGACATGAGCATCCACGCCGTATCGCCGGTGTTCACCACGGCTCGAGCCTCCTCCCTCGACGCGGCCGGGATCCCGGCCCGCCCGCTTCCCGGACGGTAGGTCGCGGAATGTCGCGCGAGGCCCACGGAGGGCGATCGGCTCGGTGCCGCAAAGGTTGCGAATGGGCACGTCCGCCCGCTGGGCCACAATTGGCGCCATGAGCGACCGCCCCGCGTCCCGTCCTTCCCGCGCACCCGGCACCGGGTTCCGCCGAGGCCCACCCCACCCGCGTCGCCGTCGTGGGCACCGGCGCCGTGGGCTCCACCTTCGCCTTCGGCCTGCTGCTGTCCGGCCTGGCCGCCGAGATCGTCCTGGTCGACGCCAACGCCCGGAAGGCCGAGGGCGAGGCGATGGACCTCATGCACGCGGTGCCCTTCGGCCGGAACACGCGGATCTGGGCCGGGTCGATGGACGACTGCGCCGGTGCGGCGATCACCGTGATCTCGGCCGGCGCCGCCCAGGGGCCCGGCGAGACCCGCCTGGACCTGGTCCGGAAGAACACCGCCATCTTCCGCCAGGTCGTCCCGGCCGTCGCCGCTGCCAACCCGGAGGGGATCATCCTGGTCGCCACCAACCCGGTCGACGTCCTGGCCTACCTCACGTTCCGGATCTCGGGCCTGCCCGCAGCCCGGGTCATCGGGTCCGGCACCGTCCTCGACACGGCGCGCTTCCGCGCCCTCCTCGCCGAGCACTACGGCGTCGACCCACGGTCGGTGCACGCCTGGATCGCCGGTGAGCACGGCGATACTGAGGTCCCGGTCTGGTCGCTCGCCAACATCGCCGGCATGCCGCTGGCGGACTTCGCCACCGCCAACGAGGTCGGGCATGACCCGGCCGCGCTGGGGAAGATCTTCGAGGCGACGCGGGATGCCGCCTACCAGATCATCGAGCGCAAGGGCGCCACCTACTACGCGGTGGCGGCCGGGCTGGTCCGGATCGTGGAGGCGATCCTGCGCGACCAGTCGACCGTGCTCTCGGTGAGCTCGCTCATCAGCGACTACTACGGCATCGACGACGTCTACCTGTCGGTGCCCACGGTCGTCGGGCGCGGCGGCGTCGAGCGAACCCTGCGCCTCGCGCTCTCGGCCGAGGAGGCATCCGGACTGCGGCGCTCGGCCGGGCTGCTCCGCGAGACGATCGCCACCCTCGACCTCGACCTCGACGCCAGCTGAGCCGGTTGCCGCCGGCCGCGCCCGCGCGGCACGACGGCCGCGGGTTTCGGTGCGCCCGGGCCGCTCGCCGCCCGGCATGATGGCGTGGGTGTCGGTGCGTGGGCCGCTCGCCGCCCGGACAGGCGCGACTCGCCGCGCCGGCACCATGACGGCCGCGGGCTTCGGTGGCGCCCGGGCCGCTCGCCGCCCCGGGCAGGGCGACCGAGCGGTGCACCATGCGGCCGCGGGTTTCGGTGGGTCCAGGCCGCTCGCCGCCCGGGCAGGGCGACCGAGCGGTGCACCATGCTGCCGCGGGCTTCGGGGCGCCCGGGCCGCTCGCCGCCCGGGCAGGGCGACCGAGCGCTGCACCATGCGGCCGCGGTCGGTTGCGCGGGCCTCGCTGGCGCCACCGACAACCTCAAACACGACCATCCGACCCGGGCGCGCCGCGTTCGTGGCGTTCTTGCGCCCGCGGACCGTTAGGCGGATCGCGAGCGGCGCAACGGCTGGACAGGCCCACGCCCGCGCGATTCGCTCCGACCGCCGGGGCATGATCGTGGGCGCGGCGCGACGCCGATCGCCTCGACCAACTCGACCGCGGCACGCGGCGGCTGGCTAACGGTCCGTGGGCGCAACTCCGCGGTGCGGCGAGGCGCCGTCTCCGGAGGTGGGCACCGCGTCGGGCGAGGGAGCCACGCGGGACCTGGGGCCGGACGCCTGTGGTAAGAGCGGCCGAATTGGCGCCCGCCATGATGTGCGCGTGGATGACCGACGGTTCGGAGGAGCGGTCCGGGCATTGCGCCTGCGACGCTGCTGGCGCCAGCAGGACCTCGCCGCTCGAGCAGGCGTTTCACGCGTCGCTGATCTCGCGCCTGGAACGTGGCCATCTCGAGACCCTGTCGCTGGCTGCCATCCGCCGCGTCTCGGCAGGCCTCGACATGCGGGTCGACCTCGCCCCGCGGTGGCGCGGCGGTGATCTGGACCGCGTCATCGCGGCCGGGCACGCTGCCCTGGCCGATGCGGTCGTGGCCGACCTGGCGCGTCGCGGATGGTCAGCCCGCCCCGAGGTCACGTTCTCGATCTGGGGCGAGCGCGGCAGCATCGATGTGCTCGCCTACCATCCCGTCCCGCGCGCGCTCCTGGTGCTCGAGCTCAAGACCGAGCTTGCCGACCCGCAGGGGCTGATCGCCCAGGTCGATCGGTACCGTCGCCTTGCTCCGAGGATCGCGATATCCATGGGGTGGGCGCCGGCGATCATCGGTACCTGGGTGGTTGTCGCCGAGAGCACCGTCAATCGCCGACGGTCCGCGTCGCACCGGGCACTCCTTCGCGCCGCCTTTCCGGCCGGCGGGCGCGACATCGCGGTTTGGATGGCTCGACCGAACGCGCCGATCGCAGCCCTGTCGTTCCGACCCATTCCGAGGCAGCTCGCGATGCGCCGGCGCGTGCGGCCGCGCACGGTGCCGGCGGACCAACCACCGGCAACCTGACGTTCTTGCGCCACGGGACCGTTCGGCGGATCGCGGGCGGCCCGACGGCCGCGCCAGGAACTGGTCGAGGCGAGGCGCGTGCCGATCCAAGCACGATTGCAGCGACGGCAGGAGGCATTGCCGCCTGGCGGACTGCGCGCGGCGCCGAGCCTATCGGCTAACGGTCCAGGGACGCAATTCCGGCGATGGGCAAGGGCGCGCGGGCGGGCACGGGGCTCGGCCGGAGCGTGGCCCCCGGCCGCTCGCCCAGCGCCAGCGCGCCTCCGGTGAGGCTCGGCGTGGCCGGCGTGTGGCCCGCGCGCGGCCGGAGCGTGGCCCCGACCGCTCGGCCAGCGCGCCAACGCGCCTCCGGCGAGGTTCGGCGTGGCCGGCGCGCGGCCCCCGGCCGCTCGCCCAGCGCCAGCGCGCCTCCGGCGAGGCTCGGCGTGGCCGGCGCGCGGCCGTGCGCGGCGCAAGCGACCACGGGCATTGCGGAGCCGCTCCCCGGACCGGCGTCAGGGCGCCCCGAGCCGCTCCCGGGCCGCGGCCAGGGCCTCGGCCACCCGTCCCGGCGCCGTGCCGCCGAGGACGTCGCACGAAGCGAGCGCCGCCTCGAGGGTTGCAGCGGCACGCAGCTCGGCCGCGACAGCGGGATCCCCCGCAAGCCCCATCGCCGTCGTGTCGGTCGCCTCGGCGAGCGCAGTCGCGATCGTCGCGTCGTCGAGGTCGATCAGGCCCGTCCTGGTCCGCTCGGCCTCCAGCACCAGGCGCCCGACGACGGTGTGGGCGACCCGAAACGGCACCCCCAGCCGGACGAGGGCATCGGCGACCGCCGTGGCCGTGGTGAACCCCTCGTCGGCGGCCCGTCGCATCGCCTCGCGGTCGACGCCCAGCGTCGCCATCATCCCGGCCATCACCCCGAGCGAGGCCTCCAGGGTGGCACACGCCTCGAAGAGCGGCGGCTTGTCTTCCTGGAGGTCGCGCTGGTAGGCCAGCGGAAGCCCCTTGAGCAGGGCCAGGAAGCCGGCCAGCGACCCCACGACGCGGGCGGCCCGCCCGCGGACCAGCTCGGCCGGGTCCGGGTTCTTCTTGTTCGGCATCATCGACGAGCCGGTGGAGAACGCATCCGACGGGCGAACGAAGCCGAAGCGCGGGTTCGACCACCACGTGATCTCCTCGGCCAGGCGCGACAGGTGGACCATCGCCAGGGCGCAGGCGAAGAGCAGCTCGGCCACGAAGTCGCGGTCGGAGACGGCGTCGAGGGAGTTCGCGCTGACCGCCGCGAATCCCAGCTCGCGGGCCGTGGCCTCCCGATCAAGGGGATAGCCGGCGCCGGCGAGCGCACCCGATCCCAGCGGGCTCACGTTCGTGCGCCGGCGGCAGTCCGCGAGCCGGCCCCGATCGCGTTCGAGCATCTCGACGTAGGCCAGCAGGTGGTGGGCCAGGAGCACGGGCTGGGCCGGCTGGATGTGGGTCGCGCCGGGCAGGATCGCGTCGCCGTCGCGATCCGCGACCCCGACGAGCGCCCGCTCCATGTCCAGGAGGCCCACGTCCAGGGCGTCGATCGTGCGCCGCGCCCAGAGGCGCAGGTCGGTCGCCACCTGGTCGTTGCGGGAGCGCCCCGTGTGGAGCTTGCCCGCCACGGCCCCGATACGGTGGACAAGCGCGTCCTCGAGGTTCATGTGGACATCCTCGAGCGCCGGGTCCCAGGCGAACGTCCCGGCCTCTACCTCGGCGCGCAGGCCGTCGAGGCCGGCCACGAGCGCCGCGACCTCGTCAGGCGCCAGGAGCCCGGCCCGGCCCAGGCCGCGCACGTGGGCGACGGAGCCGGCGAGGTCGTCCAGCGCGAGTGCCCGATCGAGATCGAGCGAGCGGGTGAAGTCGGCCGTGCGCATGTCCGTCGAGCCATCGAAGCGCCCGCCCCAGAGCCGCATCCGTCCCTCCAACCCGTGCCGCTCGCCCGCGATCGCCCTGGGCGGGCGTCGCCGGGAATGGTAGCGGTCCGAGGACCTTCCCCTCGCGGGCGACTCCTCCCCTACGCGGGAAGACCCCGGCGGCGACGGCCGAGGCCGCGAGTGGAGGCGCGGCTGTAGCAGCACCGCCATCGTCAGCACGCACCACACGCGGGCACCCTGGCCGGGAACGGCAGGGCCCGACAGGGGCGCGGGCGCCGTGGCAGACTCCGGCGGTGACCCCCGAGCCCCAGCGACCGCCGTCGAGCGCGCCCTTCGCGCCCGCAGAAGCGCCGGCGGCAGCCGCGACGCCGATCGAGATCCTCGCGCGGGCCGGCGCGCCGTCGGGTGCCTTCGAGGCGCTCGTCGCGCCGACCGACCCCCGGCCCCCGATCGAGCCAGCCCGGTCCACCCCCACCTCCGCCCCGAGCGACCCCGCACGCCCCCAGACCGGCTATGCCGTCCTGCTCGGAACGCTCGCCCTGATGTGGGGCAGCAGCTACCTCTTCATCAAGATCGGCGTGGAGACGCTGCCGCCCCTCAGCCTGGTCCTGCTCCGCGTCCTCGTCGGCTTCGCGATCCTGCTCGTCGCGGTGGCGGTCACCCGCACGCCCCTGCCCCGGGACCCGCGCACGATCGCCCACCTGGCGGTCCTGGGAGCGGTCAACATCGCGATCCCGTTCTGGCTCATCGGCTGGGCCGAGCAGCACATCGACTCCGGGCTGGCGGGGATCCTGCAGTCGACAGCGCCGTTCTTCACTCTCGTGATCGCCGCCACCTTCATCCACGACGAGCGGATCACGCGGGGCCGGCTGGCCGGGATCGGCCTCGGCTTCCTGGGCATCCTCCTCCTCTCGGCGCAGAACGTGGCCGACGTCGGCAGCTCGCTCGGCGCGGCTCGGCTCCTCGGCGAGCTGGCCGTCGTCGGAGCCTCGCTGTGCTACGCCATCGGCAATACCTACGCCCGGCGAACGCTGCGGGACGCACGCCCTCTCGTCCTGTCCCTGGGCCAGGTCGGCTGGTCGGTGGTGCTCGTTGGCTTGCTCGCGTTCCTTGTCGACGGTGGCGTCACCCTGCCAACCGTTCCGGCAGCGGTCATTCTCGGTCGCCTGGCTCGGCGCCGTTGGGCACCGGCTTCGCCTACATCGTCTTCTTCCGGCTTCTCACCGGCTGGGGCCCGACGAGGGCGAGCCTGGTTGCCTACCTCCTGCCGGTCGTCGCCGTGATCCTCGGCGTCGTCGTGCTCGGCGAGTCGGTCGACGCCTTCTTCCTGGCCGGGGCGGCCCTCATCGTGGCCGGGGTCTGGGTGGTCAACCAGCGCGGGTAGGGCGGCGACCGCGACCCGGTGCGGCGCGGCTCGTCATGACGGGGCCGTCGCGATCGCGTCCCCCGCCGCGCAGCCGACGACGTGGTCGTTCACCATCCCCGTCGCCTGCATGAACGCGTAGCAGATGGTCGGGCCGACGAAGCGGAAGCCGCGGCGCTTGAGCTCGCGGCTCATGGCCCGTGACTCGGCAGTCTCGGCCGGGATCCCTCCGAGGACCGCCGGCCGGTCGTCGCGAGGCCTCCCGCCGCCGAGCTCCCACAGGAAGTCCACGAGCGAGACCCCGCCCTCCCGCAGGTCGAGCGCCGCCCGTGCGTTCGAGACCGCGCTCTCCACCTTCAGCCGGTTGCGCACGATGCCGGGATCGGAGAGCAGCCGGGCGACATCGGCCTCGTCGAACGCGGCCACGACCGCGGGATCGAAGCCCGCGAAGGCCCGCCGATAGCCGTCACGCTTGCGCAGGATC
Organism: uncultured Chloroflexia bacterium; assembly: GCA_963776355.1. Taxonomy (GTDB): domain Bacteria; phylum Chloroflexota; class Limnocylindria; order Limnocylindrales; family CSP1-4; genus CTSoil-043. The sequence goes on along the minus strand of CAVZLU010000008.1, from coordinate 384,726 downwards.
GTCGACCACGAGAGTCCGGCCTGCGCCCCCTCGAGGATGAGCATCTCGAAGAGGTGCCGCTCGTCGCGCGACGGGCGGCCCCACTCCTCGTCGTGGTAGGCGCGGTAGAGCGGCTCGCCCTCGACGCCCCAGGCGCAGCGGGCGACCCCGTCGGAGCCGACCGTGATCGCGCGGCTGGCCCCCTGGCGGGCGAGGTCCGGCGGGGCGGCGGGCACCCCCGCCCGTTGCGGGGTCCGCCATCAGTCCACGTCGCGGCGGGCCATGCCCCAGGCGCCGAGGAGGATGCCGCCGATCGCGATCGCCAGGCAGGCGACGACGCCGACCATGTCCCACTCCCCCATCATCGGCTTGCCGAAGTGGGCGGTCAGGGCGAGCTGGTGGAGCGCGTCAGGCAGGTTCAGCGGCGGCGCCACGAGGTCGAGCAGGTAGGTAGCCACGACGACGAGAGCGGCGATCTCGGCCGCGATCGACGTCCGCCAGACGCCGCCGACGGCCACGCCGATCCCGACGATCGCGGCCGCGTAGAGGCCGAGCGAGGCACAGCCGAGCATCGCATCGCCCGCGGCGAGGCCACCCGCAGCGGAGCCGAGCCCGACCCCGGCCGCGAACAGGACGGTCGTCACGACGACCGCGAGGAGCGCGGCGATCCCGCCGGCGACGACCCACCGGGGCCTGGCCAGCGGCGTGCCCAGGACCAGCTCCAGGCGGCCGTCTCCCTCGTCCGACGCCCACTTGGACACGAACGTGGCGGCCGCGAAGCCGGCTGCGATGTAGAGCAGCTCCGCGTAGAACTGCATCCACCCGCCGGTCGACTTGAAGTCGGCCCCGGGGAAGACCTTGGCGAAGGAGTCCAGGATCCCGGAGGACGACCCGATCTGGTCCGCAAGTGACCCGGCGAGCGACGCGTAGAGGATCCCGATCAGGCCGAGGCCGATCCCCCACGAGAGGGCCCGGGGCAGCTGGTCGCCGAACGCCCGGGTCGTCGGCCCCTGGACGCCGAGGACCGGCGCCGGCAGCGGCGGAAGCGAGAGACCGGCCGTGACGCCCAGGTCGCGGCGCGCGAAGAGCTCCACGCCGACCGCGCAGAGGGCGACACCGAGGATCCCCAGGAGCGCGAGCGACGGCCAGTCATACACGCCGACGAGCGGGACGTGGTCGAACGTCCAGTTGAACGGGCTCAGGGCCAGGAGCGGACCGCCGACGTTCAGGCCATTCGTGATCCACAGGGCGGCCATCCCGAGGCCGGCGACCCCGGCCGCGCCGGCGCGGCCGAGGAGCGGCGAGATGGCGAACGCGAGGCCGCCGAAGAACATGGCGAGCAGGCCGATCCACAGGGCGAAGCCGGCAGCCGACTGCAGCGGGATCTGGTCGCCGAGGGCGGCGTTGCCGAAGACGTTCGAGCTGAAGGTCGTCATGAGGGCGAGGACCACCATCGCCAGCCAGAGCAGGGTCAGGTGGGCGGCCAGCTTCTCCAGGGCGATGCGGCGTTTGCCGAACGGAGCCGCAGCGACGAAGTCGAGGCTCCCGCGACGCGCCTCGGCGGCGAGCGTGCCGGACAGGGCCATGATCGACCAGACCGCGGTGCCGAGGGCGAAGATCGCGCTGTACTTGAAGGTGACGTAGCCGCCCAGCGTGCCGACCTTCGAGCCGATCAGATCGACGTTGCCGAACAGTCGCATCATCGACTCCGGGATGCTCCCGAAGAGCGCGTCCACCTCGAGCCTCGCGGCCGGTGTCGGGAAGATGTTCGACACGGCCGCGCCCATGACGAGCGCCATCCCGCCGAGCAGGCCGGCGGCGATGATGAAGGCCAGGCGGGAGTCGCGGATCGTCTTGCCGTAGATGGAGCCGAAGCCGTAGAGCTTGCGGCGCAGCGGGATCGGGGCGAACGCCGTCGCCCGCTCCGGAGCTGCCTGCCTGGACCGCCATGTCAGCTCACCTCCACGGCCTCGCGGCCGTACTGGGCAAGGAACGTCTCCTCGAGGCTGGGCTCCCGCGAGACGAAGTCCAGCAGCTCGTACGTCGCCGCGGCCCGCACGACCGGCGTGATCGCCCCGGTGACCCGCAGGCGGAGGACGTGGTCCTCGACCGTCACCTCGCTGACGCCGGGCAGGGCCTCGAAGACGGCCGCCGGGACCTCGCCCGCGAAGCGCAGCTCGACCTGGTGGTGGGCCAGGTCGCGAAGGTCGTCGACCGTGCCGAGCTTGACCAGCTTCCCCTCGCGGATGATGCCCACGCGGTCGGCGGTCTTCTCCACCTCGGAGAGGATGTGGGAGGAGAGGAAGACCGTCGCTCCGCCGGCCACCGCCTCGCGGAGAACGGTGAAGAAGGTCTGCTGCACCAGCGGGTCGAGGCCCGAGGTGGGCTCGTCGAGCAGCAGCAGCTCGGGCCGGTGCTGGAGGGCGATGACGAGTGCCACCTTCTGCTTGTTGCCCTTGCTGTACTCCTTGAACTTGCGTGTCGGGTCAAGGTCGAAGCGCTCGATGAGGCTGGCCTGGTAGGCCTTGTCCACGCCGCCCCGCAGGTTCGCGAAGTACTCGCAGTGCTGGGCGCCCGTCAGCCGGTCGTAGAGCGCGAACTCGCCGGGCAGGTAGCCGATCCGGCGGTGGATCGCCACCGGGTCGGCCGACGACTCGATGCCGAACACGAGCGCTCGGCCGCGCGTGGGCCGGATGAGGTCGAGCATCGTCCGGATCGTGGTCGTCTTCCCGGCGCCGTTGGGCCCGAGGAACCCGAAGACCTCGCCCTGCTCGACCGCGAGGTCCACGTCGACGATCCCGCGGTGGCTGCCGTAGGACTTCGTGAGCTGCTCGAGCGTGATGACGGCGGGCATGGGTGCTCCCTTCTCAGTCGAACCAGACATGCATGGACGGCGTGTCGACCAGGACGAACGAGCCGGCGGGCAGGCCGAGGATCCGCTCGATGGCTTCGCTGAAGGCGCCGATTGCCCCCTCCACCTCCTCGAACGAGATGCGGCCGTCGAGGCGATCGAGAGCGAGCTGGCCGATCGCGTCGCTCGATCCGTAGAGGAGGCCGAGCAGGACCGCCGCCGTCTGGTCGGGTGAGGTCGGGCTGAAGGTCCCCTCGGCGGCGCCCTGGCGCACGATCCGGGCCAGGATCGGCGTCATGCGCGCCAACCCTGCCCGGGCGAGCCGCGATCGGACGAGATCGTTCTCGTCGGACATCCACGACCGCAGCAGGGCCAGCAGGAGGTCGCTCCGCTCCGTCTTCCAGCGGCCGACGGTGGAGAAGAGCGCCTGGAGCTTCGCCGCCGCCGGTAGGTCAGGATCAGCCGCGATCGGCGCGATGACGGCCAGCCCGACGTCCGTCATGCGCTCGATGACGGCCGCGAGCAGGGCTTCCTTCGAGTCGAAATAGTGGTAGAAGGCGCCCTTGGAGGCGCCGAGCTCGTCCAGGACGTCCTGGACGCTCATCTGCTCGTAGCCCTTCGAACGGATCAGGCGCTCGGCGACGTCGAGGAAGGCCTCGCGGCGGACCGCGTGAGTCGTCGGGTTGAGCGTCCGTGCCATCGGCTTACCTATAATCAGACCGACCGTCGGTCTGATTATATACCCGCCAGCACCGGCCGCAGCATGCATTCCCAGGAACCCGGGCCACTCAGCTGTGGGCGCCCGGGGATGCCTCCGCGGTCCGTTTCAGCGCCGCCAGCTCGGCCTCGAGTCGAGGACCCAGCGCCCGGCGTTCCAGGCGCAGGACGGCCCGGCCGAGCCGTGAGCGACCCTCGAGGTGGACCGCACTCGCGACCCGCGTGCCCCCGGCGGCGGGCGCCAGCTCCCAGCGTCGCTCGCCGACGATGGCGGACCCGGCGATCCCGAGCCGGAAGCGGCGCTCCGGTCGAGCCTCGAGGCTCTCGATCTCGGCCCCCAGCGGCAGGGGGCCCAGGCGTAGCCGCCCGGTGCGTCGCGCCCCGGCGGCCGGCCAGTCCGGGCCGGCCGGGTCGAGGGACAGGATGATGTCGGCGCTCGGCGAGCGGTCCGGGTCGTGGAGGGCCAGCCAGACGGCCGCCGGCGGCGCGTCGACGAACAGCCGACGCTCGACGGCGTCGCGGGGGAGCCGCGGGAAGGCGCGCCCGACTGCCATGCGCCGATTATGGCACCGGTCGCCGCGGGCATCCGTCCACGCCGGCCGGGCGGGTGCCGAGGGATCCCCCGGTCCCGGTCTCCTACCTGCCGGCGCGGACGGCGGGCAGCGGGGGCAGCCTCCGTTTCCCGCGGACCAGGAAATGGTCGAACCAGCCCCGGACCTGGACCAGGTTCTCGACCCGCCGGAATGGTGTCCCGGAGCGGGTCAGCTCGTGGGATTCGTTCGGGACCCGCATGAAGCGGACGGGGCGACGGAGCGTGCGCAGGACCGCGAACAGGGCCTCGGCCTGGCCGATCGGGCAGCGGAGGTCGTTCTCGGAATGCTGGATGAGGAGCGGCGTGCGGATCCGGTCGGCGTAGGTGATCGGCGACAGCTCCCGGTAGAGGTCGGGTTTCTCCCACGGCTGGGCGCCGAACTCGAGGATGCCGAAGATGCCACCCGCCAGGTCGCCGGTGAGCATGAGGCTCGGGAGGTCCGTCACGCTGCGGCAGGTCATGGCGGCCGCGAACCGCTCCGTGTGACCGACGATCCAGTTCGTCAGGTAGCCGCCGTACGAGCCCCCCGTGACGCCGAGGCGGGCAGCGTCCGCGACGCCGGCGGCGACCAGCGTGTCGACGTGGGCCATCACGTCGCGCATGGGGCCGTCCCCCCAGTCGGGGAGGTTTGCGCTGTTGAAGTCCTCGCCGTAGCCCTCCGATCCGCGGGGGTTCGTGTAGAGAACACTGATCCCCGCGCCGGCCAGGACCTGGAACTCCCAGTACGGCGACCACCCGTAGAGGGTGTGGGGCCCACCGTGAATCTGCAGGATGAGCGGCGAGGGCGCGCGCGGCCCGGTCGACCCGGTCGCCTCGGTCGGCCCGGCCTCCGGGGGACGGATGAGCCAGCCCTGGATCTCGCGACCGTCCACGGTCTCCCAGCGCTCTTCCGGCGGTCGGACGTCGACCTCCACCAGGACCTCGTCGTTGAACGCCGTGATCCGGCGCAGCGCGGCCCCGTCGGCGACGCTGCCGTCCGCCGCGACGTCGAGGACGTGCACGTCGGACAGGGTCGTCGCGGTCGACCGGATCGCGACCACGCGGCCGCGCCCGTCGGGCAGCGCGACGGCGTCCCAACCCGACAGGTACTGGCGGTCCACGGTGATCCGCTCGACGGACCCGTCCGCAAGGGCGATCCGCCAGAGCTCGTAGGAGCCGGCAATCGGCGCGGTGAACAGGAGGTGGCGCCCGTCCGGAGCCACGCGCAGGCGGGCGGCCTCGCCCGGGACCACGTCACTGCCCATGCCCGCGGCCACCATGAGGTCGGTCGAGCCGGAGAGGTTGCGGCCGCCACCGCGATGGGCGTCCGAGCCGTCGGCGGCGAACAGCCAGATGTCGTTGCGGCTGCCGCCGCCCCGGGGCCAGCGGTGGCCGACCACGGCGAGCGTCGATCCATCGGGGAGCCAGGCCGGGCTGCCGAAGGCGCAGGCGGCCCCGTCGGTAACGCGGGTCGTCTCGCCGGAGGCAACGTCCACCACGAAGACGTCGAACTGGTAGTCGAGGTCGTGGTCCCGGCCGCGCGATGCGCTGAAGGCGACCCTGGTGCCGTCGGGGGACCAGGCGGGCTCGGCGTCCGACGTGGGACCGGAGGTGAGACGGCGGGCTGCTCCCGTCTCGGCGTCGACGAGCCACAGGTGGGCCACCTTGTCGTCGATGAACCCAGGTCCGTTCAGCATGTTCTGGAGGCGGTCGAAGTAGCGGTAGTCGGAGCGCGGCATCTGGCCGGGCCGCGGCACGTCACCCTTCCCTCGCGCCTTCCGGTCCTCGGCCCGGGTGGCGCCGACCGACGTGGTCCGGGCGACAAGCCGGCGCCCGTCAGGCGCCCATTCGAACGCATCGATACCGCGTGGCAGGTCGGTCAGCCGGCGGGCCTCGCCGCCGTCGAGGGGCAGGAGGTGGACCTGGGTCCCGTCCTCGCGATCGCTCGGCGCGTCCGGCTCCTCTTCCACGAGCGGCCGGCGGTCGGACAGGAAGGCCAGGGTGCGCCCATCGGGGGAGAAGCGGGGATGCGTGTCGTGGCGGGCCCCCAGCGTCGCCCGGTGGGCGGCGGCGCGCCCGTCGGCCGGGACCAGCCACAGGGCGTGACGGTAGCCGTCCCGCAACGGGGCGACGGACTGGACCGCCACGGCCACGAGCGAGCCGTCGGGCGAGACCTGGGGATCGGTGGGGATCTTGAAGCGGTAGAGGTCCTCGGGGGTCGGTGATCGAAGCATGGCGCCGAGTGTACGACCGTCCGCCCCGCGGGATGGGCCGTTCCGCCGTGGCCACACCGCGCACGCGGGGATCATCATGGGGTCATACCGTCATGGCGACGGCGCGCCGACCCGTGGAGTTGCTCGCGATGCGCATCCTTCTCGCCCTCGACGGCTCCGCCTCCGCCGATCGCGCGCGGGCCCTGGTCGCGTCGCTCGCCTGGCCCGCGGGGAGCGTCGTCCGCGTGGTGGCGGCCCTCGACGTGTCCCCGGCGCTGTGGGGCGGCCCCTGGATCCCGGCCGTCCCGGTCGACGCCGACGAGATGGAGGCGGAGGCGGTCACGCAGCTGACGCGCGTCGTGCAGGACGCGGCAGGATCGCTCGAGGCGGCCGGGCTGACCGTTGACGCGGAGCTGCTCCGGGGGCGCCCGTCGGCGGCGATCGTCGAGGAGGCCAGGCTGTGGAAGCCCGAGCTTACCGTCGTCGGCAGCCGCGGCCACGGCCCGCTGGAGACGGCCGTGCTCGGCTCGGTCTCGGGGGCCGTCGTCGACCACGCCGACTGCCCGGTCCTCGTCGCCCGCGGGGACCATGCGGCCCGGGTGATCCTGGCCGAGGATGGCTCCCCGGCCGGGATGGCCGCCCGGAATGTCGTCGCCTCGTGGCCCGCATTTGCCACGATCCCCGTGCTCGTCGTGGGCATCGTGGACGTCGCCGCGCCGTGGCGCTCCGGCATCGCCCCGACCATGTTCGCGGCCGCGATGGACGTGTACACCGAGATGCTCGCCAATGCCCGGGCGACGCACGACCAGATCGTCGGCGCGACGGAGGCGCACCTCCAGGCCGCCGGCCGCACCGTGAGCCGCGAGCTGCGGGCGGGTGATCCGGCCGACCAGCTGCGCCGGTGCGCCACGGACCCGGCGGGCGATCTCATCGTGATCGGTTCGCGCGGCCACGTCGGGATCAGCCGCCTGGTGATGGGCAGCGTCGCCCACGCCGTGCTCACTCATGCCCACTGCTCCGTGCTGGTGGTCAAGCGCCCGCACGACGGGCAATGACAGCGGCGGGTCAACGGCCCGGGCGGCGCGCTGATCGCCAGAGGCGGAGAGTCAGCGACGCCGGGCGGCGCTGATCACCCCGGCCACCGAGGGCCGCTGCCCGTACTGGAGGACGCCCGCCGCGTAGATCCGGCCGGCGAGGACGAGCGCCACCAGGATTGCCGCCACGAGCAGCCCCAGCGCAAGGGCGAGCTCCCAGGGGGCGACCGTCCCGACGACGATCCGGGTCAGCATCAGGTACGGGCTGAAGAAGGGCACCCAGGAGAGCGGCGCCACCCACGGGGCGTTGGGGGCGCCGGAGGCGAAGAACGCGGCGAAGTAGGCCGCGAACGACAAGAGCAACATGGGCAGGGCCACCTGCTGGACGTCCTCCTGGCGGCTGACGAGCGAGCCGGCCGCGGCGTAGACGAGCGCCGTCAGCATGAAGCCGAGCAGGAACAGGACGACGAACGCGACGAGGATGCCCGCGGTGAGCCCGGCCAACGGGGTCCCGTCGTCATCCTGGCCCAGGACGAGCCCCGCCAGGGGCGCCTGGAGGACCACCACGGCCGCGGCCGGCAGGACGATCGCGGCCAGCTGCGTCAGGCCCGCCCCGCCGACGCCAACGACCTTGCCGGCGAGCATCTCGCCGGGGGTCGCGGCGTTGAGCATCACCTCCATGACCCGACTCGCCTTCTCCTCGGCCACGCTCGTGGCGACCCACATCCCGTAGGTGACGGAGGTGACGAAGACGAGGATCACCAGGATCGTGGCCAGGATCTGGCGGCTGGCCGCGTCAACCTCGGATCCGGCGGGGGCGTCCCCCGGGATGGCGTCGGTGATCACGAAGCGCCCGACCAGGCCCCGCGCCTGGTCGGCCCTGATGCTGGCCGCGACCGCGACCGCGACGAGCTGGAACAGCACACCCTGGCGGCTCGCCGGGTTGGCCGTCACGTACTCGAAGTCGAGGCGGTCCCCCGCGCCGCGCGTGAGCACCAGGAGGCCGTCGAGGTTGCCGGCGGCGACTCCGGCCCGGGCGGCCCCGACGGCTCCGGGGTCGACCGCCGTGAAGCGGTAGGCCGGCCTGCCCGTCGGGTCCAGCCCGGCCCCCGCGTTCAGGACCATCTCCAGCGAGCGGAGCGTGAGATCGGTCGTCTTCTGGTCCGGGGCGCTGGCGCCGATTCGCACCACCGATTCCCGTTCGAGGGCGCGGATCGCGAGCGGGGCCAGGGCGGCAGCCGTCGCCACGATTGCAAGCACGATCGTCGAGATGGCAAAGGCCCGGCTGCGCACGCGGACGCCGTACTCGCGCCGGGCCACGAGGCCGGCATTGCGGACGAGGACGGAAGCCGGGTCGCCGCGACGCACAACTGCAGTCTGCCGCACGCCACCGTCGCGCGTCGCCGGGATGCCCCGCGTCCCTCGCATGTCTCGGGCGGTCGATCCGCGCCCCCCGATTCACCCGTGGGCGGAGCCAGCACCCCGGGCGAAGCCTACAATCGAGCCATGACCTCGAGCTACCTGCGCGGCGACGATGTCACGGCGCCCGTCCGCATCCACGCGGACCGCGAGAGCCGGACGCTCCTGATCGAGTGGGTCGACGGACACCGCACGACGTACGAGTTCGACAGCTTCCGGTGGCTCTGCCCGTGCGCCTACTGCCGCGGCGAGGCAGGCCAACCGGGCTGGCTCGATTCGAACCCCAGCCTCACCGCGGAGCAGACGCGCCTCGTCTCGATCGAGCCGGTCGGCGGCTACGCCATCGCCCCGACGTGGGGCGACGGCCACCACACCGGCTACTACACGTACACCGCGCTGCGAGCGCACTGCCCCTGTCCATCGTGCTCGGCGGCTCGTGCCGCCGGCGGGCATTCGGAAACGCCGGGAGGACGCGGATGATCGTCAACACGACCCCCTTCGTGGCGGGCCAGCGCGTGGTCGAGACCAAGGGCATGGTCTTCGGCCTGGTGGTGCGCAGCCGCGGCCTCGGCGGGAACATCATGGCCGGGCTCCGCTCCCTCGGCGGCGGCGAGATCCACGAGTACACATCGCTTCTCGAGGACACCCGGCGCCAGGCCATCGACCGCCTGGTGGAGAACGCCACCCTCCTCGGGGCGAACGCCATCATCTCGATGCGCTTTGACAGCACGGAGCTGGCGAGCACGATGTCCGAGATCGTGGCCTACGGGACCGCCGTCGTGGTGGCCCCGGATGCCTCGGCCACCCAACCGCTCGAGTAGCCCGATGGGCGGGTTGGGCGTCGTCCGCGCCGTCATGGTCGGGGTGGGAGCTCTCTGTCTGATCGGGGGGCTGCTGCTGGTGGTCAGCGGGATCCCGGGCGGCCTGTTCGGCGGGTTCTGGCTCCTCGTCACCGGGGCGATCTTCCTGCTGGCGGTCGCCTTCGAGCAGATGCGCTACCGAAGCCAGCAGGCCGAACGGACGGCGGCCCCGCCGGGTCCCGGGGGTGGCGAGACCGTGGACGCCGCGATGGAGCCTCGCTTCCGGCGGACGGACGAGGTCTTCGTGGACCCCACGAGCCGCCTGCGGATGCGGGTCTGGCTCGACCCGGTCAGCGGCGAGCGACGATACCGGGCCGAGGACTGAGCACGGTCGAGCCGACCCCGGCATATCCGCGGGAACGGCGACGCCCCGTGCTACGATCGTGGGCCGGCGTCCGCTCCGCGCCGCTCTCGATTCGCGTCCCTGAGGTTCCCGACTCGCCCGCATGACAACCCTTCGAGCGCGAACGCATCGCCCCGGCGGCCGCCGTCGCCACACCGGATTCCCGTACGTGAACCGGGAGCTGTCTTGGCTCGACTTCAACGCCCGCGTGCTCCACGAGGGCCGCGACGAGCGCAATCCTCTGCTCGAGCGGGCCAAGTTCCTGGCCATCTTCGCATCGAACCTCGACGAGTTCTTCCAGGTCCGCGTGTCCGGCCTCATGGAACAGGTGGCCGCCGGCAGCGCCAAGCGCTCGTCCGACGGTCGGACGGCGGCCGAGCAGCTGGAGGTCATCCGGGAACGGGTGCACGGCCTGGTCTTCGAGCACGCCGGTCTGTACGCGCAGGTCCGGGCCGGCCTGGCCGCCGAGGGCGTTTCGATCGTCGATCACGCCGCGATCCCCGAGCATCACGCCCACCTGCGCGAGCGCTACCTCGAGGAGATCTTCCCGGTCCTGACCCCGCTCGCCGTCGCCCCCGGCCATCCGTTTCCCTACATCAGCACCCTCAGCCTGTCGCTGGCGATCACCGTCGCCGACCCCGTCACCGGGGAGCAGCGCTTTGCCCGGGTCAAGGTGCCGCCGATCCTGCCCCGCCTCGTCGAGGTGGAGCGCCACGTCTACGTTCCCCTAGAACAGGTCATCGCCGCCAACCTGGACGCGCTCTTCCCGGGAGTGAGCGTCGTGGAGACCCACATGTTCCGGGTCACCCGCGACGCCGACTTCGACGTCGAGGAGGACGAGGCAGGCGATCTCCTGTCGGCCATCGAGCACGAGCTTCGCCGGCGCCGCTTCGGGTCGGCGGTGCGCCTCGAGGTCGAGGCCAGCATGCCGGCCGAGATGCGGGACTTCCTCCTGTCGGGGATCGGTCTCGGGGCCGACGAGCTGTTCGCCGTCGAAGGCCTCCTCGACCTCACCTGCCTGTGGCAGATCGCGACCCTCGACGTGCCGGAGCTGCGCGACCCGCCGTGGACGCCGGTCGTCCCGGCGCGCCTGATCCCCGACGACGACGGCGAGCACGTCGACGTGTTCGCCGTGATGCGCCAGGGGGACCTCCTCGTCCATCACCCGTACGAGTCGTTCGCCGCCTCGGTTGAGCGCTTCATCACCCAGGCGGCCGACGACCCGGACGTGCTGTCGATCAAGCAGACCCTCTACCGGACCTCGGGCGACTCGCCGATCGTGCGCGACCTGATCCGGGCCGCCGACCAGGGGAAGCAGGTGGTTGTCCTCGTCGAGATCAAGGCCCGCTTCGACGAGGAGGCGAACATCGTCTGGGCGCGCAAGCTGGAGCAGGCCGGGGCGCACGTGGTGTACGGCCTGGTCGGCCTCAAGACCCACAGCAAGGTCGCGCTGGTGATCCGGCGCGAAGGGATCGGGCTGCGCCGGTACCTGCATCTCGGCACTGGCAACTACAACCCGAAGACCGCGCGCCTCTACACCGACCTGGGGCTCCTCACCTGCCGCCCGGAGCTCGGCGCCGACGCGACCGACCTCTTCAACTTCCTGACCGGTCTCTCGCGCCAGCAGGGCTTCCGTCGCCTCCTGGTCGCACCCGACACGCTCCGCACCCGGATCCGGGACCTCATCGACCGGGAGGCCGACCACGCGCGCGCGGGCCGGCCGGCTCGCATCGTGGCCAAGGTGAATGCCCTCGTCGATCCCGAGATGATCGAGCACCTCTACGAGGCGAGCGAAGCGGGCGTCGAGATCGACTGCATTGTCCGCGGTGCGTGCAGCCTGCATCCGGGCCTGCCGGGACGCTCCGAGCGGATCCGCGTCCGGTCCATCATCGGCGAGTTCCTCGAGCACAGCCGCATCTTCGGCTTCGCCAACGGCGGGCGGCAGGAGTGGTATACGGGCTCGGCGGACCTGATGGAGCGCAATCTCGACCGGCGCGTGGAGGTCATCTTCCCGATCGAGGACCTGGAGGCCCAGGCCCGCATCGAGGAGATCGTTTCGGTCATGCTGGCCGACGATCGACGCTCCTGGCAGCTGGGCGTGGACGCCAGCTGGCGACGGACCGAGGAGATCCTCGCGGCGCCGGGGACCCTCGACACGTTCGCGATCCTGAAGGACCGCGCCGCGGCCGCGGCCTCCCAGGCGGCCAACCTTCCCCACCACGGCCATCCGGTCGGATCGCTGGACCCGCGAGCGTAAGTGCGTCGATGACGACCGAGCATGTCGAGGTGGAGCTGAAGTACCGGGTCGCTGATGCGGCCGCGGCGGCGCGGATCGCCGCCAGCCGGACGATCGGACCCTTCCGGGCCGCGGGACGCGCACGCCAGGTCCAGGTCGAGGATCGCTACCTGGACACGGCGGGCGGAGCCCTGGCCCGGGCCGGCTACGCGGCTCGGCTGAGACGCGGACCCTCGATGACGGTCCTGTCCGTGAAGTCGACGACCCCGTCCACCTCGGCGCTCCACCGCCGGGAGGAGCTGGAGGGCCCCGCCGACCTTTCCCTCGACGCGCACGCCTGGCCTTCGTCCTCGGCGCGCTCCCTCGTCCTGGAGCACGCGGGCGACGCGCCCCTGATCGAGCTCGTCACCGTCCGCCAGCTGCGCAGGACGCGCATCCTGGCCGACGAGACGGCGGAGGTCGAGCTATCGCTGGACGAGGTCGCCGTGGTGGCCGCCGGCCGCGTGGTCGACCGTTTCATGGAGCTCGAGCTGGAGCTGCTCCGCGGACCCGCGGCCGCGCTCGACGTGATCGCCGCGGTGCTCGCCAGGGATCCCGACCTGACCGCGGACTCGACGTCGAAGCTGGAGCGGGCCCTGGCTGCGGCGGGCGCCGGGCCCCGGGCCCGCGGACAGGCCCTGCCGGATCCCACCGGCAACGGGAGTGAGGCAGGAGCAGGTCTGGAGACGGAGGGCATCGCCCTCCTCGCCGAGCCCGCGGCAGGGGGCCTGGCGTCGACGGCGGGTCAGCTGCACGGTGGCTGGCCAGCCATCGTCCCCGAGGCCGGTCCGGCCGCACCGATGCCCGCGAGCATGGCCGAGGTCCCCTGGCAAGTCGAGGCTTCCGATCTCCCATCCGAGCCCGCGACCGCGATCGCGGCAGCATCGCCGGTCGTGGCGGGCGAGCCGGCGGCCGTCGAGGAGCCGCATGGCTCCCTCCGTCTCGTCGTCGGGAAGACCCCGGGTGTCACGGCCGACGACGTGCTCGCGGAGGCCGGCCGGAAGGTGCTCCGCTTTCACTTCGCTCGTGTGCTTGCGAAGGAGGCCGGAACCCGCTCCGGCAGGAACATCGAGGATCTCCACGGGATGCGCGTCGCGACCCGCAGGATGCGAGCAGCGTGGCGCGTCTTCGGCGACGGCTTCCGCGCCGACCGCACCAAGCGCCTCCGGGGTCGCCTCCGCACGCTTGCCGGCGCCCTCGGAGCCGTGCGCGACCTCGACGTCCTCATCGAGGCGGCCACCACCCACCAGGCTTCCCTGCCCGCGCCCGAGGCGGCGGCGTTCGAGCCGCTCCTGGCGGGCTGGCGTGTCGAGCGCGACGCCGCCCGGGTCGTGCTCCTGCGGGAGCTCGACAGCACCGAGTACACCCGGTTGGTCGAGGATTACCGCGCCTTCGTCGCGGCCGAGGGACAGGCGACCCTCGCGCCTCCGAGCCCCATGAGCCCACATCGGGTCCGCGACACGGCGGCCTCGCGAGTCTGGCTGGCGTACGAGCAGGTCCGGGCCTACGAGTCGGTCCTGCGCTGGGCCGACGTCGAGACCGTCCACCAGCTCCGCATCGCCGGCAAGTGGCTCCGCTACACGCTGGAGTTCTTCCGTGAAGCCCTGGGGCCCGAGGCCGAGGTGCTCATCCCGCGGGTGGTCGCGCTGCAGGACCACCTGGGCTGGCTGCACGACGCGGACGTCACGATCGCCCTGACGCGCCAGTTCCTCGTCGCCCGGGCAGGGAACCTGTCCCGCGCCGAGGCCCACGCGATCGGGGCGTACCTCGCGATCAAGGAGCGGGAGCTGGCACGGCTTCGACGGACCATGACCACCCCGTGGCGTGGCGTCAGCGGCCCGACGTTCCGCCGCCTGCTGGGACGCGCCGTCTCCGCGCTCTGAGCCTTGTTGCCGGCTGGGCGGGAGCGGCCCACCCGTGGGCCATGGCGTCGAGATGGTCGCGCCAGCCGGCTCCGGCCCGGTACAGGCCGACCACGACCCCTTCGCGGATGCCAGCCTCCACGGCGGTGACGCGCACGACGCCGTAGTGCTCCATCAGCGCGGCGAGAATCGCGGCGCCCGCGGGCAGGAGGCTCGCCCGCCTGGGGGTGATCTGAAACCGTGTCGCGACGAGGGCGGCCGGCTCGGCCGCGAACCTGCGCCGGGCCGCGGCCAAGCGGCGCGGCGTGATCATGCGGTCGCGGCCCGCGGCCGGCACCACCTTGACGAGGTTGGACGACGTTCCGCCCACCGCGATCATTGCCGCCGGGCGGCCGGCCGGCGCGGCGGCGACGGCGAGACGGGCGGCATCGCGAAGCGCGTCGAGATCGGCCAGGGTCGGCGGGTCATGGGCGTCCACCCGGCGCGACAGCGCCGAGCCGCCGGTTGGGAGCCCGACCGAGCGGGCGTGGGCGCCGGGCTCCACGAGGACGACCTCGGTGCTGCCCCCACCGACGTCGACGACCGCGAGCGGCCCCGCCACGGGCTGACCGTGGGTGGCCCCGAGCAGATTGAGGAGACCTTCCTCCTCGTGGGCCAGGACGTGCAGGGGCACGCCGGTAGCCGCGGAGACGGCGACGACGACGGCTGCGGCGTCGGCGGCACGCCGGAGGGGCTGCGTCCCGACGAAGGCGACAGCTCCGGCACCGAGCTCCCGGGCGACCGTGGCGTACCGGGCCAGCTGAGCGACGAGCTCAGCCCGGAACGGCTCCGGGATCGTCTCGCGCGCATCGACGACATCCCCGAGCCCAAGCAGGACGGACTCGTCGGCGAGGGGTTGCAGCTGGTGCCCGTGCACGGACGCGACGAGCAGGTGGACGGAGTTTGCGCCGACATCGACCGCGGCGAAGATGCTCCCCCCGGTCGCCGCGCTCAGCGGTCGGTCGCGCCGTCGGCCGGCGCGCGTCTGGTCGCCCTGGGGCGAGGCGACTTGGGAGCAGGCGTCGCGTTCGCGGTGGGTGTTGCGGCGGGTTTCGCGGCCGGCGGCGCCGTCGCCGCGGGCGCCGTGGTGGATGCTCGCCGGCGGCGGGCTGGCTTAGCGGGCGGCTTCGGGGCCGGCGGGCTGGCGGGCACCGCCGTGGCCGCGGGCGCCGTTGGTGCGCGCCGGCCGCGGGCTGGCTTAGCGGGCGGCTTCGGGGCCGGCGGGTTCGCGGCGGGTTTCGCGGCCGGCGTCGCCGCGGGCGCCGGGGTGGATGCTCGCCGGCGGCGGGCTGGCTTCGCGGGCGGCTTCGCCGGCGGGCTTCGCGGCGGGCTTCGCGGCCGGCGTCGCGCGGGCGCCGGGGTGGATGCTCGCCGGCGGCGGGCCGGCTTCGCGGGGCGCCTTCGCCGCGGTCACGACGGCCGGCTTCGCGGCGGCCGGTCGCTTTCCGCGCGCGCGGCGCCGACCTGCCGAGTGCTGCGCGAGAGCGGCGTGAGGCCGGGGTCTTCACGGCATCACCCGCCGCCGGGGGCGCCGCGTTCGCCGGGGCCGGCGACGGAGGCACTGCCGCCGTGGCCGGTTCCGACGCCGGCTCGCCCTCGGCGAGGACATCGGCGAGAGCTGTCCGGAGCACCGCAACTTCGAGCCGGGCTTCCTCGAGCCTGGAGGCCACGCGGCCTTCCCGCTCGATGGCTGCCTCGAGCGCCTTCTCGAGCCTGGCGGCCCGCTTCGCGGACTTCTCCGGCGATCGTTTTCTGGAACCCTTCTTGCCGGACCCCTTCGCCATGACCCCACCCTTCCTGACGATGCCCCGGCCCGCGGCGCGGCCCGTGTGCGGACAGTCTGACACTCCGCGAGCGCGGCAGGCGACCGCACGGGGGGCAGGCGCGGCGACGGACGTGGCCGGCGGCGGCGCACCGAGCCCGGCTAGCGCCGTTAACACGGCCTTAACGGCTCGCAAACCGGTGGTTGATCGCCGGCCGCGACGCTGCGCACGCAAAGCGGATGAGCTCAGCCGTCCGAGGCGCGTCGAGCCGTGCCCGCGGCACCCAGGAGGAAGCACCCGTGACCATCACCTCGCCGCAGCGGTTCGGCGCGCTAGCCCTCGTGGCCGTGCTCGCGGCGGCCGCGTGCTCCAGCGGCGCATCGCCGACTCCGGCTGCGTCCTCGGCCGCATCGCAGGCCCCGAACGCGAGTGCGGCGGCCAGCGCCCCCGCCAGCGGGGCGCCGACCGGAGCGTCGCCGTCCGCGGCCGCGGTGACGCCGCCGGCGGTGCCGACCGGGGACGTCAGCCTGACCGGCGCCGGCGCCACGTTCCCGGCGCCGCTGTACCAGGTCTGGTTCGAGAAGTACGGCACCCTCTACCCCAACATCAAGATCGACTACCAGCCCATCGGCTCGGGTGGAGGGATCAAGAACATCACCGAGGGAACCGTCGACTTCGGCGCCTCGGACGCGGCGATGAAGGACTCGGAGATCGCCGCGCTCCCCGCCGGAACGTCGATGCTCCACATCCCGACCGCCCTCGGCGCGGTCGTCGTGATCTTCAACGTTCCCGGCGTCACCGACCTCAAGCTCGACGGCCCCGTGACCGCGAACATCTTCCTCGGCAAGATCACGAAGTGGAACGACCCGGCGATCGCGGCCCTCAACACCGGCACGACCCTGCCCGACCTCGCCATCGTGGTGGTCCACCGCTCGGACGGCTCGGGCACGACCAACGCCTTCACGAGCTACCTGGCCGCGGTCAGCGACGAGTGGAAGAACGGGCCGGGCGTCGGCAAGGACGTCAAGTGGCCAACCGGCATCGGCTCGAAGGGCAACGACGGCGTGGCCGCCACGGTCAAGCAGACGCCCGGAGCGATCGGCTACGTCGAGCTCCAGTACGCCACCCAGGCGAACCTGTCGTCCGCGTCCCTGAAGAATGCCGACGGCAACTTCGTCCAGGGCTCAACCGACGGCGTGACTGCCGCGGCCAACGCCGCCGCGGCCGACTTCCCGGCTGACTTCCGAGCGGACCCGATCATCAACGGTGCCGGCGCGGACACCTACCCGATCGCCGCGTACACCTACCTGTTGATCTACGTGGACCAGAAGGACCAGGCCAAGGGTCAGGCTCTGACCTCGTTCACCTACTGGGCCCTTACCGACGGCCAGGCGATGGAGAAGGACCTTGGCTATGCACCCCTCCCGCAGACGGTGCAGACGAAGGCTGATCGACGAGCTCCACAAGATCACCTACGGCGGTGCGCCGATCTGGCCGAGCTGACCGCAGCCTCCTCCTCACGCTGAAGGGGCGCCCCGCGGCTCGGAGCGGGGCGCCCCTTCCACGATTCCCCGGACCGCGCAGCAGGCCGTACCCTGAGCGCCACCTCCACGACCCAGTGAACGCGAGGATCCGATGACCACGCTCTCGCGACCCGCCGGGCTCCCGACGCGGCGACGACCGCGCCGGGGCGACCGGGCGTTCGCCCTCGGGACGCGGGGCTTCGCGGTCCTCATCGTCGGCATCCTCGTGGCCCTCGCCATCGTGCTGCTGGTGCTGTCCTGGCCGGCCTGGCAGGCGTCCGGATTGGGCCTCATCACCGGCACCGAGTGGGATCCCATCCGCGACATCTATGGCGCCGTCCCCTTCATCCTCGGGACGCTCTACACGTCGGCGATCGCGCTCCTGCTGGCGGCGCCGATCGGGGTGCTCACCGCGATCTTCCTCTCCGAGTTCGCGACCCGGCGCCTCGCGACGCCGCTGACCTTCACGGTCGAGCTCCTGGCCGCGATCCCGTCCGTGGTCCTCGGCCTGTGGGGCATCTACGTCCTGGCCCCGTTCCTCCGCGACACGGTCGACCAGTTCCTGATCTCGACCCTCGGCTGGCTTCCCATGTTCGCCGGACCGAGCTTCGGCTTCAGCATCAGCACGGCCGGGGTCATCCTCGCGATCATGATCCTGCCGACGATGGTGTCGATCGGGCGGGAGGTGCTGCGCTCCGTTCCCAACGCCCAGCGCGAAGCGATGTACGGACTCGGGGCGACTCACTGGGAGGTGGCCACGAAGGCCGTCCTCCCCTACGCGCGCTCGGGCGTGATCGGGGCCGTGATCCTGGGCCTGGGCCGCGCGCTTGGCGAGACGATGGCAGTGACCATGGTGATCGGCAACAAGGACGAGATCCCGACCTCGATCTTCTCCCAGGGCCAGTCGATCGCGTCGAAGATCGCCGTCACCTTCAACGAGTCCACCGGCCTGCAGTCCCAGTCGCTCATCGCGATCGGGTTGATCCTGCTGGTCATGACCCTGATCCTGAACATGCTGGCGCGAATCCTCGTGAGCCGTACCGCCCAGGGTCCCCGACGATGACCGCGACTTCCGTTCCTGTCCGCGAGGGCACCTTCGCCGAGCGGCTCCACGCCGCCAGCGGGTCGCGCCGCAAGACGGTCGACCGCGTGGCTCGCTCGATCGCGCTGGCGGCCACGTTGGCCTGCGTCATCCCGCTCGCCGCGGTCCTGGCCTACGTGATCCTGAAGGGAGCCTCGTCGCTGACTCTGGATCTCATCGCCAAGCCGTCGAGGGCGCTCGGCGCAGGCGGCGGGGCATTGCAGGCCTGGCTCGGCACGCTGCAGATGGTGGGGCTGGCGACGCTCATCGCGGTTCCCATCGGCGTCCTGGCCGGCATCTTCGTCGCCGAGTTCGCGGGGCCGCGCGCGGCCCGTTCGGTCCGCTTCGCATCGGACAACATGGTCGGCGTCCCGTCGATCCTCATCGGCATCTTCGTCTACTCGCTTCTCGTGCTCCCCTTCAAGCAGTTCAACGCGTTCGCGGGCGCCGTCGCTCTCGCGATCATCATGGTTCCGCTCATCGCGCGAACGACCGAGGAGGTCCTCCTGCTGGTCCCTCGGGAGCTCCGTGAAGGTGCGCTCGCCCTGGGCGTTCCGACCTGGCGCATGACTCTCTCGGTCGTGCTTCCGACCGCCCGCGCGGGCATCCTGACGGCGGTGATGCTGGCCGTTGCCCGCGCCGCCGGGGAGACCGCGCCACTCCTCTTCACGGCTCTCGGCTCGCGCCTGGTCAACGTCGGCAACTGGACCCAGCCGATGGATTCCCTGACGCTCTTCATCTACAACGGCGCCCGTTCCCCGATCAACGCCGTCAACGACCAGGCCTGGGGGGCGGCACTCCTTCTGCTCCTGCTCGTCCTCGGCATCAACATCGCGGTCCGGCTCCGCTCGATGGGCGGCACGCGGGCATGAAGGAGGACCCGATGTCCATGGCCCTCGGCACGTCGGCCCCCGCGCCGGGGGCGACGCCCCCGGCGCGCATCGGACCGCTTGCCGGCCTGGGCGAGCGGGACGCCGGCGACCCCTCGGTCGCCCACGAGACGAAGCTGCGGATCCGGGACCTGAACCTCTTCTACGGCACCTTCTGCGCGGTCCGCGACGTGTCGATGGACATCGCCGCCAACCAGATCACGGCCATCATCGGCCCATCCGGCTGTGGCAAGAGCACCTTCCTCCGCTCGATCAACCGGATGCACGAGCTCACCCGGAACGCGACCGTGAAGGGCGAGATCCTCCTCGACGGGACGAACATCTACGACCGTGACGTGGACGCCGTGGACCTGCGCAGGTTCGTGGGCATGGTCTTCCAGCGACCCAACCCGTTCCCCACCATGTCCATCTACGACAATGTCGTGGCCGGCCTGCGACTGGGCGGCACGACGAAGAAGGGCGACTACGACGAGATCGTGGAGCGCTGCCTGACCGCGGCCGGGCTGTGGGACGAGGTCAAGGACAAGCTCAAACAGGGCGGCACGTCGCTCTCGGGCGGCCAGCAACAGCGGCTGTGCATCGCCCGGGCCCTTGCGGTCGATCCCGAGCTCATCCTGATGGACGAGCCCGCCTCCGCCCTTGACCCGGTCGCCACCTTGCGGATCGAGGAGCTCATGCTCGACCTCCGCGGCCGGTACACGATCGTGATCGTGACCCACAACATGCAGCAGGCGTCACGTGTGAGCGACTTCACGGCGTTCTTCTCGATGAACGAGGACCGCGCGGGGTACCTCGTGGAGATGGATCGCACGACCCACATCTTCACCAACCCGCGGCAGCAGCTCACCGAGGACTACGTATCCGGCCGGTTCGGCTGAGCGACGGGAAGGAGACGGCATGGAACAGCCGACGGGCCACCCCAATCCACCCCTCGATCGCGAGACCGAGGAGATCCTGCTGCGCGTCGAGGGGGACCTCCCCGAGCCGATGCGCAGGGTCCCCAGGCATGGGCTGGACCGCGAGGAGCGCACGATCAAGGAGATCCTCCTGCGCATGGGCAGCCTGATCGAGGAGCGCCTCCGCCTCACGGTCGAGGCGCTCGAGACGCACGACGTCGACAAGGCGCTCTTCGTCATCGAGGGCGACCTCGAGATCAACGCGCTCCAGATCGAGGCAACTGACCTGGTGGTCCTGACGATCGCGACCCAGGCGCCCGTCGCGCGCGACCTGCGCTTTCTTCTCACGCTCGATCGGATCGGCTACGAGCTGGAACGGATCGGCGACTCGGTGGCGAACGTCGCCAAGCGCGCCCGCGAGCTCGCGCCGGAGCCGCCGCTCGACGGCTACGTCGGCGTGCCCGAGATGGGACGGCTGGGGGCCGAGTTCCTGGCCGAGACGATGCGCGCGATGACCGACGCGGACGCGGACGCGGCGCGGCTGGTCTCGGTTCGCGACGACGAGATCGACGCCCTCTGGCACCGTGCCGTCGATCGCCTCACCGACCTCGGCAGGAGCGATCCCGCGAACGTCCAGCGCGCGATGCGCCTGCTCATCGCCGCCCGCTACATGGAGCGGATCGGCGATCACATCACGAACATCGCGGAGGACGTGGTGTTCCTGTCCTCCGGCGAGCACGAGGACCTCAATCCATGAGCACCGGCCGCCCACCCATCCGGGTCCTGTTCGTCTGCACCGGCAACTCGGCCCGCAGCCAGATGGCGGAGGCGATCCTCCGGCGGCTCGGCGGGGCGGACTTCGACGTGTCGTCCGCCGGCACGCACCCCGGCGGCGTCAACCCGTTGACCGTGCGCGCCCTGGGCGAGATCGGCATCGACTGGTCCACGGCGCGCTCCAAGTCGGTCAACGAGTTCCTGGACCAGTCCTTCGACTACGTGATCACGGTCTGCGACCAGGCCCGCGAGGTCTGCCCCGTCTTCCCGGGCGCTGGTACGTCGGTCCACTGGGGGTTCGACGACCCGGCCGCCGCCGTCGGCACCGACGAGGAGCGGATGCTCGTCTTCCGGCGGGTGCTGGGCGAGATCAACCTGCGGACCATGCCCTTCGTGGAGGTCGCCCGGCGCGCCCACGGCATCCCGACCGTGCCGGTGACCCCGGGGACCTGATGTCACGCCCCGTCGAACCCGGCGTGGTCGAGCTCTCGCTCCTCCGCCACGCCCACGCCGGTGACAGCGAGCTGTGGGACGGACCCGACGAGCTGCGGCCCCTCACCGAGAAGGGGCGTCGCCAGGCGGCGCGCCTCGGACACCTCCTGGCCGCCGCAGGCTTCAGCCCCGATGCCCTCCTGGCGTCGCCGCTGACGCGGGCCCGCGAGACCGCCGAGATCGTGGGCGACCTCCTCGGCGTCAGGACGCACCTCGAACCGCGCCTGGGCGAGCCCCTCGACCTCGCCATGCTCGACCGGATCCTCGAAGATGCCGCCAGCCCGCGGCGTCCGGTGCTGGTCGGCCACGACCCCGACTTCTCGGAGCTCCTGACGGAGCTCGTCGGGGGTGGCCCGATCGTGATGCGCAAGGGCGCGCTCGCCCGGGTCGACGTGGAACGGCCCCTGGCGGCCGCGACCGGCGAGCTGCGCTGGCTCCTGCCGCCCGACCTCCTGCGCGGCTAGGTCGAACGAGATCCGGGCGGCCGGCTCCCCGGCCCGACCTCCACCGTCGCGACGACCCCCAGGTGGTCCGACGGGAAGAGCGTCGGGTCGTTCGCGGCCGGCCGGTCGGCCCACAGGCGCGCGTCGAGCGCCCGCGCCGCCCCGCGCAGCCAGATGTAGTCGAGGCAGGCCGGGCCGCCATCCGTGTCCATCGCGGGAGCCTGGAGGCCCGAGGGCCAGGTCAGGACCGGCTCCGAGCCGTTCGCCTCGGAGTACGCCGACCGGAACCCGGCCCCGGCCATCCGGGCGCACGCGGGCTCGGCCGGGTTGGCGTTGAAGTCGCCAACCACGACCTGGGCAGTCGCGGCCGGTGCGGCGTCGAGCCAGGCGAGCAGGGCCGTCGCCTGCCCCTCGCGGATGGCCGCGTCGGGGACGCGATGATGGAGATGGGTCACGGCGGCCAGGAGGGTCGAACCGTCCGGAAGGGCCACCACGGCACCGTGGACCGCCCGCGCATGGCCCAGGTCGTGGCGTTCGAGCAGGCGGGCCACCGCCAGCGGGGGCCGCACGAGAAGGGTGTTGCCATACTCCGGTCGCCCCGCCCAGCCCCGGAGGATCGCGTACGAGTCGGGCGTGCCGGCCGCCAGGAGGCGATCCTGCTGCATCGGGTAGACCACCTCCTCGAGGCCCAGCAGGTCGGGCCGCAGGGCCGCGATGTCGGCGAGCAGGAGGGGCAGCCGCTCCTCCCAGCGGTCGGCGAAGTTGAGGATGTTGAGGGTGGCGATCCGAAGGCTGGTCATCGGCGGGGGGCCGCGGCCGCCGGCTCGACGACCGGCAGCGTTCGGCGCCTGGGCGCTCCGACGCCGCGGCCCGCGAGATCGGACGCGGGTCGGGGTTGCCCCGGGTTCGCCAGCTCCGTTGCCAGGCCGGCCAGGCGGGCCGCGATCGACGGGTCCAGGCGGTACCAGATCCACGTCCCGCGCCGCTCGCCGTGCACGGCGCCCGCCTCGCGGAGAACCCGCAGGTGATGCGAGATGGTCGGCTGCGAGATGCCGTCCACGGTCGTGAAGTCGCAGGCACAGACACTGCCGTCCGACGCGAGCCGGCGGACGATCGCCAGGCGGGCCGGGTCGGCGAGGGCCGCCAGGAGGCGGATGTCGGGGTCGGCGGATCTCGTCATCGACTCACTTTATCGACCAACTTCTATATTGACAAGTATCGATATATGTGGCAGCATGGCGACATCAACCCGTCACCCAGCGAGGCACCCCGATGTCCCTCCAGGTCGAGATCCTCTCCGACGTCATCCGCCACGAGCGGGCCATGAACGAGGCCCCTCGCCGCATGGAACGCCGCCAGGCGGCGCGGATCCTCGAGGCGATCCGCTGCTGCACCCGGCCCTCGGTCGGCGGGCGGTTCATCGGCCTCGTCGCGGGCCGCCAGGCGGGCTGCTGCGCGGCCCGCTGACCGCTCCCCTACCCCGGCAGCGCGTCGCCCTCCACGCCTGCGTCAGCCGCGACGCACGGAGACGCACGTCCTGGACCCTGGCCAGAGTGGCGTCGTGGAGCACCACGGCGACACCATCCGCCGACGCGCGGACGTCCAGCTCCATGCCGGCCACGCCGGGGATGCCCAGGGCGGCGGCGAACGCGGCCAATGTGTTCTCCGCCGCTCGCCGGTGGTCGCCACGGTGCGCCAGCAGGAGCACGATCAGGCGCCGGGCGTGGCGGCGAGCTCCGGTCCCGTGACCGGGATCGCGAACGAGAACGTGGACCCGACGCCTTCGGTGGATTCGGCCCAGATCCGGCCGCCGTGGGCCTCCACGATGTGGCGGGCGATCGAGAGCCCCAGCCCGGTGCCGCCGCCCCCCCGGATTCGCGCCCGGTCGACCTTGTAGAAGCGCTCAAAGATCCGCGGAAGGGCCGCCCGCGGGATGCCCTGGCCGTGGTCCTCGACGGCCACCACGACCTCCGATTCGGCGGCCGTGACCCGGACCGTCACCGATGATCCGGACGGGCTGAACTTGACGGCGTTGTGCAGGAGGTTGAGGAGCGCCTGCCCGAGGCGCTCGGCGTCACCCCGCACGAACGGGACGGACGGGGGCGCGTCGACGTCGGCGGTGACCCCCTGGCGCTCGGCGAAGAGGCGGATCCGCTCCACGGTTGCCGTCGCGAGACGTCGGAGGTCGAGGTCCTCCACGACCACGGTCGCGGTTCCCGACTCGATCCGGGCCAGGTCGAGCAGCTCATTGACCATCTGCACGAGGTGTCCCGTCTCGACCTCGATCTTCGCGACCCGCTCCGCGGCCCGAGGCGGCAGGGAGGCCGAGTCGGCGGCCAGCGTCTCCGCCAGGAGGCTGACGTTCGTGAGGGGCGTCCGCAGCTCGTGGCTCAGGTTGTCGATGAACTCGGCCCGGATGCGGCGCAGCCGGCGCAGCTCGGACACGTCCTCGAGGACCAGCCAGGCGTCGCCGGACGGCGTCCGTCGGGCGCGGGCCAGGAGCGTCGGCGCCTCGTCGGTGCGGACGGTCAGCTCGCCCACCGCCGATCCCGCCTGGAGGGCGGTCCGGACGATCTCCTCCACGTGGTGATCGGTGAAGGCCTCGAGCACGCTGCGGGCGACCATGGTGCCCGGCCGGCGCGCCACGAGGCGGTGAGCGGCCTCGTTCGCCGCGACGACGGTCAGGTCCGGGGCGACCCGGACGGCCCCAACGCCAACGAGCTCCACGACCACGGCAGCATCGCGTTCGGCCGTGGCCGCGCGCGCCTCGGCGGCGGCGAGCGACCGGGCGCTCTCGTCGTGCTCCGCCTTCGCGTTCGCCCGGACGGCTGCCGCGGCGCTCGCGCCGCGTCGCTGGAGCATCGCGGCGAGCCCGAGCGCCACCGCCCCGAGGAGCGCGAGCAGGGCGCCGTATTCGAGGAGCGCGCCCATCGGGACCGGAGCCCGTGCCCGCCGCTCGCCGGGCCTAGGCGAGGAGCCGCGCTTCGACGCTCTCGAGCGGCTCGATCGAGCGCTCGCCCGTGGCGCGCAGCGTCACCTCCGCGCCGCCGGCGGCCAGCGACCGGGGGCTGATGGTGACGATGAGGGGCATGCCCATGAGCTCGGCGTCCGTGAGCTTCACGCCCGGGGACTCGTCGCGGTCGTCCCACAGGATCTCGCGGCCGGCCTGGAGGGCCCGATCGTGGAGGCGCTCGGCGACCTCGGTCACGCGGGGGTCCCGGGAGGCGGAGAGGGTCACGAGGTGGGCGGCGTACGGCGCCACCTCGGCCGGCCAGGCGATCCCCTTCTCGTCGTGGTGCACCTCGACGACGCAGGCGAGCGCGCGCCCGACGCCGATCCCGTACGAGCCCATGACGATCGGGTGGGCCATCCCGTCCTCGCCGAGGTAGGTCGCCCCCAGCGCCGTCGTGTACTTCGTGCCGAGCTTGAAGATGTTCCCGACCTCGATCCCGTTGCGCAGGATGACCGGCGCCCCGCACGTCGGGCAGCCGTCTCCCTCGCGGGCGTTCGACACGTCGGCGACCAGGTCCGGTGCGTAGTCCCGCCCGACGTTGACGTTGCGGTAGTGGAACCCCTCGCGGTTGGCCCCGGCGACGAGGTTCGACGAGCGGGCGACGAGGTCGTCCACCAGGACGAACGTCCCCCGCGCCCCGATCGGCGAGCCGTAGCCCGGCTCCATGCCGGCGGCCCTGATCTCGTCGACCTGGGCCGGACGGAGGGTGCGCGCCCTCGTGGCGTTGGCCAGCTTCGTCTCGTTGACGTCCATGTCGCCGCGCACGATCGCGGTGATGAGGCGACCATCGCCGTCGACGAAGAAGGTCGCCTTCGCCGTCTCCTCCGGGCTGACGCCAAGGAACGAGGCGAGGTCCGCGATCGTGGTCGTGCCGGGCGTCGCCACCTCCTCGAGCGGCCCGGGCTCGGCCGGCGGCGGCTCCGACACGCGCACGCTCGCCACCTGGCGGTTGGCCGAGAAGCCGCACTTCTCGCACAGGACGAGCACGTCCTCGCCGAACGGGTTGAGGACCATGAACTCGTGGGCCTGGCTGCCGCCCATCATCCCGACGTCGGAGGCCACCGCGATCGCGTGCAGCCCGAGGCGCTCGAAGATCCGGGTATAGGCCTCGTACTGCTTCTCGTAGCTCACGTCGAGGCCGGCCTCGTCGAGGTCGCAGGTGTAGGCGTCCTTCATCACGAACTCGCGGACCCGGATCAGGCCGCCCCGCGAGCGAGGCTCGTCGCGGAACTTCGTCTGGAAGTGGTAGACCATCATCGGGAGCTGGCGGTAGCTCTTCACGAGATCGCGCAGGAGGTCGGCAACCACCTCCTCGTGGGTCATGGCGAGGACCATGTCCCGCCCGCTGCGGTCCTTGAAGCGGGCCATCTCGGGGCCGATCTCGTACCAGCGCCCGGTCTCCTTCCAGAGGTCAGCGGGGTGGACCACCGGCATCTCCATCTCCTGGCAGCCGATGCGGTCCATCTCCTCCCGGACGACCTGCTCGACGCGCTTCGCGGCCCGGAAGCCGAGTGGCAGGAGGGTATAGATCCCGGCCCCGAGCTGGCGGACGTAGCCGGCGCGGACGAGCAGGCGATGGCTGGGCATCTCCGCGTCGGCGGGATCGTCGCGAAGGGTCGTGAAGAAGAGGTGACTCAGGCGCATGACCGAAGAATACCGGCGCCGCCGACGCGACGAAGGGAGCTCGATCAGCGCTTCGTGCGGGCGGCGGTTCGCGCCAGCCACGCGGCCCAGGCGGGCAGGGGCACGCCCTCCTCCGCGAGCTCGAGCCAGCGCACGGCATAGGCGGCCTCGAGCGGGCCGATCGGCAGCGGCGGTGACGCCGGATCCACGGCGAGCCGCTGCAGGTCTGCGAGGCGGGCGCCCTCCCGCTCGAAGGAGTCGACGAGCATCCGGCGATCGCGGAGTGGGCCGAGCTGCCGTCGAACGAGCTCGACGTCCCGAGCGAATCCGGGCAGGAGCCAGCGGCCGGGCGGGCCGGCGGTGATGGCACGGACGACCGCCGCCGCACGCAAGGCGAGGACGAGGTCGGCGGTGGGTGCCGGGGCGACGATCGCCCTGCGCCGCGCGACCCGGCGCGGCCGCGGAGCCGACGTGGCAGCGGCATCGACAGGCTGGGCAGGCTCCGGGACGCTGACCATGGTCACAGGCTGGGGCACCCGGTTCAACGCGGCGTCAGCGCCGGGTTAACGTTGCCCCGCCCGCGGATCATGGGACGCGTGCGCGGCCCGAACGGGTGCATGGGCGGTCGACGGGGCGTTAACAAGTTGAACATACTTGGCGTCATGCATCGTCTCCCCGCACCGGGGTCGCGGGGTTGGCCGGCCTGACCCCCGTCCTGCTGGGCATCCTGATCCTGGCCGTCTTCTTCGATTACATCAACGGCTTCCACGACACCGCCAACGCGATCGCCACCTCGGTCGCGACGCGCGCGCTGCGCCCGACCCACGCGATCGCGATGGCCGCCGCGTTCAACTTCATCGGCGCCTTCGCCGGCACGGCAGTCGCCAAGACGATCGGGGCCGGCCTCGTCGACGACGCGACCACGACCCAGGCGGTGGTGATCGCCTCGCTCCTGGGTGCGATCGCCTGGAACCTGGTCACCTGGCGCCTGGGGATCCCGAGCTCGAGCAGCCATGCGCTCATCGGCTCGCTGCTCGGAGCAACGGTGATCGCCGCTGGCTGGGGCGCCCTGAACCTGTCCGGCATCTTCAACAAGGTCCTGGTCCCCCTCGTCACCTCGCCGCTCCTCGGGTTCTTCGGGGCGTTCCTCCTGATCGTCGCCCTCTTCTGGATCTTCCGGAAGGCCTTTCGGCGGCCGCTCGCCCGCCGCTTCCGGCGCCTCCAGGTCCTCTCGGCCGGATTCATGGCCTTCGCCCACGGCTCGAACGACGCCCAGAAGACGATGGGCATCATCACGCTCGCGCTCGTCTCGGCCGGCCTGATCCCGGGCGGCCCCAATGTCGAGATCCCCCCGTGGGTCATCGTCGTCTCCGCGACGGCGATCTCCCTCGGCACCGCGGCCGGCGGCTGGCGGATCATGCGGACCATGGGCAGCCGGGTGGTCGAGCTCGAGCCGATCACCGGCTTCGCGGCCGAGACTACCGCGGCGTCCGTCATCTATACCGCCGCCCACTTCGGCATGCCGGTCTCGACGACCCACGTCATCTCGAGCGGGATCATGGGCGTCGGCACGAGCAAGGGCTCCCGCGGCGTGCGCTGGGGAGTGGCCGGCAGCATCCTGGTGGCCTGGGTCGTCACGATCCCGGTCACGGGGGTCATCGGTGCCGGCGCCTGGCTCATCGTCAACGCGCTCGGCGTCCCGTGACCCATCCCCCGGAGGTGATTCGCCCATGCCCCGCCTGATCCCTCGCGACGAGGCCTTCCAGGAGATCTTCATCAAGGACGGCGAGAACCTCCTCGAGGCCGCCCGGGCCCTCAACGCGATGTTCACCGAGTTCGACCGCCTCGACGAGCGGGTCGCCGAGATCCAGGCCCTCGAGCACACGGGTGACGAGATCGACGCCGAGATCGCGGCCCGCCTCGAGCGATCCTTCATCACCCCGTTCGATCGCGAGGACATCCACGAGCTCGTCGCCCGCCTCGACGACATCGTCGACGGCATCCAGGAAGCCGCCGAGACGGTCGTCATCTACGGCATCGACAGCGCGACCGACGAGGCCCGCCAGATGGCCGGGATCATCAATGCCCAGGCCGAGCAGCTCCTGGCCGTCCTCAGGAAGCTCGACCACCTGGAGACCGCCGGATCGCACCTGCGAGAGGTCCACGATCTCGAGAACAAGGCGGACGGCCTCTCGCGGTCCGCGATCGGCAGGCTCTTCCGCGCCGGCGGCGACCCCCTGAACGTCATCAAGCTCCGCGACCTGTACAACGTCCTGGAGGAGACGGTGGACGCGGCCGAGGACGCCGGCGAGATCCTCGAGCGGATCGCGGCCAAGGGCCAGTAGCGTCGGAGCGCTCCGCCCGTCGCGTCGCCGCGCCCCGGCAGGAGCGTCGCCGCCCGGGTCCAATTCAGGCCGGACGCCGCAGCACGTAGCCGACGCCGCGGACGGTCTGGATGATGGATGGGGTGGACGGCGCGGGCTCGATCGCGGTGCGCAGCCAGTGGACGTGGACATCCACCGTCCGCGTCTCGCCCGCGAAGTCGTAACCCCAGACCTGCGCCAGCAGCTGCTCGCGGCTGAAGACCTGGCCAGGATGGCGCACGAGGAACGCCAGCAGCTCGAACACCTTCGGCTTGAGGGGCACGACCGCGCCCTTCCGGAGAAGTCGGTGACCGGCGAGGTCGACGACGAGAGCGCCCAGGGCGACCGTGGGCGGGCCATCCTGCGCGGCCTGGTCGTTCCGGCGGAGGAGCGCCCGGATGCGGGCGGTGAGCTCGCGCAGGCTGAAGGGCTTGGTCACGTAGTCGTCGGCCCCGAGCTCGAGGCCCACGACCTTGTCGATCTCCGAGCTCTTGGCCGTGAGCATGAGGATCGGGACGCCCGACTCCTGGCGGAGGATCCGGCAGACTTCGATGCCGGACAGCTCGGGCAGCATGAGGTCGAGGACGACGAGGTCCGGACGATGCTCGCGGCACCGGGCCAGCGCCTCGCGCCCGTCGGCCGCGGTCACGACCTGGAAGCCGTCCGCGTCGAGCGCCTCGGCGAGCGTCTCGCGCAAGGTCGGCTCGTCGTCGACGACGAGGATCGTGCGGGCCATCGCCGATGAGGATACGGCGCCCGGTTATCGGGCGCGTCGACGGATTGTTAACGCCGCCGGCACGGCAGCCGTCGGGCACCGGGCGCCGCCGACCGCACGGGACTCGCGGGGGCCGTGCCGCCAGGTTCAGGGGCGTTGGCGGAAGAACTCGGTGAACGCCCGACAGCGACCGGCGGCGTCGAACTCGAGGAGGAAGCAATTGTCGTAGGTGGCCCGCTCAGTCGCGCGCGTGGCGTCCGTCCAGTAGCGCGACCAGCCGGCGGCGACCGCGCGGTCGCCTTCGACGACGAACGGCTCGTAGCGGGCCGCGTACGTCCCGGGCGCGTCGCGGCCACTGGCGCCTCCCTCGGGGGTCACCCACGAGGCGACGATCGCGGCCCGGCCGACGATCGGCTCGTCGGCCGGGTGGTACCGATAACCGGCATCCTCGCTGAAGAGGTCACCGATGGCGGCCCCGTCGTAGCTCTCCCAGGCCGCCACGTAGCGATCGAGCCAGGCCTGGACGTCCTGGTGCGTCATTCGCGGTCCTCCCCACTCCGGCCGGCGGGCGCTGGCGCGGCCGGCCCCTTCCGTCAGGCGGGCATCTCCGCCTCCAGCGCGCGGGCGGCCCGATCGAGACGGGCGAGCGTGCGCCCACGCCCCAGGGCGACCATGGACTCGAAGAGCGGCGGCGTGGCCGTCCTGCCCGTCAGCGCGACCCGAATGGCCATGAAGAGGTCGCCCGCCTTCCAGCCGCTTCCCTCGGCCACGTCACGGAGGACCTGTTCCAGCCGCTCGGCGGTGAAGCCGTCGAGGCCGGCCCGATCGATCGCCCGGCTGGCGGCTGCGAGGCCGGCCCGGGTCGCGCCGCGGTCCCACCGCTTCGGGACCAGCAGCGCGGGGTCCAGGTCGATCGCGTCGGTGAAGAGGAAGCCGACGAGGTCACCGATCGATCCGAGGGTCGGCAGGCGATCGCGGACGAACGGGATGAGGGCGGCGATCTCGTCGGCCGTCGGGTTGCGCTCGATCCGGCCGGCCATCCATTCGGCCTCGAGGAACGGCGCCAGGCGAGCGGCGAGGTCGTCGTCGGCGAGCCTCCGGATCCACTGGCCGTTCAGCCACTCCAGCCGATCGCGATCGAAGACGGCGCCGCCCTTGTGCACGGAGCCGAGGTCGAACCGCTCGACGATCTCCTGGACCGAGAGCACGTCCTCCTCGGTCCCGGGCGACCAGCCCAGGTAGGCGAGGTAGTTCACGAGGGCCTCCCGGACGAAGCCCTCGGCGATGTAGTCCTTCACCGCGGTCTGGCTCTTGCGCTTGCTCATCTTCGTGCGGTCGGCGTTGAGGATGAGGGGCAGGTGGGCGAAGGTCGGCTCGGGGTGGCCCAGCGCGCGGAAGAGGAGGAGGTGCTTCGGCGTGTTGGAGAGGTGGTCCTCGCCGCGAATCACGTGGGTGATCCCCATGGCGGCGTCGTCGACGACGACGGTGAAGTGATAGAGCGGCGCGCCGTCGGCCCGGACGATCACGAGGTCGCCCCCGAGCGCGGAAGCGTCGATCTCGACGTGACCCCGCACCAGGTCGTCAAAGGCCACGACGCCGGGCTCGACCCGGAAGCGCAGCGCCGGCCGTCGACCCTCGGCCTGCCGTGCCGCTCGATCCTCGGCTGTCAGGGACGCGCAGCGGCCGACATAGCGCGGCGGCTGCCCGGCCGCCTCCTGGGCTCGGCGGTCGGCCTCCAGCTCCTCCGGCGTGCAGAAGCAGGGATAGGCACGGTCCAGGGCGACGAGACGTGCCGCCGCGTCCGCGTAGAGGGGCAGGCGCGCCATCTGGCGATACGGCCCGAAGGGGCCGCGCTCCTCGCGCCCGACGGTCGCGGGGCCCTCATCCCACTCGAGCCCGAGCCAGTGGAGCTGCTCCAGGATGTCACGCTCGTAGTCGGCGGTCGATCGCGCCTGGTCCGTGTCCTCCAGGCGCACGATGAACGTGCCACCGACGTGGCGGGCGTGGAGGTAGTTGAAGAGTGCGGTCCGAGCCGTCCCGATGTGGAGCGGGCCGGTGGGGCTCGGGGCAATCCGCACGCGAACCTCGGGCATTCGCGGATTGTACGGGCGCGACGGAGCTTCGTCGGTCCACGGTCGGGCGGCGCACATCGTCCGGGTGCTCGCCCGGCCGGGCTCAGCCGCGGTGGACGCCCGCGGGAACGCGATGGAAGAGGACCGGGTCGGCCTCGCCCCGCAGCACGTGGACCAGCCCGGCCGGGCGAAGGCCGAGGGTGGCCCGGCCGATCGGACCTTCCAGGGTCACCGCGTCGAGCGACAGCGACCGGGCGAGGATGGTCACGTGGGCGCCCGGCGTCAGGGCCCGCGCCTCGAGGTACGAGAGGAGGGCGGCGTCGTCCTCGGCGCGTTCGGTGATGCGATAGATCGTGGCCCGTTCCCCCGCCTCGAGCTCGGCCAGCGGCACGCCCCTGGGCCGGCTCTCGGCCGCCGCGAGGTCGATGGGGTTGCCGTGGGGACACGTTGCGGGATGCCCCAGGAGGTCGTCGAGGCGCGCCTCGACGCGGGGCGAGATCGCCCCCTGGAGGCGCCCGGCCTCCACGTCCGACTCGGCCCAACCGAGCCCGACCACGGTCGTCATGAGCCATTCGAGGAGGGCATGGCGGCGAAAGATCGCGTCGGCGGCGGTCCGCCCGGGCGGGGTCAGGCTGAGCTCGCGGCCCTCGCCCTGGGCGACGAGCCCGTCGACGGCCAGGCGACGCACCATCTCGCTCGCGGCCTGCGTCGTGACGCCGACCTGGCGCGCGATGTGGGCCGTGGTCACGCGGTGTTCGTCGCCGGCGGCCACGCGGAGCGCGAGCAGGTACTCCTGGGCCGCGCTCGAGAGATCGGACGGGGCGCGTCGGGTCACCCGGGGATCGTACCCCGCGTCGAACGCGGTTGGAGGGGCGCCGGGTGCGTGCGGGCGCCGGGCGGGGCGCACCAGGGAGCGGCGCAGAACCGGGGTCCAGCAAGAAGTGCGCCAGGGGGATCGCCGCGGCGCTGGGAGGTTGAGCGCGAGGCTGGGAGTTCAGCGCGGCGCCGACGCCCCCCATGGGTACGGCGCAAGGCGGCCGGCGGCCACGACGAGGACGCCGCCGAGCCAGGCGAGCCCGGCCAGCACGATGGCAGCCGGCGGGGCGGGGCCGCCTCCGGCGAACCTCCCACCCAACGCGGCGACGGTCGCGATGATCGGGACGGTGGCGAAGACGAGGGCCAGCCCGCCGCCGACGGCGGCCCATGCCGCGCGCGGCGCGAAGGCGAGCAGGGCCACGCCGGCGACCTGCAGGGGCAGCGTGGCCACGAGGCCTCCGGGCAGCCCGGCGGCGGCAGCGAGGGCCAGGCCGGGAGCGAGCCAGCCGAGAGCGGCGAGCGTCACCCGCCACGCGAGGCCGGGCCCGGGAGCAGATCCCGTCGTTGCCGAGCGCCCGCGATCCGGCGTCTGCCCGAGAGCCCGGAGTGGCGGCCGTCTCGGGAGCCGCCCCCGGCGCCGGCCAGGCTCGCCGCGAGCCCGGCCGCTCACCGGGTGTCGCCTCGTGGATGAACCCGGGCGCGCCAGCACTCGGCGAGCGGGCGCCGGCTCCCGGCGAGGGGCCGCCGGCACCCGACATCCCGGCGCTCGACGACCCCGCGGGCCAGGCCGGCGGATGCTCGTCGGGGGCCATCCAGCGGCGGCCGCCCGGGGCCGCGTAGGTACGGCTCTCGGGCGGGTCACCCGTCGCCCGGGAATCATCAACGGCGACGCCGGGCGCTGCCTGGCCGCGAGGATCCATCGTCGCGTCACCGGCGCCCGGCTCGGGGCCGTCCGCCGGTCCGTCCTCCGCAGCCGGTCCCGGATCCGAGCCCGGGACCGGCCGGCGGGCACGGGCCTGGTACTCGGGGCCGTGCTTTCGGGGGTCGGCGTACTCCCTGGGGTTGAGCGTCCAGTACGTGCCCGAAGACGGGCCGTACCAGCTCGCGCCGGTCCAGTCGGGCTCGAAGGCCTCCGCCTCGTCGTACGAGGTGGATCCGAGTGTCGCCCGGCGCGCGCCCGCAGATCGGCGGCCGCGCCTGGGCTCCGCGCCCCGGCCGCGGCCGGACGCGCCGGGGTTGCCGGCCGCTCCCGGCGAACCCCGTGAGGCGCCCGTACCACCCGGGGCGCCGGCGCCACCTCCGGGTGGCCCGCTCGAGCCGCGGCCGGGCGAGGCCCCGGCCGCGGCCGACCCGTCCCGCGGCTCCGCGTCCGGGGGGCGGGCGCTCCCGCCCCTCGGGCGCCGCGCCCAGTCAGGGCCCGGCTGCGGGCCGGAGCCCGGGCGCGCGTTCGGGCCAGGACGGGCGTTCGCGGCCGGGCCGCCGTCGGCGGCCGAGCCCGGACGAGGTGAGGCGGCACCAGGGCCCGGACCACTGCCGGCCGCGGGACCGGTCGATCGGCCGGGCTGCGCCGGCCGGCGCACGGTCCGCCCGGGAGCCGGCGCGGGACGGCGCCATCCCGTCGCCGGGTGGGTCCCGAGCAGTGACTCGTACGCGGCCTGGATCTCGAGGAACCGGACGACGGAGCCCTGCGCCGCGTCGGGGTGGTGGCGCTTGGCCAGGGCCCGGTAGGCGCGCCGGATCTCGTCCTCGGTGGCGTCGCGCCGGACGCCGAGAACGCGAAACGGGTCCGCGCCGTTCGTGCTCACTGCTCGACCGCCCCCTCGTGGCGCCCCCGCGCCGTGTGCCTCCCGGTTCGAGCGCCGGGCCCCAGGCGATCCGGCCCCACGGGGACAACCCGGGGCCGGGTGGAGCGGGCCGCCTCAGCCGACGAGCTCACCCAGCGGCACGAGATCGAAGCCGGGCACGGTCTCGGCCGCGATGCGCCCGTGTGGATCAAGCTCCACGGGGCGATGGTAACGGCCAACGAGGCGAAGGGCCTGTCCCTCGAGGATGCCGGCGAGGCGCAGCGCTTCCACCGAGGCGGACCACGTCGACCGCTCGAACCCCCCGCCGTCCTCGATCTTGATGGCGAGAGCCGAGGCCCCGGCGCCGGTTGAGGGGTCCGGGAGGATGGCGATGCCGCGCAGCGCCTCGGCG
This sequence comes from uncultured Chloroflexia bacterium, assembly GCA_963776355.1. Lineage (GTDB taxonomy): Bacteria > Chloroflexota > Limnocylindria > Limnocylindrales > CSP1-4 > CTSoil-043. The sequence goes on along the minus strand of CAVZLU010000008.1, from coordinate 349,903 downwards.
CCGCCCTTGACCACCAGGCGCCCGGGGAGCGCCTTCATGAGTGCGGTGTCGAGGCGATCGCGCGTGCCGCCCACCATCTCCGGGTGGGCGACCATCGCGTCGCGGATGGCCTGCAGGGATGGGGCCAGGCTGCGGCGAGGATCGTCGGGGCCGGCGGAGCCCGGGTCGGCCAGGAGGGCGAACGCCCCGGCCACGGTTGCCAGGGAGAACGCGTAGGTCTCGACCCCGCACCCGTCGACGGCAGTCCGCAGCCGCTCCGGGGTCGTGCCGAAGACCCTGGCCACTGCCGACCGGACGGCGACCTGGGCGGGGTGGCCCGGCGTCCAGTAGTCGTCGAGGCTCCAGTCGCCGAGGCGCGCCAGGAGGAGCATCGCCGAGTGATAGCCCGAGCACATGTGGCGCACCGGCCCGGCCTTCTCGCCGTCGCGGGCGAGGCGGGCCGCCGTAAGGGCATCGAGCGGGGCGCCCTCGGCACCGCAGGCCAGCAACGCCTGCGAGAGACCCGATCGTCGGTAGACCCCCTGCAGCGTGCGGACATGGAGGTCCTCGCCGGAGTGCGAGCTGGCCATGAGCGCGATCTCGGCGCGTGTCAGCCCGTAATCGCGGAAGCCGCCGGCTTCGGCCAGGGCGAGCAGGGCGAACGGCTTGACGCACGAGCGAAGGCTGACGTCGGTCTCCGGATCGCCCGCCGCGTGGGTCACCCGGCCGGCCGCGTCGACCCTGACGACCGCGCCCCGGTGCACGCTCTCCACGATGTCGCCCCGGAGCTGGCGGGCGAGGATCGGCGGAGCCTTCTTCGAGCCGCGGGGCGGCGGAGAGGGTGGGCGGGTGCCCCTCGAGGTCCGGGCGGGCGGCATGGTGGGGCGAGAATAGCGCGGCGCGCGGGCGCCGGATGATCGCCGGCGCGGCGGTCGTGACTGCCGCGGGACCCGGTCCGCCGCGGCCCGGCCTGCCGCGTTGGGGGCCGGTCCCATCCGTCCCGGACGACGCGCCCGGCGTCCCGCCCGGTGCTAGGATCGGTCCGGTCGGACGCCCCTGTTCCCGGGCTGCCGGCCGCGCCGACAGCCCGCTCCATGCCCGAGGTGCGCGCCCGTGTCCGACACCGCTCCCGTCCCGCCCTCCCTCCACGTCTCGCGGCATCCTGCCGTGCTCCACAAGCTCGCGATCCTGCGCGACGAGAAGACCGAGCCCAAGAAGTTCCGCGAAGTCGTCCGCGAGCTCTCCTGGCTCCTCGGCTACGAGGCGCTCGCCGATGCCCGGCTGCGCCCGCTGCGGGTGCGGACCCCGCTCGAGGATGTCGACGCCCACGAGCTCGGCGATCGGATCGGCCTCGTCCCGATCCTCCGCGCCGGCCTGGGCATGGTCGACGCGATGCTGGAGCTGATGCCGACCGCGCAGGTCTGGCACCTGGGCCTCTTCCGCGACGAGCGGACGCTGCGCCCGGTGGAGTACTACAACAAGCTCCCGGACTCCGCGACCGTCGACCTCTGCCTGATCCTCGACCCGATGCTCGCGACCGGCGGCTCCGCGACCGCCGCCATCGACGTGCTCAAGCGCTGGGGCGCGAGCCGGATCAAGCTCATCAACCTGATCGCGGCCCCCGAGGGCGTGGCCGCGGTCAGCGCGGCCCATCCCGACATCACGATCCATTGCGCCGCGCTCGACCGGGGCCTCAACGACAAGGGCTACATCCTGCCCGGCCTCGGCGACGCCGGCGACCGCCAGTTCGGGACGGGCCGCCGCGACTGAGTGCTGGTCGGGCATGTCTGGCGGTGCCAGTCGAAACCTCCGCGCGATTCGCAAATTGGAGGAGCTTGCGGGACGGCCGGCACCCACCGATGAAGCTGTCTGGGACTCACGCGCGCACGAGGCCACGGGTTCGTCAGCCCTCGAGGGCCTGCCATCCGAGATCGTGCGGATCCGGGGCAACGGCGAGAACACCAGGAACAGGATCGAAACGGCCATTCCGGCCCAGCCGACCGCGATCCCGCCACGGACGCCGATCACGCCCGCCACCGACGCCGCCGCGAGCGCACCGATCGGGTAGGCGATCCCGTGCGAGAACACCTCGAGCGTGGCGTTGACCCGGCCCAGGACGCGATCCGGGCTGAGGCCCTGGATCAACGAAAGCTCCGCTACCCCCTCGATCGTCTGCAGGCCGTCGCCGAACAGTTGCGGGATGAAGACCATCAGCGTCGCGAGCAGGAGTGATCCCTGGGCGAGGGGCGTCAGGACGCCGAGGGCCGATGCGCCGACCGCCGTCCAGATCAGTGCCGGGCCGAGCCCCAACGCGCGGATGACACGCGAGGCGAACGAGCGAGCCGACCAGCGCTCCGACGCCGCCCGCCGAGACGACGACGCCGAGCAGGAACGGCGTCAGGTGCAGGTCGTCGATGAGATAGATCGTGTAGAGGACCCCGTAGAACGATCCAGCGACGTGAGCCACCACCGATCGCATCGCGATCGGAAAGAGCACCCGATGGTGCCGGACGAGCCGGAGGCCCTCGACGATCTCCTGCCGGATCGGCGTCGTGGTCGTCCTCGCCGGCCGCGCTGGCTCCGGCGTCCGGATGAGGAGCAGCGACACCGCCGACACGGCGAACGACACCGCATCGACCAGGATCGCGAAGGGGGCGCTGACCACCTGGACCAGGGCGCCGGCGAGCCCCGGGCCGCCGATCTCGGCGAGCGACGAGCTCGTCGCGAGCTTGCTGTTCCCATCGACGACGCGATCGACGCCGATCAGCGACGGGACGTACGCGGGATAGGCCGCATCGAACAGCGCGCCCAAGGCATCCCTCGAGGAACGTCACCAGATAGAGCTGCTCCATCCGCAGGCCACCGGCGGCGTACGCGATCGGGATCGAGACCAGGAGCAGCGACCTGAGCGCGTCCGTGCCGATCAGGAGCGGCCTGCGCCGAAGCCGGTCGACCCAGGCCCCCGCGAACAGCCCGACGAGGAGAACGGCCAGGCTGCCGGCGACCACCAGGAGCGCCATCTCCGTCGGACCCGCGCCGAGGACGAGCAGTGCGACGAGCGGGACCGCCGTGCGAGTCACGACCGAGCCCAGCTCGGACACGGTCTGACCCGTCCACAGCTTCAGAAAGTCGGCGTGTCGCCAGAGTGACGGAGCTGTCACCGCGTCGCCATGGGTCACGATCCTAGCCTAGCTCCATCGACCACGGAGTCGGCGAACTTGGACTCGCCACCAGGGGGCCCGCTGAGTTCCGGCGAAGCCTCCTTGGTGGTACCTCCGGTCGTCGAGCCCTGCCCAGTTTGCGCGGAGGCTGCCGAGCGATCCGCGCGACCCGGCGCGCTACGCGGTTTGGTCGCCTGGAGACCAGCGCTCCCGGGTCTTGAGGGTGATCGTCAGCTGCTGCTGGCGATCGCCTCAGCTCGCGGCGTTGCCGAGCCCGAGGCTGTCCCGGTCGGAGTAGGAGCCCTCGGTACGCACGGCCGCGCACGACCGCCGTCCGCCGCGTCGAACGTCGACGTACGACTCGGACCGATCGAGGGCGGCCGTGCCCGGGTGGTCCGGCGGTCGGCCACGTCATGGAGGCCCGGCAGGTCGTCCTCGTCGATGCCGAGCCGGCGGTAGACAGCCTCGACCTGGTCGCGAGCCATTCGTGGACGAAGCCGTGCTCGGGGTCGGCCATCGACGCGCCAGGCGGGGCCAATCGCCACTCACGATCGAGGAGACAGCCTGTCCCGCCCGAGGGCGCGCGGCCTCGCCGCCAGGTGTAGCCCCAGGCGGGCGAGAGCTCGGGCGACCGGTCGGCCGGGTACAGGACGACCGCCGAGTCCCACCCACCAGGGACCCGGAGGTGGGGCTCGAGCAGCGGCGCGACGGGCGTCAGGGTCCGCCGGCACCAGCCGCCACCGACCCGGCCGACGGCGGCGCAGCGGACCGTCGGCCACGACCACCAGCGTCGCGCACCACCCGGACGTTGCCTTCGCTGCCAGGATTCGATGGCCGCGGGCAGGCGCCGAAGCATCTCCAGATCGGCCGTCGAGCTCAGCCTCGCCCATGGCCCGCGTGCGGCGCTGCCAGCCGGCCCGCGCGTCGAGGGCGGGCACGACCAGGCCGAGCAGCCGCCAGCGAGAGGCGGCGTCGTGCGGCGGTGCTCCGTGGGGTCGGCCATCGGGCCAATGTCGGCCGGGCGGCGGCCGCCGTCAACTGGCTCCCTGCACGTTGGACGCAGGGCGCGACGCCCTCGGCGAGCTGCTGCATCAGGTCGTCCTGCGCGTCGTGCTCAGGTCCGCCCGGCCGTTCTCCGCGGCGACCTCAGGGCGTGACGATCGCGAAGCCCGGATCGGGGGTGTCAAGGACGGCCACGAGCCGATCCAGGACGCGCCGGTCGCCCTCGAGCGCCATGCCCGCGGTCTGCCCGGCGAGGATGGCCGGCAGGACTGCGCGCGTGGTCCGGATCGTCAGGGCGACACCGTCGACGAACCCCTCCCGGTGGACGAGGACGCCGTTGCGGAGGTCCAGCCGGAAGCTCGTGCCGGCGTCCTCGAGGATGACCCCGAGCGAGAGCCTCTCGTCCCAGGCGCGCGGACCGTCCACGCGGATCGCGATGGCGTCGAAGAGCTGGGCCGGCGACAGGGCGGCGATCAGGTCGGCGGCCCCCGTGGCCGCGGGCGTCCCGAAGGAGCCGTGGCGGAGCTCCGTCGCGCCGGCCAGGAAGGAGCTGCGCCAGGTGCCGTTCTCGGCGCCGAAGCCCAGCTGCTCGAAGGCGTCGGCCTGCAGGGCCTTGGCCGCCTCGTCGAGGGGATCGGCGAAGATCACGTGGTTGAGGATCTCCACGGCCCAGCGGAAGTCGCCGTCCGCGAACGCGTCGCGCGCCCGGCGGACCACGGCCTCGGCCCCACCCATGGCGGCGACGTAGCGCACGGCGGCCTCCGTCGGCACGTGCTGCCAGAGGTGCGCCGGATTGCCGTCGTACCAGCCGATGTAGCGCTGGTAGATCGCCTTGACGTCGTGGCTCACCGACCCGTAGTAGCCGCGGGCGTGCCAGGCGCGCTCGAGCGCCGGCGGCAGCCGGATCGCCTCGGCGATCTCGGCGCCGACCATCCCCTGGTTGAGCATCCGCAGGGTCTGGTCGTGGAGGTAGGCATAGAGGTCGCGCTGCAGCTCCAGGTACTCGCGCAGCCGGTCCCGACCCCAGGTGGGCCAGTGGTGCGAGGCGAAGACCACGTCACGTGCGGTCGACGAAGCGGTCGATCGCCTCGGTGATGTAGCGGGCCCAGACGTTGGGGTCGCGGACCAGGGCGCCGCGGAGGGTCAGGAGGTTGTGGAGCGTGTGGGTCGTGTTCTCGGCCATGCAGAGGGCGCCGTGGTCGGGGAAGAAGAGGTTCATCTCGGCGGGCGCTTCGGTGCCGGGCGTGACCTGGAACTCGATCCTGATGCCGTCCACGACCCGCTCCTCGCCCGTCGCCGCGACCGAGTCGGTCGGCCGGATCAGCGAGATCGTGCCCGTCGATGTCGTCTGGCCGAGCCCGGCCCCGACCTGGCCGCGCGGGCCCCGTTCGAGCGCCGCCCCGTACATGTAGCCGGCCCGCCGGCTCATGGCCGCGCCGGCGTAGACGTTCTCGGCGACCGCGTGCTCGACGAAGCCCTCCGGGGCGATGACCACGCAGCGTCCGGCGTCGACGTCCGCCTGGCCGGTGACCCCCTTCACGCCGCCGAAGTGGTCGACGTGGCTGTGGGTGTAGATCACGCCCACCACCGGTCGCTCGCCCCGGTGCTCCCGGTAGAGGGCCAGGGCGGCGGCCGCCGTCTCGACGCTGATCAGGGGGTCGATGACCAGGACGCCGGTCTCGCCCTCGACGAACGTGACGTTCGACAGGTCCAGCCCGCGCACCTGGTAGATCCCCGGCACGACCTCGAACAGGCCGTCCATGGCGACGAGGATCGACTGGCGCCAGAGGCTGGGGTGCACCGTGTCCGGGGCCTCGCCCGCCAGGAACCCGTAGCTCTCGTTGTCCCAGACGACGCGCCCATCGGACGCCCGGACGATGCACGGGTCGAGCCGTCCCACGAATCCGCGGCGGGCGTCCTGGAAGTCGGCGTCGTCTTCGAACGGCATCGACTCGAGCGCGGCCGCGTTGGCCGCCCGGATCAGCGGGGATGCGTCGGCCGACATGAGCCTGTCTCCTCCCTCGGCGCGTCGGAGATGGCGCGTCGGCTCGAGCCCGTCGCGCCGTCCTCGGCCGCCGGCGGCGGGCTAGCCGCGCACGCCTTCGTCGGCGAGGTCGAGGGCGCCGTCGATGATGGCGAAGCCCTCGGCCAGCTGCTCCTCGGTGATGCAGAGCGGGGGGTTGGTGTGGATCCCGTTGTTGACGACCATCGTGTAGAGGCCGTGGTCGCGGAGGTACCTGCCGACGGCCTTCATCTCGTCCGACGTGCCGTTGAAGGCGGTCATCGGGGTGTACGGGTCGTGGCGGCGAGCCAGGTCGATGATCCCGAAGAGGCCGAGGCTGCGGTGGGTGCCGACGCTGGGATGCCGGGCCGCCAGCGCCTCGTGGTGGCCGCGCAGCACCGCGCCCATGCGCGCAGCCCGCTCGATGAGGCCGTCCTCCTCGTAGACGCCGATCGTGGCCAGCGCGGCGGCGAGGCTCACGGGATGGCTGCTGTAGGTCAGGCCGCCGTAGAACATCTTCGATTCGAACGCCTCGGCGATGTCATGGCGCATGGCGACCGCGCCCAGCGGCAGGTAGCTCGAGGTGAGGCCCTTCGCCATCGTCATCAGGTCGGGGACCACGTCCCAGTGGTCGACGGCGAACCATCTCCCGGTCCGCCCGAAGCCGGCCATGACCTCGTCGGCCACCAGGAGGATCCTGTAGCGGTCGCAGATCTCGCGGACGCCCTGGAGGTACCCGTCCGGCGGGATCAGGATCCCGTTCGTGCCCACCACCGTCTCGAGGAAGACGGCGGCGATGGTGTTCGGTCCCTCGTACTGGATGACGTCCTCGAGGCCCTGCAGGCACTCCCCGGCCGGGCGCGGGTCTCGCTCGCCCCAGCGGTGCGTGTCGGGGTAGCGGACCACGCCGTAGATGCCGGGCTCGTTGGCCCAGCGGCGCGGGTCGCCGGTCAGTGTCATCGCGCCGAGGGTGGCCCCGTGGTACGTCCGGTAGCGGGCGAGGACCTTCGTGCGGCCGGTGTGGTGGCGGGCGAGCTTGATCGCGTTCTCGATCGCCTCGGCGCCGCCGAGAGTGAAGAACACCTTGTCGAGGTCGCCCGGCAGGATCTCGGCCAGCTTTGCCCCGAGGCGGGCCCGGATCTCGGTGACGAAGGCGGGCTGCACGTACTGAAGCTTGGCCGCCTGGGCGCTGATCGCGTCGAGGACGCGGCGGTCGCCGTGGCCGATGTTCACCGACATCAGCTGGCTGTTGAAGTCGATGATCCGGCGGCCCTCGGGCGTGTAGAGATAGATGCCCTCCGCGTGGTCGACCGCGATGGGGTCGAGGGCGCCCTGCACGGACCAGCTGAAGAACGTGTGGGCCCGCGAGAGGCGGATGATCTCCTCGGACGTCATCGGGCTCGACGCGGTGCTGGTGGTCATCGCCTCATCCTCTCCCCGCGGCAGACGCGCCGCGACCGTTGGTCTCGTGAAGCGCCATTACAGCACACCGGCGTCGGCCGGACCCCGCGGTTGGGCCGCGGTCCGCCGCCGACCGAAGCACGCCGGGCCGCGGACCGCCCGCCGGACCGCTCGCCGGACGGCTCGCCGGACCGCTCGCGGGCACCCGCCGGGGTGTACATTCAGACCCAGATCCCGCGGGTCAGCGGCGACCCCCACGCCGACGCGACTCGCCCACCGGAGGTGACCGATGCCGCGAATTGTCCGAGGTGCGCTCCTGCAGGCAACCTGGACCGGCGACAAGGAATCGATGATCCAGAAGCACGAGGGCTACGCCCACGAGGCGGCGAAGCAGGGCGCCGGGTTCATGCTCTTCCAGGAGCTGTTCTACGGCCCCTACTTCTGCCAGGTGCAGGACAAGAAGTACTACTCGTACACCGAACGCATCCCGGACGGCCCGACGACGAAGCGGATGCAGGACCTCGCCAGGCAGACGGGCATGGTCCTGGTGGTGCCCATGTACGAGGAGGACGAGCGGGTCAACGGGCTCTACTACAACACCGCCGCGGTCATCGACAGCGACGGCTCGTTCCTCGGCAAGTACCGCAAGACCCACATCCCCCATGTCGAGGGCTTCTGGGAGAAGTTCTACTTCCGCCCCGGCAACCTCGGCTACCCGGTCTTCGAGACCGCCGTCGGGAGGATCGGCGTGTACATCTGCTACGACCGCCACTTCCCGGAGGGGGCGCGCGCCCTCGGGCTCAACGGCGCCGAGCTCGTGCTGATCCCGTCCGCGACCAGCCGCGGCCTGTCGGAATACCTCTGGCGCGTCGAGCAGGTCAGCCACGCGCTGGCGAACGGCTACTTCGTCGGGACGATCAACCGGGTCGGCGTCGAGGCCGAGATCGGCCCCGACGACTTCTACGGCCAGAGCTACTTCTGCGACCCGCGGGGCCAGTTCATCGGCTCGGTCGGCAGCCCCCACGACGAGGAGCTGCTCATCAGGGACCTGGACCTCGACATGGTCGCCAAGGTCCGCCAGACGTGGCAGTTCTACCGTGACCGGCGCCCGGAGGCCTACGACGACCTGGTCCGGCCCTGACGGCGAGCCGCGAGGGAGGGCGAGCGATGCAGTTCGGCTTCACGCTGAAGCCCGACCACTCGATCGAGCGCACGATCGCCCTGGCGAGGCAGGCCGAGGCCGCGGGCTTCGACTACGGATGGCTCTTCGACTCGCACGTCCTCTGGCGTGACCCCTATCCGCTGCTGACCCTCATGGCGCAGGCCACCACCCGGCTGCGCCTGGGCACCTGCGTGACCAACCCGGGCACGCGCGAGCCCTCCGTCACGGCATCGGCGCTGGCCGTCCTCCAGGAGCTGTCCGCCGGTCGCTTCGACCTCGGCATCGGGCGCGGCGACTCGGCCCGCCGCGTCCTCGGCAAGGCGCCGACGACGATGGCCACCCTCGAGGAGGCCGTCCACGTCATCCGGGCCCTCGCCGAGGGCCGCCCGATCGAGTACGAGGGGGCCACCCTCCAGCTCACCTGGTCAGCGGGCCATCGCCTCCCGGTCTGGGTGGCGGGCTACGGCCCGGTGGCCCTCAGGATGACCGGCCGCATCGCCGACGGGGCCATGCTGCAGATCGCCGATCCCGACCTCATCCGCTGGTTCGCCCGCCAGGTCCACGAGTCCGCCCGCGCCGCCGGGCGCGAGCCCGGCTCCGTCCGGATCATGGCCGCGGCGCCGGCTCATGTCGGCGACCTGGCGGACGGGCGCGACCGGATCCGCTGGTTCCCGGCGCTTGTCGGCAATCACGTCGTGGACCTCGTGAGCAAGTACCAGGGCGAGCTGCCCGAGGCGCTCACCCGGTACATCCGCGGCCGCCAGGGCTACGACTACCTCCACCACGCGGAGGTCGGAAGCTCGAACGCGAGCTTCGTCACCGACGACGTCGTCGACCGCTTCGGGATCGTCGGCGATGCGGCCGCGCACATCGAGAAGCTGCGGATCCTCGCCGACGCGGGCGTGGACCAGTTCAACGTCTACCTCATGAACGGCAACGAGGAAGAGCAGCTCGCGATCTATGGCCGGGAGATCATCCCGGCGCTCCGCGACGTCCCCGCGGCGAAGGACTGAGGAGGAGCCATGTACACGCTCATCGCCAACGGCCTCGTGGTCACGGCCGACGGGTCGTTCGACGCCGACGTCCTGGTCGGCGACGAGACGATCGAGGCCGTCGTCGGACGCGGCTCGGGGGCGGTCGAGACGGCCCTCGCCGGCCTCGTCCCCGACGAGACGATCGACGCCGCCGGCAAGTACGTCGTCCCGGGCGGCATCGATGCCCATACGCACATGGAGCTGCCCTTCGGCGGCACCTACGCCAAGGACACGTTCGAGAGCGGGTCGCGGGCGGCCGCGTTCGGCGGCACGACGACGATCGTGGACTTCGCGGTTCAGCCCAAGGGCGCGGCGCTCCGCGAGGGCCTCGACGTCTGGATGGCCAAGGCCGAGGGGAACGCCGTCATCGACTACGGCTTCCACATGATCGTGAGCGACGTGAACGCGGCCAGCCTGGCCGAGATGGACCAGCTCGTCGACGAGGGAATTCCCGACTTCAAGCTGTTCACGGCGTATCCCGGCGTCTTCCTGAGCCCCGACGACCACATCTTCCGGGCGCTGCAGCAGACGCGGAAGAACGGCGGGCTGATCATGATGCACGCCGAGAACGGGCCCGTCATCGACGTCATCGCGGCCGACCTCGTGGCGGCCGGGACGACCGACCCGATCGGCCACGGCCTTGCCCGGTACCCGATCCTCGAGGGCGAGGCCACGAACCGGGTCATCCGGCTGGCCGAGGCCGCCGGAGCGCCCGTCTACTTCGTCCACCTCTCCTCCCGCGACGCCCTCGAGGCGGTGACCGCGGCCCGCGATCGTGGCTCGATGGTCTTCGCCGAGACCTGCCCCCAGTACCTCTTCCTCTCCCTGGACGACCTGGGCAACGGGTTCGAAGGGGCGAAGTACGTCTGCAGCCCGCCCCTTCGCCCGAAGGACCACCAGGAGGACCTTTGGCGCGGGCTGCTCAAGGACGACCTGCAGCTCGTTGGCACCGACCATTGCCCGTTCGACTTCCACGGCCAGAAGGAGCTGGGGCGCGGCGACTTCCGCAAGATCCCCAACGGGCTGCCGGCGGTCGAGGACCGGGTCGACCTGCTCCACGACGGCGGCGTCGTGGGCGGCCGCTTCTCGCGCGAGCGCTGGGTGGCGGTGATGTCGACGGCCCCGGCCAAGATGTTCGGGATGTACCCGAAGAAGGGCGCGATCGCTGTCGGCTCGGACGCGGACATCCTGTGTTCGACCCCAATCGCCGGCGCACGATCAGCGCGGCCACCCACCACATGGACGTCGACTACTCGATCTTCGAGGGATTGCGAGGTCCAGGGCAGCGTCCGACGTGGTCCTCAGCCGGGGGACGGTCGTGGTCCGCGACGGCCAATGGGTCGGGCCGGCCGGCCACGGTCGGTTCGTGCGTCGCCGCCCGGCGGACTACGCCCGGCTCGCCTAGGGGCGACCTCCCGGGTCCCGTCAGGACGCCGCCAGCGGCACCCGGAGGCGGCGGCGGCGGGCGACGGTCGCGCCGGCGGCCACGGCGAGCATCGCGAGCGCCGTGGCCAGGCAGATGAGCTGTTCGGCATTCAGCGACCCGGCGACGGCCGGGTCGCGCCAGGTCGAGGCGACGACGGCACGGCCGAGCGCCCACAGGCCGATGCCCACGGCGTAGAGACGGCCGTCCGCGCGCCGGAGGGGCGTCAGCCTGGCGAGGGCCACCACGGCGAGCACGACGAGGAGCGTCATCGCGGCCTCGTAGAGCTGGGAAGGCTGGGCCGGGATCTCCGCTCCCGGGCTGCCCCACGGCCCGGGCGGCAGGTACGAGGTGGCCCACGACAGGGTGGACGCCGTGCCCTGGCCCGATCCCCCGAGCGCCTGGGCAGCCTTCCCGAGCCCGAGCACGAGCAGCAGCGGCCCGACGGCGACGTGGAGCCAGCGACCGACGGGAGCATCCAGCAATGCCGCGACGTAGATCCCGGTGAGCGTGCCGCCGACGACGGCGAGCGTCAGCTCCAGGCTCCCCTGCCCCGGGTCGAGCAGCGCCCGCCACTGGCCCTCGTAGTAGTCGACGTGGAGGAGTCCGTAGCCCACCCGCCCGAGGACGACCGCCCCCGGCACGGCACCGAGGATGATGAACAGGAGGTCGTCGCGGCGAAGGTGCCACGGACCCTCGCGCTCCTCTTCCGGGACCTCCTCCTCCCCGATCAGCAGCTCCCGCCCGGGCGTGCGGCCGGCGATGAACGCCGCGGCCAGGATCCCGAGGAGCACCGCCGCCGCGATGGCGAGCGTCTCCCAGCGGACGGCCCGATCGCCGACGTGGGCGTAGGGGTCGAAGTCGAGGACGATGACGGCCAGGACGGCGGGTGTCATGTCCCGCCCCCGAGGTCCCCGTGGACAAGCCGGCCGCCGGCCACGGTCGCCTCCACCCGGATCCCGTCGGCGCCGCTCGCCCAGGCCGACGGCGCTCGTCCGGTCGGGTCGGCCGAGAGGATCACGAGATCGCTTCGGTTGCCGACCGTGAGGCGGCCGCCGTCGCGGTCGTCCAGCACGTCCGCGCCGGCGGCCGTCCAGGCGTGGAGCGCCTCCGCCACCGAGACCGCGGGGTCGTGGCGGAGGGCCGCCCGGACGCCGTCCAGCGGCGCCCCCGGGACGACGGGCCGGTCGCTCGAGAAGGCGGTCGGGACTCCGGCCGCGAGCAGGCCCGACAACGGCAGGAGTCGGGCCGCCCGCGCCGGACCGAGGCGCGCGCGGTACGTCGCCGCGGCCCACGCCAGGAACTCCGGCTGCACCACGGCCGCGGCGCCCGACCCGGCCAGCCGCGCCACCAGGTCCGCGTCGAGCAGCATCGCGTGCTCGACGCGGTGGCGACGTCCGGGCGGTGGCGGACACGCCTCGTACGCGTCCAGGACGGCGTCGACCGCGGCATCGCCGATGGCGTGGGTCGCCACGGCCCAGCCGGCGGCGACGGCCCGCCGGATCCGCTCGGCGAGCGCGGCTGGCTCGTGCACGGGGCCGCCCGCGTGGGGAGCGTCGTCGTACGCGTCGCGCAGCCAGGCCGTCCGGGTCGTGAGGGCGCCGTCGGCCTTCAGCTTCACGAACCGCAGCGCGGCCCGCTCCCGGGCGCCCGCCGGCAGCCGTTCGGAGAGCTCCGCCGGCGTCGGCACGGGATCGTCCGGGCGGGCGGCGATCCGCGCCAGCCCGGGCATGAGGGCGACGGCGAGCGGCATCGCGCCCGTGATGAGCGCATCGCCCCACGCGGCCAGCTCGGCGTCCACGCCGGCCGTCGAGCCCACGTCCGCGTCGGCGACGCTGGTCACACCGTCCGCCGCCAGCCGGGCCGCCGCGCGGGCAAGGGCGGCCCGACCCTCGGCCGCGGTCGGCGGCGCAAGCGCGGTCGCGATCCGGTCCCACGCGTCGGGCCCGCGCAGGATGCCGGTCGGCTCGCCCGTCGCGTCGCGCTCGATCGCGAGTCGACCCGGGACGTCGGGCGTCGCCCGCTCGAGCCCCGCCTGGGCGAGCGCGAGGCTGTTCGCGGTCACCGCGTGGCCCGACACGTGGGCCATCAGCACCGGTCGGTCGGGCACCAGGCGGTCGAGGTCGTCGCGGTTGGGGTCCTCGGGGCGGTCCCACCCCGTCGGGTCGTAGCGGCCGACGAGCCAGGCGTCGGGGTCGAGATGCTCGGCGGCACCGGGGATCGCGCGCAGGGCCGCCTGCCGCTCGCGGCCGGCAACGAGGGCGAGGCCGGCGACGAACCCCTCCCAGTAGGGGTGGGCGTGGGGCTCGACGAAGCCCGGCAGGACCGCCCGTCCGGCGAGGTCGACGACCGTCGAGTCGGGACCCGCCAGGGCCCGGATCTCGTCATCCGTCCCCACGGCGAGGATCCGCTCGTGCGCGAAGCAGATTGCCGTCGCCCTCGCGCCCGGCAGCGTCCGGGAGCCCGGCCCGCCGCGACGCGCGGTCCAGGGGCCGGGCACCCTCGAAGGTCAGCACCGTGCCGCCGAAGAGGACCGTGTAGTGGTGGGTCATCGCGCCCGAGTCTAGCCCGGCCGGACCCGCGACCGTTACGGTCGTCCGCGCCAGAACCGGAACGCCGGACCCGGCTCCCAGTTGCACCGGCCGAGACCGGCGCGCCCGCCGAACGACAGGGCCCGGGCCGGAGCCCGGGCCCTGTCGCGGGTGCGGACGAGGGTTCCTGCTACGGGGTGGCGGCCACCGCGCCGTCGGCCTGGAGGAGGCCGGCGCCGACCGCGTCGCAGGCTGCGCCGCCGCAATCGGTGTCCCACGAGATCGGGTAGAAGCCGGGACCGCCCACGTTGAACGGATCCCAGACCTGCCGCGTGCCCGACGGGCTCATCGTCAGCGCGCTGGCGCGGAGGATCGACTCGACCGCGGCCTGATGCAGGCTCCCGTTCTTCTCGAGCACGAGGGCCGCAACGCTCGCCACGTGGGGCGTGGCCATCGAGGTCCCTCCGACGTAATAGAAGTTGCCGGTGTTGTTGCCGACGAGATCGGCGATGCCATGGCTCCACCACGGAAGGTGGTTGTAGCCGGGATCGCCGGCGAACGGACCGCGCACCCATGAGCCTGGGGCGAGGACGTCCAGGGCGCCGGCCTGGGTCGCGGTGAGGGCGCGGCTGGAGAAGTCGGTGACGTACGTGTCGCCGGCGACGGCGGCACCTTCCACCACGTTCCCCGAGTCCGGGGCCAGGGTCGCCAGCGAGCCGGTCGTCCCGGCTCCATTGCCCTTGACGTTCTGGAGCCACCACATGCGGTAGCGGACGTCGTTGCTGGGCGGGTTGCCGATGCCTTCGTCGAGCCATTCGCCGGTCCAGCCGACCGCGCCGGCCGAGATGACGGGGTCGTAGGAGCCGCGGCGCGCTCATGCCGAGCTCTCCGTCGTTGCTGGCCGCCGCGACGACGATCACGCCGGCCGCGATCGCCCGATCGATCGCCGCCTTCTCGACGTCGCTGATCGGAACGTCCGGGTCGCCGCCGAGGCTCATGTTGATCACGACAGGCTTGCCGCTGAGCACGCCCTGCTTGAGGCTCGTGACGTAGTCGATGCCGGCGGCCACCATCTCGCTCGTCCCGAACACGACGTTCTGGCTGGCGGTGGCGGTCGCGCATTGCGGGAATGCCGGGATCTGGTAGTCGGCGAGCACCCTGACCGGGATGATCGTGGCGTTCGGCGCGATCCCGCGGACCTGGATCGGCGGGAGTGGATAGCCCTGGGCGGCATCGGTGTTGCTGTAGTACGAGTAGCCGATGATGGTGCTCGCCACGTGCGTCCCATGCGACGAGCCACGCGAGCCGACGTACGAAACCTGGCGCAGCGCGCCGACCTCGGTGTCGAGCTCGCACTTGTTGGTGCTGTGGGCCTTGAACGTCACGCTCTGGTAGAAGCCGGTCCCCAGCTCCTGCGCGACGCGGGCATCCGGGAAGTAGTCCTTCCAATACGGCACCAGGCCCGTGTCGAGGACCGCGACGTAGACACCGGCACCAGTCTGGACCTGGTTCTCGACATCGACCTGGTCACTGTCCCACGTGTGGTAGCCAGCCTCCGTGGTGGTGGATCTCGCGAATGGGTTGCCAGCGAGCGCCGTCGGTGCCGACGCGACGAGCGCCGCAACGGCCAGCATCGCGGCCATCCGCCTCGGGATCTTCATCCATCCTCCTCCATGCGCTGCAATGCCGCGCCGGGCCGGTCTGCGCGCCCGATGGACGCTGGGGAGGCGCTGCCGGTCGATGGCTTCGCCATGCGTCGGATCGCCGAACGCGTGCGGCCGTCACGGACTGGGTCGGCGTGCCCGCCTCTGGGACGGGCTCATGGCGCGATGCTAGTACGAATAGGTGATGACGTCGTGCCCTCCGAGCCAGCGTTCGGTGCGGCCGCGCACCACCCTGGCCCCCGTGAGATGGGAGTGCCACGGGAGTCGCCGAAGCACAGGCGCCGGTGCTCCCATGGTCGAGAACAGGAGTGAGAGTCGCCGCTGAAGCCGGGGACGTTGATCTGCTGCAGGCGAGGATGCGCCACCATGCGGATCCTGAGCGCCATTTCGTACTGCGCGGCCGGCGAGGAGAGCTGTCTCGAGGGGGCGACCGGCGCTCGATCCCGTGCCCGCCGCGGGCGGTCGACGCCGGCCGCTCAGGCGGGCAGCTTCTCCACGAGCTCCCGGACGGCGTCGGCGGAGTGGTCGAGCTCGGCCTTCTCCTCGTCGGTGAGCGCGATCTCGATGATTCTCTCCATGCCGCCGTTGCCCAGGATCACCGGCACGCCCACGAAGAGCCCCTGGTAGCCGTACTCGCCCTCCAGGTAGGCCGCGCAGGGCAGGATTCGGCGCCGGTCAAGCAGGATCGCCTCAACCATCTCCACGATCGAGGCCGCGGGGGCGTAATAGGCGCTGCCGGTCTTGAGGAGGGCGACGACCTCGGCCCCCCCATTGCGCGTCCGGTCGACCAGCTGGGCGATCCGCTCGGCGGTCATGAGCTCGGTGATCGGGACGCCGCCAACGGTGGAGTAGCGCGGCAGGGGCACCATGGTGTCGCCGTGGCCGCCGAGGACGAAGGCCCGCACGTCGCGCACCGACACGTCGAGCTCGGCGGCGATGAAATGCCGGAAGCGTGCGGAGTCCAGGACGCCGGCCATCCCGATGACCCGCTCGCGAGGGAAGCCTGACGCCCGCATGGCGACGTGGCACATGGCGTCGAGCGGGTTCGTGACGACGATGATGATCGCCTCGGGACTCACCGCCGCCGCGTCGCGCACGACCGAGGCGACGATGCCCGCGTTCCGGGCGACCAGGTCGTCGCGGCTCATACCGGGCTGGCGGGCGAGGCCCGAGGTGACGACGATGATCTTGCTGCCGGCCGTGTCCGCGTAGTCGTTCGTGCCGCTGACCTGGACGTCGTAGCCGACGACGGGGGCGGCCTCGGCGAGGTCGAGCGCCTTGCCCTGGGGAAGGCCTTCCACGATGTCGACCATGACGACATCGGCGAGGCCGGTCTCGATGATCCGCTGGGCCGTGGTCGCGCCGACGTTGCCGGCACCGATGACCGTGACCCGGCGGCGGGGGACGTGCTGCATGGGACACCTCCGGCTGCGGCTGGGAGCGGGCGGCTCGTTGCCGGGATTGTAGGGAGCGACTGGGCAACCATGTGACCGGTCGTGCCCGGGGCCGTCCCGGTGCTCGTCGCGGGCCGTCGGCGAAGGCACGCGATCGCCGTGGCCACGTCGTGCGCGCCGGCACGTCGAGACCGTCGGGGGCAGGTGCGAATCCGCACCGGAACCTCGCCGCGGAGCGGTGGACGAGACCGTGACCCTGCCGTAAGGTGGGACTGCGCCTCGTCGATCGCGCGCCGCGGCGCACCGGGCGAACGCGCCCGGGTGCTCACGGAGGTTCACGTCGTATGACACCATCGATCCAGAAGCTGGCCGGCCGGCTGGTCGTCGCCCTCGTGCTCGTCCTGCTCGCCGCGGGCAGCGTCGTGGGCGCCGCGGCTACCCTGCCAACACCGGCGGCGGCGCCGCACCCGGCCGAGCCCGCCGAAACTGCCAGCGCGAAGCCGACCGAGTCCCCCGAGGCGACGGAGGCCCCCGACACGGACAACGACGCCGACGAATCGCCCGCGGCGACGAACGCCCCGAAGGCGACGGAGGCTCCCGACACGAACAAGGACGAGTCGCCCGCCGCCTCGCCATCGGCCGCGAACCTCGCCCGGACCGTGGAGCGCCTGGCGGCCGCCGGGATCACCACCACGGCCGACGACCTGGCGGCGCTGGCCGGCAAGGTGGGCGTGGGCGGGGCCGTTCGCGTCCTGCGCTTCGCGGACGCGTCAGGCAAGACCCCGGCCGAGATCGTCGCGATGTTCGAAGCGGGCAAGGGCTGGGGGGTGATCGCCCGCGAGCTCAAGCTCGACATCGGCCCCGGCAACGGCACCGTGATGGGGCACGGTCGGGGACGCGACAAGGCGGCCAAGGCCGCCAGCGCCGCGCTCCAGCATCCGCACGGCCCCAGCCACTGACCTGGTGGCGGGGAGGGCCCGCCCCTGCCGAGCGGGCCCGCGGGCCTGAGCCGGGTCGAGGGCGGCCAGGCACGGGCTATGAGCCCGGGCGGTGGATCAGGCTTCGTCGAGGGCCCGCAGGAGGTCCGCCACCAGGTCCTCGGGGTCCTCCAGCCCGACGGACAGTCGAACCAGCGCCTCGGGGACGTCCAGGGGCGACGACGCGACCGACGCGTGGGTCATCGCCGCCGGCACCTCGACCAGGGATTCGACCCCGCCGAGCGACTCCGCCAGCGTCCAGAGGCGCGATCCCTCCGCGATGGCGATCGCACGTTCGGGGGCCGAACGGCGGTGGCGGCCGCCGGGAGTCGGCGCGAAGCTGACCATGCCGCCGAATGCGGGCGGCCCGTTCGCCTGGCCGAGCCGCATCTGGGCGGCCGCGACCGACCACGCCGGATGGGCGTGCGCGCCATCGGTAAGCCCCGGGTACCGGATCCAGGAGACGTCGTCGCGCGCGGCCAGCGAGCGCGCGACAACCAGGGCGGTCGCCGAATGCCGTTCCATCCGCAGCGCCAGCGTGCGCAGGCCCCGCAGGACCAGGAAGCAGTCCTGCGGTCCCGGCACCGCACCGACGGCGTTCTGGAGGAACCGGAGCCGCTCGGCGACCTCCGGGTTGGAGGTGACGACCACGCCGCTGATCGTGTCGCTGTGACCCCCGAGGTACTTGGTGGCCGAGTGCAGGACGACGTCGGCGCCCAGACCAAGCGGACGTTGCAGGGCCGGTGATGCGAACGTGCTGTCGACCACGACCAGGGGGCGCTCTCCACCCGCGCCGCGGTGGCCCGTGACGGCGGCCGCGACCGCGGCGATGTCGGTGACCTTCAGCAGCGGGTTCGAGGGTGTTTCGAACCAGACGAGACGGGTGGCCGGTGTCATCGTGCGGGCGAGGGCGCCCGCCGGATCCGCCGCCAGGTCCACGTAGCGGGCGGCCACGCCTCGCGGACGCGCCACCCGCTCGAGGAAGCGGAACGTTCCCCCGTAGACGTCGTCCCCGACGACGATCTCCTGGCCCGGCGCAACGAGCTCGGCCAGGGTGGCCGTCGCCGCTGATCCCGACGCGAAGGCGACCCCGAACTGTGCCCCCTCCAGCTCGGCGACCGCCCGCTCGAGACGGTCCCGCGTCGGGTTCTGCGTCCGCGCGTACTCGAATCCGGCGCGCGGCCGCCCGACTCCGTCCTGGGCGTACGTCGCCGTCTGGTAGATCGGCGGGCTGAGGGCGCCGGCGACGTCGTCGGGCTCGGCCCCGGCATGGACGGCGCGAGTGGCGAAGGCGGCGGTAGGCGCGGGCTCGGGCATGGGGGCCATTATCGCGATGGGGCGGGTTGTGCGGCGGACCCGGCGATGGCGGTGGGGCGGGGCTCGCGGTCGGTTCGGTCGCGAGATCACCCGGCGACGGCGAGGGCCGACCGGCGCACGTAGCGGCGGCAGGGCTGGCCGTCGCTCTCCAGGTAGGTGCGCTCGAGCACGAACCCGCATTTCTCGACGAGCCGGATCGAGGCGAGGTTGGGCTCGTCCACGACGGCGACGAGGGCGCCCACGCCGAGGCGCTCGGAGGCGTCGGCGATGGTGGCCGTGAGCGCCTCCGTCGCCAGGCCGCGGCCGTGATGGCGCGAGGCGAGCATGCAGCCCACCTCGGGCTCGGGGCCCCAGTCGCTCTCCGGCGGGTAGACGCCGACAACACCCACGAAGTCGCCGGCCTCTCCGAGCGACGCGTCCGCGGCCTCGATGATCCAGGTGGGATAGCCGGCGGCCGCGCTCTCGGCGATCCATGACCCGAGATCCCGCTCGGCCATTGCCCGCTTCTCGTCGCGGGTCAGCGTCGGGGCGCTGTAGTCACGCCACCAGCGGACGACAGCGGGATCGAGCACGAGCTCGGTGAACAGGGTCTCGAAGTCCTGCGCCGCGTACGGTCGGAGCCGCAGGCGCGCCGTCCTGATCTCCATGGCGACCCGCTCTGCCGTCAGGACCCGAGGCGCGGGTGATGGCTCAGGTACTCGAGGAGGTCGAGCTTCGTGACGACGCCCGCCGGTCGCTCGCCCCGGGTCGCGAGGATCGCCGGCGCCCCGCCGGCGAGAAGGGAGAAGGCCTCGTCGAGGGTGGCCTTCTCGGGGACCTGCGGCAGCGGAGGATCCATCACCTCGCCGACCGTGCGCTCCACGATCCCCGGGTCCCGGTAGGCGCGGCCCAGCAGCCCGGTCTCGCTCACGGAGCCGACGAGGCCCGCGAGGCTCGCGCCCTCGCGATCCTCGGACACCGGCATCTGGCTGATCCCGAACTCCTGCAGGCGCCCGATCGCCGTGCCGACCGCCTCCGTCGTGCGGGCCACCACGACGTCGGGCAGCTGCTTGCCGTGGTGGTGATCGTCGAGGATGTCGCGCAGCGTGACGACGCCGCCGGCCGTCGGCAGGAGCCCGTTGGCCCGCAGCCACTCGTCGTTGTAGAGCTTGGAGAGATAGTTGCGACCGCCATCGGCCAGGATGAGGACGACCACCGCGCCGGGGCCGGAGCCGGCATGGGTCAGCTCCTGGGCGACCTGCAGCGCGGCCACCATCGTCGTCCCGCACGACTCGCCGGCGAGGATTCCCTCCTCGCGGGTGATCCGGCGAGCCATGGCGAACGCGTCCCGATCGGAGACCCGGATCCAGCGGTCGACGAGGCCGGGTCGAGCGTGCCCGGGAGCGAAGTCCTCGCCGATGCCCTCCGTCAGGTACGGCCGGGCGGTGTCGCCGGACAGGACGCTGCCCTCGGGATCGGCGCCCACGATGGTCACCTCGGGCTTGCGGGCCCGCAGGTGTCGGGCGACGCCGGTGATCGTGCCACCGGTGCCGACGCTCGCGACCAGGTGGGTGATGCCGCCCGCGGTCTGCTCCCAGATCTCGGGCCCCGTGGTCGCCTCGTGGGCGCGCGGATTCTCCTGGTTCCAGTACTGGTCCGGCGTGAACGCGCCCGGGATGTCGCGGGCCAGGCGGGCCGCGACGGAGTAGTAGCTCTCGGGCGAGTCCGGGGCGACGTTGGTCGGGCAGAGGACCACCTCGGCACCGTAGGCGCGAAGGATCGCCTGCTTCTCGGCAGATTGCTTGTCGGCCATGACGAAGATGCAGCGATAGCCCTTGATCGCCGCCGCGATGGCGAGCGCGTGCCCGGTGTTGCCGGACGTCGGCTCGATGATCGTGCCGCCCGGTCGCAGCAGGCCGGAGCGCTCGGCCGCGTCGATCATCGGCAGCCCGATGCGATCCTTCACGGAGCCGCCGGGGTTCTGGGTCTCGAGCTTGGCCAGCACCAGCGGCTGCTGCTCCAGCGGCCCGATCCCCCGGGTCAGGCGGGTGATGCGGACGAGGGGAGTGCCGCCGACGAGGTCGAGGATGGACTCCGCGTACTGCATGGTCGGGCAGTATCGCACGCCGCCCGCGCCATCTCACGCCCCCGGGCTGCCTGGATCAGGCGCGCGGGCGACCGAGGAGCAGGCCCGTCAGCCACCGCCATCGCCTCGGGTGTGCCGGCGGGTCCACGGTCCCCGGGTGGATCTCGGCGAGGACCGGGGCGAGGATCGCCTCGAGCCGCTCCGCGGCGCGCCGGGCCGCTGTGAGCTCTTCCCGCGAGCCCGGTGCCGGCGGGCCGGTCCAGGCGTCGCCGATCAGCTCGGCGATCGTCAGCGGGGGCAGGATGCGCGTCGCGAATCGCTTGCCTCGATAGAGGATCTCGGACCCGGCGACGGCGAGGGGCACGATCGGAGCCCCGGTGCGGAGGGCGATCACGAATGCGCCCTGGCGGAACGGGGTCGGCCGGTCGGGCGGTCCGCCGATCGTCCCTTCGACGAAGGTCGCGAACACCCCGCCGCGCTCGACTACCGCCCGGGCGGCCGCCACGTGGACGTCGATCCCGACGCCGCCGCGCCACACCGGCAGGACGCCGCCAACGTGCCGCAACAGGATCTCCTTCCAGCGCCGGTCAAAGCCGGAGGGGCCGCTCCCGAGGGTCCAAACGCGCGGCTCGGCGGGCAGGGCATCGAGGGCGAGGAACGGGTCCATCCAGCCCCGATGCACGGCCGCCAGCAGGAGGTACCCGCCGGCAGGGAGGTGCTCGCGGCCCCCGGCATCGACGCGGAACCCGAAGAGGCCCTTCAGCACGATGGCTGCGAGGGCGCGGGCAAGGCGATACGTGAAACCGGCCCGGATCTCGGGGGGCCTGCCGAGCCAGTCCAGGCCCTCGCGCAGGTCGCGACCGGGGCGCCGCAGCTCCCCGGGCCGGATGTTCGCGGCGGCGCGGCGCCGCCGCGAGCCGGTCACTTCACCTGGGGAGCGGCGGACTCGTCGCCCGCCGGTGGGCCCCCCGACGCACCGTCGGTGTCGGTTGCGGAGGCGACGTTTCTCGGCGGGTCGACGGCCGGGGAGGGTCCCGCATCGGCGTCCGGAGCGGAGCCGACAGAGGTCGCCGGATCGTCCGCCGGGGAGGATCCCGCATCAGCGTCCCCGCCTGTTGTCGTCGAGGACTCGGCGGGCGGGACGCCGCTCCCGGGCTCGTCCGCGAGCTCGCCGGCCGCCGCGCCGGGGCGGTGCCGCCAGGCAAACAGGAGGAGGGCTCCGATGACGGTGGCCGCACTGATGATCGAGGCGGTCGGGATTCCGAAGAACGTCCAGTTGTTCGAGCGCAGGGGCTCGAGGAGGAAGCGGGTCGTCCCGTACCACACGAAGAACAGGAGGACGATGTCGCCGGGCCGCAGCCAGCGCACGCGACGCGCCACGTAGAGGAGGACGATCGCCCCCACCGCGCCCGAGATGGACTCGTAGAGGAAGAGCGGCTGGAAGTGCGCGTCGATGGCGGTCGTGCCGAGGGGTGGGCAGAGGTAGGTCGGCGTCCGGTTGGCGCAGTCGATCGGGATCCCCCACGGGAGGTCCGTCGGGGGCCCGTAGAGCTCCTGGTTGAAGAAGTTCCCCCAACGAGCGACCGCCTGCATCACGAGCAGCCCGGGTGCCGCGCAGTCGGCCCACGTCAGGAACGGCTGGCGCTTCCAGCGGGTGTACAGGATCGCGGCGATGAACCCGGTGAGGATCCCCCCGTAGACGCCGAGGCCGCTGTACGGGGGCAGGACGATCGCCGCGAGGTTGTCCCTGTAGAGGGCCCACTGGTCGATCACGTGGTAGAGGCGGCCACCGACGAGCGCCGCCGCGGCGACGATGATGACCCCGTTGATCAGCACCGACGTGTCGAGGCCCCGGCGGCGGGCCTCGCGTTCGATCACGAGGTACGCGGCGGCCAGGCCGAGGGCGTACATGACGCCGTACCAGTGGATCGCGATCGGCCCGATCGAGATGAAGATCGGGTCGGGGGTCCAGTCGAGCATTGCCGCGGAGTGTAGCCCGGGTCGACTGCTCTGAGCGGTCGACGGCCCGCACGGGGCAATCGCCGGCGACGGGATCGGCGCCGGGAAGGCCTGGATCAGGACACGGACAAGGCCCGGAACCGCGAGTTGGTCGTCCGCGATTGGCATCTCGAGCCGATCCCGCGCGGCCGATATCGTGCTGGCCGATGCCAGCTGACCCCGGTGAGCGTTGAGCTGCTGCCAACGAGTGGCCTGCCCGCGATTCCCAGCGTGGACGTCACGAGTCTCATCGCGTGGTGCGATGGCCCGACAGGATCACCTGGCAAGGCCTTCCGGCAAGGCTCACGCGACATCGGGCGGCGAGCGCGACCTCTACACTCGGCGTTCATGAACGCGGAGTATCTCTGGTGGGTTGTCGCCCTGCTGCTGGTCGGTGGAGGCGCGATCGCCTTCCTCACCCTCGGTCCGGTGCCCGAGATCGACGACGAGCCGGGCCCGCCGGACGAGCCTCGAGAGCCGGACACGCCGGCACCGCCGGCGCCCGACGCCCCTGGTCAGAGCCCGCCGGTGAGCACGTCCGTACCGGGATCCGACGAGCCCGACGTCGCGAGCGAGACCCCGTAGAGCGCGGACGCTGGCACGTCTGCCGGGATCGGCACGTCACCGGCCCACCACGCGATGCGACCGGCCAGCCACATCGTGCCCAGCGTGCGGCGCGCGCCGGCGATCTCCACCCAGCAGCGGTACTCGGACCCCGACGGCGGGGGCGCGAGCCCGCTGGCGGTGACGACCATCCGATCGGCGGACGCCGACATGACGAGCGTGCCCGCCGGCTGGTTCGACGCGTCCATGAGCACCACGGAGCGGGCGTCGCCGGCCGCCACGAGCGTCGACATCTCGTGGGTCACCGCCGCGAGAGCGGTGGCCGGATCCATGGTGCCATCGGGTGCGGTGAATGACGAGATCAGGGTCCCGCCGACGAGCCCCAGGACGAGCACTGCCGCGATCGCGCCGATCCAGACTGGGGCGCGCAGCCGCGCGGATCGCACGGCTGTCGGCGCCGGAGCAGATGGCACGCCGGCGCCGGTCGCGGTCGCGATGACCCCGGGCTCGCGAGGGACGCCCACAGCCCGCACGAACGCCAGCGTCCGCTCGCGAAGAGCAGGGTCAGGCTCCTCGGCGATGATCGGCCGCAGGAGCGTCTCGGCGCGTCGGAGCCGAGCCATCTCCTCGAGGCAGTCGGGACAGCCCGCGAGATGGCCAATCACGATGGCGGATTCGGCCGTGTCGCCCGCCTCCAGCCGGTCCAGGCCGCCGACTTCGGCCGCCGCGATCTCCAGGGCCTCGCGAACGTCCGCGTGGAGCTCGCTCATCCCTCGCCTCGCCGGCCCGTGGCCCCGGGAGTGGCGCCCCTGTCGCCCGCGCCGGCATCCGGCATCGGCGCCAGCTGAGGGCCGTAGACGTCGGCGAGCGCGCCGCGGAGGCGGGCCAGGGCCCGCCGGGTGCGCGTCTTCACGGTGCCGAGCGGCAGGGCCAGCCGGATTGCGATCTCGCTCTGGGTGAGGTCGTCGCGATAGGCGAGCAGGATAACCGTCCGCTCCGCTTCGGGCATGGTGGCCAGCACGCCGTTGATCGCGATCCGGGCTTCGGTTGCGTCCAGGGCCGCGGCCGGGTCCGACGCGAGGAAGTCGGCGTCGCCGTGGCTCGCGGCCGCCCGGTCGAGCGCTTCCGCGGCCGGCTCCTGGTCCTCGGCGCCGCCGAGCGATACCAGCTTCGGGCGCCGACCCGCGGCGCGCAGGCGATCGACCGCCCGGTTGCGGGCGATCGTGCCCAGCCAGGCGGCGAGCGAGCCGACGTCCGGATCGAAACGTTCGGCGCGGTTCCAGAGAGTCAGGAAGACCTCCTGCACGATCTCCTCGGCGATCTGGCGGTCACCGGTGAGCCGGAGCGCACTCGCGTGGATGCCCGGGGCGTAGCGGTCGTAGAGCGTGACCAGGGCGTCCTCGGACCCGGTGGCCACGGCGGCCACGAGCGCGGCGTCGATCGAGGAAGGTGCGGAGCGTCCATTGACCATGGTTACGGTCCCGCGTCCCGGTCGGTTTTCCGCACCTCGTCCGCGCGCCGCGGAATGGGCAGCGGGCGCCGCTCGAACGGCGTCGAGAACACGATGTCGGTCTCGGTCCGGTACACGTGGCGGGTCCCCTGGACGCGCCTGACCACGCGCTCCAGGTCGGCCGTGTCCCGCGCCCGGATCTTGAGCAGGTAGTCGCCCTCGCCGGCGATGCGGTGGCACGCCTCCACCTCGGCGATCTCGGCGAATGCGTCGGTGATGTCATCGGCGATGCTCCCGGGCGCCTGCGTGACCCACATGAACGCCAGCACGCCGAGGTCCACCGCGGTCGGGTCCACCTGCGCCATGTAGCCCCGGATGATGCCCTTGGCCTCGAGCTTCTTGACGCGCTCGTGGGCGGACGGACCGCTCATCCCCACCTCGGCGCCGATCTCCGCGTACGAGCGACGGCCGTCGCGCTGGAGGATGTCGAGGATCCGCCCGTCGATGGTGTTGACCTTTGGTTCTCCAGCCATGTGGTCCCAGTACGTTAGGCTACTCGACGTTGACGGTCACTATTTGTTAGGCTACTATCGCTTACGACCCGCAGAAGCGCGGGTATTCCCACTCCCGATCACGGAGGTACCCACGATGATCGTTGCGACCGTGCTCGGCCTCCTCGCGCTGTTCTCCTTCATCAGCATCCTGCTGAGCGGTGACGACCAGCTGCCCGAGGCCGATCCGCGCGACACGCTTCCAATCTGGGCTCGCTTCGGCCAGCGCTGACCCGCCGACGGAAATCCCGCGAAACCGGCCCGCCGGCCGCCATAGCCTAACGAACGAAGGCCTCCCCCGCCGGGGGCCTTTCGATTCCCGGCGAGCCGCGGCCTCGTGCCTACCACGTCCCTGCCGGGCGGCGGGCGGGCCCGCCCCGCAGGCTGCCCGCCGCGAGGTGAGCCTCGAGACACGTCACCCCGTCGGGACCCACCACGGCGTCGTGCTCCGTGCCGGCGGGCAGGTCGAGACGATCGCCCGCGGCCAGGGCCACGCGCTCACCGCTGGCCGGCAGCCCGAAGACGATGCTCCCGACGGCGCACACGAGCACCTTGTCGAAGGCGTGGGCGTGGGCTCCGTAGACGTCGCCGTCGCCGTTGCCCCACGATCCCGGGGCCAGGCCCTCCGCCCGCAGGCGAGCGGCGAGCTCGTCCCGGCTCATGATCAGCCGGCCACGTTGACGCCGATGAGGCGCCCGACGCAGAAGGTCACGATCGCGGCCGTCGCCCCGATCGCCACCTGGCGCAGCCCCGAGAAGACGAGGTTGCGCCCGGTCAGCAGGCTTACGAGCGCCCCGAGGATGAAGAGGCCGACCAGGCTCGCCACGAAGCTGACGACGACGGCGGTGGTGCCGCCGAGGAACAGGAACGGGATCACGGGGATCACCGCGCCGACGCAGAAGGCCAGGAACGATCCCCCCGCGGCCGACCACGGCGAGCCCATGCCGTCCCGGTCAAGGCCCAGCTCCTCGCGGACGAGCGTCTGAAGGGCCACCTCGGGGTCCGCGAAGATATGCTCGGCGAACCGGCGGGCGTCGGCCTCGGGGAGGCCCTTGGAGCGGTAGATGGCGACCAGCTCCTCGAGCTCCTCCTCGGGAATCGCGGCCAGCTCGGCCCGCTCCAGGGCGATCTGGCGCTCCAGCACCTCCACCTGGGAGCGGACGGAGATGTACTCCCCGGCGGCCATCGAGAAGGCGCCGGCGAGGAGGCCGGCGATTCCCGAGAGGAGGATGAACGAGGGCGAGGCGGTGGCTCCGGCGACGCCCATGACGAGCGAGAGGTTGCTCACGAGCCCGTCGGAGGCGCCGAAGACGATCGCCCGCAGCGTCCCCGCGCCGCCGCGGTGCCAGGTCTCGACCTTCGTGATCTCGGCGACGCTCGCCGCGACACGACCGCGCCGGGCTGCGTCGATCTCGGTCGCCGGGCCGGCGACGTCGGCGTCCGCCTGGAGCTGACGCCACATCTCGGCGTGGCGGCGCTCGTCGGCCGCCATGGCCGCCACGGGGTCGATCGCCCCGCCGCCGCCGACCCGGGGCGCGCCCCTCGCGTAGCGCCGCTCGTCGTCGCCCTCCATCGTCCGCACGAGGTCTGCGACCGCCCTCGTGCCCAGCACCCGGGCAACCACGAGGATGAACCGGATCCGAGGGCCCGGGCCCCGCGGGTCCGGCACAGTCGCGCCCGCCTCGCGGAGCCGCCGCTCCCAGATGGCGGCATGGCGCCGCTCGTCCTCGGCGATGGAGAGCATCATGGCGGACCGCTCGGCGTCCCTGTCCCGCGCCGCCAGGCCCTCGTACAGGTGGATCGCGTCACGTTCCATGCGGAGAGCGGTGGTCGACTCGCGGAGCGTCGCGGGATCGAGCTGGGCCGGTGCAGTCACGGCACCGATCCTACCCCGTCCGGGCCTCGCGGAAAGGCCGCCCCGTGCTAGAGTGCGGCCGCTCCCCCGGCACGGGCGGGCGTCACAGGAGGTCTCGCGCATGGAGCCGCCCAGCAGGGTCCTGGTGATCGTCTACCCGGAGCACGCCACCGCCGAGCGCGCGTTCGAGATGGTCAAGGCGTTCGACAAGGCCGGCCGTGCCAAGATCCAGGATGCCGCCATCGTGCGCTGCCTCGACAACGGCGAGGTGGAGGTGGTCAGCACCCACCGGCATGCGGTCAGGCGGGGTGCCCATGCGGCCTTCTGGGGGCTCCTCCTCGGCGGTGCGCTGGCCCTCCCGGTGGTGGGCCTCGTGCTTGCCGGTGCCACGTTTGCCGCCGGCGCGCACATGTCGGACCGGGCCAAGGAGAAGGCGTTCGGCGACCGCGTGCGCGAGCTCCTCAAGCCGGGGCGCAGCGGGATCTTCGTGACCGGCACGACCGGCACCGCGTCCCCGGATGAGCTGATCGCCGAGCTCGCGCCGCTCGGCGGCGAGCTGGCCCAGTCCTCGCTCCTCAGCGAGACCGAGGACAAGCTCCGGCGGGCGCTCCGCGACGCGGCCCGCCAGGCCGGCGAGACGACGGCAGGCAACGTAGTGACCGCGACTGCCGCGGCCGATCCGCCGGCGGAGGGCTGAGCGCCAGGCCGTGGGCCTGCCCCCGCTGCGGTACCTGGCCGCGGCCGACGTCGTCGCCTGCATGCCGGCGCTGCCGGAACGCCTCCGGCTCGCCGAGCGGACCCTCGTGGGCCTCGTCGAGGGAGCGGAGCTGCCCCCGAAGATCGGGGTCCACCCGCGGCCGCCGGGCTCCTTCGCCCACGCCATGCCGGCCTACCTGGCGGGTCAGGCGGACGGGGGCGAGAACGACCTCCTGGGCGTGAAGTGGATCGCCGGCGTGCCCGACAACGCCGCCGCCGGCGTGCCCGCCCTCCACGCCATTGTCGTGGTGAACGACCCCCGCACGGGCGCCCCGATCGCCATCCTCGACGGCGGACCGATCACGGCCGAGCGAACGGCGGCCGTCTCGGGGACGGCGATCGCCCGCTTGGCCCCGCCGCGGGTGGCGGGGCGCGCGCCGCGGGCGGCGGTCATCGGGGCCGGCGTCCAGGGCCGGGCCCACGTGGCCGTCCTCGGCCACCTCCTGCCGGGCGTGGAGCTCGCCATCCATGACCGGGACCCGGCCCGCGCCGCCGCGCTCGCCGGTGACGCGGCGGGAGTGAGCGGCGTGTCCTCGGCGCAGTCGGTGGCCGCGGCGCGGGACGCGGTCGCAGGCGCGGACGTGGTCGTCACCTGCGTCTCGTTCGGTCCGGTGCGCCAGGTCATGACGACCGACTGGTTCGCCCCCGGCGCGCTCGTGGTGGCGGTCGACTATGCGACCTCGGTCGCTGCGGAGGTGGCACGGGCGGCCGGCCTCTTCCTCGTCGACGAGGAACGCCAGTTCCGCGCCAACCGCGACGCCGGCCTCTTCGACGCCTACCCGGATCCGGCCGGCGTGATGGGGGCGGCGATCCGCGACCGGACGCCGCGGCCGGCGGGCGGCCTGGTCCTCGTCACCCACCTCGGCGTGGGCCTCGCCGACCTGGTGTTCGCCGACGCGATCCTGGCGGCCGCGGTCGCGCGGGACGTGGGGCTCCTGTTGCCGCGTTGATCGTGCGGCTAGCCCGGCGGCCCCATCGCGGGGCGGAGCGGCCCCGCCGCAGGCCGATCAGAAGGGCTTGCGCGTCTCCATGGTGGCCACGATGTCCTGCTCGAAGTGCGCGGTCATCTGGAGCTGGGCGATGATCCCGGCCGCGGCAGCGACGCCCCAGATGACGATCCAGAGCCAGCCCTGGGTGAAGACGGCGACGAGGGCGCCGTTCGTCAGGTCGTCCGGCTTGATGATCCCCGGGAGGAGGGCGATCCCCGCCGTGAGCCAGGCGGCCCCGGCGAACGCCGTCAGGATGATGGCCACGTACTTCGGGACGTTGATGAGAAGGGCCACGAACGCGACCGCCACGCCCGCCACGAGGCAGATGATCGTTGTCACGGCTCCGTCGGCCGAGAAGCCGATGACGACGAGCAGCCAGTGGACGACCCAGAACCCGAGGGTGCCGGCGATCACGAGCACGGCGCCCCACCAGTAGAAGTAGCTCAGGACGGCGAACACGATCCCGACGACGATGCCGACCACGACCGCCAGCGCCCCGGCCAGGAACCCCTCGTTCAGCAGCGCGGCCGTTGCCCCGGCGCCGGCCATGAAGCCCACGAAGAGGCCCCAGAGCGGCAGGAGGAGGAGGAAGTAGCGGAACCCCGAGAAGCAGAACGCGGCCCCGAGCACGAGGCCCACGAGCCCGATGACGATTCCCTCGAACGACATGGAAGGCTGACCCTCGCTCCCGGCCGCGCTTCCCCGTTTCAATTTCCCTCTCGGTGCCGCCCGGCCGGCCGCAGCATACAGCGCCCCCGAGGCCCGGATGACCCCGCCCGGACGTCCACCACGGGGGCAGATCGCAACGGACATCGGAGCACGCGCCGGGCCCGGTCCCTGTACGATCGGGCCATGCCCGTCCCGCGCACCCCGGATCCCGTGCCAA
Source organism: uncultured Chloroflexia bacterium (assembly GCA_963776355.1). GTDB lineage: Bacteria > Chloroflexota > Limnocylindria > Limnocylindrales > CSP1-4 > CTSoil-043. Next base: position 319,742 of record CAVZLU010000008.1, on the reverse strand, counting down.
CCGCGCCGCTGCGCCGCCAGGAGGCCGAGGATCGGCTCCGGGCGGCGATCGTGCGGGCCGAGCTCGCGCCCGGCGAGCGGCTGCCCGAGGACGAGCTTGCGGCCTGGCTGGGAATCAGCCGGACCCCGGTCCGCGAAGCTCTCAGCCGTCTCGCCGCCGCCGGCCTCGTGGAGATCGACGCGAACCGCGGCGCCCGCGTCGCGCCGCTGGACCCCCGGGAGATGCTCGACCTCGTGCAGCTGTCGCGCGGACTCGTCCTGCTCGCCCAGCGCCTCGCGACCGAGCGCGCCACGGCGGACGAGCTGCGGGCGATTCGCGGCTACCACGAGCTGCGGGTGGCCGCCCTGGGCGCCGGCGATGTCGGCGGAGTCGAACGGGGCGCCCAGGGCTTCCACGCCACGATCCTCGCCGCGTCGCGCAACAGGGACCTGCAGCGCCTCTACCCGATGGTCTCCCACCGCCTCGAGCGGGTCTTCCGGATCGCCTACCCGGAGTGGCTGCGGGACGCGGGCGTCGAGGTGGACGGGGCGATGCTGGCCGCGATGGAGGCCCGGGATCCGGACACCGTCGCGGCCGTCTCCGGCCGCGGCTGGGACACGCTCGAGGCGGGCATCCGGGCCCGCGCGCTCCAGCTCGACGACCCGGCCGACCGGGTTGCGCGGTCGTTCACGGCTGCGACGGCCTAGGCAGGGTCGGGGAACTCCACGACGATCCGGCCGTCCTCGATCGCCACGGGATAGACGGCCAGGGGCTCGTCGGCTGGCGGGTCGAGCGGTTCGCCGCTGGCGAGGTCGAAGCGCGACAGGTGGAGCGCGCAGGTGAGCGTCCCCGCCGTGAGGAAGCCCTTGTCGAGCTCGAAGTACTCGTGGCTGCACACGCCCTGCACCGCGTGCACCGCTCCGCCGAGATTGATCAGCAGCACGGGCTCCGTCCCGTCGACCCAGGCCATGCGCATCGTCCCCTCGTCGAGGTCGGCGAGCGGGCCGCAGTCGATCCGACGGCTCACGCCGTCAGGCGGCCGGTGGAGCCGTGGCGAGCGAGTCGGCCCATTTCGCCTCGAGGATCCCCCAGAGGCGCTCCTGCTCGGCCTCGAGCGGGACGCGCGCCACGACCGGCTCCAGGAAGCCGAGGGTGATGAACTTGCGGGCCTCGTCGGGGGTGATCCCGCGGCTCTCGAGGTAGAAGAGCTGGGCCGGGTCGATAGGGCCGACCGACGAGCTGTGCGCGGCCCGGCGGCAGTCCGGCTGGTCGATCTCGAGGCTCGGGATCGTGACCGTGCGGCTCTGCTTGTCGAGGAGCATCCCGAACTCCCCCAGGAAGCTGTCCGTCCCGCGGGCCGTCTTCTCGATCGAGATGAGGCCCTTGATGTAGGCTCGCGCGCCCTGCTGGAGGACTGCCTTCGAGAGGAGGTTTCCGGTCGTGTCCCGGCCGACGTGGCGGGTGTAGGCGGTCAGGTCGAACAGCTGGTCGCGGCCCCCGAAGACGATCTCCACCTGCTCGACCTCGCTCCCGTCGCCCTCGAGGCGGTTGTCGATCCGCGAGCGGACGACGCGTCCGCCCAGCTGGGCGATGGCGAAGCGGAGGGTCGCCCCGGCCCCGATCCTGGACGTGCGCTGCTGCAGCGCGGTGGATCCGCCGGGGAGATCCTGGATGGAGGAGAAGCGCAGGATCGCGCCCGCCCCGAGGTCGATCTCGGTCGTCCCGCCGAACAGGGCCTGCGGAACCCGCTCCCCGGCGGCGCAGGTGATGGCGGGGCCGGGGGCCACCAGCTCCTCGACCAGCGCGGCCTCGGCGCCCTCGCCCAGGCGGATGAGGGTGCGCGTCAGGAGGGCCCGGTTGGGAACGCCGGCACCCCAGCGCAGGACGATCGGCCGCTCGAGGTGCACACCGTCGGGCACGTGGAGGTGGACCCCCTGGCTCCAGAAGCCGCGCGACAGCCAGGCGAGCTTCTCGTCGGCCGGCAGCGCCGTGGCGGTGAGCGCCTCCCGGATACCCGCCGCGCCCCGGGCGATGGCGGTGCCGAGCGTCTCGAGGACCACGCCGCTGGCGGCAAGGCCGGGGGCGAGGGCGAGGCGGACGACCGCGTCCTCGCGCAGCTCGATGACCCCATCGGCCCCTTCCGGGATCTCCCCCGTCGTGGCCGGCGCGCTCTCTGTCCGCAGGTAGGGCTCGACGCCGGTGAGGTCGGCACTGCGGAAGTCGACGTAGGTCGTGTACAGCTGGCTCGTCTCGACGGGCAGCGAGCCGTACGCGACGGCGGCCGCCACCCGGTCCTCGCGCAGCCACGCCGGCTCGCCGCGATCGACGCCCAGGCGTTCGGCGAGGCCCGGATCCGGGAACGTGAACGGCAGGTCTGCGGGGGCGCGGCGGACGCGCGATGCGGCCGCCGCTGCCGGCGAGCCGGCCGGCGTCTCCGCGGGGGCCGTCATCCCAGCGACCCCTCCATCTCCAACTTCACGAGGCGGTTGAACTCGATGGCGTACTCCATCGGGAGCTCCTTCGTGAAGACCTCCAGGAACCCCTGCACCACGAGGTTCGTCGCCTCGTTCTCGGTGAGGCCGCGGCTCATGAGGTAGAAGATCTGGTCGGCCGACACCTTGCCCACGGTGGCCTCGTGGGTCATCGTCGTGTCGTCCTCCTGGATGTCGATGTAGGGATACGTATCGGAGCGGCTCTCCTCGTCGAGCAGGAGCGCATCGCAGCGGACGCTCGACACGACGCCGGTGGCGCCCGGAGCGACCTTGAGCGTGCCGCGGTAGGTTCCCCGCCCGCCGTCCTTGCTGACCGACTTCGAGATGATCCGGCTCCGCGTGTTCGGGGCCAGGTGGACGGCCTTGGCACCGGTGTCCTGGTGCTGGCCGCGGCCCGCGAAGGCGACGCTGATCACCTCGGCCGTTGCCCCCTCGCCGCGCAGGTAGATCGCCGGATACTTCACGGTTGCCCGCGAGCCCGTGTTGGCGTCGACCCATTCCACGGTGGAGTGGGCGTGGGCGTGGGCCCGCTTCGTCACGAGGTTGTAGACGTCGCGGCTCCAGTTCTGGATCGTCGTATAGCGGATCTTCGAGCCGGGAAGGGCGATGACCTCGACGACCGCGGCATGAAGGGCATCGGTCGTGTAGATGGGGGCGGTGCAGCCCTCGATGTAGTGCACCTTCGAGCCCTCGTCGGCGATGATCAGCGTCCGCTCGAACTGGCCCGTGTTCTCGCCGTTGATCCGGAAGTACGCCTGGAGCGGGAGGGGGACCTCCACGCCCTTCGGGACGTAGACGAACGAGCCGCCCGACCAGACCGCGCTGTTAAGCGCCGCGAACTTGTTGTCCTCGGGCGGCACGACGGTCGCGAAGTACTTCCGCACGAGGTCGGGATACTCGCGGAGCCCCTGGTCCATTCCCATGAAGACGACGCCGATCTTGGAAAGCTCCTCCCGGACGGAGTGGTAGACGACCTCGGAGTCGTACTGGGCCCCCACGCCGGCCAGGAACTTGCGCTCCGCTTCCGGGATGCCCAGCTTCTCGAACGTCTGCTTGATCTGCTCCGGGACGTCGTCCCAGGACTTCTCCTCGCGCTCGGACGGCTTGCGGTAATAGACGATCTTCGAGAAGTCGATGCCCTGGACGCTCTCGGGAACCCACGTGGGCATGGAGCGCTTGAGGAAGTGCTCATAGGCGCGAAGGCGGAACTGGAGCATCCACTCCGGCTCGTCCTTGATCGCGCTGATCTCCTCGACCGTGGCCCGCGTCAGCCCGACCTTTGTCTGGGCGAGGTACGTGACCTCGTCATGGAAGCCGAACTGGTAGTCCTGGGAGACGATCTCCCCACGGGCGGGTGCGGTCATCGCAACTCCTCTTCGGTGCGCGGCGGCGGGAGGCCGACGCCGCGACTGGGTCGGAAGCGCGGAATTCGGCCGGTGGGACGCTGCCGGATGGGAACGCCCGGGACGGGTGAGGACGCCCGGACCCGGCCGAATTCCGAGTTGAATTGTCGGATATATCGGCCCGAGCGTCAACCGCGACCCGGGAGGCGGCAGAAACCGCTGTGGGTCGAGGTGTCGAGGCCGGCGCGAGATCGGTCATCCTCTCCCCGCCACCTCAGATGCCGGTCTCGGCCGCGACCTTTCCGGACCGGACGGCGGCGACCAGGGCGGCGTGGTCGCGCTCGGTCTGGTCGGCGTAGGCGGCTGCGAAGGCCGTCATTGCGTCGTCGAACGCTTCTCCACGTCCCACGTACCCGGCGACGATTGCCGGGTTTCCGGACCGCGCGTGGGCCCGGGCGAGCGCCCAGGCGCAGACTTCGGCGTAGAGCCGCATGCCCGGCGGCCGGAGGCCGGCGATGTCGATGGCGTACTTCATGTCGTGGAGCTGCCGCACGTAGTACTCGGTGCCGGTCTCTGGGGAGCGGGTCCAGCCGAGGAAGATGTCGGAGACCGCCTGCATGATCCTCTGGCCCGTGACCACGCGCTCCCCCTGGTGCCGCTGCGCGCGCGGGCCCACGAACGGAGCCAGGACCGACGGCCGGGCCTCCTTCACCTGCAGGACCAGGGGACCGCCGGCCGGGCCCCGGAGGAGCGCCACGTAGCAGCGGGTCCCGACGCTGCCGACCCCGACGACCTTGAGGGCGACGTCGAGCAGCCGATGCCTCTCGACGAGGATCCTCCGGTCCGGGGCCAGCGAACGCAGGTACGCCGCGAAGATGTGCGGCAGCGCGGCCCGGCCCGGGTCGTCGTCGGCAAGGCGCTGCAGCAGCGGCGGCCGGTGGCGGAGCAGCCAGCCGCCGCCGGGAGACCGCGTCGAGAGCTTGCCCAGAGCGGCGAGGTGGTCACGCCGCTGGGCGTCCTCGATCGAGATGGCCAGATTCGCCCCGCGGCGCGCTTCCTCGACGCGGGCGATGATCGTCTCGATGGGGATATGGGCATACCAGACCTCGAGGGCGCGCATGCCGGCGTACGTCCGCGTCCAGGCGCGGTACGAGCGCGAGGCCGCCCGGGCGATGTCCTGCGCGGTCGATTCCGAATAGCCGTTCTCGCGCGAGGCGACCACGAAGCTCGCCGCCAGGCGCTTGAGGTCCCACTCCCACGGACCGACGTGCGTCTCGTCGAAATCGTTGAGGTCGAAGACCAGCCGCCGTTCGGGGCTGGCGAACATGCCGAAGTTGGCCAGGTGAGCGTCGCCGCACAGCTGGACGGTCGAGCCCGTCCGCGGCGTCTCCGCCAGGTCGGCGGCCATCACCGCCGACGATCCCCGGAGAAAGGCGAACGGCGAGGCGATCATCCGCCCGATCCGGATGGGGACGAGCGCCGGGATCCGTCCCTCGTTCGAGGCCACGACGGTCGCGACGGCATCCCGCCTCGCCGCTGCCACCCAGGAGCCGTGGCTCCGTCGCGGCACGGCCCGCCGCCGCTGGCGTCCGCGCTCCAGCGCCGCGACCGCCGGACTGTCGGGCGGCAGCGCCGCGAGGGGATCGACGATGAGCGACGGCACCGCCGCAGGGTACCAGCCGACGACGGGTGGTCGCCTCCAGCAGTCGAGGCCGCGCCCGGTTGAAGCCGCGCCACGTCGAGGACGCGCCCGATCGCCCTCCTCCCGGCGCCCAGCGCCGCGGTCGGCGCGTCGGCATGGCGCCGGGCGGGCCCGAGCGGCTACGATCCGGAGGCCACGCGCGCATCCGATGCCCGCCATCGAGGGCTCCCGGCACCCGAGGCGCGGGCAAGCCAGAGATCGAGCCACCCCCCGGTTCCCCGGGGCGACTGACAGTGCGGCCGCGCCGGCCGCCGGAGGTGCAAGATGAAGGTCCGTCGGGCGATCCTTGGCCTTGGTGTGGCGGCGGCCGTCGGCGGCCTCGTCACCTCGCGCCGCAACGCCGCCAAGCGCGTGCCGTCGTTCCCGCCGGGACCGGTCGCCCTGGCGGCCGAGGACGCCGCGGCCTTCGCGGCCCGGCTGGCGGCGGCGCCGATCGTGCGCAAGCGGGACGTGGCGATCTCGTTCGCGCCGTCGACGGCCCGGGCGGTGGAGCCGCTCCTCCACGGCACCAGGTACTTCCCGCGCATGATGGAGGACCTCGCGGCGGCATCATCCTCGATCCACGTCCTCATCTACGGCGTCAAGCCGGGCGACGTGGGCACCCAGTTCCGCGACGTTCTCGTGGACAGGGCACGGGCCGGGATCCCGGTGCGGCTCTCCGTCGACGCCGTGGGCAGCGAGGTCCGGGCCGGTTCCAAGGCGCTCTTCCGCGAGCTGGTCGAGGGCGGGGTTCAGGTCGTCCAGAACCGGGGGATGTTCCCCGACGTCCGGGGCCCGCTCGGACCCGGCTCCCGCATCGGCTGGCGCCGCGAGAACATCGGCCACTTCGACCACCGCAAGTTCATGGTCGTCGACGGCCGGGTCGGCTACGTCGGCGGGACCGGCATCGAGGACCACTTCAACGACGAGCGATTCACCGATGTCATGGTCCGCTTCGAGGGACCGGCGGTCCGCCAGCTGCAGGCGCTGTTCGTGGCCAGCTGGCGCCACCAGGAAGGGCCGCTCGACCCGGACGAGGCCACGATGGCGGCACTCTTCCCGGTCGACGAGGGTCCTGCAGCAGGGCCCGGCGTCGTACCCGCGACCCTTCTCGTCAACGTCCCGGGTACCGGACACGTGCCCATCAGCGAGGCCTACGAGCAGGTGATCGACTCCGCGACGCGGCGAGTCGACCTCGTGAACCCGTACGTCTCGGAGCGGGCGGTGCTGGCTCGCCTGGTCGCGGCGGCGGAGCGCGGGGTCGCCGTGCGGATCATCGTCCCCGGCAAGCCGACGCCGCCGATGCCGGCGGCAGCCTTCCGCCACAACGTGCCGCGCCTCCAGGCCGCCGGGGCGACGGTCCTGTTCCACCCGACGATGGCCCATGCGAAGGTGCTGGTGGCCGACGACCGGGTCCTCGTCGGTGGCTGCAACCTCGACGCCCTGAGCTTCTATCGCAACTGGGAGCTGAACCTGCTCCTCGAGGGGTCGCCCGAGGCCGAGGCGTTCGAGCGGGCGATCTTCGATCCGCTGGCGGGCGTCTCGATCCCGGCCGACGTGACCCGCCCGCCAACGCGGCGCGCCTTCGACGCCCTCATGGATCGAATCTCGCCGCTCCTGTAGCGCCCCGCCCTGGCAGGCCTCCTCCGGCAGCTCAACGGCAACCGGCCGGTTCAGGGCGCTGGCTGGTCTCCGACCTCGAGCTGGGCGCCCCGCCCCAACCAGGGCCCGTGATCGGGACGGTCTGGCGAGACCACGGGGGTGGTCGTCAGCGCGGAGTCAGCCGACGGCGGCCGGTTCCAGCTCTCCGTGCCGACTCGTGGCATCCAGCGGGGACAGGGCGCGATCGTCGCTCGCCGCAGCCGCGCCGTGGCCACGTCGACGAGTTGCGACCGGCGGATCCTGACCCGCGGTTCGGGTCGGCGGCTCAGGCGCCGATGGGCTCGGCAGCGCCTTCCACGGGTGAAGGCTCGTCGACGGGCTGGGCCGTGCCGCCCATCGGGTCCGGTGCGCCTGGCAGTGGCTCACCGGTCTCATCCGCCTCGGCGGCCAGCGACTCGGGCGCGACGGTGCGTCTTCGCGAGACGACGCCCACGACGGCGGTCGCGAGGAGCGACATCGCGATCGAGATCGCCACCGAGACGACGATGAGCCGGACGACCCGGCTGCGCTCACCCTGGGCGAGCCATTCACGCGCTTCGCGGCCCCGCCGCGCCACGTCGCGCTCCTCGAGGAAGGACAGCAACATCGGGCACCTCCATGCTCTGTCGTACAGGGTGTCGCACCCCACCCGGCCTAGCCTAGTGCCGGTGCGCCCAAAGCGCTCTCGGGCGACCAGGACGGATCGCGGACGGGCGGCAGGCAGGCGCTCGCGGGTCGACGCGGACCTGCTCGTCGCGGCGCGGGCCGGTTCCGCGCGGACACTGCGGCGCCCAGGGCCGGGAATCATGCGGCCGGGCGGGACGGATCCCGCCCGGCCGAGTCGTGCCGCCGGAACGGTGTGAGGCCGCCGCCGGGAAGCGGCCGGCGAGATCAGCCGGCCGGGGCCGGGGCCACCGGGGGCATCGCGGGCGGCTCGCCGCCCGGCGCCGAGGCGACCGGCGCGTCCTCCGGCCGGCCGCGGCGGAATTGCCGGGCCAGGCCCGTCTTCCCCCCGTCGACGAGCGAGTACAGCACCGGGATCACGAGCAGGGTCAGGAACGTCGAGCTGAAGAGGCCGCCGATCACGACCGTGCCCAGCTCGGCGGCGATGATCGAGCCCTGGCTGAGGCCGGCCGCGAGCGGGATGAGGGCGAGCATCGTCGCGATCGCGGTCATGAGGATCGGCCGCACTCGGGTCCGGCCGCCCTCGACCAGGGCATCTTTCGTTGAATGGCCCTGCGACCGCAGGCGCTCGACAAGATCGAGCAGCACGATCGCATTCGTGACCACGATCCCGATCAGCATCAGGAACCCGATGAGGGCGCTGACGCCGATCGGCCGCCCGGTCAGGTAGAGGGCCGGGAAGGCGCCGATCGTCGCGAGCGGCAGGCTGAACAGGATGATGAACGGCGTGATCAGCGAGTTGAAGGTCAGGACCATCATCACGTAGACCAGCAGGATGGCCACGCCCATCGACAGGAAGAGGTTGCCGAACGCCTCGTTCTGCTGCTGGGTGACGCCGGCCAGCCGCACGTGAACGTTCTCCGGGATCTTGCCGGCGGCCACGAGGCCGTCGATCTCCCCCTGGACCTCCTTCGAGACCGCCCCCGTGTCCTTGCTCGCGATCTCGGCGGAGATCGTCGAGGCCGGCGCTTCGTCGACGCGGGTGATGCTGCCCTGCGCGGACACCTGGTCGACGGCGGCGATGGCCCCGAGCGGAACGGTGGCCACGGTGCCCACCGGCAGCGCGCGGAGCGTGTCGACGCTCGAGACCTGTCGCGGATCGACCTGGACGAAGAGCGGCAGCGGGTCCTGGGCGGGGACGACCTGGACCTTGGTGGCCTCCTGGCCGACGAGCGCGGTCCGGACCTCCGCCGCGACCTGGGCCGCGGTGAGCCCGGCCCCGATCGCCTTGTTGGGATCGACGACTACCTGGACCTCGGGCGTGCCCCGCGAGAGGTCGGTCTTGAGGTTGAGGAGGTCGGCGTTATCGCTGAGCGACTTCATCACCTCGGCGGTTGCGACCGCGACCGCGGCCTGGTCCTCGCCGCTGACGACGATGCTCAGGCCGTTGGACGTGAAGCCGGCGGTCTGGGCGACCGCGACGTCGTAGCCGTCCGTCTTGATCGGTGCGAGCTCGGCCGAGAGGTGCAGGGAGTACGACGCGAGGTCGACCGCGTCCGAGAGCCGGACGACGATGGTGGCGCTGTTGGCCGGGCGACCGCTCAATGCCGCGGTGATGGTGCCGAAGCCGGTGTTGCCCTCGCCGGGCACGCTCGTCTGGACGTGCTCGACCTCGGGGTCGGCAAGCAGGATGTTCTCGGCCTCGATGGCCTGCTCCATGACCCTCGCCGAGCTCGTGCCGGCCGGCGGCGCGATCGTCACCTGGACGATCTTCTCGGAGCCGGCGTTGATGAACTGGGTCGGCAACAGGGGCACGATGGCCATCGAGAGCAGGAAGAGGGCCGTGGCGACGCCCAGGACGGCCCACTTGGTGAGGCGACCGCGGAGGGCGAACAGGATCGAGGGCGTGTAGGCCCGGATCCAGAAGGAGTTCTTCGGCTCGCCGTCCTCGTCGACGTTGAGCTTGACCTTGCCGATGAAGAGGTAGGCGAGGACCGGCACGACGGTCAGGGCGACCACGAGGGACGCCAGCAGGGCGAAGGTCACGGTCAGGGCGAACGGCAGGAACAGCTGGCTCACGATCCCGCCGACGAGGCCCAGGGGCAGGAAGACGGCGACCGTGGTGAGGGTGGCGGAGGTGATCGCCCGGGCGACCTCTCGGGGGCCGTTGAGCACCGCCGTCATGCGGTCCTCGCCCAGCGCACGGTGGCGATAGATGTTCTCGAGGACGACGATCGCGTCGTCCACCACCCGGCCCACGGCCACGGCCAGGCCGCCGAGCGTCATGACGTTGATCGTGACCCCGGTGATCTGCATGATCACGAGGGCGGTCAGGACCGAGAGCGGGATGCTGACGGCCGCGACCAGCGTCGAGCGGATGCTGAACAGGAACAGGAAGATCGTCAGGATCGCGAACAGGGCGCCGAGTCCGCCCTCGCGGAGCAGGCCGTCACGCGACTCCTTGATGAACGTGGAGAGGTCGGAGATGACCGTCACCTTGACGGTCGCGGCGTTGCTGGCCCCGATCTCGTCGAGCGTCTGGGTCACCGCGTCGGCGACCTCGACGGTGTTGGCATTCGAGGTCTTGGTCACGGTCAGGGTGAGCGACGGCACGCCGTCGGTGCGGGCGAACCCGGTGGTCGGCACGCCGACCTGGAGGACGGTGGCGATGTCCTTGAGGAGGATCGGGGTGGGAGCCGCGGGCGTGGTCGTGCCGCTTCCGGTCTGACCGCCCGTCCCGGTGCCCGTGCCGGTGCCGGTCCCCGTGCCGGTGCCGGTCCCCGTGCCCGTGCCGGGCGCCTGGCCGGCGGGCGCCTTGACGCCGACCACGAGGTTCTCGATCTGGGTGATCGAGGTGATCGTCCCGATGGTGGAGACCGGGATGTTCGAGCCTTCGCCGCTGATCTGGCCGGAAGGAAGGGTGAGGTTGTTCGCCGTGAGGACGCCGTTGACCTGGGCGACCGAGATGCCGGTGGCCGCCAGCTTCGCCGGGTCGAGGGTGACCACGACCTCGGGCTGGAGCCCGCCCGTGAGATCGACCGTCGCGACCCCGTCGAGGCCCTGCAGCGCCGGCACGATCTGCGTGCGGGCCACGTCGGTGGCGGCGTTGAGGCCATCCTGGCTCGTGCCCGCCACGGAGGCGATGATCACGGGAGAGGAGTTGATGTTGAGGGCCGAGACCTGCGGCGTGACCGTCTTCGGCAGCCCGGCTGCCTGGAGGTTCTGCTCGATCGTCGACCGCGCCTCCTTGATGTCGGTCCCGAACTCGAACTGGGCGATGACGATGGCGATCGAGTTGGCCGACGACGAGGACAGTGCCGCGAGGCGCGGGACGCTGGAGACCGAGCGCTCGACCGGCTTCGTGACCTGGCTCTCGACGTCGGCGGCGCCGACGCCCGGGTAGGGCGCGATGACGGTGATGACCGGGAAGTCGATGTCCGGGAGCAGCTCCTGCTTCAGGCTGCCCCAGGCCGAGATGCCGGCGATGAAGAGCCCGAACGCGAGCAGGAGCGTGACGCTCCGCTTCGCGACCGCGAACTCGGTGAGACGGCTCACGCAGGATCTCCTTCAATGGCGGGGGACGCCCGCTGGCCGTCCGGTTCGGGGGCCGCGGCGGCGGACAGGATGTGGAGGGCACGCTCGATCTGCCCGAGGTCGGCGGCAGCGACGCGAGCGAGGAGCGAGCGGAGCTGGCCCGCGTTGAGCTCGCGCAACCGCTCGAGGTGCTCGATGCCCGTCGGCGTGATCAGGATGACCACCTGGCGACGATTCGCCGGGTCGTCGTGGCGGGTCAGCATGCCCTGGTCGACGAGGCGATCGACGACGCCGCTGATGGTCGAGAGGGAGACGCCGAGGCGCGCGGCCAGCTCGCTCATCCGCAGGTTCGGGCCCGCCTGCACCAGGTACAGCACCTTGGCCTGCGACATCGTGAGCCCGACCTCGAGGAATTCGGGCGCGTGGGCGGAGGAGATGAGGTGCATCAGCTCGTCGAAGCCGGCAACGAGGCGCTCGACCGCCGCGGCATGGTCGGGGTCAAGCCCGGCGTGGTACGGCGCGCGGATCTCAGGCAAAGGGTTCGCTCCATAGAAAGCGTTTGCTCAACGCTAAGCATATTGGATAACCGAAGGATTCGGATTGGGCCAATGGTCCGTGGTACCGGCGACGGGCTCGCCGGCACCCCGAGACGGCGCGGCCACCGCTACGATCGACGCCATGTCCGAGCCCCCGGCCCTCTCCGCCGACGTCGCCCGGCGATTCCTGGTCATCCGTCATCTCCTCGCGCCCCCGCGGGCCCTGCCGGCGACGGAAGAGAGCGTGCTGGCGGTCGTGGATCGCCTTGGATCGCTGCAGTTCGACCCTCTCGAGGTCGCCGGGCGCAACCACGACCTCGTGCTCGCGGCTCGCGTCGCCGGCTACCGGCGTCCCTGGACCGAGCGGCTGCTGTACGAGCGGCGGCTGTTGTTCGAGGCGTACAACAAGGGCCTGAGCATCCTTCCCACCCGCGAGCTCCCGTGGCACCGCCTGACCTGGGACCGGGCTCGCCGCACCCACGCCGCCGAGATCTTCCGGGAGCACGGCGATCATGTCGATGAGCTGCTCGGTCGCATCCGTCGCGACGGTCCGATCTCGACCGCCGACGTGGAGCGGTCGGAGGCGATCGACTGGTACTGGGGGCGCACCCTGAAGTCACGGGCCGTCCTCGAGGCCCTGGCCGAGGCCGGGATCCTCGGGATCGCCCGCCGCGACGGCAATCGCCGCTTCTACGACCTGGCCGAGCGCCTCTTCCCGGCCGGCCTCCTGGAGGAGCGAGTGCCCGAGCGCGAGCAGATGCTGCACCGCCTGCTGAGCCGGTACCGCGCCCACGGCCTGCTCGGCGCGACCGGGCAGGCCGAGATCTTCCTGGGCCTCGGGCGGGGCGCGATGCTCGACGGTTCCCAGCCGCCGCGGCGAGCCGAGCTCGTCGGTGAGCTCATCGATCGTGGCGAGCTGATCCCGGTCGTGGTCGAGGGCGTGCGGGGCGTCCGCCATGTCGTCACCGACGAGCTCCCGCTCCTCGCCCAGGCCGAGCGGGAGGTACGCGAATCCAGCAGTCCGGGTGGCGATCCCGCCGCCGTGACGTTCCTCGCGCCGCTCGATCCCCTCGCCTGGGATCGCGACCTGCTGCGGTCGCTGTTCGGCTTCGCCTACGTCTGGGAAGTCTATGTCCCGGCGGCCAGGCGCCGCTGGGGCTACTACGTGCTGCCGCTCCTCTTCGGCGACCGCCTCGTCGGCCGGATCGAGCCGCGGTTCGACCGGGCGAGCCGCGCCGTGCGCATCCTCGGCCTGTGGTGGGAGGATGGTTTCGATCCCCTTGCGACCGAACAGCTCGTGCCCGCGCTCGCCGATGCCCTGGCCGCCTACCGGGCCTTCCACGGTGCCGCGAAGGTCACGTTTCCGCGCGACCGCGTCTCCCGCGCCCTCGCGGGGGCCGTCGCGCGCGGTCGCTGACATCGGTGACACGGGGCGCGACCGCGGGCACGAGGCGCGCGCGACCTCAGGCGGACCGCCGCCGCGCGCGACCGCGGGCGGATTGCCGGGGCAGCGAACGCGAGCGGATTGCCGGCGCCGCGTACCATCGTTGAGCCACGGTCCGGTGCCGGGCACCCGCGGCCCGTGGCAACGCCGTGCATTGCAGGAGGGAACCATGGCCGCGATCCGCACCGCCGAGGTCAGCTGGAACGGCTCGCTCGCCGAGGGCAGCGGCACGATCGACTACGTCACCAGCGGCGCGTTCACCCGGCTCCCCGTGACGTGGGCGTCACGGACCGAAGCGGCGAACGGCCGAACGAGCCCGGAGGAGCTGCTGGCCTCGGCCCACGCCTCGTGCTACGCGATGGCCTTCTCCGGAGCCCTCGCGCGCAACGGCACGCCACCGGTCGCCCTCAACGTCATCGCCACCGTGACGTTCGACAAGCTGGAGAGTGGCTGGAAGGTCGTGTCCTCCGCGCTCACGGTGCGGGGGAACGTCCCGGGCATCGATGCCGCCGCGTTCACCCAGCTTGCCGAAGGGGCGAGGGACGGCTGCCCCATCTCGCAGGCGATCAGGGGCAACGTGGAGCTGTCCGTCGAGGCGACGCTCGAAGGTTGACCTGGGCCGGGCGCTCGACCCGGCCGGGTGGGAACCAGCGGAGCCCTCGCGCGCCGCCCTCGCCGCTGGGCAGAAGCGAAGGCCCCGCTCGCGCCGCCGAAGGCATCGAGCAGCCCGGCTGCTCGAAACCGGGGCCTTACGCTCGAAGATCGAGTCGAACTCGGGGTTCGCGGGGATCGCCGAGCACAATCTGGCGGGATCCAAGCAGCCCGGCTGCTTGAGAGGGGCCGCTGGCGCGCGACACGGGAGGAGACCAGTTCGCGCGGGCGCGGATCCGCGTCGCGGGCCGGGGAGCGAGGTCGCGGGCCGGGGAGCGAGGTCGCGGGCCGGGGAGCGAGGTCGCGGGCCGGAGGACCGCGGAGCGTCGCGGGACGGCGGACCCACGTCGCGGGACGGGCCCCCTCGCGGGCGGCGGACCCATATTGCGGACGAGCCCCCTCGCACGGGGACCCGGCCGGGGACGGACGCGGGACTGGGGCCACTCGCACAGGAACCCGGCCGGGGGGACCTACGCGGGACGGGGAATCCAGCTCGCGTGTGCACGGCTACACGGCGTGCTGCTGGTTGGCCCCTTCAGGCGCCGGTGGTGACGAGCTCGATCATCTGGGCGGCCGTCCGACCGGCCAGCCCAAGAGATGCGGCGCTGCGACCGACCGACCGCAGGTCCTCGTCGAGCAGCAGCGAGGCGAGGTCGATGACGAGGTCGATCGTCGGCGTGGCGATCCCCAGCTCACGGCCGATCGAGGCGATCGGGACCAGGCCGAAGGGGACATCCTCGGTCAGGTAGCGTGAGCGCAGCTCCTTCGGCGCGCGGATGTCGCGGTGCACCCAGCTGTCGCGGTTGAGCTCGAAGGTCGTCCTGCCCTCGAGGCCGTACAGGCGGCGGTCCCACTCGGTCGAAGGAACGGCGGGAAGGCCGAGGGCGCCGACGATCGCCAGGCGGTCACCGTCCGCGGCATCCATCGCCCGGGCCACCGACGGGCTCACCCCGTCGTTGTAGAAGCGGAAGTCGCCGCCGGTCGTCTCGATCCAGCCCGCGTTCAGGAGCGCGGGCACCGGGTGGTTCATGGCGTTCAGGTTGTTGAGGCTCGTCTCGAGGACGTTCGCGGCGATCACGAGGCCTGCCGGGAAGACGCCCTCGAGGATCTCCGCCGCGCGGCCACTCCGGCTCGCGGGGAAGGCCGCGAACGGCAGGTCGTGCTTGACGCCGCCCACGTGGACGTGGACCGGGTCGAGCTTCCGGCAGGCGAACGGCAGCGAGAGCGTCTCGGCCACCGTGATGCCTTCGAGGTTCCCGGCGGCGCGGAGGGTCGCCGCCACGGCCAGCGCACCCCCAGTGCTGCCCGGGGTCAGCACCACCACCTGGCCCTCCCGCAGGAAGGGCGCAAACGCCTCGGCGAAGGTCACCTGGGCGAACGCCGGGACGGCGACGAGGAGGACGTCGGCCCCCTCGGTCGCCTCGCCGACCTCGGTCGTGATCGGCGGGGCCGGCACCGTCAGGTCGCCGAGGACCCCGGACAGGCGGATCGTCCCGGCCTCGCGAATCGGCGCGACGACGCTCTCGAAGCTCGGCAGCTCAAAGAGCGTGCAGGCGATTCCGCGCCGCACCAGGTCGGCGGCGATCGCGCAGCCGCCGTTGCCGGCACCGAGGACCGAGACGCGCGCCGCCATGGTCGCTCCGTTCTCCCCCGCGCTCGACGACACGAGTGTGGGTCAGCAGATCCTGGCCCGTCAATGCGGAGGATGGGCGGGCTCGACTCGCGACGAGCTTCCTTACTTCTCCCCGTGCCGCGATGGCCCGTCGCTGGCGCCGTCGGCGGTCGGGTCGTCCGACTAGGACGCCGGGAGGATGCCGGCGAGGCTCCAGGCGCGTATCTGGCCAGCAGGCAGCTGGATGAGGACGCCCGGCTTCGAGGCCCGTTCGGCCGCGAAGCGGTTGCCGGCGTCCGTCCCGAGGTACCGTCCCGCGATCGATCGCCTGATCTCCGTCACGTCGCCCGCCGTCAACGCCGCCTCGCCTCGCACCTCGAGGCCGCGGAACGGGGCGACCGTCTCGAAGATGACGAGCGTGCAGCGCGGGTCACGTTCGAGATGGCGCAGCTTGACATCGTCGTGGGCGATGACGACTTCGAAGGCGAGGCCCGTCCAGCGATACCACACGGGGGAGGTCAGGGCAGTTCCATCGCGGCGCGTGGTCGTCAGCACGGCCGCGGACGGCGCCTCCAGCAGGGTGCGCACGTCCTGGAGCGAGAGGGGCGTCATCGGCGTCAGGATACGGGCGTCGGGGACGTGGGCCTCGCCACGCGCTCCAGCCGCGGCCTCGAGCCTCGCCGTCTGCCGGCCGCGGGTACGCGAGCGTTACGCCTCGATCGCCAGGATCGCGCGCGGGTTCTCCACCGTGATCCGCTGGATCTCCGTCTCCCCCACTCCGGCCGCGCGCAGCCGCGGCAGGAACACCTCGTGCAGGTACGTATACCCGTTGCCCCCGTAGAACGCCAGCTGGCTGTTGTCGCAGACATCGTGCGAGAGCAGCAGGCGGTCGACGTGCCCGCGCTCGAGCAGGCGCAGGATCAGCTCGATGAGCCGCGGCTCGCCCTTGCGCTCCACGGGCGTGAACGACATGCCCAGGAAGTCGCACTCGATCGAGGCCCCGCGTTCGACGATCGCCAGCCAGTGCTCAAGGATCGGGTACGAATCGGTGTGGCCGACAACGACCCGCGCCGGGTCGGCGCCGGCCTCCTCGAGCACCTCGAGCTGGCGGAGGCCGATCGGGGACATGACGGCATGGGTGGTCACCGCCATCCCGGTGGCCCGGGCGGCGCGGCCGGCGGCCCGGAACACGCGCTCCTCCTGGGCGGACATCCAGGGCTTGTGGACCCCGATCTCGCCGATGATCCCCGGTCGCACCCGGGCGGCATCGGCACCACCTTCGCTGCCCGGCACGCCGTCCTCGAACTCGCGGATCATCACGTCCGCGAGCTCGGCGACGCTGCGGCGGTCGATGAGGGCCTCCGGCGGGTAGTAGGGCTCGCGGTACCAGCCCGTCCCCATGACCACGTGAAGCCCCGTCCGCACGGCGATGCGCCGCAACCAGCCGGGATCGCGCCCGATCCCGGGCAGCGTGACGTCGACGACGGCGGTTCCGCCGGCCGCCCGGTAAGCCGCCAGCTCGGCCGCGATGAGGTCCTCGTCCGGCGTCAGCTCCCAGTAGTCGAAGCGCTCCGGGATCCGCCACAGGTGGCACTGGGTGTGCTCGTGGGGGAGGATGAACCCGAGCTCGGAGGGTTGGATGCGCCCCAGGACCGTCTGCACATAGGACGACATGCCCGCATTATCCTTCCGCGAGCCACGGCCGGACGGGCGGTCCGGCCCTACGGACGGGCGGTCCGGCCCTACGGACGGGCGGTCCGGCCCTGCGGCCGGGGCGCCCACACGCCGTGCGACCGGGCGTTGTAGGCGGCCCGCGAAGGTGCGATAGTGCCCGCGACCGTCGGATGCGACAGAACGCTGGCGGTTCGGGCGAAACCCCCGAGCGTCCCCGCGCCCATCGCCCGTTCAGTTCACGCGACTGGAGGAGGAGATGAAGACCAGCCTGCGGCTCGCGGGGCTCGGCGCGATCGCCTTGTTCGTGGTAGCCGCCTGCAGCGGGGGCTCAAGCGCAGCCCCAAAGTCCCTGCTCGACGACGTCAAGGCCGCTGGCAAGATCCGGATCTCGACCGACCCGAACTACGCCCCGTTCTCGTTCTACGACACCGCGACCGGCAAGTACACCGGCTTCGACACCGCGGTGGCCGAAGAAGTGGTCAAGCGGCTGAACAAGGATCTCGGCACGAACCTCGCGCTCGAGTGGCAAACCCCGAGCTGGGACCTCATCACCGCCGGCAGCTGGGGCGGCCGCTGGGACATGTCGATCGGCTCGATGAGCATCACCAAGGGCCGTGAGAAGGTCGTCGACTTCGCCGACCCCTACTACTACGACTACGGCTCCATCGCCGTCGGAACGGACTCGACGATCACGTCCGTAAAGGACCTCGACGGGAAGAACATCTGTGTCGGCGCGTCCACGACGTACGAGCAGTGGCTCCAGGGCACGCTCGAGATCCCCGACCCGAACATGGCGCCGGCGCCGGTGAACGCGAAGATCACGTCGCTCCCGACCGACAACGAGTGCCTCCAGGCCCAGAAGGCAGGCCGCAAGTTCGACGCGATCGTGGCCAACGAGAACAGCCTGGCGAACGGAGTCAAGGAGGGCATCCCCGTCAAGATCCTCGACGTCCCGCCGCCGTTCGTCGTGCAGGTGGCGTTCGCGCTCGACAAGAGCGGGCCGCCCACGGCCGACATGCTGGCGGCGCTCAACAAGATCGTCGCCGCCATGCACAGCGACGGCACGATGACCGCGCTCTCCAACCAGTACCTGAAGAAGGACGTCACCAAGAAGCCGTGATTCCCTGATCCGAGGCCCTGTCGCCCTGGCGGCGGGGCCTCGCTATTTCCCGCCCGGCCCACGCAGTGACGCTCCCCCAAGGCTCGCGAGAGGGAAGAGGACCGACGGATGACGCAGGCAATGCAGGCGCAGCTGGACCTCGGCGAGCGGATCCTGGCGGCGGACCGCCGCCGGGCGTCACGGTGGCGCGTCGAGTTCCTCGCCGTGTGGCTCGTGATCCTGGCCGGCATGATCGCGTTCGTCCTGATCACGATCAAGCTCGACGGCGGCTTCCTCACGAAGGTAGTCCCGTTCATCGTTGGCGGTATCTGGGTCACCCTCCTCATCTCGTTCAGCTCGATCGCGCTCGCGATCATCCTGGCCGCGCTCGGCGCCCTCGGCCGCCTGTCGCGCAACCCGATCGCCAACGGCGTCGCGAGCTTCTATGTCTCGCTCGTCCGGGGGACGCCGCTCCTCCTCCAGATCCTGTTCATCTACCTGGCCTTGCCGCAGGCGGGCCTCGTGCTGGACGCATTCGTCTGCGGCGTCATCGCCCTCGGCTTCAACTACGGCGCGTACATGACGGAGATCTTCCGCGCCGGCATCCAGGCCGTGCCCGGCGGCCAGACCGAGGCCGCGGAATCGCTGGGGATGACCGGTCGGACGACCTTCCTCCGGATCATCGCGCCGCAGGCTTTCCGGATCGTCACCCCGGCCATCGGCAACGACTTCATCGCGATGCTCAAGGACTCGTCGCTCGTGTCCGCGATCGGCGTCCACGAGATCCTCTTCAACGCCCAGGTCGCGGGCCGGCCGACGTTCCAGTCGATGCAGACGCTGATCATTGCAGCGCTCGTCTACTGGGCGATGACGATCACCTTCTCCTACTTCCAGAACCGGCTGGAGCGTCGGATGGCCACGGCCGACCGCGTGAGGGCCGTCTGATGACCGCAACCGCCCTGCCCGCAGCCGCACCGCCTCCCGCCCATGTCATCCACCCTGCCGAGACACCCGGCGCGCTCGTCAAGCCCGGCGCCGAGCCGATCCTCAAGGCGACCGCGATCCAGAAGTACTTCGCCCTCAACCACGTCCTCAAGGGCTGCTCGATGACGGTCTTCCCGAGCGAGACGATCACGATCCTCGGCCGCTCGGGCTCCGGCAAGAGCACGTTCCTGCGGTGCCTCAACTTCCTCGAGGAGCCGAGCGCCGGGGTGGTCGACATTGACGGGATCCGCGTCGCCGGCGACCCGCTGCGCCCCCGCTCGAGGAAGACCCGCGAGCAGATCCGCCTCCTGCGCCTGCAGGCCGGGATGGTGTTCCAGGAGTTCAACCTGTTCCCGCACCTGTCGGTGCTCGGCAACCTCCTCGAGGCCCCCCTTCACGTGAAGAAGATGCACAAGGCGGAGGCCACCGAGCTGGCCGAGTCCTACCTCGAGAAGGTGGGGCTCATCGAGAAGCGGAACGAGTTCCCGTCGCGCCTCTCCGGCGGCCAGCGGCAGCGGGTCGCGATCGCGCGGGCCCTGACCATGCAGCCCAAGATCATGCTCTTCGACGAGCCCACGAGTGCCCTCGACCCGTCGCTCGTCGGCGAGGTGCTCAAGGTGATGGAGAGCCTGGCCCACGAGGGTCGCACGATGATCGTGGTCACCCACGAGATGTCGTTCGCGAAGGAGGCAGCCGACCGCGTCTACTACATGGACGAGGGGGAGTTCGTCGAGATCGGGCCGTCGGACCAGGTGCTGACGGATCCCCACGACGATCGGACCCGCAGCTTCCTCAAGCGCTTCCTGAGTCTCTGACCTCGCCGCGCGCCGAATCGCCGAACGCGGCACCGAGTCGCGCACGACCGGCCCGCGCAAGCGGCTACGCTAGGGCCGATGTCCGAGACTCCGGTCGGCCCCGCGCCGCCTCCCGACGACGAGGTCGAGCGGCGCCTGGCCGCCCTCAAGGCCGGCGCCGACCCAGCGAACCTCGGGACCTCGGCCGGATCCCGTGCCGCCGGGGGCCGGATCCGCGCCGCCGGGGGCCGGGCCCGCCCTGGTTGGCGAGGTGCTCGAGGGGGCCGGCCAATCCGGGACCCGACCGCCCGGAGAGCGCGCATCCGCGGGCGCCGGAGTGCCGCCGCCGGGCCCGGGGGTGCGCGTCGTCTCCTGGGGAATCTCCCAGGCGGAGGCGGGTCGCCTGGGCCTCTGGATCGGCCTGGCCCTCGTGGCCTTCGGCGGCTACCTGGTCCTCGCCACGTACCTGCCCGCGGTCTCAATCCTCGGCTCGGTCGCCCTCGCCGTGGGCGGCGGGGCGCTCGTCGGCTGGCACCTTGCCGGGCGCGCCGGCCCGTGGGCGGTCCACGCCGGGGTGGTCATCGCCGGCTTCGGGGTGGGGCGGCTCGTGGCCGAGCTCGCCGGCCTCCCGTCCGCCGGCTGGGGCCCGCTCGGCGCGGGCCTCGGTCTCCTGGTCATCGCCCTGGTTCGCATCACCCGTGGTGAGGGATTCCGCTGGCAGGGCTGGGTCGGCGGGGTCCTCGCCGTCTTCGGCGGCTGGGGCGTCCTCGGCACCACCATCCCCGGCTTCCCGACCCTGGGCGACCTGATCGTGCCGCTCGTCTTCGTCCTGATCGGCGTCTCCGTGCTCCGGCGCGGGTTCCGCTGAGCCGTCAGGCTGCGCCGACCGGGATCCCCGTGACGGCCCCGATCGCCCCGGCCACGCCGTCGGCGATTCGAACGAGCTCATCGTCCGAGGTGACGAACGGGGGGCCGAGGAGGAGCGTGTCGCCGTCCACGCCATTGGCGGCGCCGGTCCCGGAGTAGACGAGGAGGCCTCGCTCGCGGGCAGCCGCGACGAGCGCTTCCATCCGCCGCTCGCCGCGCGGGAACGGCGCCGTCGTGCCCCGATCGGCCACGAGCTCGACCCCGACCATCAGGCCGCGTCCCCGCACCTCCCCGACGTGGGGGTGCTGGTCGAGGCGGTCGCGGAGCAGGCCGCGGAGGCGTTCGCCCTTGGCGCCCGAGGCCGCGACCAGATCCTCGTCGCGCAGGATGCGCAGGACCTCCCGGGCCACGGCGGCGCCGACGGCCGAATGGCTGAAGGTGAAGCCGTGGATGAAGCCACCCGCCGCGATCGTCTCGTACACCGGGCCGCTGACGGCGGCGAAGCCGAACGGCCAGTAGCCCGACGTCACGCCCTTGGCGGCCACGACGAGGTCCGGCCGCAGGCCCCAATGGTCACTCCCGAACCAGCGACCCGTCCGCCCGAACCCGGTCATGACCTCGTCCGCGATGAGGAGGATCCCATGGCGCCGACAGACCTCGGCGATCGCCGGCCAGTAGTCGTCCGGGGGCACGACGGCCCCCAGCGTCGCCCCGACGATCGGCTCCGCGACGAAGGCAGCCACCCGGCCGGGGCCCGCCTCCCGGATCGCCGTGTCGAGCTCGGCCGCGAGCGTGGCCCCGTCGTCGAGGGCGTGCGCCGCCGCCTGCCCGGCGCGATAGGGATAGGGCGTCGAGACGTGGCGGAACCGTCCCAGCCAGGCGGCGTACGGCCGGCGCAGCGGCTCCCGGCCGGAGAGGTCGAGGGCCCCCAGCGAGTTGCCGTGATAGCTGCCCCAGCGGGCGATCACGACGTCGCGCGACGGCTCGCCGCGGGCGAGGTGGTATGCCCGGGCCATCTTCAGGGCGGTCTCGATTGCCTCGGACCCGCCCGAGACCGGGTAGACGGCCGGCGCGTCGAGCGGGAGAATCGCCCCGACCTCCTCCGCATAGGCCTCCAGCGCCTCGCTCGTGAAGGCGGTCCCGTGCGCGTAGGCGACCCGTCCGGCCTGCGAGGCCATCACGGCGGCCACCTCGGCCCGGCCGTGCCCGATCCCCACCACCACGGCCCCGCCGGCCGCGTCCAGGTGGGCGCGACCGTCGGAATCCCAGATCGTGGCGCCCGAGGCGCGCACGGCCACCGGGAGACGGCGTCCGAAGACACGGGGAAAGACGCGGCCGGCGCGCCCGCTGTCGGGAGGATCAGTCATGCCCCGATTGTACGGACGCGCCGGGCGCTCGACCGCGCACGAGGAAGGTGACCATGCGACCCTTGCCCTTGAGGTCGACATCCCCGCGGGGCACGACGTCGAACGCGTCGCCGAGCAGGGCGACGGTCGCCGCGCTCGCCTGGATCTCGCCGGGCACCCCGGTCGACTCGAGGCGGCTCGCGACGTTGACGGTGTCGCCCCACAGGTCATAGCTGAACTTCGTCCGCCCGATGACGCCGGCGACCACCGGCCCCGAGTGGACCCCGACCCGGATGGCCAGCGGCTCCCCCATAATGCGGGCCGTCTCCACCGTGACCCGGATCATCGCCAGTCCCAGCTCGACGACGCGCCGGCCGTGGTCGTCCTGCGGCTCGGGCACGCCCGCGGCCGCGAAGTAGGCGTCGCCGATCGTCTTGATCTTCTCGACCCCGGCCTCCGCGGCCAGCTCGTCCCAGCGGCTCACGATCGTGTTCAGGAGCGACGCCGTCCGCTGCGGTCCCAGCCGCTCCGACATCGCCGTGAACCCGACGAGGTCGGCGAAGAGGAGGGTGGTGGCCTCGAGGCGCTCCGCGACCGGAGCGGGACGCTCCCGGAGGCGGGTGGCGATCGATGCCGGCAGGATGGCGAGCAGGAGAGCGTCCGACTTGGCCCGCTCGCGGGTCACCTCCTCGCGCTGGGCCTCGATCACGCGCCGCTGGAGGAAGCGCTCGCGTGCGGCGCGATCGAGGACGACCACCGCAAGCAGGCCGACGATGAGCATCGAGGCCAGCAGGAAGACCTCGAACACGGCCTGGCCGATGCTCTCGCCGCGGGCGACCGTGACGAGGTAGGCGGCCACGATCGCCGTTGCCGGGATCAGGGCCGGCGGGAGGCGGATGCGAAAGATCGCCACGGCGTACAGGGTCGAGAGCATGAGGCCCGGCATGGCGTAGCGATCGCTTGCGGGAGCGGCGACCGTCAGGACCATGATGGCGAGCGCATTGGCCACGGTCGACGCGATCCCCACGGCGTCGAGCCGGCCGAGCGTCGGCTCCCCGCGCACGAGCCAGTAGGCGATGGCGTCGACCGCGACCATCGCCCCCACCGTGGCATAGAGCACGCCCGCGTCGATCGTGATCGCATACGGCAGCACGAGCCCCACGATGAGCCACAGCGGCACCCCGACGATGAAGCCGACCCGCGCGATCGGAACGGTCTCGCGGGCCTGATCGCGGCGCAAGGCGGCCTCGAGCGCGGGGTCGTCGAAGCGTGGCGCGAGTGCCTGCCGGATGTCCACCCTGCCTCCGTCTGCGGCCTGGGCGGAAGCGTATCCGGAGCGTGCCTGCCTGCCAACGCCGGGCGGCCGGCGGCGACCTGCCTAGACGCGACCCTTCGGCACGGTGCGCCAGTAGGTCTTGTTGAAGGCGATCTTGCCGAGGTGCCACAGCTGGTTCGGCTTGGGCGGCTTCGGGGGGTGGTCGTAGTCGAACGAGAGGATCGTGCCCTTCCCGTCGCCGACCTCGAAGAAGCACATCACCTTGCCGGTGTAGACGCTGTGCTTGCCCGACGGCGGCCGGCCCAGGACGGCGGCCGCAACCCGCTCCGCCACGATCGGCGCCTCGAAGTGGGCGGTCGATCCCGCCTTGGACAGCGGCAGGTCGGTCGCGTCGCCGACGGCGTAGATGTTCGGGTAGCGAGCGACGTCTTCGTCCTTCGTCCCCGGCGCCGCCACCTTCTTCACCTGCAGGGTGAAGCGGTCGGTTGGCAACCAGCCGGACTTCGGGGCGAGCCCGGAGTCGATCACGACCTGGGCCCCCTTGTGGGGCGGGATGCAGATCAGGAGGTCGTAGCCGTACTCCTCCATGGCGTCCGTGATCACGACCTTGCGCTCGGCGTCGATCGAGTCGATCCCGGCCAGCAGCTGCAGGTCGATCCCCTTCTCCGCGAAGATCGGGGTCGCCATGTCGCTGACGCTCTCGATGCTGAAGGCCCGGTTGATCGGCGAGAGGAACTGGATCTCGCTCTTGTCGCGCAGGCCCCGGTCGCGGAGCTCGGAGTCGATGAGGAACGCCACCTCGAGCGGCGCCGGCGGGCACTTGTAGGGGATGCCCGCGATCCCGATGAGGATCTTGCCGCCACGGAACGCGTCGAGCGCCCGGCGCAGCCTGGCCGAGGCTCCCGCCGTGTAGAAGTGGTGGGCCTCCTGGTCGAAATGCTCCACCGCCTCAGGCACGATGCGCGACCCGGTGGCGATGACGAGCTGGTCGAAATGGAGCGCCTCGCCCGAGGCGAGCTCGACGCGCGAGGCCTCGACGTCGATCTTCGTGATGAGGTCGACGACGAGATCGACATTTCGGTCCAGCAGCGACCGTTCCGTCCGGACGAGGCGCTCGGGCCGCTGGTGGCCCATCGCGATGTACATGTAGCCGGGCTGGTACGTGTGATTGCCTGACTGGTCGACGACCGCGACCTTGGCCTCGCCCTTCGCGATCCGGTGCTTGAGCTTACGGGCGACGAGGTTCGCGGTCAGCGTCCCGCCGACACCGCCGCCCAGGATGACGACGCGCTCCATGGTGGCTCCTAGCGGGCCTTCGTAACGACGATCTCATCGTAGCCGTCCCTGGCCTCAACGGCGACGAGGGTGTGGCCTGCCTTCGCGACCCAGATCGGGATGTCGGTCTTGCTGCCCTTGTCGGCGGACCAGACGGCGATCGTCTCGCCGACCTCCGACTCCTTGATCGCCCGGATGAGCTCCATCAGGGGGCCGGGGCAGAAGCTGCCGCGGGCGTCGATCGTGCGGGTGATGGTGGCGGTCATGAGCGGGTTCCTTTCCGAGCCGGGACGCGACGGTCTGGGACCGGGACGCGGTGGGAGGCGGGGAATCCGGCGGGCCGCAGGGGGGAATGCAGTCCGCCGGACCCGGGATCGAGGGAGGCTAGATGAAGAGGGGCGCGTCGCCACCCTGGAGCAGGGCGATCACCGTGGCGGCGCCGACCGGATCCCCGAGCCCGTCGATCATGTCCTCCTTCTTCAGGCCGAACATGTCCATGGTCATCTGGCAGGGCATGAACTCCACGCCCATCGCCTGGGCGATCTCGAGGAGCTCCTGGGGGCTCGCCACGTTGTACTGCTTCGCGAGCTTGCGCATCATCCAGGGCCCCATGCCCAGGAAGTTCATCTTGCTGAGCTTGCGATGGGAGATGCCCGGCCGCTGCATGAAGGACATCATCTTCTGCATCACGTTGTCGCCGGTGATGCGCTTCTGGTCCTTGACGAAGGTCTGGAGGCCCCAGAACGTCAGGAAGACGCGGACCTTGGCTCCCATCGCGGCGCCGGTGGTCGCCAGGATCATGGTGGCCCAGGTCTTCTCCAGCTCACCGCTGTAGCAGATGATCAGGATGTCGCGGGGCTTCGCCTCGGCGGCTTCTTCCGGGGAGGGAGCCGGCTCGACGGCGGGGACGGGAGGTTCGGCGATGGCGGTCATCGGATCTGCGCTCATTTCTTGCGGAGGACGAAGCGGTAGACGCCGCCCTCGTCAGCCTGCTCGACGAGGGGGTTGCCGGTCGCCTTCGCCCAGGCCGCGAAGTCCTTCACGGATCCCGGGTCCGTCGCGAGGACCTCGAGGAGCTGGCCCGTCGTCAGGCCCTTGATGGCCTGGGCGGTCTTGACGATCGGCATGGGGCACGAGAGCCCCTTGGCGTCGACGACCTGCGCGATCTGCTCGGTGGACATCGGTCCCTTCCTTCTCGAACGGCCGGCGCCCGGCCGCGTGGGTTCGCTGGATCAGATGAAGAGGATGTGGCCGTCGCCGGCGTTGAGGTAGAAGGCCGTCACGCCCTCGACCCCGTCGACGAGCGGGTCCAGGTCCTCCTCCTTGATCTTGAGGACGTCCATCGACAGTGAGCAGGCCTCGATGTCGAGCTCGCCGAGCTCTTTCGCGACGCGGAGGGTCGCGTGCCACGGCTGCTGGCCGGCCAGGGCGGCCTCCGCGACCCGGGCTGCGCCGCTCGTCCCCGCCTCCGGGGCAAGGCCCAGGCTCGTCGAGATCCGGTCCTTGCGGAATGCCTCGAGACCCCAGTACTGGAGGAAGATGTTCACCCGGCGACCGAGGGCCGCGGCGCCGCTGGCCATGACCGCGGCTGCCTGCAGGCGATCCTCCGTGCCGGAGAACAGGACGATGTTGAGGGGTTCGTCTTCCATGCGATCTCTTTCAGCGGGCGCCGGCGGGCGAGGCGGCAGGCATCGGCCGCTCGTCGGACGGGCTCGGACGGTCGGATAGCTCGCCAAGGCGGGCGAGGCGGCGCATCAGCACCCCGCGCATGAGGTTGCAGGCGTCGATGACCTCGGGGTCGGTCAGGTGATACCGAACCTCCCGGCCGTCGCGCTGCGCCTCCACGATCCCGGCCGACCGCATCACCGCGAGGTGCTGCGACACGTTGGGCTGGGTGATCCCCATCTCCTCGGCTAGACGGCCGACTTCCTTCGGCTCCTCGGCGAGCAGGTGCAGGATCTCGAGCCGGCGGGGGCTCGCGAGGATCTTCATCACCTCCGATTGGAGGCTCCAGATCGGGTCCATGCCGCCACTATGGATACATGCGCAGATGCGCATCATTGCCGGATGGACCGTTCGCGGGCCCGATCGGCAGGGAGCGTGGAGGCCGTTCGGCAGGGGCTCCTCAACCCGCGGACGGTCACACCGTTCTGTGCCGCTTCATCAGCATCGGGCGGCCCCTTTGCAGGCGGCCGAGGTGCTGGCGCCCCCTGTCGGGCCGTGCTAGCTGCCCCGTATTCCAGGAAGGCGTAGCGGGGGCGCTGGGGGCGTGTCAGGTGGCCGGACGGGGCTGGACTCCGGGGGTTTGCGGCTCCTCGCATGCCCGGGGAGCATGCGCAGGGCATCGGGGCGTCTTGCCTGCCGGGAACGGCGGCGCGTAATCCTCGTCGGAATGCGAGGCGAGCCGGGGCAGGCAGGGCCCACGAGGCGCGCCGGCGCGGCAGGCCCGGCCACGACGTGCGCCGCGCGCGACGATGCGGGACCGCGTCAGCAGATCCGGGGCAGCTGCTCCCCGACGAGCATGTCGACGATCCGCTCGCTGCCCACCAGGGTCCGGATCGTGACCATGCCGGGATGGTCGGCCACGACCCGACCGATCAACGCGGCCCCCTCCCCCTCCCGTAGCGCCTCCATCGCGGCCACGACCGCCGCCGCCGACTCCGGCGGCACGATGGCAACGAGCTTTCCCTCGTTGGCGACATGGAAGGGGTCCAGGCCGAGCATCTCGCAGGCGGCCCGGACGGGACCCGGAATCGGGATCGCGTCCTCGTCGAGCACCATCCCCACGCCCGACGTCGCGGCGATCTCGTTGAGGGCCGAGGACAGTCCGCCACGCGTCGGGTCCCGCAGGACGCGGATTTCGGGCTCCACCGCCAGCATGGCGGCGACGAGCCCGTTCAGCGCCTGGGTGTCCGAGGCGATCTCGACCTCGAACTCGAGACCCTCGCGCACGCTCATGATCGCCACGCCGTGGAGTCCGATCGGCCCCGACAGGACGATCGCGTCGCCGGGCCGGGCGCGGTCCGCCGCGGGCGCAACGCCGTCCGCAAGCACCCCAATTCCGGCGGTGTTCACGAAGAGGCGGTCCGCCGCCCCGCGGCCAACGACCTTCGTGTCACCGGTGACGATCCGGGCTCCCGCGGCAGCCGCGGCGCGGGCCGCCGAGGCCGTGATGTCGGCGAGCTCCTGCAGCGGGAGTCCCTCCTCGATGACGTAGGCCAGCGAGATCGCGAGCGGCTGGGCGCCCATCATCGCCAGGTCGTTGATCGTCCCGTTGACGGCCAGCTCGCCGATGTCGCCACCGGGGAACCGGATCGGGCTCACGACGAACGTGTCGGTCGTGAAGGCGACCCGCGCGCCGGCGACATCCACGACGGCCGCGTCGTTGAGCGGCCCACCGGGCGAGGCGGCGGCCAGCGCGGGCCCGATGACGTCGCGCAGGAGCGCGCTCGAGAGCTGGCCGCCCGAGCCGTGGCCAAGGATCACCCGCTCGCCCTCGGCGATGGGGGCCGGGCAGAACATGCCCGTGGCGTCGATCGTCGGCGTGGGCGAACCGTCGGCCGGGACGAACGGCTCCCGATCGACGCTCACCGCGGAGCGTCTCCACCGATCGGGGCCACCTGCACGAACGGCGTGACCGGCAGCGGCGACCGCGCCCCCCGAGCCCGCGGCCCGCGGAGAAGAACGCGGCGCACGTTCCCTCGGAGCTGACCATCGGCGCGCCCAGCGGCTTCTGGGGCGTGCACAGAGTGCCGTAGGCCGTGCAGTCGAGGGGCACCTTCTCGCCGGTCAGGATCGCGCCGGCGACGCAGGCCGGGTGCTCGTTCGTGTGAATCTCGCCCACGTCGAACTTCTGCTCGGCGTCGAAGCGGGCGTAGGCCTGGCGCAACCGGTAGCCGGACCCGGGGATGGAACCGACGCCCCGCCACTTCCGCGGCCCGACTTCGAAGACCTCGAAGATCTGGCGCTGGGCCAGCGGCACGCCCTCGCGGCGCACGGCGCGGACGTATTGGTTCTCGACTTCCGCCCGGCCTTCTTCCAGCTGGCGGATCGCCATCAGGATCCCCTCGAGCAGGTCGAGCGGCTCGAAGCCGGTCACGACGATCGGGACCCCGTACCGCGCCGCGATCGGTTCGTATTCCGTCCAGCCCATCACGGCGCAGACGTGCCCGGCGGCAAGGAAGGCCTGCACCCGGTTGTTCGGCGACTCGAGGAGCGCCGTCATCGCCGGCGGCACGAGCACGTGCGAGACGAGCACGCTGAAGTTGTCGATGCCGCGCCGGGCGGCCTCGGCGACCGCCATCGCGTTCGCCGGCGCCGTGGTCTCGAAGCCGACGGCGAAGAAGACGACCTGACGGTCCGGGTTGGCGGTCGCGATCTTGAGCGCGTCCAGCGGCGAGTACACGATCCGCACGTCGGCGCCGCGGGCCTTGAGGGCCAGGAGGTCGGTCGTCGATCCCGGCACCCGCAGCATGTCGCCGTAGCTGGTGAAGATCACGTCGGGCCGGGCGGCGATCGCGAGGGCCTTGTCGACTTGCTCGAGCGGCGTCACGCAGACCGGGCAGCCAGGTCCGTGGATCATCCGGACGCCCGCCGGGAGCGCCTCGTCGATCCCCTGCTTCACGATCGTGTGGGTCTGCCCGCCGCACACCTCCATGAGCGTCCACGGGCGGGTGGCGACGCGGTGGATCTCCGCGACCAGCTTCCGGGCGAGGACAGGGTCGCGATACTCGTCGAGGTACTTCATCCGCGTCCGCCTGGCGTGGCGGCCGAACCGACCGCCGGCGGCGACCCGGCGAAGGCGCCCGATGTCGGGCCACCGTCGTCAGAGACCACGGCGGGCTGGTCCATCCCGGGTCCCATCGTGGCCAGCTCCTGGCTGACCATGTCGCCCATCGCCGCGAGGATCTCGAGGGTCTCGAGGGCCTCTTGCTCGTCGACCCGGCTGATCGCGAACCCGACGTGGACGATCACGTAGTCGCCGAGCTCGACTTCGGGGAGGTAGGCGAGGCAGGCCTCCTTGCGGACCCCGCCGAAGTCGACCTTGCCCATCGGCAGGCCACCGTCGTCGCGGATCTCGATGACCCGACCGGGGATCCCAAGGCACATGCTGGTTCCTCCTCAGGCGCCGTGCGCAACGCTGTCGCGTTCCGCCGACCCGGCGCCGGCGATCCTCGCGGCGGCGATGGCGGCCTGACCGTAGCTGATCCCGCCGTCGTTGACCGGGACCCGGCGATTGATGAAGACTTCGAAGCCGTCGCGGCCGAGCCGGCGGAGCAGCGTCGAGGCCAGGCGCCGGTTCTGGAAGACGCCGCCCGAAAGGCAGACGGTGCGCAGCCCCGTCTCCGCCGCGGCCGCGGCCACCAGCTCCCGGGAGACCTCGGCGATCGTCTCGTGGAACGCCGCCGCGAGCGGCCCGACGGCCCGCCCGGCCGCGACGCCCGCGAGGAGCGCGCTCAGCGTCGGGCGCGGGTCGTAGACGAGCAGCCCTTCGGATCGGACGATCCGCGACGGCAGGGCCGGGGCCGTTCGCTCGCCCGCGGCGATCTCGAGGTCGATGGCCGCCTGGGCCTCGTACTCGGCGACGTCGCGGAGGCCGAGCAGGGCCGCAGCCGCGTCGAAGAGCCGGCCCGCCGAGGAGGCCAGCGGCGCGTTG
Organism: uncultured Chloroflexia bacterium; assembly: GCA_963776355.1. Classification (GTDB taxonomy): domain Bacteria; phylum Chloroflexota; class Limnocylindria; order Limnocylindrales; family CSP1-4; genus CTSoil-043. The sequence continues at coordinate 289,234 of CAVZLU010000008.1, read as the reverse complement.
AGCCGCCGGGCGACCTGGGTTTGCACGACCGCCACCTCGCGGGGGTCGAGCCGGGCCACGAAGGCCGCGGCGAGATCGCGCTCGATCGAGGCATCGAGCTGGATCGAGCCGTCGGGCCGGGCAACGGCGTCGCGCTCGACGCGGCCGCCCGGAAGGGACTCGGCCGCGAGCAGGTATCCGAGCGCCATCCTCCAGGGCCGCCTCACCGCGAGCGCCCCGCCCGGGAGGGGCGCCCGGCCGAAGCGGGCCAGCCGGCGGTAGCCCGCGAGGTCGGCCGCGAAGATCTCGCCGCCCCAGAGCGTCCCGTCGTCGCCCATTCCCAGCCCGTCGTAGGCAACGCCGATGAACGGCCCCGTGATGCCGTGCTCGGCGGCGCACGAGGCGACGTGGGCGTGGTGATGCTGGACGGCGATCCGGTGCCCGGCCGGGAAGCGCGCGATGGCGTACTTCGTCGAGAGGTACTCGGGGTGCAGATCGTGGGCGACGACCTCGGGCTCGAGGGCGAGCAGGCGGCCGAGGTGGGCGAGACCGTCGGTGAACGCGCGGTGGGTGGCCATGTCCTCCAGGTCGCCGCCGTGGGGGGCGACGTGGGCGTGGCGGCCGCGGGCCAGGGTGAAGGTGTGCTTCAGCTCGGCGCCGACGGCCAGGATCGCACGCTCCGCGGGGACCGGGAGGGGCAGCGCCTCCGGCGCGTAGCCCCGGCCGCGCCGCACGATGGACGTCCGGCTGGCGACGACGCGGCTCACCGAATCGTCGTAGCGAGCCCGGATCTCGCGATCGTGGACCAGAAACGCATCAGCGAGACCGGCCAGTCGATCCGCCGCGTCGGCGTCGTCGGTGGCGAGCGGCTCGTCGGACAGGTTGCCCGAGGTGAGCACGATCGGACGGCCAACGGCCGCCAGGAGCAGGTGGTGCAGCGGGGTGTACGGCAGGAAGACTCCAAGCCGCTGGTTGCCCGCGGCGACCGATGTAGAGAGCCTCGGCTGGCCCAGCCGCCGTGCCACCAGGAGGACGATCGGCCGCTCGGGACCGGTGAGCAGCGCCCGCTCGGCCGCCCCGGTTCGGGCCAGCCGGGTCACGGCAGCGAGGTCGGCGACCATCACCGCGAACGGCTTCGCCCAGCGGCGCTTGCGGTCGCGGAGGCGTTGGACGGCCCGCTCGTTCGTGGCGTCGCACGCTAGGTGATAGCCGCCGAGGCCCTTGATAGCCACGACGCGGCCCGCCAGCAGGTCGGCGACCGTGGCCGCGAGGGCGGCCTCCCCGTGGGACGTCGGAGCCGCCGCGTCCGTCCGCCGATAGGCCAGCCGCGGGCCGCACGCCGGGCAGGCGACGGGCTCGGCGTGGAACCGGCGGTCGGCGGGGTCGGCGTACTCGGCAGCGCAGGTGGGGCACAGGGGGAAGGCACGCATCGTGGTCCGGGCCCGGTCGTAGGGCAGCTCGTCGATGATCGTCGCCCGCGGGCCGCAGTTCGTGCAGTTGGTGAACGGGTAGCGGTACCGCCGATCGGCGGGGTCGAGGACCTCGGCCAGGCACTCGTCGCAGGTGGCGATGTCCGGAGGGAAGAGGCGCTCCGACGACGCGGCGCTCACGCTGTCGTCGATCTCGAACGGGCGGGCCAGCCCGGCATCGAGGACCGGCTCCAGGGCGACCGCGACCACCGCGTCGACCCGGGCCCGGGGCGGGGCGTCGGTCCGCAGGCGGCGGGCGAAGGCGTCGAGCGAGGCGGACGTGCCGGCGGCATCGATCTCGACCCGCCCGGCGACGTTCCGCACCCGTCCGGCCAGCTCGAGCTCCGTCGCCAGGCGCCAGACGAACGGCCGGAAGCCGACGCCCTGGACGACGCCCTCGACGACAATTCGGCGGGCCGCCGTGCGCCCCCCAGCTCCGGCGGCGGGGACGCGCGCGCCCGGCTCCACGGATGCAGCCATGCGCAAAGACTGCGGCGGCCGCCCTGCCCCCGGATGGGCCGAACGGCCCGCTTTGCGGGCGCCGGGCGCCCGATCGTCGGTGCGTCGCGGGGCGGGCGCTGGACAGGGAGCGCAGCCGCCCCGGGGTTCGCGCGCCGACCCTGAGGCCGCGGCACGCCTGGCCGGCGGCGCGTAGCCTGGTCGACCGGTCTGGGGCCGGACGGAACGGGCCGTTCCGACACCAAATGGCAACCCTTCGGCACTCCCCGCAGGCGGGGGCGCGCCCGACGCTCGACTCAACACGCGATCGAAGGAGGTCCCTATCCGCATGATCGCCGTCGCGGAAGGCGCACTCGACAACCTGTCGTTAGGCGGCGCGGCGGACCCGGCCGGGGCAGGTCGGGCCGCGCCCGCGCCATTCCAGCCCGTCCTCATCGACGCCGAGCGCTGCAAGGGCTGCGCCCTCTGCGTGGCCGCCTGCCCCAAGGGAATCCTCGCCCTCGACGAGACGCGCGTCAACGCCCAGGGCTACCACCCCGTCGAGATCACGAACCCCGACGCCTGCACCTCGGACGCCCATTGCGCGCGCGTCTGCCCGGACTGCGTCCTCACGATCCTCGCCCGTCCGAAGTCCCCGCGGAAGGTGCCGGCATGACGACCTCCCCTGCTCCCGTTCGGCCCGACGCCCGGCGATCGAACCGCCCGCCCCGCCAACACCGCGGCCGGCGCGTCCTCATGAAGGGCAACGACGCAATCGCCGAAGCGGCGATCCGTGCCGGCTGCGACGCCTACTTCGGCTACCCGATCACGCCCCAGGCCGAGCTCCTCGAGTGGATGGCGCGCCGCATGCCCGAGGAGGGCCGCGTCTTCATCCAGGCGGAGTCGGAGCTCGGGGCGATCAACATGGCCCTGGGTGCCGGCGCCACGGGCGCCCGCGTGCTCGTCAGCTCGTCGTCGCCGGGCATCAGCCTGATGGCGGAGGCCATGAGCTACATGGCGGCTTCCGAGGTGCCCGTCGTCCTCGTCAACGTGATGCGTGGCGGCCCGGGGCTGGGCAGCATCGGACCCAGCCAGTCGGATTACTTCCAGGCCGTCAAGGGCCACGGCCACGGCGACTACCGGGTCCCGGTCCTGGCTCCCGCATCGATCAGCGAGGCGATGGCCCTCACCGCGGATGCGTTCGAGATCGCCGAGCGTTACCGGACGCCGGTGATGATCCTGGCCGACGGGATCCTCGGCCAGGCGATGGAGCCCGTCGAGCTCACCTTCCGCGAGCCGGCCCGCGTCCCCACCCCGTGGGCCGTCACCGGCGCGGACGGCCGGCCACCCCGAGTCGTGCGCTCGCTGCACCTGAAGCCGGAGGATCTCGAGGCCCACAACCGCCACCTCCAGGCGAAGTACGCGGCCATCGCCGAGCGCGAGGAGCGCCACGACGGCGAGCGGCTCGAAGATGCCGACCTGGTCGTGGTCGCGTACGGAACGGCGGCCCGGGTCGCCCGCACGGCGGTCGCGCAGGCGCGGGCGGCTGGCCTGCGCGCCGGGCTCCTGCGGCCGATCACCCTGTGGCCCTTCCCCTCCGAAGCGATCGCCGACCTGGCGGGCCGCGCTCGTGGCTTCCTCGTCGTCGAGCTGTCGGCGGGCCAGATGGTCGAGGACGTGCGGCTGGCGGTCGAGGGGCGAGCGCCGGTGGCGTTCACGGGTCGGACCGGCGGGATGGTCCCCACGCCCGCCGAGGTTGGAACGGCCCTGCGCCACCTGTGGTCGACCACTGCGCCACGCGCCGGGGGGACGGACCGATGAGCGTCGAGATCCCCGAGGGGGCCCGCGTCATCTTCCGACGGCCCGAGCTCCTCAGCGACCGGACCAGCACGTACTGCCCGGGCTGCGGCCACGGCGTCGTCCATCGCCTGATCGCGGAGGTGCTGGGCGACCTCGGGCTGGGCCCGCGGACGATCGCGGTGGCCCCGGTCGGGTGCGCCGTCTTCGCCTACGACTACCTCGCGCTCGACTTCGTCGAGGCGCCCCATGGGCGCGCCCCGGCCGTCGCCACGGGAATCCGCCGGGTCCGGCCCGATGCGTTCGTCCTCACCTACCAGGGCGACGGCGACCTGGCCGCGATCGGCACGGCCGAGATCGTGCACGCCGCGGCTCGCGGCGAGCTGATCACGGCGGTCTTCGTCAACAACGGCATCTACGGGATGACCGGCGGGCAGATGGCCCCCACGACCCTCCTCGGGCAGCGCTCGACGTCCACGCCGACCGGGCGCACCGCCGCGGCCCACGGCTACCCCGTCCCCATGACGGAGATGCTCGCCGTCCTGCCCGGCGTGGCCTATGCGGCGCGCGGGTCGGTCGCCGACGCCGTCTCGATCGGCCGCACCAAGCGCTACCTGCAGCGCGCCTGCGAGGTCCAGCTGCAGGGCCTGGGGTTCGCGATCGTCGAGGTCATCAGCAACTGCCCGGTCGGCTGGGGCATGACGCCCCAGGAATCGATCGAGCGCCTGGGCGAGGTCGTGGCGGCGGCGTATCGGCCGGGCGTCATCATCGATCGAGCGGCCGAGCCCGCCGCCAACGGTCCCCTGGGGGAGCCCCCGCCCGGCTCGGCCGGGGCCGATGCGATCGGTGATTCGCGACCTGCCGGCCTGACGCCAGGGGGGCACTGACGATGGAGCGAGCGATCATCTTCGCCGGGTTCGGGGGCCAGGGCATCCTCTTCGCCGGCAAGGTCCTGGCCCGGGCGGTCATGAACGAGGATCGCGAGGTCATCTGGATCCCCTCGTACGGTCCGGAGATGCGCGGCGGGACGGCGTCGTGCACGGTCATCGTCGGAGACGAGCCGATCGGCTCGCCCGTCGTCGACCTGGCCGATGCCGCGGTCGTCCTCAACCCGCCGTCCCATGCCAAGTTCGCGCCGCTCGTGAGGGCCGGGGGCCTGCTCGTCGTCAACGAGACGCTCGTCGGCGACCCCTCCGGTCGAACCGACCTCGTCGAGCTCCGCATCCCCTGCACGCGCCTCGCCAGGGACGCAGGCGACGACTCGCTGGTCAGCGTCGTCGCCCTGGGGGCCCTCGTGGGATACCTCCAGCTCGTGCGACCGACCTCCGTTCGGAACGCCATCCGAGAGAGCGTAGGGGCGAAGCGGCTCGACGTCCTCGCCGCCGACCTGGCGGCGTTCGACGTGGGCCACCGGGTCGGTGCGCGCAGCCGCGGATCGCGCCCGGAGCGGGTCCTCGTCCCGGTCTGATCGACCGGCGGGGCCGGGATCGCCGCAGGCCCGGCACCGATCGCGGGTCTCGTGCCCTCAGCGGCCTCGTCCGGCGCGCTCGCGCCGGCGCGCCTCGCGCTTCGACACGGGCTCGGCGCGCTCGCCGGGAAGGATGCGAAGCCGCGTCGAGGCCGCAAACGTGATCGCTCCGGTCAGCGCCATCGCCGTCGCCGGCACGAGCGGCGAGGTCCCCAGCTTGAAGGCGGGCAGCGTCGAGGCGATGATCCCCGTGCCGAGGCTGGCCCACGCGATGACGTAGAGGCCGCCGTCGCGGATGCCGAAGGCACGAGCGACCCGCGACACCGCGAGGAAGCCCGCGCCGAGGACGACGGCCCAGATCCCGATCGCGATGAGCCCGATGCTGGGATTGTCGTACGGAAGCACGAGCCCGGCGAGGCCGAGGACGATCCCGACCGCGGCCGCCCCGAGGAACGGGAGGGCGCCCCGCGCACCCGTCCTGGTCGCCGCGGCGGCCACCAGGATCAGGATCCCCGAGGCGAGCTCCCAGGCGCCGATCGCCCGCGGCGGCGAGGCGAGCTCGGCCACGACGGCGGCGGCGGCCGCGAAGGCCAGCGCGCCGGACACGGCGAACGCCCACCAGGCGCTGCGGCACAGGCGTGCGATCGCTTCCATTGGCTGACGTCGATCCTCCAGGTCGAGGGGCGGGCGGGTCGGGCGACCCGGGTCGGAGTATGCGGGAACGAACGAGGCCGGGCGTGCGCCGCCCGGCCTGCGGGAGCGGCCCGAGCCGAGGTCAGGCGTGGCCGGCGGGCGCGAGATCGTGGGGGGCGACCCACGAGCGGAGCGTCCGCATGTAGTTCGCCCGCTCGAAGGCCGCGGGATCCTCGACCGCCGCCTGGGTGGCGCTGCCTCGCAGCTGGGCGACCGACTCGTACTCGTGCTCGACCATCCACGCCACGAGCTCGGCCTCGATCGTGGCGAGCCGGCCCGGACCGTCGTGGAGGACGGCCGACGTGGTCATGGCCACGTCCGCGCCGACCATGAGCGCCTTCAGGGCGTCCGTACCGGCGTGAACCCCCGAGGTTGCCGCGAGCGAGACGTCGGGTCCCAGCTGCGGTCGCAGGATCGCTAGCCAGCGCATCGGCAGGCGGAGCTCGGACGGCCGGCTGAGCTCCAGGCGCGGGACGACCTCGAGCAGCTCGAGGTCGAAGTCCGGCTGGTAGAAGCGATTGAACAGGACGAGCCCGTCGGCGCCGCTCTCCACGGCCCGCCGGGCGAAGCTGGCCATCGAGGAGTAGTACGGGCTGAGCTTGACCGCGAGCGGGATCGTGATCGCGGCGCGAACCGCGACGATCAGCTCGAGATCGGCGGCCTCGACGTCGGACCCGCCCCGATCCGGATCGGCGGCGACGTGGTACAGGTTGAGCTCGAGCGCGTCGGCTCCCGCTTCCTGCATCAGCCGCGCGTAGCGGACCCAGCCGCCCGCCGTCGTCGCGTTGAGGCTCGCGATCACCGGAACCGGGGTCGAGGCCTTGATCACCCGCAGCCGCTCGAGGTAGCGATCCCCCGCGCCGGCGAACTCCTCGAACGACGGGAAGTAATCGAGGGCCTCGGCGAACTGGTTGGTGCCCGCCTCGAGGGTCTGGTCGAGGCTCAGGTCCTCGTAGAGGACCTCCTCTTCGAACAGCGACGGCAGCACGATCGCCGCCGCGCCCGCCTCGACGAGGGCGCGGACCGCCTCCGGGTCACGGGTGAGCGGCGACGGGGAGGCGACCAGGGGCGAGCGGAGCTCGAACCCGAGATACCGGGTGCGGAGGTCGACGGTCACTCCTGGTCTCCGATCTCGGCGATCGCCGGCGCGGGGGCATCCGGCGCGTCGGCGTCGTGGTGCACGTGGGGCACGCTGCGGTGCATCGCCGCCAGCTGCTCGTAGTAGCGCCAGCGCTCGTCGACGTCCGCCTGGGCCAGCTCGGCCAGCTCGGCGGCCCGCTCGGGCTGCGTGCGGGCAAGGATGGCGAAGCGCGTCTCGCCGGCCACGAACTCGCTCACCGGGATGGTCGGCTTGGCCGAGTCGAGCTTGAAGGGCTGGCCCTCCTCGATGTCGCTCGGATGGAACCTGTAGAGCGGCCAGTAGCCGCTCCGGACCGCATCCTTCTGGTGCGACATCGACTTCTCCATGTCGATGCCGTGGGCGATGCACGTGCTGTAGGCGATGACGAGCGAGGGCCCCGGCCAGGCATCTGCCTCCAGGAGGGCCTTCGCCGTCTGCGCGTCGTTGGCGCCCATGGACACCTGGGCGACGAAGACGTCGCCGTAGGCGCGGGCGACCGCCCCGAGGTCCTTCTTGCCCCGCGACTTGCCGGCCGCGGCGAACTTGGCGACCGCGCCGCGCGGCGTTGCCTTCGACGCCTGGCCGCCGGTGTTCGAATAGACCTCGGTATCCAGGACGAGGATGTTGACGTTGCGACCCGACCCGAGGACGTGGTCCAGGCCGCCGTAGCCGATGTCGTAGGCCCAGCCGTCGCCGCCGATGATCCAGATGCCCTTCCGGACGAGGTCGTTGGCGAGGGCGAGGAGATGACGGGCATCGGACGCCCGGGCGCCGTCGACCTGGCCGAGAGCGTCCCGCAGCCGCTCCACGCGCTCTCGCTGGCGGGCGATCCCGACCTCGGTCTCCTGGTCGGCCTCGAGGATCTCGCTGACGAGGTCACGGCCGACAACCGGGGCCAGGCGCTCGAGCAGCCCGCGGGCGTGCCCGTTCTGGGCGTCGAGGGCGAGGCGCATGCCCAGCCCGAACTCCGCGTTGTCCTCGAAGAGCGAGTTGTTCCACGCCGGCCCGCGGCCCGCGGCGTTGACCGTCCACGGGGTCGTGGGCAGGTTGGCGCCGTAGATCGACGAGCAGCCGGTGGCGTTGGCCACGATCATCCGGTCGCCGAACAGCTGCGAGACCAGCTTCAGGTATGGCGTCTCGCCACAGCCGCTGCAGGCGAGGGAGAACTCGAACAGCGGCTCGAGCACCTGGGCGCCCTTCACCGTGTCATGGGGGATCAGGGACCGGTCGAGCGGCGGGATCGACTCGAAGAACTCCCAGCGCGGCCGCTCCAGGTCGCGGTGCTCCGCCGCCGGCGCCATGTTGATGGACTTGTGCTTGACCTCGGTCTTGCTCTTGGCCGGGCAGACGTCCACGCAGACGCCGCACCCGGTGCAATCGTCGGGCGCAACCTGGATGGTCAGCCGGTGGCCGACGAGGTCGCGCGACTTGAACTCCTTGCTCGGGAAGTCGGCCGGCGCCCCGTCCAGGGCGGCCGCGGGGTAGACCTTCATGCGGATTGAGGCGTGCGGGCAGACCATGGCGCACTTGCCGCAGTCGATGCAGATCGAGGCGTCCCAGATCGGGATCTCGTGCGCGATCGCCCGCTTCTCGTACTTCGTCGTCCCGGAGGGGAAGGTGCCGTCGACCGGGAAGGCGCTGACCGGGAGCTGGTCGCCGCCGCCGGCCATCAGGACCGCGGTGACCTTCCGGACGAAGTCCGGCGCGTCGTCGGGCACCAGCTGCGGGACCGCGTAGCCGCTCGCCACGGAGCCGACGGTCACATGGCCGAGGGCGGCGATCGAGCGGTCGATGGCCGCGAAGTTGCGGTCGACGATCGACTGCCCGCGCTTGGCGTACGTCTTCTCCACGAAGCCCTTGATGCGGGCGATCGCCTCGTCCGGCGGCAGGACGCCCGAGAGCTGGAAGAAGCACGGCTGCATGATCGTGTTGATGCGGTTCCCCATGCCGACCTCGGTGGCCACCGCGAACGCGTCGATGACCCAGAAGTCGATCGCCTTGTCGATCAGCTGCTGCTGCACGTCGCGCGGCAGGTGGTCCCAGACCTCGGCCGGTCCGTAGGGCGAGTTCAGGAGGAAGGTCGCGCCCGGCTTCGCGAACTCGAGGATCTTCGTCTTCTCGAGCAGGCCGAACTGGTGGCAGGCCACGAAGTCCGCCGCGTCGATGAGGTACGCGGACCGCGTCGGCACCGGCCCGAAGCGCAGGTGCGAGACGGTGATGCCGCCCGACTTCTTGGAGTCGTAGACGAAGAAGCCCTGGGCGAAGTGGTCGGTGCCCTCCCCGATGATCTTGACCGAGGCGTGGTTCGCGCCGACGGTCCCGTCGGAGCCCAACCCGAAGAAGAGCGCCTGGACCTCACCCTTGGGACGGGGGGTGCGATAGTCGATGTCGATCGGCAGGCTGAGGTGCGTGACGTCGTCGTAGATGCCGACCGTGAAGTGCCGCTTGGGCCGGGCCGAGGCGAGCTCGTCGAAGACCGGCCGGATCATCCCCGGTGTCACTTCCTTGGACGAGAGGCCGTAGCGGCCGCCGATCACGCGCGGCGCCGCGTCGAACGGCGGCTCGTCGGAGTCCATCCGCTCCGTGATCGCCGTCACCATCGCCTGGTAGAGCGGCTCGCCGACGGCGCCCGGCTCCTTCGTCCGATCCATGACGGCGATCGCCCGGACCGTCGGCGGGAGGGCCGCGAGGACGGCGTCGATCGGGAACGGCTGGAACAGCCGGACGACGAGCACGCCGACCTTCTCGCCGGTGGCGTTGAGGGCGTCGACCGTCTCGGTCACCGCGCCGGCGGCCGAGCCCATGATCACGATGACCCGGTCCGCGTCGGGCGCGCCGTGGTAGTCCACGAGGCCGTAGCGACGGCCGGTATGCGCGGCCAGCTCCTCGAGGACCTCGGTCACGATGCCCGGCACCGCGTCGTAGAAGCGGTTGCCGGCTTCGCGGGCCTGGAAGAACGCGTCGGGGTTCTGCGCCGTGCCCCGGACGACCGGCGCGTCGGGGCTCATGCCCCGGGCGCGGAACGCGAAGATGTCCTCGTCGCGCACGCAGCGCGCGGATGATCGCGTCATCGATGACGGCGATCTTGTTGATCTCGTGCGACGTGCGGAACCCGTCGAAGAAGTGCAGGAACGGCACCCGGCAGCGGAGCGTGGCCGCATGCGCGACGAGGGCGAAGTCGTGGACCTCCTGCACCGAGCCGGCGACCAGCATCGCCCAGCCGGTGGCGCGCGCGTGCATCACGTCGCTGTGGTCGCCGTAGATCGACAGGGCGTGGGTGGCGATCGTGCGCGCGGCCACGTGGATCACCGCCGGGGTCAGCTCGCCCGCGATCTTGAACATGTTGGGGATCATCAGGAGGAGGCCCTGCGACGCGGTGAACGTCGTGGCCAGGGCACCCTTCTGGAGCGCGCCGTGCATCGCGCCGGCGGCGCCCCCCTCGGACTGCATCTCGATGACGTCGGGCACCGCGCCCCACAGGTTCGGCCGCCCGGCAGCCGCCCAGTCGTCGGCGTGCTCCGCCATCGGCGAGGCCGGCGTGATCGGGAAGATCGAGATGACCTCGCTCACGGCATAGGCGACGCGCGCGGCCGCCTCGTTGCCGTCCATGCACACGAACGGCCGCTCGCGATTGCCCGCCTCAGCGGGCTGGGGGGCGGCATCCGGGGCGGTCGCGGGCCGCTCCGGCGGCGTGAGCAGGGTCATGCGGGACCTCCGATGGCGCGAAGGCGGCTCGCGAGCGTGCCGCCTTCGACATGCTTGAGAATGGTGGCGCCGATGCCGGCGTCTCGGGCGCTCTTCGCCTCGTCGGCCCCGAGGTACGCCTCGAGGACGACGATGCGGCTCCTGGGCACGACGCCGTCGAGCGCCTCGGCGACGGCCGGCCAGCCGCCGCGCAGCGCCCCGTCCACCAGGACGAGGTCGGGGTCGCACGTGCGCGCGGCGAGGGCCGCGGAGCGCGCCGACCGCACTTCACCGACCACGACGAAGCCGTGCCGCCCGAGGTGCGCGGCCAGGGCATCGCTGGCGGCGAGGTGGTCGCTCACGATGAGCAGGCGCCGAACGGAGTCGGAGCGCGGGTGGAACATGCTGCAAGGGTCTGCCGCGAGCACCCGGACCGGACCCCCGGTCCGTCCCTAAACCTAGGGCCATTCGGCCCTGCCACCCGTCGTGAACGGGGACGACACTTCGGCCCGTGGTGGACGTCGCAGGGGACGCGCGGCGTCCACCACTACGTGTCTTCCGGCGGCCGAATCGGGCCGAGCGGCAGGGTCCTCCGCGAACGGCCGGTGGGGCGGCATCCGTCCTCCCCGGGCCATGCGGCCCTTCCCGTTGTCCTGGTCCGCGGATGGCGCCGCCGTCGTCGCTGACCTGCGCGATGTCGCCGCGGCTGACCTGGGGCGTCGCCGCCGGCTGGGCGCCCGACGGTGGGCGCATGAGCGGTCACCGCGCCCCGGATGAGCCGGGGGGATCGCGGGGTCAGGCGGGTGGCGCAGGGGCCGCGGCCAGCGCGCCCACCTTCAGGGAGACTTCAGGATCTCCCTGCTAGAGTGCCCGGACCGTCACGGCCGGACCCGATCGGGCGGCCGCCATCCCCGTCCCGAAGGTCACCTCATGAAGAAGCCCGTTCGGCGAGGCTGGGGTCCCGCGTCCCCGATCGCGGCCCTGCTCGCCACGACCGTGCTCGTCGCCGCATGCGGCGGCGGCGCGTCGTCCCCGGCGACCGTGTCGACGCCCGCGACTGCGCCCGCGACCACGGCCGCGTCCTCGCCCGGTGCAACCGCGCCCACCGCGAGCCCCGGCGGGGACGCAAGCCCGGGTGCCGGCGTCGGCACGCCGGTCGATCTCGCGGCGGCCAGCGCACCCCCGGTCGCGTGCGACGCGCTCGTGAAGACGCCCGCCCAGACGGAGGGACCCTACTTCACGGCCGGCTCGCCCGAGCGGTCCGACCTCCGTGATCCGGGCATGGCGGGCACGACGCTCGTCGTCGTGGGGCACGTCGTCGACGAGGCCTGCAAGCCGATCGCGGGTGCCGTCATCGATGTCTGGCAGGCCGATTTCAACCGGCGCGTACGACAACAGCGGCTACCGCCTCCGCGGCCACCTGGAGAGCGCGGCCGACGGGAGCTACCGCTTCACGACGATCGTGCCGGGGCTCTATCCGGGTCGCACCGAGCACGTCCACGTCAAGGTGACGCCGCCCGGTGGGTCCACGCTGACGACACAGCTCTACTTCCCGGGAGTGACCCGGAACGAGGAGGATGGCATCTACGATCCCGCGACCCTGCTGACGATCACGCCGGCGCCCGACGGTCTCCTGGGCGTCTACACGTTCGTCGTCTGACCGCCGGGCACGGGAGCGCCCCCGCTGCCGAGCCCTTGCCTCAGAGGTAGTGGGTCTTGCGCGCCTGGGCGGTCAGCTCGTCGCGGAAGTCGGGGTGGGCGATCGCGATGAGCTCCTGTGCCCGCTCCCGGATGGACTTCCCGTGGAGCTCGGCGACGCCCCACTCGGTGACGACCGTGCGCACGTGGGCCCGCGTCGTCACCACGCCGGCGCCCTCGGCGAGGAACGGCGTGATCCGCGAGACGCGCCCGTCCGCGGCCGTCGACGGCAAGGCGATGACGGCCCGTCCCTCGGGCGCCAGCGCCGCGCCCCGGATGAAGTCCATCTGGCCGCCGACTCCGCTGTACAGGTGCCAGCCGATCGAGTCGGCGCAGACCTGGCCGGTCAGGTCGATGGAGATCGCCGAGTTGATGGCGGTCATCCGCCGGAAGCCGCGGATGACGTGGGTGTCGTTGGTGAAGTCGCAGGCCCGCATCTCCACCATGGGGTTGTCGTTGACGAACCGGTACAGCTTCTCGGTCCCCATCATGAAGGAGCACACGACCTTGCCCCGGTTGCGCGCCTTCGCCAGGCCGGTGACGACCCCCGCCTCGACGAGGTCGACCACGCAGTCGGTCATCATCTCGGTGTGGATCCCCAGGTCCTTCTTGTCCCGCAGGAACAGCGTCACCGCGCTGGGGATCGCCCCGATCCCCATCTGGAGCGTGGCCCCGTCGGGAATGAGGTCGGCCACGAACTCGCCGATGCGCCGCTCCACCTCGCCGATCTCCGGGTCGGGATAGTCGTACGGCGGGACGTCCACCTCCACGCCGTAGTCGATGTCGTCCACGTGGACGAAGCTCTCTCCGAGGGTCCGGGGCATGGCGCGATTGACCTGCGCGATCACGATGCCGGCCGCCCGGATGGCTGCCTGCATCGCCTCGACCGACGTGCCCAGCGAGCAGAAGCCGTGGGCATCGGGCGGTGACACGTTCACGAGGACCGCGTCGAGGGGGATGAGGCCGCCCGAGAAGAGGTGGGGCACGTCGGAGAGGAAGACCGGGATGAACTCCGCCCGGCCCTCGTTCGACCGCCCGCCGCGCGTTGGGCCCGATGAAGAGGGCCCGATGGCGGAAGTGGGCCGCCATCTCCGGCGCCAGGTGCGGCCCCGGGCCCTCGCAGTGGAGATGAACCACGCTGACGTTGTGGAGCTCGGGGGCCCGGGCGACGAGCGCATCGAGCAGGACCGAGGGCGTGGCAGCCGCACACTGCAGGTAGACCTGGTCGCCGGACCGGATGTCGGCGACCGCCTCTTCGGCACTGACGATCTTCATGGGGCAGTCTAGGGAGCGCGTCCGGCTCGACCGACTGTGCCGACCGGACCGATTGGCGTGCCCAACGGGCCCCATCGGCGCGCGCCAATGCGCTCCCCCCGCGGAACCGGGACCGACGCGCTGGGCGGACCTGGCTTCGTGTTCCCGCGCCTGCCGGCCGGCGCGACGCCACCGCGCGGACCGACGAGCAACGCGGCGTCGTCGGCGTCCGCCGTTCGCGCGCTAGGTGCCGGCCCCGGGGAGGCGGTGCTTGGCGACGAACGCCGCGGCCTGGGCGCGCCGCTGCAGGTTCAGCTTCGACAGGATCGAGCTCACGTAGTTCTTCACCGTCTTGTCGGACAGGAAGACCTCCTGGGCGATCTCCTTGTTGGTCTTGCCCTCGGCGACGAGCTGCAGGATCTTCTGCTCCTGGGCCGTGAGCTGGGCGAGCTCGTCGGTGTAGGTGCCGGACGCGATCCGGCGGACGCGCTCGAGGACCTTCTCGGTGACCGCCGGGTCGAGGAGGGACTCGCCGCGACCGACCGCCTCGAGGGCGGCCACGAGGTCGCGCGAGCGGATCTGCTTGAGGAGGTATCCGGAGGCTCCCGCGATGATCGCCGACAGGACGGCCTCCTCGTCGGGATAGCTGGTCAGCATCACCACCCGGGTGCCGGGCAGCTCGGAGCGGATGTCGCGACAGGCTTCGATGCCGGAGCCGTCGGGCAATCGGACATCCATGATGACGAGGTCGGGATGGTAGCGGCGGGCTCCTTCGAGCGCTTCCTCGACGGTGCCGGCCTCGGCGACGACCTGGAAACGCTCGCGTCGCTCCAACAGCGACACGAGGCCCTGGCGGACCACTTCGTGGTCGTCGACGACGAGCAGGCGGAGGGGACGCGGCTCGGGCTGCTCGGTCATCTCGTGCTGACCACCTCCGTTGGTGTGGCCGCAACGCCCCGGCAGGGCGGGCGACGGGCATTCTCAGGCCCCGGCCGCCTCGTCGGACGGCTCTCCGTCGTCGGAGCGGGCGCCGGGCACGTGGACGATGATACGCGCCCCTGCCCCCGGCTGGCTGTCCACGAGAAGCGTCGCCCCGATGGAGATGGCCCGCGTCCGCATGTTGCGCAGGCCCTGGTGGCCAAGGTCCCGCGGCACCGCCGGGTCGAACCCGGTCCCGTTGTCGGCGATCACGATCTCCAGGCCGGCGATCTCCGGCTCCGGCTCGACCGTGATCTCGGCCCGGGTCGCCCTGGCGTGGCGGGCGATGTTGCTGAGCGCCTCCCGGGCAATGGAGATCAGCTCCGTCGTCCGGTCGGGGTTGATCAGGGGGGTCGACACGGTGGGCCCCGCCCGCAGCTCCACGTCGATCATCGTGTTGACCCGGAACTCGTCGGCGAGGCCCGCCAGGCCCTCGACCAGGTCCACGCCGTCGAGCAGGCCCGGTCGCAGGCCGAAGATGAAGTTGCGGATGTCGCGGATGGTCTGGTCGAGGCTGTCGATCGCCCGCTCCACCCGGCGGCGGGCCTCGTCCGGCTCGTCCTCCATCATCTCGGGCACGTCGTCGAGGGAGAGCCCGACCGCGTAGATGGCCTGGATCACGCCGTCGTGCAGGTCCTTGCCGATGCGCTCCCGCTCCTCCACGATCGCCAGCCGCTGGACCTGTTCGTGGAGGCGGGCATTCTCCATCGCGATCCCGGCGTGGCGGGCGAACGTCTCCACCGTCCGCTGGTCGTCGTCGCTGAAGCCGCCTTCCTTCTCGGTCAGGTAGAGGTTGCCGATCGTCCGCCCCCGCACCGTCACCGGGACCCCCAGGAACGGGTGCATCTCCGGGTGGTTGGGGGGGAACCCGACGCGGCGAGGATCGGCCATGAGGTCCTCGAGCCGGATGGTCCGGTTCTCGCGGATGATCAGGCCGAGGATGCCGTGGCCCCGCGGCGGGGCGCCGATCCGGGCCCGGTCAGGGCGGCTGATCCCGCTGGTGATGAACTGCTCGATGACCCCGGCCGTGTCGTGGATGCCGAGGGCCGCGAAGCGGGCGCCAATGAGCGAGCGGACGCGGTCCACGATGGCCTGGAGGACGCGGTCGACGGCGAGGACGCCGGTCATCGCCCGGATCGCCTCGTCGAGGGCGGCCAGCCGCTCCTCGGCACGCAGCGCCTCGGCCCGGTCGCGGGCACTCTCGAGGGCGATCTCGAGCACCCGCACCGGCAGGTCCTGCGGGCGTGAGGGCGCGTCGAGCCAGAGGGTCCCCACGACGACGCGGGGGAGCTCGCCGACGGCCGCGCGGAGCTCCACGGCCTCCACGCCGGCGCGCAGGCCCCGGCCGGGTCGCCGGGCGAGCGAGCCCCACCCACCGGAGGCGACGGCCGAGGTCCCGAGGGCGGCCTCGACGTGGGCGCCCGCCGCCCCGCAGGCGCGGGCCAGCGCTTCGAGCCCAAGGGCGAACAGGCGCGGGGGTCGTGACGGCGCGGCGGCCCAGGCCTCGAGCGCCGAGAGAGCGTCGATCAGGGCCGCCGGATCGACCGGGAGGGGCTCCAGCGCGGTCATCCCGGCGAGGGTAGCAGGGGCCGCCCCGGCGCGCGCCCGCGCGCGCACATATGCGCACGTGTGAACGGCCACGACCGGCGGCCCTGTACGAACGGGCCAAAGGTCATGTCGGCGGCGCGCCCGTGCACCGTACCATCCGGGACCATGGACACGACCACGCCCCAGGCGACCCTCCCGCCGCTTCCGCCCGACGCCGTGGCGACCGAGCCCACGGTGCTCGACGCCGCGCTGACCCGCCGTGGATTCCTGCGCGGCGCCGCCCTCGCGGGAACCGGCCTGGTCGCGGCCACCGTCGCGGCCTGCGCGCCGGCCGCAGCCCCCTCGTGGTCGTACGCGACGACGAAGCCCGGGCCTTCGACGGCAGCGCCGTCGACTGCCCCGAGCGCCGCCCCGAGCGCCGGCCCGTCCGAGACGCCCTCGACCTCGGTTCCTCCCGCGTCCCCCACCCCGGTCCCGTCCCAGCCCGCCGGCAACATCCCGCCAGGCTGGAGCGAGCACGATGTCGCGGCCCGGAACGTGATCCGACGGTACGTCGGCGGGCTGGCTCCGGCGCTCAAGGGAATCTTCGACCCGGTCGATCCCGCGATCTTCACCAGGCTGGCGGAGATCCTGGGCGCCGCCGACAGCTACCCCGAGCTCACCGCTTCTCCCGCCTTCGCGCAGGTCCCGCAGGTCTACCTCAACGACATCCTGAATCCGCTCAAGCCGACCGTCGTCGACGGGGTCAAAGTCTTCGACCTCACGATCGATGAGATCGAGCAGAAGATCGACGAGAAGATGCCGCCCGTCGCCGCGTTGGGCTACAACAAGCAATGGCCCGGCCCGACGATCCGGGTCACCGAGGGCGACAAGGTCCAGGTCAAGTTCACCAACAAGCTCAAGGAGACGACGGGCGTCCATTTCCACGGGGTCGACTTCGACAGCTTCTTCATGGACGGCGTGCCGTTCGTGACCCAGCTGCCGATCCCGCCCGGCGAGTCGTTCTCCTACGAGTTCGTGGCCAAGCCGGCCGGCTCGATGATGTACCACTCCCACCACAACGCCACCGACCAGGTGGGCCGCGGGCTGCTCGCGGCGTTCCTCGTGGACCCCAAGGGCGCGGCCGACCCGAAGACGGCCTACAAGGACACGTACGGGGTCGGCTACGACCGCGAGTACACCTGGATCTCCAACGACACGCTCGGCGGCTTCACGATCAACGGCCACGGCTTCCCGGCCGTCGTGCCGGTGCTGGCGGCGGTCGGTGAGAACGTCCTCGTCCGCTTCATGAACGAGGGAATCATGATGCATCCGTGGCACAGCCACGGCTACCGCATGCAGGTCGTGGCCCGCGACGGGGCGGCGCTCGGAACCGCTGCCTTCGAGTGCGACACGCTCGGCGTGAACCCGGGCGAGCGCTGGGACGCCATCATCAGCGCGGATCGGCCCGGCATCTGGGCCTTCCACTGCCACATCCTCCCCCACGTCGAGGGCCTCGACGGCATGTTCGGCATGGTCAACACGCTCATCGTCCTCCCCACCGCGAAGGACGTGGATGCCGTCGTGACCGCGGTCGCGAAGGCCTACACGGGAGGCTGAGGGCCCGCGCCCCGGCGCCACGAGGGATGGCCCACATCGAGACGATCCTCTTCGCCACCGACGCGTCGTCCGCGTCGAAGGCCGCCGAGAGCCACGCGATCGAGCTGGCGGCCGGCCTCGGCGCGCGCCTCGTGGTCCTCTCGGTCGTGTCCGGCTCGTCGACCGCCCGGGCAGCACGGCAGCTCGACGTCGAGGCGGTCGTCCAGCGGGCCCGCGCGGGCGGCGCGGACGCCACCGGGATGATCTGGAACGGCGACGCCGGTGAGTCGATCGTGGAGGCCGCCGAGGCCGAGTCGGTCGACCTCATCGTCGTGGGCACGCACGAGCGGGGTGCCGTGGGCCGGCTCTTCCTCGGCAGCGTCTCGGACCACGTCGTCCGCCACGCCCGCTGCCCGGTGATGGTGGTGCGGCCGTCCCTGAAGCCGGCCCTGACCGGAGCGGCCTGACCCCGGCTACTTCGTGTACATGCCCTCCGGGTCGAGCTCGTCCCGGATGAGGTGGAGCTCGCCCGGCGTCGGCGCCGGCGTCATCCCGAGCGCGGAGCTGATCCTCGGGTCCCAGCCGATCGTCGCCCGGACCTCCTCGAGCGTCGCTCCCGGGTGGAGGAAGTCGAGGCGCATCTCCCCGTCCTCGCCGAAGTGCCAGATCCCGAGGTCGGTCACGACCACGGACGGGCCCCGACCGAGCCAGCCCTGCTCGCGCCGGATCCGCTCTGCCTTCTCGGCACCGCCGAGGTTGCCGGGCGACGTCCGGAAGTCGATGCGCTCCACGAAGGAGCGGATCGACTGGCGCATGATCACGAAGATCTGGCGGGCGTTGATGGCGATCTCGCAGGCTCCGCCGGACCCGGGCAGCCGCGTCCGCGGGTGAGCGTAGTCGCCGATGACCGTGGTGTTGATGTTGCCGAAGCGATCGATCTGGGCGGCGCCCAGGAAGCCGACGTCGACGAGGCCGCCCTGCAGGTAGTAGGCGAACAGCTCCCACATGCTGACGACCGCGGTGGCCCCGGTGACGATCGTCGGGTCGCCGATCGACAGTGGCAGGCGGGCCGGCCGGGCCCCGAAGACGCCGGCCTCGTAGACGAGCTCCATCTCGGGGGCCACCGTCCGCTTGGCCAGGTTGACGGCGATGTTCGGCAGCCCGACGCCGACGAAGCAGACGCGCTGGCCGGCGAGCTCGCGCGCGGCGGCCACGATCATCATCTCGGACTTGCTGAAGGCCCCGGGCTCGGCCATCAGCGGTACTCCCCGTAGTCGACGACGCCGGACGGAGCCGACCCCGATGGTCGGAGCGAGGCGAGCCGATCGGGTCCCAGCTTCTCCAGGTAGGCCGCCCGGCCGTCGAGGTCGTGGACCCAGTCCCGCAGCCAGGCGTCGGTCGCGGCAGGATCGCGGCTGATCGGGTCCCAGTCCCGGTAGAAGCGGTTGTCGCGGTCGTAATGGCCCTGGACGTAGGAGGGATGAGCACCCCACGGCTCCACGACCACGGCGTCAACCACGATCCCCGGGATGACCGTCCGGTTCGGGTCCGCC
The DNA here is from genome assembly GCA_963776355.1 of uncultured Chloroflexia bacterium. Classification (GTDB taxonomy): domain Bacteria; phylum Chloroflexota; class Limnocylindria; order Limnocylindrales; family CSP1-4; genus CTSoil-043. Next base: position 269,977 of record CAVZLU010000008.1, on the reverse strand, counting down.
CTGACGACCGCGTCGTCGACGAGATCCTCGACCACCACGATCACTCGCTCGGCGGCGAACGCGGCCTCCTTCTGGCAGCCGAGCAGGCCCCAGACCTGCGTGTCGCCGGCCGCGTCGGCCCGCTGCGCGTGGACGATCGTGACGTCCGGGCGCAACGGCGGGACGGCGTAGACGATGCCGTCGCCGTAGGGGCTCTCGATCGGCCGGATCAGCGGGTTCGCGACCGGGAGGTCGGTCTCGAAGTACGAGCGCAGGGGCATGAACGGGAGCTTGGCCGCGCCGGCGGCGTACCGGGCGACCATGCCGAAGTGGCTGTACTCCTCGAGCTCGAGGCTGGCCTCGGGGCCCTCGGTGACCCGCCGAATCGCGTTGAGGCCCCCCACGCCCGGGTTGCCGAGCCAGCTGAAGACGAGCTTGCGGGCGACGCCCGCCGCCACCATCTGGTCGTAGATCACGTCGGGCGTCATGCGCGCGAGGACGAGGTCCCGCCGGCGCTGGCGGATGATCTCGTGGCCGGCGGCGAACGAGATGAGGTGGGTGAAGCCCTCGATCGCCACCGTGTCACCGTCGCGGACGAGCGCGGCCACCGCGTCGTGCATCGTCGCGACCTTGGAGCTCACCGTCGCGCCTCCCTCCGGCCGCTGCCGACCAGCTGTCCGGCCGTCTTCGTCAGAAGGCGGCCACCGCTACCCCGATGTGCCGAACTCCTCCCGCACGAGGCCGGCGCGGCTGGCCGCCTCGACCTCCTCGACGTCCTCGGCGCGATGCAACTCGACGTGGGCCACGGAGTCGTTGACGATGGCGATCGCGGTGGCCATCTCGGCGGCCGACACGACGAGTGGCGGGGACATGCGGACGCAGTCGTCGCCGGCTTCGAGGACCAGCAGACCGCGCTCGAATGCCTGCATCTGAACGGCCTCGGCCGTGTCGGCAGAATCGAACTGGATCCCGATCATCAGGCCCTTGCCCCGGACCTCGCGCACGAGGTCGGGGTAGAGCTCGATGAGCGGACGCAACCCCCGCAGGGCCTGGTCACCCCGCGCGGCGGCGTTGGCGATCAGACCCTCCTCGAGGAGCGTGATCGTCTCCAGCAGCGCGGCCAGGGCCACGGGGTTGCCGCCGTACGTGGAGCCGTGCGAGCCGGTCGTCCAGCTCATCACGTCGGCCCGCGCGATCATCGCCCCGATCGGCATCCCCGAGGCGATCCCCTTGGCCGTCAGGAGGATGTCCGGCTCGACTCCCCAGTGCTCGATCGCCCACATGCGGCCCGTGCGCCCGGCCCCCGACTGCACCTCGTCGGCGATGAGAAGCATGCCGTGGCGGTCGCAGATCTCGCGGAGGCGCGGGAAGAACGCCGCGTCCGGCACGACGTAGCCGCCCTCGCCCTGGATGGGCTCGACGATGACGGCCGCGAACTCGTCGGCCGGCATCAGGCGCTTGAAGACGCGCTGCTCGAGCTCGTCGAGGCCCGCGCTGCCGAACGGCACGTGATAGACGCCGGGCAGGAACGGCCCGAAGTGGGCATGGTACTTGGCCTTCGACGCGGTGAGGCTGAGGGCGCCCATGGTTCGGCCGTGGAAGGCGCCGAGGAAGGCAACGACATTGGCTCGCCGCGTGTGATAGCGAGCCAGCTTGAGACCGGCCTCGACGGCCTCGGCGCCCGAGTTGCCGATGAACGCCCGGTTCGGTCCCCTCATGGGAGCGATCTGCGCCAGGCGCGCGGCCGCCTCGGCGTAGATGGGCAGGTAGAAGTCGGAGGCGCTGAAGTGGATCAGCTCGGCGGCCTGCTTCGCGATCGCCGCCGTCACCCGTGGGTGGGCGTGCCCGGTCGAGTTCACCGCGATCCCGGCGGCGAAGTCGAGGAAGACGTTGCCGTCCACGTCCTCGATGGCGCAGCCGCGGCCGCGCAGCGGCACGAGCGGGTAGGCCCGCGGGAGGCTGGGACTCGTCCATGCGTGGTCGAACGCGATGTGGGCCCGGGCCTTCGGGCCCGGCAGCTCGGTCACGATGTCCGGCACGGGACGCGTCCCGAGCTTCATGCTCACGCGGAGACCTCCTGCTTCATGGCGTCGGGCTGCGCGCCCGCTGACGCATACAGATTATGCAGAGTGGATATAGTCGGCAGTATAGCCGAACGGGCCTGGGCGCCCGTGACCTTCGGCAGGCTGAAGGCGCAGAAGGCCACGAATCCGTCACGCGACGCGCATGGACACCCGGCGGTCGGGCCAGTGACGGTGCCCCGGGGCGGAACGGTCAGCGCGGCACAACGGTGTACTGTCCGCACCGGCGCACGGGCGGCGCCGCGACCAGCTCCATCGTCAGAACAGGCTAACGGTGAGCCCCTCCTGCCGCAGCTGCCGCGGGACGCGAGGGCGAACGCGATCGAGCCGCGGCAGATCCTCGTGCCCGGGCGGGCCTTCAGTCGACGATCGTGTGGCTCTGCTCGCGCAGGAACTGGGCCGGGTAGTACATGCCGAGGCCCGACTTGCCGGTCGACCCGGACCCCTTCCAGCCGCCGAACGGCTGGACCCCCGGCCAAGCCCCGGTGGTGGCGCCGGCGCGGCGGTTGACGTAGAGGACGCCCGACTCGATCCCGTCGAGGAAGCGCTCGACCTCCGCCGGATCCTCGCTGTACACGCCCGCCGTGAGCCCGTAGGTGTTGTCGTTCGACAGGCGCAGCGCCTCGTCGAGCGACTCGACGGCGTGCACGGCGGTCAGGGGAACGAAGAGCTCGTCCTGGAAGAGCCGGTGGTCCGCTGGCAGCCCGCCCACCACCGTGGGCTCGACGAAGAAGCCGCGCTCGAGCCCGTCATGGCCGAGGCGCTCACCGCCGGTCAGCACCCTGCCGTCGCGCCTGGCCTCGGCGACGGCGCTCTCGTAGCGGGCGACGGCGTGGCTGTCGATGATCGGGCCGAGCCAGTTCGTCCGGATCAACGGGTCGCCGATCGTGATCTTCTCGGTCTTCTGGACGAGGAGGCGCACGAGCTCGTCGTGGACCGGGCGCTCCACGTAGACGCGGCTGTTCGCCGAGCACTTCTGGCCGCCGAACCCGAAGGCGCTGCGCATGATGCCCTCGGCGGCCTCCTCGAGGTCCGCCTTCGCGGTCACGATGGCCGGGTTCTTGCCGCCCATCTCCACGACGCACGGCTTCGGCCAGCGCTTCGAGAAGGTTCGGAAGAGCCCCATGCCGACCTCGTAGGAGCCGGTGAAGACGATCCCGTCGATCCCCGGGTTCTCCTGGATCTCCTGGCCGACCGTGTCGCCCGGGCCCATCACGAGGTTGAAGACGCCGTCGGGAAGGCCGGCGTCGCGGTACGCCTCGGCGAGCAGCACGCCGCTCATCGCGCTCGCGGTCGCCGGCTTGAAGACCACGGTGTTGCCGGCCATCAACGCGCCCGAGCTCGGGCCGGCGGCGAGGGCCATCGGAAAGTTGAAGGGGCTGATGACGGCGAACACGCCGAATGGCCGCAGCACCGAGCTCGTATGGACGGTGGCATCGCCAAGGTTGTCCATGGGGTGGGCGTAGCCGTGGTTGCGCTCGTACACGTCGGCGTAGTAGCGGATGAGGTCGGCGGATTCCTCGACCTCGCCGAGCGCCTCCAGGCGGCTCTTGCCCACCTCGATCGCCATCAGGGCGCCGTATTCCATCTGGCGCTCGGAGATGAGGCCCGCCGCGCGGCGGAGGAGGGCGAGGCGATCCGGCCAGGGCATGGCGCGCCAGGCCGGCTGGGCGGCCCGGGCGGCGGTGACAGCCTCCCTCACGTCCTGGCGGCTGCCGCGGGCGAAGGTGCCGACGAGGACATCGCGATCGATCGGGGAGCGCAGCTCGAAGGCGCCATCGCCATCGTGCCCTTTGCCCCCGATCCAGTTCTGGTTGAAGACGCCGAGCCGCGCCCGCGCCTTCTCGATGCCCGCGTCGTAGAGCGCGTGGAGCTCCTCGTTGTCGTTGCGGAGCGTCGCGTACGTGATCTTGATCCGCTCGGCCATGGAAAGGCTCCTCGTTGCGCAGGCTCGTCGCGCCGGGCGTCGGGCGGTTGGTCGCGGCCTGGCGGCCGTGGCGCGTGACCCGACGGGGTTGCGATTCGGTGTCTTGCCGTCAGTCTAGCGCGGCGACGACGTCGATCAGGGCCCCGGCGACCGCGTCGGGGATCGCCCGCCCACGGAGGCTCGCCACCTCGCCCGCGGCGGTGCGGCCGGTCAGCACGAGGATGCCGCGCAGGCCGGCCGCGTGGGCACCGGCGATGTCCTGGAGGGCGTGGTCGCCGACCATTGCGACGTCGGCGCGGCGGAGCGGCGGGCCGCCCGCGGCGGCGATGTCGGCTGCCAGCCCCCGCAACGCCGTCCGGAACATCAGGGGCGCGGGCTTGCCGGTGAGTCGGGCCCTGACGCCGGCGGCGTACTCGAGAGCCGCCACAAAGGCGCCGGTGTCGATCGTCTCGCCCTTGGCCGTGTACCACCAGCCGTTCCGGTGCATCGCCACCAGCTCGGCGCCCCGCCGGACGAGGCGGAACGCACGATCAAGGTTCTCGTAGCTCAGGTCGTGAGCGGCATCCCCCATGATCACGGCGGCAACCCCGGCATCCTCCGCGTCGGCCGCCCCCGGCTCGAGCAGGGGATGGCCGTCGAACTCGCGCAGCCCATCGGGATGGGTCAGCACGAAGACGCGCTGGCCGGGGTAGCGCCGCCGCACGTCGTCGACGGTCGCGGACAGCGCGGTCACGAGCCGCGCGGCCGGGACGGCGACCCCGCCGGCGGCGAAGCGCGCGGCGAGCGTGTCCCGATGCATGGACGAGTAGTTCGTCGCGACCCGCCAGGGGATCCCCCGCTCGTCGAGGCGGGCCAGGGCCTCGGCCACGCCGGCGATCGCGGTTCCCCGCATGGTGAGGACGCCGTCGGCATCGAGGACCAGGGCCCGGACGCCGCGAAGCGCGTCCTGGAGGGCGTCGAGGGACGTGGCGCTCATGCGCTGGATCCTAGCGCGCGATCGGACCGTCGCGAGGCACGGTCCTGCCGGCGCCTGGACTCGACCTGCCGCGGTGTCGAGGCGCTTGGGAGGCTCCGATGCCGCCGCTCGACGGCAGGAACGCGCGGTCTTCGGGGTGGCGAACAACGCCCCGGTCGTGGCGACTACGGGGTGGGTCCAGGCGTCGCCTTTGGTTGCGGGCTCGGGATGATCAGCTTCTGGCCGATGATGATCCGGTTCGGGTCCGTGATGTTGTTGGCCTTCTGGATCGCCGCCAGGCTCACCCCGTAGCGGGCGGCGATGCGCGCCAGCTGGTCGCCGGCCTTGACCACGTAGATCGTCTGGGTCGGCGCCGGGGAAGGGGTCGGAGTGGGTGCGATGGTCGGCGTCGGGCTCGTCGCGGCGGTCGCAGACGCCGTCGGGGCGGCAGGCGTCGCCGGCGCCTCGGTCGGCGTCGTTGAGGGCGATGGGCCCACGGAACCGATCCCGGGTCCCGGCAGGATCGTGGGCAGCATGAGCCCGGCCACGAAGCCCACGGCGGCCACGGCCACCACCGTGACGATGCCGACGAGGATCCCGCGGAGCCGGCGCCTCCGCGATGTCGGCAGCCCCGTCGGTGGCGCGACGACCGGCACCGGCGCCACCACCGCACGGTCGCGCTCGCGGACGATCAGGTCGTCGTCGGCGGCGTCACCCGCCCCGGTGGCGTCCGCGGGCCCGTCTGCGGACCCTGCCGCTCCGGCCGCGATGGTCTCCGCCGCCGGCTGGGTGGCGTCGTCCAGGGCCGTGTCGCGGAACCAGCCCGCCGGCTCGCTGGAGGCTGCTGCGGCTGCCCCGGTCCCCGCGGCGACCGGTCCCGTCTCACCATCACCCGCGACGTCATCCGCGGCGAGCGCCTCGGCCGCGGCTTCGGCCGACTCGGCCTCGGCCGGGGCAAGGATGGTCGGGTCAGGGTCGACGGGCGCGGGCGCCGTCGGCTCCGGCGCAGGAGTCGTCGGGTCGGGCGCCTCGGCGCGGGGTCGTTCGGGCCCGGCAGCGCGGGCTCCGGCGCGGGGCGCCTCTGTCACGCCAGCCGCCGTCGCGCCGCCGCCGTCCGGCGCCGCGGCGTCATCCGCTGCAGGCGTCGGCTGCGAGTCGGCGGCGGCCTCGGCCGCCTCGGGCACGCCGGGAGGCTGGCCCGGGCGGGCGCTCCTCGTGCGCGTGCGTCGGATCCGCGGTTCGGGCATCGGCTGGATTCTACGGGCGCCCCGTTCGGAGCGCGAGCCCGGCCCGCAGGCGTCCGTCCCTACCCGCCATCGGTGACCTCGAAGCGGCCGAGCCGCCGGGACGCGAGGACGAAGGCCAGCAGGAGGACCACGATCGAGAGGAGGATCGCGACCGGCAGCTCCACCCCTCCCGGGTCCGTCGCATCCGTTGCGAGCCCCCCGAGCGCCGTCACGACCGAGAGGGCGTACTCGCGGATCGACAGGATCCGGGTGCCCACCAGGAGCGGCGTGACGAGCCCCTCCCAGACGATCACGTACCCCAGGCCGACCAGCAGCGCGCGGCCCGTGTAGACGGAGAGCGCGACGAAGACCGCCACGTAGAGGACCGAGGCGAGCAACGTCCCGAGGACCATGCCCGCGAGCAGACCCGGAGCGGCGCCGCCCAGGATCAGGACTCCGGAGACGAGCGCGGCCGCGACGGTCAGGGCCATCGTCGCCCCTCCCGCGACCAGCATCGCGGCGAGGACGACCGTCCGCCGGGGAACCGGCTTCACGAGCAGGTACACGATGGTGCCGTCGTCGATCTCGGTCCCAAGGGCCGCCGTGCCGAGGATGAGAGCGGCGAGCGGAACGACGAGGCCCAGCGTGATCGTGGAGAAGACGTCGAGGGCGAGGGTGGCCGGATCGCCCAGACCGCCGCTGAAGGCAAGGATCCCCGCCACGAGGACCGGCGCCCCGACCAGCACCAGGACGCCCAACGAGCGACGCCGGCCCAGGAGGCCGCGGCTGGTCAGGCGGACAAGCGGGCCGAGGGCATGGGGCCGGCCCGCAGCCGCCGGGCCCGACCCGGCAGATGCGGCGGAACTTGCGGGGGCGCTCATCCACGCACCAGGTAGGCGAACACCGACTCCAGCGATTCATCCCCCGGGATCAGCTCGAAGATCGACACGCCGATGCCGCGCGCGATTCCGGCCAGCTCACCGGTGAAGGCCGCATAGTCGGCCGCCCGCACGACCAGCCGGCCGTCCTCGAGGGCGACACCGGCCACCGTCGGGCGGGCCACGATCGCGGCGGCGAGCGAGCGATCGTCCGAGGTGCGAAGGCGGAAGGCGTGGGGTCGATCCGTCATGAGGCGGCGGATCTCGCGGAAGTCGCCCGAGGCGGCCAGCCGGCCGCCCACCACCACGAGGACTCGCTCCGCAACCCGCTCCACCTCCTCGAGGATGTGCGAGGAGAAGAGGATCGTGCGGCCGGCGTCGGCCAGCTCCCGGAGGAGGTCCATCATGTGCAGCCGCTGGCGCGGATCCATGCCGTTGAAGGGCTCGTCGAGGACAAGCACGCCCGGCTGGTGCACGAGGGCGGCGGCCACCTTCGCCCGCTGCCGCATGCCCTTCGAGTACGTGGCCAGCGTCCGGTCCGCGGCGGCACCGAGGTCGACCGTTGCCAGGGCCTCGTCCACGGCAGCAGCCGGGGCCAGGAGGCCCTGCAGGTCGGCGTTGAGGCGAACGAACTCGCGGCCCGTGAGGAACCCCGGGACGGCCTCGCGCTCGGGGACGAGGCCAACCCGGCGGAAGACCTCCGGGTCGCCGTACGTCGCCCGGCCATCGACGCTGACGGCGCCGGCCGACGGGCGGAGGAGGCCGGCGATCATGTGCAGCAGGGTGGACTTGCCGGCGCCGTTCGGCCCGAGGAGGCCGGTGACTCCGGTTCCCAGCGAGAACGTCACCCCGTTGACGGCGACCACGTTGCCGTACCAGCGCGACACGTCGGCGAGCCGGACGCGCGCGGCCTCGGCGCGATCGCCGCCCGGATTCGCGCCCGCAGTCGCGGCCGGGATCGCGGGACCCGGGCCGGGGGCCCCGGGGCCGCTCATGCCCTGATGCGCCGGTAGCGCAGGACGACGATTCCGAGCGACGCCACCGCGACCGCCACGGCCGTGGCGGCGAACAGCCCGACCGGCAGGTGCGTGCGCACGATCGCCGGCATGTTGGGCTCCACCCCGAACAGCAGGGCTGACACGCCGTCCATGAGCGCGAACGGATCGGCCAGCGCGATCAGGGTGAGCGGGCCGCGGAGGCCGACCCGGTTGACGAGGACCGTCACGACGCCGCTCGTGACCAGGAAGACGGCGATGATCGTGCCGGCCGCGAATGCGCGGCGCACCGTGAAGGCGCTCGCCACGAGGCCGATCCCGGCGAAGAGGGCGCTGATCACGATCGTCCGCCCGGCAACGCGCCACACGAGCGGGAGGACCGTCGCCATCCCGTCGGCCAGGTTGGGCGTCGCGAACAGCATGCCCACCAGGAGGATGACCTGTGGCAGCGCGAGGACGAGGCCGATGCCGGCCAGCAGGGCCAGGTATTTGGCCAGGACGTAGTCGGTGCGCTCGAGGGCCCGGCTGAAGTAGAGCGTGAGGACGTGGTGGCGCTGATCACGGACGAGGAGCTCGGGGGCCTGGGCGGCCACGAAGAAGACGAGCAGCGTCTGGGCGAAGGGGAGGTACCCCTCGAGCGTGATCGGGTTGAAGCGGGACCCCTGGTTCCCGGCCAGGGCGCCGAAGCCGACGCTCACGACGGCCGGCAGGGCGATGAGGCCGCCCAGGACCAGCGGCGCGATCTTCGCCCGCGCGCTCCGGCCGAGCCCGAACACGGCGCGCAGGCTGTACACGAAGAGCGCCTCGACGGCGTAGCGGCGGCCGAGCCGCGGCCCGTCGTAGCGCCGATAGCCGAGGTCGTAGATGCTCCCGGTCGCCGAGCCGGCCAGGACGTCAGGCGGCGTCGCCACGCGCGTCTCCATCGGACGGGTCGCGGAACATGTCCTCCACCCGGTGGCGGGCGGGCTCGAGCCGGGTCAGCGCGAGTCCCCGGGCCGCCACCGCGTCCCGGACGAGGTCGAACGGCCGGCCATCGGCGACCGTGACCAGCACCCGCCGCGGGCCATCGGGTCGCGCCGTGACGCCGGCCGCCACGAGGTCCGCGGCGACGTCGGCGGCCCCCTCGTCGAGCTCCACGACGAGCATGCCGGTGCGGGTGGTGAAGCTCGCCAGCGGCGCGTCGCGGAGCAGGCGACCGGCGTCGATCGCAACCACGTGGTCGCAGACGCGTTCGATCTCGCCGAGGAGGTGCGAGCTGACGACGACGGCCATCCCGAACTCGGTGCCGGTCCGCCGGACGAGGTCCAGCATCTCGTCTCGACCGGCAGGGTCGAGGCCGTTCGTCGGCTCGTCGAGCAGGAGCAGCTGCGGATCATGGACGAGCGCCTGGGCCAGCTTCACGCGTTGCTTCATCCCGGTGGAGTACCCGCCGATCGGGCGGTAGCGCTCCTCGAAGAGCCCGACGTGCCGGAAGACCTCGGCCGCGCGCTCGCGGGCAGCCGTCCGCGGCAGGCCCGACAGCTCGGCGAGGTGGGTGACGAGGTCCGCCGCCGAGACGTCGGGCGGGAGCACGTCGTGCTCCGGCATGTACCCGACCTGCTCCCGGATCCGGGAGCCGTCGCGGCGCACGTCCAGGTCGAACACGGTCGCCGAGCCCGCCGTTGGCGCGAGGAGGCCGAGGAGGATCCGCAGCAGGGTGCTCTTGCCGGCCCCATTGGCCCCCACGAGCCCCACGATCCCGGACTCGATGGCGACGGTCAGGTCGTCGAGGGCGAGGACCCCGCCGCCCGCGCCCGGGTACCGGAACGAGAGCGCCTGGGTGGTCACGAGGGCCATGGCAGCCAGTCTAGCGGGGCGGGGTGGTGACGATCGCCTGGCCGAGCGACCACAGGGTGGTCGCGGTCAGCGCGACCATGAAGGCGGCCAGGGGCACCTGGCGAAGACGGACGGCCCGCAGCTCGCCGGTTGGGATCTCGGCGTTGGTGCGGCCGGACGTCGCCGCGAGGTGGCCGGCGTAGGCCCCCAGCATGTGGCCCCCGACGACGGCGACGAGCTGGATGCCCCAGACCGCGGCGGGCGCGAGCAGCGCGATGGAGGGCGTGAAGAACGCGGTCCCGAACAGATCCCAGCCCTGCTGGAAGGGATCCGAGACGGCGATCGCGATCCGCTGGCCATCGAGGACGAGCGCGGTCAGGTAGTGGGCCGTGATGTACCCGATCGCGATCGGGACCAGGCCCGCGCCGACCGCGGCCAATCCAGTCGCCCTGCCGAGGGGCGGCGAACCGACGAGCCGGGCGATGGCCAGGGCCAGGCCGGCAGCGGCCGCCAGGAAGACCGCCAGCGTCACCGTGCCCCCGGCGAGGCCGGGGAGCCCGACGAGGTCGAACCACAGCTGGGTCTGCGACAGGCCGTCGTAGAGCACGGAGGCCACGCCCATGGCGACGAACGCCACGTCGGCCGCGGTCCAGCCCGGTTCCAGCAGCCCGGACACGAACGGCCGGCGGCGCACGACCCCGGCCTCCGGCGGTCCGGCGAGGGCCAACGGGGCGAACCGACCGAGGAGCCAGAACCAGACGCTGAACACCTCGCCGTTGGCGCGCCACGCGTCCCGGCCGTACTGGGCCATCCCGAGCTCGGTCACCACGATGTAGGCGACGAACGCCGCCACCAGGACTCGCCCGCCTCCGCCTCCGGTGACGATCAGCTCGAGCCAGACGAAGAGGAAGAAGCCGAGCACGGCCGGCCATCGCCCGAGGCGCTCGGGGTACGGCGCCGCGTTCCAGCCTCCAACCCCGAGGCGCCGCAGCACGGCTGCGCCGGCGTCGTGGATGGTCGTGAACGGGTCGAGCCAGGACCACGCGGGCCCCACGAGGGCGGAGATCAGCGCGAGTCCGATCCAGCCGTACGTCCACAGGAAGAGGCGGGTGACGTCGGCGTCGCTCTCGCCACCGATGATCCCCTGCGCCAGGATCCAGGCGACGGCGACGATGCCGGCGGCGCGCAGGGCAACCCGGAGCCAGCGCGGGACCGCCCGGGGCCGGGGGTCGCCCGGCCCGAACCCCGGTGCGTCGCCGAGGAAGATGAAGGCGAACGAGAGGCCGACGGCCGCGGCCGCGCCCGCCAGGTAGACCGGGAGCGGGATCGGCGACTCGAAGAGTCCCGTGAGCTGGTGTCCGAGGGCCACGCTCGGCAGGGCCATCAGGGCAAGCCCGGCGCCGGCGAGGAACCCGACGAGCCGGGTTCGGCTCACGGCGAGGGGGCCGCCCACGGGGCGTCGACCATGCGGTAGACGACGTTGCGGCCGTTCTCGACGCGATACGCGACCGCGATCGGCTGGAGCGTGGCTGCGTGCGAGGCGAGGTGGGAGGCGGCGAACGCGGCGCCGTCCACCTCCAGCGTCCCGATCACGAAGGAGATCGTCTCGCCGCGCTGCGTCCGCAGGCTGAAGCCGGTCACCGCACCCGCCGGCGCATCGAGCGACGTCACGATCCCGGCCGCCGAGCTCCCGGAGTCGCCGCACGCCCACAGCAGGAGGGCCGCGAGGAGCAGCGCAATCGCCGGGAGGGCCCGGGGCGACCGCGAGAGCGACGGGGTGGCGACGGTCGAGATCAACGTCGGCGGCGCAGGAGCCAGATCGCGCCTCCTGCCAGGACGGCGACGAGCAGGAGGAGCGGGATCAAGACGTCGGCCGACGACGACGTCCCGCCGCCCGGAGCCGCCGACGGGGCGGGGCTCGGGGACGCGCCATTGGCGGTCGGGCTCGAGGAGGGGGGCGCCACGGTGAAGGAGAAGGTCCCCCGTCCCACGCCGTTGTCGTCCGGCGTCACGGTGGTCCAGCGCACCTCGTAGGTGCCGGCCGGGAGCGCCGGCAGCCCCGTGATCGCCATCCGGGTATCCGGCCCCGCGGCCGGCACGCCGCCCATAGCGATCGTGCGCCCGTCCGGGTCCCGGAGCTCCATCGAGCTCCGTGGCGGGTCCATCGGTTCGCTGAAGTCTCCGGTGATCTCGAGGGGCGACGCGGTCAGGGTCGTCCCGCCGGCCGGGGCGGAGGTCACGAGCTCGGAATGGGCCCGCACGATGCCCGGGAGCAGCGCGGCGAGCAGCACGGTGGCGAGAGCCGCGCCCGCGGCGCGAGGGCGATTCACGCCGGCGAGCGTAGCAGGAAGGGGCCGTGCGGTCGGGGCGGTCAGCCGCGCCGAGGCGGATCCCCTAGCGGATCCCCGTGTCGTACGGCACCAGAACGGCGACCCAGGCACCCGGATCGCCCGCCACCTGCGTCACGAACGGCGCCGGCGTGCCCATCAGGCCGGTGACGGGCTGAGCCTCCACGGTCCACGATCCGCCCCCGGGAACCGCCACCCGGAACGATCCGTCGGCGGCGGTGGTCGCCCGGGCAACGGCCGCGCCCGACCCGTCACGGATGGCGATCACGGCCCCGGAGACGGGGCGGTCGGCGCACGCCGGGTCGGGGGGATTGCGAACGACGGGGCAGACGGGGCCGGCCATGGCGCGGCCGACGATCCAGGGCCCACCCTCGGCCGGGACGACCACCGGCGGGCTGCCGGGCACCCCGCTCGCCGGAACGCCGCCCACCGAGCCGCCGCCAGATCCGCCATCGCTGCTCGGCAGCGGGTCCCCGCCCTCCCCGAGAAGCGTCACCGTTCCCGACGCGTCCACATGGTAGGTCCACGTGTGGCGGTTGATGCAGCCCGCTTCGCAGTCCCCCGAGCCCTTGGTGATCGTCACCTGCCAGCCGCCGCTCCCCGGGGCGACCTCGTACCAGGCGGACTGCCCGATGAGATCCGGGTCTCGCGGTCCGAGACCGGCGAAGGCGGGGTCCTGGGCGAGGACCGCGGCGACCGCCGACGCCTGGCTCACCATCCCGGCGGCCGGCGTCATGGTCGGCGAGCTGCCGCCGGGCGTCGGCGGAGCCACGGACCCGGCCGACCCCGAGCAGGCGGCGGCCCCCAGGCCCAGGACGAGGGCGAGGAGGGCAGCTCGGGCGCCTGGTCGCGCGCGGAGGTCGCTCATGACCTCAAGACGGTACCCTTTCTCCGCGGGTTCCGGTGACCTTCGGCGGGGCGAACCGATCCGAACGGCCGTCGAGCCATCGGGCCGGGTCCGCCACCATCCCACGTGGAGGTATCCGCATGCACGGCCGTTCGAGTCATCCGCCCGCGCCGCCCGCCGCCGGCGCGGAGCACGCGCCGAGCCCCGGTGAGCGGACGACCAGCCCGGGGGCCACGACCGCGACCACGGCCACCCTGCCACATGCCATGCTCGGCGGGGCGGTCGTCCTGCTCGGGGCCACGGAGGCCGTCATCGCCCGCACCCGCCCCGACGGGCACGATGAGGTCGTGCGGGTCCGACGGCACAGCCGGAGTGCCGAGGCGCCCTCGTTCTTCGTGCGTGCCCTTCGCGAGCTGGGCGACCGCTCCCCGGTCCTGATCCTCGGGCCCGCCCCGGAGCGAACCGCGTTCGAGCGGGAGTTCGTGATGGTCTCCCATCGCCCGGATCGCCTGCTCGAGGACGCCGGCGTCCACGATGCGCATCCCGAGGCGCTGATGGAGCGGCTGCGCGGGCTCCGCTCGCATCCGGGCTGATCGCCCGACCCCACGCAGGTCGCGCTCACTCTGCCGGTGAAGCACCTCGTGCCGGACAACCCGATCGTCCTCCGGTACTGACGCGCGCCGGGAGCCCCTGCCGTCGGCTACGATCGAGCCCGCACGAGCGATACGGAGGACCGGCGGTCGCGATGATGATCTGCGCCACGCCTGGAGCCGGGAGCACGGCCGGCTGCGCCGGATGCGGCTGCCGCGGGACGTCGCTCGAGCACGCCTCCGCGCACGCGAACGGGACAGCCGCGCCGTCCGGCGGCGTCGAGGCGGGCCGGTCGACCCGGCCGGCAGCCCACCAACGAGGAGGGGGCGTGATCCGCGGGGAGCGCGAGCTCCACGTTCGGCGCGACGCGCGGGCCCGCTATGCCGTCGACGACGCCCTGTTCGCGCTGTCCGGCAATGTCATCCTGCCCAACCTGCGCGCCGTGCGGAACCTGGCGGCGGCGATGACCGCGGCCCGCCGGGCCGAGGGGCTCGCCGACGCCGACGTCACGTCGGGTTCGCTCAACGCGATGGGGATCATCGACGAGATCCTCCACGCGGTCGTTGCGGTCTTCCGTGAGCACGAGGATCCCGAGGCGGTCGACGATGCCCTCGACCACCTCGACGAGGTGCTGGGGGCGGAGGCCGTTGACGACGCCCTGCTCCGCTTCATCGCGGGCTTTCCGCCGCTCACGGTCGCGCGGGGGGCGATGACGCCGGAGGCCTACCTCGCCGGGGAGACTGCCGGGACCCCGAACCGCGAGGTGGCCCTCGAGGAGCTCGTCGCCTGCTGGCTGGAGAACGCGAACCCGGCGTTCGGGCCGTGCCGCGAGCTGTTCGACGACCGCGACCTCGCGGCCACGTCGGCCTACCCCGCGATCATCGGGGAGCTGGGCCGCTTCTTCGCCGGCCGGACCCCCTTCGGGCCGGACCGGCAGGACCTGGTCACCATGCTCCGTGCGCCGGCGGTCGCGGAGCCGGGCTCGCTCGGCGGCCAGCTGCGCTGGATCCGGTCCCGCTGGGGTGCCTTCCTCGCCGCCTACCTCGGCGACCGCTTCGGCGCCCTGCTCGACCGGCTGGTCACGAGCCTCGACGTCGTCGCCGAAGAGGAGCGTGCCATGTGGATGCGCCACCATGCCGGTCCCGGCGGCGGAGGCGGCGGGGCCGCGCCGTCGTACGCGGGCCTCGACGCCGAGCCCGAGCGGTTCTCCGAGGACAAGGACTGGATGCCCCGGGTCGTGCTGATGGCCAAGAGCACGTACGTCTGGCTGGACCAGCTCAGCCGCCGGTATGGCCGCGACATCAGGCGCCTCGACCAGGTCCCCGACGAGGAGCTCGACCGGCTTGTCCGCTGGGGCTTCACGGGGCTGTGGCTCATCGGGCTCTGGGAGCGCAGTCGCGCCAGCGAGCGGATCAAGCAGCTCCGCGGCAACCCCGACGCGGTGGCCTCCGCGTACTCCCTGCGCGACTACGCGATCGCCGAAGACCTCGGCGGCGAGGGAGCGTGGGCGTCCCTGCGCGACCGCGCCTGGGCCCGGGGCATCCGCGTGGCGTCCGACATGGTCCCCAACCACATGGGAATCGACTCGCGCTGGGTCGTCGAGCACCCGGACTGGTTCCTCTCCCGCCCGGACAGCCCCTACCCCGCCTACTCGTTCGGCGGGACGGACCTCTCCGAGGACCCGCGCGTCGGGATCCAGATCGAGGACCACTACTGGGATTCGACCGACGCCGCCGTGGTCTTCCGGCGCGAGGATCGCTGGACGGGCGACGTCCGCTACGTCTACCACGGCAACGACGGCACGAGCATGCCCTGGAACGACACGGCGCAGCTCGACTACCTCAACCCTGAGGTCCGCGAGGCCGTCATCCAGACGATCCTCGCGGTGGCCCGCCGGTTCCCCATCATCCGGTTCGATGCCGCGATGACGCTCGCCAAGAAGCACGTCGAGCGCCTCTGGTACCCCGAGCCGGGGCAGGGCGGGGCGATCCCGTCCCGGGCCGAGTCGGCCATGACCAGGGCCGCCTTCGACGCCGCGATGCCCGAGGAGTTCTGGCGCGAGGTGGTGGACCGCGTTGCCGCCGAGGTGCCGGAGACGCTCCTGCTGGCGGAGGCGTTCTGGCTCATGGAGGGCTACTTCGTCCGGACCCTGGGGATGCACCGCGTCTACAACAGCGCCTTCATGCACATGCTCCGCGACGAGAAGAACGCCGACTACCGGCTGCTGGTCAGGAACACGCTCGAGTTCGACCCGGAGATCCTCAAGCGCTACGTCAACTTCATGAACAACCCCGACGAGAGGACGGCGATCGAGCAGTTCGGAACCGGGGACAAGTACTTCGGGATCGCGACGATGCTGGTCACGATGCCGGGCCTCCCGATGTTCGGCCACGGGCAGGTCGAGGGGTTCGCCGAGAAGTACGGCATGGAGTTTCGTCGCGCCTCGTGGGACGAGCGGCCCAACGAGGGACTCGTCGCCCGCCACGAATGGCAGCTCTTCCCCCTCGTCCATCGCCGGCGCCTGTTCGCCGAGGTTCGCGACTTCCGGCTCTACGACGTCGTGGACGATGCGGGACACGTCAACGAGGACGTCTTCGCCTACTCCAACCGGGCCGGCGACGAGCGGTCGCTCGTGATCTACCACAACCGGTTCGGCACGATGCACGGCCGGATCCGCGATTCGGTGGCCTATGCGGCCCGGGACGGCGCGGGGGCAAAGCACCTCGTCCGCAGCTCGCTCGCCGACGCCCTCGGCCTGGCGACGGATCCCGGCGCCGTGGTGGTCTACCGGGACGCGCTCGACGGCATGGAGTACGTCCGCGAGACGGCCGACCTCCGCGAGCGAGGGCTCCGCGTCGAGCTCGATGCCTACGCCGCGCGCGTCCTCCTCGACTGGCGCGAGATCCCCGGCGAGGCGGCGGCCGAGCATCGCGCCCTGGGCGCCGACCTCGGCGGAGCCGGCGTGCCGAGCGTCGAGGCCGCCCTCGCCGAGCGCCGCCTGCGGCCCCTGCACGACGCGGTCGCGATCCTCGTCAACGATGCCCTGGTCCGGGACACCACCGAGGCGCTGGCGACGCAGCTCGCCGCCCGCGGGCGCACGGCGGGTGGCGGCGGCGCCCCGGACGGCGTGGAGGTCAGTGCGACGGACGCGTCCGAGGCTCGCCGGTCCGACGGCTGGCCACGCCGTCCCGACGGCCGGCTCCGCGCCGACGCCGCCGACCGCAGCTGTGGACCTCGATGCGCTCGCGGCCGCCTGGCGAGCGCGCGCCGGCGACGCCCTGCGCGCGGTCCGTGCCGTTGCGGGCACGGCCGTCGGGGACGCGGAGATCGAGACGCTCGCGTCTCAGTTCGGAGCCCGGTTCCGGAGCGCCCTCGAGGCGGCCGTCGCCGCACCGGAGGTCGACGCCGGCAACCCGGTTCCGCGCGCGTTCGTGGCCGCGTCCCTCCCGCCCGATACGGCGACCTGGGGGGCGCTCCTCGGCTGGCTCGCAGCGGAGGCGTTTGGCGGCGTCCTCGAGCCCGATGCCGCCGGCCGGCGATCGCGCGGCTGGTTCGATCGAGCACGCCTCGGACGGGTGTTCGCCGACGCCTACCGCTGGCGCGGCCTGGACGAGGGGGCCGCGTGGTGGACGGTCGAGACCGTTCGCCACCTGGTCGCGCGGCCCGGCGCGGCGGCCCTCGCCGCACCCGCCCCGGAGCGCGGCGGGCGGCTGGTGCGGGCCTGGTTCGCCGACGACGACCTGTCTCGCTGGCTCGGCGTGAACCGCCACGACGGGATCGCCTACGTGAACCGCGAGTCGTTCGAGGCCGCGCTGCGCTGGCTCGTCGTGGTGACGGCTGTCGTGGCCGGCGCCGCGGATCCCCCCGACCCGGAGGCGCCGCGCGCCGTGGAGGCGGCCCATGCGGTCGCCGTCCGCCTGGCCGCGGACGCGGCGGCGGCCCGCTACGAGGTCGGGCGCCTCGTCGAGCTTGCCACCGCCTGATCGTCCGTTGCGTTCGGCGGAGCCATCCCCCGGAGGTCTGGGGTGGGTATCCTGCGGTCCATGACCTCCGAGCGTGCGCCGGCGGCCGCGACGGCCCTGCCTGCCTTCGGGGCCCAGTCGATGACCGCGCCCCTTCGCGAGGTCCTCGTGCAGCGCCCCGGCCGCGCGTTCGGAGCCGCCTTCGAGAATCCCGCGAACGGGTTCCTGCACCCGGTGGATCTCGAGCTGGCCCGCCGCGAGCACGATGCCTTCATCGACCTCCTGGCCCGGCTCGGGGTCAACGTCCACCAGCTTGGCGCCGATACCCTGCATCCCGATCTCGTGTACGCGTTCGACCCGCTCCTGGTCACCGACCGCGGCGCGATCCCCCTTCGCTCCGGCAAGCCGACCCGCCGGGGCGAGGAGAACGAGATCGAAGCCTGGCTCTCGATCCGCGGCGTGCCCACGCTGGGGCGGATCGAGAGCCCGGGCACCGTCGACGGCGGGGACACGTTCTGGCTGCGGCCGGACCTGCTCTGCGTCGGCCGGTCGCTGCGGACGAACGACGCGGGCGCGCACCAGCTCGCCACCCTCGTGGGTGGCGACGTGCGGGTCTTCGACCTGCCCTTCTGGCGGGGCGAGGTGGAGCTGCTCCATCTGCTCTCGGTCATCTCTCCCGTCGCCGACGACCTGGCGGTCGTCTTCCTGCCCCTCCTCCCTGTGGGCCTGTGGGCGCTCCTTGGGGCGCTCGGGATCCGCTCCATCCCCATCCCGGCGGAGGAGTTCCCGACCCTGGGATCCAACGTCCTGGCCGTCCGCCCGGGCGTGTGCATCGTGGCCGACGGGAACCCGGCGACGCGGCGGGCGCTCGAGGCGGCCGGCTGCGAGGTCCACGCCTATCCAGCCGCCGAGATCGGGATCAACGGATCGGGTGGGCCCACCTGCCTGACGCGTCCTCTGCTGCGCCGGGCATGACACGCGCCGGCCGGCCTCCAGGGGGCCGGCTCGCCCACGATGCCGCCGCTGCCGCCGCCGCGGCGGCCGTCGACCCGGACGCCGTTCGCGAGGACCTGCTGGCCCTGCTCGCAATTCCCTCGATCACCGGCGACGAAGGAGCCGCGCGTGACGCCGTCGCCGGGCAGATGCGGGCGGCCGGCCTCGAGGTCCGCACGTGGGACGCGGACCCGATCGCCCTCGCCCGCGACCCGGATCACCCGGGGTCGGAGATGCCACGGGCCACGCTGCCGCTCGCCGCGGGAACCCTGCGAGGGGCCCGGCCGGGACCCCGACTCCTCCTGGCCGGCCACACGGATGTGGTCCCGCCGGGCGACCTCGGTGGGTGGTCGCGCGACCCGTTCCGCCCCGAGGTCCATGACGGCCGCGTGTACGGGCGTGGCGCCTGCGACATGAAGGGCGGCCTCGTCGCGGCGGCGGCGGCCCTGCGGGCGGTCCGCTCGGCGATCGACGCGGACGCGCTCGGCGGCGAGGCCGTCCTCCTGGCCGTTCCCTCCGAGGAGGACGGGGGCGCGGGCATGCTGGCCGCCATCCGGGCCGGGTTCGTCGGCCACGCGGCCGTCATCACCGAGCCCACGGGCCTCCAGATCGTCACCGTCCAGGCCGGCGCGATCACGTTCCGCCTGACGGTGCCCGGCCTGGCGGCGCATGCCTCGACGCGGCGCTCCGGCGTCTCGGCCCTGGAGAAGCTCGAGGTCCTCCATGCCGCCCTCCGAGCAGACGAAGCCGGCCGCAACGCCGCCGAGACGCGACCGGAGATGACGGCGCTGGGCCTTCCCTACCCGACGATCCTCGGCACGGTTCACGGCGGTGACTGGGCGAGCACGGTTCCCGACCGGATGGTGGCCGAGGGACGCTACGGCGTGCGCGCCGGCCAGATGGCGCCCGAGGCCGAGGAGGAGCTGCGGGCGGTCATCGCGCAGGCCTGCGCGGCGGACCCGTGGCTGCGCGAGCACCCGGCGTCGGTCGACGTCCACGGCGGCCGCTTCTCGTCGGCCGAGGTGGCGGCGGACCACGCGCTCCCGCAGGGGCTTGCGGCGGCCGCGTCGGCCGTGCTCGGGCGCCGGCCGTCGTTTGTCGGCGTGCCGTACGGCGCCGACATGCGCCTCCTCGTGCACGAAGGAGCGACGCCCACCGTCATGTACGGGCCCGGGGACGTGCGCGGGGCGCACGTCGCGGACGAGAGCGTCGCCCTCGAGGACGTCGTCGCCTGCGCCCGCGTCCTCGCGGCGTGGGTCGCCGGATCACTGGCGACAGCGGGGTCCTGATCGCCGCTATCGGACGACCCGCAGAGCAGCCGCTACTTGCGCCCGCTCTTCTTCTTGTGCTTCTTGTGACCCTTGCCGCCGGGTTCCGCCGGGGCGGCCGCGGAGGTCGGCTGGGGTGCCGAGACAATCTCGACGACGGGCGGCGGTGGCTCCTCGAGCGCCTCGGCGCCCCACATCGCGTCGAGCCGATTCTGGAGGCGGGTCAACCCGATCGGATCGAGGCGGTAGTAGCGCCGGGTTCCCTCCGGCCGCTCGAGGACGAGCCCGGCCGCCTTGAGGACGCCGAGATGCTGGGATACCGCGGGCCGGCTGACGGGCAGGCCCGAGGCCAGGTCGCCGACGGTCCGCTCGCCGTCGCGGAGGCCCTCGACGATCGCCCGCCGCGTGGCGTCGCCGAGCGCATCGAGTGGGTCGGCGGCCTCTCGGTAAGCGTTCACGAACGGTAATCTGCGACATGGCGGCCCGCCTGTCAAGTCCCGCCGTGGATCGAGCTCGGCGGGTGCCCGCATCGCGGGCCCCGCATGGGGCGGGTGCCGTTCGGCCCCCCTCGGTCGTGCCGTTGCGCCCCGTCGCCACGATTGGTCCGGACCTATCCTTGGCGCGTGGCCCCTGATCTCGTCCACGCCGGACGCCGCGTCCCGCTCGTTCCGGGCAGGACCCTGTTCGACGCGGCCGACGAGCTGGCCATGGTGGTGCCCGCCTCGTGCCGCCGCTCGGGACGCTGCCACGAGTGCGTGGTGGAGGTCCTGCGCGGCGGCGACGCGCTGACGCCGCCCGACGAGCAGGAGGCCTTCCTGCGGCCCGGCTACCGCCTCGCCTGCCGGGCGACGATCGCCCGGGAGCCCGTCGAGGCCGACCTGGAGTTCGTCGTCCTCCGGCGCCGGCTCAGGATCCTCATGCCTCCGGGGGGACCCGCCCTGGAGGTGGACCCCACCGTCACCGTGGAGGATGGCCGGGTCCTCTGGAACGGCGAGGACGTCGACGCCGCCCGCGAGCGGCTTCTCGGGATCGCGCTGGATGTCGGGACGACGACGGTCGTTCTGGAGGTCCTCGACCTCCGCACGGGAGAAACCGTCGCGGTCGCCGCCTTCGAGAACCCTCAGCGCTTCGGCGGCAGCGATGTCATCGGGCGCATCTCCTACGAAGCCGAGCGTCCCGGCGAGCTCCGGCGAGCGCTGCGACGGGCCCTCAACCACGAGCTCTCGCGCCTCTATGCCGAGCAGCAGATCGACCGCCACGACGTCCTCGAGGTGGTCGTCGTGGGCAACGCCACGATGCGCGACCTCTTCTTCGACCTCGACGTCGCACCCATCGGCCGCTCCCCGTTCCGCAGCGTGACCGAGACCGCGTGGCGTGCCGGCCGGACCTCGAACAGCACGGTTGTCCGCCTGGCCCACGAGCTGGGGATCCTCGTCCACCCGCGGGCGCGCGTGTGGGGCGCCCCGCTCATCGCCTGCCACGTCGGGGCGGACGCGGCCGCCGACCTGCTCGCGACGGGGATGCTTGAAACCGCCGATCCGGGCGCTCCGGGAATCGCGATGCTCGTCGACGTGGGCACAAACACGGAGGTCGTCCTCACCGACGGCGTCCGAATCCTGGCCGCCTCGTGCCCCGCCGGCCCGGCCTTCGAGGGTGGCCTCGTCCGCTTCGGAATGCCGGGCTCCGAGGGGGCGATCGAAGGCGCGACCCACGAGGATGGCGGCTGGGTGGTCCGTACCATCGGCGACGTCGAGCCGGAGGGCATCTGCGGCTCGGGCCTGGTGGACGTGCTCGCCGAGCTCCGCCGGACCGGGGAGATGAGCCCGGCCGCGGGCTTTCCGCCCGGGATCACGGAGGTCATGGTCGCCCCGGCCCAGGGAATCACGTTCTCCCGTCGCGACGCGTCCGAGCTCGCCCAGGCGAAAGCCGCGAACGCGGTGGGGATGCGCGTGCTGCTGCGCTGGCTCGGACTCGCGCCGGGCGACCTGGGGGCGCTCCACCTGGCTGGTGGATTTGCCTCCCACCTCGACGTGGCCAACGCCCAGCGCATCGGCTTCCTGCCCCCGGTCCCCCCAGAGCGCGTCGTCCAGCACGGCAATGCGTCCGTGCGGGGCGCGGCCGCGCTCCTCCTTTCGCGCCGGGCCCGCGCCCGCCTCGACGCGTTCGTTGGCCGCATCGAGCACGTCGAGCTCGAGGCCGAGCCTGACTTCTTCGACCTGTTCGTGGACGGCCTGCGGTTCGAGCCGCTGCCGTCCGTTGTGGAGGCAGCGCCAGCATGAACAAGCCCACGCTCCGTCAGCGCCTGGTCGAGACGGACGAGTTCGTGACCGTGACCGAGATCGTGCCGTCGCGCGGGCTCGCCCTCGACGCGCCGGCCCGGCGCAGCCTCGACGCCGCCCGGGCGCTCGTCGATGACCCGCGGATCGCCGCCATCTCGATCACCGACAACGCCGGCGGCCACGCGATGGCGAGCCCGGTTCCCCTCGCCGAGTGGCTGCTCGCGAGCGGCCAGGACGTCATCGTCCACGTCGCCTGCCGCGACCGGAGCCGCAACGCGCTGCGCACGCTCGCCTGGGAGCTCGAGGCGCGCGGGATCCGCAACGTCCTCGCCGTCTCGGGGGACCACCCGGTCGAGGGCACCGGCGGCCTCAGCCGGCCCGTCTTCGACGTCGATTCGGTCGGCCTCCTCGCGCTCTATCGCGGCCTCGTCGACGAGCCCGGTCCCGACGGCAGCGAGCACGCCCCCGGCCTCTACCTCGGGGCCGCCGTCTCGCCCTTCAAGCGCCTCGAGGCCGAGGTGATCCTGCAGTACCAGAAGCTGGCCTTGAAGGCCCGGGCGGGCGCGAACTTCGTGATCCCCCAGCTCGGCTACGACAGCCGCAAGTGGGACGAGCTGCTGCGCTGGATGCGCCTCCACGACATCGGGCTCCCGGTCCTCGCCAACGTCTACGTCCTGACGCGGACGGTCGCTCGCCTCTTCAACGGCAACGCGATCCCCGGCTGCGTCGTCTCGGACGAGCTCCTCGCGACCATCGAGAAGGCGGCCGCCGGGCCCGACAAGGGCAAGGCGTTCTTCATCGAGCTCGCCGCCCGGCAGGTGGCGATCGCGCGGGGGCTGGGCTTCCGGGGCGCCTACCTCGCCGGCCCCAGCCTGGCGGCGGCCGACGTGGGGCGCATCCTGGAGATGGCCGATGCGCTCGCCCCGGACTGGGCCTCCCTGGCCAGGGAGCTCCAGCACTCGCCGCGGGGGACCTTCTTCGTCTACCGGCGCGACCCGGCGAGCGGCCTCAACACCGACGAGCTCGAGGCGCGCTACGCGCGCTCGCTCACGCCGGTTGCCCGGGCCCGGGCGCGGCGCCGCGCCTCGCCCGCGTACCGACTCAACCGCCTCACCCATGACCTGGCCTTCACTCCCGGGACCCCCGGCTATCGGGCGGCGACGGGCTTCTACGAGGCGGTCGAGCGGTATCACCTGTCCCGCCCGGTCCACGTCCTGGAGCACGCGGTCAAGGTGCCGCTCTTCGACTGCCGCGACTGCGGCGACTGCTCGCTGCCCGACGCTGCCTACCTCTGCCCCGAGAGCCAGTGTCCCAAGGGTGCGCGCAACGGGCCCTGTGGTGGCAGCCACGACGGGATCTGCGAGGTGCTCCCCCGCCGCTGCATCTGGGTTCGGGCGTACGATCGCCTCAAGCCGTACGGCGAGGAGGCTGCCCTGCTGGACCGGGCGCCCGTCCTCGTCGACAACGCCCTCCGGCGCACGAGCGCCTGGGCAAACACGTACCGTGGGCGCGACCACTACGGGCGCGCGGCCGCCGAGGCCGCGGCCACCGTCGCCGTGACCCCCAGCACCGCCCCGAAGGAGACCCGCGCATGACCGCCACCGTCCGCGGCCCGTTCGTCGTCATCGGCGAGAACGTCCACGCGACGCGCGTCCTGCTCCGCAACGGCGCTCGCGTCGGCGCGCTGCCGGACGGGCAGCCCGCGCTCCCGTTCACCGACGACGCAGGGCGTCGAACGGCTCCTGCCGGTCCCCGCCGGCGCCCTCGAGGGCGCCGGCGCCAGGGAGAAGGTCAAGCACGTCAAGGCGGCGGTCCTCGCCGGGCTCGGGGGCGGCCCCGCCGCCGAGCTCGGGCGGGGCTACGTGCGCTTCCTCGCCCGCCGCCAGGTCGAGGCCGGCGCCGACTATCTCGACCTCAACGTCGACGAGGCGAGCAACGACGTCGACGGCCGGGTGGCCGCCATCCGCTGGCTCGTCGGCGCCATCGAGGACGCGACCCCGGCGGCCCTCGCGCTCGACTCCTCGGCCCCGGAGGTCATGCGGGCCGGTCTCGCGGTGGCCACGGCGCGCGGCGGCGCCCCGCTCCTCAACTCGGCCTCGCTCGAGCGCCTCGACGTGCTCGACCTGGCGGCGGCGCACGGCTGCCCGGTCGTGCTCGGCGCCAGCGGCGAGGGGGGCATGCCCGCCTCGGCGGCCGAGCGGGTGGCGAACGCGACCCGGATCGTCGACGAGGCGACCCGGCGAGGCCTCGCCCTGGGGGACCTGCACGTCGACGCCCTCGTCCTTCCGGTCGCGGTCGAGCCGGAGGTCGGGGCCTGGTTCCTCGAGGCCGTTCGCACGCTGCGGGCGACGTACGGGCCCGCGATCCACCTGACCGGCGGCCTCAGCAACGTGAGCTTCGGGCTCCCCCTGCGCAAGCTCCTCAACGACGTCTTCATCGACCTCGCGGCCGACGCCGGGGCCGACAGCGGGATCATCGACCCGGTCGCGAGCGACCCCCGGCGGATCTTTGCCCAGGACCGCTCGAGCCGGGCCTACGTCCTCGCCGCCGACCTCCTGGCCGGGCGCGACGCGTTCGGCATGGAGTTCCTCACCGCCTACCGAGCCGGCGACCTCGGCTGAGCGGTCGGCGGGCGCGGCCACCAGCGCACCAGACAAGGAGCACCCGACGATGGCGGATCTCGAGGCCCTCAAGGCGGCGATCGAGGCGGGCGACCGGGCCACGGCAAGCCGCATCACCCAGCAGGCCGTCGACGAGCAGATGGACCCGCGAACGGTCCTCGACACGATGACCGCGGCCATGGAGGTCATCGGCACGCAGTTCCAGTGCAACGAGATCTACGTTCCCGAGATGCTCATCAGCGCCCGCGCCATGAAGGAGGCGACGGAGATCCTCGAGCCGGTCCTCACCGCGGCCGGCATCCAGCCCGAGCACACCGCGGTCATCGGGACGATCAAGGGCGACCTCCACGACATCGGCAAGAACCTCGTCGGGATGATGTGGAAGGGCGCCAACATCGAGGTCATCGACCTCGGGACCAACGTCAGCCCCGGCACGTTCGTCGAGGCGGTCCGCGAGCACGGGGCCACGATCGTCGGGGTCTCGGCCCTGCTGACGACCACGATGGTGGGGATGAAGGACGTGGTGACCGCGATCCGGGCCGCCAACCTGGGCGATGTCAAGGTCATCGTCGGCGGGGCCCCGGTCACGGCCGACTTCGCGGCCTCCATCGGGGCCGACGGCTACGCGCCCGATGCCGCGTCGGCGGTCGAGGCCGCCAAGACCGCCGTGGGGATGGCCTAGGCAGCGCCGGGAAAGGCGAACCGACATCGTGGAGGGACGGACGTGAAGCACCGCGACCGGGTCATGGCCGCGCTCGCGCGCGAGGTCCCCGACCGCTGCCCCATGCAGATCAGCTTCACCCCGGAGTTTGCCGACCGCCTCCGAGCGGACCTCGTGGCCCGAGCGCTGCTGCCGGGGCCCGCGGGCGACGCCGGCCCCCGTGCTGACCGGCCCATTGCCCACAACCCCCACGGGGGAGGCAACACGTACGAGCTGGAGCGGGCGCTCGACGAGGACCTGATCCTGACCTCGGTTGGCTGGGCCAACGAGTACTACCAGGAGGGCGACACGTACGTCGACGAGTGGGGCGTCCAGTGGCGGAGCCAGCCCTACGAGACGCGATTCGGCACCGGACGCTACACCGAGATGGTCGGCCATCCGCTCGCCGACGATGCCGCCATCGCCTCGTACGTCCCGCCCGACCCGGACCGGGACTCCCTCTACGTCGACGCCGCGCACGTCATCCGCGACTTCCGCGACGAGTACTTCGTCGTGGGCGTCACGGTCACCACGATCTGGGAGACCGCCTGGGCCCTCCGCGGCTACACCCAGCTTCTCATCGACATGGTCAGCGACGAGGAGCTCACCGACGCCATCCTCGAGATCCCGTTCCGCTATCACCTGGCCGCCGCCGAGCGCCTGACCCGGATGGGCGTGGACATGCTCTGGACCGGCGACGACATCGGGAGCCAGCGCGGGATGCTGTTCGCCCCCGCGACCTGGCGCCGCTTCTACAAGCCGCGGATGGCGGAGCTGATCGCCCGGGTCAAGAGCATCAACCCGGCTCTCAAGGTCGCCTACCACACCGACGGCGACGTGCGCGAGGTGCTTCCGGAGCTGGCCGAGATCGGGATCGACGTCCTGAACCCGGTCCAGCCCGCCTGCATGGACCCGGCCTGGCTCAAGCGCGCGTTCGGCGACCGCTTCCTCTTCTGGGGCAGCGTGGACGAGCAGCACACCCTCCCGTTCGGCACGCCCCAGGACGTCCGCGACGAGATCCGCCTGCGCCTCGACACGATCGGCCGCGGCGGCGGGCTCATCCTCGGGCCCACCCACCACGTCCAGCTCGACACGCCCCTCGAGAACCTGTGGGCGATGGTCGAGACGATTCGCGAGACTCCCTGCCGGTGACGGGCTCGATCCGCGGAGTGGCGGCGTCGCCCGCTCTGCCGCGGCCCATCGAGGCGGTCCTTCTCGACGTCGGCGGGGTGTTCATCGTGCCGGACCACGACGAGGTGGTCGCCGGCGCAGCCCGGATCGGGCTCGTGCTCGACCCGCGGCTGCTCGAGGCGGCGCACTACGCCGGGATGGCTGCCTGGGATCGATCGGCCGACGCCGCGTCTGCCGCGGCCGGCTCGACCTGGTATCCGTACCTGGCGGCGTACTTCGAGGCCGCCGGCGTGCCCGGACCGCGGGCCGCCGACCTGATCCCCGAGCTGGACGAGATCTTCCGCTCGGTCTCCCTCTGGAGCACGCCGCTCGCCGCCTCGGCTGCCGCTCTGCCCGCGATCGCGGCCACCGGCGTGCGCATTGGAATCGTCTCCAACGCGGATGGGACCGTCGAGGCGGCGCTGCGCGAGTTCGGGATCTGCCAGGTGGGCCCGGGGCCCGGCGTGGAGGTCGGGGTCATCCTCGACTCCCAGGTGGTCGGCCTCGAGAAGCCCGACCCGCGCATCTTCGCGCTGGCCCTCGACACGCTCGGTATCGCCGCGGCGCAGGCCGTCCACGTGGGCGACTCGTGCCGTGCGGACGTCGATGGGGCACGGGCCGCCGGGGTCACCCCGTTCCACTTCGACCCGTTCGCGACCTGCGACGATCCCGGCCACGGGCACCTCGCCGCCCTGGCGGACCTCGTACCGCTCCTCCGGGCGTCGCGGGAGGGCGCAGCCTAGCTCGCCGGCGGCGATCCCCCCGGCGTGGCGTGGCCGTCGACCGAGGGGACGGGCTCGGCCCGGATCACGGCCTCGTCGTAGGACATGGCCAGCTGCTCGCCCGGTCGGAGCACGAGGAAATCCTCGTCGGCCCAGTCAGCATCGACCAGGCGCTTCACCATCACGAGCTCGCCGGCGAGCTTCTCGAAGGTCCAGCCGCGGCGCTCCGCGTCGTCGCGGGCGCGGGCCTCCACGGCGAGCGCGCCGCCCGGGTCGGCGACGCCCATGTCCACGAATGCCGCCCGGTCGTAGTGCGAGCGCCAGCCGCCGAGAGCCTCCATGAGGTAGGCCGCGTTGTCCTCCCCGTACTTCGCCACGTACTCCTCGTACGTCGCCCGCGCGTCCGCGTCGGAGACGGCCCCGACGCCGCCGAAGGCGCCGCCGTCGTCGGTCCGCTCCACGTAGTCCTGGACATACCAGAACGTCCCGGGGTGCTCCGTGAACTCGGTGGCATAGCGATCGCGCGAGCCGAGGAAGATCGTGATGCAGTCGTGGGCCCGGGGGAACACGAGCGGGACGGAGCCCGCGCGCAGGCCGGCCGTCGCGGCGCCGCACAGGCCGTAGGCCAGCACGACGGCGTCGTAGCCGTCGCCGGCGCCGTCGATCTCGGCCTGCAGGATCGTGCGCAGGTTGGGCGGGTCGTCGTGGAGCCCGCGCCGGTTGAGGTGCACGTCGACGACGTGCGGCGAGCGGGCCGCGCACAGGTAGACGGAACGGGCAAGGACCTCGCAGGTCAGGGCCAGCAGGCGCATCGATGCAGCGTACCGGACGCGGCGGCCGTCAGCCGCCGCGGTGGCCGTGATCGCGCACGGTGTCGTAGACGGCGACGACGTTCTCCGGCGGGACGAACGCCTGGATGTTGTGGACGGTCGCGTAGACGAACCCGCCGCCGGGGGCGAAGTCGTCGATCCGCCGCCGCACCTCGTCCCGCACCTCGGCCACGGTCCCGAACGGAAGGACCCGCTGGGTGTCGACCCCTCCGCCCCAGAACACGACGTCGCGACCGTAGGCGGCCTTGAGGCGCCTGGAGTCCATCCCCTTCGCGCTCACCTGGACGGGGTTGACGATGTCGACGCCGATCTCGATGAGGTGCGGGATGAGGTCGAAGACGGCGCCGCAGCCGTGGTAGAAGAGCTTGGCCCCGGTCTTCCGCTTGATCGCCTCGAAGAGCCGCTTCTGGCGCGGCTTCACCAGGTCGACGTAGAGCCGGGGGCTGATCATCCAGCCGTCCTGGGTGGACACGTCATCCCAGAACGTGAAGACCTGGATGTACTCGCCCACCTGGTCGAGGTAGCGGTTCACGGACTCGATGTAGATGTCCGTGATCCCGTCCATCAGGCGCTCCGCGAAGGGGCGCTCGAGGATCATCGCCTCCATGAACCGTTCGAGGCCCACCGTCCGGCACGGCTGCTCGAAGATCCCGCCGCCGATGACGCCGGAGCCGACGAGCGCGTATTCGGTGTTCTCGTAGAGCCAGCGGGCCTGCTCCCGCAGCGTCGCGACCACCTCGACCGGGTCGGGCGCCGGCCAGCGATAGGCGTCGAGGGCCTCGAGGGTCAGCTCCTTGATGGGGTATTCCACCCAGTCGTAGTAGAGGCCGCCGTCCTTGGGCATCCGCATCTTCGAGCCCCAGCGGTCGTACATGGCCCAGTACTCGCCGTCGTCGAGGATCGGGACGCCGGCGACATGGGTGGGCGGGAGCTGGACCATCCGGGTGTCGACGCCGAAGCGATCGAGGAGCGACTCGGCCAGGAACGGGAGCTGCTGGACTTCGTCGTAGACGGTCACCTCGCCGGTGTCGAGACCGAGATGCCGCATCACCGGGACGTAGGCCGCCTTCGTGATCGAGGTGACGATCGAGCCGCCGAGATCCACGGGCAGGCGGTCCGGCTCTCGATGGGCCAGGGCGGTCATCACGCGTTCGCGGGAGGTCATCGGCATCCTGGCGGCTCCCTGGCAACGGCTGGGCGGTGGGCGATGCGGCTTCCGGCGGGCTGCGGCCGGCGCGACCGAGGCGCCCGGTTCGACGAAAGGAAGGGTCGAATGGTCCGGACCATTGTGCAGGCAGCGTGACCACCCGCCATGGGCCGCTTGTCACATCGTCGGGACGGAGCGGATGGCGTCGGGTCCGGCGGAGGTCCCGCCGGGGGATGAGTCGCACCCTGCCCGGCGAGGCGTGGAGCCCGCGTGGACCGCTAGAGTGTGCCGGCCGGGGAGCCATCCCCAAAGCCGTACGCCTCGATCGCTGTCGCAGGAGATCGCCGTGGCCCTTCCGTCGCTCGCCCGCATCCCCGCCCCGCCCGACCCCATCCTCGGCCTTGCCGAGGCGTACCGGAGCGACCGCCGGCCGGGCAAGATCAACCTCTCGTCGGGCGTCTTCGTCGACGAGTCGGGGACGACCCCGGTCCTGCCGTCGGTCACGGAGGCCGAGGGGCGGATCCTGGCCAGGGGCGCGACCAAGCTCTATCGCCCGATCGACGGCGATTCGGCCTATCGCGACGCCGTCCGCTCGTTCGTCTTCGGGGAGGGCCACGAGCTGGCGGCCAGCGACAGGGTCGCGGTCAGCCAGACACCGGGGGGCACCGGCGGGCTGCGGGTGGCGGCCGACTTCCTGCGCCAGGCGGGCGCCGCGGCCACGATCTGGATGAGCGAGCCCACCTGGCCCAACCACCCCCTGCTCTTCCAGCTCGCCGGGCTTCCGGATCCGCACCTACCCCTACAGCGATCCGACCGGGCGGCGCATCGACGAGGCCGCGCTCCTCGCGGCGCTCGGCGAGGCCTCGCCCGGCGACACGGTCCTCCTCCACGGCTCGTGCCACAACCCCACCGGAGTGGACCCCTCGGCGGCCCTCTGGCGGGCCATCGGGGACCTGGTCGAGGAGCGGCGGCTCCTGCCGCTCGTCGACTTCGCCTACCAGGGCTTCGGCGACGGGATCCGCGAGGACGCCGACTGGATGGAGGGCCTGATCCGACCCGGCGCCGAGCTCCTGATCTCGACGTCGTTCTCCAAGAGCCTGGCCCTCTACAACGAGCGGGTGGGCGCGCTCCTCCTCGTGGCCCGGTCCGAGAAGGACGCGGCCGCCGCCCAGAGCAACGTGAAGGTCGCGATCCGGGCCAACTATTCGAACCCACCGAGCCACGGGGCCGACATCGTGACGGCGATCCTGGGCGATCCCGCGCTGCGCTCCCAGTGGGAGGAGGAGCTGGCCGGCATGCGGGCCCGAATCAAGGACAACCGGGCCCGCCTGGTGGACGCCCTGACTGCGCGCGGGATCCCCGGCGACTGGGCCCCGATCGCGGCCCAGCGGGGGATGTTCGCCCTCCTCGGGCTCACGTCGGAGCAGGTCGCCCGACTGCGCGAGGAGCACGGCGTCTATGTCGTGGGCAGGGGCCGGATCAACGTCGCCGGGTTCACCTCGGCAACCTTCGGGCCGTTCGCCGACGCGCTCGCGGCCGTGGTCGCGGGCTGAGCGCGCCGTTCGCCGACCCTCATGCAGTTGCCGTCGAGCCGATCCCGGATCGTGGATCCCAGCAGCGGCACCGCCCTCGTCCTCCCCGTGCGCCTCCCGGCGCCCCTCGAGAGCGTCCGTCGGCGATCGGTGGCCGATGCGCGGCTCGGAATGCCGGCGCACGCGACGCTTCTCTATCCGTTCGTGGCGGCGGGGGCGCTCGACGCCGACCTCCGCTCGCGCCTCGCGCAGATCCTCGCCGACCACGAGCCGTTCGCGTTCCGGCTCGCGAGCCGCGGGCGATGGCCCGCCACGCTGTTCGCGTCGATCGAGCCGGAAGGCCCCTTCAGGTCCCTGCACGATCACCTCGCGGCGGCCTTCCCCGAGTTCCCGATCTACGGCGGCGCCCACGACTTCGTGCCGCATGTCACGGTCGCGGAAGGGGCGGCCGCCGACGATCCCGCGGTCATCGACCACCCGGCCTGGCGATCGCTGCCCGCCCCGTTGGTCGCCAGCGTCGCCGAGCTCATCATCCGCGACGCGGAATCGTGGAGGGTCTCGTGGCGCTTCGATCTCGGTGTTCGGAAGGTCCCCGCCTGAGGCGAGTATGACCCGCCGCCCCCTGCTCGGCGGCGCGCTTCGACGCCGCCCGGCGGCTCACCGGGCAATCACTGCCGGGCGCCCTCCGGCCCGCGTACCATCCCGCCATGCCGATCGACCCCGTCACGCTCTTTCGCAAGGTGGGCCTGACCCCCGATGGCCCCGCTCGCTGGGGCGCCCCGGTACGGGCCCCGGGACCCGGCGTTCTCGTCGTGGAGTGGCCGGCGGCGCTCGACCGGGCGCCGGTCGACATCTCCGCCGTCGGGAGCTGGATCGCCCGTGTCCCGACGCTGTGCGTGGACGGGGAACGGCCCACGGGCAAGGGCCTCGCCGCCCGCCTGGGCGCATGGTGGCTGCCCGGGGAGACGATCGTGTACATCGGCGCGGCGAGGTCCGTTGGACGGCGCATCGAGGGCATCGCGACCACTCCGCTCGGCGACGCGCGGCCGACGGCCGCCGGGCAGTGGATCAAGGCCCTGGCCCGATTCGACGGGTCGCGGATCTGGTGGGCCCTCACGCCGGCGTTCGAGGAGTACGAGGACGCCATGCTCGAGGCCTTCGCCGGCGCCGTGCCCGAGCACGCCCGGGCCGCGCTGCCCGCTCCTGTCGTGGTCCTGCCGTTCGCCAACCGTCGGCGGACCGACGGCACGGCGAGGCCCGACGGCGTTACCGGGTCAACGGTGGAGCCGGCCGTGCCCGCCGGACCGGCGGCACCCGGGGCGGCGCTTCGCCGCCGCCCGACGGAGTACTCGGAGGCCGACCTCGCGCGACTGAACGACCTCCTGCAGCGCCTCGCGTGCGGCGAGCCCAGCATGCAGATCACGCCGTCCCAGGCGAACGCCGAGGGTGCCGTGCGGCGACTCCTCGGGGAGGACCCCTCCCGGCCGCCGAGCGCGCTCGGGCAGCTCCTGCGCGCCGGCAGGATCGAGGGTGCGCGGCAGGACCTCGACGCGCGCTGGTCGATCCGCTGCACGCGGCGAGGGGACTGACCGCTCCAACCCCGCGGGGCGGCCCCGCCGTGTTCGTCCGCCCGCGGCGACGGGTCGCCGCCGGCGGGAATTGAGACGCCCGGGGCGGTTGAGCGAACCCCGGGCGTCGATGAAGGCGCGAGGCTAGGCGAGCAGCTTGGCCTTCGCGGCCGCAAACTCCTCGTCCGAGAGGACGCCGGCCGTGTGCAGCTCGCCGAGCTGCTTGAGCTGCTCCATGTCGATCCCGGCCGGGGCCGCGGGCGCGGGCGGCGGGGCCTCGTAGACGGGCTGCGCAGCCTGCGCGGCCGCCTCCTGCTCCGCCTGCTGCTGGGCCGCCTGGTTGGCGTACTTCTGCTGCTGGTGGTGGCTGACGGCTCCGGCCGTGCCGGCCACCACCGCGGTGGTGGCGGCCATGCGGACGAGCCCGCCGCGACGACGCATCATCGTTCGATTTCTCCTTGTGTGCCGGGGTTCGGGCCGGCTCAGGCGAGCGCGGCCAGGGCCTGCTCGACGATCGCGGCCGGGATCCGCTCCGTGAAGACGAGCTCGCCGTCGGCGTCCCGCATCGCCTGGGTCACCTCGGCGGCCCAGGTGTTCTCGAAGAGGAGCAGCAGGGCGCTGGAGTTGGGCTCCAGGGCCTCCGCCGCGAGGTCGACATCCTCCGGGCCGATCGCCCCTTTCACCTCCACGATCCTCACGACGTCCGCGACGCCGTCGCCGTCCAGGTCCTTCATCTCGAAGACGGTGAGGTCACCCTTCTCGTCCTTGATGGCGAACAGGATGTCGATGATCCTGATCGTGCCCTTCTCGACGAGGCTCGCGAGCGCGGGGGCGATCTCGCCCCTGAAGTGGTTTCCCGGGAACTTGACGACGACCAGGTCGCAGGGTCCGACTGCCACCGTGTAAACCTCCGGTGTTGGGTCGCCAGGCGGGCGACGGTCATGAGTGTCATTAGGGTAGTCCGGTCGGGCCATGCGCGTCGGGTGGAACGCCCACCAGGCGCAATCGTGCGGCTCGGGCGGCGCGGTGGCGTCGGGTGAACGCCCACCAGGCGCAATCGTGCTGCTCGGGCGGCGCGGCGGCGTCGTACGATCCCGACCGAGCCGCGTGGAGGGAGACAGCCGTGACCGAACCGACCCAGCCGGCACCGCCCGAGCCGGAGCCGCCCGCCCCGCAGCAAGCTGCCCCGGCGGAACCGCCGGCAGTGCCCACCGGCGCGACCCAACCGCCCGCCGTGCCCGAGCCGCCCACCCCGGAACAGGCTGCCGCCGCCGCCCCGGCCCAACCGCCCGCCGTGCCCGCGAGCACAACCGGGCCGGTTCCGCCTGTGCCCCCGCCGGCGGGGCTCGCCCTTCCCCCTGGCGAGGGGCCGCCGCCGCCGGGCGCCCGAACCCCGATCTACTCGATGGTCACGACCTTCGACGAGACCGTGACGATGAGCCGGCTGTGGGGCATCCCGATCCTCGGCATCGCGATTCGGGGCCTCCTCCTCATCCCGCATTACATCGTCCTCGCGTTCTACGGCGTCCTCGTCGTCCTGCTGCAGCTCGTCGTGTGGATCCCGGTGCTGTTCGGCGGCCGCTACCCGGCCTGGGGCTACTCGCTCGTCGGCGGCTATGTGCGCTGGCTGACACGGGTCCAGGCCTACCTGATCCTGGCCGCCTCGGCCTACCCGCCGCTGTCCACGGGTGGGCGTCACGACGTGACCGTCGAATGGGACCCCGCGCAGGCGATCCCTCGCTGGGCCGGCATCCCGATCCTCGGGGTCCTGATCCGCGTCCTCCTGCTGATCCCGCACTTCGTCATCCTCTGGCTGCTGGGCATCGTGGTGGGAATCCTGGGCCTCGTCACGTGGATCCCGGTGCTGCTGAACGGCAGGTACGCCGCCTGGGCATACCTGATCGTGGGCGGCTACATGCGCTGGCAGAACCGCATCGCGTCCTACGTCCTGCTGATGACCGGGCCGTACCCACCGTTCAGCATCGACGACTGAGAGGACGCAGGTCCGTCGCAGGGAAGCGCCGAGAGGGAGGTCACGTCGCCGCTCCGGCGGCGGGTCCGCGGCCCTCGGGCGCCGGCCCCCGGCCACAACCCATCATTCGCTCATCGGGACATCTCGACGAGGCGGCACAGGGCATTGGCAAGCCGCATCTGGCGCGGGGTTCGGCAGGCGACCCGCACGAGCGCCGGCGAGGCGACCACCAGGGCCACGCACCGCGCGCGCGACGTGGCCACGTTGAGGCGGTTGAGGGAGTAGAGGAACTCCATGCCGCGCGGCGCGTCGTCCGCGGACGAGGAGCCCATGGCGTAGATCGACAGCGGCGCCTCCTGGCCCTGGAACTTGTCGACGGTCCCCACCCGGGCGCCGATGAAGCCGGCGCGGGCGAGCTCACGGGCAACCAGGTCGACGTGGGCGTTGTAGGGAGCGACGATCACGATGTCGGCGAGCCGGAGGCTGCTCTCCTCGCCGGCGGCGTTCGTCCAGCGGGGTCGCGCCCCGAGGAGGTTCCGCACCAGGCCCACGATCGCCGCCGCCTCCTCGGGCGAATCGGTGTCGTTTGCGGCATGGGGCACGGCCAGCCACCGGAGGCCGCTGCCGCCGGGCGGCATCGCCGCCGCGTCCTCCCCACCCTGGATCCCCTGCTGCTCGAGGCCCGCGACCGGCTCGAGCCGCGACGCGTAGAAGACCTCGCTCGTATAGGCGCAGATCGCCGGGTGGAGTCGCCACGTGCGATCGAGGAACAGCCCGAGCTCGGGCGGCATCGTGGCGTGCTCGCCCCGGTCCATCTCCCCGGGACGGCCGGCGAGGAGGTGGGCCAGCGCGCTCCGCTCGGCCCCGGGCGGATGCGCGCCCCGGAGGGGCTGGTCGAGCTGCTGGGGGTCGCCGAGCAGGACGAGCGATCCCGCGGCCGGCGACACGGCGACGGCATTGGCGAGGCTGAACTGGCCGGCCTCGTCCACGAGCACCACGTCGACGCTCGCCTGCATCGACTCCGCCGACCACAGCCATGCGGTGCCGCCGACGACGTTCAGCTCGCCCTCGGCGACGGCCGCCGCGATGCGCTCGCCCGACCAACCGTGCAGGTCCCGGGCGTGGGGCGAGGCCGGGGGATCGTCCTGGCCGGGCTTCTGGCCCATCCTCAGCTCGGTCCCCGATCCGGCCGCCGCATGGACCGCGTCGAGCACGTTGCCGATCACCTTGTGGCTCGTTGCCGTCACCCCGACGGTCTTCCCGGCCGCCACGAGCTCGAGGATCATGCGCGCGCCCGTCCAGGTCTTGCCGGTGCCGGGAGGGCCCTGGATGGCGAGGGTCGTGCCGTCGAGGGCGCGGACCAGGCGCTTCGCGGCCGCCAGCGCGGGCTCGTCCGGCCCGCGCAGCGGGCCTCCGGGTGCGCGCCCGGCGATCCGCGGCGGCCGGCGCAGGAGGAGCTGCCGGCCGGCGCGATCGATCGGTCCGTCGCTCGCGATGCCCCGCTCGAGCACCCGCCGCCCGATGCGCAGGAGCGAATCCTCGATGACGGTGGTGGCGACGAACTCGTAGGGCACGAGCGAGGTGGGCGTGCCGCGGGCGAGGTCTCCCGCCGTGCGCCGGAGGGTGACGCTGCCGCCGACCTCGTCGATCTCGACGACGGTTCCGGCCGACTTCTGGGTGTGCGGATCGTCGACCCGCCGTCCCACCTTCAGGGCGTGATCCTGCGGCGGGAAGCGGAAGCGCTGGAGCCGGGCGCCGGCCTTCGTGACCTGTCCGAGGTCGGATTCGAGGGCGACCATCCCGATCGCCTCGCGGGTGTCCGCGAGATCCTCGTCGCTCAGCCCGCAGAGCTCGTAGTACCGCCACCAGAAGGCCTTGTTCTCGCGTCGGTGCCAGCCGAGGAGCTGGGCGAGGAGCCAGGTCGCCTGCTGGTCCGTGCTGCGATCCTGGGGCTCGATCCCCTCGAGCGGGGCGAGGAGCCCCCCCATGACCTCGGCGACGGCAGCCTGTCGCTCGGTCGGCTCCGGAGGGTCGATGGCCGCATCCTCGAGCGTGGGTCGAGCGAGCCGGATGCCGAGCCGGCCCTCGAGGTCGACGCGGCGAGCCTCGAGCCAGTCCCGCAATCGCCAGGTCGAGAGGACGTCGTCGCGGTTGTAGCCCTCGATCTCGCGGAGGATCTCGTTGCCCACGAGCCCGTCGGCGGTCGCCCCGCGCCCCAGCCAGGCCTCGAACTGGACGATGCTGCTGCCGGCATCCCGGAGGTTCACCTCGCGCACGAGGCCGTAGAGCGGCTCGAGGCGCTTGATCGAGTAGCTCTCGACGCTCGCCCGGATCCCCTGCCGGACCACCCGATACAGGTCGACGAGGACGCGACCCCGGAGGAGCCTGTCGACCTCGTCCTCGCGGGTCGCGTGACGCTGGGCGAGGCGTCCGAGGGCCGTCTTCTCGTAGGCAGCGTAGTGGTACACGTGGAGCGTTGGGTCCGCGTCGAGGCGGGCGACGAGGAAGTCGACGGTCCGCTCGAAGGCGGCTTTCTCGGCCGCCAGGGTGACCAGGCCCTCGTCGTCGAGGCTCCAGAAGCCGTGGAACGCCGGAGCCGGCCGGCCCTCCCCTCCACCGGCGGACGGGTCGGCCGGGGCCCATCGCGGGTCATCCTCGATGGCCGACGCATCCAGGATCCCGAAGAGGTAGTCGATCCCGTCGTCGAGCGCGAAGGGGTCGCCCTCCAGGTCGAGGAACAGGTCATTCGGCGACGGCTCGGGCAGGACGAGGAGGCCGCGGTCGGGAACGAGGCGGCGGTCCCCGGTCTGGGGGTCCACCGTCCACTCCGGCTCCAGCAGCTCCCAGCGAGTATCTCGATGGTCTTCGCCCTCGACCTGGATGCGCGCCTGCTCGCGGACCCGGACGAGGGCCGCCTCGCCGCTCCCGTCGAGGCGCGGGGTCAACGGCAAGGTCAGGGCGGCCAGCCCCCTGCGGGTGGCGATCGGGCCCGGTGGCTGGTCGAGTGGGCGAGTCTTCAGCGCGCGCCGCTGCCGGGCGCTGATGCCGGCGACGAGGCTCAGGTCGTCATCGGCCCGCCGGCGGGCGACGCAGTCGGCCCACCAGCGGCAGACATCGCAGTGCTCGACGGGCTCGGGATAGGTCGCCGCGCGGCGGATACGCGGGGGTCCCGGCGGCGGCGCTCGCGAGGAAGTCGGCCTTGACCCGCCGGTAGTACGCCAGGTAGTCGTCGACGCGCAGGGTGACGGTCTCCCGGGCGCTGCCCCCGAGGGCCACGTGGAGGTGCTCCGGCCGGCGACCCTGGATCCGCGTCAGCTGGTCGACGTACGAGCAGATCTGGAGGACGGCACCGGCCTTGACGTGGCGCGCGAGCTTCGTGTCGGCCACCTCGTAATGCCAGTCGCCGAGCGCGCTGGGAGGCTCGTCGCGCTCGTGGTCGACGCGCAGCAGGAAGTCGGCGTGGCCGCGCCAGGACTCGTCGAAGAAGGTGGCCTGGTAGACGACGTCGGCCCGGCCGCGCATGGCCGCCAGGGTCAGGGCCGCCGCCGCGCGCAGGCCCTCGCGCGTGTTGGCGGCCGAGCCGTCGCGCGGGATCTCCACGATGGTGCGGCCCGCGGCCCGGAGCTCGTCGAGGTAGCGCTGCTCGTGCTCGAAGCCGCGCTCCTGGATGAGGTCGATCGTGGGGTCGCTTCGAACCGGCTTGGCGACGAGGCCGGCCATCGCCGCCCGCTCGAGCTCGAAGCGATGGGCGCACGCCAGGTAGCCGACGAGATCCGTGGCCGAGTAGACGGGCGCGCCGTCGAGCAGCTGCATGCGACGGGCATCGTACGGGGCCGGCGTGCCGGCTTGTCCGGCACGGGCGCGGTGGGGCGTCCCGATCGCCGGCGTGATGTCCCTAGCCGGACGCCCCGCCCGACCCCGGGGCGCTGCCGCCGTCCGGAGACACTTCGACCGTCCCGCTGATCTGCCCCTGGCTCGCCCGGGTCACCGCGAGCCGCAGCGACCACCGCGTTCCGTCAGCCGTCGCACACGTGGCATCGATGGTCGTGTCCCCGACCGACGCGACCGTGCCCTGGCACACCTGGCCCGTGCCCGTGTTCAGCACCACCTGCCCCGAGGTGCGCGCGTCGTCGTCGTCGCCGACGAGCTGGAAGAGGAACGCGCCGGATCCATCGGTCGTCTGGCCCTGGACCTGGACCGCGCGCCCCCTCCGGCTGAGCGTGCCGTCGAACGGCAGCGGGCTCGACACCGTGACGCCGAGGCCAGCCGGGGCCGGCGTCGCGGCCGGCGTGGACGCATTGCCCGCCGCGCTCGTGGCGGCTCCGTCGGACGGAGCGACGGTCGCGGTCGAGGCGGCGCCGCCCGCCTTGGCGTTCCAGCCCGGCTGGAGCGGCCCGATGACGGTGAAGCCGACCACGGCCGCCACGCCGAGGATCGTCATGCCGGCCACGACCGGGCGGGCGCGCCGGGGCGGGTCCGGGAGCAGCCGGAGGATCAGCAGGAGCCCGACGAGGAAGAGGCTGCTGCCATAGATCCCGAGGGCGCCGATCGACCGCGTGTCGCTGCCGGTCCCGATCCCGTGCACGAGGGCCAGCGCGAAGGCGACGAAGGCGAACCCGTGGAAGCGCCGCCACCACGTGTACCCGATCCGCCCGCGGATCCGCTCCGAGAGATAGACGGCGACGGCGAGGTACCCGGCGATGATCCCGAACGCGACGTAGACCGGGCGGTAGGAGGTCAGGAACGGGACCAGCACGTCGGCAAGGCTCATCTTGATGAACGGGTCGATGGCGATCGCGACACCGTGGATGACGATGAACACGAGGGCCAGGAGGGTCACGAAGCGGTGCACCTCGTTCGTGACGAAGCGCGTCCAGCGCGGCGAGCGCCAGCCCAGGCTGAGCAGGAGGCCGATGGCGACCGAGCCGGTCAGGAGCGCGTACGCGACGAGCCCGCCCGTGCGCGCGATGTCCCAGGTGAGGGAGCCGACGTTCATCGACCGGGCTCGGAGGCGATCACGACGTGGACTCGCGCCGGGGCGGCCATCGCGGCCGGCACCGGTGCCCCGGTCGTGGTGTTCGCCCGGGTCGCGGTCGACGAGCGGGCGACAGGCGCCGTTGCCCACGGCCCGACGAGGACTTCGATGCCGTCGCGGCGAACGAAGAGGGCGGAGATCCCGAGCCGTCCCAGGAACCGCTCGCCCTGGTCCCGGCCGAGGACGAACGCGGCCTTGGCCGCGACCTCCGCCTGGGCGCACGTCGCGGCGGCGGCGCTGACCGACCACAGGTCGTTGAGCGCCGGCGTGCCGAGGCGTGGGTCGACGAGGTGATGCTGTTCCGCGCCGCCGCGGGTCCAGGCGCGCCGGGAGATGCCGGATGTCGCGAGCGCGCCCGACGCGATCGCCACCTCGCGCGTGCCGTGACGGACCTCGACGGCGACCGACCAGGCCTCGCCCGCTGGCGGGAGCCCGATCACGGCCAGGTCACCGCCAGCCTCGACGACGGCGGGGGTGATCCCCCGGAGCTTCAGCGCCGCGAGGGAGGCGTCGACCGCCATCCCCTTGGCGATCCCGCCCAGGTCGAGGCCGCAGCCAGCGGGAAGGCGGATCGTGCCCGCGGCACGATCGATCTCGATCGACCTCCAGGCGCCGCCACGGGGCGCGGCCGGGACCGCGGGGCCGTCAGCCGCGACGTCCTCGAACGTGCGGTCATAGCCGAGGATCCGCATCGCGGGCTCGAGGGCGGGGTCGAAGATGCCGTCCGTCGCCCGGGCCGCCGCGAGGGCGGCCTCGACGACGTCGAGGAGGAGGGGCGAGGCGGGAACGGGGCGGCCGGCCGAGGCGTTCAGGAGCGACAGCTCGCTGTCCGCGCGGAAGCGGGAGAGCGCGGCCTCCCACGTCGCGAAGAGGTCCTCGACGATCGCCGCGGCCGTCGGCTGGTGCTCCGGCACGACCACCGTCACGACGGTGCCCATGGCGCGGAACTGGTGGCGGACGAGCCCTGGAGGCGTGACGAGCCCAGCCGTGTCCGACCCACCGGCGGCAGCGTCCGCCACGTGCGTGCCGGTGCCCGTCTGCGCCGGGCTACGACGTGCGGCCACGGACGACCGGGGCGGGGCCCGCGTTCCCGGGATTGCCGATGATCGGCTGGGGCTGCGCGTTCGGCTGGCCGAAGAAGTCCGGCGACGGCACCGAGGCACGACCCGGAGTCACTCGAGCGGGCGACGCCGTCGCCGCCGGCGCGGCAGCGGCCGGGGCGGCATTCGTGGCGCCGACGACGTTCTGGGAGACGAGCGCCCAGACCAGGCCGACGCCGGCGACGGTGAAGCCGACGGTCCAGCGCTTGACCCGGACAGCGAAGCGGCGGGGATCGTCGCGCCTGGGCGCCGTGGGCCCCGACCCGGCTCCGGGGCGAGGCGGCGTTGTCGTGTTCATGCACCAAGTCTTGCCGGCGAATCTTGGAGCATCATTGGAGCCGTGCGACGCCCGACCACGTTTCCGTGACCACGCCCCGGCCACCGGGTCGCAAGAGCCCGCGGCTTCCCGCCGTCCTGGTCGTCGAGGACCAGCCCGCCCTCGCCCGACTCCTGGAAAAGGTCCTCGTCGAGGAAGGATTCCAGGTCTCGGTCGCCCACGACGGTCCCAGCGGGCGCGATGCCGCGCTGGCCAGCCCGCCCGACGCCGTCATCCTGGACGTCGGCCTGCCGGGTCTCGACGGCCTCGCGGTCTGCCGCGCGATCCGCGCTCGCGGCCTGCGGATGCCCGTGATCATGCTCACCGCCCGCGACGCGGTGCCGGATCGGGTGGCCGGGCTCGAGGCCGGCGCGGACGACTACGTCCTCAAGCCGTTCGCGTTCGAGGAGCTGCTCGCCCGCCTCCGGGTGCACCTGCGCCGAACCGGCGTCGCCGCCGGGCCGCTCCGCGTCGCCGATCTCGCGATCGACCCGGATGCCCACAGCGCGACCCGAGGCGGCCGTCTCCTCGATCTGTCCGCGCAGGAGTTCTCGCTCCTCGAGCTCCTTGCCCGACACGTCGGGCAGGTGCTGACCCGGGACCGCATCCTCGAGCACGTGTGGGGCTACGACGCGGAGCCCTCATCCAACGTCGTCGACCTGTACGTGCACTACCTGCGGCGCAAGGTGGACCAGGGCTTCGACGTCCCGCTCATCCACACGGTCCGCGGCGTCGGCTACGTGCTCCGGGCCTGACCGCGATGTTCGAGCGCGCGCGCCTCCGTCTCGTCGTCATGAACGTCGTCGTGATCGCCGCGATCCTCCTCGTCCTCGGGGTCGGGATCGTCGTGACGATGGACCGCTTCCTGGTCGACCAGCGGGCGCAGGCGCTGCGCACGGTGGCCCGCGAGATCGTCGAACGGCTCCAGGACGACCCGGGCGAGGTGGCGCTCCCGCCAGGCGGGACGTTCGCCGGGACGTTCGCGACGGCCTGGACCGCGGCCGGCAGGCTCGTCGTCAATCCCGCGTCCATCCCCGCCGACTCGCTGCGGCCGGCGGCGGCCGCGGCAACGCCGGACGGGTCGCAGGCGGTGGTCCGGCTGCCGGCCGGCGGTGAGGCCGTGGTCGTCTCCTACCTGACCAGGGTGGGCGCGGTCATCCAGGTCGGGCAGGACCTGGCCTCGGTCCGCGATGTCGAGCGGCAGATCACCGTGCTCCTTGTCGTCGCGGGGACCGTCGGCCTCCTTCTCGCCTTCGTGGCCGGCTGGATTCTGGCCGACCGGTCGATGCGCCCGATCCGGCGCGCCTTCGACCGCCAGCGCGAGTTCGCCGCCGACGCGTCGCACGAGCTGCGGACGCCGCTCGCGGTGGTCGACGCCGGACTGCAGGTGCTGGCGCGGCATCCGGAGCGGGCGGTCGCGGAGCACGAGGACACGCTGGGCGCCATGCGCGCGGAGGTCGGCCGCATGAATCGGCTCGTGGCCGGACTGCTCACCCTTGCCCGCGCCGACGCCGGCGCGGCGGAGATCAACCCGGTCGACACCGACCTCGACGAGCTCCTGCGCGGGGCCGTGGCCGGGTACTCGGCGCTCGCGGCCGCGCATGGGGCATCGGTGGCGCTGGCCGGGACGACGGCCGGCAGGGCCAGCGTCGACCCCGATCGCGTTGCCGAGCTGCTCGGGATCCTCGTCGAGAACGCGCTGCTCCACGGGGGTCCGGGCGTCAGCATCAAGGTGTCGGGCGCCCGACCGGGCGGTGTCGAGCTCGTCGTGGCTGACGACGGGCCGGGGATCCCCGAGGCCGAGCGGGCCCGGGTGCTGGAGCGGTTCGTGCGCGGTGACGTCGCCCGATCAGGCGAGGGCACGGGCCTGGGGCTCGCGATCGCGAGCTGGATCGTGACCGCGCACGGGGGGCGGCTGCTGCTCGAAGACAACCGGCCGGGATTGCGCGCCCGGGTGGCGCTGCCGGGGTGAGC
This sequence comes from uncultured Chloroflexia bacterium, assembly GCA_963776355.1. Taxonomy (GTDB): domain Bacteria; phylum Chloroflexota; class Limnocylindria; order Limnocylindrales; family CSP1-4; genus CTSoil-043. The sequence continues at coordinate 227,146 of CAVZLU010000008.1, read as the reverse complement.
ATCGACCCTGTCGGGAAGCTTGGCGGCGTGCCAGCGGAGGAGCCGCCACATCCCCGAAGCCCCTGCGCCGCGGCCGCCCTGGGCCGCGGCCCGTGCCGGGGCCCGCACCGGTGGGCGTCACGGGCCCGCGACCGGAGCCCCGCTGGTACGCTCCGGGCATGATTCGCATCGAGGACGCTGTCGAGGTCGCCGCCACGGCCGAGGATGCGTTCGCCTTCGTCACCCGGATCGGCGACTACCCAGCGTGGCTGCCGGGCATCCTGCGGGCCGAAGCGACGGACGCCTCACCCCCTGCCGACGGAGCCCCGGCGCCGGGCGCCGGGTTCAGGCTCGTGTCGGCGGGGCCGGGCGGCATCGAGATCGTCTCGGCCGGCCGGGTCGACGCCGTGGAGGTCCCGCGCTCGATCCGCATCTCCGCCGCCTCCGGCTACTTCCGCCTGACGGCCTCGTGCGAGGTGACCGCGCTCGGCACGGCCCGCGCCCGGATCGCCGTCCGGGCCGCCGTCGAGCCCCGTGGGCTCGCGGCCCTCGCGGCGGGCAGGATCGAGCGCGACCTGCGAGCCGCGGTTCCCGAGACGCTGCAGCGGCTCCGCGAGGCGGTCGAGGCCGCGCCGCCCGGCTGACGCGGCCCCTTGCGTTCCCGGCTATGCTCTCGTCCATGACGACGCGCGATCGCCGCCTCCCGAGCGGTGCCTGCTGCTCCTGTCCCGGGCGAGTCCCGGCGCGGGGGACGGTCGCGGTCGCTCGCTGACCTTCTGCCCGCCGCGCGGGCCTCGCGGTTCCCTCCCGCGTCGCGCCATCGCGCGCGCCGCGTGCCGCGTCCCCTTCCCGCGTCCCCGGAGGTCTCCCATGTCCATCCTCACTCCACCCGCCCGCCACATCGACCCGCGCGGCCAGCGCTTCGGAGCGGGGATCTCGGCCGTCATCCTGGCCGCGGCATACCTGCTCTCGGCGCCCTGGCTCGCGGCCCTCGTCGGCCTGGACCTCGCCGCATCGGCCGCGTTCGGGACACGCTTCTTCCTGCCCGGGCGCGCCTGGCCCTTCGTCCGCCGCGCCCTCCGCCTCGGGCCGCCGGCGCAACCCGAGCACGAGTACCCTCCGCGCTTCGCCCAGGCCCTCGGCGCCACCTTCATCGGGCTCGGGTCGATCGCGTTCGTCCTCGGCGCCGCCCCGATCGGCTGGCTCCTGGTCGGCGCCGTGGCTGCCCTCCAGACCCTCCTGGCCGCGACCGGCATCTGTGTCGGCTGCCGGCTGTACGTCCTGCGCTGGTGGGTCCCCTCGCTCTTCGCGCGGCTGTTCCGCCGAACCGACGCGCTGGTCGGCGTCCCTGCCGGGCAGTCGATCCGCTATACCGACCGCCGGGCCTGAAAGGAGCTCGATGACCGAGACCGTCGATCACGATCGCGACCACGCCTTTGCCGCGGACCTTGCCGGCGGCCGCACCGAGCACGGGCGGATCTACCCGCTCAAGCGCGACGTCGCGGCATTTGCCGACGAGATCCTCGGGATCCTCTTTCCCCAGCTCTCCGGCGACCCGGACGGCGCGCCCGACGACCTGGCGGCCCGTCTCATCCTCGCGCGTCGCGACCTGCGCCCGCTCGTGGAGCCGATCACCGACGCGGCGACGGCCGACCGCGTCATCGCCGGCTTCGCGGCCGCCCTGCCGGACGTCCACGCCCGTCTCGCTCCTCGACGCCGAGGCCATCTGCGCCGGCGACCCGGCGGCCGAATCGATCGACGAGGTCGTCGCCGCCTACCCGGGCTTCCTGGCCATCGCCATCCACCGGATCGCCCATGCGATCCATCACCTCGGCGTCCCGATCCTGCCCCGCCTCCTCGCCGAGGTGGCGCATACGCGGACCGGCATCGACATCCACCCGGGGGCCACGATCGGCCGCTCGTTCTGCATCGACCACGGGACGGGCATCGTCGTCGGAGAGACAGCGGTGATCGGCGACGACGTCAAGCTCTACCAGGGCGTGACCCTCGGCGCCCTCTCGGTGGCCAAGAGCGCGGCCGGCATGAAGCGCCACCCGACGATCGGCGATCGGGTCGTCATCTACGCCAACGCCACCGTCCTCGGCGGCGACACGCTCGTTGGGGCTGACAGCATCGTCGGCGGGAACGTCTTCCTGACCAGCAGCGTGCCGCCGGATTCGCTCGTCTACCAGACCAGCCAGTTCCGGGTCCGCCACACGCGCGACGGCTTCGAGGACGCGGACTTCGTCATCTGACCGGAGACCTGAAAGGGACCCCATGCCATGAGAGCTGACACCATCCTGGCCACGATCGGGGACACGCCGCACGTTCGCGTGAACCGCCTCTTCGATCCGCGGGTCGAAGTCTGGTACAAGCAGGAGCGCGCCAATCCCGGCGGCAGCATCAAGGATCGCATCGCCCTGGCCATGATCGAGGACGCCGAGGAGCGCGGAATCCTCGGGCCGAGCTCCGTGATCATCGAGCCGACCTCGGGCAACACGGGCATCGGCCTGGCGCTCGTCTGCGCCGTGAAGGGCTACCGCCTCATCCTGACGATGCCCGAGTCGATGTCGATCGAGCGTCGGAAGCTGATGACCGGCTACGGCGCCGAGCTCGAGCTGACGCCGCGCGAGCTGGGCATGAAGGGGTCGATCGCCCGGGCGAACGAGCTGGCCGCCGAGATCCCCGGGTCGTGGATCCCGATGCAGTTCGAGAACCCCGCCAACCCGGCCATCCATCGCAGCACGACGGCGGAGGAGGTCCGGCGCGACTTTCCGGGTGGCCTCGACTACATCGTCACCGGCGTCGGGACCGGCGGGCACATCACGGGTCTCGCCGAGGTCCTGAAGCCGCTCTGGCCGGGCCTCAAGGTCTACGCGGTGGAGCCGACCCTCTCCCCGGTGCTCTCGGGCGGGACCCATTCGCCGCACCCGATCCAGGGGATCGGCGCCGGGTTCATCCCGGCAGTCATGCGGACCGAGCTGCTCGACGGGATCCTGCAGGTGGCGCCCGAGGACGCCATGGCCTTCGCCCGCCGCTCGGCGCGGGAGGAGGGCATCCTCGTCGGCGTGTCGTCGGGCGCCGCGCTGGCCGCGGTGGCCCAGCTGCTGCCGTCGATGGCCGACGGCGCCCGCGTGCTGACGTTCGACTACGACACCGGCGAGCGCTACCTCTCGATCGACGCCCTCTGGGGCTGACGCGCGGGGTGCCCGGGCGGCCGGCAGGCGGAACGCCCGGGTCCGCGGGCAGATGACCCCGAGTCGTCCGGCTGCTGGGATTCGCCGTCGTCACGCTTGGGATTGCCGCCGAACCGCAGGTTCGGGCGCGACCGCGTGATCGGGCCGCCCGGCACCCAGCAGCCCGGCTGCTAGCACCGGGGATGCGCGCACTGCTGCCGTCCCCTTTGGTGCCGGACGCGCGACGCGGACCGAGCGGGCGGCGGCACTGCGACGCGCGACGCGGGCCGAGCGGCGCCGGCCGCCCTACGACTGTGAGGCGCGCGACTGGGGCCGGTCCCAGCGGTGCTTGCGGAGGGCGGCCAGCAGGTCGGACGGCAGGGGGCCGGCCGCCGCGGCTGCCACGTTGGCGGCGAGGTGCTCGGGCGTGCGCGTGCCCGGGATCACGGTCGTCACGTCGGGGCTCGAGAGGATGAAGCGCAGGGCCAGCTGAGCCATCGTCTGGCCGGCCGGCACCAGCGGGCGGAGAGCGTCGACCCGCTCGACCGTCGCGGCGAGCGTCGCCGGGCCGAAATAGGTGTTCCGCCAATCCCCGTCGGGCCAGCGGCTCCGCGTGGTCAGCGTCCCGGCGAGGCTGCCCTCGTCGAGAGGGACGCGGGCGATGACCGCGATGCCCCGTTCGCGGCAGGCCGGGAAGAGCTCGTCCTCGGGGGCCTGGTCGAAGACGTTGTAGACGACCTGGACAGCATCGATCAGGCCGGTGCGGAGCGTCCGCAGCACGTTCGCCGGCTCGCGCCGGTTCACGCTGATGCCGACGTGGCGGACCAGCCCGTCGCGACGCAGGCCCTCGACGGCCCGCTGCCAGCCCGGGTCGTCGGCCCAGGCGTCCTGCCACACGTGGAACTGGACGAGGTCGAGCGACGCGGTCTTGAGCTGGCGGAGGATCCCTTCGACGGAGGCCCGGATGTGGTCCGGCGGGAACGCGTCGCGGATCCGGTCGTCGGGGCGGGCCGGCCACTGGCGGTTCTTCGGCGGAATCTTCGAGGCGAGGAACAGGTCCCGGCCCTCGTTCGCCCGCGCCAGGTCGCCGAGCAGCTGGTCGCTGTGGCCGGCCCCGTACACGAGGGCCGAATCGAAGAAGGTGACCCCGGCGTCGGCCGCGGCCTGCAGGACGGCCATCGAGCGGCGGTCGTCGGAGCCGGTCCAGCCCCCGACCCCGCCGCCCATCCCCCACATGCCGATGCCGAGCTCGCTGACCGAGCGCCCGGTCCGACCGAACGGTCGGTGCCGCATGTCGACTCCCTCGCGTGGGCTGGCGGCGCCCCATGGCCGCCGAGGCTCGGCGACCCGGTGGCGCCTACGTCGGCAGCGCGCCGATCTGGATCTTCGAGGCCATCAGGTCGACGACCTGCGTGTTCGCCTGGAAGTCGGTGGCGCCCGCCGCCGCGGCCGTCTCGATGATGACGACGCCGGCGGACCCGCGGTCGACCACGTACGAGTACTGCGTGACGCCGGCGGGAACCGAGCCGGCGCCCGTCGACGTCCCGCTGACCTTCGTCGCCGGGAGCGTCGAGACGGTGACCTGTGCCGCCGTGACCGCGCTCCACGTCGTGCGATTCGTGAGGCCCGCGACGACGTCCGCGTAGGCCAGCGCCGTGGTCGCGATGACGGAGACCTTGGCGTTCGTCTGCCGGGTGGCCGGGTCGACGGTCACGGGCTCCGGTCCGTAGAGGACGCACACGTACTCGGGTACGTCCTTCACCGTGTACCACGTCGCCGGGTAGGAGACGGTGACACCCACGGCCGGCAGGGGGCAGGTGGCAAGTGCGACCGGCGTCGGCGACGGCGTCGCCGGGATCGGGGTCGCCTGCGGGGTCGCCGTCGAGGCCGGCGTCGCCGTGGCCTTCGGCGTCGCCGTCGGGGCGGGGGTTGCCGTGGGCTTCGGCGTCGCCGTCGGGGGCAGCGGTCGGAGTCGGGGTCGGGGCCGCTGTCGGTGTGGAAGCCGGCGTCGCCGTCGGGGCCGCCGTCGGGGCGGGCGTCGGCGACTCGGCCGGCGCGGGCTCCGGCAGGAGGGCGAGCTCGAAGCTCGCCTGCAGGGCCCCGTCGCGGTCCCGCAGCTCCAGGGTGGCGCCCGAGATCGAATAGCGCTCGGTGTTGTCGAGGGCGGCGAGGTAGGCGGCCTCCTGCGCGGCGACGTTCTCTCCTTCGCACGCCGCGCGGGTCGTCACGAGTGGACCGATCCGGATCGCCCCGCCGAGGTCGCGGTAGGGCCCGGCGTAGCGATTGCAGCCGGTGAAGCCGCTCACCTGTCGATCGCTGCCGAAGTAGGCCGAGATCCGGCTCTCGGGCGGCACGCTCTCGACGCCGCCCTGCCCGTTGTTCACGGCGGTCAGCTGCCAGGGCGTGCCCACGAGGGGCAGCGGGTGCGCCAGGGCGAACACGAGGATCGGGCGGCCGCCCGCGTCCTTCAGCGTCAGGGCCTCCCCGTCCACCGTGTAGCGTCCGACCTGGGTCAGGGCGGCGAAGTACGCCTGCTCCTGGTCGCCGACGGCGCCCTCGCACAGCATGGCCGTGGCCGTGGGGACGCCGATCGTGAGCAGGCCACCCTTCACGTCGTAGGACGCCGTGTACCGGTTGCAGCCACCGCTGCCGGTCAGCGTGCCCCGCTCGAAGGTCGCCGTCGTGAACGGGGCGATGGCGGCCAGCGCGGCCCTCCCGTCGGCCGCCGGGTAGACCCTGAGGGCCCACTCGGGGCCCTGGAGCTCGGACGCCTGGGTCGAGACGTCAGCGCAGGCCGCGGTGACGAGCGCGACGAGGACGAGAAGCAGGCCGAAGGATCTGCGCATGGGGTTTCCTCAGCGATCCGGCCAGGCCCCGCCCGCTCCTCAGGCGACCTCGTCCTGGATCCCGAACGCCTCCCGGATCGGGGCCCGGTTCAGGTACCACACGACGAGGGCGGGGAGGACCGCGGTCGCCACGGCGTACTCCCAGCTGAGCGTCGCGAGGAGGGCGAACAGGGCACCGAAGAGGGCGAAGATCGCCACGATCATGCCGAACAGCCAGGCCCAGGGCCTGAGCGTGATCGCCCCAACCCCGGCCGCGACCCAGAGGACTCCGAGGAGGACGTCGAGCGCGCCCACGAGGACCCGCCCGTCCCCCGCCGGGATCGGCCCGAAGGCGATCGCGCCGAGGAACATGGACGCCCGCACGAGCTCCAGCACGCCGGCGAGGATCGCGAGGATTGCCAGGATGCTGACACCCAACGGGACTCGCATGGGGCTCACCTCCGCGGCGCGCCTCGGGCGGGCGCGACGGCACTGATCATAGCGAGGTCGGTGGCCGCCGCAATGGGCGGCTCACCGGGTGCGGGTCCGGGGTCGCCCCGTCAGAGGTTCAGCAGCCCCGCGATGCGCTCGAGCTGCTCGGTCCCCTCGACGACGCTGCCGGCGAAGAGGACCTGGTCGGCGCCGGCCAGCTCGAACGCCCGGACGCCCTCGAGCAGACGGTCGTCCGACCCGAAGAGGACGGCCCCACCGATGTCGGCGTCCTCGTCCCCGAACACCTCGCGCAGCTGTCGCTCGTCCCGGACGAGCCCGATGTGCGCCGACCGGCGGATCGTGGAAGGGTCGCGACCGATCAGCTCGCACTCGCGCTCGAGGACCGCCACCTTGCGCCCGAAGACCTCGGCCGACGGGCCAAGAGGAGAATCCCAGCCGTCGGCGAGCCGGGCGGCGAGCGGGATGGTCCGCTTCTCGCCCATGCCACCGAGCCAGACCGGGACGTGGGCCTGCACGGGCCGAACCCCCAAGGCGGCGTCCCTGCAGGCGGACGTGCGCTCCCGCGAACGTGACCCGCTCCTCGTGGAGCAGGCGGGCGAGGCACTCCACGCCCTCGGCCATGGCGTCGAGGCGGTCGCGCAGCGGCGGGAACGGGATCCCGTATGCCTCGTACTCGGCCTGGGCCCAACCGGCGCCGAGCGACGCCTGGGCTCGCCCGGCCGAGAGGTGGTCGACGGTGGAGATCGCGTTGGCGAGGATCGCCGGGTTCCGGTAGCCGACGGCGTAGACAAGGACGCCGATCCGGACACGGGCGGTCGCCATCGCCAGCGCAGCGTGCGTCGCGACCGCCTCGAACGAGCCTGTCTCACCGTGTCCCAGGATCGGGTAGAAGTGATCCCAGGCGGAGATCCAGCTGAATCCCAGCGATTCGACCGTTCGCCAGTAGGCGAGGACGTCCTCGATCGAGGCACCTTCCGTCCCCGCGTGCACCCCGTACTGCGTCATCGGTTGCCTCCCTCACGCCTGCCGTGCTCTGCGCCCGATCGAGCTGACTCTACGCACGGCGGGGCGGCGGTCCACTATCCGGCGCCTCTCACGTCCGCTCGGCCGAGTCGGGGAAGGCCCGACGCGCGGCGAGCGTCTCGCCTGGAGCACGAATGAAGGGATTGGAGCGGGAGACGGGGTTCGAACCCGCGACATGCAGGCGACGGATCGGCGGCCGCCTCCGAGGCCCTGCCCAGGCGACGGATAATGGCTTCGCAATGCCCGACCGTCGCACCCGCTCGATCCGTGTCCCGGCCGGGGTTCGCGCAGGCGTGCTGGCGACGATCACGATGGACGCCGCACTGGTGGCCGCCAGCAGCATCGGAGGGAGCGCACTCACCTCCGACCGCACTGGCCTCAACGTGATCGGCCGCTGGGCGGCCGGTCTGCTGCGCGGCCGGTGGCGCCACGATGACATCACGAGTGAACCCGCGCGACGCGGAGAGCTCGCGCTTGGTCTCCTCACGCACTACTCCACGGGCATCATCCTCACGCAGGCATTCCTGCTGCTTCCCCGTCGCGGGGAACTGCGCGACCGAGCTTTCCTGGCAGGAACGGCGTTCGGCCTCGCGACGGCCGTTCTGCCCCTCCTCGTCCTGTTCCCCTCGTTGGGCTACGGCTGGTTCGGGCTCCGGTCCTGCGAGGTGGCGCGGCTCAACCGGATCATGCTGCTTGGCCACACCGCGTTCGGCGTCGGGATCGGGCTGTGGGCGCCGCGCTTCGCGGCGGCGCCGCCTGCGTTCGTGACGTGAGGCAGCCCGGCCTGTAGGCCGCCAGGCGAGACGACGTGTACCCCCAACCGCCAGGCTTCGATCTCTCTCTCTCTCTAGCCCTTACATCATCTGGGGCGGCGCGGCGCGACGAGATCCAGGAAGGCAAGCGCCCGTCGCTCCATCTCGGGCCGGCGATAGGCTTCGCCTTCCTCCACGCGCTGGAGGACGAGGCCGTCGAGCAGGGCGCTGAACCCTCGAGCCATGGCATCCACGTCGAAGTCGCCCTGCAGCTCGCCCGTCTCGACGCCCTCCCGGCCGATGAGTGCCGCCAGCATGACCATTCGCTCGCGGCGCCGGACCAGGAGGTCGCGGATCAGGGGCTTTCGCGACGCAACCGCCCAGCATTGGACGAGGTAGATGGCGGCGCCGGGCGCGTCGATCGTGTAGTCGAACCAGCCCCGGATCGCCCGCTCCATCTTCTCGCGCACGTCCCCTGCGGAGCGCGTATCCGCGAGGACGGCATCCGCCTCGGCGTTGACGGCGGCCAGGATGCTCTCGTGGATCAGCTCGTCCTTGCCCTCGTAGTAGTTGTAGATGGCACCGACGGACACGCCGCCCTCGGCGACGAGGTCGTCGATGCTCGCCTCGTGGAAGCCCTTGGCGACGAACACCCGGCGTGCGGCCGCCAGGATCTGCTTGCGTTTCTCTGCCTCGTGCTCGGCCGTGATCCGTGGCAAACGGGTCCCTCTCGATCATCACATAGAACGAACGCTCGTATCATCATGCACGATCTTCAGTCGCTCTTGTGGAAGTGCCACATGGCACTTATAAAACGAGCGCTCGTTCTACTATGTCTCCAAGTGTCGTAAGACGGGCGAAGCGCCCGACGCACACCAGGCGTGGCTCTGCCACGGGAGACAGACCGATGGGCATGGCACTGAACACTGCACCACACACGGCCGCCAGCAGGATAGAGACGATCGGCTGGGGACTCCTCCTTCTGATGACGGGCGTGCTCGCCCTCATCCCCGGCGTACCCGACGGCACGTGGCTGGTGGGCCTGGGCGTCCTCATGCTCGGCCTGAACGCGACGCGCCCGCTCATCGGGCTGCCGCCTGACCGGTTCGGAGTGATCGTTGGGTCCGGAGCCCTCGTGGCGGGCATTGGGGTCATCGCCGGCATCGACCTTCCGGTGTTCGCCCCCCTGCTCATCCTCTGCGGCCTCGCGATCATCGCTCGGGCCGTTCGTGCGGGGGAAGGTAGAGGTCATGATCTCGACGAAAGGAGCGTTTCCTCGCGACCAGCCACGTTCATCCTGCCCGACCTCGGTCGGCGCGGCGAGGGTTGGGTCGTCCTCCAGGTCGTCCTGCTCGTCGCCGTCGTCGTCGCCGGGCTCCTTGGGCCCGCCTGGAGCGGCGTCGGCTCGCGTGATCGGGGCCATCGCCGGAGCGGTGTTCATTACCTGCGGCATCGGCCTCGTCACCACCGGCATCCACGGCGTTGCGCCGGCAGCTCACGGCCGTATCCACGGCCCGTCCCGGGCGGCCGACTGATTGAGAACGGCCCGTTCGGGCTCGTCCGGCACCCGATGTATGGCGGCGGCGTGATCGCCGCCCTGGGCTGGGGCCTCGTGATGTGCGTCACCGATGGCCCTCGCGGGTGCCTTCGTCCTCGGCGTCTTCTTCGATCTCAAGTCGCGCCGCGAGGAGGTGTGGCTAAGCGAGCAGTTCGTCGGCGTACGCGGCCTACCGGCGGCGCACGCGCCGGCTGATCCCGTGGCTCTACTGACGGGTCATCTCGGTAGCCGAGATCCGGGCGTGTCGGTCGGCGCTTCCGGCCCCCGGCGAGATAGTCCCGACTGCGCAATCGCGGCGATTCGTCTCGCCCTGAGCACGAGTGAAGGGATTTGGAGCGGGAGACGGGGTTCGAACCCGCGACATGCAGCTTGGAAGGCTGCCGCTCTGCCAACTGAGCTACTCCCGCCCGAGGCGAGGAAGTCTACCAGTCGTTCTTCGACGACTCGACGAAGCACCCGTCGATGGCCATGGACATCGGGGCTTGCCTTGGCAACGCACTATGAGGTGAAGTTCCAGTTCGTCGACCGATCGGTGTCGGCCCCGGGATCGGAGGGGACGTCCGCATGACGAGCCCAGGCACGCGCGCGAACGCGTTGGACCACATGGTCGTCGTCCTGTTCGAGAACCGATCGCTCGACAACATGCTCGGGCGCCTCTACGGCCCCGAGGATGGCAAGACGTTTGATGGCGTCAGCGGGAAGGACCTGAGCAACCCGATCCCCGAGTGGGCAGAGCACGGGGCCGACAAGAAGGTCGTTCCGTACGGGATCGCGACCGACATGGATTCACCGAACCCGGATTCGGGCGAGGAGTACTACCACACCAACACGCAGCTCTACAACACGCTCGACGATCACAACCGGTTCAAGATCGGCGAGGGTGTCACGGCGCCGTGGAACGTGCCGCCGACTGGTACGACACCCACGATGGACGGGTTCGTCACCGACTACATCAGCACGTTCACAGCAGAGATGGGCCGCCAGCCCACCTACGATGAGTACGCCCAGATCATGACCGGCTACACCCCGGAGCAGGTGCCGGTGCTTAGCGGCATCGCCCGGGCGTTCGGCGTGTTCGACCACTGGTTCTGCGAGGTGCCGTCTCAGACCTTCATGAACCGCTCGTTCTGGACCGCGGCGACGTCCTCGGGACTGACCGTCAACGCCCCCTATCGAAAGTGGTTCACCCAGAACACGGCGGAGACGATCTTCGATCGGCTCGAGGAGCACGGCAAGACCTGGAAGATCTACGTCATGGAGCCGATGCCCGTGTCGTTCCACGGGGTCATCCACTACTCGCGGCTGAAGGATCGGGTCGCGACCCAGATCGTGCCCTTCGAGGAGTTCGAGAAGGACGCCGCGGCCGGCACCCTGCCCGACTTCTCGTTCATCGAGCCGAACATGCTTGGCGGCCACGGCGACTACCACCCCGCGCTCGGGCGCGCGATGGGTCCGGGCATCGAAATCGGCGTCGACTCGCCGTCCTCGATCCTGTCGGGCGAGGCATTCCTGCAGCGGGTCTACGACGCCTACCGCTCCGCCACGTCCGAAACCGGTGCGAACGTCTGGAACACGGCGCTGCTCATCGGCTGGGACGAGCCCGGGGGCACGTACGACCACGTCCCGCCTGGCCCGGTTCCGCCGCCCGATCCCGATGCCCCGGCGGGTGAGTTCGGGTTCACGTTCGACCGCTCAGGCTACCGCGTCCCCGCGATCATCGTCTCGCCCTGGGTCGAACAGGGTGCGGTCTACAACGACGAGTACCGGCACACGTCGTTGATCGCCACGTTGCGCAAGGCGTGGGACCTGGGCGAACCGCTCACTGGTCGTGACGCCATCGCCCGGACCTTCGAGGGCGTCTTCACCCTCGATGCCCCCCGCGATCCCGGCACGTGGCCCGACGTTCAGGCCCAACCGGTTCCCGACTGGGCGATGGACCCCGAGGTCGTCGCAACGTTCTTGAGCAGCCTCGGCAAGGGGCTTGTGCCGGGCCTCATCGCGCAGGCCAAGGCGATGGGGGTCCCGCTGCCGCCGGGAACGACCGACGACGGCTCAAACCTGACCGCCACCGATCTCGTCCAGCTCGTGCGAGAGATCGGCTTCCACTTCTTCCCCGGACTGGACGCTCGGCGCGTACCCCCCTGACGGGCTCAGCCCCGAGCCCGGGCGCTGGACGATTCGGTCACCTCGGACTCGAACCTGAGTCGTCCATCGCCGCCGAGAGCTACGACTTGCGCACAGTCGGGCGGGCTTGCGGGCGACGGCACGTCGCGCCTAGCTCTGCTCAATGCCAGGTCATGCCGGTGGGGCAAGTACCGACGCGCTTGGGGTTTGCCGGTTGGCAGGATTCTACTGGGCGCCGGCTCCCTGACGAAGGAGGGCTACCAAGCCCTCGACGATCGAACGCGACCGCCGCGATCAACCCTGTCCCGGACCAAGGTCCAACGTTTCCAATTCGTCCTAGGATTCGTTGGCATGAGCACCATTCCTGAAAGCGTTCGCGAGTTTGTCGCCGGCGGGCTTTGGGCGCACGTCGTGACGATGAACCGGCAGGGCGAGCCGCACGTCAACATGTGCTGGGCTGGCTTCGACGGCGACGAGATCGTCTTCGCCTCGTTCTTCGACGCCAAGCGAGCTGCCCGCCTCAAGCGCGACCCACGCGTCACCCTCTCCTTCCAGGCGAAGACGTACGACGGGAACGCGCTGTTTCCCTACCTGGTGGTCAACGGCCGCGCGAACGTCGGAGAAGGCGGGGCGCTCGCCGTGATGGACCACCTCGCCCAGTGGTATGTCGGCCCGGGCGCCAAATACCCTGCGCGCGACATGCCGCCTGGCTGGACCTTCCGGGTAGCTATCGACAAGATCTACGGTCAGGGCCCGTGGAACGAGGGGTGGGTCGAGATGGATCGGGCGAGCCGCAGAGGGTCTGCCACGTAGACAGGGCGGGAAGACCGGGCTCGCGCAGCTTCCCATCCGGTGTCGCTGCCCGCCCAGCACGAGCAGCCATGGGGCACGAGGCTCGAGGAAGGGGAGCCCCGCGTCGACCGATCGGCTAGTAGCCGTGTGGCTCTGCCGTGGTCTTGCCGCGGAAGAAGTAGTAGACGCCGGTCGTGTAGAGCAGCACGAAGGGCATCCCGATCAGGGCGATGATCAGGCAGACCACGAGCGTGTTGTCGGCCGCCGCCGTGTTGTAGATCGTCAGGTCATACGCGGGATTCGTCGTCGAGATGATCAGATTCGGGAAGATGCCGATCGCGCCAGACACCAGCAGGAACCCGATCGTCGCCGCCGAGGAGACGAATGCGAGGAACTCCTGGCCGTGACGCATCGCACGCCATGCCAGGGCGAGGGCACCGAGGGCGGCCGCGGGGAAGATGATCGGCCAGATATCGGCGACATAGCGCGTCGTGATGTCCTGCCGGGACAGGACCATCGCGATCACGACGAGCGTATTGAGCACGAAGAACGTGATGATCAACCGCGGAACGGCGCGTTTGATCCTCGCCTGGAGCTCGCCCTCGGTCTTCATCACGAGATACAGACTCCCGTGCATCGCGAACATCGCGACCGTCGTCGCGCCGACGAGCAGCGCGAACGGGGTCAGGAGGTCGACCAGGTGGATGGTCATGTTGCCGTCCTTGTCGACCGGCACGCCGCTCACGATGTTGCCGAACGCCACGCCGAGGAGGAACGCCAGACCGATCGACGCGATCGCGAACACCGCGTCCCAGAAGGACCGCCAGCGGGCCGACGCCTCCTTGCTCCGGAACTCCATGGCCACGGTCCGCAGGATCATGACCACGAGCACGAGCATGAACGCGACGTAGAAGCCCGAGAACAGCGACGCATACGTAAGTGGGAAGACCGCGAACAGGACGCCGCCGGCGAGGACGAGCCAGACCTCGTTGCCGTCCCAGATCGGACCGATGCTGTTCAGGAAGGTCCGACGCTCGGCATCCGTGCGGGCGAGCGGGAGCAGGAGGCTGCCCACCCCCATGTCAAAGCCGTCGAGGATGAGGTAGCCCGCGACGATGAGGATGAACAGGACGAACCAGATCTCGGCGAGCATCAGTCCTCCCCGCTCGAGGCGGCGCGATCCCGCCTCCGGAAGATGTCGCGGAATGTGTCGGGCAGCGTCCCGACCTCGACCGTCTCGGCCTCCTCGAGCGGCTCCGGGCCGCCGCGGATCTTGCGGTTGAGGAGGAACAGGAACAGGAAGAGCAGGATCGAATACAGGGCGACGAACGTGCCGAGCGAGAAGACGACCTCAGGCGCGCTGAGCTTGGGCGAGACACCGTCCGCCGTCGCAAGCACGTTGTAGACGACCCACGGCTGGCGGCCGACCTCGGCGGTCCACCATCCGGCGATGATCGCCGACTCGACGAAGAACACCGTGACGACGAGGATCCAGAGCATCCACCGCGTCGTGAACAGCCGGCGCTTGCGGACGTAGAGCAGGCCGGCCAGCAAGCCGATCGGGACGAACAGCGACCCCAGCGCGAACATGTAGTGGTAGACCTGGAACAGCAGGTTGATGGGCGGTGTCGGGGCCGGCGCGAACGAATCGATTCCCTGGACGATGGCCTGCGGGTTCAGGTACGCCAGCACGCTCAAGAGGCACGGCACGGAGATCCCGGTCGTCGTCTTCGTGGCCTCGTCCACCCAGCCCACGAGGTACAGCGGCGCACAGGCGGTGCTCTGCCAGAGCCCTTCCATCGAGGCGAGCTTGAGGGGCTGGATGTTCGTGACCTCGATCGCCTGCTGCGGCCCGAACGCGAAGAACGTGGCGCACGCGAAGAGGATGAATCCGGCCAGGGCGAGCTTCATGTTCGCCATCGCGAGCTCGAGATGGCGCTTCCGGAGGATGTAGAAGGCGCTCACGCTCATCATCAATGCCGCACCCGCCGTCCACGAGGCGAAGAACACGTGCATCAGCCGGGCAACGAACGATGGCGTGTTGATCACGGACCAGAAGTCGGTCATGACGGCCCGCGACGGAGCGGGATCGGTGGCGATCGTGAAGCCCTGCGGGGTCTGCATCCACGAGTTGGCCATGATGATCCAGAGGGCGCTGAAATGGGCCCCGAAGACCACCATGAACGTGGCGAAGAACCAGAGCCTGGGCCCGAGTCGATTGCCGCCAAAGAGCATGAGCCCGAGGAATCCGCCCTCCAGGAAGAACGCGAAGACGCCTTCGGCGGCGAGAAGGCTCCCGAACACGTTGCCGACGAACCGCGAGTAGTTGGCCCAGTTCATGCCGAATTCGAATTCCTGGACGACCCCCGTCGCGACGCCGAGCGCGAAGATCAGCCCGTAGACGTTCGTCCAGAAGAACGCGAGCCGCCGCCACTTCGGGTCCCTCGTCCGGAGGTAGGCCCCGCTCACGACAAGGAGCATCAGCCCCAGGCCCATCGAAAGTGGCGGGAAGATGAAGTGGAAGCTCGCTGTCAGGGCGAACTGGACCCGGGACAGGAATTCAGGATCCATCGATACGGACCTGCTGCTCGGCGGCTGGAACAGGGACCTGGACTGGCCAGTCCGTCACCAGGGCGAATAGTCCGGTTCGCTCACGATCCGGCTCCTCCTTCGATTGTGGCTGCACCTCATCGGTGCCGGTCAGGCCGATGCGACCGGGACGACCCGCTCGTCGGCTGGCTCCGCGTCGTCTGACCAGTCGATGACGGGCTCGTCGGTTCGGTCCAGCGGCCGCGCGCCGTGCGACCCGAAGTAGTCCCACGCCCAGTTCGTGAAGGCGTCGATCCGTTCGTGGAAGCCGGACATCAGCGCGGAGTGGACCCCGAGCCACGCGAGGAACGCGATCTTCCCATGCAGGGCGTGGTGACCCCCCACCTCGGCCACGGCCGCCCCGCGACCGATCATCGCCATGATCCCCTTGTCTCGGTACTTGAATGGCTTCGGCTCGTCCCCGTGGATGTCGCGGTGGATGTTCTTCGCGGCCCATCCGCCCGTCTGCTGGGCGACGGACCCGAGCTGCGGGTAGACCCGGCCGTCCGGCGTCGGGATGTTGGCGACATCCCCCACCGCGTAGACGCCATCGAATCCTTCGACCGTCAGGTCCGGGCGGACGTCGAATTCGACCGCCGTGTCCCTGCGGCAGGCCGGCGGCCGCGGCAACGGGAGCCGCCTGGAGGCCGCCACCCCAGACCACGCAGCGGGTGGCGATCCGCGAGCCGTCCGAGAGCGAGACGTGCCCCGGACCGACCTCGGCCACGCCGACGCCCAGGCGGAGCTCCACGCCGTCACCGATCAGGATCCGGGCCGCATATTCGCTCGATTCGGCGGAGAAGGCCTTGAGCAGCGCCCCGCCGTGATCGACGAGCGTGATGTGCGCCCGATCGACGAGTGCCGCCGGAAACGCCTGGCGCATCGTCGTCCCGATCATCTGGGCGATCGCCCCGGAGATCTCGACGCCCGTCGGGCCGCCACCGACCACCACGAACTCGAGGGCGCCCTCGTCGAGCACGGACGGATCGGCGGCCGCGTCGTCGAAGACGGCCAGGATGCGCCGCCGGAGCCGCATGGCGTCGTCGAGGGAATACAGCGGGATCGAGTCTTCGCTCGCGCCGGGCGTCTTGAAGAAGAACGCCTGGGAGCCCGCCGCGAGCACTACGTAGTCACCCGTGATCGTGCGGCCGTCCGCCGTCGTTAAGGTCTTGGTCAACGGATCGATCGCCACGACGTCGGCTTCGATGATCGGGAAGCCACCATGGTGGTGCGACACCTCCGCAAGGGGATACGCGATGTCCGCCCTGGCGAGCTGGTAGGTCGCAACCTGGTAGAGCAGCGGCTGGAACTGGTGATATGGGTTCCGATCGACGAGCGTGATGTCGACGTCGCCCCCGCGGGCCAGCTTGACGGCGCACGTCACGCCCGCGAAATCCGCCACCGACGATGACGACCCTGCGTCGCTTCCCAACAGCGCGATCATTCGCGTCGTCGTCGGTCATGACGGTTCCCTGCCCATTGTTACCCTCCCCATTCGGGTGGCCGGACATCGGTCTCGGGACACCGTTCAGATCCGAACCTTGATCGCCCCCTCGTCCTCGCGAGTGTCGTAGACCGACAGGGCCCGTTTGGCCGGGCCGCGGAGGACGGCACCGGTGGTCAGGTCGAAGGTCGACCCGTGGCATTGGCACATGAGCGTGACGTCATCGTCGAACGCCTGACCAGCCATGATGGCCCCCTCTGGCGTCGCTCCGGTCGGGCCCAAGCGCGCCACACCCGGATGCGATCGCGCCCACGCATCCCCGGTCGGGATCCCCCGCCGCGATCGCACCACCGAGCGGCCCCCAGGCTGGTGGCTCAGCCTGCCGATCTCAGTCGAGACGGGCGTCGCGGGCGTGTCGGGCGCTTCCGGGATTCGGCACGCCCGCCCGGCGATGCTACTCCTTTCATGGTTGGATGCGGATCGACGGTCATCCCGTTCGAGGCGACCATCACGGTGCCGATGTTCGACGAGCGGTAGCGCGCGAACGCGAGGGACGTCGCGTCGCCAACGACACGGCGCCTGGCGTCGAGCTCCCGTTCCAGACAAGGTCGCTCCGGCACGTTTGCTATGGTCACCCCTTGCCGTTTGCGTCGCGACACGGAAACATGGGCCCGGACCGATGGCCGCCCGCATCGACGCGAAGTGGAGGAGGGAGCAATGACGGCGCCAACTGCCCACGAAGGTGAGCCGCTGCTCGAGTGGCTCGGCCGCCGGACCGCGTCTGCTCGCCTGGCCGAAACCCAGTTCGACGATGCAGGGCTGGAATACCGGCGTCTGTTCAGCGAGGTCTGGGGCACGTTCCTGTTGGTCCTGGTCGCCGCGGGTGGGGGCGTGATCGGGGCCACCTCGTTCGGCGGTGATCTGACCCTCCCGATGAAGGCCCTGGCGCCCGGCATGATGGTCATGGGCGTCATCTTCTTCATGGGCACGATCTCGGGAGCCCATCTCAACCCCGCCGTGACCCTGGCCTTCGCAGTGCGTGGCAACTTTCCCTGGCGACGGGTGCCGGGCTACATCGTGGCCGAGGTCGTCGGGGCAACGCTCGCGGCGCTCTTCCTGAATGCGATGTACGGCGGGATCCTGAACGGCGCGACCGAGCCGACCCCGTCGATCACCCCCGCGGTGGCCATCCTGACGGAGGCCGTGCTGACGCTCGGGCTGGTGAGCGTGATCCTGGGTACGGCGTCGGGCGCGCGCAACGTGGGGATCAACGGGGCGATCGCCGTCGGCGCCTACATCGGGCTGGTGTCAGTTTGGGGAGCTCCAGTCACGGGCGCTTCGATGAACCCGGCTCGATCCCTCGCACCGATGCTCGTCGGCGGGGACTTGACCAACTACTACATCTATCTCATCGGGCCGATCATCGGGGCGCTGGTCGCGGTCGGCGTTCGAGTACATCCTGAAAGGCGCGCCGACCAAGGCCGGCGCCGAAGCCGCCCAGGGGATCCTGGACGAGGATCCCAAGGGTCTCTGACCCCCGCGCCGCCGTCAGCCGCTCGTGCGGTCCAGCTCCTGGAGCAGCTCGTGGGCCGCAAGCTCGATCGCCTTGTGCCGCCACTCGGACGCGCGGTAGACGCACGCGATCAGCCCGGTCCGATGCACCCGCCGGAAGTCGCCGAAGACAAACGCATAGCGGGCCTTCGTCTCGTCGTTTGTGCCGTCGGTCAACCCGAGGTGCCAGGCGGCGTACTCGTCCCACGAGTGGGCCTTGAGGTACGCGTTCTCCGTGGCCGCCGTTGGGGCGACGTCGCCCCAGTCGCTGTCGAGCACGTACTGGCGGGCCTTGATGAGCGTGCGGGCGTGCGCGACGGCCCGGTCGTTGAGCGTATAGGTGGCCATGGCTCAGGCCTCGTCGAGGAATCCAGCCACTGCCGAGCCAACGGCAGGCGAGATGTTGATGTCGTAATGCGTCACCCCGGGCAGGATCGCGAGGCGGTGCTTCGTCATGCCCGAGCGATCCCAGCTCGCGTCACGGCCGCCCCCGCCGAGGAGCTCGAAGAACTCGACCGCGTGCCGCGGCGGCAGCCCGTCCGCGTCGCCGGCCACGATCATCACGGCGGGACGCAGGCCGCGCACCTCGTCGGTCCAGTCGTAGTCCACCTTGAGGAGCGTCGTGAGCTGGGTCACAAGCGATTGCCAGTCCTCCGGACGCGGGGCGATCGCGGCGTACGCGGCATAGAGCGGCGTCTTCTTCAGCGGTTCAGCCGTCTCGGGACCCATCGAGTCCATGCCGGCGAGCATCTCGGGATACCAGCCGGCGCGCCTGAACGGGGTCGACACCAGGGCCACCCTCCGGACGACGTCGGGATGCTGGATGGCCGTCCGCAGCGCGACCCCGCCGCCCCCGGCCGGGCCCGTTCGTCAGTACGAAGGCGCCGTTACTGCGCGGGTTCTGACGGCGTGTCGGGTGTCGCCGCGATGGACGGCTCGTCGGCCGGGGCTGCCGCAGGCGGCTCGACGCGGGGGCCGGAGCCGTGGCCGTTCGCTCCATGAACTCAGCCGAGATCCCGGCGGCGATGAGCGCGGCCTCGGCCCGATCGCGGATGCCCAGCATCTGCTTGCGGGTCATGGCGAACACGCCGAACCCGAAGACGCCCGCCATCGCGGCCGACGCGGGACCCTCCTGGGCCGGCATCCGGACCCGGAAGCGCTCGACGAGGCGGGTGCGACCACCGTCATCGAGCGGCTGCAGCACGAAGGCCCAGCTCGCCGCGAAGCCCGGCATTGCGGGCATCATCCTGGTGGCGGCGCGGAGGTTGGCGGGGGTCGTCTCGGCGGCCTCGCCGGCGGCCTTCCGCTCCCTCGCCGCGGCCACCTGCTCCTCGACGAGCTTCTCGTCCGCGTAGAGCACGAGGGCCCGGCGTGGGTCGAGCACGCGCACGACGAACGCCGTCTCGGGCGAGTTCGGCACCGTGTCCCCCACCGCGAGCTGCTGCAGCTCGGGCCGGATCTCGTCGACGCTGGCCCCCTTCATGTCGATCATGTCGTAGCTGTACCAGCCGGCCCGGTTGTAGCCCATCTGCACCAGCCAGGGCCAGACCGCCTCGGGCGGCGCACCGATCTCGACACCACGGGTCTCGACGACGGTCGCGTCGGGGACGAGGTCGTCGCCGGCGAACTCCTGGTCGACTTCCTCGGGATCGACGCCCCACGAGCGCCACCACGGCCGGACGGCGAATGCATAGGCCGCGGCAGCGCCGGCGGCGGCGCCCGCGGCAGCGCCAATCAGCAGGAATCGAGCACGCATTCGTTGCACCTCCGAGCGTTCATCATGCGCCCTTTCGCGTCGGAGCGACGTGAGAGGGAGGGAGCCTCGCGCGTGACGCGCGAAGGCGCCCGACCGCCCCGGGTTGGCGCGCGCAGGCGTCGCGACCACGACCCCCGGTGCCGCGCCACCCACGGCCGGCCGGTCCCGGGCCGATGGCCGGTCTGCGACCCGGGGCTCGTAGCCCGTTCGCGGTAGGCTGCGTCGCATGTGTCGCAGCATTCGCCCCCTGCGCGGCCGGGCCGCGCCCCCGTCCACGGATGGCGACGTCCACGACGCCGCCCGCCAGTACGTACGCAAGATCGCCGCCGTGCGCGCTCCCCGGATTCACGACGCGGCGGCCTTCGACGTTGCCGTAGCCGAGATCGCCGCCTCGACGACGCGGCTCCTCGCGGCCATGGGGGCGCCGCCCGTCCCCGGGCCGCCCACGCCGCCGTCGGAGTGGCCGCGCCGACCGGCGCGATCGGCGTCGCGACAGCCGTCCATCGCGCCGGCAGACGCCCCGTGACCGTCGATCCGCTGCGCGCCCAGTGGGCGGCCGTTGCCGAGCGCTACGGGACCGGATGGTCGCACGCGGACGGCCCGGACCTCGCCTGGATGGTCGAGGCCGCGGCGCCTGGGCGGAACGACCGCGCCCTCGACCTCGGGGCCGGCGCCGGTCACGCGTCCCTCGCCATCGCGCCTCGCGTCTCCCGCGTGGATGCCATCGACCCGACCCCCGAGATGCTTGCCGTCGCGGGTCGCCTGGCCGAAGAGCGGGGTGTGGCCAACGTCCGCTGGACCGAGGCCCGGGCCGACAGCCTCCCCTTCCCCGCCGCGACGTTCGACATCGCGATCAGCCGCTTCTCGATCCACCACTGGCCCGACCCGGCCGGCGCCCTGCGCGAGGTCGCCCGCGTCGTGCGCCCCGGCGGGCGGATCGTGCTCGTGGACCTGGTCGCCCCCGAAGAGGCCGGGCTGGACACGTTCCTCAACTCCGTCGAGCTCCTTCGCGATCCCACCCACGGGCGCACGCCGAGGGCATCCGAGTGGCGAGCGATGATCGCCGGCGCGGGCTTCGAGGGCGACATCATCCGCGAGTGGCGGTTCCGCCACGACACGGAAGACTGGCTGTCCCGAACCGCGCCAGCGCCGTGGCGGGCCGACGGCGTGCGGCGGCTGCTCCGCGAGGCACCGCAGGCCGCCCGCAACGCCTTCGAGATTGCCGCCGATGGATCCGGCTTCACGGTCGCCGCGATGATCCTGGCAGGAGCCCGCCATGGCGGCGCGGTCGACTCGGGATCGCGTCAGCGGCCCGCCAGCACGTCCGCGACTCCACGGTCGACCGCCACGACCCGGTAGCCCTCCGCGGCCAGGATGCTGGCGGCCATGGCCGCCCGGTAGCCAGCGGCGCAGATCGTCCAGATCTCCCGGTCCGCGGGCAGCCACGCCCGGGGGTTCGCGATGTCGGCGACGAACCGCAGCACCGAGCCCGGGATCGTCCCCGTTTCCCATTCCGCCGGCTGGCGGACGTCGAGCACGAGCGGTCGCTCAGAGGCGGGTCGGGCGAGCGCGTCGCGCAGCCGCGCGGGCGTGGTCCGCTCGAACCGTCCGACCGGGCGTCCGGCCGCCTCCCAGGACTCGAGCCCAACCAGCCGGCCGCGGACGGCGTCCCATCCGATCCGGGCAAGCTGCAGCGCCGCCTCCCGGCCGTCCTGGTCGCCATCGAGGACGAGCAGGAGCGGTCGCCCCCACGGCACCAGCCACCCGACGTACGTGGCGAACGTGTCATCGAGCTCAACGTTGAGAGATCCCGGAATGTGGGCGGCGGCGAACCGATCGCGTGACCGGCCGTCGACGACCACGACCCCGCCCCCCTGCATGGCCGCGGCCTCGCTCGCGGTGACCAGCGGCGGATCAACGACGGCGCCGAGCGGCGGGGGGCCAGCGCGGTTGAGCGGCGCCATGTGGGCGTAGTACGACGGGTACCGGAGCAACCCGGAAAGAACCCGGGCGTGGAAGCCCGACTCGTCGTCGTCGGCCAGGGCTGGGTTCGATGCCCGCTCATCCGCGATCGTCGTGGCTGCTCCGCTGCCGGCCGCGGATGCGGTGCAGAACGACCCCGCGCCGTGCGTCGGATAGAGGCGCGTCGCGCCCGGCAGGTCGGCAAGGCGGCGAACGCTCGAGAACTGGTCGGCGGTCAGGCGGTCGGTCCACGCCGCGCCGAGCAGGTCGGTGCGTCCGGCCGAACCGGCCAGGAGCGAGCCTCCCGAGAAGAGGAGGTCCGGCCCTTGAGGTTCGCCGGCCGAGGCAACCAGGTAGCTCGTATGCTCCGGCGTGTGGCCAGGCGTGTGGATCGGCTGCACGCGGAGCGGCCCGACGTCTAGTGTGTCGCTCGCTGTAAGCGCCTGGTGACGGAACGTGGCCTCGCTTCCTCCCGGCATGATCACCGCCGCATTCGCGCGACGCGCCAGCTCGGTTGCGCCCGACGCGTAGTCGTTGTGGACATGCGTATCCAGGACGTAGAGAATCCGCGACCCGAGCTCCTCGGCCGCCTCGAGGTAGGCCGTGACGTCGCGCTGGGGATCCACCACGAGGGCGGCTCCATCGCTGGCGACGACGTAGCTGCGATCGCCGAGCCCGGCGGCCAGGAACTCGACGGTGGTCGGGCCGTTCAACGCTCGCGAGCCGGATGCATCCGTCATCGTGTTGCCTCGCTGCCGGTCGTGGCGACGCGGGCAACGCGCCCGGCCGCGGCTCGGGCGACCTCTCGAGCCGCGATCGCCCGGCGGTACATCGCGACGTAGGCCGGCGCCGACGAGCGCTCCCAGGCCCAGTCGACGGCCATGCCCCGGCGCACGAGCCCGTCCCATCGACCGGGGTCGGGATCGCGCATGACGGCGATCGCCCGCTCGCACGCGAAGCGCAGCGCGTCGGCGGTCGCCTCCCCGAAGAGGAACCCGGTGCCGTTCGCGGGATCCTCGTGAAGGTCGACGATCGTGTCCGCCAGGCCCCCGGTCCGGCGGGCCACCGGCGGCGTCCCGTAGCGCATCGCGATCATCTGCCCCTGGCCGCACGGCTCGAAGCGGGACGGCATCAGGTACAGGTCGGCGCCCGCGTAGATACGGCGGGCAAGGTCGCGGTCGAATCGCTCGACCATCGCGACCCGCCCCGGGTACGCCGCCGCGGCGGCCCGCATCCCGGCGACCAGCTTGGCGTCGCCGCTGCCGAGGGCCACGATCCGCGCCCCGCGGGCGGCCAGGCTCGGCGCCGCCCCGGCCACGAGGTCGAACCCCTTCTGGGGATCGAGGCGGCCGATGACCCCGAGGACCGGGCCGTCGTCCGCGGGGTCGAACCCGACGCGCGCGCAGAGGTCGCGGCGGCAGGCGGACTTCCCCGAGCGGTCCTGCGCGTCATAGGGCGCCGCGATCGCAGCGTCGGTCGCCGGGTCCCACAGGTCCTGGTCGAGGCCGTTGAGGATCCCGGTCACGGCCGCCCCCCGGGCCCGGAGATCACGGTCGAGCCCCATGCCGCCGGCGGGCATGAGGATCTCGCGGGCGTACGTTGGGCTGACGGTGTTGATCGCCTCCGCCCGGCGGATCCCCTCCCCCAGGAGGTCCACGCCGGAGGCGTCGCCGATGGGCGGCTTCGCGCCCAGCCCCAGCTGCGCCACGCGGCCGCGCGGGGTCCACCCGTGGTAGGCCAGGTTGTGAATCGTCAGGGTCACGGCCGCCGGCCCGATCACCGGGTCGGTGGCGTAGGCCAGATCGCGGAGGATCGCCGCCGGGCCCGCGTGCCAGTCGTGGAGGGCGATGACGTCGACGGGCCGCCGCTCCGCGCGCCGGGCCTCGAGGGCGGCCCGGGCCAGCACGACGTAACGCCAGGCGTTGTCCGGGTAGTCGCCCCGGGCGTCGCCGTAGAGCCCGTCGCGATCGAAGGCCGGGGGATGGTCGACGAGGCGGAGGCGGTAGCCCGACGCGTCGAACGAGCGTACCGCGACCTCGATCGAGCCCGTGGCCGCTGCCGGGTCGGGCACGGTGACGACCACCGTCTCGAGGCGCATGCCGGGCGGTACCTGCACCGATCGGTAGCGCGGCAGGAAGACGTCGACCGGCTCGTCGAGCGCCCCTGGCACCCGGCCCAGGGCGCGCGCGAGGGCGTCCACGACGTCACCCAGGCCACCGGTCTTGGCCCACGGCTCGCACTCGGCGGCGACGAAGATCACGTGCATCCGGCGATGGTAATCGGCGCGCCTCGCCACGGCGAGGCTACGCGCCGGCCCCGGATGGGGACCGGGCGCACGCTATCATCGCCGCCGATGGTACCCCTCGTCCGCGTCCCGACCCTGCCCGGCGCCCCATTCCGGCTTCCCCCGCAGTTCGAGGGCCTGCGCCGCATCGCCTACAACGTGTGGTGGATGTGGCACCCGCGGGCGGCGCTGCTGTTCCAGCGGATCGACGCCAACACGTGGTCCCGGTACCGCAACCCGATCGCCCTCCTCGAGAGCGCGATCAACTGGGAGCCCCTCCTCGACGATCCGGTCTTCATCGCCGAGTACGAGGACGTGCTGGCGGGCCTCGACCACTACCTGGGGAGCGGGGCCGACCACTGGTTCCAGCGCGCGCACGCCGGCCAGCTGCCGGGGCCGATCGCCTACTTCTGCGCCGAGTACGGGTTCCACGAGTCCCTCGGCATCTACTCCGGCGGCCTGGGCGTGCTCGCCGGCGACCACATGAAGAGCGCCAGCGACATGGCCCTGCCGGTGATCGGCGTCGGCCTTCTCTACCGCAAGGGTTACTTCCGTCAGACGATCGACGCCGACGGGCACCAGGAGCACGCCTACCCGGACTTCGACCTCGCCCGCCTGCCCGCCCTGCGCGTGCTCGACCGGATGGGCGACCCCCTCTTTGTCCCCGTTGAGCTTCCCGGCCGCACGATCCGGGCCGCCGTCTGGATGCTCCAGGTCGGGCGGGTGCCGGTCCTCCTTCTCGACACGGACCATCCCGGCAACGACGACGCCGACCGGCCGATCACCCACATCCTGTACGTCCGCGGCCGCGAGATGCGGCTCCACCAGGAGCTGGTCCTCGGCGTTGGCGGGGTCCGGGCCCTGCGGGCGCTGGGGGTCTCGCCGGCGGTCTGGCACCTCAACGAGGGGCATTCCGCGTTCCTCCTCGTCGAGCGGGTTCGCGAGCTTGTTGCCGCGGGCACCCCACTGGACGCGGCCTGGCAGGTCGTCAAGCGAGCCAGCGCCTTCACGATCCACACTCCGGTCTCGGCCGGCAACGAGCGCTTCGACGCCGACCTCGTGCGGCGCATTGCCGGCCCACTCTGCACCGGCACCGGGGCGCCCGGCGCGGGCGGGGTGCCGATCGACGAGGTCCTCGCGCTCGGGCGCGGCGCCGACGGCGATCCCGGCCAGTTCGACATGACCGCCTTCAGCCTCCGCCTCTCCAATGGCGCGAACGCGGTCTCCGGCCTCCACGCGGTGACCGCCAACGACACGTGGGAGGAGATCCTGGGCGGGCGCTCCATCCACGCGATCACCAACGGCATTCACGCCCCGACCTGGATCGGCCGGCCCATGCGCGAGCTGTTCGAGCGCTTCCTCGACGCGAACCTCGACGACCTCGACGGGCAGTCCGACGCCGAACGCTTCTGGGAACGGGTGGGGCGCGTGCCCGACCGCGAGCTCTGGGAGGCCCACCTTCACCAGAAACGGCTGCTCGCGACCTTCGCCCGCCAACGCCTCGTCGCCCAGCTCGCCCGCCACGGCGAGTCGCCGGCAACGCTCACGGAGCTCGAGCACGGGCTGGATCCCGAGGCGCTCACGATCGGCTTCGCCCGCCGCTTCGCGACGTACAAGCGATCGGCCCTCATCTTCTCCGACAACGACCGCCTGGCCCGGCTCGTCCACGACGCCGAGCGTCCGGTCCAGCTGATCTTCGCCGGCAAGGCCCATCCCGCCGACCGGCCGGGGCAGCAGGTGATCCAGTCGATCTTCGCCCGGAGCCGGTCCCCGGAGCTCCGCGGCCGCGTCTTCGTCCTGGAGGACTACGACATGCGGATCGCGAAGCTGATGGTCCGCGGGGTCGACGTGTGGCTCAACAACCCGCGGCGCCCCCTGGAGGCGTCCGGCACGTCGGGCATGAAGGCCGCGATCAACGGCGTGCTGAACCTCTCGGTCCTCGACGGCTGGTGGGACGAGGGCTGGACCGGTGACAACGGGTGGGCGATCGGCGGCCGCGTCACGACCACCGACGAGGGCGCCCAGGACTGGGCGGATGCCCTCGACCTGTACCGCATCCTCGAGGAGGAGGTGGCACCCCGATACTACGGGCGGGGCGCCGACGGCCTCCCGCACGGGTGGCTCGAGCTCATGAAGCGGGCCATGTCCACGACGATCTGGCGCTTCTCGACGACGCGGATGCTCCACGAGTACGCGGAGCTGCTCTACCTGCCGGCGGCCGGCGTGGACCCGGCCGTCACGACCCCCAAGCGGCGCGTCGTGACCGAGGCCGGCTGACGCCCTGGTGGCGCCGCGCATCTCGCTCGCCCTCACGTTCCACAACCACCAGCCGGTGGGCAACTTCGGCTGGGTCGTGGCCGAGGCCCACGAGCGGGCGTACCAGCCGATGCTGGCAGCCCTCGATCGCCATCCCGGCGTCCGCGTCGGCCTCCATTACAGCGGGCCCCTCCTGGACTGGCTGCGGGCCGAGCGTCCGGAGTTCCTCGCCCGCCTCCGGGCCCTGGTGGAGCGCGACCAGGTGGAGCTCCTCGGCGGCGGCTACTTCGAGCCCGTCCTCGCCTCGTTGCCGGAGCGTGACCGCCGCGGGCAGCTGGCGAAGATGGCCGATGCCGTCGAGGAGATCGGCGGCCGCCGGCCGCGCGGAGCGTGGCTGGCCGAGCGGGTCTGGGAGCCCGACGTCCCGACATCGCTGGTGGCCGCCGGCTACGGATGGACGATCCTCGACGACAACCACTTCCGGGCCGCCGCCATCCCCGAGGACCGCCTCTGGGGCCCGTACACGACGGACGACCAGGGCCACCTGCTGGCGGTGTTCGCGACCGAGAAGGGCCTTCGCTACCGGATCCCGTTCGGCGACGTCGACGAGGTCATCGCCTACCTGCGGGCCCACGCGACGGAGGCCGGTGAGCGCCTGGGGACGATGGGCGACGACGGGGAGAAGCTCGGGTCGTGGCCCACGACCTGGGAGCACTGCTGGGGCGCGACCCGCTGGGTCGACCGCTTCTTCACGGCCCTCGAGGCGAACGCCGGCTGGCTGACCACCATCACGCCCTCGGACTGGCTCGATCGCAACCGGACGATCGGAAGGGTCTACATCCCCACCGCGTCGTACGCCGAGATGGGCGAGTGGGCCCTGCCGCCGAACGAGACCCCCGTCTTCGCGAACCTCCTCCACCGCGCCGAGGCGGCCGGGGCGGCGGAGCATCGCTACCTGCGCGGCGGCTTCTGGCGCAACTTCCAGGTGAAGTACCGCGAGGTCAACGACCTCCACAAGCAGATGCTGCGAACGTCGGCCAAGGTCGCGGCGATGCCCGCCGGCGCGGCCCGGACGGCCGCCCTCGACCACCTCTACCAGGGCCAGTCGAACGACTGCTACTGGCACGGCCTGTTCGGGGGCATCTACATCAGCCACATGCGGCTGGCCACGCATGAGCACCTGATCGCCGCCGAGGACGCGGCCGACACGGCGGCCCGCGCGGCGGGCACGGCCGTCGATGGCGCCCGCGAGGAGGATCTCGACCTCGACGGCGTCCCCGAGATCGCCCTGGCCACCGCGGGCCAGGTGGTCGCCATCAAGCCGTCCGAGGGTGGCGGCATCGGCAGCTGGGACATCCGGGCCGTGCGCCACGCGCTGGCGTCGGTCCTGCGCCGCCGCCCCGAGGCCTCGCACGAGTCCCTCGTCGCCCACGAACGGGCCCTCGCAGCGGACGTGGCCGACAGCCGCCGCCGCGGGTGGCGCGGACGTCACCGTTGCCGGCCGCCCGGACGCTGAACGCGGCGCCGACGCCGAACGCGGCGAGGATGCCGAACGCGAAGCGGACGCCGAACGCGGCGCGGACGCGGTGGGCTCGATCCACGATCGAGTCAGCACGAAGGAGGTGGGGCTCGCCGGGCATCTCCACTACGACGCCTACGAGCGCCGTTCGGGCCTCGTCCACCTGTTCGCTCCGGGCACGACGCCCGCCGCCTTCGGCCGCGCCGACGCCTCCGAGTACGGCGACTTCGTGGCCGGGCCCTTCATCGTCGAGGCCACGGGCACGGACGAGGGCGGGTCCTGGGCACGCATGGCCCGGGACGGCGTCGCCTGCACGCCGGACGCGGCCCTTCCCATCCGCGTGGTGAAGACGCTGACGGCCGGCGGCGACCGTCGCACGCCGACGCTGTCGCTCGACGTCAGGGTCGAGAACCGCGGCGCCGGTCCGCTGGAAGCGACGCTGGCAGTCGAATGGGCCCTGACGATGCTGGGCGGCGGCGGGAACCCGGCGGCGTACTACCTCCTCGACGGCGAACGCATTCCCCATGACGGGTCGGCCAGCCGGGCGTCGCTCGCGGCGCTCCACTCGGGCAACGAGTACGTGGGCATCGATATCGAGACACGGGCGAGACCGCCGGCGGCGGCGTGGATCTCGTCGATCGACACGGTCTCGAGCTCGGAGGCCGGCTTCGAGCGCGTCTACCAGGGCTCGGCGCTCGTCCTCGCCTGGCCGCTGGTCCTGGAGCCGGGCGCCTCGATCGCGGTCCGGGTCGAGCAGATCGTCGCTACGAGCCGGGATCGCGCGGCCGAAGAGGCAGCGGCGGCCAGGACGGTGACCCGCGGCCGACTGGCGATCCACGCCCACCTGTACCAGCCGGAGCGGCGCGACCCATTCGGTGGACCGTCCCGGCTCGACCCGACGTCGGCGCCGTTCCCCAGCTGGAACGCGCGGATCAGCGCGGAGTGCTACCGGCCGAACGCCGAGCGCGGCAACCTTGACCACATCACGTTCGACGTCGGGCCCACCCTGACCGGCTGGATGGCAGCCGAGGACCCGGACGTGCTCGCCCGGATCGCGGCGGCCGATCACGGGGCGAACGCGGTGGCCCAGGGATACCACCACGTCATCCTTCCCCTGGCATCCGCCCGCGACCGCCGCACCGAGATTTGCTGGGGCCTCCGTGACTTCGCCCTGCGGTTCGGCCGGCCGGCCGCCGGGTTCTGGCTGCCCGAGACCGCGGTCGACCGTCACGTCCTCCGCGTGCTCGCCGAGGAAGGCATTCGCTGGACGATCCTGGCTCCCTGGCAGGCGTCGACGCCGGGCCTCGAGACGCGCCGGCCGCATCGCGTCGAGCTGGGCGGCGGCCGCGAGCTGATCGTCGCCTTCTACGACGCCGGGCTGTCCGGGGACGTCTCGTTCCAGCCCGAGGTCACCGCGGACGCCGATCGCTTCGCCCGCGAGTGGGCGCTGCCCCTGATGACCGCGCCGCTCCATCGCGACGGCTCCCTGCGCCGCGAGCCGGGCACACCGCTGGTCGTCGTGGCCACCGACGGGGAGCTCTACGGCCATCACCAGCGCTGGCGCGACCTGTTCCTCCAGCGCCTGGTCGATCCGGCGATGGACCGCGGGTTCGACGTCGTCACGCTCGGATCGGAGCTGGCAGCCGAGGACCCCGCGGCGCTCCCGGTCGCGGCGATCGCCGACCGCACCTCCTGGAGCTGCCACCACGGGGTCCTCCGCTGGTCGGCCGAGTGCCCGTGCACGCCGGATGGACGCTGGAAGCAGCCGCTGCGGGCGGCTCTCGAGCGACTGGCCGGCGCCATCGACACCATCACCGAGCAACGGGCCGCGGCCATCCCGGCGGTGGGCGGGGCGAGTGCGGCCGGCGGCGTCGAGGCGGGCGACAGGGCCGCGCCGCTCGACCGGGCGAGGCCTCTCGATCCGTGGGCCGCCCGCGACGACTACGTCGAGGTGGTCCTGGGACAGGCGACAGCAGCGGCGTTCTCGGCTCGCCTCCTCGGGGAAGGCGCCCCCAATGCGGAGCGCCGCGAGACCGAGGTCCTTCTCGAGGCCCAGCGCTGGCGCCTGGCCATGTTCGCCAGCGATGCCTGGTACTGGGAGGAGCCGTCCCGTCCCGAGACGAAGCAGGCCCTTCGCTCGGCAGCCCGCGCCGCGCGGCTCGTCGACGGCCTCGCCGGCACCCGCCTGGAGCGCCGTCTCGTCGACGATCTCGCCCTGCTCGCTGTCGCCAGCCCGCGGGATCAACGGCGCCGAGATCTACCGGGAGGCGCTCGCCGAGGTCGACCAGGACCCGGGCTGACCATCGAACGACGCCCGACACGAAACGACGGGGGCGATCGCTCGCCCCCGTCGTTGGCTTTCGCGCTGGGCTTTCAGCAGCGCTCGTGCCCCCGATGGTGCTCGACGAGCAGGGTCGAGGTCCGGGCGCCATCGCCGCCGGGGCCATCGACATCGCCGGGCGTCTGCAGGTAGGCCGTCCAGACGACTTTGCCGGGCGACAGCCGGTCAAGGTGCTTGACGCGCACGACGTACTTCGTCGCGCCTCCGCCGAGCCGGTCGGTCACGGACACGACCGTGGCGAAGATGACCTTCCCGTGCTGCTGGCCGATCACCATCAGCGTTCCGGTCGCGTCGACCGTCCCGTTGTTGGCGATGCGGAGCCTCAGGGTGATCCAGGGCGAGTGCGCGAGGTCTGCCCTGTGGCTGGCATCGAAGCTCTGGATGTCGAGATCAACTCCCGTTTCGGGCGTCGGCGTGGGCGTCGGCGTGGGCGTCGGCGTGGGCGTCGGCGTGGGCGTCGGCGTGGGCGTCGGCGTGGGCGTCGGCGTGGGCGTCGGCGTGGGCGTCGGCGTGGGCGTCGGCGTGGGCGTCGGCGTGGGCGTCGGCGTGGGCGTCGGCGTGGGCGTCGGCGTGGGCGTCGGCGTGGGCGTCGGCGTGGGCGTCGGCGTGGGCGTCGGCGTGGGCGTCGGCGTGGGCGTCGGCGTGGGCGTCGGCGTCGGCGTCGGCGTGGGCGTCGGCGTGGGCGTCGGCGTGGGCGTCGGCGTGGGCGTCGGCGTGGGCGTCGGCGTGGGCGTCGGCGTCGGCGTCGGCGTGGGCGTCGGCGTGGGCGTCGGCGTCGGCGTCGGGGTGGGCGTCGGCGTGGGCGTCGGCGTCGGGCGTCGGCGTCGGGCGTCGGCGTCGGGGTCGGCGTCGGGCGTGGGCGTCGGGCGTCGGCGTCGGGGTCGGCGGTCGGATCGATCGGAGTGGTGATCGCCGCCGGCGGCACTACATTTGTCGACACCACGGTCGTCCCGTCAGCGACGTCGTAGAGCGTGTTGTTGGGGCCGGCTCTCCATCCGGGTTGGGCGCCAGCGTTGATCTCGGCGATGTTCGAGGCGCCACCTGTATCGCCGTCAGAGTTCGCACCCTCGATCGCCGTGTAGCCAGCGGCGTTGGTTCCGCTGAGGAACACGGCCGCCCCGTAGGCATTCAGGGTCGACCGATCGGCGGTCCCATGGCACAGGTAGCAGCTCGCGACGTCGTCCGACGTAGAGCTCGGGTACTTCGTCCGCCAGGAGGACAGGTAGCTCGACTGAGCGAGCACCACCGCGGGAACGACCAGGAGGAAGATCCCGGTGAGGGTCAGAGCCCGCCACGTGCGTCGGCTTGGCCGCCGCATCCTGGTCAGGAATTGGCGCCTGCCCGGCGGCACCGTGGGGTGGGAGGGGTCGGACATCATAGTCCTCCTCGGTTGTTCGACCGGGGGCGCGGACCCCAATCGAGGTGGCTAGGGCGGCGCCGAGCCTCACGCGGCGTCGCAACCCCATGCTGTCCGGAGGCACCACCGCGGCCCAGATACCACCGGGCACAAAGTGCCGTTAAGGAATTCCGGGGCATCTGGGCCCATGGGGCTATGCCGTTCGGTCCCGGGTACCCATACCTCCAGGGCGCGGTCGTGCTCGTGCGCCGCCAATGCCGCGGGCCCGGGCCTGTATCGGGAGGACGAGGCCAGTTGGAACTCGTCGCGGACCAGCCGGCCCCACCGGGCCCTGGAAACGGACGAACCGCCGGCACAGCCGACGGTTCGTCGAGGCTCGGTCTGGCGGAGGGAGGAGGAGAGGTGCCTCGCCGAGCGTGTATGGTGGGCCCGCCAGCGGGCCGGATGTCAGAGCGAGCCGTGCACGGGCGCGTGCGGATCGTCGAAGTCGTGGCGCGAATTGACACCGATCTTGTCGGCGGCGACGTCGAGCCCGAACAGCCCGACCAGGATCGCGAGCATGAGCAGCAGGAATTCCATCGTGGAGAATCGCCTCGTGGTCGTCGTGTGTGAGTTCGTTGATATAGTCGAGTAGTACAAGTGCAATCCTAGTTGGACTATCGGACTATGTCAATGGGCGAGAGGTCCCGAACGGAGCAGGCCGGTCGGCGCCGGTCGAACGTGCCGGACGGGTCGCCCCAGCCCGTGCCCGCGGCACTCACGGCACCCACGACACCGACGGCCCCCACCGCACCCGGGGCACCACCCGAGCCACGCGAGGCGCCATCCGGGGCCTCCGCCTCGCAGCTGGCGTCCGCCCGCGGCCTGGCGATCGCGACGACGCCGGGCGGCGCCGCGGCGGCCGGCAACCTGGACATCGCCCGCGATTCGGACGTCCCCATCTCCACGCAGCTCCACTGGCAGCTCGCCTACCAGATCGACACCGGCCGCCTCCACGCGGGTGCGCGACTGCCCACCGTCCGCGAGCTCGGCGCCGTGCTGCGGGTCAATCCCAACACCGTTCGCGCGGTCTACCGGCGACTCGCCGAGGCCGGCTACGTGGTCAGCCGCCAGGGGGCGGGAACGCGCGTTGCGGCCCGCCCTCCCGTGCGCCGCACGACCGGCGCTCTCGACGGCCTCGTGGCCGAGCTGCTGCGAACCGCTGCCCGGGCTGGCTACTCGGCCGACGAGGTGGCGGCGGCGGTCTACGCCGTGGCCACGGAGCGGCGGCGCCCCGGGCCCCAGGTTCACGTCCTCTTCGTCGAATGCACGGCGGCCGACGCCCGGCGGGCCGCCGAGCGCATCAGCGACGCGTTCGCGGGGGTCGCGGAGGCCGACGGCGCGCTCATCGACACGGTCGTGGAGCGCCTCGAGCGGAGCCACTACGACCTCGTCGCGACGTCGACCTTCCATGCCGACGAGACGGTGGCGCTCGTCGCCGGCCGGGCGCCCGTCATCGCCCTCATGGCCGCGCCGTCGTATGCCGAGCTCCTCGACGAGATCGGTGCGCTCCAGCCCGGCAGCACCGTGGGCATGGTCTGCTCATCGGCGAGAAGCACGGCCAACATGGAGGACTGGCTCGCCCGGTCGGGTGGCGGCACGCGCCTCATCGAGGCCGTGGCCGGCGACGAGGCCGCGCTCGACCGAGTCGACCGAGAGGCCGACCTTCTCCTGCTGACCCGCGAGGCGCTCGAGATCGGCCTGGCCCCCCGGTTCACCCGCCAGGAGCGGATCCGCGAGTGGACGTACGACCTCGACCCCGCCGGCATCGAGCTCCTGCGAATGGCGGTGGAGCAGGTACGGATCGCCCGCCCCGCGGAGGCATAGGCAGCGGTCGCGGCGGCCCGCCCCGTGGAGGCCCGCCCTCGGAGGCGTCGGGGAGCCGTCGCGGCGGCCCGCACCCTCGGGCGGCCTCAAGGCGGTCGCCGCTGGCCGACATTCGGTCGCTGCACCGCGACGGCGTCGGGCGCCATGACGGCCGTCAGCACCCGCGCTGCTGAGAACCGGGCAGCCGAGCGCGACGATCGCGGCGAATTGCCCGTTGACGGTGTCTGCCGAGCGTGAACGAGTCGTATTCAAGCATTCCCGCTGCTGATGACCCCGAGCGTGTGGCCCCGGCCCCGGTGCAGTTCGAAGGCCCGAGACCACGCGCCCGGGTACGATCGCGCGATGAGCGAACCTGACCCGCCGAGCCCACGCTCCACTGGCGGCGTCACCGCTGGCCCCGGCGCGGGCGGGGCGTCGGGCCGCGTGGCCATGGTCGCCGCCGGTGAGTCGGGCCTCGACGCGGCAGGTCCGGCCGCGGTGCCGGGCTCCGTTGCGCCAGGCCATGCGAGGCCAGCCCCTGAAGGTGGTTGGGTTGCGCCCGTCACCCTGGTTGGTCAGCTCGTGCGCCTCGAACCGCTCGCCCACGCCCACCTCCCTGGGCTGGTCGCCGCGGGCGCTGATCCTGACACCTGGACCTGGATGCACGCGCCCCTCACCGACGAGCCGTCGATGCGCGCGTGGCTCGACGACGCCCTCGAGGCCCGCGACGCCGGGACCGAGCAGCCGTTCGCCACCGTGGCCCTGGCCTCGGGGCGGGTCGTCGGGAGCACTCGCTACATGGCGATCGTGCCGGCCCACCGACGCCTCGAGATCGGCTGGACCTGGCTCACGCCATCGGCGCAAGGCGGCGGCGCGAACACCGAGGCCAAGCTGCTGATGCTGGCCCACGCCTTCGAGGACCTCGGCGCGATGCGGGT
Organism: uncultured Chloroflexia bacterium; assembly: GCA_963776355.1. Taxonomy (GTDB): domain Bacteria; phylum Chloroflexota; class Limnocylindria; order Limnocylindrales; family CSP1-4; genus CTSoil-043. The sequence goes on along the minus strand of CAVZLU010000008.1, from coordinate 192,622 downwards.
GGAGCTCAAGACGGACGCCCTCAACGTGCGATCACGGGCCGCGCTGGCTCGCGATCGGGGCGACCTTCGAGGGAATCGCCCGGCGCCACCAGGTCACGGCCGCCGGCCGCGTCCGCGACTCGGCCTGGTATGCCGTCGTCGACGAGGACTGGCCGGCGGTGCGGGATCGCCTCCGCGCCCGCCTCGCGTCACGGGGAGGAGCTGAATGAGCGGGCCGCGCGTTCCCGACGCCGCCCCCTCGGCCTTCCCCGAACAGGTCCTCCCGGGCCCCGTTGAGGTCGACACCGTCGACTACCACACCGGGGGCGAACCGTTCCGGATCATCGTCGGCGGGGTGCCCCCGCTCGAGGGCGCCACGATCCTCGAGCGGCGCCGCTTCGCCCTCGAGCGCCTCGACGATGTCCGCCGCTTCCTGGTGTACGAGCCGCGCGGCCACGCCGACATGTACGGCTGCCACGTCGTGCCGCCGAACGACGATGGCGCCGACATCGGGGTCGTCTTCTTCCACAACGAGGGCTACTCGACCGCCTGCGGGCACGGGACGATCGCCCTCGTGACGTGGGCGCTCGAAAGCGGCGTTCTCCCCATGACCGGGGCCGAGACGCGGGTGACGGTCGACGTCCCGTCGGGCCGGCTGGCCTGCGTCGCCCGCTGCGATCCCGGCGCCGGCCGGGTTACGAGCGTTCGATTCACCAATGTGCCGTCGTTCGTGCTCGCGTCCGCGGTAACGCTGCCAACCACGCGCGGGCCCGTGACCCTGGACGTTGGCTACGGCGGGGCTTTCTACGGCTCCGCCGACGTGCGGCCGCTCGGCCTGGCCGTGGACGGCGCCAGCCTGCCTGCGCTCATCGCGCTCCAGCGAGAGCTTCGCCCGGCCCTCGACGCCGCCCTCGACGTCGTCCACCCCGACGAGCCCGAGCTGCGCGGCATCTACGGGATCATCTGGTGGCAGGACGAGCCCACGGCCCCCGGCGATGACGCGGTGCTGACCCAGCGCAACGTGACCGTGTTCGCCGACGGCGAGGTCGACCGCTCGCCCTGCGGCTCCGGGACGTCCGCCAGGCTGGCGATCCTCCACGCCGCCGGCCGCATCCGGACCGGGGAGACCCTCCGCCACCGGAGCATCGTCGATTCGGTCTTCGCCGGCCGAGTGAGCGCGGTGACGAAGGTGGCCGATCGGCCCGCCGTCATCACCGAGGTCGAGGGAAGCGCCCACCTCGCCGGTCGCTCGCACTTCGTGCTCGACCCGACGGACCCGCTCGGCACGGGGTTCCTCCTGCGCTGAGGGCAGCGGCGCGCTACGGCGGCGCCTCGCGGCGCGCTACGCTGGGCGGCGCCTCAGCGGCGCGCTCTTGCGGAGCCTCGGCGGCGCGCTACGGCGGCGCCTCGGCGGCGCGCTACGGCGGCGCCGCTCGGGCGCGATCCGGGCGGGACCGGCCGGCCCGGGCCGCGCCCGATACGGGACCGTGCGCCTGGTGAACAAAACCGCGCCGCTTTCATGCCGTTTTCATGACCGCGTGGCCCGATGCTGGTCACGATGCACATCCTGGTCATCGAGGACGACCCGCGTCTCGCGGCGCTCCTCTCCCAGCTCCTCGCCGGCGAGCGGCACGTCGTGGACGTGGCCGCGTGCGGGTGCGATGGCCTGATCTTCGCCGAGAGCGGAGTCGACGCGATCATCCTCGACGTGGGGCTCCCCGACATCTCCGGCATCGAGGTCGCCCGGCGGATCCGGCGATCCGGGAGCGCGGTCCCGATCCTGTTCCTCACGGCGCGCGACACCGTCGCCGACCGGGTGGCCGGCCTCGACTCCGGGGCCGACGACTACCTCGTCAAGCCGTTCGCCTTCGAGGAGCTGACGGCCCGCCTGAGGTCGATCACGCGCCGCCCGGCCGCCCTGCCGGCGACGCGGCTCACCTGCGGTCCGATCGCCCTCGACGACGTCGGGCGATCCGTCCGGGTCGACGGCCGGCCCGTCGACCTGAGCCCCCGCGAGTTCGCGCTGCTCGAGACGCTGCTGCGGCATCCCGGACAGGTGCTGACGCGCGACCAGCTCCTCGACCATGCCTGGCCGTTCGCCGTCGCCGTCACTCCGAACTCGGTCGACGCGTACGTCGCGTTCCTGCGCCGCAAGCTGGGACCGGCGGCGCGCAGGATCGAGACCGTGCGCGGGATCGGGTTCCGTCTCCAGCCGGAGGCGACCGATGCCTGACGGCGCTCCGGCCGCCGCCGTGGCCCCGGGCCATGACGCGGACACGCGGCTCGTCCGCCGCGTGCGCTGGCAGCTGATCGCCTGGAGCGCGGGGTCGACCCTGATCGTGCTCGTGGTGCTCGGGGCGGCGCTCTACGCGGCCGTGGCCACGACCCTGGCCTCCGCCTCCGAGAGCCTGCTTCGCGACCGGGCCGGTCTCCTCGCGGGCGGGGCCGCGATGACCTCGACCATGCCCGTCACCGGGGTCGGCCCGGTCACCGCCGGTAGCGCGGGCATCGTCGGCTCATCCGGCTCGCTGACGGTGGTGGGCGAGAACGCCGGCCTGCCCGGCTTCGCGGTGGGGGGGCCCTACTCGGGAACCCTGGCCGTGCTCGTCCCCGCCGACGCGTCCGCGCCGGGCGGACCATCGAACGGCGCCGCCGTCGATCCCGAGGGCTACGCGATCGCCCGGGCCGGCGGCACGGCCGTGCACGAGACGACGCAGGACGGCGTCCCGGTCCGCGTCCTGTCGATGCCGCTGACCGCCACCGCCCCAGGTGGACCCGCGGGTGTCATCCAGGTGGTGGGCGACCGGACGGCCGAGCTGCGAACGCTCGGCGTCCTGGCCGCGGTCCTCGTCGGTGGGGGCCTCCTCGCCCTTGCGCTGGCTGCCCTGCTCGGGTCGCTCTACGCGACCCGGGCGCTGGTCCCGATCCGGGCTTCGCTGCGCCGGCAGCGGGAGTTCGCCGCCGACACGAGCCACGAGCTTCGAACGCCGCTGGCCGTCATCCGGGCCGGCGTCGCCCGCGTGCGCCAGCAACCCGACGCGCGCGTCTCCGACGTCGCCCCGACCCTGGAGGCCGTGGACGAGGAGGCGGTACGCCTCGGCATCATGGTCGACGACCTGCTCGCGCTCGCCCGAACCGATTCGGGTCCAGCGGACGTCGATCGCGCGCCGCTGGATCTCGCCGAGGTTGCCACCGACGCCACGGCCTCCCTCGAGCCCCTGGCCACGAGGCGCGGCGTGCGGCTCGCGCTCGACCTCGAGCCAGCCGTGACGAGCGGCGATGAGGACCGGTTGCGGCGCCTCGTGACGATCCTCGTGGACAACGCGATCCGCCACGGTCGCGAGGCGGGCACGGTGCTGGTGACCGTGCGCGCGGGGAGCATCGTGGTCGACGATGACGGCCCCGGGATCCCGCCGACCGATCGACCGCGCGTGTTCGATCGATTCTGGCGCGGCCCCGGCGCCACGCAGGGTGGCAGCGGCCTTGGGCTGGCGATCGCCGCCTGGATCGTCGAGCGTCACGACGGACGCATCGCGGTCGCCGAGAGCCCGATGGGTGGAGCGCGATTCTCAGTCGCGCTGCCCGGCGCCCGGCAATTCACGAACTCTTCATAGCCGCGAGCGACAAAGAGTCCCGGCACCGCCGCGACGGCGGGCTGCGGCAGCCGCCGCGAGAAGGAATTCAGCAGGAGATCCCCATGGACCTCGAGCAGGAAGCGCCACCCGGAGCCCCGACGCCGGCGAAGACGCAGCGGAGGCGTCGGCGACTCGCCGGCGCGCTTGGCATGACGCTGTTGATCGCCCTCACCCTCGGGGTGTCCGCAGCGGCGGCGAACTCGCCGTCGGCCGCGACCGCAGGCCCGGCGACGATCATGGTGGGAACCGGGCCCGCGACGGCCGTGTCGCCCGCGGACCAGGCCAAGGTCGACGCCGCCTTCGACGCCTACCGCGCCTGCATGAAGGAGCATGGCGATCGACCTGCCGGCCCCGGTGCTCGTCCAGGGCGGCACCCCCGGCGCTCCCGGGCCGTCGAGCGATGCAGCCGGCCCGGTCCTCGAGTCCGGGGCCACCTTCCACACGGAAGGCTCCCTCGGCGCGGCCACCGGGCCGGCGTTCGACCCGGCCGCCTTCGAGGCGGCAAACCAGGCCTGCGCTCCGATTCTCGATGCCGCCGGCATCAAGCAGTCGACCGCCTCGGCCGTTCCCGGCAGCGCCCTCCTCCCGCTCGGTGGCGCCGGCGCGGCCGGCGTGGTTGGTGGCGTGGCCGTCGTCGGCGGCGGCGTTGCCGGCGCCGGGGACATCGCCTCCATGGTGGCACCCATGCGGGAGTACGCGGCCTGCATGCGCGATCACGGGCTGAACGTCCCGGACCCCGTCGTGGATACGAGTGCGGGTACGTTCTCGATGAGGCTCGAGCTGGATCCGGGCACGGCCGACTTCAAGGCGGCGGACACCGCCTGTGCCAAGGACTCCGGCTTCAGCTTCGCCGCCCCGACGAGGCCCGCCGGGCAATAGCCCGCTCGGCCAGGCCACGCTGCGGGGAGGGGCCGGCGCCCCTCCCCGCTTCCGTTCGTCCGTGGGGACGGCGTCGCTGCGCATCGGCGCGCCCCTCCCCGCTTCCGCTCGTTCGCGACGGCCAGCGTCATCTCGTCTCTCGCCCCGGTCGGCCTCGCCATGGAGGCCGCGGCGTGGGATCATCAGGGTCGGGGGACGGATCACCGCGAGGAGGAGCAGGGTGAAGGGCTTCATCGCCACGCTCATCGCCACCGGGGTGGCCCTGTGGGTCGCCGCGCGCTTTGTGCCCGGTATCGAGATCCCGTCGGCCGCCTTCAAGACGATGCCGGCCGACCTCTTCGCCTTCGGCGTGGTCGCCCTCGTCTTCGGCGTCGTGAACAGCCTGGTCCAGCCGATCGTGAAGGCCCTCTCGATCCCCGTGAACCTCGTCTCGATGGGGCTGTTCGGAATCGTCCTCAACATGGGACTCTTCCTCCTCGCCGCGTACATCTCGAACGAGATCGGCGGCTCGATCAAGATCGGCGACTACCCGCCCGAGATCCTGACTGCAGACACCCTTGTCGCGGCGGCGCTGGGCTCCCTGGTCGTCGGGCTGGTGTCGGCAGTGGTGCGCCTCGTCGTTCCCGACTGATCCGTGGAGCCCGGGGGCACACCGCGTCCGCCACGACCGAGCGACGTGTCCGCCGGCGACCCAATGCCAGCCCTCGCGCCCGCACTGCGGGCGGCCGCGCGTCGCTTCGGGACGCCGATCTACGTGACCGACGGCGCCGCGCTCGACCGGGCTGCCGATGCGTTCCGGGCGGCCTTCCCCGATCCCTGGCTGCGCGCCTACTCCCTCAAGGCGAACGACCTGCCAGTGCTCGTAACGCGGCTCGCCGCGCACGGCTTCGGGGCCAACGTGGTCTCGCGGGGCGAATGGGCCCTCGCCAGTCGAGCCGGCCTGCCCAATGCCCGGATCACGCTCGAGGGGATCGGCAAGACCGACGCCGACCTGCGGGCGGCCGTGCGGGCGGCCGCGGCCGGCGAGCCGCTCCGTTGGATCGCGGTCGAGTCGGCCGACGAGGCGGCGGCGCTGGCACGCGCCGTGACGGCGGTTCGGCGCCGGCAGCCGAGCGGTGGCGAACCCCTGCGAATCGACACCCTCGTGCGCCTGAACCCGGGCGTCGAGGCGGAGACGCATGCCGGCCTCGCGACCGGCGGCCGCTCCGCGAAGTTCGGGGTGAGCCCCGACGAAGTGGGCGCCGTCTTCGACGCCGGCGGGGGCGTGGAGGGGCCGATCCGCTGGCGCGGCCTCCACCTCCACGTGGGGTCGCAGCTCGGGGCGGTCGACGCCTGGCGAGACGCGGTGCGCCGGGCGCTGGCGCTGCTGGGCCTGCTGCGCGGTGGGATGCCCGATCTCGACACGCTCGACGTCGGCGGCGGCATGCCGGCAGCCCCGTGGCGAGCCGGCGACCACGGGACCACGGTGGCGCCGTGGCAAGCTGAGCGGCGGGGGGCTCATGCCGGCCGTTCCAGGTCCCGACCGGTTCGCGGCCGAGATGCCCGCGCTCCTCGCCGCCATCCCCGCGGATCGCCGTCCGCGGCGCCTTGCTGTCGAGCCCGGTCGCGCGCTCGTCGCCTCGAGCGGCTGGCTCGTAGCCCGTGTCCTCCACGTGCGCGAGCGGACGCTGCCGCCCGAGCCGATGGCCGAGGCTCGATCGGGAACGCACGCCCTGGCCGTGGTGCCGCCGGGGTCCTCCACCGACGACCGCACCCGGCGTCTCGTCGTCATCGACGCCGGCATGACCGAGCTCATCCGTCCCGCCCTGTATGGCGCCGAGCACGCCGTCGTCGCCCTCACGTCCCTCGGCCGGGCCCCGCGGCCGGACGCGGTCGCCCGGCCCACTCGCGTGGACGGACCGATCTGCGAATTGACGGACATGCTCGGCGAGCACCTGCTGCCGCCGCTTCGCCGTGGCGACCTCGTCGCCATCGCCGACGCCGGAGCGTACGCGGCGTCGATGCGGTCCGCGTACAACGGCCGGCCACGGCCGGCCGAGGTGATCGTGGAGGCCGACGGCTCCCTCGCCCTGGCGCGTCGTCGGGCGACCCTCGGGTCCCTCGGATGAGGCGGCTCGCCTCGCCGTGCCCGGGGTCGGCTTCCGCTAGACTCGGGCCATGGGAGCCGTCGACACGATGGAAGTCTTCTTCGAGGAGCTGAACGCCGGGGCACGGGATCGGGCCGTCGCGCTCATGGACGAGCGCGTCGAGATGCGCGTCCATGTCGGCGACAGCGCCCGGACCCTGCGGGGCGTCGACCAGGTGAGCGGCTGGTTCCTGCGCGCGGACGCCGGCCTCAAGATGGTCCCCGGCGAAGTGAAGGACCTGGGCAATACGTGGCAGGCGGATGTCCTCGTCCTGCGCCCGGGAGCCCCATCGCAGCATCTCGACGCGGCCTTCCGCGTCGAGGCCGGCAAGATCACCTCGATCAACCTGACGCCGCGGCGCTGACGCAGTTCGGGACGGGGGGCGTCGGCGGGGGGCTACGGCGCGGGCGTGATGGCCCCGTTGACGACACCCGACGCGGCCGGCTGCGGAATGACGATCCTGTCGCCGATGGCGATCTTGTCCGCGCTCTTGATCGAGGGGTTGGCGGTCAGGATCTGGTCCATGGTTACGTGGTACTTGGCCGCGATCCTGGACAGGGTGTCGCCCGCCTTCACCACGTAGACCACCTGTGCCGGCGAGGCCGCGGCCGTCGCGCTCGGCTTCGGGGTCGCCTGGGCGGAGGCAGAGGGCTGCGCCGTCGGGCTGGTCGTGCCGCCGCCACCGACGGCGCGGAGCAGGAACGGCATCGCGAACAGGACGCCCCCCGCCAGGAGGACGACGATCGCGTAGACGGCAACCCGCGGGATCCCGCCGCCCCCGCGCGACTTCAGCGTGGGGTAGGCCTCGAGGCGACGCGGCTGCTCCCAGCTGGGCGCGGACGGATCGGCGTGCTCCGGGCGGGACGTGCCGGCGCGCTGTCCCTTCGTCGCGGCGACGGGTGCGTAGCCGACTGGCACGCGGCGCGGCTCGCCCGGCGGCCGTGGAGGCGGAGCCCCGGACGCCGGGACGACGGCCGAGCCGGACCCCGCGGCGACCGGGTCGCCGGCCGGATCGTATGGCTCGACCCCGGCGTCGTCGCCCGGCACCCCGACGGGCGGGGGCGGCATCGACCGGCCGCTCCGACCCGCGAGGAACGCCGGCGTGTCGTCGGCGGCGGTGGCCGTCACGGCCGGCGGCGCGGTTCCCGGGGCGATCCCCGGCGGAAGGTCGCCGCCCGCGAGGTCAGCGCCCGGCGCGGCACTCGGCCCGTTGAGCCCGTCCTCCGGGCCCGACCCCGTTCCAGCCGCGCCGAGCCCGACCGCGACCCCGGCCACGGGGCCGGCCCATGGCGGCGGAGCGGTCCAATCAGCCGCCCCGGCACGTGGAGCCGGCTCGGCAGCCTGGCTCGCCGGCGAGGGCAGGGCAGCCGGCCGCGGCGTCCCTGCCGGGTCGCGCAGCGAGCGCACGGGCGATTTGGGCTTCACGGGCGCGGCCTCGCGGCGGGCCCAGTCCACGAACGTGGGGCAGCCGGGGAACGCGCCTGAGAGGCAGTACGCCGCCTGGTGGGCGAGCGCACGCGGCGCGGCAGGGCTCTCGGCGAAGCAGCGGTGGCGATGGTCCGGCACCGGGGCCCGGAAGTCGCGCTCGTCGTCGAAGGCGACGAACGGGCAGACGGCCTGCGGATCGGCGATGCGCTCGGTCACGCCTCGATGATACCTGCTGGGTACGGAGCTTCGGGCAGGCGCAGGCCTCGGGTGAGCTCGCCCGCGGGTTGCCGCGTCGACTACGCCCGGACGATGCGCCGCTGCTTGATGCGCGAAGCGTCGGCTCCGAACGGCCCCCCGCCGACGCCGTACGTCTCGACCACCGGCTGCATCGCGGCGGGGAACTCGGCGATCGACGACCGGTAGTCGATGTTGAGGCTGCGCAGCCCATCGCGGAGGCGATCCGACATCCGGGCTCGCCACGCATCGTCGACCCCCGTCTCGTCGGTCAGCTCCAGGGCGACGGCCGGTCGCGGCGTCCCGGTCTCGTCGTCGATGACCGTCAGCAGGAACGAATGGAGCCGAGGGATGAGGTCGCCGTCCCGGTAGACGATGGTCTCGATGTCCTCCGGGTAGATGTTCGCGCCCATCACGCTGATGGTCGCGTCCCGGCGGCCGTGGATCCACACGAACGGCAGGGGGATCGGCCGGACCCATGGCAGCGGGCCACGAGGTCCACGTGCCTCGGGCGCCGATCCGAGAGTTGCGATGTCGTAGCCGAAGCGGCGCAGCGTCGCCGCCGCCGTAGCGAAGTCGACCAGCCCGCCCTCGTCGTGGACGTTGTAGCGGATCCGCGGGGCCAGCAGGTCCAGGCGACTGACCGTGCACACGATCTCGTGGTCCCGGTTGACCTCGAGGAAGTGGATGAGCGGGTTGTACTGGAAGACCATGGGCAGCCGTGGGTCGCGTCCGAAGAGCTCCGCGCGCACGTCCGGTCGGGCGCGGGCGAGGCGCCGGATCGCGATGCTGACCGGCGACTCGCCGGCCATGCCGATCTCGATGTCGGTCGCGCCATAGCCCGAGAACACGGACTGGAAGCGGGCCAGCAGGAGGTCGCGCAACTCCTCGGTCATCCCCTCCCCGCCCACGAGGGCATGCAGGCGGTACGAGCCCCACGGGAACCCGCGACGATCCCCCTCGTCGAGGAGGTGCTTGAGGAACGGCGGGTACCCCGAGATGAGGAAGCGGTAGCCGGGGCCGAGGTAGTCGAGCGTCGAGAGGATCTTGTCAAGGTCGGGGCCGACCGACTTGACGATCCCGTGCCGCATCATCCCGAGGCTCATGTTGAAGCCGGCGGCCCAGGCCCCCATGGAGAAGGCGTTGATCGTCACGAGGGGCCGCGTGCCGAATGCGTAACGGGCGAAGAAGCCGATGTTGCGGTGAGCGACCTCTCTCTCGTGGCGCCCTCGGATCCAGTTGTAGGGGGTGCCCGTCGATCCGCTCGACTCGTCGATCGTCGTTCCCGGGAACGGCACGGGACCATCGACGCATCGCTGGAGCAGGCTGAACCGGTCGACGTACGACGGTTTGTCGGTCTCGGGCAGTCGCCCCAGGATCCCGAGCGGGAACAGCGATCGACCGCTCACGCCCGCGTCCCGCAAGAAGAGCCGATAGGCCGGCACGTTCCGCACCGCGCGCCACGCCGCGCGTTCCGCGCGTAGCTGGCCGAGTCCCGCCAGGATCGGTGCGGGGGTCCGCTCGAACATAGCCTTCAGCCAACCGTATCGCAGCCCCACGGTCCGAAACGTCACGTCGAGTGGGAGGAGCCAGAGGCCCCGCCCCGCCCCAACGACGGACGCCGCCCAATCCCGCCTCGAGCGTCGGTTGGTCTCGACAAGGGTGGCCCGACCAGCCCGCACGTCAACCTCCTTTGCATCGAGATCGTGCACCATGCCTGCCCGATGAGTTCGACGTTCGGCGCTGCGGGATGTTGCGACCGGGCAAGGGTGAGCACCTGCTCGCGCTCCACGGCCATGATGGAGCCACGGGCAGCAACCATCGAGGCGCTTGAGGCGTCTCTCTGACGAACGTCCCCGATCGGTCTTCGCGAGGTGAACATGGCCCGCTCGTTCGTGGTCGCAGGGATCTGCCTGGGCGCCCTGCTCGCGGCCGGCTGCACAGCCGCCTCGCCGCCACGGCCATCGGCCTCCCTTGCCCAGCCCACGTCCTCGGCGCCGACGACGTCGTCGACCGAGGTCCAGCACGTGTCCGCCGGCCCGGTCGGCCTTGATGCCCCGGCGGCCTGGCACGTGCGCCCCGGGCTGGCGAACCCGAGCGGCAACGTGACGTTCGCCTGGGTCAGCCCCCTCGAGCTTCCGAGCGAGTGCCAGGACACCGCGCAGGGAGGCGTCTGCCACCCGTGGCCGGTCGTGAAGCTGCCCCCGGGCGGGATCATGGTCGCGGTCAGGCAGTACGGGATGCCGGGATCCCGGCCACCGGCCGGAGGCCGGTCGATCTCGGTCGGCGGTCTACCGGCTCGCCGCTTCGATGCGGCAGCGGACGAGGCGTGTCAGGCCGTCGGTGGGACGGAGTCGATCGCGGTCGTCCTCCCGGCAGTCCCGGGCACGACGGGCTGGATCGCCCTCGATGCCTGTCTCGCCGGCCCGGACACCCGGGCCGCGAACGACGCCTTCGCCGCGATCGTCACGTCGCTGACGATCGCCCGGTAGCGCAGGTGTGGCTGAAGGCGCAGTACGCCGCCACGTAGCAGACCGTGCGGGATTCCTCCACGAAGTGATAGGCGCTCAGGCGACGTTCGGCGAGGGGCGCGCCGCAGCGGGCGCAGGGGTTGCGGTTGACGGCCCAACCGGGATCCCGGGGAACGCGCCGACGCTCATCGGCCACGAAGTCAAACGCCAACGTCCTCGCCCGACCGCCAAAACCAACCACCGCGTCCGTCCAACGATGGATGCGCCGGGTGCCGGTTGAGCCGCAGGCTGGGCACCGTCATCACCGACCGCTCGGCCGGTCAACGAGGAGAGAGCCACGCGGCGGCGCAGCACGAGCCACGCCACCGTCACCGGCGGACTGGAGATCATCGATGAGCACGAACGGAACGACCGCAATGGCGGCGAGCACGGCCGCCAGGTCGGCGGATGAGGCAGCGACCGTCACCGCCCCCGTGAGCACCGAAGCGGTCTGGCGGGCGCTCGCGAAGGCCTCGTTCGCCGTGGTCAGCCACGTCAATGCCGCGGGTGAGCCGCGATCGAGCGGCGTCGTCTACGGGGTGGCCGATCGGCGCCTGTATGTCGCCGTGGCCGCGGATGGCTGGAAGGCGCGCCAGGTCGTGACCGGCCAGGAGGTCGCGGTCACCGTGCCGGTCCGTCGCGGCGGCATCCTCGCCCTGCTCATGCCCATCCCTCCGGCCACCATCACCTTCCATGCCAGGGCGACGGTCCACCCGGCGGGTTCGCTCGACATCGGATCCGTCTCGAAGGAGCTCCTGAAGCTCGTCCCGGAGGCGCGGAAGGCGGGGAGCAGCGTCATCGAGCTCGCGCCGGAAGGCCGCTTCCTCACGTACGGCATCGGCGTGTCGCTGATGGACATGGCCAACCCGGCACGCGCGCTTGCCCGCGTGCCCGTCGCGTAGGCGAGAGGAGACCCACGATGAAGATGCTGATCGCCGTGTCATCGAAGCACGGCAGCACGAGGGAGATCGCCAGCTCGATTGGCCAGACCGTCCGTGAAGCGGGCATCGAGGTCGACGTCGTCGACGCCCAGGACGTCTCGTCCGTCGCTCCGTACGACGCCGTCATCGTCGGGAGCGCGCTCCACTGGGGCCGCTGGATGGGGCCCGCACGCGACCTTGTCAACAGCTCCGCCGATGTGCTGCGCACGCGCCCCGTGTGGCTGTTCTCGAGCGGGCCTCTTGGGCGCGACATCGTCGATCCCGCCGATGCCGCCGAAGGCTTGAAGCTCCTCGAGCTCGTCGGGGCGAGGGAGCACCGGGTCTTTCCCGGCAAGGCGGACAAGCAGCAGCTCGGATTCGTCGAGCGGCGGATCGTCTCGATGGTCAAGTCGCCGTGGGGCGACCATCGCGACTGGCCCGCCATCCACGAGTGGGCCGCGTCGATCGCCGGGGAGCTCACGACGGTCCCGGCCGATGCCGGAGCCGCGTGAGAGCGGCTACCGCTGCTGGAGGATGGACAGGACGTTTCCCGCGGGGTCCTTGAACCAGGCGATCACCACCCCGTCTGATCGCATGATGCCCTTGGCGTCCTGCGCGCCATCGGGCATGTCGTACTGCTCGAAGACGACACCAACCGCCGTCAGCTCGTCGACCGCCTTCTCGACGTCCGCCACCGGGAAGTTGAGGATCGTGAACGTCGCCGGCGTGTGGCCTTCCCCCTTCGGGTAGATGAACACGTGGCCACCGCCATGGAGGCGGAGGTCCAGGGTGCCCGTTTCGACGCTGTCCACCACCTCGAGTCCGAGCGTCTCGGCGTAGAACGCCCTGGCCTTCTGAAGGTCGTCGACGGAGAAGCCTGAGAACGCGTTGGAGTCTCGGAGCATCGTTTCCCCCATGACTTCGGCACCGGTTTGTCCTGGTGCGCCGCGACCAACTGTAGCGGCGATCTCCAGGACCGCTCCGGCGCCTCCCCCGCGGTCGGGGGAGCGATTCAGGCCTGGCAGTAGCATCGTGGGCGCGATCGCGAGGTCGCTGTTCGAGGCGGTGCTGTTGCGGCGATGGTGATAAGCGCCGCATCGTTACCCAAGCAGCGAACTTCGCGCGATACGAGCACACGACCGATTGCCAGATCCCGGTTGTCCGGCTCACCCGGACGGGGTAGCCCAGCCCGGGCCGGGATGGTCGTGGGGGCACGACCTGCTGGCTGGCGGTGGGGCCGGCGAGCTTGCGGTCCATCACGACGCCCTCTCGACGCAACGACGCGCCTCCGTCCAAGCCGGTCGGCGCGTCGAGCGACGTAGGGCGGGCGGCCCGCCGGTGTGGGTCTAGTTGCCGGCCACCTACTTCGTGGAGTCGATGTAGCGCCGCAGCGCTGACCACTCCTGGGCGGCAGCCAGCTTGGCCTGGCGGGGCCAGGTGTTGGCGTTGTGGCCGGCGATCAAGGGCACGTTGGCCTTGGCCAACATCTCCTCGATGGCCTCGGGCGTCATCTCACTGAGCTGGGCGAACGTGGTCACACCCGCCGCCCGGAGCGCGTCGGCATACTTCGGGCCGACTCCGTCGAGGATCGACAGATCGTCGCCTGCAGCCAGCTCGGCCGCCTCGACGGCCGGGACGGCCGTCTCGACCTCGGCGACGGCCTCTTCGGTCACCTCGTGGACCTCGGCGCTTCCACCGAGCTCACTGAGCTTGGCGGAGACGTCGATCGCCATGGCCGGGTTCACGAGCACGCCCACCGCGGCGTGGCCGCCGGAGAGCTGGGCCGCGATCCGGTCGCGGTCCGCGGCCTTGAGACCGAGACCCTTGTGATGGAAGGCGCCCAGCAGCCCGCCGCCGATGACGCCGGCAAGCAGGGTCGGCGGGGCGATGACCGCCAGCACGAGTCCGATCCCGGCGCCCTTGCCGACGCTGCGCTTGCCGAGCTTGTGGGTCTTGATCTTGCCCTTGTCGTCGAGGGCAAGGACGCCAATCGCATCGAGCTTGATGTCGCGGTCGGCCTTGTCCCACGCCTTCAGCGACTCGACCGCATCGTCCGCGGCTGCCTCGTCCTTGAAGAACGCGAGGACGACTGTCTTACCGGCCATAGATTCGCTCCTCTGTGTGGGGTCCGGCGATCGCGGGGGTCGCGAGCCGAGTCCGAAAGCATAGCGCGACCGATGGGCGGCGCACGGTATTCCACCCGATGTGGCGAGACAACTGGACGCATCTCAGCACCGGTCCCGTCGGAGGAAGTCGCCGCTCACCCGTCACGCACCGCCACCCTGGCGCGATGTTCGCCCACACCGCCTACCTCGACGCGTGGCCGACCGAGCCCCGCCAGTCTGTCCCGCGCCGCGTGGGACGGGTCGGAGATGCGCCGTCGGAACTCTCGCACCGTCGGCAGGCGTTCAATCCCCGGCGGTGGATGAGCGAGAGCGAAGCGCAGCTCGACTCCTACATGTCGAGCGGACCATCCATGTTGACAGAATGATTCATGCGGGTAACATAGTTGACGTGACCAACACTATCGACTCGCCAGCGACATCGCACCCGGACGGGCCAGCCAGCGACGAGCTGACCGACCGCATCATCGCCGACTTCCGCGCCACGATCGGCGCCATGAAGTGCGCGATGAGCGAGCGCCTGGTGCGATTGGGCATCAGCATGACCCAGCTCAACATCATGTACATCCTCCAGCGCAACGGCGTGATGACCATGAGCCGTCTCGCGGACGTGCTGGGTGCGTCACTCTCGAACGCGAGCGGCCTGGTGGATCGGATCGAAGAGCGCGGGTTCGTCGAACGGATCGGCGTCCCGGAGGACCGGCGTGTCGTCCTCGTCCGCGTGACCGAGGCCGGGACCCGGATGCTCCAGGAGAGCGATGCGCTCAGCGACGAGCTGATGCGAGACGTCCTCGCACGTCTGCACCCTGACGAGCTGCCGGTCATCGCCCACGCTGTCGCCGAGGTGCGCTCCGCGCTGGAGGCGACCGCCGCCCAGCCTGCACGAAATCTCCACGGATCCTCGATCCCCAGCCAACGATCGCGCTAGACGATCGATCCGCGAACCGGCGCCTGGCCCGATTCGGGCCGCGTGCCCTGACCACGCCCTGAAGGAGGGACCACAGCAACCATGGAAAGCGTCCCGACTGCTTTCGAGGCCCCCATGCCGTCGTTGGCGGAAGACCCGGCTCTCGGCCTGAGCCACCGGGCGAAGATGGAGATCCTCTTCGCCGTGATGCTCGGCCTCTTCCTCGGCGCGCTGGACCAGACGATCGTCGGTCCCGCGCTCCCCACCATCGTGACCCAGCTGTCCGGCAACGAGTTCTACGTCTGGGCGATCACGATCTACCTGCTGACCAGCACCATCAGCGTCCCGTTCTGGGGCAAGGGCTCCGACATCTTCGGCCGCAAGCCGATCTTCATGCTCGGCATCGGCATCTTCCTGGTGGGCTCGGCGCTCTCCGGCCTCAGCCAGAACATGGGGATGCTCATCCTGTTCCGGGGCATCCAGGGCGTTGGCGCCGGGTCGCTGTTCCCGGTCGCGTTGGCCGTCATCGGCGACCTCTTCACACCGCAGGAGCGCGGCAAGTACCAGGGCCTGTTCGGGGCGGTGTTCGGCATCGCGTTCGTCGTTGGCCCGCTCGTCGGCGGCTTCCTGACGGAGAACATCAGCTGGCACTGGATCTTCTATGTCAACATCCCGATCGGGATCGTCTCCCTGATCGTGATCCAGCGGCTGCTGCCGACGGTCAAGACGGCCGCTGCGACCCGCAACTTCGACCTGCTCGGGGGCGGGATCTTCACCGTCGCGATGGTGTTCCTGCTCGTGGGCCTGACCAACAAGCAGTTCAGCGACTGGTCGGAGCCGACAGTCGGCGGCTTCATCCTCGTGGGCATCGTCGGCACCCTGCTGTTCATCCTGGCCGAGTCGCGCGCCAGGGAGCCGATCGTCCCGCTCGACCTGTGGCGGTCCCGGACGTACTCGGCGTCGATGGTCTCGACCTTCTTCGCCGCGTTCGCGTTCTTCGGCGCGATCGTCTTCCTGCCGCGCTGGTTCCAGGTCGTCCAGAGCTTCTCGCCGACCAACTCCGGCCTGGCGGCCCTGCCGCTCATGGTCGGTCTCATCGGCAGCTCGATCGTGTCCGGGCTGATCGTCTCCCGCACCGGCCGCTACAAGTGGCTCGTCGTGATCTCGATCGCCATCATGGGCGCGGCCACCCTGCTGATGACCCAGCTGACCCACGAGACGCCGCTACCGGTCGTCTGGGCGTGGATGTTCATCGCCGGCATCGGCGTCGGCCCGACCTTCTCGGTGTTCACCATCATCATTCAGAACGCGGTGCCATTCCGCCAGCTCGGCGTCGCGACATCGAACCTGACGTTCTTCCGCCAGATCGGCGGCACGATCGCGCTGGCCTTCGTCGGGACCATCTTCGGCACGACGTTCAAGGATCAGCTGGTGCCGCAGATGGCGGCGGCAGGCGTGCCGCAGCCGATCATCGCCGGCTTCGGCCAGGCGACCGCCGGAGGCGGGCTCGACCTCAACCGGCTGACCGGCGTCGGCGACCTGGGCCAGGTCATCCTGGCCAGCGTGCCGGCCCAGCTCCAGGAGGCGATCAAGCCGGTGCTCCCGGCGCTCGTCGAGGGCATCCATGGCGCGTTCAGCCTGGCAGTCGCGCAGACGTTCTGGCTCGGGGTTGCGGGTGCCGTCGTAGCGGTGATCGCGGCCGTGGCGATCAAGGAGATCCCGCTGCAGGCGACCAACGCGGTGCCGGCTGCCACGCCGCGGGCGGTCGGGCCGGCGTCCGGTGGCACGATCCCGGTCCCGGTCACGGTCTCCGAACAGGCGGGATCGCCCACCTCTACCCACCGTCGGCCGTCAACCGACTGACGGCGGCTGCTCCCGAACGGCCCGGCACTTCCGAGTGGCCGGGCCGTTCGGTGTCCGCGCCGTACGGACCCGCGTCCGTGAGCTTCGTCGCGAAGTCGCGCACGAGGTCAGGGCGGGATCCCTCTGCCGAGGCCTGGGATCTCTGACCTGACCGCATTCGCACTCGACGGGCGTCGACCCGATCCGGGTCGACACGCGATCCCCCTCACGGCATCACGGGCTACACGTTGCATGGCCACCCCTCACTGGGCGCCGTCGCCGGGCACCGCCATCCCGCCGCCTGCATGGCCACGGGGAAGCTCGGTGGGCCGTCCGGCTCTGACCGCCCGGGAGCCGGCCGGAACCGGGCCGCGCGGATAGGCGTCACGGGGGCAAACGCGGCCCGCCCGCCGGCCGTGCTCCGCAGAGCCCCAAGGAGCATTCCTCGATGGACACGAACCCGACCGTCAACGCCTCCCCGAGCCTCAGGACCCGCTGGCTCGGCGCCGGAGCCCTGGCTGCCTTGCTCGTGGTCGCGCTGGCCGCGCCGTCGTTCGGCCCGCACCCGGCCGCCGCCGTGGATCCGACCGCCGCCTCCCCGGAGCACACGATCGCGGTGTCCGGGGTCGGCCGGGTCATCCTGGCCCCCGACGTCGCCGACCTGCGGGTCGGGGTGTCGTTCACCCGCCCGACGGTCAAGCAGGCCCGGGCTGACGCCGCGGCGGCGATGACCAAGGTCGTGGCCGCCCTGAAGGCCGCCGGGATCGCCGACAAGGACATCCAGACCTCGACGCTGTCGCTCAGCCCCAACTTCGACTACAACGCCGGCAACGCCGGCAAGCTGACCGGGTACACGCTGTCGAACGCGGTGTCGGCTACCGTGCGCGACCTCGACCGGGTCGGCGACGCGCTCGACGGGGCGATGGCCGCCGGGGCGACGAGCGTCGACGGGATCACCTTCCGGGTCGACGATCCCGACCGCCGCCGAGGCGCAGGCCCGAGCCGACGCGATGGCCCAGGCCAAGGCCACGGCTGACCAGCTCGCCGCGGCCGCCGGGGTCCACATCACGGGCGTCGCCTCGGTCAGCGAGACCTCGGCCACCCCGCCGCCGGTCTATTTCGCCGGCGACCGGGCCGCGGCTCCCTCGGCTGCCGGGGTGGCGACCCCGATCCAGACCGGGTCGAACGAGGTCGACGTCACCGTCGCGGTGACCTACCTGATCAACTGACGCAGCCGGCCGCCCGGGCGACCCGTGCGACGACCTGGGTGCACGGCGCTACTTCGCCCCCGGCGGATGACCGGCCGGGGGCGGTCGGACGCGACACGTCGGGCGCGCCCGGACTCATGATCGCGGCCGGGAAGTCCGACGGAGGTGGGAGGGGGCTGTTCGTGCCCTACCGCCTTCTCCGGATTGCTGTGCTTCTAGCGGCCGTCGCCCTCGCATTTCCGGTCGCGCCGGTCACGACCGCCACGACGCCAACGATCACCTCGATCGCCGCGAGCAGCCACACCTGCGCGCTCACGAGTGGGGCGGCGTCGAGTGCTGGGGCCCCAACGCCCACGGGGAGCTCGGGAACGGCGCGACGATCAACAGCAGCACCCCGGTCGACGTCGTAGGCCTCACGAGTGGTGTCACCGGGGTCGCCGCAGCCAACGGCCATACCTGCGCGTCCAGTAGGCGATCGACGAAGCGTCCCGGGTCGCCTGCGCCACGATCCATGCCGACGAGCGGGGAACGACGTGTGCCCCCTTCCTGCGCAACGCGGCCGCGTTCTTCGCGAACCACGGCGTGCGGATCGAGCGGGTGATGACCGACAACGCCAGGAACGACACCGACTCGAGCGCCTTCGGGGCGGCCCTCGCGGAGATCGAGGCCCGCCACCTGCGGACGCGGCCCTTCCCGCCCCAGACGAACGGGAAGTCGGAGCGCTTCAACCGCACGATGCTCGAGGAGTGGGCCTACGCCCGCCAGTACCGGGGCAACGCCGAGCGCGCCGCTCGTCGCGTAACATCCGGGGCCGCTCCTCCCATGTCCGGGTAGAAGATCCGCACGGAGGACCCTCATGACCCAGGGCCAAGGGCTGGACGGCCTCGCCAGGCTCGGCGACGCCGAGCTGCTCAAGCGCTCCCGACGGAATAGCGCCGCCTTCCGCATCGTGTACGACCGGCATGCCGCCGGACTCCACGCCTTCCTGATGAAGCGGACTGGCGACCCGGTTGCTGCGTTCGAGCTGACGGCCGAGACGTTCGCCGAGGCCTGGCTGTCTCGCGAGCGGTTCACCGACCGTGGCGACGGCGCCGCGCCGTGGCTCTTCGGGATCGCCCGGAATGTCCTTGCGTCGTCGATTTGCCGGGCCTCGATCGATCGCCGTGCCCGCCGCCAGGTCGGGCTCGACGCAGCGGAGCATGTCGCCGAGCCACGGGCGGAGTGGCTGGCGGGCTTCGATAACGAGCTCGCGGCCGCGCTGCGCGTCCTGCCCGACCCGCAGCGGACCGTAATCGAGATGCGAGTCCTCGACGGCCGGCCGTACGACGAGGTCGCCCGAAACCTGGGAATCACCCCGGGCGCCGCGCGCGTCCGAACCCACCGCGGCCTGGCGGCCCTGCGCGGCTCCCTCGCCGGCTCGCGCGAGCCGGCCGCCCCTGTTCCTCAACCCAAGGAGACCATCCGATGACCACGTTCGACACGAAGCCGGACCTTGCCGGCTGGGCGACCAGCTCGAAGCCGCGGCCGAGCGAAGCCTCGGCGCGACGGCGCGACGTCGGCGCCGGGGACTCGCCGTTCTGGGGGTCGCGGCCCTCATGCTTGTGGCCGGGACCGCTGTGGCCGCCGGCGTGTTCACACCCCACCAGGTGGCGGCAGGGATGCCGGCCGGCACCGAGATCTTCGGCGGCACGCACCCGAGCTGCGCTCTGGACGGCGATGGGATCACGTACCACTGCACGCTTGCATCGGCGCCGAGCGGCGGCCTCACCGACTACCGCGACTCCAAGGAGTTGGTCGCGATCGACCGAAAGATCGCCGGCGGCTGCATCGGGCAGGACCGGGCCGGCCTCAGCTGGGACTGCTGGATCGGCATGGATGCGGTGCGCCGCCAGATCCTGGTCGAGGACCTGCTCGGACAGCCGGAGCTGGAGCCCGGCAAAGGCTGATCGGCGGGCTCCGTCGTTCGAGCCGACGCCGGCCGTTCGGCCGGCGTCGTCTTTTGCCGGCGGTCAGCCGCTGAGGCGTTCGAGCCGGGCGCGAGTGGGCCTCGCGGACTGTCCCGACGGATGAAATCCGCGCCAGCACGACCCCGCATCGCGTGGTTATCCGAGACCCGACCTCGACTCGTAGATCCGGTGCCATGCCCGGTACCGATCGATCGCGGCGGCCTGATGAGCGGGGTCGAGCTCGTTCTGCTGTACGTGCGTTAGGGGACCGGGTCCCGAACAGGACTATCCACCGAGCAGCTGATCTATGAAGGACGTGCCGCTGGATGGTTGGTGGTGCCCACGCTGGAACCCAGCTGAGGGCCGTCGCGCCACCCCCAATCGGCCCCACCCGCCGCCCTGCAAGACCCCCTGACCTGCTGTCGCCGACCTTCGCCGATGGCCAAATGCTATTGACGCGCACTATCCCGTGTTGTATATATACAACAAACGATCGCACATCGCCGCAACGAGGTACGAGTCATGGGTCTCCGGCCAGCCACACCGATATCGCGGATCGACCGTCTGTCCCAACGATCACGACGGCTGCTAGGCGTCGCCACGCTCCTCGGCTTGCCCGCCATGTACGCGTGGTCGTCGTTCTGGATGGGCACGTCAGTATCGAACGTCCTCTGGGGTCCGGTCAGCTTCGTGCTCATCGGCGCGACCGTCGTCGGGGCGTTCGTGCTGTACCGCTATGTTCGCGACCGTGCTGACCTGCCGGGCCTCCAACTGGACGAGCGAGAGCGGCAGCTCCGCGATCGGGCCTGGATCCTCAGCTACCAGGTGCTGTCGGCGGTCGTCGTCGTGCTCGTGGCGGCGCTCGTCATTCCGGCCCTCGCCTTCGGACAGCCCGTCACGGTCGACGCCACTCTGGCGGGTGCGGCGGCCCTCTGCGTCGGTGTCCTGCTCCCGCTGCTGCCGGCCGCCGCTCTGGCCTGGCTCGAGCCGGACCGACTCGAGAACGAGTGATGCCCCGCGCAGCTGGCCGCGTCGAGCCGATCCTGTTCAACCGGCTCGCCGTCCTGCGGGCCGAGCGGAGCCTCAGCCGCCAGGAGCTGGCGGACGCCATCGGCGTCAACTACCAGACGATCGGGTACCTCGAGCGCGGGGAGTACAACCCGAGCCTGGACCTTGCCCTCCGCGCCGCGGAGTACTTCGGTCTGCCGGTCGAGGCGATCTTCAGCCGCGCGCCTTTCGCACCGATGTCCTCGCAGCTCTACCCGACCGCGCCGGCCGCGGATTCCTGAGAGCCAAGGAGCGTCCCGATGATGCAGATCATTCGCGAGCACAACGTTCTCACCGGCTACCGGTTCGTGACCTTTGAGTACCTCGCAGTCAGCCTCGTCCTCGCGGTGCTCGGTGCCTACTACGTGGCGGCCGCCCGCTGGCTCGACGCCGCCGTCTGGTTCGGGATCGTGGCGAACTGCCTCGTCATCGCCGGGTTCGCCGCGGCAGCGCTGCGAGCAGGTGCCGCTGACTACGGCAGTCTGCCCATGCTCCGGCGAGCGTTCCGCCGACAGATCGCTCTCGAGCATCCCCATCTTGGTCGGCACACCGTCATCCTCGTAACGATCACGTTCATCCCACTCCTGCTCGTGCTGCTGGTGACGGCAACCCACCGCGACGGGAACGGGCTAGGGGACGGTCGACTGCGGCCGAAGAGGAGCTGAGCCAGGCATGACCCATCACGTCGAACTGCTGTCGTTCGCGGATTGCCCGAACCATCCCGAGGCGCGCCGGATGGTCGCCGACGCGATCGAGCGGTTCGCGCCTGACGCCACCTTGACCGAAGTCGACGCATCCGAGCCCGAGGTGGCAGCCACGCATCGGTTCCCCGGCTCGCCGACGATCCGGGTGGACGGCGTCGACATCGAGCCCGGGTTCGCGGACGCGCCTGACTACACACCGCGTTGCCGCCTCTACTGGACGGTCGCGGGCCTTCGCGGCCTCCCCGACCCAGCCTGGATCGAAGGGGCCCTCCGACCGTGACCCCTTCCATCGCTCGGCCAGCGCTTCTCTCTCGGGCCCTGCGCCTCGAGTACCTCACCGTCGGCTGGAACATCATCGAGGGCGTCGTCGCCATCGCCGCGGCGATGGCCTCGGGCTCGGTCGCCTTGCTCGGCTTTGGCATCGACTCGGTTGTGGAGTCGGCGTCGGGCTCCGTCATGATCTGGCGCCTGCTCGCAGAGCGGCGCGCCGACGGGGCGGACGAGGAGCGGATCGAGCACGTCGAGCGCCGGGCCCAAAGGCTCGTCGCGCTCTCGCTGGTCCTGCTCGCCATCTACATCGCCTGGGACTCGATCACGTCCCTCCTCTCGGGCGAGAAGCCCGAGCCGTCCCTCGTCGGGATCCTGCTCGCGATCGCCTCGCTGTCGGTCATGTGGTGGCTGGCCCGGGAGAAGCGTCGCGTCGGGATCGCCCTCGGCAGTCGGGCGATGACGGCCGACGCGTTCCAGACCGACGCCTGCTTCTGGCTGTCGCTGTTCCTGCTCGTCGGGATCGGGGCCAACGCGCTGTTCGGCTGGTGGTGGGCTGACCCGCTCGCCGCGCTGGCGATGACGCTCTTCATCGGTCGCGAGGCGCTCGAAGCCTGGCGGGGTGACGACGACTGACGACTTGACCGACTCAGGAGATGATGCCGCCCGCAGAACCGGAGAGCCCCAGTGGATCGGATGGGATCTGAAGGACTAGACGGACGGCCAACGGGGCAGCTGGTGGATGGGGCGGAGTGTCCGAGGGGAGGCGGTCGTCGGCTTCGTCGTGGGTTACATGCTCTTCGTCCCGCTCACCTGCACAGCGACAACGGCGATCCCCGGGGTGATGGCACGACCGTCTGTCAGAGCATCCTCGGCACCCGGGTACCGGAGCGTGGGCGTGAGCGAGCCACCGACCGACCTCGCACGGCTGGCCGGGACCATCGCCGCAGTTGTCGGGGCCGTCGTGACCCTGGGTGGGCTGATCTTCTTCGAACGCGGTCGCCGATCGTGAGCGAACGCGCGGGTCCAAGGTCGGGGGTGACGTAACCGCGGAGGAAAGGCGTCGCTCGACCAATGCCACTGGTCCGACGAGCCGAGGAGGATGTCCCGAACCAGCCTCATGGTTGTCATCCTGCCACGGCCGTTTTCGCGCGACTATTCGCATGCAGCGCCTGTCCTGTCGCACTCGATCGTGAAGCACCACCTAGCGAACGCGCGGTCCAAGGTCGGGGCGGCGACGACGGCGCAGCTCATGCGGATCCTAGGCCCGCGGCTGCCGGAGCCAGAGGGTGGAGCGCAAGCGACGAGGGTGCCGGGCCGGCGGACAAGTAGAGGCCGACGCGATGCCACGAGACGCGGTCACCGAGGCCAGGCCAGCCGAGGACGAAGGCGCGGCGAAGGCCGTAGGTCAGGGCGTTAGGTCACTGCCCGTGAAGTGGACCCCGCTGAGGAACCGGGTCGCGGTCGGCAGCCACGCCTCGAGCTCTTCGGGCGTCGCGGCCCACGCCTGCAGCGCGATCGTCTGGCCGCCGACGTCGGTGACGATCAATCGCGAGGGCACCTTCAGCGCGACGGTCCCGGTGCTCAGGCCGCCGGCAGCGCCGGCAGTATGGAAATCGGCGTAGTCGCATCCGTACCGGCTTGGATCGAGGTCCGCGACGACGGCGGGGCGGCCGTCGAAGGTCGTCCGCTCGCGCTGACGGATCGCGACGCCAGCCACGACCTGGAGGTCGTCGACAAACCCGTCCGGATCGAGGCGGATGGGTACGCGAACCCCCCCCGCCGGGCAGTCGTGGACGTACGCCCCGTTCGCCCCGGTTGAGGGATGCGCGATGACGATGCCGTGCGTGCCAGGGAGCGGCTGGCCTGAGTCGGACAGCGGGTAGGCGTCCCCGGCGGGAGCGCCGCCGTCCGGTGGCGCCTGCGTGCTTGGCCCGCCCATGGTGAAGGCGACGATCCCCTCCCCGAAGATGGGTGTGGTCGTCGGCACGCCCTCGACCGGCCGGAAGTCGAAGGGGACCGCGAAGTCCGCGAAGTGCTGTGCGGGTGGCGGCGGCTGCCGCCCGCCGGCGACCAGCAGGCCTGCGCCGACGGTCCCGGCGAGGAGCGCGGCGACGGCGAGGAGGCGCAGCGGAGGACGCCCGCCGGCCAGGACGCGGAGCCGCGACCTCCGCTGCGCGGTCCCGCGGGTCGCGCCGAGGATCGCCCAGCGCAGGCCGTCCGATGACCCGCGCCGCGCCCGGCGCTCGAACATGTCGTGGAGCAACTGGTCAGTCAGCCTCAGGTCGTCGTTCATCGGTCTTCCAGCTGCAGGGCGCGCTCGAGGGCGCGGCGGGCGGTGAACAGGCGTGACTTGACCGTCCGCGCCGGCACGCCGGTCCGCTGCCCGATCTCGGCCAGGGACAGGTCCTCGTAGTGATGGAGCCACAGGACGGCACGCTCGTCCGGCGCCAGCCGCTCGAATGCCCGCTCGAGGCGGTCCAAGTCCGCTGCGCGGTCCTCGTGTCCCCGGCCACTCGCGGCGAAACTGCCATCATCGACCGGCAGGGAGCCGGCATGGATCTCGCGGACGGTACGCCGGCGGCGGCCGCGGAGCGCCGATCGCGCCGTGTTGACCACGATCCGGCCGAACCACGCGGAGAACAGCGTCGCGTCGCGGAGCTGCGGAAGGCGCGTCCACGCCTGGACGAAGACGGCCTGCGTCGCGTCGCGCGCCTCGGCCTCGTCGCCGAGGATCGCCATGGCGGTCCGGAACGTGGGGCTCAGGCGGGCGTCCAGGAGCTCGGCGAACGCGTCGTGGTCGCCGGCCCGGGCCCGCTCGACGAGCTCCACCTCTGACCGCTCCCGCGCTAGCGCCAAGGGTGCTCCCTCTGCTGCCGCCACCAGTCGCTCGATGCTCACATACACCATGACGCACCGCAGCGGCCCGTGGTTGATCGCAATCCTCCTGCCAGACCCGTTCGGCCGTCATCGGCATGCCCGGCAACCGCGCGAGTCACGCGCGCGATCACCGGCACTTCCGCGCGCAGGCGATCCATGCCCGCCAGCCGCAGGCATGGCCCAAACGGCCAAATGAAACCGCGGCCCGCTGCCCGCACCCTTGGGGCATGACGGCGCGCTGGTCTGATCCACACCGGCTCCCGGGCTCCCCTGCCTGTTGCGACCCCGGGTACGCCCGCGCCGTCCACCCTGCAGCGGCACGATGAGCGGGCTCGAGCTCATCCTCGCCTTCCTCGCCGGCGTGGTCATGGGCGGCGCCCTCGACCGCTTCTTGCTCCCGCTGCTCGTCGATGCGTGGATCGACCGACTGCGCCGGCATGGGCGATGAGCGTGGCGACGATGAGTCGGAGCGCCGCACTCGGGCCGACGACTACTCCTCGGCCCGGATCGGGGCCGCTGCCGCGCTCACGATCGTCCTGGTCGTGCTCCTCGTCCTCGATTTCGCCGTTCCCGACTACGACATCTCGCCCGGGATCCTCCTGCCCCTTCTCGGCGCGATACTCGCGCTCCTCGGGCTCGAGGCCGCGGCCGTCTGGCGGGGCGTGAGGTGAGCACGGTCACGGCGCTGCTGGCCAACAAGGCCTACGGCTACCCGACCCGGGGCGCTCGGCGGCGCCGGAATCCGACGATCCTCGCGGCCGTGCGCGCTTGCTTCATGGCGGCTGAGTAGGAGCCCTCGTCCAGGCTGGCGCCTGCCACATTGCCCATCCGGCTCGGCGTCCGGCTGGGCGTCCTCCCTATAACCCGCCCCACGTTTGACACTCCGGCGAGGCCCTCCGACACTTTCGCGAACGGACGGTGCTTGCCGTCACGGGATCTCCGGGGGGTTCGCCCGCCCACGTCGACCGAAGGAGTGCTCCATGCGCCTCATTCGCCCGCTTCGCCCGACCACCGTCGTCCGGGCCCACTGCGACATCCCCTGCGGCATCTACGACCCGGCCGAGGCGCTCCTCGCCGCGAAGACCGTCGCCCGCATGGTCGAGCTGATCGACGGCCTGGAAGGCAACGACACGGGGACCCGGAACAAGTTCAGCCGCTGCGTCGCGGTCAAGGAGCAGCACGCCGAGAAGGTGAAGAAGGAGGTCCAGGTCATCTGGTCCGACTACTTCAAGCCCGAGCACCTCGAGGCCATTCCCGACCTCCATACCAAGGTCTGGAACCTCCTCAAGCTGGCCGGCAAGAACAAGCAGAACGTCGACGCCCAGGCGGCGGCCGAGCTCGTCGCGGCGACCCAGGAGTTCAGCGACCTCTTCTGGTCGACGAAGAAGTAGGGCCCCTGTCGCGGGCGACGCCTCCCGCCAGACGGCAACGGGCCGCGGGCCCGGCCGGCGAGCCGACACGGAGCCGGCGAGCCGACACGGAGCCGGCGTGCCGGCCCGCGGCGCCAGAGGAGCACGATACGAACCAGCGCGCGAACGCCGGGCCCGATGTTCGGCGTTCGCCATCCTCGGCCGCGCGGCGCTGGTGGCTCCCCCGCCGGGTCGCGGTCTACCTCGCGCTGTTCACCGTCCTCGGGGCGGCGTATGACGTGGCCAGCGTGCTGCGGCGGGCCCGTCGCGGCCCCTGGCGGGCCGAGGTGGCCGAGGACAGCATGGCCCCCACCCTCCTTCCCGGGGACTGGCTCCTGCTGGATCCGACCGGGCATCGCTGGCCGCGACCCGGCTCCATCGTCGTCGTCCGGGAGCCGTGGACCGGCATCCTCGCGATCAAGCGGGTTGCGGCGCGTGGGCGCCACGCAGCGGATGCATCCTTTCCGGCGGATCCGGGGCTCGATCGGCGGATCTCGCCGGGCGACCGGCCCCGGCTCGGCCCGCGCGAGGCATGGCTCCGTGGCGACGCGACCGAAGGCTCGATCGATTCGCGGACCTACGGAGCGCTCGACGCCGACGACCTCGTCGCCCGGGCCTGGTTCCGCTACGGCCCACCGCGGAGGATCGGCCGGCTGCGCTGACCGGGCCCAACCGGAACCCGGCTGGTACCCCTGATCCCCTACTCCGCCGCCATCGGCAGGCCCGCGGCGCGAACATCCTCGGCGAAGCGGGCCAGGCCGTCGGACGAGGTGTCCCAGCGCGACGGGAAGGCGACCAGGCGGTCGAGCCCCAGGGCGGCGAACGCGCCCAGGAGGTCCACCCGCTCCTGGCCGACGGCGCGGACGTCGGTGTCGCGGCAGTAGAGCGAGATCCGGAGCGTGGCCGGGTCGCGGCGCTCCTCAACGCAGCGCTGGTGGGCCACCGCGATCAGCTCGCCGACCTCCTCCGGCTCGAGGAAGACGAGGTTCAGCTCCTCGGCGAAGCGGGCCGCGAGGCGGAAGGTCACGTTCGGCCCGTTGCCGCCGACGATGATCGGGATCCGCGGCTTCTGGATCCCCTTGGGGACGTTGATCGCCCCGTCGACCCGCGCGTGCCGGCCCTCGTAGCTGGCGCGGCCCGGCTCGAGCATGCGATGGATGATCTCGAGGTGGTCCGCAAGGGCGGCCAGGCGCTCACGGAGCGGCGGAAAGCCGTAGCCGTAGGCGATCCACTCGTCCTCCTTCCAGCCGGCGCCGATGCCGAGCTCGAAGCGGCCGCCCGAGATGACGTCGAGGGTGGAGGACATCTTGGCCGTGAGCGCGGGGTTGCGGAACCCGGTGCAGACGACCATGTGCCCGATCCGGGCCCGGGCCGTCGCCTCCGCGACCGCGCCGAGCATCGTGAACGACTCGAACGTGATCTCCTCGCGGGGCTGCGGAACGGTCGTGAAGTGGTCGAAGACCCACAGCGACTCGAACCCGAGGGCATCGGCCTGGCGGGCCCGCTCGATCGCGTTCGACCACGCGTCGGCGGGCGACCAGCCGTCGTATTCGCCCTTCCACCCCTGGGGGACCATGACCCCGACGTCCATGCGCGCTCGTTCCTCGCGATCCTTGTGGGAAGGCTCACGACGGGCTGTCGCGCGCCGGGCACCCGGGCGTCGAGCCTATCATCGGCGTCATGGACACGCCTCCGCCGTTCGACCCGTCCGTCGCAGCCCATCCGGACCCCGAGGCAACCCTGCCGGGCCCGCCCGAGCCGTGGGATTCCCTGCCCCAGCCAAGCCTGCGCGACGGACCGCCGTGGTGGATGACGGAGATGATCGCGGCCGAGCCGGCCCTCGCCGGGCGGATCCTGCGGCGGCTCGGCGTGGTGCGGCGCTCCTCCGGCGTCCCGGGCGTGCCGGCGCGCCTCGAGGCGCCCGGACGCGACACCCCGGCCGGTCGCCTGGCGTCGGCGATCCGGACGGCCCTCGAGAAGGGCGAGCCGGTGGTGGTCACGGGTTGCGGCACGAGCGAGCACGGCGCCCGCGCGTTCGCCGCGATCGCCGGCGATGCCGCGTTCCGGGGCGGGATCCGGGGCGCGGGCCAGCCGGGGAGCGTGCTGGCCGTCCAGGCCTTCGAGGCGTCGCTCGCGCCCCAGCGCGGGGGATTGATGATCGGGATCAGCCACGAGGGCGGCACGGCGGCAACCATCGCGGCCCTCGATGCGGCCGCGGCGACCCGGGCCCGGACCGCGGCAGTCACCGCTCATGGCGCGTCGCCGATCGGGCGCTTCGGGATCGTCCTCGCCACCGGCGAGGTCGACTGCAGCTGGTGCCACACGGTCGGCTACCTGTCGCCCATCCTGGCCGCGGTCGCGGTCGGGGCGGCGCTCACGGGCGAGGCGGAGGAGGCCGACCCCGCGACCCTGCGGGCCCTGCTCGATGCGGGCATTGCCGAGGGTGAGGCGGCAGGGGCGATCGCCGGCGCCTTCTCGGGCCTGCGCGAGCTGATCGTCGTTGCCTCGGGATCCGATCGGACCGCGGGGCTGGAGCTGGCCCTCAAGGTCGAAGAGGCGACCTGGCTGCCCACGGTCATGCGCGACCTGGAGACCTTCCTCCACGGGCACCTCCCGGCGATGGACGGCGCCACCGGCGTGGTGCTCATCCTCGCCGACCGGGATGGGCGCGCTGCGCGTTCCGCCCGGGCCCAGCAGGCGATGGCCGCGGCCGGGCGGCTCGGGATCAGGGCCGGCGGCATCCTGGCCGCAGGCCTCGACCGCGACTGGCCGGCGTTCCTTCTGCCGGCCGGCAGGATCCTCGTGCCCGAGGCGCCGGGATTGCCCGCCCCGGTTGCCGCCCTGGTCGGCACGGCAACCCCGCTGCAGGTGCTCACGGAGCGCCTGGCCCGGGCCCGTGGCACCAACCCGGACCCGATCCGGCGCGACCAGCTGCCGTATCGGGAGGCGGCGAGGCTGGCTGACTGAGAGCCTGTGAATGAAACAGCATCCGAGGGGCCGCAAGGCTCTTGACGATGGGGCACGGCCAGAGAGGTTGGCGCCATCGGATACAGCACGTGGCCGCGATGGGGAAGAGTGATGACGAAACTGATCACGGACAAGCCGCGTTGGCCTGTTGGCTATCGAATCCTGCTGTGGGTGGTCGGATTGGTCTTGGCGATCTTGCTCGTCGCCTCGATCTTCGGGCTGCGGGTCGGTTAAGCACCCGCAGCGCGATCAGGTCGGCTCGGCTCGCAGCCGCACGAACAGATACGCCATACCACCACCTCGAGCCACGCCTTCGCGCTGGCCTCGGTGCCTTCATAGCAACGCGACAGCCGTCGCCAGCGCCCCAGCCGAGCGAGCGCGTGCTCGACGCGGTAGAGCGGCGCGAGCGGGATGAAGCCGCTCGTTCCCTTGGGCCCTGCGCCGGCCGTGCGACAGCTTCTATGGCACGAATGGCCCAGTCCGTGCGGCATCTTCATTCACAGGCTCTGAGCCGAAATGCGGCGGTGCGGCGAGGCGGCCGGCACGCGGCATCAGGCCCGGACGAGCACCTCGCCGAGCAGGTCGATCATCTCGAGGTCCCAGGGCAGGAAGTCCTGGAGCACCAGGCGCTCCACCCCGACGGCCTCGTAGCGGCCGGCCGCGGCCCGCGCCTGGTCCGGCGTGCCGATGGCCCAGCGCGGCCGGCGTGATTCGAACCAGCTCATCCCGGCCTCGGCGAGGCCGAACTGCTCGAGCAGCACGCCGGAGCGGCGCACGACCTCGGCCTCGTCGCGCCCGACGAGCACGCCGACCATGGCCGAGTGGACGATCGTCGACGGGTCCCGCCCGACGGCGCGCGCCGCCTCGTCGAGCCGGACGAAGCGCTCGGCGGCGTGTTCGGGCGTCGCGGCGGAGAGGTTGAACTCGTCGGCGAGACGGACGGCAATCCGCATCGAGCGTGGGGTGCCGTCACCGCCCACGATGACGTGGGGGGCCGGCTGCTGGACGGGTCGGGGCCGGAAGAGCGAGCCGGGCACGCTGTAGTGGCGACCGCTGAACGACCATCCGTCGGGCTCCTGCCAGAGGCCCCGCAGGATCTGGAGCTGCTCCTCGAGCATCTCCGCACGGACCTCGATCGGCGGGAACACGAGCCCCAGGTGGGCATGCTCGGCGTCGTTCCAGCCCGCACCGAGGCCGACCGTCACCCGCCCACCCGACATCTCGTCGACCGTCGCGACCACCTTTGCCAGGCTTCCGGGGTGGCGGAACGTCACGGGCGACACGAGCACGCCGAGGCCGATCCGCTCCGTCTCGCGGGCGAGCCCGGCCAGCACCGTCCAGGCGTCGGTGGTGGGCCGGCCGCTCTCGCCGGGGAAGCTGTCGTAGTGGTCGGAGCGAAAGAACGTCTCGAATCCGGCGGCCTCGGCCCGCCGGGCCACGGCCAGCTGGTCGGCGTACGAGCAGCCCTGCTGGGGCTCGATCATCAGCGCGTATCGCATCGATTCCTCCGCTGGGGCGGGCGTTTGACGGACTGGTTGCGCCCATCTACATTGTTCAGGTGACCGTAACCGATTCCGCCGCCCAGCGGGCGGCGCTCCTGCGCGACATCGTCGAGGGCGTCTCCTTCCTGGCGAGCCGCCATCGCTGCTCGGTGGCCCGCCGCGTCCACCGGTCTGGCATCAGCCTCGGCCACCTCCAGATCCTGTGGATCCTGCAGGAGCACGGGCCGCTGCCCGTCAGCCGGCTCGCCGAATGGCTCGGCATCGGCGTCCCCAACGTCACCGGCCTCCTCGACCGCATGGAGCAGCGCGGCCTCGTGGAGCGCGTCCGCGACGCGGTCGACCGGCGCGTCGTCCTCGCCCGCCAGACGGACCTGGGCCGCGAGATCGTGCGCGAAGTCGATGGCTGGCGATCCGGCGTCGTCGAGCAGGTCCTGGAGCCGCTCACGACCGCCCAGCTGGCCGCGATCGCGGACCATCTCCGATCCCCCGTCCTCCGCGTCGAGACTCGGGTTGAGCTCGCCCACGCGCCAGTCGTGCCGCCCCACGTCGTCGCCCCCGAGATCGTCGCCTCCGAGATCGCCGCCCCGCCAACAGGAGTCCCCGCACGATGATGGAAGGGAGTCCGGCCGCGGAGATGGCGCACGGCGCCCAGCCGCACCCGGCGATCGAACTCTCGAGTCGCGCCAAGTTCGAGGTCCTGGGGGCGATCCTCCTGGCCCTCCTCCTCGGCGCCCTCGACCAGACCATCGTCGGCACGGCCCTGCCGCGGATCGTCACCGACCTTCATGGCAACGACCTGTACACGTGGGTCGTATCGATCTACCTGCTGACGTCGACGATCAGCATCCCCTTCTACGGCAAGCTCTCGGATTACTACGGGCGCAAGCCGCTCCTCATGATCGGCATCACGATCTTCCTCGTCGGGTCCGCCCTCTCCGGGCTCAGCCAGTCGATGGAGCAGCTGATCCTCTTCCGGGGCATCCAGGGCCTCGGCGCCGGGGCGCTGTTCCCGATCTCGCTGGCCGTGATCGGCGACCTCTTCACCCCGGCCGAGCGAGGCAAGTACCAAGGCCTCTTCGGCGCGGTCTTCGGGCTGGCGGCCCTCGTCGGCCCCGCGCTCGGTGGCTTCATCACCGACAACTACGGGTGGCACTGGATCTTCTACATCAACATCCCGGTGGGGATCGTCTCCCTCGCGGTCATCAGCCGCGTCCTCCCGTCTCTCCGACGCCCGCACGGCAACCTGAACCTGGACTACGTCGGTGGCGCCGTCTTCATCGCCGGCATGATCCCCCTCCTGATCGGCCTGACGAACAAGCAGACGCACGACTGGGCCGACCCGTCGGTCGGCGGGCTCGTTGCGCTCGGCCTGGCGCTCCTGGTGGTCTTCCTCTTCGTGGAGCGCCGGGCCCGCGAGCCCATCGTGCCCCTCGACCTGTGGCACGACCGGACGTACGCCGGCTCGATCGTGGCCACCTTCTTTGCCTCGTTCGGCTTCTTCTCGGCAATCATCTTCCTGCCGCGCTACTACCAGGTCGTGCTCGGCGAGAGCGCGATGACGAGCGGCTACGCCCTGATGCCCCTCCTGATCGGGGTGATCGCCTCGAGCATCGTCAGCGGCCAGATCGTGGCCCGGACAGGGAGGTACAAGATCCTCCTGCTCGTCTCGGTGGCGTTGCTCGGCATCGGCTCGTTCCTCTTCACGAACCTGGCCTCGGACACCGCGACGACGACCATCTGGTTCTGGCAGTTCATGATGGGCATCGGCATCGGCCCCACGCTCGCGGTGTTCACCATCGTCGTCCAGAATGCCGTCCCCTTCAGCAAGCTCGGCGTCGCCACCTCGAACCTGACGTTCTTCCGCCAGATCGGCGGCACCGTCGGCCTCTCGATCGCGGGCTCGCTGTTCGGCACCCAGCTGGCCAAGCTGCTGCCCGAGCAGCTGGTGGCCAACGGGATCCCCCAGCCGGTCGTTGACCGGTTCGCGAGCTCCGGCGGCAACTTCGACCTCAACAACCTGGTGGGGGTGCAGAAGGACCTCGGGGCCGCGATCCTGGCGCTGATCCCCGAGCAGTTCCGGGCGCTCGTGGAGCCGCTGATCCCGAAGATCGTGACCTCGGTCTACGAAGCAATCTCGTTCGCGATCGCGTCCGTCTTCTGGCTCGGCGTGATCGCCGCCGGCATCGCCTTCGTGTCGGTGCTCGCGATCCGTGAGCTCCCGCTGCGCACCACCCTCGGGCCCGTCAGCGGGCGGGCCACGGCGCCCGAGGGCGGCGTCGGCGGCGCCGTGCCAGCTGGTGCCCCCTCGCCCGCCGCCGCCGTGCCAGCTGGTGCCCCGTCGCCCGCCGCCGCCGTGCCAGCTGGTGCCCCCTCGCCCGCCGCCGCCGTGCCGGCGGACGGCCGGGCGCGGGCTTCGGCCGCCCCGACGGATGGCCCGGCGATGGGGTCCGGTGCGCCCGCCGAGAACCCGGCCAGGCCGGCATCGTCGTGAGCCGGGTCGCGTCCACGCCGCCGCACCTCGCGGCGCCGGGAACCGCCGGTGCTCCATTCGTACCCGTGTTGCCGCTCGCGGACCTGCCGCCCGGCGCGCTCCGGCGCGTCACGCGCGGCGACCTGGACATCCTCCTCGCCCACGTTCCCGCGGGAATCCTGGCCACGGACGATCGCTGCCCCCACATGTCGGCCCCACTCTCGATCGGCCGCCTGAACGGCTGCGTGATCGACTGCCCGCTCCACAACGGCCGCTTCGACCTGTGCACGGGCGAGACGGTCCAGATGCCGACGACCGGGGGCCTCGACGCCGATGGCGGCGCCCACCCGACGTGGTCCCTCCCGGGCTCGGAGCCGAAGCCCGAGCCGGCCGGCCTGAAGGCGGAGGCGCGCCGGCTCACCCGGATCCGGCGGCTCCGCCACTACCCCGTGCGGATCTCTGGCGCGACGATCGAGGTCGCGTTTCCCCGGCCCTGAGCAGCTTCCGGTCCCGGCCCGATGCGCCGACCGGGGGTCGCGCAGACGGCAACGCGTTTGACAGTCCGGGGGCCCCTGCCCTACCGTCGAGACAATGCGAATCCGCCTCGTGGGGGGGATTGCCGCGATGGCAATCGCCCTCGGGGCCCTTGCGTTCCCCAGCGCAGGGCCCGTCAAGGCCGGATCGACGGTGTGCACCGGGTGGGCCAGTGTGGTCGTTCCGCCACCGACGATTCGCGTCTATCGAACGGCAACGAAGCGCACCCAGACGGTGCCCTTCCGCGCGTACGTCGAGCGCGTCATGGCCTCCGAGTGGGGGGCCGGCGCGCCGGCGGCCGCGCTGCGCGTGGGCGCCCTGGCGGCCAAGCAGTACGCCTGGTACTTCGCGATCCACTGGCGTGGCGGCCGTGATCCCGGCGGTCGCTGCTACGACGTGGCCGACTCGTCGAAGGATCAGATCTACAACCCGGCCCGCGCCGTGCCGGCGAGGCAGCGGGCCGCCGTGACCGCCACCTGGAACGTCTCGCTGCGCAAGGGCGATCGCTTCTTCCTGACGGGGTATCGGCCGGGCACCGGGTCGTGCCTCGCGCATCTCGACGGCTGGAAGCTCTACCAGCGAGATGCCGTGGACTGCGTCCACCGCTACCTGGATTCGGCCGAGACGCTCGGCCGGCAATTCTTCAGCTCCCTCTCGTGGACGACCCTCGGCCGCGGTGACTTCACCGCCGACGCACGGGGAGACCTGGCCGCGGTCACGGTCGCGCCCGACTCGGGCAGGACAACCGCCACCGTCTTTACCGCCGACGCTTCGTATCGGGCCCAGCGCGCCGCGGGCTCGCTCCTCGACACCCTGCTCGCGACCACGCCCCCTGGCAGCCTCCTCGGGCGCGCGTCAGGCGATGTCGACGGCGACGGGCGTGCCGACCTCGTGCAGCTGGTCCAGGCGGCCGATGGCCTGGCGCTCGAGGTCATGCGCAGCACGTCCGAGGGATTCGTCCCGGCGGCCCGCTGGTGGAGCGCGGCGGCGGATCCGACGGCAGTCAGCGCGGGCCCGGTCCGCCTGGTCGTGACGGACTTCGACGGCGACGGCCGGGCTGACGCCGGGATCGTGCGGACCGTGGCGGGCGCCGCCCCGGCCACCTCTCTCTTCGTCGCGACCTCGACGGGGACGTCGTTCGCCGGCGTCCGGCGACGATGGAATGCGGCGACCGACCTGGGCGCCGCGTCGTTCCTTGCCGGTGACGCGAGCGGCGACGGCCGGGGCGACCTGGTCGTGCTCGCGCCCGCGCCTGCCGGCGGGACGTCGCTCCTGGTGGCCGCGTCCACGCCGCAGGGCTCGCTTGCGGCGGCGCGAACGTGGGCCACCGAGGTGGCTCCCCTCGCCTCGATCAAGGCTCTCGTCGCCGACGCCAACCGCGACGGGCGGGATGACGTTGTC
Source organism: uncultured Chloroflexia bacterium (assembly GCA_963776355.1). Classification (GTDB taxonomy): domain Bacteria; phylum Chloroflexota; class Limnocylindria; order Limnocylindrales; family CSP1-4; genus CTSoil-043. The sequence continues at coordinate 157,704 of CAVZLU010000008.1, read as the reverse complement.
ATCGTGCGGCGCGCCGCGCGCCGACTCCATGAGGATCGTCGTCTATCGCGGCGCGGCCGGCGGGCGATCGTTCTCGCCGGCCAGCTTCAGCGGCACGCTCGCGATCTCGTTCGCCCGCACGCGGTTCAGCGCGACCGATCTCAACCGCGACGGACGGACGGACCTGGTGGCGCTCGTCGACCGCGGGACCGATGCCGCCGGGAAGCCGCTCGGCACCGATGTCGGGAGGTTCACCTCCAGCGGGTCCACGTACACGTGGGCGCCCTGGTTCGGCTCGGCATCCATGACGTGGGAGACGACCTTCCCCTACTGACCGCGAGCGGCGTGGCGCTCGTGTCCGGGCGCGCGCGCTGCGGAAGCCGCCGGGTCGTGACGGGCCATCCGGCGCCGTGGTGATCAGGTCGCCCGGGAGCGCTCAGGGCGGTCGCGGTCGCCGTCGTGATCGACCCAGGCCCGCATCTCCCGGGCAACCTCGGCCACGTCATCGGTCAACCGCACCAGCGCGAGGTCGTCTTCCGTCACCATCCCGGCCGGCAGCGCCGTCGCCCGGAGCCAGGCCAGCAGCCCGGCCCAGTACTCGGTCCCGACGAGGAAGACCGGGAAGTGGCGGATCTTGCCCGTCTGGATCAGCGTGAGGGCCTCGAAGAACTCGTCCAGCGTCCCGAAGCCGCCCGGCAGGATCACGAACCCGTCGGCGTATTTCACGAACATCGTCTTGCGGGCGAAGAAGTAGCGGAACTCCACCCCCAGGTCGACCCACGGGTTCAGCCACTGCTCGTGGGGCAGCTCGATGTTGCAGCCGATCGAGAAGCCGCCCGCCTCGCGACAGCCGCGGTTGGCCGCCGCCATGACGCCCGGCCCGCCGCCCGTGATGACCGCGAAGCCGGCCCTCGCGAGGTGCCCGCCGAGCGCCCGCGCCGTCTCGTACTCGGGGCTGTCGTCCGCCACCCGGGCCGACCCGAAGACGGAGACGGCCTCGCCCACCTCGGACAGGGCGTCGAAGCCCTCGACGAACTCGGAGGTGATTCGCAGCACGCGCCACGGGTCCGTGTCGGTGAAGGGCGCACGCACGTGGCGGAGGAACTCCTCGTCGGCAGTGCCCGCCGAGGCCGGGGCCTGGCGCTCCACCGCGGCCCGCCGGACGACGAGGCGGCCGGCGCGCACGCGATCGCGGCCAGGGGTGATCGGCTCGCCAATTCGCGCGGGAGTGATCGGCTCGCCGGCGCTGGGTGGCACCCCGGCGCGCGGCTTGCCGGATCGGGCCGGGCGCTTGGGGGGCGGCTCCTTGGGGTCGGGCACGGATGGTTCCTCCGGTGTGATGCGCTGCCGTCAGCTCGACGCGGGCGGCGCCGCCAGCCACGCCTTCCAGGTGGCCTCCGCGGACCCGGCCGAGCACAGGTTGCCGTTTCGGACGAGCGGCAGGCGGAGCAGCCGAACGTCAGCCAGGAGCCGTTCCGTGATCTCGGCGTCGTCCATCCGCAGGTAGCCGAGGCCCGCCGCCTTCCAGGCCGGGCCCTCCGCGTCGGCGCAGGCGCGCGCGCCCAGCCGCTCCACGAAGCGGCGGAGCTCGCCCGGCGCGATCGCGCGCTTGCGCAGGTCCACGAGGTGGACATCGATGCGGCGCTCCTTGAAGAAGCGAAGGGCCGCCTGCGTCGGCCGCGAGTCGAGGAGGCCGAAGACCTGGATCATGGGGCCGCTGACCTGGGGCATGGCGCGATCCTAGTACGCGGGCCGGGGCAGCGGTGGCGAGCCGCGGGCAACGCGGCATCCGCGGCCGCCGGCAGAGTGGCAGTACGGCGCGCGGCGCCCGGCACCGCGGCCGCCGGCAGAGTGGCAGTACGGCGCGCGGCCGCCGCCAGGCGGCGCCCGGTCCTGGCGGCCCGGGCGGCACCGCGGCCGCGGCGAACCGCGGGCAACGCGGCATCCGCGCCGCCGCGACATCGGGCAAGGCCGCACGGCGTCGACGACTGCGGGCTTCCAGCAGTCCCGCCACTGGATTCAGGCCCGCTCGTGCTGCCGGATGGCGGCGGATCGCCGATTCGCGGCGATTCGCACGCTCCGGTGGACAGGATCCAGCAGCCGGGCTGCTCGAGCGTGCAACGCGTCGTGAGCGCCGGATGCTCCGTCCCGTGGCAGCGGCGGCGAGCCGCCGGGCGCGCGTCACCGGGACCCGGCACGGTACGGCGGGGCGCGCGTACGCGGCACGGTCGGCGGGCTTCACCGCGGCACGGTACGATGGCCCGGCTCACCAGAGGAGGCCCCATGTCCGCCTGGTTCACGGTGCGGCTCGACGATCGCCCCGGCTCCCTCGCCCGCGCCGCGCAGGCGCTGGCCGATCGCGGCGTCAACATCACCGGCATCGTGGGCGTCGCCGAGGATACCGACGGCGAGCTGATGATCACAACGAGCGACGCCACGGCAACCCGCGAGGCGCTGACGGCCCTCGGCGTCGCGTTCGATGAGCACGATCCCACCGATCCTCGAGGCCTGGCCTCGCCCGGCTCGCTCGCCGACATGGCCCGCGGCCTGGCCGACCGTTGACCTCGAGTCGCGCCCACCACTGCCGATGACGCCGCGCGGCTCGTCCGTCCCGCCGACCGTCGCCATCCGGGTCGTTCACGAGGATCGCCCGGAGGCGCTGCCAGCGATCCTCGCCGTCGTCGCCGCCGCCGGCGGGACCGTGCGAACGATGAGCACGGTGCGCCGCGTGGCCCCCGAGGCCGACGGTGGAACCGCCACGGTCGAGACCGAGATCGAGATCGAGGGGCTCGCAGGCGAGGCCGTCGACCAGGCGATCGACACGGCGCCCGGCGTCCGCGAGCGCCACGCGACCCGGGCCCTCGATCGGATCTTCGGCAAGCGCGTCATCGTCGTCGGTGGAGGCGCCCAGGTGGCCCAGGTGGCCCTCGGCGCGGTGAGCGAAGCCGACCGCCACAACCTCCGCGGCGAGCGGATCTCGGTCGATACCATCCCCCTGGTCGGCGAGGCGAACATCGCCGGCGCGGTGCGAGCCGTTGCCGACCTGCCGCGAGCCAGGCTCCTGGTCCTCGCCGGCTCGATCATGGGCGGCGACATCAGCGCCGCGGCCGACGAGCTGCGTGCCGTCGGCATCCCCGTGATCGCCCTCAACATGGTCGGCTCCATCACCGGGCACGTGGACCTCGTCGTGAGCGACCCGGTGCAGGCCGGCACGATGGCCGTCATGGCCGTGGCCGACACGGCCACCTTCGATCTCGCCCGCCAGCGCGGCCGGCGGTACTGAGGCTCCCGTGCGGATCGCCACCTGGAACGTCAACTCGCTCAAGGCCCGCCTCGACAAGGTGGAGTGGTGGCTGGGGCGGGCCGCGCCCGACGTCCTCCTCATGCAGGAGACGAAGCTGGGGGACGAGGACGCGCCCGTCCTGCCGTTCCGGATGCTCGGCTATGAGCTCCTCCACCACGGCGAGGGGCGCTGGAACGGGGTGGCCATCGCGAGCCGGGTGGGGATCGAGGACGCGATCACGAACTTCGGCGACGGCCCGGTCCGGGGCAGCGGGCCCGGGGCCACGCCGCCCACGGAGGACGACTTCGACCCGCTCGGCGAAGCCCGCATGGTGAGTGCCGTCTGCGGGGGCGTCCGCGTGGTAAGTCTCTACGCACCGAACGGGCGAGTCGTCGAATTCGGCCTGGTATTCGGGCAAGCTCCGCTGGTTCGAGCGGCTCGCAAGGTGGCTGGCCGAGCGCCAGGACCCCGTGGCGCCACTGCTCCTCGGCGGCGACCTCAACGTGGCCCCGACGGACGTCGACGTGTGGAACGCGGCCGCGGCGCATGGGGGCACGCACGTTTCGGAGCCCGAGCGGGCGGCCTTCCGGGCGCTCCTTTCGTGGGGACTGACGGACACCTGGCGGACCGCCAACCCGGATCTGCGGCGCTTCACCTGGTGGGACTACCGGGCCGGCAACTTCCAGCGCAACGAGGGCATGCGGATCGACCACCTCCTGGCCACGCCGCCCGTCGCTGCCCGGGTGGTCGCCGTCGAGATCGATCGCGAGGCCCGCAAGGGCACGCCGACCCCGTCGGACCATGCCCCGCTCGTCCTCGACCTCGACGAGCCCGGCCGAACGTTCGATGCCGGCTGGGCGGGGACGGACGAGCGCTTCGCGGCCCGGCGCGCCGCCCACAGGGGCTGAGCGGACGAGGGACGGGCGAGGAGCGGCGCGGAGCGGCCAACCGCCGGTCACCGCGGCCGCGTCGCGCCGCGCCACCGCGGCCCGCGTCGCGCCGGCCGTCAGACAGACCCGGGCTCGATGGCAAGCGGTGTCGTCGAGCGGACCCAGCGCAGGGCGACCGCCTGGATGGCGAAGGTCAGCGCGATCGCGGCCGCGAAGGCCGGGGCGATGCCAAGGGGCACGATCCCGATCGCGATCACGACAAAGAAGGCCGCCGTCCCGACGAGCCCTGCGAGCAGGCCGCGCAACACGTCGAGCGCGGCGGCCGGGCCGTCCTGCTGCTGGCCGAAGACCGCGAGCACGGACACGTAGACCGGGAAGGTCGCGACCAGCCCGCTCGTGTGGGGGCCGAGGGACGGCGCAAGGGCCGTGAGGATCAGGACGATCGTGGTGGCCACGACCATCCGTGCGGGCAGGTCCCACCAGGGCGGCGGCGCGTGTGTGCGCCGCGTGCCGCCGGCCGGGAGCGCGCGGAGGGCTCCCGCCACGGCGACCACCACGAGGCCGAACAGGAACCATGTCGAGGCGTCGAGGAAGGGCTGGACGGCAAGGCCGACGGCGATGAACGCGGCCGAGGCCACGGCCAACCCGGCGGCGGCACCCCGGCGTGGCCCGGCCGCCCCGTAGCCGACGCTGTAGCCGGCGATCGCCACCAGTCCGCCCAGTGACCCGGCCATCGCCGCGGCGGCGAACGCCGCCCCCTGGTCCAGGGCGAGGAACAGCGCAATCGGGCCCGACGTGAGCGGCAGCGCGACCAGCAGGCCGCCCACCGCCGGTCCCCAGCGACGGGCGACCAGGCTTGCGCCGCCGACCAGGAGGGGCGTCAGGAGGAGCTTGAGAGCGAGGAGGGGCACGGGCGCAGCGTATCGGGTGGCCGTGGCACCGGGCGGCACTCGCGATGTCACCGTGCGGACAGGGGCCCGGCGGCATGGCGTGTCCGGCGCGCGGGTGGGCGCGGGCGGGGGCATGCCCGGCACTGCAAGCCGGTGGGCGCGGGGGCGATGCCCGGCGCACGGCCGGTGGGCGCGGGGGCATGCCGGGGCAAGCCGGTGGGCGCGGGCGCGCCGGCGGCGACTCGCTGCCTGGACGCGCTGCCAGATTGTCACCCCCGGACTGTTCGGCAGTCGTGCGGCCGGCTGGGCAGGCGAAGAGCGGCCTCCACGGTGAGTTCCGCGCACGGATCCGGCTGGTCGCCGCTCCCGCCTGCCTCTGACGCGAGCTCCGACCTGCTTACCGTTCCCCCGGCGCACGTCTGGCGAGTCGCGCTGACTGAGCGGCGGGCTCCGCGGGCGTCCCGTCGCCAGCCGGCCTGCGCCGACGCGCGGCCGGGTCGAGCGCGGCCGGACCAGGTCTAGAGGCGGATCATCTCCGCGACATCGAGCACGAGGATCGTCGCCCCGGCGTAGTGGACGAGGCCTTCCTGCCAATCCTGCAGGCGCTCGGCGAGGACCAGCGGCACCTCGACCTCGCGTCCACTGCAGGTGTCGTGGAGGAGCTCCACGACGGCCGGCACGGCCTGGTCCTCGAGGGCCAGCAGCAGGGTCACGTTCGGCGCCTCCAGGTACCCGCCCGTCGACGAGATGCGGGTGAACCGGTGCCCTTCGTCGCGCAGGCGCTGGGCGGCGCGGTCGGCATCGGAAGTCTGGACGATCGCGACCAGCAGCTTCATGGGCGAACCCTACTCCTCGTTGTCGACCGGGGTTGCCGCCTCCGGGACGGAGACGGGTGCAGCCCCCTGGGCAGCCACCGCCCGCGCGCGGAGGCGCTTCTCTTCGGCGCCCTCCACCTCGGTGCGCCAGCCGCGCGCCGTTCGCTCGCCGTCCATCGCATAACGGTCGGCGACCATCAGGTCGAAGGCGTGCACCGACGCCTCCTGGTTCGAGTAACGGCCCGCCGTCCAGCTCCTGGACCGCGTGCCCTGCTGCTGCAACTCGACGACGTGGTAGTCCTCGCGGTTGGTGATGTCCCAGAACTCGACGGCGCCCGAGACATCGGCGGTGCCCAGGTCGGCCGCCTCGACGTAGAGGTCGCAGTGGACCGTGCTGCGGTCCGGCCCGTCCGGCCAGACCTGGTGCGTCAGCACGTAGTCGGGGTGCACCGAGACGATCAGGTTGGGCCACAGGATGTAGTAGAAGATCCGCCGGGCCTCCGCCTCGTCACGCGCGTACAGGAGCCGCCGGCCGTTGCGCATGCCGTCCATCGACATCGTCTCGCAACCGTCGGCGAAGACCATCCAGCCGCCCTTCCAGGGACCATCAGCGAGGAAGTCCTCGCCCAGGTCGTAGGGCGTCAGCTTGTTGAGGAGCGGGTGGACGGGCGGGCAGTGATAGCACTCGCTGTAGTTCTCGGCGACGATCTTCCAGTTGGCGCCCACGTCATAGGTGAGCCGTGCCGCGCGCCGCAGGCTTCCCATGTCGCGCCCGAAGCTTGCGTGGTGGTCGAACCAGTCGCCCAGGAAGGTGCGCAGGCCGGGCGTGGTCGCCTCGTCCGCGAAGCAGAGGAAGACGAAGCCCTGCCAGGTCTCGCAGCGGATGGGCGCCAGGCCGGAGGTCGCAAGGCTGAAGTCCTCGAGGTCGTCCGTGTGGCGGGCCCGGACGAGCCGCCCGTCGAGGTCGTAGATCCAGGCGTGGTAGGGGCACTGGAAGCGGACCGCGTGGCCGCGGTCGCGTTCCTCCACCGCCGTGCCACGATGGCGGCAGACGTTGTAGAAGGCGCGCAGGATTCCGTCCCGACCGCGGACGAGGAGGACCGATTCATCGAGGAAGGAGCGCACGACGAACGTGCCGGGGTCGGAGATCTCCTCCTGCCGGGCAACGGCGACCCAGTCGCGGAAGAAGATGTGCTCGGCCTCCCACGCGGCGATGGCGGGGTCGTGGTAGGCCCGGCCGGGGAGCAACCTCGCCCGCCGGAACGGGGCGCGGATCGAGGCGATCTCGTCGGCGGTGAGCGGCGGTCGGTCGAGTGGACGCGGTGCGGCCAATGGTCTCCTCCTGTGGAGCCGCGATCGTACCGGAGGAGCGACCGGGGGCGCTCGGAGGAGGCACGCGGCGCGAGGCTGCCGCGCATACGGGCGCGGGCCTGAGCTCGTCCCTCAGAGGGCGAGCGAGAGGACGAGCTCGTCGCGCATCGGGATGCCCTCCTCGCCGATCTTCGGGATCCCGGGCTTGCGGCTCCGGCGGGCCTCGTCGACGGCGCCCGGGCGCAGCGCCGTGAGCCGAAAGCCGCGGCGCTGGTAGAAGCGCAGGGCGCGCAGGTTGTCGTTCGTCGTGACCACGTCGAGGCACAGCGCGCCGGCGGCCCGCGCGCCTGCGGCGCAGGCGGCGACGAGCGCGGTCCCGACGCCGCCGCCCGGCGCGAACGCCTCGAGGAGCACGATCTCCCATCCTCGCGCGATCGGCCGGTAGAGGAGAATCCCGGCCGGCGCGCCGCCCGAAGCCGTCGCGATGAAGCCGGCGGCGCCGGCCGCGTCGACCAGCTCGCCACCGTAGGCCTGCAGCGCCCCGCCCCAGTGCTCGTCGAGGTGGGAGCGGAGCCAGGCCCGATCGGCCTCGGCTGCGATCGGACAGACGTCGATGCCCCCCGTGTCCGACATCAGTCGAGCGTCACCGTCTCGTGCCAGTGCGGGACGTGGACGTCGAAGCCGAGGGCCGCAACCTTCGGCAGCAACGCCGCCTGCGGGCCTGGGTCGCCGTGGACGAGGAAGACCTGCCTGGGGAATCCCGGGGCGCCGGCCCGCTTGCCGGCCCCGAACCCGGCGAGCCAGTCGAGAAGCTCGGGCTCGTCGGCGTGGGCCGAGAAGCCGCTCACCGACCGGACCTGGCACGTGACCTGGCGCACGACGCCGTCGAGTCGGACCGTCCTCGCCCCATCCTGCAGGTGCCGTCCCATCGTTCCTTCGCCCTGGTAGCCAACGAACAGCAGGACGGCCCGTGGGTCGTCGATCAGCTCGCGCAGGTGGCCGACGACGCGGCCGCCGGTGAGCATCCCGTTGGAAGCCACGATCATGTAGGGGCGCGGGGCGTGGGCGATCGCCCGCGACTCCTCGACCGTCTGCACGATGTGCTGGCCGGGGTAATCGAGGGGCGTGTCGCCCCCCTCCAGCAGCGTCCGAGTCTCCTCGTCGTAGTACTCGCTGTGCCGGCGGTAGATCGAGGTGGCCTCGCGGGCCATCGGCGAGTCGAGGTAGAGGGGCAGCGCCGGGATCGTCCCCGCCGAGACGAGGCGGTCGAGGGCCCAGATCAGCTCCTGCGTGCGCCCGATCGCGAACGACGGCACCAGCAGCACGCCGGCGTGGTCGGCCACGAGCTGGACGACCTCCGCCAGGACCCGCCGGGCCTCGGCCTCGGGCTCGTGCTCCTTCCCGCCGTAGGTCGACTCGCACAGCACGTAGTCAGCATCCGCGACTGGCGTGGGGTCGCGGATGATCGGCGTGTTCCGCTGCCCGAGGTCGCCCGAGAACACGACCACGCGCTCCGGCCCTCCCGGCTCGTCGGCGACGCGGAGGCGGACGATGGCCGAGCCCAGGATGTGGCCGGCGTCGAGGAACGTGGCGTGGATGCCGGGCGCGACCTCCTCCTCGACCTCGTAGCGGATCGGGCGAAAGCGGCGCAGCGCGGCGACCGCGTCGTCCTCGGTGTAGAGCGGCTCTTCGAGGTCTCCGTGGAGCTCCGCCGGCTGAGCCCGGAGCTCCCCTTCGACGTCGAGCCGGGCGACCGGCACCGACTCCCTGGCCGGGAGGGCACGCAGGCCCCGGGGAAGCGCTCCCCGGTCCCAGGTGCCTTCGCCCGCCTCCGATGGCCCGGCAAGCACGCCCCCGGAGTGGGCGTCAGGGCCGACGGGCACTCCGGCCGGGGACATCGCGAGGCCGATCTCCGTGGCCGCTGCCTGGGGAGCGCCGCCACCGTCGTCGTCGATGGCGTCGCCGGCAGCCGCCTCTTCGACGGCGGCCTCGAAGCGGCGCTCGTCGCGAGCCTCCTCGGCAGCAGCCTTCTCGGGGTGCCGCCTCTCCCAGCGGGCCTCGCGCTTGGCGAACTCCTCCTGGAGCCGTCCCGAATCCATCAGCACGAGGTGCGCCAGCTCGATCGTGCCCGCCGTTGCCCGGACCGCGCCGCGGAAGCCTTCTCGCACGACCACGGGGATCAGGCCGCAGTGGTCGAGGTGGGCATGCGTGAGCAGGATCGCGTCGATGTCGGCCGGCTCGTAGCCGAGCGGGACGCGGTTCCGAATCGCCTCGTTGGGTCCCCCCTGGAACATGCCGCAATCGACGAGGATGCGAGCCTGCTTCGTCTCGAGAAGGAACTGGCTGCCGGTCACCGTCGTGGCCGCGCCGAGGAAGGTGAGGTCCATGGGCGCATCGTGCCACGTGGCCATCGCCTCCGGGATGGATGCGCGCCGTCGACACCATCGCCCCGGCGGCGCCGCCCGTTTCGCCCGGGGAGCCGGAGGGCGCGGCTTCGGTCCGAGTTTGCCGCCCGGCACCGTTGGTGTGACCATCATGTTGAATCCGGCGGGTCGGGCACGTTCGACCATCGAGGCGGCCGTGCGTCGACCGCCGGGCGGACCCGGGCTGCTACCGTTGATCGGTGCGTCAGCGCTGGTTCGGCCGACCCGTCATCAGCCGCCTTCCCGGCCTCCTCGCAGGCCTCGTGCTGTTCGGGATCGGGGTCGCGATGATGGCGGCATCGGGGCTGGGCCTCGGTCCCTGGGAGGTTCTCCACCAGGGGATCGCCAACCGGACGGGCCTCGCCCTCGGGACGGTCAGCGTGCTCGTCGGGATCCCGGTCCTCGCCCTGTGGTGGCCCCTCGGGGAGCGTCCCGGGATCGGGACCGTCCTTAACATCGCGATCATCGGCCCGTGCACGAACCTGGCCCTTCCCCTCCTCCCCCGCCCGGACACGGCGCCGGCCCAGCTCGCCCTGAGCGCGGTCGGCGTGATGGTCATCGGGCTCGGCAGCGGCCTCTACCTGGCCGCCGACCTGGGCGCCGGCCCCCGCGACGGCCTCATGACCGGGATCCACCGCCGCTTCGGCTGGTCGATCCGGCGGGCGCGGACCGCGATCGAGGTGGCCGCCCTCGTGGTCGGGTTCGCGCTCGGCGGCACCGTCGGGATCGGCACGCTCCTGTTCGCCTTCGGAATCGGGCCGATCGTCCAGGTGCTCCTCCCCGTGTTCGACCCGGGGGGCCGGATCGGCCGGCAGCGTCGACCGGAGCTGGCCGACGAGCTCGAGGCGCCGGGCACGGTCGGCGAGTACGGACTCCCCCGGTGCGGCGCGGCCCGGCCACGACGTCCGGAGCTCGCCGACGAGCTCGAGGCGCCGGGCACGGTCGGCGAGTAGGACTCCCCGGGGCGGCGCGGCCCGGCAGCGACGATCCGGATCTCGCCGAGGAGCTCGAGGCGCCGGGCACGGTCGGCGAGTAGGACTCCCAGCCGTCAGCCGCCGCGCCCGGGTCCGTGCCCGAGGTCTCGCGCGCCCGAGAGCGCCCGCTCGAGCGCCGCCAGCTCGGTCGCCCGGTCGAGGCGTGGACGCTGCTGGGCGGGAGTCGGCGCCTCGGTCTCGAGGCGGAGCAGGGTCGCGTCGAGCTCGTCGAGGAAACCGGCGAACCGGGCCCGCATCGCGGTCGCCCCGCCGGGCGCGGTCCGACCGGCCACGGCCAGCAGGCGGTCGCGTTCGGCCAGCAAGCGTCGGGCCTCCTTGTCCGTCTCGATCCAGGTCGGGCCGACGCCCGCGTTCCGCAGGATCGCGTGGGCGGCGGCGAGCTCGCCCTCGTAGGCGCCGTCCTGGGCCGGCAGCCGCCTGCCGTGCCAGGCCCCGGTCTCCCACTCGCCCCGCTCCTGGGCCTCGCGGATCAGGCGGTCCGTCAGCGACTCCCAGGTGGGCCCGGCGATCTTCTTGCCGCTGCCGCCACGATGGATCGGGCTCATGGTCCGCCCCCTTTGCGCCCGCCCGCTCGCCCGTTGCCGGCCGTTACGAGATCCGGATCAGGACGAGAGCGTCCAGGGCAACCGCCGCGAACAGCACGGTCAGGTAGCTGATCGAGAACCTGTAGAGCCGGATGGCGCCCGCGGTCGTTCCCTCCGCCGTCACCGTGCGGTTCAGCCGGGCCGCCTGCCACAGGAAGATGGCGCCCATCACGACAGCCGCGACGAGGTAGATGAGGCCCATCCTCGCCACCGCGAAGAAGACCAGGCTGATCGCGACCAGGAGGATCGTGTAGAGCAGGATCTGGCGGGTCGTCTCGGCCGAGCCCCGGACCACGGGGAGCATCGGCACCCCCGCCGCCGCGTAATCCCTGGCGATCCGCATCGAGAGCGCCCAGAAGTGGGGCGGCGTCCAGTAGAAGACGATGGCGAAGAGGAGCAGGGCGGGCACCTCCACCCGTCCCGTCACGGCGGCCCAGCCGATGACCGGCGGCAGGGCGCCGGCGGCGCCCCCGATGACGATGTTCTGGGTGGTCGTCCGCTTGAGGAGGATCGTGTACACGAAGACGTAAAAGGCGATCGCGAGCAGGGTGAGGAAGGCCGCGACAAGGTTCACGAAGTAGGCCAGGAGAGCGATCGAGATCACCCCGAGGACGACCCCGAAGACGACCGCCTGCTCGGGCTCCACCGAGTGGGCGGGCAGTGGGCGGCGCCGGGTCCGCACCATGAGGATGTCGATGTCGCGGTCCAGGTACTGGTTGATGGCGTTGGCGCTGCCCGCGGCCAGCGTCCCGCCGACCAGCGTCCACACGACGAGCCAGCTCCAGTCGACCCAGTTCACGCCGGGCAGGTCTCGCGTCGCCAGGACCATCGCCGGCACGGTCGTGATCAGCAGGAGCTCGATGATGCGAGGCTTCGTGAGGGCGACGTAGGCGCGGATCGTCGCCGCCGCGGTCCGCCCGCCGCCGGTGGCGCCGGCCGTCACCGATGCGCCGGCGTCGGGCGCCACGGCCGCCGGCTTGCCGACACCCGATCCGCCTCCGGCCGCCTCGCCGCGGAGCGAGCCGCCGGCGTCGCCCCCCGCGGTCGACGCGGCGATCGCCGGTACGGCCGAGCGGGCGCCGTAGTAGCTCACGAACGTCGCCCCGATCGCCGCTGTCCAGACGAACGCCGCCAGGGCCACGTGCAGCGTCTGGGTCCAGGGAGCGAGCTGCGTCCATACCTGCAGCGCTCCCACCAGGGCCTGGAGCGGATACAGGACGGCGGCAATCGTGATCACGGCATAGAGCGTCGGGCCCACGGTGCCTGCGCGGCGGCCGCGCCGGGCGGCGACCCAGGTCGCGGCCATGATGATGCCGACCACCACCCCGACATAGCGGTGGAGGGCGTGGGTGAAGGCAAGGTTGGCCGTAGCGGGTGGCATGTCTCCGAACGGCGGGACGAGCGCGCCGCCCATCAGCGGCCAGTCCGGGAAGACGAGGGCCGCGTCGGCCGCCGTCACGTTCGCCCCGAAGATCAGCAGGATGAAGGTCGAGATGGCCGCGAACGCGACCAGCAGGGTGAGCCGCTGGCTGCCGCCGCGGCCCCGCAGGCGGGCGGGATACGACGCCCGGACGAGCAGGAAGACGAGCAGGCCGGCGACCGCCATCGCCGCGGCGAGGTGGGCCGTGACCGACGCTCCGGAGTTGCCGAGGCGAACCGTCTCCCGACCCAGCCACGCCTGGAAGCCGACGAGGGCCACGGCGCCGAGCGACGCCAGCACCAGGCTGCGGCGGTCGCGGTGGTCGACGATGGCGAGCACGGCGATGCCCAGGACCATGACCCCGATGACCGCGGCGATGAGGCGGTGGATCCACTCGGCCCAGGCCTTGAACTCGAGCGGCGGGACCACCTGGCCGTAGCAGAACGGCCAATCGGGGCAGCCGAGCCCGGACCCGGTCGCCCGGACGATGACGCCCACGACGACGAGGGCGAGGGTCATCGCCAGCGTGGCCGCCACGAGCTTCTGGAAGCGGGTCACCGAACCTCCCGGGTGGGCCGTTCGCGGGCCGCCGGCCGGACCGCGGGCAACGAATCCACCGGCCGGGCGCTCCGGATCGAGCGCGCCGGATTGTATCGTCCCGGCCCCCGATCCACCTGCAACGGGTCGGTCGATCAGGGGGCACCGCCGCGAACGCATTCGGCGGGATCCGGCTAGCATGCGCGCGTGCCGCTGCTCGCCCGTCGCCCTCGCCGGGCGCTGACCATCCCCCGACGTCTCCTGGCCTGCCTGATGGCGGCCGCCATCGTCGGCGGGTGCGCGGCGGGCGAGGGCGCGTCGGCATCGCGGACGGCGACCCCCCCGAGCGCGGCGCCGGTGGCCTCGGGAAGCGGGCCGGCGGCCGACTGCAACCCCGACGCGCTGCCGGGTTGGCCGACCGCCGGCCAGGTGAGCACGACCGGGATCATTCCCGTCCTGGCGAGCTCGGAGAAGGTGGTCGGCAAGAGCCGCCTGCTCTTCGTCCTGATCGACGACCAGAACACGCCGATCGCCAACGAGGCGTTGGGCGTTCAGATCAGCTTCTTCGACCTGTGCGCCGACCCGACAACCCCGACCGAGGTCCTGACCCCGGCCTTCGAATGGGGCATCGTGGGATCGCGTGCGTTCTACGTGGTCACCCCCAGCCTGGCCGAGGCGGGACCGTGGGGCGCGGCCGTGACCGTGAAGGACCCGGCCACGGGGAAGACGAATGAGGCCCGCCTCCAGTTCTCGGTCGCGGCCGGCGGCACCGGCCCGCGCGTCGGCGACGCCGCCCCGCCGGTCAAGACCCCCACCGCGGCCGATGTCGGCGGCGACGTCAGCCGCGTCTCGAGCGACCCGCAGCCCGAGCCTTCCTTCTACCAGACGTCGCTCGACGCGGCGCTGGCCGCGAAGGCGCCGTTCGTGCTTGCCTTCATCACGCCCGCCTTCTGCAAGAGCGCCCAGTGCGGGCCGACGATGGAAGTGCTCAAGAAGGCCGTGAAGGACGCGCCGATCCGCGTGGTGGCCGTCGAGCCGTACCAGCTCGTCTACGAGGACGGACGGCTGCAGCCCGTGCTCCAGGACGGGAACTTCGTCCCCGTCGAGGCGACCGAGGCCTACGGCATCCCGAGCGAGCCCTGGATCTTCATCGTCGACCGCGCCGGGACGATCGCGTCCTCGTTCGAGGCGGTAGTCGGGCAGGAGGAGCTCGCGGACGCGGTCCGCGCCGTCACGAAGTAAGGGCAGACGCCGACCTCGAGCTGCTCGACGACGGCCGGGTTGTCCGGCCGTTCCCGCGTCGCACGGGCAGATGATGCGTCGCCGCGTGTCCGCCGTAGCGTTCGCTTCGACCGACGGTACCGGACCCCCCGGACCTTCGCGTCCTGTCGGGGCGGCCGGGCGGGGCGCATCGTCCGCCTGCGCGTCCGCGAAGCCACCGTGCGGGAGCACCATCGATGCCACGCCTCACCGCCAGGGTGTTCGTCGACCTCGCCATCTGGATGACCGGGTTCGGCCTCCTGATCGGCCTCGTCTTCCCGCCGTTCTGCCTTCTCCTGGGACTGCCGGCCGATCGCGTCCTGACGCCGCTCTTCTATGCGTCCACGCTGACCGCTGGCCTCGTGGTCGGCGCGGTGAACTTCGGGCTGGCCCGGCTGGTCGTCGGACGCCGGCTGCGCCTGCTCGCGGACCGGATGGGCACGGTCGAGGAGCGCCTCGGGCGCGCCGTGTACACCCAGGACTGGAGCGCCTGCGACCCCGAGGCCTGCGCCCTCCCCGTCGACTCCGCGGACGAGGTTGGGGCGGCGGCCGGGTCGTTCAACCGCCTGATCGCGACGCTGGCCCGCACCCACATGGTCGAGCGCGCGATGCGGGACTTCAGTGCCGTCCTCTCCAGCGAGTTCGAGCTCGAGGGGCTTGGCAATGCGGCTCTCGACGGCGTCCTGCGCCACACCGGCGGCCGATGCGGGCGCGATCCTCGTCGTTCGCGATGACGGCCTGGAGCCCCTGGCGACCCACGGCCTGCGCACGACGTCCGATCTGGCCGCCAACGATACGGTGCGGCGCGCCCTGCGCACCGGTTCCGTCGAGCGGGTCACGGTGCAGGCTCTCGACGCCGTGGTGGACTCGGTGCTCGTCGGCCAGCCGGCTCACGAGATCCTCGTGGCCCCGCTCGTCTTCAAGAGCGTCGCCCTCGGCGTGATCGTGGTGGCCACCACGACGACCTTCGAGGCCGATGCCCTCCCGCTCGTCGAGCAGTTCCGGGCGGACCTCGGCCTGGCCATCAACAACGCGCTGGCGCACGACCGGCTGGAGCGCCTGGCGGCGGTCGACCCGCTCACCGATGCCTACAACCGCCGGTTCGGCCTGGCCCGCATGCAGGAGGAATACTCCCGCGCCGTCCGCGCCGAAGCCCCGCTCGGCCTGCTGATGCTCGACCTGGACCATTTCAAGGCGGTCAACGACGTCTACGGGCACCTCGTCGGCGATCGGGTCCTGCGGGCGGTGGCCCGCGCCTGCCGCCGCGTGATCCGCGAGGGAGACGTGCTCGTGCGCTACGGCGGCGAGGAGTTCCTGGTCCTGCTCCCCGGCGCGGGCATCGACGACGTCGCCCAGATCGGGGAGCGGATCCGGCGCGCGGTCGCGGAGACGTCCGTGGCCGAGGGCGACCAGCGCATCTCGGTCACGGTCAGCCTCGGCGGCGCCACCTACGGGGAGGGGTCGGCCTCGGCCGAGCAGCTCGTGGCCCGGGCCGATTCGGCGCTCTACGGAGCCAAGGCCGAGGGGCGCAACCGCCTGCTCGTCGCATAGCGTCCGCGGGCCCGAGGGTCGGCGACGTCAGGCGACCAGGGCCTCGAGCAGCTCATCCCAGGCGGCCAGGTAGGCGTCCACGTCCTCGTTCTCCGCGGGGACCGGGCACACGGGCCCCGCCCCGACGATCGCCTCCCACACGCCGCGATTCGCGAGCCAGACCCGGATCAGGCGGGTGAGCAGGTCGTCCGCGCAGGCCCGCGCCTCGTCGGCCGTGCGCACGGGGGTCGGGCGGAACGTGTACCCGGCGCGCGGCCCAAGGTGGTGGATGTGCCAGGGAAGCCCGGCCCGCTCCACGGCGGCCCGCATCCCGTTCGCCAACCGGGCCCCCAGGCGTCCGGTGCGGGCGTAGGCCTCCGGGGTCAGGACCTCGAGCATCGTCGCCCGCGCCGCTGCCATGGAGAGCGCGTTGCCGAAGAGGGTCCCGCCCGTGGCCACGAGGTTTGCCCGCTCGCCGTCGGGACCCTTGTCCTGGACGAGCACCGCGGCGATCGCATCGGTCATTCCCCAGGCGCCGAACGGCACGCCGCCCGCGATCGACTTGCCGATCGTCACGAAGTCCGGCTCCAGGCCCCAGGCGGCGGTGAGGCCGCCCGGGCCGACGACCTGGGTGTGCGTCTCGTCGTACGCCAGGAGCGTCCCGGTCTCGCGCGTTGCCCGCCGAAGCGCCGCGTGAAAGCCCTCGTCGGGCAGGATCAGGCCGAAGTTGTTGGTCAGCGCCGGCTCGGTGAGGACCACCGCGACCTCGTGCGACTCGAGGGCGGCCGCGAGGGCGGTCGGGTCGTTGAAGGGGATGAGCACCGTGCCGTCGACGACGGCTCGCGGCAGGCCGCGCTCCTCCGGCACAAGGACGCCGCCTTCCCCGCGCTCGACCAGGGCGGCGTCGAAGTGGCCGTGGTACTTGCCGTCGAACAGCAGGACCTTGTCGCGGCCCGTGGCTACACGGGCCACCCGGATCGCCTCGGTGTTGGCGTGGGTGGCCGAGAGCGTGTACTGCCACTTCGGGAGGCCGTAGCGACGGGCCAGCTCCTCCGACACGACGATCGCGTCCTCGGTCGGCAGGAGGAACTGGCTGCCGCGGGCAATGCGCTCGCTCACGGCCCGGACCAGCGGCTCGGGCGCGTAGCCACAGAACATCGACATGTCGGCGATGTTGAAGTCGCTGAAGGTGTGCCCGTCGACGTCGGTGAAGCGGGCGCCGCGACCCTCGGCCACCCATGGGGGGACATGGTGATAGCTCCCGACGTGCCAGGCCATCGGGACGCCGTTCGGCATCGACGCCCGGCCGCGCTCGAGAAGGGCGGCCGAGCGCGGGTGCTCGGCGAGGAAGCGCGCGTCCTCGCGGTCCTTCAGGGACTTGACGAGGCGCCGATCGACGGTCGGCGTCGGGGACTCGGACGGCACGGCTGCGAGTCTAGCAACGGGTGTGGCTACACCGGGCGGCGCGCCGGTCCAGGGGTGCGCAGGCCGGTCAGGCGCTGCGCACGCCCGGGCGCCCCGGGCACCCTCGGCGGTGACGGCCGCGATGTCCGCCCCCGGCCCTGCGGCGATCGGCTGGCGCGCGCGCCGGGCGGGCGGCATACTCGACGCTCAGGAGGTGCACTCATGGGCGACAAGACCCCGAAGCGTCCGCCGAAGCCGAAGCAGCCGAAGGCCCCGAAGACCCCGTAGCGTCCGCCGAAGCCGAAGCAGCCGAAGGCCCCGAAGCCGCCTGGCGCGGCGGGGCCACTCCCAGCCCCTATCGCGGCCCTTATCGCGCCCGCAGCGGGCGCATGAACGAGCTGCGGCCGATCGCGTCGAGCGGCCGTGCGACCGCAGGCGCGAGATCGCGAATCGGCGCGACCTGTGCCTGCGCTTGCGCGGCCTCCATGATCACCGCCTCCGGGAGCGGCTCGAAGTCCGCGTGGAGCAGCCGCTCCCCGTCGAGGTCCCACGTGCCCACGACCCGGCCGCCGCGGAGCGTCACGTTGGTCACGTTGCCGTCGCGGTCCACGACGAACGGTGCATGACCGGGGGCGAGGTAGCGGGCGCGGTCGCGCGACGCCATCAGCCAGGCATCCCAGTACGGGAGCAGGTGCACCTCGTCCGGATCCGCGAGCGGACCCGCCGCCTCGACCAGCACGGCGACATCCGCGGGCAATGCCCGCAGGTCCGCCGCGAGCCCGTCGACGGCGACAGGGATCGCGCCGATGGCGTCGAGGACGCCCGCCGCCTCCCCGACCGGCAGCGACGCCCACCAGCCCAGATCGGCCGGGGCGAGCGGCCCGTTCGCCGCCAGCCAGAGCGGGACGAGCGCGCGCAGCGCCGTCGCCCGGTCCGGCAGGCCGGCGGCGAGCGCGGGCAGCCAGTCCCGCCCGCGGACGTACCGCCACGCCTGGCTGCCGATCCCGCCCGCGACCCCCGCCCGGACGACCCGGCCCTCGGACCCCATCCGGCGCACCACGGCCGTCAGGACGAGGGACGCCGGCGCCCTCGACCCGAGCGCGGTCCGGATCTCGGCCGTCGTCCGCCCCCGACCGACAGCGGCGGCCTGCTCGATGGCGTCGGCCAGGGCGACGTAGGCAGCCTCATCGAGGCCGAGCCCGCCGGTGTACCAGCGCATGTCCTTCCGCTGCGACAGCGTGAGCCCCGCGGGAACGAGGTCGGCGGGCAGGAGGTAGACCGAGCCGCGCATCGCCGGTACCCGGGCCAGTGAGCGATCCTCCGTCTCGGCGCGGGTCAGGGCCGCGGGGGCGTACCCGTCGACCCGGGCCGCCAGCGAGCGGTGCGCCGTGGGGTTGGCCCCGTAGATGCCGCCCGCCGCGCGGACGGCGGCATCGATCGTCGCCGCGCGGCCGCCCAGCGCATGGGCGGCGATGACGCGCCGGAGGACGAGGTCGAGCGGGACGCGGACCGGCGCAGCCACGCAGCGCGCGGCCTCAGGCGGCGCCCATCCCGCCGCTTCCCGGGGCCTGCAATGCCGTGCCGTCGGCACAGCGCGGGCAGGTCGCCGGACCGGGCTCGAACGTCGGGATCTCGAGCTGCCACAGCCCCTGGACCGGGTAGCGGCGGCCGCTCACCGGGGAGGCCAGCACGGCCGTCCCGCCCGATCGGTCGGCCATGACGAAGCAGCCCACGATCTCGCCCCGGGCGGCCTCGACGGGCGGCAGCATCGCCTGCAACGAGCCGCCGGTGGTCAGGATGTCGTCGACCAGCAGGACGCGCTCGCCCGGCTCGATCCGGAAGCCCCGCCGGAACTCGCGGCGGGCGCTCCCATCGGCGTCGCGAACCTCCTCGGCGAAGATTCCGCGGACGCCCAGCTGGCGCGCGGTCTCGAAGGCGAGGACGATCCCGCCCGTCGTCGGCCCCGCGACGACGTCGACCAGGGGCCGGCCGTCGGCGCCCCGCGCTGCGGCCGCCCAGTACGCGCAGAGCTCGCTCGTGACGGCCGGATCCTGCAGAAGCAGGAACTTCTCCAGGTAGCGCTCGCTGTGGCGGCCCGATTTCAGGAGGAAATGGCCGTCCCGCAGTGCGCCGGCCCGCCGGAAGAGCGCCTCGGTTCGCTCGGCCACGGCCGCGCGGGCGGCGATCTCGAGAGCTGGACGCAGGGTGGTCATGGCCGGATTCTACGGCCGGGCCGGGCAGTGGAGCGCCGGTCTCGCGGGTCGAGGCGGGTGGCGGCGCGTCCGCTGCGCGCGAGGCGACGGGTCCGGGCCGGGTGATGCCGTTCGGCACCACCTCAGCGCCAGGCGGCGAGCGACCCGGGGTGCGCGTAGGCCTGGCGGAAGAAGCCGAGGAGCGGCTCCCCCGTCGACTGGGAGAGCCTCACCCGGTCCGGCCACGGACGGCTGGCGTCGGGATCCACGGCAGCTACGAGCTCGACGCTGTCGTCGCCCGGGTGATTCGGGTCGTAGATCCGGATCCGCGGGCCGCCGTCGGCGTCATCGAAGGCGTACGCGAGCACCTGGTGGTTCCGGGTAAGGTCGCGCGGTGAGCTGCCGGCCGCCCGGATCAGGCCGAGGATGGGGGCGTGGCCGGCCACGATCTCGTCACGGATGCGCGGCCACTCGTCGCGAATCGCCACCACCCGTGGCAGCTCGCGGCGCAGGATGCCGGCGAGGAAGGTCGGAGGATCCGGGCGGAAGGCCTGGAGGTCGAAGAAGCGCAGGGGCGTGCGCAGCCAGTCCAGCGATTCGACCTGGCGTCGGACGATGGCCCGGAAGCGGGGGCTGCCGTTGGCGAAGGGCTCCGTGTCGGGAGGCGGGACGATCCCGGCCTCGAACAGGTCACGGGCGGTCGTCACCATCCCGCCGCACAGGCCGGCCGATGCATCACCGATCCCGAGGACCCGCGGGTCGAACGGCCCGAGGGTCGCGGTGGGCCCGGGCGGCCAGCGGTTGGCGAAGTGAAAGCCGTGGGTGCTCGGGACGAAACCGGGGACGGCAGCAGTCGACATGCCCGCAGCGTACGCCACTCGCCCTGCCGCGTCCCCGCGGCTACTCCAGCGCGAGCGACACCCGCACCGCGACCACGGGGCTCGGTCGCGTGGCGTCCCGGCGCGGCCGTCGTGAACCCCGACGGGCCGCCCGCGGACGTATTGCTCCGACGAATGCCGCGCCGACATGCGGGCGATGCGCTGGGAGCTCGCGCAGCCGGAGGACGAGCTGGCCGAGTCGCGGACCGTCGCGGACGGCCTGCCGAAGCGCTCGAGGCGCCCGCTGACCGCGTGGCAGCCGATGGGGAGATCGGTGTCCTGGGCGTACGACTCCTGCTGGACGTCGTGGAGGGCGCGCCGCTTCGCCACGCGGTCACGACCACGCCCCCGTGCTCGTCCTGCGCCGGTCGACCGCCCCGCCACTCTGGTAGTCTCGCGAACCGTTATCACGGGATGATCCCCAACTCTCCCGAAGGAAGTGACGTATGGGCAGAACCGGCACCGTTCACCTGGTGGGCAGCGTTCCGCTGGAGAGCGTCGAGGAGGTGCTTCGTGCGTGCGCCGGCAGCCTCGGATCGCTCGTGTCCTCGTACCCGGACGGCGAGGTCGGCCAGCGCAAGTACTGGACGTTCTACCTCCCTACCCGAACGTACTCGGTGCACCCGGATCTCGAAGCCGTCAATGCGCCCCCTGACGGCCGGGTCCACCAGCCGGGGCCGGGGGCCAGCCAAAAGGAATGGAACGAGTCGTGGTGGACGTTCAAGCTCCGTCCGGGCGTGGACCACCTCACCTTCGACAGCCTGCACTACGTCGAGGAGGCGACGAGATCCTACGAGGTCTTCAGACGCCTTCGAGATGAGGGCGTCATCCCGGCGGATGCGCGGTTCCAGGTCAGCCTTCCCGCCACGGGCTCGGCGGTCATGGGCTTCTTCGCGCGACCGGTGGACTGGCCGATCGTCTATGACGCGTACCGGCGTGCGATCCGCCATGAGGTCGCGCAGATCGTGGCCTCGATCCCGCACGACGATCTCGTCATCCAGTGGGATATCGCGAGCGAGGTGCGCGACATCCTCGCCGGCGACGCACCGCTCCTGCCATGGTCGCCGCAGACGTCCCTCGAGGAGAAGTGGCAGCGCCATCTGGGTGACATGGATCACCTGTCCCGCGACATCCCCGAGGACGTCGTCCTTGGCTTCCACTTCTGTTTCGGCACGTGGGGAGGCTGGCCGAAGTCGATCGCGCCGGATATGGGCGTCTGCGTCCGCCTTGCCAATGAAGCGGTAGTCCGAGCCGGACGTCGTGTCGACTACGTGCACATGCCGGTGATGCCGGATGCCGATGATGCCTTCTTCGGACCGATGCAGGGACTCGCGATCGGGAGCACCTGGCCGTTCCTTGGCATCGTCCTCGACGACGGTCTCGACGCCTTCGAACGGCGCGCCCGAGCCGCGCATCGCTATCTCCCCGACTTCGGCGTCGCTTCGTACTGCGGCTGGGGCCGCGAGGATCCCGCCCGGGTGCCGGCGCTCCTCGGCAACCTTCGGGACAGCGCCGAGCGGTTGACGAAGGTGTTGACACCCGCGTCGTGAGCGGGCCAGGCCCCGGCGAACGATCCGGCCATCAACATCTGAAGCCTTCCGGCCGGCGAGAGGCCGGTTCGTGCTCGGGCTAGCACAATGCGACAGCCCCATACGCCAGGACGGGCTACGGCCGGTACTCGACACCTTCGCCGACGCCGGCCCGGCGCGCCTCGGCAGCGCCGTCCCGACGAGGGGCCGGTACGAGGCGAGGCCCCGCCGGGCGCATTCCGCCGCCAGCTCGTCGGCGAGGCGGACCGGGAGCGTGGGGTCGGCGAAGATCGCGGTGCCGGCCTGGACGGCGACGGCGCCGGCGGCGAGGTAGTCGAGCACGTCGTCGATCCCGGTCACGCCGCCGATGGCGATGACGGGGATGTCCACGACCTGGGCCACCTCGTAGACGATCCGCAGGGCGACGGGCTTGATCGCGGGCCCCGACAGACCGCCGTAGGTGTTGCCGAGAAACGGACCCGTGCGATCCGGACGAAGGGCCATCCCCGACAGGGTGTTCACCGCCGAGAGGGCATCGGCGCCGGCGGCGGCGACAGCGATGGCGATGGGCCGGATGTCCGCGACGTTCGGCGAGAGCTTCACGATCAGCGGCAGCTCCGTCGCCCGGCGGACGGCGCGCGTCACGGCCGCGGCGGCATCCTGGTCGATCGCGAACTGGAGTCCCCCTCTCCCGACATTCGGGCAGCTGATGTTCAGCTCCACGCCCGCCACCCCGGGAACGAGGTCCAGCCTGCGGACCACCCCGACGTAATCCTCGATCGACTCGCCGGCCACGTTCACGATGACCGGCACCTTCCACGTCGCCCACAGCGGCGCGTAGCGCTCGAGCACGGCGTCGATCCCGGGGTTCTGCAGGCCGATCGAGTTCAGCATCCCGCCCGGGGTCTCGGTCACGCGCGGTGGCCGGTTGCCCGTGCGCGGCCTCAGGGTCGTCCCCTTGCAGCAGATCGCGCCGATGCGCTGGACGTCGACGACATCGGCATACTCGACGCCATAGCCGAACGTCCCCGAGGCGACGAGGACGGGATTCGCGAGCACGAGCCCGCGCCCGAGGTCGAACGAGAGGTCCACGGCACCCGGGTCGCCCCCGGCGCCTCCGCGGCGCCCGCCAGGGGCGAGCGGCGCGATCGTCGGGCTCCCGAGGGCGACGATGGGCGAGGTCGAGCGGGCCGCGGGAGTACCCGGGCGCGCGTCGGAGACCCCACGGCTCGACGAGCCCGGCAAGCCGCCGCCGGGGCGCATCGCCGCCTTCGGCTCGACGATCGCGCTGCGGATCGTGCGCACGGTCGGGGTGCGCTTCTGCCGGTTCCGGGTCGCCGATCCGGGATCCTTGCCGTGCGTGACCACGCGCTTCTTCGGCTTCATGCAGGGTTCGTCCGGCTCATCGCTCGTGAGCACCCGCGCCGGCCGTCGCCTCCCAGTCGATCTCGTCGCTGCCGAAGACCGGCCCCTCCCGGCAGACCCGCTGGGGCCCATCCACGCCCCACACCACGCAGCCCAGGCAGGCGCCAACGGCACAGCCCATGTTCTGCTCCATCGCGACCTGCAGGAACGCCTTGCGACGGGCCTCCGGGGAGCCGGGGCGGACCGGCTTGCCGGCCCCCCGCTTGCGGCCCAGGGTGGCCACTCCCAGCCGGCCCCTCCGCCCGATCGCGATCGTCGAGAGGGCGCGGAGCATCGGCAGCGGCCCGCAGGCGAACGCCTGGTCGGCCCAGGCTTCGTACCCGATGGCGAGGTCGGTCACGAAGCCGTGGTGACCGACGCTGCCGTCGTCGGTCGCCACGACATACTCGACCTCGTCCGGGAGGAGCGAGCTCGGGTAGACCTCGGAGGCGTCCCGGCAGCCGTAGAGGAGCACCACCTGGCGCCCGTCGCGCAGCGCTTCGTCGGCGAGCAGGCGGACATCGGCGATCCCGAGGCCGCCCGCGATGAGCAGGATGTGCCGGCTGCGGGCGTCGACCTGGAACCCCTGCCCGAGGGGGCCGAGCATGTCGAGCCGGTCGCCGGCCCGCATGCGGGTCAGCCACGCCGTCCCCCGGCCCACCTCCCGGAAGTGGATGGAGATCGCGCCCGCGGCCGGGTCGGCCGTGTTGACGGTGAACGGCCGGCGCAGCACGAGGCCCGACCAGTCGCCCGTCCGGACGTGCACGAACTGGCCCGCGCGGGTCGCCGCGGCGAGGGCCGGGGCGTGGTACTGCTGGAGCCATTGCCCCGGCAGGATCTGCCGGCTCTCCAGGAGCTCGGCGTCCACGAGCTGCATCGGCATGGGCTCCCGGACCTGGCGGAGGGCTGGCCGGGAGCGACCGATCAGTGACTCTCGTCGTCCGCGTCGGCCCCGCCCGGCTCGCCGGCATCGTCCGGCGCGTCGTCCGCCTCGTCGTCGAGCTCGGGCGCGACGGCCGGGTAGGCCTCCGCGACGGCATCGGCGACGTCCCCGAAGACGTCCGTCGGGTCGTAGAACTCGACGAGCTCCTCCGGCGTGCCGAGCTTGCGCCATTCGCCCTCGGCGCCTTCCGGGACCACCTCGGCCACCAGGCGGCCGGCCCCGGTGAGCGTGAGCCGCTCGTCGTCGTCGTCGATCACGATGATGTCGCCGAGGTGTGCCGCGAGCGGTGCGACGGTCGCCTCGAACTGGTCCAGGAGGTGGGCCTCCGAGATCTGGCTGCGCTCCTGGTAGGTGAGGGCGATGTCGTAGAGGCGGTGGGCGGCCGACTCGGGATCGTCGGCGTCCGCCGACTGGGTCGCGGCCCACTCGTCGGCGGCGGCGGCGTACGCGTCGTCGGCCGCCGGGGCCATGGTCTCCTCCGGAGCGATGCCGGCGACATTGAGGAGGTCGTCGGCCGCGGTCGGCTCCGGCTCGAGCCCGGCGGCTTCGCGGGCGGCCTCGGCGAAGGCGGCGTAGATGTCCGCCGGGTTGTAGAGCTCAACCAGCTCGGACGACGATTCGATCACCTCGGTCTCACTGATCCACTCGCCGGTCGCCTCGTCCTGGTACCGAGCGCGGCTGCGGAAGGAGAGGTCGGGAGCGATGGAGAGGTAGTCGGGGTCGTCGTCGATGAGGGTCAGGCCGCCGATCTCGTTGATCCGGGCGGCGTTGGCGGTCAGGAACCCGTGGAGCTGTTCCGCGGAACGCGTCAGGAAGTCCGAGCGCTCGAGCGCCGCGTCGCGGGCGAGCTCACCGAGGAGATCGGTGTGGTTCACGTCCATGGCGGTCGTCTCCTTTCGTCGGGCCGGTTGGTTGGGATGCGGGCGGGGCCGTGCCGCCGTCAGCCGCCGTCCTTGCCGAGCGTCTCGATGCCGAAGTACTTGAGGTCGGGGCCCATGCGCTCGCGCAGGAACATGGCGTGGTGACGTTCGAAGATCCATTCGCCGGCCCGATGCCCGAGGGCCGCGGCCCCGGCGTCGGCTTCCAGCTTGTCGACGGTGGCGTAGTCGGGGAGCTCCAGCAGGATGACGTTGTCGTAGTCCCAGCCGTAGGCGACGTTGTACCAGCCGAGGAACTTGATCCCGAACTTCTCCTCGTACTCGTGGACCTGCCGCGGGAAGATCGAGCGCATGAAGAACTTGAAGAACGAGTCGCGGCCGCGGCGGACGTTGAAGAATGTCGCGAGGACCGGCACCGACTGAGTCCCTCCTGGGCGCGGATCGCGCGAGTTGCGCAGCCGGGCCCGAGCCCGTGCCGGCAGCCGGTTCGTGGCCGAGTGCGGGGCTATTGTCGCACGCCCGGGTCGTGCTCCTGCGGGCCGTCGGCGGCGGGGGCCGCGCCGGCGGGCCCGGACGCCGCGGCGTCCGACTCGGCATCCGATCGGGTAGCCGTCTCGTCGGCCGGCGGCCCGCTGGTCGTCGGCTCGTCGGCCCCGGGCACGTCCGTCGTCGCCACGTCGGCCGGCGGCACGCTGGTCGTCGGCTCGTCGGCCCCGGGCACGTCCGTCGTCGCCTCGTCAGCCGGCGGCCCGCTGGTCGCCGGCTCCTCGGCCGCGGGCACGTCCGTCGTCGGCTCGTCCCCCGTCCGCTCTTCGGCTGGCGCGTCGTCCGGGCCCTGGGCCAGGGGGGCGGGGACGGCCGCGGCCGGACGGGCCGCCCCGACGGCGTAGGCCACGCGCGTGCGCATCCTCCAGCTCGCCGACGGTCTTCGTCGGGCTCGCCAGCGGACGCCGGCGGCCCTGGGCGCGCCGATCCGCCGCGACGAGGCGCAGCAGGAAGATCACCGTCTGGCCGGTCAGGAGAAGCAGGCCGATCACGATGAAGAGCAGGACCGCCAGCACCTCGTAGGGCCAGCCCAGATTGAGGCCGAGCGGGATCGCCAGGATGAACGCGAACAGCACGATGACCTGGAACCAGAAGCAGCCAAGACCGGGCCCGCGCTCCGGATCCAGCTCGGCGCCCTTGTAGTCCGGCCGGTGGGCCCGGCCGGCGGCCGGCACGGGCGGGGGCGCACCCGGGAGCCCGCCCCCTGCCCCGTTCTCTGCCGGGGCGCCGCGCGCCGGGCCGGGCGGATCGGGCGCGGTCGGGTTCGGAGTCTGGTCCGTCACGGAATTCCTCGCGATGCCCGCGGAGGGGCGGCTGGGTCGTGCCCGCCACCATACGCCCTGCGGCGTCCCGAGGGTGGCCACGGGCGCGCGCCGCTTGAACGCCCGCCGGATCGGCGCGGCCCCCGCGCGCTACCCTTGCCGGCGATGCACGACGCCCGGGATCTCCTCGCCGCCGCCCGCTGGCACCCCGAGCCCGAGCTGGTGGCATACGGCGATGAGGCCACCTCGCGCCAGGCGCTCGAGCGGCTCGGCGAAGCGACCTGGCGCGCCGCCCTCGACTACCTGTATCGCGAGGGCGTCCGCCGGGGCGCCGCGCCGCTCACCTACGCGGAGATGCGCGAGGCCTACTTCGCCCCGTCCGGCGGCCGACCCTCGGTCGCGCCGCCGGGGCCGACGGACTCGGGCGCGATCCTCGACGAGTTCACGCAGCGGCTGGCGCCGTACCTCCTCAACCCGTACCACCCCGGCACGCTGAGCTACTTCACGCCGTCGGTGCTGCCGATGTCGGTCGTCGGGGAGGTCCTTGCCCAGTGGACCAACCAGGGGATCGACGTCTGGGCCTGCGGGCCGGCCGGGGCGTTCGTCGAGGAGGAGGTGGTCCGCTGGCTGTGTGACCTCGTCGGCTACGACCGGGGCTTCGACGGCCGGCCCGACTCAAGTCCCGGGCATCGATCCCGGGGGCCCCGACGCGGGACCGCGCGCAGCGGCGGCCGTCGGCCGGCCGGAGAGCTTCGGCGTGCTCACGTCGGGCGGCACGATCGCCAACCTGATGGGCATGATGATCGTGCGCGACACGCACCTCCCCCGTCGCCTGGAGGTGGCGGCCGCCGGGCTGCCGGCCACCGCGGCCCTCGACCCCGACGCGATGGGCGCCGCCGGTCTGCCGCCGTTCCCGGCGCCCCCGCGCGGCGCCGCCCTCGAGGGCTGGCGCGTGTACGCGTCCGACCAGGCGCACTACTCGATCGCCAAGGCGATCGACGTCCTCGGCTTCCCCGAGGGCACGCTGGCCGTGGTCGCGTCCGACGACCGCTTCCGCCTCCGTGGCGCGGCCGTCGCGGACCGGATCCGCGCCGACCTCGCGGCCGGCCTGCGGCCCCTCGCCATCGTCGCCGTCGCCGGCACCACCAACACGGGAAGCGTCGACGCCACGGGCGAGCTGGCCGACGTCGCGGCGCACCACGGGCTGTGGCTGCACGTCGACGCGGCCTACGGGGGCGCGGCCCTCCTCTCCACGCGCGACGCGACCCGCGTCCCGGACCTCGCCCGGGCCGACTCGATCGTGATCGACCCCCACAAGTGGTTCTTCCAGGCCTATGACATCGGCGCCCTCCTGGTCCGGCGCCGGGAGGACCAGGAGCAGACGTTCCACCGTTCGCCCGAGTACTACCGGATCGCCCATCACGAGGAGCAGCCGCTCAACTGGTACGAGCTGGCCCTCGAGGGGTCGCGACGCTGGCGGGCCCTGAAGCTCTGGATGAGCTGGAAGCACCTGGGGACGAGCGGCTTCGGGCGCCTCGTCGAGGCGAACGACGACCTCGCCGCCTATCTCGCCGACCGGATCGCCGCGGCCGAGGACCTCGAGGCGGTCCCGGATGGGCGGCCCGACCTCTCGGTGGTCTGCTTCCGCCACGTCCCCGGCGGGCTGGGCCGCGCGGCCGAGATCGAGGCCGCCGACCCGGGGGCCCTCGACCGCTACACCGACCGCCTGGCCACGCTGCTCCAGCACTCCGGCGAGGGGTGGCTCTCCACGACCGTCCTGCGCGGTCGGACCTGCCTGCGGGCGGGAATCATCAACTTCCTGAGCACGCCCGCGGCAATCGACCGGATCCTCGACGTGCTCCGCGAGCTCTCGGCCGATGCCGCGGGGGAGGCTGGAGTCCCCGGGTTCACCCGACCGGGAGATGAACGGATCGGGTAGCGGCCGCGAATCACCCGCGTGGACGACCTCGGCCCCGACCGAACGAGCGGCCGCCTGGCGCGCGCGCCGACGACGCATGGGCGCGCCGGCGAGGGCCTACGGCCGGCGATCCGAGTAGGCAAGTCGGCCGTCGGCGACGGTGAGCAGGACGCGTCCCGCCAGGTCCCGCCCCAGGAGCGGCGTGTTCCTGCCCCGCGAGGCGAGCGCCTCCGGGGTCACGGTCCAGGTTGTCCCGGCGTCGAAGGCCACGAGATCTGCCGGCTCGCCCTCGCGCAGGCCGCGCGCAGCGCCCCGACGGCCCGCTCGCCCGCCGAGGACGCCCGCCGGGCCGGTCGTCAGCGCCTCGATCGCCCGTCGTAGCGTAAGGCGCCGAGCACCGACCGCCGCGAGGAGGACGCCGAGCGCGGTCTCGAGGCCGCCGATCCCGTTGGCGGCCAGGCCGAACTCGGCCTCCTTGTCGACCTGCGTGTGGGGGGCGTGGTCGGTTGCCACGGCGTCGGCGGTCCCGTCGACGAGGGCGGCGAGCACGGCCGCCGCGTCCTCCGCCCCGCGCAGCGGCGGGTTCACCTTGCACGACGTCGAGAAGGGGTGGGCCACCAGCGCCCCGTCGGCCCACGGGTCGCGGGCCGTGCCATCGCCGGCGAGCGCCTCCCACGCCCAGCGTCGCGCGCCGGCAAGCCACTCGTCGGTGAGGCCGAGGTGATGAGGCGTCACGTCGCACGTGACCGGCAGGGCGGCGGCCTTTGCCCGGCGAACGGCGTCGAGCGCTCCGGCGGTCGAGAGGTGGGTGAGGTGGAGCCGCGCCGCCGGGGCATCGGGGAGGACGGCCGTCAGCACCGTGATCGCCCGTTCGACCGCGGCGACCTCTCCTGCGGCCGGCCAGCCCTTGAGGCCCAGGATCGTCGCGACGTAGCCTTCGTTCGCCTCGGCGCCCGCAGTCAGCGCGAGGTCCTCCGCGTGCTCGACCACGGGGAGCCCGAGCATCCCGGCGTAGAGCAGGGCGTTGCGCAGGATGACCGGGCTCTTCACGGGCGCGCCGTCGTCCGAGAACGCGACCGCTCCGGCGTCGGCCAGCTCGCCGAGGGCTGCCAGGCGCTCCCCGCCCCGTGCCTCGGTGACCGCGCCGTGGAGGAGGAGCTCGACCGGTGACCCGGAGGCTGCGGCCGCCTCCCGGACCCGAGCGAAGACGCCGGGCTCGTCGGCGGCCGGCGCCGTGTTGGCCATCGCGCAGACGGCCGTGAAGCCGCCGTGCGCCGCGGCGGCGAGGCCCGAGGCAACCGTCTCGGCATCCTCGTTGCCCGGCTCGCGCAGGTGGACGTGGAGGTCCAGGAACCCGGGCGCCACGACCACGCCGTCGGGGCCGACGCCGCGCGCAGCATCGCCGTCGAGCCAGGTCACGGCCTCCAGGATGCCCTCCCGGACCACGATCTCCCCGGGGCCCTCGCGCCCGGCGGCCGGGTCCACGAGCCAGGCCCGGCTGATCTCGAGGAGCTCGACGCTGTCGCCGACGCGCATCTCAGCCACCGATCGGGACCTCCGGCGCGCCGCCATGGACGCCCGACAGCAGGTAGAGCAGGGCCATCCGCACCGCCACCCCGTTCCGGACCTGCTCGGTGATCAGGCTGCGGTCCAGGACGGCGACGTCGGCGGCGATCTCGACCCCCTCGTTCATGGGGCCCGGGTGCATGACGAGGGCGGCCGGGTTCGCGCCCGCCAGGCGCTCCCGGGTCAGGCCGAAGCGCGCGGCGTACTCACGGAGGCTGGGAAGGAGGCCGGCATCCATGCGCTCGCGCTGGAGGCGCAGCGCCATCACGACGTCGGCTCCCGCCAGCGCCGCATCGACGTCGGCGGTCACCGTGAAGCCGCCGTGGTGGGCCGGACCGCGGCCGTTCGCCCAGCGCGCCGCCCAGGCGTCGAACCCGCGCATGATGGGCGTCGGCCCGCAGATCCAGAGGTCGGCGCCCATCGCCGTGAGCGTCCAGACGTTGCTCCGGGCAACGCGCGAGTGCAGCACGTCACCGAGGATCACCACCTTCTTCCCGCGTACGTCGCCGAGGTGCGCCCGCATCGTGTACAGGTCGAGGAGGGCCTGGCTCGGATGGGCGTGCCAGCCGTCACCGCCGTTCAGGACGCTGCCCGAGAAGACCTCGGCGGCGAGGTAGGGAGCGCCGGACGTCCCGTGGCGCATCACGATCATGTCGGCGCCGAGCGCCTCGATCGTGCGGATCGTGTCGACGAGCGACTCGCCCTTCGTCACCGACGAGGCGCTGGCCGCGATGTTGACGACGTCGGCGGAGAGGTTCTTGGCGGCGACCTCGAAGGAGACCCGGGTCCGGGTCGACGCCTCGTAGAAGATGATCGTCACGTTGTGGCCACGCAGGACCGGAACCTTCGTGATCGACCGCGACAGGACCTCCGTCATCGCGTCGGCCGTCTTCATGACGAGATCGATCTCGTCCGGCGAAAGGACGTCGACGTCGAGCAGGTGCCGCTGGTGCCAGCCGGCCCGGGCCTCGACCGCCGGGGCGCCGGCTGCCCCCGAGGCGCCTCCGGGCGCGCTCATGCCTCGTCCTCCAGGCGCTCGATGCGGACCGCGTCCTCGCCGTCGGTTTCCATGACGTGCACCTTGACCAGCTCGTCGCGAGAGGTCGGCACGTTCTTGCCGACGTGGTCGGCCCGAATCGGGAGCTCGCGATGGCCCCGGTCGACCAGCACGGCGAGCCGGATCGCCCGCGGCCGGCCGAAGTCCACGAGGGCGTCCATCGCGGCCCGGATCGTGCGTCCCGTGTAGAGCACGTCGTCGACGAGGACCACCGTGCGGCCATTGAGGTCGACCGGGATCGCGGTCCCCTTCACGATCGGCTGCTGGGCGACGAGCGAGAGATCGTCGCGGTAGAAGGTGATGTCCAGGGCGCCGGAGGGGAGGACCACGCCCTCGTGCTCCTCGATCGCGGCGGCGATCCGGCCGGCCAGCGGGACGCCGCGGCGCTGGATGCCGATGAGCACGAGGCCGTCCGTCCCGGCCTGTCGCTCGACGATCTCGTGGGAGATGCGGATGATCGCCCGACGGACTTCGTCCGCCGTCATGATCTGGCGACCGTCCATCAGGCGACCGGCCCGCTGCGGAGCCCGGTCCGCCCGGCGCGACGTGGCACGTGCGTCCTCCTTCCCGGCCTCGCGGGACCGGTCGTTAAAGGGTCCCCCGCAGTCTACCGCCTGCTGCGGTGCGCGATCGGCCGCGACCCGCGGCACGACGACATGCCCATGTCCGGGGAGGGCGTCCGCCCGCCGGCGTCGACCCGTGCCCTCGGTGCGCCGCCGCGCGCGGGACGCACGCGCCCGTGGCCGGCCCGCGCTACAGGGCGCGGGGGTGGCTGGGCGGCGCGCTCGGCAGGGGGATCGCCTGGATGAGCACAGGGCTGGGCGGCGCGCTCGGCTGGGGGATCGCCTGGATCGTCAGGAAGCGTCCGGTCCAGGGAGTGGCCCTGGTCCGGAAGCGGAAGGGCAGGAGGAACCGCCGCAGGGCGGCGTACGAGAGGCGCGTGTCGGGGGGTGCGTCGTACCCGTTGACGCTCTGCCGGCCGTAGAGCGGGCCGGTGACGCGGACGGTGAGCACCCGGAACTTCGTCGTCCGGGCCGGATCGGCCGTGGCCGTGAAGCCCGTGAGCACCCAGGCATGGCGGCCCCGGGCGACGATCAGGGCGACCGGCATGCCCGTCTGGCGCAGCCGGGTGACGGCGGAGCGCACGGCCGCGTCGAACGTCGGGCTCGCGACCAGCGTGTAGTCCTGATCGACGAATCGGCGCATGCCGGCCTCGAACCCGAGCGGATCGACGCCCCGGTGGAGCGTGCGCTGGAAGCGATTGCTGGCCCGCATGTAGGCGAAGTACCGCGCCTGCTGGGCGCTCGCGTGGTCGTTCCGGTCGAAGACGATGTTGCGGGCGATCTGCACGCTCGCCGCGGTGCACCAGGTCCAGGTGGCCTGCTCCGAGTAGACCCCCGGACGATAGACGTCGAACGTCTCCTGGGCGCCCGCCGGCGAGGCCGCCGCGGCCGGACCCGGCGCCAGCGCGGACATCGCCGTGACCACCGCGGCCCGCCGATAAGGCGGGCACGCCGGCGAACCAGAGGGACGGGGTCATCGGGGGGATCTTGCCACGCGGCCCGGATCGGGCCCGGGGGTCGATTTCCGCCGGGGCCGGCGACGGGGCACGGCCCTGCAAACGGGGGATTGACGCTCCCAGCCCTGAGCCGGATCATCGACGGTGCGCGACTCGGAGGTCTTGGGGGGACACGGATGGAGCAGCGCGGGGGGCGCGCGATCCACGATGGCGGCAGCGCGGCCGGCGGCCGGCGGCCGCTTCCGCGCGCGCAGTCGATCCCGGGGACGGATGCCGCGCCCCGTCGTGACCCCCCGCCCCTTGCCGGGGAGCGCGCCATCCTGCTCATCATCGCCGCTTCCCTCGCGGCCGGGGGCGCGGCCTGGATCTCGCTGCAGCCCGCCGTCACCCATTCAGATCTCAACGGAAACCTGACGCCGCCCTGCTGCGCTGGTACCTGTACCTGCCGCTCACGATCGTCGGGGTCTGGCTCTCGGCCAGGCGGCTGGACCGGCGGGGACCCCCAGGGCCGGGTCCGGTCGAGACTGCCCTCACCTTTGCCGTTCCAGCGTCGTGGCGGGAACGTTGACCGAGATCGCCGCCCGCCTTGCCCTTGGGCACGGCGACGTGCTTGCCCTGGACGGCGTGCTCCAACGGATCATCGAGCTGGTCCGGGTGGATGTCCCGATCTCGGTCGTCGTGGCGATCGCCCTGACCCACCGCCTTGCTGCCGACAGCGCCTGCAGGCGCGCTACGCCCGGACGGACGCCGAACCAAGTAGGAGGAAGAGATGCTCTCGCGACGGGACCTGCTCCGACTCGGGATTGCTCACCGCGGGAGCCGCGGCCCTGCCCGCCGGACGCCTCGTCCAGATCGCTCTCGGCGACGGCCTGCCTCCGGGGACGGCCCCACCGGCGCCGTCGAGTCCCACGGTTCACGCCCTTCGCAGCCACGCTGCCCATCCCGACGCCGCTCAACCCAACACGGGTCGACGCGAACGCCGACTACTACGACATCTTCGAGGTGGAGGCGGACGTCCAGGCTCTCCCGGGCAGGAAGACGCGGATGTTCACCTACAACGGGACCTTCCCGCGGACCGATGATCGTGGCAACCGCTCGATCGGGCTGCCTATCGTCACCTACCACAACCTGCTCTCCGTGAACACGACCGGTCCACAACCACGGGGAGTACGTCAACGGCGAGCAGCGACGGACATCCCGACGATGCCATTCTACCGGGACCGTCGACGACGTTGCTTCTACCCCAACACCAGCGACAAGCCGCCCGACGACATCGTGTCCCACACGCAGTGGTTCCACGATCACATCGAGCACGCGACGGCCTTCAACGTCTACCACGGGCTGGCCGGGCTCTACCTGTTCAAGGACCCGAAGGACGCCTTGCTGAACCTGCCGTCAGGCGCGGCCGACATCCCCCTGGTCATCACGGACAAGCTCTTCAACGCCGACAACTCGCTGAACTACCCGTTCCCGGGACGACGGCAGCGGCAACGGCTTGCTGGGCGACGTCATCCAGGTCAACGGGCGCCCCAGCCGCGCCTGGAGGTCGAGCGGCGGAAGTACCGCTTCCGCGTCCTCAACGCCGGCGACGCGCGGAACATCGCAGATCGCGCTCGAGCTCGAACCAGCTGCTCACGGTGATCGCATCCGAGGCGGCTACCTCGAGCGGCCGTCCTTCCAGCGCTCCGTGTTGCTGGCGCCCGCCGAGCGCTACGAGGTGATCGTCGACTTCGCGCAATACCCGATCGGCACCAGCGTCGTGCTCAAGAACCTGCAGGGCGGCGACCGGACCACGAACGTCATGCGGTTCGACGTCGTCCGGGACGCGGTCGACACGAGCACCGGTGCCGGCCCGCCTGCGGACAATTCGAAAGATCCCGGAGGCGCAGGCGACGTCCGCCGGCGCTTCGTCTTCGAGCGCGACAACGGCCAATGGGTCATCAACGGCAAGACCTTCGACCCGAACCGCATCGATGCCCAGCCCCGCGTCGGCGACACCGAGGTCTGGACGCTCGAGAACAAGTCCGGAGGGTGGCTTCACCCGATCCATATCCACCTGACCAACTTCCAGGTGCTCGACCGGAACGGGAGGCCGCCCCTGGCCCAAGAGTCAGGCTGGAAGGAGACGTCAAGGTCGGCCCAACGAGGTGGTTCGCGTGATCATGACGTGGCCGCCCATCCCCGACACGGGGGGAGCCCCTCGACCGCTTCCGCAACACGTACGTGTTCCATGCCACAACCTGGAGCACGAGGATCACGACATATGATGCAGGTCCAGGTGGTCGGCTGAGAGCGGGCTCCCGCGGCGCGACGGCCGGGAAACGGGCCGCACGGCCGAGCGAGCGTCGGGCCGCGCCTTCGACGCGGAGCTCAGTGGACGACGACGACGGGCTCGTTCCCGGGGTCGGGCAGGCTGTACATCTGGCCCGCGGCGTCCCCTCGCCAGGCGTAGACGGCCACCAGGCTTCCCTGGCCGTTCCGGCCCGGCGGGGTTGACCAGGCGATCCGGTCGACGTCGAGCGAGAAGCCCGGCAGGGCCGCCGCATCGCCGAAGAGCACGGCCCCCAGCGTGCCGTTGTCCTCCACTGCCACCAGGGCGAGCCGGCCCGTCCCCGGCATCGCCGGGTCAGCGACCCACGCAGCCAGGCGGCGGCCGGCAGGGTCGAAGCGGACCTCCCAGTCGGAGATCGCGGCGCCCGCGGCGTCGGCCGGCAGCCTGCGTGCTGCCGGCTCCTTGGTACCCTCGAGAACGTCCTGCCAGCGGTCGGCCACGAGGCGGCCGTCGGCCGGCAGCCAGGCCAGCGCCGCGTCATCCCACGCGAGGGTGCCGGTCCAGAACACGACGAGGCGTGACGTTGGATCCACCACGGGCCGCCAGACCCCATCGCGGCGGATGTCGGTGACCTCCCTCGTCGCTGGATCGACGAGGAACGACCGGGCGACGACGGTGGCCGGGTCCGCGTCGGAGGGAGGGGCGACCGCCTTCCGCCCCGCGTCGGCAGGCTGCGCCGTCCGGGCCGCGCTGGCAAGGATCGCGCTGCCGAGCCACCCGGAGAAGACCGAGGCGTGATCGTCGGTGACCGCGCGGGCCTTCGCGTCGCCGACATGCCAGGCGTAGACGTCGGGCCCATGCGAGCCGTCGTCGGGCCGAGCCGAGAAGGCGACCCATGAGCCGTCGGGGCTGTACGAGGGCGGCGAGCCGACGAGCACGACCTTCTCGGCGATCGCGACCGCGGTCGCGGCCGTCGGAGCCGGCGTCGGCGGCGGCAGCGTCGGCGGAGGTGTCGCCGGCTCAACGGTAGCAGGGGGCTCCTGGGCGAGGAGGGCGGGGGCGTCGCCTCCGGCGACGGGGACGCCGGCGGCGGGCTGCGACCGCGGGCGACGGGGACGCGGGCGCCGGGCTTGCCCCCGGGGACGGCGACGCGGGCGCCGGGCTCACCTCGGGCGAGGGAGAGGGCGGGCGGCAGTCGCTGGCGGCGTCCGCGGGCGTCGCGCCCGGCGACTCGGTGGGCACCGGCGAAGCGGGCGACCCCGACGGCGAGGGAGAGTCGGCCGGAGGAGAGGCCGGCTCCCCGTCGCCGCCGGCGTTTGGACAGGCGCCTTGGTTGGAACGGGTGACGTGTCGGGTCCCGGCGTTGTGACGGGCGGCGGCGAATTGACCGCCACCGCGTACACCGTGTCCTGGCCGACGACCACCGCCTGGGTGCGATCGCGCTGCAGGACCACCGAGGTGGGCTTGTCGTGGAGGGCCGCGAGCGTCCTGGCGCTGCCGTCCAGGGTCCCGCAGGCCGAAGCATCGACGCCCGGGCACACCTGCCCGACCTGGGCCGACGAGATCACGTACGTGCCGTCGGACGAGCGCCTCACCCACGCCACGTCCGTGTCGACCGTGATCGGCGTTGCCGTCGGGAGGAGGCTCCCCGCGGGCGACGTCGCGGCGGGCAGCGTGCCCGCCGGCAACGCGAGTGGACCGACGAGGAGCGCCACCATGGCCAGTGCCGCCAGGCCGACAAAGGCGAGGCTTGGTCGGCGGATCGACGTCCGGCCGCCCGAGCCCCAGCCCATGGCGCGGCGGGCGAGCGACGGACGCATCGCGCGGCGGACCTCATCGTCGAGGGCCAGCGAGACGCGGGCGCCGAGATCGCGCGGCACGGGGGGCACCTCGTCGCGCAGGCCGCGGAGCACGGCTGCGTCCGCGGCGAAGGCGTCGGCCGCGGCGCGACACGGGCCGCAGCCGGCAAGGTGGTCGCCGAGCCAGTCGGCGTCCGTTTCGGCCAGGGGCCCGAGGAGGGCCTCCGAGGCGAGCTCGCGGGCCCGGGCATGCGGGTCGTTGAGCCGGTCGGGATGACGGATGGCCCGCTGCAGGCCACTCATCGGGGAGCCTCGCTTGGATGGTCGGGGCGCGACGGGCGACTCGCGGCCGCGTCGAGCTCGGCCTCGGCGTCCGCCGCCCGCTCCTCGGCCAGCGCTCGTCGGAGGCTCTCGCGGGCCCGGGTGAGAAGGGCGCGGGCGGCCACGTGCGACGTGCCGAGGGCGGCCGCCAGCTCGAGGCCGGTCATCTCCTGGACCTCGGCCAGCATGAGGGCGGACCGC
Source organism: uncultured Chloroflexia bacterium (assembly GCA_963776355.1). GTDB lineage: Bacteria > Chloroflexota > Limnocylindria > Limnocylindrales > CSP1-4 > CTSoil-043. Next base: position 120,599 of record CAVZLU010000008.1, on the reverse strand, counting down.
TGGCGCTCGGGGATCCGGTTCAGGGCCCGCTCGAGGTCGCCCGACAGGTGCGACTCGAGAGCCATCCGCTCCGCGGACGGCGAGGATCCGCGGGACTCGCCGGCCCAGGGGACGAAGCGGATGATCTTGCGGCGGCGGATCTCGTCGAGGGCCACCCGGTGGGCAATCTGGTAGAGCCAGGCGCGGGCCTTGGAGAGGTCATCGAGGTCCGCGTAGGCGCGATAGGCGCGGACGAAGGCATCCTGGGTCAGGTCGGCGGCGAGCTCGGGATCGCGCAGCATCCGCACGAGGTAGGCGTTGATCTCGCCGTGATGCCGGGCGAACAGGCCCTCGACGAAGGCCCGGGCGGCGATCGGGTCGGCGGGCAGCGACGCCACCCGCGACGCCCGCTCCTGCCGGGCAAGCTCGTTCGCTCGAGCGTGCGACGCTTCGGGGGTCGTCGGGACCTCGTCGACGTCCGGCCGCGGGACGTCGCGACCCGGCGTCATCGGGCGCACCCCCCAGCGGAGCGAGAGATCGACGAGCACGGAGCCTCCGGAACGAACGAACGGCGCGGGCGGGTCCCGCGCTCCGGCCGAAAGACGAGGGGCGCCGGGGGCGTGTGACGGCGGCGCGCGAACGGCGTCCGCAACCTTCCGAGGCGAGATGCGGGCAGCCCGGTCACGGTCGCCCGGCGGGTCGTTCCGCTCGCGGATCCGGCCGCTCCACGTCGTCCTCCCGACCGAGGTGCCGGACCAGCTGATCCGCTGCCTCCTCGGGGCTCACCGAGTTGACCGGGAGCCCCGTTCCCAGCTCGAGGCCGGCGATCTCGCGCAGGCGCGGGTGGATCTCCCAGTGCCAGTGGTAGGTGGCGTCGACCTGCCCCGCGACGGGCGCGGTGTGCAGGACGAGGTTGTACGGCGGCCCACCGAGGTGATCGAGGCGGCCGAGCACCTGGCGCAGGCCCTCGGCGGTCGAGGCGATGTCGGCATCGCTGGCCCGCCCGAAGTCCGCCTCGTGGCGGCGGGGGACGATCCAGGCTTCGAAGGCCGAGCGCGAGGCGAAGGGAGCGAACGCGATCGAGGCCGCATCCTCCCAGATGAAGCGAGAGCCCCGCTCCCGCTCGACGCGGACGGCACGGCAATACGGGCACTCGCTCTCCCGGATGACGAAGCGGGCCGCGCCGCCGATCTCCTCGGCGACCTCGTGCGGGATCTGGGGCAGGTCGTACAGGTCCAGGCACAGGTGGTTCGTGCGCGCCCCGGCCTGGCGGCCCCAGTTCTGGAGCACCTGCAGGTAGGCCGTCTGGCCGCTGCGCCCGGCGTCGGCGAGAGCGTCGCGGGCGGCCTCCAGGAGCTCGGCGATGAGGCCGATGCCGACCGAGTGAAGCGGGCGGTGTTCGCCGGGCGGCGCCACGATCGTGCGCCAGCTCCCGGCCGCCCGGGCCTGCGACATCGCGATCTGGGCGACGCTCTTCTCCAGCTCGCGGGCCTCGGCTTCGGTGCCGACCGTGCGGAACGCGAAGTCCCTGAGGATCCGGGTGCGCACGCCGCCACCGGGCGGGAGGCGGCAGTTGAGGCAGTCCCCATGGTCGTCGATGGGCTCGGCGCTGGTGACGAAGCGGGTGCGGTCGAACTCGCGGTCGACGAGCGTGGCCACCCACCAGCCGGTGATCGCGTCGCGGCGCAGCTCGAAGAGGCCGGCGGCCATCAGCGGGCCCCGGCCAGCGCGCCGGCCAGCTCGACCAGCGCCCGCCGCTCGAGATCCGGGTCCGCGTCTGGAGGCAGGGCGCCGGTCAGGCTGAAGCCCAGGCGCGCCGCGAGCGCGCGAGCGAATGCAGTGGCCGCCAGCGCGACCTCCGCGGTCGAGGGAGGAGCGTCAGGATCGGCCCCGACGATGCCCGCGCGAGCGCGCTCGCGCGCGAGCGAGGTCGAGCGGAGGCCCGGCATCCCGCAGGGGTCGATCAGGTCGAAGTCGGCAAGGTTCGTGGTGACATTGAGGGCGATCCCGTGGAAGCTGACGCCGCGTGCCACGCGGATTCCGAGCGCTCCGATCTTGCGCGGCAGCGGCCCGTCGCCGCCCACCCAGCAACCCGGATGCCCGGTCCGGACGCCCGCGGCCACCCCGGCGGCGGCGCACGTGTCAGCCATGGCGCCCTCGAGGGCCTCCACGAACGGCCGGACCCCGAGCGATCGGGGCCCGAGGCCAGCGGCGTTCCCGGCCCCGGGGGAGGCGTCCTCCTGCCCGGCGACGCCCGGCGCCGCCAGCTGCACGATCGGGTAGGCCACGAGCTGGCCGGGTCCGTGGTACGTCACCTCGCCACCCCGCTCCACGCGGATGACGTCGATCCCGCGCTCCGCGAGCAGCTCGGGGAGGGCGAGGACATGGCCCGCGCTCGCGTTGTGGCCCAGGGTGAGGACGGCGTCATGCTCGAGGAGCAGCAGCTGGTCCTCCCCGAGGGTGCCGCCCGCGCGGGCGCCCGCGAGCGCCTGCTGCAGGGCCCAGGCATCGCGATAGGCGATCCGGCCGAGCCAGCGAGCACGAAGCTGCCGGCGCGCCGTCGTCTCCTCCCGCCCGATGCGCTCCACGCGCTCACGATACCAGCGCGGGCTCAGTGGACGGTCAACCCGGCCGGCGCCGACTCCCCGTCGCGCCCATGGCACCGCGCCGCGCCGATCCCGCACCTCCGGTCCCCCGCTCGGACGGCGGCCCGGTGCGCCTGGCGCTCCGGCCCCGGCATGCTCGTCGGCGAGCGCAGACGGTTCCCTCCTTTCAGGATTGCTTCAGGCGGAGGTGGCGGAATCAAGGCCAGGGCGGTCGCTCCCCCCGACTCCCTCACCTTGCCGGACGACCGACCTCCTCCCGGTCACCCGGCGGCGAAATCGGACCTGCGCCGCCTTCTCCCTCTCTCGGGCGGCCGGGTCCGTTTCCGTGTTCGTTGGAATGGTTGCGCCCGGGACACGGTGGCGGCGCCGCGGACAGCCCGCGCCGGCGGGCACACGGTCTGCCGGCGACCCGGGGCCGACCCGCGCGGCCGATGGCACTCGCGCCAGGGCGACTACGCACAGGTCCCTATTGCGCGTGTGTCGACGGGTTCACGCTGCCGCCCCGGTGCCCCGGCGCACCGGGAGGAGCGGGCTGTCCCGCGGAGTCGCGCATGGTCCTCGGTTGGGATCTCGGTAACGCGCTGGCGAGCGTGTCGCCGGTCGTCCGACGGCGCCGCGAGGCGGAGGCGCTCGAGCGCTCTGCGATCGAGCAGGTGGCCACGCACCGCCTCGCGGTCATGTTCGGCGACCCTTGCCGCGAGGACCCGGCCGTCCCGGTCCCGGGGGTCACGACGGTCGCGCTATCGGGAGCGCAGCGGGCGTACGTCTCGCCGGTGGCCTCGGGCCGACGGCGGATCGCCCTGCCGCGGGACGGTGGGGCGCGCCAGGGGCTCGCCCGCATGGCCCTGGTCTTCGGCGCCGTGATCGGCGCGCTCGTCATCGCCCTCGCGGGCGCGGCGACGATCAGCCGGTGGGCGCCGCCGCCGGGGGGCGATGGGGCCGTCGCCGGCATCGTGGCCGCGGGTCCCACCTCCAGCCCCGTGGGCCCGGCCCTCGGGCCAGCTCCGACCGCCCAGCCGACGGTCGATCCGGCGTGGATCGAGCCTGCGGCGCGACGCATCTTCGAACCGTCACAGGCTGGGGCGGGGATCGTCTCGTCCGCCACTCCCCCACCCGCTGGCGCCGCGTCGCCGCCGCCCGCGCCTGCTCCGAGCGCCAGGGCGGCCTCGACTCGCCGTGCTGCCGGGCCGCCCATCCCGGCGCCCGCCCGCCCGGCGGCTCGCCCCACCCTCACACCGAGGCCGAGGCCGAGCGCGACCGCACGGCCGACGCCCGCGGCCGACTCCCGCGCCGATCCCGTCGTCGTTCCGCCTCCGTTGCCGACGCCCCCGACGACGCCTTCGCCGACGCCCGTTCCGACGCCTTCGCCCACGCCCGTTCCGACGGCGCCGCCGACCCCCGTTCCGACGCCGAGCGTGGCTCCGGAGCCCACGCCCGCCCCGGCCGACCCGGAGACGCCGGCGCCCTGAACGGCGCCCCTCCGCGGGGGCCATGAGCGGTCCGTTGGGCCCCGACCGTGTGACGTCCAGCCCTGTCGCCCGGGGCCTGCGGCCGCGTTCGATGGGCCCGACGAGCCTCCCGTCGGCAGCAGTCCGCGCGGGCGGCCGATCACCGCCGCAGGTCGCCCGTGTCCACGCAGCCCGGCCTCCGCTTCTTCGCCCTTCCATGGACCGTGTTCGCCGTCGCGGGTGCCACGGTGGTCGGGCTGCTGCTCCTCTCCCCCGCATATGGGTTTCACCGCGACGAGCTCTACTTCATCGTGGCGGGGCGCCACCCGCGCGTTCGGGTACGTCGACCAGCCGGCGCTCACCCCACTCCTGTCGGCCGCTGTCGTGCAGCCTGCTCGGGCTCACCCCGACCGCGATCCGGATTCTCCCTGCCCTCACGATGGGCGCGATCGTGCTGCTGGCGGCCCTGACCGCCCGCGATCTCGGCGGGAGCCGGCGGTCCCAGGCGCTGGCGCGCTCTCGTGCTCGCGCATCTCAGGGTTCCTCGCGGTCGGCCACCTCGACCTCACCGCCACCTACGACCTGCTCGCCTGGGCGCTCGTCCTGTGGCTCCTGGTCCGCCTGCTCGCCGGCGCGAATCCCCGGCTCTGGCTCGCCGTCGGCATCGTCGCCGGGATGGCCCTCGAGAACAAGCACATCGTGCTGTTCCTCGGCGCGGGGCTGGTCGCGGGCGTGGTGCTCGCCCGGCGCTGGGACGTCGTTGCGCAACCCATGGGCCTGGAGCGCCCCTGCCATCGCGCTACTGATCTGGGCGCCGAACCTCGCCTGGCAGGCCGCCAACGGCTTCCCCCAGATCGAGATGGCGGCCGGCATCGCCGGCGAGGGGTCCGGCGAGCGGGCCATGGTCGTCGTCGAGCTGCTCCTCATCGCGGGGCCGCTGCTCTTCCCGGTGGCCCTCGCCGGTGCCTGGTGGCTCCTGCGCAATCCTGCGGCCGGCGCGTGGCGCGCCCTCGGCTGGGCGGCGCGTCGTGATCCTTGCCCTCGTCCTCGTCATCGGCGGCAAGAGCTACTACGTCGGCGGCGTGCTGCCCGCTGCTGATCGCGGCCGGATCGGTCGCCCTCGATGGCTGGCTCGCCCGGGGCCGGACGCACCTGCGCATGGCGTCCTTCGCCTGCGCCGCGACCCTCTCCGGCATCGCCGCGGCGACCCTCGTGCTGCCGATCATCCCTGTCGCCAGCCTCGGCGGGACGCCCATCCCCGACGCTGTACGGCGAGTCGGCCGAGCAGGTCGGCTGGCCCGAGCTCGTGGCGGCGGTCGAGGGGACCGTGGCGACCCTTTCCCCGGACGAGCGCGCGCACGCCGTCATCGTGACGGCCAACTACGGGGAAGCCGGCGCACTCGAGCTGCTCGGCCACGACCTGCCGCCCGTCCACTCCGGCCACAACGCCTACTGGGACTGGGGCCCGCCGAGCGACGATCAGACGGTCGTGGTGCTCGTGGGCTGGCGGGACCAGGCCCACGCCGCCCGGTTCTTCGACTCCTGCACGCTGCGCCGATCGCTCGACAACGGCGTGGGCGTCGAGAACGAGGAGCAGGGCACCCCGGTCATCGTCTGCGGGCGCCCGTCGCGTCCGTGGTCCGCGACCTGGCCCGACATGCGCCACCTCGACTGACCGCGCGGTGCCGCTGCGTCCTGCCCCGCGGCGCCGGTGCCCGGGCTCGTCAACGGGCGGAGTGTCCGGCGCCTCGTCGCCGGGCCGCGTTCACGACTCCACGTCGACGGCGATGCCCGCGACCGCCGACTCGTAGAGGGCGGCGATCGTCCGCGCCTGGCCGAGGGCGTCGGCTCGGCCCAGCAGGGGCTCGCCCTCGCCGAGGATCGCTGCGCTCATGTTCTCGAGCTCGAGGCGGTAGGGGTCGTCGGGCTCGATCGGGACTTCGCGGTCACCGAGCCAGATCATCCGCCCTTCCCCCTGCCACGGGCGGCGGAGGACCAGGCTGTCGGCCGAGCCGATCGCCTCGAGCGTCGCGTGGTCGGAGGCGAAGCCCGAGTGGAGCGTCGCCAGGACCCCGCCGGGGAACCTCAACAGGCCGGCGAAGCTCATGTCGACTCCGGAGGGGGCAGGCGTCTGCTCGCCGCTGGCGCGCACCGGCTCCCTGCCCGCGATGAGCCGCGCGCCGCTGACCGCGTAGCAGCCGACGTCCATGAGGCTGCCACCGTCGAGATCCGACCGCAGCCGGACGTCGGCTTCGTCGCCGATGCGGAAGCTGAACGTCGCCCGGATCGCCTCGAGCTCGCCGACCTCGGGCAGCAGGTCGACGAAGCGCCGCGCCTGCGGGGTGTGGCGCCACATGAAAGCCTCCATGAGCACGAGGTTCGCCGCGGCTGCCCGATCGAAGGCCTCCACGACCTGGGCCGGGTGACGCGAGTACGGCTTCTCGCAGAGCACGTGCTTCCCGGCCGCGAGCGCCCGCATCGTCCACTCGTGGTGCAGCGAGTTCGGGACGCCGATGTAGACGGCATCGACGCCGGGATCGTCGAGCAGCGCCTCGTACGAGGCGTGAGCGCGATCGATCCCGAATTCCGCCGCGAACGACGCGGCCCGTTCCCGGGACCGGCTCCCCACGGCGACGATCCCGGCGTTCGCGGCCTCACGGGCGTGTCGCATGAGCCGCCTGGAGATGTAGCCGGGACCCAGGATCCCCCAGCGCACGACACGCGACGTTGGCATGGACCGGCCCTCCTGTAGGTCCCCGCGACCCGGCACGCGGCCGGTGTGCGGCGATGATGGCGCGCCCGGCGGCCACGCGCAGGATCGACGCGACGGGTGCCTTCAGCCAGCACGGCGCCGGCCCGACTACCATCCCGTGATGCACACGGAATCGATCGAGGTCGCGGACGGCGTCCACCTCACGGCCGACACGTGGCTGCCGCAGTCGGCCGGGCGCCTTCCGTTCCTCCTCGTCCATGGCCTCGCCTCGAACGCGCGGATGTGGGACGGCGTGGCCGCGCACCTCGTCGCGAACGGCCACCCGGCCGTCACCGTCGACCTGCGGGGGCATGGTCGGTCGTCGAAACCGGATGGACCCTACGACGTGCCGGCCGTGGCCGCGGACCTCGCCGCGCTCATCGAGCACCTGGGGATCGATCGCCCGGTCGCGGCCGGGCAGTCGTGGGGCGGCAATGTCGTCCTGGAGCTCGCGGCTCGCCGCCCTGACGCGGTCCGGGGGATCGCCTGCGTCGACGGTGGCTGGCTCGAGCCGAGCCGCGAGTTCGCGGACTGGGACGCGTGCCGGGCCGCGCTCGCGCCGCCCCGGCTCGTCGGGCGCCGGTTCGAGGAGATCGAGGGGTACGTCAGGTCGGCGCATCGGGACTGGCCCGAGAGTGGCATCCGCGGCGTGCTCGCCAACTTCGAGGTGCGGCCGGACGGCACGATTGCCCCCTGGCTCACCTACCAGCGCCACCTCACGGTCCTCCGGGGGCTCTGGGAGGATCACCCCACCGAGCGCTACCCGGGCCTCGCGGTTCCCGTCCTTCTGGCGCCGGCCGACAGTGGCGAGACGGACCGGACCGCGCGGAAGCGCCGCAGCGTCGAGGAGGCCGCGGCCGTCATCCCCAACGCCCGCGTCCGCTGGTTCCTCGGCGACCACGACATCCATGCCCAGCATCCGGTCGAGATCGCGAGCGCGCTGCTGGCGATGACGGCCGACGGGTTCTTCGCGTGAGCGGTCCGCGGATCCTCGCGATCATGGGGTCCGGGGAGACGGCGCCAACGATGGCCAGGGTCCATCGCGCCCTCTTCGAGCGCCTCGGCCCGGCGCCCGTCCCGGGGGCGATCCTCGACACACCGTACGGATTCCAGGAGAACGCCGACGAGCTGAGTGCCCGGACCGTGCGCTTCTTCGCCGAGAGCGTCGGCCGCGAGGTGGCCGTCGCGTCGTTCCGGTCCCGGGCCGTCGACGCGCTGACCGCCGCGACGGCGCTCGCCCGGATCCGCGCGGCGCGCTACGTCATGGCCGGGCCCGGCAGCCCGAGCTACGCCCTGCAGCAGTGGGCCGGCGGCCCGATCCCGGCGGCGCTGGCCGACGGGCTCCGCGACGGGGGCATCCTCACGATGGCGAGCGCGGCGGCCCTGACCCTGGGCACCGTGACCATTCCCGTCTACGAGATCTACAAGGTCGGCGCCGAACCGGGCTGGCTGCCCGGGCTCGACCTCCTCGGGCCGGCGACCGGACTGCAGGCGGCGGTCGTTCCCCACTACGACAATGCCGAAGGCGGCAACCACGACACTCGCTTCTGCTACATGGGCGAGCGCCGGCTCCGACTCCTCGAGCGGCTGCTGCCGCCGGGCACGTTCGTCCTCGGCGTCGACAGCCACACGGCCCTGGTCTTCGACCTCGAGCGCGAGAGCGCGACGATCTCCGGCCTGGGCGGGGTCACGATCCGCGTCGACGGGCGGAGCACCGTCTTCCCGAGCGGCGCCGAGGTGAGCATCGACACCCTGGCCGGCGTCGCGCGGGGCCTGGCCGAGGGCCGGGAGGTCGACGCGGGGTGGGAGCCCGGTCCGGGAGAGCCCCGGCGTCGAGGACCCGCCGGATCAGCCGCGCCGCGATCGGCCGGGCCCCTCCGAAACGAGATGACCGACCTGGAGGGCGCCTTCGTCGACGCTCTTGGTCGCGGCGACGGCCGGGCGGCGGTGGAGGCGCTTCTCGAGCTCGACTCGGCGATCGAGGCGCGGATCCGCGCCGGCGAGGACAGCCCCGACCTCGACAATGCCCGGTCCACGTTTCGCGCCCTCATCGCCCGCCTCGGCGAATCCGGCGGTCCCGGCGCGACGGACGCCCGATCGACCGTCGCCCCGTTCGTCGATGCGCTCATCGCCCTCCGGGCGCGTGCCCGCGAAGCCCGCGACTGGGCCACCGCCGACCTGATCCGCGATCAGCTCGCGGGCGCCGGGGTCGAGGTCCGCGACGGCCCGGCAGAATCGGACTGGGTCCTCGGCGGCTCGCCGCAGGGCTCGGAGCGGCGGACGTCGGCCGGCGAGTTGTCGGCCGGCGAGGTTGTCGGCCGCCGAGCCGTCGAAGGACCCTCTCGCCGGATCGGTGCCACAATGCCGCCTCCGGCGTGCCCGCGTCCGGGGCGGCGCCGCACGAGCCGGGCCGTGGCGCCCGGAGGAGGGGTGAGATGGCCGAAACGACGGCTCAAATCGCGACCAAGCCGGTGTGGGCGGACCTGTCGAGCTCGGATCCAGCCGCTGCGCGGACGTTCTACGCGCGTCTCTTCGGGTGGAACATCGAGGTGTCGCCCGACCCGGCATACGGTGGCTATGCGGTGGCGAAGATCGACGGCGAGGACGTTGCCGGGATCGGGCCCACGCAGTCGCCCGAGGCACCCACGGCGTGGATGCTCTACCTCGGCACGACCGATGCCGAGGCCGTGGCGAAGAAGGTGTCCTCGTCCGGCGGGACCGTGGTAATGCCGCCGTTCGATGTCGGTGACCAGGGTCGGATGGCGGTCTTCCAGGATCCGTCGGGCGCGTTCATCTCGGTCTGGGAGCCGAAGGCCATGAGTGGCTTCTCCGCCCACGGGCCGGGCACGGTCGGCTGGGCGGAGCTGAACGCGCGCGGGCTCGAGTCCGCCCTCCCGTTCTACAGCAGCGTGTTCGGCTGGAAGGGCGAGACGAGGGAGATGGGCGAAGGCGCCCCGCCGTACACCGAGTTCGGGCTCGGGGGTCCGAGCTTCGCCGGCGGGATGGAGATGAACCCCATGGTGCCCGCCCAGGTGCCGAGCTACTGGATGATCTACTTCCTGACCGAGGACGTGGATCGCTCGTTCCGAACCGCCATCGATGCGGGCGCTCGCGAGATGCTGGCCCCGGCGGACTTCCCGGGCGGGCGGTTCGCGATCGTCGGCGACCCCCAGGGTGCGGCCTTCGGCCTGCTGAAGATGGCGGAGGCCTAGCCACTTCTCCGCCGGGCGGCATCCGCCGCCGGGTCTCGATCTCGGCCATGGACCCCGGTCTCGCCCGGCGACGAGACCGGGGTCCGCTGTTCAACCGGCCGCTCGCTCGACCGCGACCAGCTGCGGGGACGCCGAAACCAGCACGGCCCTCCCGACGGATCGCCCTCGGAGCGGCCACGCCGTGCGCGCACTGCAGCGGAGCACCTCGATCCCCGGCCCGCGGTGCACGGGTAAGGCGCCGCGCACGGATCGGAGCCGCACGCTGACGAGCCCGCGACCCGCGGGCTCGCAGGCTCGGAGCCGGAGTCAGGGACCGGATCCACCCCACAGGCCCCGCCGTGCCGCGCGCGCTGCCCGCTGGGCGGCGATCAGCATGTCCACGTACTTGACGTCGGGCGGGTAGGTCGAGACCTGGGCGTACCCCTCGGCGACGAGAACAAGATCGACGAGCGTCCATGAGCCGTTACGCTCGATCCAGATGTCGCGGAGGAGCCGGCCGTAGCGATCGCGTTCCGAGACGTCCTTCTCGAGGACGATGCGCCCGCCGGCCAGGAGCCGGGCGTTGGCGTCGGTCGCCGCCGCCGCGAACGGCTCCGGGGTCGCGGTCGAGCCCGGGTTCAGCTCCGGCGTGTTCATGCCGATGTAGCGGACGCGCTCCTCTACGCCGCCCACGATCACCCGGATCGTGTCGCCGTCCACGACGCGGACGAGCGTCGCGTCCTGCGTCGGTCCGGTCGGACGGGCGGGAGCCCCGGCGACGGCGGCCGGCGGCTCGGCCCCCGGTCGGGCTGTCACGGGCGTTCGGCCCGGCGACGCCGGGACGGTGCCGCAGGCCGCGGCCACCGACGCGACCGCCAGCCCCGTCGCCAGTAGCACCGCTCGCCGCCGACGGCTCATCGGCACGATGTCGGCTTCTCGCGCACGGCGCGGCGCGACGGCCGCGGTTAGCCGTTCGGATCCCGGCCCGCCGGCCAGGTGCCCATCACCTGGCGCAGGATCGCGAACTCCCCGACGTGATAGGCATTGTGACCGCCGACGATCCGGATCTCGCGCAGGATCGTGTGGCCCGGGGATTCCGGGATGCGCGCCACCAGGTCCACGGCCGGATCCGCGACCAGGTCCCGCAGGTCCTGCCGGTCGGCGCGGATGGCCTCCACCGTTCGGGCGAACTCGGCGGGGGTCGCCGTCGCCCCGGGACTCGGCCAGTACTCGTCCGGCCACGTCGGGGCGAGATAGGCCCGGTTGCGGATGTAGTCGAGGATGTCCCACTGGGCCGCCCTGATGTGCTCGAGGAGGTGCCACGGCGTGTAGGAGACGTTCGGCGCGGGCCGGTTGATCGCCCCGGCCGGGAAGTCGCGGACGGCGGCGTCGAACGGCAGGTGGGCGTCGTGCCCGTCGAGGAACCCGATCAGCTGCTCGCGCAGCTCGTCGACCGCGGCCATCCTGTCCCCCCCTTCTACCTCGCCGACCGAGGCCGGATCACGGCAGCGGCCGCCACGCTCGCCCGAGGAGGAAGGCGAGCGCCGCCGCCAGCGCGCCGAGGGCGACGAAGACGACGCTGATCTCGGCGGCCTCGGTCTTGAAGATGAGGTTCGTCGGGAGGTCGGCGAAGACGCCCTGCAGCTCGCCCGCGCTCTCGGCCGGATGGTAGGTTCCGCCCGTGCGGTCGGCCACCTGCCGGAGGGTGGCCTCGTCGATCCCGCGCCGGAACGCGCCGCCGCCACCACCGCCGAAGCCCCCGCCACCGCCGAATCCGCCGCCGAAGCCCCCGCCGAACGCGCCCGGCTCGTTCCCGATCAACGCGCGGGGACACTGCTGGCTGAAGGCTCCGCCTTCGGCGGTGCCGAACCCGATCGTGTACACGCGGATTCCGCGATCGGCGGCCTGCTGCGCCGCGTCGACCGGCTCGGGGCCGGCATTGTTGGCCCCGTCGGTCAGGAGGACGATGATGTCGGGCACGTACGAGCCCGCGGCCGGTGGCGGCGGCTCCGTCCCGGGCTGGCTGTCCGAGACGCTGCGGGGAATTGCCGGGTCGACCGTGCTGAGCGCGTCGATGGAGGCGAGGATGCCGCTGCCGATCGCCGTCCGCCGCCCGGTGACGAGGCTTCGCAGCGCGTCGAGGAGGAGCCCCCGGTCAGAGGTCGGCGCCTGGACCATCTCGGCAAAGCCGCTGAACGCGACGATCCCGATCTGGGTGTCCGCCGCCTGGCTCTCGATGAACGAGGCGGCCGCATCCTCGGCCGCGAGGAGGCGGTTGGGCGCGATGTCGCCCGAACACATGCTCCCCGACACGTCGAGCGTCAGGATGATCGTTGTCTGGTTCGAGGGCACCGCGACGGTGACCGCCGGACGCGCGATGGCCAGCACGAGCAGGGCGACGGCCGCCGCGAAGAGCCCGAACGGGAGATGTCGCCGGACGGACGAGCGCGGCGGCAGGGCGTCGTGAATGAGCGAAACGCTCGAGTAGCGCACCCCGACCGGCCGCCGACGACGGCGCCCGAGCACGTAGACGGCGACGAGCGCCGGGACGAGCAGGAGGAGAGGCAGCAGCCACGGCCATTGGAACGTCATCGGTGCCGACCCCCGGAAGGCGGGCGGGCGCCCGCGGCGACGCGCGGCCGACGGGCTGCCGGGATGGGACTCGGACCCGGTCGTCGCCTCATGGCAGCCGCCCCAGCCAGCGGAGCGACAGGAGGCCGCCGATCACGAGCAGCAGCACGCTCGCCCCGGCGACGAGGCCGGTCAGCTCGATCGCCTCGGGGGCCGCCACGAGCTTCGTGTCCAGGGTGTCGTAGACGGCCTGGAGGTCCTGCGTGTCGGCCGCGTGGAAGGAGGCTCCACCGGACACGGCGGCGACCTGGTCGAGGAGATCCTGGTTCAGCTGCGTGTGGACGGTGAAGCCGTCGAGCACGAGGTCGGTGCCGGCCGCGCTCCCGATCCCCACCGTGTCGATGCGGACGCCGCGGTCCGCGGCCGCCTGGGCGGTCACGAGCGGGTCGGGCGCCTCGTTGTTCTCGCCGTCGGTCAGCAGGACGATGACCGCGGGCGCGTGCGTTCCCGCCGGGACGGGCGTCGGCGCGGGCGTCGGCGAGGGAGCCGGGGAGCGGTTCGAGTAGTAGTCCGTCGGCGGCGGGTTCAGGGCCAGGTCGATCGTGTGGAGCGAGGCGAGCACGCCCTGGCCCAGCGATGTGCCGCGCTGGGGCTGGAGTCGGTCGATCGCCGCCAGCACGGCCGCCTGGTCGCGCGTCGGCGCCTGCACCGAGATGCCGCCGTCGCTGAAGGCGACGACGCCGACGATCACGCCCGGGGGCTGACGCTGCACGAAGGCGCGGGCGGCGGCCCGCGCCGCCTCCATGCGGGTGGGCTGGAGGTCCGTGGCCGCCATGCTGCCGGAGACGTCGAAGGCGAGGATCACGATCCCCTCCTGCCGGGGCAGGCTGACCACGCCCTGCGGCCGGGCAAGGGCCACGATCGCGAGCACGAGCCCGGCCAGGAGGACGCCCTCCGGGATCCGCCGCCGGAGGCGGGTCGCCGCCGATGCGGGGCCGCGGGCGGCAACAGGCGCCAGCCCGGCCGCCGAGAGCCCCGCCCGGCGCCGTCGGGCCAGCGCCCGGTCGACGAGCAGGCCGACGGGAACGAGGAGGAGGACGGCGAGCGCGGCCGGCCAGATGAACGACATCACGACGCCCGCCGGCGCCGGCGCAGCGTGGCCATCCGGACGATGGCCCGCACCAGGTCGTCGTCCGTCGAGAGGGCGAGCGCGTCGACCCCCGATCGCCTGAAGGCGGTGGACACCGCCGCCTCGCGGCGAGCGGCGGCCTCGGTGAAGCGTCGCCGGAATGCTCCGTCGTGGGTGTCAACGACGACCTGCTCGCCCGTCTCGGCGTCCTCGACGCGCAGCAGCCCGACGTCCGGGAGATCCGTCTCGCGGGGATCGTGGAGCCGGATGGCCAGCACCTCGTGACGGCGGCTCAGGAGCTCGAGCTCGCGCTCCCATCCCGGGGCACTGATGAAGTCCGAGATCACGAAGACAAGAGAGCGGCGCTTGAGCGCGCCGCGCGCAGCCCGGAGCAGCGGGCTGAGATCGGTGAACGGCGCGTCCGGGTGACGAGGGTGGGCTCGCAGGTCGGCGATGAGGCGGAGGACCTGGTCGCGGCCGCCGCGCGGAGGGATCGTCCGCTCGACCTCCCGGCCGTAGAAGACGGCGCCGACCCGGTTCCCGTGGCGCGTCAGGATGCGGGCAAGCGTCGCCACGAAGTCGACCAGGACGGTTCGCTTGAGCCGCTCGGCCTCGGCCGTCCCGAAGTCCACCGACGGGCTGAGGTCCAGGAGGAACCAGCCGGTGATCTCGCGGTCCTCGTCGTACTCGCGGATGTACGGCGTCGCCATCCGGGCCGTCACGTTCCAGTCGATGTAGCGGACGTCGTCGCCGGGCTGGTACTCGCGCAGGCCGGCGAGGTCGACCCCATTGCCGCGGAAGAGGCTCCGGTAGTCGCCCTGGAGGAGGCCATCCAGCCGCCGGATGACCTTCCAGTCGAGGCGCTCGAGGACGCGCTCAGGCGCTGGCGCGGACGTTGGTCTGCTCCCTCAGGGGGACGACGGGGGGCCGCACGGTGGTGAGGATCGTCGTCAGCAGCTGGTCCGGCGAGATGTCCTCCGAGAGGGCCTCGAACGAGAGCACCATGCGGTGGCGCATCACGTCGCGGGACACGTCGAGGAGGTCCTTCGGCAGGGCGAACTCCCGGCCGCGCAGGAAGGCGAGCGCCCGGCCCGCCAGGACCAGGTTGATCGAGGCCCGCGGGCTGGCGCCGTAGGTGATGTAGCGGGCCAGGTTGGGCATCCCGAACGCCGACGGGTCGCGGGTCGCGGTGGCCAGGCGGACGGCATAGTCGACCAGCGCGGGGTCCACGTAGACCCGGTCGGCCTGGGCCTGCAGGTGGAGCAGATCGTCGGTGGCGAGGACGGCCGCGACGGGCTCCATGCGGCCGGTCACCCGCTCCACGATCGAGAACTCCTCGGTCGCGGTCGGGTAGCCGACAAGGACCTTGAGCATGAAGCGGTCCACCTGCGCCTCGGGCAGGGCGTACGTGCCCTCGGTCTCGATCGGGTTCTGGGTGGCGAGCACGAGGAACGGCTCCGGCACGTGGTGGGTCTCGTGGCCGATCGTCACCTGGTGCTCCTGCATGACCTCGAGGAGCGCGCTCTGGACCTTCGCCGGGGCCCGGTTGATCTCGTCCGCCAGCAGGAGGTTGGCGAACACCGGGCCGAGCGACGTGCTGAAGTCACCCGACCGCTGGTTGTAGATCCGCGTCCCCACGAGATCGGCCGGGACCAGGTCGGGCGTGAACTGGATCCGCCGGAACTCGCCTCCCATCGCCTGCGCGAGCGTCTTGACGGCGAGCGTCTTGGCCAGGCCCGGAACGCCCTCGACGAGGATGTGGCCGCGCGCGAGCAGGGCGACGAGCATGCGCTCCAGCAGGTGGTCCTGCCCCACGATGATCTTCTTGACCTCGTAGAGCAGCGGCTCCATCGGTCGCGTCCCGCCCGCGGCGGCCTCATGGTCCACGGCGATGTTCCTCCCTGTGGGTTGGCTGGATCCGGGCTTCCCCGGGGCGCGTGACGGGGTGATCAGTACGGCGGCAGGCCCGCCGGGCCGCCCGCCACGTCGATGGGCACGGCCAGCCCGATGCCGACGAACACGTCTTCCGGCGTGGGATTGAGGAGGGCGGCGACGATCCCCACGACCTGGCCGTCGCGATTGAGGAGCGGGCCGCCCGAGTTGCCGGGGTTCACCGCCGCGTCCACCTGGATGAGGCCGTGCAGCAGCGGGCCCGTGGCGCGGATCTTGATCGTGCGGTCCAGGCCGGACACGACGCCCGCGCTGATGGAGCCGGTGAGGCCGAACGGGTTGCCGACGACGTAGGCCTCGCTGCCCACCTGCACGCTCCGGGGGTTGCCGAGCGTGGCCGGAACGACCGTGGCCGGCAGGCGGTCGGCCACGAGAACGGCGATGTCGCTCTCCGGCTCGCTGGTGCTGATCTGGGCCGGCGACGTCGTCCCGTCGGCAAACGTCACCTCGATGGACTCCGCCCCTTCGACGACGTGGAGGCAGGTGAGGATGCTGCCCTGCTGGTTGATGACGACGCCGGCGCCCAGGCCGCCCGTGTCGGCCGGCGGCGGCGCGGCCGCGCCGGGCCCCGGGGTCGCGCCCGGCTGCGGGGTCGTGGTCCCGCCCGGAGCCCTGGTTCGCACGAGCACGAGCGAGGGCTGGATCGCCTCGTAGACCAGCTGCGAACGCGCCGGCGGTGGGGTCATCGAGGCCAGGGCCTGCTGGACCCCCGTCTGCACGTCCTGCGCGGTCAGCGGCTGCGGACCCGGCGCGAGGAGGCCGTACAGCGCGATCGCGACGAACGTGGCGCCGACGCCGGCGGCGAACAGGACCGACCTTCTCGCGCCCGCCCGGAGGCGGTCACGACGGCGGATCTCGATCCCCACCCCTGTGCCGGGCGAGCGGCCTGGCTGCTCCATCCATTCGACCCGTTCAGTGCGCTCCATGGCGCAGGACGGGCAGCATGGCGGCCCGAACCTTGCGATTCCCTGAAAGTGGCAGCCCGCGATCCGAAACCTGCCGAGAGCCGCGGGCGCTGCCTGCGACGTGCTCGGTCACGTGGCTATCCCCCTGGTCACGGCTCCGCATGTTGCCCACCCGGCCCGTCGCGTTCGGCCGTCTGCTCCGGTGCTGACGGACGGACGCCGCGGGCAGTGCCTGCTAGGCGGCCATAGTACGGCGGATCCGCCGGAGCCCCCTCGACTGGAGGCCGAGGTCACCACCGGCACGCCGCGGGGCATGACGTCGCGAACGTGATGACCGCGATGAAGGAGCCGCGGGCTGCCCCGCGCCTGGCGGCGCGAGGTCCCCGGCGAAACCGCCATGCGATCCACACGGAATCTGCACACGCCGCTGCGAGACTGGCCTCCGTCAGAAGGCGCCCGGGGAGGCCCCGGCTCAGCTCACGGAGATCGCGATCATGCGCTGCAATCGATTCGTCGGGATCCTGTCGATCGGATTCCTCCTGTTCGCGCTCAGCCACCATCGGGCGGGATCCGGGGGGCACGGGCATGGCCACCGCCGCTGGGCCAGCCGGATGGGCCCGGGTGGTCCCGGGGGCTTCGGCGGTCCGACCGACCCATCCGATCGGCGCCACCAGTGGGTGGCCGAGCTCCATCGCAGCCTCCACGCGGAGGATGTCTCCCTCGACCGACCCGCGGGGGGCACCCCGGCCGCCTGACCGGCCGAGCTCTCCCATCACAAACACGATCCACAAACCGAGCAGAGGGCTGTTCGCGAACGTACGCCTGCGCTACGCTGCGCCGGTTCGCTCATGGAGCGACCCAGGCAAGGGGGAAGTGGCGTGATGCGCACCCAGGTAGCGCGCGGGCTTACGCTCGCGGCGGTCATCGCGCTGGTCGCGTCGTGCACCAGCTCAACGGGTGGGTCGAGCTCGCCCACCGCGGCCCCGGCGAGCACGGGCCCGACCGCCGCACCGGCAAGCGCCGGCGCGAGCGCCCCGGCCAGCGCGGCGACCGGCGGCACGATCAAGATCGGCGGGGGCTTCGCCCTGACCGGTGACGAGTCGGCGCTGGACCTGCCGGCGGCGAACGGGGCCAAGCTGGCGGCGAAGGAGATCAACGCCGCGGGCGGCGTGCTCGGCAGCCAGATCGACCTCATCGTCCACGACAGCCAGTACAAGATGGACGTCACCGCCCAGACGGCGAAGCAGTTCGTCGAGCAGGACAAGGTCCCGCTCATGGTCGGCTACACTGACACCGACTCCGTGCTGGCGTCGGGGCCGACCTTCCAGGCGGCCAAGATCCCGTTCATCACGGTCGGCGCGACCTCACCGAAGATCCCGACCCAGGTCGGCGACATGATGTTCCTGGCCTGCTTCGGCGACAACGTCCAGGCGGCCGTGGGCGCGGAGTTCGCCGCCCAGAAGTTCGGCAAGAATGCCTACTTCCTGTGGGACAAGGGCGTCGAGTACACGACCCTCCTGGGCCAGTACTTCAAGTCGCGCTTCACCGAGCTCGGCGGGAAGATCGCCCTCGAGGAATCGTACGACGACAAGGCGACCGACTTCTCCGCCCAGATCACCAAGATCAAGGCGCTGAGCCCGCAGCCGGACTTCTACTACGTCGCCGCGATGCCCTACAACATCGGGCCGATCGTCAAGCAGTTCCGCGACGCGGGCATCACCGGGCCGATCGTGGGTGGCGATGGCTACGACACGCCGGACCTGGTCAAGGTGGCGGGACCCGCGACGAGCAACGTCTTCTTCACCACCCACGCCCTGATGGATGCCACCAACGGGACCGACGGGATCAAGAAGTTCATCGCCGCCTACAAGGCCGAGTACGGCAATGACCCCGAGAACGCTTTCGCGGCCCTCGGCTACGACACCGTCTACCTGCTGGTCGACGCCATCAAGCGGGCCGGAGGCACCGATTCGGCGGCCGTCAAGGCGGCCATCGAGTCGACCAAGGACTTCCCCGGGATCACCGGCAAGATCACCTTCGCGCCGGGAAGCCATGTCCCCCAGAAGGGCGTGACCGTCATTGACGTCGAGGGCGGGAAGCTCACCCTCGGGGGCGAGGTGGTCCCCCAGCAGGTCCCCGCTCCGTAGCGCGACCGCCGGACGTGCTTCGACCGCCGGTCCGGGCGTCTCGCCCGTGACCGGCGGTTCGCCGTCCTCCCCAGATGCATCGAGGCACGCCGATGACACCTGACGAGATCGTGGCCAGGGCCCAGGACCAGGGGGTCCAGCTCGTTCGCTTCCTCTACTGCGATAACGGCGGAGTCATCCGCGGCAAGAGCACCCACGTGGGGCAGCTCGCCCGGCGGATGCAGAGCGGCATCGGCCTGGTCAAGGGGATGCAGTCGTTCACCAGCCTCGACACCCTGGTCCCGGATGCGACCTACGGGCCGGTCGGCGAGATCCGGCTCGTCCCGGACCCGGACACGTTCGTGATCCTGCCCTATGCCCCCCGCAGCGCCCAGATGGTCGCCAGCATGGTCGAGCTGGATCACTCGCCGTGGGCGCTCGATCCGCGATCGTTCCTGCAGCGGATGATCGCCCGGGCGAGCGACGCCGGGCTCGCCTTCGAGGCCGCCTTCGAGAACGAGTTCTACCTCGCGCTCCGCACCGACGACGGCTACCGGCCGGTCGACCGGAGCCTCTGCTTCAGCGCCATCGGGATGGACTCGACCGAGGACGTGATCCAGGACATCATCGCGGCCCTCACCGCCCAGGGGCTCACGGTCGAGCTGTCGCATCCGGAGCTCGGCTGGGGCCAGCAGGAGCTCTCGATCCGTCACGCCCCGGCGCTGGCGGCGGCCGACAACCAGCTCACCTACCGCCAGACGGTGCGCGGCGTCGCGGCCAGGCACGGACTCGTGGCGTCCCTCGCCCCGAAGCCGTTCGCCGACCAGGCCGGCAGCGGGGCCCACCTCCACTGGAGCATCTGGGACGTGGCCCGCCGGACCAACCAGCTGGTGGATCCCACGGGCGCAGACGGCCTGAGCGAGCTCGGGCGCAACGCCATCGCCGGCGTGCTCGCCCACCTTCCGGGCCTCCTCGGCCTCACGGCCCCCAGCGCCAACTCGTTCCGGCGCCTGCAGCCGCACTACTGGAGCTCGGCCTACACCGCCTGGGGGATCGAGAACCGCGAGGCCGCGGTCCGCGTTCCGAGCCGCTACTGGGACGACGAGGAGGGCTCGACGAATCTGGAGCTCAAGGCGAGCGACGCCAGCGCCAACCCCTATCTCTCGCTCGGCGGCGTCATCGCCGCGGCCCTCGACGGGATCGAGCGCGGGCTCGACCCGGGCGAGCCGATCAACGAGGATCCCGGCAACCTCTCCGAGGCCGAGCGCACCGCCCGTGGCGTCGATCGCTTTCCGGAGACCGCCGGCGAGGCGCTCGATGAGCTCGAACGCGACGAGGTCCTGATGACCGCGCTCGGAGGACCGCTGGGTACGGAGTACCTCAAGGTCCGCCGCGCCGAGGCCGCCGCCTACGCGGCCGAAGACACCGCGTACGAGCTCGAGCAGCACTTCTTCAAGTACTGAGCCGGGCCGGCCCGATGCCCCTCGATCTCGCGCCGATCCCGATCGTCGACAACCACTGCCACTCGCTGCTGCGCGAGCAGCCCGCCGATGACGCCGCGTTCCGGATCCACCTCACCGAGTCGTACTTCCCCGAGATCGCCCGCGACCACGTCCCCCACTCCCTGCTCTACCAGTGGACCATCCGCGAGCTGGCCGGGCTCTTCGACTGCGAGCCGACACCCGATGCGGTCCATGCCGCGCGGCGGGCCCGCGGCCTCGAGGGGCTGACCCGTGAGATCGTCGCGCGGGGCAACTTCAGGACCTGGCTCGTCGACACCGGATACGGCACCGGCACGACCTTCGGCCTCGACGAGCTTCGGGACCTGGCCCCCTGCCGCATCGAGGAGATCGTCCGCCTCGAGCCGCTCATCGAGCGCCTGATCCTCGACGCGGCCGACTTCGCCGGGTTCCTCGACGCCTACCGGGCCGCCATCGCCGACCTGCGCGCCCGCGGCATCGTGGGCCTGAAGTCCGTGATCGCCTATCGGACCGGGCTCCACGTGGAGGTCGTCGACCGGGCCACGGCAGCCGCCGCCTTCATGGAGGTCCGCGAGGCCGCTCGCCGCGACGGCCGGCTGCGGATCGCGTCGAAGCCGCTCCTCGATCACCTCGTCGTCATCGCCGTCGAGGAAGCCGCCCGCCAGGGCGTGCCGATCCAGTTTCACACGGGCCTCGGCGACCCGGACCTCGACCTGACCCAGGTCGATCCGGCCGCGCTCCGGCTGCTCTTCTCGGACCGCTTCCGGGCCGCGCCGATCGTCCTCCTGCACACGGGCTACCCGTACGTCCGCTCGCTGGCCTACCTGGCCGCGATGTTCCCCAACGTGCACGCGGACATGGGGGAGGCGATCCTGTTCGCGGCCGGCGATGCGACCGGGATCACCCGCGAGCTGCTCGGGCTGGCACCGGCCAGCAAGATCCTGTTCAGCACGGACGCCTCCCTCGTCCCCGAGCTGTACTGGGTCGGCGCCCGGCTCGGGCGCCGGGCGCTGGGCCGCGTCCTCGACGAGCACATCGCGGACGGGGCCATCGACGAGCGGACCGCGCTCGACTGGGCCGAGCGGATCCTGTGGCGCAACGCGGAGCGGGTCTACGGGCTCTGATCGCCCTCCGGCCCGGCATCCGCTGCCGGGTCACCCCGGCGCCGCCACCAGGACCGGTCGAAGAGCCGGTCGAGCGGGACCTCGCGCTGGCCGAGGAGGCCGTCGCGGCGGACGGTGATGACGACGATGAAGATGACGGCGAGCACGATCGAGCTGAGGCCGTACAGCAGGGTCGCGTCCTCGACGCGACGGAGCACCTCGCCCAGCCCGACGATGAAGATCGCCCCGAGGATGGAGCCGCTCACCGAGCCCATCCCGCCGATGACCAGCATCGTGATCACCCGGAAGGTGAGGTCGAAGTAGAAGACGGTCGGCGAGAAGGACGTGATGAAGTGGGCGTACAGGGACCCGGCGACGGCCGAGAAGAACGCCCCCACGACGAAGGCGAGCAGCCGCGGGTCCATCACCCGGATGCCGATGGCCTGGCCGGCGACCCGGTCCTCGCGCTGGGCGAACATGTCGCGGCCGTAGGTCGAGCGCTTGATGCGCCACACGACGTAGACGACGAGCAGCGTCCAGGCCGCCGTCCACCACAGGTTCGTGTACGGCGTCACGTTCGAGAACGTCCGCGAGCCACGGGTGAAGGCGTCGGCGTTGAACAGGGCGACCCGCACGATCACCAGGAACCCCAGCGTGGCCACGGCCACGAAGTGCCCGGACAGGCGCATGAGCACGCGCCCCACCAGCCAGGCGACGCCGCTGACGAGCACGGCCGCGATCAGCGTCGCGACCAGGAAGCCGAGCGGGAACGGCCCGACCAACTGGTCCAGGTGGACTCCCGCCAGCCACGACGGCAGGTTCGGCAGGTACGCGCCCTTCTCCTGGAGGGGCAGGGTGAGGATGGCCGACACGTAGGCCCCGAGCGCCATGAACCCGATCTGGCCGAGCGAGAAGACGCCCGTGAACCCGCTCGTCAGGTTGAGGCTGACGGCCAGGATGATGAACAGCCCGAGGTTGATGACGAGGCCCTGCCAGAACGCCTGGCCGCTTCCATCGAGCACGGCCAGGGCCAGGGCCGAGAGCGCGATGACCAGGATCGGGCCGGCCGCGCGGCGGGGGCTCGTCACGACAGGTCTCCCTGGTCGCGCGTCCCGAGGATCCCCTGCGGGCGCACGAGCAGGACCAGGATGAGCACGATGAACACGACGGCGTCGCGGTAGCTCGCCAGCGAGCTCGGGAGCCACTGCTGGAGGAGCGCCCGCACCTCCGGCGGGACCGAGCCCGGCGGCAGCAGGTCGCCGATCCCGGCCAATGCCGTGACCAGCACCTCCAGGAAGCCCAGGACGTAGCCGCCGAGGATCGCGCCCGCGATGCTCCCGAAGCCGCCGATGACGGCCGCGATGAAGGCCTTGAGGACCGGCGTGAACCCCATGTAGGGGTTGACCTGGCCGGCCTGGACCGCGTACAGGAACCCGGCCACCGCGGCCAGGGCCGCCCCGATCGCGAAGGCGGTTGCGACCACCCGGTTGACCTTGATCCCCACGAGCTGGGCGGCGGTGAGGTCCTCCGCCGCGGCCCGCATCGAGAGGCCGAGCGTCGTCCGCCTCACGAAGAGGGTCAGGAGCCCGAGCAGCACGATCCCGGCGACGAAGCTGACGACATTGACCTTGGGAACGGTGATCGCCCCGAGCGTGATCACGCCGCTCAGCTGCTCGGGGCTGGGGAAGGCGATCAACGTCGGCTTGCCCGCGAGCCGGGTCGCCAGGAGGGTTCCGTTCTGGAGGATCTGCCCGACCGCGAACGAGGTGAGCAGCATCGCCACGTCGGGCGCGCCGCGGATCGGCCGGTACGCGATCCGCTCCATGAGCAGGCCGACGGCGACCGTGCCCACGACCATGATCACCACCGTGGCCTCGAGGGGGATCCCAGCCCCCAGGCAGAACACGGCGATGTAGGCCGCGATCATCATCACGTCGCCGTGGGCGAAGTTGATGAGCCGGAGGATCCCGAAGACCATCGCCAGCCCGACCGCCATGAGCGCGTACAGGCTGCCCGCGCTCAGGGCGTTGACGATCTGCTGGATGAGGTAGTCGGTCACGGCGACACGCCGCCGACGCCGAGGTAGGACTGCTCCACCTTCGGGTTCCGGCGCAGGGTGGCGGCGGGTCCCTCGAGGGTGATGCGCCCGGTCTCGAGGACATAGCCGCGGTCGGCGATGTCGAGCGCGTGGTGCACGTTCTGCTCCACGAGCAGGATCGTGCGGCCCTGGCGCTTCAGCTCGGCGATCGTCTCGAAGATCCGCTCGACCATCAGGGGGGCGAGGCCGAGCGACGGCTCGTCGAGCAGGAGCAGGCGTGGCCGGCTCATGAGCGCCCGCCCGATCGCCAGCATCTGCTGCTCGCCACCGGAGAGCGTCCCGCCGGCCTGGCCGAGGCGCTCCTTGAGGAGGGGGAAGAGGGCGAAGACCATCTCCAGGTCGGCGGCAGCCGCCCGCCGGTCGGACTGGGCCACGGCTCCGAGGCGCAGGTTCTCCCGGACCGACAGCCGGCCGAAGATCCGCCGTCCTTCCGGGCAGTGCGAGATGCCGAGGTCGACGATGCGGTCGGTCGGCGCCCGGGTGATGTCGGCGCCCTCGAAGGCGATCGCGCCGGCCGAGGGCCGGAGGAGGCCGGAGATGGTCCGCAGGGTCGTCGTCTTGCCCGCCCCGTTCGAGCCGATCAGGGCGATGAGCTCGCCCTGGGCTACGGTCAGGGATACGCCCTGGAGGGCCCGGATGTTGCCGTAGCGGACGTGGACGTCGTCGAGCTCAAGCATGGCGGGCCTGTCCGAGGTAGGCGGCGATGACATCCGGGTTGGACCGGACCGCCGCCGGGGCGCCCTGGGCGATCAGCCGCCCGTAGTTCAGGACCTGGATCTGTTCGCAGAGGTTCATCACCAGGGGGATGTCGTGGGCGACGAGCACGATCGTGATCCCCAGCTCGTCCCGCAGGCGGCGGATCAACCCGAGCAGCTCCTGGGTCTCGATCGGGTTCATGCCCGCGTTCGGCTCGTCCAGCAGGAGGAGCTTCGGCTGCGCCCCGACCGCCCGGGCGATCTCGAGCCGCCGCTGATCGCCGTAGGGGAGGTTGCGCGCCGATCGCTCGCGCTGCCCGGCGAGGCCGAACAGCTCCAGGAGCTCCATCGCGCGGGCATCGAGCTCCCGCTCGCGACGGCGGAAGGCCGGGCTCGAGATCAGCGTGCCGACGAACGAGGCGGGCGACTGGCGCCCGAGGGCGATCTTGACGTTGTCGAGGACGGACAGCTCGCCGAACAGGCGGATGTTCTGGAAGGTGCGGCCGATGCCGATGCGCGAGACCCGGAACGCGGCCCAGCCCGTGATGTCGCGGCCTTCGAAGGCGATCGTCCCGCTCGACGGCCGGAGGAACCCCGACAGGAGATGGAACAGGGTCGTCTTGCCGGCGCCGTTCGGGCCGATGACGCCGTGGATCGCGAGGGGCGCGAGGCGCAGCTCGTAGTCGACCAGCGCCTGCAGGCCCCGGAACGACCTGGACACCCCCCGGGCCTCGAGCAGCGGCGTCACGGCGGCGTCGGGGTCCGGTCGGCTGGCCTCCATCTCGCGGAGGATACGTCGCGCTCCGCGACGGTCAACCCGGGAGCGGGCGGGTCTCGGGGCCCATCCCACCCGCAATCGCCACGCGGCGCGCACGGAATCCCCACAACCGGGTGCGAGGCTGGTCTCCGTCACGCAGTCGCCCGGGATGGACCCGGGCTCGCACCACGGAGAGCTCAACATCATGGGTCGCAGCGGATTCCTCGGGATCCTGTTCCTCGGGCTCGTCGCCCTCGTCGCGGGCGTCGTCGGCTACCAGGCCGGCCTCGCCTCGAACGCGGTCGCGGGAGGCGCCACCGTCGTCGTCACCGGCGGCTTCCCGGGGATCGGGTTCCTCTTCTTCCTCCTGTTCTTCGGGTTCCTCTTCTTCGCCTTCGCCGGCCGGCGCCGGGGCGGCTGGGGCCACGGGTACGGCGGCAGTGCCTGGCCGGGTCGGGTGGGCCCGGGTGGGCCCGGGGGGCCTACGGACCCGTCCGATCCGCGACGCCAGTGGGCGGCGGAGCTCCACCGCAGCCTCCACGCGGAGGACGCTTCCTCCGGCCCGCCCCCCGGCGACACCCCGGCCGGCTGACCGGTCGCTTCCCTCCCTCATCGCGACGCCGGGCGGGTATCCTCGCCCGGCGTCGTCCGTTCCCGGAGCCCCATGCGCACGATCCTCGTCGTCGAAGACGAACCCCAGATCGCCGCCCTTGTCCGCGACTACCTGGAGCACGCGGGCTTCGCCGTCCTCGTCGCGGGCGACGGCGCCACCGGGCTTGCCCTCGGGCGTGCGCGGCGGCCGGACGCCGCCATCGTGGACCTCGGGCTCCCGGTCCTCGACGGGCTCGACGTCGTCCGCGGCCTGCGGAGCGCGTCCACGGTCCCGATCGTCATCCTGACCGCCCGCGGCGACGAGACCGACCGGGTGGCGGGGCTGGAGCTCGGCGCCGACGACTACGTCGTGAAGCCCTTCAGCCCGAAGGAGCTCGTCGCACGCATCCGCGCCGTGCTGCGGCGCGCCGAGGCGGCGGCGCGACCGGCCGAGCGGCTCGCCGCCGGCGACCTGGAGCTCGACCTCGGCCGGCACCGGGTCACCGTTGCCGGTCGCCTCGTCCAGCTGACGCCGACCGAGTTCGAGCTGCTCGCGACGCTCGCCCGGGAGCCCGGGCGAGTCTTCACGCGGGGCCAGCTCCTCGACGCCGTCCACGGCTTCAGCCTCGAGTCGTACGAACGGGCGATCGACGGCCACGTCAAGAACCTGCGGCGCAAGCTGGAGCCCGATGTCGGCGCCCCGCGCTACATCCTGACGATCCACGGCGTCGGGTACGCGCTCGCCGAGCCGCAGCCGTGAACGGCACGGTCGGTGACGGCGAACCGGCGGCGCCGAAGCCGGTCGACGACCGCCGCGGCACGGACCGGGACGCGCGGGGCGGTTCCGGCCGGGGACCGTGGGGCGAGCCGGGCCGCGGGCCGTGGGGCTCGCACCGGGGGCGTGGGTGGGGACGGCGTGGTCCCCGTCATGCGGCCGGCTTCCTGGGCTGCTTCCTCGTCTTCATCGTCGTCTTCGTGGGCCTGGTCACCGCCCTGGCCACCTGGCTGGCGGGCACGCTGCTCGGGATCGTCGCCCCGGGCAGCGGGGCGTCGGTCCCCGCGGTCCTCGCCGTGCTCCTCGTCCTGGTGCTGGCCGTCGCGGTCGTCGCCCGCGCCTTCGGGCGCGTCATCCGGCCGCTGGCGGCGATCGCCGACGCCGCCGAGCGCCTCGCCGACGGCGAGCCGGGCGTTCGCGTCGGAGTGGCCGGCCCGGGCCCGGTGCGCCGCCTCGGCGGCTCGTTCAACGCGATGGCCGAGCGGCTCGACCGGGCACGGTCCGACCGCCAGGCACTCCTCGCCGACGTGACCCACGAGCTGCGCACGCCGCTCCAGGTGATCGGCGGGAGCGTGGAGGCGATGCTCGACGGGGTCCATCCCCGCGACGACGCCCACCTCTCCCCCATCCTGGCCGAGACCGCGGTCATGGACCGCCTCCTCGACGACCTGCGGACGCTCTCGCTGGCGGAGGTCGGTGCGCTCCCGCTGCACCGCGAGACGGTGGACGTGCGGCGCCTGCTGGTGGATGTCGCCGCCGGGCACGACGCGGCCGCCCGGGAGGGCGGGATCGAGCTGGTGGCCAGCGCGGGCCCGCCGATCCCGCTCGAGGCCGACCCGGTCCGCCTCCGCGAGATCCTGGCGAACCTCGTCGTCAACGCCATCCGGCACACGCCGGCCGGCGGCTCGGTCCGCCTCGACGCGCGCGTCGACGGGGCCTGGGTGGAGCTCAGCGTCGCCGACACCGGCGCGGGGATCGCCCCCGCCGACCTCGACCGGGTCTTCGACCGCTTCCATGGCCGGGCGGACGCCGGCGGGAGCGGCCTGGGGCTCACCATCGCCCGGGACCTCGTCGCGGCTCACGGCGGCACCGTGCGGGCCGAGAGCGACGGGGTCCCGGGTCGGGGCACGACGTTCCGGGTGCGCCTCCCGCGACGGGATTGATCCCCTCGAGCCGGGCGGCGGGCGGACTCCGTCCCGGGCGCCGCGGCCGGCGGGCAGGAGTGGCGACACCGGCCCGATCCTAGTCCGGCCGAAACGCCTCGGCGGCGACCCAGGTGTCGAAGTACTCCACGAACCGGACGACCTTGCCGTCGGCCACCGTGACCAGGTGGACGAAGTCGGTCTCGTACGACCTGCCGGTCGGCTTCGCCATGACCCGCGTGTGGCCGATCACCGCCGCGGTGTCGCCCTCGACGAGGATGCGCCGCGGCTCGAGCTCCAGGATCGCCTCGGTCCGGTTGCCGATCTGCAGCCACTCGACGACGCCGGCGACCCCGCGCCGCGTGCCGGCGGAGGGGATCAGGGGGTTATCGGGCTCGCCCCACTCGACGTCGGGGTCGAGCAGCGCCAGGAGCGCGTCGATGTCGCGTGCTCCGAATGCCCGATAGGCGGCGCTGACCACGTCACGGGTCGTCGCGCTCAACGGCGGCCTGGCGCTGTCGTCCATGACTCCCCCCAACTCGATGACCGTCGTCGCCCCAGGTGCCACGAACCTTCCGTCAGGCCGTCTGGAGGTCCCCGACCGGCTCCGGCTCGCCTTCGATCGTCACCTTCGGAAGCCATCGCAGGAAGCCGGGCAGCCACCAGTTCCAGTCGCCCAGGACCGTCATCGACGCCGGCAGGAGGACCGAGCGGACGACCGTGGCGTCGATGAGCACGGCGACCGCGAGCCCGAGGCCAAGCTCCTGGATAAAGGCGAAGGGGATGGTCACGAAGGCGAGGAACACCACGACCATGATCGTGGCCGCGCTGGTGATCGTGCCCGAGGTGATCGCGATGCCGCGGGCGATGGCGGACCGCGAGTCGAGGCCGCGATCGCGGGCCTCCTTGACCCGGGTCAGGATGAAGACGTGGTAGTCCATCGAGAGGCCGAACAGGATCGTGAAGATGAAGATCGGGACCCAGCTCTCGATCACGCTCGAGGTGGCGATGCCGAACGCGCCCCGCAGCGTGTCGTCCTGGAAGACCGCGACCACGATCCCGTAGGCGGCGGCGGTCGAGAGCAGGTTGAGCAGGATCGCCTTGATCGGGATGACGATCGAGTGGAACACCACGAGCAGCAGCAGGAACGACAGCCCCAGGACGAACCCGAACACCAGCGGGATCGCGTCGACGTAGACCTGGGTGACGTCGAGGGCCTGCGCCGCGTTGCCGGTCACGTACGCCTGCACCCCCGGCAGGCCGCCGAACGATGCGGGCACCTGGTCCGCGCGGACCTCGCGGACGATCGCCTGGCTGGCCGGGTCGTTCTGGCCGGAGCCGGCGATGGTGAACGAGACGAGGGCGACCGTCCCGTCACGCGAGGGGGTGACCCTGACCGGCTGGCCGAGGCCGGGAACCGAGAGGCCGGCCGTCTCGAAGGCAGTGACGGCGGCCTTCGTCTCGGCCCGATCGAATCCGGTGACCGCCACCTCGAGCGTCTGGGTGGAGCCCTGGGGCCAGTGGGCGAACAGCATCTTGACCGCCTGCACGCCGTCGATCCGGTCGGGGAACGAGGTGAAGTCGGTCAGCCCGATCCGGAGGTGGAGCATCGGCGTGGCAAGCAGCAGCAGGAACGCGATCGAGGCCAAACCGAGCCGGACCGGCCGACGCATGACGGCGCCGACGAGCCGAGCCCAGATCCCGCTCCCCTCGTCGCGCTCGCGGCCGAAATAGGGCACGCGGCCCCTGTTCACGCGGTCACCGAGGATCGCCAGCGTCGCCGGCAGGAACGTCAGGCTCCCCACGATCGCCACGAAGACGACGCCAATCGTGCCGATCGCCATCGACCGGAAGATCGACACGTCGATGAGAAACAGGCCGGCGAGCGAGATCATGACGGCGAGCCCGCTGAAGAAGACGGCCCGGCCCGCGGTGCCGCTGGCGATCTCGATGGCGTCGAGCCTCGAGCGCCCGCGCCGTCGCTCCGATCGGAAGCGGGTGATCATGAACAGCGAGTAGTCGACCGAGACCGCCAGGCCGATGAGGATCACGAGCTGGCTGGCGTACGGGCTGACGGGCGTGACGAGCTGGCTGAACAGCCCCAGGATGCCGAAGCCGGCCAGCAGCGCGGTGATCGCCAGGACGATCGGCACGATCGCTGCCACGAACGCCCCGAACGTGGCCAGCAGGATCAGGAACGTCAGGCCGATCGTCAGGAACGTCGTGTCCAGGCTGCGATTGATGAGGTCGGTGATGTCCTTGTTCGTCAGCGTCTGGCTGACGCTGTGGACGATGAAGCCGGCGCTGTTCGATTCGATCGCGGCGATCGCCGGCCGGACCGGCACCAGGTGGGCATCGACCGTCGCCTGGTCGCCGTTGATGGTGGCCGCGATGCGGACCGCCGACAGATCCGGGGCGACCAGGCCGGCCTGCGGCGGCGCGGTGGCCGGATCGGCGACGGCGGCGAACACGGGGACAGTCCCGCCGCCATCCACCACGGTCAGGCCCTTGAGCGTGCCGATCGTCTGGGCCACGAACGCCTGGAAGGCCGGGTCCGTGACCTTGAGGCTGGGGTGCGTCACGACCAGGGTCACGTCCTCGAACGGCGCTCCACTTCCGCCGCCGTCGAAGACCGCGAACGCCTTCGCCGACTCGGTCTGCGCCTGGTTCGGATTGCCGTTGGGGTCCTCGGCCCGGATCCCACCGCCGGCCAGGCTCAGGACGAACAGGCCGATCGCGCCGATGAACCAGGCCGCCACGACCGGCCAGCGATGGCGCGAGCTCCACATCGCGATCCGCACCGTCGCCGGCTCACGCGCCCGCTGCTCACCCGCGATTCCCATCGAAGGCCCCCTTCGTCTGCCGGGCCCACCGTCCGGCTCCCTGATGAGGGTTCGCAGCCTACCAACCCTTGGCCAACATGGCATTCCGGCCCGCCCGGGGTGCGCGGCGCGCGATCGACGCTCGGAGCGGGCGCCGTTGCGGCGGCCCCGCGGTGGTGCGCTCAGGCCCAGTGGGCAGGACGGCTCAGGGCCGGGGGCAGTCGGGTCCTGCGGTCTCCGCGGGCAGCTTCGACCTGCATCTGGACCAGGAACAGCGTCTGGCGGAGATCGGCGCCGGACAGGTCCGCGCCCCGAAGATCGGCCCCGGTGACGTCGGCCAGGGCGAGGTCCGACCCGCGCAGGTCGGCGCCGACCAGCGACGCGCCGCGCAGGAGGGAGCCGCGAAGGTCGACGGCCCGCAGGTCCGCACCGACGAGATCTGCCCCGCGCCGATCGAGCGCCGGCCCGGGCGACGCCTCGCGCGCGAGCGCGCTCGCGCGCAGGAGCAGCACGTTCGCGCGCTCGCGATGGGCCGCGATGTCGAGCGCCTCCAGGGCCATCACGCCGCCATCGGCGAGGCCGTCGGTCTCCTCGCGGGCCGCCTCGAGCTCCTGCCAGAGCGGGCGCGTCGCCGCGAGCTCGCGGGCCGCAGCCAGGTACCACAGCAGCTCGTGGAGCTGGCGCACGACGGCGAAGGTCGAGAAGAGGCCGCGGCGCGATTCCGGGATCCGCCCGCCAGTCGGCCCCGGTGAACACCTCCTGCGACACGCGCTGTCCGGCGCCGAAGCAGTCGTAGGCGGCGCAGCCCGGAAACCCCCGCTCCCGCAGGCGGGCGTGGATCCCGCAGCGGAAGTCGACCTGGAGGTTCGGGCAGGGCTGCCCAGCGGGCTTGTCGATCGCGAAGTCCGCCGACGCGACGAAGGCGGGCGCGACGCAGCACAGCCCGACGCACCGCTGGCAGTCCGCCCGGAGGGCCCGCCCGGGCCCCGTTCCGCCTTCGCTCGGCGGTCCGTCGTCGTGGTCGCCACGCGGGCGATCGATCATGTTCGCACCGGTTACCGCCGATCGGCTCGAGCCTGTCAGGCTCCAGCGCGATCGCGGGCCTGCAGGCGGTGCCGCGTCGTGACCTCGACGCGTCCCCGCTCGTCCATCGCGGGATGCTCCACGAGGGCGATCAGGCGGCTCGTCATGAAGCGGCCGGTGCGGACGGGCGTGCCCGTCCGGGTCACCTCGCGGACCTCGACCACCCCGCGCGACGTGACGACCTCGATGCGCCGCCCGGCCCTCGTGGCGACGATCTCGAACGTCTGCACCCCCTGCCCGGTGTCGACGACGGCCTCGACGCGATCCCCTTTCATGGCCCACACCATACCCCCTGGCCCGGAGCCGAACCCGACGCCCCGGACACGGGGAGCCGGCGCCTCGGCGGGCTCCCATCCAGGGAGGCGAGGTCGCCGGCTCCAGGGTCAGTGTCAGCAAGCGGACGGTCGATCTCTGGTCGCCGTCCGCGCTCGGAAGCCCGCCCGCGTGTCGCTCGAGATGTTCCCGGCGCGGGGTCGGGTCAGGAGATTCGCAGTGCCACGCGATGCGTCCGTCGTGGCCAGGAGCGCCAGGCCAACCGGCCGGCGCGGCCGCGCAACGGGCCCGTGGACCCAGGGCATCGCCACTGTCGCACCTCCGAGACATCGCCCCCGGCTGGCCGGGGAATGGAGGTTGATGTCGGGATTGTCCCACGCGGATGCAAGAGGGATCCAGCCCCGCGGTCGACAACCCCGCTACGATCCCGCTATGCGAGGGGAGGGTTGGGGCCGCGGGTTCGACGCCGATCGCCTGGCGCGCCTCGAGCTGCGGATGTGGAAGGCCTACTACCGCCGCCAGCCGCTCCGCCTCTTCGGGCTCCTCGTCCTCGCGAACCGCGAGCAGGCCGGGGTCGGTTGGGTCCGGGCGGTCGCCGCCGCGGCCCGGCTCGCCCGCGGTGCCGCCGCCTTCGGGCGCTCAAGCGGCGACTACGAGCAGTTCCTGCCCGACATCGTCGGGGGCTATCGTGCGCTCGGCCTGCCCGACGACGTGGACGCGGCCGAGGTCGCGCGGCGCGAGCTTCGCTGGTGGGTGGTCCGGCGCGAGATCGGCCTCGCGGCAGGCCGGGCGGCCGGCGAGGCCATCGCCGAGCTCTACGCGGCGATCTACGGTTTGCCGACGGCGGCCGTGGCCGACGCCGGGCGCCTCCGGGGCGAGGCGGCGGAAGTCCGCGATCGGGGAGCGACTGCCGATCCGGACGGGCCGGCGGGGGCGGGGAGGGCGTACTGGCCGGAGGTGGCGCGCCTGCTCCGCGCGTCGTATCGCAGCCTCCGCGCCGCGCTCGACGCCGCGCCGCGACCCGACGACGACGCCGCCGGGCCACTCGACGCCGGGACATCGAGTGCCTACCAGTTCGTGACGCGGTGGGTCGTGCCCGCGGACCGCGAGGAGGTGGCGGCGGTTCTCGGCGATGCCGGAAGCCTCGCGCGATGGTGGCCGTCGGTCTACCTGCGCGTGACCGAGCTCGACCCGGGCGACGAGCGCGGGATCGGCAAGGTCGTCGACCTCTGGACGAAGGGCTGGCTGCCGTACACCCTGCGCTGGCGGTTCCGCGTGACGGAGAGCGACCCGCCCAACGGCTTCGCGCTCGAGGCGAGCGGCGACTTCGTCGGGCGCGGGGTCTGGCGCCTGGCGGAGGCCGAGGCTCCCGGCGGTCCCAACCCGGCCGGGGTCGAGGTTCCCGACGGTCCGGGCCCGGCCCGGGACGGGGCTCCTCCTATCGGGATCGTGCCGTGGACGCTCGTCGAGTACGACTGGCGGATCGTCGCCGAGAAAGGGCTCCTGCGCCGGCTTTCGTTCCTCCTCCGGCCCGTCTTCGCCGCGAACCACCGCTGGGCGATGGCCCGGGGCGAGGAGAGCCTGCGACTCGAGATCGCCCGGCGCCACGCGGCCGACGACCCGGCCATCGTGGCCGCGCTGCCGGCCCCGCCCGGCCCGACGTTCACCATGCCCCGACGGCGACCGGGCCCCTGAGACGTGGACCCGGTGGCGCTCCTGGGGCTGGTCGGGCTGCTCTTCGTGAAGGAGGCCGGGCTCCCCGTCCCCGTCCCGGGAGACCTCCTCGTCGTGGCGGCGGGAGTCGCCAGCGTCGGGTCCGGCGTGCCGCCCGTGGTCGTGCTCGCGGCAATCCTCGGTGCCGGCTATGTCGGCGGCACGGTCCAGTTCATCCTCGTGCGCGGAACCCTGCGGCGGGCCGTCCTGGCGATCCTTGCCAGGGCCGGCGTGGGCCGGGATCGCCTCGACGCGCTGTCCGGGTGGCTCGCCCGACGGGGCGCCCGGGGCGTCGCCCTGGCGCGAGCGACGCCCGCGGTGCGGGTGGGCGCCATCGCGGCCAGCGGGCTTGCCGGCCTTCCGTACCCGGTCTTCATCGCGGGCCTGCTCGTCGGGAACGGTCTCTTCGTCAGCGCTCACTTCGCGCTCGGCTTCCTGCTCGGGCCGCCCGCCGAGCGATTCGCCGCCGAGGTCGGGAGCCTCGCCCTCGGCCTGCTCGCGTTCGGCCTGCTCGCGGCCATCGGCGCCGTGGGCTGGCGGCGGCTGCGGCGACGGCGCGCCGGGGGGTACGCGGGCTGGGTCGACGCCGCGTGTCCGGCGTGCCTCGCCCTCTCGGTTGCGCGCCCGAACATGATCGACGCATAGGCGCGGGCCCCGGGGACGCGGATCCCGGGCGGCGGGTGGATGATAGGGGCGTGGACCTGCCGTCGACCCGCACGTTCACCTTCCTGTTCACGGACGTGGAAGGCAGCACGCGACTGTGGGAGCGATTCCCGGATGCGATGAAGGCCGCGTTGAGCCGGCACGATGCGATCCTGCGCGGGGCGATCGAGGCGTCGGCCGGACATGTCGTCAAGACCACCGGCGACGGCATGATGGGGGTGTTTGGAAGGGCAACCGACGCGACGGCCGCCAGCCTGGCGGCCCAGCTCGAGCTCACGGCCGTGCCATGGACCGAGACCGGTCCGCTCCGCGTGCGAATGGGCCTCCATTGCGGTCAGGCCGAGCAGCGCGGCAGCGACTTCTTCGGACCAACGGTCAACCGGACGGCCCGGATCATGGCCGCCGGACATGGTGGCCAGATCCTCCTGTCCGAGTCGGCCGGGGCGCTCGCTCGCGAGGCGCTGCCGCCGGGCGCGGACCTGATCGACCTGGGCGAGCATCGACTGAAGGATCTCGGTCGCGCGGAGCACCTCTACCAGCTCGTCCATCCCGACCTGCCGTCGAAGTTCCCGCCGCTGGTCACCGCGCGTCCGGCCGGGGTGGAGCTGCCGGCCAGGGCCGCCGGGCTGATCGGTCGCCGGAGCGAGCTCACGGAGATCGAAGGTCGCCTCGCGGATGGCTCGGTTCGCTTGCTGACCCTGACCGGACCCGGAGGCACCGGCAAGACAACGCTGGCCATCAGGGTGGCAGAGGACCTCGCCCCCGGATTCGAGGACGGCGCGTGCTTCGTGGACCTGTCCGGCGCCCGCAGCACGAATGCCGTCCTCGTCGCGATCGCCCGTTCAATCGGGCTTGGAGAGATCATCGATCGCCCGCTCGAGGAGGAGCTGGTCGACAGCCTGCGTGATCGGCGGATGCTGCTCGTGCTGGACAACTTCGAACAAGTCACCGAGGCGGCCGGCGTCGTGGCGCGGCTGCTCAGCGAGTGCCCGCGCCTGACCGTCCTGGCCACGAGCCGCGAAGCGCTGCACATCCGGGCCGAGAGGGTCCACCCGGTCCCGCCGCTGGGCCTGCCCCCGGTCGGCCGGGCCGAGGCGTCCGCTCATCGGATCGGCGACTACGAGGCGGTGCAGCTGTTCGTCGACCGGGCGCGAGCGGTCCGACCCGACTTCGAGCTGACTGACGAGAACGCCCCGGCCGTGGCCGAGATCTGCCGCCGGCTGGACGGCCTGCCCCTGGCGATCGAGCTTGCCGCGGCGCACCTGCGAGGCTTCTCCCCCGACGTCCTGCGCGATCGTCTCGGAAACCGGCTGGGCCTCCTTCGGAGCGGGCCGCGAGACCTTCCAGAGCGACAGCAGACGCTCCGATCGACGATGGACTGGAGCTACGAGCTCCTCGAGCCCGGTGACCAGCGCCTGTTCGAGCTGGTGGCCGTGTTCGCGGAGGCAGCGATCGCCGCGGTCGAGGCCGTGGCCGCCGGTCTCGAGGCGAGCGACGGCGTCGCCCTCGATGTCCTCGACGGGCTGGCCGGGCTCATCGACAAGAGCCTCGTCCGCCTCGTCGATGTGCCCGGCGGCGAGCCTCGGGTGGCGATGCTGGAGACAATCCGGGAATTCGCTGCCGACCGGCTCGACCAGCGGCCGGACGTCGCTGCCCGCGCGCGGCGGGGCCATGCCACCTACTACGGGGACAGGGCGGGCCAGCTGCGCGCGGACCTGACCGGCAGGCAGCGCGAGGCCGCACTTGCCGCCCTCGGCGCCGACGTGGGGAACCTGCGGCTCGCCTGGGCCTACTGGGTGGCCGCGCGCGACCTCGAGCGTCTCGACCAGCTGGCCGGACCCCTGCTCATCCTCGACGACGCACACGGCTGGTACCTCGACACGGTGGGCCTCACGCAGGACATGCTCGCGGTTCTGGCGGCGGTTCCGTCGTCGCCCGGCCGGGCCGGCCAGGAGATCGCGCTGCGGACAAGCCTCGCGCGGGCGCTCATGGCGACCAAGGGGTTCACCCCGGACGTCGAGGCCGCGTTCGCCAGCGCGGTGGACCTCTTCGAGCGCGGCACTGACGTACGCCAGCAATTCTCCGTGCTCCGGGGCCTCGCCAGCCTCTACATGTTCCGCGCCCAGCTCGATGAGTCCGCCCGCCTGGGACGTGAGATCCTTGCCCTCGGGGAGCGCGAGGGCGACCCCGGCATGCTCATCGACGGGCACCTGCTCGTCGGCGCGACCCTGATGTCCTTCGACGACCTCCACGGAGGGCTCGACCACTTCGATCGCGCGATCGCCCTCTTCCCGGCCCAACGGACCCGCCCTCGGACGGCGCGGGTGGGGAACGACCCGCGGATCTCCTGCCTCACCGCCTCGGGGATCACGCTGTGGCTCCTCGGATACCCGGATCGAGCCGTCGAGCGGGTAGACGCCGCGCTGGCTCTCGCGGCCGAGCTGGAGCATCCGTTCACCTCGGCTTACGCTCGCTTCCACGCGGGCCTTCTCCGCCTGTGGCGATATGACTCCCAGATCGCGCTCGACCTGGCGGTCGGGCTGCGCGAGCTCTCCGAGGAGCTCGGGTTCCGGATCTGGATCGCGGCCGGCGGCTGTCTCCTCGGGGCCGCGCAGGTCGACCTCGGTCGCTTCGAGGAAGGCCTTGCCAACATCCGCCACGGCATCGACCTGTACGGCGAGCTGCGATCGCCACCGATGTTCTGGCCGTTCCTGCTGTTCCTGGACGCGAGGGCAAACGTCCGCGCCGGGCGACCGGCCGATGGGCTCCGATCGCTCGACACGGCGATCGAGATCCTGAGCCCCGGAACGGGCGCCTCGATCCTGCCCGAGCTGTACCTCCTGAAGGGTGACCTCCTTGCAGCGCTCGCGGACGCCGACGGGAGTGGCTCCTCGTCGGTCGTGGCGTGGTACCAACGGGCGATCGACCGCGCCGGCGAGCTCGATGCCCGGATGGCCCAGCTGCGGGCGGCGACCAGGCTGGCCCGACGACAGCGGGCCGACGGCGAGCCCGGAGCCGCGGTGCATACGCTCAGCCCCGTCTACCGCACGTTCACCGAGGGCTTTGAGACCGCGGATCTGCGAGAGGCGCGGGACCTCCTGGCCACCCTCGGCGACGTCGTGTGACAGACATGCCGGCAGGTCGGCGCGACCGAGGCGCATGCCGCACGCGGCCCCCACCCGCAGCCTGAGGGGGCTGCCGCACTCCTCGCAGCGACCACCCGACGATGCGCCACCCCTTTTCGTCGCAGGGGATGTCGCGTGCTACGCTCCGGACGTGGACCTCGACCTTCCGGCCGAGCACGAACTCCTCCGGCGCACCGTCCGTGAATTCATGGAGCGCGAGGTGGCGCCGCTCGTCGACGAGCACGAGCGGGAACGGCGCTTCCCAGCCGAGGTCGTCCGCCGGCTCGGTGAGATGGGCTGGCTCGGCATCCCGATCCCCGAGGAATGGGGCGGCGCCGGGATGGACGCGCTCGCCTACGCCATCGCGATCGAGGAGATCGGGCGCACATGGGGCTCGCTGGGCCTGATCGTCGCCGCGCACACCTCCCTCGGCTGTGGCCCGCTCCTCATCGCCGGGACGGCCGAGCAGAAGTCGCAGTACCTCGTGCCGCTTGCCAGCGGGCGGGAGCTCGGCGCCTACGCGCTCACCGAGCCCGGCGCAGGCTCCGACGCCGGCGGCACGCGGACCACGGCGCGGCGAGAGGACGGCCCGGACGGAGGAGCCTGGGTTCTCGACGGCGGCAAGCGCTTCATCACGAATGCCGGCCAGGCCTCGACCTACATCGTCGCTGCCCGGACCGGTTCGACGCCCCGCGGCGACGCGGCCATCAGCGCGTTCATCGTGCCCGCCGACACGCCCGGCTTCTCGGTCGCCCGCCTGGAGGAGAAGCTGGGCCTCCACGCCTCGGCGACGGGCGAGCTCGTGTTCGAGCGATCCCGGATCCCGGCCGCGAACCTGCTCGGGACCGAGGGCGAAGGCTTCCGCATGTTCCTGAAGATCCTGGACGGCGGCCGGATCGCCATCGGGGCCCTCGCCGTCGGGCTGGCCCAGGCCGCGCTCGACGCGGCCATCCCGTACGTTCGGACGCGTGAGCAGTTCGGGCGGCCGATCGGCTCGTTCGAGGCCGTGGCCTTTCGGATCGCCGACATGGCCACCGAGATCGAGGCGGCGCGAGGGCTCGTCCACCGGGCGGCGTGGCTGCGCGACCAGGGCCGGGACTTCGGGCTCGCGGCGGCGCAGGCGAAGCTGTTCGCCTCGGAGGTGGCGGGCCGCGCCACGAACGCCGCGCTCCTGGTGCACGGCGGGTACGGCTACGTCGACGAGTACCCGGTCGGGCGCTTCTTTCGCGACGCGAAGCTGACCGAGATCGGCGAGGGCACGAGCGACATCCAGCGCCTCGTCATCGCGCGGCGGATCCTCGACCTGCGGGTGACCTGACCATGGTCGCGCTCCGATCCCGCCTTGACCCGGCCTCCGATGACGCTCGCGCCGGCGAGGCGGCGATGCGGGCGCTCGTCGACGACCTTCGCGTTCGTACCGCCCTCGTGGCCGGCCGGGGGGCCGCGGGCGACGAAGCCGCGATCGCGAGGCACCGGGAGCGCGGGAAGCTGCTCGTCCGCGAGCGGATCGATCGGCTGCTCGATCCCGGCGCGGCCTTCCTCGAGCTCTCCCCGCTGGCCGCCACCGGGATGCACGACGACGAGGCGCCGGGCGCGGGGATCGTGACCGGGATCGGGCGGATCGAGGGGACGCTCTGCGTCATCGTCGCCAACGACGCCACCGTCAAGGGCGGGACCTACTTCCCGGAAACGGTCAAGAAGCACCTGCGGGCCCAGGAGATCGCGCTCGAGGACCAGCTCCCGTGCGTCTACCTCGTCGACTCCGGGGGCGCCTACCTCCCCCTCCAGGCCGACATCTTCCCCGACCGCGACGGGTTCGGGCGGATCTTCTACCTCCAGGCGCGGATGTCGGCCGCCGGCATCCCGCAGGTTGCCCTGGTCATGGGCAGCTGCACCGCCGGCGGCGCCTACGTGCCGGCGATGAGCGACGAGACGGTCATCGTCCGCGGCACGGGCACGATCTTCCTCGGGGGCCCGCCGCTCGTCGAGGCGGCCACGGGGGAGCGAGTGAGTGCCGAGGATCTCGGCGGGTCCGAGGTCCACACGCGGGTGAGTGGCGTCGCCGACCACGAGGCGCTCGACGACGAGCACGCGCTTGCCCTTGCGCGGTCGATCGTCCGCCATCTCGGACGCCGCCCGCCGGACCCACCGTGGCAGCGCGCCGTCCCGCGAGACCCTGCGGTCCCCGCCGAGGGCGGGCCCGGCCTCGCCTCGCTCTATGCGGCGGTTCCGGTCGACCCCCGCCGGTCCGTCGATGTCCGCGAGGTCATCGCGCGACTCGTCGACGGGAGCGAGCTCCACGAGTTCAAGCCGCTGTACGGCGAGACCCTCGTCTGCGGCTTCGCCCACCTCGACGGCTGGCCGATCGCGATCCTCGCCAACGACGGGATCCTGTTCGGAACGTCGGCGCTGAAGGGGGCCCACTTCATCGAGCTTGCCGCGCAGCGGCGAATCCCGCTCCTGTTCCTCCAGAACATTGCCGGGTTCATGGTCGGGCGCGAGGCCGAGGCCGCCGGGATCGCCAAGGACGGCGCGAAGCTCGTCACCGCGGTCGCCTCGGCCGAGGTCCCCAAGCTCACGGTCCTCATCGGGGGGTCGTTCGGTGCGGGGAACTACGCCATGGCCGGTCGCGCGTACGGACCGCGGTTCCTGTGGAGCTGGCCGAACGCGCGGATCTCGGTGATGGGCGGCGCGCAGGCGGCCCGCGTCCTCTCGACGGTCCGGGCGACGTCGCTGCCCGGGGGACGGTGGCCCAGCGAGGCCGAACGGGACGCGTTCGAGGCGCCGACCCTCCAGCGCTACGAGGCCGAGGGGAACCCGTACCACGCCACGGCCCGGCTCTGGGACGACGGCATCATCGACCCCCTGCAGACGCGCCGCGTCCTCGCGATGGGGCTCGAGGCGGCCCTCCAGGCCCCGATCGCCGAGACGCGCTTCGGCGTGTTTCGCATGTGAGCGGGTCGCCGACGGGCGGGTTGCCGCCTCGCGTCACGGTCACGCGGGACGGCCCCGACGGGACCGTCGCGCGGGTCACGATCGCCCGACCGGAGGTCCGCAACGCCCTCGACGCCGGGGCGATCGCCGCCCTCCGTGGCGTGTTCGAGGGCTTCGCCGCCGAGGCTCCGGGCGCCCTGCGGGCCGTTGTCCTCGCCGGCGACGGACCGGTGTTCTGCGCCGGGGCGGACCTCGGTTGGATGCGAGCCGCGCTCCACGCCACGCCGGCCGCGAACGAGGCAGATGCGCTCGGCCTGGGCGCGATGTACGGGGCGATCGACACGTGCCCGGTCCCGGTGATCGCACGAGTGCAGGGCGCAGCGCTGGGTGGTGGCGCAGGGCTGTGCGCCGTCGTGGACCTGGCGATCGCGGAGGCCGGCACCCGGTTCGGCTTTCCGGAGGCCCGCCTCGGCCTCATCCCGGCGACGATCGCCCCGTTCGTCGTGGCGCGGGTGGGAGAAGGACATGCGCGGGCGCTCTTCGCGACGGGACGCCGGTTCGACGCCGCCGAGGCGCACCGCATCGGGTTGGTCCACGAGGTGGCGAACGGCCTGGACGCGCTCGATCGCGCCCTCGAGGCGGCGGTGACCGACGTGCTCGCGGGCGGCCCGGAGGCGACCCGTGCCGCCAAGCAGCTGATCCGCGACCTGCGTGGCGCCGACCCGGAGGTCGCCGTGGAGCGGACGGCCCGCGCGCTGGCGCTCCGGCGCGCCTCGGCCGAAGGAGCGGAGGGGCTCCGCGCCGTCGAGGAGCATCGCTCCCCGTCATGGGTGAAGCGAGGCGCCGGGTGAGCGACGAGGCGGCCGCGACCCGGGACCCTGGAGGAGCGCGGAGCACGGGGACCGCCCGCCGTCCCATCCGGGTCATCTTCATCGCGAACCGCGGGGAGATCGCCGCGCGGATCGCGACGACAGCACGCCGGCTGAGCATCGTCCCCATCGTGCCGCTCGTCGGGAGCGGCCCCGGAGCCACCCCGATCGGCGGCGACGGCGGTCGGATCGAGGGGACTGCCGGCGATCCCGTCGACCTGCTCGACCCCGCCGGTATCGTCCGGGCGGCGGTGGCGGCGGGCGCCGACGCCGTCCACCCCGGGTACGGCTTCCTCGCGGAGAGTCCGGACCTCGCGGAGGCGGTGATCGAGGCCGGCCTCTCCTGGATCGGCCCGCCTCCGGACGCGATCCGCACGCTCGGCGACAAGGCCCGGGCCCGCGACGTCGCCCAGCGCGTCGACGTCCCCGTCGCTGCCGGCGAGGAGCCCGACGACCAGTCCGACACATCGCTCGCCGCCTCCGCCGGGCGGATCGGGCTGCCGCTCCTGGTGAAGCCGGCTGCGGGGGGCGGCGGCAAGGGGATCCGGGTCGTCCGGCGCCGCGACGAGCTCCAGCCGGCCTTCGACGCCGCCCGGCGGGAGGCCGCTCGCGCCTTCGGAGACGACCGGCTGATCCTCGAGCGCTACGTGACGCCCGCCCGGCACGTCGAGGTCCAGGTGCTTGCCGATGCCCACGGGGGAGTCCTCCACCTGGGCGACCGCGACTGCTCGCTCCAGCGACGCCACCAGAAGGTCCTCGAGGAGGCGCCGGCGCCCGCGCTCGCACCGGACCTGCGAGCCGCCGTCCGGGCCGCCGCGGGCCGCCTCGCCCGGGCCGTGGGCTACGAGGGTGCCGGGACCTGCGAGTTCCTCGTCGGCGACGACGGGAGCTGGGTCTTCCTCGAGATGAACGCCCGACTCCAGGTCGAGCACCCCGTCACCGAGCTCATCCTGGGGCGGGATCTCGTGGCCGACCAGGTCCGGATCGCCGCGGGCGCCACCCTCGCCGAGCTCGGGCTGGAGCAGGGCGGCGTGGAGGCCGCCCTCGCGGCCGGCGGGCACGCCGTCGAGGTCCGCCTCAACGCAGAGGACCCCTCGGCCGGCTTTCTCCCCTCGGCCGGCCCGGTCCTGGCCGTGCGCTGGCCGGACGGAGCGGGCGCCTTCGGACCCGCGTCCCGTGGCGGGGTCCGCGTCGACGCCGGGATCGCGGTCGGCGACCGCGTCGGCGGCACGTTCGATCCACTCCTCGCCAAGGTCATCGCCCACGGCAGGGACCGCGCCGAGGCGCTCGTCCGCCTCGCCGGCGCCCTCGACGAGACCGAGGTCCTCGGCCTCGTGACGAACCTCGCGTTCCTGCGGCGGCTGGTCACGTTGGCGGTCGTCGTCGAGGGTCGAGCCCGGACCGAGACGCTCGAGGGACTGGCCGGCGAGGCGACGGCGACGACGACGATCCCGGAGGCCGCATGGCAGGTCGCGGCGGAGGGGCTCGCCGTCGCGGCGGATCGTGACCCGTGGCGTGGCGGCTGGCGCCTGAACGCGGCGGCCCGACTGCGCCTCTCCGCCGATGGGCCCGGGGGACCCGAGGAGCGCCCGGTCGAGCTGGCGTCCGCGTCAGTCCCGGCAGCCGAGCCCAAGGTGGCCGCGCCCGAGGGGGCAGAGGGAGCCGGCCCGGCCGTGGCGCCATTCGCGGTCCGCGATGGCGACGCCGTCCACGTTTCGGTCGACGGCCGGAGCGTGGCGTTCCGGCTTGCGCCGCCCCCGGAGGCCGCGAAGGCGGCGTCGGGGCGACGGCCCGCCGGGATCGAGTCGGCCACCGACCTCGTGGCGCCGATGCCCGGCACCGTCCTTGGCGTGCATGTTGCCATTGGGGCGTCCGTCGACGCTGGCGACCCAATCGCCACCCTCGAGGCGATGAAGATGGAGCACGTCGTATCGGCCCCGCGGGCGGGCCGCGTTGCCGAGCTGTACGTCAAGGCCGGCGACCGGGTGGAACGCGGCCGGCTCGTGGCGCGTTTGGAGATGGAGGCGTGACCGCCGCCTCTCCAACCGCCGCCTCCCCTGCGCCGATCCCGCCCGCGGGCGTCCGCATCTACGAGGTCGGCCCCCGCGACGGGCTGCAGAACGAGGCCACGTCGATCCCGACGGCGGCCAAGGTGCGCTTCATCGAGCTGCTCGTGGCGGCCGGTCTGCGCGAGATCGAGGCCACGAGCTTCGTACGACCCGACCGGATCCCCCAGCTCGCCGACGCGGACGAGCTCCTCGCCTCCCTCCCGCGCGGCTCCGGCGTCCGATTTCCGGTTCTCGTGGCGAACGCTCGCGGCCTCGACCGGGCAGCCGAGGCGGGCGCGGACGCGATCGCCGTCTTCACGGCGGCGACCGACGCGTTTGCCGAGCGGAACATCGGATTGTCGGTGGAGGCCTCGCTCGATGCCTTCGCGCCGCTGCTCACGGAGGCCGGGCGGCGCGGGTGGTGGCGGCGTGCCTACGTCTCGACCGCGTTCGGGTGCCCGTACACCGGCCGGGTCGACCCTGCGGCGCCCGTCGCCGTCGCCCGCCGCCTCCTCGACCTCGGCGCGGATGAGGTCTGCTTCGGCGACACGATCGGCGTGGCGGCTCCGAGCGGCGGTGGAGGCGGTCACGAACGCGGCACTCGAGGCCGGGATTCCGGTCGACCGGATCGCGCACCACTTTCACGACACCCGGGGGACGGCGCTGGCG
Organism: uncultured Chloroflexia bacterium; assembly: GCA_963776355.1. GTDB lineage: Bacteria > Chloroflexota > Limnocylindria > Limnocylindrales > CSP1-4 > CTSoil-043. The sequence continues at coordinate 77,101 of CAVZLU010000008.1, read as the reverse complement.
AATGTCGTGGCGGCCCTCCGTCTCGGCGTGACCTGCTTCGACGCTTCGACGGGCGGGACCGGGGGTTGCCCCTACGCGCCGGGCAGCTCCGGCAACCTCGCCACGGAGGACCTCGTGTACCTGCTCGAAGCGGAGGGCATCACGCACGGCGTCGACCTGTCGCGCCTCCTCGAGGCGGCACGGTTCATCGCCGGCGTGCTCGATCGCCCGCTGGCGTCGAAGGTGGGCCAAGCCGGGGGGTGGGACGCGGAGACGGGGCGCCCGACAGGACGACCGCCGGGCTAGGCGCCGCCTCAGCCAGCGTCCGCGGCCGGGCTCCAATGCAAGGCTCCGCGGCTAGCTTCCGCGGGCGTGCGCGCCGAGGTCCCCGATCGCCGTGACCGCGTCGGGGTTCTCCAGGGCGGACAGGTCGCCCGGGTCCCTGCCGAGCCAGGCGGATCTCGCGACGCGGCGCATGATCTTGCCGCTGCGCGTCCGGGGGAGGTCCGGGACGACCACGACCGCGGCCGGACGGACGGGCTTCCCGAGGCCGCGGGCGACCTTCTCTCCGACCTCGCGCGCGAGGGTCTCGGGCTCGATCGCCACGTCCCGCCGGACGACGACCAGCAGCACGGCGACCTCGCCGCGGAGCTCGTCGGGCACCCCGATCGCGGCGGCCTCGACGACCGCGGGGTGGGAGACCGCGACGGCTTCGAGCTCTGCCGGACCGACGCGCTTGCCGGCGATCTTCAGCGTGTCGTCCGACCGCCCGTGCAGGTACCAGAACCCGTCGGCGTCGCGGGCCGCCCAGTCGCCGTGCACCCAGGTTCCCGGCAGGCGCCGCCAGTACGCGTCGAGGTAGCGCTCGCGGTCCGCCGGCGTCCCGCCCCAGAAGCCCCTCGTCATCCCCGGCCACGGCGCCCGGATCGCCAGCTCGCCGACCTCGTCAGCAACCGGGCGCCCCGACGCGTCCACCACGTCCGCGGCCATCCCCACGCAGGGCCCGTTGAACGACGTCGCCCGGATCGGCCGAAGCGGCGTCGCACCGATGATCCCGCCGGAGATCTCCGTCCCGCCGCTGTAGTTCACGATCGGCAGCCGACTCCCACCCACGGTCTCGAAGAGCCACGTCCACGGGTCCGGGTTCCACGGCTCGCCGGTGGAGCCGAGGGCGCGGAGCGAGCGACGATCGTGGTCCCGCACCGGCTCGTCTCCGTGCACGAGGAGCGCGCGGACCAGCGTCGGGCTCACGCCGAGATGGGTGACGCGGTGGCGCTCGACGAGCGACCAGACGCGACCGGCGTCGGGATGATCCGGGGCGCCCTCGAACATGATCAGGCGGGCGCCGACGAGGAGCGCGCCGCTGATCGCCCAGGGGCCCATCATCCAACCGAGATCGGTGATCCAGCAGAGGGCGTCGCCGGAGCGCAGGTCGAAGGTGTGGGCAAGGTCCTGGGCCGCCTTGATCGGGAAGCCGCCGTGGACGTGGACGGTGCCCTTCGGGGCTCCCGTCGTCCCGGACGTGTAGATGACCATGTAGGGGGTCTCGGGATCGACCGGGCCGGTGGGCCGCGGCGCCGCCGGCAGCGACGCCCGCTGGGCCGCGTCCGCTTCGCGCTCCCACGAGGCATCGCGCACCGGGTCGGACAGGGCCGCCGGAAGGCCGGCGGGCTCAAGGCGCCGGACCACGAGGACCCGGCGAACGCCCGGCGACTCCGCCACCGCCTCCGCGGCGACCGCGGCCATCTCGATCGGGCGGCCGCGACGCATGAAGCCGTCCGCGGTCACGAGATGGGTCGCCTGGAACGCGCGGAGGCGGGTCGCGACGGCCGGCCCCGCGTAGCCGCTGAAGATCGGCGTGAAGATCGCGCGCAGCCGTCCGAGGGAGAGCACGGTGACGGCCGTCTCGGGGAGCATCGGCAGGAAGATCCCGACGCGCGTCCCCGCGCCGATCCCGTGCGTCGCGAAGCGGGCGGCCGTGGCCTCGACCGCGGCGATCAGCTCCCGGCCCGACAGGCGACGGATCGAACCGTCGTCTCCCTCCCACGCGATCGCCTCGTCCTCGGGTCGCGCCGCCCACCGGTCGAGCACCGCCGCGGCGTGGTCGAACGCGCCGCCGATCCACCAGCGCGGCCACTCGATTCCCGCGTCGAGGTCCAGGACGCGGCTCCAGGGTCGATCCCAGGCGAGCTCGAGCTCGTCGACAGCGAGTCCCCAGAACCACCCGGGATCTCCGACGGCACGGGCCTGGAGGGCCTCCAGGTCCGGCATCCCGCTGGCGCGGACGAGGCGGGCCGGGCGGCTGTCGGCGAGGAGCTCCGGGCCGGGGCGCCACGGGGCCCGGGCATCGGGACGGGCGAAGGCGGGGAGAACGGCAGGCGGGCTGGGACCGCGTGGCCGGCGCGACATCTCCGCATCATGCCCGTCGTCGGGAATGGGTGCCATGGCGAGAGCGGCGACGCGGGCCCGGCGATGCGCAGCGGCAATGGCTGGGCCCGGCCGGCGCGCCTGCAGACGGGGCGGGCACTCGGCGGCTCACGGCCGGGCGATCCCTCGGGCGCGAGCTCAGGCCAGCCAACGCCCGTCGCGCATCACGTCGCGCCCGCGCTGCTCGCCGTAGCCGCGATACGCCTGGACCCGCGTGGGGCGGAGCAGGAAGTAGCGCCAGTCATCGCCCTCGTCTGCGGGATCCCAGCCGACGGCGTCCCGGAACGCGGCCGCGATCGCGCCCGCCTCCGTCGTGGCGGCGGTGCTCGCGCTGACCACGACATCGAGCATGACCACGTCGGCCGGCGACCCCAGCGCAACCCTCGCCCGGCCGGTCTCGCCGAGGTTCCGGGCCGTTGGGCTGCCATCGCGGGTGGCGACCACGAGCTCGGTGCCGTTCCAGGCGCCCGAGACGGCGATGAGATGAACCTCGCCGGTGCGGCTGGCCGTGGCGAGCCAGGCGTCGCCGTGCTGATCGAGAAGGGCCACCGCATCCGCGCGGCGCTGGCGGGTGGATCGCTGCTCGCTCATGGACCGATGGTAGCTGACGTCGATCGAGGGCCCTTGTCGGAATGCCTCGCGGCAGCCCCGTCATTGCGCGGTCCTACCTCAGATAGGTCACGGTCCCGCGGCTCACGCTGACGCTGCCGCTGGCGAAGAAGTAGACCGTGTAGACCCCGGCCGGCTGCGAGACGGTGGTGGCGCTGAAGCTGGACTTCCTCCCCGCCGTCGCCTTGAGGGCGCCGGAAGGCGGGCTGCGCTTCACGGGGTTCGAGCCCGAGGCAAACGGGTTGCCGGCGTAGATCGCAAGCGTCCCCTGGACCGTGGCCGGGGTCGTCCACGTGGCGCTGATCGGCCCGGGCGCGGTGCTCGTGATGGTCACCCAATACCCATAGCCCTTCGCGAGGGCGGGAACCGACACCGGCGCCGTCGTGGCCGTGGGCGTGGGCGTGGGCGTGGGCGTTGGCGTCGGCGTGGGAGTGGGCGTCGGCGTCGGGGTCGGCGTTGGCGTGGGCATGGGCGTGGGCGTCGGCGTGGGCGTGGGAGTGGGACCGCCGTCGAGCGTGGCCTGGGCCGCCAGGACGTCGAGCCGTCCATACCCGTAGCTGTTGTCCGGCCCCACCAGCCCGAGGTCGATCGCCGAGCCGGTCAGCGCCGCAGCCTCGGACGAGGCGCTGAGCCCCGGAAGGGCGCTCAGCAAGAGAGCGATTGCCCCCGCGACGTGCGGGGCCGCGAGCGACGTCCCGGTCGCCACCTGGTAGAGCCCGAATCGATCGGCGGTACGGACGCTCACGCCGGGGGCCACGACCTCCGGGTACGTGGTGGACGCCTCCCCGCACGCGGACGGGCCGCGACCGGAGCTCGCGTCGACGACGCTGCTGGCATTCGTGGCGCCCACGGCGAGCGCCTCTGGATAGTTGGCGGGGCTGACGCTCGTCGAGCTGCCCGGGCCGTAGTTGCCTGCCGCGAACACGGGCAGGATGCCCGCGGACCGGAGCGCCTGCAGGTCCGGCTGGAAGGCGAGGTTGCAGCCGGGGAACCCATAGGACCACGAGTTGTTGACCACCTGGGGAGCATCGGCTGTTCCCGGGTCACCGTCCGGATCGAGAATCCACTGGAAGGCGCTGTGGATCGCCGTGGCGGTCGCGGTGCCGTTGTCGTTGAAGATCCTGGCGGCGATCCACGTGGCGCCGGGCGCCATGCCGATCGACGTTCCGCCGGCGTCTCCGCCAACCATGATGCCCATCGTGGCCGTGCCGTGGCCGCTCATGTCGGTCGGCACGGTCGGGTGCTGGCCGTATGGATCAAACCACGAGTTCGTGCCGCCGCGCCAGCGGCCGGCCAGGTCGGGATGCCCGATGTCAACGCCGGAGTCGAGGTTGGCGACGACGACCCCCTGGCCCGTGTACCCGAGGGCCCACATGGCCGCTGCGTTGACGGCCGCGAGGTTCGACTCGGGTGCCGCCGCCGCCGGAGCGAACGCGGCCGCAGGAACCGTGCGCGTCTCGACGGCAGCCGGAACGATCGGCACCCAGTCCGGCGTGACGCTTGCCACGTCGGGGCGGGCGGCGATCTCACCGATCACGTCGAGCGTCGCCGTGACCGACAGGCCGTTGAAGATCCAGAAGGAGGTGTGGCGCGCCACGCGGCCCCGGGCGGCGTGCTGGCGGATCGCCGCCAGCACCGGCCGCTGCGCTGCGTCGGCGTGGTTGCGGAGAGCGCGGTTGATGGCGATCAGCCGGTCGGCCCGGCTCGTGCCCTGGACAGAGCGAAGGTCGGCCTGCGAGCGCATCGTGACGATGACGGTCATCATGCCGGCCGGTGTGGACCCGCCGGCCGGGGCGTCGGAGAAGGGCGCGGTGTGGCGGTCGCCCTCGCCCGCCTGAGGCGTTCCAGCGGTCGCGCCGGGCACGGTCGAGACCAGGAGAGCGGCCCCCAGGGCCAGGGCGATGATCCGCCGCATGAGAGTCTCCAGTCAGCTCTGGGCGTCGACGGGTTCAAGGCGGATGCCGTCGATGACGACCGACACGCCGGTTCCTCGCTGGATGGCGCCGCCCGAGTTCGGGTAGAGGAGGAAGTAGGTCGCCCCGTCGAGGAGCGTGATCTGCTTGTGGGCCATGGGATTGCGGGTGCTGAGGACGGCCCCGGTCGACTCGACGTACAGGTCCGGCATCGACGCCGAGTCGTGGAGGATGTGCCCCGCCTTGTCCTTGTCGACGACGGTGAAGCGCACGTCGACCAGTCCCCCGTCGGCGGTCACGGCGACGAGGTTCACCCGTACGCCGTACTCCGCCTCCATGTCCGCGGCGGACACGACGCGTGCCGCCGCAGCCCGGGCAGCCAGGTCGCTGGACCCGGATGCCGTGTACGTGAGGGTCGCAGCCACGAGGAGGGGCAGGACCAGGACGCCGGCGATCGCCGCCAGCCAGGTGCGCGGGACGGAGGGGCGACCGCGGCGGCCGCCCTCCATTTCGGCCGGGGCGGGATCCCCGGCCTCCGGGACCGCGGCCGGGAGGCCGCGGTCCCGCTCGGACCGTTCGGTGCTCGTCATGGCGTCACATTCCGATCAGGGGATGGCACGACATTCATGGCTGGCTGCTAGGGAAGGTCAAAGGCGTCGACATCAAGGTTGGCGCTGGTCAGGCCCTTGGATGTCCCGTCGAAGTACACGGACCAGGTACTGCCGTTGCGGTAGACGACGTCCTCGTCCTGCACCGTGAGGTCCGGCCCGGGCAGGGCGATCGTGGCATCGCCGGCGAACGACAGGTAGAAGTGGGTGGGATCGACCCAGACGACGCCATCGACGTTGGCGTTGCCGCCACCCGTGCTCGGGATGCCGATGGTGGACGCATCCACCACCCGCGTGTACGAGCTGGCGCCGTTCCAGCGGTAGATGTCGGCGTCATCCGCCGTCCCGCCCGCGCCGGGCGGGAGCGTGTTGCTGTCGGTCGAGAAGTAGAGGGTTCCGCCGACGACGCTGATCGCGTCGAGGTCCGTGCCGCCGACCCCGTTGACGCTGCCGTCGAAGAACAGCGACCACGTGCCGGCGTTGTAGAAGACGACGTCCTCGTCCTGGACGGTCCCGAGGACCGGCAGGGTGACGGCGCCGCCGAACGACATGTAGTACTGGGTGGCGCTGACCCGGTCGAAGCCGTCGACGTTCGCGCCGGCGGGCACCGCGTTGGTGATGGCCGTGACATCGATCGACCTGCTGAAAGCCGATCCGCTCCAGAAGTAGATGTCGGCGTCATCGGCCGTCCCGGCCACGCTGGGCGGGTTCGTGTTGCCGAGGGTCGAGAAGTAGAGGGGCGCCACCCCGTAGACCTGGCCGACGAACGGCAGGCCTGTCGTCGGCAGCGCGTTGCCGGCGATGTCCCTGATTCCCGTCGCAGAGGTGAGGTTGAGGCCGAGCGTTCCTCCACCGGACCCGGTCGTGGCCGTCACGGTCCGGGTGGCGCCCGTGCCCGTGACGGAGGAGATCGCTGCCCCGGTCAGGCCGCTGCCGCTCACCAGGCTGAAGTTGGCGCTCGTAACTCCGACCACGCTCTCGGAGAACGTGACGGTCCACGAGACGCTCGCAGCCGAGGTGGGAGTGGGATCCGCGCGGTTGATGCTGAGGATCGCCGGGGGCGTCCTCTCGATGACCAGGATGGTCGAGGCCGTGGTCCCCCAGTTGCCCGCGGCGTCCTTGCCGTGGACGTAGATGGTGTGGTCGCCCGTGGTCAGCAGGTTGATGGTCGTGAGCGGGATCTCAGCGTAGGCCGGGTCGTTAACCTCGTCGAAGGTGCCGTCGGTCGCGACGAACGGGAAGCCCGTCCCGTCGGCACCCACGGTCTCGATGAAGCCTTCGCCCGCGACGATGTTGCTGCCGCCCGACGATGTGTCGTCAAGGGTGGCGCTCACCCGCACCGACAGGTTGGTGCTGCTCTGGCCGAGCTGGCCGTTGTTGGGGTTCGGGCTGGCGGTCACGCCCGTGGTCGCCGGGCCCGCCTTGTCGATCGTGAGCGTGGCCGTGGCAGGGGAGCCCCAGTTGCCCGGAAAATCCCGGCTGCGCACGGAGATGGTATGCGGCCCACTGCTGAGGGCGTTCACCGTGGCCTGGGCGATCGTCGCGGTCAGGCTGACCGTCGGCGCGGTCTTGTTGAGGGTCATCGGTGCGGCCGTCCCGCCGTCGATCGTGTACTCGGCCTCCACGACATTGCTGTTGCCGGTCGTCGAGTCACTGCCGGTCGCGCTGATTCCCACGCCAACCGAACCGTTCGTCCGGCTCGGGGTCAGGACGAGCCCGCTTGTGATCGGACCGGTCGTGTCCGTCGTCGCGGGCGTGAAGATGAAGGCGGCGAACGCGCCCCAGTTGCCGGTGCCCGCATTGTCCTGGCCACGCACGTAGATCGTGTGTGGGCTGGTCCACGATGTGGTGTCGATCGCTCCGGAGACGCTCGTAACGCCTTCCGAGACCTCGTCGTTGAACGCGAGGTCGACGGCCGTCATCGCCGTCGGGGTCGCCAGCGTTGAGTCGATCCGGTACTCGGCCTGCTGGATGAACGACCCGCCGGTGCTGGTGTCGTCCACCGTTGCAGTGAGCGTGTAGAGACCGGGGCTGGATTCGGTCATCGTCACGGCGCTCGTGATCGGGCCAACGGTGTCGACAGGAGGCGGCGCGCCAGCGCTTGCCTCGATGAAGGCCAGCATGCCGCCGATGCCGTTGCTGCTGCTGTTGTTTAGCACCAAGGCGGCGTCGTACAGGGCGTACCTGGTGGATGCCGCGCTCGTCGCCGGCACGGTCACCATGACGTCGGCCGACTGTCCCGGGGCGACCGTCTCGGCGACCATCGTCCGCGGGTACGGGAGCTCGCTGCCGTCGGCGGCGAGCACCGCCTGGTGCAGGCCGAGAACCCCGAGCGAGTGGTGCTGGATGCCGGCGTTGGCGTACCGCAGGAGCAGCTTGTGGCCGGACGTCAGGCAGATCGATGGAGTCGCGCAGATGGCCGGTGTGGTCGTGTGCGCGGCACCGTTGACAAGGAAGTACTTGGGCGCGTACGCGCGCAGGTCGACCGTCCACGGGGTGGCGCTGGCGTTCAGCGCCGGGTCGATCTCGCTCACGATGACGAGCGCCTCGTCGTCGAAGAGTGTGGCCGGGTTGGCGTAGGCCTGGGCGGGCGCGCCCGCGGGCCGCACGACCAGGGCCCCGTAGAGCCCCATGGAGACCTGGTACTGCGAGCCTGGGATGAGCCCGGCTTCGTAAAGGTATGTGCCCGGCCCGCTGGCGGTGAACGTGTAGGAGGTGGTGCCGCCCCCGGCGACTCCGGTCTGATCCGGGGCCATCGCCTGGCCACCGAACAGGATCGAGGTCGGCTGGGCGAGGTTGTTCACGAGGGTGACGGTGACGATGTCGCCCGCGTCGGCCAGGAGGACCGGGCCGGGCAGCGACGGGCTGCCGCTCGCCGAGTCGGCAAAGCCCCACCATGTCGTGACCGTCGTGCCGGGCAGCGCGGGGCCGCCCGTCTGGACCTTGGCCCACAGGTTGCAGGTAACGGCCGTGCCGCTCGTGTGCGCGCCGCCATCCGCGTCCGTGCAGGCGCTGGAGGTGATCGGCCCGGCGGCCGCGGCGATCCCGGGCACGAGCAGCGCGGCGAGTGCCAGCGCCGGCCCCAGGACCAGGGAGGAGAGGAAGGTTCGCTTCATCGTACGTTCCAGTCGCATCGTCGTTCCCCTACCTCTCGTCACGGACAGCTGTTGGGCAGGGGCGGATCGACCCGCGTATAGGTGATCGGCCCGGTCATGTTCACGCCCCACGACGTGAGCTGGTGGAGCGCGTGGTTGTGGGAGATGATGTAGAACTCGCCGCACTCGTTGAGGGTCTGGACGCCTGGCGGCATCGGCTCTGACACGCCCAGGTACGGGCTGCCGCTGTAGAACATGCCGACCGTGAGGTTCTGCAGGTCAGGCTCGCTGGCGGGGACCGGGTTGGACGGCGAGTAGCCCTCGTTGTCCTTCCAGCTGAAGAGCACGTCCCAGGTCTGGCCGGGGCCGATGTTGACGGCGAACTTGTCGAACGACATGTCCTCGCCGAGGCCCGCGGCCAGCGGCGAGCCGTCCCGCCCGATCACCTTCCCGTTGTTGCCGTGAGGGTGGAACGGGTAGTCCAGGGTCCCCACGCTGAGGTAGCGATCGACGGCCGGGTAGGGGTTGTTCGTGGCGTCGTACGGCTGGATCGTCGCGAGCGACCCGTACGGCTGGCTGGGGAGCCAGCTGGCGAAGTTGTCAGCGATGCTGTCGGGGAACTGGCGGCCGTTGATCAGCCAGTAGCGCGGGTGGTAGGTGTTCATGTTGAAGGCGGATGTCCCCTTGAGGACCTTCGCGTTCAGGTACGGGTCGATCTCCGACAGCAGGAGCATGAACTCGGCGTTCGGGTTGAACCGCGAGTCGGCCCGGTCGTAGACGTGGTCGGCACCCATCGGCGGGCGCACGATCAGGGACCCGAAGAGGCCCATCCGCACCTGCACCTGCGGGCTCGAGTAGAGGCTCAGCGGGGTGCTCGTCCGCTGCCCGCCGCCGCTCTCGTAGAGGTAGGTGCCGGGCTTCGAGGCGACAAAGCTGTAGGTCACCGTCCCGCCGCCCGGCTGGGCCGGCTTGGCGAGCGAGATGACCGCCCCCGTCCCGTCGAAGACGGGCTGCGAGGGGGCGCCGTCCGCGAGGACGTTCTCCTGGCCCGGGAAGATGAGCGACACGCCGGGTGCGCTCTTCGGCGACGTCAGGGTGAACGCGTTGTGAAGGATCACGGTGACGGTGTCACCCTGGTTGACGCAGAGCACAGGCCCGGGGTGCTGGAAGGGCTTGCCGCCCTCGGAGAAGCCCCACATGTAGGCCGTCGTGCCGTCCGCCAGGTTGATGTACCCGGCGCGGGTGGTCAGGTTGAAGGTCGGGTTGGAGCCGCCGGGGCCGTCGCTGGTGCAGACGACGCCGCTGGTGTTGGAGCCCTCGGTGGCTGCCGCGATCGGCCGGGCAGCGCCGGCGGACAGCAGCACGCTGGCGGCCAGCACCGACGACACCCCGAGCGCCAGCCCGGAGCGGGGCCGCGAGTGCGTGAATGGTTTCATCGTCGTCACTCCGCTCATCGTCGGTCTCACGCCGGGTCGTCCGGGTGCTGGTTGGGGTAGGCCTGGGCCGGCAGCGCGCCGGCCGGGTACACGCGCACCTCCGTCCGCTGGCCGCCGCCCGTGCCGCCGCCTGAGGCCGTGTTGAGGTTGTCGCCGCGGGTGTAGGTGCGGTTGTAGAGCACGTACACGTCGGGGCCGGATCCGCCCGAGTGCGGCGGGGCAGTGAAGATGGCGTCGATGCTCTCGCCGGCGCCAAACGAGAGAGTGCTGGTCTGGTAGCTCGTGTCGAAGCCCGTAATGCCGCGCATGTGCGTGGCGTCCTTGCCGACGACCTTCATCCGGATGCCGGCCAGGGTCATCGCCGCCTCGACGAAGCCCAGGTTCGCGAAGCGAAGGAGCACTCGCTCGCCGGCGTTGCAGGAGACCAGCGCGGAGTTCGGCTGGCTGCCGAGCTCCGGGTGATCGACGAAGTCGTTGGGGCCCGGGCCCGTCCTCTCGCGCGGGACGGCGAGGTCCCAGCTCGTGCCTGCGTTCCGCACCGGGTAGACGTTGAAGTTGCGGCTCGCGGGGAGCGGGTTGTCGCCGTTTCGGGCGACGGACCCGTTCGAGAGCAGCGTGTGCGGGAAGACCCTGCCGTTGAGGAGGCTGAAGTCGGCCCGGTAGTCGCTCCACTCCGGGAGCTGGATGTGGGCGTCCGCCCAGTGGGAGTCCCCCCAGACCTCGCTGAGGAACATCGCGTACTCGCGGTCGAAGCCGGTCGAGCCGTCTCCATCGTTGTAGGCGAAGCCCTTGTAGGGAACGTTGTTCGGTGCCGGCCGCGACGTGCCGAGGCCGAGCAGCCCCGCATTGCCGTCCTGGGCCGGACGGACGAACACGAGGCCGGTCATCCCCATGTGCACGTGCTCCGTGTCCTCCACGTGGCAGTGGAACATGTAGGTGCCCGGGTCGTGCGAGATGTACACGTACGTGAACGTCTGGCCCTGCGGCACCGAGATCGACCCGGTCGGCTCGCCGTCGAAGAACGGGATGACGTTCTTGAAGCCGTGCCAGTGGAGGGTGTGCTCGTCGAAGAGGTCCGGCCGCTGGGCCAGGCCGACGTTCGTCAGCTGGACACGGAACTCATTCGTCTGCGTCGGGGAGACGTACTCCCTGGCCCAGAAGAACGGCGCCGAGTGCTGGGCCTTGTTCTTCAGGTTGAACTGGTCGACGTCGCTGACGCCGCTCGCGTTCGCGAATCCGAAGATGTAGGTGGTCCGAGGCGGGTCGGTGGGAGCGTACGAATCCGGATGCGTCACGACGCCAAGGGAGGACGAGAAGATCGGCGGGTCGGGCGGCAGGTAGATCCAGCCGTCGGTCCCGACCAGCTTCAGGTCAGGGGGCCGGTCCACCGCGAGGGCCCGGCCCGGCTGGAGGATCGTCCCCACCAGCCGGGGCCCCAGGCCCGCCGCGGCCGCGGCGGCCGCGGTGAGCCCTCCGAACTTGAGCATCTGGCGCCGGCTCAGCAGCAACCTTCCGTGGTTGGTCATCTCGTTGTCCCCCTCGACGACGGTGGAGCGGGTGGCGGGCGCGCGCCGTTTCATCGGAGCTCGTCCGCGCCCATGTCGAAGGCACCGAACGCCGGGCGGGCAGCCGGTGGGGTCGGTGGGCCTGCTGGCGAGTCGATGTCGGCAGTTGGCGCCGACAGGGTTGTCGGAGGCTGCTGGTAGGAAGGCACGGCCTTGCTCGCAGCGCCCGTGTTGTACGCCGGCGACGAGGTGCCGCCGAGGTGATAGTTGCCCAGGACCGCGGGCGGAAGGTCGGCCGCCACGAGGATCGCGCCGACGAAGTTCGGGTTTGTCCGCCACGGGGCGAACGACAGGCTCGTGTCGTACGGAGCGACAACGGCCGGGTCCGCCGAGCTGTTGTTGGTAGGACCGGCTGGGCAGGTGGTTCCGGCAACGCCGATCCCCGCCGTCGTCTGCAGAATCGAGTTGGTCGGGCAGAGCAGGCCGCTGCCGTCGAGCGCGCCGAGGTCCCAGCGGTTGATCGGTGTGGCGTCACCTGTCGCCCCGATCCCGATCACGGTACCCAGGACATTGGTGCCGGCCCGGTTGTCGTAGAGGATGTTGTTGAAGAGGAGCGGGTTGCTGAAGAGCGGCGAGCCGCCCGGCAGCGACGCCTGGAGGCGCACGCTGTTCTCGCCGGTCGACAGGCCGGCAGGGGCGGGCTGGCCGTTGCTGGTCACGGCCGTCGCGGTCGTGACGTTCTTCATGATCGTGTTGTTGTAGACGCGGACGTTGGGCGCGTCGTCGAGCGCGATGCCGCCGCCCTCGTGGGTCGAGACGTTGTTGACGATCATGTTGTTGTAGACGTTCATCGGGAAGTTGCCGGCCATGAGGAACCGGATCCCGCCGCCGTCGTCGTTTGCGAGATTCGCCTGGATCACGTTCTCGTGGATCGAGACCGCGCCGGAGCCCGGCGAGAGGATCGAGGGATCGGTCGGCAGCTGGCCGGCGATCATGATCCCGCCGCCCTCGTCGTACGACTGGTTGTAGTAGATCCGGTTGTGGTCGATCGAACCGTTGGCGCTCAGGCCGTACTGGCTGATGCCTCCGCCGTATTCGGCGGAGAAGTTGCCGCAGATGTCGTTGCCGGTGACGACGTAGCGCTGGCTGCCGGCGAAGATGCCGATGCCGCCCGCCAGGTTCGTGCCGGCGTTGGCGATGATCCGGTTGTTGGCGATGCGAACATCGTCGTTCTGGGCGTCGGTGTCGGGAGCAGGCAGGTCCGGCGTCCCGATGCGGATCGTCCCGTATGCTCCGCCGTTGTTCTGGATCACGTTGTTCGTGATCTGCAGGTTGCGGGCCCACGCGTTCGCGAAGATCGCGCCGCCCTGGGTGATCAGGCCGCCGGGAAGGCCGGTCGGCACGCCGCCGATCTCGGTGATGTTGCCGGGGAAGCCCATCTGGTCGCCGCCGCGGAGGTCGAAGCCGTCGATCGCGGGCGCCGTCATTGCGTTGGACGTCGTCGGGAAGGCCCGACGACGCTCGGCGGTGGTGAAGGCGTTCGTGTCGTTCGGCACGAAGATCGAGATCACCGCGCCGTCATAGATCGTCTGGTTGCCAGCCCAGTTCAGGGTGCCGATCCTGGTGTACCAGTCGGTCGCCACGGGGCCGTCGCCGCCGAAGGCGCCGCCGTCGATGATCGACCCGCGGACCGAGCCGTCCGGGCTGCCTGGGCCGACGCCCTGCAGCTTGACCTTGCTGGAGATGATCAGGTTCTCGTAGTAGGCGCCGCGTGGGTTGATCCGGGCTCCGGCGGGGTTGTTCGGGTAGACCACCACCAGGGCGCCCCGTCCCGAGTTGCCGTTGGACGCCGAGACGAAGGTGGCGGCGGCGTCGAGCGCCCGCTGGATCGCGTGGTCGGCCGTCGTCGGAAGGGAGTTGGCCGGGGCATACGTCCGGCCGGGCCCGACCTCGAAGACCGCCGGGTTGTAGGTCCCGCCGATCCGGTGGAAGGTAATCCCACTGACGGTGCTCCTGCCGTTCGCCGCGGTCACCCGGAGCTGGTGCGGGCCGTTGCCGAACGACGCGGCCACGCTCGGGACGATGATCGTGGTGTCATTCCACGAGGAGGTGGCGATCGGGGCGCCGTCGAGCGTCACCTGGCCGGTGCCCTTGGTGGCACCGAAGCCAAAGCCCGAGATGGTGAACGGCTGTCCCGCTCCGGTCACGTACGGCCGCGAGAGCGCGTACAGCTCGGGGGTTCGCGTCGCCGGGGTGGCATTCGGAGCGTTCACCGGGCACGAGACCGCGGTCACGGACTGGCCGCCCGGCAGCTGGATGTTGACGCCCACCTGCGTGGGCGCCGTGTCGGCCGGGATGATCATCCCGGGGAAGGTCTCGAACTCGGCCGCGATCGTCCGGTACTGTGGGTTGTAGTTCAGGTTCAGCCGGCCCGGGATGCCCGGGTCGTTGCCGACGAAGCGGTAGAGGTTGGCGCAGACGCCCGAGGGCGTCGGGCAGTTGATCCGGTTGGTCGACGGCAGGAGCACGTCGAAGATCCCGTTGTAGTCGGTCTCGACGGTGGTGATCAGGCGGTTGGCGAAGTCGTAGATGCCCACGGGGCTGAACGGGACTCCGGCCTTCTCGCCGAAGAGCAGTGACTTGGGGTCGGTCGAGAAGGTCAGGTCGTCGTTGTTCAGCGCGAAGAAGCGGCCGGGGAGCGGCACGTCGGTGAAGACGTTGAACATCGGGACGACCGACTTGCCGTTCTGGAGCGTGACGAGCTTCGTGTCACACAGCGGCCGGTCCGTGCCCTCGTAGGGCGACCCGCCGATGTCGACGAATGTCGGGTTCACGGTCGCGTTCGGACCGTCGGGTGCCATGTCGGCGACGTCGACCGTGTGGAGCGCGCCGGCGCAGGCCGGCGGCGGGACCTGCGGCACGAAGCTGTCGCCGTTCCCGATGTTGATGTCCTCTTCGCGGGTGACCTTGTAGATCGGCTGGCCCAGCGAGTCCGTCTTGCCGGCCAGGTCGATGTGGACCAGGTAGTCGTCGCCGGGCAGGGCCGTCGGGTCGCTGCCGTCGGCGCAGGCGCCCGTCTCCCGGTCAAAACCACCGGGACCGAAGCAGCCGTCCCCGAAGCCGTAGTTGCCGTCGACGGCGGCGCCGAAGTTGGCGATGTCGGGGTTGTCCTGGTCGGTCGGATAGGGCCCGAACTGGACGCCCATCAGCGGGCCTTCCAGGCAGTCTTTCCCACTACCGATCGGCAAGACCTGCTGGTCGCCGGGGTTGGCGAGCGGCTTGCCGTCGACGTCGCGGGCGACGCAGTCCTGCGGCCGCTCCCACTTCTCGGAGACGTAGGTGTTGAGGAGCTGACCCTTGGCGTAGGAGCCGTCGTCTGCCAGCTCGTAGTTCCCGGCGGCATCACACCCGGACGCCGGAGGGGTATCTGGGCACGGTACCGGGGCGTAGAGCTCGACGGTGATGCCCGACACGCCCGGCTGCCAGTCCTCGGCGGCCGCGTACTGCGGGTCGAGCTCGTTGCGGGTGGTGTCGTAGCTGATCGAGCCGACGATCCCGCCGTTCTGCGGGTCGACCCCGTTCTCACCGGTTGCGTCGTAGAAGTGGACGCCCCAGTCGAGGGTGCCCGACAGGCCGATGATCGGCAGGACGCTGACGTCGACCCCCTGGCCGAGCACCGTCGTGGGCGTCGGCTGGTTGTCGGCCTGGTAGGTGATGCCGGTCGTGTAGTAGCGGTCGTCGTAGGCCTCGAGGACCAGCCACTCGGTCAGCGGGTACGCGTTGACCATCTCGTAGTAGCCGGACTGGTCCGTGCCCACGGCGGTCGCGCCGCGGTCCATGAGCGAGTTCTCGCGCTTGCGCAGCGTGAGGCCGAAGTTCGGCACGCCGGGCTCGATCCAGGTATCCCCCGTGTCGAACGTCCCGTTGCCGTTGGCGTCGGTGAAGTCGCGCTTCCCGTCACGGTTGAGGTCGTTGAAGATGAAGCCCGAGAACTTCGTGAACCACCCCGCCATCGGCAGGAGGCCCATGTCCACGGTCTCGCCGTTGACCACCGTCACGTTGAGGAGATCGAGGATGTAGTTCTGCGGATCGTCCCAGTAAGTGAGGGTGTAGGTGCCGTCCGGGACGCCCGTGATCTCGAAGGTTCCATCCTCGTTCCCGCGGCCGACGTACACGGCCACGTCCTGGGCGTTGAGGTCGGAGAGGGCGATCCACGGCTTGTCGATCGGATGGTCGATCTTGGCGCCGGAGAAGCCCAGGGTCGGGAGGTTGAGGCCGCCCTTCTGGGGGATGTAGATGTCCATCGCGTCCACGACGCCCTTGATGTGGCCGGTGCCGACCGAGGTGAAGCTGTTGGCAGACGCCAGCGGGTCCGAGGCCGGATGCGTCCAGTAGCTGGTGGTCGGGCCGGGAACGTAGCCGAAGATCGTGGCCGGGAAGGGCTCGCCGGCGACGACGAACTCCGTGTCGAGACCGGTCGCGCCCTCCATGACCCAGGCGTCCCAGTCGTGGTTGCCCTCGAGAGTGGTCGTCTGGACCCAGCTCTCGCCGGTCGGCGGAACCATCGACAGCGCGTAGCGGTTCGGGCCGAGGTTGGGGATCGTCAGGACGCCGCGGGCCAGCGCCGCGTCGAGGCCCAGGTCGGCGTACAGCCAGGCGTCGGTGCCGACGGTGCTCGCCGGCCCGTTGACGACGCCGTCCATGTTGATGTCGCCCGTCAGGCACTTGCCGCCCTGGTGGGTGACGGTCGGCTCGCCGTCGGTGAAGATGATCGCCTCGGCGGGGCCGGTCCATGTCGGGTCCCACAGCTGGTCCTGGACGCCGTTCCCGTTCGAATCGGCGAACGCGTAGGTCGTGCAGAGCGGGTTGCCGAAGACGTCGGTGTTGACCTGTCCCAGGTAGTCGGTGATCTTGCCGGCCCAGCGGGAGAGGCCGTCCTCGCCCGGGTCGTACTGGCCGTTGGTCGAGGTGACGTCCACGAAGACCTGGGCCTTGATCGTGGCCGACGGCAGCGGGAGCGGCTGCAGCGGCACCTGGACCGTGACCGGGGTGCCGCTCGAGAGCGTGAACGGGGTCCCGTCGAGCTTGTAGCCGTCGGCCAGCACCGAGACGAGGTAGCGCTTGCTGCCGCCTCCCGGGTTCAGCGTCAGGGTGGTCGTGCCGCCGGCGCTGTCGACGGTCTCGCCCTGGGCGGCCACCGGGGCCGAGCTATCCAGCCCGGCGATCGAGGCCCATGTGCAGGATCCCGGGTAGTTCGGGTTGGGCACGCCGGCAGGATTGCCCGACGTGGGGAGCGTCGTCCACGGCGAGCAGGCAGACCCCGGGTTGGCGTCGCGCGTGGACGTGGTGCCGGTGTTGTCCTCGTTGATGATCCACTTGTACGTGGTGACGGCGTCACCCTCGGTCACCGCCCCGATGTCGGCATTTGGCTCGGTGCGGGCGGCGTAGGCGTGGATCGTGATCTGGGTCAGCGCAGCCGGAGCAGCCTGCGGCGCCAGCGCGGTCGGGGCGACCGGGGCGGCCGCGACGGGCAGCGCCAGCTGGCTGCTGACCAGGAAAGCGCTCGCGACCCATGTCCCGAAGAACCGGAGGGTCCTGCGCGAGCGACCGGATCGCGAGTGTTCCATCACCTGGTGCTCCTCACTCGTCTTCGAACGTCGAATGCCGGCCCCCGAGGCGCGGCGGTCGGCTGTGCTCATCGGTCGCCTCCGGCGGTGACGGAGGCGCGGTGGTCCTGGGTGCTCATCGATCGCCTCCGGCGTTGGTGACTCCCGCGGTCGCGGGGGACTCGATCGGCCCGTCCGACGCCGCCAGCGCCGGTGCGAGTGCCTGGGCCGGTTGCATGGATGGGGTGACCCGCCAGGCGCCGCGCCAGGGAACCCCGGCGAGCAGCGAGATGGGGGCGAGGACGAGGAGCGCCGCCTCCAGCGCGTAGAGCGCGTCGGCGGCGAGGTCGTTGAGAAGGCTGACGCCCTCCTCCTCCTCGGCGCCGAAGAGCAGCCCGTGGAGCTGGTTTCCCGGGATGCTGAAGACGGCGAACAGGAGGGCGGCGAGGCACCCCCAGGTGGCCATGGTCGTCAGGGACGCGCGCTCGCCCGGCTCCGTCGGTCGGAGCCTGGCGACGAGGAACGCGGCGCTGACGATCGCGACGGCCGCGAGCGGCACGGCCAACCCCGTGTCCCGCAGCCAGTGGAGGACCGGCGGTAGCTCGTGGTGCTCGTGCACGCCCGCATGGACGAGTTGCAGGAGGGCGATCGGGACCGCTGCCAGGAGCCAGGCGTACACGACCACCCGGCCGGGCAGGAGGCGGAATCCCGCGGCGGCGGATCCTTGCCTCGGTTCCCTCGCGCCTCCGCGGGCATCGTCCTGGTTCACCATTGTCGCCGTCACTGGTCACCTCCCTGCGGGGCTCTGGTCGAGCGGTCGACAGCTGGTCGTTGGGTTGGGTTGGGTCGGGTCGGCAGCCGGTTCGCGCCGGTGGGCGCAGGCGTTGGATCGGCGCCGCCCTGCGGCTGATGGGCGACGTCGTCGACGCCGGCCACGGGATCAATCCCCGGGCTGTCCTGCGTCCTCGGGTTCAGCGACGTGCTGCGTTGGCTCCTCGTCGCCGACGGGCGCGAGTCGCGAGTGCTTGCTCCCCTGTCCAGACGCATGGCGTCTGGCATACCCATGTGCAATCGAGATCCCCCCGTCGACCGGCAGCCGCCCCACCGGAGGCGTGCCTCCCCATGGCGCCGGGATCCCTGCCCGGCGATGTCATGCGTAGCGCGATGCTGCGGTTCCGAGGGACGCGAATCATCGGGGCCGTTACTCGTCTCGCCCCAGTGGCACTCCCGGAACCTCGACGGGTGCGGACCCGGTCTCCGCCCCGGGTGAAACCCTCACCCGGCGGCTCGATGACGACTGCCGGGCGACGGTCGGCCGGATCCAGGTGATCGCGACGGGCCTGGCGGGGCGGACGAGGGTCGGAGGCCGGCCGATCAGCTCCGGGCCGTCGTCGAGGGCGGCGGGCGACCGACTCGAGGTGCCGACGCCAGCACTCGGGGGGAGGTCGGGCCGTCAGCAAACGTCCAGGCGAGCAGCGGGGAGGGCAGGAGCCGCGGACCCCTTGCCGCCCGGCAGGCGGGGACGTCCTCGTGGGCGTGGATGCCGGAGTCGGCCCGAACGGTCAGCGCGCCCGCCGCCCGCCTGCCCGGACGCGCACGATCGTCTCGGCCAGGAAGCTCGCCGCCCGTGGATCGTGCTGGCGCTGCGCCCGCGCGAGCCGCGCGCCCGGAGCAGACGGCAGGCGCAGGCCGGCGTCGCCGACAGGCCGCGTCCCGGTCGAGCCTCGATGGATCCGGGGTAGGCCCTAGCGATTGCTCGGGATGAGGCCCGAGCGGATGGCGTAGCGCACCAGCCCCGCGACGTCGTGGATGTCGAGCCGGTCCATCAGCTGAGCGCGGTGCGTCTCGATGGTCTTGATGCTCAGGTTGAGGGTAGAGGCCATCTGCTGGTTCGTCTGGCCCTCGGCGATCAGCTGCAGGATCTCCCGCTGGCGAGGCCTGAGCCCATCCGAGGACTCTTCGTTGTCGGAGGTCCGGCGCACGTAGGCCGACACCAGGTGCCGCGAGACGGCCGGGCTCAGGTATGTGCCGCCCTGCGCCACGGCCCGAACCGCGAGCTCCAGCTCCACCGAGCTCGAGTCCTTGAGCAGGTACCCGGCGGCTCCCGCCCGAAGAGCCTGGCGCACGTAATCCTCGTTGTCGTGCATCGACAGGATGATCACGCGCGTATGCGGACACGAGACCCGCAGCTGGGCGATCGCCTCGATCCCGTTGAGGCCGGGCATGGTGATATCCAGCACCGCCACGTCGGGAACACTCGACTCGATCTCCAGGAGGGCCGCGCGGCCGTCGGCGGCCTCCCCGACGACGTCCACACCGGGGATCGCGGCGAGGAGCGCTCGGAAGCCCGCGCGCACGAGTGCGTGGTCGTCGGCCAGGACGACACGGATCGTCGGCGCCGGGTCCTTCATCGGTTGACGTCCGACGGCGGGCCGACCCCGAGTCGAGCCGCCGACATCATCCGCTCCCCGGTCCCGGAGCCCGGGCCGCATCATGCTTGTCGTCATTGCTGTGTCTTCCCCTTTGCCACAGGCCCCTCAAGGCCCCGGCCGCACGGCCTGTTCCCGCGTCACGAGCGACCTACCCACCTGCGGGGTCGCATCGAA
The DNA here is from genome assembly GCA_963776355.1 of uncultured Chloroflexia bacterium. GTDB lineage: Bacteria > Chloroflexota > Limnocylindria > Limnocylindrales > CSP1-4 > CTSoil-043. The sequence continues at coordinate 57,317 of CAVZLU010000008.1, read as the reverse complement.
CCCACCGGGCACGAGGATGCGGGGTACTGGACAGCCGATCTATAGTCGGCAGCGACCATTCGGGATGGTCGGCGAGGCACCGCAGCGTGGTGCGCGAGATGGTCGCAGCCGGTTCCAGCCGGCGTCGGGGCGGGGAGAAATGTCCCAAGAGGAAGAGGGCACGGGCTCGAACGTGGGTCTCCGCAGCTGGCTCGTCGCCCAGCCGCCGTGGACGCTTGCCGCGCTGGATCTCACCGGGATCGCGCTGTCCGCGGCCGCGGCGGCGCAGCTCAACAACCCGGACGTCCTCATGCACGTGGTCTGGATCGTGCTCGCCATCGAGGCCTTCGCCTACGGGCTCCGCGTTGTCGCCGTGCGGATCGCCGCCGTGACCATCTTCCTCGTCGTCTACGCCTTCCTCGCCAACGACATCGGGACGCCGTTCGCGGTCGCCATGATCGACCTCGACCTGGAAGAGTGGCCCTTGATGGTGGCGATCGCCGTCCTGGTGGCGATCCTGGCGGACCGGGTGACCCGCACGAGCCGCCAGTACGCCGCCCTCTACCGCGCCGCGAGCGACCGGCTGCTGACGGCCCAGGAGGACGAGCGGAAGCGCCTGTCAGCGGACCTGCACGACGGCGTGGGCCAGACGATGACCGCCATGGTCGTCACTCTGGACGCAGCCGAGGCGGCGTTCGCGAGCCCGGCGATCCCCGACGATGTCGCAAGGAAGGAGGTGCGCCGGGCGCGCGAGATGGCCAGCATCGCGCTCGAGGACGTACGCGGCGTTGCCCTCCGTCTGCGACCTGCGCGCCTGCAGGAATCCGGGCTGGTTGCGGCCATGCGCGAGCTCGCGGCCTCGGCCGGAATGCCGGTGGAATTCTCGGCTGATGCCTCGCTCGATCATCCACGCCTGCTGGACCCTGCCCGCGAGGTGGACACGTACCGCATCGTCCAGGAGGCCATCGGCAATGCCAGCCGCCACGCACGGCCGACGCGCGTCGAGATCCGGGTTGAGCGGATCAGCCGGAGCCTGCGCGTCGAGGTTGCCGACGACGGCGTGGGGTTCGATCCCGGGCAGGTCGCGGGAAGGGGGCTCGGTCTCGCGAGCATGCGCGAACGCGCGTTGGCGATGGGCGGAACACTCGACATCCGGTCGCGGCTCGGTGCGGGCACCCGGATCCGCCTCGACATCCCGCTCGCGGACGACCTCGGGACGTGGACCGTGGACGACGGCGCTGCGGCGGACGTGATGGATGCCGCGGCCCGCGCCCCCGGCGGAGCGCCCGCCAAGCTCGGAGCCCCTACCTCGTGATGAGCCCCCACCAAACGATGCACGCTGGCGCCCAGGTGAAGGGCCCGGTGCCGGTGTCGCCTCGGGCGGCTGGTACGGTGGCGACCCGTCTGCGCCCGCCGGTGCGGGTCGCGCTGGTCGACGACCACCACCTCGTCCGGGAAAGCCTGCGCCACTTCCTCGAGCTGGAGCCCGGGATTGTCGTCGTGGGCGAGGCCGGCGATCGCGGCGAGGCGTTCGACGTCCTCGCGAACGGAGCCCCGGACATCGTGCTCCTCGACATCACCTTTCCCGACGACGACGGCGTCGCGCTGCTCCGCGAGCTGGCGGCCCGTCGTCCGGAGGTCCGCCTCCTCGTGCTGACGATGCATCGCGACACCGAGACCGTGCGCCAGGCGCTGCGGGCGGGCGCCGCCGGCTACGTGGTGAAGGGCGCCCACACCAGCGAGCTCATCGAGGCCATCTGGGCCGTCGCGCGCGGCGAGCGCTACCTCCACAGCCTCGTCGCGGGAGCGATCATCGACGACTCGCTCCGCTGGAGCGAGGCGGCGAGCCCACTGAGTGCCCGCGAGCGAGAGATCCTGGCCAGGATCGCGGCTGGGGCGTCGGCCGCCGACGTCGGGCGCGCCCTCGGCATCAGCCCGTACACGGTGCGCCGGCACGTGGCGAACCTGTCGAGGAAGCTGGGCCTTCGCGGGTCGAAGGCCCTGACGCGATACGCCATCGAGCAGGGCCTGATCCGGGACGGCTGACCCTCGACGCGGCGAACGCGCCGGATCGCCTCAGCCGGCGGCCTGGAGCGGGACCTCGGCGGCGGCCGCACCGCCGCTCGCCTGGACGGCGAACTGCGTCCGGTAGAGCTCGTCGTACAGCCCACCGGCGGCGAGCAGCTCGGCGTGCTTGCCGCGCTCCACGATCCGGCCCTCGGCGACGACGAGGATCTGGTCGGCCTGGCGGATCGTCGAGAGCCGGTGGGCGATGACGATCGAGGTGCGCCCGGCGAGCGCGGTCCGGAGGGCCACCTGGACGGCGACCTCCGATTCCGAGTCGAGGTGGGCGGTCGCCTCGTCGAGGACCACGATGTCGGGCGCCTTGAGCAGCAGGCGGGCGATCGCGATCCGCTGCTTCTCCCCGCCCGAGAGCCGGTACCCGCGATCGCCGACCACCGTCTCGAGGCCGTCGGGCAGGGTGCGGACGAAGGGCAGGATCTGGGCCGCCCGGAGCGCGTCGAGGAGCTCCGCGTCTGACGCCTCGGGCCGCGCGTAGAGGAGGTTCGCCCGGATCGTATCGTGGAAGAGGTGCGCGTCCTGGGTGACGACACCGATCATCGCGCGCAACGAGTCGAAGGTGGCGTCGCGCGTGTCGAGCCCGTTGATCCGGACGGCCCCGGCGCGGACGTCGTAGAGACGCGGGACCAGCTGGCTGATCGTCGTCTTCCCCGCTCCGGATGGGCCGACGAGGGCGACGAGCTCGCCGGGTCGGGCCGTGAACGAGATGTCGTGAAGGACCTCGCTCGACGGCGCCTGGTCGAGCACCGCGACCGACTCCAGGGACGCCAGCGAGACCTCGGACGCGGTGGGGTAGCTGAAGTCCACGTGCTCGAACTCGACGCTCGCCGGTCCCCGAGGGATGTCGAGCGCGTCCGCCTTCTCCGCCACCAGTGGCTTCAGGTCGAGGACCTCGAAGATGCGGTCGAACGATACGAGCGCGGTCATGACGCTGACCTGCACGTTGGAGAGCGCCATCAGCGGTCCGTACAGGCGGTTGAGGTACGCCGCGAGCGCCACGACGGTGCCAACCTGCAGAGTGCCCTGGACCGCCAGCACGCCGCCCACGCCGTAGACGATCGCGGTCGCGATCGACGCCGTCAGCAGCAGCGACGTCATGAAGACCGCGGTGAACATGGCCTGCGTCACGCCGATGTCGCGCACCCGCCCGGCCTTGGCCTCGAAGCTCTGGATCTCCCGGAGCGGCTGGCCGAAGAGCCGCACCAGCAGCGCGCCGGCGACGTTGAAGCGCTCGGTCATCGTCGAGGTCATGGCCGCGTTCAGGTTGTAGCTCTCCCGCGTGATGGCCTGGATCCGCCTTCCCACCCAGCGCGCCGGCAGCACGAACAACGGGAAGAGGACGAGCGCGAGCAGCGTGATCTGCCAGCTCAGGAAGAACATCGCCAGCAGCGTCACGCCCACCGTGATGGCATTCCCGACGACCGACGAGAGCGTGTTCGTGAACGCGCTCTGGGCATCGAGGACGTCGCTGTTGAGACGGCTCACGAGCGCACCGGTCTGGGTCCGGGTGAAGAACGCGACCGGCATACGCTGGAAGTGGGCGAAGACCTGCGTCCGCATGTCGAAGATGAGCCCCTCGCCCACCCGCGCCGAGATCCACCGTTCGACAAGCGAGAGGGCCGCATCGAAGACCGCGAGCACGACGAGGAGCAGGGCGAGCTCGACGACGAGGTCCGAGTCGCCGGGCAGGATGCCACGGTCGATGATCGCGGCATAGACCAGCGGGTTCGCCGCGCCGATCGCAGCGTCGATCACGATCAGGCACCAGGAAGACGAGCAGCAGCCGCCGGTAGGGTGCGGCGAAGCGCGCGATCCGGCGGACCAGGCCGGGCGACAGGCGCTGCGAGCGGACGGAGTCGTCGCGTCGGAACGAGCGCATGAGCTGCCAGCCGCCCATGCCGCCGCCACCCATCATGCTCATCGGGGACGACCTCGCGCGAGCGGGGCGGGACCCAGCCCGACCCCCGGTCCGGGACCGCACCCGTCGGCGGGCTCGTCGGTCAGGTCGCGGAGCAGACGGAGAAAGACCGCCCGATCCGCCGGATCGAGCCGTCCGAACGCCTGCTCGGCGCTCTCCCGCCGGGCGACATCCAGCCGGTCGAGGAGCAACCGACCCCCAGGCGTCAGCGCGACGAACGTCGAGCGACGGTCCTCGGGATCGGGCTGGCGGACAACCAGCCCGACGGCCTCGACCCCGTCGACGAGGTCGGTGACCGTCCGCGGCACGACCGCGAGCCGTTCGGCGATGGTCGCCATCCGCAGCGGCCCGTCCGCGAGGAGGCGGACGACCCGCGCCTGCGCCCGGGAGAGGCCGAGCGGTGCGAGCGCCTCGCTCGTCCCGCGGTGAAGGCGGCGGACGACCTGGCCCAGGAGGTCGGCGATCTCGAGCGCGGGCTCGATCTCGGCCGGGCCGGGTGCGACCGGCGCGGGAGTCTCTTCCACTCGCATGTACAGAGGTTACCTCACAATGAGGTTCCCCCCATGTGGCGCGGAGAGGCGCCCGCCCGGGTGTCCGTACCGCCTCCGCCGATGCGGAGAATACCGTTGCCCGAGCGGGGCAGCCGCGGATCGTGAGCCCCGGCTTACGCAAAGGAAACCGTCCGGCCGGATCGGCCGTTTGCTGTGGCACGGCGGCGCCGCGGATCGCTCATGACCTGCCTCCGCGGCGGCGAACCACGCGAAAGGATAGCCCCGCGCACGCGCGTGCCGTTCCCATCGCGACAATCAGACGAGCAGGTAGCGGGCCACCTCGTTGAGCAGGGGCTGCCCGGCGGCGAACCGCCGGACCTGGTCGCCGGCCAGCGCGAATGCCCGAAGCATGGCGCCGGGCGAATCGCCCCCGACGTGCGGGCTGATCAGGACGTTCGGGAGGCCCCAGAGCGGATGTCCCGGCGGCAACGGCTCGGGGTCGGTGACATCCAGGGCGGCCCGCAAACGGCCCTGCTCGAGCTCTCGCACGAGGGCCTGCGTGTCGACCGTCCGGCCGCGGCCCGCGTTGACGAGAAGCGCTCCGTCCGGCAGCCGCGCGAGCCGGCGGGCATCCAGGAGGCCGACCGTCTCGCCCGTCAGCGGCAGCAGGTCCACCAGGACCTCGGCACCGGCCAGGACACGGTCCAGGTCTTCGAACCCCAGCACGCCCTCGCGCCCCGTCCGCGCCACGCCGATCACCTCGACGTCGAAGGGTCGCAGGCGGTCCGCCACGGCCTTCCCGATCGAGCCGAAGCCCAGGATGACGATGCGCCGGCCGGCCAGCTCGTCCGGCTCGATCGAGGTCCAGGCGCCTTCCGCCTGCCCATCACGGGCCCGCACGAGACCACGCTCGAAGGCGAGGATCGCTCCGACGACCCACTCGGCGAGCGGGCCATCGAACACGCCCCGGGCGTTGCAGACGGTCACCCCCTCGGGTACCCGCCCGGCGAGCCAGTCCACCCCGGCGCTCAGCGTCTGGATGACCCGCAGCCGGCCCGGAGCGCGGAGCGCGTCGAACAGGGGTTGCCGCATGAAGGCCGCGGGCACGATCAGATCGACCCTCGAGAGGTCCAGCAGTGCCCCGTGATCCGGCGGCACCAGCAGCACCTCGACCTGGGACGGGAGATCGCCCAGGCTCCGTCGCTCGGGCATGTCGGGCAGGCACACGACGAGGTGGTCGCTCGCCTCATGGCGCGAGGTGCTCATGTGGCCCCCTTTCCGGCCCGGCCGGCCTTCGGCCACCGGCGACGGCGCGGTCGACGGTGGCTCACCGACGCGGGCCGATCCCCGCCTGTGCTTCGTCGGCGCAGGCATCCAGCGTCGCGGCGGAGAACGTGTCGTGTCGTCGAACGCGCACCATGCCCCATCAGGACTGCTCCTCCTCTGAGTCGGATGGCGCGGCGCGCCACTCCTCGGCGATTCGGCGGCACCAGCGGCGCGAGCAAAGCCCACCGTCCGATGGATGTCAACCGGCGGTTCGGTCGGGGCGGTCACCGGCGCGGACCATCAAAGGCGTCGTTCGAACGAGAAACCGACCGATCGGGATCGAGCGGTTCTGTCAGGGGCCGAACGTCATCTTGTCGAGCTGGACGAACGCCGGCCGCCGAGAAGCTGCGAGCTTGCCTGGTGGTCAGAGCGGATCGGGCGGTCGTTCGCCGGCGTCGAGCCGTTCCAGCTGTGCCGGCGTGAACGGCGGGTCGAACAGGAACGGCGACTCCTGAAAGCACCGGAACATCTCGGCGATGAAATGCACCCGATCGCCGAGATCGGCCCAGTCGACGGCCCCGGACTCCCGCGGGTCATCAGGCGTCGGATCGATCCGATCGAGAAGATCGCGGAGCTCGGGCAGGACGATCTCCCGGAGTGACGGCGGGAAACCAGCGCCGAGATCCTCGCCGAGGCGGATGTGGACGGCGGCGCCGAGGTCGATGGACATGAAGTGGCGAGTCACGACGCGTCGTACGAGCGCTTGCGCTTCGAGAACCAGCGCGTCGATGGCGAGATCGAGCAGCGTGCGTCGCCCAAGCAGCCGGGCGATCAAGACGCGCAACCGAACGATCCAGCCAGCATCCGGGAACATGGCCGCGACGACGCGATCCCGCACGTCGCGCGGATCCACGACGGCCGCATTGAGCGCAGCCGCGATCTCGGGCTGGAGACGCGTCTGCTCGTGGAAGCCGATCTCCAGGTTGGCGAGCAAGACGAGCTGGGCGCGCGTCAGCGGGTCGACCTCGAAGCGGGCCTGGTGGTAATGGGAGAAGGCCTGGCGCAGGTAGCGCTGCCCTTGGGGCGGGTCGCCCGGCACAAGGCCCTCCACGAACCGGGTGAGGGTGTCCGAGTCGACGGCAGCATCCCCGCCGCACTCCACCTCGAAGCGCATGAACTCGCGGCCGATCTCCTCGAACACCCGGAGGTTGCCACGGGCAACCGCGGCGCTCGCCCGATCCAGTGCGGCTGCCGGATCGATGACCTCCCACGCGGACCGGAGCGAGTCGCTGACAGAGATGTCCGCGCCGAATTGGCTTGCCTCCGTCGTGACCTCGCTCGCGGCGCCTGTTGCGGCCGGCGAGGTTCGAAAGGCCTCCTCCAGCGCGCGTTGGAGATCCTCCTTGCGGATCGTCCGGCCGGCCTGCTTCGAGGCCCACGTCGCGTACGTGCACCAGTTGGCCACGGGCCCGAGGCGCGCCGCCGCCGCGACCGAGAGATCGTGATAGGCCTGCGTGATCTGGAGGTTGCGGATCACGGGATCGGCCATGCCCGCGACGCGATCGATGTCCTCGGGGGTCAGGGGGCGCCGGGAGAGCGAGGGCGTCGACATGGTTGGTCCCGGAGTCTACCGGCCTCGACCGCCTCGAGGGCCTGGGGACGTCGTGGTGCCGGCCACCTCAACGGGCATCGCGGCTTGTTAGTGAACGTGGCGCCATCGGGGTGCGATGCCGCGCCACAGGTAGACCGTGAGCTCTCGCCCTTCGTCTTCTCGTCATGCGGGGCTGTCCGGGATCGGCCACCGTAGGGCCTCGTAGACACGGCATAGGTCCACATGAGCTCCCGTGGCTGAGGCCTTGATCCAGCGCGGCGTCGGGGACCCTGCTCATCGTCCGCCAGGGGACTCTGCACTGCGCGGCCCATTCGGGTCTCGTCAGCGCACGCGCGGTCGGCGTCCGTCAGCGTGCGAGAGCAGTGATGACCTCGACCGCGTCGTCCACCGGGGGCAAGCGCCGGATCTCCTCTGCGATCGCCTGGGCCGCGGAGCGGAAGCGTGACTCGGCGAGCACGCTCGAAACGGCAGCCCGGAGCACGCTCAGGTCGCCGGGGCCGCCGATGGCGAGACCGGCCCCGATCTCGGCCGTGCGGCGTCCGTTCTCGCGCTGGTCCATCGCGAAGAGCGGCATGACAACGACGGGCACTCCAGCCGTGAGCGCTCCCAGCACCGTTCCGTAGCCGCCATGACAGACGACCACACCGGCCTGCGGCAGGACCGCGTTCTGGGCGATCCATCGCTCGACTCGAACGCCCGGCAGCGAACCGAGGGCAGACGGGTCGGCCTCGCGGCCGATGGTTACGAGGAGCCGCCAGTCAGGGCTGGCGAGCGCGCCGATCGTCGCCGCATACAGGTCCGGATAGAGGCCCTGGCCGGCCGCTTCCGAGCCGAAGGTGACGTAGATGAGCGGGCCTTCGCCTTCGAGCGTTGGATCCGCCGGCATGTCATCGGCGAGGACGCGAAAGCGGTGCACGCGCGCGCCCTCACCGTCGTCCAGTGAGCCCGGCGTGAGGGTCAGGACCGGCTCGGCGATCAGCAGGCCCGGGTCGGCAGGGATCGTCAGTCCGTGCTGGGCGCCAAGGTCGACGAGCGGCTGGGTCAGCCCATCGACGAACGGGCCGAGCAAGCCCAGCATGCCGATGGCGACCTGCGCTCGGGGAATACCACGTCCGACGGCAACGACGAGCGAAGCCAGTTCGGCCGTCTCGTGGACGATGATGGACGGACGCCACCCATCGACGAGCGCGAGCAGGGCTGGGAGCGCGGCCCGGGGAAAGATCCCCGCGTAGCCTTCGCGCACCATCAGCCGGTTCGCCTCCTCGAACGACGCCGCCCCAATCATGGCAAACAGAGCGCCTGCATCGGCCTCGCTGCGATCGCCGAACGCCGCGAACTCCAGCCCGGCACGACGGACCTCCGGCTCGAACGACCCGGGAGCCGCGACGAGCACGTCATGACCCGCCCGCCGGCACGCTTGAGCAAACGGCACGAGCGGCCCAAGATGGCCGGCACCGGCGGTTGTCGCGAACAGGATCTTCATCAGCGGTCTCCACCGTCGGGCGAGCTGCGCAATCGCCATGCCATGAGAGCGACGAGCAAGGTCGACGTCCTGGTCGGGCAAGCGTGCAGGAAGAGCTCCCCGAATGCGAGTCCCTGTACTCGTTCGGTACGTCCGTTACACATCGACCCCCAGCGAGGCCAGGTACTCGGCGGGGGTGAGGTACCCGAGGGCCTGGTGCGGCCGGACGGTGTTGTACGTCGTCTCCCAGTCGAGCAGGGCCACCTGGAGGCTGGCGAGGTCGGGCTCGGCGTCGGTGACCTCGTAGAACTCCTCGGTGTGGGTCCGGTTCGCCCGCTCGACCGCGCCGTTGAGCTTGGGGCTCCGGGGCGGCAGGGTGAGCAGGGCGATCCCCCGCTCGGCACAGGTGGCCTCGAACTCGGCCATGAACTCCGAGCCGTTGTCGACGCTGATGGCGCGGACCCCGAACGGCATCCGGGCCGTGAGGGCATCGAGGATCCCGACCGCCGCGCGCGAGCTCGCCCTCGCCCGGAGCTCGAGGACATCCCAGCGGCTGATGACATCGCGGGCCGTGAACTGCTTGAGCGCCGCGCCCGGGACCGGCCGGATGTCGAGGGTGTCGACCTGGACGAGGTCGCCGGGACGCGCTGTCAGCCAGCCGGCCGGCTTGCGGACCGCGTGCGGGCGGCGCCACGAGCGCTTGCGGGCGCTGATCGCCCGCCGGCGCGGCTCAGCCAGCTCGCCCGTCGCCCGCAGCCGATCGAGGATCCGCCCGACCATGGACGTCGAGAGGACGATCCCCTCGCGCCGGAGCAGGACGCGGAGCTTGTCCTTGCCCCAGCGCGGGTACCGGGCGCGCAGCCGGCGGACCGCGACGAGCTCGGCCAGGGTCCAGGTCGGCCGGCGCCGTCGGATCGGCCGCGACGGCCGGTCCTCGAGCGCCTCGAGCCGATGCCGGTCGTACCGCCCGAGCCAGCGGTACACCGTCGGCCGACTGAAGCCGAAGTGGCGGGCCGTCAGGCTGACGCTGCGGCCGTGACGGTCATGCCAGTCGAGCATCTCGAGCCGGACCGTGGCCCGCCGCGACAGCTCGGGCGGCGGCGCTGGGGCCGGTCGCGGTCCCTGGCGCCGGAGCCGGTGGGTGCCGCCGGCCTGCCGGGCGGCACGCCGCCAGCGGGTAGACTTGGGCATGGGAGCCCTCCTGCTGCTGATGTCCTGACACCACCAGCGTAGCGGGGGCTCTCACCCTGTCCTTCGACCGGTCACCCCGCCCGACGCACCCAGGGCCCGGTGTCACGGACGTATCTGGACGCGCTCAGTCCCACGCTACGGCACGAGCGCACGGCACGCCGCGTCGGCCGCAGGGCCCCGGATCGACGACAACTTCAGTGGATGAACTGGAAGCTTTCGACGACGGGCATCGCATCCGAGACGAGCGCCCTCCAGGCCCGGGGCCTGAGGCCGACGCCCGGCGCCGGAGCCCATCGGCAATCCGCTCGACGCGAGCGAGCTCGTGGCCATTCGCTCCACCGTGATGGGACGCAATCATCCGGTGACCACATCCGGCGGCATCAGAGCCCTTGCATCACCGCCGGATCGTGACGACCTTGCCTGCCGCCGCGAGTCGGCTGGGTTACGCGTCGCCGGCCGTCGTAGTAGCCCACCTCTCGGAGGCCACGAACCGGTCGATCAATCCTTCGGATCGAGCTCCAGCGCCGCCGAATTGATGCAGTAGCGAAGGCCTGTTGGGTCTGGGCCGTCGTTGAAGACATGCCCCAGGTGGCCGCCGCACGTGGCGCACACGGCTTCGGTCCGGGTCGTGAAAAGGGAGCGATCCGTCGTTGTGGCGACTGCTGCCGGGTCAGCCGGAGCGAAGAAGCTCGGCCAGCCCGTTCCCGAGTCGAACTTTGCGTCGGATTGGAACAGCACCGTGTTGCAGCCGGCACAGCGGTACGCGCCTTGCCGGTGGTCATCCCACAGGGCCCCCGTGAAGGCTCGCTCTGTGCCCTTCTGCCGGAGGACCTGGTATTGCTCGGGGGTGAGGACGGCGCGCCACTCTGCGTCCGACTTGGGTAGTGTGGTTGGGGATGGTGTCCTCTTGTCCATGGTGGCTACATCCTACGACCGTACAGGTGGCGCTGCGATCACGGGCCCGCCGGGGCGCGCGAACGGCCCGGCCCCTCCCCGGGCCGCGGGCGCGCGACCACGCATTGCGGACCGCGGATGGCGGGCGCTCGGACCGGCCGCTCCGAGCAAGCTGATCGCGGTCGCGGACGGGGCGCCAACCGGAACCTAGCAGCCGATCGGCCCCGCAGCAATCCCCGACGTGTACGCCGGTGTGTAGCGACCGGCCGTGCCCCGCTCTTCTTCCCCCGAGCACGCGACCCCGGTGTCGCTCCTCGACCGCCTCCCCCACCACGCGAGGACATCCCTCCCCCTTTACTACGAGGGCGACGAGCTGCCGCAGCGTCCGGTCGCGGGCGAGACTCAGGATCAATAGCCGCAGAAGCCCGTCGCCGCGCAGGGGCAACCTCCACCTCCTGCCGGGCACGGACCCGGGCGTGACCTTCGCGACTCGGCGAGCGCCGTCCGCCGTGACGGGACGAGCGTCGAGGTGCGGTTGACCGCACGGGGCACACTGGTCGGGCGACCGGACACGCGACCGGACGGGCCGCGGAGGTCCCGCCAAGGAGGGCTGCCCCATGCGCTGCTGGCCCCGCGCGCGCCTGCTCACGATCGTCGCGATCATCACCCTCCTGCTGCCGGCGGCACCGGCCCATGCCGCCACGCCCCCGTGGTGCGGCACGCCCATCCCGGACGGGGTCGGCTCACTTCCGGACGGCAGCAACCCGGGCGATCCGGTCGGCAGCTTCCCGCACATCCCCGTGTACGCCTTCGCCTGCACCCTCGACGATATCCGGGCGCGGAGTAACGGGCGGATGGAGGTCAAGGTCTTCGGCCAGTCGGCGCTCGGTCACGACTTGTACCTGGTCACGATCAACGCCCTCGACACCTCGCAGCAGCGGAAGGACTTCCAGACCTGGCAGAACATCCGGAAGATCGCCCTGACTGAGCCGCAACGGGCTCAGGGCATGCTCGACCGGGCCGGCAGCGACGTGAAGGTGCCGATCTACATCCAGTCGGCCATCCACGGCAACGAGGCAGAAGGCGTCGACGCCATGTTCGAGTTGGTCGAGAGGCTGGCCACGACGCCATACGGCGCGGATCCCGAGGTCGATGCCATCCTGGACCACGTGGTCCTGCTCTGGAACGTCGATCAGAACCCGGACGGGCGAATCGCCTTCCAACGCGCGAACGGCAACAACTTCGACCTGAACCGCGACTTCCTGACCCAATCGCAACCCGAGACCCAGGCCGCGGTCTCGATCCTGCAGGAGTGGCTCCCGCCGGACATGCTCGATCAGCACGGCTACGTCACCCCGACATTGATCGAATCGACGACCAAGCCGCACAACCCGAGCATCGACTACGACCTGTGGCTGAAGTGGAACCCGCAGCGCATCGACGCGAACGAGGCCGCCATGAACGCGGCCGGCCTGGCCGTTACCCGCCCGATCCTCGACTGGTGTGCGAACGGCAGTCCGCCGCCGGCAAGCGGGCTCTGCGCCAACGGCCTGCCACCGGGACCCTCCCAGGCCGAGGGCTGGGACGACTGGGGCCCCTTCTACACGCCGATGTACTCGCAGCTCGTCGGCCTGAACGGGTCGACGGTCGAGATGTGCAACTCCACCGGCACGTCGTGCGGCGTCCCGGGAAGCACCACTCACCCGCGCGGCCGCCTCGGGTCGAAGGTCGCCCAGTACACGGTCGCCTGGTCCACACTCCTCTTCGACCTCCAGAACCGCCACGACCTGCTGTGGGACGAACTCGACACGTACCGGCGCGGAGTCACGAACTCACCACGCCCGGTGTGCTGCGCGGCGCCGTACACGACCGACGGATTCTGGATGCGCGAGTATCCGAGGGCCTACGTGATCCCGCTGGGGCCCGGACAGCGCAGTGATCCGGAGGCCAACCGGCTGGTCGACTGGCTGCTGACCAACGGCATCCAGGTCGACGAGATGAAGCAGGACACTGCCTATGGCGGCACGACGTTCGCCCGGGGCTCGTACGTCGTGTGGATGACCCAGGCGCATCGCGGGCTCGCTGACACGGCGCTCAGCATCGGCACGAACATCTCCGGGCTCATCGGCCAGCTTTACGCTCCGCCAGGAGCCTGGAGCCACGGCTATCTCTGGGGCGCTGACACCCTCGTCATCCCGCGCGACGCGGATTTCTCGCCGCTCACGAATCGCGTCACGAAGTCGAGCCACCTCCTGGGCGGGGTGGAGCCCGGCGTAGCCGACGCCTATGTCGTTGCGATCGACTCGCCGACGGCGGTCAGGACACTCAACGCGCTGCTGGCGGGCGGAACCCAGGCACAGTTGGCGCTGGCGCCCTTCACCAGCCCGACAGGCGAGACGTTGCCGGCGGGAAGCGCGATCTTCGCGGCCGACCCGGCAACGAAGGTTGCCCTGGCGAGGATCGGGCGCACGAACGACGTCTGGTTCACGAGGGCCTATAACTCGACCTTGCCAGCCTTGGAGCCGATCGACCGCGTGCCGCGCATCGCCGTGCTCACCGCGGCGGTGAACCAAGACGTCTGGTCAATGCGCAACCTCGGGTTCACGGCCGACCCGATCGCGACCGGCACCTCGAGCCAGCTCAACGACCCCGCGGCGGCCAACCCGCTCGAGGGCTACGACGTCGTCTTCAACACCGCCGGCTGGCCCGGCGGGGCGACTGCGCGGTCGCGGCTCCAGGTCTTCTTCGCGGCCGGCGGCGGGTACATCGGCGCGGGCACGAACGGGGCCAGCTTCCTGTCCTCGGCAGCGCTCGTGACCGGCCTTACGGCGGCCAGCCGCACGGGGAACGGACGAAGCGGCATCGTCGGCTGGAACAACGAGGGTGGTCCGAGCAGCCCGATCGTCGGGGCGTTCCCGGCGCAGGACACCGCCATCATGGACCCGCCGACCTGGTTCACGTCGACTCCCGCGACGATGTCCGTCGACGGCCGGCTGCCGCTGGCCGGCTTCTTCCTGGCGGGGCTGTGGGCGCCCGACGCCCAGTCCGCCTCGGCGCCCGGCTCGGCCGTCATCGCCCACGGGAGCAGCATCTCCGGCGCGGCGCGTCTCACGATCTTTGCCATGAACCCGCTGTACCGGGCGGATCCGGAGCGTGAGTGGACGATGCTCGGCTCGGCCGCCTACTGGGCCGACAAGTAACCGACTCGTTGCCGCGGCGCCCTCGCCGCGGCAACGTTACCGGGCAAGCCGCTGGTCAACAGTTGTCGGGGCGGCCGGCGAGCGTGCGGAACCGGTCTGGATCACAGGGCTCCAGGCTGGTCGTCGGGCGGCGTTCCCCGGCCCAACGGTACTGCCACGACTGCACCGATGGACTCGCGCGCGTTCGTGGCCGCGAGCGGGTGGCCCGACGGCGGGACCGCCGAACGTGAGAGGCTGCGACACCACGGAAGTGTGGCGGTGACCATCAGGTTCTGACCTGAGGCGCCGCGCGCCGCGGTACAGGAGACCGCGCTAACGAGCCTGCAGACGAGCATTTGGGGCTGGCCCGCGAGCATCCACGCAACGTGCGCCGTGGAGATGGCCGTCTCCCGTCAAGGAGCCCGTGCTGATCGGTTATGTCTCGGACGGTGTCGCGGCGCGGATCAGCCCGGTTTCGTAGGCGAGGACCACGGCCTGTGCGCGGTTGCGAAGCTCGAGCTTCGCGAGGACCGCCGCGACGTGGCTCTTGACGGTCGCCTCCCCGACGACGAGGGCATCGGCGATCTCGGCGTTGCTCATCCCCCGAGCCAGCAGCACGAAGACCTCGCGTTCGCGCGCGGTGAGGGTCACGAGCGCGGCCGCGTCTCCCGCGGGCGACGGCACGGGCCGGGCGAACCGCTCGACGAGCCGGCGGGTAATGGTCGGCGCAAGCAGCGCATCGCCGACGGAGACCATCCGTACCGCGGCGACGAGCTGCTCCGGCGTGACGTCCTTCAGGAGGAAGCCGCTCGCCCCGGACTGGAGTGCCGCGTAGACGTATTCGTCGAGGTCGAAGGTGGTCAGGACGATGACACGGGGCGCAGGCGTGGTCGACCGCCGCGCGGGTGCGGCCATCGAGCAGTCGCCGCGTAGCCTCGAGCCCGTCGAGCCCCGGCATGCGGACATCCATCAACACAACGTCGGGACCGAACCGCCGGGCGAGCCGGATCGCCGCCTCGCCATCGCTGGCCTCGGCGACGACGCGAATGTCCGGCTGGGCCTCGAGGATCATCCGAAATCCCGCTCGCACGAGGGCCTGATCGTCGGCGATGAGGACGTCGAGGGTGGGGATAGCGCGAGCGCCCGCGCCGCCCGACGACGACTGGGCGGGCCCGCTCACGACGGCTCCGTGCCCGTGGGCAGCCATGCGCGGACCGCGTATCCGCCACCGAGCCGGGGCCCGGCCTCCAGCCGGCCGCCCACGCGTAACGCGCGTTCGCGCATGCCGACGAGCCCGCGACCCGCACCGTCGCCGTCCTCTGCCGGGGTCGCCGGGCCCTCGTCGAGGATCTCGATCCGGAGCTGAGACGGCTCCCACGTGAGCCGCACCAGCGTTGCCGCCCGACGCGCATAGCGAAGCGCGTTGGTCAGCGCCTCCTGGACGATGCGGTAGACCGCCACGTCCAGGCTCGGCGGAAGGGTACGTGCGGTGCCGGCCACCTCGAGCTCGGTGGGCAACCCCGCCTCGCGGACCCGATCGAGCAACACGCTGATCTGGTCGATGCCCGGCTGCGGCGCGACGCCGCCGCCTTCGCCTTCATCGTCGAGCACGCCGAGGAGGCGTCGGAGCTCGGCCATCGCTTCGCGCCCGGTCGCCTCGACCGTGAGGAGCGCCTCGGTGGCGCGCTCGGGTGACTCCTCCACGACCTGTCGCGCGGCTCCAGCCTGGATCAGCATCACGCTGACGCCATGCGCCACCACATCGTGCAATTCGCGCGCCATCGTCTTGCGCTCCTCGGCCACGGCGGCGCGCACCCGCTCCTCCGCCTCGCGCGCGGCCCGCTGTGCCGCCTCCGCATGCTCCACCTCGTCCTGACGGCGCTGGCGAACGATGTCGCCGAGCAGCCACGCCGGCACCAGCACGACGAAGGGCAGGACGACGGACTGGAGCGCGTCGGCGTCCTGGATGATCAGTGCCAGCGAGATCGACGACGCGACGATGAGGACGACCAACGCCGCGCGGATCCGGTCCTGGCTCAGCTCGCCAGTCGTGTAGCTCGCAAGCGCCACCGCGCCCACCTGGACCCACGGTGTCGGCGTTCCCATCGACGTCAGGCCCGCGAGGAGACCGACGAGAACCAAGACGGCGGCCGGCCAGCGCCGCCGCACGAATAGCGGCAGCACGATCAGGTACTGCGCCGGGATCTCCTTGCCGCGGCCGGGATCGGCGGTCAGGACGCCGACGACGACCAGCGCGACGACAGGCGCGACGTCCCAGAAGACCGCCCGCCAACGCGCGTCGACAGGTGCGCTCGCTGTCATCGGCCCACTGTACGCGCAGCCCGCGGCCGCGGGCATCCGCCGAGCGAGGGAGCGGCCTCCCCCGAATGGCGGACGTCGCGCCGCCGACCATCCGACCGGCGGAGTCGATTCCCACCTCCCAGCCGATGACGCCGCCGACCACCCGGGCCAGCCTGCTGATCACCACCACCAGCAGGCATGGAGACCGTCGATGGAACCCATCATCACGCTCCGAGGGGTCACGAAGCGCTACACGGGAACGACCCGGCCGGCGCTCGACTCGATCGACCTCGATGTCGAAGCCGGGCGCATCACGGCGATCATGGGCCCGTCGGGCTGCGGCAAGTCGACGCTGCTCAACCTCATCGGCGCCCTCGACCGGCCAACGTCGGGTGAGATCAGCATGGATGGCGTACGGGTCGACCTCCTGGGCGAGACCGCCGCCGCCCGCTTCCGGCGCGCGAAGGTCGGGTTCATCTTCCAGTTCTTCCACCTGCTCGAGGACCTGACCGTGCGCGAGAACGTGGCCGTGCCGGCCATCCTCGCCGGTCGTCCCCGGGCGGAGGCTGACGCGCGCGCTGATGAGATGCTCGCCCAGCTCGGCCTGGCGGATCAGCGACGCAAGTTCCCCGCGACGCTGAGCGGCGGTGAGCGCCAGCGCCTGGCGATCGCCCGCGCCGTGATCAACGACCCTGCCGTCCTCCTTGCCGACGAGCCGACGGGCGCGCTCGATCGAGGGAGCGGCGAGGGGGCTTTGGCCATCCTCGAGGACCTGAACCGACGCGGCCAGACGATCCTGCTCGTCACTCACGACGAGCACCTCGCCGCACAGACGGCGCACCGGACCATCCAGCTCATCGACGGGACGATCGCCGACGACGGGCGACCGAGGATGGTGGCGTGATGGGCGCCGTTCGTCTCAAGACTCTGGCCGACCTGCGGCGACGGCGCTTGCAGTCGTTCGGGATCGCGCTTGTGCTCCTGCTCTCGACGGCGGCGGGCACGCTGGCAGTGAGCATCCTCGTCGAGTCGCACGCGCCGTTCGACCACGCGTTCGAGGCGGCCAACGGGGCGCACCTCGTCATCCGGTTCCGAGACGATATCGACGGCGGCGAGCTCGCGGCGACCGCGACCGCCGCTCCGGTGACCGCCAGTGCCGGCCCCTGGCCGGTCGCCGAGGGCGCCGTCGGACATCCGGAGGGCCATCGGATCATCGCCGGTGGGTTCTCCGGACGACCGAAGCCCGATCCGTCGATCGACGACGTCACCGTGGAGGCGGGCCGGTGGTGGCAGGCGCCGGGCGAAGCCGTACTCGACCAGTCGATCGCGCGGCTGCTCGACAGGTCCGTGGGTGACACGGTCACGCTCTACCCTTCGTTCGGCGCCAAGAGCGGGGCCGACCCGTTCGGGACGGGGAGCGCACCCGGGCGGGACCTCCTCGTCGTCGGCATCGCCGGTTCGGTGAGTACGCCCGAAGTCTCCGTCTGGATGAGCCCGACCGACGTGGCCGCGCTTGTCCCCGATGGCGTGCCCGACCAGGAGATGCTGTACCGGGTCGCGCCGTCGGCCACGGCCGCGGACCTCGCGGCGGCGACCACGGCCATCACGCACGGCCTTCCTTCGGATGCCGTCCTCGGCAGCCAGACCTATCTGAAGATGAAAACCGACGTCGACAGGGTCGCCGATCTCTATGTCCCCGTGCTGCTCGCCTTCGCGATCTTCGCGCTCCTGGCCGCGGCGTTCCTGATCGCCAATGTCGTGACCGGCGTCGTCCTGACGAGCTATCGCGACATCGGGATCATGAAGGCCGTCGGGTACACGCCGGGTCAAGTGAGCGTCGTCCTCGCTGGTCAGGTGCTCGCGCCGGCGATGCTCGGCTCGGTGATCGGCGTCGTCATCGGGACGATCGCCAGCCAGCCGGTCATCCACGACACCGCCGAGTCGTTCGGGTTGCCGACCGCGTTCTCGCTGTCGACCCCCGTGGTCGGCGCGGTGCTCGGCGTGGCCCTCGCGACCTGCCTGATCGCGGCCCTCGTCCCCGCCGTGCGCGCCGGGCGGATTACCCCGGTCGACGCCATGACCCGCGGCTCGGCGCCGTCGCTGCGCCCCGATGGGGGACGATTGCGCCGGATCGGCCTCGCGCTGCCGGTCGGGTTGCCGGGACGCCTCGGGATCTCGGCCGGCCTCGCGCACCCCGGCCGTGCCTCGATGATGCTCGGCGCACTCGTCGTGGGCGTCGCAGCGGCCACCTTCGCCGTCGGCCTGAACTGGTCGCTCTTGCAGGTCATGACCGACCTCAACCGGGACGTGGCCAGCCCGATCCGGGTCGAGGCCATGGGCCCCGGTGATCCGGGCGGCGGCAAGACGCAGGTCCAGATCGTGACGCCATCGGGGACCGCACCGGGCGCCGCGAGCACCGAGACGCGCTCACCCGCCGACGTCACCGCGGCCATCGTCGCGAATCCCGACACCGGGCAGTCGGTGGCCATCGGCCAGCTCGACGTCAACGTCCCGGGCATGGCCGCCCTCCCCTTCGTCGGCTACCAGGGCGACACGTCCTGGCTCGGCTACGCGCTGATCGAGGGGTCGTGGTTCGCCGGTCCCGGGGAGGCCGTCGCGCCGACCAACTTCTTCGCGGTGTCGGGTCTGCACGTCGGCGACACGACGACGGTCTCCGCCGGCGGGAATTCGATCACGGTCAAGCTCGTCGGGGAGATCTTCGACACGCCGCGCGAGAGCGACGACAGCCTGGTCCTGCGCGGCGCGTGGTCGGACCTTTCCACGCTCGACCCATTCATCCAGCCCAGCCTCTGGGAGGTGCAGCCGGTGGCCGGGGTCGACCCCCAGGACGCTCGCTCCTCGCTGCAGGAGGCGATCGGGACCGGGGCGGCGGTCTTCGTCGAGGGCGACTCGTCCTCGGACGCTTCGTTCCTGCTGTTCCTGTCCGTCATCGCGTTGCTGGGCCTCGTGCTCGTCGGGATGTCGCTCGGCGGTGTGTTCAATACCGTGCTGCTCGAGACTCACCAGCGGACGCGCGAGGTCGCCGTCCTCAAGGCGGTAGGCTTCACGCCGGCCCAGGTCGTCGCGATGGTCATCGCGACGGTGGTGCCGGTCGGGCTCGTCGCCGGTCTCATCGGTGTTCCGGTCGGCCTCGCAGCCCAGCGTCTGGTGCTCACCTACATGGCCGAGGTCGCCGCCAAGACGCGGGTCCCAGCGCAGGTCTTCGATGTGTTCCCGCTCATCGTCCTGGTCGGTCTGGGCCTGCTCGGGCTCGTCATCGGCGCTGCTGGCGCCTACCTGCCGGCCCAGCGCGCCGCCCGCGCGAGCATCGCGCCGGTGCTCCAGGCCGAGTAGTCCGATTCCGACGGTCCGAGCCGGCTCGACGGGGGCGGAGGCAAACTGAACGATCTTGGGTACCTGCCTGGTGCAGGTGCGACATCGGCCCGGCGCATTGGTGCCTCGAACCACACTGCGCGACTACGCGATCTCGGTCGCCCGGTGGGCGGAGCTCGGAACGTTCGTGAGGGGGATCAGCCGAGTTCCGCACGTTGTGTCGGCGCTGCTCGGCTGCGACGCCCGGGTCAGCCGCCCCACGAGCCCGAGTGCCCGACGCGGTCGATCTCGATCGTGAAGACCTCCCGAGGGCTGCGCCGCTGGTAGAGCTGCCCCACGTACTTGAGCGACATGCGGTCGATCCAGGCGAGATCCTCGTCGGGCCGGATGTCGACGACCCGGCCGCTGACCGAGAGCCACTGCCACGGCGTCTTCGTGCTGACGATCGACACCGATACCTGCGGACGACGACGAACGGCCTGTCCCTTCCGCGAGCCCACGGGCGAACTGACGCTGAGATTCGTGCCGTCGATGATCTGGGCCCACAGGATCGCCCCGCCGTGGAGCCTCATACTTGCGCTCGAGCTGATCGTCCTGGCGCTCGCGGTCACCCAGTCGCCACATGCCACCCACGGGGACCTCGCGCAAGGGCGTGACGGACGCCAGGCTCGCTCCCCTCCTGAGCCCTTTCGGGCACGGCCGCTGTCGACGCCCGACGGGGCGGGAGTGATCTTCGCGCGAGGCGGCTGGCGATACAGCGATCGAGGTCACAGCAAGCCGCCGCCGGACATGCCGGCCGGGCCCACCGTAAGACGAGCATCTCCATGACCGCGGGTCATCCTCGACTGGGGCGGTAGACTCCGCGGACGGATCTCTTCCGCTTCCGACGTGAAGGACGATGTCCCCTCGCCGACACCGAGCATTCGCTGCCGTTGCCCTGCTGCTCACGGTCGGCGCCTGCAGTCCCGTGGAGCGACCGGAACCGACTCACTCGGCGCCCGCCTCGGAGGCGCCACGGGTCGCTGCGAAAATGATCGTGGGCGTGCATCTTCCGGTGGAAGCAGCGCTGGGGGATATCGTGGCCCCGTCGATCGATCTGCCGCTCTACTCGCTCCACCCCAACGGCAGCATCTGGGATGACGTCGTGAAGCGGTTCGTCTACAGCGGCGTCTACCGCCTCGACGACGCGCAATCTCCGGTGCCGGACCTTGCAGCCGAGCCCTGCGGTATCAGCTCCGATCTCCTGGTGGTCACGTGCCGCCTGCGCGAGGCGAGATTCCACGACGGGACGCCATTGACCGCGGACGACGTGGCCTTCACGTACCAGCTGGGTTTGAGCGAGGCTTGTCGCGGCTTGTTTGTGTGCGTGAACGGGGACGAGGGCCGGCTCGCCGCGGCGACGGCGATCGACGAGCGGACCGTGGAGTTCCGCCTGGCCGGACCCGATCCTGCGTTCATCACCGTCGTCCTCTCGGCTGTGCTCATCGAACCGCGCGCGCGCGTGGAGCGCGCGTTCGCCGCGTTCGCCGAATCCGCGCGCGGCGCGGATTCCTCCTCGCTGCGGGCGGCCGCGTCTCGTCTGGAGGGCGCTCTCCATCCCGCCGAGGAGGCGGGGTGCGAGGCGCCGGGCGAGGCAATGCTCGTGGTGGCCGAACAGGCGATCGCCGCCATCGGCCGCGAGCTCCGAAGCCGGGGCGCGTACGCGATCAGCCCCGACGCCTGTGCCTATGGCGACTATTTAGTCCGCGTGCTGAGGGACGCCGCCGATGCGCTCGGCCTGACTGGGATCGATGCGATCGCCGCCGCGTACCGCATCCTCGAGCCTCCTCCCCCGCCAGTTGGCAGCGGCCCGTGGCGCGTTGTGTCGATCGATCCGGGGGTAAGCATGCAGCTCGAGGCGTTCGATGCCTTCTATCGCGGCACCCCCGCCACTGCACAGGTGGAGGTGAGGCTTATCCGCTCGACAGCCGAGGCGATCGAGGCGGTTCGCCGCGGCGCCGTCCACTTGCTCCTGCAGCCGTTCGCGACCGAAGAGAAGCTCATCGCCGAGGGCATCGGCGATGCTCCGGGACTGGCGTGGGCGGAGTACAACCGGCTCAGCTTCACCGCCCTCCACTACAACTTGCGCGAGGGCCGGCTCTTCGCGGACCGGAACCTGCGCGAGGCCGTTGAGCTGTGCATTGACAAGGATCAGACGGTGGCGGCGGCAACCGGCGGCGAGGGAGTCTCGATCTACTCACCCATCGTCCCGTCGATGTGGGCGTTCGAGCCGGATCTGCCGAAGCCGACGCGCGACACCGGCAAGGGCCGGGAGCTGATCGAGGCATCCGGCTGGACGCTCGGCGACGACGGCATCTACCGCAAGGGAAACAAGCGGCTGACGACTATGGTCCCGGTGAACGAGGGTCGGCCGCAGCAGGTCCGCTTCCTCGAGCTCCTGGCATTCCAGGTCGCCGACTGCGGCATCGAGATCGTGCCGCAGCCGTTGCCCCGCGATGACTTCTTCGGGGCCCTGAACTGGCCACTGAGATCGCCCGGTGAAGACCAACCCTGGGATGCGGTGTTCTCCGGATGGCTGACGACTACGGACCCGGATTTCTACGCGATCTTCCACTCGAGCGTGATCGCAACACCAGACAACCCCGAGGGCAACAACTACATGGGCTACCGCAGCCGGAGGAGCAATTCACTGCTCGAACAGGGGCGTGCGAAGTACGACCCGCGAGAGCGAGCGCGTCTCTACCGCGAGCACCAGGGGATCCTGGCCGAAGACCGCCCCGTGCTGTTCGCCTGGAGCCCGCGCGTTCGCGAACCTCGGAGCGACCGCCTGGAGTCGACGCTCGGACCGCTGCGGAACGACACGAGCACGTGGTGGTGGCAGCTCGAGACGCTGTTCCTTCGCTCGCCCGAGCCATAGCGCGACGGAGTACCTACTGGAGGAAGATCGCTGTCTGGCGCCACCACGCGTAGAGTGCCTCCCAGTCGCTACCCCCGCGTCGCGCCCTGACCATGATCCGGTCGTCGTCATACGTCCAGGCCATCCACGTGGCGCCCCCCTCCTGGTAACACAGCCGGCTGCCGGCGTGAACGTCGGTGACGTCCCAGGCGCCGTGGGCACGCGGCGTGGTCGCGCAATCGCCGGCCGGTGCTCCCGTGCGGGCGACCGCTTCGGAGAATGCACCCTCGAGCGATGCGGTCGACGGGAATTCGTCGACCCACACTTCGTCGACGGCCGCGCCGAACGGGAGGCGGCACAGCAGGCTGACCGAACCGCCGGCGGATCCATCGGCAACCGACGCCGGCCCGCAGTCCTGGCGGACGGCCGCGGGAAGCTTCGCGACGAGCTCCTTCTCGGGGGCCGCGAGCAGGGGGCTCGTCGACGCGCTGGTGCCGAGATTTCCAGATGGCGGAACACTCGCACCCGACGGGGTGACCGCAGGCGACGTGCCCGCCGGATTGGGCCGGCCTCCGGGCAGCACGCCGCCCAGGAGTGCGGCCGCCGCGAGCAACACGAGTGCAAGCCCGATCGCGGACGCGGCAATGACGCCCGGCCTGCGTGGTCGCCATCGCGCGCCGGTTTCGGGGGCAACCGCCGCGGAAGGCAGGACCTCATAGACGAGAACCGGCTCGGCGATCCCCTTGAGCCGCCGCCGGCCGCGCGCGACGAACTGAACCGCCAGGAACGTGCGCGTGAGGCCCCGGACGGTGTCGCTGACCAAGAGCTCGCCGGGACCGGCCAGCGCGCAGATCCGTGCCGCGAGGTTGACCGCGGAGCCAACAAAACCCTCCGACGTGTCCGCGGTCTCGCCCGCGTGCACTCCGACGCCAACCCGGATCGCAACTGCCCCGGGTTCATCGCCTGCGGCCGCGGCGGCCTCGAGGATCGCGAGGCCTCCCTGGACGGCGGCGCTGGCCGACGAGAAGACCACGAAGAAGCTGTCGCCCTCCGTTCGGATTTCGGCACCGCTGAACCGCGCGATGACATCCCGGACGAGCACGCGGTAGCGCGCGAGGAGTTCCGCGGCCGCTTGGTCTCCGTGGGATTCGACGAACCGCGTGTAGTCGCGCAGGTCGGCGAACAGGAAGCCCCGCGTCTGACTCTCGAGTGGCTGGCTCATCTCGCGGGATCCTACGTCGATGGCGCGCACGCGGCTCTCGGATCGACGTCGGCGAGCTCAGTGCGCCGACGCTTCGACCTGGAGCTCGACGGGCTGGACCCGGCCTTCTGAGCCGGAACCTGAGTCGGTAAACGCCGCCGTCATCGCCTTTCCGCCGAACTCGCTGCCGCACGCTCGGCACCGATGCCGACGTAGCCGAACATGACGCGGTCGGCGCCAAGCGGCCGATCCTCAGTCGACCAACTGCCGACAAGGCTCGCTCAGCCCGCCGATGCGACGGGCCATCCGGTGAGCCTCCGCCGCCAGGGTTGCCTCGTCGGCGGTCACGAGTGCCCCATCTCGCACCACGAACCTGCCCTCGACCAGAAGGTGGCGGACGCGCTGCGGCCAGGCTAGGACGATCCCCGCCACGCGATCCGCCTCCACGCCCGCGCTCGCCAGTCCGCCCGTGTCGAACAAGGCCACGTCGGCCCGCTTGCCGGGCTCGATCGATCCCAGGTCGTCGCGACCGAGGCACGCTGCCCCGCCGCGGGTGCCAAGCCGCAGGGCCTCGCGGGCTCCCATGGCCGTCGGACCGCCACGGCCGCGCGCCACCAGCAGCGCCTGGCGCACCTCTCCGAGCATGTGGCCGCCGTCGTTCGAGGCGGAGCCGTCGACCCCGAGCCCGACCGGGACGC
Source organism: uncultured Chloroflexia bacterium (assembly GCA_963776355.1). Classification (GTDB taxonomy): domain Bacteria; phylum Chloroflexota; class Limnocylindria; order Limnocylindrales; family CSP1-4; genus CTSoil-043. The sequence goes on along the minus strand of CAVZLU010000008.1, from coordinate 32,814 downwards.
CCGCGTCGAGGAGTTCCCGGATCGGGGCCATGCCGGACCCGAGACGCAGGTTCGAGGTCGGGCAGTGGGCGATGGATGTGCCGGTGGCGGCCACCCTGCGGATGTCATCGCCCGAAAGGTGCACGCCGTGGGCAAGCCACACATCGTCGCCAAGAAACCCGAGCTGCTCCAGCAGTTCGACCGGACGGCACCCGAAACGCTCCAGGCAGAACGCCTCCTCGTCCGCGGTCTCGGCGATGTGAGTGTGGAGCCGTACCCGGAGCTGCCGCGCCAACTGTGCCGACTCCTGCATCAACCGCCGGCTGGCCGAGAATGGCGAGCATGGCGCGATCGCGATGCGCAGCATGGCGCCCGGCGATGGGTCGTGGAACGCGCGAACCGCTCGTTCCGTCTCGACGAGCACCGAGTCGGTGTCCTGGACCAACGCGTCCGGCGGCAGGCCGCCTTCCGACGCCCCGAGATCCATCGAGCCTCGACAAGGATGGAATCGCAACCCGATCGCGATCGCGGCGTCGATCTCGGCCTCGAGGAGGTCGCCCGCCCGGGCCGGGAAGATGTAGTGGTGGTCGGTCGAGGTCGAGCAGCCCGAGAGAGCCAACTCGGCGAGCCCGGCCGCGGCGGCCACCCGTACCCATTCGGCATCGATCCCCGCCCACACCCGATAGAGCTCGGTGAGCCAGCCGAACAGTCCCTGCCCTTGCGCGCGCGCCCTCGTGAGCGCCTGGTACAGGTGGTGATGGGCATTCACAAGGCCCGGGATCGCCACGCACCCACGGCCATCGAGGACCTCGGCGCCGGCCACCAGGGCTGCCGGCGGGGCGCCCGCGCCGACCCAGCGGATCACGCCGTCCTCGACCAGGATCGACGCCCTTGCCCACTCCGTTCCGGCGTCGTCCATCGTGACGACGGCCTCACAGTCGGAGACAAGGAGCCTGCTCATCCGGTCTCGCCCAGCAGTCGCTCGGGCCAGGGAGGTCAGCGCCTGCCGCGTTCCTGCCGCAGCACCTCGAGCATCGTCATGTCGGACCGCAGATCGACCTCGACCGGTGTCCCGTTCAGCGTGAGCTCGAGGTGTACCGGTTCGCCGGTGGGCGGCTGCGCGACGACTGTCATGACCCTACCGCGTCCTTCCGCTCGCACGATGGCGAGACCGCGTGTTGCCCTTCGGACAGATCCCGCCCGATCTCCGCGGGGCGTCCGTCACTGAACGAAGCGCGTCCCTGTCTCTCCCGCCAGCGCGCGTTCGATGTTCTCCGAACTCGTGATCAATGCTTCCTTGCCACCGGCCTCGAGGAACCAGATGATCGCCTGGACCTTGGGCCCCATCGAGCCCGGCTGGAAATGGCCCTGGGCGAGATACTCCTTTGCCTCGGCGAGGGTCAGCGTGTCCAGCGACTGCTCATCTGGCTTGCCGAAATTCAGCGCTACCTTGTCGACGGCGGTCGTGATCAGGAAGAGGTCGGCGTTGAGGTCCCGCGCGAGGGTCGCTGCGGCGTAGTCCTTGTCGATCACCGCCTCGACGCCTTCGAGGTGGCCGTCCTGCTCGATGACGGGGATGCCGCCGCCACCTGATGCGATGACGGTGAACCCGGCACGGATGAGCGCCATGATCGCGTCGAACTCGACGATCTTCTGCGGCAGGGGCGATGGCACCACGCGACGCCATCCTCGCCCGGCGTCCTCGATGACGGTCCATCCGTCGGTCGTCGCGTGTTCCCGGGCGGTCGGCTCATCCATGAACGACCCGATCGGCTTCGTGGGATTCTGGAACGCAGGATCGTCGCGGTCGACCAGTGTCTGCGTGATGACCGTGGCTGCCTGCTTGTCGATGCCACGCTTCTTGAACTCGTTGCGCATCGCGCGCTGGAACATGTAGCCGATCGCGCCCTGTGTGTCGGCCCCGCAGTAGTCGAGCGGGACCGGGTGCAGTTCATGGCGCGACAGCTCCGAGCGGCGCAGGATGAAGCCGACCTGCGGCCCATTGCCATGCGTCAGCAACACCTCCCAGCCCTGGTCGATCATGCTCGCAACGTGCTTGGTCGTTTCGACGGTTGCAGCGTATTGGTCCGGGATTTCCTGGTGGATCGGATTCTTGATGAGAGAGTTGCCGCCGACTGCGACGACCGCGATCTTGGTCACATCGTTCCCCTGGGCTCCGGGGTGCCGCAAGATGGCGTGCGATGCCAACCCACAAGCGCCGCCAGCGGGTCACCGAGTCGAAACGATAGCGAAAATGCGATCCAACGTAGGCCCGTCCGGTGGCTGCCGTCCGGGACGGCGGGGCATGCCGAAGCGGGCCGACTGGCACTATAGGGCGTCGCTAGGGGCCGCTCACAGTTCGTTGCCACAACGGACGGATGACATGACGATCCTCTCGGCACGGAACGGCAATTCGGTGATCGAACAGCTCACGCCACGGTTCTCGTGTCCGGGGTCACGCGTCTCGACCGATCGAACCAGGAGCGGTCGTGACCGGAACGGGTCCTGACCGTCCCGCCAGGCCGCTCGTCGCCTGGTTCCCAACGGACTGGGGTCGGTTCCTGTTGACCTGGTTCGCGATCCCCTTCGCCCTCATCGTCGCGTTGCTGCTCGGCGCCATCATGATGCTGGCGCTCGGTGCAAACCCGGTCACCGGCTACAGCGCGCTCATACGGGGAGCTTTCGGCGGGAGCTACGCCCTGAGCGCCACCGCTGTCCAGGCCGTTCCGCTGCTGCTTGTCGGGGTCGGGATCTGCATCGCGTTTCGTGCCAGTGTCTTCAACATCGGGGGTGAGGGCCAGATCGCGATGGGCGGATTGGCAGGGGTCGCCATCGCGCTCGCGCTCCCCGACCTGCCGAGTCCCATCCTCATCCCCCTCGTCCTGCTGGCGGGTGCCCTTGGCGGAGCGTTCTGGGGCGCGATCCCGGGCTATTTCAAAGCGTTCCACAGCGTCAACGAGATCCTGAGCACGATCATGCTCAACCTCGTCGCGGTCCAGGTCATGAACTACCTGCTCGCCGGCCCGATGGTCGACCAGTCGCAGAACTCGGTCGGGGGCCTAATCCCCGAGACGAAACTCCTCTCGCAGAACTCCTGGCTGCCCATCCTCGTGCCGGGTACACAGCTCCATCTGGGCATCGCGATCGCGGTGACCGTCGCGATCGCGGCGTACTTCCTGCTCTGGCGCACCAGTTTCGGATTCCGGCTCAGGGCCGTCGGGCTCTCGCCGGACGCGTCGGCCTATGCGGGGATGCCGGTCAAGCGGACGATCGTCGCAGCGATGACATTGAGCGGGGCGTGTTGCGGTCTCGCCGGGGCGATCCTGGTATTCGGCAGCCTCCCGCACAGGATGGTTGCGGATGGCAGCCTAACCGGGTTCACGGGTTCGGCCGGGTTCAACGGGATCGTCGTTGCGCTCTTCGGCGGCTTAAACCCGCTGTGGACGATCTTCTCGGCATTCTTCTTCGGCGGCCTGATCGTGGGCGGTTCATCGCTGCAGGTCGCCACCGGCGTGCCGTCGGATCTCGTCACCGCGCTCAGCGGGATCGTCGTCGTCCTGGTCGTCTCGCTCGAATACATGCGCCGGCGTGCCCGCGCCCGATCGAACGCCGTTGCCGGCGCACGGGCGACCGGCCCGCGTCGTCTGCGCCGCCGGGGTCCACCGTTGGCGGCCGTCAGCGGGGACGACCAGTGAACGAATTCTTCACGTTTGCCGTTCTCACGACCACCGTCGCGTCGGGCATCGCGGTGGCGACCCCGTTCCTTCTCGCTGCACTCGGCGAGACGATCGGCCAGCGAAGCGGAGTCCTCAACCTCGGCGTAGACGGCATCATGCTGCTGTCTGCATTCGCCACGTACTACATCGCCCTCCAGACCGGCGATCTTCTTATCGCGATCGTTGCGGGGGCGGCCACGGGCGTGCTCATGGGTGTGATCACAGCGTTCGTCAGCGTGACGCTCAAGGCCGAGCAGGGCATTAGCGGGATCGGGGTCTACCTCTTCGGCCTCGGCTTCAGCGCGTTGCTGTTCACGAAACTGGTCGGCACGCCACTTCCGATCCCGTCGCTGCAGCCCATCGGCATCCCGCTGCTCGATCAGATCCCGGTGATCGGCGGGATGTTCTTCAACCAGAGCGCCCTCGTGTACCTGGCCTTCATCCTCGTGCCGGTCGTGACCATCATGCTCAATCGGACGTCCTATGGGCTGAAGATCAGGGCGGTGGGTGAGAACCCGGCCGCGGCCGACAGCCTGGGCGTGAGCGTCACACTCATCCGGTGGTCGACGGTGATCTTGGGGTGCACGTTGGCAGGTCTCGCCGGTGCGAGTCTCCTGCTCTACAACGGCATCTTCCAGGTCAACCTGACCCAGGCCGCGGGGTTCATCGCCGTCGCGCTGGTCTACTTCGGCGGATGGCGGCCGGTCGGCGTGATGGGCGGGGCGCTGCTCTACGGTCTCGTCGGAGCGGTCATCCTCACGTGGAAGTCACTCGGGATCATCCCGCTCAGTGCATCCGATCTGGCTGCGACTGCGCCGGCGATCATCACCGTTCTCGCCCTGCTGTTCATCGCGCGTCGATTCCGCCAGCCGGCGGCTCTCGGCAAACCGTACGAGCGGGGTGGCTGACTGGGCTGACGCGATGCGATGCGTTCACGAACGGCCCCCGCGAGTCCGCGCGGCAAGGGCCGGTCAAGGTAGATCCACGTTTCCAGGAGAAGGAGCCAGGATGAGAATCGAGAGACATGTCGACCGCACGTTCAGGTGGGGGTTGGGTGCCGCTGTCGCGGCGCTGATCGTCGCTTCATGCGGCAGCGGCGCCTCGCCTGGAGCTGTCGCGACCGCGCCGGCCTCCAGTGGACCTGCGGCCGTGACGTCCGCGCCGAGCTCGGCCGCACCCAGTGCGGCGCAATCCTTGCCTGCCTCGAGCGCGGTTCCGGCTGCCGTCCTCAAGGTGGCCCTGATCGCGCCGAGCGCCGTGAACGACCTGGCGTTCACCCAGTCGATGGTGGAAGCCCTCAATTCGCTCAAGACGAAGTACAACCTCGAGATCGCCATCTCCGACAACCAGTTCGTGGTGGCCACCGCCGGCAACGTGATCCGCGACTACGCGTCGCAGGGCTACAACCTGGTCATCGCGCACGGATCCCAGTACGGGTCGACCGTCCAGGCGCTGGCACCGCAATTCCCCAATGTCGCCTTCGCCTGGGGGACCGCGGGGACCACGTTCGATCTCCCGAACATCTTCGCCTACCAGGCGAATTCCCAGGAGGGCGGGTATGTCCAGGGCGCGATGGCGGCGATGCTCAGCAAGTCCTCTGTGCTCGGGGTCATCGGACCGATCGAGGTCGGAGATGCCAAGCTCTACGTCGACGGGTTCTGCGCCGGCGCGAAGGCCGAGAAGCCCGCGATCAGCTGCAAGCCCGTCTACACCGGTTCATTCAGCGACGCCAGCCTGATGGCTACCAGCGCAAAGGCATTCGTGGCCAACAAGGCAGACGTCCTGACCGGCACGGCTCAGGCCGTCGTCGGGGCCATCGGCGTCGCCAAGAGCGAGAATCTCCCATGGTTCGGAACGCAGTGGTCGCAGGCGTCCCTGGCGCCGGCCAACGTGGTCTCGAGCCAGGTCTACAAGTGGGACACCGTCCTCGAGCAGATCTTCACCGCGATGAAGGGTGGGAAACTCGGCGGTGATACCTACACGCTGACCCTGAAGAACGGCGGCGAGGAGATCCAGTTCAATCCAGGGTTCACTCTTCCCGCAGATGTCAAGGCAAAGGCTGACTCCTTGATCACCGGGATCAGCGATGGGACGATCACCGTTCCGCAGTGATGACCGATGACTGAGCCAGGGTTGACGAGCCCGCAGGCGACCATGCCGGGAGGACTGCCGGATCCGGCGGTCGTTCCGCTGGTGGAGATGCGTAACATCACGAAGCGCTTCCCCGGCGTGGTTGCCAACGATAACGTCAGCTTCGACGTCCTCGCCGGGGAGGTCCACACCCTCTTCGGCGAGAACGGCGCCGGTAAGAGCACGCTCATGCGCGTGCTCTACGGGCTCTATCGGCCCGATGAAGGCGAGATCCGGATCAACGGCCAGCCGGCCGCGATCAGCTCGCCGTCCAGTGCTATCCACCACGGGATCGGGATGATCCACCAGCACTTCATGCTGGTGGACACCCTGACCGTCGCCGAGAATGTGGCCCTCGGCTCCAAGACGACACGCGGGCCGGGAAACGATCTCGAGCACGTTTCGGGGCGCATCCACGAGCTCGCCGAAAAGTATGGGCTGAACGTCGACCCGCAGGCCCTCATCTGGCAACTGTCCGTCGGCGAGCGGCAGCGCGTCGAGATCATCAAGGCGCTATATCGCGACGTCGCGGTGCTCATCCTCGACGAGCCGACGGCCGTGCTCGCGCCTCAGGAAGTAGCGGACCTGTTCGCGGTCCTACGCCAGATGAGCAAAGACGGCAAAGGACTGGTCTTCATCTCGCACAAGGTCACCGAGGTCCTCGAACTATCGGACCGGATCACGGTGCTCCGAGATGGCCAGGTCGTCGGCACGATGCCTGCCGCGGAGGCGTCCAGGGGCCTGCTCGTGGAGATGATGGTGGGACACCAGCTCGCGACGGTGGCGCATCAGGCACAGGGAGTGGCCGGCCGCGAGCGGCTGGTCGTGACGGACCTCCGCGTCCAGGGTGACAGGGGCACCGAGGTGGTTCGAGGCTGCAGTTTCACCGTCGGTTCCGGCGAGGTCGTCGGGATCGCCGGCGTCGCGGGCAACGGACAGCGTGAACTTGCGGAGACGATCGCCGGATTGCGCGCGCCCGCCAGCGGCACGATCCGATTGAACGACACCGAGGTCGCCGGCCGTGGACCCGCCGCCGTTCGGTCGGCAGGTCTCGGGTACGTGCCGGAGGAACGCATGCGGGACGGCGTCGTCGCTGACTTCAGCGTTGGCGAAAACCTCCTGCTGGTGGAACACGGGAGCAAGGCGTTCACTCGATTCGGTTTCCTGCGGCCTCGAGTCATCCGTCGACACTGCCACGAGCTCGTCGTCGAGTTCGACGTGAGGACGCCGAGCCTGGATACGCCTGCGAGGAGCCTCTCCGGCGGCAATATCCAGAAGCTGATCATGGCTCGGGAGTTGTCGGGCCGACCGCAGGTCCTGCTGGTCGCCCAACCCACCAGGGGCATCGACGTGTCCGCCTCGGCGTACATCCACAAGCGCCTCGTCGCCCAGCGCGACAGCGGAACGGCGGTCGTGATCATCTCCTACGACCTCGATGAGATCCTGACCCTCTCCGATCGCGTCCTCGTCATGTACGAGGGGGCGATCATCGGGTCGGCGGACCCGCGGACGGCCAGCCGCGAGGAGATCGGTTTGATGATGGCGGGGATCCGCCCCGGTGCCCATGTGGTGGATGGCGACCAGGGCGCACGGCCGACCGACAAGCAAGCGGGATCAATCGCATCCGCGTGACGAACGCCTTGACCGAGCCCGATCCCTCTGGTCGCGCAGCTGCCGAACCTGCTCCGCCGACATGCCGCTCATCGCACCGTCCCTGGATCGGTGCTCGGCATCGGGTTCCTCGAAGCATCCCTGTACACGCACGGGCAGACGGTCCGGCGTCGCTCCAGCTCGCAAAGGGGCCCCGCGTCCCGATGACGATCGAGGCGTTGCGCTGGATGAGGGAGTTCCTGGCCAGGGCCCGGCCGCGGGCGGAGCCTCATCGGTACCGCGTCAGCGTGTCTCGCGCAGTGCCTTCCATACGCCCCCGATGCTGGGCTTCTGGCCGTACATGAGCACACCGGCCGCGTAGATGCGTGACGCGACCCACGTCATGAGCCCGATCGTCGCCACAAGGAGGAGAGCCGCAACAGCCACCTCCAGCGGACCGACGGTGGCCGCGTTCAGCCGGGAGAGCATCAGGTACGGCGACAGGAAGGGCACCCAGGAGAGCGCGACCACCCACGGCGCGTTGATGTCGATGCTCCCCAGCGAGGCGTACAGGGCGATCAGGTAGGCGCCGCACACGAGGAGCGTCATCGGGGTGACCATCTGACTGACATCCTCCGGCCGGCTGACCAGTGAGCCCGCCGCGGCGAAGAGCACCGCGTAGAGCAGGAAGCCGAGCACGAAGAACGCCGAGAAGGCGACGAGGATCGACGGCGTCAGACCGGACGGCAGGCTGACAACCGCCGCGTCGCCGAACACGAGCGCCGCGACCTGACCCTGCGCGAGCAGGGCGACGACCGACGCGAGGAGCACGGCTCCGAACTGCGCAAAGGCCGCCGCGCTCACGCCGAGCACCTTGCCGGCGAGGAGCTGGAAGGGCGACGCCGTCGCCAGGATGATCTCCATCATCCGGCTGCTCTTCTCCTCGACGACGCCCTGGGCGATCCAGGTGCCGTAGAACATGAGCGCCAGCAGCAGGAACATCTCGAGGGCGACGATCACCGCCGTGTCGGCGATCTGCTGCGCGGTCCGCCTGCGAGCTGGCGGCAGGCTTCGAGAGGTCCGGCGAGCGGAGGGTGACCTCCGGCGGCGCGAACAGGCGTGCCTGGTCACCTGGCGCGACTCCAAGCCGGCCGAGGCGGTCGGCGACCGCGATCGAGGTCGCCGCCTGGCGGGCGACGACGGCCGTGCTGCTGTTGTTGGGTGCCTTGGCATAGAGCGTGAAGGCGGTCTCGCCCCGCGCGTCACGCTCGACGTCGAGCAGGGCGGTGAGTCTGCCGTCCGCAACTTCGAGGCGCGAGGCATCGAGATCAGTCGATCGGCTCACGACGAACGACGAACCGAGACCCTGACCGTTGGGTGGGTTCAGCAGGCCGTCGACCACAGCGAGCGGGTCGCCTTGCAGGTCGGCCGCCCCGACGTAGACGGCAACTCGGCTGCTCTCGCGGCCGAAGAAGCCGATCGCCACGGGGGCGAGCGCCACCGCCGCGGCGACGACGACCAGGAGCAGCGTCGAAATCAGGAACGCCCGCGTCGTGGCCCGGGTGACGAACTCGCGACGGGCCACGGTGAGGACGTTGGTCAGCGAGGCGCGGCTGATGGTTCTCATCGGTCTGCCTCCACCACCCCCGCAGCCAGGGTTCGCTCCGCGGTCGTGGTCGCGCCGACGCGGTCGATGAAGATATCCTCGATCGACGGGGCGGCGATCTCGAAGCGGGTCACGTACGCGTGCCGCGCGAACGCGGCCTGGAGAATCGTCTCGGGATCGGCCCCGTCGCGGAGCTCGATCTCGTGATAGTCGAGGCCCGACCGACGCACTGTTGCGTTCGGCAGCGCCTCGAGCCAGTCCAGGTCCCGGTCGCCGGCGACGCCGAGGCGGACGACGACCCGGCCCGCCTGGCGCTTCACGCTGGGAACCGGTCCCGACAGGACGAGTCGGCCGCGATCGATGATCGCGATCGCATCGCACAGCTCCTCGACCGACTCCATCTGGTGGGTGCTGAAGACGATCGCCTTGCCCCGGTCGCGCAGCTCGAGGAATGCCTCCTTGACCAGCGACGCGTTGATCGGATCGAGCCCCGAGAACGGCTCGTCCATGAGCAGGACGTCGGGATCGTGGAGGATCGCGCCGATGAACTGGACCTTCTGCTGGTTGCCCTTGCTCAGCTGCTCCGCCCGGCGATCGGCATAGTCGCCAATCCGGAAGCGGGTCAGCCAGTGCCGAGCCTGTTGGGCCGCCTCGCCGCGCGGGATGCCGTGCAACGCGGCGACAAACACGAGTTGGTCGAGGACTTTCATCCGTGGATACAGGCCGCGCTCCTCGGGCAGGTAGCCCCAGGTGCGGCGCGGCGCGTCGGCGGCTGGCTTGCCAGCCCAGGTCACCGAGCCAGTGTCCGCATGGATGATGTCGAGAACGATGCGCATCGTCGTCGTCTTGCCGGCGCCGTTCGGGCCGAGGAAGCCGAACACCTGGCCGGGTTGCGCGACGAGGCTGATGCCGTCGAGCGCCTGAATGGCGCCGTAGGACTTGCAGAGGGAGTCGATCACGAGCGCCATCGCGACCTCCTCACGCCAGCGGGCCGTCGCTGCCGCGCGACGGCTCATGATCGGGCGCCGCGACGACGCGCCAGACAGACGTCCACACGGCGTAGAGCACGGCGGCCACCGCGATCGCCTCGATTACGCGCCCGATGAGGACGCCGACGGCGAGCGCGATCAGAGCCAGGACCAGGCCTCCGAAACGAGCGATGGTGGATGTCATGGCAAACCTCCTCGTTGGTCTTCGATTTCCCGACGATGAGGATCCCGCGCGGTCGCTCGCCAGTCGTCGCCAGACCGTGCCGGACAGGGCTCCGCTTCTTGTGGCGATCGCCTGCGACAAATGTCGCAGGGAGGTGAGTCCTGACGAACGGCCCTTGCTCCGCCGGCGGCCTCGCCGAGACACTGGCACGCACCATGTCCCAGTCGGAGAAGATCCGCGTCCTGATCGTCGACGATCACGCCATCGTTCGGCGCGGGCTACGTGGGCTGCTCGAGATCGTGGACGACATGGAGGTCGTCGGCGACGCGGCAGACGGCGAGCAGGCCGTTCGCCTTGCGGACGCCCGAGCTCCGGACGTCGTCCTCATGGATCTCGTCATGCCGGTGAAGGACGGCATCGCCGCGATCCGCGAGATCAAGGCCGGGCGTCCAGCGACCGAGGTTCTCGCGCTCACCAGCTTCATCGAGGAGGAGAAGGTCGTCGCGGCCCTCGAGGCGGGTGCGGCAGGCTACCTGCTCAAGGACGCGGACGAGCGAGCGGTGATCGACGCGATCCGCGCCGCCCATGACGGGGAAGTCCGGCTCGATCGCACGGTCGCCAAGCTCCTCGCCGAGCGGCTTCGGCGACGACCAGCGCCGCCGCCGATCGATCCGCTGACCGAGCGCGAGCTTGAGGTGCTCGGGCTCCTCGGCCGTGGGTTGAGCAACAAGGAGATCGCATCAGAGCTGGGGATCGCGGACTGCACCGCACGCACCCACGTCAGCAACGTCCTGGGCAAGCTCGGCCTCGCCAGTCGGACGCAGGCCGCGCTCTATGCCGTCGAGCACGGCGTGACGCCGGAGCCTGTGACGGCCTCGAAGAGCTGAGCCGCCGAAGCGTCCCACTGCGAGGCGGCACGTCATCGATGGTGAGGACCGATTCGCGCCGCTCGATGGACCTGCCGGCGCTGCTCCGCGCGCTCGACCGACTGCCGGACGTCATCTGGGCCGCTGGGGCCGATCGCATCTTCACCTACGTCAGCGCCGGTAGTGAGGGCCTCCTCGGCTACCGACCCGACGAGCTCATCGGTCAGAGCTCCGAGATCGTGATGCACGAGTCATCGCGCGATGCCTTCGAGGAGGGCTACCGATGGCAGATCGCGCACCCCGACGGCGACCAGACGTATCGGGTGAACCTGCGTCACAAGGATGGGCATCCCGTGCCGGTCGAGGTGCACAACATCGGGACACCAACCAACGGTCGGTATGGGGGCGGGACCGGCTCGGTTCGGGAGATGAGCGAGCGGCTTCGCCTGGAACGGGAGATCCGCGAACAGGCCGCCGAGCTGGCGGCCAGTCGCGAGCGCGCGCACCTCGCCCAGGAGCTCCATGACTCGGTGACTCAGGCGCTGTTCAGCATGACAATCACCGCCGGGGCCGCCCGCATGCTCCTCGAACGGAACAAGCCCGGCGTCGAGGCCAAGCTCGACGAGTTGGGCGCAATTGCGCGAGATGCGCTCGCCGAGATGCGGAGTCTCATCTTCGAACTCCGTCCGGGCAGCGTTGGGGAGGAGGGCTTTGTCCCGGCGCTTCGCAAGCACGTCGCGGCAGTTCAGGGTCGAACCGGCCTCGTGATCCGACTCGACATCAGTCCCGCGCTGGCGCGTCTCCCGCTGCCGACCGAGGACGCCCTGTATCGGATTGCGCAGGAGGCGATCCACAACGTCGTCAAGCACGCGCGGGGGCACGAGGTTAGCCTCCGAATCGCCAGCTCAACGACGAGCGTCCGGATGGAGATCAGCGACGACGGTGTCGGATTTGATCCGCAGAAGCACACCGATGGTCTCGGGCTCGCGGGCATGGCGGCCCGCGCCGAGCGTCTCGGTGGGTCCGTCACCGTGGAGTCCGCTCCGGGGCGAGGGACGGTCGTTACGGCGGCGCTGCCGACGGCAACTGCGGACGCAACGGGCTCAGAGTGAGGTCCGAGTCGATGCCGGGGCTGCCCAGCGGATTCGATCCACGTGGACACTGCCGGGGCGGGTGGTCGAATGGCGGGATGGACGCTACCCGCAGGACTTCCCTACACACGGAGGCGGCCCGCGCGGACGGAGTGGACGCCATATCTCGAGCGGCCGGGCCGGGTGGTCGCAGTGTCTGGCGCGGACCTCCCTGGGTTGCGTGCTGCACGATGACGGCCACGATCGTTGGGCGGCCCAGAGCCGCCCGTGCTGCCACCCGCTCGCATCAGTTGCGTGGTGCAGCTCCGCCGACGTCTTCGCCGGAAGACCGACGTGCCGTCGCGCTAGAGACTCGCCTTGCCAGCCGGTCGCGGGCCTCCCGGGCGAGCCGAACCGCCCGGCCGTGGGCCGGTGCCAGGACGACGGCGGCGGGCACGAAGCTCCGGGCATGGGTCGCGATGACCGACCCCTCGCTCGAGATGCGGATCGTGCTCGGCGTCACCCGGATGCCGACCCGCCGTCCGACGAACGCCAGTGGGACCAAGTAGTCGGCGCCGAGCACCCGCACGAAGGCGTCCACCCCCCGGCCCGGGCCTCGAACCACATCGGTGTCGGGCAGCAGAGCCAGCACGGCGGTGAGACCGAGATCAAGGGCAAGGGCCGCATCTGGACTTACCTCCTCATCGTGGACGGCGCTCAGGCGACTTCGTCGCGGGCCGAACCATTGGCCCTGGCACGACAAGATCGGGTCAGGCACTCGGCTGCATGTCCGGGCGCCGAAGAAGAGTGGCGCTGGGGGACCATTCGCGAAACCAACCCCGGTTCGTGAACGTATCGACCGGCATCAGTGCGAGCGGCTGCGCCGTGGCCGGTCGGGGTCGCACCGCCGAAGGAGGACGCCCCATGATTCGTCGACTCATTGTGTCGGGGGCCGCGCTCGGTATCCTCATGACAGCGGCCGTCCCGGTCGCCGCCCACGGCCCAGGCTCGAACGAAAACGGCTACAGAGTCAACGTGCTCGTGAGTGACGCCACGGACTCGGACCTCGTGAACGGCTGGGGTTTGAGCCGCGGCCCGACAAGCCCGTGGTGGGTCGCCGACAACGGCACGGATAAGTCGACTCTCTACAACGCGGGCGGCGCCAAGCAGGGTCTGGTCGTGACGATCCCTGAGGGAGCCCCGACCGGTACCGTCTTCAACGGCAGCGGCAGTTCCTTCCACGGCGATCGGTTCCTGTTCGCCAGCGAGGCCGGGATCATCTCCGGCTGGCGACCCGCACTCGGGACCGCGGCGGAGATCGGAGCCGACGAGTCGGCGCCCGGTGCCGTCTACAAGGGCCTCGCGATCGGGGTGTCGGGTGGTGCGGATTACCTGTACGCCACCGACTTCCACAACGCTCGAGTTGACGTCTTCGACAGCTCCTTCGGTCTTCAGACCTGGTCCGGCGCATTCGTCGATCCGAAGCTGCCCAAGGGCTACGCTCCGTTCGGCATCCAGAATCTGAACGGCACGATCTTCGTGACCTACGCGAAGCAGCAGCCGGGCAGCGACGATGAGCGGGCGGGCCAGGGCCGTGGCGTCGTTGACGCCTACGCGACCGACGGCTCGTTCCTGGCTCGAGTGGCGACCCGCGGCTCGCTCAACGCGCCCTGGGGACTCGCCTGGGCTCCTGCCGACTTCGGCCGATTTCAGCGGCGACCTCATTGTCGGCAATTTCGGCAACGGCAGGTTGAATGCGTTCCGGTGGGACGGTCACGCCTGGCATCCTGATGGCAAGCTGCGCGACACGGAGCACAAGGCGGTCGTCATCGACGGCCTGTGGGCCATCGCGTTTGGCGGCGGGACCCCGACCAACGGCCCGTCGAATACCCTGTTCTTTGCAGCCGGCCCGAACGACGAAGCTGGCGGAGCGTTCGGCACGATCTCGCTCGCGCCCTGAGGCGCGCCTGCGCAATTGAACCGGGGTCGGTTACGAGCCGGCCCCGCTTCTCGTCTGGCAGAGAGCCACGAGTGTCGAGTCCGGCAACCTCTAGGGATCTGACCAGGCGGCCTCGTACCGCCACCTTATCCAAGGATGTCTACGTGTCGATGCAGTCGACCCGTTGCCGTCCTCCGTGGTGGCAGACGATGGCGGGCCGCTCCAATAATGGCGGTCCGGGCCGACCGACCGGCGTCGATCTCATGTGCGAGCAGAGGGTTCGCCTACGGTTGCGCGTGCAACTTCGAACCCACTCGGTGGCACGGGGAGTACTACGGGCAAACCGTCCTCATTGCGCGAAGGTGACGGAAACCGACAACCGTTGGCCCGGGCGAGATCAGCCACCTGCCCGGGAAGCGCGACGATCGGACTGCCCTCGCGGTCACATCATGCGGGGTACCGTGAGGCCCGACTGAGAACACCTGAGGCGCCGAGCCACGGGTGACCCCGGGCCCCCCGAGTAGTCGGGGTCGGAATACGGCCGGCTGGTCGGCTCCGAGCGAGCGATACGTGCCGCGCGTCGCCCGCGGAACGAGACCGCGGTCGGTGAGCCGCGGGACGAGGACATCGATGCTCGGCAGATCGGCCATTCGCGGACGGGGCTTCGTGTCACACCAGGCCCGCTCGCCTGATGAGCCCGTTCGGGTCCACGCGGCGCTCCTAGACAGTGGTCCTCCGCCCTGCTCCTGCCGCCCGCGGTCAGCGTGCGTGCGCGCCCAAGCACGGTCAATGTCAAATGCGTACGCGATTGTGTACGACTGGGTTGGCGTCAGAGACGATGACGTGCGCGGGCGTGTTGGTCGCCACGTGACGGTCAGCGTGCAAGGACAGCGAGTCGACGAGGCGCCCGGCGGAGGCCCCCGCTCGGCGCGATCTGGCCAATCCCAATTGGGATCGCCGTCGACGTGCGGAGCGAGGACCACGCACATCCTGGCCCTCCAGCCGAATCCGACGTCCCGTTCCTCTGGCGCGCTACCGAAGAGCACCCGGCGTAGGCGTAGAGTGAGGGGTGGCGATCGGCTGGGACTTTCGGGGAGGAACGGAATCACAAGACGGGAGCTGGGCCTCACATCGGGGTCGCTCCCCGTGGTCAAGTTCGCCAGCGCCCAGACAATCCGCCGTCGTGCCGCGAGTGCCAGCGCTGTCGCGGTCCCATTGGCCGAGAAGACCGCCCACGCCGATCCCGAAGTCCGCACGGCGCCCGCTGGCGCGGTAGCCATCGATGCGGAGGTGGTCGAGGAGGACGGGACCGAGCCGCGCGCACCCGTCGGCGGTGCTCCGACGACGGTGGACGATGAGGTGTTCGAGGAGCCGCCGGCTGGGGAGCTCGCAGAGCCGGCCGCCGAGGAGCCCGAGGCGCTCGCGGCCGACGTGCTCGGCATGGACGACCCGGTCCGGATGTACCTCCGCGAGATCGGCAGGGTCGCCCTCCTCACCGCGGAGGAAGAGGTCGTCCTGGCCAAGGCAATCGAGCTCGGCGAGCAGATGGTCGAGGTGCCCTGGAAGGGAACGGTCTCCCTCCACGAGTGGACCCTCCATGACACGGAGCGCACGACCCGGATGGCGAAGCCCCAGCACCGGCTGCCGTTCGGGCCCGAGGCGCACGCGATCGTTCGCGACGCCATCACCGACGAGGCGGCCGGTGACCTGCTGGTGGTCTCGCCCCCGTTCTACTTGGTCAAGGCCGCCAAAGATGCCCAGTCGGATGGGACCAAGGCGCTCCTCAAGGAGGCTCGCCACCTCGTCGCGGCGTACAACCAGTCACGCTCGCCGGATGCGTTCCTGCTGCTTCTCGATTTCGCCTACCTCGCGGTCCACACCGGCGATCTCGACTCGCGGGACAACGTCGGCCTGCGCAGCCTGTACGACTGGACCCGCGAGGGCGTGGCGTTCCCGGCCCTGCAGCGCTGGATCACCACCGGCAACGACGCCGTCCTGCTCAAGCGAATGGGCTACGACCCCGAGGTGCCGCCCAACACGAAGCTCGCCCACCACGAGGGTGAGATCGTGCGCCTCGGCCGAGACGCCCGCGAGCAGCTGACGTCGGCGAACCTGCGCCTGGTCGTCTCGGTCGCGAAGAAGTACATCGGCCGCGGGATGAACCTTCTCGACCTCCTGCAGGAGGGCAACATCGGCCTGATCCGGGCGGTCGAGAAGTTCGACTACGAGCGGGGCTTCAAGTTCTCGACGTATGCCCACTGGTGGATCCGCCAGGCGATCACGCGTGCCATCGCCGACCAGGCCCGCACCATCCGCATCCCGGTCCACATGGTGGAGACGATCAGCCGCCTCATCCGGGTCTCGCGCCAGCTGCTCCAGGAGCTGGGCCGCGAGCCAACGGTCGAGGAGATCGCCGAGGCGATGTCCAAGGGCCAGGAGGTGGTGGTCACCCCCGACAAGGTCCGCGAGATCACCAAGGCCAGCCAGCAGGCGATCTCCCTCGATACGCCGGTCGGCGAGGAGGAGGACAGAACCCTCGGCGACTTCATCGAGGATACCGCGGCGCTCGCCCCCGCCGAGGCGGCTGCGCACCAGATGCTGAAGGAGCAGGTGGCGGCCGTGCTCGACTCGCTGACGGGCCGCGAGCGACGCGTCCTGCAGCTCCGCTTCGGCCTGGAGGACGGCCGTGCCCGGACGCTGGAGGAGGTCGGTCGCGAGTTCAACGTCACCCGCGAGCGGATCCGCCAGATCGAGGCCAAGGCCTTGCGGAAGCTCCGGCACCCGTCCCGCTCGCGCAAGCTGCGCGACTTCTTGGACTAGGCCGGCTACCGGGGGGTGGCGGCGATGCTGTGCGGGCATACGCCCGCGCGACAGAGTGGGAGCGCCGTCGAGGCAGTTGCGACCGTGATCGCCGGCAACAGAACTGGTCGCTTGCATAGCAGCCTCGCGACGTCAGTGCTGCGCCTCGTCGGCACGATCCTCGCCGAGCAGGACGACGAGTGGCAGGACGGCCGCCGCTACTTCCGGCCCGAGACGCTCGCGCTCATCGACGCCGAGCCCGAGTCCGAGGAGGTGGTTTCAGCCCTGCTCGTGGCGAGTTGACGATCAGGCGCGAGGACGACGCGCTATTACACCACGCGCTGGGACTTGACCGAGTCGGCCCGTTTGCGACTTCCTTGGCGTGCGCCCTTGATCTCTCGACGTGGCGACGAGGCGCTATCGAAGAGGTCGGACTCGCGCCAGGAGGTCGTCGCGAGGTCGACCTTCGTTGCAGGCGGCCCAGCCGACGAGATCAGGACGCAGCCCGAACAGGACGAACGCGCGCTCCTCACGCCTTGGCCCGGCTTGGAGGCCGCGTTCGGTTCGAAAGCCGCTGGCCGTAGTTGGCTCGACGGCCGCCGATGGCGCGACGAGGCCCTGGCGTCCTCTCGCGCGCATCCGACGCGCCTCACGCTGGCAGTCGCCATACGTGGATGTGCCGCCCATCATCGTCGCGGTGCCGAGGCGGGGCCGCGCGCGGGGGGGACGCGGCAGCTCGATCGCCCAGATGGACCGCGCGACACCCGCAAGATCTGCAGGGTCGGTGATCTCCTCGTGTCTCAGGAATTCTGCCCAAGCCCCATCCGGCGTCTCCGCGAAATAGTGCACGGGTCCCTCCCCGTGACCGTGCCACCGAGCGGGAGGCTGAGCCAACGCCTCCCAGAGAAACGGAAATCGAGGATCCGCGTGGCGAAAGACGATCACGTCGCGGCCCCGACGCCGGCGAGGGAAGCCGCGAGCTGGCGAACCCTTTCGACGTCGGGAGAAGCGGGATCCCACTCCCTTCCGAGGACCTGTCGCGGCGAACGGCCGTCGAGCTGGGTCCGTTCGCGCTCGAACCAGCGCCGAGCACCGAACTCGTTGTACGCCCCAGCGAGGTCGGACAGGACCAACGCGAGCCAATGGATGCGAGTCGCAAGCTCGTCCGGCCACTTCCGCGAGCCGGCGACATAGCGTCCCAGGCTAACGCCCGACGTCCCCGCCAAGACCGCAAGGTCCTCCCGGCCAAAAACGCGCAGAAGTTCCGGTAGTTCGCGGTCCGGCAACGGCGACTCCGTGAGGGAGTCATCTAGTCGCTCGATGAGCGCCGCGAGCCGGTCGGGTGCGCTAACGCCCTGGAGGAGCGCGACCGCGGCATCCTGACCAATTCCTGCGGCAGAAGCTTCCTGCGCGATCCTGCGAACGAGCTCAAGGTCAAGACGGTCCACTCGTTCGTTATCCCCCAGCAGTCCCAGCGCTTGCGCCCGCCGCAGCAACCGGATGGCCGGGTCGACAAGGTCGGGGCGATCGAGCGGAGCCTCAACGGTAGAGATTCGGACGGATGCCATGTACCGAAGTCTAACCGCGCTGCGGACGTCGTCAAGAGGTTCGTTCGCTCGTGTTCGTTCGCTCGTTGCCGCCCGTAAGCTTGATTGCCTGGCGGAGTAGCTCAGTACTCAGCGCAGCGGACTCATGAGGCCGACCGCATACCTTGCAGCGGGGGCAGCCGGCTGGGTCAGCCGGCCACCCGTGACTCGGCGACCGTTACAACCGCGCCTCCAGGATCAGGTTGAACGGGGTCTCGGTCGCACGCCTGAAATGTCGGAAGCCAGCCGCCTCGACGATGGCACGAATCCGGGCTTCGCCTGCCTGCCCGCCGAGTGCCGATTCGTCACCCTCTGACATTGCGTGTGGCGTGCAGATGAGAGTCGATGCGCCGTAGAAGAGCCGTCCGATCGGGTTGAAGTTGTCCTCGAGTCGGTCGCGCGCTTGCGGCTCCACGATCAACCACGTCCCAGCGGGACCGAGGGCGCTCCGCACGCGCCGCGCCGCGCCGAGCGGGTCGCCGACATCGTGCAGAGAGTCGAAGTGGGCCACGAGGTCGTAGCCGTCGCCCGGGAAGTCAGTGGCCGTTGCGACCTCGAATCGCACGCGGTCGCCTAACCCCTGCTTTGGCCGCGAGCTCGGATGCTCGGGCGATCGACGGCGCATGGCTGTCATATCCGACGAACGTGGAGGCAGGGAAGGCACGCGCCATCACGATCGTCGCGACACCGTGCCCGCAGCCGACATCGGCCACGCCCCCGCCGGCGCGTAGCCTTGCATCGACTCCATCGAGTGCCGGAATCCAGGCCGCGACGAGGAGCGCGGTGTAGGCAGCTCCGAAGAACCGCTCCGTCCCCTCGAACAAGCGGGCGTCGTGTTCGCCGTACGCATACCCCTCGCCCGTCCGGAACCGCTCAGCGATCTTCGGCTCGGACCGCATGGCCGCAATGATGGATTCGAAGCCTCCGAGGACGCAGAATGGGCTCGTCTCGTCGGCCAGCGCAACCCGTTGTTCGGGGCTGAGCGAGAAGCGGGCGCTTTCCGGTTCGTACTCGACATATCCGCCGGCTGCGCAGGCAGCCAGCCACTCACGAACGTAGCGCTCGACCGTACCGGTTCGGGCGGCAAGCTCGGCTGGGGTCGCCGCGCCGCCGCTGGCCAGTGCCTGGAACAGACCCAGGCGATCGCCGAGCGAGATCATCGCGGTTGACAATGTCGCCCCGAGGTCGCCGACGGCCTTGCCGACCAGGGCCTGGAGCTTTGCCTCGTCAACGAGGGGTTGATCCATGAGGGTAGTCATGGCTGCTTCCTCTCTTCGTCAGACGACGAAACGCTTGCGGGGTCGTTGTGTCCGCTCCGCCGGTCGGGGCCTTGATGGCCTCGCCGATCCGGTGTCACCAGCCTTGTCGTAAGGAGGCGGGGCGGCATCGGGCAGCGCCTTACGGCGCTCCTGAATTTCGAGGCCGCCACCCGCCAGGGCGGGCGTAGACTTGCGCCCGACGACGGGAGAGCGGTTATGGCCGTGGGACCAGCCTTCGAGGAGCCAGCACGGGAGCGGCCGACTCCGGGCTCTCCCGGTCTTCCACTCCAGCGGACCAGCTTTGTCGGGCGAGAGCGCGAGGTCGATCGCGTCAGACGCCTCCTTGCCGACACCCGCCTGCTGACCCTCACCGGTCCGGGCGGGATCGGCAAGACGCGCCTCGCGATCGAAGCCGCTCGCAGGTCGTCGAGGCGATTTGTCGGCGGCATCTTCTTCGTAGAGCTCGCCGGCCTTGGCGAGCCAGAGCGGCTGCTGGCGACCATTGGCGGGGCCCTTGGGATCGGAGAGCTCGACGGAGCCTCGCCGATCGAGGCGTTGGGCGAGCGCTTTGGGAACTCCGAGACGCTGCTCGTCCTGGACAACTTCGAGCACATCTCGAGTGCTGGCCCGGCAGTGAGCGAGTTGCTGGGGGCCAGTCCCACGCTCCGAGTCGCCGTTACGAGCCGGACACCGTTGCACCTTGCTGGAGAGCAGGAATACCCGGTCGCGCCCCTCGAGCTTGCCGATCCGGAACGGTCGATCTCACCGGACCAGCTCCGCGCGATCGAATCCGTCGCACTCTTTGTCGAACGCGCCAGGTCGGTTCGGCCAGCCTTCCCCCTGACCGAAAGCAGCCTCCAGGCGATCGCCGAGATCTGTTGCCGACTCGACGGCCTACCTCTGGCGATCGAGCTGGCTGCGGCTCGGACGAAGGTCATCTCGGCGGAGACACTCCTGCTTCGGCTCGAGCATCGGCTCCCCGCCCTGGCCAGCGGTCCAACCGACGCTCCAGATCGGCAGCGAACGGTCCAGGCCACGATCAGCTGGAGCTACGACCTGTTGGGATCGTCCGAGCGTTGGACGTTCGCACGCCTCGGGGTCTTCGTCGGCGGATTTGGCCTCGCGGCCGCGGCGGAGATGCTGCGCCCAAACGTAAACCGGCCCGAAGTCGACGTTCTGGAGCCGTTGAGCCATCTCGTCGACAACAGCCTCCTGTATGTCGACCAGGACGTGGCTGGCGAGCCCCGGTTCAGGATGCTCGAGCCTATCCGTGAGTTCGCCCTGGCTCAGCTGTCTGCCGCGGAGATTGGCGAGCTGCGAGACCGTCATCTGGCCTATTTCGTCGGTGTCGCCGAAGCAGAGCAGGCCCACGAACGTGGCGCCGACCAAGGGGCATGGATCCGTCGACTTGCCGCGGATCGAGACAACGTCCGGGCCGCCCTCGCCTGCGCGCTGGAGCAGCGCGACGGGGAACGGCTCCTGCGCCTGGCCGGTGCGCTGGAGCGGCGATTCTGGCTTGCCAGCGGAGACCTGGACCTTGCTGAGAGCCGGCGGTGGCTGGACGCCGCCCTGGCGATCGAGCCGGCTGCATCGGCCGGCGTTCGTGCCCTGGCCTTGCTACGGCTGGCCGAGACACATGCGCTGCCGTCGGCCCGGATCTTCTCAGTCCTCGAGGAAGCCCTGGCCGAGTACTCGCGGGCAGGTGACGAAGCAGGAATGACCGAAGCGCTTTCTGCACTGGGCTCGATGGCGATCTATGGCGGAGACCTCACCGCTGCCGGGGCGCACCTCACCCGAGGACTCACGCTCGCGCGCCGTATCGATGCCCGACCCGAGCGACTCGTGGAACTCCTTGTTTCGATCGGTCTCCTCGAATATCGACGTCGCGAGCCCGGGCTGGGCCGTGCGCAGTTCGAAGAGGCGCTGCTCATCGCCCGGCAGGCTGCCGACGCCTCGGGGATGGCGATGACACTGGGCCACCTCGGCCGCCTCGCCTTGACCGAGGGCGACACAGCGCGCGCTCACGCCTCGTTTGCCGAGAGTGTCGAACTGGCCCGGGCCATCGGCGATACGGAGCAGCTGGGGGTGGCGCTCTGCGACCTCGCGTCGGCGCGGATCGCGTCCGGAGAGCTCGAGGTCGCGCGCCGATTCATCCTCGAGGCTGCGCATACGAGCCGCCGGCTCAACTGGTGGTATCAGGTGAGGGTTCTCGACGCGGTGGCCCAATGGCTCTTCGCCGTTGGGGCAGTCGACGAGGCGGTTGCGTGCCTGTCGGCTGCGGATCGGACGCGACCCGACACCGAGATGAATTGGGATCCCGAGCGCGTAGCCAGCCGCGACGGGCTCGTAGAGCGCGCGAGAAAGGTCCTGCATCGGTCCGCATTCGCTGCCATGTGGGCTACCGGGCAGACCTTGAGCCTCGCCGCCGTGTTGGAACGAGGCGTCATGTCGGTGGAAACCACCGACGTCCAGGCAGGTGTGACAGCGGCCCGTGGGCCTCGTGGGCGCCGTGACCTCAGTCCGCGCGAGCTCGAGGTGTTCGCCTTGGTCGCGGACGGCCGATCCGATGGTGAGATCGCCGCGGAGCTGTTTATCAGCAAGAAGACGGCCAGCGCACATGTCGCGCACATCAAAGACAAGCTCGGTGCGGAGAGCCGCGTCGAGATAGCGGTGGCCGCCATCCGGCTCGGCGTCGTGGAGCCGCTGACCGCCGAGCGCGGCTGACGTCGGGCTTCCGGCACCACCCGTCCGCCTCCGGCGGCCCGGGCATCGAGGTCGCCGCCTTCCGCGCCCGCTCCCTCGCCGACGTCGGGCGGCCATCGAGACCACCCGGCCGCCCTCGCGGACCTTGAGGTAGGTCGCGGCCAATCCGGTCTCCTCCGCGCCGACGATCGGGATCGCCGAGGTCATCGACGGCCATGCGGTCGCAAGTCGCTGGCCGGAGGCGCGCCCGCGCGGGATCAGTCGCGACTGGAAGAAGGCGCAGTAGTACAGGAACGCACCCAGGCAGAAGGCGAACACCCCGATGTTCCCGTGGAGACCCCGCCAGGTCTCTTGAAGTTGGTTGGATTTAGCAGACGCTGTGGCGAGTTATCGACGTACTCGCCGCCTTCGCCACCATCGGGGGATCCGTTCCGACGCGAGCGAGCTCGTGGCCATTGGCCTCCGCCGTGATGGGACGCAATGATCCGGGCACCGCATCCGGCGGTATCAGAGGCCTCGAGTCACGGCCGGATCGCGACGACCTTGCGTCCGCCGCGAGTTGGCTGGGTTACATGTCGGCGGCCGTCGCAATAGACCCTCTTCACGGAGGCCACGAACCGGTCGTTCAATCCATCGGATCGAGCTCCAGCGCAGCCGAGTTGATGCAGTAGCGAAGGCCCGTTGGGTTTGGGCCGTCGTTGAAGACATGCCCCGAGTGGCCGCCGCACCTGGCGCACACGGCTTCGGTCCGGTCGTGAAAAGGGAGCGATCCGTCGTTGTGGCGACCGCTGCCGGGTCAGCCGGAGCGAAGAAGCTCGGCCAGCCCGTTCCCGAGTCGAACTTTGCGTCGGATTGGAACAGCACCGTATTGCAGCCGGCACAGCGGTACGCGCCCTGCCGGTGGTCATCCCACAGGGCCCCCGTGAAGGCTCCTCTGCGCTCTCTGCCGGAGGACCTGGTACTGCTCGGGGTGAGGAACGGCGCGCCATTCCGCGTCCGACTTGGCGGGTGTTGTTGGGGATGGGTGTCCTTTTGTCCATAGTTGCTACATCCTACGACCGTACAGGTAGTGCTGCGATCACGGGCCCGCCGGGCGCGGTTGCGCGCCGCAGCCCGGGGACTGGCCGGGCCGTTCGCGCGGACTCGCGCCGACGCCCGAATGATGGTGGTGACACGAGGCCCCCAAGCTCGACGTCACGAGACTCGGGGTTCTGGGAGTAGCATCACCTCCTCGCGGGAGGAGGTCCCTGTCGATGTCGACATCGGAGGTTCGGGTCTTCGACCCCGTCGCATATAAGAGCACGACCCGCGACTGGCAGACGACCGCGGAGGCGTGGCACCGGTGGGGGCCAACGCTGGAGGCCTGGCTGGCCAGCGACCGAGGCGATGCTCGACATGGCTGGCGTCATGGACGGCGCCCGGGTCCTGGACGTTGCCGCGGGTGCGGGCGGGCAGACCATCGCGGCGGCCCAACGGGTTGGGCCAAGCGGGACCGTTCTCGAACCGACATCTCCGCTGCGATCCTGGAGTATGCCCAGGCTGAGGCCTCGACGGCCGGACTGTCGAACGTGACGACCCGAGTGATGGACGGCGAGGATCTCGTAGTGGAGCCCGGATCGTTCGATGCCGTGATGTCGCGCCTCGGACTGATCTACCTCCCCGACCAGCAAAAGGCACTCGGGGACATGCGCCGCGCATTGCGCGCCGGCGGACGGTCGCGGCCATCGTCTACTCGACGCCCGAACGCAATCAGTTCAACTCGATCCCGATGTCGATCATAGGATCAGCTCCTCACGGGAGCGGGGACAGCGAGGCTGCCCGCCCGGCTAGCGTGGTGGTTGTCAAACATCCGCACACCGGAGAGGCAGCCGCCATGCAGGTTACTCGCGGCATGCGCCGCCAGTCCATGAAGCTCGCCCGTCGCCGGGCGACCCTGCCCGTCGACGCCCTGATCGCCGGTGTCGACCTGGCCAAGAAGGAGAGCGTGGTGATCTTCTGCCGGGCCGCCGACCGGGGTCGCCTGGGCAAGCTGACGATCCCGACCGACCGGACGGGCGTCGCGCGGCTGGTGGCCCGCGCCGCCGAGCTGCGCGAGCGGCACGGCCTCGGCGAGCTCGTCGTGGCGATGGAGCCGACGAGCCACTTCTGGAAGATCGTCGCCCGAGCCCTCGACGCGGCCGGCGTGCGCTACGTCCTCGTCCAGAGCTTCGTCGTGGCCAAGAGCCGCGAGCTCGACAACCTGACCCGCGACAAGACCGACGCCCGCGACGCCGGCCTGATCGCCGACCTCGCCGCCGAGCTGCGCTTCACCGAGACCCAGCTGCCCGCCGGCCCCTGGGCCGAGCTCGAGCTGCTGGCCGAGGCGCGCGACCGCCGGGTCGTCGAGCGGGGCGCGGCGCTCCAGGAGCAGCGCGCCCTGCTCGAGCTCGTCTGGCCGAGGCTGCTGGCCGAGTGCCCGGACCTCGCGGGCACCCACCTCCAGGCGCTCCTCCGAACGGGGCTGCGCCCCGGCAGATCGCGGCCCTGCCGAAGAGCCGGTTCCTGGCCCTCCTCCGGCGCCGCCACCAGCCCCGCCGCTTCCTGTCCTGGATGGGCGGCCGGCTGCGAGCGGCCGCGCGCGAGGTCGAGCCGACCCCGGAGACGGCGGGGGCGGTCCTGCGCTGCCGCCTGGCGGCCGAGCGGGTCCTCGCCGCCGATGCGGCGATCGCCGAGCTCGATGCCCGGATGGCGCCGCTCCTCGAGGCGACCGGCTACGCCTGGCTGCGGGGCCAGATCCGGGGCTCGGCGACGTCGGCCTCGCCAACCTGCTCGCCCTGACCGGCGACCCGGCCCGTTTCGATGACGGCCGTTGTCTCGTCAAGCTCGCCGGTTCCAACCCGACCGAGCGGAGCTCGGGCGAGCGCCACGCCCCGGGCGGGATCCACAGGCGTGGCCGGCCGACGCTGCGCCTGGTGGCCTACCAGGCCGCGATCAGCCTCGTCCGCTACCACCCCGACTTCCGTGCCCGGTACCTGGCCCTCATCGCCGAGGACCGCCCGCGACGACTGAGGAAGAAGCAGGCCCTCATCGCGGTCGCCAACAAGCTGCTCCGGACGCTCTGGGCGATGGCCGCCACGGGCGTTCCCTACCGCAGCGAGATCGCCCGAGGGGAGGTGCGACCACAGTCGATCGCTGCCTGACCCGGCTGCTCGCGGCCGGATCGGGCGGCGGGCAAGCCCATCCGTCCATTGGGGACAACCCGCGACTGATCAAGGGTGACCCCGCCGTCCCAGTCCAGCTCGAACGCGGGCTGAAGGGCAGAACCCGTATCACGTCCTATGTGGAGCGGGACGGCAGGTCCGACCGACCGACTCGACTCGGGCCGCGCTCGCAGAAGGGGAAGCTTGACAAGGAGCTCATGGGATGATCAGGCGACGTGCTGCGCTACCGCCGCTGCTCCCAGGACAGCCCGGGCCGTTCAGCCTCGGGGCGCCGGGCGTGGTCGGCGCCGCCTTCGAGACCGCCGGCTTTCATGAAGTGGCGACCAGCCTGGTCGACGCGCCACTTCGGCTGACGTCAGCCGCCGAGTGTGTGCGAATCTGAGCGGGAGTCGTTCGGAGGGCTGCGCCAGATGCTCTCCGGCTTGTCCGAGTCCGAACGCAACGAGGCCTGGGTCTAAATCGAAGCGGCTTTGGCCACGTTCGAGGGTCCGGACGGTTTCGTTGGGCCGTGCGAGCTGGTTGTCGCCGCAGGGATCAGGATGACGGGCAAAGCAAGCCGGGATTGTCTCGATACCCTTACCGCCTTCGACCGACACTATCTGGAGAACGTCCTCATCGGGCTAACCGGGAGGTCGACCAAGGCCAGCGTACGACGCGGCGCTACCGCCCGTCATGGAGCACAAGGCCGAAGCTGCTGAGCTTGGTCGGGGCCCAGGCGTAGACGAGCCTCCGGTCGCCACCTCAATGTCCCGAAATGGTGGCCGCTACGGTGCCGGGTGGCGGGGCCGTCGGCCTCGGCCGCGAGGCTCGTCTTCTCAAGAACGCGGTTCTTCAAGCGCCGTGAGGAACTCCGCCGGGGTCCGGACGGGCAGGCG
The DNA here is from genome assembly GCA_963776355.1 of uncultured Chloroflexia bacterium. Classification (GTDB taxonomy): domain Bacteria; phylum Chloroflexota; class Limnocylindria; order Limnocylindrales; family CSP1-4; genus CTSoil-043. Next base: position 6,344 of record CAVZLU010000008.1, on the reverse strand, counting down.
GTCGGCCAGCACAGTGAGGTGGCCATCGCCGGTCACCAGGACGGCGCGCTCGGACGAGGCGAGCGCGACGAGATAGTCGTCGTTTGGGTCGATCGACCGGACCAGGGGCGCAGTCACGGGCTCCGAGGCGAGAACCGCCGAGTGAGCTATCCAGGCGACGAACGCGTCGGCGTCGGCAGCCGGGATCAGTCGGGCAAGCTTCGGGTAGCTCAGGGCACGCGCAAGCTCGGCCAGCAGCGCGGGCGAGACGACGAGCTCGAAGGCCCCCGCCTGCCACGCGAGGAGCAGACGGGCCGGGCTGCCACGTGGCGAGAGGATCGCCGAGATGAGGACGTTGACGTCGAGGACTGCCCGCACGAGGAGGCGGCCGGTCAGCCGCGGGTGCGGTGCTGGGCTTCGACCGCGAGGGCCAGCGCATCGGCCTCGTCGAGGTCGTTGGCTTCCCACAGCCGGTCGAGCAGCTCGAGTCCGAGATCCCGGCGCACTGCCGCCTCGATGACCTCGCTGTCGCCCCTGCCGAGTCGAGCGGCTCGAACCTTCACCGCACGGAGCACCTCGGCGTCGATCGTCAGGGTCGTGCCACCTTTGTCATCGCTGCATCATCGCATCACGATGCAACCCGGACTCCTTCGGATGACAGGAGGCCGATGGAGGTCACATCGAGGGCACGTCCGAGACGGCAGCGGTCAGGGCACCTTGATCGTCCAGGCGAACGTGTCCGCGGTGCGATCCGGCATGAGCAGCAGAGGAAGGCTCATGGCGAACACGAGCAGGCTCGCGACGAACAGGAGCCGCGCCATTGCGGGCGTGGTCGTCGTGACGACTTCGTCGACCGATTGGTCCATCGTCCCGTGTCCCGTTCTGTTCGGGACCGGTCAGGCGGCGGGACCGACACGGAACGGTTGCCGCCTGCCGCCCGTCGCGGGACGATAACAGGTCCATCCCGCGGTCAAGCTTCGCTCGCGACGGTTGGCGCCGGCGCCCTTCGGTGACACACTGCGGACCGTGACAGCGGCGCTGACAGCCCAACGGCACGCGGATGCGGACGTCCCAGGCCAGGTGGTTTGGGGGGCGCATCCAGGCTGGGCCCGGGAGCTCGCGCTTCCCGTGGGGCTCATGGCATGGATCACGGCGCTGCTCGTGCTAGATCAGGACGGGCCGCTCGAGCGCCAGGTGCTGCTGGGCGTCGCGACGGTGGCCGTTCTCGCGCTCGTCCTCGCAGGGCGGCCCGGGTTGGTCCGCGTCCAGGTCCTCGTCGTCGTGGCCGTCGCGGGTGCGATCGAGGTCGTCTGCTCACCGATCCTCGGGGTGTACCTTTACCATTCCACAACGTCCCGCTGTACGTGCCGCCCGCTCACGGGCTCGTCTACCTCGCGGCGCTCTCGTTCGGCCGGACAGCGATCCTGCGATCCTGCGCGCGGCCGGCGACCCTGGCGGTCCTCGGGCTCGGCACCGCCTGGGCCGCGTGGGGGCTCGCCGTCTCGACGCGCGCGGACGTCCTCGGGGCGTTCTGGTACGGCTGTCTCGTGGTCTTCCTCGCCCGCGATCGGACGCGACTGCTGTTCGTCGCCGCCTTCGCCGTCGTCGGCTACCTCGAGCTCCTGGGCACCTCACTCGGGGTGTGGACCTGGCAGGCACACGACCCCATGGGCCTTGTCGGCATCGGGAATCCACCGTCCGGGATCGCCGGCGGATACGGCTGGTTCGACGTCGCGGCGATGCTGCTCGCTCCCAAGCTGATCACGTTCTGGCGGCGACCGACCGGACAGTCCGGAAGTGCTGCGTCAGGCCGCGGCGGCTCGGTCCAGCAGGCTCGCGGACGCGCTGCCGAGCCACAGCGCGAGGACGACGGCGAGGGCGGCCCAGGCCGCCACGACGCCCGCCCTGACGTCGGCCGTGATGGGCATGCCGACCACGACGAGGGCTAGTATCGCGAGCGCCAGCCACCCGACCGATGACGGCAGGACGCGCCGCGTGACCGAGTGGACGGTCACCCAGTTCACGCCTCCGGGCTCGGAGGCTACGTGGGCCTCGCATGGCGCATCCGCACGCTCAAGTCCTATCGAGCGAAGGCTCCTCGTTGATGTCGAGTTCGGCCGCGGAGGCACGCTCTATGCCCTCGCACAAGGCGTCTTCCCCGTCGGGAACCCCGAGGGCTCCGGCGCTGCCGAACACCGGCCAGGTCCTGGAGGTCAACCGAAACGGCACATTCACCGTCTTCGCGGCGGGCCTCAACCAGCCGACCTCGCTCGAGATCATCGGGAATACCGCGTTCGTGGTCACACTCGGCGGGAGATCTGGACGGTCGACCGGTTGTCGAGACGGCCTTGCAGGACGCGTTGAGCAACCGGAGAGATTGACGCCCGTCGCTAAGGACCCGAGGAGGGGACGCAGACGGGAGCCACGCCTGCACTCGTTGCCAAGGATCGGAGGTTAGAGGGAGATGAGATCCAGAACTGGTCTCCCGGTGTTGCTGATGCTGCTGCCCATGGCCTGCGGACCCAGCGCCTCCGAAAGCGGGCCCACCGCGACCACGACTCGGCCGACGACGACTGCCGCATCCGACCCACTGGTCGGCCGCGGAGAGGTCGAGCTGATCGACGACGGCTACGGGTTCACCGAGGGGCCGCAGTGGATGCCGGACGGCGTCGTGCTGCTCTTCTCCGACGTCTCCGCCAACACGATCTACCAGCTCAAGGAAGGCGACGAAATCACAGTGTTTCGTACTCCGAGCGATCGTTCCAACGGCCTCGCCGTTGATCCGGAAGGGCGGCTGATCGCAGCCGAGTCGAGCGCGCGCCGAGTGACGCGCACAGAGAGCGACGGCGCGGTGACACCGATCGCCCAACGCTTCGATGGCGCCCTCCTGAACCAACCCAACGACGTCGCCGTCCGCTCAGACGGCACCATCTACTTCACAGATCCGGCCTTCGGAAGCGCGATTCCCGAGGCTGAGCTCGACTTCCGCGGCATCTTCCGGATCGCCCCCGATGGCGGCCTCACCGCCGAAAGGCGCGGCGATACCACGGAGGCACCCAACGGCCTGGCGCTCTCGCCCGACCAGAGCCTGCTCTACGTCACCGACTACTACGCCGGCCAAGTCTGGGCCATGGATGTCGCAGCCGACGGCGCTCTGTCCGAGGCCCGGACCTTCGTGACCACGGGCAGCCTCCCCGACGGTATGGCGGTCGACAATGCCGGCAACCTGTTCGTTGCCACCAGCACCGGCATCGAGGTCTTCGCTCCCGAGGGTACGCGCTGGGGCGTCATCCCGGTGCCGCGGAGCCCGGCCAACTGCACCTTCGGTGGCGCAGACGGCCGCACCTTGTTCATCACCGCGCGAGAGGGTCTCTATCGAGTAACGCTGGCGAATCCGGGTCCTTACTAAGGGTGCAGTCCGTGGGCGCTCCCGCCCCTAGCGCCTCGGCCGGAGCGCCATACCCCGGTAGCCGGGCATGAAGCCGGCGTCGACCAGCCGGGCGCGCCACGGGTGATCGGGCGTGAGGGGCGCGACGTCGACCAGCGAGACCACCAGCTCGCGGAGCCGGCCGTCGCCGAGGAGCCCGCCCCGCGTCGCGAGGGCCATGGCCGCCGGCCCAGATCGTCGGCCGCGGTGAAGGGAGCCACGGCGGACGGTCGCTCGTCGGAGAAGCCGTTCGCGGAGCCTCGGTCGTCGGGAAGATGTCACCTCCCGAGGATTTCGGGCTCGACCTGGTCAAGGCGACTGACGAGCAGTTCCTCAGCGCCGCGCCGCTGTCGCGTCCGCCTGACCCGGAACGCGCAGGATCTCGTGCCCGGCTCGGCCAGGCCGGAAGCACGGGGTCGCCCTCCGGGGGGCGACGGGCTCGACGCCCCAGTCGGTCAGCCGGGGCACTCGCCTTTATCAGGGACTGGTTCGGGACCCTCGTCTTCGTGTCGCCCATCGGCGGACCGTTCGCGTCACCCCTGTCCTTCCATTGAGCGGCCGTTGCCGCAGTCCCGATCCAGCCGCTCCCTCCGGCGCCCTCATCGCCTTGACGGTCGCCGCTATGCGCGCCGACCGTGCTCGAGCGCGCCGGTGAGGCTTGATCTCGTGCCATCCGGGGTGCTCTGCTCCGTGTGGCTATCCGCTGACGAGCCCCAGAACGAGGGTGCCTGTGCCATCTCCGTTCTCGTCGAGAGTGCCGTCGCCACGGGCTGTCCTGAATTCTCCAGACCCACCGGTGACTGCCAATACCTTGTGGGGGGGCGGCGCGTTCACGAAGGAGAACGTGATCGTCCCGCGATTCTCGAGTTGCACGACACCACTGCAGTTGGAGAGACCCGTTTCGTCGACCATGACACAGCTTCCGACCTCGTCGCCCACCGCCTTCCCGCTCTGAAGCAGCTGGTCATGGAAGACGATCACGTCCGCTGCTGAGAAACCTGGCGCCCCGAGATCGGTGTAGCTGGGGTCACTGAACAACACGTGGAAGGTCATGGTGTGGCCGCCCCGGTCGTTGCCTGTGGCCGCACCCAAGGCCGAACCCTGGAATAGCAGCACCGACGCCGCTAGCGACACTCCGACGGCCATGGCTCGCGTTCTGTTCCGCATCGGATCTCCTCGATGTTGACGGGGGACATCGACTTGACGTCGACGGCCTGCCCGGCTCAGGTTGAGGTGTCAGAACCTGCTGCGCAAGCGGACCGGGCGACCGATGACGGCCGAGGAGCTCGAGCTCGATCAGCTCCTGGAGCACGAGCGCCATGGCGTCGCGCAGACGTCGGTGCCGTCACCGGCGCGGACGGCGTCGAGCAGCCCGGACAGGGCCGACTGTGACAGGGCCATCGGGTTGATCTCCTCGTCGTGAACCTTGGTCGGAACACGCTGAGGATCACACCGGTGGCCCCTGAGGCGACCCTGGCCGTCCGCATCTGGATCGAGACGGTGGCGTCGAGCAATCCGGGACTGGGGCGATCAGCGGCCCGGCAGCTCGAGCAGTCGGTAGCCGACTTCGCGGGCGACGCGATCGAGCGGGAGCGCCAGGCCAGGGTGGGCGGGTGGTGGATGGCCGGATGGTTCGGGATCGCATCGGCCGCTCGGTCGAAGAGCGCGACACAGATGCCGCTGGTGGTCGGCTTCCCGCTCGCATCCTTGACCCGCCCCAGCATCGACGACGGGTAGACGATCCCGTCGAGGTGGTCGTACTCCCCGTAGAGCGCGACGGCGTACGATCGAGCGTGGTCCTTGTGCCCGGAGTTGAAGGCTTGGCTCGCCCCGGCCCTGGTCGGCCATGCGCCGCCGAGGTCAAGGAGGCTGACATCTCGCGCCAGGTCGAGGCCCACGGGCCATGGCGCGCACCGGTGACGGTCCACCGTCCGCGTCGCCCCGAACACCTCGGCGATCACCGTCGGGATGTGGAGCGCGAGGTACATCACGCCGCGGGTCGTCATCGACGCCGGCGGCGGCTGCGGGTCAAGCGCGCCGTGGTCAGCGGACCAAAGAACCGGACCTCGTTCCAGCGACGGGGATGGGCGCCGCCCTGCGCGTAGCAGCGCCACAGCCGCGTGCCGGCCGTCAACGGGACGACCTCGCCTGCAAGGAGGACAGGGAGGGTCGCCTCGCCCGCGCGGAGCTTGGGCATCGGGGAGGTCTAGAGGTCAGTCGCGAGATGCGGGCGACAGGCTCCGGGGCTGCCCCCGCTCCGTAGCCAGGCGAGCGGCGAGACCGCCCGCCCGCGGGCATCGAGGTCGGGCTCGGGACTCGACAGCCATGCCCAGACCTCGACGGGATGCAGGTCCTCGGGCATGGCGCGCAGAACAGCGGCGACGCCAGGGATCGGGCGGTCTCCGGCGAACTGGAAGAGCGGGACCTGCCATCCACGCTCGCCCTTGATGCCAAAGAGGGATCGGCTTCCCCGAGCATCTGGCGGATCCAGCTCTGGTTCACGCCCATGCGTCGAACCGGCTCCCGCCTGCCACCGCGATCGAGTCGACGAGCAGTGCGGTCATCTCTGCCGCGGTGACTCCCCGGCGCTCGGCTCGTCCGGCCGGCGAGCGTCCAGGTCAAGGCCGCCCTCACGCAGGGCGGCCTCGTCGCTTTCCGAGAACTTCTGGCGGAGGGCCGTCGTCGCCGGCTGCCACCGGCGACCACGTCGTTGACCTGAACCAGAACGCGCTGGCCCGTCGCGCGGCCGACCGACCAAGCTTGCCGGTCGGCCGCGTCGCGGACGTCTCCCCCTGCGTGGCGGTCGCGTCCGGTGCTGTGCTTGGCGCTGCCTGGGCAACCGGAGCGAATGCCGTCGCGATGGAGCTGCTGTCGTGCGGGCGGCGGTACGGGTCAATCCGTCTACGAGCGGGTGTCGGATCCGGTCCGGCGGCGATCA